>DDFK01000003.1 GCA_002337145.1 Chitinophagaceae bacterium UBA1930 | reverse complement strand
TTTATCCTGTTATCCTCACCCCCGAGACAAGAGGGCATGTCTGCCAAAAATTTCATCACCCCACAGTATAAAGAACTATTATTCCTTCGTTGACAATGCAATATTAAATCAAATGCCCTATTTGTTGCAAATATTTCAACAATTATTTTAAAAATATAGATAATGTTCAATAAATATTTATTAATATTGAATAATATTTAAAACAAGGATTGAAAATGGCCACAAAATTTAATCTTGACAAACTGGACTTGCAGATTATACAGGCAATGATGGAGAACGCCGAAATTTCTTATGCCGATTTGGGCAAGAAACTCTTTGTAAGCGGCGGTACCATTCATGTTCGCATTAAAAAACTCGAAGAACTGAAAGTTGTCAAAGGTAGGCGTTTATCTATTGACTTAAAGGCTTTGGGCTACGATGTAATTGCTTTTATTGGTATTTACCTGGAAAAAAGCTCTTTGTACGATACCGTGGCAAAGGACCTGAAAAAGATACCGGAGATTGTACGGGTTAATTACACAACAGGAAATTACAGCATGTTTGCAGAAGTTGTTTGCAAGGATATTCAGCAGTTAAGGCTTGTACTGCACGATAAGCTGCAAAACATTAAAGGTATAGAACGAACAGAAACATTGATTTCGCTGGAAGAAAGTTTCAGCAGGAATGTCGTAGTAAGCGAAGAGTAACCTATGCATCTAAATTGACATAATTTACCTTTTTGGATTCATGCCCCGCACAATGCACAGCGTTTTGCAGTAGGCTACATTTTGCTCCGCACATTCAACGCATCCCTTAAGCCATTGCCCAATAGGTTAAAGGCCAATACCAGCAACATAATGGCAATACCGGGTGCCAATGCAAGCATTGGGTTATGGGTAATAATGAAGTTGTAGTTTTCTTTTATCATTAAGCCCCAGCTTGGTTGTGGCGGTTGCACACCCACGCCTAAAAAGCTTAAACCTGCTTCAATAACAATGGCACTGGCAAAATTGCTTGCCGCAATAACCATTACCGGACCCAGTATATTGGGCAGTATATGTTTAAAAATTGTTCTTGTATGGCTATAGCCCAATGCTTTTGTTGCTTCCACATATTCCAGCTCACGTACAGCAAGTACTTGCCCACGCACCAACCGGGCAACATTTACCCACATGGTTAGGCCAACAGCTATAAAAACCTGCCAAAACCCTTTGCCCAAAACCAGTGTTATGGCAAATACCAATAATAAAGTGGGGATGCTCCAAATTACATTAATGAACCACATAATCACATCGTCCACCCAGCCTTTAAAATACCCCGCCAATGCACCCAACAAAATGCCAATAGTTAACGATATAAGAACAGCAATAAGGCCCACACCCAAACTTACGCGGGTACCAATCAATAAACGGCTTGCTATGTCCCGACCAAACTTGTCGGTTCCCAAACGGAAAGTTTGTGTGCTTACTTTGTAGAAATTATTGCCCGCCATGTAAACGGATTTTCTTTCGCTGATGCCTTCGTCAATAAATTTTTGGTACACGATGCTATCGGCTTTTATTGCATAAGACAGAATGGGGATGTAAGTGTAGGCATCTTCCTGTCCGCCAACAAGCCTATAAAAAAAATTGGCATCCTCTATTTGCTTTTCTCTTTTAATAGCCAGCATTTCAATATGGAAGCCCGGTTTTTTGCTGCCAATCTCGGGTATGATCCTGTTGGCCGACGGGGAGCCGTCCAAAGCCACGAGATAGGCAAAGCCAGCAAGCAGCAGTGCCACACAAATAAGTATCAAGCCAAAAACGGCCGATTTGTTTTTACGGAACCTTTTACCGAAGCCCGAATTTGTTTTACCGATATGCACGAGATGAAATTAAATATTATGGTTTGCTTTATGGCATAATTATTTCCGGGCTTTAAACTTAGTATAATTATAGGCGTCACACCAAAAATCAATTGACATGAAAAACATACTACTTTTCCCGTTTATATTAATTGGAATGATCTGCTTGATTGTTTACGCCTGGTGGCCCGAAAAGAATGAGGAAGCCAGCAATTCTATTTAAGCATTACGATGTAGTTAGTTATTTTACATTCCTTCCCTTCCAATGGTATGTGCCGAATTTTCCCAGCCAGCCAGAGATTACAATATAGCCAATATGCAAAGGCTGCAATAAAGGGAACCACCAGATGAACCGCTGCCCAAAAAATTTCGCCACGGGCAATGCAAACGCAAGCTCCACCAAAGTTTTAGTCAACAGGAACACAACCCAATACAACAAAAACTGGATGTTGAATATTGCCAGCAACGGCATAATAAACAAGGACGAGTTGAAGAAATACACCAATAGCAGTACTGCAAATACTTTTTTATCCTTGCTCTTGAATTGCTCTGCTTTACTTGCCCAACGGATACGTTGGTTAAAAAAGCTTTTCCAGTCTGGCATAGGATGGGTGGTCACAATTGCATCCTGCGAATAAAGGAACGACACTTTTGTTGGGTACACTGCCTTTATCTTATTCATCAATAGCATGTCATCACCGCTGGCAATATTGTCAATGCCACGAAAGCCGTTCACTTCAAAAAAAACATCTTTCCTATAGGCTAGGTTTGCCCCATTGCACATGTTGTGGAAGCCCGCACTTACCGATGCTGCAGTAATGCCCTGCAGGCTCATGAAATCTATGTACTGAAAAGTGTTCACCAAGTTGCCATTATTGCTGAATATAACAGGTGCCGCAACAAATACCGCATCCTGCTGCTGAATAAAAGCATCGTAACTTTTTAGCCAGTTGTTCTTTGCAATACAATCCGCATCGGTGGTAATGATCCAACTGCCTTTTGCATAGCCAATGGCATTTTCAATGGCTTTCTTTTTATAGGAGTTCAGGATCTGCCCGTTCAGCTCATCCGCCAATTTTATCAGTTTGATATTGCCATGCTGTTGTTGCAATTGCTCCACAAGCAAGCTGGTATTATCGGTTGAATGGTCATCAATAACAATCACCTCAAATAACTGGGATGGATATTTTTGTTGCACGATGGATTGAAGACAGGCCCCAATATTTGCTTCTTCGTTACGGGCAGGTATAATAATGCTGAAAGATGTTGCAGCAACATTATCGACAGGATATACAAATTGCTTTAAGCGTACAAACCACTTTCTATACAATAACATGATAATGGCATAAACCAGAAACATAAGGGCCACATCATATAAAAAAAGTTCCATCAACATTGCGGCAAAGAAACAATTTACAACGATACAAATACTTGTTTTGAATAGCTGATACCTATCTTTTAATTTTAGGGCATGAACAGATGGGTGCAGAAATACACAGGCATATTGCGTAGCCTTCGAATTACTTATTGGTTATACAATGTAACCAACCTTGGTAAATTGAAACGTAATAAGCAACTGTATAAACAGTTCGGCGTAAAGAAAGCGTTATGGCAAAGTATTTCGCATGCCGATATAAAGCAGGCCTCGAATGATATTCCGTGGATGGATAAAACAGGCATTACCGTTGATGCAATCCGGCAACACAATGCATTCAAGAAATTTGGTGCAACAATACAGAAGCAACTGCTGCACTGGCCAGAAAATGGCTACCTCATCATTCCACAAATGTTTGCTGAAAAAGCAGATGAAATAAATGCAGAGATTGAACGGTTGAAAGAGGAAAACAAAGTGGACTTCAATTTTACCGGACGTAAAATAATGGATGCCTGGAAGTACAGTAACCTTATTGATACAATATTCAGGGATGCCCAACTACTGGACATTTTTGAATTCATCTTTCAGAAAAAACCGGTACCCTTTCAAACCATCAACTTTGTGTACGGAAGCGAACAACGGCCGCATAGCGATAGTATTCACATGACCACTGAGCCGCTGGGCTACCTTTCTGCCGTATGGATTGCTTTGGAAGATATACAGCCCGGCAGTGGAGAACTGGTTTATTACCCCGGCAGCCATAAGCTGAACTATGTAATGAGCGAAGACTACCAAACGGGAAACAATGCTTTGTTGATTGGCGGGCATAACTACGAGCATTATGAAGACAAGATTGACGAACTGATACAACAGCAAACCACCAAGCCCGAATATTTTTACGCTAAAAAAGGCGATGTCTTTATATGGCATGCCAATTTGTTGCATGGAGGTTCGGCTATAACAGACACTTCCCTCACCCGAAAAAGCATGGTTGGGCATTATTACGCCGACGGTGTTTTATGTTATCACGAAATTTCGCAACGCCCCGCTGTAATAAAAACTACGCAATAAAACACGCCAAAAAAATTGTTTGTGAATTCAAAAGGGATATGTACTTTTGAATAGTTGCATAAACAACTATATGCCAAACAACCAATTTAAACGAGGGGAACTTTACAGCGTTATCAATGCAATGGCAGCTACGGCTATTGCCAGACGCATGCAGAAAAATTTTAGGAATGCCGGCCTGGAAATAACCATTGAGCAATGGAGCATACTTTATCATTTATGGAAAGAAGACTGCCTTAGCCAGCAGGAGCTATGCAACAGGACTTTTAGGGACAAGCCCAGTATAACCAGGTTAATTGACAACCTGGAAAAGCTGAAACTGGTAAAACGTATTGCCAGCAAGCAGGACAGGAGGATTAATACCGTTTGCCTTACCGAAGAAGCCAGGCTGTTGCAGGACTCTACCATAGAGCTTGCCAACCAAACAATGGACGAAGCCCTGGTTGGTGTGGCCAAAAATGATATTGAAGTGGTGAAAAAAGTATTGCAACAAGTGTACGATAACTTGAAGTAAAGCAATAAAAGCAGCCAGGTGCAAAACTGGCTGCACCCAACATACTTTAAAACCTAAAATGTTTTACCATGAATACCACAGAACAAAAAACAGCATTAAAAGGCGGTGAATGGATTATTAAGGAAAGCAATCCTTACGAAACCTTTGTTCCGGAAGACTTTAATGAGGAACAGAAAATGGTCATGGATATGTGTCACCAGTTTCTCCAGAACGAGATACATCCCATTATTGACAGGATAGATAAAATGGAGCCCGGACTTATGCCCAGCCTGATGGAAAAAGCCGGTGAGCAGGGCCTGCTTTCCACTTCATTTCCCGAAGATCTTGGTGGCCTGGGCAAAGACTTCATAACATCAACCATTGTAAACGAAGGCTTGGGCGGCGGCTACAGTTTTAGTGTTGCCATTGCTGCACATACAGGTATCGGCTCTTTACCCATTTTGTATTTTGGTACAGAAGAACAGAAACAGAAATACATTCCAAAGCTGGCCAGTGGCGAATGGAAGGGGGCTTATGGTTTAACAGAACCCAATAGCGGCAGCGATGCATTGAGTGCAAAAACAACTGCCAAATTAAGCGACGATGGCAAGTACTATATTTTAAACGGGCAGAAATGCTGGATAACAAACGGCGGCTTTGCCGATGTATATACCGTGTTTGCAAAAATTGATGGCGACAAGTTCACGGGTTTTATTGTAGAAAGGGGCTTTGAAGGCTTTACGCAAGGGCCTGAAGAGCATAAGATGGGGATTAAAGGCTCATCTACTGTGCAACTGTATTTTCAGGACTGCAAAGTGCCGGTAGAAAACGTACTAGGCGAAATTGGCAAAGGCCATATCATTGCTTTCAATATCCTGAATATTGGCAGGTTAAAGCTGGATGCTGCGGCATTGGGTGCAAGTAAATATGCTGCGGGACTTGCCGTTAACTACGCAAACACAAGGGAACAGTTTAAGCTGCCCATTGCAAAGTTTGGGGCCATTAAGCACAAGCTGGCCGAAATGGCCATACGTATATGGGTGGGTGAAAGTGCATTGTACCGTACCGCAAAATGGATAGATGAAAAAGAGCATGACCTGGAGCAGAGCGGCGAACCCTTTGCAAAAGCATTGTTGGGTGCTGCAGAAGAATTTGCCATTGAATGTGCCATGCTGAAAGTGTTTGGTAGCGAAGTACTGGATTATGTAGTGGACGAAGGCGTACAGATACACGGCGGCAACGGTTTTAGCGATGAATATCTGATCAGCAGGGCTTACCGAGATTCACGCATTAACCGTATTTATGAAGGAACCAATGAAATTAACCGCCTGCTTACGGTGGATATGGTTTTGAAACGTGCCATGAAAGGCAAACTGGATTTGATGACACCCGCAATGAATGTTCAAAAAGAACTGATGAGCATTCCGGATTTTGGTGGCGAAGATGAAAATGCATTTGCCAAAGAACTCAAGTACATCAATAACTTTAAGAAAGCCATTTTAATGGTAGCAGGTGCCGCTGTACAAAAGCTGATGATGAGCCTTGACAAGGAACAGGAAGTATTGATGAACATTGCAGATATGGCCATTGAAACCTTTCATGCAGAAAGTGCTTTGTTGCGTGCCATGAAGCTGGTAGAAAAACAAGGAGAAGCCGCTACCGCTTTACAGCTTGATATTACACGCACCTATATATACGATGCAGCAGACAAAATAAATATTGCCGGTAAAAATGCCTTGAACAGTTTTGCGGATGGCGATGAATTGAGAATGATGCATATTGGTTTGAAACGTTTTACAAAAGTGGAACCATTCAATACCAAAGAAGCACGTAGAAGGATATGCAACAAAATGCTTGAAACAAATAGCTACAGCTTTTAAGTAGCTGCTATATTTTCTGGAAGAAACCCATATCCCCTGTTACTGCATGTGTAACGGGGGATTTTTATTGCCTGTTTAATCCCGATACTTTTCCAGTTCACCGAATAAGGGTTTTATTTGCCTGTTTTAACAAAAATCTATTCGTTTGTAGATACATATTGTGCAGCGAAAGGCAAAAAGAACTTGTTTGTATATATGGCAAACATAATTGAACACACAACCCCGACCGCAAATGAAAAGTTACATAATCATCAGTGATAGTGCCGACGAGGCCACATTATTGAACCAATACCTCAACTGGATACCCGATGTTACCGTTGCCAGCATGTTTCATTGCGAAAGCATACAAACACTGTCCACACAGAGTTTACAGAGCGATGTGATTATTTGCAGCGTATCGCTTATGGAAGATGCCTGGCTGCAGCAAATGCACGCTAAGCACCCAGACACTGTTATTGTTGCCACCTGCAATATTGCCCAGATTGCCATTCAGCACCCGCCTAAAGAAATTTATGGCTATCTGGCATCTCCCATTACCTACGAACGTGTTTTTGCAATTACCCAAAATATAGAAATGATGTTACAATATAGAACTGCAGCCGTTGCAGACAGGAAAAAAGACTATGTTTTCATAAAATCCGAATACAAGCTCATCAAGACAAACTATAGCGACATCCTGTTTATATCTGGAATGAAGGACTATACACAGGTATTTGTAAAAGGCAGACTGTCGCCGCTAACCACTTTGCAAAACCTGAAAGAATTTGAAACAAAACTTCCAGCGGATGAATTTGTACGCGTACACAGGTCATACATTGTATCGCTACGCCAGGTGGATGTAATTGCAAGGAACGAAATAATGATTGGCACCAACCACATACCCATTGGCGAT
This sequence comes from Chitinophagaceae bacterium UBA1930, assembly GCA_002337145.1. Classification (GTDB taxonomy): domain Bacteria; phylum Bacteroidota; class Bacteroidia; order Chitinophagales; family Chitinophagaceae; genus UBA1930. The sequence goes on along the minus strand of DDFK01000003.1, from coordinate 629,298 downwards.
GCTTACCGCCATGCCCTGGATGCCATTATTGAAGAAAACTCATAATGCAGTAGCCCTTAATCGTTTCAATCAATTAGCATTGACTTTTTTTAAAAAAAGTATGCCCGAATATGGCATATTTCAAAAAAATTGCTTATCTTGTATGCAACGATTGAAAAGAACACAGGAATTGCTAAATGCATCGTCTTTAACACTCCATACAGGATCTATCTTACAGCTTGGTTTTATTAGTTAGTCTCAAATTTCCTAACACATAAAACTGTTTTGCCATGAATCATCAAAAAACTCATTACAGCCAAGACAAGGTTGCTATTGCAGCTATTTCCATCATTATGACCTTAGTAGCTTTTGCAAGCTATCTATTCATTTCTGGCAACCTGGCTTAAGCAAATAACATATAATAGTTCTAATTTGGGTTTATGGCTAAGTGTAAAACATAGCCGTTTATACAATATGGCCCTATGGAACCACTTTTTCTCTCTCCCGCTACTAACGCTAGCTGTAGGCTAGGTGGCGGATATGGTTTATTATGGTTAAAAAAGAAAAGCACCGGAAAATTTCCTGTGCTTTTTCTTTTAATGATGTTGAACCTTCAAACTGTCCAAATCTTGTAATGTAATTGTTGGCGAGGTGTTCCGTTTCAGTTTCTGTATTACCAGGTTCCCGGTTTCCAGGGCCTGTTGCTCTGTTGCAAAACTTTGGTAACCTTCAACTGCGGGAATGTATTGTTGATGTATGTAAACCGTATCGTTTGTCAGCACATCATAACCCCAGCCATTATTTGTTGCAAAAGCCTTAGTGGTTAGCAAAATCTTCCCCTCAACGCCTTTCTTTACTTTTTTGCCCCTGCTAAGTATTGCTACAGCGGCTATTATTGCAACTACTAATAGTAAAATGCTCCAGTTCTTCTTAATCATTGCTGTTGTAAGTATCGTCAGGGTTAAACTCGGCTACATCGTCAAAATAATAAGTAGAGTTTCTGCCGGTAGCAACAAAGCCCCTGTTTTTTACAGTAAAGGCAACTGCTCCCGAACGCTCCAATGCCTCGTAAGGTGTTTTACGTGTCCATTGGTCATTCACAAAATCATACTTCCAGGTTTTCTTGGTATAAGTACCGTTTTCGCCATCGGTTAAATAAGCAAAAGTACCGTTTGCAGTAGTAACTGTAAATGCTACAGCATTGCTTCTAACGATATCGGTGTAATCGTCATCATAAGTGTCTGCACTTACATTGTTGATGTTCCTTTTTTGTGTCCAGCTATCAGTAGCTGCAGTGTACGCCCACATATCAACAACAGCAGTACCGTTGTTAATGCCAGTGCATATATAAGCTGTACCATTGTTTACAAATACAACCGCACTGCTTCTTTTATCGCCACCAAGGCTTCCTTTTTGTGTCCATGTATTCAAAACAGGATCATACTGCCAAAGATCTTTCAAGTTGTTTCCATCATAACCGGTGCTGATATAGCCTTTGTCGCTAATGGCAAAACCAACTGCTTCATACCTGGCTGAGCCACCAAAGTCCAATTTTTTGGCCCAGCTATTTGTAGTAGGGTTGTACTCATAAAAATCCTTCAGGCTGTTTACGCCATCATACCCAGTACCGATATAACCTTTTGTGCTTGTGCCAAACCCAACTGCCGAAGTTCTTGCGGCACCAATAAAAGTTGCACGCTGTGCCCATTGGTTAGCAGTGGCATCGTATTTCCAAAAGTCATTCAAACGGTTTATGCCATCGTAACCAGTACCTATATAAGCAGTATCACCAACAGTAAATGCTACAGCTTCGGAACGAACATGTCCTTCAAATTCAGAACGCTTTACCCAGTTTCCACTTGTTTCATCAGTTGTACTATCACTAGATTTGGAACATGCAGTTGCTATTAAAGCAATAGAGATACCTGTAAATAATACGTGTTTTAGTTGCTTCATTCTTTTTTAAATTTTGGCTGAAATTATCGTTACAACCTATCGCTAAATCGTTAAAATGGATTTTCAAACAATATTCATAGCTGAATCATCATTTTTTATCTACGAATGAGGTTTTAAATGGTCACTTAATCGATAGGCCCTTAACATGATTGACATAAAACCATTTATAGATAAGGATTTTGCTTTTGTAGATAAAATTAAGAGAATAGTCGTTATAAACAGCTCATTAATCCATACTAACAATTTTGTAACAGCTAAGTATTCTAAAATTGTGCTTTGGCATTTACTTATTTAATCTCGTAATAGACAGTATTCAAACAATACGATGAAGAAAATTAACGGCTTTATTCCCCTGTTGCTTTTATTGGTTTTTGCATCCTGTAAAAAAGTTGACATTGCTTTTGGAACGGAATTTATCGATACCGATAATTCACAGATTATTAAGGTCGATTCTTTTGGGGTAGACCTTTCAACCGTACTCCTTGATTCTTTTGCCACATCTGCACTTGGCTCCGGCCTCGTGGGTTCTTATACCGACCCTTTATTTGGAAGCGTGACCTCGAAAAATTATTTTGACGTTATCCCTGCTGCTTATGCTGATCAATACCAAAACACAAGTTTTGATTCGATACAGATAATTGGTAAGATCAATAAGAACTATTACGGTGACACTACCAAGCAGATTGCCCTAAACGTATTCCGCTTACAGGAAGCTATTGTACCGCCAAATGCAGGGTCGATTCTTTACAATGTAGACAATTTTTTGACCTATCCTACACCTATTGGCACTAGGAATGTGGTAATCAGGCCCAACAATACCGATACGTTCGCTGTACGCCTGGACGATGTTTTTGGCAAAGAAATCCTGGGGATGCTGCAACGCAAAAGTGATACAGTAAAAAACAGCACCATGTTCCTGGATTACTGCAAAGGCTTCTGCATCAGCACCACTACCACCAATGCAATGGTTTTTGGTTTTAAGGACAGTATTATTCTTAGGCTGAATTATAAAAAAGCAGGTCTTTATTTAGAGAACAAAAATGTAGAGTTTACCATCAGCAATAGCCAGCACAGCTTCAATAATATTACAGCAAACAGAACGGGTACTGCTTTGCAGGCTCTTAACCCCTTGGTAAAAGAAATCAGTTCGCTGCAACCAGGATTCAATAACATGGCTTTTTCTCAGCCAATCAGCTCCATATTGGCAAAACTCAGGTTCCCTACAGCAAAAGAGATACTGAAACTGCCCAGCTATAAAAAATTGTTGAAGGCACAATTAATCATCCGCCCTGTTCAAAATACCTATACAACGCCTTACCTATTGCCTCCTCAATTAAGGCTTGCACGTACCACACAGCTTAACCAGATTGGAACCGACCTTACGGCCATCGGAAGCAGCGGTGCTGCAGAAGTGCAATACGGCAATCTGGTAATTGACTATATATACGGAAAGGACACCTACTATAACTACGATGTTACAAGCTACCTGGGCGAAGTAATAGCTACCGATGGCTATACGCAAAACGGTTTGCTGCTACTGCCTGCCGCACCGGATTACCAAACAAAATTTAACCGCGTTGCAATAGGCAATCGCAACAATAGCCTTGGTAAGGTTGAATTACAAATTTTTTACGTAGCTGTTCAATAAACATTACATGAAGCAAATAAGCATAGTTATATTAATATTGGTTGCTGCAACCAGTGCACGTTCACAAAACAACGCATCGCCCTATTCCATTGTTGGTATTGGCGATATAGAAAAAGGGCATTTTGATAGAACTACCGGTATGGGTTATGCTGGTGTGGCACTCTCCTCCGAAAGGTCATTGTTTAATATAAACCCGGCTTCGTACAGTGCCCTGCAAAACCAGTTCTTCAATGCAGAAACATCCATACGTTACAAAGGCATTTCTTATTCCGGCAACGCAATAACAAGTGGTACAAACAGCTACTCCTCTGATCTGGTATCCAAAAAGATTGTTTTTGCAATTAAAGTAAAACCTAGGCTGGGGTTAAGTTTTGGGCTATTGCCATACAGTACTTCCAACTATTCTTTTGCTGCAAAAAAATCGCTTCAGGGTACATCTTTAACTACCGATGCGGCCTACCAAGGTTCAGGAAGCTTGAACCAGGCCTATTTAGCTGGTGGTTACCGTTTGGCCAAAGGCCTGTCGCTGGGTTTACAAGCAGGTTATTTATTTGGTCAGCAACAGCAGGAAGAAACAATAGCAAGCGGCCTCGGCAACGGAAGCCTTTACACCAAAAAAAATGTGTACATCAACAATGCAGTGTTTACGGGTGGCGTTCAATACAACTATGAAGTAAACAAAAAACTGAACATTGCACTAGGTGCCACAGCAAGCAACAAAACAACGCTCGATGCAAGCTATAGTTTATTGGTACAAGACGGTACACAAACCATCGAAAACATAGACCACTATAAAAGCGGCTACTTTACCTTGCCAATGACTTTTACTACTGGTATTGCTGCCATTTTCAAAAACAAATACACATTTGCTGTTGACTACAACCACCAAGACTGGAATTCCACACACTATGCCGGAAGTAGCTATACACTGGTTAACAGCGACCGTGTTTCTGCAGGTTTCGAATACTCAAAAAAGTTTACTTACCTCGACCATCAATATGAAAGGTCCTTTTTTCAGGCAGGTGTGTTTTATAGCAACTCCTACTTAAAAATGTATGGCCAGCAACTAAAAGACTATGGTGCCACCATTGGTGCAGGCTTCCACTCCATGCGGAGCGGACTGGGCTTTCAGGGAGCCTTGGAATTTGGTACCCGCGGCACTACAACCAATAGCTTGATAAAAGAAAACTATACACAGTTTACACTCACTTTGCTGTATAGGGACTTCTGGTTCGGCAAAAGAAAATACGATTAATACTGCAATACAAATTGCATGTATGCAACTTGTTGTTCTTTACAGAACAGCTTTATAGATTAAATAAGGGTGAGGGGGGGTAATCTTGCCCCCCCAACGTTTTTTACTATCTTCATTGCATGAAGCAACTCCTTTTGCTAACGTTAATAATAACTGTACACGTTAGCTCCTACACCCAACAAACCAATACTCTTTACAAGCTTTTAAAATCAACAGGCAAGCTGCCCATGTTGGCTTATGGCCTTGGCGAAGACAGGTTGGGCGGGGCCAAACTTGGCTATATCGACACCAACATTATCCTTAAAGCCATAGACTCCACTAAGGAAATGTACAAAGTGCAGCTTTCAAAAAACCACACCGCCTATATAGAAAAAGCATTTGCCAAAGAAGATACCGTTACCCAACTAAAACCTTTTTACTTAACCGATGCATGGAGCATAAAAGGCGTTGCCGACAGTTTCGATATTGTTTCCATTAGCATGGGTGCAAGGCTGCCATACAAAACATGGATGGAAGTTGGTCCTTCAAAAATTATGGTAGAGCTCTATGGCGTACAAAGCAATACCAACTGGATTCAACAGCTACAGTCAACCAAAGAAGTAAAAAACATTTATTTCAACCAGGTAGAAGATGATGTGGTGCAGGTAACAATACAGCTCAACCATCAACAGCACTGGGGTTACACCGCAAGTTACAAGGGCAAAACCCTTACTATAAAAATAAAGCACCAGCCCAAGAAATTAGCCATACAAAATATGGTCATTGCCATTGATGCAGGTCATGGCGGAACTAACAGAGGAGCAGGCGGCATCTGCACAAAAATCGAAGAAAAAGAATACACCCTTCTTTTTGCAAAAGCACTGGAAAAATACCTGCAAAAGCAAAAAGTAAAAGTGGTCATGACCCGTAATAGCGATACAACAATCGACAACCGCGACAGGGTGCTGTTCCTGCAAAAAGAAAATCCCGATATTTTTATTAGCCTGCACCTCAACTCATCGTCCAACACCATGGTACAGGGCGTAAGCACCTACTATAAACATATTGGTTTCAGGCCCTTAACAACTGCCATACTGAAAAACATGTTACAGCTTGACCTAAAAGAGTTTGGCAACGTGGGCAACTTCAATTTCACGCCCAATGCCATAACCGACTTTCCCAATAGCCTTGTGGAAATAGCCTTTCTCAGCAACCCCAACGACGAGCGGCTCATACTCGACAAAAAATTCCATGACGCAGTTGCCAAAAAAATCTATCAGGGCATTGTGGACTTTCTTAAAAATGTACAATAATAATCTTGTAACCGGCAATAGCACATACACAAGCATTACCGGCCCCGATAGCTATCGGGGCAGCCATCAGCGTTTAGCTAAATCCTGGCCTGGGCAACTTCAATGTACCAGGCAACCTATCTGATACTAACAAAATCTTTCTTTTGCCCTAACGATTGTTAGTGTTATTTTTGTTGCATGGGACGAATTAAAACCGATAACAATGCAAGCCGTAAAGATGTAATTATAGAAAAGGCTGCCATACTGTTCAAAGAAAAAGGCTTTAAAGCAGCAAGCATGCGAGAGCTTGCCGATGTAGTAGGTGTAGAAGCCGCAAGCTTATACAACCATATCAAAAGCAAGAACGAACTGTTGCACGAAATATGCTTCAGCGTGGCCAACCGTTACAACCAAAAGCTGGAACTATTGGAAGCCGAGTCCGTTTCATCCTTACAAAAAGTAGAGAACCTGCTGCGTTTTCATATCGATGGCATGGTGCACCACTTTGAAGAAGTATTTGTAAGCGATAGGGAATGGAAGCATTTGTCCGAACCCTACCTCTCCAACTTCCAGAACCAACGCCGTAGCTATCGTAAGCGTTTTGCAGCAATCATAGAAGAAGGCATCAAGAACAAAGAAATAAAAAAGATAGATGCCACAACCGCCGTGCTTATTATGTTTCATGCAATCAGCGGTATAGAAAGCTGGCACCGCAGCAAACAAAAAATAAGTGGTAAAGAACTAGAAGAAAACATGATTGCCATACTGGTTGGCGGCTTAAAAAAATAAGCTACCCATAAATCCAACCGCCTGCACCATACATTTTCGAAACCGGAATCCATACTACACAAACCAACGATGTCATTACATTTCCACACACTCAAAATAAAGGAAGTAAGACAGGAAACCCACGATTGCGTTTCCGTTGCCTTTCACATTCCCGAACAACTAAAGCAAAGCTTCCAGTTTACACAGGGACAAAATATTACGGTACGCAGCTTTATCAACCAGGAAGAAGTACGCCGTTCCTACTCGCTTTGCTCATCCCCGTTAGACAACGACTTTAGGGTTGCCATCAAAAAAGTGCAGGAAGGTCTCTTTTCCACTTTTGCCAACGAACAGCTAAAGGCTGGCGACGAGCTGGAAGTAATGCCACCCATCGGAAAATTCTATACTGAACTAAAAACGGACAACAAAAAAAACTATGTGGCTTTTGCTGCGGGCAGCGGTATTACGCCATTGCTTTCCATTATTAAAACAACCCTGCTTACCGAACCGGATAGCAATTTTACTTTGGTGTACGGCAACAAAAACAGGGGCTCCATCATTTTTAAGGAAACCCTGGAAGCCTTAAAGAATAAATACCTGAGCCGTTTTCAGCTCATCCACATCCTAAGCAGAGAGCGTACCGATGCAGCAATAAATTTTGGAAGGATTGATGCTGCCAAATGCGAGGCCCTGTTTGCCAGAGCAGTTGATATTAACGCAGACGAGTTTTTTGTTTGCGGCCCTGAAGAAATGATTTTTGCCGTAAAGGATTTTTTGGAAAGTAAAGGGATTGACAAAAAGAAAATACATTTTGAACTGTTTACCACCACCAAAGGCAAACAACAAAAAACAGGGACTACACACCCAATGGATTCAGTTGCCCAAAGCAACATCACCATAAAAGTGGATGGCAGAAGTTTTGATTTTAATTTGCCATTTAACGGCAGCAATATTTTGGATGCAGCCCTGCAACAGGGTGCCGATCTACCCTATGCCTGCAAGGGCGGCGTATGCTGTACCTGCAAGGCCAAGCTAATAGAAGGCGAAGTGGATATGGATGTTTGTTGGGGACTGGAGCACGAAGAAATTGAACAGGGCTTTATTTTAACTTGCCAGTCGCACCCAAAATCCGATAAGATCATTGTTGATTTTGACATTAAATAACAACCACAAATACAATAAGCATGCTGCAGATTGAAGCCATAGAAATTTATAAGCTATTGATTCCCTTAAAAGAACCCTTTGTAATTTCTTTGGGCACACAGTTCAATGCAGACAATGTGTTAATCATCATCCGCACCAACCAGGGCATTAGCGGCTATGGCGAATGCAGTCCTTACATGAGCATCAATGGCGAAAGTGTGGACACCTGTTTTATTGTGGCCCAATACCTTGCCCAATCTTTACAAAACAGGAACCCATTGAACATAGAAGATTGCATTACTGCAATGGATAAGACCATTTATGGCAACAACAGCATCAAGAGTGCCTTTGATATGGCCCTGTACGACATAGCAGCAAAACATAGCAACCTGCCACTCTACAAATTCCTCGGCGGCCAAAAAAACAAGCTGGTTACAACAGACATGACTGTTGGCATTGGTTCATCGGATAAAATGGCAAACGATGCAAAACGCTTCCAGCAAGAAGGCTTCCCGGCAATTAAGGTAAAGCTCGGCACTACTACACAGCATGATGTTGCAAGGATAAAAGCAATACGCGAAGCGGTAGGAAATGAGATTCCCTTACGCATAGATGCCAATCAGGGCTGGGATGTGCCAACGGCCATCGAAACCCTGCAGGCCCTGTCGCTCTATGGCATAGAGCATTGTGAAGAACCCATTGCAAGATGGAATTTTATGCAACTGCCATTGGTACGTAAAGAAAGTCCGATAAAAATAATGTCAGACGAAAGCTGCTGCGACCACCATGATGCAGAACGTTTGGCAACACTGCATGCCTGCGATTACTTCAACATCAAACTTGGAAAAAGTGGCGGTATTTTCAATGCACTGAAAATTGTGCAGGTAGCACAGCAACACAACATAAAGCTACAGGTAGGCAGCTTTATGGAAAGCAGACTGGCTTCTTCCGCATTCATACATTTTGCATACAGCCATCCGTCCATTGTTCATTTCGATTTGGATACGCCACTAATGATGTCTGAAGACCCCGTACAAAACGGGCTGCAATACAAGGCAAACGGCATTGTCGAAATTGATGATACACCAGGTATCGGAGCAACAATAGATGAAACTTATTTAAGCGGGTTGGAAAAAATCGTTATCTAAAAATTGCATCGATCAATTCCTTAACCGCAAACTGATCCACATGCTGCGAAGCAGCATAAAATCCGTGATACATCCTTACATCCTGTAACATCCGTGTGCCCAAGCCTCAGCAATGTTAAAAAAGCAAGAACAACTCTGCTAGTTAAACTAACAAAATAACAAGCTCCTTCAAAAATTTAAACTAACACGCGTTAGCCCTGTTGTTTATTACCGTATTTTTGGAAATCTAAAAATGCCATTATGCAGTTGCAGGACCTTGAAAAAATATTTCAGGACAAAATTGATAAGGAAATAAAAATTGAGCCCAAAGACTGGATGCCCGATGCATACCGCAAAACCAATATCCGCCAAATTAGCCAGCACGCCCACAGCGAAGTGGTAGGCATGTTGCCCGAAGGCAATTGGATCAGCCGTGCCCCATCGTTAAAACGCAAAGCCATTTTAATTGCCAAGGTTCAAGATGAGGCTGGGCATGGTCTGTATCTCTATTCATCTGCAGAAACACTCGGAACCAGTAGGGACGAAATGCTGGAACAACTGCTCAGTGGCAAAGCCAAATATTCTTCCATCTTCAACTATCCAACCTTAACCTGGGCCGATATGGGTGCCGTGGGCTGGCTAGTGGATGGTGCTGCGATACTTAACCAGGTAATGTTATGCCGAACCAGTTACGGTCCTTATGCAAGGGCAATGGTGCGTATATGCAAGGAAGAAAGTTTTCATCAACGCCAGGGCTTTGAAACATTGCTGGTACTAAGCAAAGGAACAGACGAACAAAAAGCCATGTGCCAGGATGCCATCAACCGTTGGTGGTGGCCAAGCCTCATGATGTTTGGGCCAAGGGACAGTGAAAGTACCAATAGCGACCAAAGCGTGAAATGGAAAATAAAACGCAAGACAAACGACGAGCTTCGCCAACAGTTTATTGACATGATTGCAGAACAGGTAAAAGTATTGGGCATGACCCTACCAGACGATAAACTGAAATGGAACGAAGAAAGGAAACACTACGACTTTGGCGAAATTGACTGGGATGAATTTTGGGCCGTAGTAAAAGGCAATGGCCCCTGCAACAAGCAACGGCTGGATGCACGTAAAAAAGCACATGCCGATGGTGCCTGGGTAAGGGAAGCCGCATTGGCCCACGCAGCAAAAAAGAAAAACAGGCAACTGCAAAAAGTTGCTTAATACAACCACAACAACTATAAGATGAAAACATACAACACAAAATATTTTTACGGCGATTACGGCGAGATAGAAACTGGTGGCCCGGCAACCCAGCAGTCACAGGCAGAGTGGCCTTTATGGGAAGTATTCATTCGTAGCAAGCAGGGACTTGACCACAAACATGCGGGCAGCCTTCATGCTGCCGATGCACAAATGGCCATTGAAAATGCAAGGGATGTGTACACCCGACGCATGGAAGGCGTAAGCCTATGGGTTGTGGAAAGCAAATACATACATGCCAGTAACCCCGATGAAGCCGAAAGCCTGTATGAACCGGCCAACGACAAGGTTTACCGTCATCCAACTTTTTACGAACTGCCCGATGAAGTGGGTCATATGTAAAGACGGTTGGTAATTAGGTGATACCGTATAAAGTGAACTACAAAGGATATAAATGAATCAAAATTTAATAGACTATACCCTGCACCTGGCAGATACCACACTTATTCTTGCACAGAGAAACAGTGAGTGGTGCGGGCATGGACCAATATTGGAGCAGGACATTGCCATTACCAATATTTCGCTGGATTTGATTGGGCAGTCAAGGAACTTTTACCAATATGCTGCTGCACTAATAAACCTCCCGATAACTATCGGGACAGCCAACAACCCGGCCGATTTGGCAACAGAAGATTCGCTGGCCTATTTAAGAACCGAAAGGGAATTCAAAAATTTATTACTAGTTGAACAACCAAATGTTGATTGGGGACAGACCATACTACGCCAGTTTTATTTTTCTGTTTATCAGTTATACTTATTTCAGCAACTGCAGAACTGTAAAGACGAACAATTGGCCGCTATTGCCACCAAAGCATTAAAGGAAATAACCTACCATGTACGCTGGAGCAGCGAATGGGTAATACGCCTGGGCGATGGAACAGCAGAAAGTCATCAACGTATGCTGGCTGCAATAGAAGAACTGAAAAACTATACCGGCGAATTTTTTATTGCTGCCGGTTACGAAACGCCCATGGGTATTGACTTTGCTTTACTGAAACAGCAATGGGAAGAAAAAACAAAAGCTGTTTTTGAAGAAGCAACTTTGCCTTACCCGGAAAAAACGTTCAACCAATCCGGTGGCAAAACAGGCACACATACCGAACACCTTGGTTATATATTGGCTGAAATGCAATACTTGCAAAGAACCTATCCCGGAGCAGAATGGTAACGGCTGCAAACATATCCGCACAGCCGGTTTGGCAAATCCTGGCAACGGTAACGGACCCCGAAGTGCCTGTATTAACCATACTGGACCTGGGTATTGTAAGGGACGTAAATATGGTAGATGGACAAGTGCAAGTGACCATTACACCAACCTATACTGGCTGCCCTGCAATGGACATGATCAGCATGAACATTCGGCTTGCTTTAATTGAAAACGGCTACAGCAACATAAAAATTACAACGGTGCTTTCCCCCGCATGGACAACAGACTGGATGAGCGAAGAAGGGAAACAAAAACTGCAACAATATGGTATTGCCCCGCCCAATGCAAAGCAGGCCGTGTGCACGCCAGACAGTTTTCAGGAAGAAGAAGCCATTCAATGCCCTTTATGCAAATCGTACAACACCAAAATGATTTCGCAATTTGGCAGTACTGCCTGCAAATCGTTGTACCAATGCAACGAATGCAAAGAGCCTTTCGACTATTTTAAATGCCACTAGCCCTTTACCGAAAAATCCAATAAATTAAACAGCACTGTTTTTTGCTGGTCTATATTTGCAGTTGCTTCTTGTAGCAAACAATGATTGTATGATTATAATTGACAACAAACTCATTAGCGATGAGGTGATTGAAGAACAGTTTGTATGCGACCTTGCCAAATGCAAAGGAGGCTGCTGCGAAGATGGAGATGCCGGAGCCCCATTGGAAAACTGGGAAAAGAAAGAAGTAGAGAAATACTACGAAACCATAAAACCTTACATGACCCAGGAAGGGATTGATGAAGTGGAAAGGACGGGCAAGTTTGAATACGACCGTGAATTTGGCTGGGTAACCCCAACGGTGAACAGCGGCATTTGTGCCTATGGCAAAAAAGACGAAAAAGGCTTGATTGTATGCGGGTTTGAAAAAGCCTATAACGAAGGGAAGATTGGCTGGAAAAAACCCGTTAGCTGCCACTTGTTTCCCATAAAGATTTCGAACAGCAAGGTTGACCCCGATATGGAATACGTAAACTACGAGCCACGCGAAGACCTGTGTGCTGCGGCCTGCAGCCTTGGCAAAAAGTTGAAAGTACCGGTATATATTTTCTTGAAGGAACCCTTGATAAGAAAATACGGAGAAGAATTTTATGAAGCATTACAGGCAGTTGCCGAACATGCAAAGAAGAAATAAACGGATGCCACATTTTTAAAAGTGTGGTACCCATTTTATGATGCACTTACTTATGATACACTAAAAGCCCGGCTTTATTCAAAACGTTGATGGGTGTCCCGATAGCTATCGGGACCAGTAAAGGCCAATGCAAATACTAACGACTGTTACCCAAAAAATAATCCGCAAAAAAAATCTGTAACCTTACTTTTGCTCAATTCTTCTAAAAATGAGCAACACTTTACAGAGCAACGAGTCCGTTCAGTCTTCAAAGAAAAAAATCATTGTTCTCGGTAGCGGTCCAAACCGCATTGGTCAAGGTATTGAATTTGACTACTGTTGCGTGCATGGTTTACTGGCCATTAAAGAATGCGGCTACGAAGCCATTATGATGAACTGTAACCCCGAAACGGTTTCCACCGATTTTGACATGGCAGACAAACTGTATTTTGAACCCGTGTACTGGGAGCATTTATGGGAGATTATTGAACTGGAAAAACCCGAAGGTGTAATCGTGCAACTGGGTGGACAGACCGCATTGAAACTTGCCAAAAGACTGCACGCCAAAGGCATAAAGATTATTGGTACCAGCTATAACGACATGGATATTGCCGAAGACCGTGGAAGGTTCAGCGATCTATTGAAAGAACTGGGCATTCCTTATCCCGAGTATGGTACAGCCTATACTGCAGATGAAGCAATTGAAGTGGCCAATAAAGTTGGTTATCCCGTGCTCGTTCGCCCAAGTTATGTTTTAGGTGGGCAAAGAATGCGTATTGTGATCAATGACGAGGAAGTGGAAAAAGCGGTGATCAGTTTATTGAAACATATTCCAGATAACAAGATTTTAATTGACCACTTTTTGGATAGATGCCAGGAAGCAGAAGTGGATGCCATTTTTGATGGCGAGAATTTTCATGTAATGGGTGTGATGGAGCATATAGAACCAGCAGGCATACATAGTGGCGACAGCAATGCGGTACTGCCTGCATTTAACCTTACCCCATTGATTGTGGAAACAATGGAATATTACAGCGAGAAGATTGCAAGGGCATTGAACATAAAAGGGCTTATCAACATACAGTTTGCCATTAAAGATGGTAAGGTATATGTAATTGAAGCCAACCCAAGGGCCAGCCGTACCACGCCATTTATAGCCAAGGCCTACCAGATTCCGTACCTGAACATTGCTACCAAAGTAATGTTGGGTGCAGCCAAGCTTACGGATTTTACCATGGACAAAAAGCTGGAGGGCTATGCCATTAAAGAGCCTGTTTTCAGCTTCAATAAGTTTCCGGGTGTAAACAAAGAACTTGGTCCCGAAATGAAGAGCACCGGCGAAGCAATCCGTTTTATTAAGGACCTGCGAGACCCCTACTTCAGGAACCTCTACAAAGAAAGAAGCATGCACTTGAGTAAGTAAAAAGATATGCCACATCCTTTAAGGTGTGGCATATCTTTTTACTTAAACATAACCCTAAAGTCAAATCGGACTTTTTTGTATTTCCCCAAAATTCACGTTACAATTAATTTGTATATTGTAAATATGAATTTGGATATAGGAAACTTGTATCATATCTACAACAGGGGTATCAACAAGCAAACTTTATTTTACGCTTCTGCAAACTACCTTTTCTTTTTAAAAAAAGTAAGGCTCTCTCTAATGCCTGTATGCAATATGCTTTGTTACACGTTAATGCCCAATCATTTTCATATACTCATTGAGGCTACAGAAAAAAGTATCGAAATAAAAAAGTCGGGAAATATAGAAATCCAGGCAGTTTCATATGCTATTCAGCAGATACAAAGCAGCTATACCAAGGCAATAAACAAGCAACTTAAAAGAACAGGTTCCTTATTTACACAAAACGTAAAGTGTAAACTTTTAAACGAATGCGGCTCGGAAAACTATGGAATAGCCTGCTTCCACTACATCCATCAAAACCCTTGGGTTGCAGGGCTGGTAAAGAAAATAGAAGATTGGGAATTTTCTTCTTTTAAAGACCTGGCCGGTTTTAGAAATGGAACATTGGTAAATAAGGAACGGGCTTTTAGTTTAATGGAGTTGACAAATGAAAGGATATACAAGGAAAGCTATACTATGATCAATCCCAATAAGCTCAAACACTTAAAATAGGCTTTGTGGCACATCCTTTCGGGTGTGGAACAAAGTCTTACACCGTCTTATGCCCAAACATGGTAAACCCATACTAAAAACGGTTCCTGTTATAAGGTTATTGATACCACTTATTATTGGCATATTGATACAGTATCATGTACGTATCGGCTTGTTTCCATTTTATAGTATAACAGCAATTGGCGTTGTATTTTTTATAGCGTATCAGTTACTCCATACATCTAAAAAATTTCTGCTTAAATGGTTAAGTGGAACAGCCATCACCATTTTGTTTTTCGGCATTGGCGGCATATTGGCCTTTACAAAAAACATAGAAAACAATCCCAACCACATTGGCAGGTACTACCAGCAAAAATTGCCGGTAATGCTTACGCTGCAAGAACCTATTGTGGAAAAGCCAAAATCATTCAAGGCACTTGCCCGGGCAGAAGCCATATTGATTGATGGCAAATGGCAACCTGTTACGGGTGATGTGCTGTTGTACTTTAGAAAGGACTCCACGAAACCACCATTGACTTATGGCTCGCAGGTTGTGCTTATCAAAAGCCTGGTGCCTATTATAAACGCAGGCAACCCTGGCGGGTTTAATTATGCAAGGTATTGTTCATTTCAGAATATAAGCTACCAAGCATTTTTAAGCGATGATGCTTTTATAACACTGCCCACAACCCATACCAATTGGTTTGATGCTGCACTGATTGCTTCGAGAACAAAACTGCTGTCTATTTTGCGTGACAAGATAAAAGAACCCAACCAGCTAAGCGTGGCAGAAGCATTGTTGATAGGCTATAGGGACGATCTGGACAGGGACCTTGTACAAAGCTACAGCAACACAGGCGTGGTGCATATTATTGCCATTAGTGGCCTGCACCTGGGTATGATATATGGCCTGCTCATTGCCATTTTTGATCCTTTTAAAAAATATAGGGTCACTACAATTATAAAGCCCGTAACCATACTGTTGGTACTATGGGGCTTTAGTTTTATTGCAGGTGCAGCCCCTTCCATTTTAAGAAGTGCTGTAATGTTTACGTTTATTGTACTGGGCGAAAGCATAGGAAAAAAAACGGCCATGTACAATAGTTTAGCAGCATCGGCTTTTCTATTGATTGTAATAAACCCTTACAGTTTATGGGATGTAGGTTTCCAGTTATCTTATGGTGCGGTACTAAGCATTGTGGTATTCCAGAAACACATCAGCAAGTGGGTGTACTTCAACAACAAACTGCTTAAAGGCTTATGGAGCTTGAGTTCCGTAACACTGTCTGCACAAATTTTAACCCTGCCCATTGTGCTGTACCACTTTCACCAGTTGCCAACCCTTTTCCTCTTTACCAATTTATTTGCCGTTCCCTTTTCTGGTTTGGTACTGTATGCAGAGCTGCTATTGTTGGTTACTTACTTCATTCCCTATATAGGCACATTGGTGGGCAAAGGCGTTGGTTATGGAGTCGAAATCATGAACCGTTTTATTCAGCATGTGGACACATTGCCATTTTCCGTTTGGCCCTCTTTGCAAATAACCATACCGCAGGCCATTATTTTATACGCCGTTATTCTTGGTTTTGCTACATGGTTAATGAATAAGTATAGCAAAGGTTTCCTTATCGGCTTGGCAAGCCTGTTTGCATTTATTGCGATACGCAGTGTTGATTTTATACAGAAACAGCAACAACAGAAACTGATTGTTTACAATGTGCCCAACCATACGGCCATTGATTTGGTTGAAGGAAGGAAATACCGTTTCATTGGCGACAGCATCTTAACCGAAGATGGGTTTTTACGCAACTTCCACATCAAGCCATCACGTGTACTGCACCGCATCAACCCTGCTGATAGCCTGTACAACATACTGCTACAGGACCACCTTATTACAAGCAACGGAAAAAATATTTTGATTATAGATCAAGCCATGCAATTGCCTGCATTAAGTAAAAAGATAAAACTGGATGCCATCATCCTTACAAAAAATCCCAAAATATACCTAAGCCGTTTATCAACAATTTTTGAATGTGGCCAGTATGTTTTCGACTCGTCAAACCCCCACTGGAAAATTGCCTACTGGAAAAGAGATGCTGACAGCCTACATTTGCGGCACCATTCAACTGCCACTGACGGGGCATTTTTGATGGATCTGTAAGGTAGCAGATAGTTCATGGATAATGGATCATAACGGTGTCACTACTTGTGTAATATCCAAAATCTGTATATGGTTTTTCGTTTCGAAGAATTGAAAATTTGGCAGCGTGCATTTGAGTTATCCAATGAAATTGATTTGCTTACCAAAGGATTTCCTAAGCGTGCAATGTATAGCCTTTCTTCTCAAATAAAAAGAGCTGCCGACTCTGTTGTATTGAACATAGCAGAAGGATGTACAGGGCAATCTAAAGCCGAATTTAACCGGTTCCTAGGTATTGCCTTACGTTCTGCAATAGAAGTTGTTGCTTGTTTGTTTATTGGAAAGGCAAGGGGTTACGTAATGGAAGATGTGTTTAAATGCATTACAATAACTACGAAATTTTATGTAAAATGATAACCAAGTTCAGGGATTCACTTAAATAAAATAAGCCACAGCTATAACCTATTAACCATAACCGATCAACTTTTTTCCTCATGACCAAAAAAATTCAATCAGCACTCATCTCTGTCTTTTATAAAGATGGACTGGAACCCATTGCAAAAAAACTGCACGAACTGGGAATAACCATTTATTCCACTGGTGGCACACAAACGTTTTTAGAGAATGCCAACATTCCATGTGTTGCCGTAGAAAGTCTCACCACTTATCCATCCATATTGGGTGGCCGTGTCAAAACATTGCACCCGGTTGTGTTTGGTGCCATACTAGGTAAACGCGATGATGCCCAGCACCTGCAGGAAATGCAGCAGTATGCCATTCCTGAAATTGATTTGGTAATTGTTGACCTATACCCGTTTGAAGAAACATTAAAATCTACCACGGATGAAAAACTCATTATTGAAAAAGTAGATATTGGTGGTCCCAGCATGATACGTGCCGCCGCCAAGAACTTTAAGGATGTTACCGTAATTGCCGCCAAAGATGATTATGCTTCCTTGGAAAACCTGTTGCATACACAGGCAGGCGAAACAACCATTGAGCAACGTAAAGCCTATGCTGGCAAAGCATTCCAGGTGGTAATGAACTATGATATTGCCATCAACAATTACTTCAACCCGGATAATACTGCCCTGCAAACCTCAACTGCAAAACAGGTATTGCGTTATGGCGAAAACCCACACCAGTCTGCTGCATTCTATGGCGATTTGACAGCACTGTTTACCCAATTAAACGGAAAGGAGCTTTCGTACAATAACCTGGTTGATGTGGATGCAGCCATCCAGATCATTAGTGAATTTGCTATTGGTGGCGAAGTTGTTTTTGGTATCATCAAACACACCAATGTTTGCGGCATTGCTTCAAGGGCTTCCGTAAAGGAAAGTTGGGATGCAGCTCTTGCCGGCGACCCTGAGAGTGCATTTGGCGGCGTGCTGGTTACCAACGCTGCCATTGATAAAACCACTGCAGAAGCCATCAACGAAATATTTTTTGAAGTACTGATTGCACCTTCTTTTGAGGAGGATGCATTAGCGATACTGAAATCCAAAAAGAACAGGATACTGCTGCAAATCATAGATTCCAAATACCAAGTTCCCAATTCCAGTAAATCTTTATTGAACGGCACACTTACACAACAAATGGATAACGGCAACTATGCAGAATGGAAAGAAGTTGGCGGAAGGGAAACCTTTGCAACAGAAAAAGAAGACCTCACTTTTGCCAATATCGTCTGCAAACATTTAAAGAGTAATGCCATTGCACTGGTTAAACACAAACAGTTAATAGGTAAGGGCTGCGGACAAACATCACGTGTGGATGCATTGCGTCACGCCATCGAAAAATCCAAACAGTTCAAGTTCGATTTGAACGGGGCTGTACTGGCAAGCGATGCTTTCTTTCCCTTTAACGACTGTGTAAGCATGGCCCATGAAGAGGGCATCCAGGCATTCATTCAGCCCGGTGGCTCCATACGCGACAAAGACAGTATAGACTACTGTGTAGAACATAGGCTGGCCATGGTCATTACCGGACTAAGGCATTTTAAGCATTAGCAGGCAAAACAACACGGCAAGCAACTTACATTAAGTTATAAGTAAAACGCGGCAGATACCGTAACCCCAACGCTCTTTGTGCTGCCTATTGGTAATGCCTTTGCAAACCATAGTTATATGACAAGCAAACAAAAAGCATACGCTGCATTAACGGCTACCTCCATCATTTGGGGCAGCACCTGGGTTGCAAGTAAAATTGCAGTGCAGCAGGTGCCGGGTTTGCAGGTGTCTGCCATAAGACAGTTTGTTGCAGGGGTACTGTATGTTATTTTCTTTACACTCAAAGGCGAGCCGTTTCCCAAATGGAAACAGCTAAAATCTTTACTGTTCATTTCCTTCTTTCTATTGATTATTGCCAACGGACTGGCCACCTGGAGCATCCGTTATATATCAAGTGGGCTGGGTGCATTAATTGGGGCACTGTACCCACTATGCGTAGTAGTGATAGAAATGGTGGTATTCAAAACAAAAAACACCCTGCTTACATTCGCGGGCCTTATACTGGGCTTCATGGGCATAGGTGTGGTGTTTTACCACAATGCTTTTCACCATGCATCTAATAACTATTTGTTTGGTGTGATACTTGGTTTAATAGCAACACTTGCATGGAGCATCGGTACCATATTGGTAGCACGTAAAAAAATAAACATCAACCCCTATTATAGTATGGGGTGGCAAATGTTGCTGGCATCGCCGTTTCTTGCCATCATGTCAATGGCCACGGGCCAGTATATACCACTTACGGCCATTCCCATGCAAACATGGCTATCCATTGCGTACCTGGTGCTTATTGGCTCCTGCATTGCGTTTGCCTGTTTCATTTTCTCCATGAAAAACCTGCCTGCAGCAATATCTTCTTTATACGCCTACTTCAACCCAATTGTGGCCATGCTCATTGGTGCAGTGCTGCTGCACGAACAGCTTACGCTCAATATTTTAATAGGCACTTTGATAACCATTGTGGGCGTGTACATCGTAAACCACAGCATGAAAGAGAAGCCAACCACCGAGCCAATAGAAAGCGAGATATGATCTTTGTACTTGGCTACTGTACATACATCACCGTTCTTCGGTACAAAGCTGAACTTTTACCGAAGCGTAGCGGTAAAATAAAATAGATAAATAACGTACAAATAAAAAAGCCATCAACGCTAACGTTGATGGCTTTTAATGATCTATCTAAAAAACTAAACCAAAGCAATATCAAAGCTTGCCAACTGCACAAACTCGTTCAGCCTGGTTTCAATATCAGCCTTCTTAATTTCCCTTAACCTTTCTGTACCAAATTTCTCCACACAATAGCTGGCCAATGCACTACCTACAATAATGGCTGTTTTCATGTTCTCAAAGCTAATGTCCTTTGTTTTGGCAATATGGCCAATAAAACCACCGGCAAATGTATCGCCTGCACCAGTTGGGTCAAACACTTCTTCCAAAGGCAATGCAGGTGCATAAAACACACTGTTCTCATGAAACAGCAAAGCCCCATGTTCACCTTTCTTAATGATTAAATACTTAGGTCCCATTTGCATGATTTTTTTTGCAGCACGTACCAAAGAATAATCACCGCTCAACTGCCTTGCTTCGCTATCGTTCACCATCAATACATCGGTTTTGGCCAATACTTTTTTCAGGTCATCCAAAGCAATATCCATCCAAAAATTCATGGTATCCAATACTACCAATTTGGGTTTTGTTTTCAATTGTTCGATTACACTTAATTGAACTGAAGGAGCAAGGTTACCCAACATCAAAAACTCACAGTCTTGGTAGCTTTCAGGAACCACGGGTTGAAAATCGCCCAATACATTCAGTTCGGTAACCAATGTATCGCGGGTATTCATATCTAAATGGTACTTGCCGCTCCAGAAAAATGTTTTTTCATCTTTCTTTATTTGCACACCTTCCAATGTCACGTTACGTGCAGTCAAGGCATCCAGTTCGGCTTGTGGAAAATCGCCACCCACCACACTGATCTGCTTTACAGGTGTAAAGTTGCTGGCACACCAGGCAATATAAGTACCGGCACCGCCAATGATTTTATCGCTTTTACCAAAAGGTGTTTCAATAGCATCAAAAGCCATGGAACCTACTACTACTAAAGACATAAAAATTTTTTTTTGATTTACGGCGGCGAAGCTAAAGCATTGTAAGGAGATAGTACAAAATCTTTCGCTTAATAAGTTGCTACGGAGCGTTGCATGAGGGATAGCAGTGTAAAGCCCGCAAACCCTGTTGGCGGCTTTAGCCCCGACAGCGGTTGAGGACTTGGAACGTAAAGCCCGACCCGAACAGGCGGGGCACGCCCTATTTTTTGGGCACACGGATGAAACGGGTTGAAGGGATAACCACAGATTTTTTATGCTTTGCATAAAATCTGGTTAGGCCAATAATAGTAAAATCCAGTAAATCCATCCAATCTGTATTATCCGTGTGCTTCTATTGCTTAGTGGTCGCAATCATCCTTATGGGCATGGTTATGTACCCTGCAGGAACGGTAATTGATAAAATGGGCAGCCACAATCAAAACTACGGCCGGTACCAAAAACCAAAACTGCCATTGGTGCCATACCTGTTTGGCAAACAGCAAAACAAAACCCAATGAAAATATCAGTATAGGAACAAAGCTATGGTGATGCTTTTTCCAGCCGTGGTATAACGAATAGGCTCCAATGCAAAACGCAAGGGCAATCATGAAATATTCAAAGCCCACATTCTCTATAATGTTAACGCCAAACAGCGGCAGGCTGGTAACAATCAAAGGCAGCACGGCACAATGAATGGCACATGCTACCGAAGCGGCAATTCCTAAAGCGTCCCAATTAAATTTTAGATTCATGCAGAAGGCAAATATAATAAATGCAATTGTGTTGCAAAAATTATTCTCTGTTAAATATTATGAGACAAAGCCTACGTACTTTTGTTTCCTAATTAAGTGTATGAATAAGAAGTTGTTGTTTTATGTAGGTTTTTTCGTGGTGCTGGTGCTGGTTTTTTGGGTGTTGCTGTACAAGTACACCGACACATTTAACCAGAGCCCGTTGGGCAAAAGGGGTAATGTGCAGCAGTTTGCGTTTAGTGCACAGGATGGGTCAACCTTTACCAATGCCGATATGAAGGGCAAGGTATGCGTGGTGAATTATTTTTTTACCATTTGCCCCAGCGTTTGCCCCATCATGAACAACAACATGAAAAAAACGGTGTACGAAACCTTTAAGAATGAGCCTGACTTTTTAATTGTTTCGCATACCTGCGACCCCAAGCATGACTCGGTAGCAAAAATTAAACGCTATGCAGATTCTTTAAAAGTGGATACGCGGAAATGGGTTTTCCTGACTGGGCGAAAGGATAGCCTGTACAATATGGCAAGGTTCAGTTACGGGATAGACGACCCCAAAAATGTGGTAGCCAATATTGACGATGACTTTATGCACTCGCAGTTTTTTGCACTGGTTGATAAGAATGGCGTGGTTCGTGGGCAGGTGTATGATGGGTTGAAAGCAGACGAATTGGAGAAGCTAAAAAAAGACATTAAGAGTTTGTTGAAGGAAAAACCAATGGCAGGCAATTTTTCAAACAGCATGTTTAATTAAGTAGCCCGCTTGTTATAAGCACACGGATAATACGGGTTGAACGGATACAAACTGATTATTTTCTGCGAAGCAGAAAAAGAGTTATTAGGTGAGCATGGAATTTGGAATTTTCATTTTTAAACTTATTCCTCAACAATTATGGCAAACGAAATTTTAGATATACTGAAACGTAACCAGCTAAGTGTTACGGATAGTCGTAGGAATATACTGGAACTGTTTCAGCATACCAGCGGTGCATTGGCACATGCAGATATTGAAAAGAAGACAGGCGACCAGTTTGACCGTGTAACCATTTACAGGACCCTGCAGACCTTTGTTGACAAAGGCATTATACATACCATACCAACAGCCGACAACTCGGTACTGTATGCCTTATGTAAGGACGAGTGCACCCAAGGCCACCACCACGACAACCATGTGCATTTTATTTGCGACGATTGCAATACCACGTATTGCTTAGACCATGTAACAGTGCCGGAAGTAAAGCTGCCCAAAGGCTTTAACCAGAAACGTGCAGATGTGGTAGTAAGCGGCATTTGCAATAATTGCAATTAGTTTGCTACATTTCCTTTTTAAAAAACACGGAATGATTTTAGTAACAGGGGCCACTGGCCTGGTGGGCTCCCATTTAATACAACAACTTGCTGCACAAAACAAGAACGTTAGGGCATTGTACCGTTCGCAAGTGCCTTCCATTCCGCATGCACAACAGGTGGAATGGTTTAAGGCAGATATACTGGATGTTGTTGACATAGATGAGGCAATGCAAGGCATAACGCATGTGTACCATTGTGCCGCTATTGTATCATTCAACCCCAAACAAAAAAAGCAACTTCATCAAACAAATATTCAAGGCACAGCAAATATTGTAAATGCATGTTTAAATGCTGGTGTTGAAAAGCTGGTTTTTGTAAGTTCCGTTGCTGCTCTTGGCCGAATAAGGGAAGACAGGCCTATTGATGAAACCATGAACTGGACAGAGGAAACCAGTAATAGCGAATACGGCAAAAGCAAGTACCTGGCCGAAATGGAAGTATGGCGTGGCATTGGCGAGGGCCTGAATGCAGTAATGGTAAACCCGACCATTATTTTAGGTGCAGGCGACTGGAACAAGGGCTCTTCCGAAATCTTCAAATCTGCTTACGACGAATTTCCCTGGTTTACAGACGGCACAACGGGCTTTGTAGATGTTGCCGATGTGGTAAAAGCCATGATACAGTTAATGGAAAGCGACATCACTGCCGAACGTTTTATACTAAGTGCCGAAACTGCTACCTATCAATATTTGTTTACGACAATAGCACAGGCATTTGGTAAAAAGCCGCCCTATAAAAAAGTAACCCCATTCATTGCCGCACTGGTTTGGCGTTGGGAAGCCATTAAAGGAAAACTTACTGGCAAGGCTCCCCTACTTACAGAAGAAACCGCAAAAACTGCACAGGCAAAAGTCAGCTTCAACAACAACAGACTGAAACAATATTTACCCCAATTTTCTTATACACCATTGCAGCAATCCATAAAAAACATTTGCAATGAACTGAAACAAAAGCATAACTTGTAACAGTATTACAAGATGCATAAACTGCTTACGATAGTACTGGTACTTGCCCTGTATGCCCCACAGGTAGCGGGTTTGCTGGCATATAGCGAATGCGAGGTAATGGCCATGATGAACGCAAAGCCCGATTGCGACTGTAAGCTGAACACCATGCCACAACAGGGCAACACGGCCAACTTGCCAGACAAGCACAAAGACATTATTCAAAGAACCGATTGGAAATATATTGTTGCCAACAGATTCCAAAATGCAGTACTAAACGAAGCAGGCTTCTTAAAAGCTTTTCAGTTGTATCAATCGCCTTATCATGCATTGCCTGCTGGCAATTCCGTTTTCCGTCCGCCTTGTTGCTAATTCTTTCTTTCTATTTCTTTCCATGTAGCCAACTGTAGAATACGATTCAGCAGTTGTGGCGTCGCACCCATCTGCGTTCGTACCGCTATGCAGCTTTTATACAAGCGTAGCGGCCAACGCAGCTTGCTGTGCCATGTTATGCCCCAGCTTTGTGGTACAAAATACAAACGGAGACTTCCGTCTGTGCACTTGTGCCGCTATGCCAACTATTATCAAAACCAAATAAAACAAACAACAATGAAAACAATAAGCATACTTGTCCTTGCAGTAGTATTTGCTGCATGCAACCAACATATCGTGCCATCATCAACACCCATTGTAAATACAGAAATAATCAACGATAAAAAGCAGCCCACCCTTCTTGGTCACTGCTCCATATCAAGCATGCAAGCCAACAACTACAAAGAATGGTTCGACAAATCCTATAACAGTTATTCAATTGATTCCTCCATCATTCCGAAACTGCAACCACTATTACAGCATACAACAATCGAAATTTTTTTGGGTAGCTGGTGCGGCGACAGTAAAAGGGAAGTGCCTAGGATGTTGAAAGTGCTGCATGCAGCTTCGTTCGACACAAGTCATATCAACATCATTTTTGTTGACAATGCATCCGCATCTTACAAACAAAGTCCGCAACATGAAGAAGCTGGAAAAAACATTCACCATGTACCCACATTTATTGTGTACGAAAACAATAAGGAACTGAACCGTATTGTGGAAACACCGGTTGCTTCCTTGGAAAAAGACCTGCTTGCGATTGTTTCCAAACAGTCTTACCAGCCTAGCTACAGGGCCATCAATTATTGGCTGCACCAGGTAAAAGGCATCAACAAGGCAAAATCGGAAGAAGCCCTACAGCGTCTTGTTGCCGCCATAAAACCTTTATGCAAACACCAGGGGGAGCTTAATTCTTTTGGTTATTTATTGCTAAGGGATAGAAAATATAAACAAGCAATCAATGTGTTTAAGCTGAATATATTGGTTTATCCGAATGATGCAAACCTGTACGACAGTTTAGGCGAAGCTTATTTTACAATAGGTAATAAAGAAGCAGCCAAGAAAAATTATGAAAAGGCTTTGGAACTGAATCCAGCATCCGAAAATGCAAAAATGATGTTGGAGAAATTGAAATAGGCAAGCAGTTTTAAAAAAGGTGCCACACCTTAAAGGATGTGGCACCTTTTTTTTAACCCATTACTTTTTTCCAAAGCTCGGGTATGCGTTTTATCCATACAATCTCCCTACGCTCAACAGAAGCCTCTTGTGCAGGAACGCCCCAGTAGGTTTTATTGCCCTCAATATCGCCCACAACGCCGCTCATACCCAATACGACCGCATTTTCGCCAATGGTCAATGTTTTGTTTACCACAACCTGGCCCCAAAGGGTTACGCCATCTTTAATGTTCACGCCCCCGGCAACCACCACGTGTGCTGCAATCAAACAGTTCTTACCAATAACGGTATCGTGGCCAATATGGATGCTGTTGTCCATCTTGGTACCCCTGCCAATAACGGTGGCAGCAGTAACGCCTTTATCAATGGTACAGGTAGCCCCAATTTCCACATCGTTTTCAATAACCACCTTACCGCAGCTCAGCATTTTTTTGTACCAAACTTCACGGTTCTTCTTGGTGTTGTAATAAAACGCATGGCCACCTATAACCGTGTTGGCTTGTATAATAACATTGTCGCCTATTTCTGTATAATCCAGAATGGATACGTTGGGGTGTATGGTACAGTTTTTACCAATGGTAACATGGTTGCCAATAAAAACATTTGGCATGATATAACTACCCTCACCAATGGTTGCAGTGGCACTTATTGAGGTAGCCTGTTTTTCTACTGGCTGAAAATGCTGCACAATTTTTAAATAGCATTCAAAAGGTTCATCATGAACAAGCAATGTTTTGCCTGCCGGTATAGCAACATCTTTATTGTTGATGATGATAAATGTTGCGGCACTGTTTAAGCATTTGTCATAATACTTTGGGTGGTCCACAAAACATACATCGCCAACTTCTACTTTATGTATTTCATTGATGCCTGTTGCAAAGGCATCGGTGTTACCAAGTAAGGTAGCATCAATCAGTTCGGCAACCCATGTGGCAGCAACTGGAGAAGGAAATTGCATGGCAATAATTTTTTAACGAAGTTAATAGCACTTGTAACATCAATGCTTTTCAATTTGGTTATATGACGTTGTATTAAAGTACAACTGTTGTTGAATGATAAGATTGTTGATAGCTTGTTCAACATCTTGTTTTTATATAAACAGCAATTTTTAAAGCCTTGCTCAACATATTTTTCCAACTTTTTTATGTTGATGCAGTATATGAAACAATGTATTTAAAGCAAGTTTTTATAGTGCCACACATAACAAACGGTAACATGATTGTTGTAACACTCATATATAAGCAATGGCTGAAACCCTTTATTCATCAATGTTTCAAGCTATAGGGGTATTGATGTGTTGTTGATTGTGTATAGAAGATGCAATGCAATCATGTGAAAAATGGAGAAGCGTGCTTATGGGTAAATCCACAATCATTCCAAAAATGTGAATAAAATAGTTCTAACTTTTTTTTGTTTCAGTAAAAACTCTTTCTAATATTGTGATAGGAAATTTATTTCCTGGTACTTACTAACCCATCCATATACAAAGTCCCGCTTCGGTGGGGCTTTTTGTTTTATGACAAATTACTTCATCATTTACAAACCTTATATGGTGCTTTCCCAATTTTCAAAGGAAGGGGGCAAGCAAACGCTCGCCGATTTTTTTGATGTACCCAAAGATGTTTATCCTGTTGGAAGATTGGATTATGATAGCGAAGGCATGTTGATATTGACCAATGACAAACAACTGAACCATCGTTTGCTGCACCCAAAATTTGCACATGAACGGGAGTATTATGTACAGGTTGATGGCAACATAACATTGCAGGCTTTGCATCAACTATCAAATGGCGTAAGTATACAGGTGGATGGAAAAAATTACCAGACACAAACATGCAAGGCAACATTGTTTGATGAGGAACCTATAGTGCCTGCAAGGAACCCGCCCATACGTTTTAGAAAGGAGATACCTGCACCGTGGATAAGAATGGTGCTTACCGAAGGCAAGAACCGACAGGTAAGAAAGATGACCGCCAAAGTGGGTTTTCCTACTTTACGCCTGATTAGATACAGGATAGAAGACATTACATTGGCTAATATGCAGCCAGGCGAAATGAGAACGTTTTCAAAAAAAGACATCTATAAAAACCTTTTTCATGAGTAATTATTTAATGGTTGAAAAGGATGGTTACACCATTAGTAACGACCCTTCGAAAATTGAAGTTGAAACAGTGCATGAATATCTTTCTAAACACTCTTATTGGGCACAAAATATTCCTTATGCAGTGGTACAGACTTCCATTCAAAATTCTTTTTGCTTTGGGGTATTCTTCGAGGGCAGACAGGTTGGTTTTGCTAGGCTGATTACAGACAAAGCGACGTTTGCCTATTTGGCCGATGTGTTTATACTACCCGAACATCGTGGCAAGGGCCTATCCAAATGGCTGATGCAGGCCATGCAGGCCTTGCCCGAACTGAAGGGATTGAGAAGGTGGCTGCTTGGCACGAAGGATGCCCATGGCCTGTACGCACAATTTGGGTGGACACCTTTTACCGATGAACAAACCAAACGCTTTATGCAGCTTCATAACCCCGAAGTGTACAAAGCGGAATAAAATAAAAAAGGGATACAAATAGTGTATCCCTTTTTAGATGATAGGCCATTCAATACCTGGCTTATCCAATTGCTTTTTGCAAATCCTCAATCAAATCATCCACATCTTCAATACCCACACTTAAACGGATCAAACCATCGCTTAAACCGTTCTTGATCCTTTCTTCCCTTGGTATGGAAGCATGTGTCATGCTTGCAGGATGGTTAATCAAACTTTCCACACCACCCAGACTTTCGGCCAACGAGAACAGGTGGGTGGATGATAGTACACGGATAACTTCTTCTGAAGAATCGTCTTTCAGTTCAAAACTGATCATGCCACCAAAGCCACGCATCTGTTGTTTGGCAACTGCATAACCGGTACTGTCCTCAAACCCTGGCCAATATACTTTGGCAACCTTTGGATTATTGCGTAGCCAATGGGCAATCTTCTCGCCGTTTTCACAATGGCGTTGCATACGCAGGTGCAATGTTTTAATGCCACGCAATGCCAGGAAGCAATCCTGTGGCCCCGGAACGGCACCCGTGCTTTTTTGAATGAAATAAAGCTGGTCCCTTACTTCTTTGTCGTTCAGCATCAAACAGCCCTGTATCAGGTCGCTATGGCCACCCAGATATTTGGTTGCAGAGTGCATTACAATATCTGCCCCAAGGTCCAAGGGGTTTTGCAGGTAGGGAGAAGCAAAAGTATTGTCCACACAAAGCAAAACATGGTGCTGTTTGGTAATTGCTGCCACGGCGGCAATATCTGTAATGTTCATTAACGGGTTGGTTGGTGTTTCCAACCAGACCAATTTTGTTTTTGCGGATATGGCTTTACTTATGTTTTCAACATTGGTTGTATCAACATAGGTAAATACGATGCCGAATTTTTCAAACACTTTGGTGAACAGGCGGTAAGTACCACCATACATATCGTTTGCTGCAATTACTTCATCGCCCGGGGCCAATAGTTTTATTACGGCATCTGTTGCGGCAACACCGCTGCTGAATGCCAGACCGTATTTGCCGTTTTCAATTGTTGCATAGGCTTCTTCCAACGCAAAGCGTGTAGGGTTCTGGCTGCGTGCATATTCGTAACCTTTATTTTTACCCGGGGCTTCCTGTACGTAAGTGGATGTTTGATAGATAGGCACCATTACAGCACCTGTACTTGGGTCAGGCTCCATGCCTGCATGTATGAACTTTGTGGCAATCTTCATATAAATATTCTTTGCTGCAAAGAAAGGCAATTTAATTGTTGTAGATAGTGAATGTTGCGGCAACAGGGGTTATAGTATGGTTGCGGCCGAAAGGTATCTCCAATCGAAATTATTGCCTGCATGTGCCGTTGTTGCAACAGGCCTATGCTGTAATACGGCAGCCTGCAATATGCCCTGCTGTACCAGTTTCTTTTTGCTTTCATGAATCTTATCCTGAACGGTGGCATGCAGCATCCAGCTTTGTTGCGGTGGCTCAAAACCTACTTTGTCCGTACGCCAAACAATGGATGCAGGCAAAGAAGGCTCCATTGTTTTACGCAGTATCCATTTGGTGAAGCCATCCCTTATTTTATAGGAGGAAGGAAGTGAGAAGATGAACTGCACAAGCTCATGGTTTAAGAAGGGCAAACGTATTTCCCTTGAATGTGCCATGGAGTTCCTGTCTGCATAACGCAGCAATTCCTCCAGCCCAAACTGCATGGTATTAAAATAAAGGATATCATTCAAATTCCTGACAACAGGTTTATACAATGTATCCGTATCAAAATGTTGCAGGTAAAAATCATTGGACAAATAACGGTAACTGATTTGCTGTTGTTGCAAGCCCTTCTGCAATTGCCTGGCTGTTGTTTTTGGAAAGAAGGCAGCAATATGGTGCTTTATGCCCCATGGCTGTGCAACACCTATGTTGCGTGCGGCAATGATTTCTTTTTTGTTGCGTGCAAAGTTCTTATTGGCCAGCAGCTCCTGCCAGTACCAATGGTAGTATTTATGGTAGCCGGCAAGTGTTTCATCGGCACCTTGACCATCTAACAGTACGGTTACATTTTGTTGTTTGGCCAGTTCGTACACTTTGTATTGGGCATAGATGCTGGATGATTGAAAGGGTTCTTCTTGATGGTACATTAACTTATCAAAATCTCTTACAAAACCTTCGGCAGTAGGTGCAACAAAATTTGTTTTTAACGAAAACTGTTTTGCAACATTATTGATATGGGCAGTTTCGTCTTTTTCGTAACCGGGGAAAACAGCAGAGAAACTTTGGTAATTGTAATTTGATTCTTGCAAATGGTGAATGGCTGCTACTATGGAGCTGCTATCAAGACCCCCGCTAAGACTTGTGCCCACAGCAACATCGCTTCTAAGCCTGCGGCTTACGGATTGGTAGAAGAGCTGTTGGAACCTTTGCGTTGCTTCTTTTTCGGAGATAGTGATTGTGGTTTCTTTGTCTACATCCCAATATTTTTTTATGGAGCATTGGTTGTTTGCAGGCAGATAGCATAGGGTGCAGGCAGCAGGCAGTTTTTGTATGTGCTGGTAAAATGTTTCCTGAGCATCAACCGGGTTGCTTACAAAGCCAAGTGTTATATAGTTGAGCAACATGGTATTATTGATTTGCTTGGAAATGCCAATTGACCAAAGGGCTTTCATTTCGCTTGCAAATACCAACTGTTCGCCATCAATAAAATAGTAGAAAGGCTTTTCGCCAAAACGGTCACGGGCAGCAAATAGTTTTTGTTCCTGTTCGTCCCAAATGGCCAGGGCAAACATGCCATCAAAATATTGAACGCAATTGTCTTTATAGGCATCGTAGGCAGCAAGTATCACTTCTGTATCGGAGCTGGTATTGAACCGGTAACCCTTACTCTGCAGGCTGCTCCTTAGTTCTATATAGTTGTAGATTTCGCCATTGAACACAATGCTGTACCTGTTATTGAAGTGCATGGGCTGCGAGCCTGCATTACTTAAATCGATAATGGAGAGGCGGCGGTGTGCCAGGCCTACAGTACCGTTTTTATTTATCCAAAAGCCTTGACCATCGGGGCCACGGTGTTGCAGGGCATTTGCCATTGACTGCAATTTTTGTTGCTGTATCAATGCACTGTTGGGTGATATGATGCCTGCTATGCCGCACATGAGTTATGAATAAAATGGTATTGAGCTACAAGGTTAAGAAGTTTATGGCACAATGGTTACTTGTGCAGCAGTTATCTGATTAATTGCGACGGACTGGTTTACGTTGCAATAAAAGTTGGGCTGTATTGTATGGCCGATGGGTGCGACGCCCATGCTGCTGATACTGGTACTGCAGTTAAGTACATAAAAAAACCTTCTCGTTTGGGGAGAAGGTCAGTACTTTTTTGTTAGAGGCTAATGGGCAGAGTAGCTTTTACATCGTCCCACATAATGATGAGGTTTGAGCCTGTTTGGGTTTCGTCGAAGTAGATGGTGAGTGCCTCAACGGGATCCGTAATTTTTTCTATGTTGATGTCTGTTCGTAGCAGGTCCTTTTTGGGATCGTAGGTAAAGCTGCCCCAAGAAAAATTGTCCTTGCTTATGATGATGGTCCATTTGTCTTCGAAGGGGATGCAGAACACCGTGTAGCGGCCTTTGGGCACAGCTTTGCCGCCTATTTTTACATTTTTGAAAAACTCTATTTCTGTAGCCTCGTTAGCACCCAACCGCCATACTTCTTTGTATTTGTTGATGCCCCCAAAAATGACACGTCCATTTTTTTGTGGCCTGCCATAAATGATCCTGGCCGTTGGCAGGTCTTTGGATTTGCCACTCATTTTAAGAATGGGATAATCCTTTGGCCAATAGCTCATGTCCATTGGACTTTTGTCGAGCTCGGTTGGTTTTTGTTGTGCCTGTGTAGTAAGCAGAAAAGTGGATAGCAATAGCGTTAGCAGAAATTTCATAGTTATTTTTTTACGAAGATAGAAGGCTATTGATTTGTTAGCAATTGAAATTGCTGCCATGCATAATTTTTAACATCTGGAAAAAATGCAGCATAACAATTTTTTAAAACATCGTAATTGTATTGAAATGATTGAAAGGCTTTTGTGAAGTCGTTGAGGTAAGCGGCCCTGCGTGTAACGCCTTCGAAACTTTTTTGGATGCCCCATAAAGTGCGGTAATTGTAAAGCCAGTTTTGCGATTGCATATACGGCAGCATGGTTTGCAAACGTTGTGGCAACTGGTTGCTATTGTTTTGCAGTTGCTGGTAGGTTTGCGTGGCAAATTGTTGAAGGGCAGCTTCGTTGGCAAACTGGTTGGTGTCGGTTGCCAAAAAATGGTCGTACACCACATCTACAAACGCACCGGCGTATGTGCCTACTGCTTCTTTAAAATATTGTTTTGCTGCCGCTGTGGCTTTGTGGCTATCCGTAAACGTATCAATGGCCCTGTGCAGTGCAATGCCGTTTTGTATGCCTGTTGCGTAGTCGAATTTCTTTTTGCCCTTTATGAAATCGCTGGCCATATTGCCCAGCAATATTTCTGTATGGTTGAATGATAGGTATGCATGGGCCAGGTAATTCATAAAAAACCACTTGTTGGTTACAAGTGGTACAAGTTAAGTGAAAGAACGGGAAATTATTGCAGGGTTCCCTTTATCCAATCGGCCATCCGTTTTAAGGTTGCAGGGTCAAAGGTTTCGTCAAGGGCCAAATATTCTTGTATGCTGCCACATTCTTTGCAGTGCTGAAACAAGTGGTTTACGCCTGGCACTTCAGCAACTGTATATTTTTTGGTATGGCTTTTCTTCAGTGCGTTTTCAAATGCCAACAGGTTTGGCTTGCTTTCTACCTGTTCGTCTTTTTCGCCATTTAATACCAGTACGGAGCAGTCCAGTTGTTCAATATCTGTGGCAGGTTGATAGGTTAAAAAGAATTGCCACCATGCATTGCGAAAGGCAGCATAGTTTTTTTGGAATGCCTGGATGATCTGCCCATCTGTTGCCTTGATCAAAGTGCCCAATGTTTCTTCGGACTGTAGATTTTTCCAGTTGATGAAACGGGTTTTGATGGCATCTTTATATGCCTGATCGTCTTTGATGTTTATGGCTGCATTTACCAATGCATGGTGAAGCGACAAGAAACTGTCTATATAAACCTTGTCGATACCGCCTTGCTGTAAAGGCAATATATTTTGATAATCGTTGGTAGCCTGGCCGCCAATTGCAGGTCCTGCAAGGGTTACAATAAAACTTACGTCTTTGCTACGGGCAGCAACATAAGGTGCTATGATGCCGCCTTCGCTATGGCCTATTAAACCGATATGTTTAAAGTCGATATCGTTTCTTGTTTTTAAATAATCAATGCCAGCCATTACATCTGTGGCAAAGTCGGCAGAAGATGACAGTTCAAAATTGCCTGTGCTTTTTCCCATGCTCCTATCGTCTACTCGTAAAACAGCAATGCCCTGTTTGGTAAGGTAGTCGGCAATTACCCAAAATGGTTTATGCTGGCCAATGGTTTCGTCCCTGTCTTGCGGGCCACTGCCTGTTATCATAATGGCCACGGGAAATTTGCCATTGCCATTGGGTTTTGTAAGCGTTGCCCCTAAATGCACTTGCTGTTGTTTGTTGTCGTATTCTACCGCTTCTATTACATAATTAAATGGCGGCTTGGGTGTTTGTGGCTTTGTTGCAACTGTATCATTCGCTAAGGAGCGTTGCAGGTTCAATGTAAAACTGTAACCACCTTGCTTAAGGCTTCCGGTAATGGCATCATTGCCGTTCCATTTGCCTACATACGAACCTTTGATTGCTTTTACTTCTATGAAAAGGCTATCGTTTGTTAAGGATACCTTGCCACATTCCAAACCGAGAGCCCCTTGATCTGGACTGTCGAATTTTGCAGCATAGCTTCCATTTTCTTTGGTAAGATGGAATGCGGCTTTTAGTTTTTGTCCCATTACATCGGCAACACCTTGCCAACTGCCAACAATATCTTTTTGGGCATGGGCAAATGCAATACTGAAGATGTTTATAAGTAAGAAGGATAGCTTTTTCATATTAACGGGTTGGTTTATTGTTTTTGAAATGGCGGTAAGAGTAAACAATGGGAATAATGGTGATGATGGCAACAATACTTATGAAAAAAAGCAATGCTGTTTTTGTGGGCAGAAAAAGTGTTACAATGGTAATTAAGATGCCACCCGCAAACCATAATTTAGCGGCAAGGCGATGGGTAAGTTTCCAGTTGTCTTCGTTTTCCAATGTCCACGGCGTTCTGATACCTGCAAAATAGTTGGGCTTTATATTGTACATGATATTGCCCATGTAGGCAAAGAAGAGGCCCAGTACGGGAAACATCATTTTCTCGAATGTAAACTTGCCTGCCACTGCGGAATAAACAATGGCAACGCCAATGCAGCTCATAAGCAGCACAACGGCATGGCCCAGTTTCTTAAAAGCGGAAGGTGTTGCCTTTAAGCTCCTTTTGGGATCTATCCTTGGCAGGAACTTCATTAGAAAGTAAATGCCTGCACTTAGGAACGACAGGAAGCATACCGTAAAGGCAACTTCTGTTTTATTGCCCATCCTGTCTGCCTGTCCATCAATATTGAAATGCACGGCCACAGTGCTGGGCAATGATGGATAGGTATAGATAAGGTAGGCAAGTGGAGTGGTCCATACTATGAGTACCAGTGCATCCATTAGCGTAATACGTTTCATGCTATTTCTTTTTTGAAGGGTTATTGAATTGTAGGAACCATTTTACCATTTCGTCAAGAACCGTGGTATTTAGGGTATAGTAAATAAACTGTCCTTCTTTGGTGGCTTCAATCAAACCGGCCTGTTTCAACAAATCCAGGTGATGCGAAATGCTGGGCTTGGATATATTGAACTGGTCGGCTATTTCGCCGGCCGTCAGGTCCTTTTTCCGCAGCAGTTCCAGAATTGACCGCCTGGTGCCATCATTCAAAGCTTTAAAGAGAATATTCACACTTAGATATTTAGACAAATATCTAAATGTTATTGCAAACGGCCAATTTTTTTTGAGCAACCTACAGATGGCATGACCGTTTATACAGTTTGTTAATACCACTTTTAAAATTTAACCTGTTGATTACGCCTTTTTGCATTTTGTTAAGAAATCTCACGTAATGCTTATGGGCAAAGGGTTCTGTCAATTTATTAACCTTGGTTAACCTTGCCGTTAACACCGCTCATCAAGCAATAGTGCCTTTGGA
The DNA here is from genome assembly GCA_002337145.1 of Chitinophagaceae bacterium UBA1930. GTDB lineage: Bacteria > Bacteroidota > Bacteroidia > Chitinophagales > Chitinophagaceae > UBA1930. The sequence goes on along the minus strand of DDFK01000003.1, from coordinate 593,899 downwards.
CGTTAGTACGTCATTATTGACAAACATGCCCTGTAACAGAATCTACTTTTACATCGTTGAACAAGCAAGCAACACAAAAAAACAATCATTCAAATCTTTAAACAGTACATCATGAAAAAATTATTCATCACAGCATTAATAGCTGTATCCATTGCAACAAGTGCTTTTGCAGACGTAAACGTAAACAGCATTGCGGTTAGCCGTTTCAAAAACGAGTATCAAAGTGCAACCAATGTACAATGGGTTGCCAAGGAGGATTTTACCAAGGTATCGTTTACCCTGGATGGCGAGAACATGAATGTGTTCTATAACAACGAGGGTATAGTAATTGCTTCCAGCAAAGCCATTGCTTTGGATAAGCTGCCGGCAAGTGCATTAAGAACCATTACGAAAGAGTACCCTTTTCCGCCGTATGTGTTAAACGAATGCATTGAATTTACAAATGCAGACAATGAAACGAAATATTATGTTTCCTTTATAGAAGAGGGCAAATCGAAACTGATACTGGAAGTTTCCGAAAAAGGTTCCGTAAACCTGTATAGCAAAAACAGGATTAACTAAGTTAGTTGGTTTTACAGTGGTTAAACAATGCCTCAACTTAATGGTTGGGGCTTTTGTTTTGTATCCAATCTTGAATGGTAATAAACTCTCCCTCCTTTTTTAAATCGGCAATCAAGCGATGCAGACGTTGTTGCAATGGCTGGCCGCATAACCTTTTTGTGTAGGAAGGCATATTGTATTTGTTGATGTCCACAAACTCCCAAGGGTGAAAGTACAGGCACACATAACCATCTTTTTTCAATGTTTGGATGGCCAGTTTTTTAAAGAAGGAATAAGGGTAGTTTTTAAACGCCAGCCAGAACAACGGGATGCGGAAGTTGGGCGTTACAGATGCAGGCAAACGTTTTACCCCTTCTTCAACATACAGGATTCTTGGCAAATGCCTGTTGTTGTAGCGGCCGGGAATCCAGGTTGGGTTTATGGAAGAATCGTATCCGTAGCCTGCTTTTTTCACTTCATTCATATCAACCTTACGCATACGTGGCATACGCAGGCCCGTTACGGACTTGCCAGAAATCTCTTCGAGCTTTAGCCTGGATTGGAGCAAATCCACATTATCAAAACTACTGTGGTAAAAAGTATGCGAAGCTATTTCATGTGTTGCAGCCATTTGCTTTACCGCATCCGGAAAATGGACGGCAAAGTTGGCCGTAGTGAACATGGTGCATGGAACATCTTGAACAATGGGCAAAATAGTATCCAACCCATGTTTGCCAACCTGCATCTGCTCTTGCGGATCCACGGGAATATTGTATTCCAAAGGCATGTCAAATTCTTCCACATCAAAGCTCATCAACAGGTGCCTATCCATTATAAACTGCTTTCCTTGATAATATAATGCGGCCTGTTTTTGCTATTGATAAAAAGCTTGCCCAGGTAAACGCCAATAATGCCTAGTATCATTAACTGCAGCCCACCAAAAAAGGCGATGGTAACAATAATGGATGCCCAGCCCGAAACGTTAAGCCCCATAATAAGGCTGTAAATGGCATAGGGAATGTATAGAAGCGACAATAACGAGAAGGCAAACCCAATATAGATAGCCAATGAAAGCGGCTTTACACTAAAGGAGGTAATGCCCCGCAATGCCAACCTTAACAGGGCCCGCTTGCTGTATTTGGTTTCGCCATGCATCCTTTTTTTGGGCATATACGGAATTGCCTTTTGCGAAAAACCAACCCATTTGGTAAGGCCCTTTAAATAGGGTTCATATTCGGAAAGCCCATTTAGTACACGTACCACTTTTTTATCGGTAAGCCTAAAGTCGGTGGCCCCGTCTTCAATTTCAATATCAGAAATGGTATTGAGCAGTTTATAAAAAAAAGTGGCACTTATTTTATGCGACAGGCTAACAAACTCGTTTGCTTTTTCGCGGTAGGCATATACAATATCGTTACCTGCTTCCCAATGGGCAAGCATGTCGGGAATCATTTCTATCGGATGCTGAAGGTCGGCATCTATGGTAATGGCCGCATCGCCAGTTGAGATATGCAGGCCTGCCTGCATGGCAGCATCTTTTCCAAAATTCCTGGAAAACGAAATGAATTTCACATTGGTATTGACATCGCTTGTGGCTTTGATTGTTTTCAGCGAAGCGTCTTTACTGCCGTCATCCACAAAAAAGATGGTGTAATTATAAGGAATGGTTGAAAAGACCTTTTCAATTTCTTCTATGAACAGCAGAATATTGTCCAGTTCGTTGTAAACAGGAACAACAATATCTATCTGTTTTTTAGGGGACAACGCTAAGCTCATAAAAACAAACTATTTGTTTGCTTCGCTGAATTGTGCTGGCGAAGCAGTAAAGTTATTTCTCAATAGGCCATATAATATGGCACACCACACAGTAAAGCAAGGTAAGGCTTTGAGTGAATACGGGCGAACAAAATTTTTCTCCAAATAGTCCGGAAACAGGTCTGTTGGGGATAAACTTGTAACCAGCAATGCAAAAATCAAAATGGCAATCACCCATTTGTTTTGTTGTTGTGTAACAAACCAAATGGCAACACCTAGCATGGCCAGTACATACGTGGCACTTTCTGCCGATGAGCTAAAAATAACTACACCAATCAATGCAAGAGCCAGGTAGTTTAATTGAAAGCCAATAAACTTGAACTGCCTGAAACGCAACAATGGCAATATATACATCAGCCCGGCAGGCACGGTTACAAAATAGTTCTTGAAATCCTGTATGTTAAAAATCCTGCGGATCATGCCCAATACAGAAATGTCCTGCATGGCATTGGATGCTTCCACGCTTACGTTTTTTGCATTTTTTTCAACCAGCGAATGGTACCAGTCTTCGTAGCTCTGTATAACAAAAGCCGGTGATGAAATCATCATGGGCAAACAGAACAACACAAGCATCCAGAACAGGAAGCTGACAATGAATTTTATTTTGTGCTGGGAAAACCAGAAGAAAGCCACCCCCACAACGCCATATATTTTTACATAAAGCCCGGCAACAATAAATAGGGTAGCCCAAAAATCCTTTTCCTTTTCTACCAGGGTGTACGAAAGAATGATCCAGCCTGTAAGCATGGGGTTAAACTGGGTGCTCTGGATAGATGTAACCATTTCGAGCAGACCAATTAACAGCACCACATGTTGTTTTGTCCTGCCTATGGGCAATTGTTTAACCGCATACAATAAAACAGCGGCATTGGCCATGCACCATAAAAAGCAACCGATATAAACAGGGAGCAATGCAAAGGGTGCAATCACGATACTGAATAGCGGACCGTATAGGTTTACATCTATATACTCCGATGGGTAATGCAAATAAAGATGCTGGTGGTGTACGGTATGCCAAAAAACCTGTTTAAAAATCAGGTAATTGTTTATATGGTCGTTGCCATGCGATACTTCTGCAATTGCTGCAATTACAGCAATAATGAGCCATAAGAAAACTGGCAATGGAATCGTCCACTTGAAAAGCCGGATGTCTTTCAGCAAAAATTTCAATTTCATGAGGGATAGCAAAAGTAAATATATAGGATCGAAAGAAAATTAAAATAAGATAAAGGTGGTTTAATTTATTTGAAGGGTAAAAAAATTACTTTTGCGGCCAAACTTCAACCATGTGTTGGGTAATTACTAAAAGTAAAAGCATACAATTATGAACAAGGGTCCTGTTTCTAAATTCGTAGAACATCATTACCGCCACTTTAATGCGGCTGCGTTAGTAGATGCTGCAAAAGGCTACGAAACACATATAAACGAAGGTGGAAAAATGATGGTAACACTTGCCGGTGCAATGAGTACCGCAGAATTGGGAATATCATTTGCAGAAATGATTCGTGCAGGTAAGGTGGACATCATCAGTTGCACAGGTGCCAACCTTGAAGAAGATGTAATGAACCTTGTAGCACATAGCCATTACAAAAGGGTGCCTAACTACCGTGACCTGACCCCGCAGGATGAGTGGGACCTGTTGGAAAATCATTACAATCGTGTTACCGATACCTGCATACCCGAAGAAGAAGCTTTCCGCCGCTTACAGAAACACCTGGTTAAGCAATGGAAAGATGCCGAAGCAAAAGGTGAACGCTATTTTCCACACGAGTTTCTGTACAAAACAGTGCTAAGTGGCGAATTGCAGCAGTATTATGAAATTGACCCGAAGGATAGCTGGATAGTTGCTGCTGCCGAAAAGAACATTCCTATTGTTGTGCCAGGTTGGGAAGACAGCACCACCGGAAACATTTTTGCCAGCTATGTTATCAAGAACGAGTTGAAGGCAAGCACCGTAAAAAGCGGTATTGAGTACATGGTTTTCTTGACGGAATGGTACAGGGCAAACAGCGCTGGCAAGGGTGTTGGCTTTTTTCAGATTGGTGGCGGTATTGCCGGCGACTTCCCTATTTGCGTAGTGCCGATGATGTACCAGGATCTAGAGTGGCATGATGTTCCGTTCTGGAGCTACTTCTGCCAAATCAGCGACAGCACTACATCTTACGGTTCATATTCAGGAGCGGTACCCAATGAAAAAATCACCTGGGGCAAACTGGACATTAACACACCAAAATTTATTGTGGAAAGTGATGCTACCATTGTGGCACCGTTGATATTTGCCTGGATATTGGGTTGGTAATACCGTTTTTGCCTGTAACAAAAGCAAGCAACCTATTTTGGCTCGTCTTTTGACAACATTAAATTTCTAAAAAAATAAACATGAAAAAAACAATCCTCTCTGTAGTACTTGCCATAGCAGTATTTGTTGCAGGGGCACAAACAAAAGTTACCAAAACAAGTATTGTGAGCAAATGGTCATTGACCGCTATGAATATTGAAGGCGTATTGTATTACGATATGGACAAGGATTCTATTGCGTTAACAAAAACCACGCTTGATAAGATACTTGCTTCTGGCCAGGACAGTGCAACACTTATTGATCAGATGAAAGCCGGTTTGGGAGCATTGAAGGAAATGGTATTTTCTTTTAATGCAGATGGTTCCTACTCTGCCGATGGTGGCCAGGAAAATGACAAAGGAACTTATACATTGGACGAGGCAACAGAAACCATTACATTGGTTACCAAAAAAGAAGGCACACAAGAAATAAAGGCTTCTTTTAAAAACGGAAGACTGCTTTTGAATATGCCAACCCAAGGCGGACCGCCAACTATTATGGAATTCAAGAAAGAGAAAAACTAATTCAGTGAAATATATTCCTGACTGATAAACCCGCCACAATTGGCGGGTTTATTTATTTTTGCTGATGAAGAAAATCTATGCTCACCGTTTTGGACCAGCATTTACCATTGCAACTATTGCTATTGCCATTTCATTTGTTACAAGAATAATCCTGCTCATTGTATCTGCCAAAGGTTTCGATTTTACTTTCCTGAATATTGTGGGCGTATTTGGTATCGGGCTTTTTTACGATTTGGCTTTTTGTACATTTCTTCTGCTTCCGTTTACACTGCATATTGCTTTTACCAGTAACCATATTTATAAAAAACCTTGGCAATGGATTTTGTTGGGTGTTTATCTTATAGCCCTATACATGCTGTTCTTTACCAACCTGGTTCCCAAAGACTATAATAAGGACCTGAAAACAGGAATAGAATACCTGGTACTTTTCTGGTTTATTTGTTATGTGTTTCTGTTGACAAGAACAGAGGCCTTCAGGAACAAATGGCGTACAGTTGTTTTGAAGTGCTATATTTTTCTCTGTATTTTTTTATTGCTGTTTAATGCCGTGAGCGAATTTTTTTTCTGGGAAGAGTTTGCCACACGTTACAACTTTATAGCAGTTGACTACTTGATTTACTCCAACGAAGTAATTGGCAATATCCAGGAATCCTACCCCATTACTTGGATTATTGTTGGGCTGGCTGTTATTAGCATCATCCTATTCATTCCCGCCCAAAAATATGTTGCAGCTTCTGTTAGAAGCTCCATCAGCCTTAAACAGAAAGCAATGGTTGCCACCGTGTTATTGCTACTGCCTTTGGCCACTTACCTATTATTGAACAATAGGTTAAAACGTTTTAGCAGTAACGAATACGCCAATGAACTAAGCGGCAACGGGCTATATGAATTTGGTGCAGCATTCTGGAACAATGAGCTTGATTTCTATAAATTCTACCAGTCCATGCCCAATGCCGAAGCCTTTGCCATTGTAAGAAAGGAACTGTCTGTAAGGGGTTCACGGTTCACCAGCAACGATACTTTTAACCTTGAAAGGGAAATAAGCTATACCGAGCCGGAAAAGAAAATGAATGTGGTGTTGATAAGCGTGGAAAGCTTAAGTGGCGAGTTCATGAAAGCTTTTGGCAGCAAGGACAATATTACACCCGTGTTGGATTCCCTGGCTAGCCATAGCCTTTTCTTTACCAATTTTTATGCATCGGGAACAAGAACAGTAAGGGGGCTTGAAGCATTGTCGTTGGGCATACCGCCAACGCCTGGGCAAAGCATTGTAAAACGGCCCAACAATGCAGGGCTGTTTTCATTGGGTTCCGTATTCAAAACAAAGGGTTATATAAGCCAGTATATTTATGGAGGCTATGGATATTTTGATAACATGAACACTTATTTTGGTGGCAATGATTACGAAGTGATTGACAGGAATGCCATTGCTCCCGATAAGGTTACTTTCTCCAATATCTGGGGCGTGGCCGATGAGGACCTGTTTAATCATTGCATTGTGCAAATGGATAGCAACTATAAAAGCGGCAAACCTTTTTTCTCGCATGTAATGACGGTTTCCAACCACCGGCCATTTACTTATCCCGATGGTAAAATTGATATACCACCTTCTACACAAAGCCGCGAAGGTGCGGTGAAGTACACGGACTATGCCATTGGCAAGTTTTTGAAGGATGCACAAACAAAGCCTTGGTTTAACAATACTGTTTTTGTAATAGTGGCCGATCATTGTGCCAGTGCTGCGGGCAAAACCGATTTGCCTGTTACTGGCTACCATATTCCTTTACTGATTTATTCGCCGGGCAATATCCAGCCGCAACAGGTAAATGCGTTGATGTCGCAGATAGATGTTGCACCAACCATACTTGGTTTGTTGAAGATGAATTACAGATCGAAATTTATTGGGCAGGATATTTTCAATTTAACGGCACAGCAACAAAGGGCTTTTATCAGTACTTACCAAGGTCTCGGTTATGTAAAGGATAGCAACCTTGTTATCCAGTATCCATTAAAGCAGGTGAAACAGTATAGGCCCGATTTTGTAACAGGGCAGGCATCGCCCATGCCTTTGAACAACGAGCTGAAACAGCAGGCCATGGCATACTATCAAGTTGCTTTTTATTTATTGAGCAAGGGATTGTATAAGAAATAACAGCAAGCTTATTCTATGGATTCTATTAAGTACTGCATTCCATTGATGGTGGCGGTATCATTTGTTTGTAGCCCCATCAGCTGTATGCCCAGCGGCGATTGGGGCGAAAGAGCAATCACTTTTATACCATCAATCGTTGCTTTGCCCAATGCTATACTTACAAACAGGTAGCCTTTATCTGTTTTAACCAAACTGCCTTTAATTACCTGTTTGCAAATGATAGAAGGGTCAATTTGTTCAAAGATGGCTTTTTGCTCCTGTGCCTCTTTTAACTGGCTATTGATTTTGTCCTGCTCCAATTGAAGCATGGCCCTTGTTGTTTCGTACTTGTCGCCAGCAGAGCTTTTGGTTTCGTTCCTGGAACTTTCCCGCAAACCTTCCAGCACGTCATGCAACGATGCTATTCTGCTGGTTAATAGTTGATGATAATATTGGTGTACCGTTTGTTTAAGGCTCATGATTCTTTTGGCATCAGTACCCATTGATTAACTTGTCTTCCTCCTTTACCCGTTGCAACTCCTTGGCAGAACTTAATGCCCCTATCAGGTACCCAACAATGAATATTTTTATAAGCACTCCTTTTAAAAGGGTATTGGGATCGTAAATACCTGCCAGTATCCATAAGCCAATGTACACTACAATGCCGGCGATGATTGCATAATAGGGTTTCTTCTTGGTCCAGAAGCCGAGGGCAATAAAAATACCCGCTTCAAATAAAGCGATGATCAGCCAAAGTGCAGAAAAGCCGGTGTTGCTATTGAACATCATATACATCTCTACAATAAAAGAGAGCGTACCAATTACAAAAAGGGTGTTTCTTCCTTTTTTTACACCTTGCTCATAACCTTCAATTTCAATTTGCCTGATGCCATCAAGCTCTTCCACCAATAAGTCTTGTGGCTGGCCGTTGTTATTGTCCATGCTGGGTTGAATTTAAAAACAAGGTACTGCTTTATACATAAAAACCACGCTGTACACAGCGTGGTTTTTATGTATAAGTATGTTTGTTGATAATTACCTGCCAGGCATGTTCAAAGGCGTGTCCCTTTTCAGCATGTCTTCCTTGTTGGCCATTACCCATGCAGTATTGAAAATAAGCCTTACCCTTTTCTCCATCAGGTCAAAGTTTATTTTTTCTACGGTATCGGTTGGGCGGTGATAGTCTTTGTGTACGCCATCAAAATAGAAAATGATGGGCACGCCGTTCTTTGCAAAATTGTAATGGTCGCTCCTGTAATAAAAACGGTTAGGATCTTTGGGGTCGTTATACCTTCTGTCTATTTCCATTTTTGCGGTTACATTAATGGAGTCGGTAATCTTCATCAGGTCGCTACTTAACTTGTCTTCACCAATTGCATATACATAGTTCAAGCTGTCGCCTTTATAGGCTGGGTCAATCCGGCCAACCATATCGGTATTCAAATCAACCGTTGTTTTGTTTAATGGATATACCGGGTGAGATGCATAATACTCGCTGCCCCAAAGGCCTTTTTCCTCGCCGCTAACTGTCATGAACAGGATGCTGCGACGTGGGCCCTTACCTTTTGCTTTGGCCTTTGCAAATGCTTCTGCCATTTCAATAACGCTAACGGTTCCGCTACCGTCATCATCGGCACCATAGTAAATAACACCATCCCTTGTGCCCAGATGGTCATAATGGCCAGTGAGTATTACATACTCATCCTTTTTATCGGTACCTTCTAGCAAGCCCATTACATTACTGCTTTCTAAATTGTTGGTGGATTTGTTGATGCTGATGGTTGCATTGGTAGCATATAGCCCTGCAGCAATATTTTTAAGACCGGTATAAGAGGTAACCACCCGTGTAAGTATGGATGCCGCTGCCTGATAGGAAACCGAAATAGTGGGTATGGGTGCCATACCGTCACGGGATGTCCTTTCCCTGTACATGCTTCCCATGCGGGAAGAGGCAGGCCTGTTGGTTTGATCGAATATTTTGGAAACAATGATAATGCCTGCCGCCCCGTTTTTGCGTGCCGCAGTAATTTTTGCATTAAGGCCGGGATTGCCAAAACGGTTGTTGGTGGGGGTGTAGCTATCGCCTTTTTCCATGTCGGCTGGGGAAATATCCAACAGCATTACCCATTTGCCTTTTACATCCAAGTCCTTATAGTCGTTACGGGTAGAGTCGCTGATGCCGTAAGCAACAAAGGCAACTTCCTTTAGGTTCCAGGAGCCATTGATGGCACTGTTCAGTGAAATGGAAAAATGCCTGTCATAATCAAATGGCAGGTTGTACAGGTTGAGTTTTGCTTCTTTCAACTCATCCTGAAATACTGGATATACCTGTTGGTAACTACTGCCGTTGCCGGGCTTTAACCCAAACTTCTGAAATTGGCTTTCAATGTAGGCAGCAGCTTTTTTTTGTCCGGGTGTTGCCGTTTCCCTGCCTTCCATTTCGGCACTTGCCACAATGGTAAGTTGGTCTTTTAAATCTTTCTGGGTAATGCTTGCAGCAAATTTTGCCGCATCCTTATTGGTTTGTGCCATTGCAATGGTACCTGCAAATGACAACGATAGGAGCAACTGTTTTTTCATTTGTTGTTGTTAATGGTTGAAGATTTTTCAAATTGTGTACTGCCCGAAACAGATTGAACTTGAAAAATATCAAACTCTTAAGAACAAGCAATTTTATTTACACGAGTGGCGTGGCGTCCGCCTTCAAATTCGGTAGAAATGAAGTTTTCTACCATTTCTTCAGCCAATGCCAGTGCCACAAATCGGGCAGGCACACAAATGATATTTGCATTGTTGTGCTTGCGTATCAACCTTGCCACATCATTTTCCCAGGCCAGGCCGGCACGCACTCCCTGGTGTTTGTTGGCTGTAATGGCCACGCCATTGGCACTGCCGCAGAAGAGTATCCCAAAGGCGGCTTCGCCCGTTTCAACGCTGGTTGCAACAGGATGTGCAAAGTCGGGATAGTCAACAGAGTCCAATGAATGGGTTCCAAAATCCTTTACGGTATAGTTCCTTTTTTCCAGCCATTTCTTTATTGCTTCTTTATATTCAAAACCTGCATGGTCGCTGCCAATGGCTATCGGTTTGGTTAAATCGAATGTATTCATGATGGAGGATCTTTTTTTATTTAATAGTGGATTACTGTCTATTTGTAATAGATGATTCTTCAGCATGCCGTATCATCTGTTTACTATACTAACCCCACTCTTCTGCTTCTTTGCGTTTGTCTTCTTTATACACCCTGGCAGAGATAATGATGCTCAGTTCATATAGGAACCAAAGTGGCAAGAACACAATCATCTGGCTCATCCAGTCGGGGCTAGGTGTAATTACAGCTGCAACAACCAATAGTATTACCACTGCATACTTACGTGTCTTTCTTAAATACACGGGTGTTATCAAACCAATTTTTGTAAGTATGTAGGCAAGTACCGGAAGCTCAAAAGCGATGCCACAACCTAAGATAATATTGGTCAGGTTATCCAGGTAATCGTTCAATGTTGGTCTTGTAACCAATGTTCCCTTGGTACCCAACTGGAAACCGGCTAGGAAATTAAAAGTGAATGGGCCCAATAAAAAGAACCCGAACATGGCCCCTGTAAAGAAGAAAAAGGATACCCAAAAAATCACAAATTTTGTATTGCTTGTTTCTTTTTCTTTTAAGGCCGGTTTCACAAAACGCCAGAACTCCCAAAAAATGTATGGAAAGGCAACCATGAAGCCGCCAACAAAAGCCATGGTGATGCTGCTGATGAACTGTCCGCCAAACGTAGTGGTCTGCATGTCTACTTTTACCGGAGGCATACACAAGGTATTGCCCATGTGCAGTACATGGCTCAAATGGCACATGGCACGGTAGGTAATAAAGTCGGGGTTAATAGGGCCTGTAATAATGTTGTCGAAAACCCAGTTGCGGTAAATAAAAATAACAATGGCACAAACCAGTATGGCCAATATGCTGCGAACAATATGTCCCCTTAATTCCTCTAAATGGTCTATAAAAGACATTTCAGCTTTGTTGCTGTCGCCGCCTCTTGCAAAAATTCCTGCCATATTTGTCGGTGCTTATGAAGCGGCAAAGTTAAAGGGATGCGGTATGCAAAAAAATTAAACCAACCTTAGTGGCTAGGTCTAAAAAACAAATTGTCAAACAGGGCAATGTTATGGCAGCTCTTCAAAGACAGGCTCGGCCTGACAGGTCTTCAAAATGGGTCAATGCCCAACTTTGATGCCGCTAAATATATTGTAGGGCAGCAACTGTTGTTACAGGTCCAACGCAGATAAGGTGACTGTAATTTTTGTGCCCTCATTTTCGCTTGAACTGATTTTCAGGTCGCCGCTATTGAATTCGAGCAGGCGTTTTACCAGGTAAAGGCCAATGCCTAGGCCCTGTTGCTCGAACCTCGTCCTGTTGAATTGTTTAAAAGGTGCAATATGATCCAGGCTTTCCAGCACAAAACCACGGCCAATGTCACGCACTTCAATCAAGTAATTGTCACCTTCCTTTCTTCCGGTAACATGCACTTTTTGCCCGCTTTTGGAAAATTTGAATGCGTTGTCGGTAAGCTCAAGCACTATGCGTAACAGGTATTCAGGGTTGATGTTTATTTCTGCCTGCTCCATGTCAAACTGCAGGTCGCCGGCACGGTTGTAGATCTCTTTGGCCATGGTCTGTATTTCTGTCTGCAAACGCTGTGGCCATAGCCCTGAGGTTTTGCCGTTGCTAAACATGCTTAGCAGTTCGGTATATATCTCGGCCCGTTTGATTTCTTCAAAGAGCATCAGGTTTGCCAACGAATGGTTTAAACGCAGGCCCGATTTGAGAATTGACAGGAGCAGCTCCTGTATCTGTTTTTCGTTAAAAGAATCCCTTGCATTGATCAATAGGTTCAGGCCACCAATAATGCCATGCAACGGCGTGTTGAACTCGTGGTAATAGGTAGCAAAAACCGTGGTATCCAGCTCATGCTTTACTTTGGAATACTCGCCGGCCACTTTAATGTTTTTCTTTAGCCTCGATTCAATGGCGTTGATGAGGTCTTTTGAGGAGAATGGCTTGGTTAGGTAATCGTCGGCACCCAGCTCCATGCCCTGTCTTACATCCTGCTTGTCTACCTTGGCCGTAAGGAATATGAATGGGGTATTTTGTATGGTAGATGTTTTGCGAATGTATTCGAGCACCTTAAAACCATCCATCTTTGGCATCATTACATCGCATACGATTAACGAAGGCCTAAAATCGATAGCTTCCAATACACCCTGCTTGCCGTTGGATGCAGCACGAACGTTGTAACCCTTGGCTTCGAGAAGCTCCTGAATATTTTCCCTGATACTTTCTTCGTCTTCTATTACCAGGATTTTTGTTTGCTGTTCCATAGCATTAATTAGTTTTTTGGGGTGTAGTGGCTTTTAAAGGTAGTATAACGCTTACAGTGGTGCCTTTATTTAACTCGCTCATTACAAAAATTTGACCGTTGTGTTTGTCTATGAATTCCTTTACAATGGACAGACCCAAGCCAGTGCCTTCTATTTCTATTGTATTGCCTGCCCTGTAAAATGGTTGAAACAGGTTGGCCAGGTCGTTTTCGGGTATGCCTATGCCTTTGTCGGTTATGGCAATGGTCACGTTTTCATAATCAAACTTCAAAAGCATTTCTATATTGCCCTGCGACGAATATTTATAGGCATTGCTTAAAATGTTTTCGAGGGCATGGTCCAAAAGTTTGGGGTCAAAGGATACAGTCTGCACTTTGCCCGTAACGGTAAGTACCACTTTCCTTGTTTGGTTAAAACGGCTATTGTACCTTGTTTCAATCAGCTCTTTACAAAATGCAACCAGGTCTTTTTTCTCGGGATTGAAGGGCGTTCTGCTAACATCGGCACGTCCCAGTAAAAGTACATCATTCATCAGGTCCTGCAACCTTGCCACTTCGCTCTGTATCCTGTTGAACTGTTTCTGGAATGGCTTCTGTTTTTCGGCAGGTACATCGTCCAGGTACATTTCCATTAACTCTACACCGCTATGGATTACGGTTAATGGCGTACGGAACTGGTGCGATGCGGTTGACACGAACTTTGAACGCAGTTCATTTAGTTCCCGTTCCTTTTCCAGTGCCTGTTCCAGGTCCTTCATCAACTGCTCCCGCTCCGTAACGTCGCGGGTAGAGCAGATGATGGATGTGGTGAAACCCATGGCGTCTATAATGGGTTTGTAATAGGTTTCCACCCACCGGTATTTGCCCGTTTTGGAAAGTATGCGGTAGCGTATCTGCGATTCCCTTTTTTCGAACACGGCTTTTTCAAGGGCTGCTTCAATAAACACTTCCACATCATCTGGATGAATGATGTAAATGGTGTTCTCGCCAATCAGTTCATCTGGGTCGTAACCAATAACATTCTGTGCCGAAGGCGATGTGTACAGGAACTTTCCATCGTTATCGATGATGGAAATGAAGTCGGTAATGTTTTCTGATATGAAACGGAATTTCCTTTCGCTTTCAATCAGGCTCTGTTCGGCATTTTCTATATGGGTATAGTCGGACTTTACAATGTACACTTTATCGGCCTTGCCGTTCTCGTCAGTTGCAACAGTAATCTTTTCGAGCAACATCTTTGTTTCGCCAATGGGTGTTGTGATGCGGTAAAAAAACTCGCCCCTGCTATTGTTGCTGATTACTTCCTGCATCTGCTTTACAATGCCTGCACCATCTTCAATATGCATGATCTCTTGCCAGAAGAGGCCATGCTTCATGAACTCCTCCTTGTCGCAACCAAAAAAACCTTCTAGGTTATCGCTTACAAATTCGTATTTGTTCTGCTTTAAATTAAAGATGGCGTACACATCATCAATGTTGTTGATGAGGTGGGTAAGCTGGTCGGTTACCTTGCTCAGGTTTTTTTCGTAGTTCATCCTTTCCCTTACATCACGAAGCACGCAGAGCAGGTATTTCTTGTTCTTGAAATAGAACAGGGATGTGGAGAATTCAAAAGGGATTGTTTCTGTATTGCTTTTGTTGGAGAAGAATATCTGCTGGCTCCTTACCACGGTTTCACTTTCGCTTGCGTGTTTTAGCAGGTCGTAAAAACGTTTCCTTTTTTCCAGCGTCCATTCTGTGTAGTACTGGCCAATCCATTCATCGGGTGTGTAGTCCAGAATGCGTATGGCATCGTTCACGTTTTCAATCTGGCCTGTCTGCAGGTCAATGGTCAAAATGATTTCCTTGCTGCTGTTGAGTATCGTGTTGAGCTTTTCGTTGCTTTCCTGTAGCATCTGTACCAGGAACTCATTCTGTTCTTTGTGCCGCTGCAACTCAACTTCCACAAGCCTGTTTTCTGTAACGTCCGATGTGGTGCCTACCACTATTGCGGGCTTGCCTGTTTCGTCGCAAAGCAATGTTCGGCGGCTCTGTACCCAGATGTATTCTGTACCATCGGCACTCATCATACGGTAAGTGTCTTCGGAGGTAGCGTTGTTGCCCTTTTGCAAAAAGGCTTCAAAGTTGCCGATTGTTTTTTCCTTGTCGTCGGGATGCACAAACTGGAAAAACTGTTTTTTATAATCAAGCTCGGTTTCTGTGGAATCGAATGTACCGATACGCGGGGCAAAGCCCATGATGCGTATTTTATTGGTACGGAAATTCATCTCCCAAATCAATTCATTTAGTGTGGCCAGTGTGGTTTCGTACACTTCGTTCCGGTGGTACAGTTGCTGTTGCAGCTTGTAGGTGGCCGCCGACGAAGCAATGGCATTGGCCAATGCAGTAAGGGCATTTACGAGGTCTTCGTTCCAGTTGTGGGTTTCGTTGAGTGTGCCCAGGAACAGCACATACAATACTTCGCCAGAGCCAATAACAGGTAATAATAGTATATGCTGTAGGCCGGTTTGTTGAAGCAGTTGCTGTATGGTAATGGAACCTTCGAATGTGGCAGATGCAACAAATATTTTTTGGTAAGTGAGTATGCTTTCGAACTCTAACCAGTCATTTACCAGGGCAAACTGTATCTGTGCGGCAATGGCTGCATTTTTGGCATTGTTTACAAATGGGTTGGTGAGTACATTTTTAAAGGATTGCCTGTTTTGAATAAAGCAACAGAAGTCCACATTGGCGGCCGTGGCAATGTTTTCGGCAATGACTTTCAATGCGGGGTCTATGCTATCGGTAACGATAAGCTCATTGAAACATTTGGCAAGCAGCAATGCGTATTGCGATGTTATTTTATTCCCCTGTTCAATCATTCAGCAGCTTTGGTGATGTTTAGCTAAAGTAAATGTAAGTTTTGAAAATCATGTATGGCACATCACTTTCAAAAACAAGGTGTTGTTTTGCAAAAAGGGAAACGGAGAAAAAAATGTTGAAACAGCTAAAGTACCTTAAGCTTTACGGTTTCTATCCTGGTGTCGCTCACGCTTAAAATATTGAACTGGTAATTATCTATAATAATGGTATCGTCCAGTTTAGGAATTGTTTCGTGCCTGTTGATGATATAACCGGAAAGCGTTTCGGATTCGTCCACATTAAATTCAAGGTTGTACTTCTCGTTGATATAGTCCAGTTCCAAACGGCCACTAAAGATAAACTCTTTTTCTGCCAGTTGCTTTTCCACAAATTCTTCGGTATCGTATTCGTCTTCTATCTCACCAAAAATTTCTTCCAGCACGTCTTCCATTGTTACGATGCCGGCCGTGCCGCCAAACTCATCTACCACCCATGCAATGCTTTTTCTTTCCTTGGTAAACTTGCTGATCAAATCGGTAGCACTCATGCTTTCCGGCACGGCAGGAATGGGCAGTAGAATGGACCTTATATCGGCAGGTTTTTTAAACAGGTCAAGTTGGTGTATATAGCCCAATATATTATCGATGGTATCATCAAACACTACCAGCTTGGTAAGTTTTGTATTGATGAAATGTTTTTTCACTTCCTCGATGGAAGTAGTTATTTCTACCGATTCAATCTCTGTTCTTGGTACTAGGCACTGCCTTATTTTAACCATGGGCAGGCTAAGGGCATTTTCAAACAGTTCTTTGTTCAACTCTACATTGTCTTCGTCCTGATCTTTTGTCTGCTGAAAAAAATGCTCCAGGTCCACATGCGAAAAAGCTTCTTCTTTATCATTTACCCTTACGTTGAACAGGTATTTCAATATCCATTGCGATATGTTGACAAAGAAATTGGCAACCGGTGAAAACAGGTTATGGAAAAAATTGGCAACCGGTGCAAAGAAGCTGAGCAGCATATCGTTTTTTGCACGGAAGATTGCTTTGGGAATGAACTCGCCAAATATCAACACGATAATGGACGAGATAAGCGTATCTATAAAGAGCCCTAAATAGTCGTTTACTTTTACATGAAAAAGTTTCATGACAATGCCATGCAGCAATTGGCTTACAAGTAAGCCATAAATAACCATAAATATGTTGAGGCCAATCAGGCAACTGCCTATGAACTTTGCGGGGTGCTCCAAAAATTTGGAAACAATTACACCGCTGCTTTTGCCCTGCTTTTTCTTTAACTCGATGCTTAAGCGGTTGGCACTTATAAAAGCAATTTCGTAACCGGCAAAAAAACCTATTAAAATAAGGGTAATCAGTATCCAGCCAATGGTGTAGAATATCTCTGCCATATAATCGAATGTAGCGTAAAGTTAGCAGCAAACAGCAAAAGCACAAAAATGTAATGCCGGTTAGTAGGTACTGTCGGCCACATTTATATAGCTGTCTGGCTGCAGGTTGTTGATGTGGATATCGGTAAAGCTTTGGTTAGACCACATGCCGATTCCGTTAAAATACTGCTCGCCAAATGCCTTTTTAATGCGTACCCTTTTATCGGTATAAAACTTTGCTTGGTTCTGGTCCCAATACAGTTCATTGGTCCATAATGTGTCGCCCTTCCGGTTAAAGACCACTACACTATCTTTTAAGAAAACCTTGTTCTCTGTTTCCAGGTATCTACCGTACTTGCTGTTCAACTGGCTTTCAACCGTAGTGAGGCTATCGTAAAAATCAACATGCATGGTATTGGGAAACACCACTTTCGGTGTGTCGTATAAATAGCGTAGCATGGTTGGTGCCGTAAGCTTTGCACGCATTTTTCCGCCCTGGCTTAAATAGCTTTCTATGGTTTTGCCTTCTTCCACTCCTATCTGTTTCTTGCCTAGGTCCTGCACTTTTTTTATTTCATTTTCGCAACTGCACATAAAAAAGCAGCCCAGTAACAAGGCCGCTGCAATGCTGTTGTTGTATTTGAAGAATTTAATCATATCTGCGTTTAACGAACCAAATATCGTTTAAACCAACACCTAAAGAAAAACGAAAATCATTTTTCGTAGTAAAGGTTTGTCACCCGCCAGTTTGCGTAGGTTAAAGAAGTATTGAGTATTGGTCAAGTTGCCCAAACTTGCCTTATGGGCAATTGAACTCGTTGATGGCGTATAAACCTTTATAGAGTAAATAAGGGTCGGCAAATATCCTGTTTTTAAGATGAGAGACAAAAAAACCCATATCGCCCCCTGTTAGCAGCACGTTAAAGTTGCTGTATTTTTCTGCGTAAGCTTCAATAATGCCATCAATTTCCTTGGCCATGCCCAGTATTACCCCACTTAACAGGTTTGTTTTGGTATCGTAACCAACCAGGGGAAAATTGTGGTCGGCCGTTACCAATGGCAGCAAGGCTGTTTGTTCGTGCATGGCACGGAAACGCATGTTCATGCCCGGCGAAATGCTGCCGCCCAAAAACTGGTGCTGATTGTTGATGAAATTATAGGTAATGCAAGTGCCCAAACCTATGGCCAGGTTGTGCTGTTTGGGATACAAATGCACAGCTGCGGCACAAATGGCCAACCTGTCTGCACCAATGGTTTCCGGCTTGCCCACAGGCGTGGTAAAAGGAAGCCTGCTAAGATGGTTGAGTTTATGGAACCGGGTATGCTGTGCCAACAGGTTTTCCATTTCGGGGTTATGGGTAATAACCGAAGAGAGGATGGACCTTGTAGGCTTATACTTTTCAATAATACCGGCAACGGTTTCAGTGGCGTCGTTATCCATTACCACCACATCCAATAAATCGCTATTCTGAAAAACGGCACATTTTAAACGCGTATTGCCAAAATCGAAGCAGAGTGTTGTTTGCATAAAAATGGTTAAGACCCTACAAATCTAGGTTAAAGCCCTTCAGTTCCTTAAAATGCCCGTTTAGCTGAATGCGTTCCTTTAAATCTTCCATACCCGAAACAATGGGCAATACTTTTTGAAGATGGCGTTTCAGGTACTCCAACCGCTGGTCTTCGCGAAGCAGGCAAAGCAGTTCGTATTCTTCCTGCAAGGAAAGTCCTGCATGGTGGGCCACATCGTAGCTGCATAGTTTATCATCAGGCTTCTTGAACAGCTTTGTTACGTTGAGCATTTTATGCAGCTCTCGTATGCCCGTCAAAACGCTTCGCATCAAATCGCTCCTTAAATCCTCGCTGTTTGTGGGGTATGTTACAATGGCACCGTCGTAAAGCTTGTCTGGCAATACCTTTATCAGCTCCAATGTATTGAACACTTTTATGCCTTTTGTAACAACGTCCATCTTGCCATCATCATACACTTTTTCTATGCTCTGTATTTCAAGCAATGTGCCTTTTTCTGTTACGGCATTATCCAGCACTGTCGGTATGCCAAAGGGTTTTTTGTTGGTAAAGCAGTCGTTGACCATCTGTTTGTAGCGGGGCTCAAATATGTGCAGGTTCAGGGTCTCGCCGGGATAAACAACAATGCTTAACGGGAATATGGGAATAAAATTTGTCATGCCTATTTTAGTGACGCTAGTTTTTTATATTTCAGGTATGTGTACAGGGCGGTTGTTTTTGCAATGATGAAACCCGCTTTGCCATCGAGGAAACCAAGCCTAAAAAAATAATTCTGTATAAACGAAAACACAGGCGATAGGTACCTTTTAATAAAGGGCACATGCTTCATTTTTGACGCATACCTGGCTGCATATAGGCTGGCATAATATTCCATCTTTTGTGCAAACACTTTCGGGTTCTTATAGGTATAATGAATCAGGTTGCCGGTAATAAGTTCGGGCTTATTGCCATGCAGTTCAATGGTTTCGTGTACCGGCTCACTGGTCCAGGAAGTGTAGTTGCGGTTATACAAACGGTTTACGGTATCGCGGCCCCACTCGCCATAATGCACCGGCTTGTTGCCCAGAAAATTGAGCCGTTTAAAGGCATACACTTTATCCATCTGCGTCAAACGTAGCTGTTCAATGTTGGCAACCAGTTCTTCGGATATACGTTCATCGCAATCAAGCGAGAATATCCAATTGTTCGCGGCTTCCAATGCCCCCGTATTCCTGGTGTTGCCAAAACCTTCCCATGCCACTTCTACCACTTTTGCACCTGCATCTTTTGCTATCTGTTGCGTGCCATCTGTGCTGCCGCTATCTATCACTACCACATCATTGCTTATACGCAATGCACTCTGTATGCAGACGGCAATATTGCCTGCCTCATTTTTTGATATGATGACAACAGAGATCATGTGCAGGGAAAAGCAATTTGGGCAAACTTCTGTGAAAATCTGCGAAATAGTATTAAAATTGACAATAGAATTTTTTGTTTGGATATTCGTGCGGTAATCATGTGGCAGCAATACTTAAATAACATACAGCAAAAAGAGGTAAAGGCATTGGCAAGGGCCATTTCGTTGGTTGAAAATGAAGTAGAGGGCTATGAAGCATTTTTGCAGAGCCTGCCACCATCCGATACAAAAATTATTGGTATAACAGGCCCACCGGGTGCAGGCAAAAGCACATTGGTGGATGCATTGATTGGCGAAATCGTTGAACAGAACAGCACTGTCGGTGTACTTTGCGTTGACCCTTCTTCTCCGTTTAACCTGGGTGCCTTGCTGGGCGACAGGATCAGGATGAGTGAATGGTACAACCACCCCAGCGTATTCATACGTTCATTGGCTACAAGGGGTAGCCTGGGTGGACTGCATCCAAAAATTATAGAGATAGCCGATGTAATGAAAGCAGCGGCATTTGATTTTATTATTGTGGAAACGGTGGGCGTGGGCCAAAGCGAAATTGAGATTGCAGGACTTGCAGATACTACTGTTGTTGTGGTGGTACCCGAGGCTGGCGATGAAGTGCAGACCATGAAGGCGGGCCTAATGGAAATTGCCGATGTATTTGTGGTAAACAAAGCCGACAGGCCAGATGCCGACTCGTTTGTACGGAACCTGAAAATGATGCTGGCCCCTGCATTTTACCATAAACAGAATGAAATTGCGATTGTAAAAACCATTGCCTCGCAAAAAGAAGGGGTGCATGAATTGTTGGATAAGATCATCCTGCATCAGCAGCAAGTTCAATCGTCCGATAAAAAATATTGGTTGCTTGCAGAAAAAGCGTTCCACCTGATTCAACAGAAAAAAATGAAAGGCATAGATAAAAAAATGTTGAAAGACATGATTGCACAACAGCCAACTATAAACCTGTATCAATTTATTGAACAGTTGTATAATTTATGATTGCCGTTCAAAATCTGTAAGGGCCTTCTCCCTTTTCCACCATCTGTAACCTACAAAGCCCATAATGATCAAAGGTGTCATCATTAAATAAATAATGGCATTGTTTAGGGCCGATGCAGGCCCCTCGCCCAACTGCTGTGCGGTTTTGGTGCAGATGGAACATTGTGCTTTTGAAAGCTGAAAGAGAAAGATTGAAACCAAAAGAATGAATACCGGACGCCACTTTTTCATTGCTAAAAATTTTCTGCCGCAAAGATAAGGTTGATTGTTTGATGCAGGGCAATAGCAATCAACTACAAATCGCCCAACTGTGGCCGCATTACAATTTCTTCCACACAGGCCTGTGGCGACAGCAAAGAAGCTGCATATACCATTTTTGCCACATCATCTGCTTCCATGATTCTCTGCTCATCAACGCCGCTTCCAATCCAACTATCTGTATAAGCTGCCCCGGGCATTACTGAAGTTACTTTTATGTTATGGGGTTTCATTTCTTCCCGCAGGTTTTTACTGAAACCCAGCATGGCAAATTTGCTGATGCTATAACTGCCGCCATTGCTATATGCCTGTAACGAAGCAATGGAGCAGATGTTGAATACATGGCCCTTTTGCTGCTCCATCATCTTAGGCAATAAAACCCTTGTTAAATGATAGGCACTGTACAGGTTGGTCTCAATCATTTTTTCCAGGGTTGTTGCTGCTTCGTTGTAAACGGAGCCGGGAACAAATTGGCCTGCATTATTAATTAAAATATCGGGCATGCCAAACTCCAGGCAAAAAGTTGCAAATTCCAAAACATCAGCTTTAATGCTCATGTCCACAACTTTGGTATGTATAGTACAGGTGGGGAATTGGCCTTTTATTTCTTCGGAAGTCTCGGTTAATTGCTGTCCATTTCTTGCACATAAAAAAAGGGTATTGCCACTTGCAGCAAATTGCTTGGCAAAAGCTTTTCCTAAACCTTTTGATGCCCCGGTAATAACAACATTCATAATTTGGATTGAGAGACGAAGTTATATAAAGTACAAATTTGGAAGGAGGAGGTACTTCATATGGAACGCTAATTTGTTTCCGTACTTCTAACTTTTTGCTTCATACTTATGTTTATTTTGCAACCATGCAGTACAAACATCTTTTTTTTGACCTTGACCATACATTGTGGGATTTTGAAGTGAATGCAAAAGAAACATTGCATGAGTTATACGAACAGAATGGGCTAAAGACAAGGGGCATTGATGACTTTGACGATTTTTTTGAAAAGTACAGTTACCATAACCACCGTTTGTGGGACAGGTACACCAAAGGTTTTATTAAACAGGATGAGCTTAGGTGGAAACGTATGTGGCTGGCATTGCTGGATTATAAAATTGCCGATGAAACATTGTCCAGGACATTGTCTGTACAGTTCCTCGAAAAACTGCCATCCAAGAAAAACCTCTTTCCCTATACCATTGAAATACTCACTTACTTAAAGAACAAGGGCTATATACTGCACCTTGTAACAAATGGTTTTGAAAGCGTGCAGCACAACAAGCTGTTGCATAGCAACCTTACCGGTTTCTTTAAAGAAGTGATTACCTCCGAAGGAAGCAACAGCCTGAAACCAAATAAGGAAATTTTTGATTACGCCATTGCCAAAACAGGGGCTTTGCTACAGGAAAGCATCATGATTGGCGACAACCTGGATGCCGATATACAGGGCGGCATCAACGCAGGCATGGACACTGTTTTTGTGAACCATCTTAAAGTGGAGCCACATATTAAAGCCACCTATGAAATTTTTGAACTGAAAGCACTGGAAGACATACTGTAAATGTATTGGCAAGCCGTTTGTTTCTGTAACAGGAAACAAACGTTATGAAACAGTTTACGTTATCAATGATAACTGCAATGCTGGCCTTTACAGTATTGTTCAGCTCATGCCAAGTAATAGGCGGCATTTTTAAAGCAGGTGTATGGACGGGCATATTTGCAGTAGTAATAGTGGTTGTGCTGATTATTTTCCTCATATCTAAGGCCACCAAGAAATAAAAAACCCATCAAAATTTTGATGGGCCTTTTATTATTCTTCAAAAAGAAGATTATGCTTTTTTAGGTGCTGGTTTTGAAGCCGGTTTGGCTGTTGTTGTTTTAGCATCTTTTGCATCTTTCTTACAGTCTTTTTTGCAGCAATCCTTTCCTTTTGCACATTTCTTTTCCGTTTTTTCTTGGGCAAAAGCTACACCACTAAATAAAAAAGCTGCGGTAGCCAACATTAAAATCTTTTTCATGATACTTACTTTTTATTTTTTGATTGATAGGTAAATATAGTTTTCATTCCATAAAACAAAGAAAGATGCTTGTTAAAACTTTTGTTTTAGGATGAACGGTTTTGCCTAGCTCCAGCTAGCCAAAACGGTTACGCCGCCTTTTACCACTTGGTTCAATTGCACATCTACCTTTGTTCCTACGGGCAACAAAACATCCACACGGCTACCGAATTTTATAAAGCCATATTCATTGCACTGCTTTACCTGCTCCCCAACTTTTGTATAGTTACATATCCTTTTTGCCAAAGCACCTGCAATTTGTTTGTACAGGATGGTGCCATGCACGTTTCTTACGGCAACACTCCACCTTTCGTTCTCGGTAGAGCTTTTGGGGTGCCATGCTACTAGGTATTTTCCTTTGTGGTACTGGTTGTACACCACTTCGCCATCCATCGGGTTGCGGTTTACATGCACGTTTGCGGGGCTCATGAAAATACTTACCTGTATGCGTTTGTCCTTAAAGTATTCAACGTCAGTAATTTCTTCAATTACCACAACCTTGCCATCCGCAGGGCAAACAATTTTATTGTCGTCAATGGTCAATACCCTATTCGGAATACGGAAAAAAGAAACAATGAACAGTCCTAAGCCTAGTGTTACAATAAAGATCAACCAGGTAAGCCAAGGCGTTGCGGCACTAAAAAAATAGAATGAAGCAAGGTTCAGCACACCAAAAATCAATGCGGTGATGCCAATGGTTTTATAACCTTCTCTATGAATTGTCATGGGGTGAATTTAGGCAGCAAATGTAAGCGTAATGCGGTAAAAGGCAGTTGTTTGCTTTATAAAGATTGATGGGTGCCATTAAATTTTATGGGAACACGGATAGCACGGGTTTAACGGTTGGCTACTGATGTTATGCTGCTTCGCAGCATTTGGATCGTCCATAAAATTTAAGCAATGCCTATAAATAAGAGAACAACCTTGCGTTCACTAAAACTAGCCAGCAACAGGTTTGTTCAATGTAACCCACAACAAATCCTTCAGTTCCATCAACCCTTTTTGTGCAACGGATGAAATAAAAACATGTGGAATATTTTCGGGCAACTCCTTACTGATTTCGGCTTTCAGCTCATCGTCCAGCATGTCGGACTTGCTGATGGCTATAATGAAATCCTTTTGCAGCATTTCTTCATTGTATTCCTTCAACTCGTTCAGTAAAATATCAAATTCCTTCCGGTGGTTATCGCTATCGGCTGGTAATAAAAACAACAGGCAGCTATTGCGTTCAATATGTCGTAAAAAACGGTGGCCAAGACCTTTCCCTTCTGCTGCACCTTCAATAATGCCCGGCAAATCCGCAATACAGAAGCTTTTACCGTCACGGTACTCCACCATGCCCAATTGCGGAATCAGGGTGGTAAAAGCATAGTTGGCAATCTTTGGTTTAGCAGCAGTAATCACACTTAGCAAGGTAGATTTGCCTGCATTGGGAAAACCAACCAAACCTACGTCGGCCAATACTTTCAACTCAATCTGTTTCCAGCCCTCACTACCCGCTTCTCCTGGCTGTGCATGCTCCGGAACCTGGTTGGTTGCCGTGGCAAAATGCTGGTTGCCCAAGCCGCCACGTCCGCCCCTCATCAATATAATTTCCTGCCCGTCTTCCAATATCTCAGCTTCAACCTCGCCTGTTTCCTCATCACGGGCAACGGTACCTAACGGAACTTCAATAATAATATCCTGCCCATTTTTGCCCGTACAGTTGCTTTTGCTTCCACCTTCCCCATTTTCTGCCAGCACGTTTTTAAAATAACGCAAATGCAACAAGGTCCATAACTGGGTATTGCCTTTAAGGATGATATGCCCACCACGTCCGCCATCGCCGCCATCGGGGCCGCCCATTGCCGTAAGCTTGTTACGCATAAAATGCCTGGCTCCCGCACCACCATGACCACTACGGCAAAAAATGCGGATATAATCTATAAAGTTTCTTTCTGACACTGTTTCCTTTTAAGTGGGCAAAAATAACCGAATAGTTTTTTATGGGGGCATTTATTAAAATGGGCTGATGCATGGGTTCAAATAAGAAACCATGTGGTTTGATGTGGTGAATATGTAACAAATGTAATTTCGTGCAAAATAATTGTATATGCAGTTCCGGAATTTTAAGATGGTTGACTACGTGGTTTATGGTAGGGGAAGTTTTAATCAGTTGGATGAGATCATTGCACCGCACCGCAAAGGTGTATTGCCCATGATTTTTTTAGTGGACCATTTTTTTGAAGGAAAGGCATTGGCCAACCGTGTGCCTTTGCGTGGTCAGGATAAAATTATTTTTGTGGATGTGACCTATGAGCCCAAAACCAAACAGGTAGATGCATTGGCACAGCAATTAAAAGACGAGTTTGGCAAAGTAAGCGGTATTATTGGCATTGGCGGCGGCAGTGCAATGGACCTTGCCAAAGCCGTTTCGTTAATGATGAACAATACCGGCTCCAGTGCCGACTATCAGGGTTGGGACCTGGTAAAGCAGCCTGGTGTATATAAAGTGGGCATACCTACCTTAAGCGGTACAGGGGCTGAAGTTTCCCGCACTACTGTATTAACGGGGCCAACACGAAAACTGGGTATGAACTCCGACTTTACCCCTTTTAATCAAATTGTATTAGACCCTGAACTGTGTAAAGATGCTCCTGTGAACCAACGTTTCTATACGGGCATGGACTGCTATATCCACTGTATTGAAAGCTTAGAAGGCACTTTTTTAAACGAGTTCAGCAAAAGCTATGGTGAAAAAGCCCTGCAGCTTTGCCGTGAAGTTTTTTTGGGCAACAAAGAATGGACCGATGCCCATGATGACAAACTGATGATGGCCTCTTATGCAGGCGGTATGAGCATTGCATACAGCCAGGTTGGCGTGGCACATGCAGTAAGCTATGGCCTGAGTTTTTTATTGGGCACAAAGCACGGCATTGGCAACTGTATTGTAATGAACCATATTGAGGAATACTATCCCGAAGGCGTACAAGAATTTAAACGCATGGTGGAAGAAAACAAGATCGATATTCCGCAGGGAATTTGTGCCGGCCTGTCTGACGAACAGTTTGATGCAATGATTAATGTAAGCCTTGGCATGAAACCTTTGTGGGAAAATGCTTTGGGCAAGGACTGGGAAAAAATCATGACGAGGGAAAAACTTAGGGCCCTGTATGAGAAATTGTAGGAAGCAATAGTTGTACAGCTAGCACAGGATTCTTATTTTTCAACTGTAACTTAGTGTTGCACTTAAACCGCTTAC
This sequence comes from Chitinophagaceae bacterium UBA1930, assembly GCA_002337145.1. Lineage (GTDB taxonomy): Bacteria > Bacteroidota > Bacteroidia > Chitinophagales > Chitinophagaceae > UBA1930. Next base: position 567,473 of record DDFK01000003.1, on the reverse strand, counting down.
ATGACTACAACTTTTACCAAAAAAGCTGCTCTCAGAATCATGGCCTTTTTTCTTTTTGCCTGCTCAACAGTTCTTGTTGCGGCACAGGAAGATACAGCCATGCATAAACCGGTGGTTGACACAGGCAACTCGAAAAAATTGACAGGCAAGCCCAAAGAAATTGTAAAGCTAGAAGACCTGAACCTTCCGGAAGAACTGTATCACCGCCTCAAGACCATGAAGCCCAACCAGCTTCTTAATTTCCGCGAAGATTTTAGTTATAACCTAAAAGCCGATGACGGCATTGAATATACCATTACCATACGACTGGGTTTTAGTGAAGACATGATTACGGGCATTGTGAAATGGGCACCTCTTTATAATAACAATGAAACACCTACAGAAATTACCAAGATAAAAGTGAAAGTGCAGTTTTGCTGTACAACGCCAATTGACACACTGCACAAAAAACAGCACTGCGGCAAAATGAGCGAACTGAACGATTTTGAGGACAATGAGCACTGCAAGGATTGGGAACAGAAAGATGACGGTAAGCGGGAAGCGGAAAATGTGGATGCTTTTGGCAAACCCGGCCCTGGTGGTAAAAAAGGCAAGGGCGGCGGCGTTAGTGGCAGTACCTCAGCAACTGATGACGGTTTTGGTAAACCCGAGCCCAAAGGGAAAAAAGGTAAAGGAAAAAACATACAGGAACCTACAGACAGTACCAATTACAGGCCCGAGCCGGATTCCACAAAAGACAATAGCAAAGGCAAAGAAGTAAAGAAAAAGGGCAATAAAGAAGAAACCAAAAAAGCACCTGCCAAAGAAAAAGAAGAAGGCGGCAGTTACGGCAAACCCGAACCCAAAGGAAAAAAAGGCAAGGAAAAAGAAAAACAGGCGCCACCTGCAGACAGTACCAATTACCGGCCCGAGCCCGTTACGCCACCTGCAAAAGATGAAGACAAAAAAGACACGCCCAAAACAGATTCAACCGATAGTGGCGGTTTTGGAAAACCCGTAAAAGACAAGAAAAAGAAAAAAGGTTAGACCCCTCTTCAAAATATGATAATTAAAAACCATGCAACAATTGTTCGCATGGTTTTTTTTGTTCGGGAAACAGCATTTCAATAGTGCAATCGGCTTAACGGATACCCTTATCAATCACTGTTTTATGAAGTGAATATTAATTTTACTGCAATCCGCATAAAACACCCTAACAAAACGTATTTGTACTCTTGGTGATAAGGTTGCATTCTGCTTATTTTCACCGTCCAACTATCCAATATTCCAAAAACTGGCTTATGAAAAACCTATACCCCCGGTTATTCAGCTTTGCATTACTCGTATGCCTTTTTGCGAACAGAGGCACGGCACAAACCATCACCATCGACAATAGCCTGTTAGAAACAGGGCCTTACGGCCAGGGTTGCAGTATTGCCGCCCCGATAATGATTGACGGCTGCTTTGCCACCAACAATATCTTTCGCCTGTACCTAAGCGATGCAAGTGGAAATTTTGCCAGCGAAACATTGATTGGCAGCTATACTGCTTTTTATACCACATTTGTAAACGGAGTTATCCCTACAACAAGACCTGCAGGCAGCGGTTACAGAATCAGGGTAAAATCCACAAGTCCTGCCGTAACCAGTGCTGCGTCATCGCCTATCCAGATCAACACTTATGCGGCCACATTGAACTCGCTTGCCGACCCACAGCTCTCGTCACGTATATTATCGCCACAGCTTGCCTATGGTTGGTGCAGTAGCGTACAGCAACAAACAGGGTTTGTAATGATTAATGGTTCCACCACAGGTGCAGTAGCAACAGCCTCCATAAAAAATGAAATAAATGGCAGTGTGCAAACCAACCTGCCATACGATGCAAGCAATCAGCTATCGCTTAACCTGAATAGGCATTACTACACGTTCATCAATAAAGCCGCAAAAGATGGTGTAATAGCAACCAAGGCCTATTTCATCATCAACTCACCCAACAAACTGGGGCTGTCAACAGATGGGGAACAGCAAGGCTGTTTGCCCGACACACTTAGGTTTCAAATGGGTACCGATACAACAAGCGGTATTGGCAACAACTTTCCAGGTATAACCTACCAGATTGACTGGGGCGACGGAACTGCCTTGGAACTATTCACACAATGCAACCTAATGAGTGCTTCAGGCATATTGAAACATTACTACGTGGGTGTTTCTTGCGGAAGGCCCAATATTACTTTTAATGTAACCACTACTTTGCTCAATCCTTGGTTCAACAATACCGGTACGGCCACACAACGCAATTGCGACCAGCCACAGGTAGTAAGCCGGGCCAAGATTTTTAAGAAGCCCGAAGCCAAATTCAGCTTCCCCAATCCTGCTTGCGTAAACACACCCGTAACCTTTGCCAACAACACCGATCCAGGGCAGGCACAATTTGGAACGCAATGTATCAACAAGGCCGATTACCGATGGTACATCAATGGCGTGCTGGTGCAGACCAATATACAGGCAACTCCGCCACCCAGCATGACCTATACATTTACTGCCGTTGGCAAATACGAGATCAAGTTGATGGTAGATAACGGCAGTTGTGAGATCAGTACCAAAATTGACAGTATCTGTATTGAACCCAAACCAACACCCGATTTCAAAATGAACGGTGTTGATTCATTGGCATCATGTGCCCCGCTGAATATTGCCACCACCAACCTTACAACCAGCAATGCCGTTTGTCAGGCATTGGGCTACGCATGGTTGGTAATTGACAGCATGGGCAATACCATTGCTCCGGGCACAGGCGTGTTTACCATATCGCCCAACAACACGGACAAAACACCATCCTTTGTTTTTTTAAAAGAAGGCAAGTACAAGATACGGCTCACCGTAACCAATGTGTGTGGCGGTATTGTAAAAGAGAAACCAGTTATTATTATTGGTACTACCAAAGCTACCCTACCGGGCAACAAAGCCTATTGCGGTAAACAGACCATCAATTTTTTGAACGATGCCAACCATAAACCCGATTACAACATAACCATTGGTGCCGAAACCTATGGCTGGGTTATTACAGGTGGCACGTACAGTTTTATTGGTGGCACCAATGCAGCAAGCCCATACCCACAAATCAAATTCAACGACTATGGTACTTATACGGTTAAAGTGAATTTTTCCAACATGTGCGGTACGGCTACTTCTATACAGTTGATTACGTTTAACGAACCTGTTACGGCTACTGTTACCAGTAACAAAAACATCAGCATCTGTTACAACGACAGCATCATTAATGTTACGGCAACATCATCGGGTCCGGCAGACTCTACCAGGTGGTTTACAACCGGTACAGGAAGTTTTGTAAACAGGAACCTGTTAAGTACAACCTATAAACTAAGCAATGCCGATAAGCTGGCCGGAAGCATAAAACTGTACTTCAAAACTTTTATTCAAAAACCAACAGCTTGCGACGATGTAAGCGACACCATTAACGTAACCATTCTTCCACATAACCATATTACCAGCGATACAACCAAAAAGATATGTAGCGGCACAAACATCGCCTACTTGCCAACTGCATTGATTAGTGGTAGCACATTTAACTGGACATCATCCATAATATCCGGAACCGTTACAGGTAATGCTGCAACAGGCTCGGGCAATATCAATGATGTGCTTACCAATACGTCTTTTAATACAGATGCAATTGTACGCTACATCATTACGCCCACCAAAGCATCCTGCGTTGGCGATACCTTTTCTTTTTATGCAATTGTAAAACCTTTGCCAGACCTTACAGCGGCTCCTGTTGCAGATACCATTTGCAGTGGAAGCAACGCCATTATAAACATGGGTAGCAGTGCCCCCAATACAAAATATACCTGGAGCAGTACTGTTAGTGGTGGAACCGTAACGGGCAACACCAACCAGGCTACACAGGTGTCTACAACATCCATCAGCAATGCGTTGGTAAATAGCGGCACTACCTATGCCACTGTTACCTACACCATTAAAGTATTTGGCGAAACGGGTTGCGAAGGCCAGACGGAAACAGTGAAAGTAGTGGTAAGGCCAAACCCAACCATTGCCGATGCTGGCCTTGATAAAAAATTATGTAACCAGACAAGCATAACATTAGCAGGTAATAACCCAGTTGCCGGAACTGGTGTGTGGACACAAGCTGCGGGTCCTGCTGTAACATTTGCAAACCCCAATGCATACAATACAATCGTAAATGGGTTAACGGGCAACAATACATATCGCTTTGTTTGGAGCATTAATGCAGGTGGTAGCTGCGGTGCCGTTACAGATACCGTTACCATTATAAACAGGCCTGCCGTTACAATTGCCAATGCAGGTGCCGATATTGTTATTTGCGATTTCAATGCATTGTCGGTGCATACCACAACACTAAATGCCAATTTAAATAGTACCAGAACCTATGAAACGGGTACATGGAGCATATATAGCCAACCAACGGGCGGTAATGGGGGCTTCTCGTTACTGAGCAACCCCAATGCGGTATTCACTTTTCAAAAAACAGGCAATTACAAATTGGTATGGACAATCAGCAACGATGTTGGTTGTACACCATCCAGCGATACGGTTGAGATCAATGTATATCCCAAACCCGTTGCTGGCGTAACGGCACCTACCAACGCCATTACTTGTAACGGAACAGATGTAACCATCAACCTGCAATCCTATACAGGCATCATTAAAAAATGGCAATACAATACCAACCCCATCAACGACAATATATGGGTAGATACCTTGGTAACAAACCCAAGCATCACATTCCAGAATTTGCAGGATACCATATTGGTACGTTGTATTGTAAGTGGCGGTGGCGAAGCCAATGGCTGCCCTTCTTTCGATACATCTGTATATTCCTTTATTGCCGTTAACCCCAAAACCCTTGGTGGCAATACCAACGATGATGCCGTGGTATGTAAAGGCGACAACAACGGTGTTGTTGCTTTAACCAACCATACAGGTGCCGTGCAGCGTTGGGAATTTTCCATTAACAACGGCTCCAGTTGGTTCATGATAAATAATACCACAACCACACAATCCTATACCAACCTTACCGCTAACACCCTATACAGGGCGGTTGTGCAAAGCGGCGTTTGCCCGCCCAAATATTCCGATACCACAAGCATTACGGTGGTTGAGCCTGTAACCGCTTCCAATGCAGGTGTTGACCAAAAATTATGTAACCAGTCAACCATAACCTTAAATGGCAATACTCCTGTAAATGGCACGGGTACCTGGTTACAGGTAAATGGAAGTCCCGTTTCATTTACCAATGCATCGCTATCCAATACAACGGTAACGGGCCTGCAAGGAAACCAATTGTACAAGTTTGTTTGGAAAATTGCTGGCTTGGGCAATTGCCCGCCATCAACCGATACGGTTATTGTTATAAACAGGCCTGCAACCACCCAGGCCAATGCAGGCATGGACAAAACGGTATGCGACTTTACTGCAACTAGCAACAACAATATTTTGCTGAATGCGAATATTGACAATACCAGAACTTTTGAAACAGGCAAATGGAATGTGATAGAACAGCCCACCAGTTCATCGGCTTATTTGGATGACAATACCAAACATGACGCATTGTTTACGTTCAGCAAAGCGGGTATCTATAAACTGGAATGGTCCATCAATAACGATGCTGGTTGCCCGCCAACAAAAGATACCATTGTTATTAATGTTTTTGATAAACCCGTTGCGGGCATTGTTGCGGGCTCGCCTATCACTGCTTGTTATGGAAGCACCGTAACAGCAAGCATCAACACGTTTACTGGCAATATCAAAAAATGGCAGTACAACCCTGCCCCCTTCAACGACAATATCTGGATAGATGCAACAGGAACCACCAGTACCATCAACTTCAACAATGCACAGGACAGTTTTGCGGTAAGGGTTATAATAGAATCTGCAGGGGCTGCATTTGGCTGTAATAGTACAGCGGTTAGCGATTCTGTAATCTTCAACATTACGCCCAAAACCATTCCGGGTAAAGTAACGGGCAATGCAACTGTTTGCGAACTGGCAAATACCGGAAACATCAATCTTACTAATTACGCTGGCAATATTGTGAAATGGCAAAGCACCATAGACAATGGCTTAAGCTGGATTGACATCAGCACCACATCAGCCATTGTCCATTACAACAACCTTGCCCATACAATCTGGTACAGGGCCGTGGTACAAAGCGGTGTATGCCCAACCTTATTTTCCGATACGGCCATCGTTACCGTTGCACCCAAAGTAACGCCAGCCATTGCCGGGCTTGACAAACAGCTCTGCGGTGAAACATCGGTGCAGTTGAATGGCAACAGCGGGGCATCAACCGAAACAGGTTTATGGCAACAGGTTAGCGGTCCATCCACTGCCAGCATTGTTACAGCAAACACTGCAAATACAACAGTAAATAGTTTAATTGATGGCATATATACATTTGAATGGGTTCTTAGCAACAATGTTTGCCCTGCCACAAAAGATACTGTTGTTATAACCAATTACCCATCGCTACAAAATACCATCAATGCCACCAATATTATGGTGTGCAACGGGCAGCCCGTAAATATTACTGGCTATGCGGCTACAGGTGGTAATGGCACTTATACCTATCAATGGCAACAAAGTGTGGACAGCATCAATTGGGTAAATATTGCTTCGGCAAATAGCATCAATTATTCCTTTGTTGCAACAGATACATTGTTTATCCGCAGGGTGGTTTCTTCTGACCCCTGCAACAAAATCAGCGATGTAATCAAGGTGCTGGTACAGAAACCCATTACCAATAATTTGATTGGTAGCAATCAAAGCATCTGTATAAATACTGTGCCGTTACTGGTTACGGGAACATTGCCTGGCGGTGCCGATGGCAACTATCAATACCAATGGCAGCAAAGTACCGACGGGGGCAACACATGGAGTGACATAACAAATGCAACCGTACGTGATTACCAACCAACGGTACTTACGCAGAGTGTACGGTACAGAAGGATCGTTTTTTCACAACTATGCAATGGACAGCAACAAAGTATCAGTGGTGTAGTAAGCATTACAGTAAATCCCGATGCAAAAGCCCAATGGAGCATTACACATAACACAGATTGTGCCCCATTCAATATCAACACTACTGTAATCAATACAAGTGTGTACCCCGATAAAAATGGTGTGTACGAATGGTATGTAAACGGCAGCTTATTGGGTACGGGTGAAAACTTCCCAGGTTATGTTATTACAACTGCAAACGACTCGGTTGTGATTAAACTAAAAACAGTGAGCAGGTTTGGTTGCATCAATGACAGTATAAGTACCAAGTTCTACACTATACCCAAACCTGTTCCTGCGTTTGACATAACAGATACCATTGGCTGTGGGCCTTTGTCCATCGGCTTTGCAAACAATACGGCCAATACTTCATTGTATCACTTTAAATGGGATTTTGGCAATGGGCAAACATCTACCCAATCCAACCCGGCTGCTATTGTTTTTAACCAGGCAATTGCGAATGTGGATACGGTGTACACCATACGCATGAGTGCCTATACCAGTTGCGATAGCATTACGATAAACAGATCCGTACGTGTACAATCCAAGCCAATGGCACGTTTCCTTCCAAGCAAGGTAACGGGCTGCTCGCCAATGACGGTCACTTTTACCAATACTTCCATTGCGGCTGTTGCAACCTATTATTGGGATTTTGGCGATGGTACCACCATTGTGGCCACCAACAAAAACCAGGTACAGCACACATTCTATACAGGCACTGCCACCATGTTTAATGTAAAACTCAAAGTAACCAATGGCTGCGGTAGCGATTCGCTGGTTTACCCAATTGATGTACAGCAAAACTCAATCCTCCTGAACTTTAGTATTGCCAACGACAATAAAGGCTGTGTGCCTTATACGGCCAAGTTCATCAATGGCTCCATTGGTGCCACGGGCTTTAACTGGGACTTTGGTGACGGCACCATCATCAACACTGTGAAGAACCTGGATACCATTTACCATACCTATTACACCGTTGGTGACTATACGCCTGTACTAAAAGCAACCAATGGCTGCTCCGATACAACAGGCAATAAAACGTTATTTGCAAATAGGAAACCGGTAGTGAATTTTACTGCGTTACCCACTACTGTATGCCTAGGCGATTCTGTACACTTTACCAATCTTACAGATACGGCCACCACTTATGTCTGGAAGTTCGATGACGGCTTTACATCCAACCAGTTCAGCCCCGTACATGCATACAATATAGCTGGCGTGTTTACGGCAAAGCTGCAGGCAACAAGGTTATTCAATAACGGCGGTTCATGTGTGGATAGCAGCAATAGGATTGTTACCGTACTTGCAAAGCAACCCGGTGCGTTTAACGTAAGCGATACCCTGGGCAAGTGTACACCGTTTTCCGTAACCTTTACCAACCTTAGCCTGCCATCTGCATTCACCACATGGGATTATGGAAATGGTGTTGTGGATACTGGTGATGTGGTGATACATACATTCAACACTGTTGGAACCTATACGGTACAGCTACATGCACAAAGTATTGGTGGCTGTAAATACGAAGCCCAGAAAACAATCAAAGTGCTGGGACCAAGCGGCAACTTTAATTACGATAACGGGTTCATTTGCGGCAACAAGCCAGTACGCTTTGAAACCAATACGCAAAACGTGGACAGCGTGAAATGGAATTTTGGCGATGGCAATACATTTGTGACCACGGGCAATATTGTGTATCATGCATTTTCGCAACCCGGCGTGTATATACCAAAAGTAGAGTTGATTGCTGGCGGCACCTGCCGGGTACCACTAAACGGCATCGATACGGTTAAGGTAGATTATATTAAGGCTGGCTACACATCAACCATACAAAACTATTGTGGTTACAGCACCGTAAACTTTATGGACACATCAAGAACCTATTTTGGTGTAAACCAGTATTACTGGACGTTTGGCGATGGCGGTACCAGCGGCCTCGCCTCTCCACAACACCAATACAACAGTAGCAATACCTGGGCAACACAACTGGTCATTAAAACCAATAGCGGCTGCTTCGATACGGCCTACAACCCATTTTTTTTACAGGTACCCCAATTGCCACATGCAGCTATACAAAGCGATACAGTTGGTTGCGTAAATGAAACATTGCACTTTAACGCTGTTGTAAACTCGCTGGATGCTGTGGGTTATTACAAATGGAACTTTACCAATGGGGTAACTACTGCAAATACAACAGTTGCAACACAATTTGCCGTGGCAGGTGTACAAACCGCCCAATTGATTATCGGCACAACAAATGGTTGCTATGATACTGCCTACAAACAGGTACGCATAAACCCCAATCCGTTTGTACGCACTAACCAGGATATGCAGATATGCCGTGGACAATCAACCATGTTAAATGCAACCGGTGCAAGCAGTTATACCTGGAGCCCGACGCAGAACCTAAGTTGCAGTACCTGTGCCAATACATTGTCTGCACCGCAAAGCACCACACAATATGTGGTATCCGGTACCAATCAATTTGGTTGCTACGGTTACGATACGGTTATTGTGAATGTGGCACAACCATTTGCCGTTTCCATAACCAGCAACGATACTTTATGCCTGGGCCAATCCACCACACTGCATGCCCAGGGGGCATACAGTTACCAATGGTTCCCTTCGGGGGGCCTTACCAGCACTACAGCATCGGCACCAGTGGCATCGCCCTCCATTACAACCAAGTACCGTGTTATTGGTTTAGACGAGTTCAATTGCTTTAGGGACACAGCTTATGTAACTGTTGCGGTTGGCCAATATCCGGTAGTCAATATCGGTCCTGATAAAGTAATGCAAACAGGCGACTACCTGCCATTGAAAGCAACATTTACCAATGGCCCTATAACACAGTGGCATTGGGGCAGTGGCGATTTCAATTGCGTTACCTGTGCCGAACCTGTTGCACTCATTAAAAACAATGCCTGCTATTACGTGGAAGCAAAAAATCAATACGGCTGTGCCGGACGTGATACCATGTGCGTGAAAGTGTTCTTCAACGGTGGGCAGGTTTATATACCCAATGCCTTTACACCCGATGGCGATGGCATTAATGATGTGTTTATGGTGCGGGGCAAGGGTATAAAAACAGTGAAGTCATTCCGCATATTCAATAGATGGGGGCAAGTGGTTTTTGAGCGGGCCAACTTTGCTGCCAACGATGCAAGGTATGGTTGGGACGGAAGGGTGAACGGCATACCTGCGTCGCCAGACGTATTTGTTTATACATGCGATGTGGTGGCAGAAAATGATGAACAATACAGTACCAAAGGAAACGTGACCATTTTGAAATAAGGAATAAAGGATATTGGCTTGGGCCTGTCGGAACCAGTTCATGAAAACTAAACCGAACAAGCAGCTTCGATGGGCCCGGCCAATTATCCGCTATATACCATACAATATCCTATACACACTCAATAGTTGTTTATGAAAAACTATACGCTTATTGCCGCAATCTGTTTACTGCTAGCTGTATCGGCTACTGCACAGGACCTGAGTTTCTCACAGTTTTATGAAAAGCCCCTGCTTCGCAACCCATCGTTGGCAGGTGTGTTTGATGGCGATATACGGGTATCGGCCATTTTCAGGAACCAATGGCAAAGTGTTACAGTGCCATACCAGACGGGGGCATTAAGTACTGAAGTGAAGTTTCCTGTAGGTGGTGCAAACGACTACCTTACATTGGGCCTGCAGGCAACATACGATGTTGCAGGCGATATTAAGTTGAAGCGTTCGCAAGTGCTTCCGGTAATCAATTTCCATAAATCGCTAAGCGAGGATTATGATAGTTATATCTCCGTTGCATTTATGGGCGGTGTTGTAAATAGCCAGTTTGATGCAACCAAGCTAAAGCTGGATGACCAGTTTATAGGCGGCTCGTTCAACCCCAATAATCCCACGCAGCAAACCTTTAACCGAACAGGGATCACTTATTGGGATGCGGCAACAGGCGTTACATACAGCCAGGGTTTTGGCGAATCGGGCTCCTGGTATATTGGTGCTGCACTGTTCCACTTCAACAAGCCGAAAGTGGCTTTTTATACCAATAATGAAAACACAACCCTGGAGAATAAACTAACATTTAACGCGGGTATTACAACGCCTACAAGCGACCTGAACAGGCTGGTATTGTTTGGTGACTATACCAAACAGGGCGGCAGCAGCCAATTTTGTGGCGGTGCCTTATACGGAACGGACCTGATGCAGGACTATAGCAGCGATGACAAAATAACTTTATACCTAGGTGGCTTTTACAGATGGAAAGATGCATTTGTGCCAATTGTTAAACTGGACTATTATAACCTGACTGCGGGGCTGAGCTACGATGTAAATGTGTCCAAGCTAAAAACAGCATCGCAATTAAGGGGAGGCTTCGAACTGTCATTGTCATACAGGGCAAAGCTCAGCAGCCGAACATTGGCTGGCGAAAAAATGCGTTGCGTAAAGTTTACCTTTTAGCATTTGCCATCGGGTAGCGTGATGCAGAACCTGCTGCCCTTATCTTTTTTGCTGGTGATGGAAAACTTGCCACCGCAACGTTCTGTATATTCTTTTACAAACATTAAACCCAGGCCGCTACCTTTTTCGTTTAGGGTACCAAGCTTGCTGAAAGGCTTTTCAAGATTGAAGAGTTTGTCTATATCCTCATTGCTCATGCCTATGCCATTGTCTTCCACACAAATTTTTACATGCCCATCCACTGCTGTTGCCTCTATTAAAACAATACCATTATTTTCTGTGAACTTAATGGCATTATTGATCAGGTTACGGATGATGAGCGACAGGTAATTGCTGTCGGCCATAACCCTCATATTGCGGCCAACTTTATTCTGCAACTGTATATTTTTCTGCGTTGCGGATTTTTGATAAAGCAGTATCGATTCTTCCACAATGGATGAAACCTGCAAAGGCTCTGGTTTGGATATGATATCGCCATTGATCTGCATCTTTGCCCAAATCAACAGGTTCTCCAATAACATATCAACACCGTTAACACTTTGTCGTAGCTCCCGAACAATCATTTCAGACTCTTCATTGCTTAGGCTATTGCCTTTCATAAAATCAATCAACGATTTCAACGAAGCAACAGGGCCACGTAAATCATGACTGATGATGGAAAACATCCGGTCTTTTAACTGGTTGATGTTTTGCAGCTTCAACGATTGCTCCTGTAGCTGTGCATTCATTTTCTTTCTTTCCAGGTTCCTCCTGTAAAAAGAAAAAAGCAGTCCGCCGGATAGTAGCAAAGCCCCGCAAAATGCTATGATCAATGTGTAATGCGATTTGTTTGTCTGCTTCAATAATTCAACTTCTTTCTGCTTCTTTTCAAAACGGTACTTGCTTAACAGGCTATCCAATGCCAATGATTTTACCTTGCCTGTAAGCGTATCGGCCAGGGCATTGTACATTTCTATATATAGCAGGGCAGAGTCTGCTTGATGCAGTCCCTTGTACGTTTTGTATTTTATGTCAACAGCATCCATCAGCAGGTCATCCATTTTCAATTGCCTGCCAAAAGCCGCAATTTCATTGGCTAGCTGCAAGGCATTGGCATACTGCTTTCTGCCTATGGCAATTTTGGCCAGTTGGCCCTTGCCATAAGCAATTCCATAATAACTGCCCATTTGGTCGGCGTAATCGTTGGCTTCCTTTAAATATGTTTCAGCCTCGGTAAACTTGTTCTGTGCAATCAATACATCTGCCATATTGCCCAGTGCATCCTGTAACACTTCGATGTTGTTTTGCTGCCTGCCCATCAACAATTCAAGCCGGTTGTAATATTGAGCAGAGTCGTAATTGTTCTCCTTGAAAAACATATTGCCCAACGAACCATAGGCATTGGCTATATGCGGCTCGTCTTTTAAAATAGTGTACAGCATTAAAGATTTACGCATGTACATTTTGGCGGCAACCAGCTCCCTAAGCGTATTGTACATTTCGGCAATTGCATAAAAAGTAGAGGCGAGCCCTTCATCGCTTTTCAGCTCCTCGAAAATAATCCTGGCCTGCAAAAAATATTCAAGGGCAATGGGTTGCCTGTTTACATAATCGTTGGTTTGGCCCAGCATTACATAAGCGTCTGCTTCCAAGCTTTTGTTGTTAAGCTGCTTTGCCAATGCAAGGGAGAGGTTGCTGTAAATAAGCGAAGAATCGGTATTGACAATTAAATAGGCTTCGGCTAAAGAGAGGATTGTTTTTGTGTTTTCAATAGTTGCCTTATCCAAAGAAGCCTTACGCTGCAAACTGTCAACCATCATCCTTTGTGCAGGTGCAGGTATTACAGCAATAAGCAATACAAATAATATATATTGCTTATGGAAAAGTTTCATTTCTTTTCGTTGGTTGACAGATTAAATTTTATAATTGTAGCAGCGGTTAAATATACAATACAAACGGCTACTAAAACCATCCCCGTTTTTTAAAAATGATGATCATTAAAACAGGTATCACAAACATTGCAGCTACGGCAATATAGAAACCATCCTGGTGGTGCGTAAGGGGAATGATATTGAAGTTCATGCCAAATATGCCACCAATAACGGTTGCAGGTGCAAGCAGGCAGGTTACAATGGTCATTACCTTCATTACCTCATTTAAACGCAGGTTTACATTGCTCAGGTAAAGGTCCTGCAGGTTCATCATCATATCGCGGTAGTTTTCCGCAAACTCGTTTGCCTGTAATATATGGTCATGCACATCTTTAAAATACTTGGTGGTGCGTTCTTCCAGCAGTTCGCTATCGCTACGCATAAAGCCATTGATAATGTCACGAACGGGCACCACATTCCGTTTCAGAACAATCAGTTCTTTTCGCAGGTCGTTTATTTCTGCCAAGGCCCTGGTGTTGCTGCTGCGGATGATTTTTTCCTCCAGCATTTCAATCCTTTCGCCAAGTTTATCCATTACCAAAAAATAATGGTCCACAATCATGTCCAATAAAGCATAACACAAATAATCGGCACCGCTCTGCCTGAGTTTGCTATTGGCCAGTTTCAGTTTTTCACGGATGCTGTCAAACACATCCCTTGTGGCATCTTCCTGAAACGAGATTACAAAATCCTTACCCAGCACAATGCTTATCTGCTCCTGCTCCACATCGCCTGTCTTTTCGTTAAAGTAAAGCATGTTCAATAAGCAGAAAAGGATATTGTCCATTTCGTCCATCTTGGGCCGCTGGCCAACGCTTAAAATATCTTCTTGAATAAGCGGGTGTATATTGTAACAACTGCAAATGGCTTCTATATCTTTTTTTCTAATGCCATCAATGTTTATCCAGCTAATGTGCTGGTTGTCTTTAAATACACGGCACTGGTTTATTTCGTTCGGCGTATGCACTTCCATTTTTTCGGCATTGTAATCATACACGTTTATATGTATTGCTGCAGCCTCTTCCCTTTGTACAGGTCTTGTTGGGTTTACCTGAAAAATATCCCTGGTACGCTTGGTATCGAATAAGGAGAAAAGATTGAAATATTTGAGGTACTTATTTTGTTGCATAAAACAATATAAATGGGTTATTGCATTTTGTAAATTTATTTAAACAAAGAATGGCTTTACTATTAATTTTGAATGATGGCAAAGGGCAACTTAAAAGATTTTCTGGATGCTAAAGTTGAATTGTATAACCAGCCTTCTTTTATTAAAGACGACCCCATTTGCATTCCGCACCTATTTACCCAAAAACAGGATATAGAAATTGCAGGCTTCTTTGCAGCCATGTTTGCCTGGGGCAACCGTACCACTATCATCAACAAATCCAAAGAGCTGATGCAGTTGATGGATATGGCCCCGCACCAGTTCATTACACAACATGCCGAAACGGATTTGAAGAAACTGCTAGCATTTAAGCACCGCACATTTAATACAACAGACCTTTTATATTTTATTGAATTTTTCAAGCATCATTACAGCAACCATGCTTCGCTGGAACAGGCATTCATAAAATGGGGCAACGAGGTGGAACAGATGTTGATTGGCTTTCACCATTATTTTTTTTCGTTGGAGCATGTACCCAACAGGACCAAGAAACATGTGGCCACACCGTACAAAAAATCGAACTGCAAAAGACTGAATATGTTTTTGCGGTGGATGGTGCGTAACGATAACCGTGGCGTGGATTTTGGCGTATGGAAAAAGATACAGCCTTCGCAATTGATTTGCCCGGTTGACCTGCATGTAGCAAGGGTTGCAACAAGGTTCAACTTACTGCACCGAAAACAAATGGATTGGCAGGCTGCATTGGAACTGACGGAATACCTTAAAACCCTGGATGCAAAAGACCCGGTGAAATACGATTTTGCATTGTTTGCACTAGGGGCATTGGAAAAATATCAATAAGCATTGTATGGATACAGCAAAAGAAATAGCCCGGCATATACGTGAAATACACACGGGCAATAACTGGACAGACAGTTGCATTAAAGATGCGGTGAACGATATTACCTGGCAGGAAGCCATAGCAAAACCAATTGAAGCCAACACCATTGCCATGCTGGTTTTTCACATGAACTTTTATTTGAACATTGTACACGAAAGATTGAGCGGTGGTGGGTTGAACTTTACACAAGAACAAAGCCTTACTGCACCTGTCATTGCAAGCGAAGCAGATTGGCAGCAATTGCTGAACAAAACATTTGCAGATGCAGAAGCTTTTGCACAAACTGTTGAGCAGTTAAATGAAGAAAGGTTGGAACAGGAAATTGCAGCAGGATATGGCTCTGTGTACAAGAACCTGCAAGGTGTTGCCGAACATAACCATTACCATTTAGGGCAAATAGTATTGCTTAAAAAAATCATCAGACAAAAATGAACCAGCCATTTTTAGATATTGCAATCATAGAACAGTTAAGCAGGCAAGACCTCATTGCAGCAATGAACCATTTAGTAGATACAGATTTTGAAAAATTGATTTACCTGTTGTACCGTGTGGATGTAAATGAAAATAAAATAAAGCAACTGCTGGAAGGCAAGTCTGAAACAGATGCCGGCGAATTGATTGCGGATGCCATTATAGAAAGGCAGTTGGAAAAAGCAGCGGCAAGAAAAAAGTACACACAGCAAACAGATATTAATGAGCAGGAAAAATGGTAAGTCGTGAAAAGAGTACTTCAATCCAACAGCTCATCAATCTTCTTCAACGCATAACCTTCTTTTTTTAAGTAAACGATCAGTTCCTTTAAGCGGTTATAGAATTTGTCTTTCCTTCTAGGGTCCGTACCTGCATGTATCAACAAAATGGTACCATTGAGTTTGTTGGGCTGCTGTTCATTAACCCGTTTAATGGTTTGCATAATGGTATCGCTGGTTTTGTACACGTTGCCCAGTTCCGGCCAGGTATAATCTGCATTGCTTCTTGTACCGGGCGTAAACGAAAACAGGTTAACGCCCTTCCAGTTGCACCATGTAGCAACGCTATCGTTCCACCATTCATAAGGCGGAATAAAATAGCGGATGTTCCTGCTATCCACACTTGCATTTTCCATGGCCTGCAAACTGTTGTTATAGTCTTGTTGAAATGTTTGATAGCTTACCAGCAAACTATCCCGTTTATTCCAATCGCAATACAACAAATGTTGATCGCTATGTGCACCTAAATAATGGTGCTGCTTTTCCAGTTGCTGTACAGAAATTTTAAATGAATGGTTGCGGTAGAAATTGCCCGTAAAAAAGAATGAGCCTTTTACTTTTTCTTCCTGCAATGTTTGTATGATGGTTGGTAAGCCTTCGCCAAATTCATCACCTGTAAATACCAATGCAATTTCTTTTCTAGTAGCATCGCCTTTTATGATGGCACCATGCGATACGGTTTTATTTTTAGTAGTAGTGCTTAATGTAGCAGCAATAGGTTTGGCTGGTAGTTTTTTGCTCTCGTTTTCTTTTGCTGCCAATAAATAAATTAAACTCGCTGTTCCATCCATGGTAGGTTCATTGGTGCTGTAATCGCCATAATCGTCGTGGTACACAGCAAGGTCACTTTGAAAATCGGCATATTCATCAGCTTTTGCAAGCTTTATCCCGATCAGGCTTTTATAGATGGATGTATAAACCGGGCCATCCACCAAACCACCATCAATAGGATAGTTCTTTAAATGTGTAAATGCCGAATGCGGGTCTTCCGGCCAATCGCCCAATGTGGGCAAACCGTATACCATACTAGTGCCCCAAGGGTTGCAACCAAACAGCCAATCAATATTGGCCTGCTCAAGTTCCTCATAAGCTTTGCTGTTGCTTAACTGTTTGTACCAATAACATTGCGTAGCAAAACCAACGGTTAAATTGTTGCTGCACCAAATAAAAGGTACGCCACGGTAAAAAGCATTCTGCTTTGCTTTATTGTATACGGCTTCAATGCCTTGTTTGTAATAACCAATAATGGTATCCCTGCGTTTGTCTTTTAATTGCTTAGCCAGTTCGTAATGGCCAATATTGATAAACGGGTACCATTGGTAATGTTTGGCTGTGTCTTTACCAAGCCAGGGTGTAATGGGCTCTTGCTTAGCGAAATCAAAAGACCATCCAGTCCATAGATCTACCTTTTCACATCCTGAGGTGCCATCTATACTGTTTTTTGCAGCAAGCATCAGTTCCATATCATCTACCCAGTTATCCTCAGCATATATATAAGGAGATTTAACTGAAACAGTTTGTGCAACGCCCCATTTTTGTAAAGCATAACGAAAAGCAGATTCTTTTTTTGCTAACAGCATCTTTGCATAACCTCTTTGTTCATTCCCAAACACTTCACTCCCCAATGCAAACGTACTGGCAAACTTTGCAGCGGTAGAGCTTGTGCCAGTTGTATTGTTCATGAACTTGCCACGTTGCTGCGGCTCGCCCGTAACCAAATAAACTGGGCGTTCAAAACCTTTACCGTATTGTGCATCCTGTTTGGGTATACGCATACTAATGTGGTCCCTATCATCACCCACTTGGTTAAACAGCAAACTGTCTGCAGGGTGCATTTTCAATAGCCAATCCAACCCCCATTTTGCTTCATCCAACACATCGGCAATGCCATTGCTGCCGTTCAGTCCATTGGCCTGTTTGGTATCGGTAAACACGGGTGCAAAATCGCGGTAGGCTATTAATAAATGATACGTTGCATTGGCACTGGTGGTACTGTACTGCAAATAATCGCTGGCATCGTGCCAGCCACCACTTACATCTATATGCGTACTGTCTGCCACACCGGCCTTTGCACCATACAACACGTAACCATCATGTGTATGGCAACTGTCTTTCAAAAACGGGTTAAAGCCACTGCGTTGCTGCCGCATATAACGCAAGCAAAAATCGGCCGTGCCTTTATACACATCGTGGTCAATGCGAAAGGTTGGCGAAACCGTGTTGCCCGTTTTTATATAATACCTGCCTGGTTTTACAAAGGACGAAAAATTAAGTCGGTAGGTTCCCATAAAAGGCCCATACTTGCCAAAAGCCTTGCCTGCATTGCTTTTGAATACTGTTTTATGGGTACCTGCATCAACCAACTCAAAGCTGTTTAAAGCCATGTTTGTCTTGCTGCACCAAACAGCCACTTTACTGCTTTTAGGTGCATAGCCCAACTGGTTAATACGTATCCATGTTTGTTGCTGTGCATGTACACCTAACAGTAAAACAAAAGCAGCAGCAATGGTTAAGCAACATTTTTTCATGAAAGGTATTTGTGCACGTAAGATAGATTTTTTTATGAAGCTACCTGTTGTGCATGGCCCGGCTTTACCGGCGTCGCACCCATCCGCGTTTGGATACATGCCATGCTTTTACCAACGGGTATATGTGAAGGCAGCACGTTACATACGCTTTGGTAAAAGCCCGGTTGTGGTTAAGATCCACATGGGTGTCCCGATAGCTATCGGGACCAGTAAAGTTTAATAGAATTACTACTGTTGGTGACACAATTATCTTCTACTTTCGCATCAAAATTTCCTAACGATGAAACTAGTTTCTTACCTGCGTGATGGCCATGACCAGCTTGCCTTTTTAGTGGACAACCTTTTATACGATTGCGATTTGCTGCACCCCGACCTGCCAAGCAGTATGGGGCTGTTCCTGCATTATTGGGACGATATGTTTCCTATAGCACAGGCAGTGGATGCGGCCATTAAAGAAGGACGGATCAATAAAGCCAATGGTGTTGATTTGAACAATGTACACTTGCTGGCCCCGGTACCTTTCCCAACAAGCTGCAGGGACGGCTATGCTTTTCGCCAGCATGTTGCTGCCGCAAGGCGTAACAGGAAAGTGGACATGATTGCGGAGTTTGACCAGTACCCCATTTTTTATTTTACCAACCACCATAGCATACAGGGCCCAGGCGATATCAAGTGCATGCCCGACCATTTTGAGAAACTGGATTTTGAACTGGAAGCGGCCATTGTTATCTGCAAGCAAGGAAGGAATATACCTGCCGAACAGGCCGATAGTTATATTGGCGGTTTGATGATCATGAACGACATGAGTGCAAGACGTTTGCAGATGGAAGAAATGCTGTTGAACCTGGGACCCGCAAAGGGAAAGGATTTCAGCACCGTGATAGGCCCTTGCCTGGTTACGTTGGATGAGCTGGAACAGTTTGAGATCCCCGCGAAAGAAAACCATGTGGGCAAATCATGGAACCTTGCCATGAAGTGTTGGGTGAATGGCAAACAGGTAAGCGAAGGCAATGTGGGCGATATGGACTGGACCTTTGCCGAAATAATTGAGCGTTGCAGTTATGGCGTCAACATTCAGCCCGGCGATGTAATAGGCAGTGGTACCGTTGGCACAGGCTGCTTTTTGGAACTCAACGGTACTGGCAAGCTGAACGATGCAAACTATACAGAGCAATGGTTACAGGACGGCGATGTAGTCGAAATGGAAATTGATGGCCTGGGTAAACTGAGCAATACTATTGTAAAAGAAGAGTCGGATTTTTCTATTTTGGCTAAAAAGAAATAATGTATGCAAATTGACCTAAAGCAGTTGACCGTTATGCAGAAACAGGCCTGGCTGCAACATGCCGTAGCACCAAGACCCATTGCTTTTGCAAGCACCGTTGATAAGGATGGGTTAGTGAACTTGAGCCCGTTTTCTTTTTTCAACTTGTTTTCCTGCAACCCACCTATTGTTGTTTTTTCACCATCAAGAAGGGCAAGGGACAACAGCACCAAACATACTTTGCAAAACGTGCTGGAAATGCCGGAAGTGGTAATCAATATTTGCGACTATGATATGGTGCAGCAAGTAAGCCTATCGAGTTGCGAATATGAAAAAGGCACCGATGAGTTTATTAAGGCCGGCTTTACGAAAGAAGCGGCAACATTGGTAAAGCCTCCCATGGTTAAGGAGGCCAAAATAAAACTGGAGTGCAGGGTAAATGAAGTAAAAAGTCTGGGCGAAGAAGGTGGTGCAGGGCAACTGGTAATTGCAGAAGTACTGCACATGCATGTAGATGAAAGCATATTGAACGATGAAGGAACCATGATTGACCAGACCAAAATGCAGCATATAGCAAGGCTGGGCGGCGATTGGTATTGTAAGGTGGATGCACAGAACCTGTTTAAGGTAGCAAAGCCAAATGTGCAGTTGGGTATTGGTGTGGATGCATTGCCCAACGGGGTTAAGCATAGCACAATTTTAACAGGTAATAATTTAGGCCAGTTGGCCAACGTACATAACTTGCCAACCATTGATCCGGCTTTTGAAGACGACCGCTTGAAAAACATTGTTCAATACTATTCCGTTAGCCCGGTAGAGATGGAAAAGGAATTGCATTATTATGCCAAGGAGCTTTTGGCTGGCAACAAGGTTGAACATGCCTGGCAGATTTTGCTGGCTGGCGAAAATGTGTAGTTAAACCATACACCATGCCTGTTACGAAAACACTTACAGACTATTTGCTAGTAATTGGGTTACGTTACCTGATTATAGCTGGGCTTGCATTTACTGTTTGGTACATTCTCCGAAAAAAGCAGATTGCGTATAAAAAGATACAGCTACGTTTTCCTACGTTGAAAGATTATCAAAGGGAAATTGTTTTCTCACTCATCACCATTTGCATTTTTGCCACTGTTGGTTATTTGCTGTTGAGTATGGATATGCCTGTAAGGAAGTACACCCTTATTTACAAAGGGGTTGATACATACGGCATGATCTGGTTCTGGCTGGCATTTCCTATTCTATTGGTAGTGCACGACACTTATTTTTATTTCACGCACCGGTTAATGCATCATCCAAAACTGTTTAAATGGTTTCATTTACTGCACCATAAAAGCACCAACCCATCGCCCTGGGCTGCATTTGCTTTTCATCCGTTGGAGGCATTGGTAGAAGTAGGTATTGTGGTGGTGTTTGCATTCTGCATTCCATTAAACCCTTTGCATTTGTTTTTCTTTTTCCTGTTTCAAATGCTGTACAATGTATATGGTCATTTGGGCTGGGAGCTTTATCCCAAAGGCTTCAGCAAAAGCATGGTGGGTAAATGGATCAATACCTCGGTGAACCATAACCAGCACCATCAGTATTTTAAAGGCAACTATGGTCTTTATTTTTTATGGTGGGACAGGTGGCTTGGTACCATAAGAAATGATTATGATGAAAAATTCAACGAAGTAAAAAGCAGGACGAAAGCTGCTTAACGCATCCGGTGTTTCCTTACTTTACGTGTAAACTGAACACTTGCAAACCAACCGCTCAGGTTGTCTTTAGGCCCATTTGATAATAACTGGCTATCGTTAACACGCCAGGCCCTGCTGCCAAAACTGCCGGTATAGCCCGCACGTATACCTGTAGAGATGCGGCTGTTTTTTCTGCTTACAAAATCAACCGCCAGCCCTGCTTTGTAAACAATGAATGTATTGGTAAAGCTTAGGGGAGCCGTTTTCTGTTGCCATGTTGCGGATTGCAAAACAGAATCGAAAGGAATGGCAGAAACGTCTTTATTGAAAGTGGCTTTAAAAGCTTCCACACCAAGACCCACAAAAGGGTAAAATTTAACTGCACTATTGTTGCTTAGGTTATAGCCAAATTTTATGGCCGAATTGAAGTTGGTAAGGTTGGTGCTCCTGGTATCTGCATTACCGCTAAAGCTGCTTGCAAAGCCAAGCGTAAAATCAATGATCATTTTATTTGACTCGGCAAACCATCCCAGGTTAAAGCCAGCCCCGGTTTTTCTGATACTTTGGTATTCTGGTCTTGCGGCAATACGACTGCCAAGTTCGCTAAAGTTTTGGCCCGAAGCACCCAAGCCGAAGTAGATATGCAATTCGTCATCGCTTGACCGGGCAGTATCTTTTTGCCCAAAGCAGTTTAAAGAAAGAAAGCAACAGGTTAAAACAGCTAGCCTTTTCATACACGATATTTTAGATATAAAGCTAACGAGTTTTAAAAATTGTGTTATAAGCCAGCGTTATAATTTCCTTAAAAGAAAGCAATAAAAAATCCCGCCGAAACCGACAGGACTTAATAAGGTTCAACAAAGTTCCTGATTAGGAAGCTTTGGTTTCTGTTGTAGCTTTTTTTACTTCAGCAGCAGTTTTGTGTGGCCTGCTTTTGCCGAAAGAGCCTTTAAAACGCTTGCCCTTTGCTGTTTTTTTGTCACCTCTACCCATGGTACTTTTTTTTGTTTTAGGAATATAATGAGCAGCGAAAATAAAAAATCCCACCGAAATGGCGGGATTTTTTAATTCGCTTGTGCAAGCACTAGATTTTAGCACTTAATTCTTTACCAGCTTTGAAGCGGGCAACTTTTTTAGCTTTAATCTTAATAGCTTCACCTGTTTGTGGGTTACGGCCAACACGGGCAGCACGTTTAGAAACAGAGAAAGTACCAAAACCAACCAGAGTAACTTTATCGCCTTTCTTTAAAGTTTTAGTTACAGTGTCAACAAAAGAATCCAAAGCAGCGTTTGCTTGAGTTTTTGTTATTCCTGCGTCGTCTGCCAATTGTGCAATCAATTCAGCTTTGTTCATAGTTTGTAATTTAATGTTATTAGAAGAACAAATGTATTTGCTTTTATCAATCGGCAAAATATTTTTACCACTGTAACAATTTTTTATCATAACCCTAAAAGCCACGTAGGCAAAGGATTTCAGGGAATTTGTTTTTTAAAACAGGCCAGCAAAAGAAGCAACAATTGGCTGAAACCCTTTATTTACGGGCTTTTGGGCCAATAACTGCTGAAATGCAGTACAGATAAGGCTTTGAAAGGAATATAGTGAAGATTTTTAATTGCCAAAATGTATTTGAAAAACTATCCACACTCAATTCACAACCTCCATTAACGAGCGGAAACCAATGGTTTTGTTGCCCCATATTTTCAGGCCATCTTCCCGTAATGCAGGTGCATGCAGCTCGATATACCTGTTATAGTTGGCCTTGCTTTCGGCATAAAACTGGGCTGCATAGGTTACGCCGTCGCTTTCATCGGTATCCAGTAGGCGTACAAACTGATGGCTTACAAAACAGTTACTGGCCATTACATCGGCAATATGCTTGGTCTTCATCCACGCTACCCACAATTCGTGAATGGAGTGGTCTACCTTGGTTGTTACGTTATAAATGATCATGGTTGTTTCTTTTGTTTACTTCTTTTACCATGTTAAAGGTAAATGCCAATAGCAGAACAATTGTAGCTGCAATAATACACCGCAGAACGGTTTTGCTGGTATTGGCGGGGTAATTGTTTTTGCCGTTTGCTCCGTTCGATTATTTATTGGTCCATAAAAACAAAAGCACCGGGGAAACTTTCCGATGCCTTTCAATAAACCTTATGTAAGCAAACAACTTATTTTTTTAGCTCCATATAAATAGGGCAATGGTCGCTATGCTTGGCATCCGGATAAATTTTTGCATCCACAATTTTACCTTTCAAATTTTCTGTAACGCAGATGTAATCTATTCTCCAGCCTTTGTTCTGTAAACGCACACTCGGAAAACGCTGGCTCCACCAACTATATGCCCCTGTAGTTTCAGGATTCATAAAACGGAAAGAATCTATCCATCCATTGCCCAAAAACTTATCCATCCATGCACGCTCTTCGGGCAAGAAACCCGATGAGTTTTTATTGCCTTTAGGGTCGTGAATGTCAATTGCGGTATGTGCAATATTGTAATCGCCGGTAAGTATAAGTTTGGGCCTTGTCTTTTTTAACGTATTCAAATAATCGTACATCTCGTCCAGCCACTGGTACTTATAGGTCTGTCTTTCATCGCCACTGGTGCCACTCGGAAAATATGCATTGATCAATGTAATGTCGCCAAAGTCCAAACGTATCACCCTCCCTTCAAAATCGCTCTGCTCCAGCTTATGCCCATACTCAACAAAATCGGGTTTTATTTTTGTGAATACGGCAACACCGCTATACCCTTTCTTCTGGGCAGAGAACCAATAGCTTTCGCAGCCCATGGCTTCTTCGATCGACTTGAAGTCAACATCTTCTTTTTGGGCCTTGGTTTCCTGTATGCAGATGATATCTGCAACATCTGTCTTTATCCAGTCCAATAAACCTTTTTTCAAAGCGGCACGTATGCCGTTTGTGTTGTAAGAAATGATACGCATAAGTTAAATTATAAGTATGCAATATAATCAGCTTTACATTTGAATGTTTTATGCAACTTTACCTTTTTACAAATTATGGACACAAATCAGAGAATCATTCCTGCTAAGGAGCAGGTATATTTAGATGGGCCCAAACCACGTATTTATGAGTTGGGCTTTGCATGGAAAGTGTTTAAGCAGTTTATACGCGGCTTTAGGAAACTGCATTTTGTGGGCCCCTGCATTACCGTATTTGGTAGTGCAAGGTTTGATGAACACCATGAGTACTATATTGCGGCAAGGGAGTTTGGCAAACGCATTGCACAGCTTGGCTTTACTACCATGACAGGTGGCGGCCCAGGTATTATGGAAGCGGCCAACAGGGGTGCTTTTGAAAACGATGGCATATCTATTGGTTGCAACATAAAGTTGCCGTTTGAGCAGAAGCTCAACCCCTATGTACAGGAGAGCGTAACGTTTGACCATTTCTTTACCAGAAAAGTGATGCTGGTAAAATATTCCTATGCCTTTATCATTATGCCCGGCGGTTTTGGTACAATGGATGAGTTTTTTGAAACGTTGACGCTGGTGCAGACCAAGAGCATTACCAATTTTCCCATAGTACTGTACGGCAAAAAATACTATCAGCCATTAATGGAATATGCCCAGTTTATGGCTACAGAAAAAACAATATCGCCAGAAGACATGAAGCTTGTATTGCTTACAGATGATATGGACGAAGCCATTAACCATATTAAAACATACGTAACTACCAACTACAAGATAAAACCACGCAAAAGGTTCTGGTGGCTTTTTGAGAAAAGGTAAATAGTACTTAAGAGCCTTGGCCTATATGTATTTGTGGCAGGTTTTACGGGTTGATAGAATAATACAATTGCTTAACCGAAAACCCGCTTGCAAATAGATATATTCAGTTTCTTTGTAGCATGAAATTTTCGGTTACAACCTTACTCAAAAAAATTTTAAAATATACGGGCATCACTATTGGCAGCATCCTGTTGATCATGTTCCTGCTGCCTTATTTGTTTCCCAACTATGTTGGTACAAAAATAAAGCAATGGGCCAACAGTTCCATTACTGGCGAGCTGAACTTTTCTAAGGCAAGGCTCTCGTTCTTCAACCACTTCCCATCGCTTACGTTAACCCTGCACGATGCATCTTTAAAAGGCTCTGAACCGTTTAAGAAAGACACGCTGGTAGTGGCAAAAGAAATTGCCCTGGGCGTAAACCTCGGTAGCATTTTTGGCAAGGCCATTACCATAGATGAAATATACCTTACCGATGGAACCATCAACATCTTAACCGATAAAGAAGGCAGGCCCAATTACAATATCTATGTTTCAAAAGATACGGCAACAAAGAAGGCTGCCAACGATACATCCTCTGCTTCATTGAAACTTGCAAGGATACAGATTGACAATTGCTCATTGAACTATGACGACAAGTCGATACCCATGCTACTGCAAGTAAATAAACTGAACTACCTTGGCAAGGGTGATTTGAGCAAGGCTATATTTGACCTTACATCCAACATAGAAATGGAAGGTGCCTACATCAACTACGATGGCCAGCCTTATCTCGAAAACAAAAAACTGAAGGCAGAGCTGATTACAAAAATCAACACCAATTCTCTGTCACTTTTCTTTGAGCAGAACAACCTTAGCATTAACCAGCTTCCCATAGAATTCAAGGGCCAGTTCGACTTTTTGAAGAATGGGTATAATATGGACTTTAACCTGAAAACAAAGAAGACCGAATTCAAGAATCTCTTTACGGCCATGCCGCCGGCCTTTACCCGTTGGGTGGAAAAAAGGACCATAGAAGGCGATTTGACAATGGATGCTTCCCTTAAAGGCAATTATATAGCAGAACAGAAAATTGCCCCTACGCTAGCCTTTAACATGAACGTGGTAAATGGTTACATGAATTCCAAAAAGGCCCATGAACCTGCCAGGGATTTTGTGTTTGACTTCCATTTTAAATTGCCCCAGCTAAACATAGACAGCATGCAGGTAGACCTAGACTCATTGCACCTTGCCATTGGTACTAGGTTTATTGAAGGTGCAGTGCACACCAAAGGACTGAGCAAATTATTAGTGGACGCACATTTAAAAGGTGAGCTGGACCTGGAGAAACTGAACAGGGTATTGGGCAACCCCGACACATTGGATGTAAAGGGCCTGTACCGCTTTAACACCACTGTTAATGGCATCTTTACAAAAGGGCAAAATCCTAAACGCCTTCGTGCCGATACCATTGTTACAAGCATCCCCACATTCAGTTTCACATCGGCTTTGCAGGACGGGTACATAAAATACTATGCCCTGCCCGAAGCTGTAAAGAATGTCAGTTGCAATATTAACCTGTCTTGTAAAGACAACAATTACGAACACACCAGCATAGCAATAGACAACATTAACGCAACGGCACTCAACAACTTCCTAAAAGGCTTTGTACATATAAGCGGTGTAAGCAACTTGCTGGTTGATGCAGACATAAAAACAAAATTCAACCTGGAAGACATCAAGGCATTTTACCCTTTAAAAGATATTGAAACCAGAGGCAACCTTGATATAAACCTGGTGGCAAAAGGCACTTACAACAGCCAGCACAGAAAGTTCCCAGTAACCAATACATTCATTAACCTGAACAACGGTTTTATAAAAACAGCCTACTACCCAAGCCCCATACAGAAAATAAAAGTAGAAGCCGTAGTAACCAGTACCGGCGGCACCATGAAAGACCTGCAAGTGAACCTTAAACCAGTTTCATTGGAGTTTGATGGCAAGCCATTTACCGTAACCAGCAACCTGAAAAACTTTGACAACCTTTCTTACAACGTTGCTTCAAAAGGCACGTTAGACATAGGTAAAATCTACAAGGTATTTGCAGTAAAAGGCTACGATGTAAAAGGCATTGTGAAAACCGATTTCGTACTCAGCGGCACACAGGCCGATGCAACTGCAGGCAGGTACGGCAAGCTCAACAATAAAGGAACGGTAGAACTGCAAGACATAAAAATTGTTTCGGACCTTTTTCCCAAACCCTTCCTTATTACAAACGGGGCATTCCATTTTAACAACGACCAATTTGTTGCAGACGACCTAAAGCTCAGCTACGGTAGCACAAACGCATCGCTAAAGGGCAGTTTCTCCAACATCATCAATTATGCATTAAAAGACAACGAGGCATTAAAGGGGCAGTTAACATTCAATTCAAATTATTTGAATGCAGACGAACTGATGGCCTTTAACGCAGATACAGCCAGCAAAAAAACAACGGCTTCTACGGGCGTTATCATTATACCCAACAACCTCGATATGCAGTTTACCGCCAATGCTAATAAGGTAAGCTACAACACACTCAACATTGCCAACGCTACATCAACTGTTACCGTAAAAGAGGGCAAGCTAACCATGAACAATACCAAGTTTACCTTGGTAGATGCACCTATTGCGATGGATGCAACCTACCAAAGCCTGTCGCCAACAAAAGCAAACTTTAGTTACCATATACAGGCAAAGGATTTCGACATTAAAAAGGCCTACAACCAAATTACACTGTTTAAGCAAATGGCTACATCGGCAGCATCCGTTCAGGGTATCGTTTCGCTCGACTATACATTAAGCGGTGTACTCAACAGCGATATGTACCCCATTCTAAACTCGCTAAAAGGTGGCGGTACGCTGGCATTGAATAAAGTAAAAGTAAAAGGCATGAAATTGTTTGCTGCGGTAAGCAAGGCCACCAACCGCGATAGTATGAACAACCCCAGCCTTGCTGGCGTCAATATCAAAACAACAATAGCCAACAACATCATCACCATCGAGCGTACAAAAATGAAAGTGCTCGGCTTCCGCCCACGTTTCGAAGGGCAGGTAAGTTTCGATGGGAGGCTCAACCTAAAGGCAAGGCTAGGGCTGCCACCATTCGGCATTTTCGGCATTCCTTTCAGTGTTACGGGCACCCAGCAAAAACCAATCATCAAACTTAAAAGAGGCAGTGAAAAAGACGAGCTGAAACCAGAAGAATACGATGAGGATGCAAAACCTGTAACGCCACCTGTTGAAGAAAAGAAAGGATAGGTTCAGTGTAGCAGTTAATAGTATCCATAAAATAAAAGCACCCAATTGGGTGCTTTTATTTTTGCATCTAAATGTTCATATCTATAGTTTTTCAATAGTTACAGTTTGTCCGTCATTCATACGGAGTATATAATGCCCTTTGGCAATATTGTTTAGTTGTACGGTTGATTTGGTTGCATTGATGGTGCCTGATTGGACAATCCTTCCATTCATATCAATAATTGAATAACCTGTTTGGGCATTGATGGATGAATTGGTTTCAATATTTAATGTATTACCCATTAAAGGCGTTGGATAAATACGTACATAAGGTGTTTTGCCTGCCATGCCAACTTGCCTTATTTCGCCAAAAGATGCTTTGCCATCTTTGTCAACTTGCTGCAAACGATAATAATTGATGCCGTTTATTGGCTTTGTGTGTGTAAAACTATAATTGTAACCATTTGCACCTTCGGTGTTTATCTTGCCAACTGTTGTCCAATCATTATGGTTTATACTATGCTGAATATTGAAGTATGCATTATTCAGTTCATTGGCGGTTAACCACTTCAATAAAATATGCTCACCTTTTTGTTCTGCTGTAAATGAAATGTATTTTACTGGCAATGTGGTTGCAACACTTGCTGCCGCTATACCAATGGCAAAATCGCTAAAGCCTGTAATGTTTCCTGCGGTAGCGGTAACAACGGTGGGTGCTTGGGTAGCTGTGCCGTTGTTGCCAAAGAAAGCCCAGGCCGATGATGAATTGTTGCGTTTTAAAACCACATAACGTGAAGCATCTGTAACGCTGTTTGTAAAACCTCTAGCTTCCAATGTTACCGTATAACTTCCGCCTGTTAATGCAACATCTGGTGTTACTGAAAAAATGCCACTGTTTAATAATGAAGTTACGTTTTGCCCACCTGCTGTTGTATTGGGTGCTGAGCCATTAATTGTTTTTGTATAGCTAACCGAAATGTACTGCGGCCCAACAATGTTCTTAAGGCTTAGTGTTATTACTTGCAATGGTGTATTGGATGAGCCTAAGTTTTCGCCTACAGGAAATGTATATACACCAGTTGTGTTTACGGCACGTTTCAGTAAACCGGTATAATAACTGTTTTCTGAGAAGATGATGGTGGCATTAGGGTTACTTAGCACCAATGCAGATACGGTTGAGCCAATAAACCTTCCACTCGTCAATATTAATGAACCATTTATAGTACCGCCTAAACAAGATACGTTACCAGTTGGGCAATTGATCTCCAACGAATTGCTCAACGTTTTAAAAGCATAAAAACTGGTAGCACTATTCTTCATTACAATTTTACCGGTTCCTGTTACTTCCGATGAGCCTGTATTAAAGCCACCATAAAAAGTTCCGGATTCGTTTATTTCTATAATGCCATTGTTTACAATTCCGAGCGGTGCAGAAAGGTTTAACGGCAATTGCAAAGTAACGCCTGCACCAATCTCTAATTTAGCAGGGGTAACGGTTGTAGGAATATTAGCAGGATAATTGCTGGCACCCGCAAATATGTTTGTTTTCATATTGCCATTGGGTATGCCATTGCTCCAGTTGTTTGCATCGTTCCAAAGCATATTGTTTGCATTGCCCGTCCAACTGGTAGTAGGTGGTGGCAATACATTGCCTGGATTAAATTGTGCAATAAAGAGATCAGAAGGGGTGCTGCCCGATGTTGTAGCCACGGTATAAGTATTGGCTCCTGTTTTTATAGAAGTACCATACAAGCCCCCTACTACAACCTTTCCGGCAGGTGTTGTTTCTATTGCATTAATATTTCCGGCATTGTAAGCTGCACCATTTATCTCAAAGGGGTTTGCCCATATAACGGCACCGGTTGTTTTATTGTATTTTATAACAATGCCAAGTGCCTTTGTTGTAGCGGTTGGCAAACTAAAAAAATAATCGCCATACACAAGTGTGGCTGCGGCTCCGCCAGACTCGGTAACATAGCCATAAATGCCATCATCCTTTACTTTAAATGGCCCCTTGTATGGACTTGCGGTTAAGTATTTTGAAACTGCACCTGCATTGTTCAGTTCAAAATAACTATAGCCACCCTGTGTTGCCTGTAATGTAGATATACCTTGAAACGTTGCACCAAAGCCGCCGCCTAATTGAATATAGCTATTGCCCTGCCTATCATTGGTAAACCCCAATTGTATTTGCCTGTTATCAATTTTTTGCACCCATCTTGTAACGCCATTATTGTCAATTGATGCAACATAAGAAGTTAAGCCAGTAGTAGTAAAAGTTTGACCGGCAACAGTTGTAGTTGCAGCAGATGCATTAAAACAGGTATAATAGATATTGCCGGCATCGTCAACAAAATCTTTATAGTTGCTTGTGCCATTGGAACCTACGTTGGTGTTGTTTACCGTCCATACTATAGCACCTGTATTTTTGTTGATTTTGTAAATATTTTTTCCAGATTGATTGCTTTCCATAACAATCGGATTACCGTCTGCACTAACTTTTATGCTTGCAATTTCATATAAAAGGAAATCTGTTTTGCTCCACACAAGATTTCCATTATTATCATATTTTACCAAAAAGGCACTATTGAAATTAGAGTTGGTCATGCCCGCACCGCCTATATAAACATTGCCATCGGCATCTAATGCTATTGCTTCGCCAACTTGATTGCTGCCTGTTGCGGCAACACCAAATTTTTTAACCCATTGGGCAACACCTGCAGCATTGTATTTTGCAACAAAAGCATCTTCATCAAAATTGTATGATACAGACCCATCGCCTGTAGTAGCAACTGTGTAGGCTCCCAATGTCATGCTGCCCTGGAACCTTCCTGTTACATATATATTACCAGATGCATCACTTGCAATATCTATTACTTGCCTACCCGGAGAATAGGTTGCCATTGTTGATGTGGATGCCCATTCCCAACCAGAGCCCGATTGCGAAAACGTGTTTGTTGTTGTTAATACCAACAAAAGCAGCAAGAAACAATGCAGTGCTTTTTTAAAGTTTTTCATAATTAAATAATTTCATCAAACGTAACAGTATGTGTTACATCAAAAAATACCAGCTACCACGTATTTTATAGCATTATAGTATTATGTGTTTTGGCTTATTGGCTAAAAGGGGTTATCAATACTTATTACTCGTGCAATAAGCCTTAATTTAGCCGTTTGATTTTGCAAACAAAACAGGCCCCCACCTATGTGCATCCGCAGCAAAGTTTTATGCATTGCCTTACTAATGGTACATATAACCCAATATGCACTTGGCCAATGTGCAACCACTGTTTCCGCATTTCCCTACAACGAAGATTTTGAAACAAGCAACGGTGGCTGGTTTGCAGGTGGCACTTCATCGGACTGGGCCTATGGTGTGCCAGCAAAACCGGTAATCAACAATACTGCAACCGGCAACAAATGCTGGATAGTGGGCGGCCTTACCAATAGTGCATACAACAATGGCGAAAACTCATGGCTGCAAAGCCCGTGTTACGATTTCACCGCTTTGACCAACCCACAGATTTCTTTTAAGGTATTTTGGGAAACCGAAAAAAAATACGACGGTGCCAGTTTTAGGTATTCTGTTGACGGTGGTGCAACCTGGCTGGTACTCGGCTCTGCAAGCTCCAACACCAACTGCAATGGCAGCAACTGGTTCAACACAGGCAGCATAAGCACTTTGGGCAGCGATGGATGGAGCGGCAACATACAGCCAACCAGCCCATGTGCAGGCGGTGCGGGTGGTGGCAGTGGCGGCTGGGTTGTGGCAAGACATACATTGGCAGCACTGGCAGGCAGGTCTTCTGTCATGTTCCGTTTTGTTTTTGCGGCAGGTACGCAATGCAATGCCTACGATGGTTTTGCTATTGATGACGTTAATATTCAGGAGGCAGTACCAACAGCCAATACAGCAGATTTTACATTTGCCTGTAGCGGCAACAAAACAGTAAACTTTACCAACGCATCTACCTTATGTGCTACTGGTTTTCTTTGGAGCTTTGGCGATGTGGCATCTGTAAACAATAGCTCTATACAGGAAAACCCATCGCATGTTTTTTCTGCAACGGGTACCTACATGGTTTCGCTTACAGTAACCTACCCGGGAAATATTGTTGTTAATGTTACAAAGCCTGTAACGGTTATTGATGTAAATGCAGTTGTTACCAATAGCATACGCTGCAATGGCGATGCTACGGGTGCAGTTACGGCCAATGTAACCGGAGGTAGCGGTAGCTATACTTACTCGTGGAATACAAACCCCGTTCAAACAACACCAAGCATGAATAACCTGGTTGCAAATACATATACCGTAACTGTTGGTGGCACAAATGTGTGCAATACCAATGCCTCGGTTACATTGCAGCAACCACAGCCGTTGTTGGCAACTGTGGCTGCCACCAAAACCTTATGCGGTGGCACCAATGCCACGGCCACGGCAACAGTTGCCGGCGGCACTGCTCCGTACAGCTATACATGGTCAAACGGCAGTACGGCCAACCCGCAAACAAACATGGCTGTGGGCAGCTATGCACTTACGGTAAAAGATGCAAACAATTGTATGGCTCAGGTACCCAATATTCAAATAAAGGATTCTGTAAAAATATTGCGACTGTTTCTTGGAAACGATACTGCTTTTTGCCCGGGTAATCAGCTTGTGTTAAAAGCAGGCACTTTTGCAGACTATACTTGGCAGGACAATTCGAAAGCAGCAACATTTACCGTAACGCAAACAGGAAAGTATTGGGTGGCGGTTATTGATAATGATGGCTGCAAGGCAAGCGATACCATTTATATTACGGTTGACTGCACGGATATCTACTTTCCTACGGGGTTTACACCCAATGGCGATGCAAAGAACAATATGTTTGGCCCCATAGGCAATGTAGCATCGGTAACCAGCTTTTCCATGATGGTGTATGGCCGATGGGGCGAAGTACTTTTTGCATCTACCAATCCATACAATAAATGGGATGGAAAAGTAAAGGGCGTTGATGCAGACCAGGGTACGTATGTTTGGTTTGCTGTTTACTCCATCAACAACAAACCCAAACAAACGCAGAAGGGAACCGTTACGATACTTCGATAGTGTGCTGGCCATGTTGTATGGCCGATGGGTGCGACGCCACTACAGTTGGGCCATGCACCGCTGTTTGGTACATAACCATCTTAAATTTTTACCGTTTTCCATTTACCTTTTTTGAACAGGTAAATAGACGTGAGCGTAACGCAGGTTTCGGTAACAACAATGGCAATGAAAACGCCCGTTGGCCCCATTTTTAACACATTGGCCATAAGATATGCAACAGGAATCTGGAATACCCAGAACCAGAAAAGATTTACCAGTGTTGGTGTTTTGCTATCGCCTGCACCGTTAAAGGCATTCATCATTACCATGCCGATGCCATAAAAAATATAGCCTAAACTGATGATGCGTAAGGCAAGCACTGCTGTTTTGACCACGGTGGGTTCGTGCGTGACCAGCCCCACAAAAAATTCGGCCCCCACCAAAAAAAGCAGGGATACGATGCCCATGAAAACGGCATTGTACTTTGCCACCTTCCAAACACTTTGCTCGGCACGGTCAAACTGCTTGGCACCAAGGTTTTGCCCAACCAATGTAGCAGCGGCATTGCTTAAACCAAAAGCAGGCAATATAAAAAAGACAATCAACCGTATGCCAATGGTGTAGCCGGCAATATAATCCTTGCCAAAATTGGTCATAATTCTTGCCATGGCAATCCAGCTGGCAGATGCAACAATGAACTGCAATGTTGCGGTGGTGGCCACGCTCAACAAATTTTTAAGCAGTTCAGTATCAGGCAAAAAATGTTGCAAGTGTATCTTGACCACTCCCT
The DNA here is from genome assembly GCA_002337145.1 of Chitinophagaceae bacterium UBA1930. Taxonomy (GTDB): domain Bacteria; phylum Bacteroidota; class Bacteroidia; order Chitinophagales; family Chitinophagaceae; genus UBA1930. The sequence goes on along the minus strand of DDFK01000003.1, from coordinate 532,977 downwards.
TACCCTTTAATAGTTGGTAAAGCTGGTAGCACACGCCAATGCCCCTGCCTGTGGTGGTTGCTATTGCTGCCCCTTTGATACCGAATTGGTGAATGAGCAGCGGGCACAAAACGATATTGCAGATATTGGCAATCCACAAGCTTTTCATGGCAATGGCCGCATTGCCTGCACCCCTGAAAATACCATTCAGTAAGAACAGCAGCATAATAACAGCATTGCCTGCAAGCATGATGGTGGTATAAGTACTGCCATAGTTTTTTATTTCTTCGGTGGCACCCATAAGGCCCAGAAGTTGTTTGGAGAAAAAGATGCCTGCAATACTGATGAGCAGGCTTAGTGTTAAGGCAAGCATGATGGCCTGTGCCCCTGATTTGGCAGCACCTTCGGCATTCTTTTCGCCGATCCTTCTCGCTACCATGGCTGTTGTAGCCATGCTTACACCAAATGCAATGGAGTATATAATGGTTAACATGGACTCTGTAAGGCCAACTGTTGAAGTGGCGTTGGAGCCGAGCTTGCCCACAAAGAAAATATCCACTACGGCAAATATGCTTTCCATGCACATTTCCAGAATCATGGGAATGGCCAATAGAAAAACGGCCTTGCGAAGGCTGCCGGTGGTAAAGTCACGCTCCTCGCTGCTCAGCGATTGCTGGATAAACGAAAAAATGCCCTTGATGCCCTTAGGGTTAGTATTGGTTGTCATGTATTAAAAATTGAACTTGAAATAAATAGAATGGCTGCCCATGTTACACACAGGCCAAGCAGTTGCGGAAGTAATTGAACCAGAGAACCTTTTGTTAGGAAACCCAGGCCCTGCCTAGCAGATCATATTCGTATAATTTAAAGTACTGTGTTTGTTGCTACCTGTACACAGTCGTTGAAATGCGAAAATATGTCTTTTATACCTAGCTTTTTAAGGGATTTTTGATGAGCAGTTGAGAAAAAAAAACGACATTGCAAAACTTACAATTACACATTCACTAAATAGGCTTTATGAAAAAAATATACCTGGTTTTAACGATGCTGGCAGTTACCTCTTTTGCAGTTTCTGCACAAACAAGCATTACGCCGCAGGAAGCATCGAAGCATATTGGCGATACCGTTACTGTTTGCGGTAAAATATTCGGGGGCAAGTATTTTGACAAAAGTGACAAGAAGATTACCCTGTTGAATATGGGGGCTGCATTTCCCATGTCGCCATTGACTATTGTTATTGATGAGGAAAACAGGAAAAACTTTTCCAAGGCACCGGAAGAGTTTTATGCAAACAAGGAAGTATGCATAAAGGGCCTTGTAAAAGAATACAAAGGCAAGCCACAAATTTTTGTAATAAAGGAAGAAGAGATTGCCCTAACCAAATAGGATAGGTTTGGGTTTGTAATTACTTGTTGTGTATTCATATTTATTTAAAATCTAAAAAAAAGGTATGTACAAAATTTACATTGGGCAGCATTTGAAGCAACTGAAAAACATGGTGCTTTCTGTGGTTGCCTTATTTGTTGTAACCGCTGGTTTTGCCCAGAACGAACGAAAGCTTGCCCCGGCACTCAGGTATCTGTTGGACCATAAGTCCGATACCTCTGCCACTTTCCGTAAGCAGACCCCTTCGCTATATGTAATAGAACCCAAAGAAGGTTTTGCATCCAAGGGTGCCCCTCTGGAAAAAAGGTACGACTGTATTGTGTACACCAAAAATGCACAGGCGTTAAAAAGCAAAGGCATCGTGATCAATTCAACGCTTCCCACATTTGTAACGGCTTGGGCCACAATGGATCAAATTACAGAAATGGCCAACATGGCCGACGTGGCATATATAGAGAACCCAGCAATTGATGGGTTGCATAATGATATTGCACTGGGTACTACCGGTGCCTCGTTGCTACATGCCGGTAAGTTGAACAATACGGTATATAAAGGCAAGGGAGTGATTGTTGCTGTTTTTGATTCGGGTATAGACTGGCAGCACTATGATTTCAGGGACCCGGTTGACCCAACCAAGAGCAGGATATTGAGAATGTGGGACCAGACTATTACGGCTACATCCGGTGAAGCTCCGCCTACAGGTTTTTCTTATGGTGTTGAATATACCCAGTCACAGATTAACGACCAGTTGAATGGCTCCCCTTCTGTTTTTATCAGGGAACAGGATGTGAATGGTCATGGAACACACGTTGCGGGTACGGCTGCTGGTAACGGTGCATCGCTTGCTTCCAAAAAATATACTGGTATGGCCCCCGAAGCCGACCTTATTATTATTAAAGGCGGCAATGGCTCTTTCCCAACAACCAACACCGTGGATGCCCTAACCTACTTAAAAGGATTGGCCAATACTTTAGGCAAGCCAATTGTATTGAACATGAGTATTGGTGGTCAATCAGGCCCGCACGACGGCACACGCTCACACGAATTGGCTGTTGATGACTTCACTTCATCCGGCCCTGGCAGGGTGGTGGTTATTTCGGCAGGTAACGATAACGGTACCAACATCCACAACAAATACATATTGGCTGCTGGTGCCAGCAATACAACTTCTTTTACTGTACCCAGCTTTACAACCGGTTCGGATATTTTTCAATATACCGTATATGCAAGCACCAACGGAACGGTAACTGCAACTGTTACAGCCCCGGACTTAACTACCACCACTGGCGGCTCAATAATGGGTGGTGCCTTTACGGCAAACGTTACAAATGCTGTTGATGCGGTAAACAATCAACGCTATGTAAACCTTTATATAACCAGGCCAAGCGGTTCCACTTCTCCGGGAGGGCAATGGAGTCTTACTATTACTAATACATCGGCCAGTAGCATAACTTTTGACGGATGGCTTAACTATAAGAGTACCGTTTTTACAAATACTACTTTGAATGGGGGAGACAATGTTAGCTTAGTAGGCTCTCCAGGAAATGCAACCAGTGCAATTACCGCTGCGGCTTATACTGGTAGAAATACCTGGTACTCCAATGGAGCCAATAATGGTTATCAATACAGCTCTGGTGCATACCAAGATGATATTGCCAGTTTTAGTTCATTGGGCCCAAGAAGGGACGGTTACCAAAAACCCGATATTGCGGCACATGGCCAGGCAGTGGTTTCGTGCATGTCTTCCAATATGTCTCCTGCCGCTACGGCCAGTGATGTTGTAGAAGTAGGATTGTACATGAAAGAGCAGGGTACAAGTATGGCTTCGCCAGTAACTGCCGGAGCCTGTGCCTTGTTGCTACAGGCAATGCCAACTGCAACTGTAACACAGATAAAAAGCCTTATTACGTCCAATGCCAACAAGGATGACCAAACCGAAGCACCGGGAGTTACACCCAATACAACATGGGGTTACGGTAAATTGGATGTATTCAAAGCCGCATCAAGTGCTTTTGGATGTGCCCCTGCAAAAAGAAATACTTACCTGTACGATTATCAGGGATTGCCCAACCAGAACACATCTGCTGCCTTTACTTCAACCAGGGTAGCCGTTAGGTTTACAACCGATATTGCTGGAAAACTGGCTGGTATCTATTATCATACTTCAACAACTGTTACTAGCTTAGTTGCTGAAATAAGAACAAATCTTGGTGGCTCACCCGGTCTTTTATTGGGAACAATAAGCTTGCCCGATACCAAAGTGGCTAAGTATTCTTGGAACTATGTGGACTTTAGCAGCCTGAATATTTCTTTGGCCAATGCAACCGATTATTTTGCCATTATTTATAGGGATCCTAGCAGCAGTGCTGGATGGAGTATGGTTCGTGAGAATACGGCTTGGGATAACCGTACGGTGACTTCTACTGATGGTGTAACTTGGACATCTGCCGTTTTTGATTATAAAATACGTGCAGTAGTTTATAATAACAGCCAAAGTTCAGGTGCTATTGCTACAGTAAACTCTATCGATACAAGAAACATCAACACCAGCAACCAGTTCATCAACTCCAGTTGCCAGTTGATAGCCCAAGATGTACCGAATGGTGCAGTACCTGTTACAGGCAGTGTTGCCACGAATGTATGGATAGAATCAAGTGTTCCGGCTGTTAATGGAAAACCTTATGTAGCAAGGCACTACCAGATAATTCCTGCTACCAATACAACTACAGCAACCGGCAGGATTACCCTATACTTTACACAAGCCGAGTTCAATGCATTCAATAGTCATGTAGGCAGTACATTAGACCTGCCAACCGGCACAGCCGATGCAACCGGTAAGGCAAACCTAAGGGTTGGCCAGTTTGCCGGAAGCAGTAGCAATGGAACTGGACTTGTAACAACCTATAATGGTGCCGTAACGGTAATAGACCCTGTGGATTCTGATATTCTTTGGAATGCAGAGTTCAGCCGTTGGGAGGTAACCTTTAATGCTACTGGTGCTGGTGGATTCGTGCTACAGACACTTACAACACCGTTGCCTATAACAGTTGAATATTTTAAGGGCAATAAGCAGGCAGATAAAAACATGCTTAGCTGGAAAGTGTTATGCGATGGAAACTCACTTAAGTTTGGTATTGAACGTAGCTCAGACGCAGTGAACTTTAGCAGCATTGGCACATTAAGCACAGTTGCTGCAAACTGTGGTCAACCGTTTAACTTTACGGACGCACTTCCTTTGGCCGGTAAAAATTACTACAGGATAAAGATTACAGAAGAAAATGGAAGGTCGTACTATACCAATATAATAATGCTACAGAACGATAAGGCAGGTATCAGCAATCTATACCCAACAGTTATCACAAAAGGTGAAAATATTTCGGTAGCATTTGCTGGTTCAAAAGGAAGCTTATTGATTTCTGATGCTATTGGCAGAAATGTGTTTACCCAAACTTTGGTACAGGGAACACAAAGCATACAGCCTTCATTGAAAACATCTGGTACGTATTTCTTTACCATTACCGATACCAACGAAAAAACAATCGTTGCCAAAGGCAAGATCATTGTTCAATAAAAAACAGAAGCATTGCTATCGTAAAAGAACCGATTGAAGTTTATTTCAATCGGTTCTTTTATTTAGTAGGAAACCCATGCTTCACTTATTATTTAAGAACGGCTTTAAACGCATCGCCAAGACATTCGATAACATCGGTTATCAGCATACTCTCCATACTTTGCCTGGTCAATGCAATATCTGCGGCAGCACCATGAAGGTACACTCCCATCCTGGCAGCATCAAAGCTCTTGTAGCCCTGTGCAAGCAGTGCGGTAATAACGCCTGTTAATGCATCGCCCGAACCACCTTTGGCAAGCCCTGCATTGCCAGTTTTGTTCAGGAAAGATTCATTGCCATTTGTTACCAATGTGTGGTGGCCTTTTAACACGATGACAAGCTGATGCTCCTTTGCCTGTTTAATGGCAGTATCCATCCGTTGCATATTGGTTTGATGGATGCCAAAGAGCCGATCGAACTCTTTGGGGTGGGGCGTAAGGATACAGTCTTCTTTTACTTTATCAAAAAGGGGTTTATTTGTAGATAACAAATTCAAAGCATCGGCATCCAATACCATGGGTTTTTCAAAATGCGTAATCATATCCGTAAGCAATGTCAGGGCTTGCTTACCTGTTCCTAAACCTGGACCAATGCCTATAACAGCATATTTTTGAACTACGTTATGGGATGCCCTCATCATCAACATGGCTTCCGGAACAGCAGTTTGCAGAATAGCCCTTTCCTGCAACGGCACATTCACGGTAAGCAGCCCCGTACCACTTCGCAAGCAGGCCCTAGCGGCAATAATTGCTGCACCCATGCTTCCCTTATTGCCGGCTACAATTAATGAATGGCCAAAATTGCCTTTATGCGAATCAGCTTTCCTGGGTTTTATCAATGCCTTAATGTCCTTTCTTGTAATGATTTTCATCAGCTGTTTTGTATAAAGCTATTGATGTTTTTGCGAAGCTGTTGTTGCGGGATAAAAATGGTGTATTGGGCAATGGGTTTGGGGAGTGAGCAACTTGGGTATGGAAAAGAAAATATGTACCAATCAATATTTCAAATAAGGTCACCAATAACCAATTTGCCTTTGCAAAAAGGCAAAAAAATTTAACACGAACTATACTAACATAATTGTTTACATTGGTGTACCATTGATACATCATGAAAAACCCCTTGTTCTTCTTTTGCTGTATGGTCATTTCTGCCCTATCTTTTGGTCAGCAACAAGAAATAAAAGCGATACAAGCGACTGTTCCGCAAATAAAAGACAGCCTTCGTTACATTGATGCATTGAACCGCCTTGCCATGTTGTTGTATGAACAAAACCTGGACAGCACATTTTTTTATGCCCGAGAGGCAAGGGCAGCAGCAGACCGGTTGAATTATGCAAAGGGCAAAGCAGATGCACTGAATAACTTAGGGGCTGTATTTGAAATAAGGGGCGACAAGCAGCTTGCCTTGCGGTATTACAACGATGCTTATAACAGGTATATCAGCATGGGCGACTCTGCCAACATGGTACAATTGATCATGAATATTGGCCTTGTGTACACGGAAACAGGGGAGGACCGGAAAGCCGTCCGTAATTTTAAAGAAGCAATTTCAAGGGGCCGTGAGCTTACAAAGGATTCCATTTTGTCATTGGTGTTGGCCAATTATTTACTGGTTTATCCGGACAGCATACCTAAGGATACCGTGCCCGTTTATATTGCAAGAATCAGACAGATTGCTTCAAAATACAAAGATGACCGTGTACTAGTGGCATCGCAGCAAATTGAGGCTCTGTATCACTTGCGTCAAGGGCATACAGACATTGCTATAATCATGTTGCAACAGGCAGTTCAGAAAAGTTTGTCCATGCAGCTCTATTATTTGAGTTTGGACATGCTGGGCGGGCTTGGTGACCTGTTTGTTGAAAAAGAGCCTGTAAAAGCGGTGGACTATTATGTTAAAGCTCTTGAGCTATCGGAAACAAAAGGATACCATGCTTATACAAAAGTGTTTGCTACAAAGCTGTATAAATTCTATACTTACCGCAACGAAGTTGCCGCTGCACAACGCTATGGCTCCAAACTGGTAGAGCTATATGAAACCGAAGAAAAATTGAATGTTGCATCCGGTGTTGACTACATTGATTACGCACTTAAAGAACAGGCATTGGAGCAAGAAACCCTGCGTAACAAAAGCCATAGGATAGTAAATATAGTACTTACCATTATTTGCGTGCTGGCACTTGTAACAGGTTTGATTGTTTACCGCTTATATCTTTCCAGAAAGAAATATGCAATTGCACAAGAAGCTTCAAACCGGGAGCTGCGGTTGGCCCTAGGTGCATTGGAGCAAAGCCAACAAGAAAATAGCCGCATCATGAAAGTAATTGCACATGACCTTAGAAGTCCTATTAGTGCAATAGCCAGTTTTACGGAATGGATGAAGGAACACCCAAAGGGCAATTTTGAAGAAATTTTGCGGATGCTGCATAAGGCAGCTTCTGATGCATTGGTTTTGACAGAAGAATTGTTGCGACTGAAACTGTCTGTTAATGATATACAACGAAAGCCGATGGATCTTGCGGTGCTGTTACAGCATTGCGTGGATCTATTGCAGCACAAAGCCACAGAAAAAGGTCAGCAAATTGTATTGAATACGATAGAAGCAACCATCATCGGCGACCAGGAAAAGCTCTGGCGTGTATTCAGCAACTTGATTAACAATGCCATTAAATTCAGCCCCAATAACACGGAAATAGTGGTATCTGTTGCAATAAGAGAAAGCACAGTAACAACTACAGTAAAAGACAATGGTATCGGTATTCCTGAAAGCCTGACAGACAAGATATTTAACCAGTCGGCAGATGCAAAACGAAAAGGAACAGCGGGGGAGCCTTCCTTTGGGCTTGGCTTGGCTATTGCCAAACAAATTGTAGAAGCTCATCATGGAAAGATATGGTTCGGTCAATCAGCAAGTGGCCAGGGAACATGCTTTTACGTGGCACTGCCTTTGCCAAATGAACAATAATGAGGCGTGTAAACCCATAACAAAAAAGGCCACACTTTCGTGTAGCCTTTTTATTTGCTCCCCCTTCTGGACTTGAACCAGAGACCCTCTGATTAACAGTGCAGCTTGAGATACAATAACTTATTTAGATTAGAAACCCCTTTGTAAATACAGAGAAACCAATTTAGAAACTTAATATTAATAATGTTAGTGAAGATTATTATATCAAATCAATTTTTTCTTTAAATAAAATAGCTTCAACGATTTTACCTTTCATTTGATTGGCTTTATCATCAGCATATAAATCCACTACTAGTACATTGCTATCCATTACTCCTATTATGAAAGGGGAGCCTAATAAAGTTTGAATATTGACATCTAAAATTGTGACAATTATATTCTTTCCGTTCTTTATTTCTTCAATTTCATATGAAAAATCATAAATCACATTATCAATTGAGACTTCAATAGTTTTCATTTTTATCCTAGCTTAGTTTAAAACGAATTAGTCAAAAATTAGTAACGTAATGTTTCAATTTCCTCCAAATGCTCATAATACTGAGGTGGGAACTCGCTGTATGTTTTGCCATCTATTGCCCTGCCATTTTTCTTTTTATTTGTCCCACCCCATTGTTTAAAGAAAAACGAGACATCTGCTTTTTTACATTGGTCTTGAATGTCTAGAACCCAATCTACATTCATTGGTCTTGGCTTCCTTCCACTTTCGCCACCAACAATCACCCAATCAATTTTTTTAAGATTAAGATTTGTTAATTCACCAATTAAAGGCTCACAAGACAAGAACTTCACTTTTGCTTTTGTTTTCCTTAAATCATCAATCCTATGAACAACTTTATTATCTTCTACAGAAACACCCATCCAAATATTATGTGTCCATTTAAGCTCTTTATGATATTTAAGTAAAATATCTGAACGCTTTGTCAAAACTTGAAAAACATGTTGAGGATTATCATTCATTACCTTGAATACTTGTTGGATATAATCAAGAGGGACTTCTTTATGAAACAAATCGCTCATAGAATTAACAAAAACAACTTTTGGGCTGTTCCAAGTATAAGGTAATAATAAGGTACTAGGATGTATTCTAACTTTATTAAATCCATCCTTATATTTTTCTTGCCCCATTGCTTTTAATCTTCTTGTCATAATCTCAGCATAACAGAATTTGCACCCTGCTGATATTTTAGAACAACCAGTAGTTGGATTCCATGTTAATTCAGTCCACTCAATGCTTGACTTTGCCATTACTTAAAATTTAAAATACATTCTTTGATAATTAAAACACTGACTGAATGACTTCTATTATCAGTGTAATTAGATATAATATTACCATTCTCAACTAGCTTGCGTAATGCTTGTGCATAATGAGACCGACTAAATTTAGTTGTTAACTGATGTTGATTAAATAGATTCAATGCAGATATAGATTTTCCTTGATAAACTCTAGAAAGTTCACTGCTTAATAAGTCAATATTAGTATCGCTAAAATCAAATAATGATGTAGGCTCTTTGTCTAATTTTTTTGCATCAAAAGTGTAAGTTCCAAATTCATCAAGTGTAGAACCAATATTGTCAAAATCATAATAAATTTGTTTAACCAGTTCATAGCCTCTAGGATGCTTAGTTAAATGAACAATAAAATGGCTTGTGCCATCACTATCTTCTTCTTGAAATTTAAAAGCCGTATAATAAAGACTGCTTCCAAGAATCGATTGATACTCCTTTGCTAGATTATGTATTATCAAATTCAATCTTTCAGATACGTTCGTTTTGTATCGTCTATCTTTCTTAATTTCAGTTAAGGTAGAGGGGAAGAAGTCTAGCATTAGTTCTTCAAACTTATTATTCTCAATTGCAGCATGTATTCTTTTCGTGTTTAAGAAAAGAAAAATTTCGTTGCCCCAATTCTTCATAAAATTAGCTAGTACTGTTGTGTTAATGCCTTTATAGCCAAAAGGATCAACAAACAATAATGTTGGAAAACGATTTTTGCCTGTGCTTTCGTCATGCCAAGATCTAGAAAGATAAGTATTGATTTTCTCATCGCTTCCTATTGTCTTTGCTGCAAATTTTGGAGCATACTTAAATGTTCCTTGTGGAAATTTTTCTAAAAAACAAGTTTTTAATGTTTCAATATGTTCATTGTCATTAAAAAGTAAATGGACAATATCTTTCAAAACAATATCTTCTGCACATTGTTTACCTACTAACAAAGGTGTAGATACATTTCCATCTTTATAAAGTCCTGGACCAGCAAACAAGTCAATGTATCGGATTTCCCCTTGCCCTTTTATATTTATTATCCTACAATATTTAGGAAAATATTCTGATACTATGTTTGCTTTAATCCTAGAAGACGCACTTTGTTTTTCAAAAAAATCATTTGCCATCTTTAGAGTTTTTGGGTAGAATTGATTTATAAATATAAAAAATCAATCTCAATCGTAGATATAGATATAATAATTTTAAACGTATTAAAGTAAGCAGCAGGTTGATTTAAATAATTCTTATGAATATCCAAATTTCAGTGTTAGTGAGCGGGATTTCGGGCTTAGCAGCATGTATTGCTGCTTTTTTGTCGTATAAAACTTTTCAGCGTCAGAAAACATTTGAAAATGAAAACCATTTTTTTAAATACAAAATCGAACAGTATCAACTACTAGTTAGTAATGCATATGACACGTTAGATATTTATCAAGAAGCTATAGACGATGCAGAATATATCGATAGCATGGACCAGAAAGACGTAGATTCTTTGATAGATGAAATTGATGACAAAACAAATGAATTCCGTGTAGTAATGAATAAGTATTCTTTATTTATGCCACAAGAGATTCTTGACAAATTGGAAATGTTTTATGATACTCTCAATGAACATTTAGGGGAAGATAAAATTAGCTTTGAAAAGTTGGCCAATGAAATTGATAAATTTTATACAGAGCTAACAAAAATTGTAAACCTAATGAGAGAAGACATTGGCATCAGTGCATTAAATAGTAGATTGAACAAGAGAATAAATTAACTATAGATAAAGTAACAGTTTGAAGTATTGTTTTTAATAATATCAATAATGTTAGTCTTACACGCCAATACAAGATCAAATATCATAGCGATATTCAAAGGCTAGTTGAAATGAAAATGAACACAATTATTATTTTCTTCACTAAAAGAAAATAATGATAATCATGAATAGGTAAATAAATTATTGTGACTTCTCTATTTTCCAAGTAGAAGCTTCCATTAATAAAGCAGCATTTTCACTGTTGAATATAGAAGAAGGGAGCTTCTGATAATAAAAATGCGAAGAAGTCCCATCGTCATTTACTTTGAAACTATTTTCTCCTGTAGTTGAATAAAGTATAACTAGATCTCCTTTTTTAACTTCTTTATCAGGAAACCAATACGGATTCTTAATACGACTGGAAAATTTTTCACCTATCAATTTTTGAGTTGTAAAAATAAGATACCTTCCTATATCGCAAGTCTCCGTAACGTCAAGAACTATACGCTCTTGAGGAGTTCCTCTTTCCTTTACTTCTCTAATCTCTAACTTCATTTTTTGTATGATATTTTAAAAAGTATTCCTCCAACAATTAATAATGCTCCAATTGTTATCATTATTACAGCCAACTTAGTGTTTGTTTCGATAAATATCTTAGCCAAACCAATAATTATACCGCCAGAGGTGATACAAAATGAATATAAGATTTCAGATCTTTTAGTCTTTGCTAATTTTTCTTCTAAGACACTTTTTTCAGTTAAGATTTTATAATAATCTTCTCTAAATGGCTCTAATTCTTTTACTTTTCTTTCCGCTTTTGCAAGGTCATTTAAAATTAACTTTTGTGTTCCAGTTTGTGAAAGTTCTTCAGATGTAAGGCCGCGTACAAGATTGCCATAAGCATCAGTACTTTTGTTTTCTGATACAGTTGCAGGTTGTAAAATTCCTTTTGCCTCATCCTTATTGTCTATCATTAGTCGAACTTATAGAACAAATTTAAGGTAATCAATTAATAAGCAGTAAATACTAAATGACGAAAATGTTTCTTTTCAATGGTTTTTGAGTTAAGGAGATAAAACCATTCAAAAGAAGTCCGTAATTTATTACAGCAAAGAAAATACAGCGTAACTTCTTTGTACCCTTGAGTAATGTATGATTGCTTGTTATAAGTTTCATAGATATCCCAAGCTGATGTGTTATCATACATTAGGAAAGGGAAACATTTTGATGAACTTCCTCATTGGCTTTACGCCACCACACCGCCATGCGTTTTATGGGGCTAAGAATGGGAATTATGGCAATGAAGAGCCTTGTAGCTTAGCTATTGACATAATGAAGTGATTAGCACATGTGTAGCTTCTTTGTGTGGCATGCTTGCATAGGCGTAGGGATGAACCAACAAAGAATAGCTTAGGCTTGTGCCAACGACATAAAACGCCTGCAGGTGGCGGTAAATAATGGAGGAGCTATGTTTTCTTGCTAAAGCATAGCCATGTGCTGAGCAGCAATAAAATAATAGCGGAATGCAGATTTACGAAGGGTAGCAAAATGATGACAGTTTTTGTTGGGATTAAGCATAGGTAAAAACTGGCAGTATTTTTCTTGCTTAGCTGTAAATACTGCATACCTATTTCCCTGCAAAAGTCGAGGTTAGAAAGGCAGTCGAGAATACTTTCTAAAGCCCGACTTGATAAAGTAATGAATGTAGTTGTCGTTTGCAGTTACATAAACAAGCACACTTGTTTGTATCGCTTTTTCAAGGTATCTGTGTACTGGCTTTTCATTTTTCATTGCTTTCAATGAAATAGCATAGCTGATAAATATCGGTCTCTTTTTCATAGGCAACTTTGTAGGTTTTGGTTTATTACCTCACAAAGAAGCTGGGGTAGAAGCAAGAGGGTTAAAGGGTGTGGGTGTTTATATAAAGAGGTTACTCTACTTGATTACACTATAAAAGTTTTAAAGTGTGTTTAGTTTAGCTATCTGTTCTTTATAGATAACAAGGAAAGGTATTTGAAAAAAAGATTTTCAATATAGGGGTTAGAAATATGTTATCAGAAACGAGAATATCTTAAATAAATTTTTTGTGTTGATAACCAGCCTTATAATACGCGTTTAATTCAGGTAATTCATGCACTTTGTTTTTTGGATTTTTATTATAGAATATGCTAAACCCACACTTAGCAACTGCAACCCCCAAAATCATTGTAGTTACTAACCAAAAGATAAACGGTGCAGTATTAGTATCTGTGAAAAGAGAGCCAGAAATGAATACCAAGCCTACAGCACCAATAAGTGATACCAGAATAACTAATACATATGTCAATCTGTACCCAAAAAGGAATTGCTTTTTACAAACTTCACAAGAAGGTATTTTGTAAGAATCTATTTTGTACGTTGTCGTTTCTGTAATAAATTTCCCTGTCATACCAAAAGATTTGTTTATTGGTTTTTTGAGCATGGCAATAAGATAGCCAGATTCATTCTCAATAGAACAATTACAAAAATGACAAATCATGGTTGTTTCTAATGCTGGTTTCATTTCTTTAAGGTTGATTTGAAGTGAAAGTAATAAAATAATTTAATGTTGGCATTTTTTGACGCCAGATGCTTTTTATTTTCTACCCATTTTGTGGTGTGAAAGCTGATGAAGCATTTTGTAAGGCGTTAGGTTTACAAGTCAAGAAATTAAGACTTGAAAAAGGCATGGGTAAAAGAGAATTTGCAGCTCATGTTGATATGGAATACAGTCAACTTGCTAAAATTGAAAGAGGGGCTACCTGCCCTACTGTTTCAACACTACTTACTTTATCAAAGGCATTGGACATTACTCTCAGAGATATTTTTGATTTTGAATATCCTCTGTAGCAAACTTTAAAAATTATTTGGAAACGGCCTTCATAATGTTGTACCATTGTAAAAATGAGCTATTCTTATAGGCTCAAATACTAGTTTTAAAGATACTTGCTTCAATTACCTCCTTCGAATTACGATTTTTCTAATAAAATACAAGTACAACTCACTACTTTTTGTTGCATTACCTTTTCGAAGTACATTCTTTATAAGGAATTTTCTAATCACATTAAATGCATTACTTAATTCCAGCAGGTCTGGATATAATGAATATGTTCAATCATCTACCAAAAGAATTGAACCACGAAAAACTGTTAAGCATTATAGATCGGATTTTAAAAGAACCACTTAAGATCAAGGATGCTGAATACTTGGATGATTTTGTACCATTACACTCTTCAACCTTACGAGGGATTACACAGCAATACCGTTTGTACCTTGATTATCTAATTGAACATGGTGTTCTTGAATGCGATGAGTTGTATATACCTACTCAAAAATCAAAAGGCTATAGAATGCACAGCCGATTCAATAAGATGCTTGCAATTTTCAAACTTCAAGAGAATAAAAAGCATCTTCATTGCGAAAGCTTAGCAATAGACAAAAAGGTATCAGGTAGAAACAGAAAAAAATACAAGCATTTGTTCAAATGGTATGAAGCAGAAGGTTTAGAAATTGATTCGTCGGCTGCTTTAGATTTTATTGAAGATGAATACCAAAGAAAGCTAAAGGATCCATCTCTTTTCGACAAAAAAACACAGGATGGTACTAGCTTTAAGTGCCCACTCCGCCAAAGGAATCGGGCTATAGCGGGTACGATTAATATTTTAAACAAAGAGCAGAATGCAAGTGTAGATGATAATGTTAGACGCCTATGGTCTACTTTAACACATCTTCCTAAGCAGCTAAAAAATTATCTTTCATACGAAGGCAAGCCTTTGGTTTCGATAGATATTACAAATAGTCAACCGTATCTGGCAAGCTTACTATTCAATCTAGGATTTTGGCTCAATCAAGATGGGTATTACAATGTTCAGAACATTAAGAATAAGAGATTAAATTATTCTATACATAGGAATATAGATTCTATCTTAATGTATCTATATTCCCATGATTATAACCTGTTTTTTAAGTACACCCAAAGTGTCCAGAGTGGTAAGTTTTATGAAGCTTTTGGTGAGCAGTTACGTTTAAAAGGAATAAATGAAAACTACTCAAGAGAAAGTCTCAAAATAATTACTTACCAAGTTCTTTTTTCTTCCTTCAATTACATTAAAAAAGAGAATAAGCAAAATATCAATGCATTCAAGGAGGTGTTCCCAGAAGTGTATTCAATATTTAAGCTTGTTAAGGCTGAGAACTATAATGAGCTTGCTATACTGTTGCAATACATAGAAAGTGATTTGATGCTCTTGAAAGTAACTAAACGGATTGCAAGGGAGAAAAAACATCTACCAATTTTCACTATACACGATTCAATTATCACCCTAAAAGGCGAGGAAGGATATGTAAAGCAAATCATGGAAGAGGAACTTGAAAAGGCTATCGGTCTTAAACCTAAAATAGCAGTTGAGTACCTGCACCCTACTAATATTCAATTCAACGATGGCATGTTTTACAAAGACTATCTACAAGCAAATACACCCCCAAATACAAACAATAAAACGAATTACATGCAAAGTATTAATACTGGGAATATGGCACAAAATCAAGCCTTAAATGATGTATTTAGAGGAACGAATATGGTTTCCAGTTTCAGGATATGAAAATGAATACCTAATCACAACCGATGGGAAAATAAAGTCGTTACACAAAAGGAAATACCAAGAAGAAATAGTTCAAAAAATTGATAGGGGTGGATATGTAACTGTAACCCTTTCAAGAAACGGAATTTCCAAAACAAAATGGGTTCACAGGCTAGTCGCGCTGAACTTTATACCTAACCTATTAAACAAGCCCGAAGTAAACCATTTGAACGGCAATACAAAAGATAATAGGATGGAAAACCTTGAATGGGTAACACATAGAGAAAACATACTGCATGCTTATGAAATAGGACTGTTCATGAATAAGAAAAGGAGAAACATCAACCAACTTAGATTGTTTGATTAGCAGACTAGTAAGTACAGCAATAAAAATAAAAGGCCACCTTTGATTTTGTCATTGGTGGCTTTTTATTAGCTCATTTTTTCTTTGAGCATTCTCATTTCTTCACTTATTTTTTGGTCTGTTACAACAGCATATATTTTAGTGATGTTGGTATTGCTATGACCTAAAATTTTTGAAATGGTCTCTAATGAAACACCATTTTGTAATGCTATTGTAGTAGCAAATGTTCTTCTTGCAGCGTGGCTTGTAAGATTTTTGTTTATTCCACATAGGTCTGCTATCTCGTGCAAGTATGAATTGAATTTTTGTATTGCATAAAACGGGAGCAGTTTATTGCCCTTTTGTATGTGGGTGTATTTATCAAGAATGCTGAGAGCTGCTGGTAACAATGGTATAGAACTTCTTACATCGGTTTTCTTTCGGTTAATGATAATCCATTTACCATCATCTATTCCTAAAGTGATGCTTTCATTTGTAAGCAGTTCCATATCTCCATAAGATAGCCCTGTATAACATTGAAACAGGAATATGTCCTTTACCAAATTCAACCTTTCTAGCTTGAACTCTTTGGCTTCAATCGCCTTCAATTCGGAAGTAGTTAAATAAACCCTTTCAACATCTTTGTAAGCTGTTTTTACCTGATTAAATGGACTTTGCTTAATCCATCCTTGTGCGACAGCAACTGTTAGAATTTTCTTTAGGTTTTTAATATACTTTGCTACTGTGTTATGTTGATTGCCATCCTTCTGTTTCAGATAGAAATCGAAATCGCTAGCAAAATTTAGATTCAAGTCCTTCAATCTAATATCGCTCTTCGAATATTGATAGGGTATAAACAGTTCAATTTTCCTTCTTAAAATGTCGTACTTCTCAAAAGTTGAATAACTGTAATCAATGCCGATTCTTTTCTTGAAATCATTATTATGATACTTGATAAGCTCAAGTATTGTCATAGAGGGAACATCTTTGCCAAAAAATTTTTCAATTATCTTATTAAGGTCAATATCACCTTCCTTTAACATGTCATTGTAAATATTGATGAACCTGTTCTGCGATTGCTGCAGGTAGGAGTTTATTGTATTGGCTTCCTCGTTTGCTCCTTTTACTTTATGTTTCTTCGTATCCCATTTTTGTGGTTCGATTAAATACGAAGTAGAAAAGTTCTTTCGCTGGTTATTATAAGTAAGGCGAACATAAATAGGGGCTTTGTTGTTCTGGTTTATTTTTGCCCTGTATAGCCAGAATAGAATAGTAATGTTATTTGTAGCCATATTTTACGATAATGGCTGGGGTTTAAGGGTTAAAAAAGGAAACCTCTTAGTTTTTGAAAGGAAACCGAATTGGAAACCTTTTGTATGTGGAGTTTATTTAAGAAGGAAAGATATAGGCATGAAAAAAGCCCATAAAACATCTGTTCTATGAGCTTTTCTTAAATTTTCGCTCCCCCTTCTGGACTTGAACCAGAGACCCTCTGATTAACAGTCAGATGCTCTAACCAACTGAGCTAAGGAGGAGTGTTTCCCGTGTTGGGGCAGCAAAAATAAGGGGGTGAAATATTGTGAGCAAAATTTTTTTGGTTTTTATTGCAGAAAACTGAAAAAACCTCTTTCCTCAAACCCGATATAAATGCCGTCTTCCCTTTGTTGCATAGGGTATGTTTTAAGGTAATAGCCTTCGCCTGTTGTATTTCTGCCCGTTTCCATATTGAATTTATAACGGTGCAATGGGCAAACAATATTGCCAACAGCATCTATGAAACCATCGGCCATAATACCGCTTGCATGCGGACATTTATGGGCAAAAGCAAAAAAGCCACCGGCATGCCTGGCAAGGGTCAGTTTTTTCCCATCCGCTGTGGCAATACACATGTTGTTGGCCTGCCAATCCAACTCGTTAACAGAATCGGCAACTTTAACCCAATTGTATTTCTTCTCTGTAGGCACGGGATCTGGGTTAAAAATGTACCGTTTTATAAGGATAACGTATTTTATACATTTCACGTACCTTATTCAAAATAAAGGTTCTTAGCTCATCAATATTCCTTTTTTCAAGGGCTGATACAAACACGCAATTGCCTTCGGTAATATGTTCCCATTTCTGTTTCAGGTCTAACAATATTTCTTGTTTTACTTCATCCTGCAGCCACTCGTCAAAATTCCTTTCCTCGTACAGGTCCATTTTATTGAATATGGTAAGAATGGGTTTGTCAAACGCCTTCAGCTCCTGTAAAGTCTTATTAACCGTACCAATTTGGTCTTCATGCTGTGCATGTGAAATATCCACCACATGCAATAGAATATCGGCCTCCCTTACTTCGTCCAATGTGCTTTTAAAACTTTCAACCAAATGATGCGGCAGTTTCCTGATAAAACCAACGGTATCGCTCAACAAAAAAGGTGTATTCTCAAAAACAACTTTGCGGGTAGTAGTATCCAATGTTGCAAAAAGCTTGTTTTCTGCAAACACTTCGCTTTTGCTAAGCAGGTTCATTAGGGTGCTTTTGCCCACATTGGTATAGCCTACAAGGGCCACACGAATAAATTCTCCACGGTCTTTGCGTTGGGTAAAAGACTGCTTATCAATTTCTGCCAGACGTTTGCGTAGCAGGGAAATTTTATCCTTTACAATACGCCTGTCCGTTTCAATTTCTGTTTCTCCCGGTCCGCGGCTACCGATACCGCCACCCTGTCTTTCCAAGTGGCTCCACATGCCCCTCAGGCGTGGAAGTATGTATTGGTACTGTGCCAGCTCTACCTGCACTTTTGCTTGTGCGGTACGTGCACGGCGGGCAAAAATGTCCAATATCAAATCACTGCGGTCAAGTGTTACTACCTTCAGTTCTTTTTGTATGTTGCTGATCTGCGAGCCGGTAAGTTCATCGTCAAATATTACAAGGCCAATATTCCTGCTGTCTATGTATTGTTTTATTTCTTCCAGCTTACCCTTGCCTACAAAGGTTTTACTGTCGGGCCGCAGCATCTTCTGTGTGAACCTTTCTATCGTAATGGCCCCTGCTGTTTCGGCCAAAAAGGCAAGCTCATCCAGGTACTCGGCTACCTGTTCACTGGTCTGGTCTTTTTGAACCAGTCCTACCAATACTGCACGCTCTTCTGTCTTTATTTTCTGCTGTTTGTCTATCAAAACCTAGTTGTTTTTTTGTAAAGATAATTGTTACGGTTCCTTTCAAAACAAAAGCCCTGCTTTGTGGGCAGGGCTTCGTGTATCAATCAATTGTATTGTTATAACCCGCTAATGGTTAAGCCAATAGAAAATGGGCGAACTTCCGGACCGAACCCTTGTTTGATTACTTGCGTTATCTGGTAGCCTGCATCCAAAGAAAATGCACCAAATCCAACACGGGCAGTAACTGCCAGTTTAGTAGAGTTAAAGAACTTTTTATTGCTTTCTTTTTCAATATAGCTAGAGCCGTAAAGACTTTGGCCAGCTTTATTCTGCAAGTCCTTGCCCTTGGTGTAAGCCTTTATCAAGGTACCCACTTTTACACCAATAGCTGCTTTCCATGATTTGTTGGGGTTTTCCGGGTTTGAGTAATACCTCAATTCAATAGGAGCTTCCAAGAAAATGGAAGTAAGCTTGAACTTTTTAAAATAAGCCGAATCCGTGCCAGGGAAACTGTTACGGAAAGGCAATCTGGAAGAGTTTGCCTTAATATCCACATATTGTTTATCAAAGAAAATATTGTTGCTGCCAATGCCCACACCATAGGCCACGCTGAATTTTGGGTTGCCCTTAAAAGGCTTGTCCAGCATAAAATAAAAGTTGAAATGGCGGCTGAAGCCTTTTGTCCTGATACTATCAGGTGTACCTGTCCAGCTATCCATACCGTACTGTATCATGAAATGGTCGGCAGCACGATTGCTCAAATCAATTTTTTTGGTAGTTTTTTTTGTTTCGGGGGTTGTTTGGGCGTTTGCAGTAAATACAGCCGCCAAGATAAAAAGCAGTAAAGTTGATTTCTTCATTTTAGTTTTATTATAGGTGCGTTTTGCACTAAGAGGGACAAAATTAACAGAATTGGCTGCACATCAACGGTTAAAAAATAGCAAAAGAAATTTTAAGGACAATTTTCTCCAATAAGCTGCCGATTGCCCTAAAAAATACATGAATAAGCATATACTGAAACGGAAGAATAATTCGTTATGCCTTAAGAAGTCCAATTTCTATTGTTAAACTTGAAAATTTAACTATGAATCTCAATCTTTTAGCAGGAAAAAGCATGTTGGTGGTAGAAGACAATTCTATTAACCAAATGCTGGTAAAACATATACTTTCCAAATCCGGGGCAAAATCCATACATATTGCAAGCAATGGGATACAGGCACTTGATTTTATAAAGGCGAATTCGTATGACATCATTTTGATGGACATTCACATGCCAGAAATGGACGGTTACCAGACTACGCTTGTCATACGCAACATCCTAAACCTTACAGTGCCGATTGTGGCCATGACTGCATTGGCTATTAAGGGGGAGGACCAAAAATGTATGTCAATTGGCATTAATGGTTATGTAGCCAAGCCCTTTACCATGGATACGTTGTACAATGAACTGGAAAGGGTAATCACGGACACATCAACAGCCCAGCCCAAGGTACAAACAAATACACATCAGCTTTCTGATGGCGATGTGACAATTGACCTGAGCTATTTGGATGAACTGGCTTCTTCTGATAAGGCTTATATCAAGACAATGATTAACCTGTTTATAGAAAACATGCCAGGTACAATTGAAAAAATGGAGCAGTATAACAGGACCCGCGACTGGGAGAACCTGATTAAAACTGCCCAGTTTGCTAAATCCTCATTGGCCATCATCAAAGTGAGAAAACTGCACGACTTGGCTTCGCAAATAGAAAACGTAGCTTCCGTAAAGCAGGACAATTCTGCAATTTTCCTGATTCAGGATATGCAACGCTATTACATACAGGCACAAAAATTATTATATAAAGAGCTAGAATTACTTTCAATTGAAAAGCAGGTTGCTTAATTTTGGTGCCTAAAACCAATAAATGAAAATATTAATAGCTGAAGACGAACCGTTGATGGCCGCCGCATTGGCTGGTGCATTGAAAAGTGAAGGTTATGAGGTTATTGTTGCTACGGATGGCCGCGAAGCACTTAAGGTAATTGAAACAGAAAGTCCCAATTTGCTGATTACCGATATTTTAATGCCTTTTACTTCTGGTCTTGAACTTATTGGCATCATAAAGTCTAACCATACTACCCAAATTCCTGTAATTGTACTTTCTGGTATGGGCCTGGAAGACACGGTAATGGAAGCTTTTGAACTGGGTGCAGACGATTTCCTGACAAAACCCTTCAATCCCGCCGAACTATCCATGCGGGTAAAGCGTGCACTTAGAATCACCAAAAAATAGTTGGCTGCACTTACCGCTTTATTCTAAAACTACATTTGGAAAATAATTTGATTTCTCTATTTTTGCATCCCTAGAGAATTTTACAAAATAAAATTCCGGGCCTATAGCTCAGTTGGTTAGAGCACCTGACTCATAATCAGGGGGTCCCAGGATCATGCCCTGGTGGGCCCACTTAAAGATCAAGCAGTTACGATGTAAAAATTGTAGCTGCTTTTTTGTTTGCATAGGATTTACTTACCAAATATTGAATGTATCCGTTGTTAATGGGCAGACCAATAAATATGCCTTACAGTATTTTTTTTGTTGTAAACGAAAGCAATTCTTATAGATGCCGTTTATTCTTGACCAGCCGACAAATTTTGCCCATTGGCTATGTTTACCAACTCATCGGGCAAGGCCTTCTTCGTTTTCAAACCCAGGTCTTTCAATTTGGTTGCCTGTGTTACCAAGTTATCATTCCCTGTCGACAATTGTTTATATGCCTCGCCATATTTGTGTTGTGCTTTTTGCAAATGCTCACCTACATCTTCTAGGTTGGTTATAAAGCCTACGAATTTATCATACAATTTAGCACCCCGTTCCGCAATCTCGTTTGCATTCAGGTTCTGGTATTCACGTTTCCATAGATCAGCAATCAATTTTAAGGAAGTGATAAGGTTTGTCGGGCTTAGTAATAATATTCGTTTATCATACGCATAATTCCATAGCTCGGGATCGCCCTGCAGGCCGGCGATATAAGCAGGTTCGCTGGGAATGAACATCATTACAAAATCCAGCGTTTTACTGTAATCATCATATCCCTTTGCGCTTAGTGTATTGATATGCCTTTTTACAGAAGCCACATGTTCATTCAGTTCACTCATTCTTGTTGCTTCGTCTGTAGCATCAACGCAGCGGGTAAACGCATTCAGCGATACCTTGGAGTCGATGATCACATGGCGGTTATCGGGGTATTTGATCAATGCATCGGGCCGCATCTTTTTATCAGCCATATCCGAACGTAGTGCATTGCCTTGCTCATCGTATAACTGGTACTCCATAAAATACTCCCTGCCCTTTACTAGCCCCGATCGTTCCAGAATATTTTCCAGAATCATTTCGCCCCAGCCGCCCTGGGTTTTGGATTCTGATTTCAACGCACGGGTAAGGTTATTGGCTTCCTCGCTGATCTTACGGTTAAGGTCGGCCAGTTCTTTCACCCGTTCGCCTAAAGAGAAGCGTTGCTGCGATTCTTTCTGGTACACTTCTTCTACCTTGGTTTTAAACTCGGTGATGTTCTTGCCCAGCGGTTCCAGTATCAAATTCAGGTTGGTTTTATTCAGCTCGGTAAACTTTTCTGTTTTTGTTTCCAATATGCGGTTGGCAATGTTCTCAAACTCCAGGTTAAACTTTTTATTTAATGCTTCCATCTCTTCTTTTTGTGTGGAGAGCTTTTCCTGTAAAGAATTATTGTTGGCCAATTGGGTTGCCAGCTGCTGAACCGATGATGACAATTCCTGTTTGAGTGACTGCAGCTCTGCTTTCCCGCTTTCTGCTTCCTGCTTCTTATCCTGGGCAAGCTGGGTAAGCAGGCGCTGGGCATTGCTCAGCTCCGCCGTTTGCGTGGCCTGTGTTGCAACAAATTTTTTTTCGAGTTCGGTGTATTGCTGCTGTTGCTGCGCATTCTTCTTTTCCCATTCGCTGCGGCCCGTTAATTTGGCGAGCAGCCAACCGGCGAGGGTACCAATAGCCAGGCCGATGATCATGTAGAGTATGTCCATAGTATAATATTAACAAGATAAAGGTTTTCAGGAAGAAAACCTTTTGAGGATAAAATCGGGTAAATTAAAAGTTCATTGGTGCCGCCCACTATTTAAGATCGCCCAGATATATTTTTTCATCATCACTTGCCCTGCCTGGCTTGTAATATGCAGGCCCTTTAATTTCTGCGGGTAATTTATAAACGAGCCTGGTGGTTTTTGATGTCAGCGGGTTGATCTGTTCTAAAAATAATCCGAAACCTTCTGCCATTACTGTTTCTGATTTGTCAAACTCGTACTCTTTTCCATTATAGCTTATAAAAACAGCACCGTCCGTTAACATACGGCTTTCGTTGTCGATGTTTTTAAACGTTGCTGTCAAAATTAAAAACTGATTTCCCTGTTCTGCTGTTATGTCTGAATATTCATTTCCGGTATTAATTTTATTTGTCAGGTCCGCTTTGGAAACAGTGACTTCAAAGTAGTTTGTTTTTAAAGTTTGACCAATACCGATAGTAGTTGCCGGGCTTGAGCCAGCTTCTGTAGTTGTGCTGCCGGTGCCAGCATTGGTATTATTATTTTCTTTTTTGTCCTTATCAAACTGCGAACCTATAAGACCAATTAGGAGTAAAGCAACAATGCCTATAAGGATTTTTTTGCCTACGGACATTTTCTTTTTCGGCGCCTGTAATGATTCCATTTTTATAGTTTTTAGATGAACAGAATAATTTTCATGCAAACTAACGCGTAGATGTTTTCTTGTTTTACGGCAAACCATAAAGGCATATACTTAATGTATCGTATCTACATATAGTTAATTACCTTTCGGCCCAGGTAATGGGCAAAATCACTAAAGCAATTGATGGAGACACAGAGATCATCGCTACTCCTTCCGACCCCGAATGTTTTCGGTAGGGTACTAATCCCTGTCTGCCGACAGGCAGGCTTTAAAAGTAATAGTATTTACCATAGGGTAGGGGAAAAGCAAATACGTGTAAACACCTATTTTTTCACCGCCTCACGTAGGTATATTAGCGCAGCAGCAACGAAGCATGAACGGTAGATAAACAACAGGTGAACAGGCCAACAGCGATAGCATAACGGCTATACCCTAAGGTTACATAGGATTTAGAGACTATTTACATAGGGTTTACTGCTGCTTAAACACGCAGCCGCAGTAGCTTTTACGGGAAACCGTTATGCTGTAAAAAAACTATTCACTTGCTTTACATCAAACCGCTGCACGGCCGATTTGGTGATGATGAGTTTACCCTCTTCATAAGTAATGTCGATGGTATGGCCGGCCTTAAAGCCGGAATCTTTTAACCATTTGCCGCAAAGCAATATGGTAGGGAAGAGCACATAAGGTACATTTTGACGCTGAAACATTTTGTTGCATACCGTCATTCGCCTTGTTTTAGCTGCTGTTGGCATATAGCATTGTTTATGCAGCAAAGCACCGGCAGGGCTGTTGTGTATCCTACAGTAAAAGCCGGTATTTTACGGGGCAGTATATTGTATTTTACTTTTATATTGCAGGGTAAATTTGTACCTTTCGTTTTGTAAAAAATTAAACTAAAAGCTTAATGAACCAGCATACCAACCCCACCCGTACCATACACGAAGGCCGCAACATAAAACGCTTTAGAGAAATGCGTGGTATTAAGCAAGATGCCCTTGCCGCCGAGCTGGGCGATGATTGGAACCAGCAAAAAATATCGCTGCTGGAGCAGAAAGAAACGGTAGACCCCGCCATACTGCAGCATGTAGCCACGGTGCTAAAATTTCCTGTAGAACTCTTTAGCACTTTTAATGAAGATCAGCCGGTGAATATTGTTGGGAATACATTTACCGATAGTTTCAACGATAGCAAAAATGCTTTTGCTTCTTATAATAATTGCACATTCAATCCAATTGACAAGATGGTTGAATTGTATGAACGAATGATACAACAGCAAAGAGAAATGATTGAGAAGCTGGAGAGGTTGATAGAGAAGAAATAATAGTTACAACCATTTTGCCGATATCGGGAAGATGGTTGAGATTGATGGGGAGCTTGAAGAAGTTGAATAAGGAGAAGTAATATTGGGCGTGCCCCTGTTGGTCGGGCTATCCGCTCATACTCCGCCACAAGTCCAACACACAAACCTTCAGTGGGGTATCCGCTACTATCCCTCACGCATGGTTAAGCATAATTAATCAAAGGAAAGGGTCGTTTACTGTGATTACGTGGTGTGCTTAGCGCAACTACAACTTTTGGCGGCTAATGTACAGAACCTTTATAACTAAAAGCAAAACTGAAATATGGGGAAAATCAAAATAGAAAACCTCAAAAGTATCACCTTGTTAGAATTTGATGTTCCAACATCAGGAGTGCATATTTTGACAGGAATAAACGGCTCTGGCAAAACAACATTATTAGCTTGTTTGCAAAGATTGACAGACTCTTACGCTTTTCAGCGACACTTTCGGACAAGCTCCAATAATCAATTTGACAACTTCAGAAATGCTCTTATAAGATATGAGCAAAACGGAGTCCACGTTGATTACGTTTATAGAAATACAAGATGGTCACCTACTCCAAAGACGGGTGCTTCACTTTTGGCCACAATGGGCTATAATAATGCTGTGTTTATTTCTTCTAGTGTAGAAAGATTTTATGTGCAAAACGACGAATTAAATACTCGTGGTATTTTAGCTGCACCACAATTTTTCAGAGATTCAATGAATGAAATATTTCAAACTACAAAGTATTCGAATCTTAGAAGAAAAAAGTTAGATGGAAAAGGCAGAGGTTACGGCAGATGGAATTATGGTTTTCTAATGCCTGCACAGGCTATAGGTGGACAAAATCAATATTATACTGAGAGAAACTTTAGTCTCGGTGAACTTCTGGTTTTAAACGCACTGTTCCAATTGGAACACGTAGCTAATAATTCGTTGATCTTGATAGATGAAATAGAGCTGGCATTACATCCAAAAGTACAGGTCAAATTAATGCAATTTTTGGAGAGACAAGCATCCCAAAACAATCTTACCATAATTATATCGACGCATTCAAGTAGTCTAATTAAAAAAGCTAATAAACTAATTTATCTTGAGCGTAATGCGACAAATGGAATTGTTAATATCGAATATGATTGTTATCCTGCCGTTGCACTTCAAAGTATGGCAATTCAAGAAGAAGTTCAGCCTGATTTGGTCTTCTTCGTTGAAGATGACTATGCCAAGTACATACTTGAGCAACTTGTCAATTACTATTTTAGGAATCTAAACAACCAAAGACGACCCATTATTAAAATTTTGCCCGTGGGCGGTTGGCCACAAACTTTAAGATTTACAATTTCATCAGCGAATTATTTAATACCTCAAAATACCGGTGTTTATTCTTTTTTGGATTCAGACGCTAGCGCTGACATGCAAGCAATACAAGCTGATGCAAATAGAAGTTTAAGTCAACAAGAATTACTTAATCTTTATAACGGGAACCAAAACAGAATTAATTATCTTCCTATTACACCAGAACAAGGCTTGCTAGACTTGTTAAATAATCAGCCTCATACACATATTCAACCATTGCAAGACCTTTTTAATGAAGTGTTTGATATCTCTCAGATTATTATTGATGAGCAGAATAGAGGTTTAGTATATCCAGCAAATCCAAGACAGGCAGCAAAAAAGCGTATTCCCTACTATATTGAACAAATAAAAAGCCTAACAAATCGTGACGAAAATTATATTCGTATAAAACTGGCTGAATATTATGCAAGTCATTATTGCCCTAATAATCACCCTCAACTTCATCAAGTATTTGGTCCAATTTTTTAATTAATAGCGGTAATAAACATCTGCAGCTAACATTGGTTAACGCAATATTGGCTGGCAGTTCATCCTTCATCATATGAAAGAGTTCCAAGACATGATTTTTATAAGCGAGATTTTACTACAATCAAAGATTGCACAGAGAGGCTTTGAAAGATTACAGGCTACACATAATAATTTTGATAACTTAGAAGTTTGGTGCTCAATTCAGTCAATACTCGTCTCAGCGGCTAATATATCCAAGATCCTTTGGCCAGGTAAGAATCGCTTACGCGGGAAGAGATTGCGTGAGATGCTAAAAGTGGAAGAAAACAATATTCTATCAAATCGAAAATTTAGAAACCACTTCGAGCATTATGATGAACGAATAGAAGAGTGGTTTAATAACCGACCCAACGGGGTTTATATCGATTTAGCAATGAATCCATCTCTCAGAGGAGGTTTTACTGGTAATGATCATCGGGGATACAATTCATTTGATAACTCTCTGATGTTTCGTGGTGAAAGATTGGATTTAAATAAGGTGTTAACCGCTCTTTCAGAGGTTTATAATAACTGTAAGTTATATGTGTTGGATATACCTTGAACCGCCACAAACAATAGGATTCTTCTTCCATTTTCGGCGGCCTAATAATTTTCCTTCTGAAATAATTTGTTTAAATCGTAAAGTGTGCTCGTTTGCTCTTGCCAATAAGTAATCGTAGATTACCCATTCGTGAAGGAATGACCAGTGTCCTTTTGGCATATAGGATTAAGATAAAAAGTTAGGTGATTCAATTTTATTTACACTTAACTCTAACAATCTCTTAGGGAAATCATTTTTTCCAACTTTTTTATTTAAGGCTCCATCAGAACCTTTAATTGTATACTCCTTGTTTGGCATTCGGGAAGCACTTATCCATTCTGCTTCATCATGTGTTTCATTTAAAATGATTTTTAATTCTTCAAAGCTTAAAGTCACAATACCATCTTCACCACACACCAACAAAACAAATACACTTCCAAGTTCTTCCTTCATACGTTGTATTTCATCTTGATGAATTCTTTGGAAACTAAAACGCCAAGGTGTCATTCTTTTGGTAGAATGTTTAATGTAAATTCCAATACTGCCGTTTAGAACATATGAAGCATTGCTGGGACTTGGATATACTTTCACAGAAACACCATTGGTGAAATGATGAATTAATTTGGAAAATACTACACCGTGGTAAAATTCAAACTCCTTTATCATTTTTTTGAGATTTTTAAAAAACGAATATTGCCTTGATATTTATAAAAAACACGAGCTTTTCCATCTTCGTTAAAAAGTATATTTAAATGATGAATAGCATTGGGAAATTTGTTTAGTTCAAGCTCCCTGTTACCGATAAATCCTCTTGAACGGGTAATCGTAGCTTTGTTGGTGTCACCGTCCTTATCCTTATATCCAGCTATACTTTTGGGATCATGTATCGCTATTGATCCTTCACCAGAAGGTAAAAAACTTTCTATGTAACTTATTAAGTAAGTAGGAAGATTGTCTTGCCCCAAAAGTTCGTTTAAAGCTTTTAGTTTGAGTAAAGGACTTATTTTTTGTTCAAAAACATCTTTAATATCTTTCTCATTAAAATTGAACAGTCCGAAACTCATTTCTCCTCTATCAACAACTACGTTAGCTTGATCAATACTTGAACTTGATACAGCGGTAATCCTTTCTCCGTCTAGCCATACCGGGGAGGTTTTATTTTGCTTTCTTGACTCTAAAGACAAACGATGAAAAATGAAGCATTTCTGCCAATCTAAGTATAGTGATTTCGGAATTACCAGTTCAAAATAATTTAGATAGTCTCCCCTGGAGCCAAACATACGGGCTCTTTGAATATAAGTATCTTGTTGCAGTTTATGCTTAACATCACGGGTAAAGAACATCGATAGAAGATTATTAAATGTAACACCTCTTGAGACAATATTCCCACCGATTGTAACAGTAAAAGGAGCTGTTGGGTCGGTTGCAGTTCTATTATCGGCAGCGTTTACTTCTTTGTCGCTGTTCATTACAACTATATTATTTCTATCAGAAGCCTCGATGATATATTTTGTAATATGATTTTCATGTCCTTCATACCGCTCCTTCGCTATTTCCCAAACTCTTTTGTAATAGGATTGATGCGATGAATTTGAATCATCTTTTAAGGCTTCAAATATTTTTACAATTTGCTTATAGTCTACAGAATGATCGGCCTTTTTACCACTTGTATGAATGAGAAAACAATAATTTAATTCTGGATTATTTACTTGGGTATTTAAATACCCCACGTTTACCATAAAGCTAAACAGAGCCTCTCGTAGATGCTTTGGATCATCTCCTGCGTCCGGTAAGAAAGTTAATCGGTAGGGCAAATTATCTATGGCGACGGGGAAAAAAATATCTTGTCCTGTGTAATTAGAGTGAGGAGGAAAATCTATCCAATGTTCATTTTGGTTTTGATGAGTCCTATTTAAGTCCAATCGTGCAGGAGTAGCCGTTACGCCAATGTAAATACCGGTATCTCCAATTAATCTTCCTGTAAGCTCATTAATTTTGCTAGCCTCGTTTTTATTAACTTTTGAATTGGGAGTTGCATAATCAGCTTCATCATCAATAATCACACATTGCTTACTCCCATTTAATTTCGCAATGAGTTTTTGCAAATCGCTAGAGTTCTTTTTGCAAAAAATAACCCACTGTTGATCTCCTATCTTTATTTCTGGTGATAATATTTCACTAAACTTTTTAGGAGAAGGCGATAATCCTGACCGTTGAAACCTTTCCAGATTTTGACCAAGTAATTGTACACTATCGTTTAGTAATGCAATGATAATTTTAAAACCCTCGTCCAAAAGTTTAGATGTAAGTGCAATCATCATTTCAGTTTTACCACTTTGTGGTTCACCGTATATTACAAATGATCTTTGTTTAGCATTTATATTTGTAATAGCATTTTCAATAACCGATTTAATCCTGGAAGTTTCTTGACCATTCGATACAAGCTTTGCCAGTCTTCGCTCATAACGATTATTGTGAGTAGTTTCGTTCTTTAAATCATTAAGATTGAATGTTGAAGTAGACATACGTTTTAATTTAACTTAGGCTTTTCTGCAGCGAAAGCATTTAAATATAAATCCCGAAACTCTACAGGAACTTCGTCTGAAAAGTTTTGACTAACTGCATTTAGTATCTTATCAGGTGGCACATTAAGACTTACTATATTATCATGAGAAATACTAATGTAGTTTGGAACAAGCCTTTCTATGCTTTGAACTAAAGCTTTTAAATTGTCAACGGAGTGCTTTTTTAATTCAGAGTTTCTTTCTCTTAATGCGGCTAGATGAGGTTGTTCAGTATCTGATTTAATATAACTAAACACCTCTTCCAAAAGTTCTTTAATAGGGCCTCTTGTTACCTGTTTAGATTTTAACTGCTCGATCCATTTCGATGTTTCAATAACAGTATGACAATTTTCAAAAAAATCTCTAAGCTCTTTAAGTGTAAGTTGCTTAGGGCTAGATAAAAGTACGAGAGTCATTAAGTCCTTTGCCCTTATAAGATTAATTTTATGTTTCTTGGCTTCGGTATTTACAGCTGAGTTTTTATCATCTGCCCCTTCAAAATCTATGGCTACAACACATGCAAAATCTGCCTTGTATTCATCTCTATGTCTATCTACCCCCGAAATGTGTGCAGTTGTTGCCTTTATTTTATCCTTTGCTGTACTTTTCGCATCAAATGTTAATGAATAATTATCTTGAGAATTTAAAGGGCCAATATATGCGACAGCTTTACCATCTGGTTTACCATTGCCTCCAATCCTTGTAGTTTCATATCCAAGCGAAGTAAAGGCTTGTGTAACCGATTTCTCTAAACCGGTCGCATCTCCTAGGGAAGCGCTTAATAGAGAAGCTACAAATGGCGCATTTGGCTTATCGCTAAATGTAAGCTCTCGCAATATTGCGTCTCTTTTAAGCATTATGTCTTTCACTTCATCTTGCTCAATACCGCTGTCAAGCAAGAAACATTCGGTTAAAATTTCTGTAAGTGCAATCAACTGGAAAGGAAGTATAGATTTTACTTCATCAAGAAAATTTGCAAAGAATGGGTGCATTAGATTAACCTTTGCTAAACCGGTTGCTAAATCCAATTTTGCAATTGGGTCTTCAGGGTTTAAGGTAATCCATTGTACATCCTTGATAATACCTTTCTCACTCGTAAGATCAGCTTCAAGCTGTGCAATAAAATCGATCTTCGCTTGAGAAGAAAGATTATCAGGGATTTCAGTTAAAAGTAAATTATCGGTAATTGCTCCATCAAAGAATTTTTTTGCAACTACAATTAAAGGTCGCCTGGATAGGCTGGCAGACGCGTAAGAGATTTTATATGATGCCCTATTCTTTTTTTCTTCATTTTCTACAGTCTCATAATACCAGTCTTTTGTTTGGCTAAATTTTCTTTTTATATATTCACGCAAATCCTTTAGTGCAGCAGAATCCTTAATTGATTCTCTTGTTGACGTTATATAATCGTCGAGTTCATCTGCATTGACAGTAATTCTCACACGATTAAATACGCCATGTGACAATGCTTCCATTCCAATTAAAGGATCATCAATATTGATCAACCTTCCACGAACTGTTAGAAAAATCCCATTACTTCTTCCTAAGTCTTCTGATTTGCCAGTAAGCAATGAGTCTTTATACAAGTCTATTTGGCCAACTACATTTTTTAAATTAGGTAGATGAACACAAGGGGCATCCTTATAATCGCCAACTTCATAATTATATCTTGGATTATTAGCCACATCATCATCACTACCAAATACCCAAGTTTTCCAAGGGATAATATTTTGCTTACTCGAAAGTAGAGCAACGCCATTAAAATTTAAGTTGAAGTTTGGATTTAACGGCAAGGCGGTACTTAAAATCCATTTTAAACGTCCATCTTTAATTTCAACTGATTTTGGTTTAAGTTCAGAAAGAATAGCGAAAGTCCAAGTCTTTTCACTTTTATCACCCCATAAGTCGAAATTAAGTATAGTTTGATTTCCAATTTTTATTAATGGAGATAATAACTTTTGAACTTCGGCTATTGTCAATTCTTTTTCGTCGAGAGATATAATTTCTGTTGAATCTTTGTTGATGGTAGAGTAATTCATCATTACTGCATAATATTTACCATCCGAAGCCTTACAAACAAGGGTAAGCTTATTGGTGAGAATATACGTAGCTAGCTTACCAATTCCAAATCTACCAATAGGAAGCCTATCGGGATTTTCTGAATTACGTTTATTAGAAGAGCCAATTTTCCAGAACTGCTTCAATCCATCCTTATCCATTGAGGCACCATTATCTGCAACCCATAGTATTGAATCCGGTAGACTTTTATCGATTGGCACATATACGCAAACCTTAGTAGCGCCTGCATCATATGAGTTACTTACAAGTTCTTCAAATGCTTTGTTAGGACTTGAATACAGGCCAGCTGAAAAAAGCTCAATAATCTTATAGCTAATTTCTACTGGAATATTGTCAATAACTTTCCCAATATTATCTAATATCATGGATAGGGTTTTATGACTTAGGGGGAGTTAGTTCTTTTTAGCAATAATTACAAATTCGTAGCTATATATCTTCTTTTGCCTTTTATCATTTGAAAATTTGCCATTATCATCTCTATATGGAGTTAATATTTTGGAACTGATATTCCTTTTAAAAACATCCATATTCCCAAAGCCCTTATTCAGCATACACTTGGCAAGATATTTTGCATTGTTGATGTAGATATCCTTATGAGTTGTATTGCCTATAACAAAAACAGCTAACCCTCCTGGGTTAATAATAGAATAAGCTTTGTCAACAGTGTTCTTAATGTCGATAAAATATTTAAGTGCGGCTTTAGGACTTTTTGTTTTTGCTTGAGCTAATCTCTCATATGTTTCTTTTGCCAAAGGGTCCAGTGTCTCGATTTGTTTTTTTTGAAGTTTACTATCATATAAACTACCAATTGTTCCATTTCGTAAATCTCTAAAGTCTTTTGCATATCCTAGCCATAGTGTTGATAGTTGGTGGAGATCGGCATATTCGTAGGATGTTACATAAGGTGGGCTAGTAATAAGCATGTCTAAGAATGGTTGCTTAGTACGAATTTTTAAGAAATTCTGATTCACAATAGTGGCAACCGGATTAACTTGTACTTTCTCGTTTGCTTCTTTGACAGCTTTAAACATTTTTCTATACTGCTCTTTAAAAACTTTATCAACTTTATGTACAGTTTTTTGGGGATCGATAGTAGGCTTTATCGACTTAGTGAGCCAGCGGGAAGTACGTTTTAAAATATTCGAAAAAGCAACCAAAAAAAATTTTTGATATTTTCCCTTCGGAACATTTTTTTTTATTGACTTTATCAACTTATACAAATCTTGTATTTGTTCAGATTTAAACCAATAAGTAATTCGATCATTTCCCGTAATTTCTTTTGGAACTCGGAGAGAGGACGAATTGAAAGTATTAATGATGCTAGTGTAGTATTTTTGGAGAGTTTCTTCATTATAGTTTTCCCTTTTTACTTTAGCTATTAAAGTGGCTACAGGATTAATATCACACCCCCAAAACTCTTTGTTATTTTTTTTCGCTTCGAGTGCGGTAGTACCACAGCCACAGAAAATATCCCCTATAGACTGGACGACGACATCGTTATCTTGGGCATATTGCAATGATTTGGAAATAAGAAATGAGGGAAATTTTGCAGGATACACATGTATTTTATGCATCTTCAACTCCTCGTTTGTTTCGTTATTCCATGTGGCTGTTTCTTCAATCCTACTAAATCCTGTATCAATGTTACTGGCAGTAATTCTCATTATATTTACTGATTTTATTATAAGGGTTTTCGAAGTTGTGCTGAAAGGTTTTTAATTGAAAGTATAAAAAAAATTTTAGCTTAATACATATTAGTTATTCACTATTTGTTAATTAAATAAGGTATTTCGATCTGTATTTTACTAGTCTAATGGCTCAGTGTTACTAATATTGCCTCTAAAATATACGTTTTATAGTTGAAAATTTTACGGGAAACCGTTTCTAAAGTAGTAGAGTTACAAATAATGATTAAGCCTGTTTCATTTCTCCCCACCCTCCCCCACAAACCAACTCGCCAGGTACGCCGTAAAAGTGCCAAACAGCCCCACACCCACGGTCACCAGTAAGGCAGCAGTCTTATCTTCCTATTCCTCCGCCTACCCGGTTTAGCTATCAGTTTGTAAAACAATATTTACACGCCCTTCTATGCCTCGCTTTTGCTTCACTAATAGCCACCGCTTCTACATCGGTACTGCATCTTCGCAATCCAAAGCAATGGTTGGTTTTGTGGTACACTTTCGATTGCGGGCCGTTGCACAGGTACACGGTATTGCCACTGCTGCAGCCGGCCAGGCATATCATTGCTATCAGCAACAGCTTTTGCATCACACCGGTCAGGCGGCTTTTTTCCTGGGCCAGTTAAACACCCAGCAGGTGAGTATGGGGATGAAGAAGATAGCCACCGTTAGTACCGATATGCCGATATCTGCCGTATGGCTGCCCAGGAATTTGCTGGCCTGCCCTTCGGGAAAAAAATGTTCGTACAGCGATAGCAGCAGCTTGATGCCCAATATGCCGATAACGATAAAGGCACTGGTTTCCAGGAAGGCATATTTTTCCATCAGTTGTACAAACCATTGGGCAATAAAACGCATGGCAAAAATGCCGATGAAAACGCCTGTGCACACCAGTATGATGTTGGGTGTAAAGGCCACGGCGGCAAATACATTGTCGATAGAAAAGGCCATATCCATCAGCTCCACCAGGCATACGGTAGCCCAAAAATTGCCCAGCGATCCCACGGTGATCTTGTACAGCCAGTTGCCTTTTTTATCTACAAAGTCATCTTCCTTGGTTTCGGTTTGTTTGCCTTTGTACCAGTCGTACACCAGGTACAACAGGTACAGCCCGCCAACAGGTTTCAGCCACCATATTTTTATCAGCACGGCGGCAAACAGCATGGCCAACCCCCGGAAAATATAAGCACCCCAGATGCCATACTTGAGTGCCTTGCCCCGTTGGTTTTGCGGCAGGTCCATCACCATGGTGGCCAGCACGGCAGCATTGTCTACCGAAAGTAAACTCTCAATGATAATCAAGTTGCCAATGATGGCGAGGGAGGCACCGGGGTGGTTGAGGATATCCTGCCAGAGGGTGGAGATTTGATTCATCAAGTCGTTCATAATAAATTGTTTTATTGATTAATAATCTGGCAGGGTAGGTAGAGCCCAGCCTTTTATGTTTCTACATCGTAGTGCTATTAAAAATTTTTTCACCCGATGCCGCTTACTGTCTTTGTTTCGACAAGCTCAACATGACCGAAAGTTGTCAGCCTGAGCTTGTCGAAGGCGTCTTTATTGATTGGCCATTGTAACCACTACCACACGCCCTCCTTCTTCTTTGGATAACAACAGTTGCTTGCCGTGCGTAAGCTCTACCATGCTGCCAATGGGTACGTCTGCATTTTGAGTTTTATCTACCATGGTTTTAAGCGTTTGGTTTACAAAAACCCATTTGTTGTTATGAAAAGTAAAATACCCCACAGGTTTTTTTTCGGCTGTGCTTAACCGTTCGCTACGGGTAATATGCCTGTTTACATGCCATTGAAATAAATACTGGTTGTTATATACCATCAGCCGGTGGTTTTCGGGCTTCCACACCGATGGTTTAAACTGGTAATACAGATCCAGCACAGGCAGTGTTCCCTGATGTTTGGTGCCGCAAAAGGGGCATTTAGGTGTATTGGTATTATCGAACACATACCATTTTTGATCGCAGGCGGGATTCAGGCAGGGCTGCATCAGGTCGGTAGTTTTTAACAATGCCTGTTCCCACATTTCTGCCGGTGGCCGCTCGTTGGGGTTGTGTAATCCTTTTATAAATGCCTGGTCAAAGAGTTCTTTCAGGTAGGGGCCGGTAATAGTATAAGGCAATTTGTTTACATCACCCCAATGCGTATCCCATTTTGATAGCTGGTTCAATTTGGGCCTGTTCGATTTGTCTGTAGGATGTTCTATAAAAAGTGCCTTTGCCCCCATACTCAGCAGGTCATCTTTTTCTGTATCCAGGTCGTGCACTTTACCACCCTTTAAAGGATGCCTGTACAGCAGGAACATATAGACGAGGCAGGGCAGGGAATGCAGGTCTGTTAAGCGGCTGGGAAGTTTTCTTAACGGGTCTGTTTTGTTTAAATGTTTTGTAGCTAATACTTCGGGCGCAATAAAATCGGGTGTGCCAATTACTTCTGCAGGCCAAATGCCGGGTACCACCAAACCATCCAGGTCAATGATCACGGCGGATTTTGAAACAGGGTCTATCAACACATTGTTATAAGATAGATCACTATGGGCAAGGCCCATTTGGTGCAATTTTTTTACACCACGGGTTATGTTAATACAGATCTGGAAATAGCTTAACCAGTTTCCCAATTCACTTTGATCGAGGTTAAGCGGAAATTGTTTGTTCCTGAATTTGGACCCTGCAAACCATTTTCCATTTTTTTCTTCTCCCATTATCAGATCCTGGTTGGCATATCCTTTTTTGAAAAAATAGGCCGGTTTGTAAATAGGCACCACTACACCAATATTGCCATTCAATTCAATTACATCCGTAGGCCAGCGGTATAGTTCTTCTATGTAATAATCCCCGCCCTGTGCATTTTTAATCCTGTTCAAATGATCGGAGGTAATTTTTTTCAGCCGTTCCTTTTGCTGAAAGTCCTGCTTGTCTTTGAACATAGCAACCACGTACTTCCTATCGGGGCTGAAGTATACATTTTTAGCAGTGCCACTTTTGGGCTCACCGTTATCTATGTATTGATAAGTATTAGCGTTTATTATTGATTGTACAGTTATTGTAGCCATAAACTATTTGTTTAAAAAATAACAGCCAGCGTTCTATCATCATGATTGCCGGGGCTCCAGAAGTCCATCCATGCAGAAAGTTCGTTTGCGATAGCGTTGTTGTCAGCAGAAAAATTAACTTTGGCATTGTCTTCATTTTCTCCTTTCAGATCAGCAATAAAACCTTTCCACTTTTCCATCTTATCAAGGTTGGCTTCTACCACAAACTTTGGATCGTAAATGCCATCTGTCATCATAAACAGGTAAGCAAAATCATCAATGAGTTTAAAGCCAAACCGGGTTGAAAATTTATCGCTGGTAAATATTTCCGGCATGGTTATAAACCTGGTGCCGCCCCCAAATTCACCCACATCCAGCCAGTTCATCAGTTTCACTTCCGTCAGGTCTTTATTTATTACTGCAATGGGGCAGTCGCCCACGCCAAATGTCAGTATCGCATATCCGAAATCGTATTTCTTGTACAGACTGAATATTAAAGTGCTGTGAAAATCTTTTACCGGCCGTTCTGTCTTTACTGCAAAATCTTCAATTTTTTTATGGGCATAAAGCGCTGCCTTTGATAAATTATCGTAAACAAAAAAACTGATGCGTTTGGATGCTTCTTCATTAGGGCCTTCGTGGTACTGCTTCAGGTCAATATCAAACTGATCAAGCATTTCAGCAGAGAGGTTATCCCGGAAATATTCAATTACGCCATCGCAGGCAAGCCGGGAGCCCTTGCGGCTGAAGGAGGAACTGCCTGCACCATCAGCCACACAAACAATACTCCACCCTACAGGCTCCAAAAATGAAAATGCATAATCATCATCCCGGTACGAACCAACGTTGGCATGGCTTCTACCACGGTTGGAAGCCACTACAAGATGTTTGGTACCTAAGCCAGCAAAATCGTTTGCCCGGTCTGGCTTCCAATAATTAGCCGCTTTCCATGCATCATCTTTATCCTGGTCGCTGGCAATCTCTTTCCAGAGTGATTTAGGATCTGCATTAATTACCAGCGAGATGGTTTTATTGTTTAATGCCGAATCGTTTTGTTCTTCTTCAATCCTGAATTGGAATGCTATTTTAAAATCACCGCTTTCTGTAGGCGTGCCGCTGATGGTTTGTGTTTCGCTGTTGTAACACAGGCCATATTTATCCAGCCCTTCAAACGCTGTGTATTTTAATCCATTGAAACCAGCCTTTATAAAATCAAGAGTAACCTCGTACGGTTTATTTACACTGCCGTTCGGAATGATGAGCTGTTTATCCATAATGTCGGCCACTTTATTTTGGATATTCCAGTTTTTCTTAAGCATATCCTGGTTCTCTTTGATAGTATTGACTGCTGAAATATTTTGTGCTGCATTGGTAAATTCCTCAAACAGCTTAGAGCGGTTTACCTTTACCGGAATTTGATTTTGCGTAAATAAAGACTGGATATATTTTTTTGTTTCTGACATTTTGCTGCGTTTTAATTTAACCTTGTGCCCTGTTTACATCAAAGCCCCCTTCGCCAGAGCCATACCTTCCTTTTCTTTCGCACCAGGGGCAGGTACTTTCTTCTTCTTCACCAATACAATGTATTTTTTGACACTGACATACTGCAAATGCAAATTGATTGCCGCAGCAGGGGCAGGATGGTGCACCGGTCAGTTCATTGGTGTTGATCTTTGATTGTATAGCAGCCTCATCTGAAAGATCGAAGTAGGCATCACTAACCTGGAATGCACCCACCAACCTGTACGATACCGTTTGAAGATCTAAACCGCTAAGTGCGGATGGGTGCAGCAGTTTTCGATATTTCATCAAATAAGGCCGTTTGGTATTTTGACATTTTGCAGCCAGCACAACAAAATTGCTATCCACAAACTGTTTGGGGGCCTGGTTCTTTTTCAGTTCTATTTTAGAAATGGTATCGCCATCAATCTGTGCCATCTCAAAACCCGATTGCTTATTCTCCACGCTTATACTGCTTGTTTTGATGGAGTCGGTAACCCATTTGAAAAATTTCCTGTAGTCTTCACCTGAAGTGTTTTTGAATTGCAGCACATTTTCTGTAAGCTCACTCAATACCTGCGTATTGGTATCATCGCCAAAAGAAACGGCAACCATATTACTGTTTCTTTGCCAGTTCTGTTTCCATTCCATTATGGCAGAAGAGGTATCATCCGTAGGCACACCATCAGTAAACAAAAACACAATGGGCTTCCAGTCGCCTTTTTGCTCAATGGTTGTTTTTACGATGTTTGTTCTTAATTCAAACATTAAATGGCCAAGCCCTTTACTGAGCGATGTGCCACTGCCAACCGGAAATTTGGGAGGATAAAAGCTCACCACTTCCTGCAGGGGAACAAGCGTTTTGGCCTGCCCGGCAAAAACTACAATAGAAATCCATACCGTTTCGATGGCGTAGGGATCTGCCTTGATGGCTTTAATAATGTTAGCCATTCCCTCTTCAACTTGTTGAATGGGTTCTCCTACCATCGATTCAGAAATGTCGATCAGGAAATAAATAGGTAAACGGCGCATAGTGTTATCTTAAAAAATTATTTCTGATTAAAGCGTAAACAAAATGGGATCAGGTAACCACTGTAATTTCTGCAGGGGGCGGAGGCAGCGTGACTGTTTCACCCGTACCCTGGCTTTTATTGCCATGTTCAATGGTTTCAGAAACCCATTTAAAAAATTGTTTGATAGTATGGCTGTCGGCGTTATCGAGATGCACAACATTATCCGACAATAACTTCAACAATTCTTCATCTTTGATATACCCTGCGGCACAGCTTACGATGGTACCAAACTGTAAGGCTTTTACTAAGGGAACGGCTTTTGTAAAATCCAGCTTATCGGCAGGCGCCCCTTTGGTAAATAAGAATAACAATGGTTTCCAATCGCCCTTTTGTGTACCGCTACCTTTTCTTACTTCTTTGGTAACCTTGTTAATTAAAAGTTCAAGAGCCTGGCCAGTATGCCGTGGCCCGGTTTGTAAGCAAGCGATCTCCGGCAGTTGGAAGGAAGCCAGTTCGGTTAAAGGAATGACCTCCTTCGCTGCCCGGTCGAAAGTGATGATGGATATCCATACCGTATCAAGTGCCATCGGGTCCGATCGCAATGCGTTGATCAAGCTGCTCAGTGCATTGTTTAATGCCTGTATGGGTTCGCCAAACATGCCGCCCGAAGTATCCAGCAATAAATAAACAGGTAGTCTTCTCATACTATTTTTTTCCCAAAATCATTTTCATTATTGTGGAGCCTATTTTATTTTGAAGCCCACGCTTGCTGGTGGGTATGCCTGTACGCCCGGCAAACTTTTGCTTAGCTCTTGTAACTCCAAGTGCCCTCTTCCACGAAAAAGAAAATCCAGATTTGCCCATAGTTTTTTATTTTAAACAACAATGTTTAATTCTGCCGGCGGCGGGGGCAATTCATTTAAACCCTGCACTTCTTTGCCCGCCTCTTCCACCTTGGAGGATGATACCCCGATGGAAGCAGTTACCCATAAAAAGAACTTGCCTATACTGGTACTGTCAGCAGTATCCAGGCTTACCACATTGTCTGTAATTTGTTTCAGGATGGAAGTATCTGCCCCGCTGCCAGCAGCACAGGCAACAGTAAAGGCGGTTTTGCGTTTTTTAAATTCTGTTAAACCTGCCTGCCAATTATCGGTGGGTATACCGTCTGTCATTATAAAAACCA
The DNA here is from genome assembly GCA_002337145.1 of Chitinophagaceae bacterium UBA1930. Taxonomy (GTDB): domain Bacteria; phylum Bacteroidota; class Bacteroidia; order Chitinophagales; family Chitinophagaceae; genus UBA1930. Next base: position 492,484 of record DDFK01000003.1, on the reverse strand, counting down.
GTGGCTTCCAATCCCCTTTTTGTTCGGTGGTTGTCTTTGCTACTTCACTGTCTATTTTGCTGGCAACCAGTTTAAGTGCATCACCGAGAGCCGTTACACCGGTAGCTTTTATATCCACCATTTGAAAGGAGGCAAGATCAGTTAAGGGAATAATTTGCTGAGCGGTGCTATCAAAAGTGATCACACTGATAAAAGCAGTTTCAATGGCCTGTGGGTTCTGGCGAAGTGAACCGATCATGATCTGCACCCCGTTCTTAACCGCTTCTATCGGTTCGCCACTCATAGAGCCGGAGGTATCCAGTAAAAGATACACGGGTAATTTTCTCATTTTATAAATATTTAGTGGTTACTGAAATAATGGTGTCCTGCAGTTTTTTATCTTCTGTGGGTTCACCAATGGCATTGAACTTCCATTCGCCATTGCGTTTGTATAGCACACCCATTACCATGGAAACATAGCCGGCAAAGTTTTCACCGTTGGCGATATCGTATTTGGCAAACACTTCGTTTACCCTGGATGGCGTGCCTTCGTAAATACGTATAGAAGCAAAAGGAATGGTTTTAAAATCCTGGCCTTTAAAACTGTTTAATACAAATGCCACATAGCTGATGGAAGGGTCAAGCTTTGGCAGGTTAACAGTAATCACTTCATTATCCAGCCCGTCATCGCCATCCATATCGCCAGTAAGGTCATCGCCGCTGTGAACCACTGATTTGTTTTTTGATTTGAGGTTTCCGAAGTAGATAATTTCTGCAACGGTTTTATTGCTATCGTACAAGATGCAGCTAGCATCCAGGTCAACCGCTTCTTTGCGTGTGCCCAGCAATCCTTTTCTTTCTATTGCACCCCAGTTAATGCCTACGCAAATGCTTTGCAGTTTGGTACCGTTTGTTTTTTCGAGGTTTATCCTTTGCCCTTTTTGCAGGTTGATTGACATATGGTAGGGTTTAATTGTATTTGTTTAGAAAATCCTGTAGTCCGCCTTTCATGCCCATACCCACTGCTTCAAACTTCCACTCGTTGCCCCTTTTATACAGCCTGCCAAATTCAACAGCAGTTTCAACAGAAAAGTCTTCTTCCAACTCATATTTTAAAATATCGGCGTTGGTAACGGGATCGGCTATGCGGATAAAAGAATTCCTGACCTGGCCAAAATTCTGCCTGCGGCTTTCGGCATCGTGAATGGTAATTACCATACAGATTTCGGTAGCACGGGGATCGATCTTCGACAGGTCGATCTTGATCTGTTCGTCATCGCCATCCCCATCGCCGGTTAGGTTGTCGCCGGTGTGTTCAACAGCACCGTCAGGCGTTTTTAAATTGTTGTAGAAAACAAAATGTGCATCGGAGAGCATTTTTTTATCCTCGCCTAATATGAATGCCGATGCATCGAGGTCGAAGTCGCCTCCTGTGGCAGCACTATTGGTGTCCCAGCCCAGGCCGATGGTGAATTGCGGGGCATGAATCAGCTCCCGTTGTCCTTTTTGTAAATTGATTGACATGATTGATATGTATTGATGAAAGAGTATTGGTAATTGGACGTTCTATAAGCGATATCTCAAAGCTTCTTTAATCTTTTGTACCTGTTCTCCAGATAAAACCAAAGCCATAATATTTGTCAGCCTCTTCATGGCTATTGAAATACCTTGCTTCTTTGCTGATAGTAAGGTTGCCGTTTTTATTTTCGATAAGTGCAGCTGCACAAAATCTTTTGTTTAACCCTGCATTGTCTAAGTTTAGATTGACCTGTTCTCCATTGCTGATCTTAAAGAACATCCTGCCATTTACTGCAGTAAAATCATTTGCCCCGGCATATAAAAGCCCGAAAAATAAAATACGCCTGATAAGCTCCGGTTTAAACACATGCATGTTTTCGCCATCGGCAGCACCGCCGTTCCTGTCGTCTTTATCCAGAAGAATAAAAGGCATGGATGATTTGGAGCCGAAGTTGTTACCGAGGGGTTGTATCACGCCCTTACTGCCATCGAGCATTTCGTACATACAGCCTAGGTCGAGGTCGGCATTTTGATTGCCATTTATAAAAGAGAAAAATCCTTTTTTCTTTTCTTGGCTCCAGTTAAGGTTTGCATGGATGAGCAATGATTGCTTTTCGCCGGTTGATTTAACCAGGTTAATAGCATGCTTGTCTCCACCCTTTTGAAGATTGATTGCCATTTTTGTTCGGTTTAAATATATTTTGAAATAGGCCCGTTGAGACCGTTGTTATGCCCTATGCCTGTAGCTTGAACCTTCCATTCAGAACCCCGGCGATAAATGCGGCAAAACTCAATTGCTGTGCAGGTAGAGAAATCTTCATTGAGCTCATACTTATAAAGCATATGATTTTGCTTTTCGTCGTATATTGAAATATAGGAATCATCCACCTGGCCAAAATTTTGCCTCCTTATTTCATGCTCATAGATTGAGGCTACAATAATTATTTCGTGTACCTGTTTTGAAACTTTGGTTAGGTCAATGTTCAGGTTCTCATCATCACCACCATCGCTTACATTCCCGGAAGTATCATCAATAGAGCCATGCACAGAAAATTCAGGATCTACTGGCCGTGTTTTCAATCTGTAATCTTCTTCCCTGTCGGGGTATTTTAAAGGATTATAGTTTTCAAAAGCGAACAGCTCATTGGGCAGCACTCTTAATTCGGAATTGTAAAAAACCAGGTAGTTCTCATTAATTACTTTTCCATGAGAACCTAACAGAAATGCGGATACGTCTAAATCAAATTCATAACTGGAGAGACTTTCATTAGGTTCCCATCCCAGACCCACCCGAAGTTTTGCAATGGATGATGCGATTGATTCGGTTTGCCCTTTTACTAAGTTTAAAGCCATTTGCAGAAAATTTAGTGTTTAAACTATATAGTTGAAAACCCAATAGGCTATTTAACTATATAAGTACCGTTGTTGTTTCTGCTTCAAAACTATCAGGCCATTGTGTCTTTTTTTTACGGCAAACCGTAATGGCTATTTATTGATCAAAAAAATATAAAGCGATGCTTGACGGCATGCAATTACTCCTATAGTATACCGGTTTCTTTACAGAATAAAACCAACTGCTCATTCTTTGAAAAGCCAAGTTCTTCCCTTATCTGGTTAAGGCGTTTTTCAATGGTGCTTAAGCTGCACGGCCTGATGTTGCGTTGCTTAAGGTAATCAGGGATTTCATTTTGTTGGTAGCCCTGTGATAGTAAGCGAATGATATGTATATCAAATTCTGTAAATTCATAAGTATTCGATTGTTTTACCAACTGTGCCAACGCTCGGGGATAATACTGCTGGCCTTTTGACAATGCATCAAACGCAAGCTTTAATTCCTTTACATCATTGCGGGCCTTGCGTACGTATGCATCAATTTCATATTCCTTATATAAACTGTCTATCATGGTGGGGCGATGCTCTCCTGTAAAGACCAGTATCATTATTTCGGGTTGAACTTCCCGCACCGCCTTGATTAGTTTATAGCCATCGTCAATTATTTGCACTTTCTCATCTGCCTCAAAAGAAAGATCTGTGATCAACAGGTCATAAGGCTGGCCGTTTTTCTTGGCAACACGAATCTTATTCAAAGCATCGTCGCAATAATAGGCATCGTCGTAGTGCTTGATCTGCAGTTCTTCCATCGTTTTTTGTAGGGAAAGATTGGCACTGGTATGGTCTTCGGCTATAATAACTTTATCAATCATATTTGTATGAGGTTATAGCGGAAAGCTTATTGCAATAGTAACACTGCCTTTACCGCTTTTCCCAAAATTAACTTCGCCATTTAATGATTTTATACGGTTAACCGTATTCTTCAAGCCGTTGCCAAATTCAACGTTGTCAGGAAACCCTACACCGTCATCTTTATAAATAATAGAGCCCTTGTGGGCTTCTTGTGTAAATACGACAGATACATTTTTTGCACCGCTATGTTTTTTCATATTCACCATCAATTCGTTCAGAACAAGTAGCAGTTCATTTTTTTGGATGGCTGTAACATTGTTCCAGAATGTTTGCCCGTTGCCTATAATGATCACCGTGGTGTGTTCATTGTCAAAGGCCATCAACAAGTCATGCACCTGTTTGCTGTAATCTAGATTGTTTACTGGTGATAGAGGTTCCTCGTACGAAATATCGCGTGATTTTTCATATAACAATTCAATTTTATCCAACAGTGGTTCCCGTTCAATGGCCGCATTGTGCTCAATCTCGTTCATGATCCTGTACAATCCGTTGGCTACAACATCGTGTACTTTTCGGGATGTTTTTAGTTTGGATTCACGTATCGCATTTTCAGATTCCTGTTTAATGCGTTTTCTACGTTTGGTATAGATAGATGAGATAGCGATTATAACGATAACCGCAGCAGCAATCAATCCATACATCCATAAACGTTGCTTGGTAATATGCTGTTGCAGCACAAGGTTATCGGCTTTACTTTTTTGTACATCATATTTAATCAATGCAAAACGGTTCCTGGTGGTATCCCTTGACAGTTGGAGGCTATCGTTCAATTGTTTGAATTGGTTGTACCATTGTTCCTTTATGACAGGCGAATTGCTTAACCGGATGAGTTTATCAATAGCTACCAGCACATCATCTGGGCTTTGATTGTTGATTGCCTGATCATGCATTTTCTGTGCATACCATAATGCTGAGTCGGGCCTTGATCTTGCATAATAATCAGAGAGATGGGCATAGCTTGCATTGAGCCCCGTATTGTACTGGCTGTCGATCCTGATCTTTAATGCCAGCCTAAATTCAGGTAAAGCAGTGTAACTGTTATCCTGCAACCATTTTGTTCTGGCCCTGTTGTCTATTATCCTGGCAACCAGGCTTTGGTCAACAGGTTTTAGGGCAAGTATCGAATCGTACACTGCAATGGCATTGGTGTAATTTCCTTTTTTCTGCAATGCCATAGCCTTTCCATTCATGAACTCAAGCAGGTAATCCGTGCCTTTATAAAAGCTGATTGCCTTATCGTAAAAGTTGATGGCTTCTTCATACAGTTTTAGATCAAGGCTCACATTGCCTAATACGTTATAGGTAACACCAATTTCTTCATGGTGTTTTTCGTTCAGCGGGTCCAATGTATGAATGGCACCAGTAAGGCTTTGTTGGGCACCATATAGATCACCAATATTCCATTGTATTTCGCCCATGTATTTATAGGCCGAGCCTTTTCTAAGGGTGTCATCCGCATTGTTTACGTAACGGTTAAACATCAGGAAAGCAGAATCCCATTTATTGCCCCAAAAGAAATAATAGCCACGGTCGTAATCGGAATATTTGTCTGTGCCTTTTTGTGATAGGGCATCTACACCCAGAAAAATGACAAGGGTTAATGTAATTAGTAAACGGTTTGCAGGTTTCAAGAGGGAGCATGTTTTAATAAAAATAAAGAAAGGCAGAATAATCTCTGCCTTTCTACCCAAGTATTAATTACCCTCCGAATGGTGGTGGGGGTGGAGGGATAGGTGGTTTGTGGGTTCCACCGGTTTCGCCGCCGATGCCGGTGTCTTCTTCATCGTCAAGCGTGCTGGCGTTGTTGGATAGGTGTATCAAATTACAGTTACCGTGATGTGCAGGTGTATGCATTGGGTTATGGCATATCAATGCCGCAAACCACATGATGATAGTGATCATTTTTTTTAAGTTTAAAATGTTGGAAAATGTTGCCCATGCCAGGTCGCGTGCCTGAACGGGACTGTTTTGTAAGAAGCGCTTCTTACCGTGGGGAAGGAAGGGCGTTGATGCAGTCAGGTTAACAACTTCCCTTGCTGGTTAACCTTGCTGCCGTCTTCGCTCTCAGCAGATCGTTTGATTGATCTCGATGCAAACATAGAATCGCCGGAAAGCCTTATCAGCAAACGGTTCCGGCAATTCCGATAATTCCAGTAATTCCGGTTTCCCGTAACCGGATATTCCATTTATGCCGTAATTTTCCATTCAGCAATTCCGATAATTCCGGTTATTGTTTATTTTAGTTGCAACCAAAACCTTATGAGGATATACCATCCAGATTATATCAAACTTGTACTTGAGGCTTATAAGAAGAAGCGGGCAAATAATGAACTGTCGGTGTTATTAACGCAGTCAACGCCGGCCAACATCAGGCGGGAATGTGAACATATTTACCAAGAACGTTACGATAAAAAAGATGAGCCGGTACTCAGGGCATTCTTTGGACCAGCAGAACAAGGGAGGAGATTCTTAGCGGTTATTCAAGATTTTGAAGCCGACAGGTTCAGGCCACTTGACGGATATTTAAAAGGGGATGGGGAAAAAGGGATTAGTGGAAAGAGCTTGGAACTATTTGCCTGGTTGATTGATTTTAAACACAGGCCTTATGCATTCGACAAAGATTTTTCACTGAGCGAAGAAGAGAAGCTGCTTATTGGAGAATCCAACAATAAATCGGAAAAAACGGAAAAAGTGGAAACGGAACCATTGACCAATGGTTCGAGAATAATGGGAATATCGCCACTAGCAGGCGAAGAAGGAAAAGCTATTGATGAAACTCAAAGTGAAGTAGAAAAACCAAAAACGGAACGGGGATCTGATGGTTTGGAAATAATGGGAACAACACCAGCGACCCACGAAGAAAGAACAGCTATTGAGGAAACAGGAAAAACGGAAACAGGACTTGCATCCGGGGATTTGGAAATAATGGGAACGACGATACCACAAATGGGGAGCCAACAAATGACTCTCGTACAAACTAAAAGTGCAGCAGAAAAAACAGGAGCGGAATTATTAGTAGATAAAGGATTTCAGGAAGAGAAGGAAAAAATGGGAGATATTTTAAAAAATGGACTAGATAAAATACCCGTTAGTAGTGAAGATTTACCACGTTTAATAAAATTCCCATCAGAAAGTACAGCAAAGCGTAAATCCAAACGGGCCATTATTATTCTTTTAATGCTGATACTTTGCTCTGTTGGCATCTATGCCATATGGCCACAGCAAACCGGCTGTATGTACTGGACGGGCGACCATTACGAGCAGGTGCCTTGCAATGAAAAAGGAAAAGGCATCCTATTTCCGCTGGATGAAGACAAGATGAAAGGCTTTAAACGGATTTTGAACAAGGATACTATAACAGAGAAATCAATTAATGTAGTTTATTATATTAGTAATGGAGGGCTGGAATTTTATACTACGGGTGGCAATCATCCTATTTATACCACCCGTCAATTAAAAAAACTTTCGCGTTACATGTTTGAAAAACACCTACGAAAAAACCCATCTTTAACTGGTGACTCCTTAACCCCATAGGTATCTTTCAGGGCTCAAAATTCCCAACATATTGCTGATGGCATTCACTGGCAAACAGTTGCCCCATACTTTACATGCCCCATCGTTATGCCAGTTGCTGCACATCGGGTAATTTTGTAGCCAACTGTAATCCATTGTTGCACCCATGCAATTATGCTAACCAGTAGATTTAAAGGGAAACGTTATCGGGAACGTTTGCGTAAAAAAAGGTAGGCAATAGCCTGCCGAATGCTGAAAAACAAAGTAGGATTGTGCCACGAAATGATTGAATTTACTGTCATTCCTATCATCTTGCTATATAATATAACTATTTGCTATTATGAAAAAATGTACAACCCTGGTACTCGTGCTGTTAAGTTTTGGCCTTACACTTTTTGCACAAAACACTGCTACAAAAACCATTAAGGGTAAGGTGCTGGACGATAGTTCCGGTTTGGCACTGCCCGATGCCACAGTTACCATACAAAAGAAAGCTGTTAAAACAGATGCATCCGGCAGCTTTACTGCCAAGATACCTGATGACGGCAAAAAATACGAAGTAACGGTTAGCTATGCCGGTTATAGCAGCAAAACAGTCAATACAGATGGCAGTGGCGATATTGCCATCCGCTTAAAACGTGAAGTGAACCAGATTGAAGATGTGGTGGTAATCGGTTACCAAACCGTAAGGCGTAAAGATGTATTAGCATCCGTTGCCTCCGTTGGTGCAAAGGAACTAAAAGACATTCCCATTACTTCTGCTGCAGAAGCCTTGAATGGCAGGTTGGCCGGCGTTACTGCCACTACTGCTGAAGGCTCGCCCGATGCTGCCGTAACTATTAAAGTACGTGGCGGCGGATCCATTACGCAAGACAACTCACCACTATATATTATTGATGGTGTTCAAGTGGAAAGCGGCTTGGCAGGCGTGGTATTGCAGGACATACAAAATATTGATGTATTGAAAGATGCAGCCGCCACTGCTATTTATGGTGCAAGGGGTGCCAATGGCGTTATCATCATTACCACCAAAAGCGGTAAGCCCGGTAAAATGAAAGTGGTGTACAATGGTGCTTTTGGCATCAAAACACTGGCTAAAGAACTGGATGTATTGAACCCGTTTGATTTTGTGATGTTTGAATATGAAAGAACAAGACCATTGCAGCAATCGGAGCAGGATGCATTTGCAAAACGCTATGGCAGTTACTGGGACACATTGGCTGTGTACAAGAATATTACTCCGGTTGATTGGCAGAAAGAAGTGCTTGGACAAACAGGCTTTTCGCAACTGCACAATATTGGCCTGAGCGGTGGTAACAAAAAAAGCAATTACAATTTCAGTTATACCAGAAACGATGACAAAGCCATTGTACTGAACTCCAAATTCAAAAGGAACCAGTTCAACCTGAAAGGCGAACACAAATTCAGCAACAAGCTAAAAATAAATGCAAGTGCCAGGTACACCAACCAGAATGTATATGGTGCCGGTATTTCAGACGATAGGGGTTCTGCTTATAGCAGGTTAAGGAACAGCGTAAAGTTCAGGCCTTTTTTATTGCCTAATGAAAGCCTAGACGATGTGGACCCCGATGCCTCTACCAGCAACGGCCTAACCTTAAAGAACCCGATAAAACTGGTGAACCAAGAGTACAGGAAAAAAACATCCAATACATTGAACCTATCCGGTAGCATTACCTATAATATTACAAAGAACCTGACCTTTAAAAGCACACTTGGTTACGAAAGGGGCACCATTTACGACAGACAGTTTAGCGACACACTTTCTTACGATGCCATACAGAATGGTGGCGGTCTCCCTTTAGTGAGCCTGGACAGCACCACCAAGAAAACGCTTACCAACTCCAATGTGGTTACTTATTCCAAAAAGGCCATTGGTGGAAAACATGACATAGATGTGCTGCTTGGTGAGGAAACTTTTCAATTGGAAACCGACGTGAATTCTTACCTGTACACAGGATTCAAGAAATACGTTGACCATACTTATGCAATCGAAAACGCAAACGCATTGGGTACGCTTAGTGCTGCTTATCCAAAACTTAGTAAAGCAAAAGCAACCCAATTGTCCTTTTTTGGAAGGGTGAATTACAGCTTTGACAAAAAGTACCTTTTCTCCTTTAACATGCGTGCCGATGGGTCTTCCAAATTCTTTCCCGGAAGGCAATGGGCCTACTTCCCTGCAGGTTCATTTGCTTGGAGAATATCCAATGAAAACTTCATGAAAAATGTAAAAGGCATAAGCGATTTGAAACTAAGGCTTAGTTACGGAACAGTGGGCAATAACCGTATTGCTGACTACCTGTTCCTGACAACATTTGGCAATACCTCTTACTATTATGGACTCAATGGCCAGTTGATTACTTCTTACAACTCTACCTCTTTGGTAAACGAATTGCTGAAATGGGAAACCACGGTCAATAGAGGTATGGGGCTGGACCTAAGCCTGCTTAAAGGTAAACTGGACATCTCCATTGACTATTACAACAACAGTACAAAAGACCTTTTGCTGAACGTGCCTATTGCTTCTACTTACGGTTACAGCCTGCAACAACAAAATGTGGGTAAAACCTCCAACAAAGGTTTCGAGTTGCAATTAACGGCTCTTGTAATGAAGAAAAAAGACTTTACCTGGAGCACCAACTTCAACTTCTCTACCAATAGGAACAGGGTAGAAGCTGTTGGTGTAGGCAACACCTACGTACAACCCGACAAACCAAGCTGGGGCGTTGCTGGCCAAGCAATAGATTACAGGTCAAGGGTGGGCGATCCTGTAGGTTCTATGTACGGTTACGTTACAGACGGCTTCTATACAGTAAATGATTTTAATACAAGAGCCGTTACACCTGGCGACCCCAATACACAATACTACTATACATTAAAATCAGGAGTTGTGTCCGATTCGGCACTCTTCAACTCACCTGTGCAACCTGGTACCATCAAGTTTAAAGACATTGACGGCGATGGTGTAATTACCGATAAAGACAGGCAAGTGATTGGTAACCCAACACCGAAATTTACCGGTGGTTTAAACCAACAGTTTACTTATAAGAGCTGGGATATGAGCATCTTCCTCAACTTCTCCTACGGTGGCAATGTGTACAATGCCAATAAGATAGAGTTCACCAATAGCTACACGCCTAGTTCCAATGTACTGGCGGTGATGAAAGACCGCTGGAAAACGATTGACGACCTAGGCAACCTTGTACAGAGCGTGCAGCCAACAGGCGTAGGTTCCAATAAAGTGGTTGTGGGTATTGATCCAACCAAACTTGCATCACTCAACGCCAACGCAAGCATCTGGCAATCCAACAGCTCCTTCCTGGTACATTCATGGGCAATTGAAGATGCCTCTTTCTTAAGGATCAACAACATAACAATCGGTTACACATTACCGGTAAAAACAATGGCCAAGTTGCACATGAGCAGGTTAAGGTTCTACGCTACCGTTAACAACCTGGCAGTAATAACCGGCTACTCTGGTTACGACCCAGAGGTAAGTGTCCGCTCAAACCCATTGACACCGGCACTGGATTATTCAGCATATCCAAAAAGCCGTTCATTCATCCTCGGTATCAATGCATCATTCTAAAGCTTACTATAAAACTTGCTAATATGAATAAGATTCTATTTAAAAAAATCCGCAATAAAGCCTTGCTACTAACCGTGGCAGCGGCTTCCATATTGGGTGGCTGCAAAAAATACCTGGACCAGGCACCCATTACATCGGTTACATCCGACCTGATCTTTTCGAACATGACCACCACCTACCAATCGCTGATTGCTGTATATGCACAGTTGGCAGGTGATCAGGGTTATGGTAAGGTACTGAGCCTTTACTATCCATTGGATACGGATGAGATTGTTGGGCCTGCATCATCCACTACCGACGACAGAAGATGGATAGCACACTATACATTGACTCCTACCAATGCCGAGTTGGAAAAACCTTTTGACCAATTGTTCCGTGGTATTGAGTATGCAAACATCTGCATAGACCAGATTCCTAAAATGGACCTGTACAATAGCGGTACCGACCAACAAAAGAAACAGTTGCGTAGAATGGTGGGTGAAGCCCTCACACTTAGGGCACAGTTCTATTTTGAAGCCATTAAGAACTGGGGCGACTTACCCGCACATTTTGCACCGGCAGCAACCCAGGCAGTTGAAAATCCATTCCCTTCCAAAACAGGCAGGGATACTTTGTACAACCATATATTGGACGACCTGAAAACAGCCGAGGACCTCGTTCCCTGGAAAAATGAAATCACTGCAATTGGCGATCCTATTGATGAAAGGATTACCAAAGGTGCGGTTAAAGGCGTAAGGGCAAGAATTGCATTGTTCAGAGGAGGCTACTCCTTAAGGATTGTTGCCCCGTCGCCAGCACTGGGCGTTATGCAAAGGCCTGCTGATTATTTGACCTACTACCAAATAGCAAGGGATGAGTGCAACGACATCATCACCAATGGGCAACATGGATTGAACCCCAATTTCAAATCATTATGGAAAGACATCATTTGTTCACATGCCGTAACAGACCCTCAGGGCGAATTGATGTTCCAGGTAACTGCCGGGGCATTAAGTTCAACAGGCCAATTCGTATCAACTTCAAACTCAAAAATCGGTTTTTATAACGGCCCTACATTGAATGGACTGGGTACCAAAGGTGCATTGATCATGCCCAATTATTTTTACCTGTTCGATTCAACAGACCTGAGAAGGGATGTAACCATTGCCCCTTATGCAGTAACGGTTGACGGCAGCGGCAACCTGATCAAAGCTGGGCAAAACCTATCATCGCCTTCTGTATACGACGGTAAATACAGGAGGGACTGGATCACCAATCCTGTTCCTTCATACAGCGACGGAACGGGTTACTTTGGCCTGGAATGGCAATTGTTACGCTACTCCGATGTACTGCTCATGTTTGCCGAAGCAGAAAATGAAATCAACAACGGACCTACCACTGCAGCTTACGAAAAGCTAAACATGGTACGCAGAAGGGGTTACGGTAAAGCCATCACCACTGCAAATGCACAGGTTGATTTGCCAGGCGGCTTAAACAAGACCGATTTCTTTAAAGCCATTGTAAGGGAACGTGCATTGGAGCTGGGCGGCGAAGGCATCCGTAAATACGACCTCATCAGGTGGAACCTGATCAATACTGCATTCAATGAAAACAGGACCTGCTTGGCTAGCATGGCAGCATCTACCGGCCTTACCGCCTACAGCTATATGGCCAACCCGCCATCCTACACCATGGGCGTTGCACTGCCAACTTCTATGTACTTTAAAAACAACTCCGTGGCCGATGATGTAACGCTATGGTCAAACTCATTGTATAAAGCAGCACCAAGCTCCACACCTACCGGTACAACAAAAGTATCATGGCTGGGAAGCACCATTACAACTGCTGTGATACCAAGGTTTGCAAGTGGGTTCACCCCGGGCAAATCCGAGTTGCTGCCTTTCCCTCAATCAAGGGTAGATGCAAACTTCAATCTCAAACAGAACCCTGGCTATTAATAAACAAACCGTTTCAATTAAACCAACCTGCCACATTGCAAAATGCTGGCAGGTTTTTTATTGCATGCAGGCCAATTAAAAAGCAGTCATGTTTTTTTAAGAAGGCGGGTATGAATGCCTAAAAATTAATGCCTGTTTAAGCTTTTGCACTTCTGATAACGTTTGCATAAAAAACATTTCCCATACTATTTGTTTTATCGTACTTGCAGGTAGTTATTCTTGCTAATATGATGATACATACTCCCCAAAAAGGTATAAGGCCAGTGTTGCAATATGTTGTAACAACTTTGTTTTTTGCTATAGGCTCCTTATTGCTACACGCCCAGCAACCAGCTTTTCCCACGGCAGAAGGTGCAGGCAAATTTGTAACGGGCGGCAGGGGCACGGCCACCACTCCTACAACAGTATATGAGGTAACGAACCTGAATGACGATGGTCTGGTGGGGTCATTACGCTATGCACTTACCAATAGCACAGGTACCTACAGAACAATTGTGTTCCGTGTATCAGGTACCATCCATCTCAATTCAGCTTTGAAATTCACAAAGGCCAATGTTACCGTAGCAGGGCAAACGGCCCCGGGCGACGGTATATGCATTGCCGACTATCCGGTAACTTTTAGCCAGGACAATATCATTGTTCGTTACATACGCTTTCGCATGGGCGATAAGAATACTTTGATAACATCACCTGCGGGCTGTGGCATTCCAACAGAACCATTCACCGTTCCGCCATCAGCAGCATGCAACCCGGTTAATGGCAGTGGTGGCGACGATGCTTTTGGTGGCACATACAGGAACAATATTATCATAGACCACTGTACCATGAGTTGGAGTAGCGACGAAGCCTGTAGCATATACGGTGGAACCAACACGACACTGCAATGGAATCTGATGTCCGAACCACTCAACCACTCCTACCACTTCGAAACAGGCGATGTAAATTTTGAGAACCATGGTTATGGCGGCATACAGGGTGGTGCCAATACCAGCATACACCACAACCTATATGCACACATGCAAGGCCGTGTACCTAGGTTTGATGGTAGCCGGAATATTGCCCAGGAGAATGCGGATTTCAGGAACAACGTATTATACAACTGGGGCATTTACAATACCAATGGCGGCGAAGGTGGCAATTACAACATTGTAAACAACTATTATAAATATGGGCCATCTACTTCTACCGGTACATCAAGTGGCGTAAGTATCAGGTACGAAATCATCAACCCCTACAAACAAGCATCTCCTGTATTGCCTTATGGTAAATATTATGTGGATGGCAACTATGTGGATGGCAATGCTACAACTACTGCCCGTAACTGGCTGGGTGCAGCAATGAGTGGCGGCTCTTATGCCGATACGGCAACGGCTAAAGTAACAGTGCCATTTAGTATGGCTGCGGTGAATACACACACGGCATTACAGGCATACGATCTGGTACTTGCAGGTGCAGGTGCAAGTTTGCCCAGGCGTGATACATTGGACCAAAGGGTGGTAAATGATGTAAGGAACAGGACAGGCAGGTTAATTGACGTACAAGGAGGTTACCCACATGCTACCGCTTATGCTGCTACGGTAAATGCATGGCCTGCTTTAAACGTCTTAACTGCACCGGTTGATACCGACCACGACGGCATGCCCGATACATGGGAAACAGCCAGGGGACTAAACCCCAGCCTTGCCACAGACAGGAATGGCTACAACATTAACGGTTACAGTAATATAGAAAACTACCTGAACGGCGATAGCATTGTTGCAAAAGGAACAGTGAATACCTGTGTAGCATCCAAATTGTTTGTATCAAGCAATACGGCTGCCTGGTTGCATGCAAAAGATACGGCCAGTTCCATCCTTATTTCAACAGACACGTTGAACCTGTTTGCCTCCATAAAAGACGATGGCAATTATGGTGCATTCAATGCCTCATACTATGTTACCAATACAACAAGGTTGCTGGCCAACAGCAAACCGTTGCTCAACAGGAACATTACCATTGTTCCCGCAACACCTGCATCAATAGTTGCACCTGTTACAGTTCGCTTATATTTTACAGTAGCTGAATACAATACTTTGAAGACAGCAGATGCATCTATTGTTTCTTTAAATGACCTAAGGGTTTTAAGAAGAAGCGATAACAGTTGTGTTACTACAATAAGCGGCTACCCCGATGTAATTGTACCTACAGCAAGTGGTTCATTCGGTACCTATGCTGATGGTTACTATGTAGAATTTGCTACCACCAATTTTGGTACATTCTTCATTGCCGGTCCTACTGCCGTAGTGCCATTAAAATTGTTATCCATCAATGCTGTTCTGGAAAACAGACAAACCAAACTATCCTGGACAACAACCAATGAAATAAACACCAAAAATTTCATTGTTGAAAAAAGTAAAGATGCCCAAAGTTTTATAGCAATAGGTGCAGTTGATGCAAAACCGAACAGCACTGTTATAAATGCTTACGCTTTTATTGATGCAAACCCTTATGACGGTGTCAGCTTCTATCGTTTGAAAATATTTGACAAAGATGGTTCTTATAGTTACAGTCCAATTTTGAAAGTAGATGCAAAGGGCAAATCTGTTATCAGTATTTATCCAAACCCTGCAACAGATAATTTAATGGTCAATCATCCAAAAGCAGTTACTGCCAGTACCATTACCATACTAACAGCCGATGGACGCAAACTGAAACAGTACAATGTGCTGATTGGTTCAGAGCAAACTTATCTAAACATAGAATCATTGGCTAAGGGCAACTATCTGTTACAGTTTAGCAACAATTCGGAAAACATGGCTACCAAGTTTATAAAGTATTGATGCTGTAACGGTTATTACTGGTAACGTTTGCGTAAAAGAATTGAAAGAAGTCACTCAAGTAAAATATTTTTATGTTTCTAAAAATGCTTGTTATGAAAAAAATATCTACACTTTTAGCAGTATTGTTAGCTGCTTTTTCTTTTGGTCAATTAAATGCACAGACAACAACCTGGGATTTCACAGCAACTAACCCTTCTTGGGCAACTGGAGGAATGGGAACAAGCCCAGTACAAATTATTGACTCCAAAGGATTGGGTTTGTACAACGGTACAACCAACACCAACTTTGCAGCTTGGGGTACTACATCTTCTGCAACTTGGGCCGCACCTAATGATGCTTACGCAGGAACTGTCCGTGTGCAGACGAATGGTGGAGGATATGCGGCTGGATCGAGTGAATCCACACCTACACAACGATATTTCTTTATTCAGGTAAACCAGGCGTGTACAGTAAAAGTCTGGTTCAAATCAGGTTCCAGTAGTGCACAAAGAAACGTAATAGTAAGTAACGGAACTGTAAACTACGGAAAAGCAATCAGCATCGCCACTGCAACAACAGGATTCCCTACAGATGGGGGATACCTGAGTGCAAGTGTTACCGCAGCTGGAACCTTCTACATTTATGGAGATGCATCGATAAACCTTTACCAGATACAGGTAGTGGGAGCAACAGTAAATTTAAATCCTACAAATCCGCTGAATACTTCTACCCCTGTGAAATTTGGTGCAATCAATCTTTCACAATCCAACGGATTTGTAAAAGTTGCCTGGGATATTTTGACCGAGATCAATACGGACAAATATGTGATCGAACGTTCTTCAAATGGTTCCAGTTTCTCAACAATAGGAAGCCTGACGGCCACAAATGCTGGCAAATATGCTTTTGTTGATAACACACCTTTAAGCAATATTACTGGCTACTATAGAATTAAAGCTGTAGATAAAGACGGAACTATTGGATATAGCAATGTTGTGAAAATTGGTAGCAAGCAAACACAACCAGATATAGCTGTTGTACCCAATCCGGTAAAAGGCGGTCAGTTGAATATTCAAATGAATAACCTTGTTAAAGGAAATTACACTGCTGTGCTGTACGATGCAACTGGTAAGCAAATATTCAACAAGCAACTGGCAGTAGAAGTTGGTAGCAGCGTTCAGTCTGTTCAGCTAGCGAATGTAAAAGCAGGCATCTATCAGCTACAAGTTACCAATGGTGACATCAAAATGAATAAAACTGTAGTTGTGCAATAAAGTAATTGTGATTAAGCTGATATTTTTTTTATATAAAAGAGGGGCCTTTTCAGGCCCCTCTTTTTTGTTCGAGAAAATGGACCTGCTACATATTAGAATGGAAACATTTCCTAGAACAGGATATCCTCAATGACATTGTCACGCACTAGCCAACAGGCCTCTACATAAAATGCTCATTCGCATATAAACCCTTTTTCAAAAATAAGTAACTGCAAAACTGTCATACAACCCCATAAGAGGCACAAGGTCGAAGTACAGACCAAACGGAGAGGAAACGGAGACGTAACGGAACGTCAAATTGGCATTTCTTGTTCAAATGAATAGTACTACGAAGGAAAAACCATAGTAAACACGGAGCCTTTATTGGCACCGCTACTGGTGGCACTGATAGTGCCGCCATGCTTTTCCATGATTTTTTTTGATAGGTACAGCCCCATGCCGGTTGATGGCTCACCAGCCGTGCCTGCACGGCCTTGTGGCGTGTACATTTTAAAGAAGCCATGCTCGTCACCTGGCTTAAAGCCCATGCCACTATCCTGTACATGGATGCGTATGTTGCTATCATTATCATTCACCCATAAATGTATCAATGAGCCCGGATACGAAAACTTGATGGCATTGGTCAACAGGTTCATCAATACATGCTTTACCTGCTCGGCATCTGCCTGTAACTGTAGCGATGCATCAATATCATTGCGTACCGTTATTTCCTTAGCCTTTAACTGCCCATCCACCAATGGCACAACCGCTTCCGCAACGGCCCGCATCATTACCGGCTTAGGGGAAAAATGTGTATCCACTTCACTGGTAGCAACCATCTTATCCAATATATCCTGCACAAAAGCCAACTGCTCACTGGCCAGTTTATGTATCTCCCTCGAAAGCATGTTAATGGAGCCTACATCATCGCCCTTCTCCTGCAGCATGTCCGATAGCCCGGCAATACACGCCAAGGGTGTCCTTATATCATGCGAAAAAAGGGCAGCCAGTTCCTCCTTCTCCTTAATCAGTCCATCCAGTTGGTGTACGGTAATTTGTATTTTCTGCATCAGCCTTCCCGCCTCATCTGTGTATTGGGTGGGCAATTGCGGAAGCTCGTGTTTATACAGGTATTTTTCCAATGCCACTTCGGATCCATGCAATGGAGCAAGCAACCCTTTTAATATATACAGCGTGGCTGCACACGCAACCAACGTACACACAACCAGTGTAACAATGATGGAAATCCACGAACCCGAGCCCCACGCAATAACGGCAATGGCACCCAACAGTGGGATGTGTATGCCTAGGAAAGCAATAAACAAAAACTTTAAGGCATAGTTCCCCGACAGGAAACCGATTTTGGAAAGGGTTGAATAGATGTATCCCATAGCAATGGTTGTTGATTAGAAAACGAAATGACTGTTACTGTTTTACGATGTTGATGATTTGATTGGAAGCAACATTAATGACATGCAAATAATAGGTACCGGCAGGCAGCCTTCCCAACCCATTCCACAACAAGCTATTGTTGCCCATGTTTGCATGCATGGTTTTTTCAGCAACAGTTTGCCCCTGTGCAGAAAGGATGCGATAGGTAAC
Organism: Chitinophagaceae bacterium UBA1930; assembly: GCA_002337145.1. Lineage (GTDB taxonomy): Bacteria > Bacteroidota > Bacteroidia > Chitinophagales > Chitinophagaceae > UBA1930. The sequence continues at coordinate 474,036 of DDFK01000003.1, read as the reverse complement.
GGATCCGGCCCTGTCTACACCATGGTTTATCTGTATATGGTCTGTAAAAGGATTTGGATAAACTGTAAGCTTTACATCAGCCGTAAGTTTAACGGCAATGATTTTGGTATAGAAGTATTTGCCATCCTTATCCACTTGCTTCACCCTGAAATACACTACGCCATTCATGTTGCTTGGCAACGTATAGAATATCCGGTAATTATGGGTACCTCTATTGAATGCTGCAGTGGTAGCAATCATATCAAATACCTGCCCGTCCTTACTATATTCTACTTCATATTGCTGCGTGTTGTACTCGCTTATGGATTGCCAGTCCAATTGTGCAGTAGGCTTATTGTAGGTTACTGCAAACTGTACAATATTCAATGGTACAATGCTGGTATTACGCCAGTCCCTATCGCTCAATGGGTCAGACTGTTGCAACTGTACGGTGGAACCAGAAGGTGTAGGGCCGTTAAAGTTTCCGGCTGGCCCCATATTGCTCATGCTATAATTTTTATACAGGGTTCCGGCACTTGCAGTGGTAACATTAAACGAATCAAAATAATTCATCAGCCCATCTCCATCCGTATCGCCCGATGCATCAATGGTGGCCTGTGCAAGCGTGGCATTGGCTCTGTCGCCCTCGTTGCGGTCGGGGGCAAGGTCGCCATCGCTATCGGTATCCCTATAATCCGGTATGCCATCGCCCTCTTTATCAAAAGGGGTAAGTCCATTGCCACCATATACCGATGGTGCACTGTCGTAAGCATCCACTAATCCATCGCCATCGGTATCCGTGTCCGATGAAACAACATAGCTACCCGTGGCCATTGCCTCAACGTTATCAGTAATACCATCATTATCGCTATCAATATCCAGGTAATCCGGCAGGCCATCTGCATCGGTACTGGTAATGGTCAGGCTTGCAAGTGCATCTACGCTATCGCTCCATCCATCGCTGCCCAGCGTGCCCGGGGCAATCGTCTTATACGCATTCGATCCAAAAGAAAGCCCCAGTGCGGCCCTGATACCACTTTCCTCAAAATCGGTAATGCCATCGCCATCGCTGTCAAGGTCAAGGAAATTGGGATAGCCCATGCGGTCGGTATTCTTGTTGGGCCAACTGTCGGCCTTGCCATCGCCATTGGTATCGGCACCCGATTTCACCAATGGCCCGCTTGTGTTTTCAATGATGCCATCATTGTTGGCATCACCATCGTAAGGGTCGTGAAATCCATCCCCATCGGCATCGGTAAAAGAATCTACCATACCATCGTTATTGCTGTCTGCACCCCCTGCTTCCAATATATCGGGCACCCCATCACCATCGCAATCCAGGTCAATATAATTGGGTACGCCATCCCCATCAAAATCGGGCAGGCCAAGGCCCGCAGTTGCACTAATGGTTGCTACATTGTCCGAAAGGCCATCGCCATTCAAATCAGTAAAATTGTCAATGCGTCCATCGCCGTTTGCATCCACGCCATAGCTTTCTATTACATCGGGTATGCCATCGTTGTCGCTGTCCAGGTCAATATAATTGGGTATGCCGTCGCCATCTGAATCGGCTGTGGAGAGGTGGCAGAAAGTAAAGCCACCAACACCAATGCCCTGAAAGCCCAAGGCAGGGTCCACGTTCCAATACTCAATCATGATCTTGTCTATCAGGTACGGCATGTTGATAATGACCTGCCCATTGGTGGTATTGGATGCAGCAGGTGCAATGCCCTTGAATATATTGTTGCCCAAATAAGTATTGGCCACGCTTGTGGTAACGTTGGCGGCAGAGAGCGTGAACACCACGCCTTTATAGGAAAGCTTTATCACCACGCTGTCTATAAACTGCCCGGCCTCCATATCAATATCCTGTATCTTGAACGATATGCCTTGAACGGGTGTCGAGAAACTGAAGGTAACCTGTGTGCGTTGATTGGCAGCAGATACATCCTGGTCCATATCCACTTCTTTCTCAACAGTACCCGAAAAATCGTTGTTCACATATTCGTTATGGCTTGCTGCGTTCGAAGAAACAGTCGTGGTAATATTTACGGGCCCATTTGTTAAAGTGATACCTGTAACAACTGTATTGTTTGCATAACTGTCCCAGTTAAGCGAAGTGGAACCTGCACAAGAAGTAAATTCCAGGTAATCGGGAATGCCGTCATTGTCGCAATCCAGGTCCAGGTAATTGAGTATGCCATCACCATCGGAATCCACATCATAATATAAGGTAATGCGTATATGGTCCACAGATGCTGTTTTGGTAGTTAGCCCCAATAGTGTGGCTGTTGCAACCTGCAGCCTGATGCCAAAATTGGCCGAGTTAACAACAGCAGGCGTAAGTGTTGCACCCCATAGGTCGGTAGCACTGCCATAGCTAAAATAATCCTCGGTGGTGCTCCATTTGTTTACAAGGTCGGCCTTATTGCTGCTGATGTCGGTTTGCGTGGCACCATTTACCAAGTAAAGTGCATTGTCTATTACATAGCCAAAAATGCTGTTGTCGTTTGCAACACGTTCAATGTCTACCTTAATGCCAAATATTACTGCACTGGCGGGCAGGTTAAAGCCAAAACCTTTTGCAGTAAGGTTTGCCGAAGTGCCGCTACTGTTGGATGAAAATGTTGCATAGGAATTATCGGATGACGCTGCCCGGTTTGGGTTGGACCATGTGTTGCCCGTACCCGTTGCAAATGCCGAACCCGAGTTGGGACCCACATAGGTTTTTTGTGCAGTTGAAGAAAGTGCAATGGTTAGTATTAGGTATAGAACGGACGTAAAACGCCCTAGGTGTTTGCCGGATTTTGGATGGGGTTTCATAGATTAGAATTTTGGATGATAAGAGGAAAACCATCTCATAGAAATTCATGTAAAGGTCGCTTGGCAACTGGGGTAGAATACTGCGTATAATCTCTGTATTTGTGCGTAGTTGTACGTTTTACGTCTGCGGAAACGGCCTGTGCCAACACTTGTGGGCAGAAAATTATCCAAATGGGGTTGGCTATATAAACAGCCCGCAGGCAACCTTTGCTGAAACAGTCATCTATTACAAATTCATCCCGGACTATATCAACAACAGGAAAAAATGACAGCCTGCCAGCGCTAACTAATGAAGAAGCAAAAAGAATTGTTGAGGCCCAGATGTTCTTTAATGTGCAACATGAAATAGGCCATTGCCTTGGCATTGCACACCACGATAACTCACCTACAACTGCTGATGGCGTAACCGATTGCCTGATGCGGTATAAGAACGACCTTGAGCACAACAACAAACAATACTGATTGAACGCAGCAAGCTATAACCGTTACTGGGAAAAAACGAAAATGGTTTCTGGGGAAATGAGGATGCCAATAAAAAATACATACTTGTGCCATATACCTGCAACAATAATTGCTGGGGACAGATAACCGTGAAATCAAAATAAGGTGCAGCCATTAGGCAACTGCTAGTTATGGCGTAAAGTGGGTAGAAGCATAAATGAAGCTATCGTTTGTTTATGAATGCAATAAGGCACCCTTGCCAAGCAAGGGTGCCTTATTGCATTATAGTGCCAGAAAATTATTTACAGAGACATGGCATTGATGCCAACAAGGGTTGGTGCTGCAGCCAGTACTTTCTCGTCAACACCATCTGCGTACTTTTCAAAATTGTTGATGAAGAGTTGGGCCAGTTTAATGGCTGCTGTTTCATAAGCAGCTTCATCGGCCCAGTTGTCCATTGGGTTCAATATGCCATTGGGAACATTGGGGCAGGCAATGGGTATATGCAAACCGAATATGGGGTGTATATCTGTTTCCACATGGTCCAGCTTGCCAGTTAATGCCGCAGTTATCATGGCCCTTGTGTACCTGAGTTTGATCCTTTCGCCAACACCATAACCACCACCAATCCAGCCAGTGTTCACCAACCAAACATTTACTTTGTTTTCGGTAATCTTCTCGCCCAGCAACTCGGCATATTTGCCAGGGTGCAATGGTAGAAAGGGAGCTCCGAAACATGCACTGAACGTGGCTTTTGGCTCGGTGACACCTGTTTCTGTGCCTGCTACTTTTGCAGTGTAGCCACTAATGAACTGGTACATGGCCTGCTCTGGTGTAAGCTTGCTAATAGGCGGCAACACACCATAAGCATCGCAGGTTAAAAAGAAAATATTCCTGGGTAGCCCGCCAACACTTGGCACCAATGCATTGCTGATAAAATCCAATGGATAGCTTACCCTTGTGTTCTCGGTAATACTGGCCGATGCAAAATCAATTTTATTTGTCCCTTCAAAGAAGGCAACATTCTCAACCAAACCGCCATGCTTGATAGCTGCAAATATTTCAGGTTCCTTTTCTGCACTTAGGTCAATGCATTTTGCATAGCAGCCACCTTCGAAATTGAAAACTGAATCGTTGGTCCAGGCATGTTCGTCATCGCCAATCAGTTTTCTTGCGGGGTCGGCACTCAATGTGGTTTTGCCTGTTCCGCTCAGGCCAAAGAAAATGGCCACATCACCTTCGGCACCCATGTTGGCACTGCAATGCATGCTCAATACTTTATGCTCATGCGGCAACAAAAAATTCAGTACGCTAAAAATGCCTTTCTTCATTTCGCCTGTATAGCCGGTTCCGCCAATCAATATGGTTTTATGTTTAAAGGAAACGATGGCAAAATTTGACTGTCTTGTACCATCAACAGCAGGGTCAGCTGTAAAATTGGGGGCCTGAATAATATGCCAATCGGGTTCGTTGCCTAGTTCTTCGGTTGTTGGCCTTAGAAACATGTTGTAGGCAAACAGGTTGCTCCAAGGGTTCTCATTAATCACTCTTATATTCAGCCTGAAACCTTTGGCAGCACAGGCATAGGCATCCCTCACCCAAAGCTCGTCCTGCTTGCCTAGGTATGCAAGCATCTTGCTTTTCAACTGTAAAAAATAATGTTCATCAATCGGTATATTGAAGTTGTTCCAGTTTACTGCATCAACAGTAACTTCATCTTTCATAATGAACTTGTCCTGTGGACTACGCCCGGTGAACTTTCCTGTATTGATGCACAATGCACTCGTATCGTTCAAAACTCCTTGCTTTCTTTCAAGCGTCTGCCCAATCAGTTCATCAGCCGTTTGCTGGTAATGAATGTTACTTTCATTCATGCCATTACCCATAATTTCTTGTAGCACTCCATCTTTCAAGTTTGATAGCTTCATACGTTGTTGATTTAATTTATAAAAACAGGTTGTTACGCATTACTTGGTTGGCAAGCCAATGTTAGTGTAATCCCAAACCCTGTCTGCTGACATATCCCATTGAGAGGTTGTAGTGGATGTTCCTTGAGCCGTAGCCCAATCTGTTGTTGGCGAAGTGATGGTTTTTTTACGAAAGAAAGTCCTGTTCCTGGTATCCATTTCACCAGCCACCGGCCAAATAATATTGTTCCTGGCACTGGTGGCACCAGTGGTTGTAACCCTTACTACCAATGGGCTTCCAAACACATCAATGATTTTGTATTTGATGCTGTTTAATGTATAGGTACCTGCTGCATCCTTCTTCAATAAGGCAATGGCACTGTTGCCGCTTAACTGCAAAGGCACGCTGGCATTGGCAGACGTGGTACTGGTGGTGCCCCAGCTAATATCATACTTCACAACAGTGGCATCTACTTGTGGGGAAGCAATTACATAGCATTTGCCTTTGGCCAAAGAGCCTGTCAGTTGTAAAAAATTGCCTGTAGGAAAAGTCCATGGAGCCAATGTCGTAAGGTCTGTAGATGCCTGATAGCCTATGGCATAATCAGATAGGTCAACTGCACCAGCCGTGCCATTGTACAGCTCTACATAGTGACTCCTGTTGCCTCCGGCCAATGGGTCGGTATTGATGGCTGTGGAAATTTCGGACAATAACAAATCCGTTGCTACTACTGGCCCGGTAATGGCCGACACATCAAAATCTATTTTGGATGTACATGATGCAAGTAATGCAGTTGCTGTAAGTATGGAAAATATATAACGTTTCATGTTGCTTTGTTTAAAGTGAAATTTGGATTGCTAGATTACCCATCCATTTTTTAAAAGAAGTGGTAGCAGCATTGTCTGACAGGTACGTAACATTAAAGCCTGCTTTTACTGCATTGCCTTTCATGTATTTGTTCAAGGTAAACGTGTACCAGTCTTGCTGGTGTACCAATGAGCCTGCCGAACTGAACTCCGGTTTTATGTTGGCATACCTTGCACCAACCGACCAGCCGGTTTTACATACGTAGGATGACTGTACATTAAAGGCACTCCCCAGGTTATAATACTTACTTGCTGTTTCTTCAGTAAACTGTGTAGTGGCCGATGCATTCGTATAAAGTTCCTTGCCACGAACGCTTCCGTTGATGTATTCGCCTACAAGGGCAAAGCCATTTGATTTGAAAACAAAGTCTGCCACCACCTTACCATAGTTGGCAAAATCGGCGGTACCGCTTTTATTGTAGATACCTGTAATAATTGCATTGTCTGAACCGATAGGGCTGCTCACTTTTACATTGTAACTGGCAGCAACACCTACAGCCAGTTTGGGTTTGGGCTCACGGTAAATGTCTTCTGCAATAAAAGCATTGTTCTTGATGAAATCGCCCATGGGCAACACATCCAAACGGCCACCATATTTAAACCCAGTATTGTTTTGTGTGCCAAAAAAATTCTGCCCCTCGCCAGTGGTGATGGAAACAGATGGGTAGAATTTCCAGCCATTGGCTTTACCAAAATTTGTTTCAAGGAAAAGCCCACCTTCGCGTGTGGCACCCACAAAATTCTGCATCAAGCCACCATACACCACACCATCGTTTGACTTGCCTGCCAATGTTTGCCCAACATTGTGTGCAAACCTTTCATCGGCCATGGCCAGCCGGTTATTGGTATGTGCCTGCTTTTGTCCAAAATACAACCTGCCATGTTTCTTCATCATGGAGAAGGAGATCCATCCTTCCAGTATAGGTGTAACACCGGTAAAGTCTGTACTGAAGCTCATGGAAACCTTGTCACGCAATACACTTGCATTAAAGGTGAACCTTACCAGGTTCAACGAAAGCCTGTTGCTATTGGTGATGGAGCTGCCGGAATCGAGCCTGTTGTATTGCAGGCCAGACTGCACGGTGCTGATGATATTGAATTTGGTGCTTTCCTGCTTGCCCAGTTTCAGGTAAAGTCCTTCGCCCGGCACATAGGTGAGCGAGGAATCTGTCATGGCTGCTGTTTGTGCCTGCAGTGCAGTTGCCATGCAGAACGAAGAGCAGAGTAATACAATCAATTTTTTCATTATGGTAATCATTTAGGTTATAGTTGAATGGTAGCCATTACCTGTGCGTAATAGTTCCCTTTTGAAGTGGATGTTTTAAGTTGGTCCCTGAACTCGTCAAAACCAAACTCTCCCTGTATCTTCAGGTTATGCCTTGCTATGTATTTGTTGATGGCCAGCGTATAGAACCTGTTGTAATCTGCAAAGGCTGCCGATACCGCATTGGCATTTAGACGGGTGAACCGTAAACCAACAGACACATCTGATGCGAACACATAACCGCCCTGCACATTGAAACCGGAACCAAGGTTAAGCCTTGAGAGTATAAGGTCGTTTGTTTGGCTGGGTGTTTGCGTGGAGCTATAGGCATTGAAGGTACCGTTGAGCCTGAACTCGCCTGCAACATCCGATGGTGTTTTGGCAGACGTAGTTACATAGCTACCCAATGAATAAAAACCATTGTACTTAAAGAGGTAATCAACGCCCCATTTGGTATAGGTTGGCAGCAATTGCTTTTGACTGACATCGCCATAAATATAGCGGCCACCATTGGTACCCATTGCAGACGATGCCCCATCGTTGTAATTGAACACCACACCAATAACCAGTTTTGGCTTGCTTTCCCTTGCCAGGTCATCCATGAAAAATTCGCCGCCTTCAGAGAACCTGTCAAATGGCAAATAGTCGAGCCTTACACCATATTTGAAGCCACCGAAGTTTTTTTGCAAGGCAGACCTGCTATCGCCTGATGTAATGGATAGGTAGGGCCTTAGCAGTTGCTTGCCACCAATGCGGTAATTGCCCTTGTAACGGATGCCGTAATCGAAAATGGCATCAAAGGAGGATGAGATGGCACTTCTATTGATGAAGCTGAGGTCTTCTCCCTGGAACCTTGTTTCCCTACTGTCAATATAGTCTGCACGCAAACCGATATTGAATGTGTGTTTAAGGTTGGGCCTGTATTCAAAATAGGCTTCCTGCAAAACGGTATTGAATGACCTGTTACCTGTTGTGGTACTTTGGTTGTTGGAGGGAAGGTTAAGACGTGCAATCAAATTGTACTTCCTGTCAAACAGGTTTGCGGCCAATGTTATCCTTGCCCTGTTGATGCTGAAGCTTGAATTGAGTGCAGACAGATTATCGTTGGCCGTGTTCATGCCAAACAATGTTTGCAATGTTGGATTGATATGGAAGTAACCATTGGCAGAGCGTAGGCTGATGCCATCGCCCAAGGTATAGCTCTTTTTTAGCTTCAATAGCTGTGTGCCTTTCTGAAACGTAGAGCCAGTACCAGTGGTGTCGTCTTCATACCTTTCCTCATCCTGTGCCTGCACACTGCCCATACATGCAAGCAGTATGGCAAGGCAGCACAGTTTAAGCGGTTTCGGTTTTCTCATTAAACAGTACTTTTTGGGGTTTGTCAATCGTTATGTTGTGTTCTTGAATACTCCTCTTTTTTTGTCTTGATTCAACAACGGTGTTGTATAAATCATCATCAATCATTTTTTCATGTTTGGCTATGATAACCGTGGCTACGGTATTGCCAATAACATTGGTGATGGATCTTGCCTGGCTCATGAACCTGTCCACGCCAATCAATAACGCCAGCCCTTCTACCGGAATAACTTTAATGGCAGCAAGGCTTGTGGTCAATACAATAAAGCCGCTACCTGTAATGCCGCCGGCACCTTTACTGGTAATTAATAATATGCCTACTATGGTTAACTGCTGCCAAAGGTCAAGGTGCACATTGAACACCTGTGCAATGAACAGGATGGCCATGCTTAGGTAAATGGATGTGCCATCTAAATTGAAGCTGTAACCTGTTGGTATAACCAGGCCAACAACAGTTGGTGAGCAACCTGCATCTTCCAATTTTACCATAATGTTGGGCAGTACGGATTCGCTGCTGCTAGAGCCCACTACAATCAATAGTTCCTCTTTGATATAGACCAATAGCTTAAACAGGCTAAGCTTGTAGTAACGCATGATGAGCCCCAGTATAACAAAGATGAACAGTGCTGCCGTGGCATAGAAAGTGGCCATTAGTTTGCCCAGTACGAACAGTGTTCCAAAACCAAACTTGCCGATGGTATATACCATTCCGCCAAAAGCACCCAACGGGCTTAGCAGCGTAATGATGTTGAGGATGGAGAAAAGTATCTTGTTGATTTTTTCGAAGTTGTGGGTAATGGACTTGCCTGCTGTATCCAGCTTGCCAAGGCCAATACCAAAGAGTATGGAGAATACCAGCACCTGTAGTATATCGCCTTTGGCAAATGAATCGACAACGTTGGTCGGAATCATGTGCAGGAAAAAATCTACCCAATGCACTTCGCTGCCGGCCTTTACATAACCATCAATATTGGTATTGGGAATATTGTTTGCCGAAAGGCCAAAGCCGGGTTTTACGATATTGGCTACAATAACACCCAGCAGCAATGCAAGTGTAGAGATGATTTCAAAATAGATGATGGCCTTACCACCAATCCTGCCAGCCTTGCCTAGGCTTCCGGTATTGGCAATGCCTGTAACGATGGTAAAGAAAATCAAAGGTGCTATCAGCATCTTGATCAGGTTGATATAGGTTTCGCCAATTACTTTGCCCACGCTGTTGAGTGATGGGAAGAAATGACCCACAACAATGCCCAGTACAACCCCTATCAATACTTGTATATATAACTGGCGTAATAGTTTCATACCGTTAAACTTTAAAAGGGTTACTTGTTATCGCTGATGAATAATGGAAAGGCAGCTTTGGCCATATTGCCATTGTCGTGGCCAACATTCTGTACAAACTGCATGTTCCAGTTCAATGGAACTTTCAGCTCTGCTGCTTTTGCCTGCACGGTTTTGAAGTAGAACTGCCCACGTTCAAAACGGTTCATGCCTTGAGCATCGGCTTCGGCACTGGAGTTGAAGTCTTTGGGGTCGCCCCTTTCGGTATCTGCTGTGCCCAACAGTAAGTACACTTTTTTGGAAAGGAATGTGGTGAGCTCTTTTGTGCCAATAGGCGATTTCTTTAAACCAAACGGAAATTCGGTATCGTTTAAAGCCGTGTACCAACCGGCATTTGCAATGGCAGCTTTTATGACCCTGTTCTGGTTTACAAACATCAGGAACCGGTGCGTGAACTGTGCCCCGCCGGAGTGGCCATACATATAGTAACCCTTGCAGGTACTATTGGTCATTTTAACTACGGAGTCAAACAAGGGTTCAATCAGGGAAAAGCTCCAATCTTCTGGTTTGTTGAAAGCTTTCTTTTTCTTGTTGTACACATTGCCCAGATTGTACATGTCCAGACCCGGAAAATCTTCCTGGTCAAATTCCGGGGCAACCACTTTGCAGTTGTATTTGTTGGCTGTTTCTATCACTGCATCCAGGTAAGCAGAAGCATCCCTGTGGGAGCCATGTAACAGCACAACGATGGGAAGGCTGTCTGCATTGGCTTTGGGGCTGTAATAAAACACACGTATGGGATTTATTTTGCCACCATTGGAAAAATAGAAAGATGTTTTGCCAACGGTGCTGCTGCTTATCTGTGCCTGTGCACATAGGGAACAGGTAACTAAAATTGCCAATAATATTTTACGCATGGTTCTTGTTTTTGTTGTTTCTTGATCTAAGCTTTTTTGCACCATAGCCAACGCCTGCTGCTACCAAAAGACTAATGCCGCCATCTATGGGAACATCGTCTGTGTCGTCGCCAAAACCCGGCTGGGCCATGGATATAAGTGGCATATTGGTAATGACAAGTATAAGCAAGATGGGAAAATATTTTTTCATTGCAACAGGCTTTAGTTAATCAATAATTGTTTGGCAAACCTTACTGTGTTTGTTTCGTTTTGTACCTGCAGCATGTACATGCCTGCCTGCAATTGTTGCGGCAACTGTATGCTTACTGCAACATTGCTTGCTGCTTTCAGTTGCTGGCTATACAGTTTTGTGCCAGCCACATTCAACACCGTAACTGTATAATTGCCTTGGGTAATATTGTTTATTGTGAGGGACAGTTTTTTGTCCTTTACCGGATTGGGGAAAACCGTAACCTGTATTTGATTGTTGGCATCTATTTTTACCAATACAATGCTAGACAATGTTTTCTTCCCATCAATATCTACCTGCTCCAATTGGTAATACAGGTTCTGTTTAGGAAAGCTGGCATCAGTGAGTGAATAGTTGGAAACAGTAGTGGTGGAGCCTTTTCCCTGTACAGTGCCAATGCTGCTGAAATCTTTTCCATTCAATGATCGTAGCACATTAAAATGGCTGTTGTTGGTTTCCGTAGCAGTACTCCAGCTTACCTGTACATTGTTTGTTTGCAATACTGCGTTGAAGCTGATTAATTGAATGGGAACAACATTTGCATCGTTGGTTGCATCCACAAAACTCTGGCTATTGCCAGCAATAGGCAGCAAGGCATATAAGCAACAACCTAGTATTATTTTGATGATTGTCTTTTTCATGGCTGCAGCATTTATGGTTTAAAGATTTTCCTGGTTGCCTTTCCATCAACCATTAATAATTGTACAGCGTACATGCCCGTAGCCAGTTGCTTTGCGGGTATGGAAACCTTTGCACCAGCATCCAGGCTGAATGTTTGCGAAAGCATGTTTTGCCCTTCCATATTCAACAGGTTCATGCTTGCCTTCTTAATGGCAGTGTTTGAATTGTTGATGATAGTAATGGCATCGCTTGTTGCATACACTTCAATGCCTTCCGCTAAACCAATATTGCCAATAGTTGTTGGCTGTGCCTGTTTGGAAACAATTATCTCCAACCTGTTTTCACCAACAGAAGAAGGATTGTTTGCATCAACGCGTAATTGATAGCTAGCACCTTCTTTCAGTTCGGTATAGGTATTGTTCAATTTGTCGTGCAATACCAATGTTGTCTGTGCATCCATTTGCACATCGCTTGTTGTCAATAAATAATCCTGCACACCATACGCGGTTGGCAGTTGTATGCCTAAGGGTATAATATCGCTGTTTTCTATGCTTCTATAATCTACAGCCAGCATTTTATGATCGCTACTCAGTACATAAATGTTCAATGCATCATTGGTAAGTTTCACGGCATCGTTGGTTTCGTCGTAAGCGGCATTGAACTTGCCCAGGTTCAGGTAAAGATTGTCGTACTCAAGATTATTCTGCAGGGCCTTTAGCTGCAAACTGTTCTTTACATTGGCGTTCCTGAACAGTGTGGCACATGAAGTACAAGTACCCTTTTTTGCTTCAGTAAAAGTTAGGCTTGTGGCAGCATTTGCTTTAATGAAGAAAGCTGTACCACCCGGTATAACATAGCTGGCAGAAACAGGAACCGTAATGTAGCTGCCGGTTTGTGGGTTACGCAAATAGAAACTGGAGCCGATGTTGGTAGCTGCAGTAAGTACCGCACCGAGGTCAACAGGCGAAGGATAAGGATTGCCTACCATATTGAAACCTGCAGTACTACCAGCGCCGCCAGTTATCAGGTTCACGGTCACATCGCCTGTATTGATGGTTCCAACCATATCCAAGGTAACGGCATTGGGCGTGGCATTGGTTCCGTCCAATGTATTGGCCTGCCCTTTTGTTCCCCTGATCAATACCCGCATGCCCTGTCCTTTTGCCCAGGAGCTTGTGGTGGCATCTGTAAAGGCCGACCAACCAGCATCTGTTGGCGAACCACCATTGGCATTGGCTGTATTGAAGAAGTAAGCACTTGGGTTGTTCGTAGATGTTGAAGTGAAGCCACTACCCAGCGTTTGCCCAGCCTGGCCTGTAGTACCTGCTGTATTGCCGGTAATATCTATGTTATCGGTTAGTTGGCTTAAGGGTTGCGAAGTGGTAAACGGATGGCTGATGAACCTGTATTTTCTGAAACCACCAGGTATGTACTGTTGCACAGTTACGGTACCTGTAATGGATGAACCCGCAACGCATGTACCAATAGATGCCGTACTGCTTGCATTGGACTGCAATGTTAACCTGCCATTGGTAGCAAATGCAGTAGCAGAACTGATAACCAGTTTTGCAGTCGGCAACAGGTTCAGGGTAGTGGTAGCAGTGGGCTGTGTAATGGTGGCACCACTTAGTAGGTTAATCGTCAATGTTCCTGAAACAGAAATGGTATTGGTTCCATCCACTGCAAATGTTTTGTTGCTGGCAACGGCAGAATTGGAAAGCGTAAGATTTGCATAGGCCATTGGGGTTATGCCCTGTGTGCCTGTTTGGCCCGAAGTGCCCCTGTTATAATCGATGGTGGATGAATTGCCAAGTGTTATGTTTGGCGGCTCTGTTGCATCCTGAAAAAGCAGTGTGCCATAGCTGGTTGAAGTAACCACAGGAAGTGCTACACTGGTTGTATATAGGCCGCCCCTACCAGGTGCGGTTACGGTACCGGTTCTGCCCGCCCTGAATGTGCCGTTGATGACAACGGCCCCACCTGTTTTTACAGCAATATAGTTGGATGAGGCTCCAATGGGCCCAGTCAAAATGGAACCTACATCAATAGTAAGGTTTTTAAGCGTTAAAGCTGCACTGCTCATATCAACACTGGCATTGTTGATGAGGCTTATGTTGCCAAATGTTTTGGTAGAGCTGGTAGTAATGGTGGCACCATCAAACACTATTTCCAGGTTGGCGTCGTTCACATTGTTCAACGAAAGGGCACTACTGTTTTTATAAATGATTTTCTGTGTACCAGTTGATGGAGCAGAAACATCAAAAGCAGATGGTGCGGTAATGCTTGAACCTGCATTCAATGTTAGGGTAATGGGTGCCGCAGGCGTTGTTGGGTTGCCCAGGATGATTTTTGAGCTGGCCCCGGAAACCGTCCATGCAGTAGCGTGTGATACCGCAGTAGTGTTCATGATGATGAACTGGTAATTGTCTGTAGTAAAGTTGGCAGGAGCCGAACCACTACCGTCCGTATTGCTTCCCCAACTGGCTGTCAAGGCCATATCGCCCGTGCCTTTGTAATACCAGTTTGTTTGTGCAGAAGCAGTGAATGCAGTACCCAATACCATCAGTAGGCCAATAGCAAGACTGCATACATGGATAGATTTTCTTTTCATGGCAAATGTTTTAAGCAATTAGGAACGAATCGTTAGATGTTTGTTCCTGCAAAATAGACAGGCATGCAAGCAAGGCAATCAACAAAACCCTTCTGAAATAATCCCAAATCATTTACCTTAGTTTCGGAAAAAGAAAGCCGTTCCAGAAATTTTACAAATCGCTTGTTGTCAATTAATTATGAAGAAACTTAAAAGTGGGAAGGAAGAAATTATCTATCTTTTGACAAAGGTAATTGAACGGTACACGCAAGAAACTGGGCAGGAAATTGTACAAAATACCAACCGGAAGAACTACGAAAGCATTGCCATTTTGCTCAGTAACATCAGTAACCAGCTGCCCGAAAAATCGGTTGAATGGGAGACAGAGACCTATCCCGCCGAAGCAGGCAGCAAGCAACAGGAATATCCTTATAGGAAATATGACATTACGGGCGGGCAGATAAAAGATGCCTTGAATGGTGTGGTATCGAACCCAAGGCATTTTTTGATAGATGCCTGTTATATCTATTTATATGGAAAGGGCAGGCTGGGTTTTGAGAGAAACCCGGTAGATGAAAACCTGTTTGACAAGAAGCTTTCTTTAGAGGTAGATGGAATAGCCATTGAAGAAAACAAAGAGGCTTTGCTGCATAAAAAGATCGATGAGCTAGAACGCCAGAACAATAAAAGGAAAAACCGGCTCATTTTCTTTGTAGTGCTTGTATTGTTTTTGGCACAGGCCTGTCTTTATTTATTGATGCAGGCAAAAAGCAAGGCCAATACATTGGAGCAGTTGAAGGCCGACATGAGCATACTGCCTTATCAGCCAACAAAGGCTGAAATTGATAGCCTTGAAGGTATATGGCTTTGCTACACAGGCTCGCCGCAGGCCCGTATTTCTGACCCCAACCGTTTCCACAAGGTTGTGCCGAATGTTGTGGAAGTTACTTATAAAGATGGTTATTTTATATTCAACCGTTATGGTGCCAGCTTTAACCATGTGGGCTATATGCAAATGGAGTCGCCAGGCGTTGTTTCTATCTATTCAAGGATCAAGAACAATTCTGGCAAAATTGAATCGCCAAGGCATTCACTGATGAACCTCAACTTTAGTAAGGGCTATGCTGCTGCCATGTCAACCTCCTGGAACTTTGATGCAGGTAACAGGAACAGGATTGTGGGGATACGTGAAGTGTACCGTAAGTTGGGCAAGGGCGGAAGCATACAGGAAGTAATCAATGAAATTGAGAATGCCAGTTGCCAATGCAAAATCATCCGTTGGACAAAGCCCGATAAAACCGTGGAGACTTTTTATTTGAAGAACGAAAAACTCGAAAGCATTTCACCAAAGGAAGTACAGGCCCTTATCAATGAGAATAGCATCATGCTAAACGAGCCAGACAGTGGCATCATCTTACATGATACTGCTAATAGGAAATAGCGTTTACTTTACACCTATACTATCTGGCTGCATCAATAAACCATTTTGTGGTACCCTTGGCAGGATGCTTTTTTCGTCAATCAGTTTTTTCAGTTCCTCATCTTTCAACGAATCAAGCTGTTCGTTCCGGAGAAAATAAGTCTGTACATCGTTACTGCCTCTTTCCCACCTCAATATCTTGCACTTGCAAGCTGCGTTTTCTATGGTGTTGATCACTTCTTCTACCTTCCCGCTTTTGCCTTGCTTAATATATACTTCCCTAATGCCAATGATATTGTTTTTGTTGCCAACATCAAAATTCCATGAAGCAGAAATAACGCTGATGGGTGACTGTTCGTTCAGTTGCATCAATGAATGGCGTGGAGAAACGATGCTGTCGCCTTTTTTGGCATAAGAGTGTATGGACACCAAACCCGGTCCATCAAACTGCATGTAACCAATATGGTCAAAGCTGGCACCATACCTGGTAAAAGTGAAATAGCCATTTTTGTACCGCACATCTACAATGTTGGGAACAACTTTATGAAAGCGGTTGGTATCCGATATCCTGGCTTGTGGCGATCCGGTGTAACATAGCCATATACCTTCCAGACTGTCTATCTCCTGCTGTGTTGGCCGGTAGGGTAGCAGGTTCATGTCTTTTTGTATGCTGTTCCAGCTATTGCATAACTTAATGTAGTAAAAGCCTATAATGCCCAATGCCATCAATACGCACAATAGGCTTATCACCAGTTTTCGCCTAGTTGATTGATAGGAATGAGTATTGCTATTTAATGCAGTTGCCTGTTCTGTTTTGCTTGCATCCAGTTGCTGTTGTAACGATGCTATTTTCTGTAACAAGTGTGTTGGCTCGTCAAGTACCGTTCCACTGCCATCATCTATCAGGTCATCATCAATAGGGTTGGCTTCAAAACCTTTTTTGCCCACACCATATAAATAGATATAACAGGCATCTATCAAATGTGGTCTCGGGTTGGAAACAATCTGGTTGAAATAGGCATCCTTTACCTGGTTGCCCGTAATGTCGTATTTGCGGAAAGGATAATCCTGTTTATTGGGATTGTAATCAATGGTATATTTTTCATGCTGCAATGTTTGCCAGGTATTGGGCAGTTCGTTGCTGATAATGCTGAGCGTTTTGGCAACCTCTTCGTAGTTTTTCCTGTTTGAATTGCGTACAACGGTATGGCCAGATTCGGCCTCGAACTTTTCAAGCACTTTTTTCAGCAGCACCACAATTTCTTCTTTCCCCGATAATATTTTCATACAAACAGCTTGTTTATGGCCAGTTGACAGTTACAGTAACCAGCAATTCACTTTTGGGCAATATACGTTCAAAAAATATGCAGCAAGGGTTCTTGTTTGTGACCAGCTTTATTGGGTCCGCAGATGTTTTTAGGAATGCGTTGCCCAACCACACAAGATGTTTTCCTTTTTTGAAATTGAAAAATAAGCGTTTGACAGGTTGATTCAAAGCAACCGTTTACTTTTTGCTTTGGGCATGGCTTCTATGTATAGCCGATAACGGGCTATATTTGTTGAACACTCTAAGCAAGAACTGCGTAACCATGATGCCAATACCCCTTATTAAAAAGCATGTTGTTATAGCCTTTGTTCTTTTGTTTGCACTTGTTCGAGCTTTTGCCCAAAATATAGAGAACCATACAATTTTAGCAGCCAGCGGCACCAAAAAGCTGGACATGCTTAGCGATTGGTATTACCAGAACATACGCCAGTTGGATGGTACAAGTGCTTTTATGGCATTTAATGCGTTGCAACAAGATGCAGAAAAGGCACACGATAAAATATGCCTGGCGGCAGTGGCTTTTTACCGTGGGCAGTATGTGGCAATCAAGCTCAATAACGAAGCATTGGGTATTGATTATATGCAGCAAGGCATCAAGATAGCAGAGCAGAACAGGCAAGAGTTGCAGGCTGCAGAGTTCTGGCACCACCTAGGGTATTACTATTTCATCAAAAAGCAATATGCCCTGGCCCTTTCGTACATGTTAAAGGCCAACTATGTGTTTCAGCACGTAGGCTATGGGCAAATAAAGGATCAGGGTTACCAGCTGTACAGGTTGGCATTTGTGTACTACCACTTGCGTAATTACCACGAAGCTTTAAAGCATTTGCAGACGGCATTAAAGTACCCCATTTACAGACCGGTTGTGGAAATTTATGTACTGAATACTACGGGACAGTGCTACCGTGAGCTGTTTCAGCCAGACAGTGCCCGGCATTATTTTATGCTGGCCAATGCCAAGGCCGTGTTTACACACGATACCGCATGGATGGGCATTACCGCGGGCAATATTGGCAACCTGCACCTGAATGCCCATGATTATGCAGGGGCGTTGCCTTTCTTGAACGACTATTATAAATATAGCCTGGTTTCAAAAGACCAGGCCTGTATTTCGGAGGCCCTTATGGGACTGGCAGATGTAGATGTTTTTTACGGACGTTACAATGAAGCGTTGCAACACTTGCAGCAGGCCGATGCTGCCTATCATGCAAAGCCCGGCGATATACAGGTGGAGGATTATGTAAGACAAGGGTATTTGTACAACACTTTTTCCAGGGCCTGGGAGGGCAAGGGCAATGCCGGGCAGTCGCTATACTACCGTAAGCTTGCAGATGAGGTTAGGGACAGCATAGATAGGAGGGCAAGGCTTTCAAATGATGTAGCCATACAACAGTTATTGGAAGCAGAACAGCATGCCAACGAAATCAAATTGTTGGAAAAGGAAAAACACAACGCTTTGCTGAAACAGTATTTCCTGATTGCAGCTTCTGTATTGGTGGCAATCATTTTTTGGCTGGCTTATAATAGGCAGTTGATCAAACGGAAAAAGGATAAAGCATTACTGGAGAAAAAAGAAGCCATACTGCAATCCGAAAAGGCGAAGATAGAAGCAGACCTGCAACATGCCACGGCCATGCTGAACAACTACGTGGAGAACCTACAGCAAAAGACAGCCCTGCTGGACAAAGTACAAACAGAAATACAGTTGCTGCAACACCAAACCATTCATCAGGATGAGGAGTTGGTGTTCCTGCAGAAACTCAACGATTCCACCATATTAACGGAAGAGCAATGGCAGGAATTCAGGGAACTGTTTGAAAAGGTTCATGCTGGTTTCTTCATAAAACTGAAGACAGCCTACCCTCAATTGACACCGGCAGAAACAAGGTTATGTGCTTTGACCAAGCTGCAATTAGGTACAAAGGAAATGGCCAGCATGCTGGGGGTTAATGCGGATACCATTAAAAAAACCCGTCAACGCCTACGCAAGAAAATCGGCATTTCGGAAGAAACAGGTCTCGAAGAAGTAATGGATCAACTGTAGCCGGCAACAATTTTTTTATTTTAAGTTGCCACAAATATGTATCCAACAAATGTATTAACAATTGATTATTAGGTATATATAATATTGTACCCCAAATTATCCCCCTCCTTTATACCAATTAGATAACACAGTAAAAGTACTTTACGGCTTCTAAGCTATCACAAACTGCTTGTGTTACTAACCAAGTCAGCCCCCCGATCCCAACCCTCTCTTTTTTATTAGGTCGTTAATCTTAAAAGCATGAAAAGAACATTTACCAAAACCTGTGCATTCACGTTATTGCTTTGTGCCCTTCACAGTTTTTGCCAGGCACAAACCGTACGGTATGTGGACAGTAGTGTGGCCGTGCCTGGCAATGGCAGTAGTTGGGCTACTGCATTCAACGATTTCCAGGTAGCCATTGATGCCTCTGGTGTAAACGATACCGTGCTGGTGGCCAAGGGAACTTACCAACGAGGTTCGGGAAGCTATTTCGATATTGGCTATTACGACTACAACTTTCAGAAAGCAGGCCTCAAAATATTTGGGGGATTCCCTTCTGGTGGCAGCAGTTTTGCCCAGCGTAATGTTTTGAACAACCCAACTATCCTAAAAGGGAACAATAGTCCTGTTCTATTAATGGGAGCTATTGGCAATACAGAATTTGATGGGTTTACCATTAGGGATGGGGTGGCCACGTTTTTTGATAATGACCAAGTAGTCCTAAAAGCAGGTGGATTAATCATCCAGTCATCCAGTGGCAATGGTTATCAAAACTCCGCACGGATTATCAAGAATTGCAGTTTTGTCAACAACACTGGAAATTTCGGCGGAGCTGTTTTTACCAACATGTTCGCCAATGAAGGCACCCCTACTGTTTTTGCCAACTGTCTTTTTAATAGCAACACAGCCCTTAAAGGAGGTGCCATTTACCACAATAACTATTCGCTGAACCTTTACAACTGCAGTTTCTACAATAATAAAAGCACCATCCCGAACCTGTCGGTTTATGGGGGATATTGTATTTGGAATGTTTCTTTCACTGGTGGGATAAGTGCCTATAACTGCATTTTTGATAATGAAGTATGGGATGAACGTAATGTGATAGGCATACAGTTTGCCCATTTGGAAAACTGTATCTACCCACGTACCTACACATTGGGCAGTAGTTGGATAAATGTAGACAACTATAATTTTATCTACCCTCGCTCTATAGACCCAGACAACGGTAATCGCTATGTAGACCCTGCCAATGGCAACTTCCATTTACAATGTAGCAGTAATGCCAATAACAATGGGAACAATTCAAAAGTGCCTGCATACCTTACCAAAGACCTTGCAGGGAATGACCGCATAAGAAGGGGTACGGTTGATATGGGGGTATTTGAAGAAATTGGCGGTAATCAATACACAAATTTTTACGATACGATCTGCCAGGGTAATTCCTTTATTTACAAGGGGCAAACCCTTACCCAAACGGGTGCCTATTCCAACACCTACCAAACATACTATGGTTGCGACAGCATAGTGACACTATACTTGAAAGTGCTTCCAGCAACCAGTTCAGAAGTTACAGTCATTACCTGTGGTGGGTACACTGCTAATGGCATTACCTATACCACGCCTGGTACCTACGTATCGCATACTACGAATATGTATGGGTGTGATAGCACGATCACTGTAAACCTGCTCAAAGTCATTCCTTCTTCCGCTACTTTATATGTGGACAGTAGTGTAGCAGTAAATGGCGATGGCAGCAGTTGGGCCAATGCTTTTAAATCATTGTCCGATGCACTGCTTGCAGCTAAATACTGTAGTGCGATAGATAGCATATTCGTAGCCAAAGGCACTTATCAGCCACCAAGCGGCCAAAGTTTTGTTATGGCCAAAGGCGTAAAAATGTTTGGCGGTTTCCCCTCCGGTGGCGGATCATTTGCACAGCGGCAATTACCATCGGCTTTGGGCACTATGCAGGCCGGTACTATTTTAATAGGCAATGGTGCAGGTATTATCCGTAACAACAACAACCTGCTTACGCCAGATGATGTGCTGGATGGCTTTACCTTTCGCGATGGCTATGCACAGTACGATGGAGGATCCATAGGTGTTTCCGCTGGCATCGCCAATATCAATGCATCGCCTACTATAAGCCACTGTAATTTCCTGAACAATTTCACGGCATCAGACAATGGTGGTGGGGCCATATATAATAACCATGCATCACCTATTATTGGCCAATGTATTTTTTCAGGCAATACGGTAGTAGAATCGGTTTATCCATACATGGGCGGTTATAGCTATGGAGGATTTGGTGGCGGTATCTCCAGTGAAAACAACTCGTACCCCGTGGTAAACAATTGCCTGTTTGTAGGCAATAGTGCAAGCTTGCCCGACCCTGATGACCCAACTTACTATGATGGCGGTGGAGAAGGTGGGGCCATATATAGCGGATACAGTTCTTCCATTACCATCAGCAATTGCGTATTTGCCAACAACAAAGCAGGCTATACAGGTGCGGTAGCTTCTTTTTATGATGTCAATTGTGCTATGTACAACAGTATCCTGTACAATAACAGTGCAGGTAATGACCCAAGTGTTAGTGCCAGCCTTTATGCAGTTGGAGGAGCTGTTATATTGAACAATAGCATAATAGGGCCTGGAGACTATAGCTATATCAATCAATCTGGTGCAATGATTAATGGTACTGGTAATCTATTCAATACAAATCCTTTGTTTGTAAATCTTGGTAATAATGATTTCCGCCTCTTACCCAACAGTCCTGCTATTGATGCAGGTACAGCCGATACCACAGGATTGAAGATTGGCAATATGGACCTTGTGGGCAGCAACCGTATAAAGGGAAGCAGGATAGATATGGGGGCCTATGAGCTATCTGCTTATTATAGCACAGGCAACAATGCAGCCAATACGCTCACCAACTGGAAAACAAATACAGATGGAACAGGAACTTCGCCGCTTGCCTTTAATAACCTGGCAAGGTTTACTGTACGGTCTGGCCATACGGTTAGTATAGCAGGCAATCTAGGTTTAGACAGCAGTGCTTTGTTTATTCAAACCAATGCAGTCATCAACAATACAGGTACGTTAAGTATCGGAAGCCTGTTCAGCAACAATGGATCTATTATAGGCAGCGGTACTACGGTTCTTAATGGCAATCTGGGCAATCAAGTGTTGGACAGCACAGGCAGCATCAGTAACCTTACCATCAATAACAATGCAACCATTACTGCTACAGGCAAGCAAACAATAACAAGTGTGCTTACTTTAAAATCTGGTACGTTCACCACCAATGGCAACCTGGTATTGGCATCTACAGCAAGTGGCACTGCAAGCATTGCGGCAATAGATGGTACTGTAAATACCGGAAGCCTTGTAGGGGCTGTTACTGCACAACGTTACCTGGCAGCCCAAAGGGCATACAGGTTATTGGGTCATCCATTTACCAGCAATATTGCTTTGAGCAACCTGCAACCTTATGTTGATGTAACAGGTACCGGATCCGGTTTAACAGCAGGCAATGCTTCGGCCTTTAATTATTTGACAGGCATATGGAAACCATACCTCAACAATACAGATACATGGAACAACAAAGAAGCCTTGCTATTATTTGTAAGAGGAACTGTGGGGCAAGGCATCAGTGTTATAAATGGAGGCTATACACCCAATGCACCCACTTTGCAATACAAGGGAACCGTGAACACGGGCAGCCTTAGCTACACTGTAAAATCTGCAATTGCATTTGGCGGTACGGCTACTGGATGGAACGCCATTGCCAACCCTTATCCCGCAGCCATTGATGTAAACAGCATCAGTAATATTGCTGCTGTTGGCGGTAGCGGTGCATCTATTTATGTATGGAATGCAGGCAAGGCAAGTTTAGGTACAGGGCTTGCCAGCGGAGGTTATGATTTCTATACCTTGGGTAGCCCCATCGTACTGCCATCATGGGGTGCATTCTTTATCAAGAATACCAGCGGCACCAACCAGACCATACAGTTCAACGAAAGCAACAAAGCGTTGACGGCACCGCTTAATTTATTACGCAGCAATAATGTAAAAGAAGGGTTCTTGTTGGAAGTGGATGATGCTTTGTCCGGAGCTTACTGGGACAAATTGAAAATCAGTTTTAGCAATACATCGTCTGCAAATTATACAGACCAGGAAGACCTTGAAAAAATCAGCAATACCAATCTTGATCTCTACAGTATTGCATCGGATAGGTCGAAGTTGGCCATTAATGTGCTACCTGCTTTGCAATCCACAAACGATGCCATCCCATTGGGTATTACTACAAATGAGCAACGTGATTTTATACTAAAGGCAAACAATGTTAACCTGCCTACAAACACGTTGTACTACCTGCACGACAAGTACAAGGACGAATGGGTAGCTATTACAGATAATATGAACTATGCGTTTGCCATAAACAGCGATACAGCAAGCAAGGGCAACAACCGTTTTGAAATTGTCATGAAACCTGTACCCCCTGTTATAGTACCCAACAATATAAATGTAGACAAGCTTACGGTAAAAATTACGCCCAACCCTATTGTGGCAGCAACAATGAAGGTTATTTATGCATCGCCAGCAGCAATGCCAATAACAATAAGGATTGTGGATGCATTGGGCAAAACAATTTACAGCACCCATGAGGGCATCCGGGAAGTTGGAACAACCTATGTGCCAACCACAACATGGAAAGCTGGTGTTTATATGGTGCAGGTAAGCAATGGCAAGGAAACCATCGCACAACAAGTAGTGAAACAGTAAAAACAACTATTCAGGAACCATTAAACAAAGACAGTATGCGTTGCTCATATATAAACATAAATAAAAAATTCGGGCATGGCCTTAAAGTGGCCATGCTTGTATTGCTGTTTAACCTAGTAAGCGTAGCAGTGTTTGCAGATGACCCAGGCCTGCCCGGCGGTACGGATGCAGACGTGCCACTGGATGGCGGGCTCACTTTATTGATTGCTGCCGGTGTAGGCTATGGGGCAAAAAAACTAAAAGACAGGAAAAGGCATACAAAAAGTTAACAGCATGGCTTACTGGCCCATACTTCAAACATTGACCTGGAAATAACGAGTTGCGGACACGCTTTTATAGTAGAAATTTTATCGGTTTCAACAGGCTCAACCTGACAAGTAATTCAAACGGAGTCATCACCAATCAATATTAAAAATTTGGGAGAAATGAGAAAATGTCTATTTTTGTTAACCAATTGGTTAAATTAAATGGTTGACAAAAAAAAAGACACGACAACAGAGGCTAAAATCTTAGATGCTGCAAGAAAGGTATTCATTGCAAAAGGTATGGCAGGTGCCAGAATGCAAGATATAGCAGATGAAGCAGGCATCAACAAAGCCATGCTGCATTATTATTTCAGGAGCAAGGATCAGTTGTTTGAAACCATTTTCAAGGAAAGCGTAGGCAATCTGATTCCACGAGTAAAAGCATTGTTGAATGCAGACCTGCCACTCTTTACCAAGATTGAAATGTTTGCAGACAACTATATTAGTATGGCCATGCAAAACCCCTATATACCTATGTTTGTAATGAATGAGGTGAATAGGCAGCCGCAGGCATTTATTAAAAAAATGTTTGGTAACGACCCGCCTGACTTGTCCAAGCTTGTGGAACAAATTGAGCAGGAAGTAAAGAAGAAAAACATTGTTCCTATAAGCCCTGTTCAATTGGTAATGAACTTGATGAGCCTCTGTGTTTTCCCTTTTTTGGGAAAACCGATATTGTCCATGGTCATTGGATTGGATGAGCTTCAGTTCAAAAATATCATGGAACAACGCAAGAAAGCAGTACCCGAATTTATAATAGCATCCATCAAAAAATAATTTTTTTATGCGTTTATCAACCAAATGGTTAATCGTTGTTTTGCTGGTTCCATTGAATATGATGGCACAAACAATCACCATGCAGCAGGCTTACGATTCGGCAAGGGTACATTATCCAAATATTAAGCAGAAGCAATTGGTGCAGCAGGCTTCCAACATCAATATTGCCAATTTGTCCAAAGGATATTTGCCGCAGTTGACTTTGAGTGGACAAGCAACTTACCAGTCCGATGTTACCCAAGTAAATGTGCCTATTCCCGGCATCAATATTCCATCTCCTTCAAAAGACCAGTATAAATTATTGGCCGATGTGAATCAAGTAGTGTATGATGGGGGTATCATTAAGCAGCAACAGAATTTGCAACAGTTCAATTCAACAGTAGAAGACCAAAAGCTGGAAGTGGAACTTTACAAACTAAAGGAAAGAATTTATCAGGTGTACATGAGCATACTGTATGTGGATGAACAAGTAAAGCAAGTGGAATTGGTAAAGGCCGATTTGAATGTGGGCATCAATCGGGTGCAGGCACAGGTTGACAATGGCACGGCCTTCAAATCGAACCTGAACATGCTGAAAGCAGAGTTGATAAAAACCAATCAAAGAACAATTGAACTGGACGCTACAAGAAAAGGACTGATAGATGTACTCTCTTTGTTCCTGAACAGACCTTTGGATCATCAGGTTCAGCTAGTGAAGCCGAGCGTTGATAACACTGGACTTGACATTACAAGACCTGAACTGAAACTGTATCAGGATCAATCCATATTGATGCAACAACAGTCCAAGCTGATTGATGCCAAGAACCAGCCCAAAGCAAGCGTATTTGTACAAGGAGGTTATGGCAGGCCAGGGCTGAACATGCTGGACAACAGTTTTTCCTTGTATGGTATTGGCGGTGTTCGTGTGGCCTGGTCATTGGGCGGATTATACACAGCTAAAAAAGAGAAGGAACTCATACATATTGGCAAGCAGCAAATAGATGCACAGAAAGAAACCTTCTTGCTGAATACCAACACACAGGTAAAGCAACAGCAGGCAGAAATAAACAAGCTGAACGAACTGGTAAAAAGTGATGCAGAATTAATAGTACTTAGAAAAAGTGTAAAAGATGCAGCCAATGCACAATTGGAAAATGGGGTGATTGCTGCCAGTGATTATGTAAGGGAAGTAAATGCAGAAGACCAGGCAAGGCAATCACTTATTACGCATCAATTGCAATTGTTGCAAGCACAGGTCATATTGCAAACATTATTGGGCAAGTAAACATTCAAGAACATACAACTATATACAATGAAACAAGTATTGCTGATAGCAACCATTTTTATGCTGGCTTCTTGTAGCAACAAAGACAGCCAGTTTGATGCTCAGGGAACTTTTGAAGCAGATGAAACCATTGTGTCATCCGAATTGCCAGGCAAACTGCTCAGCTTCAAAGTGCAGGAAGGCGATGTGTTGAAACAAGGTGACACCATTGGTAAAGTGGATGCCGAAAACTTGAATTTACAAAAGCAACAAGTGGATGCGAGTATCAGTTCGCTCTCGCAAAAAACAGCAGATGTTGCCCCACAGGTAAAATTGCTGGAAGATCAATTGGCTGTTCAACAAACGCAGTTGAGCAACCTGCAGCATGAAAAGGAACGTGTACAACGTTTACTGCAAAGGGACGCTGCCACAGGTAAGCAATTAGATGACATCAATTACCAGATAGAAGCAGCACAGAAGCAATTGGCTGTAACCCGTCAGCAGATTGAAGTACAGAAGAACAATGTAAACACACAGAACCGTTCTGTTTTAAGTGAATCCGCCCCTTTGCAAAAAAGGGCAGCACAGTTACAGGACCAGGTACAACGTTCCTTGATCATCAATCCAATCAATGGAACGGTCATTACCAAATATGCTGAACAAGGAGAGGTGACGGCATCTGGAAAAGCACTATACAAAATAGCAGACTTATCCACCATCACGCTAAGGGCTTATATTACTGGTAGCCAATTGCCACAAATAAAACTCGGTCAGCAGGTAACGGTATATATAGACAATGGCAAGAAGGAGTACAAGACTTATACCGGTAATGTCACCTGGGTATCCGATAAGGCAGAATTCACACCAAAGACCATACAAACAAAAGAAGAAAGAGCCAACCTGGTATATGCCATTAAAATAAAAATGAAGAATGATGGCTACTTGAAAATTGGCATGTTTGGCGAAGTAAAATTGAATTAACAGCATCCATGTCTTACGCAGTTACGATAGCAAGTATTTCAAAAACCTATGGTGCCAAGCAAAAGTTGGTGCAGGCATTGTCCAACATTTCATTGAATGTGGAGAAAGGCGAACTCTTTGGTATCATTGGCCCTGATGGTGCCGGAAAAACTTCTTTGTTCCGCATACTCACCACATTGTTATTGGCCAATGAAGGCCATGCAACCGTTGATGGACTGGATGTAGTGAAAGAGTTTAAAGCCATCAGGAACCGTGTAGGCTATATGCCGGGCAGGTTTTCATTGTACCAGGATTTAACCATAGAAGAAAACCTGAGCTTCTTTGCCACCATCTTCAATACAACCATCGAAGCCAATTATGATTTGATCAAGGACATCTATATACAGATAGAACCTTTCAAAACAAGACGGGCAGGCAAGCTGTCTGGTGGCATGAAACAGAAGCTGGCATTATGTTGTGCATTGATACATAAACCAAGTGTTCTTTTTTTGGATGAACCAACAACCGGTGTGGATGCGGTTTCAAGAAAGGAATTCTGGCAAATGCTCAAAGGGCTAAAAGAACAAGGTATTACCATATTGGTTTCAACACCGTATATGGATGAAGCCAGCCTTTGCGATAGGGTAGCCTTGATGCAGTCGGGCAAGCTGATGCAGGTAGATTCGCCACGGAACATCATCCACTCATTCCCTCACAAAATCATGGCAGTAAAGGGTAGCAACATGCTACAGTTATTGAATACGCTCAAGCAAACAAAAGGTGTGGCAGATGCCTATGCTTTTGGCGAATACCACCATGCAGTATTGGAAGATGGTATAACCACATTGCCCATTGAGCAAGTGGAAATGAAAATAGTGCAACCAGATATAGAAGATTGTTTCATCGCTTTAATGAAAGATCATGCAGCACAATAAAGCCATTACTGTTGAAAACCTCACCAAACGTTTTGGCAATTTCACTGCCGTGGATGCCATTTCGTTTGAAGTGGACAAGGGCGAAATATTTGGTTTTCTTGGAGCCAATGGTGCAGGCAAAACAACAGCCATGCGTATGCTGTGTGGCCTGTCGTTACCAACAGCTGGAAAAGCGACTGTGGCTGGCTTTGACGTGTTTAAGCAGAATGAAGAAATTAAAAGGAATATTGGTTACATGAGTCAGAAGTTCTCTTTGTATGAAGACTTGACCGTGAAGGAGAACATCCGCTTTTATGGTGGCATCTACGGTAAAAGCAATGCCTTTATTAAAGAGAAAACAGGGTACCTGTTGCAACATTTGCATTTGGAAAAAGAAGCCAATGTGTTGGTGAAGGAACTGCCATTGGGTTGGAAACAGAAGCTTGCTTTTTCTGTAGCCATCTTTCATGAACCGGAGATTGTTTTCTTGGATGAACCAACTGGCGGTGTGGACCCGGTTACAAGACGTGAATTCTGGAACATGATTTATGAAGCAGCCAGCAATGGCATTACCGTATTTGTAACTACGCATTATATGGATGAAGCAGAGTATTGTAATAGGGTTTCCATTATGGTGGATGGAAAGATTGAAGCATTGGATACACCTACTGGATTAAAACAAACCTATCATGCGTCCAGTATGGATGATGTGTTTGTTCAACTGGCAAGAAAAGCCGTCCGTTCGGATGGGTAAAATAGTGTATGGATTTAACAAGGGACAAGTAAGAGGTTAAACGCAATCGCATGAAGCAGTTTTTCAGTTTCGTAAAAAAAGAATTCTACCACATTTTCAGGGACAGGCGAACCATGTTCATCCTGTTGGGCATGCCTATTGTGCAGATTGTCATCTTTGGTTTTGCACTCACCAATGAAGTAAAGGATTCAAAATTTGCCGTACTCGATTTGGCAAAGGATGCAAACTCAGCTTCCCTCATTCAAGAGCTGGATGCAAGCAGGTATTTCGATTTGCAAAGTAACCTCACTAGCTATGCGGATATAGAAAAAGAGTTCAGGAAAGGAAGCATCAAGCTAGCTATTGTTATACCACAAAATTTTGCCAACGACATCAGTCATTTAAACAAGGCACAAGTGCAGGTAATTGCAGATGCAAGCGACCCTAATGTAGCCAGTACATTAACCAACTATGCCAATACCATCATCCTGGATTATCAGGATAGGTTATTGCAAGGAAAGAAGTTGCCCTACACTATAGAAACACAAACAAGAATGCTGTACAACCCACAGTTGAAAGGGGCTTACAACTTTGTTCCCGGTGTTATGGCCATGGTGCTATTGTTGGTCTGCACCATGATGACAGCCATCACGATTGTTCGTGAAAAAGAATTGGGCACAATGGAAATTATGCTTGTATCTCCTTTGCAACCATTAAAAATTGTGGTGGCAAAAGCAGTTCCTTATTTGTTATTGTCTATGGTAAATATCATAAGCATATTGCTGCTAAGTGTATTTGTGTTGGATGTACCCATTCAGGGAAACATTGTACTACTCTTTGCAGAAAGCATCCTCTTCACATTGGTTGCATTGGCTTTGGGATTATTGATTTCTTCGGCAGCAGCATCGCAGCAAACTGCCATGTTCATTGCATTGGTAGGCATGTTCCTGCCAACGGTCATGTTCAGTGGCTTCATGTTTCCAGTGGAGAACATGCCCAAGCCATTACAGGTCATCAGCAATATTGTTCCGGCAAAATGGTATTTCAATATTGTGCGTTCCGTGATGATCAAAGGTGTTGGCTTTGCTGCAGTATGGAAGGAAACCTTGATATTGACAGGTATGCTGCTCTTCTTTTTAGGAATGGCCATCAAGAACTTTAAAATAAGATTGGCATGAGGACATTGCGTTTCATATTGCAAAAAGAATTCAGGCAAATATTCCGTGACAAGGGCATACTGCGTATCATTTTTATATTGCCCATTATGCAGTTGATTGTATTGCCTATGGCTGCGGATTATGAGATGAAGAATATACAGATTGCCGTAACGGACCATGACCATTCAGACTATTCAAGGAAACTCATTAGCAAGATTACGGCATCAGGTTATTTTAAACTGGTTTCATACGATGATGCATTCAACCAATCCATGAAACAGGTAGAGCTGGACAAAGCCGACCTTATATTGGAGATACCGGCCAGCTTTGAAAAGGAATTGGTGAAAGAAGACAAGGCAAGCCTCTTTATTGCAGTAAATGCCATTAATGGCGTGAAGGGAAGTTTGGGCGGTGCTTATTTGGCGGCTATCATCCGTTCCTTCAATAATGATGTGCGGATGGATTGGGTACAATTTCCACGCTTCAATCCAGAACCACAAATTGAAGTGGCTTCTTCCAACTGGTTCAACCCGCACATGAACTACAAGCTGTTTATGGTACCGGGCATCTTGGTGCTGTTGCTTACCATGGTGGGCACAAACCTAACTGCCATCAACATTGTAAAGGAAAAAGAAATTGGCACTATTGAACAGATCAATGTAACACCCATCAAGAAATACCATTTTATCCTGGGCAAACTCATTCCATTCTGGGTGCTGGGTTTGGTTGTAATGAGCTTGGGCTTTGTGGTAGCAAGGGTAGTGTATGGCATTGTTCCAATAGGAAGTTTTGTAACTATCTATGTGTTTGCAGCGGTTTATTTACTGGCTGTGCTTGGGCTTGGCTTGCTCATTTCTACTTATTCGGCTACACAGCAACAGGCCATGCTGGTATCTTTTTTCATTATGATGATTTTTGTATTGATGGGTGGCTTGTACACGTCCATAGACAGCATGCCTGAATGGGCAAAATGGATAACAAAATTCAATCCCGTTTCCTATTTTATTGATGTGATGCGTTTGGTAGTACTGAAAGGAAGTACATTGGCCGACATCAAGCAGCAACTGCTTTCCATCAGTGCATTTGCAGTTGGCCTGAACTTATGGGCTGTTTACAGTTACAGGAAGCGTTCTTGATAGGGTTTTATGCACTTTGCACCTTGATACATATTTGAATACGATCTCTTTTCTTCCTCCTTGCCTAGTGTTATTGTTTCTCCAACAAGAAAGTAATCGCAATTAATGCATGCTTAATACGCATATTTTTTTTGTGCATTTGATTGGCGTACTTATACCTAATTTATGCAAAAAGCATAAGTAGAAACCCGCGTTTTGGCCTTAACTGCTTGGAAATGGTTTTTGTACAATCTACTTTCAACACAGCTACTATCAAGTAAGCCAAAATGAAATACATACACCAAACAATAAACCTTAACACCATGACAAACTTAACAAACGGCCTCAATGCCTGGATCTTCCTGAATGAAGATGAACCAGCAGGAACGAACTACAACAGCCCCAACAGTTGCTTTCAATCATTGATCCAGTACAAAGTGTACAACAGCATCAATTTGCTTGGTATCGCTTTTTTTGAAGTGGTACCCGGAAGTAGTGGTTTCACAATACAGATAGGTAATGGTTGCCATCTTGGTAACAGTGCTACGCCGAATCAATTATTGAGTAACCAGGATTACTTAAACAACGTTTTAATAGATGCACGACAGGTGAATCCTAATATCAAATTCCTGGCTACGATGGTCTATTCAGGCAATCAGACACTGGCAGCAGTTTTTTCATGTGGTGGAGACCCGCAGACACAGGCCACTGCTTTTGCCAATAACCTTGTGGCCTATTTGCAAAAGAATAACATGAACGGTTTGGATGTGGACTGGGAAGGAGACGTAACCAACATGACCCAACCGCAATTCCAGATTCTGTTCTCCACCATCAGACAGGTATTTGATGCACAATCCGAAAAATATTACCTAACCATGGCTCCTGCATGGACTACCGATTCGATTGATTACCCTACACTCAACAACGCCTTCGATATCATTTCTCCTCAATTCTATGATGGTACACCATTATCAGAATTTCTTGATGCAGGAATGTCTGCTTCCAAAATTGGGTACGGTGCACAATTTGAACCAGGAAATTCAGCTCCCAATGCAAGTGCACAAGAGGTTTGGGGCCAGATTACTGCAGGCTTCAACTACAATAACACAAACTACAATTATCAAGACATATTTATGTGGAGGCTCAACTCAAGTAACTATCAATTTGAGCAGGCACAGCTGATGATCCTTTCCCAACTCGCCAATCCTTCCACAAACAATGATTTCGATGACACGGCAATTGCGGCAGCGGCAGGCAATCCTGCTATTACACAAATGATCATTCAGTCAGGCGAAGTGCTCAACGCCATCCAGGCCGTTAGTACCGGTACAAGTCCATACAATTTCGGAACCCAGCCTAGTGGTACAACTATTGGAATATTTACATTATTGCAACACGGCGGAACCAGCGGCACAAGCCAAACAATCAGTATTCCAACCAATGACCCTATTGTATCCATCTCGGGCTACACCGGTACATGGTACGGGTGGAATTGTGTGCTGCAGCTCACGCTCACCGGACAAAGCGGAAAAACATATGGACCCTATGGTAGTATGAACGGTTCCACTGGCAGTACGTCCTTTACACAAAATGGGCAGAACGGACAAACGGTGGTTGCCTTTAAAGGATCTACGGTAACTGTGCCTTTGGCGGGAGGTAGTCAGACTGCTATCATTGCTAGCCTCACCGCTGTATTCGCCTGATGGGGCCATCGCAGGAATGGCAAACCATGCAAGCATATATAAGTTGCTTACTGAAAGTGAATCATATAAAAAAAGCCTGATTACTCAGGCTTTTTTTATATGATTCACAATTTACTATTGATAGATTATCACTTGTCACAAACGCTGATTTAAACCACTTTTAGCATACTTCACGAATCAGCATGTTTACTTTTCCAGCCAAACGTTTTTTTGCTGGCTGTCTTTATATTGGATGCAATGCATTTTATCTGAAAATACAATAAAACCTTTTAAACAACGTTTGCTTCTTTTCGGTACAGCATTATCTTAATCTATTCAAAATACCCAACATGCCAAACCCTCATAAAATGGACAACGTATTAATGGATCCGATCAACCAGACAACTCTATAAGATACCTTGTTCTATACTATACTAACATTTTCACATTACCTTTTAAGACAATATAGTAGGCTACGCCTATTCATTCAATTCTTTGCCTCAAAGCAATTGAATGGCACAATCAAGACAACTTAACCCTGCATTATGAACCTACCATTTACCCAATCCTTAACAGCCAGACTCTTGAAAAGGATTAAGTTATTCCTACCTATTTTATTGTTACTGGTAACAGTCAAGACTATTGCTGCACCCCCAGCAATATTGACTGGCGGTACCACTTACCCCATCAATGGAACCTCCAGTTCTACCTCCTTTGCCACCATACAGGAAGCGGCCACTTTTCTGGCCGCAACTGGTGTAACAGGTACTGGCAATATCATTCTTGAACTGCAAACAGGCTATAACCCTGCTTCGGAACCTGCAACAGGCATCTTTTTCGATACCATTGTAAATGGTGCTGCCACCAGGCAAGTAATATTGAGGCCTGCTGCTGGTTACTCCACCACAGTTACAGGAAGCGTTGCCGGTGCAGGCATGCTTAACCTGCGGGGCACACAATATCTTACCATTGAAGGAAGGCAAGGTGGGTCTGGAGCCATTGGCTTAACCATTACCAATACCAGTACCGCCACAACAGACTCATCAGCAGCCGTTAAGTTCTTTAATGGCACCAGCAATGTGTTTCTTTCTTATTGCAATGTAAAAGCCTCCTGCAAATCTGTTACCAATGGCGGTGTAATCCTCATCAGCAGGGCATCTGCCACAGTGGGCAACCAGGTAAATATTGAAAGCTGCAATATTGACGGCATGGCATCGGCCCATAATGGCATCTGCTTAAACGGAACCGTGACCACCACCACCGTTGAAAACTTTAACGACACTATCAGGAACTGTAATATCTATGACTTTTTTGATAACACTGGCACTAGCGGCACAGCAGGCATACGTGTGCAACAAGGCTCTGCCAGCCTTACCGTTACCGGCAATAGTATTTATCAAACTGCCAGTAGGGCCTATACGGCACAATTCCTCTGCTTTGGTATTAATATAGGTGCTGGCACCTATTATACCACTGACAATTTCACCATTACCAACAATTATATTGGAGGTAGCGGTCCCCTTGCTACTGGCACAATGGTTCACACTGCTGCTACGGTAGTGGCAGGCTACAGTGCCATATTTACAAGCTATGGCAGCAATGCGGTGATAACAGGAAATACCATTAAGAACATCAGCATAACGGGCAACAGCAATGCAGGAACCTTTACCAATCCTGCCATTTTCAGTTCTGTATTTTATAGTACCAATATCACCATCAGCAACAATACTATTGATGCTTTTCAGGTAGCCAATACTGCAGGCCCGGTTACTACGAGCGGCATCCATATTGCCACACAGTTGGATACCACTTTCGTGAAGAATATTACTCCCACTTTTACCGTTACGGGTAACAGTATCAAAAATATTACGGCTGCTTCGCTCACCACTTCAAATGGGCAGGTGTATGGCATACGGATAGCGCCCACCAGCACAACAGGCCAAGGCGGTAACCTGTATTACAACAACACCACGGTCATAGCCACGCAAAACATTATAGACGGCATGAGAACAACCTCCACGTCTGCTTCCACTTATTGTCATGGCATTTGGGGAAATGCCATCAATGGCGGAACATCCAACCATTACATAAGGCTGCTGCCTACCATTACCAACAATACCATCAGGAACATTTCCAGTTATGGAAGCATTGCCGTTACTGGCTACCCAGCCGCTGCTGGGGTGGTGATACTGAACGCCCATACAGGCAATGCCACTTATGTAGACACACTTAAAATAAGGTCAAATACCATCCAGGACATTTACGGTTACAATACAGGTAACTTTAGCACCGCAGTGGGAGGTGTATTTACCAACCTTGGCAGACCCGATATCAGCAACAACAAAATCTTCAACATTTACAGCAGTGCCAATGGTTCAACCAATTCACCTTATGTATATGGAATAAATACGCTCAATTTGGCAGCATCAAGTACAGCGGACAACAACTATATTTCCTTAGGCGATACAGCTACCCTTAACCAGGCAGCTTTTGGCATCATGCAGTCCACATCAACCGCTTCCACCATCAGCAACCGCTACAATACCATACTGATAAGCGGTGCATCCACCAACAGGAGTTCCGCTTGCATTGCACGCAACGACAATTTATTGGCTGGCAATGCCACTCCCATAACAGTAATGGACAACCTGCTCATCAATAGAAGAACAAGTACCGGCGACAATGCTGCATTGTTGATGCCGGGCACTTCCGCATTCACTTCCAACAACAATACATTTGTTACTGCAGCAACGGCCAAGGCAGGCTATTACAATACTGGTGCACTTGATTTCGCTACATGGAAATCAACCACCGGCAATGATACGTATTCCTACTATGCACAGTCCGCTGGCAGTTCCAATTTAACGGTTGACCCTGCCACCGTGGCATTGACAGACCTTTTTTCAAGTGCCACCTATTCCTCACAGGCCAACCTGCAAATCAATAACCTGCATGCAGCAAGTTGGTTGGTAAACGGCAAGGGCAGGGCCATTGCCACATTGCCCACTGATTTCAGTGGCAATGCAAGAAGCATTGTAGATGGTATTGCCACTGATATTGGTGCCAATGAGTTCACTACTGCCATCACGCCATCCAACCTGGTAGAAAGTGGAACCTTTGCCAATGGCAGTACCACTAATTATAACTGTTTTGGAAGAACGGTTGCATCTGTTCTCTGGAACAATGTAGGCACTGTTTCATCCCGTTCCTTCAAGTTCTATTCTGGTGTTAACCCCACAGGTCTGCTTACCCCTAACTACAGCAATGCTTATTGGGATCTAGCAGTGAATGGTGGGGCAAGTGGCTATAACTGCAATATTTCCCTGAATTACGATTCATCATTTCTGGGCACCGCACCCAATACCGCATCCACTAGAGTAACGGATGTTACAAATGGCGGTATTTTTAGTGGCACCACTGTAAACAATGCCACAATGGTTGCTACAGTACCTAGCCTTACCAGCTTTACAAAACTGGCCATTACCGATGCATGGCAATTTATATGGGCAGGCATTACAAATGCATGGAATACGGCCAGCAACTGGAACTTTAATGCAGTACCTACTACAACAGCTTCTGTTAGCATTCCTTCAGGTACGCCTAATGCACCATTGGTAACGTCCCCAGTAACCATTTCGGATATCACCATCGCATCAGGTGCTACACTAAACAATACAGCCACCTTTACCATCAATGGTACATTGACCAATGCAGGAACGGTTACCAACAGTGGCCTTTTCAACATGAAAGGAAATGTGGCCAACAATGGCACCATCAGCGGGCTTAACCTCAACTTCAATGGTACCAGTACACAAACCATCAGCGGTATTGGCACTTTCTCCAATGCAACCATCAATAACGCAGCAGGGGTTGCCATTGCAGCTACCAGCACCACTGTTACGGTTACAGGTACGGTTACACCAACGGCAGGAGTATTGACCACCAATGGCAACCTTATTTTAAAGAGCGACATTAACGGAACTGCCCGTGTGGCCACAGGCAGTGCAGCAGGCAGTTACATTACGGGCAATGTGCTGTTCCAGCGTTACATACCAGCAGGGCTAAGGAAGAACCGTTTTGTTGGCCATCCTTTTGCAACTGCCATGAACCTTACGGAACTGACAGACGATATAGACATTACCGGAGCCATAACTGGTACCAATGCCAATGGCTTTACTGCAACATCCACTAGCAATCCATCTGCTTTCGCCTTTACAGAGGCCAATGGCGATGCAGCCACAGGCACTACCAATAATACTGGCTGGACAGCCTTTACCAGTGACAATAGCGTGAGCACTATTTTGAGTGGGCAAGGCATCAGACTCCTTATCAGAGGAACAAAGGGGCAGGCAGGTTCATTGACTGGTGGAACCTACACACCTGCAGCAGTAACACTGGGCATGAACGGTGCATTGAAACAGGGCGATTTTGTACAGAACCTTTCCTTCACTTCCGCAGCCAAGGGCTGGAACCTGGTCAGCAACCCTTACGCCAGCAATGTAGACTGGACAAACGTAACAAGGACCAACGTGGACAATGCGGTGTACACTTACCGCCCTGCATTGAGCGGCGGTAACTATGGCACCTACATAAACGGCAGTGCAGCCAATGGCGGTAGCCAATATATAGAAAGCGGCAGTGCCTTCTTTGTAAGGGCCAATGCAGCAACGCCAACACTAGGCTGGCACGAAACGGACAAGGCTTCAACCAATCCAACCAACTCTACCTTTAGAACACTTAGCACTATACACAACAGGTTATCCCTCACATTAACCAGTAATGCAACCGGCAATCCCGATGAAGTGGTAATCAGGTTTGGTGACGACAATGCAACGGATGGCTTTGATGCAAAGTATGATGCCATGAACATGGCAGGGGCAGCCCATGACCTGTATGTGCTGGACAATGCTGGTACACAGTACAGCATCTACCATGGCTCTGCCCTAAAAGCTGCCCTAACGGAAAACAGGGAAGTGAAGCTTGGCATGGACAACCTTGCAGCAGGTAATTATGCCATTACTGCCAAAACCATGGATGCATTCATTGATGGCAATAGGGCCTATTTGAAGGATGCGGAATTAAATACCTTAACAGAGATAACGGATAGTACTGTTTACAGCTTTACTGTTGCAGCAGCGAGCAATGGAATCAATAGGTTCTCCATTGTGTTGAATGCAAAAGGACCAATTGTATTGCCTGCATTGGATATGCAGTTTTCCGTAAAGGTTTCGCCTAATCCAGCAAGTGATGTACTGAACATTAATTATCAGGGTTTAAACGATAACCAAACATCCACTATCCGTATCGTGAACATGGAAGGCAAAACCATCAAGATTATTGAATTGGGTAAAATAAAAATGGGCAACAAAGCAATTGATGTAAAGGGCTGGAGTAATGGACTATATACAGTGCAGCTAACAAATGGCGACAGTGTACAGTCACAAAACATCATCAAACAATAAACTATTCAACCACTACCCAAACATTTTGAGTATGAAACTGAAAATAACAGCCATTACCACCATCTTTATTTTATTGGCTTTTTTGTTGCCCACTCTACTGCATGCCCAACCAGGCTTTGGCGATGATGTGGATGACGTACCAGTGGACGGCGGCCTTAGCCTATTGGTTGCTGCTGGCGTTGGCTATGGCATGAAGAAAATAAGGAAAAAGCAATAGCTTATGCATACTATCAAAAGAAAGGCCCAGCATATCACTGGGCCTTTCTTTTTGGCTGTACGTCATTTAGTCTACCCAAGCCATTTATCTTATGATATTCGATACAAACCCACAATGCTACAGAGCCAATAAGAGCATTGTTGATTTGAGCAAGAACGCACTGACTAAACAGGTCATTGTCTCAAAAACTGAAACATCTGTTTGCATTGATGCCAAATGTGGCCAACGTTAAAGGTGCAATCAACTGCCTGTTACTAACCTTAAAGGTTTTGCATAGCTCACACTATCCTTTGTCTGTGTCATTGAAAGCAATGGAAGCAAAGCAAGTAGGGGTGCAATTAGCCTGTATCTTTTCATGTGCTATTTTAAGCTGTATAGTTATAAATATATTCTGTAAGGGTGCTGAACAAATGGCAAACATCATTGACGATAAGTTACTTTTAACAATCTACTGTTCAGTTGCAAGCACACCTTTTTCTTTTCTCTTCAGGAAACGCAACATGGATGGCAGCACTATCAGCAACAACGGTAGTGCTGCCACAAAACCACCTATTACTGCAATGGCTAAAGGCTGATGCAGCTGTGCCCCTGTGCCTATGCCTAGAGCCAATGGCATCAGTGCAATGATGGCCCCCAAGGCTGTCATCAATTTTGGGCGAAGCCTTGTGGAAATGGAATAGATGATGGATTCATCAACACCCATTTCATGCCTTGATTCCTGGAACTGCAAGTAGGTGAACACAGCGTTCTCGCCAATGATGCCCACAATCATTACCAAGCCTGTGTAGCTGCCCACATTCAATGGTGTATGGGTAAGGAACAATGCCAGATAGCTTCCTGCTATGCCCAGCACGGCAATCAATAAAATGGTCAATGCCACCAAGAAATCCTTGAACAAAAAAAGAATCACACCAAACACCAATAAGCTGGACGCAATCAATATCATCAACAGCTCATGGAAGGACTGCTGCTGTTCTGCATAGGCACCACCATATTCAATATGGTAGCCCTGTGGCAGTACAACTTGTGATGAAACCTTTTGCTGTATTTCTTTTATCGTGCTGCCCAGGTCCCTGTTCTCCAACCTGGCTGTGATAACGCCCATGGCCTGCAGGTTCTCCCTTTGCACTTCCACATCTCCTTTGTCTATCCTAACAGTTGCCAGTTCTGTCAATGCCATCAACCTGCCAGATGGAAGAAAGATTTGCATCTTCTTCATGCTTTCCAAACTTTGGTTGCGGCTATTGGGATAAACAATTTTTATGGGTGTCAACTGCTCTTTTTCAAGGATGCCATTGCTTACAATTGTTCCACCTAAAGTGAGTTGCAACTGTGACTGGAAAGCAGCAGGCGTAATGCCAAACTGTGCCAGTTTTGTATTGTCTGGAACAACACTTATAGATGGTCCTGCAGCTACCACACCACTAAAAACATCTGCTGCTCCATCTACCTTCTCCAATATGCCAGCAATGTCTGTGGAAAGTTGGTGAAGCCTTGCTGGATCACTGCCAAATACCTTTAGTTCTATAGGTTGAACAGAGGACATCAAATCGCCCAGCATGTCGCCAATCACCTGCCCAAAATCCACTCGTAGTGCAGGCTGTGTAGATTCGATATGCTTGCGTATATCAGCAATCACTTCATCTGTGGAGCGTGTCCTGTCCTTCTTCAACTGTATCAAATAGTCACCTGTATTGGGTTCTGTAATGAAGAAGCCCATTTGCGTACCTGTCCTTCTTGAATAGGCTTGCACTTCAGGAATTTTCACAATCATCTTTTCCACTTCACGCAGCATCCTGTCTGTTTCTTCCAATGAAGTGCCAGGTGGTGATGTATAGTCTAACACGATACTTCCTTCATCCATTTCGGGAAGGAAACCTGTTTCCAATTTGGGCAATATGAAGTAGATGCTTCCACCCAATAGCAATATGATGACCAAACTGAGGATAGGCTTTTTGATAAAAAAGGATACCCATCTTTGTTGCTTCACGTTATGGGCAATAGGTGCTTTCTTGGGTTTGATTTTTTTCTCTTTTGTCAGCAGCAAGTAGATAACAGGCAAACATATCCATGTAACAAAAAAAGAACAAGTTAGCGTGATAATCATGGTATTGGTCAATACCTTGAAATAGGCACCAGCCACGCCACTCATCATTTCAAAAGGAACAAAGATGACAATGGTGCTGATGGATGAACCAATCATTGCTGGCAACAAATAACCAATGGCTTTCTGCACCAGTGTTTTTGATGGTTCGTTGGGATGTTCTTCATGTGTTCTGTGTATCTGTTCCACCACCACAATGGCATCATCTATAATCAACCCAATGGCTGCAGCCAATGCACCCAAGGTCATGATGTTTAGCGTATAGCCAATGGTGTACATGCATATCAGGGAAAGACAAATGGTAACAGGTATGGTTATCAGAATGGTGGCACTTGCCTTAATTGACCTCAAAAAAATAATAGCAACAATAATCGCAAGTAACAAGCCAATCCACAAACTATCGGTTACGCTTTTTACTGCATCATTCACAAAATCTGCCTGCACATAATAAGGCTTGATGGTGATGCCAGCAGGCAGTATTTTTTTGAGCTCTGCCACTTTGCTGTCCATGTCTTTTGACAGCGAAACGAGGTTGGCATTGGGCTGCTTGATAACAGCCACCAGTAGTCCATCCTTTCCATTGGCATTGATTTTTGTGTATTCAACAGCTTCGTTGATGCTTACTTCTGCAATGTCTTTCAACTGCACAATACGCTTGCCGTTGTTGGATACAATGATGTTCTTCAGTTCATCCAATGAATGGATGGTGGCATCTGTAACTGTTAGGTAAAGCAATCTGTAATCTGATAGGTATCCATTGGATTGGATGTAATTTGTTTGGTTAAGTGCAGCAGTCAGGTTCTCTGGTGTAATGGAAAACGAGCCCATTTTTTGCAGGTTCAGCGTAAGCCAATATTCCTTCTGCTTGCCACCAATAATCCTTACTTCTGCTACGCCCTGCACCTGTGAAAGAAATGGCTTCACTGTGTATAAAGCCACTTGCTTCATATCAATGGAGGTATTGGTATTGTTGCTGGTCTCCAATGTATAGCCAATCACAGGAAGGATGGAAGGGTTCATTTTTTCCACAGTAACCTGCACGCCTGCTGGCAGAGCATTCCTTACCTGTGCAATCTTTGATTCTATGCGTTGCTGGCTAAGGTCCACATTGGCATCCCAGTTTATGTAGGCTGCAATCTCACAGCTTCCACGATTGGTAAGGCTTCTTACAGTACTTACATCAGGCACTTGCTTAATGGCATTTTCCAAGGGCTTGGTAACGGTTACCATCATTTTGTCAACAGGCTGCAAGCCTGCATCAGCAATGATTTTTATCTTGGGAAAAGTAATTTCAGGAAATAGGGATGTCTGCAATTTGCTGTAGGCAAAAAGCCCACCCATCACTATCAGTGCAATGACAACTGTTAGTGGGTTCTTGTATGTGATGAAGAATTTTTTCATTCCTTTTCTTTCATGATGTTCACCTTGGCAGTATCGCCAAGACCGTAATTTCCAGTAAGCAATATTTTGTCTGATGGAACAAATTGCGGGCTGATGATTTCCACCATTCCACCTACTTCAAGACCTTTGCTGATAGGCACTTTAACAGCAGTAATGGAGTCCATCATCTTCATCACCCAGAAACTGCTCTGTGCCTCGTCTGTTAGTATAGCTGCTTTTGGCAATGACAGTGCATTGCCTTTGGATGATTTTACAATCCTCACTTTGGCTATCAAATTTTGTGGGATGGGTGCTGAAGAAGCAACGTTGATGAGCACAGACAATGTTTGTGAAACAGAATCCAATGCAGGTAAAATGGTTTTTACTGTGCCAGTCAATTTTGTTTGATCAGGCAGTTCCACTTGTACTTGTCCACCCATTGGTAAATATGCTTTCAGTTCATAAGGCAGGTTCAACAAGAAGCCAAAACTTTTTGCATCACTCACCAATGCCAACTGCTCACCATCCTGCACATAGTCACCCACTTGATGGTTCAGTTGTGTAACATATCCTTGAACAGTAGTGAACACTTTTACAGTGCCTGAAAATTTAAAGGAAGAATCCAATACGTTGATGGTACTGCCCAATGCCTTTGCCTCTTTTGTTTTGAGAACAAACGCTAATTGCGAAGTGCCAACCAATTGGTTGAGGCTGATATTGACCGATTCAATGTACCCATTGATGTTTGCCTTTACCACACTGCTCTGTTGAAAGGTGGACGTGGCATTCAGTTCCACAAAGTCCTGCATGGGACCACGGCTGGCA
The DNA here is from genome assembly GCA_002337145.1 of Chitinophagaceae bacterium UBA1930. Taxonomy (GTDB): domain Bacteria; phylum Bacteroidota; class Bacteroidia; order Chitinophagales; family Chitinophagaceae; genus UBA1930. The sequence goes on along the minus strand of DDFK01000003.1, from coordinate 431,323 downwards.
GTAATTAATGTAACTGGGGTACGTGCATCCACAGCATCAGTGGCTGTAGCATCTATTGCTGTGTTGGAGTGGCAGGATGCAATACTTGCTGCCAAGACAAAATATAAAAGATAGTGTTTCATCAAAATGTTTTTACCTGTTCCAATAGTTAATCTGGTTTACAATCCTGAGCCTTGCCACGGAGTTCTGCGTAAGCAAATTTCTTGCAGTGATATAATTGTTGATGGAGAGTACATAGTCCTTCATGGCAATATCACCTGTTTCCAACAGCTTGGCATTGGCAGCAATTAATGAGGATGTATAATTCACTTGCTTGTTCATCTTATCTACCAACTTGTCAATTGCATAAAGCTGCTGCCTTAACAAGGCTACTTGTTGATAGTACTGTTTCAAATAGTAATCCTTGTTTGCCTGTCTTGCCCTTTCGCTAATGGCTACCTTGCTGTATTTCATCTGTCTTTGATGCCCGTCATAAATGGGGACAATCAAGCTTAATCCAACACTTACACCAAAATTTTTGTACGGTGTTGTCATCATGGAAGACATGTAGCCAGCATCCGCATAAGTGCCAATCTTGGGCTGGTATTCGTAAGCAATCAATGCCTTGTCATTTTCTAGCCTTAAACTGTCTGTTACATATTTCTGCAAGAAGACTGAATTGAAAAACCCATCTGCTGGGGCATCATCTACAGTTGGTGGTTGCAGCCTTTCTAAGGTTGTATCAACAATGCCACAGAGATAGTTGAGGGTAAGGTAGCTTGTAGCATATTGGCTTTGCGATTGCAGGTAGGTAAGCTCTTGCTGCTGAAGTGTTACATAAAAGTTTAGATAGTCTGTTTGCTTGAACACACTCTTCTGTGTAAGCTTCTTTAGTACGGTATCTTCCTTCTGCAACAACTCATAAACCTGCTTGTTGAACTCACTATTTTGAAAGTCTCCATAAGCCAAGATATACTGTTCAGTTACTGTTCTTTCAATATCCTTTTGCGTAAGCTGTATGGTATCGTTCAAAGCCCTTCCCTGCAAGGCAATCTTCCTGTACTGGGCTGCAATGTTTTTAGTGGTCATGAAGTTCCTGCTCACTTGAAAAAGACCAGAGACATTGGCACCATTGGTAATGGCATCATCATATCCCCAGCCTTTGATTATAGGGGCATAGCTATTGTTGCTGATGAAATTTACCTGCATGTTCAGCGAAGCTTTCAACAATTGGCTGTCTATGGAATTGAACCTTGCCTGGTTCTGGTAATCACGTATCAATGGGCTGTTGTCCTTTGCCTGCTGAACGAAGTAGTTGAGTGTATGTGTTTGGCTGAAAGATGCATTTGCAAGTAACAGCGTCAATGAAAACAGAATGTACCGCATAGTCAGAATATTATGTAACCAGTTATAGGTTTGATACCATCTGTTCCTTAACCGGAACCTATTGTATCAACCTTTCGAAACACAAACCTATCCAGTGAATCTGGTTACATTCTGTAGTATGTAAATACCAATCGTGAAAGGTTTCTAAATATTCTTTGCGTATAAATTGAATTAGCAGATTAATAGTTCGGCCAAGAAGAATTCCTTACCGCTTGTGCATTGTAGAACACAAATAGCAAGGACTTAACGTGATGCAAGAACAACACTTATTCTTTATCAATAACCAGCACCTGAAAAGTGCCGGCAATCATCTTTGCCCTCCCTTTGCCTGTGGATGGTTCAAAGTTAGCAGTAGGTAAATAGAGCTTGTGTGTTTGGCCATCCAATGTCAAAGTTCTTGCACCTTTCTTTGTTGGGATATTGGCTGTAACGGTGAACTTGTCTTTTGAATCTTCATGGATGATGGTCATGGTTCCATCACCATTGGCAGTATAGATATTTTTCAGTGATGCATCAAACACAGCACCATCGCAGCCGTCACCAATTGGTAACTTGGTTATAACTTTTCCTGTACCTGCATCCACTTTTTGTGCAAAGGATGCAGTGCTGCAAAGAGTAATGAAAGCGAAGCCCATGATGGAGCTTTTGATGATGTTCTTTTTCATGGTAATAATGCTTTAGAAGCACAATTACCGATGTGATATTGTAGGAAAACTGTAGTAGAAAAAAATAATTTTAAAGTGCATATAACCTACTACAGTAAACTAATTTTTGTACGAAGGAATAACTATGAAAACTGAATAGAAAAAACATGCAGCTTGTTATTGCTGTCATAAGTATAGCTTAACCTGTAACCTGCTGCCTTGCATAACTGCTGCACAATGGACAGGCCAAGACCACTTCCTTCAACCTTTGTTTCAGGATGTCTGTAAAACCTGTTGAACACTTTTTCACTGTCCAATTTTGGCAGAGAAGAAGTGTTGCTAACGGTAAAGCTATTTTCATTTAACTGCACTTGCACTAGCCCATTTTCATAGTTGTAACGTATGGCATTGCCCAATAAATTGCTTACCAATATACTGGCAAGGTGCTGGTGAAAAAGAGTCGTTACAGGAACCGTGTTTACCATCAGCAATAAATTTTGTGAATCAGCAAGTGCATTCAGTTCCTCAAGCCTTTTGGCTATTAATTGATCCCACTGCACATGTTCATTCAGTTCAAATCTATGGTTCTCTATTTTTGTTAGGAGCAGTAGTGACTGATTCAAACGTGAAAGCCTTTTGGCTGCATCTTCAATGGTGGTGATGGTTGCATGGTGGCGTTCAAGAATGGCCTCATCCTGCATCAACGATTCTGTGTTGGTAGAAATAACAGCCAAAGGTGTCTGGATTTCATGGGCTGCATTGCCTGTAAACTCCTTTAGTATCCTATAGTCCTGTTCTGCCCTGCTTACCATATTGTTCATGGCATTGTTAAGCAGGTCAAACTCCTCAATATTTGTTGTTGGCAGTTGCAGTGCCTGCTGCTGCTGCAATTGATAACTGCTTATTTTTTCTATGCTAGAATAAAAAGGTTGCCACAAACTTTTAAGCACCATCCTATTAATGATATATCCTGCCAGTAAAATCAATGCAATCATAATGGCTGCAACCAAAACCAATAGTTTAAGAAAGTCTTCCATTCCTTCCTGCGACTTGTTTACAGTTACTTGGTAATGCTTGCCAGCAACCTCCAAACCAAAAATGATTTGCCTGATATTTTCATAGAGCTCATCCTCTTTGTTCAACTTTTTTTTGAAAGCATAAACCGTCGATGGAACAGGGCGTGTTGTTTCTAAAATATAAGTCTGCTGGTCATTCGTGTTAACTATTTCAGGCAGCTTATTATGTTGCTTTGTATATTGAACAATCTCTGACTGCTCCACTTCCAATGCCTCGTCCAACTGCTTTACCAGTATATGATCCATCACAAAATAGAACGCAATGCATCCTCCCAAAAAGATAAGGATGGATGCGATGATGTTGATGCGATTGTACTTGGTAAACAGTTTCATGTGTATCTTTTTTTGTGCATCCGCCACTGGCGGATTTTTTATTGCCACATGGAATGCCAACATATCATCCTACATGGCTTTGGGATGTTTCTAGGCATTTCATGAGATGGAAAATTTATAGCCAATGCCGTATATGCTTTGTATGTAATCATTTGCTCCTGCCTGTACCAGTTTTCTACGTAAGTTCTTTACATGGGTGTAGAGGAAGTCATGATTGTCCACCATGTCCATGTCGTCACCCCATAAATGTTCAGCAATGGCATTCTTTGAAAGTACCCTATTCTTATTGATGATGAAATAAAGCAGTAGGTCGTGTTCCTTACGTGTAAGTGTGAGGGGACTATCATTGACTGCAACGCTCTTGCCAGAAACATCAACTCTTATTTCCTGAAATGCCAATAGGTTGCTTCCCATCAGGCTCTTCCTGCGGATGATGGCAGCAATGCGTACAGCTAGTTCGGGCAAATGGAAAGGCTTGGTGAGGTAATCATCTGCACCCAGTTCAATCCCTTTGATCCTATCGTCCAGTTCATTCCTTGCAGAAATGATGATGATGCCATCTGTTTTGTTGTTAGCCTTTATCTGTTCCAATAATTTAAGGCCATTGCCATCTGGCAGCATAATATCAAGCACAATGCAGTCGTACTGGTAGCATTCTATTTTTTCAATGGCTTCGTCGTACCTGCTCACTGACTCACATAAATATAATCTATCTGTAAGGTAGTCAACGATACTCTTGTTGAGCGATGGCTCATCTTCAATCACTAAAAGTTTCACTTGTCCTGATTTTTAGCAAAAGAAAATACCAAAACTGAAGAGTTACTGTAGTTCGTTAGAAAGCCTGTCCAATACCAAAATAGAAAAGCCTGTCTTCCTTGGAAATGCCATAGTCAAACGAAAGCATGGTTGACTGGTTCCAAGCAATACGCAAGCCGCCACCATAAGATGTTTTTATTTGGGAGAAATTCAAATCCTGCCAACGGTCCCTAACGGTGCCAGCATCGAAAAATGGAGCAACACCAAAAGCAAAACGTTGCTTGCCCAATTTTGTTTCTGCCAAACGTACCCTCAACTCCATGTTGGCAAACCACATGGATCTTGCCAGGAAACGGTTGGCCCTATGGCCACGAAGTGATTGCTTTCCACCCAATGCATTGATGCTTCCATCTGGGCTCCATTGGTCCTGGAACTCAAAGAAAGGTGCTTCGGAACCAAAAATATTTCCTGCTGCCACCCTTGCCCCCAATACTGTTCTTGGGCCAATAGGAATTTTTTGATAGACACGACCTTGTATAAACAGCTTATTGAAATTGTACTGTGAGCCAATGGCCTTGTTGGAAAACTCATCTGCCAGTTCAAAGTAGTAGCCACGTGTTGGGTCTGGCTCAAAGTCCCTTGTATCATATATCAATGCAGCCTGCACAATGGAAATCCATCCACCGTTCAGTCCAGAAACAAGCCCTTGGTCAAAGTCACGCCTCAGCAATGACGTTCCGTTAGGAGCCTTTATTTCATTGCCAGTTATTGGGTCAATGGCATCGGCATCCGTTCCCTCAAAAGTCTTGTAGGAGAGGTGCTGGATTTCATAACCACCCATCACCCTCCACTTGCCATTGCCTATGGCATAGTCAGCCTTCAGGTTCAGCATGAACTCTGTTTCCCTGAACCTGTTGGACAGTGCGTCAGTAACTGTTGCAGCTTCTCCAGTTCCTCCTGGTCTCAATGTTTTTCTTGCCTGGTCAAAAGATTTGTAAGTGGAATATGTTTGCCCACCATTGGGTGTTGATGGCAGCCTTAGTTGGCCCAATGTGGCTTCGGCAGAACCGAAGTAAAGGTTGGAAGGATTCTGCTGTGCCTTAAAGTCAACCCTGTAACGCCAGCGTTTGCCTTTGTAATAAGGAACGTCTAATGACAGCACCAGTTCCCTTGCATTGGATGAGTAGTAGGCTGCATTGGCTTTTAACTTGGCAAGGTAGGGCGTGTAGGCAAAAAGGGAATCGCTGCGTTTGCCATTCCAATAAATATTGCTTCGTATGCCAAAGCCAAAACCAGTTACTGGGTCTGAAGAAAAATCGGGAATGCCCGTAACAAATTTTCCTTCCCTTTTCTTAGCAAGGTCAGCATCTGACATGCGTTTTGACTTGATGAAGGAAAGGCTATCCTTTGTTTGTGCCTGTACTGTAAAAACAGTAGCTGAGGCAAGTGCCAATAACAATAAACATTTCATAACTGTTGCATTTTAATGAACCAATGCAGGCAAGTTGCAACACGATTTAGAAGAAATGTTGAATGCTAAAAGTTGATGGTAAAACTGTGAAGGTTGTTGTTGCTGAAGCTGTAGGAAATTGTCCAATTGTTCAGGTCAGCAATCTTCTTTACAATGGATAGACCAAGCCCTGTTCCTTGACTTGATGGGTCTGCTTTATAGAAACGGTTGAACAAGGAATTTTTGTCCAAAGGATAATTCAATCCAGTATTGGAAATGATGAGACAATTCTTTTTTATGGAGATGTTTATGGTGCCATCTTCTACGTTGTGCCTAATGGCATTCAACAGCAGGTTGCTTACCAATATTTCAGTTAGTGCGGGGTTGGCAAGTACCAGCAAATTTTCTTCTAGCGATGTTTCAATGATGATATTTTTTTTCCTTCCTTGCTCTACAAAAAATGGTAGGCTTTTTTGTAGATGGTCGTTCAATGATATATTTTCCTTGTCTGCATAGCTATCATTATCAAGCCTTGATAACAACAGCAAGTTCCTGTTCAAACGGGTAAGGCGTAAAATGTTTTCATTAAGGGAACTGCATATTTCAAATTGCTCTTCAGAAAGGTCAGGTCGTTGTATCAGCAAATCAACCTTGGCTTGAAAAACCGCTAGTGGTGTTTGCAGTTCATGTGCTGCATTGTCTATGAACTCACGCTGGCTTTTGTATATCAGGATATTTTTGTCAATGAGTTGTTGTATGCTCCTGTTCAAACGGTTGAACTCTTCTATACTTGTTGGCGAAAAATTGGGTGGTTGGTGCTTGTCAATTTCAAAGCTTTCCATCTGCTCAAGTGTTTCATAAAAAGGTTTCCACAACTTGCGTGAAAGCCTGTTGGTAATAATATAAAGCCCAACCAACAATAAGCAGGTAATGGCAAGGAACAGTTGCCCAATATGCTTCAGCAAATCCTTTGTTTCCACCAGATTGATTCGTGCCTTGTAAGTGAATGGCTTGCCCTGAATGTTTACTGGCACATACAGTTCCCTGTAAGGTTCCACTTCTGCATCAAGGGTATCATAATGCCTTCCATAGAAAAGGGAATCCTTTGTTACCAATGTTCCATTTTCAATCTTGGTATTCCTGTTGAACCTGTTCCAGGCAGGAATGTCTTGCAACTGAATTGTTGGTGCTGAATACAGGATAAATTCTTTCTTGTGCAGCAACAACGTGTCGTCAGCTTCTTGAATGTAAAGCCCCTGTATGCCATAATAAAATATGGGTGCCGATACTACTAGTATGAGCAACGAGAACAGCAAATAAGCCCTTGAGGTTTTATGTAAAAGCTTCTTGTTCATTCAATCCATTTATAGCCAAGTCCATAAACCGATTTGATGTAGTCGTAGCTACCTGCATCGGTCAATTTCTTTTTCAAGTTCTTGATATGGGCATACACAAAATCATGGTTGTCCATCATGTCAGCCATATCGCCAGAAAGGTGTTCTGCAATGGCGGCTTTGGACAGCACCCTATTGGCATTGCCAATCAGGTAAAGCAATAGGTCAATCTCCTTCTTGGTAATGTCAATGCCTTTGCCATGTACGCTCACCGTTTTGGAAAGAATGTCTATCTCAATTTCGTTATGCACCACAATATTGCTTCCCTTGAAATTTTTCCTCCTGATTAATGCCTGCACCCTAACCAACAATTCAGATAAATGAAAAGGCTTGATAAGAAAATCATCTGCACCAAGATTGAAGCCTTCCAGTCTTGTTTCCAACGCTTCCTTTGCAGAAATAATGATGATGCCTTCGGGTTTGTTCTGGCGTTTCAGTTCCTTCAAAATGTCAAAGCCATTGCCATCGGGCAGCATCAAATCAAGCAGCACACAATCATAATCGTAAATGGATACACGTTCCAAAGCTGCCTTGGTATCCTTTGCCCATTCACAAACAAAGTCATTGTTGGTAAGGTACTGCTGTATGCTTACTGCCAATTCTGTTTCGTCTTCTACAAGCAACAATTTCATTAGCTCAATTTATCTTTTCAATCTTTGAATTAATATTGGTTTATGGTAATGATTGTTTCTTCTTGAACCTGTTCTGCACCCAAAAATATAGCAACACATAAGCAAGCCCCAAGCTGAAGCCAGCCAATACATCGCTTGCATAATGGTAACGTAAAACAATCCTGCTGATGCCCACTAAAAGGGAGACCAGTAAGCAGGAGATGGCCAATGTCCATTTCCATTTCATGGATAATTTGGACTGCACTATTTCCCATGCCAGCAAACTAAAAAACACAAAGGATGAAAAGGAATGCCCACTAGGAAAACTGTAACTGTCCAGTTCCCTGAACAATGGCATTGCTGGTCTGTGCCTAGCAAAAGTTAGCTTCAGTACATACATCAACAATGAACTTGTTATGGCTAGTATGCCCACATTGATGGCATCTACTTTACGTTTTTTATGCAGTAGCAATGCAATCATTGCCGCGTAGCCCATGATGATGAATGGACCAGAACCTAAGAAGGTGATGCCCTTGAACAATTGGATGATGAAGGGTGATGAATGTGCATGGAGAAAGCTGAATACTTTACTGTCGAACCAGTCTTCCTTTTCCACCACTATCTCATTTGCAATGATGCTGAACAAGCCAAATGAGGCAATGAAAAGCAGTACTGCTATCACCACATTAATTTGAATATTCAACCTCGAAAATGTTTTTTTCATTGCCGGATAATTAGTTTCACATGGGCTGCAACCGTTTTAAAAACCTGTTCAAAATAATCGCAGGTGTACAAACGTATCAATGGATTCTGAAGATATCCTGAATTCAATGGACTTTCTACAAATAGGTTGCAATAAAAAAGGGATGCCGAACTGGCATCCCTTTTTTATACGAAAACAATTTTCTACTTGCTGTAAACCAATACTTCAAAACTGTTTGGCTGTATATCTTTTGTTCCTGCAACAAATTTTGCTGTGGATAGGTAAAGCGTATGTGTTTGTGTGTTGAAAGAAAGCGTTTTGGCACCAGGCTTTGTAGTAAGGCTTTCCAGCACACTATACTTGTCTTTTGATTCCTGTTTGATGATGGTGGTAATGCCATCTCCCCCAGAACAAAAAATCAGTTTGCTGCTGGCATCAAAGAACACAGCATCTACTTTATTGCTGATGGGCAAGCTGGCAACAATCTTTCCAGAAGCTGCATCAAGAACAGTCAATTTTTTTGTTTCGGCACAGGTAGAGAACAACAAGTTGTTGGCAAGGTCAATTGCCAAGCCAGTTGGTGCAGCTTCACCTTCCAATGGAAAGCTCTTGATGACAGCTTTTGTTTTTGCATCAATCATTGCCACTGCATTGCCTTCTTCCAAATTGTTGTAGATAAGACCCTTGCCATTGGTAACAGCAAACTCAGGCACTTTACCAATAGGTACATACTTCAGTACTTCGTTGGTGGCAGCATCTATCACAGCTGCGTTGTTGCTGTTGCCACAGAAAACCCACACCGTTTTGGTGAAGGCATCATACATAATGGCATCTGCTTTATCAGCCTTTAAAGGAATGGTGGTGATGCTATCCAAAGTAGCATAGTTGAACACGGAAACAGTATTGTCTTTTCCGTTGGAGATGAAGCCTTTGTTTAGCCCAACAGCCAATGCAATGCCATGAACGCCATTCAAATGCTGGATGGTTTTTATTTCCTTGTTTGTTCTTGTATCCAGCACATGCACCCTATCGAAGTGTGAAACGAACAAACGGTTTTTAGGTTCGTCCATGGTCAGGTAATCCCATTTACCATTGCCCTGCAAAGGAATTTGGGCAGTTAATTTATAGCCAGTTTGTGCAGTACAAATATTGATGGATAAAGCTGCAGCAATAGATAAACTGCCAATGATTTTTTTATAATTGATGTTCATTTTTTTGGTTGATTTTTTATTTGGTTACTGTAAAGCTGTCCACTTCTTTTCCATTGGTATCCAACTGGCGGATGGTTAATTTTTTGCCGTTCACATCAGCTACTGTTAATGAGTGAACGGTGGAGATAAAGTTGCTAGTGAATTTTTGCCAACTGTCTGTATCCTTTTCCTGTTCAGGGTTGTAGAGGTCCTGCCCACCAGCACCTGTGATAATATAAATGATGCCATTGGCTTTGGTAACTGTCTTTCCATCAAATTGCTTGTCCAGTTTCCAAAGACCAGGTACCACACGACCACGAACTGTTTTGCCATCTTTTCCACCCACCATCAATGTGCCTTTCTTTTCAGGCGTGAATGTCATTGGGTAAGTACGTTGGTAGTTGTGTACATGCCCATTGAACACAACATCTACTTTGTACTTTTCAAAGATGGGTGATAGCAAACGCATTTGCTGCTGCTCGTAATGGTCTATTGAAGAATTGAAGCCTGGATGATGGAACATTACAAAATGCCAAACAACATCTTTTGATGCAGCAAGGTCATTAACTACCCATGCTTTTAAGGTTGAATCAGTCCAGTCAACATAGGTATCAGCATCAATCACAGTCCAATGTGCATTGCCATAGTTAAATGAATAGTTGCTCATTACAGGATAGGTTTCGCCAGCAGCATCCATGAAGTTTTTCTTGTTGACATCAGAGCCTTTTAGCATTGGTGTGATGGCTCCACCTTCTGCACTTTTGGGGCCATTCAATGGTTGGTCAAAGAAGAGGTAGTAAGCAAGTGCATCAGGTGTTTTGTCCATGTCACGACTGTCAGCATCATGGTTGCCCACTGCTGCAATAAATGGAATGGAACGCATGATAGGGGCACCTGTTGAATCTGCCTTATCGGCATTGTACACGGGCCAGAACTTTTTGTTGTATTCTGAAATCAACCCACTTTCATATACAATGTCACCAGGTACCGCCACAAAATCTGGCTTTGCCAAGTAGGCCCTTTCGGCTAGTTTTTTCTGGTCAATGGTTTCTGCTCCTATATCTCCCATCACCACAAAACGGTAAGGCTGTTCCTTTGTTTTTACTGCCTGTGCTTCTGATGCGAATACTTCCTTTCCATTTTTCAATAACCTGTACTGGAACTTTGCACCTGCTGCAAGATTGGTCATAAGGGCATGGTACACACGATGGGCTTCAATGCCCTTAACAGCAACCTTGTTGTAACGGATGCTTGTTGATGCCATCCATTTATCCTTTGCATTGTTCCTGTATTCTACAGTCCATATTGCATCTGCATCAGCCACAGCCAAAGCAACTGCATGTTATTGGGAGAAACATCTTTACCTATCTGTACATAGGGTTTTGTTACAAAAATATTTTGTGCATGTAGGCCTTGCCATAGCATCATTAATACTAAAAAAGGAAATAGCTTTTTCATTTATTGGGGGTTGTTGTTTAATGAATGAACAAGGTCCATACGTTACTGAATGGACCTTGTTTTTGCAAGCTTTGTTTCGTTAGAGATAATAAAATTAATGTTGATTGCCCCTGCCATTGCTTTGGTAGGCACCCATATCTTTTCCTGGAGGAGTAATTTCTGTGGCACCATACTTTAGATCAAGAGGTACATCTGCTCTTGGAGAGAAACCAATATAGCCAGCATTGATACAGGGTGATGTTGGCTTCAAAGCAAAATTGAATGAACCAACTACTGAAATGTCCCTAAGCATTAATCCAGCAGGCAATGGCACAGGGGCATTTACAAATTGAGGATTGTTGATGCCTACTACAGAATTTGGTGCAGTATAAACCTGACCAACAGACCAGCCTGTAGGCAAGTAAGTAGATGGTTTGGGAATATCCGTTTCTTGTGGCTGGCTAATAGCAGTGCTTACTGATAAGGATGGAATAAACTGGCTTGCCACAGAAACAGAATCAGCATAGTACCAGTTGTAGCCATAACGCAAATTGGCTGTATCTGCAATAGGCGTTTGCACCACACGCAAACCAAATTTGCAGTTCACGATAAGGTTATTGTAGGCCATTCCACTAGAACCTTCTTCAAAGTTTATTGAACCGCCACGGCCCGCAGCCAACCTTCTGTAACCACAGTTTATAAGTGTGTTATTGTACACCCTAACATTGGTAGCAGGAAAGCCGGGAAGCACATTTACATTAGACATTTTTGGTCCATTGGTAGCCATGCCAATGCAAAGGTTATAAGCAAAATCTCCAATGGTGCCAGCTTTTGAGTTCATGGCTTCACCACCTGTGTAACCACATTTTTCAAGGGTGTTACGCATTACATGGATTTTGCCACCATTAATTCTAAAAGGGTCATCCACACTTCCATACACCCAAGAGTCTTCCAGTACAAATATGCCGGCAGGATTTGCAAAGTATAATGGGTAAGGGCTTGAGCCACCTGTAAAGCTCTTCATGGCAGCACTAATGGTGGCACCACCAAACTCAACATGCGTCCATTTAATCACCATCAATGGACAGGTAGTAGCACCAATGATACCAGTCCATTTCCCTTTTAAAGCAGGGTCGTTATCTGGGTTTGAACCAAGTTGGTCTGTTTTGGTAACACCAGGGTAGGTCATCATAATAGGATGATCCTTTGTGCCAAGGCAAAACAATGTTCCTTGTACGCCAAGGCCAGCAGGAACGGTAGGTGAACTACCAGTAAAGTTTACCGTAACACCATCTTGTATTGTTAACGTATCTCCCGTTTTCACAAAGATGTCTCCACAAACCGTATAGGTTTTGCCAGATAACATAGTGCCTTTTACTGCACCAGACAAACAGGTGGCATCGCTAATAGGGGCTGCCACATAATCTATTTTTGGAGAAAGATCTTTGTCGTCATTTTTTTTGGAGCAAGCAGTTAAAAGTGAAACTGCTGCTATTATGCTTAGAAGTTGATTAAAACGTTTCATTGTATAAATAGTTTGAGTGGGTTAATGGAACTAAAGCTTGTAACGAATGCCAAACAAGTAAGAAATTTTATAGTAGTCTTTTTGAACAATTATTTTACTGTCTGGTGAACTTTGTAAAGACAGTGGCCTAGACCCGCTTGCCTTTAAATAATCGTTGTACGATTGGTGCAAGGATAGTTCGTAAGGGGCATTTGTAAGGTTATTTATCTTCCCATAAACTGATAGTCCTTTTATGATTCTCTTCTCAAAAGAAACATCCAATTGTGTTATAGGTGATTGCCAGTAATGCAAGCCGTAGTAGGGGCTAACAAAAGTTATCCTTTCACCAGTATACACGCCAGCTACTTGAATATCCAACCCGATTCTTGGATTTTTATAGATGAGGGATAGGTTACCAACGTGGTTGGATTGACCTTGTAAAGGCCTTGTTTCTGAAACATATCTTGACGGGCTGGATGCATAAATCATACTGTCCCTTGTAATGCTGGAATGTGTGTAGGTATAGTTTGCAGAAACACCAAACGGTCCAAAGTATTTTGTATAAACAGCTTCAAAACCATAGTTGGTGGCTTTAGGGCTATTAACTGGGCTTAGGTATAAACTATTTGTGCCTTGTGGTTTGTATGCGCCAATTTCAATGGGATTATCTAGGTTTTTGTAAAAAGCACCTAATAAAACCTGATCTGCACCACCAGGAAAATATTCATACCTTAAATCAATGTTATTAGATGTGGTATGATTAAGATTCTGTGGGTTACCAACTTCCTTGAAAAATTCACCATCTACGCCATCAGGAATCATCTCAGCAAAACCTGGTCTTGCAATAGCTTTATAGTAAGCTAAGCGTAGGCTATGCTTGTTGTTGATTGCATATTTTAATTGAAGACTTGGCAGAACATCATCATACTTAATAGTGCCATATTTTGAACCCAGTAACTCAAAACCTAATTGCGTTTCATAATGCTGTTTGGTGTTTTCATAACGAACACCTCCCAAAGCTTCCAACTTATCAGTTATGTTCCATTTGCCTTGTACATAACCAGCAAAAATATCTTCTTGAAATGTGTAGTTGTTACCATTGGGATTAGGGGTTCCATCAGCAGGAGTTGGAAACACAAACACTGCGTTGTTGATGCTTGTATATGGCTGTGCTCCCACTGGGGATAAGGAATAGGAATTGTAAAAATTATCCCTATGCTTGTCCCTCAACATTGTTCCAAACTTCAAAACGAAATTCTTACGAACAGTCTTACTTAAGTTCATGTAAGCAGAGTAATCTTTATCGCTGTTGTGTATCCACAAACGGCTCATCTTCTGCAATACATCTGTAGCAACGCTAGTAGCTACAATTGGATATTGGTGAATAAATTGTGATTGGTCGGGTACATGATTATTAGCTGCTGAGTAAACCAATGACCAATCAAAAATTGCTTTTGCACTTAATTGATGGTTGCCCTGCAATGTGGTATTATTAATGGTTTGGTAAGTCCATTGGCTTCTTTGCCATTGATCAACTACTGAGTTTAAGGCAACAGTATCCCAAACAATACGTGTTTGGTAATCATCCAACCTTACAAAAGTGTTGCTCAGTGAAATCTTGTTCCTGTTGTTTATATGGTAATCCAATTTTGCAGTAGCACCAAGGCGTTTGCTTTGGGTAGAGTACTTACGTAATTGCAGTTCAGAGAAGATCGGTATGTTGTTGAAACCTGGTTGTGAGTTAGGCAAGAAGAAGTTGGAAGTAGAACCCCTATAAATATTCTGGTAGCTTCCAGATACAATGAAACCGAATTTTTTATCCTTACCAAAACGGTTGCCAACTGTTAATCCAAAAGTGCCGCTACGGGGAGCATTTACATTGGTATAGTTCAAATGTCCAACAGAAAAATCTTTGTATGTGGCTTGATAAGCAGAGCCATTAATTTCTGCAGGTGATTGCTTGCTCATGGTACTTGTGCTGAACTGGTTGTAACGTTCAGTCATGAAAGTGGTATTGTAACCCAGAGAACCATTCACTTGAAACAGCCATTTGTTAGGGGCATCCTTCATTACCAAATTAATGGTGCCACCAATGGCATCACCTTCCATACTTGGGGTAAGGCTCTTGCTTACTTCTAACCTTTCCAATAGTTCACTTGGAAAAAGGTCTAATGGAATAAAACGGTTTTTGTTATCTGGACTTGGAATCTTGATGCCATTTACCAAGGTATTGATGTACCTTTTTTCCATACCACGAATAATGGGGTAACGGGCTTCTCCAGTACCACTTTTTTCAATAGTTACGCCACTTACACGTTGCAGTGCGTTGGCTACGGTAATGTCTGGAAGCAACTGAATGGTTTTTGCAGAAAGCACATTGATAATAGGGTCAGCAACCTTTTCAATTCTTCTTGCACCTTTATCATCTTTTGCTGCACCACTGGTAACAGTTACTGATGAAAGCTCTATTGCTGTTGGTTGCATGGAAATGAAAACGGTTTGTGTGCCACTTGTTACAGTTACTTTGGTAGATTCATCCTTTTTGTAACCTTCAAAAGTTACTTTTAAGGTATAGGTGCCAAGAGTAATCTTGTTGAAGGTAAAGCTGCCATCCAATTTTACAATTGTACTTAAGGATGTGCCTTCAAGTTTTACTATTGCACCAACCAATGGTTCGCCAGTGCTGGCATCTGTTACGTTTCCTTTAATAGTTTGTGCAAAGGAAACAGTGGCAATGAGGGAAAAGAGTAGGGGAAGAAATGCCTTTTTCAAAAAGGCTGAGCTAAGGGTGGTCATGATCAGTTGTTTTGAAATGCAAAAGCACAACAAAAAAACTAGCCCTCATCCCAATACCGCATTGTTATCAATTTGATAAGCTTTCGATAATGATTTAACAACAATAAACTCAGAATTGCTACAGAATTGAATATGGCACCTTTGCACCATCATTGCAAACTATCTTGATACTTATTGTAAAAATAATCTTTTACCCCAATGACATCTTTATTAAGACGTACTTCTGTTTATTTTATCATTACTGTTTTAATAGCCTATCATGCCCATAGTCAAGTAACTGATACATCTACCATCCATTTTGTTTTTACTTCTGATGCACATTATGGCATTTCAAGAAAGAACTTTCAAGGAAGCATAGATGTGGATGCTCATACAGTAAACGCTGCAATGATAAAAAAGATAAACTTGCTACCGTTGGTTGCCATTCCAAATGATGGGGGCATTGATGCTGGCAAAAAAGTAAACAGCATTGATTATGTAATGCAAACAGGTGATATAGCCAATAGGATGGAACCTCCTTACCAAACAGCAGCAGCATCCTGGAACCAGTTTGAAACAGATTATTTAAAAGGGTTGCAACTGAAAGACCGTTTTGGTAAGCCTGTACAGTTCTGCATTGTGCCAGGTAACCATGATGCCAGCAATGCCACTGGTTTTACCAGGCCTTTACAACCAGCCACAGATGCCAGTTCCATTACAAGCATTTATAACTTGATGATGCAGCCAACCATTGCCAAAACAAAATCAACCTATGATTATGAAAAAGACAAAGTGAACTATTCAAGAAACATTGGTGGGGTGCATTTTATGTTTGTGACCATTTGGCCCGACTCATTGGAAAGGATATGGATGGAGCATGACCTCTCAACTGTAGCCAGCAAAACGCCTGTCATCATCTTTGCACATGACCCACCAGAAGGTGATGTAAAGCATTTCACCAATCCCAACGCTCCTTATACCATCAATGCCACAGACAAGTTTGAGAATCTTGTTGCTGAAAAGTTTAAAGGTACTGTTACTACTGGAGAAAGTGGTAGCTCACCAACTATACATGAAGAACGTGGGTTTGTATCCTTCCTGAAAAAACATCCCAACATCAAGGCATACTTTCATGGTCACTCCAACTACAATGAGTTTTATGAATACAAAGGACCAGACAATGATATTGCCCTTCCCGTCTTCAGGGTAGATTCACCCATGAAGGGCAAGCTTTCTTCCAAGGATGAAACGGAACTCTCCTTTCAGTTAATTGCATTGGATACACAAACTGGAACAATGACAGTAAGGGAATGTTTATGGAACAAGAACGCATCTGACCCATCTTTACCAATTGTTTTTGGGGAAACAAAAACAATACAACTGAAGCCTTAAGAAAGGAACAAATAAGTTTATAAATTGGGCACTAATTGCAAAATCCGATTGCGTTGACCAGTGCATTCCGATTTTGATGTTGACTCGTCCTGAAAAAACCTTACACTGTTAGTAGATAATCCTGGTATTTTCTTTACACTAAAAAACGTTTCTATTGATTTAGTTGATCTTTTGTATTTCTTCCACCGCTTAGGGATAGTTCCTACGGCTGTATGTGCTATTTCTGGTGTTAAATAATTCAGGCTGGCATGTGGCCTTTGACCGTTGTAGGCCGCTATTGTCTTATCAATTTCTTTCCTTGCTTCGTCGTGATTCCGGAAGAGTTTTCTTGGAATGAATTCTGATTTGATAATTCCGTTCATCCGCTCCGCCAGTGCATTTTCATATGGGCTTCCGTTTTGTGTCATGCTAATTCCGACACCATTGTCCATAAGTATATCCACATAGCTACTTGAACAATATTGTACACCTCTGTCTGAATGATGTATCAGTATTCTACCATTAAACAGCCGATTAGATAACGCCATGTTAAGAGCTTCAATACATCCTGCACTTTCTAACGTTGGATGCAAACAATAACCAACAATTTTTCGAGAATAGGCATCAGTGATTAGCGATAGGTAACTGTAACCTTCAATCGTTTTAATGTAAGTGATATCCGATACCCAAACCTGTTCCGATGCACACACTGATACTTCTTCAACAAGGTTCGGGTATTTCTTCAACCAATGGAAAGAATCTGTTGTAACAAAGCTCCGTTTCCTGCGCCGGATAAGCATTCCATGGAAACGCAGTAAATCAAAAAGTTGATCGCGCCCCATCTTTATGCCGTGATCTTTTAGCATCGGTTCAATCTTAAAAAGAAGTTTTCTTGTTCCGAGCATCGGCATTGTGTCTCGTAAATCTTTAACCAGCCGTAGCACGATCATGTGAGCAATACTTGTTTTCTTCTCGTAATTATATGCTTCGTAATACGCCTGCCGCGTTACACCAAACAGTCTGCATAGCTTCTCTAGGCCCATAGTGGGATAAGCTTGCTTTATTCTTTTGACCGTTTGGTACCAGGCTTTTTTCTGATCTTGATTTGAAGATCCTCTTCAGTTACTTTGATCATCGTTTCCAATCCGAGAATCTTGAGGTTTGCATACTCCAACGCTTTTTCCAGTTGCCTGATCTGCTGTTTGAGTTACAGAGCTTTTTTATCTTCTTCTTTGCTCGATGACACCGTGCTAAGAGTTTTGTCCGTCAAACTTCCAACTCTTAAGCGAGTCATCCAAAGTTTTAAAGTGTTCCGGTTTAGGCCATGCCTCTTGCATGCACCCCAAATCGAGATCGATCCCGACTGGATCTGGCTAACGATTAACTCCATTTCATCTTTACTGCGCCGCTTCCATGGCACTTTGCTGAGCGGGCTTGGTTGGCTTTTTTGCTTTTTCTTTTCAGTCATCCGAATTGGATTGCTGTAAAGCTATTTTAGGACTAGACATTTACAACCTTATTACCAGTTTGTTGTACCAAAGAAAAAAGCAGTTACAGCTTTCGCCGTAACTGCTTGATTTAAAAGTGGTGTGGGCCGGGATTGAACCGGCGACACAAGGATTTTCAGTTCACATCAGACTGGTTTTATATGGTTCGATATGATGCAATAATGTTGATTATCAACCATTTTCACTTCATATAAAACCTTTATAAGTCACATGAAAACGCAAAATGTTGTAGTATTGTTGTAGTAAAAATGTTAGGTTTATAGTCCTATTCCAGATCTATCAACCCAAAGGCTTTACCATGGCAGCAATCAAAATTGTTTTACGCAAAGAACAAAAAAAGGACGGCACATTCCCACTTGCTATCCGCATCACCAAAGATAGGAAATCCTCTTTCATCTATCTTGAATACAGCATCAAAGAAGAGGATTGGGATGCCACCGCAGGGCGTGTCAAAAAATCCTATCCCAATAGCGCAAGGTTAAACAACCTGCTTCTAAAAAAGCTTTCGGAAGCGACAGAAAAAGCTTTGGAAGTTGAGACCAACAAGACAGTCGTAAGTGCATCTGCTGTAAGGCAGAAGATCAAGCCTACTGCTGGTGCGACATTCTTTGCACAAGCCGATGCGTTTGTTGAACGCTTGAAACAGGCTGGCAAATACAACCAATACACTTCCGAAAAGCCAAGGCTCCGGCATTTCAAGGAATACCTCAAAAACGATATAGCGTTCCAGGATATTACGCCCGTGATGCTCGAACGTTTCAAGGCTCATGTGATGTCGGTATTGAAGCTAAGCGAAAGGAGTGCCGTCAATCACCTTGTCGCAATTCGCTCTGTTTTCAGCCATGCAATCAGGGACAATATCGTTGACCAGAAGCACTACCCATTTGGTAAGGGCGGCGTGAAGATCAAGTTTCCTGACACTACCAAAGTTGGCTTGACAGTCGAAGAAGTGAAACGGCTTGAAGAAGCGGAGATAGCCGACCCAAAGCTGCAACATGTAAGAAACCTTTGGCTGTTCTCGTTCTACTTTGCCGGCATGCGTGTATCGGACGTGTTCCGAATCCGTTGGTCGGATTTGCAGGACGACCGCCTACATTATTCGATGGGCAAGAACAACAAAGGTGGTTCGTTCAACATACCGGACAAGGCAAGAAATATCATCGAGCAATACAGGGCTTTCCGTGACAACAAAAACGATCTGATATTCCCCGAACTGAAAGGGTGCGATTTCCAAAACAGGTTTGCAACCGATAGAACGATTGCCTTCAAAACCAGTGCAGTCGATAAGTGCCTCCGCACCCAAGTTGCACCGCTTGCCAAGATCGACAAGACATTGACGATGCACATTGCACGGCACACATTCGCCAGTATTTCAGGCGACAAGATACCGTTGCAGTTATTGCAGAAGCTCTACAGGCACTCGTCCATCACCACGACTGTCGGCTACCAGGCGAACTTCATCAACAAGGACACGGATGATGCATTGAACAATGTGCTGAATTACTAAGATGAAGTGCGGAAGGCGTAAGGAATTTCACTGCATAAACAGAAATGTTATTTTTCTTTTCATGGCAGATGTTCTTATGACCCCTTAATCAATGCCAAACTTCAATTTTTGCTTCAACTGAATGATTATCCTCCGATTTGAAATTTATGAAGGCAGGCAATAGATGGACAAACTCTGCTGCAGGAATAATCTTGTAATTTGTATTGTTTGTAAGTGGCCTTATTATGGCAGACCCCAAAATATTACCAATCCGACAAGAGAAATTTCCTTTGGGGTAGTTAATATGAATGTCTTTCGGTTCTTGGACATAAAGACCAAGCGAAGCGAATTCACTTGTGACGATCATATGTGCCATAGAGCGTTTTTAGAAAATGAAGATAACTTTTTTTATTCAGGCAAAAGAGGCTGTGCATATTTTCTTCTTTTTCTGCCCTATGTTCACAAGTTGAATGGAGCGTCGCCACAGGTGCCAAATAGATGTTCTTGCCCCTGACCAATAAAACTATTCAGGCTTTGGCTTATAATTATTCCTTGCACGAATAACAACTTCTTTTAATTGTTGCATGAATTCTTCATCGTGTTTGTGCTGTTGATTCAGTCTATCCAGATCATAGATGCAATCTGCTATCCGGTTCCGCTCCCTCAAAAATTCGCCAATCGTTTGTTCTGCATTTTCGTTTTTGATAATTGTAATGTTCATCAATACCCATAGCTGTAAATATCAAAACTGTTCTCATCGGCGAAAGAATAGTAGCCCTCCGGCGAAACGATGATGTGATCCAAGAAGTGCAGGTCTAACAATTTGCATCCCTCACGCAGCCGTTCGGTAATCAATTCATCCTGCCTGCTGGGTTTCAAGTTGCCGGAAGGGTGATTGTGGGAAAGCAGGATGGAGCTTGCATTGGACTTCAATGCAGCGACGATAACGAGCTTGGGATCGACAACCGTTCCTGCAACGCCACCTGTGGAAATTTCATAGATACCCAATACACGGTTTGCCCTGTTGAGCAGCAGAACCTTTGCCTGTTCAATAAAACCAATTTTGTTTTCATCCCATGATGACATCAATACTTCGTAGCCCTGTCGTGATGTAAGCACCCTTGGGCGGGCAGATGGTGCAACCTTGTTCTTGTAAATCAATTCGACTTCTGCAACTTGGTAAAGTGGTGTTTCGCTCGTCATGTTCATTCCCGATGGTTGAGGGGGAATATATTCCTAACTCATGTTTGCAGAATGTCAAGAATAACCTCCCTTCACTTAAAAGACCGGGGTGAACCGCACCAATCCGTATTGGTTGTAGTTGCAACTATTCCATGCCGAAAATACATACAAGATTATATACACCAGAAATACTCGTCATTAGGGTTGGCTATATGCTGAATACGGAGAATATCAGATGGGGCTAAATCCTGATAGGAGACAATGCAGCTTTCAGGCTGATCTCCATGTATATATTTATAAATACCCTTAATGAAGCATTTCTTGACGGATGTCGACTGAATAACGGAATGTATAATATATGCCTGCCCAAACTGCCTAAGCCTCTCGGTAAACCTTATTGGAAACTTTGATGACAGGTGATTTGCCAACCCTATAAGTGTTTCCGCACCAAAGACAAGGTATTGTGTCGGCCTTTCATCAAAGTCCTTTTTTACGAGGTTGAAGAAAAGCCTACCGCCATCCCTATATTTGCCACTGTTCAAATAAGCATGGATTTCAGAACGGATACCTGCCTCTAATTCGATAGTGTCATTTGGATGAACAAAACGCTTAACCGCTTTACTTTCCAACATTGATATAGAAGATATTTTCAGTCCTCCTTTTCTAATATCCCTTATTTCCTCATTGCTCAACCGTGTTGCATGGTAGCCTTTGATATAACGATACTTCTCCGTAAAGGCTTTGCTGAATGCTCTAGAGCTTGAATAGGAACGAGCAAAAGCCTTGCATTTACCATCACTGATTGAAAATATATCTCCGTAAGATTCCATTTTTTTCATGCACCAATACTAAAAAATTCAACATTAAAACTTATTTTTTGTTTACATGTAAACGAACGTATGCCTGTATACAAAAAGGGCTGTTTTCAATGAACTACAAAGAATCCTGCCTTCTTCAAAGCCTTGCTATTCAATACTTTTAAATGTTCGTCTTAAAAATTATTTCCCCGAAAAAGCAGATTCGTGTATAAAGGTAATCCTTCGTTTACCTGTATACACTATGCCCATTGATTTCATTGTAACAATTCAAACTACAATAAATCAAAATGAGAAAAGCAATCCCGTATTACCGTGTATCGACCGACCGCCAAGGCAAAAGCGGGTTGGGCTTGGAAGCACAAGAAAAAGCTGTAATAAGTTTTGCCGCTGCTTTTCAGCTTGAACTGCTGCCTGCATTTACTGAGGTGGAATCAGGCAGGAACACAAAACGGCCTATCCTTCTTTTGGCATTGCAAGCCTGTAAAAAGCACAACGCTATCCTGCTCATTGCAAAACTGGACAGGCTCGCCAGGAACGTTGCTTTTATCTCGCATCTCATGGAATCCAAGATTGAATTCCTTGCAATGGACAACCCATCGGCCAACAAGTTTGTGGCACATATCATCGCTGCTGTTGGGGAGTGGGAAAGTGAACAAATAAGCAAAAGAACAAAAGCGGCTTTGGCCGTTGCGAAAGAGCGGGGAACAAAGCTTGGCAGGTATGGGGCAACAGTCCTTTCAAAAAGGAACAAAGCAACAGCAAACGAGTTTGCACTGACCATGCAGCCAATCATCCAAAAGCTCAATGAGCAAGGCTACAATACTGTTCGTGGCGTTACCAAGATGCTCAACAGGCGAAGGGTAAAAACATTCAAAGGCGAGAATGCCAAGTGGCATATCAAGTCGGTGCATACACTCATGAAACGGCTAGAAAATATAGGGTCAATTAAAAACCCTCAAACGCATATAGAAACATTTTTATCAAACAAACAAAACCTTTCATCATGAAACAAATCACATGCACACTTTCAATGCTCGTCATTCTTTTTTTTGGCTGCTCCAAGAGTGACGATACAACCAGCACGGCCACAACAAAAACACCGACAGAGCTGCTGACCAGTAGCAAATGGATTACCACCGCATTGACTTCCTCTGCCCCAATCAACTATACAGGCAACGGGACTTTGATTACCAATTTATATGCGGCTTCGCCGAGTTGCAGCAAGGATGATTCCTTCCTGTTCCAAACGGGTGGGGTATTGGTCTTGAACAATGAAGCGACCAAGTGCAGTAGTAGCGACCCGCAGACCAAGAACTTGGTCTGGCAGTTCCAAAACAATCAGCAGGAAATCATGATTGATGGCAACCTCTATACCATCCTTGAACTTTCAGCAACAACATTCACGATAAAGGACAAGACCGCACAATCGACAGGCGGCGTATCGCATTTCAACACCATTACATTCAATCATTAAACCTTATATCTATTTTATGAACACGGTAATACAAGCCAATCAAGGCTTTACGGCTTTGCAGCAGAACGGCAGGACGGTGTTTTCCTATGAGCAGGAAAAATACTCTACCAAAACCCTATTTGCATTTGTTTTAGTCTGTGCTTTGATTGCACCGCTTCCGATGGCACTTTTTAATCCTTCATCGGCTCTGTTTGGATTGTTCTTGTGGGTGTTTTTCACGATAGCATTGTTCAAGCTGCTCAAGTTCCTCGTCAACAAAAGAAGGACACCACAAAGCTTTGCCGTGGACAGGCAGGGCTTCCATGTGGATGGCAACACCTATGTAAGGGAACATGTAACTGCCGTCTTTATTAAGGCTTGGAAGTCCGAAGAAAGCAATTCTGTTTCCATGCAAAGCGGCATGTTCATTCCTGTGTCCGGCAGGGCTTCAAGCATGTTGGCTGCATCATCACTGAACGCTGTCCATGCTGTTGGTCAATTGGGAAGCCAAGTGGCACGGGCATCCCGCATGAAAATGATTGCGATTAACTACCGTGTGTATATACGTTACGGCAACAAGCCCGTCATGTTGGCAAAAGGCATGACTTCCGATACTGCTGAATTGATGCTCAACAAAATCATTGAGGTTTCGGATGCATACAAGGAAAAATAATTGTAATTTTTATATTTAAAAATTAAATACTATTTTGTGCCTGCTGCAAGCTAAGCATATACCCCCCACGGTTTGTTTATATCAAGGTTACGGATGGTGCTTGGTCACCGTTCGTAACCTTTGCCTTTGTTGAGCGACTTGTTTTCCCGCATTTTTTTCAGTTTCTCCAAAGTCTCTTTTTCAATGCGTTCTTTATCTTCCTTGGATAAAATATTGGCATTGGTTCTATGGTCACGGTTGATTTCTTCCGTTCTCTTGTTTTGACTTTCCCCAACGCCTTCGTTGCGTTCTGCTTCAACCTTGTTCTGCTTGAATTCGTTCTTCAAAGTTTCCCGCCCGTTGTCATTGGCGACCGTTTTCTGTTTCTCGGTGCCGCCAGGTTCATGCCCTTTGGCAACTTCCTGTTTTTTCGCCTTTTCTTCATTCTCCTTTTCAAAGGCTTTTGCTTGATTGATCAGTTCCGTGTGGAGGTGTTCCGCTTGCTGCTCGGGTGTCGGGATGGTTTTCCTTTCACCAAAAGCCCTGTTGCCTGCCACAAGGTTGACGCGCTGGACAGCGTAGTTTTCCCTGTATCTTTCCATGTCCTTTGCCTGTTTGAGCCAAAGGCCAATAACCTGCTTTTGCTGTTCGCTTGAAAGGTTGGCAACGATTGCCGATAGTTCCTCGGGAAGTTCTCTAGCCATAGTTTTAGGTTTGAAAGGTTTGTTCTCTGCAAATTCCTGTGCGGTTTCTTTTTTGTTATCTGGCGTTTCATTGTCCAGCAATTGGCTCTTGTTGCCTGCGAATGAAACTGCCGCTTTGTTTTTCTTCTCGTTACCAATAAGCCTTCGCTGTTCCTGCTGGTGGTCTATCTGGTCGGACATTTTTTCCTGTGACCGCTGCAGGCGTTCATTGTCCTGAACGGATTTGAGTGCCGATTTTTCTGTTGGCAGTTTTTCCGTCTTGAAACGCTCCCTGACATCCTTTGTCTTCACGTTTTCCAGTTGCCTTACTAGGTCGAAAGAACGCCCATACCTGTCTACCACCATGAACGGCCTGCGGTTCGGGCTGGTCGCAACGGTGTAACCCATTTCTTTTGCAGCCTTGATAAAACTCGCCCCTGTTGGCGATTCCTGCCATAGAGCGGACAGCTCTTTTTTCATGTCCTCACGGTGCGGGTTCTTCTCGGGTGTGGTTTTATGCTCGAACAGTTTTTCCATTTCCAAGCGGACGGCATTCTGCTTGTAGCGTGAAAAACTGTCCGAACGCATGATGCCTTTTTTGCTGTCGTAGCGTTCCCAGACCACATGGGCATGTGTCCTGTCCTTTTTGGTGTGCAGGACTATGACCCTCCGTTGATCCGACAAGCCCAATGCCTTTTCCAGCATGTCGGCGGACTGCTGCCATGCGGCTGCAGTCATCTTCTTATCATCGCCATAAGCAGGGTTGATCTGGGCATGATACAAACCCTTTTGGCTCTTGGTGAGTTCGGCAGTCAGCGACATGGATGTGAGTTCCTGGATCAACGCTGCATCAGCCATTGAACCACGGCCATTGACATCGAGTATCTCGATGTGGCTGTTCTCCGCCATTGTCAAAAGGTAGTTGGCAAGCTGCCGCCCGTTGCCCCGTGTGCGTCCCCTAATGACCATGTTCGGCCATTGTCAGGAGTTGCGAAGCGAGCCTGTCAACATTGGCTAGGACGGTTTCAACCACGCCAACGGAAAGCCCTATCAGTTCGGGGGAATCCTGCCGGCGGTTCAAGGCTCGGGCAATCTGGTTCAGGTTGCTGCCGACCTTGGACAATTCGGCAAGCCCACGGATGAATGCCGCCCGTTCAGGCGTGGCTTTCCTGCCCCGTGGAACTGCGTTGATGGATTTGACACGCAAAAAATCACTGAGGGTATAGCCGTCATCTGTGGCGGCTTTATCAAGTGTTTTTTTCTCTGTCGTGGTAACACGGACACGGATTGTAACCGTGCGTTTATCCACGACGCTTTTTTGCGGTCGTGCCATAAAACGAAGTTTTTTCGAGAGGGTTAAGGGAGAGTGCAACGTCTCCTTTACAAGACGGTTTGGAGATACGAAAACTCAACAACGTTGAAAGTTTTTGTGGCTACAAACCACGTCTTGCGTGTGCCCTACTATACATGCAACTCCCTGAATTGTCAAGCAATTCTGCTGCAAGGTTGGCCGCGCTGTTTTGGACACCATAGCACTGCATGAAGCAAAAAATGCTTTCGGTGAAGAAATGTTTTTTTGCTTGGAGGCAGGATACCCTTTGCAGGATGAAACTATAAAATTTACTGCCCGATAAAACCGACAAACCAAAAAAGCGTATAACCTCTTACGGGCTGCCGTAGAAATACGCAATTTTTGAAATATTATTGTTTTGTCATGCGAGATAGATAATTTCCAATATCAACTACTGCTCAACCTGCAAGCCGAACCCGATGGAAGCAAGCAAGCCCGGAAAAGAAAAAGACAATCTGCGTCACATGACATTCGAGGAATGGGAAGCCAAAGCCCCCGAATGGAAGAAGCGACTTTTCAAGCATTACAATGTCCACCCGTTTGCCGCAGACGAACTTTTCAGGCGTTACCCGAACCCGCAGGCGAAGGCAAAAAGGCGGATGTATCTCATCGGTATTTTACTGACACCCATAACGGTCATCGGCATGTTCTGGGGTTTCTTCCGTGCCTATAAACGCTTCATGCTGGATGATGACAGAAAGAACAACCTCCTGCCGGATCTGAACCGGACAACTTCCATCGTCCGCTTTGCGATGGTGGCGTATGCGGTCATTTTATGGGGGCTGATTATCGGAGCAATCATTGCCGTTCGCATTGTCTGGCCGCTGTTTTTCGGGTCGAGGGAAATCATACCGCTACTTGGTTATGTTGCCACATGCCTCTGTATTACGGGCATTGCCATTATCATTTACAAGGGATGGCGTTCGAGTATCAAGCGGCTGAACATAGAGGGCAGGAAATTCGGCACGGCGCGTTTCGCTGTTGAATCCGATATATACCAATACCGAAGCGGCACAGGATTATATATTGGTTACGGTCTGGTGTTCGGCGATAAGGGGCATCTGCTGACCGTGGCCGGCACGCGCGGCGGCAAAGGCACGAATTTGATTGTTCCCAATTTACTTGGTGCTGGCGGCTATCAAGGCTCATGGGTGGTGATCGACCCCAAGGGCGAGAACGCCGCCATCACGATACGGGCGCAAAAAGAAATGGGCAGGAAAGTGGTTGTCCTGAACCCTTGGGGATTGCTGCCCGACCATATCAAGGAAACCAGCACCTATAACCCGCTCGATATACTGACCGACATTGCCGACAATAATTTTGTCGATGATGTGGCCGTGATTGCGGAAATGATCGTGCCTGTCAATCCCGATGAAAAGGACAATTTCTTTTCCGACAATGCCAGGGCAATCGTAGCGGGGTTTCTCATGCATTTAATGACGCAGGATCACGATGCGCCCAAGGGGGAGGAAGACGACACCGAACCCTATGAGCGGACGGCGGACGATATCATCAATTTCCCGCCAAAGACACTTGCCACGCTGTGGCAATGGCTTCGCTTAAATGACGAAGCATGGGATAAATTGCTGTCGAAAATGAGCAGCAACGATAATCCCTATTGCGGCCTTGCCGTTCGCACGGCGGCCAATGAGATTATCAAGCTGCAGCAATCGGGCGAGAAGACCTTTGGCAGCATTATCGCCACCGCCCTGCAGTCCACCAACTTTTTGAACTCGCCCGCCTTGCAGGAATCCCTGAACGGCGGATTTGACCCCTATACATTGGCCGATGGCAATACCTCGCTCTATATCATCATCCCGGTTGACAAGTTAAAAAGCCACGCACGTTGGCTGCGTCTGGTGGTGACGTCCACCATGCGCGCCGTTGTGCGCAAGCCGAACAAAAAAGTGGCGTTCCTGCTCGATGAGTTTGCCGCCCTCGGCTACATGTCCGAAATCGAAATCGCCCTCAGCACCTATGCCGGATATGAAGTGACGGTGTGGTGCATCCTGCAATCGCTGATACAGTTGCGGGAAACCTACGGCAACAACTGGGAAAGTTTCATTGCCAATAGCACCATCCGGCATTATTTCAATGTGAGTGATAATTTTTCTGCCGACTATATCAGCCACGCTATGGGCATGACCTCGAATGTCACCTACTCGGGGCGGTCGATATTTAATGTTCTCAATGCGGATTCCACCCCTCGTGAATTGATAACACCGGATGAATTGCGGCGTGAATCAGGCACGACAATCTTTGCCTTTTTCGCAGACAAGCCGCCGCTTACCATCCCGAAGCATCCGTATTATGAGGATGAGGAATTGAAAGTGCGTGCAGATGAAAACCCTTATTTCAAAAAATAAAGTGATATAAATGAACAAAACAATTATCGGAATTTATGGTAGAGCGAATGAAGGGAAATCGGATACAATTAAAAGAGCTTGTGCAGAGTTCTTAGCTAGCCACCCTCTTGCGGTAGCTTCTATTTCGCCTATTGATTATAGCGTTGATATTTTGCTGACTATTCAAATAGGGGATATAAAAATCGGAATTGAAAGTATGGGTGATCCTAATAGTCGAATGATAAGTGACGACACCATAAAAAAATTAGCAGACTTAACTTTCGATCCAATTTTGGGAGGTTGTGATATTATCCTATGTGCCACACGAACCGAAGGAATGACTGTAAGTAAAGTTGATGAAATTGCCAACTTATATGATTATCATACTTTATGGATGAGCAGTTTTTGGTCACCATCATTAAATAATAATGCACTTAATCAACAAGCCGCATTAAGTGTGGTAGAAATTATAAATGCACTTATTTCTGGAGCATTGTAAAATGCTGAAATAATTTATTATAAGGTTACAGAAAAAGCTATTTTGAAAAAGGGAATGCTAAGCAGTATTATTTTTAAATGATATTTCATAGATTGCACAAAACCCTAACTGGTATACTAACTGACTATGACTGAAAACGACGAACTGCTTTATCTAAATAGGTATGAAGTAACACCCTATCAATATCTGATTGGAATTTATGAGCCAACTATTACATTTTATAAGCAACAAATCAGAGCAATCAATATCTTTTATCTTTTAATGAAGCATAAAAAGATAAACCAAAATTCAAATTTAGCTGTTATAGGTGCGGGTATTGCAGGTCTTACTTTTACCAGTCTTGCATTAAAATGTGGGATGAAAGTTAGATTGTTTGAACAAAAGGATAGATTTCTTTCAATGCAAGATAATTGCACTGTGAGAAGGCTTCATCCAAATATAAATGATTGGCCAGTTGAAAAGTTACAAGACTACGCTGATTTGCCCGTGTTGTCTTGGCATCAAGGGTTTGCAAACGAAGTCGTAAAGGAAATAAACTCTTCGTTTCACGAAATAACAACAGAGTTTACAACGAATTTTATTCCGACTAAATCAACAGAAGTAATTGGGATAATCGATAGCGAAGATAGCCCGGGGGTTTCAGTTACATTTAAGCAGCAAGGAGCAGTAGAAAGCATAGGGAAAGTAAAACAAAAAGTAGTGAGTTATGATTTAGCAATTCTAGCACTTGGATATGGAGTTGAGATAGGAGTGCCAGAAGGTGCAACTCCATCTTATTGGGATAATAATACACTTGCTCAATCAAAGAAGTCGGAAAACAAGAATCATTTCATTTCAGGCCAAGGAGATGGAGCGTTAACTGAATTATTTGGAATTGTATTGAAAGACTATGATATCTTAACTATATACGAACTGCTTTGCAGAATCCCTACTTACCCTGACTTATATAAAGCGGTGAATAAAATTAAGGAAGACTGGATTCAGTATAAAGCCAATACGGCTCATCCTATAAAACAGTGGCTGTATGACGAATTTGATAAATTGGATGAATTATGCGGAGAGTTTTATTCCGAAATTCAGAAAATTTCTGAACCTAAAATTGAAATGATTTTATACGGGAAAGAAAAAATATTCCCCTATATCCTTCATATAGAAAAGGCTTCAATGATTAATTTACTTCTGTCATTTATTTTATTTCGTTTAGATATATTTAATTATCAACGAGGGGATTGTGAAAAAGGGGATGACGGGTTTACAAATTTTAAAAAGAAGCTTCCAAGTCAGTTTCTAATTCGGCATGGAACTCAGAAAAA
This sequence comes from Chitinophagaceae bacterium UBA1930, assembly GCA_002337145.1. Lineage (GTDB taxonomy): Bacteria > Bacteroidota > Bacteroidia > Chitinophagales > Chitinophagaceae > UBA1930. The sequence goes on along the minus strand of DDFK01000003.1, from coordinate 401,424 downwards.
GCATATACTAAAATTGGTAAGCGATTCTGTTTCGAGAGATATTGAAAAAAGACAACTAAAATATGCTGGAGAGCCGATGCTAAAACTCTATGATACTAGAGTGTTAGAAGAGTATTTTAGAAATGCTAAAATAAATCGAGCTCCCTTTTCCTTACATACTAAAATATATTGCACATCATTCCTTCATTATTTGAATGGGCAGTTGCAGTTCTTAATAAATAGCCCAGGGAATTACAATTTTAGGATGTCATTGTATCGAGTTATTCAGAATGATAAAAAGCACTTGTTTCAACAAATTACTCCTTATATAGGAACAACAATTCCAAGTAACGATGGTTCAGTTGGAAGGGTTTTTTCATATGACTATGGGGCGGTAGGTCTAGCATTACGTTCAGGAACGCCATTGCTTATAATGAACAGAGATGCAGATGAAATAAAAAAGATATCAAATCTAATTAATTTAAAACCTGAATATGCACATGACAGAAAGTTGTTTATTGCTATACCAATTTTAGCATTAAATAGTAATCTGAATATTTTCGATAAGTCAGTTACGGTAACTAACCTCATATTTTTTCTTGATTGCACAACAGATAACTTAACCGATAATCACCCTCTAATATTGCATACTATTTTCTATATGCTTCAAGATTTTGTAAATAATATAAATCGTGGCTTAGTAGAAGGGGAGTTTAAAATGGGAAAATCAAGTTTATCGGAAAATGGACCATTAGAATTTAAAAGTATGAACTTTGAGAATAATAGTAAATGTGTAGTCAATTTAACGTCATATAGTGAAAAATTAAAGTTATATTTTGATGAATTTCAAAGCTTTGATATGGAATTTGCTTGTAAATAAAATTAATTAATTAATTTGGGGTATAAAATATTATTGACAAAATTTATAAATATTATAGAATATGCATCTAGGCAATTTAGGCAAAAAGGTTGAAGGTAGTGGAATGAAACCTTTATTAGGAAAAGACAATTATACCTATTTCCTTAAAAACTGGGGAGATGTGATTAATGTAAAAAAATCCTTGATGGCGACTTTTATTTCAATAGAAAATAAGGAGTGTAAAAATTGGTTATATAAGACAGACTTATATCCAACTGAAGAAACTACAAAAGCAATTGCTGATGATTTAATCCAAATGGCAAAAAAATACCACTCAAAGCAAATCCTGATTGCTCAAAATAAAATTTCAGATAATTTATCCCCTACAAAACGAGAGCTAACTGAAGCCTCAATTTTGATTGGAATATTGCAAAATAATTCAATTAAAGTGTCAGATTATATATTCATGTCAAATGAAGGTTATTGTTCTTTTGATGAGAATAATTTTTTAAATAGTAAAGTTCTGAGTGATTTAATAATACCACAAAAAAAGATACAATCTCTTAACAAGACTAAGTATGAACTAACTTGGTAAGTATAAAAAGACTACTTATTATTTATTGTGCTTTTTAAATAAAAATTATAAATTCAGTCTTCTTTTCAGAGTAATAAAATTCCACATCTATATTATATAGACTTTTTTGCTTATAAATAGAATACCCCTTTTAATTAAAAAGGGGTATTCTATTTTATGTTGTTTGTAGGTTGCTTCTAGTTGGTTAAAAATATTTATAAATTTTATTTACTATGATTCAATTTCATGTAAATTGAATGCATCCAATAAGCGTTCAAATCTTTATACGGCTTGTATTTCTGGCTCATGTCAGCACAGACAATCCCGGTTTCTTCGGTTATCGCAGCCATTGCATGAAGTGCGTTTAATCCTGCTTCGTCATTATCCAAGTATAACGAAACCCTTTGTATAGTGACTTTCTGTTTCATGATCTCCTCTGCGACGATACCAATAAATGATACTGAATTCAGCACATAGACCGTGCAAGGCGGCTTTTCGAGCTTGCTCATTTCAAGCCAGGTGAGGAAGTCCCAAAAGCCTTCAAATACCATTGCCCGTGTTGTGTCTTCGCCTTCAATTGTTGTCGGTGCTTTGGGTGCAATACAAGTCTTGAAACACGAACCGTTATACGGGTTCGGGATGCTGATTTCAAAGCCGTCTTTGTCATTGCCAAAAGCAAAGCCATTTATCTTTTTCAGTGGCAATTTATTGTCACGGATAAAAGCCTGTTTCAGATATAGTCCGGCGTTACCATGCGACAAGCAACGTCTGTTCAGTTCTTCTTTGAGGTTCAAGTAAAAGATTTTCTTATGCAGTTGAATGATCTCATAGCGTGGCTTCTGCTGCGGCAGTTGTTTTGGTCTTTGCCGAGGGATGCCGTCATAAAGATTTTCCAATGCTGCTAGTGCTTCCGCAGTTCCACTACGGCGGTCTTTGTTGTGGTAATCGCACCATAGGTCAATGGGGTCGCCACCGCTTCCCTTGCCTTTGCTGCGGCTTGTGACATGCCCGAAATCATGCCAACGGTTGGTCAGTTCATTGATCTTGAATGATGGTGTTTTCTCATCTGGGCGGAAGGGTGAATAATACCACGCTTCATGCGGCCTACTGCCGTGCTTGGCAAATTTGCCGCCCAATTGTTCGACCAGTTTTTTCAAAAGGATTTGCTTTGCCTGAATGATGTTCATTGGCATTCTCCGAGAATGTGAAATGTGATTAAGGTAGTTGCACCCACAATGTGGGGCAGGTTATTCAGCCGACTTGGCTGTTTCCTTGCGGCGTTTTCTGTTCCATTCCAAGATGTCACCCAAACGCCAAGAGCTTGTGCCTTCGGTCAAGTTTGCAGGTTGGGGCATTTCGCCCTTTCTTACACCATTATACCAAGTCGATTTGGATAGTGGGACGATCCGCAGAACATCCTTTATTCTAATCTCGCTATCCATGGGCAGGGTGCTGAGGTCTTTCATTGCTATACTTCCTTTCTGATGTTGTTTAAGAGAGGAATGTATTCCTATATATATGGGGTGATTTGTCAATCATATGGTGAAATAAAAAGAGAAGAATAATACTCTAGTGTGGGACATGCAAAATATCAGCTTTTCTTGTTGTATTTTTTGAACTGCAGAATGTTTTGCTTCGGGTTATTGCGAACTGCATCCAATAGGTCTGCATAGTCCTGCATCATCCGTTTCCGCTCCGGCAAATATTCGGCACGGTTGTAAGCCGAACGCACTTTGTTTCTTTCTTCGTGTGCCAGCTGTTTTTCTATGATGTCAGGGTTGTAGCCTTTTTCATTGAGTATCGTGCTTGCCAACGTGCGGAAGCCATGGCCTGTCATTGTTTTATTGTAGCCCATACGGTTAAGCGACATAAGGAAAGTGCCGTTGCTGATATGCTTTGATTTGCTTGCTGCACTAAAGAAAACCAATTCCCTTTTGCCTGTGATTTCATGTAATTGCTTCAATATTTTTATTGACTGTTTGGCTAGAGGCACAATGTGGGCAGTTTTCATTTTCATTCGCTCTGCTGGGATGTGCCATTCGTTCAGATCCCATTTTATTTCTTCCCATCTTGCACCAATGAGTTCTTTTGTTCTTACAAAGGTCAATGCCAATAGGTTCATTGCGGCCTTTGCAATGTCCTTGTTTTTATAGCTATCCATCTTTTTCAAGAAGTCTGAAAGCTCACTTGGATGGATGCAGGCATGGTGCTTGGTTTTTTTGCTTGGGATAATTTCTTTCAGGTCAAATGCTGGGTTGTAAGTGCATAAACCCTTGTGAATTGAATACCTGAAAACTTGTGCAATCATTTGACCGATACGCTTTGCCGTTTCAATTTTACCTTTTGCTGCAATCTTTTCGAGCAGGGTCACAATTTCAGGCGTTGTTATTTGCGTGATCGGCAATGCCCCCAATGAAGGGAATACATACTCTTCCAACCTTGAACGGAGTAGTTTCTTGTATTTTTCTGCATGCCCCTGTTTCTTGTTATCGAGCCAGTCGATAGAGACACGCTTTAACGTGTTTTCACCATCCAAGGCATTTCGTAACTTGTTTGCTTTTTTCTCACGGGTAGGGTGCTTGCCTTCTTCAACCAAAGCCCTTGCAGCGTTTCGCAGTTCCCTAGCTTTGGCCAAAGAGATGGCAGGGTATTTCCCTATGGCATAAGTCTGGTTCTTTCCGTTGAATAAATAACGCCACTTCCATAGCTTATTGCCGGAGGGTGTTATCATTAAATATAGGCTGCCCCCGTCCGAAAGGGTGTATTTTTTTGTTGAGGGCTTGGCGTGCTTAATAGCCAATTCTGTTAATGGCATGAGTAGTTCCTATCCTGAAAATGGGAAAAAGACACATAAAAAGATACATGTCAGATTTGGCTTGGGTTAACCAAGGATAAAACGCATCGGAAAACAATCTATATTTTTCAATAGATTAATTCTGTGCATTGGAATGTATGGGAAGGTATTATACATGTAACTGGCTCCTCGGGCAGTAGCCCATTTGTAGTTGTAACCTATTGAAACAAATTCATTTTTTTGAAGTGTTAGCAAAAACACACACGGATTGAATAGTCTAAATTGGTTGGCTTTAGCTAGTGTAGATTGCACTTGATTGTTTTGCAATAAGAAATCAAAAAAATGATTTCATCCGTGTTCCAGCCCCTTATGTTTTGATTGTTCTTTTCTTGCCCTGATTGCCTCCAAAGACTTTTCTTCCTGATATTGTTTCTGTCCGGCTTTGACAGCTTTCAAAAATTCATTCGCAGGGTTATCCGATTTCAGAACCGCCGATAACAATTCCGGTTCGTGCTGTTGCAGGATATAACCATCATTGAAGCCCTTAATATATAGCGGGCTTATTTGTTCTTCTTCCATGCTTAAAAAGTATTGCGTGAATGTTTTTCCAGGTATTCGTTTATCGAATCCGTATCATACAGGATGATTTTCTTTTCAGGTTGCGAAAACCTGATTTTGCCCTCGTCTCTTAATTTCTGCAAAGTGGTCTTGCTGGTAATGCGAAGCTGCTGCATGGCTTCTTCACCGGATACCCATTGATCCTGTTTGACGTTTATACTTTCTTTGACGTGAGCAACTACTTTATCAAACAATGTATAAAAGGCTTTGTCCTCTAAACAAATTACCTCCATAAAAATCTAATTTAAGCTGTCAAAAAGGAATATTCTTTGTAAGCCTTCATATCCTTTAATATGCAGGGCTTTATTTTCTTGTAAAAAACAAGCTTCAAAAATTATTTTTAATATCCAATAGAGAAAATCTTACCGGCTTTCATGTTGTCAAATTTTTTAATGACCTCTAAATTGTAAGCGTAATCATAATAGCAATCCATTAGTTTTATTGTGGCATCGAGTCTTTCCTGCATTGTTTTACTAGGCTTAAAAAAATCAAAGCGATATATTATTTCGTTCGAAATGCTTTTTTGTTGGTTATTTATTTTATAAACCCATTTGCCATTCGTTGAGATGATGAGTTTTTCAATATATGCTTTCATCTCAATTGGCAAACTATAAACGGGCAGTTCCGTTATTTTAAGGTCGACAACATTTGAGTTCGTGTCTATTCTAAAACTTGCATAGACTTCGTGTGTGATGTCAAAACAGGCGATCTCATTACGCCAAAGTTTGTTGAGGCTATCGAAGTAGATGTATTCTTTATTCAAATAACCGTTTATAAACGGCTCGCTATCTTGCTGCGAAAAGCCCTTTTGAATAAAAACGCACAATAATAAGATGATAAGTATACGTTTCATATAAATAAATTTAATACAATTAATTGCAATATTGAGTTCCTAAGCTGCCTGTCCAAGAGTGATAGGGCGTAAATGCACTGACAGCTTGTGAAATTGATTGATAATAATTTGTCAGGGCAAACAGATCCCTATTGGGGTCTATCATCGTCCCACCCGGATTATTCGGGTCAGGTATCATAAAGATACCCGGTAAACCTAAACCATCCATGCCCAAAGCAATTGCATCATGGTCATCAAGAGATGGGAAAATTTCTTTAAGTGATTGCATGATATATATGGGACTTTTTCTTTCAAACATTCCTATATGTGCCAGATTTGTTGTGCTGTCTTCAGGGTGAAGCACTGCTACTATTCCGTGCATCATCTCATGCAGGACTACTGCTGTAGCCCATTCTTTGGTTGAGCCCTGAAAGAGTTTTGTATTCAACTTAATACTTACCTGATGGGTGCCGTCGGGTGCAGTTGTTACCGTTGTATTGCCCGGCACAGGCTGGCCTGTTGAACCTACCAACGTTGTATCGATTTCATATTTTACTTTGTATTTCTGCGTTGTATTCGGTGTGAAATTTTGACCGTTATATATTCTTGAAATATAGTTCGCAAGCCCAGGCTTTGTTATATTATCAAGAACAGATTTCAGGCATGGATCGTTGATGTCGGTATCGTCAACATCATCCAACTGCGTTGTAACAAAGGGCAGCCACCCTGTCGTATTCCCTTCGGGGCAAGGCAACAGCCCGTTATCCAGTAATGGGTTGGGGTTGCATGGCACGGGGTCTGTTGGGGAAGAGCCTCCACCTCCACCCCCTCCGCCAGTGCCACCGCCAGTGCCTCCACCTCCGCCACCAGAACTACCATCATCATCTACAAAATAGTAATATACAGTTGTCACGCACTCCCATCCTTCTGTGACGCATAGCGGGCAGTTGTCGCAGTTTGGTATACATACCAAGTCCCCTGTGCAATGATGGGAAACAGAGTAGGTGCAACGCGTAATCGTTCCTTCTGCCAAGCGTGATGCAGAATTTGAGGTGCTGTCCTCCTTGATCTCAAGATAGCGTTCAGTATTGGGCAAGCTGTTCGTAGGGTCGGACGCATTGTGAAACAAGCGATTGTCCATCAGCTTGAACTTCTTGTGTCCGAATACGGCCTTGTCAAGCATCATGAACTGGAATGCCAGCCTCTCGGCATTGTCTGTAGCCGATTCCATGCTGCCAAAGCCATAGGATTCGTAATTGTTGGCACGGTGCAGTTGCAGGCTTATGCTGTCGTGCAGCCTGGCATAGATGAATGCGTTCACATGGTCGGCATTGCCCAGCACAAGCGGTATATAGACGATGGTATCGTTGCTGCTGTTTGTTCTTAGGCTTGCTCCTTTGCGGGTGACTTTGGCTGCAGTGTTCACAATCACTTTGTCCCATACGGGAAAGCCGTCCTTCTTTGCCATTTCATTCAGGAATCCAGCAATTTCATTCTTCTTTTTTAAGGTGGCTGCAATCCGTTTCACTTCTGGTGTAGCCGAAGCGGGCAAGGTCAAAAACTTGGTAACTACGTTGCCTGGCTGCGTGTCCTGATTGCCCTGCGAATCGGTTTTCCGGCAGGCATGCATGACTACGATAATTGCGAGGGTTGCGGCGAGATAGGACACTCCTTTTCTGAGTGCTGCCGGAAGGAATTGTTTGTGCGTCCCCATTAGTTTTGTTTAGAGTTTAGAAAATACATTTCCCACAGCCTTTGGATGAAAGGCTGGCTGGACAACAAGAAACTTTTTAGTATTGGGGATACTACAAAATGAAAATAAGAATTATTGCGATGTGTCCAAATTATTTTTGCATCGTCTGTTTGATAGAGATAGAATTTCGCCGAATGCAAAATGTTGTAGCATTGTTGTAGTAAAGAAAAAAGCGACTACGAATTTTAATCGTAATCGCTTGATTTTGAAGTGGTGTGGGCCGGGATTGAACCGGCGACACAAGGATTTTCAGTCCTTTGCTCTACCAACTGAGCTACCGCACCATCCTTATAACCGAAATACTATTGGTGTGTTTCTTTCGGGGCAGCAAAAATAGGGGGATTTCACAAATAATCCACATCCTTGGCTTTTTTCTCGAAACTTTTTTTTAGAAAGCTGTTTAAGCAACCACTTCTGGCAAGCTGTTCAAGACTGCATCCCACAATTCTTTTCTTTTTTCCAGTGCTTGATAGGATGCTATTGTAGCACCCCGCCATTTGTCTGCATCGGTACCGCACAATGTATTTACCATTTCCATAGCCAAATGACTGTGATGGTCGCCATCTACTTCAATATGCCTTTCCAAATAATATTTAAAAATGCTCAGTTTCTCTGCATGACTGACAGAAAGTTCTTTAACAATTCCAATAAACATATCCGGTATTAGGTCTTCGCGGCCAAACGTAAATACGGCAGCCTGTATATGTACGGGTTGCTGTATAATGTGGAAAGTGTGCAGTACAAAATTTTTAATGGCATCTGGCATTTGCAGTTTATGTAAAGCATCGGTTACGGTAACGCCGTTTTGCAAATAAGCAATCAATTGTTCCATTAAGGTGGTATCGGCGCCCATTTGCTGCATGGCCTGCAGGTACAGCTCAAAATGGCTGGTACGCTTGCCTTGTGCATCCACATCGCTTTCCTCGCCCAAAACAATTTCATTAATCAAGTAACGGGTATCAGCATTACCTACCGGTACCCATGGTGCAGTGGTGCAGGTAAGGCTGGTTTGCAACGACTTCAACAAACTCATAAAATCCCAAACAGCAAATACATGCCATTGCGTAAACTGCTGCAACTGTTGCACAGTTTGCATTTCAGCGTATAAAGAATGGTTGGTGAGTTGCTGCCTTATCGGTGCTATCTCTTTTCTCAATGTTTCAATAAAACTATTCATGGATTATTTTTTATACTTACATACGTTATACAATAATAAAAGGCTGGATATGGTCCAACCTTTTATATATCTAGTTTATGGATTCCTTTACTTAAAACTCACAGTTCTTTGGTGTCCTTGCAAAAGGTATCACGTCACGTATATTGGTCATGCCAGTCACAAACTGCACCATCCTTTCAAAACCCAGCCCAAAACCTGCATGTGGCACGCTACCAAAACGGCGTGTGTCCAGGTACCAATCCATTTCGTGCGTGGGAATATCAAACTGTTCCATTTTCTTCACCAATACATCGTAACGTTCTTCCCTTTGGCTGCCACCAACAATTTCACCAATACCCGGTGCAAGAATATCCATTGCTGCCACCGTTTCCTTTCCTGGCTCGCAGCCATCGTTCAATCGCATATAAAACGCTTTAATGGCAGCAGGGTAAGCGGTTACAATTACCGGTTTCTTAAAGTGTTTTTCAACCAGGTAACGTTCATGTTCGCTTTGCATGTCAATACCCCAGCTTACATCGTATTTAAACTTCTTCTTTTTGTAATGCGGACTGTCCAGCAATATCTGTATGGCTTCAGTATAAGTAATGCGTTCAAACTTATTGTCCACCACAAACTTCAGTTTTTCTATCAGCCCAAATTCCTGTCTTTCATTTTGCGGTTTCTGTTTCTCTTCCTCTGCCAGGCGTGCATCCAAAAATTCCAGGTCCTCCATGTTATGCTGCATGGCGTAACGTATCAGGTACTGAATGAACTCCTCAGCCAGGTTCATATTGTCTTCAATATCGTTAAAGGCAACTTCCGGTTCAATCATCCAGAACTCGGCCAAGTGGCGGGTTGTGTTGGAGTTCTCGGCCCTGAATGTTGGCCCAAAAGTATAGATGTCGCTAAACGCCATAGCACCCAGTTCGCCTTCTAGTTGACCACTTACCGTAAGGTTGGTACTCTTGCCAAAAAAATCTTCCCTAAAATCAATGCTGCCATCTTCGTTCTTGGGTGCACTGCCATCAATAGGCAATGTGGTTACCCTGAACATTTCTCCGGCACCTTCCGCATCGCTCGATGTAATGATGGGTGTATGCAGGTACACAAAGCCTTTTTCGTTAAAGAACTGATGAATGGCAAATGCCAGTGAATGACGCAGGCGGAATACCGAGCCAAATGTATTTGTCCTGAAACGCAAATGGGCCTTCTCCCTTAAATATTCAAGAGTTGGTCTGTTCTTTAATTGCAATGGATATTTTTCTGCATCGCTATCACCCAATATTTCCAGGGTCTTTGCCTTTACTTCTATTTTTTGTCCTTTACCCAAACTGGCCACTACTTCGCCAACAACCTTTAACGAAGCACCGGTGGTAATGCGTTTCAACGTGGCATCATCCAGCAAGCCCAATTCAACCACTACCTGAATATTATTATTGGTGCTGCCATCATTCAATGCTATAAACTGGTTGTTGCGAAATGTACGCACCCAACCCATTACGGTAACTTCGTGTCCTGTTTGTTCGCTCTGTAAAAGCTCTTTTACTTTAATTCTCTTGTTAAACATGGTAATTGTTATTTTGGCTGCCAGCTATAGGATCGCTGTTCGGCTTCCTCGGCGTCGCACCCATGATCGGTATCGAATATGGTATGGGGGATAAAACTAAACGTTTAAATAAACAAAGAATAAAAAAAGTGCAAAAAATGCACGAAACGCAACACAGATAAGCAATTGAGCGGATTTGTATATTTTTAAGAAATAAAACGAAACGTTTTTCAAGGTTCTTTTTGCTTCCATTCTACTTCCATTTAAGTAAGCCTTTTGACCAGCTTATTCAACTTTGCTTCCATTGCCGCCATTTCATCATCAAACCTATTTTCCAAATTTTGCAATTTTGAGTAATATTGGTCATGTATGTTGGGCATCTTCCAAGAGATGTATATTTCAGCTTCCCAAATGGTATTTATTTCATCTGCCTTTAAGTTGAAATTACCGTATGTAGCCTTGTCGGGATTGTCCGATGTAAGAACCAGAAAACCCTTATCTAACCTATTCCTTACACGTTTTAGGTATCCTTTGCCTTCCATATCAGATACAACATAAATCCTCTCATTTTTTTGGCTGACTTTAGACCACTCGGAACGGTCTAAAAGCCTTAAAATCATCTGGCTATCATCCTGTAAAGTTGGTGCCATTGACTGCCCTTTTACCCTTACAGCTAAATAAGTGGCATTTTTCTTTATTAAATGTGGTGGAATGCCCCATGCAGCAACGTTTTCAACATGTTCGGGGGCGTAAATACCACTACCAGCAGCTACGCTAATATCAGTTATAGGAATTAGCTTATTACCATAGTCATTTAAAGCTTCTCCCTCAACAGTAAAATGTACCTCTTGCTTGTACGGTTTAGCCTCTTTTTTGTCACTTGGGTGGACAGAAGGGTGGACAGTTAGGTGGACATTTTTGCTTTTTTCTTGATTCCCTTTTTTTTCATTTAGGTGTACATTGGATAAATCTTTTTCTATCAATTCAACTAAACTGACATTAAAAAAGTTACAAATTGTCAATAATATTGAAATGCTTGGCTCGTTTTTCCCATTCTCCCAATTTGACCACGTATTTCTTTTAAACCCAAGCCTATCTTGTATTTCAGACTGTTGTAAGTTATCCCTTTTTCTTAAAAAAGCTAGATTAGTTGCCAAATTTGTAACCATAGTGCAAAAATATTGCGTCCATTATTTGGACTTGTCAATTAAACGGACATAACTTTGTGTCTCCATAAGGGACGTATAAAGTTAATACAAAAGATGCACCAATGAGTAAAAAAAGAGACAGCAGGAAGGCTTCAATTGTAAAAGATACCGCCGATGTGATGGGGGTTTCTGAGCGGACAGTTTATAGAACGATAGAGGGGGCAAATGAAAATGAGCAGGTTTTTTCAACTTATATGTTTTTGCACGAAGGCAGGAACCTTCTTTTAGAAGCAGTCAAAAATGTGCTTCCACCATTAACTACAAAGTAAAAAACAACAACCCTTGAAACTGATTGATAACATTTTGTGGATTGAATACAGCGACTTCCTTCATTGCGGTTGGAAGGATGATACTGTAAAAAAAGCGAACCTACGCAATGGCAGTAAGTGGCAAATGATGGCTAACCCTGATGATAAAAGAAAGCCACTTGTAAAATTTGATACGCTGATTGATGACCATAAGGAGAAGATTAAAAAACAGTTTGGCAACCCTTATGATTACATCGCAAAAGAGCCAATAAAGAAACTGGTAGAGAAGGATTTTAAAGCAGAAAGCTTTTTTATGTCATTCAAAATTGATGACAACAAATCCCTACTGCCTGAGCATATTACCAAATACACTATTGCTGCAAGCTGGTTGAATATGCTTGTTAAAACAACTACTGAAAAATCATTTATCAAGAAAACATTGAACCTGCCACTTGATAGCTTTTGGATTCATGTATGCGACCTTATAAAGATTGAAAAAGTTGATTTGCCTACATCATATCAAAGGCTCAACAATAAAGTAAAGGAGTATGCGTCCAAAGGTTACGAGTGTTTGATAGACTGGCGTTTCGGTAACAAGCTGGCTGCAAAGATTGATGACAAAACTAGTGAGGACATGCTTTTCTCTTTGCTCAAACATGGCAACCAGTATGATGATGTGATGGTTTGTTTTATATACAATAAATGGGCATCAACAAATGGTTACAAAGAGGTAAAGCCCGGCATAATCGGTATTAAAAGAAAAGAATGGGAACCAGAATTAACCGCTTTGCGTGAAGGTTGGGACAGTTACAATTCCAAGTACATCAGGCAGGTAAAAGGCTTGCCAGCCAATACAATGATGCCGCTTAAAATGGTTGAGTGCGATGATTACAATCTGAACTACTACTACCAAAACAAGGAAGCGAAAGAAGAAACCAAATACATGCAACGCTATGTCAGTTACATAGTTGCTGACAGTAGCATAGGGCTGGTTTTGGGTAGCTGTTACAGGCAAGCGAAAGCACCAGTATTTGAAATGATTCGTATTGCATGGATTGATGCTATGTATTATATAAAGAGCCTTGCAAACGATGGCAACTGGTACATGCCTTATGAGGTCAAAGGTGACCATTGGAACAAATCGGCTGCTTTCCCATTCTTTAAAAGCATTGGCAAGTTTGTGCCACCAGCATTGAAGAACAAACAAGGTAGGGGATATATAGAACAGATGTTTGGTAGCACACATGCAGAGCGTGCAGAAAAGATGGCTGCACATAAGATACTCAACTACAATGGCCATAACATAACTGCTAAAACTAGGGGTGTAAATATTGAGGCTTTGAAGGCAAATGAAAAGAGCCGCCCAAAAGTTGGAGAAGAAGCTTGCGAGCAGATAGATAACTATTTCCTGTACATGCGTAAGATGCCAAGCTTTACTAAAAGCAACATGGAAGCCCCAAGCCGTGAAGCATTATGGTTGGAGAAATGGAACGCCATGCCAGCAGAAGAAAAGATACAGGTTGATGACATGCAGTTCCTGTCAATATTCGGAATCCCTAAAGGCAGGACAAACAAGATTACCAATAGAGGTATCGAGCCAGTAATAGCAGGTGTTAAATACAGTTATGATTTACCCAATTACGTAACAATGCAGCATTTGATTGGAAGTGACATAACCATTGTTTATGACCCTTACGACATGAGCCGTGTACTGGTTACAGACTTCAAAAACATTCGCTTCATAGCTAAGGAAGCAACATTGCAACCCCGTGGATTGGCATATGCATACAATGGCAGCAGGGCGGCTTTGAACATGGTTCTTGAAGAAAAGAAAGCACAGGTGGAACGTGTCAGCCAATTGGCAAATGACAGACAGATTGATGATGATTATTTGGATGTTGAAGCCTTGATGTTTGGCGGTATGATGCCAAAGGAAACATTGGCAATGGTTGAGCAGAAAGGTTTGGAATACAATAAACCAGCAACTGATGATTGGGAGAAAGCAAAGCTTACCTACTTAGAGACCAACACAAATTTTGACGAATACTTATAACCTTAAAAACAAGAACATGCAAGAAGAAAAACAATACTGGCAACGGGTTAAGACCGTTCAATTTATGGAAGGCATAAACCATTTGGAAAAGCTTTGGCGTAGGGGAAACAGTGGTATGCTCATTGCTCCAACTGGTGCAGGTAAAAGCGACCTTGTGAAAACCTTCTGCCAAAACAAAAAGATTACTTCTTTTAAAGTAACTGCCAGCAAAAGCCATAGGCTCATACATATACTGACTGAACTGCTTGCCCAAATGGGTGATGGCTTGGTAGAAAAAAGGGCTACCGAAAAAAGCAAGGTAGATGCCATCATCAACTATTTGAAGTCGGTAACTGTTAATGGTAAAAAGCCAATCATAATTATAGATGAAAGCGAGAACCTTGATATATCGGTTCTTAAAACTGTAAAGACCTTTTACGATGCACTAGTTGGTATCTGTGCCATTGTACTTATCGGAACACCCGAATTGACAGAGAAGATGCTTAACAAAATGAGTAGGCATCGTGGTGGCATTCCGCAACTCTACAGAAGGCTTAAAGTTGGCACCAAGACACTCACACCATTGAACAAATATGTACACTTCCCATTGTTTTTTGAAGCGTTGAAAATTGATGCTGTTGGCTTGCAGAAACTGCTACTTGAAAAAGCAGATAACTATGGCGAGTTGCACGATTACTTGGAACCTGTGCTACGTGAAGCTGATTTGACCAATACCAAATTGACAGAAGATTTTTTCAGGCTCTACCACGATATACCAAGAACAAAAACAGCATAAAACAATCAGCCATGCCAACAGCAACATTAGTACAACAGCATCAAAAGAAGGCACTTACTGCAAAGCAGGAGGTGTGCCGAATGCTTGGGATGAACGAGCAGGAATATGCGGAGCATCAGTATGCACAAGGCTTAAGCTACCTGCAATGGTACCTGCCTAATAATAGAAAAGGGCGTAGCATTCTTGAACGCTCAAAACTTTACTGGAACTGGTACAAGGTTATGTGGAACGCCCGTGAAGAAGTTTACCTGATGCACATTGGCGATATGCATGAAATGTTGCTGGATAAAAAGAAATGGTTGTACAGGGAGTTGCATGCTTCTTACAATGTGATAACCGATACAAAGCCACCATACCACGTAACAAGTGTTTTATTCAAGAAAGAAAAGGAGGTTGCCTATGAATGAAAATGAGCAAATGATTACTAGGAACATGCCTGTTATCGAAAGCATTATTTACAGGGCTGTAAATGACATAAGGCATCTTACTGGTTGCAGCGTAAAGCTGACTGTTAGCAATGTTGCCATAAACGAAAACGATACTGTTGATAGCCTCATAATTGATTGCTGCAATGTTTGGGATGTGACTTTGGAATATGTAATAAAAAGGAGCAGGAAAAGGGAAAGGGTGATGATGCGTAGGAGCCTTTGTTACTTGCTCAAAATAAAATACCCAAAGCTTGCCTTGAGAACCATTGCTGAAAAATTGCAGTTTGATGGGCATGAAAATGCACTGTACAACTATCAGGAAGCAATAAAGCACTTGCAAGTTGAGGATGCAGTTTTCCTTCAATATTTCGAACCCGTTAAACACTTAATCAGCTAATAAAATGAACCTACAAAAAAAATACACAACAGAATTAAAGCACGATATAGTTGAAGCATTGCACGCTGTAATCACAAAGCTTCTTACAAGCGACTATAACGATGATGATGACAAGCTTATGATGTGCAACCTAGCAGAAGTAAAGGACAGGCTCTACATTAAAATGGCTAAGTACCAGACCAAATACAAAATAACTTTTACATCATCACAGGCAATTGCTATAAGGTTAATGTTTACCAGTTTCCTAAGCAATTCAACAAACCAGTTGACCAATAAGCTGCATACCATCAGTACCGAAGTGCATAGATATTATTCAGAACCAAATTAACGAAACGATGATAACACAACCAGTATCTGCAACAGTTGCATTGTTTGAAATTGGAGTTTCCCTTATAGCAGTTGTATGCTTTTGGGTAATAACAATAAGGATTTTAGAAAACAAGCGTAAACAATTTTCCAAATATAAAAATCAATAAAATGGCAACACTTAGTAAAAGAGTAACAAAAAAAGTAATCAGCAATGTAACGCTGGAACAGGCACAGCAAGCAAGCGAACATTTCGCTAGCCAACGCAATAAGCTTGACAAGATTGAAGCCCAAATGAATGAAAAGATAAACAAGGTAAAAGCAGGTTATGCCGAAGAAATTACGGCTATCAAAGATAGCCTTGATGAACCGATGGAAACATTGGAAGTGTTCGCAACTGAACAGAAAACCAATTGGGGAAAAAAGAAAAGTATGGAACTGCTGCATACTACTGTTGGCTTTAGGACTGGCAACCCAACTGTTTCAAAAAAGAAGGGCTTTACATGGGAAGCTATTGTGGAAGTAATGAAGAAAAACAAGGTATTCAAAGGCTTCATACGTACAACCGAAGAAATTAACAAAGAAGCAATTCTACTTGAGAAAAACGAAGCCGTATTGAACCAATTGAAAGAAGATGCATACGTGTTCATTACGCAGGATGAGAAGTTCTATGTAGAAGTGAAAAAGGAAGAATTATCAAACTAGTTTTTTGTTTTTAAAGGGTAGTGCAGCAATGCACACGGCACCGCTTGTTTCCACAGGCACAGCCTTTTTAAAAAATCATTCACCACTAACAATTCAGCCAATATGCAACAATTATCACAATCACAAATCAACATCATTACGCATCAGCAGCCACGAATTTTCAACCCCAACGGAATATGGTGCGTACAGAAAACGATCACGCCGCACCTTGTAATTACAGGGGAAGGGAAAACAATGGAAGAAGCCGCAATAAGCTTCGCTAAAAAAGTATTTGACCACCACACAAGCAGCGAATATGACAGACCATTTGATGATGAAACAATGGACTAAGTCCGACCCTAAACCAGCGGAACAGGCAGAGGATTGGACGTTGAACCCGACCGAATGCGACTGTTTTTAGGACAAAAATGCTTGCGAAACATAGGGGGTTTGCACCTTTTTACACTTGAAAAATACCTTTTTAAAACTACTGCCATGCTCAAATATCATGGCAAAACGAACAGAAAATGGGCAAAAGACTAAACGTAGAGCAGTTATCCAAGAAGAAATATACACTGGTTGAAGGCTTAAGTGAAGAATTACGGATGGCAATTGGCGAAATAGAGGACACGTTTACCGCCATCATTTACGGTGGTAGCGGCAACGGTAAAACCAATTTCCTTGTACAACTGCTAAAGGAACTGAAAGGCATCGGTGATATGCTTTACATCAGCTATGAAGAAGCACACGGAAAAACAATACAGGATTTGATTTTTAGGCACAATCTGCATGTTGAGTTGCCAAACCTAAGGTTCAGTGATGGTGAAACCATTGAAGAACTTATGGGGCTGCTTAAAAAGAAAAGGAGTCCAAAGATTATTGTTATTGATAGCTGGCAGTTTAGCGGTCTGAAACTGGAAGATTACAAACTGTTGAAAAACTCTTTTGTGTTTGGTAAAAGTGCTGGTAAGCGTAAGATATTCCTAATCATCAGCCACATAAATGGCAACACTCCTGATGGCAAAGCAGCAATAGACATCAAGAAGGACTGCAACATTAAAATATTAGTGGAAGGCTTTTTGGCAATCGTTGAAACAAGCAGGTATGGTAGCGAAAAGAACATGGTTATATACGAAGAAAGGGCAAAGGAATATTGGGGTAAGAGCTATAAAAAAATGACTGCTTTAAAAGGTGCGAAAAAGAAGAAAACGGAACAGAAAGAAATGTTTGATGGAGAAGAACCGCCGCCATTGCTACCCGATAAAAGTACAGTTGTCAATGTACTTCCACCCGAAACAGAAGCCGAAAAAGAAACAGCATTATTAAACAAGTTAAAAGCATCGTGATGATTATAACAGTAACAAAAGGCGAATCGGATTTTTCAAGGGTTGCACAGGGTACCGTTGAAGCAGAACCAGTAACTATTGAAGGTTTTGAAAGCATACAGCTTTATGTGCATGAACGTGTATTGGGCTTTAATGATGCTGTTGAAAATGCTGTTTGCAATGCAAATACAAACAATGCCAGCTACACGGTTACAGAGCATAGTACAGGCATGGCACTATGCCAAGATATAACAAAGGATGGTGCAATATCCAAAGCAAAAAAAATGCTGCAAGGCAATGGCTTGGAAGCTATGCAGGTGCGTATTGCACACATGCTTAAAGAGTTGAAAAAATGGAACACCACTTGGAAACCCATCAATTAAACGTCATGGAATTTCACCCACAACAGAAAGAGTTACTGCAAGCTGTGTACGATATGCGTAACGCTCAAAAAGATTATTTCAACCAATCCGATAAGTACAGGTTGAATGTTGCAAAGCAGAAAGAAAGACTGGTGGACAGCCTTTTGGACAGATATATAAAAGCAGGTGCAGTAACCGTAAAGGAACAACCTAACAACAGTCAACAATCATTATTTCAATAACAAAATCAAAATCAAAATGAGTACACTAACAATTGAAAAAGGCAATGCAATTGCAGCCTTGAAAGTAGCAGATGAGCCAACAAAGAAAGTGCTTAAGGCATTGCTTGGCGAAAACAACCTGTATGAAAAAATTACGGAGCGTGTAAAAACGCTGAAAGATGCTTGTGAGGTACTGGGCAAGGATTACGTAACAATCTATGGCAATGAAACAGACCCAGTGGAGCGTGCAGAGATTGCAATTAAAACATTTGCAGAGGCTTTAAGGGAAGGAAAGCCAGCAAGTGAATGTTGGTACTACCCTTACTTTCTAAGGTCTTCGTCTGGCGGTTTTTCGTACTACGACTTCGGCATCGCCGACGACTTTTCGGGTGTCGGGGCTCGCCTCCGAGTTGATACTGGCGAAAAGGCAAAACATCTTGGACAGTGTATGCTTGATTTCTACAAAACATACATCAACGGCAAATAATTATTTCATCAACAAACACAAAACCAATGCTAGTAGCAATCACAAAAAAAAGCAAGAAGGCTTTTGAAAAAGCCACAAAAAAATTGGGTCTGTCATCTGAACTGCCCAATGTAAGTATGCTGCGTGAAGACCTTGCACTGTACATCACAGCACAGTATATGCTGGCGGTGATTATAGAAGCAGGTAAGGATGGTAAGGTGCATGACATCACAGACCATTCAAAAAGAAAGTATGAGAACTGGCACCATGCAGAAGATGGCTATGTACCTGGGTCTTCGTCGGGCGGTTTTTCGTGCAGCGGCTGCGACGGCGGCAACGGCTATTCGGTTGTCGGGGCTCGCCTCTCGTTCAATTCGTGGGAAGAGGGAAAAGCCAATGCAAAAGAGCATCCCGACCTATGGGAAATCGTGATGCTTAACGTGAAGTAAAGAAACAGGTTGTATGCTGCTTTCCCTGTAGGTCTTCGTCTGGCAGTTTTTCGTACAACGACTACGACAACGACAACGACTATTCGAATGTCAGGGCTCACCTTTTCCAAGTTCAACAATTTGCAGCATAGACCTTGCCTCTTGGCAAAAAACAACATTTTTTAAAAGGGCGTTGGTAGGGCAACCGGACACGACCTTCTAAAGTTAAGGCATGAAAAGAGTAAACAATATATACAACCAGATCATCAGCATTGAGAACCTGCAATTGGCAGATGCCGTTGCACAGATGGGCAAAGCAAAACAGTATGGTGTGCAGAGGCACAACAGAAATGCAGAAGCCAACATACTTAAGCTGCATGGGATGCTTGTAGATAAAAAATTCAAAACATCGCCTTATACAACCTTCACCGTGTATGAACCAAAAGAACGTTTGATATTTAGGCTACCCTATTACCCCGACAGGATAGTGCATCATGCAATTATGAACGTGATAGAACCTGTACTGGTTAGCATGTTCACAGCCGATACCTATGCATGTATCAAAGGGCGTGGTGTACATAAGGCAGCAGATAAAATAAAGAAACTGCTAGTTGAACATGAAGCATCGACCCAGTACTGCTTAAAGATTGATGTAAGGAAATTCTATCCATCAATTGACCACGAGATATTGCAGAATCAGCTACGCAGGAAATTCAAGGACAATGATTTCTTGCAGTTGATGGATGGCATCATTGATTCTTCCGAAGGTTTGCCAATCGGCAACTACCTATCGCAGTCTCTTTCCAATTTTTACCTTACTGGATTTGACCATTGGTTGAAGCAGGACAAGAAAGTGCAGCACTATTTTAGGTACGTAGATGATATAATCATACTGGCTGGTAGCAAAGAGTACCTGCACAGTTTGATGATTGAAATTGAAGCGTATTTGAAAGCTGTTCTAAAGCTGGATATAAAAAGCAATTGGCAGGTGTTCCCTGTAGATGTAAGGGGTATTGATATGCTTGGGTACAGGTTCTTTAGAAAGTACACATTGATGCGTAAAAAAATCAAACAAAAGTTTGCCCGTGCAGTAAAACGTAAAAAAAGCAGAAGCAGTATTGAAGCTTACAAAGGATGGGCAAGCCATTGCAACAGTAAACACCTATTAAAAAAACTACTAACTAACCATGACTGATTTTAAAAGCTTTGGAATTAAACCATTAGAAAAGAGTTACGAAGGGGATAAGATTAAAATTGATAAAGTGCTTAACAAAAAAATTAGAATCCATTATTTCAAAATAGAACCATCAAAGACAGGCAAGGGGAATTGCCTTTATATGCAGATAGATGTTGATGGGGAGAAAAGGCTTTTATGGACAGGGAGCAGTAACCTGATGTATATGATACAGCAAGTGGCACCTAACGGTTTCCCTTTCAACACCACAATAGTAAAAGAAAACGAAAGGCTATAGTTTACCTGATACTGCAAATGTTTCCTTGTTCCTGTTCACATAGTTCTTTAAAGCATTTAGGCATGCAATTGTATAGTGTACTGGAAGATGCCCATTCATTCCCTCGACCCATTCAGATGTAGCTATTACCCAATGAAAGGAACATTTAAAATGCTGGCTTGAAAGTTTGAAAATAATAGATGGTCTGTTTGGGGTACCAGCAACATAACTTCTTTCTGCAACAACATCCCAACGTTTGCCAACGGCAACTATTTGAAAATTCATAACCCCCAATTTTTTTAAATATACTATATGTGTACACGAAAATACATACCAACAGCCAAAGGATATTTTTCGGGATGTGGCGGCAAGGAACTGGGCATGATGATGGCAGGTGTCAATGTAATTCAGAGCCTTGATTTGGATAAAGAAGCAACTGACTGCATGAAGGCTAATAGCCACTATTTCAAGCACCCTATTTTGACTGCCGATATAAAGGAGATTGAAGTATTGAGCCAGCAGCAAAGCGATATTATTATTGGTACATATCCCTGCAACAAATACACGGCTATTGCCGATATACATGGCACACGTACAGGGGATGATTTGTTTCTGCATTTCTTTAGGCACATAGCAATTGAACAACCTGAAATGTATGTTGTTGAAAATGTTCCTGGCATGAAAAAGTTTAAGGTAGTAATGGAAGCAATGACAAAACTGCCAAACTATTATGTTACTGTTTTTTGCCCTGTTGATGCTGCTATATGGTTGCCACAAACTAGGAAACGTTTAATAATCATTGGTACTAAGAAACCATTCAATGTTTCAGCACCAGTAGCACCAAACTACAAGCCTACAATAAAGGACATTTTGGAACGTAATGCACATATTGAAATGCCACCATCAGCCATTGAAAGGCTCAATGGAAAATACAGGGACTTGCCAATAATAGTTGACCCTGCCAACATCAATGCCATTGCTCCTACATGCGTTGCACATTACGCTAAGGACAAAGGAACTCGGTTGGTAAAAGACAGGAAAGCAAAGTACGGTGTACGTCCTTTCACAGTTCGTGAATATGCTCGTTTGCAGGGCTTTCCTGATGATTTTGTTTTTGCAGACAAGGTAAGTAGCTATAGACTTATTGGTAACGCTGTAGCGGTTCAAATGGGCAATTGGGTTGGCGAACAGGCAATGAAATATTTTAATTAAAACGAGGTAGCAGATACAAATTGAATTTTAAAAAAGAACTTATGAAAACAATAATAGATGGGACACTGCACAAGATTGTATATATAGATTATATAAAAGGGTTGCCATTTTCTGTAATGACAAAATTTTTTGTACCTAAAGCAGTTGGAGGGGCATACTGGAGGTTAGTAAATTGGGTTTTTTTTTGTAATGATGGTGATAAAAATGATTTAAGGGCTTATAAATATGGAAGTGGTGGCACTATAATATCTGCTCCAATGTGGGCTGATGGATTTATCGGGAACTATTGGATAGCAGAAGGAACTAAATTAAGTGGCACTGTAAAAAATGGAGTTCAATTGTTAAAGCCAAAAAGGGTTAAACAATATAATTCATCTTCTATTAATCCTTTCAAAATTGCAGAAATAGTTGGTCACTATGAATACTGTGAAAGGTGTGGGCATTACAGTACTGAAACATGCTGGGCACATAAATATGAAGATGAAGAAGATGAATGCACTCTAAAATACAAGGATGATAATAGCTATGCAGAGTAGTGAAACAAGCAATTGAAACATTTAATTAAAAAATCTATTATGTTATTAGGATTCCAAAAGAAATTCAAAGATGGTACACCCACTCTTTTTAAGGAGAAAATATTAAGTGGTGAAAAGATACATACACTTAGAGAAAGCAGAAGGTATTGCAAAAGTGATTCACTTCAATTGGCTTACGGTGTAAGAACCAAACATTACGAACAGTTCAACAAAGGCATTCCATCATTAGAGAAAAGGAAAGGTGTTCAATCTGTCTTCATTACTTATGAGAGCTGTTTGGAGGTAACGGTTAGTGGCAGGTATTTGATGCCCCATGAAATTGAATTGCTCATAAAAAACGATGGGCTTACAAAACAGCAGTTTATAGATTGGTTCTTACCAAATGGTAAAGATGAATGGAGTGGCTATATACATCATTGGACAGATTTTAAATATTAAGCTATGAGAAGATTTCTTTTCAAATCACCAGCATATAAAGGTTTTGTAGAGGCTATCTATGACACAGATAGCAAGTTGTTTAGAATGAATTTCAGTTCTGCAACTGGTATAACTCCAACTTATATAAACAGTTTCAAATCACGTATTCCTGTACTTGCTGAAAATGTGGAAGAAGCTTTTGCACATGTTGAATCCGTAAAGTTTGAAGAAGTTGACTTCGAAGTAACGTTCGATGATTTCAAACGTGAATATCCTTACAACAGAAATATGCACTTGGTTGAACCAGAATGGCCTAAGATAACAAGCAGTGAACAGTACAGCATACTGATTGGCTCAATAGCTTATGCCAAGTACTGCAATAGGAACCCTTGGTACAAACCAATGCTTCCACAAAGGTTCATTAAGGACAAAGAATACAGAAACGATTGGAACAACTTATAATATACAACATGGCATATCTAAACAAAGGTCAATTAATAGCTATCAATACTTTAGTGCAAAAGCTTGGTATTGATAAGGAAAGGAAAGCAGCAATGGTTAATGGCTTTAGTAGTGGACGTGAAAGCAGCAGTGCAAAACTGCATGTTAATGAAGCCGCCGAAATGATTAAGCACCTAAAGAGCCTAGACCCTGACGAAGCAAGTGCAGAGAAGATGCGGAAAAAAATTATTGCAATGGCTCATAATTTGGGATGGGAAATATCCGGCACAAAGAAAGCTGATATGGTTTCCATAGATAACTGGTGTATTAAGTTTGGCTACCTGCATAAAAAATTAAATCAATATCTATTAGCTGAACTTCCTAAATTAGTGAGCCAGTTTGAAAAGATTGAAGGCAATTTTATAGACAATATATAATCATGGTCGTAAGAATTGATAGAAATACAATAAGGAAAAACCCTCGTGCAGGGTCACGCTCAACTACTGTTTTTGGTAATCAAAGAATTAGTTTTTCAGTAGAAGGTGGAATTCCTGATTTTTTAAGAAAAAATCCACTTGTAGAAATAATGACAGAGTGGGATAATGGTTGTGATGGTTTATTTATAAATGACACACCAATAAAAGAGTTGATAGAATTAAAGGAGCCATACAAATGGAAGTATGATGTAGAAAAAGATACTCAAACTTTTTATCATGAGCCTTTGGCTGAATATATCTATGAGTATGAAAACCCATTAATTGAATGTGGTAACTGTAAACAGTTAATTGCTGTAGATGATATAGAATATGATATCGATGATGATGGCAATAGTTTACAGGAATGCCCAAAGTGTAATTCATATTGGACGTTTGATGTTTTGGAATATGAAAAAATTGAAGATGTTTTAAAAGAACAAAATAAACTATAATGAAAAAATTACTATTTGTTTTACTATTGATTACATCAGTAGCACAAGTCAAAGCACAGGACACGACTTATACAGTTGGGAGAAATGGAACATATTCATCTCATGGATATTTAGTTGTTTTTTGTGGTTATGATTTAGGACAAGTTCAACCTGTATTTGCTAAGTTTTTAAAATACTCTTTGCATTATGCTTCTACTGATTTTGATTTAAAGAGTAGTCCAAAAGAGAACAGGATTGCAGCAGCATCTTATATTAAAGAAGTTGGCACAGGTAAGCAAACTAGAATAAATGTTAGCTTT
The DNA here is from genome assembly GCA_002337145.1 of Chitinophagaceae bacterium UBA1930. Lineage (GTDB taxonomy): Bacteria > Bacteroidota > Bacteroidia > Chitinophagales > Chitinophagaceae > UBA1930. Next base: position 377,128 of record DDFK01000003.1, on the reverse strand, counting down.
TATGGGAGAAGTTTAAATAATGATATTCATGCAGTAGATAAATGTATCATAGATGGTAGTTTTGATGAAGTCGTTGCAATTTTTATAAAATATTGGGAAACTAAATTGAATGTTGAAGAAATTAAGAACAAAACTGAAATTGTAAAATATACTGGTACCGATAAGATTGTTTTCAAGTCATTGCAAAATGGTAATGCAAAAATTACAGTTACTAAGAACTAAGATTAATTTAAACATTTGAAGCCCTGCACAAAATGCAGGGCTTTTTTGTAAGTATCTTTTTTTGATTGAGATAATAAGTTATGCGAATATTGTGTTTCAGCACAACACACTTAATGCCACGCAACACAGACCTTATTGAAAAAAGAAACGAGTACCTAAGGGAAAGGTGGAGGTACCACCGTTACAAAAACCCGAAATGGACAGTCATTGCTGTTATAGAAGAAGTTGCAAAAGATGTTTGGTTGGAGCCTACTACAGTTGCCAAAATCCTCAAAACAGATGGCTCAAAAGTTCCCTGTGTTGATACAGTAAAAAAATACACACAACTATCAATGCTATATTAGCCCTGCTGGTGGTAGGAATATACCTCGGTGGCATAAGTTATTACGCTGTACACATAATCCCCCTTAAAATTGAGCGTATTGCTTCCTACAGGTGTTAAGGCTTGCATCAGTAACCTGCCATTGCCATCTTTAAAATCAAAGTCCTTAATCAGAAGGTCAATTGCTAGCAGTTTATTTTCATGTGCAGCTATCGCATTGTCTTGAACAATACTGTCATGGTTCTTGAATGGGGCATGGCTTATGTAATGGATTTTGATGTTGCATTTAGCCGCCATTATCCTTTTTCCATAAAACTGCAGGTTGTTGTCCTTTGGCATTTCAATGTAAATAGCTGGCACTTTGTAACTCGTATTGTCCTTTCCGCTTGCATACTGACCAATGAAAAAGAACACAGGTGTAACGGCTCCAAGCTTTGTTTTGATTGCTTTATAGTGTGGGAATAGTATCATCCTAAAATACGTTTTAAATCTTTCTGAATCCTGTTGGATATTATTGTAATAAGTTCCTTGCTTTCACCCATGAACTTCCTTTGCTTGATGGTGATTTCTTTACTCAATGCCATTGCCTTGTACATCTCTGCTACATCATCTGCACCAGCTTCTTTGGCTTCTTTGTTCTTGAACCAAAAGAACCTTCGCATTTTATCAGTTACCGTAATCTTACCACCTTTGTTATGTATTTCGGCATACTTCTTATCAGTATATATAATGATGGTGCTTCCATCAATCCTGTATGTAATGCTTTCAGCAAGTTCACCGCTCAGGCTCAGAACCTTTTGCCCGTTTGTACCACCGAGCCTTTTGCTTTTCCTGCTGTCCCATTTCTTGCCATCAAAGCCCTCATCAAAAAAATTCTTCTTGAAATGCTTTGTCGCTTCGATACCTATTATTTCGGGTACATCTTCTTTTATGTACCGTTTAGCTTCCAAAAGCTTACGTACCATTTCATCTGCACCTTTAATATTTTGGTTGTCTAGCCCCATGTTCCTAATTTTGTTATGCGGAGGGCATGCTACATCGGAAACAAAGCCAGCCGCTCCAAAAAGCAAATGACCCAGGTTATTTGCTTTTTCTCTTTATGACCCAATTACCTTTCAGAATCTCATCCCTTGTCGTATCATACCATTTGCCTTCAAAATATATACTGATATTCTGCATGTGGGAATAACCCATTGTAAACAGACCTTTACTGTACCTGTACAGTTCATCAGAAGTAATTGAATTGCTTTCGTCAATTTTTAAAAGGATGTTGTCGCATTGTTCATAGCACCTTTTATATGCTTCCCTAATTGCAGTGCGTGTTGGTTCACTAACAGTTTTCAAATCTGCTACATAGGAGTTGTCAATTAAATAATCCGGTGCTTTTTTGGGTTTTACACCATCTGTTAAAAGCTTGTTTCTTAAAGTTTCATCCTGTACATCGGGAAGTACTTTAATGCTTTTGCCTGTTTGGTTCACATAGCTTGTTGCTTCTTTCAATACCTCTTTAAAATCGGTATTGTCAAAAGCCAATGGATGTGCAGAAACGTCACCACCTTTTTTGCTTTTGTAAACAGGCTGGTACTCTGCCTGCAATGCAACATCTTTCACCACATATTTTTCTGCCTGCCTTATCAAAGCTGGCTGCTCCTTTGGTGGAACGCTCTTTATATAATCGCTGTTCTGTATATCGAATACCTGCCCTGTCTTGCCAGCATTGAATGCAAATTCTGCTGGTATTTCTGGAAGGTTGTCGGGAATGTCTGTTGCTTCATCATCTGTTGGCTCAACACCGCATTGGCACTTCCACCTGTTGGGTGGATAGTGCGAGTTCCAAAAAACGCTGTCAATTGCTGCTACGATACCAACGAACTGCAAGTGCTTTTCATCTGGTTTCGCTGCCTTGGTCATTAAATACCTCAGGTTGGGGTAGAGCCTTTTATTTTTTACGTATTTCTGCCAATTGGCTGCCATACGTGCTGTCCTTACAGCTGTGTCGTATTGGGCATCTAAATGCGTTGTACGGTAAGTAGCATCAACTTTTAAAGCTTCTTTTTTAAAGTCCTCTTTTGAACGTAGGTTGCCAGCTTCATCTTTCAGCTTACCTGCCATGTCCTTCATGGAAGCATGCGTTTTGAAAATGGCAAATACTGCTGTATTTGTTTGAAGCTGTTTTAAAAATTCATAGTTAGGTGTACCATACTCAATTTTTGCAATCGGTTTGCCGTACCCTTCTTCTACTGCTTTTTTTAATGGCTCATAATGCGAAGCAAACAAAGCCTGCTTTGTTGCATCATCAATAACCCTGTCATCATACAACTGATTGATAGCCCTATCAACAACACCGTCAATATTCAACTCTTTTGATAGTTGAATACGCTGTTTGTTACTGAATGTATATACAGTATCACAAATGATGCACATTATCTTTTCTTTTTAGGATTAGGCTTTGGTGGTGTAGGTGGTGCTGGCTCATCTGGTTTATTTGCCGGGTCTGTAACGGTAGCGATACCATTTATTTTATTGTCCCTTTCCCTTTTAAGCCTTGGGTAATCAAATTCGTAACCATCAACTTTGAAGGTTTTATAAAGCAGGTATGGCCAAACAGTTTCTTTCATTTCATCAACTATTCCTTGCAGCCTTGCCTGTGTAAAATCATCCATCGTTCTTTCGCCAACCTGTGCAGAGCCAACAAAAGCTGTTGTGTCGGCAGTAACGCTTTGACCATTGATTATTTTGGAAAGTTCATCATTGCACAGGGCAATTTTATCCTTGAATGTCAGATGGAAATTGTCGCTTTTCCTTTCCAGCAATTCGTGTTCATCCCCTTTTTGACCAATGATATAACCATCAGTTCCAAAGTTTGCTGCTTTGGCTTCTATGGCATCCAGTTCATCTTCATTGTTTGTATCTGCAACAACACTGAGGATAGGTGTGCCAACCTTTTCGTTTGCCCTGCTCCAGTCACTGCGTGCGTAGTATTTCCAGATAACGTTATATGCACATTCAAGCAAGCAACCGAGGTTTTCGCTATCACCAAATTGCAGCAAATCAAGTTCCTGCATTATATCCCCATAAGGAAGGTAAGAACCATTTATATTGCCTTCCAGTAATATCCATTGCCTTTCAATGCTTACATATTCCCTGTCAATACTTGTTATGCTCCCAATGGTATTTGTAGATGCGTCAACCCCATCGCATTCCAAAAGTGTAAAGCCAAACATTTCTTTATAGAATATATGTGCAATGATTGTATTGAACCATTTACGCCTAAACATTTCCGATACTGCTTCATCAGGCTTGCCATTATGGTAAATCATCCAAGGCTCGCTTTGAACCTTGATTAATGCCGTTTTTATTTGGCTCATTAAATGCCCGTCCCGAAGGATATAGTTAAAGATTTTCAGTAGTTTGCTCCTGTCGGGATAATCGACATTTTTTGCCATATCTATTGCAAGCTTTATATCCTTTATTTCATAAGGTACCTCACGCTTAGCTTGCTTCTTTATGACTTTGGTTGCACGTTTACGCTCATCCGTTTTGGAAGCTTCGGAAGCTGTTGCAGTTGTTTTCTTTGAAAGAAAAATATTTCGGAGAGAAAAATTCATAATAAAATAGTTTATGGATTATGTGTGCGTTTTGCAAGGCTCCCGTATCTGCGTAGACCTTTGCCTGTTGTGCTTGCATTCTCATCATCACCAGGTGTTCCACCGCCGCCAATATTGTCATTGGGTTTTGGAGGCAGTGAAAGCTGTGCCTTCCCTATACTTATCTTAACCAAGTCATCCATAGTATCATCATAATTCTTGATGATTTTTTCGGGAATGCTTTCATCATCTGCAATATTGTAGATGTTGTAAAGGGCAATGTTTATTGCCATTGATAAGGTGTAGTAGTTCCTTAGCAGACCAGCTTTTAAAAATTCGGGTGCTATATCGTACATAGCTGCTGTATGTGTTGCTATAGTATCTTCTGCTATCTTGCTGCTCTGAGCCAATATGCCTGCTTCATCTTCGCTTAGAAGTATGTTTAAAAGGTCTGTACTGATTCGCCCTCTGTAATCATTTTTTAATACGTACATGGTTCAATATTTAGCTGTGTAAACTGCATGTTTCTCTACCTGTTCAATGGTGGTGTTTCCCATTAGCCCATTCCTTCTAAGGTTCTTTAATCTCCTTTTTGTTACTGTTATAAACTCGCCTTTGTTAAGCACTACATAAACAGTCCTTCCAGTAGTTTCAAACTCATGGTTGGCTTCTTTGACAGCTTTTTTATAACCCTTACGTCTTGCCCATGTTTGCAGGGCACTCAATAGTTTCTTTATCATATACTGCGGTTTGTTGATTTTTTGTACTTGCCTGAGCGTGTGCCATTGCCCCTTCTTTGGTTGTACCTGTCAGCCATCCATATAGCACCTTCCAAAGCATCGGGCAAGTCATCGTTAATCCTGCTGCCTTTTTCAATAGCCAATAATTGGGTACGTAAAAGCTTCATGCCCAAGTCTGCTTTTTCATCAATGTTGAATTTTACCAAGCCACGTTTGAACAATGGCTGCATTGTCTGTATGCGTTCAAATTTGTCAGCCTTCTTGCGGTGATCCATGTGGCAACGGAGCATGTAGCCTTTATCCAGTGCAACACGGTCTAATTCTTTTGTGTGGATTTCTTCTTGAATGAAATTTGCTTCCATGCTATGGCTAACGGTCTGCCTTTCGCCAACCCAAGCATCAATCTCATAAGCATGCAGCCACATATCCATACTTGTGGTACGTTCACCCCATGCCTTTAAAATGTGGTATTCCAAACCTTTCTTACCAATAAGAACCCATCCTTTATAATCGCTCTTGTCAGTTGCTTTGTAAGAAGGGTCTAAGTAGTGAATCAATACACCATCGTATTTTTCCAAAGGCAATGGCTTGTCCCAATGCAGCCACTCATTTTTAAAAATGCTGCCTTCTTCAAATGGTGTGTTCATACGCTCACGTATAAACTCTGCACCTTCTGTTTCTTCCAATGCCTTAATTGCCGCCTCTGAAAAATCTGGATTCTCTGGCCATGCTGACAACCCATTTGGAAGGCGAATATTAACTAGATGAACTTTTGCTTTTATTTCTTCATCTTCTTCAATGAGTGCAGTTAAAGTGTTGTCATGGAATTTGTTCTGTGCAATAACAAGCCACCATTTACGTGTCCATAAAGCTGGCTTCAATTCACCCATAACCCATTTCTTATCAGCCAATGCACCATCCAAATTTTTTAACTGTCGTGTGTCGTTCAAATCATCCACAAAGCCATAGTTTGGACGTTTCCACTTGAACTTTGTACCCCTTGGTGACTGGTCTTTACCAAATCCATAAAAAGCAACATCATCCTTCGTTTTGAACATGCCTTTTTCCCAACTGCCATAACTAACCTGCTCCCCAAAATCGTTGATAATACGCTGGTTGCTTTGAAGGTTTGCCCTTACATCTTCAAGCTTTTCAGCAGCAGCAGTTTCATTGATGCTGCCTACAATCATTCCTGTTAGTTCACCATTGAACTTTAGAAACAATGGAAGGAACAAACCAAAGTGCGTTGACTTTGCAAAGCCCCTGCTCCATTGTTCCAAAAAAATGTTATTGAAGTTTGCGGCAACATCTTTTTGTATGCCTTTATGAAATTCTGCAAAAGCAGCAAAGCAGTATTCAGGGAAATAATAAAGGCAAAATTGTTCGTAGTTACCAAGTAGTCTTTTTATTCTATTTGCCTTATCCTTATTGCTTTCAAATAAATCAATAGGTGTACTGCCTTTGATAACATCTACCAATTGCTCAAAGCTTTCTATTAGTTTCTTATCTGCTGGTTTAAGCATCATCACGAATAGTTTTAGCTTTCATTTTCATAAATTCTAATGCTAATGGAGCAAGTATTTTGGCAGCTTCGTTATTGCTGCTATTGAGTTCTTTTGCAAACTCATAAAGTACAGTATGGTAAGTAGAAAGGTTCTGCTTCTTCTTCAACTTCTCTATGGCATCAGCAAGCTTGTGCTGCATGTCACTTTGTGCAGGCGTTGGCACCCCTTTCTGCTCATCCTTAATAAGTTTCTGAATGGCTGCTAACTGTATGTAGTTGCCAGCTATTATTTTATCTACCGTTACCTGATTGGCTGTACGTTGCAGTTCCCAATCTTCTTCTTTAGCCCATGCCCCAAGTTGCTTACTAGATACACCAACAATTAAAGCAATCTGTTTAAGTGTAAGCGATGTGCTGTTTATGAATAAATCAGCAGCATCAATTCTTTCCTGTGTTTTTTTAGCCATTTAATTGCTTCTTATATACACAAAACTCACCTGTATTGAAGCCCATTAAAAATGCCCGTTTCTGTATGCACTAATAATCCGACCAAGGTGGTCGGAACTCTCTACCACAAAGCATTACAGATTTTTTAACGGCAAAATACCGCCCCACTTTTACATCGTCAAAGCGGCATCCGCACAACAAAAAGGATGATTGGTTAAAACATAAAAAGCATGGCATTTAAGAAAACTTTTCCTGTTAGCGATGAGAGTGTGAATAGCCAAGGTTTCTGGACAAGAACTGAAGGAATAGACATTGAACTTGCTAAAAAGAACTGCCCTGCTTTTTATGACCACCGTACATGGGAAATACCATTAGGTCATTGGGAAAACCATAGAATAGAAAACGGAAAGTATTTAGCCGATTTGATTATTGATGGAGGTAATGATATTGAAAGGGAGTACATAAGAAAGATTGAGTGTGGTGATGTTAAGTGTGCATCTTTTGGGGCTGACCCAAAAGAATGGAAACCGAGTTCAACATCTCTTTTAAGTGGCGAAACAGCACCTGTTTTATGGGAGTGTGAAGTATTTGAAATTTCCCTTTTGCCATTGCCGTCCAATAAAAATTCCATTGCATTAAAAAATGAAAGTGGCTTGGTGAAACTATCAGCCAATAACATACACACAATAATTCCAGACTTTAAACAAGAAGTAGATATGAAATCAATCGCTTTAAAACTTGGGTTGCCTGAGACTGCAACTGAAAACGAAATACTTGCTGCAATTACAGAAGTACAATTAAGTAAAACACAGGCAGAAACCTTTAGGACTAATGCATTGAAAGTTGCAGAAGAAGGTTTGGAAGGTGAGGACAAAGATGTGTTTATCACACTTAGCAAAACCAATGTTGAACAGGCTTTGAAGTTTGCTGACAAACAGAAAGCAGCAAAAGAACCAGTTACAGAAGGTGCGGCACCAGTTAATGGAAAAGTTGTAAAAGATGTTAAGCTAAGTGCATTGGTACAGAATGCAAAAAGCAAGCTTGAACAGGCTGGCAATGCAGAAGATGAAAAGAACTGCTACGATTACCTACAGAAACATGATGCAGTTGAATTGTCACGTATCCATAAAGATGAACCAGAAAGGTATGCACAATTAGCTGCTGATTACGGCAAAGGCAAACGCTACACAGGAAAGTAAAAGGCATAGAACATAGTTGAAGTTTAAACCACAACCACAGCAAGGCAAATAACATTTAAACTTCTCAACAACAAAGTATGAAGACTTCTAAATTGATTTTAAGTATTCTCGCAATTGCACTTTTTGCAATTCTTCTTTCCACCTTATTCCACGCCTCCACTTGGTCTGTTTTTGCCTTGCTGTTGGTTGCAGGTACGATAACGCACCTTGTAAAAAAACAATATGGTGTAAGTTTCTTTGAAGGGCTAGCACCTGAGGTATGGATACCAATGGTTAAAGAGGATTTCTATCCAAGTAACAGCTTTCTAAATGGGGCAATGGATTTAAGCACTTTAGTGAACAACGATAAAATAAATTTCGCAGAGGCTGGTGCTGACCCAACAGTAATGAAGAACAATACCAATTTCCCAATTGGCTACACAGTTGCCGCCGATACGCCAAAAGCCATTGAACTTGACTATTACGATACGGACAGTACAATAGTAAGGAATGCCGTTGCTGTGGAGTTGGTGTATGACCAAAGGAGCCTATATACGAACAAGCATAAAAAAGCATTGCTGAAACGTATCGGTATGGATGCTGCTTATGCCTATGCACCGCAGGAGAACGACCCAGCAAAATTCAACAGTATCATCAACCTTGGTGCTAACGATAGTGTTATTGATGGGCTGATTGATTTGCAAGCAGCTTATAACGATTGTGATGATGATGCAACAGACCGCAACTTGGTTCTTTGTGCAGCACACATGGCAGCTATTGCCAAGGAAGATAAGGTGCTGTATAAAAGTATCATGGCACAACCTGGTCAGGTGCTTTACGATTTCAAGATTTGGACTTACTCAAAGAACCCGATATACTTTGCTGATGGTACCAAAGCTGCATACAATGCCGCTTTCATAAATGGTACACATAAAAAAGGGTCATTCTCCTTCTTGGGCAATGAAGTAATGAAAGCACAGGGTACCGTTGAAATGTTCAGCAAATTAAAAGACCCGGATATCAAGGGTGACAAATTCAACTTTCAAATGAGGGCTCTGGTTAGCAGCTTACGTGGTAAGTATGCAGGGGCAATCTTAAAATAAACATTAAGCAAGCAGGCGTTTTTCTTCATCCATCGGGTAAATGCTGCTGCCTCTGTAGGGCAGCAGCCAATACCAAAATTCAAAAACCATTTATGAAAAAAATATTTCTAATCTGTTTCATGGCATTTGGATTCATTGCAAATGCTCAACTTTCAAAAGGCAGTTATGCAACTGTTGTGACCTCAAAAGATACAGCCGTAAATGCCGATACAATAAGTATCGTTATCGGTGATATGCCAAGCCATTTAAAAGCCTTTCAATTCACAGTAACCAAAGTAAGCGGTACAGTTGGCAGCAAGGTTTATTTGGATGCAACCATTAACGGCACCAACTGGATTAGGCTTGACAGTATGACGAATACAGACCAAGCTTACAACACAAAAATATTTACAGTTACCTCTACTATGTACAACAGTTACAGGGCTTACTACCCAACTACTGGCACACAGAAAAGCACACTGCAACTGGCTTTCATCCGAAGGCAGGACGAATAAATTAAAACAATCCTATACCTATAAAAAAGCTGTTGGTTTTGGTTGAACAATAGTAGCCAGTTAGAATGCTGGCTACTTCTTAAAAGCATAAAATGAAAGTGGTGGAAATAAATAACGGCAATGGAAATACTACTACAGGCTTCTGCTTTGGCATGCTTGGCGGTATCGTAAAATTTATACTTAGCATCCCTTCTGCTTTTTTGCAAAACCTTATTGAAGCAGCATGTATAGGGGTTGTCAGCGGTGCATGTGGTGTAGCTGGGAAAGAAATATATGCAGCCATAAAAAGAAGGTTCAAAAAATAATCAATGAGACACTATTTCAAAAATATACAAACTGTTATCGGGGCTGCAATTGCGGTGTTTGGATTGGCTGGTTTGTGGGTTGGCAAGTTTGACAGCACCACAGCTATTTCCATTATCGGTATCGGTGCAGTATGGATTGGTGTAACAGGGAAAGATGCAAAACAGAAATGAAAAAATTAACTACCATATTGATTGCTGTGGTTGCCTTGGCATCATGCTCCCGCAAAACGTTACCTCCCGCAACAACAGTAACAAACGATAGCAAGGAAACTATTATACATTATGTAACAAAAGACAGCATTGTAAAAGTTGCTGGTGACAGTGTACGCATACATGATTCATTGCCTTGCCCTGAGGTTGAATACCACAAGGAAGTCAAAAGCGATAAAGGGAATGTCACTGCCAAAGTTGATATAAGCAAAGGTAAAATTGATGTTGACTGTAAAGCTGATTCTTTACAGGCTCGTATAACATGGCTTGAAAAAAACATGTACAGTATCTCTAGCCACAGCGAAGTAAAGCAGGTGCCTTATGAAGTTAAAGTACCTACGCCTTATACTCCCAAATGGCATTGGTGGTTGCACCTTTTGCTGCTGTTGCTAGTTGGATGGACTTTCAGGAACCCTATTGTATCGCTATTTAAACACTTCATTTCAAAATGGAACTAAAAGTAATTCGTGACATTTTTTCGGAGCATTCAACTACAGGGAAACTATATGTTGATGGTGTATTTGAGTGTTTCACTTTGGAAGACAAGTTCCGTGGATTGCGTAGCGACATGCCATTGGATGAAATTAAAAAACAGAAGGTATATGGCAGGACAGCTATACCAACAGGTCGTTACCAAGTAACCACAAGCGAAAGTGGTCTGTTCCATAGAATTATGCCACTGCTGCTAAAAGTACCTGCATACGAGTACATACGCATACACCCAGGCAATGATGAACAAGATACGTTGGGCTGCATATTATTAGGCGAAGCTAGGAGCGTTGATTGGGTCAGCAATAGCCGTGTTGCTTTCAATAGGTTCTATGCAAAATTGGAAACCGCTTTGAAAAAGGGTGAAAAGGTTTTTATCACAATCGAATAATTAATCATTCAAAAAATACAGTCATGTCTAAAGCATCAAAACCAAAACCGCAACCTAAAATGGTTAAACATATTGTTACCCAAGAGGACTTGGACAACAACCCCGATTTAGCAACCAAAGGCGTGAAGATTGGTGATGAAATTGAGGTACCCGAAGTGGTTACCGATAACAAACAATCTGAAAAGGTTGAAGCATTGAAAGAAAAGATGCAGCCGTATCTGAAAGCCTACCCTAACAACAAAAAATTCTTTATCGCTAGCGATGGGCAAGTATTTCTTGAAGCAAACGAAGATTCTGCAAAAGAACATCAAAAGTTCATCGACAATAATGTTGAAGTTGATGTGTTTGAAGCGAAATAAACAGCGTGCCAATTAATTAGAACTACCAATAAAAAATTTAAGCAATGGGTTTAGTTATAAAAAGAGCAACAGGCTCATTAGGTCTTACCAATCCAACAGAAGATGCAGTGATATGCATGTTGTTTACTGGTGTAGCAGTTGCAGGTAAAATTGCGTTGAGCCAACCAGTACAAATATTTTCTGCGGATGCCCTTGCCACCTATGGTATTATAGCTGCTACAAACCCCGTTGCGTTTAAGGACATAAGCGATTTCTATGCCATCGCTGGCGAAGGTGCGGAACTTAATTTCATGTTGGTGGCTGACACTACAAGCCTTACAAGCATGTGTGACATTGCAAACAACATTGCAAAAAAACTGATTGATTTTACAGATGGTCGTGGTGTTGTATTGCTGGTGAACAACAAAGCTGCTGTTGGCTATACTGCAACAATAGATAATGGCTTTGATGCTGACCTGTGGACAGCAATGGACAAAGCGAATGCATTGTGCGAGGCTTACGATGATGACAATATTCCCCTTTGTGCCGTATTGCCCGGCTTTGGTTTCACAACCGCTGAAATAGCAGACATGCCATTGCGTAGCACATTGGAAAATGACTATGTAGCCGTGAACTGCCATTGCGAAAAGAATGACCATCTAGTTAGCCAAGGTCTTTTGGCTGGATGGCTTGCAAAATACCAGGTGCATGAAAACGTTGGCGATGTATCGCATGGCAAAATGTGCAATACTGCTTTCTTCCCTGATGCCACACCTTATATAACACTTAAAGCTTCCATTGTTTCGCTAGCTTCCAAAGGTCTTATAGTACCTGTAAAGCGTGGACAGAAAAGCGGTTTCTACTATTACGATGACCCTACCATGACTGCAATCAGTAGCGACTACAGTAGCATCAGTTGGAATAGGACAATCAACAAGGCAAAACGTATTGCTGCCGATATCCTTTTGAACAAACTGAATGGGGACATTGATGAGAACCCCGATACTGGCAAGATTGAAACAACTGTTATAAGCGATTGGGAAAGCGATGTGGAGAATGCGATTCGTGATGAAATGATGACCATCACCCCAACAAAAAAGAGGGAGATAAGCGGCATCAAATGCATCGTTGACCCTAACAGCGATATTCTCAATAACGAAATTTCGGGCAGCATCAATGTTGTAAGGAAAGGGCAATCAAAGGACATCGTTTTCTCTGTGAAATATGTAGCAGCAACCTAGTAGCATATCAACAACAATTATTAAAGTTTAAATTTTTATACAATGTCATTTAACAGTAGCGAATTTGGTTGGAAGCATCTAACCATAACAGCAATGGGCTTAACGTTTGAAGCTGTAACAGAAGTGGAGTATGATGTGGAAGTGGAAAAGAAACACAGTTACGCACGTGGCTCCAAAGTACGTGGCATCCAAACAGGGAACGAAAAGCCAGCAGGTAACATTACTGTTAAACAGTCATTGCTGGAATCACTTATCCGCACTGCTCAGGCAATCGACCCAAAAGCAAAGCTTACCGATATTTCTTTCGACATACAGGCACACTATCTGAAAGGTACCGATATGGTGAAAGATAGAATTGTGGGTGCCGAATTTACAAAGCAGCCTAAGCAGTTGAAGCAGGGTGATATGGAGATGAGTGTAAAGCTTCCTTTCATTGCTATGGATGTTGTTTATAATATCTCCTAACCATCAAACAATTTTTTAACCAATAATTTTTATACAATGTCAACAAACAAACCATCGGCATCAGAAGTAACACAAGAAACCATTGATGGCTGGAAAGAGAAATACGGTAAAGTAACAAAGTATGTAACCAATGATGGCAAGGTGGTTTATTTCAGACCGCCGAACCGTTCAGAAATAGCAGCAACACAAGCTGCCAACCAAGAAAGCGATGGTGTTACCAGTAACGAGGTACTTGCTAAAGCTACAGCACTTGGCGGTGATATAGACATTCTTACAAAAGACAAATACCTGATTGGTCTGGGTAAGCATCTTAAAAAAATATTCGAGAGTGTGGAGGGGGAAGCAATAGAGCTTTAGACAAAGCCCGTTCTACTGCTCGTATAGCTTCGGTAGCGTACTGGAACCACATGATACGCTACTACTATCACGGTCTTGACCCTGATACATTAACAAACAAACAATGGGCTGATGCAATTGCATATTTGGAAATTATCCGTAATCAAGAATCAGAACGTAACAACGGATTAGTAGAAGAATAAGCAGCCCTAAAAACAAGGGCTGCTTTACTTTTTATGGATGGTACACAATTCAATATATCGGTAGTTACAGGTGGCAGCGGTGCCGCTATTGATAGCATTGTAAGTGGTATCGAAAGCATAGCCAACCATCTCAACACACTCAACAGGAATTTTGTAAGTGCAAGCCAACAGAACGTTGCAGCACTCAACAATATAGCGGCCGGTGCTGGCAGGACAGAAAATGCCATTAGCAAGGTAGGAAATGCAGTTTTTCATCTGAACCAGATACAACAGGCTTTGTCGGGTGTTAAAAGCGACTTGGACAGTGCAGTGGAACCTGGCATAAAGCTTAATAGTTCTTTGACCGATTTGCAGGCTATAACAAATGTTACAGACCGGCAGTTGGATAAACTTGGTACAAGTGCAAGAAAGAATGCTTTGGATTTTGGCATAAGTGCAGCAGGTGGTGTGGAGAGTTACAAAATATTCCTGAGCAAGCTTGGACCAGAATTGGCAAACAGCGAAAAGGGGCTGTCTTCAATGGGTGTAAATGCTACTGTTCTAAGCAAGCAGTTGAAAGGTGATGTTGCAGGTGCAACAGGGATATTAACAACGGCGATGAACCAATATGCTGTAAGTACCAAAGACCCCATAGAAGCTTCCAAAACAATGGCAACCATGATGAACATCATGAGTGCCGGAGCACAGGAAGGGAGTGCCGAATTACCTGAAATAGCAAGTGCATTGGAGCAGAGCGGTATGATGGCAAAAACCGCCAATGTATCATTTGCGGAGTTGAATGCTTCAATACAGGTTCTTGATAAAGCAGGTAAGAAAGGTGCGGAAGGTGGTGTGGCAATCCGTAACGTTCTTGCTGAACTGAGCCAAGGCAAGATGATGCCAAGGCAACAGCTTGAATTGTTGAAAGCTGCTGGCATCAATGTGGAAGCATTGGCAGATAAGAGTAAAAGTTTTGCTGACAGGCTGAGGCTATTGACCCCGATTGTGAATGACAATGCCGCTATGGTAAAACTGTTTGGCAAGGAAAACGTTGCAGCAGGTATAGCAGCGGTTAAAGGTGCCGATGAAATTGAACGAATGACCAAGAAGGTGAATGGTACAAACTCCGCTTTCGATATGGCTAAAATCACAATGGGCAGCTATGAAGAAAAGATGAACCGTGTGAAAGCAAGGATTGAGGATTTTGGAATCAGCATTTTCAATGCAGCAAAACCAGTTATGCCATTTATAACTATCGGCATGGGTGCAATACAGGTAATGGCAAACATGGCACAGGCAAGCACCTTGTTTTCTGTTATTGCAAAGAGCAGGTTTGTTGCTGCAATAGGTGCTGGCATTGTGAGTATGGGTAGCTGGATAGCAACCACGACTGCTGCAACACTTGCACAGCTTGGGTTGAATGCTGCCATGTATGCAAACCCTATCGGCTTGGTTGTACTGGCTGTTGTGGCTGCAATTGCAGCAGTAGCGGCATTGATACATTGGTGGGATAATATATGGAACACAATAAAAGCGTTTGGTGTTTGGATTTTTGAACACAACCCGTTCCGTTTTTTAATTGATGTGGTAAGTGTTGTTTTCCCCGGCTTCAAACATGCAATGGGGCAGTTATGGGACTGGATTGTTGGCAAGTTTGAGGTACTGGTAGGCTGGATAAAAAAAGCTTGGGGATGGATTAAGAGCCTGTTCGGTGGAGACGAAACAAAAGAGGCTACAAAGGCTGCTGTTGAAGATATGGCGAAGCAGGTAAAAGATGTAAAGATTGATGGTATAACAGTGCAGGGTGTTGCAGATAAAAGCAGTGCATTGGGTGATTATGACCCGCACAAAAAGAAAGATAAAAAGGGGCATGAACTAGCCAGCAATATTACAAGTGGCGGTAGCCGTCCAACAACAATACACATGACCATCCAAAAAGTTATCGGCATTGGTGAAGTGAAGACAACCAACTTCATGGGTACAGTAAAGGAAGCTGGTAAACAGGCGGTTGAAGAATTATTAATGGCTCTACAGAGCGTAAACGGTAAAGTAAGTACAGAGTAATGTCATTGAACGTATTCCAAATATTGAACAAGGTCTATGGGGCAAGGGGCATCCCCTTTCCTAACGCACCTAAACAGGGCGAAGGTACTGCCATTGGCAAAGCTGGCGAGTACAGTTCGCCAGCAGTCAATGACAAGGGTGCCAAAGGCTCTTTGATAAGGAAGTATGATGATGAGTTGTTGGGTACTTACCAGTTCCTACCAGCTACCATCAACGGTATTGACTTGCCCAATGCCATTGTTATCATAAGTGGCGAAAAGGAAATTGTACAGACAGATATTGTTGATGTAGGTACCGTGTTTGAGCAGGTGTTTATAAAGCCTTACGACATCAGTATTATCGTAACGCTGATAGGTGACAAAGGCAACTGGCCAGAAGACAAGCTGCAAGCAATACATGACCTGTGGATGAAGGATGGAACAGTTACGTTAAAGTGTGCATTGACCGATATTTTCTTACAGGCAAAAGAAAATTTTATCATTCAGAAAATGAGCGTGATGGATAACCAAGGCAGTGAAAATGTGGAAGTGATACAGATAGACGGGATGAGCAATATTGATTTTGAACTGGAAATTTTATAACGATGTGGGTAAAGCAGACATGCAGGATTGAATTTACAACGAAGGCTGGTTTAAAATACCAGTTGCGTGGCTTGCATAGTTATGAAGCAAAAAAATCTGTACACCAAACCGTACAGACATGCAAGGTTGAATTGCCGTTATCTGTCCTTTTCCGCAACAACGATATTTTGGAAAGGGTGAAGCTTATTGATAAAATAAAAGAAGGTGACAGGGTTAAAATATACCTCGGTTACAATGGCAGCAACAACAAAGAATTTGAAGGATTTATAAAACGTATTAATCCTAAAATGCCTTTGGAAATTGAGTTGGAAGATGAGATGTACATGCTTAGAAAAGTAAGGTTAAAAAAGAATTTTAAAAGGGCTTTTGTAAGCGATGTGATACAGTTCATTTTGGATGAAACCTTTAAGCAAACAGGGGTTCGTTTTGAGAAGTACAAAGAGATTCCAAAGGTTGAAGTTTTCAATTTTTGGATGAATGAATCTAACGGGTTGGCTCCATTACAGGACTTGGAGGATAAATATTTACTCAATAGTTTCCTGACAGAAATTGACGGCAAAAAAGTTCTTTACTGTGGCTTGATGTACGGGCTAAGTAAAAAAAGAGTTGTATTTATTTTGAATAGAAACACCATCAGCTTGGATGATCTAAAATATAATGGCAAAGGCGATAGAACATTCAAAGTAGAAATAAGGCATGTTGACAATACAGGGCATGAAAAGAAACATGAGTTTGGGGATGCGAAAGGGGAAGTGCAAAAAATTCTGCTGGAAGGTAACTGGACAGATGCAGCAATTAAACATTATGCAGATGGTGTAATACAGGGGCTGCAATCAGCAGGTTACAAAGGTGGTTTTACAACATTCCTTTTGCCCAATGTAGAGCCAGCAGATATAGCCGATATAACAGACCCACAATTCCCAAACAGAAGCGGAGATTATTATGTAAGCACAGTTACAACAACATTTGGTAGCGGTGCAAGGCGTAAGCCCGAAATAGAGATAAGGTTATGAAGCAAGCAAAACAGTTGGCAGCAGCTATAAAAAAACTTACAGGCGGTTCCGACATAGTTACTGCAACTGTTGTAGCTGTTGATAAAAACACTAACAGTTGCGATGTTGATTATGATGGCAACGAATTTGGCAATGTGCGTTTGCAATCCATTATAAAAACAGGGATGAAAGGTGTAAGGTTCTATCCTGTTATTGGCAGTAAGGTGCTGA
Organism: Chitinophagaceae bacterium UBA1930; assembly: GCA_002337145.1. Classification (GTDB taxonomy): domain Bacteria; phylum Bacteroidota; class Bacteroidia; order Chitinophagales; family Chitinophagaceae; genus UBA1930. Next base: position 359,706 of record DDFK01000003.1, on the reverse strand, counting down.
TAGAGCCAATGAACGAAAACGGTGACTGGATGGTCAGCATGTTCAGCGAAATTGAAGAAGTGGTTAATGAAGTTGGAACATCTGTTTTAAGAATAAATGCGGATGGGCATGTTATAAAAAGGGGTACAGACAGTTTGCGTGATGTTGTTGATGACTTGATGGGTCAGGTAAAAGCCATCAATCTTAAGGTACAGGCAATAGTTGTATCACCCGGCTTTGGTGTTACCCCCGATGTTGCAGGATTGGCAGCAATCAATTTGCAGATAGATACAAACAGGGCTAAGGCAAAAAATATTTTGAAATGAAAGATATAATGCTCGGTACAAACGGTGATGCTTTAATAAATAATGCTGACTTAGTTATTGGTAAAAGCAACGAACAGCACAAGGAACACCTTATTGTAACAGAGCCAGCAACATTGATTGAGGATGTAAGTATTGGCATAGGTGCAGAAAGCTTCATCAATTCAGACAATGTTGATGGTCTTGTAGCAAAAGTGAATGAGCAGTTTGTAAAGGATGGGATGTCTTTGACAAAAATAAACTATAACGAACAAACAGGAGACATTACAGAAGATGCAAACTATAACAGTTAATGAAGGGCAAACCTTAAAAGATATAGCTACAGCACGTTTAGGCGATGCCAGCCGTATGGTTGAACTGGCTCTGCTCAACGGCATCAACCCAACAGATGATTTGGTAATAGATTCCAAATTGGTTATACCGGATGTTGCAATTGAGAAAATGGCAATGGTAGAAGAGTTTACAAAAAACAAAAACATACCTGCTTCTGCACTTGAAACAACGATTGAACTAGACCCATTGGACTGGGATGTTTTTTACGGTTTACACGATTAAAATTATGGCACGTACAGTTACAGAAATATTTGATAGCATGGTTGCGGAGGGCAGGAACCTTGCAACACAGCAGGGCAATGCCGATGTACTTGATATGTTCAACAACACCAGCAAGGTTGCTGTATGGCGTATCCTGTTCTTTGTAAAGGCATTTGCTGTAATGGTGCTTGAACAGGTGATGGATGCAAGGATTGCTGCATTGGATACCAAAATTGAAATGCTGCAACCTCCAACACCATCTTGGCACAAAGGAAAAATAAAAGCATTCCAATTCGGCTTTAACCTGATACCTGATACAGATGTATTTGATAACACAGGTGCAACCGATGCAGATATTGAAGCAAGCAAGATAATAAAGTACGCAGCTGTTACTGAAACAGTTGTGGACAATGAAAGGGTCATACTTTACAAAATCGCAAAGCTAAATGGTACGGACTTGGTGCCGCTTACAGATGTTGAATTGGCAGCATTCAAGGCATACATGAAAAGTTACAGACCAGGTGGCGTTGCAATTGTGGTTTACAACCAAGCTGCTGACCTTTTGAGAACAGTGGTTGAAGTTTACTACAATCCGCTTTTGATTGATGTTACAGGTTTACGAACCGATGGTGCTGGTTATCCGGTCAAAGAAGCTGCTATTAACTACCCATTGACACTTGAGTTTGACGGTGAATTTATTAACGCTGGTTTCATAGATGCTTTACAGGCTAGTTATGGTGTCAGCCGTAGGAAAGTGAACCTTGTTAAAATGGAAAGGAAAACAGGTGCAGAGGATTGGCAGAGCGTGGGAAGTTCTTTCGTGCCAATGGCTGGTTACTGCAAGTTTGATGTGAATACTTTAACCATTAACTATATAGCCGATGTTTAAAATAGTATTTACAAAACTGGTGCAATGGCTATTGCCCACATGGTTGAGAAGTGAGGTAATTACAATACTTGTACTTGCAAGCAACTACCCTTTACGTGAAGCTTACAACCGCTTCAATACATATTGTGAAAGCGTTGAGTACAGGTTGGCACATAACTACCAAGTATGCTACCTGCAAGCGATGTTGAACGACACTTTCGATACGGTGCAGAGAAGAATTAGGATTGTGGATTTTACCGCTTATGGGAGCATCTACTTTTTTGCGGATGAAGACAATATGGATTTGTTCCTAGGTGATGAAGACCCTACTTTTTTTTATGATGATGATACTGGCTTTGACTTCACCATACAGATACCGACAGGCATAGTAACATCAGAAAGTGAACTGGCTTTCCTTAAAGCAAAAATGAAGCAGTACAAGTTGGCAGGTAAACAATATTTCATAGAAAGAATTTAGAAAATGGGAAAATTAGATTTTGCAACAAAGACAGGATGGCCAGCAAGTGCCACAACTTTTGAATTTCTGCAAAACGAGATACTGTTGTTGCAGCAGATGAGCCTCGTTAATGGGTTGTGCTATATCATTAATGGTTGTACCGTTACAGGCGGCAATGTAAGTGATGGGTTTGTAGTTGTCAATGGTGAGGTACTGCCCTTTGTTGGGGGTGCTGCCCAAACCAATGTTGCTGTTGTTGATACGGTGAACAACAAGACTTACAAAGACCTGCAAATAAGACCTTACTACCATGAACGTTACGCAACATTTGCAAGTACAGGAACATTGTATGCTTGGGCTGATTTTGAACGCAATGACCCTGCAAATGGTATCCTTAAAAGAATGAAAGCTGCCGAAACATTGCTGGCATCAACTGCTGGTGATTTGACTACATTAACTGCTGCATATAATGCACATACACATACATGGGCAAGTATTACAGGCAAGCCCAATTCATTGATTACTTATGCAGCAATTGTTACGTTGGGTGATGTTGGTGCAGGTTCCGACAGCGATACCACATTTACAATTGACATACCCAACCAAGGCGATAACAATTACATAGTCCTTCCATCATTGATTAGTGGCGGTGATATCAGGGCTGATGCAACAGCTACCTATGTCATAGGCAACCAGACTGCCAACCAGTTCAAGGTTGTTCTCAGAGAAGTTGCAGCAGTTATTCAAAATTTCAAATTCGGATTTGCAATACTTAAATTAAGCTAATAATGGCAACTACTGCACAGATACTTATATGGTGGCAATCCAATAGGGTGCCAACTGTTGAACAGCGAAACGAAACCTTTAGCAGTTTTAGGAATCTTGCCGATAAGATTCCTATTGCCGATGTTGAAGGGTTAGAGGATTTGTTGAATACAGCACCGAATGAATTGAACGCAACAGCAAATTTTACAAGGGCAATACCTACAAAAACAGTTCTTGCAAAAATTGCGATTGTGCCAACTGCTGATGTGACAATTAGCATAGGCACCTATGCTGGCGGAAACGACATAATTGACAATGTGGTTGTACCTGCTGGTGGCACTAACGACCCGTACATGATTGAAAAATATTTCCATGCTGGCACAACGCTTTATATCACTGGTGTAACCTCAAACACCTATTTCAAATTCTTTCAAAATAAATAGACAATGAAAAAAACTATCGTCTCTTTTGTATTGGCATTTATCTGCTTTGGTGCCAATGCCCAAATATGGGAAAAAATAAAAGCAAATAAAAGCATCCAACTTGGCAGCTATCCAGCTATAACGGCTATCAGTAACGACACTACAATAGATTATCAAAGCACAACTAAATTGATTACCGAGTATGCTGTAAAGAAGCTTATCAAAACAAGGTTTGAAAGCTTCACAGGTGGCGGTGGTTCAATAATTACTTATCCCTACACTACCAAAAAGGTGCTTAATGGTTATGGCAATTTTGTTCCTATTGGCATTGATAGCGTGGCAGGGTTGACTAGTGCATTAGCTGGCAAGCAATCAACTATAACAACAGGTGCTTCAACAAAATATTTTCGTGGTGATTTGTCACTGGCTGACTTCCCAGATGTTGCAAATGCGGCTAATATAACAACTGGTACGCTGGCAGATACAAGGTTGAGTGGCAATGTCCCTATTTTAAATTCAATATTGACGGCACCTTTAGCTGCTGGTATTTATGCTGCGAACAAATCGCATACGTACATCACGGGCGGGCTTAATTACAATACTGGCAGTCACGTAATTGCTGGTGCTGCACTCTTGGATACAGTAAAATTTAACGGGCATAACCAAAGTGGTTACGGTTTGCTCATTGCACCGACCTTTGTCAATAGTGGTGGCTTTGCCGAAACTGATAGAAGGGCAATGAAGGTTACAGGTAATGTTTTAATTGATGGTGATTTGCAACTGACTGGAACGCTAACATTCCCTGGGACATTAGGTGCGACCAACTTTGATGCATCAAGCGGCTTTAAGCTTGCAGGCACAACGGTACTCAACACGTATTGGAGCGGCTCAATGGTTTCTTTAGGGTCGAATTTAACAGGCACTTTGATTTTCAATACAAATAACGGCAACCATATACTTTACGCCAACAATTCCGCTAATAGCGTGGCAATTGGTCAGGGTTCTTCCTATCCTACAGCAGCCCCGTCGAATGGGTTGTCAGTTGTTGGTGATGTAATCACATCGAAATATAGATTAAGTGCATTAAACACTGCCCCTTCTTCATCTACTGATACTGGCATATTGGGAGAAATAAGAATCACCGCAACATACATTTATATATGTACTGCTACAAATACATGGGTCAGAAGTGCTTTAAGCACATGGTAATAAAAATTCAATCTATTTTAAAAGGATTCAGCATCGGGGAATGGGCAAGATGAACCGATATGAGTAAAACACAGATACGACTAAGAACCCCTATTTCCTACTATGGGGGCAAACAAAAACTAGCAGGTACAGTTCTTTCATTTATTCCAGCCCACAGGCTTTATTGTGAACCTTTTTTGGGTGGTGCTGCAATCTTCTTTGCAAAGCAACCAAGCAAGGTAGAGGTGTTGAATGATACAAATACCGAGTTGATTAACTTCTACAGGGTTTGCAGGAACAGGTGGCATGAATTGAGTGCTTTGGTAAGGGTAACATTGCACAGCAGGGAAGAACACGACAATGCTTGGATTATCTACAACAAACCAAAGTTGTTTGATGAAGTAAGAAGGGCGTGGGCTGTTTGGGTGCTGTCTACACAAAGCTTTAGCTCTATGCTTGATGGCAGTTGGGGTTACGACAAAACCGATGATACAACTACTGGAAAAGTAACCAATAAAAGGGAGCAGTTTACAGAGCAGTTTGCTTTAAGGTTGCAGCATTGTCAGATTGAGTGTACAGATGCATTGTATGTAATTAAGAGCCGTGATACAGTAGATTCATTCTTTTATTGCGACCCTCCTTACTATAACAGCAATTGCGGTCATTACGATGGCTATTCAATTGATGATTTTGAAGCGTTGCTGAAAACACTTTCCGAAATAAAAGGAAAATTCATGTTAAGCAGCTATCCAAGCGACCTATTGAAAAAGTATTGTAAGGCTCATGGCTGGCATCAATGGAACGTTGAACAGAATGTATCAGTAAATACCAAAAGCGGCTACCAAAAGCGAAAGGTGGAGGTTATAACGGCAAATTTTGAATTAAAAGTAAAAGGCAGCAATTAGCTGCCTTTTTTTATATAAGCTGGGGCAGTTTAATGTAAGATACCACTCAAACAAAAAACCTCAGTCACCCGATTGCCCCAGCCATTAGGGAATGAGCCGCTGCTTAATTGGTGATTGAGGTACTTATTTTGTTTGAGTGGTACGGCAAATATAGGGTTAAGAAAGTAGCCTATAAAATGACTTTAACCTCCTATTTTTGGTGTGCTGTGAAATTTATACGTTTCGTTTTATTTTCTTAAACGTTTGGTTTTGCCGCTTATAATGGCGGCAAATATAAGCCCATCAATGCTTAGAACCGGCAACTTCTACCAATCTTGATGGCGAATGCACCCTATCATGCTTAACTGCTACAAACCATCATTGCCCATTTGTATTGCAAGGCAGGTAGTGTGCAATAATTCCATCAAACATGCCAAAACCCCGACCTTCATTCAATTGGCATCTACCAACCGGGTTTTGTGTATTCGGTCAAAAGCACTACCCATTTCCGCCAATAAAAAAATTTGTTGGTTTACAAAAACCTTTCTTAACATTGCAATGGAAACCCAACTGATTCTGTATCCTAAAGGTTCATTGCTATTTACATATCAGTTACCTCTTTTCCAAATCAGCACATACCTGACCAAGATTTTCAACTTATCAGATTTTACCAAAAAACATTGTAGAACATTTCATTTTCCCTCACCTAATAGAATCTATGTACGACATTTTGCAATTAAACGACATGCTTATTCCCGAATTGCTGGATATAGCCGAGCAATTGAACATTACCGGGGCCAAAAAACTAGACAAACAAGAACTTATCTACAAAATCCTTGACAGCCAGGCAGTTAAAGAAAGCGAAATAAAAGAAAAGAAGCCTGCAGCCAAAAGCCGCAAACCCATTATTGTTAAAGCATCTACCTCAAATGGCACAGAAGAGGCCGAAGTGATGCAACCAGCCGCACAGCCGGAAAAAGCAGCTCCCAAAGCAGCAACCCGTACAAGAAAACCGAAAATAGAAAAAGCAGCTGCAACCCCTGCACCTGTAACAGAACCAGTGAAGCAGGATGAGGCAGCAGATGATGATGCAGACAATAACAACATCAACTTAAATACGGCAGAAGATACCATTTCGCCACTTGCACAGGCTATACTGGCAAGTACCGAAACCGCACCACAGCAACAGCACCAGTCACAGCAACAAAACCGTCCACAGCAACAGCAGCATCGCCGCGAACCGGCTTTTAATATAGAATTTGATGGTGTTATTTCTGGTGAAGGCGTGCTGGAAATGATGCCCGATGGATACGGCTTCCTGCGTTCTTCCGATTACAATTACCTAAGTTCTCCAGACGATGTATATGTATCGCCCAGCCAGATAAAGCTGTTTGGTTTAAAAACAGGCGATACTGTTTCAGGCTCTGTACGTCCACCCAAAGAAGGCGAAAAATATTTTGCCCTGTTAAAGGTAGACGCCATTAACGGGTTCAAACCCGAAGAGGTAAGGGACAGGATTCCTTTTGATTATTTAACACCGCTGTTCCCTTACGAGAAACTGAACCTGTTTACAACGCCTACCAGCTATAGCACCAGGATAATGGACCTGTTTACACCTATTGGTAAGGGTCAACGTGGACTGATTGTTGCCCAACCCAAAGTTGGTAAAACCATGTTGCTGAAAGAAGTGGCCAATGCCATTGCAGCAAACCATCCTGAATGTTATTTGATTGTGGTACTGATTGACGAACGCCCCGAAGAGGTAACCGACATGGAGCGTAGCGTTAAGGCCGAAGTGATCGCTTCTACTTTTGATGAACCAGCGGAAAAACACGTAAAGGTTTCATCCATTGCTTTGCAAAAAGCAAAGCGTTTGGTTGAGTGCGGACATGATGTTGTGATCTTATTGGATAGTATTACCCGTTTGGCCCGTGCACACAATACTGTTGCACCAAGTAGCGGTAAGGTATTAAGCGGTGGTGTTGAAGCCAATGCCATGCAAAAGCCAAAACAGTTTTTTGGGGCTGCACGTAAAATAGAACATGGTGGTTCATTGACCATTCTTGCAACTGCGTTGATTGAAACAGGTAGCAAGATGGATGAGGTGATTTTTGAAGAGTTTAAAGGCACCGGTAACATGGAACTGCAGTTGGACAGAAGGTTGGCCAACCGCCGTATCTACCCAGCCATCGACCTAGTGGGTTCATCAACCCGTAGGGACGATTTATTGCTGGACAAAGAAGTGCTGCAACGCATGAATGTGTTGCGTTTGTTCCTGAACGATATGAATACGGAAGAAGCCATGAACGAACTATTGAAACGTATGCGTGGCACAAAAGACAACGAAGAATTTTTGGCAAGTATGAACAGGTAACATGCCATAAAAATATATAGCAAAAGGCTGTGGAAATATCCCACAGCCTTTTTTATTGCCAGGCAACCAATTTACCTTCATGGGCATTTATTGTTTTATATGGATTTACAGCAACTGCTTAAAGAATGCAAAGCGGGCAGTATTACTGCACAGAAGTACTTGTTTGACAAGTATGCAACACCGTTTTTTCTATTGTGCAGGCGTTACATGAAAACAGATGAACAGGCCGAAGAAGTAATGATGAACGGCTTTTTCAAAATATTCCAATCATTGGCACAGTTTGATTACGTGAATGAAGCAGCTACTTATGGCTGGATGAAAAAAATAATGGTGAATGAATGCCTGATGGAGCTCAGAAAAAGGAACAGCTTCCTATCAATAGCAGCCGAGCCCGAAACTGATAGTGTTGCAGTGGATGGGGAAGCAATGGGTAAGTTGGGTGCAGATGAAATTTTCAGGCTTATAACACAATTGCCCATTGGCTACAGAACGGTATTTAACCTGTTTGTAATGGAACAGATGAGCCATAAAGAAATAGCAGTGGCATTGAACATTAGCGAAGGCACCAGTAAAAGCCAGCTAAGTAAGTGCAGGGCAATGCTGCAGCAGTTATTGCAAAAACAAAACGAAGTGTATGTCAACAGAAAAATACGATAAACAGCTAAGGGAAAATATGGAAGCACTGAATGCCATACCAACTGCATTTAGCTTCAGTCCCGCTTCAAGTTGGCAACAACTGGAAAATAGGCTGCAGAAAAAACCTTCAAAAAGAATAGGATGGCTGTATTGGGCCGCAGCTTCTCTGCTCATCATCTTAAGCAGCATGTTTGTTTTATTGCAAGAAAAAAAGCAGGCTGCAACCGTATCCACAAAAGGACAACCCCAAAAAATTGAAACCGGAATATCCATCGTTCAGGAACAACCAACCGCACAAAAGCAAGTGCCATTAAAACAGGTTGTACCAATTAATAAACAACAAAAAACTGTTGTCATCAATACCAACAAAGCAATAGCACCAATTACTGTAAACAACGAACCCATTGTTACTGTTGTACCTGCTGTAAACAACACGTTAGCAGAAACGCAAAATGTAGCAGCTACAGTTGTTGAGTACAAGGCTGAAAATGCAATGGCTGTTACTAACAATAATGCTGTGCAGCAATCTAATGCTGCCAAAAAAACACGAATGAAAATTGTGCACCTGAACGAAATGGGGCAGGAGCAGCAACAGCCTGTTGCATTGACCAATGCAGCCTTAAAAAAAGCGATCCATCAACAGGATGAAATGGAGATACAGCCGCTTGAACAGAATAAAAGCTGGTGGCTTTTTAAAACAAAACCAGCAGCAACGAATACTTCAAAAACCATTAACCGTTAAATTGTATGTTGAGAAGAATTATTTTTTTCCTGTTTTTGACAGGAGCTGGCAATGCTGTGCAGGCACAGTTCGATGGCAGGTTCTATATGCGAGGCCCAATGTCTGAACAATTGTTCAATACGCCCAAACCCAAAGCAAGCAGCGTGAGTTTTGACTTCTGGCTGTCCAATAACCGCTGGCTTACCTATGAAATGCAATACATTAACCAGCTTAACCACCTGCCCAATTTGGACTCATTGTTCACTACAGTAAAAAAGGCCCTGAAGCCTTTACAGGATTCACTGAAAGCAGATGGACTGGTACGTAGGCTTGACTATGTTGCCAATGAAAACAATGCTCCGCAAATACGTATTGTGGCATATGACAATAGGCCAACCAGCTATACCTATTTAAACAACGAACTAGTACAACTAAAAGTGGATATGGATACGCTACGTATTTGCATCTATACAACGGTTGGTAAAAAAGTACCCTTTTATGCCAACGGCTCCAAAGAGTTGAAGGACTTAAGGGCTTCGTTTATCATCATGTTTCAATTGAACAATATCAGCGATATTGAGAACCTGCCCGATGCTACATTGTCGCAATGTTTGAGCAAGGTAAAGGAAGCCACAACCAGCTATATAAGTCCCGATTCAACTAAAATTAAAAGGGGTTATTACAGGGCCAGTTTCAATATGGTTACTGGCAAGATGTTCAGTCCCGGAAAAACAAAATGGATCAGGAATGCAGGCAACCAGGTACAGGAATTGGTGCCCAATGTGTACGGTAGTTTTCAATATGCCTTGGGCAGTTTCATCCCATCAATGGGGGCAGGACTGCGTTATACTTTTGCAGACAGGAGGTATGCCATAACAAGATTGTATGCCATGTGGGAACCGCACTTTTTCTTTACAAGGGATATTGCCAATAAATTGGTGACTGACAGGAACGATTTTATAACCCTGCGGCTAACACAGGTTGAATCGAAACAAAAGGAAGGGTTTGATTTTGTTACCAACTTTTCATTTGGTTACTTGGTCAACAGAAACGGTAATTGGTTTGAACCGAACACGTTTAAACTGGGCATACCTGGTGTGCGTAGCGGTTGGCTGCAACTGGAGCCTGAATTCTTTTTCACAGGTTTGTTTAAAAACTTTAGCCCTTCATTAAAACTTACACTGCATTATGAATAAAAAGTCTGACTATTGGATGAAAGAAAGTAGTTCAAGATTCTGTATATGCTGTCGAGTTTGTAAGAAGTACGACAAATGAAACGGTAATCCAAATAAGGGTTTCGACAGGCTCAACCTGACATATACTTTCCTTTATGTGGTAGTCAATAAAAAAATCCCGCAAATTATTTGCGGGATTTTTTTATTGTAATAAACTGCTTGTTACTCTTTAATAAACTTCACAAAGTTGATGTTGTTCTCAGCATCTATGCACTTTAATACATACACACCTTTACTTAAAGATGCAATGTTTAATGTGTTGCTGTTTCTGCCAGCAATAACAGTTGCGTTGCTGCTTAATATCAACGAACCTTTACTGTCCATCACCTGCATTTGAATATTACCAGATTTGGTGCTGGTGTATTCAATGGTCAATTTGTCTTTGGCAGGGTTAGGATAAACAATAACAATGGTACCTGCTTTTTCAAAATTAATGGCGGCAACATTGCTATAGGTTGTACGGCCATCCTTATCTACTTGCTTAATGCGGTAGTAGTTCCAGCCATTAATTGGTTGAATGTCGTTAATGGTATAATTCTTAATGCTGGTGCTATTGCCTGCAGCACTTAACTTACCAAGTTCTGTTGTAAAGTTGCTGCCATCTGCCGAACGTTGAATAGAGAAATAGTCACTATTCACTTCGGATGCAGTAGCCCATTCCAGCACCACATTTTTATCTTGTTTACGTGCCTTCAATCCGAGGAAGCTAACTGGTACAACCGCTTGAACAGTTACTGTTACCGTGTTCTTGCTAAGGCTTGCACAGAATGTACCCGGGTTGGCAATGGTTGCACTGGACAGGGTATTGAAGTTGGTACCAATATAACTGTTCAAAGTAGACAAGTTGTTGCTGTTGTAGGAAATGCCATATACTGTATATGTTCCTGCAGGGTATGTAGTACCATTGCTTAGATTGGCCGAGCTGCTTATTGCCTTAATGATATTGGTTGCATTATCTACAATTACATAGCTGTAGTTATAACCAGCACCTGGGTTTATATAAACACCGCTACCATTGTACACTGCACCGCCAGTAGGCGTTACAGTAACTGCAAATGAGTAGGTAAATGGCAATGGGTAAGAAGTGGTGGTTGCCGTATTCCAATACACACCTTCAACCAAAACATAAGTGGCACCTGCTGTTAATGTCACAACAACGGATGCTGCGGTTCCCAATCCATCTGTATAATTGGATGCAATGAAATTGGCACAAGGGTTTTGTGGGTCGTAACTGTTTGAATAGAAATTAAAGATAGATCCGGCACCTGTACGTTGGAACGTGTAGTTGCCAGATACGGATACCGTAAATGTATAAGCATCATAACTGTATGCATTTCCGGTATAATTGATACAGCCCGAACTTGCTGAATTTAAGATGGCAAGTGTGCTTATTGGGTCAGTACTGGAAATTGTTCCGTTTGCACTGAACGGAGTTGCATATTGTGGGCTTAATGACAGGTTCAATGCAGCATTGCCAACTGGTGCGGCCACGCTTGCTGTTGGTGTTATGGCAGATCCTTCTGCTGAGCAAGAAGCTGCAGAAATAACAATATCGCTTGAGTTCACGCTAAAGAAAACATTGCCGATTGCTTTTACCATTATCCTGCCTTTTAATGTGTTTACAGCAGGTATCACAATGTTCTCGGTACCGTCGTTGGCAGTAGAGCTTAACAATGTGTACGGAAAAGTAAGTCCGCCATCAGCCGAAAAAAGGATGGCAACATTGGCTGCATTGAATGGAGCAGTTGCTGTGCTTCCTGCGTTCCAAGTTATTGTTGCAGTATTGCTACCGTTACCCGTCCATGTTGTTGCAGTTGCCTGAGAGGTAACTTTAAATGCCGCTGAAGCGGTACTTGTTGTAAGTACCATTTCGCTTGAACATACACCACCACCACCATTGCGATTGTCCCTTACTGTCAAGCGGAAGTTCAAGGTTTGTGCTGTTGTTGGTAAATATTCACCAATTGTTTGCGTACCGGCAGTCACATCCTTTAACTGCGGAAAATACCTGGTACCAGAAACGGTTGGTGGAAAAGAACGGAAGAAAGGCTTGCTGCCCGAGTTCCAGTTGGCTCCTGTTGTTCCTAAGTCAATCTCTTCCCAGCTATAGGTCAATGCGTCGCCATCTGCATCTGTTGCTGTGCCGGTAAGAGAAAATGGCGTACCTGCAGGAATGGTATAATTTGAACCTGCATTAACAACCGGTGCAGTATTGCCTGTGGTTGTGGTTACTGCACAGGTATTGCCTGTAGATGAATTGCTGTAAGTTCCAATTTCCCCCTGGCTTATGGTATGGAAATAAGGGATGCTATGCGAGGCCAGGTCATTGGTTGCAGTACAAATACCCGCGTACGCCATAATGGTAATGCCGCTGCCTGGTTCAACAGCCGTACCTGCATTTCTATTGGATGGCGTACCGCCACAGTTGCCCGTAATGGCATTAAAGCTGTGGCTGCCACCAAACTGGTGCCCCATTTCGTGGGCCACAAAATCAATATCATAAGCATCACCAACTGGATAAGGGCTACCGGTAATGCCTCTGGCCTTCTGGGAGTTGTTACAAACTACACCCAATCCTGCCAAGCCACCGCCACCCGTACTGAATGTATGGCCTATATCAAAATTGGCACTCCCAATATTGCTTGTAATTACCGATTGGCTTGCATTGATCAATTGAGTGGCATTGTTATCATACCCATATGGAAAAGGGTCTGCAAGTGAGTCAACATATTCTATAGTGTTATTGTTGTTTATCAAAACCAACCTTATTGCAACTTCTTTTTCGTAAACCCCATCAACCCTGTTGATGGTAGTTACAATTGCAGAGTGCAACAAAGAAGCAGTGAATCCACCAACAGCATAGGCATACTCTCCTGTACAGGCAACAGCCAACCTATACGTGCGTAATTGCGTACCGAAGCAAAAACCAGATTGGGTACTTTGCTGACTTGCCTCTCTGTTAAGGTGGTCTTGAGAAATTTCAACACCCTCTTCCTTAAAACTCCTGGGAGTTAGATCTTCTTTTGAATAGGAGATGTAATGGATTTTATTTCCCCTTGCATAAGGGTCAATAGAAATGGAGCCCAACACGGCAGAATAGATCATGGCGTGAAAACCAAAATCTGTCCAGTCTATTTTAATGGTCGCAGTTCTGTCTTCAATGCCCTGACCACTATATGTTTTGATATTGGGGAATTTTGCAGCCAGGCCCGGTTCCATAATCGGCGATTCAACAATAGAAAAATGGCTGTAGCTACCATCTGGCATTGGGATACTTAAAACAGGCGAACTGTTTTTGGCAGCTTCGGTGAATTCAATTGGTACAGTTTTAAAAAATTGTTTCAATTGAAAGGTATCCAGGCTAAGGCTCCTAAACTTAGTAGGAGTGATTACCCTTTTTTGATTGGCAGTTCTCATACTTGATTCAGGGGTATCGCTCCAAAAATTATTCTGGGCCCTTACCTCATTGAAGAAAAAGAATGACAATGCCAATAGGATTGTGTAGATTTTTTTCATGAAAGAAGTTTTAGTGGAAAAAATTAGGGGAACAAGGTAAGCAAAATCCTTTCCGAAAGACCAACAGACAAGAAATTTGATATGCGGAATCGGTAAATACCATACGCTTGTATAACTGTTATTTGTTGTTTTACAAACTTTATAAACTGAATATTCTGAAATACAGAGGTTTATATATTGTAGCTATTAACGGTACCTGTATGAATAAAAAAAGACGCTTTAAGCGTCTTTTTTTATTACAAGAAAATATAGCTCGATTACAAACACTTAATAGTGCCCTGTAATTGAATTTGGTTGTTTTCACTAAAAGATTTTGCGATTGTTTTTTCAACACCTTCCAGTTTGATGCTTTTTACTTTTTTGGTTTTCAGTTGTTCTGCAACCGCTTCATTGGCCACTTTCTTACCAATAATTGCCTGCACAACACCATCACAATTGTCTGCCTTGAAATTCTTTAATGCTACCTGCTCGCCATCTTCAAAAGTTACGGTAAGTTTAGAGCTTTTGTCCACACAGATTCCTTTTTCCAGAGCCACACCAACAATTACCACATATTTTTCACCTTCCAGCATTACCGAATACATGGTAAAGCCAAAACCTGTGGAGCCATCATTGGAAACAATCAAGAAGTCTTTAGCAGACTGTGATGTTGTACCGTCTTTGGCTGTTTCAGTTTTTGTGAATGCTCCGCAATCGTCAGCGGAAGTAAAGGCACTTGCCTTGCCTTTATTGGCATTTTTGTCTTTTAAGGCAGCACTTGCTTTTTCCCTTGCAGCTTTTGGGTCCATGCTCTTGATATTGATTTGGGCCGATGTGGTAAGTGCCACAGTCATCGCTATTGAAGCGAGTAAAAATAATTTTTTCATGTTTTACAATTTTAGGTAAATGTATAAGGCCCTATGCCCAGCTTAAATACCCGTTACACGGTATTTAAGCTTGAATGGTTCTTATTTAACATTTGTCATAGGCAATAAAAAAGCACCATTTAAATGGTGCTTTTTTTTGCTTACTAACCCGTATACTGAAAAACTATTTTTTATGCTTCAACTGCTGAAAGTGATGATACATTGCCTGCTGTGGCTTCGGCAACTTTTGCCCTGATTTTCTTTTCCACTTCGTTGGCAAGTTCTGGATTGTCCCTTAGCAACTGTTTCACAGAATCCCTGCCCTGGCCAAGTTTGGTGGTATCGTAACTGAACCAGCTACCGCTTTTGTTGATGATACCCAACTCGACACCCATATCAATGATTTCGCCGATTTTGCTGATGCCTTCGCCAAAAATAATGTCAAATTCGGAAGTACGGAAAGGGGGTGCAACTTTATTTTTTACCACTTTTACTTTTACACGGTTACCAATGGCTTCGTCGCCATCTTTTATCTGTGCCATCCTCCTGATATCCAACCTTACCGATGCATAGAATTTTAGGGCGTTACCACCGGTTGTGGTTTCGGGGTTGCCAAACATTACACCAATTTTTTCGCGTAACTGGTTAATGAAAATGCACACCGTATTTGTTTTATTGATAGTAGCAGTAAGCTTACGTAAGGCTTGGCTCATTAAACGGGCATGAAGACCCATTTTGCTATCGCCCATTTCGCCTTCCAATTCGCTTTTTGGAACCAGTGCAGCAACGGAGTCAATAACCACAACATCCAATGCACCTGACAGGATTAAGCGGTCCGCTATTTCCAATGCCTGCTCGCCATAGTCAGGTTGTGATATCAAAAGGTTGTCAACATCAACCCCCAGTTTTTGGGCATAGCTGCTGTCAAAAGCATGTTCCGCATCTATAATGGCACACATGCCGCCTTTTTTCTGTGCTTCTGCAATGATATGTGTGGCAATAGTTGTTTTACCAGAGCTTTCCGGCCCATATATCTCCACAATCCTTCCTTTAGGTATACCACCTACTCCAAGTGCTATATCCAGACCAATTGAGCCGGTACTGATCACTTCCATTTCCTTGTCGGCCCTGTCGCTCATCATCATTACACTTCCTTTACCATAATCCTTGTCTATTTTATCAATAGTAAGTTTAAGGGCTTTCAGTTTTTCTGCATTACTCATATCATTGTGCTTTTATAATTTTTCAAAAGTAGTAATGGTGTAAAAGTAATAAGTTTTTCTTATCAACACTAATTATTTTAGTATTTTTTGCTAATTATTTTGCCTGTGCTAAAATTGGCGAGAAGAGAAATGGATTTTGTATAAACTAAGAAGGGGTCTCAATATTTTTTTGTTGCACCGCATAGGCCATCATGAGCGTAATGAATGCACCACAACAACAGTTTACAATAATGGCATTGATAAAAAGCATCCAATATGAGCTGGCAGGCTTGCCATTAATAATAGTAGCGGGAACATTTTTTACAGGAGAAAGATGAACGCAGTATACAAGTATGATCAATATGCAAGAAAAAGCAATGCCCGATAGCGTAACAAACATGCCAGCCACTATTTTGGCTGTAGCTGATGGCTGTGCCTTTCGCTGTATCCAGCCATATACAAAAAGTACGGCCATAAAAAATATGTTACCCAGGTTTAGCCACCAGGCATATTTAAACTGTGCATGCAGTATAAAAGCAAGGGCACAGGTTATATAGGCAATAGCAGCTATAAAGCCATATTGCATATAAGTAAGCCAATGGTTGTTTGCTTTCATAAAAATGATAGTAGTCTTAAAAGGCTATGACTTGGCAATTTTCTTAGCTGCTTTTTTAGGAACTTTTGCCCCTTCTTTTCTTGCTTCAGAAAGACCAATAGCAATTGCCTGTTTGTTGCTTGTAACTTTTTTGCCACTACCAGTTTTTAATGTGCCCTCTTTTTTTTCGTGCATTACCTGCTCCACTTTTTCACTTGCTTTTTTTGAATACTTTGCCATAGTGCGTGATTTGAATGGGTAATTACATATTACTGTATATAGCTTTACGCATTGCCCTGATAAAAGAATAGATTGTTCTTAAGATGCTTTGCCCCGGTTGTACGAAACACTTTCAATCCATTGCTTAATATGCTCCTTGCTCCGATGCATTTTTGTAGCAAGGTGTTCTATGAGTGCTTCTTCTTGCCCGGGAGTATATTGCAGGTCCAGGTCTGTTAAATCGGGATTTACCTCTTTCAACAATTCCTTTACATCTTTCCAGGGAGCTTCTAATTTTAGTGTACTGTTCATGCTATATTGTTTAATGATGTGCTTGTTTAACTGCTGCGAAAAAAAATCCCCAATTATTGCATAGCTGTCTTTTGTGTTGCTTTTAATACCTAGTTACTATTTGGCGTATAATTGGTTAAAAGGAAAACACTTGTTTTTAAAGCATAGATGCTGTGCATGATATTGGGATGCAGTACTACCATTTTCTTCTCGCATAGTTCAAAAGCATCGCCATCTGTTGTAATGTTCACTTTGCCTTCAACTACCTGTATTGTCACAATACCGTCCATAGTTATATCTGTAATCACAGCTTCATCGTGCAAACAGGTAAGTACAATGGTTATGCCCGTTGTTTTAAAAAGCGTAATACTGTTGCGGTCCTTCTGCTCCCATGCATGTTCGTCCTTTAATTGATGTATGCGTTGCCCTATATCCGCAACCACATAAGTGGCATCAATTATCCGTTCGCCTTCGGGCCGGTTATAAGTAGCATCGTTCTTTTTCATGAATATGTTTTATGAAATGGCTTAAAATGCATGCCAAAAACAGAATAGGCTTGGCATAGTTTTTCTAGTGATAATTATATCATCAAAATATACCGACATGAAAAAAATAGTTTTCCTTATTGCAGGTGCATTCATGGGCCTGATTGCATTTGCCCAAACAACACCTACCAAAAAGGCAGCAGAAAAAGATTTACGCAAAGACGTAAAAGAACTGAAACAGGAACGTAAGGAACGCAATAAGAAAATTGTAAAAGGACAATTTAAACAGGCAGGCAAAGAGCAGAAAGAAATCAATGCCGACAGGAAGCACATGAATGCCAATAAAAAGCATTTAAAGAATAAAGGTGTAAAGCATCCGATAGAAAAAGCAAAAGAAGAAGTAAAAACAACTAACCCATAGTTCCATTACACTAGTGTGCATACTGAAAAATAATATGCACACTAGTATTTGTAAACATGCATTTTAATAAACCATTTGTTTTAGCTGGTTATGTATGGATGCAAAGCTTGGTCTATTGGCCACATCTGGTTGCATGGCCATTTGTTTTAGATTGATCAATGTTTCCATGGTTATGCTACTTGTTTCCGTATCAGTAACATTATTCAATAAATCTTCCAGCAGGCAGCCCCAAGCACTTACTTCTATCCGTTCCAATGCATTGGCTATTGAAGTGTTGCTGGTATCGTATAGGCTTGCTGCACCAAAATCCCCAAATATGGCATGGGCATTTTCATCAATCAGCGTGTTGTGGGCATACAGATCGCCATGCATAATTCCCCTTGCGTGTAAATGGGCTGCAACAGCAGCTATAGAGCCAACTATTTGTATTATTTGCTGTACAGAAAAAGTTGTTCCTTCTGCAAATACATCGCGGGTACAACTGTCAAAACTGGGCGGCAGGCCCAGGTTGTAAAAACTGGTTGGTATCAGCGATAATACGAGCCCTTCTTTCTGCGAAGGATGGAACGCAATTTTGCCCAACACTTCTACCAGGTTTTCATGCCTGCCTGCCAATATGCAGGCATTCATTTCGTCTTCGGGCAAACCATCGCTGGTTACCTTTCCTTTAAAAACTTTTACGGCAACTTCTTTTACAGTTTGGGTAGGCTGTTGCCATACCGCTTTGCTGATGATACCCGATGCCCCTTCGCCCAGTTGGTGCTGTATGGTTAATTGCTGCCAGGGGATTGTTTGTAAGTTGGCACTGGTTGGTGCTGTTATGCAGAACGGGTTGCCCGAGAAAGCCAACCAGCTTAGTTTGGGCATTGTTAGCAACCAGGTGGGCAACTCCTGTAATTCGTTTGCCGAAATGCGTAGCAGCCCCAGATTTTTGCAGTTGGAAAGTTCTGCCGGTAATGTCTTTAGCCTATTGCCTGCCAGGGCCAGCTTCTGCATCCTGAAACATTTGCCAATGGATGCGGGTAGGGCAGTTAGTTGGTTATTGGTCAAAATAAGCCAACGTGTTTGCACAGGCAGTGCCGTTTCGGAAACAGTATGTATTTTGTTTTCTTTAAAGCCAATCATATCAAGCTTTTCGCATTGCGACAGCACTTCAGGAAAAACAGTAAAGTTGTTGTTGGAAAGGAAAAGGATCTTCAATTTTTTAAGCCTTGCAAAATCATCGGGCAATGATGATAACAGATTGCCCGATAGGTCCAGAATTTCCAATGTATCTGCCAGGTCAAAAATTTCCGCAGGAAATTCCGTGAGGCCACAGCATAGCTTTAATTGTTTGCTGCCAGCCAGCTTGCCCGATTGTAATTGTTGCAATATATCAATACCCACTTTTGTTCATTTGCTGCAAAGAAATGGTTTTAATGCAATGTTTCGACAGCTTGTTGTTTGTTACAATATCCATAAATTAAGTAAATACATATTGCAATAAAATTCAATTGCTATACTTTTCATGAAACTATAAGCTGCAGCATGAAAAAAATTGTTTATTACCTTTTGCCTGCCCTGTTTGTTTGGTGTTTAATTGCGTGCAGCGACGGACGTGCTGAAGGTTCTTATAAACCTGTACAAGTTTTGGTTGATAGCATTGAGTTTGCGAACACAAAAGCCAAAGCCTTGGAAGCCCTTATATTTTGTAGGAAGAAAAAGATGGACACCAATTTTTGCATATTGGCAAACATGCATACCCATTCAGGAAAGATACGGTTATATGTTTGGGACCTGCGGCGGAACAAAGCAATAGATTCCGGTTTGCTAAGTCATGGTTGCGGCAATAATCCATGGAGCGGTACAACTACAAAAGAGAAAGCAGTGTTTAGCAATGCAGATGGTAGCCACTGTTCTTCGCTCGGTAAATACAGTATCGGGAAACGTGGCTATAGTCAATGGGGCATCAATGTAAACTATGAACTGCATGGCTTAGAGGCAACAAACAGCAATGCCTTAATAAGGCAGGTGGTGCTGCATGGATGGAATGTTGTTGGCGATAAACCTATTTATCCGCAAGGCACACCGGAGGGCTGGGGATGCCCGGCAGTAAGCAATTTAATGATGGCAAGATTGGATAGGCGATTAAAAAAAAGTAATGTCCCAGTTTTATTATGGATGTTTCAATAAAGTTTTTTAACAAACCGGTTCACTATCATAATTTAATTTTTGAAATGTTGTTGCAAATTTATTTATGTTTGCAATGGAATGAAAAAAGGCACCCTTACATCAAAGTTCATTGCTGTACTGCTTCTGCTGGTTTTTACGCAGAAGATGGGGGCCTCTTTGTACCTGCATAACTGGTTGCACGGAAAAGCAGTGGCCCAGCCACTTTCTACAACGGCACAGGATGACAAGACGATTAACTGTAGCTGTATAGATGACTTTGCCATTCCGTTTACTGATACTTCTACTAGCATAGAAATAGAAACAGTGGCAACGGCAATTGTGTTGCCTGTATTTCACCAGCCAGGTATAGCCACTGTGGCCAGGCTGTACAATTGTTTAAGGGCGCCGCCTGCCACTGGCGTTTAGCCACCGCTCCGCATTTTAATTGTTTGCACAACCTGCCTTGCACAACGTATGGTGCAATAGGAACGTTTGCGTAAGGGATTGGAGTGGATAGCCCGCAGCCACATAGTGGCGAGGACTAGGAACGGAAAGCCCGGCCCGCACAGGCGGATACGTACCCAACAGCAAACCTGCACTTACCAAGTTTTGCCGCATACCTGGGCCTTGATTGTGTTTTACCCTTTTATTTATTGAAACTGAAAAGACATTGCGTTCTTTTTAAAACATATTTTTTATGAAGAAAATCCTCTATATATTTTTCTTGATTGTCAGCATATCCATTTCCACTTTTTCGTTTGCACAGCAGAAATCTTTTTTTACGGGTAAGGTTACCGATGCAAAAACCGGGGCCCCGTTAGTAGGTGCCGCCATATTTATTCATGATGCCAATAAGGGGGCAGTATCCGATAACAATGGTGTTTTTAAAACTGCAACAATAGCTGCAGGAAAATACCTGGTCGAAATTTCCTTTACAGGTTATGAGAGCATTATTGAACAGGAAACAATTAATGGTACAACGGAAAAGAATTTTGCCTTGCAACAGGCCATTAAGGAGCAGGAAGGTGTTACGGTTACCGGGGTGTCATCTGCCACCAGGTTAAGGGAATCCGTACAGCCTGTGGCCATATTGAAACGGGATGACTTGGTAAAAACAAGCTCTACCAATATCATAAACAGCCTTACGCATATTGCCGGTGTTAGCACATTAACAACAGGACCTGCCATTTCGAAACCTTTTATACGTGGCCTGGGCTATAACCGTGTGGTGACCATTAACGATGGTGTAAGGCAGGAGGGGCAGCAATGGGGCGATGAACATGGAATTGAAATTGATGACTATAGTGCACAGCGTGTTGAGGTGTTAAAAGGGCCTGCATCGTTAATGTATGGTAGCGATGCCATTGCGGGTGTCATTAATATACAGTCGCTGGTGCCTGCACCCGAAGGGCTGATAAAAGCAAACCTGTTGAGCGAGTACCAGACCAATGCAAGGTTAAGAGGTTTTTATGGTGGTGTTTCGGGAACAAAGAATGGTTTCAGTTTTGGCGTGTATGGCTCGTATAAAGCGGCGGCTGATTATAAGAACAAGTACGATGGCTATGTGTTCAATTCAAAATTCAACAACCGGAACGTGGGCGGAATGCTGGGCTATAGCGGCGACTGGGGGCATAGCTATATTAGCGTGACCAATTTTGACCAGCATATTGGTATGGTAGAAGGGGAGCGGGATGCAGCAACGGGTGCATTTGTAATGGACGCCCCGGGCGGTGTGCAAGCAATACCTACAGACGGGCAGTTTAAAAGCACCGACCCATTTGTGCCTTACCAACATATTGAGCATTTTAAAGTAACGAGCGACAATGGCTTTAACATAGGAAAAAACAAGCTGGACGTGATTGTGGGCTATCAGCACAACAAACGAAAGGAATTTGGTGATGTGGATGCTGCCACTACCCCCGATGCTTTTTTTGACCTACAGACCGTAAGCTATGCAGTGCGTTGGCACTTGCCTGCCATGAATAATTTCAAGACAAGTTTTGGTGTTACAGGGATGGTGCAGACCAATGAGAACAAAGCTGCAGATGCCATTATACCGGACTATACATTGAGCGATATGGGTGGCTTTGTGTTTTCGCAATACCATAAGGATAAGTTAACCGTAAGCGGCGGCTTGAGGTTTGACAATAGGCATGTGGACGGCAAGTTGATGATGGATGGAACCACTGTTAAGTTCAGCCCGTTTACCAATAATTTCTCCAATGTATCGGGAAGCATTGGTGCAACCTATGAAGCAACAAAAAATGTGGCGTTTAAATTGAATGTGGCCAGGGGCTTTCGTGCACCTGCCATGGCAGAGCTGGCAAGCAATGGTGCACATG
Organism: Chitinophagaceae bacterium UBA1930; assembly: GCA_002337145.1. Lineage (GTDB taxonomy): Bacteria > Bacteroidota > Bacteroidia > Chitinophagales > Chitinophagaceae > UBA1930. The sequence goes on along the minus strand of DDFK01000003.1, from coordinate 337,253 downwards.
AAGGAACCAACCGTTATGAAGTGGGCGATAACAACTTAAAAAGCGAGACCAGCTTTCAGGTAGATGGTGGTGTATCGTTAAGTTCGGAACACGTATCGGTAAACCTGACTGCGTTTTACAATAACATCAGCAACTTTATATTTTACAGGAACATGCTAAACAGTAGCGGACAGGATTCTGTATTGATTGACCCTGTTAGTGGCAATGCGTTGAATGTATTTAAGTTTACCAGCCATGATGCACATTTGTACGGACTGGAGTTTAATGTGGACATACACCCGCACCCATTGGATTGGTTGCATTTTGAAAATACTTTTTCTTTTACAAGGGCACAGTTTTCCGAGGCTGTTGATGGTAGCAAAGATGTTCCTTTGATTCCGGCAGCACGTTATATTTCGGAACTGAAAGCAACGTTCAAAAACTTTTATGCAAGTGTTGAAGGTGACTATACCTTTAAACAGAACCACCCATTTACCGGATATGGTACTGAAACAGCAACCGATGGCTACCTATTGCTGAATGCAACAGTTGGCAAGGACTTTACTAATAGCAAGGGTAAAAAGATATGCAGCCTAATTTTAACTGGTACCAACCTTGGTGATGTTGCGTATCAAAACCATTTAAGCCGCCTGAAATATACCGATGTAAACAATGTTACGGGTAGGCAAGGCGTGTTTAACATGGGTAGGAACATTGGCCTTAAACTGAATGTACCACTGGATTTTAAGTGGAACTAATATTGTTTCTTTATTTAAGAAGCCTGCAAGTACAATCTTGCAGGCTTCTTTGTTCATAACCAATCAAGAACTGTCAAAGACATTTTTTTCTTAGTGCCTTAGTGTACTTTGTGGTAATCTTTTTCTGGTACTGTTACTTGCCTTACTATTTGTATGTTTGACTAATTACTGCAATACCTGCATTCATGAAAAAGAACAATGTTTTTCAGCACCTGTTTATTGATTACTATTCTGCCACGCCCAAGTACCTGCAGTTGGCCAATTCTATTATCAAGGCAATTGGCGATGGTAAAATAAAGAAAGACGAGCTGATGCCATCCATTAACGAGTTGAGTTTTGAATTTGAAATATCGAGGGATACAGCAGAAAAAGGCTATAAATATTTAAAGAAGATAGGTGTATTGGATTCCGTACCGGGCAAGGGTTTCTTTGTACAGGAAACAAATATGAAACAGCAACTGAAAATATTCCTGCTGTTCAATAAACTGAGTCCGCATAAGAAAATAATTTACGATGCATTTGTTGCAGCCCTGGGCGATTTGGCTTCTATAGATTTTTACATTTACAATAACGACTTTGATTTTTTTAAGCGGTTGATATTGGGCAAGAAAAAAGACTATACACATTATGTAATCATTCCGCATTTTATGGATGGTGGCGAAAATGCTGCTGAGATAATCAATACTATACCAAAAGATAAATTGATTTTGTTGGATAAGCTGGTGCATGGTATTGATGGGCAATACGCTGCTGTATATGAAAATTTTGAGAACGATATTTACAATGCGTTGGAGCAGGCGTTGCCGCAATTAAGCAAGTACCATACGTTGAAAATTATTGTCCCTTTTTATACCTACCACCCAAAAGAAATACTAAAGGGGTACAAACGCTTCTGTAACCAGTATGCCTTCAATTATAAAGTGGTACACCATATTGCCAACGAACCCATTAAGGAAGGGGAAGCATACATTAACCTAATGGAAGACGATCTGGTGATACTGATAGAAAAGATACTGGCAACCAAAATGAAAGTGGGCAAGCATGTTGGAGTAATATCTTACAACGAAACGCCCTTGAAAAAAATAATACTCAATGGCATCACCACCATTTCAACCGACTTTCAGATGATGGGTGAGAAAGCTGCACAACTTGTGTTGGAGCAATCCACGCAGCATGTGGAGATACCTTTTTCATTAACGGTAAGGGCATCGTTGTAAATAGCTTACTTATGTATGAGTAAGCACTTTTTAGGTAGCCTTAAAAATAATCAACACAAAAGCCCAACAATTTCGTTGGGCTTTTGTGTTGGACTTTAATAAAGGTTATTTCTTTTTAAATAGGATTTTAGTGTTGCCCCACTCTCTTGCGGCATCAATTAATGCGAGCAGCTTGTCCCAGTTTGCTACTGGTTCATAATTATGCAAAAAAGAGCTTTTGATCTTGATGGAAATTGCGTTTCCTTTTTGTGTGGCTTCAGCAGAAAAAATGCCTGTTTCATTTTGCACATTTTTATTCAATGTAGCAATGCCTTCTGTCGTAAACCCTTCGGGTATCTGTAACTCGATATTCAGCTCCTTGCTGTTTGCAAACGGCATATAAATATCCAGTGTACGTGTACGCTGCTCTGGTTTTATGTCAATAATCTGTCCCTGCATCTTACCTATCTCTATAAGGATATTGTTACCTGCTTTTTTTGCCAACCCATCTATGCTAAACTTGGAGCTGTAGCTAAAATCTGGAGCAGTATGCCTTATACCAAGACTTTCAATTTTGTAATCTGCAACATCGGCAACAGGTTGACCAAACCATTCTTTTGATTCTGTTGTAAAAGCATCTTTCTGTTTACGTCTTGCTTCTGCAAAAAGACTTCTTATCTCATCAATATTTTTCTTCGTTTTTCTTGTTTGTTCCAACTCTTCTATCAGCGTCTTCTCTTCGTTGAAACTTTTTCTTTCGGCATTCACCATGTCTTCATATAATATCAAATCGCTTTGTGCATCTTTCTTGTTGTTGCCTTTTAATATCGTATTGCGTTGGATATTTAATTTGCTTTTGTCATCAGATAAGCCAATAACCAGGTTTTCAATATGTGTATTGGCTACAGGGTTACTTTCAGGTGTATTGGGGCCCTTATCAATTTTGCTAAGGCCATACATTTTATTAAAGCTCATGATCATGCTTGGATGGTCGAACGTAAGGCTTCTGGTACTTTTTACACCTTCTAATTGTTCTGGAACCGTAAATGCGGGATTGTAAATGGAAGACATGTCAAAGTATGCATTCTTTAGTTTTGGCAGGTAAGCAACAGCATATAAATCACTTTTATTGATCAGTTCCGAATTCAACACATCCCTATTGCCACTACTTATTAAAAGTGCCGGATCCAGTTCGGCAGCTTTCATAGTTGCAAAAATGAGAAATGGAGAAACAACAAGATTACGGTCGCCAATATTGACACTGCTTTTCATGTCATCAACATTAAAATCCAACACTTTCTTATACCGTATTGTATAATACAACAATGCCACTTTTTCATCATCGCTCATGTCTTTATAAGTCAGGTTGCTTTTTTTGGCCAATTTTTTTGCCTCAGTTACAAGGTCATCAAACTGCTGCCTTGCAGCTTTCATCCAGTACGATGAATAGTACAAATAAGACAAGCCCGAACTTAGGTCTTGCACATACTCTTCAGCATCACGGTTCTTGAATACTTCACCTGGTTTGCGTGCATTTAAACCCTTGCTGCCTGTGCCTTTATAGCCAATGAGTATATTCATCCTGATTATTGGGAGCTGCCTGCTAGGCGATACCCAAAGTGACCGCTCAAACGGGGGTATATTTTTCTTTTCCACGTCGGCAATGATTTCGTTTTCGCTTCCCTTTGTTATGGTTAAATCCGGTGCCCCGTTATAGCTGCGTGATTCGAACGCATATTTTGTACCCAATTGTGCATGGAAAGAAAGGCTTAAAATGGGAGCATCATCAAACAGATTAAGGGTGTAGGTCTTTACTTCCAATTGTTCCTGTTCCATCGATTGCTCCTTGGCAATGAAATAATCCAAAATGTCTCCCACCTGTAAGTCAGGAATGGCAATCTTCGCCTGTTTCTCCTTAGCCTCGTCTTTGGTAAGTATTATATCATCTGCATTTATTTCTTTGATAGATCCATTGGGTTTAATAACACGGGCACCAATATATACCGTGGTTTTTTTGTCCATAATAAAACCACTTGATCTTTGGAACTTGGTAAAACTCAATTCAGAGTATTCGTCAATGGCGAACTTGTCATTTAGTTTAACCATTTCCCTTACCACTTCGTGCACAGATAAGGCGCGGTAGCCGCCAAGACCAAAAACGGATAAGGTGATTTTGGATTTACTGTCGGCAGATATGTCGGTATGATGGGCAATGATTACTTTAGAAGTGTTGCTATACTGTTGTGGTACAACACGTACATTGAATTCGGGTTTTTGCCATCCCCAAACTTGTTTTCTTGTTTCTTCCGATTGCTTGCGATAGTTCTCCGCATCTTTGTTTTGTGCGTTCGAATGTTGGGTAAATAAAAAAGACAGCGTTGTTAACGCCAGAAGGGCATAGAGTTTCATTGCAGTTTATTTGGGGTTTTAGGTATAAGGCCACAAAATAAGGAAATGTGCTATTTGATTGTATTAATATTTTTTTACTATGTCAAGGCACGCTTAGTTAGTGAATCAACTTTTTCTACACTAAAATGTTACAGATACCATAAGTGGTACTAACAACTGATAGCTTAATTTTTTTTGCTCCGAATAAATTCCCTTCTATATTCGCACAGCAATGATGACAACCAAACATACAAAGATTACCAAGAAGCTACCCAAGTAGGGGAAGTTGCGTAAACGTTGTATGGTAAACATAAACAGTTTGAAAGCCTTCCTCTACACAGGAAGGCTTTTTTGTTTGGTGCAGGAACACGAAGCAGGGATGATGGTAAAACGGGGTGGGTTGTTATACGCTTTGATAAAAGCACAGGCTTATGCAATTGTTGATGTCCCGATAGCTATCGGGAGCAGACGATACTATAGATGATTGTATAGACAACTGCTGGTAACAAAATTTTTATTAACCATAAACCTTTGCCTTGTTATTGAAACAGGCAAAACAAAACAAAAATCGGGGGGAACAAAACCATGAAAGTAGCCGTAGTTGGAGCCACTGGCTTAGTAGGCACAAAAATGTTGCAGGTACTGGCTGAAAGGAATTTTCCGGTAACGGAACTGGTACCAGTTGCAAGTGAAAAATCTGTTGGCAAAGAAGTTGAATTCAAGGGTAACAAATACAAGATTGTAAGCCTTGCAGATGCGGTACTTGCAAAGCCTGCAGTGGCCATTTTTAGTGCCGGCGGCAGTACCAGTTTGGAATGGGCACCAAAGTTTGCCGAAGCGGGTATTACCGTAATTGACAATAGCAGTGCATGGCGTATGGATGTTACGAAGAAACTGGTTGTGCCAGAAGTAAATGCAAGTGTATTAACTGCGGCCGATAAAATTATTGCCAATCCTAATTGCAGCACCATACAAATGGTGGTGGCATTGCAGCCCTTGCATGCTAAATATAAAATTAAAAGGGTGGTTGTTTCCACTTACCAAAGCGTTACAGGTACAGGTAAGGCTGCGGTTGACCAATTGATGAATGAACGCAATGGTGTTGAAGGACCGATGGCTTATAAATATAAAATTGATTTGAATGTTATTCCACAGATTGATGTTTTCTTGGAGAATGGTTATACCAAAGAAGAAATGAAAATGATTCTGGAAACAAAAAAGATCATGCAGGACGATAACATTAAAGTAACTGCTACAACAGTTCGTATACCGGTAATGGGTGGGCATAGCGAAAGCGTGAATGTGGAATTTGAAAATGATTTTGTATTGAGCGAAGTAAAAGATTTGTTGGCTGCGGCTCCAGGTGTGGTTGTAGAAAATGACGATGCCACGCAACATTACCCTATGCCTTTAAATGCACATGAAAGGGATGAGGTATTTGTAGGCAGGCTACGTAGGGATGAAACTCAAGCCAATACCTTAAACATGTGGATTGTGAGCGATAACCTACGCAAAGGTGCGGCCACCAATGCCGTGCAGATTGCAGAATATTTGGTAAGCAAAAATTTGTTGTAGAACGATAGCATTTTAATAAAAAGCCCCATGATTTATTTACATGGGGCTTTCTTGTAAAGAAGATTTATAAGTTAACCTTCCAATGCCGTATTCAAAAAATCGTTTAACGGCTTTAATGTTTCGCAGGCAGCTACCACTTTTTTTACTAGGTCCTTACTGGTTAAATCGTCGTCGGTAAATGTGGACGATGCAATAAAGCTTTTCAGCTTCAAAAAACCGATAGCGGGGTTTGTTTCTTCGTAGCCTTTGGGTGGACGTACCAATGCATCTGTTTTTTCCAGCTCGCCAAACTGTGCCACAAATTTTTTATTGGTGATGATTTTATTGAACGCCTCAAAACTGTAATCTATTTCCTGTCTTATCTTTTTCAGTTCAGGGGCCATGGGCATCCATACACCACCAGCAATAAAGGCATTACCGGGTTCGCAATGAAAATAATAACCGGCATACAACATCTTTTTGCCACCCTTGCTGATGCCCGCACCCATATTGGTTTTATACGGGTCTTTGTTTTTGCTGAAGCGTACATCGCGGTTTATCCTGAATGTGCATTGCTTGGCTTCAATGCCTTCAAGTGTGGTATCTTTTTTCTTCAGCTCTGTCAATACTTCGGTTACAAACTCAAGGTAATCGGCTTTGGCGGCTTCGTATGTTTTGCGGTTCTTTTCAAACCATTCCCTATTGTTGTTTCGCTTTAAGTCTTTCAGGAATTTTATGGTGGTTGCTTGTAACATGTTATCATTTTTTTGTGGGCGAGCTTTGGCATTTTATGACATGGCTTGTTGTGGCCTTGCATTTATACATTCATAAAATTATTGAGCTTTTGCCAGTTGCCAAAAATACTTCTGGGCTCAACCTGACATACTTTCTTTCATCCGATAGTCATAATTTTTTATGCTCATTTCTTTATCAATACTTGGGTCTTTTCTCCATTTAATGCAATATAGTAGGTTCCCTTTGCAAGCTTGCTTATGTTGATTGTTATGCTGCCGTTTTGCACATTGCCGGCATGTATCTCCTTCAGCTTTCGACCAGTTGCATCAAATAGCGTGATAGCGGTAGGTTGTTGCCTATCGTTGCTAAAGGTTACCGTTACGTTGTTACTTGCAGGGTTGGGACTAATGTGTATGCTTGGACCAACTGTTGTGGCCAAGGCACTCCTTTGCTTGGCATTGAAAACGATACTGAACCTGTTTTGCAAACTCGTTGTACTGGTGTCCACTACAAAGCGGTAAAAAGTGGTACCTGTCTGCTGTATCTCCACCAGCGTGTCCTTCAATTCGTCTTTCAAATAGGCGATGTTGCCATTAGAGAAGCTGTTCAGCACAATTGCCTTGAAGCTGTAGGTTCCAGCTGCGAGATGATCAATGCCCAGCCTCACTGCCCTTTTCTCACCGCTTGGGTTTGTTTCCAATGCGGTGCCATGATAAATACTGTACGCATTTTGCAGGGCATCAAGGGCGTACAGATCGCTGTTACTGCTAGGAAGGTTTCTGGCATCATACAATGGGTCAAACAGGTTTGTTGCATGGTCGCCGCCAAACCTCAGTATCACCTCATCAGTGCTATGGGTATTGTCATCCTCCACTGTCAACCCAAGCCTATCATTGATTGTGTTGCTGTTCCTAAACATGGTGTTTGGTGCTACCGTAGCCAACTTGTCCGTTTCATGCCAGCCAAGTGATGGTGATGTATTGTTGGCGTGTACAAAAAATGCACTGCCGCTTTCAATGATATTGCTACCGCCATTGGTGCTGCTACCGTTCACCCAAGTGGCATACGTGCCACCGTTGAGGCTTGGGCGGTAACTGTAAACGGCATTGTCAACATTGGTTCTGGTAACACTTGTCCAGTCTATATTGCTAGCGTACGGATTGCTTACCAGGTTCCAACCGGGGTAAGTGGTATTGCTTGAGGTATAGCTTAGACTTTGTGTGAAATTCCCTTGTGTGGGCACCCCTGCCCAAGAAATTGTTACGGGGTTTGGTGTATAGGTACCACCGGTTAATGAACCTGCTTGCCCCTTACTTCCCCTTATCAGTACCCTCAGCCCTTTGCCTTGTGCAATAGTGTAAACACTGCTACTGCTTGTTATGGCTGCCCATCCGGCATCATTTGCTGAACCGTTGCCATTGGCTTCGGTGAAGGTAAAGGCCGATGGTGCATTACTAGTCGTTGCGGTGAAACTGTTGGCATTGCTGCCCGTTATGTTTCCTGTAATGTCTATACTGTCCGTTAATTGCGTAAGGTTAATGGCTGCATTGAAGGGGTGGCCAATGAACCTGTACTTTCGATAGCCGCCAGGTATATATCGCTGCACCCTTACTGTTCCATTGATATAACCGCCTGCACTTGCACCCGGTGCTATCCTTGCGGTGCCTGTTGCAGCACTCTGTAAAATCAGGTTGCTATTTGTTGTTAGCGTGCCCGAGGTTGGTGTATAGGTGTCGGTTATGTACAGTTTACCATTAGCGGCGATACTTGCACCGTTTGCATTGTTTAAGGTTAAGTTACTGATTGTGCCGGTACTATCTATGTACTGTATGCCCATTAAGCCATTTAATACAACTGTTCCTGTTCCCGTTATGCTTCCATTGTTGCTAAGGGTGCTTCCTACCGATAGGGTACCGGTATTGTTTATACCTGCATTGGCTTGAATGAATAAGGCACTGCTGTCTAGATTTAAACTGGCAGCATTGGTTAATGTATGGCCACTTTGTACAATGAACCTGTTGCCGATGAATGAGGTAGGTGCAGCACCTGTACCGTCTGTGGTAATACTCCAGTTGCTTAATGTACCTGCTGCTGCATTATTGGTTTTACTGTAATAGAAATCTTTTTGAAACTCATAAGCTCCTATATCTATCCTAGTAGCCTTTACACGGTTGTAGCCTGCGATATCGGTATTGCCCAAATTTAAGCCTGTAGTATCGGGTGTGCCTGCATTGATACAAGGACTGCCTGCCTGCAAACGTAAACCATCATCTGCTGTGCCAAAGCTGCCATCTATCCCTGCAGGATTGGCAGCGTTTACAAAAGGATTGCTATTGCCTACTATATTTCCCGTTCCGGCCCATGTACTTTGTGTATAGCTGTAAGTAAGGTTTATTGAACCGCCTTGCTGCCAAATTTCAGGATTAGCACTAGCTGTATTGCCGTTAAAAATGCAATTGGCAATCGTTAATGTAGCGTTGTTATTATCTATTGCACCACCTCCGCTAACTGCATAGTTGTTCCAAAAAGTACAATTGGTAAACTTAGCGGAAGAGGAATTATAATTGGCTATGCCGCCAGCATTAGTACTTGCCGTATTGCCAGAAAAAACACTGTTGACTATAGTAGGAGAAGAACTGGAATTGTATATACCACCGCCGTATGCTGCAGTGTTCCCCGAAAAAGCACAATTGGCAATTGAGGACGAAGCGGAGCTTTCGTTGTAAAACCCACCACCGTTATTAAGTGCGTTATTGTTTAAAATATTGCAATATTTTAGAGCCATTTTGGTATAACCACTAGTACCTTGGTTAAATATACCACCACCTTTACTTCTATCTGTACTTTGACCATTTATTGTATTGGTACTGTTCGTATTTGCATTGCCTTGTATTATCTTAAATCCATCTACTACTACGCTATCGGCAGTGGGGGCTATACCTGTTATTGCCATCACGTGGTAACTATTGTCACTGTTATCATTTGCTGTGCCTATATCACCACTTAAAATGGTTGGATAAGCTGCTGTATTTCTTGTAGCACCACCATTTGCATAGCCTCCATATATTTTTATTCCGCCACGTTGCGGTATTAAAAATGTACTATCCCTATTTGTACCGCTTTGGGTACCTGTGGGATAGTATGTGCCTTTGGCTACAAGAATCGTATTGATAGTAGCGGTGTCGTTGGCATTCTTTAATGCCCTTGATAAAGTTTTTAATGCTGTTGCCCATGTGAATCCATTGTTTGCATCATTGCCATTCAGGCTATCCACACACCTTCTCATTGTATTACCTGCATTAACAATAGTAGTTGTGAGGCAAGTGGTACCAGTGCCGCAGGTTGCATTGTTATTAATGATCATATACAATGTGCCTGAAATTGGGCTTATAATGGTAACGGGTGCAGACCCATAACCTACCACTGATCCTGTAGGACTGCTTTGCCTGATGGTTATATATGCAGTTGGTGATGCCGTAAAAACATATACTGTGCCACTGACACAATTAGTAATTGTGTTATAATCACCCGCCCAATTGCAGGAGGACATTGTTGTTGAAGTACCACTGTTTGCTGGTGCTACAACACTAGCAAACGAACTTCCTCCGGAACATTGTGCAATAGCTTTATAAGTAACCGAATTAAGTAGATTAATTAGCAATAAAAAGGGGTAAAATTTTTTCATGGTAAATTTATTAATTCAGGTTATCGGTTTTATATAAAACGATTTATACAGTTGCAAGGGCTGGTAATGGATTAGATTATTTCCATTGTAAAGTGATTTATAGGTTGCTTAAATTATGTACAGATCTTACTAATATCGGGGAATTGCTTTACTGGTTGAGTTTAAAGATATATATGCTTCACTTTTTTGAACAATATTTTTTGCTTTTTCTTCAGGGCTATAATGAGGTAATGCCCTAAAGGCTGATGATTTTTACACTATAAATTTGCTGTTTTTGTTTGAAACGGCTTTTTGCAAAACCATTAAAACTTTTTAGTTTGAATTGATTAACGATAAAAATTCATCCTCACTAATAATCTTAATCGTGTTTATTTTTTTTGCTTTCTCCAATTTACTACCAGCGTCTTCGCCCACCACAAGATAGTTGAGTTTGGCACTAACACCGCTAACAATAACGCCGCCCTGTGCTTCGGCCATTGCTTCTACTTCGCTGCGTTTGTATTTTGCCAATGTGCCTGTAAAAAGAAAGGTTTGCCCTGCAAGCCCGCCACTTGCCACTATTTGCCTTTTGGTGTTTTTCAATTGCAGGCCCAGTCTTTCAAGCTCATGCAACATTTCTATGTTCTGCTCATTACTAAAGAAATGGTGTATGCTCTTCGCCACTTTTATACCCACATCCTCCAACTGTTGCAGGTCTTCTTCGCTTTTGTCCTTGAAATCAAAAATACTTTCAGTTGCATTGGCCAATGTTTTGGCGGTTGTTTCGCCAACAAAGCGGATGCCCAACCCATAGATCAAACGGTGCAATGGTTGTTGCTTGCTTGCTTCAATGGCTGCTTTTAAATTGTCGATAGATTTTTGCCCAAAGCCTTCCAGTTTACCGATCTCATCAAAGTTGAGTGTGTAAATATTGGGTATGTCCTTCAGCAGCTTCATGTCGTAAAACTTACGCACGTTGGCTTCGCCAAAGCTTTTAATGTCCATGGCATCTTTACTAACAAAATGTGCCATCTTCTCTACCACCTGAGCTTCGCATTCAATATTGATGCAACGCCAAACAGCTTCGCCTTCTTCTTTGTACAGTTCGCTTTTGCAAACAGGGCATGTTTTGGGAAAGATGATATGCTGCTCCGTTCCATTCCTTAGTTCCGGTAACGATTTAACGATTTGCGGAATAACATCGCCTGCTCTTTCAATCAATACGGCATCGCCAATTTGTAAATCTTTCTCTTTGATGTATTCTTCATTATGAATAGAAATACTGCCAACTGTAACACCGCCCAGGGCAACAGGTTGCAATTTGGCAACAGGTGTTACTGCACCGGTTCTGCCTACTTGATATTCTACACCAATCAGTTTGGTAGTTGCCTGCCTTGCCTTGAATTTAAAAGCAATGGCCCAGCGTGGGTGGTGCGATGTCATGCCCAACCTGTCCTGCAACTCAATATTGTTTACTTTAACCACCATGCCATCAATTTCATAAGGCAATGCATCGCGTTGCTGTTCAAAATCCAGCACATAATCAATAACGCCCTGTATGCCTTTTACTACTTTTTTTTCTTTTGAGGGGGAACGTAATCCGCAGTCCCACAACAATTGCAAGGCACCCGAATGCGTATCCAGTTCTGGCACATGCCTGCTTTCGGTATGGTAGCTGATATTGTATAGAAATGCATCGAGGTTCCTTCTCAATACTTCTTTAGGGTCTTTGATGCGTAAACTGCCTGCGGCGGTATTGCGTGGGTTGGCAACAGGCTGCAGCCCTTGTGCCACAAGCGATTCATTGTATTTGTCAAAATTGCCCTTGCTCATGATCACTTCGCCGCGTATCTCAATCTGTTCAATACCATATGTTGAAAACGGTGCTGATAGGGGAATGGAACGTATCTGTTTTATATTGGTAGTGATATCATCACCTGCAACGCCATCGCCCCTTGTTGCACCACGGGTAAGTATATCGTTTTCATAGATCAACGAAATGCTGGCACCGTCAAACTTTGGTTCAACACAATATTCAATTTCATCCAGTCCACTTGCTTCCCTTGCTTTTCGGTCAAAGTCCTGCAGGTCTTCGGCATTGTAACTATTGTCCAAACTTAACATGGGCACCAAATGCTGCACGTTGGCAAAGCCATCGTTTAAGTTGCTACCTACGCGTTGGGTAGGTGAATCTTTTGGAACTTCCAGTTCAGGGTGCTGTTGTTCCGTTCTTTCCAATAACTTAAAAAGCTGGTCGTATTTGGTATCGTCTATTAAACTGTCGTTGGCAACATAGTACCTGTATTCGTGAAAGCGGAGCACATTTCTCAATGCTTCTATTGCTGCTACGTCGATGGTTTCTTTGTTGACGGAAGCCAGGAACGCAGTTGTTTGCTGCTGCATTTCCTGTATGGACTGTGTATTGAACATAAATGGGATTGGGCCATAAAAGTAATGGCTTAACAGTAATGTTGTTGGGCGGATGCATTAAATTTCATGACTGGAAACGGGATACAAAACCGGTAGCCCTAGCGTGAGGGATAGCAGTGGAAAGCCCGCAGGCCCTGTTGGTGGCTTTGCCCCAACAGGTGCCGAGGACTTGCAACGGATAGCCCGGCCAGTTGGCAACTGGACACGCCCATACTTGTTTTAACCCATTTGAAGTAGATGGCACCAATGATTACAACTACAGGGTTTTTCATTTACTTTTACCGCTGCCATATTAAGGCAACATAAAAATTTTCCTATGCTATATTCAATGACGGGTTATGGAAGGGCAGAACAGACAGTGGGCGACAAGACATTTCTGGTAGAAGTGAAATCTTTAAACGGCAAGCAGTTTGACCTACGCCTGTTTTTACCTGCCTTGCTGAAACCTTATGAATTTGAAATTAGGAACATATTGAATGAAGGGTTGGAACGTGGCAGCGTGGAGTGCATCATTTCCATAAAACAGAATGGAGCAGCCAAGCCGGTAACCATTAATACCGATTTGCTGAAAGCTTATTATACAAGCGTAACAGATGTGGCCAAGGAACTGAATGCCGATGTGGATCAGTTACTGGCAGCCGTACTGCGTTTGCCGGAAGTGGTGGTTAACTCTACCGAAATGATTAGCGATGATGACTGGAAACTGTTTCAGGTGGTGTTGAAAGAAGCCATGGGCAATTTGAACAGCCACCGGATTGACGAAGGCAAGGCATTGGAAGCGGAACTGCTGCAAAGGCTCGCCAATATTGAGCTGCAGGCAGAGGCCATTAAAGAATTTGAGCCGCAACGCAGGCTGAAAATAAAGGAGAACCTGGTAAAACTGCTGGAAGACAATGTGGGCAAGGACAATTACGATACCAATAGGCTGGAGCAGGAACTGATTTACTATATAGAAAAAATTGACATTACCGAAGAGCAGGTACGCCTTGCCAACCACTGCAATTATTTTAGGAGCATACTTGCCGAAAAAGAAAAAAGCAAGGGCAAGAAACTGTCTTTTATACTACAGGAATTTGGCAGGGAAATCAATACCACAGGCAGTAAGGCAAACAATGCCGACATCCAGAAATGTGTAGTGTTGATGAAAGACGAAATGGAAAAGGCGAAGGAACAAGTGTTGAATGTGCTGTAAAAGCCACCCCAAGCATGATAGCTGTTAGTAGTTAGATTTTACCTTTGAAAAAATATTATTTGTGAAACCGATTGGTCTTTTAGTTTTTATTGCTGTACTCCTTTCCGCCTGTGGAAAGATAGAAGTGTTTGAGAAAACAAAACCCTTTCCGCAGCAGGAATGGAAGAACAGCGATATGCCTTCGTTTACTTTCAACATAAGCGACACTGCATCCAGGTATAACCTGTATATGGTGCTACGCCATACCGATGCCTATCGGTACAAGAATATATGGGTAGAGATTGCCGTAAAAGCACCTGATACCGTTTACAACATTAAACGTGAATTTACTTTAAGCGACAATACCCGTTGGCTTGGTTCGGCAATGGACGATATTATTGAGCACCGCATCAACTTTAATACGGTACCGGTTCCGTTAAAAAAAGGCGATTATACATTTACACTAAAACAGGTAATGCGGGAAGATCCCTTGCAGTACATGCTGAATGCAGGTGTGCGTGTTGAAAAAGCAAAGTAATGAGCTTCATCAAAAAAAAATTAGTGCTGGTTACTGTTGTGTACTGGTTTCTGCTGATGTACATGGTAGCCGCATTGGTATGGTGGTTTGTGGCACTGTATAGCCAAAACAATTTAATGGCCGATATGCTGCTGGCCGATATTGATAAAGACAATCCGCATTATAACCAGAAAGTAGAGCTTATCAATCTTGCACGCAACAGGAAAACCGCACAGTATATTGGTGAAGGCATTACCTTTTTGGCGTTGATACTGGTAGGTGCCGTTTTTGTGTACCGCGTTACCCGCAGACAAATAAGGTTATCGCAACAGCAACAGAATTTTATGATGGCCGTAACGCATGAACTGAAGACACCCATTGCCGTTACGCAACTGAACCTGGAAACCTTACAGAAACGCAGGCTGGACGAGGAGAAGCAACAGAAACTTATTGCCAATACCTTACAGGAAGCCAACAGGCTAAATACGCTTTGCAACAATATTTTATTGGCGGCACAATTGGATAGCGGTGCATACAAACAGGCCAAGCAGGAAATCAACTTTACCGATTTGGTAGAAGGCTGCGTGGAAAATTTCTCCATACGTTTTCCGCAACGCAAACTTGAACTGACAGCAAACGAAACCATTTACTTGAATGGCGAAGAATTGCTGCTGCAAATGCTGGTAAATAACCTTATTGAGAATGCTTTGAAATACTCGCCCAAAGAAAAAGCGATACAAGTGGTACTGCAAGAAAACAGTAGGGCCATACTGTTGAAAGTAATGGATGAAGGTGCCGGTATTGCGGATGATGAGAAGAAGAAAGTGTTTGAAAAATTTTACCGCACCGGCGATGAGCGTACACGCAAAACAAAGGGTACGGGCCTGGGACTGTACCTATGCAAGAAAATTGTACAGGGCCATAATGGCTACATTTCTGTGACAGACAATGAACCCAACGGAAGTATTTTTGCCGTTACATTTAACACATAATGAGCGATACCAAAGCAAATATTTTACTGGTAGAAGACGAAGAGAACCTTCATGAACCATTGAAGCTGAACCTTGAAATGGAAGGTTACAGCGTTACCAGTGCCTACGATGGCAACGAAGCCATAAAAGCAGTGGCCAACGAATATTTTGACCTGATTATATTGGATGTAATGCTGCCGGAAATTGACGGCATCAGTGTTGCAGAAACGGTGCGGGTAAACAACAACGATGTACCGATTTTGATGCTAAGTGCCAAGAATAGCAGTGCAGACAGGGTATTGGGCCTAAAGAAGGGAGCCGATGACTACCTGACCAAGCCATTTAATTTGGAAGAGCTCTTGTTGCGTGTGGAGAAACTGATTGACAAAAACAAGAAGCTGCAGGACAAGGAAAGTATTGGCGATACATATAGCTTTGGCGATAATATCATTGACTTTAAGGCTCAGGATGCCATAAGCTACGACGGCAAAAAAGTAGAGCTCAGCAAAAAAGAAGCAATGCTGTTAAAGCTGTTGATTGAAAACAAGAACGAAGTGGTAACAAGGGAAAAGATACTACAGGTTGTTTGGGGCTATAACGTTTACCCAACTACCCGTACCATCGACAATTTCATACTCAACTTCAGGAAGTATTTTGAACAGGATAGCCGCAACCCGCAATACTTTCATAGTGTAAGGGGCGTAGGGTATAAGTATGTGGGATGATAAGATTTGCCATTATTCCCCCACATCCGTAACACCGCCACTAACGGTAAACTTCATGGCATCTGCAGCCGAAATATTGTTCAACGTTTTTACCCTTTCTTTGGGTACTACATACGTAATGCCACTTATCGCATAAGAGTGCGGCACGTACACCACAACATGCTCCTTCATTTCAAAATCTGCGGCATCGGGCCTGGTAATGAACCCAACACGCCAAACATCGTTCGCATCTACATTTACCAGAACCGGCTTGTCGAATTTCTTTTTGTTACCGGCAAAGGCTTCAAAAAAATCCTTTACAGAGCCATATATGAACTTGATGCCTGGCGTATGCTCCAACAGTTGTCCCAGCAAGCCAACTACCTTGCCAAAGAAATAGGAAGAAGACAGCCCGCCAACCAGAACCACCAAAACAATCACCACAATGAATCCCAATCCGGGAATGCGTTCCACAGTGCCATCTGCATCCTGCTTTAGCCAATGGGGAAAAATGCTGTGGAGTATATTCGGCAAAATGCCATCAACCGTATTGAACAAAGAAACAATGGCCCAGATAGTAATAACAATGGGAGCCAATACAATTAATCCCTGTATAAAAAACTGGAATAGTTTTTTTAGGTAAGCACGATAAAAGGCTCCGAATTTTTCTTTATTCACTTTTTGCAATTGATGCTGTAAAGTAAGCAAGATTTTGCTACAATCTATCTGTTGATAATAAGGCAGTTACATTAAGCCTGCCAATTAGTTGCCCGACTTGACGCATTTACAGACGCAACTTAACAATAAAATAATTAAATTTTTTATACTGGAAACTTTGATTACGAAAAAAGTTTCCATAGTTTTGCCCCCGATTTAAAAGCAGTATGGAAACAGAAGAGCGAATATTGATTAAGGCACACGAATTGTTTATGCGTTATGGCATACGTAGCGTAAGCATGGACGAAATTGCTACGCACCTGGGCATGAGCAAGAAAACCATTTACCAGTTTTATGCCGATAAGGATGCACTGGTTGAAGGCGTTATAAATATTGAAATAGACAATAAAAAAACCGAGTGCTCTTTGTGCAAGGAAAACTGCGAAAATGCCATTCACGAAATATTCCTTTCAATAGATGGTATGCAGGAAATGCTGGCAGGCATGAACACATCGCTGATTTATGACCTGGAAAAATACCACCCTAAAGCATACAGGAAACTGATAGAGTATAAGGACAAGTTCCTATACAGCATGATTAAGGATAACTTGGAAAGAGGCATACAAGAAGAAGTGTACAAGGCAACTATTAATGTGGACATATTGACCAAATTCAGGCTGGCATCGGTTTTCCTGCTATTCAACCCCGAACTGTTCCCTTTGGGAAAATACAAACCTGTTGAAGTAATTGAAGAAATAACCGACAATTTCCTTTACGGCCTTGTAACGGCGAAAGGCATTAAACTAATCTCTAAATACAAACAACAAAGACAAAACAAATAAAGCGTATGAAGAAACGAAGACCAATACAACTGGTGCTGATGTTGCTATGGTGCGTTGCCACAGGCATAACCGTAAACGCACAAACGCCAACAGTAACGCATGAATTCTCCATTCAGCAGGCAGTTGACTATGCAAAGAAAAACAATACGCAAGTAAAGAATGCATTGCTTGCTATCCAGATCCAAGAACAGGAAAACAGGGGCATTACTGCCGCTGCCTATCCATCACTAGGTGTAAGCGGTTCGCTAACGGATTATATAAAAGTGCCAACCCAGGTAATTCCCGGAGATTTTGTTGGCCAGCCAGGAACCCTGTTGCCCGTTGAGTTCGGTGTAAAATACAGCTCAAGTGCAATGGTGCAATTGCAGCAGTTGCTTTTTGACGGACAGGTTTTTGTTGGCTTGCAGGCAAGGAAAACATCCATTGAGTTTGCCAAGAAAAATGTGGATGTTACCGAAGAAATGATCAGGGTAAACGTGTACAAGATTTACTACCAGCTTGTGGTGAGCAAAACACAGATAGAACTGCTCGATTCCAATATCAGCCGTCTGGAAAAACTGAAACACGATACTTACGAAATATTCAAGAACGGCTTTGCAGAAAGGCTTGACGTGGATAAGCTGGATGTACAGTTGATTAACCTGAAAACAGAAAAGCAGAAAGCCCTCAACAATATCGAAACAGGTTACCTGGGCCTGAAAACATTGATTGGCATGCCTGTTAAAGAAACACTGGTACTAACAGACAAGATAACAGACAGCGATATCAAAGCAGGTGCCTTGGCTGATAGTGTGAACTACAACGACAGGCAAGACTACCAATACCTGCAGCTTGCAAAAAAGCTGAACGAGTTCAACATCAAACGCTACAAGCTAAGCTATTTGCCATCATTGTCTGCCACAGGTGTATATGGCAAACAAGCATATCGTCAAACTTTTACCTTCTTTGGCAAGGGCGACTGGTACGATATTTCATACGTTGGCCTCAACCTTTCAGTACCTATATTCAGCGGGTTTGGTAAAGATGCAAAAGTGAAGCAATCCAAGCTGGAACTGCAACAAACCGTAAACAACATCGATAATCTAAAACTTACTATTGATAACGATGTTGAAACCGCAAAACTGAAATTCAATACGGCTATACAGACCATGGACTTTCAAAAAAAGAACATGCAATTGGCAGAAACCGTTTACTATCAAACCAAGAAAAAATTTGAAGCAGGTTTAGGTAGCAATACAGAAATCAATACAGCACAAGTGGACTTAAAAACAGCCCAAACAAATTATATAGCTGCTTTGTACGACGCCATTATTGCCAAGGTCGATTTCTTAAAAGCAACAGGAAAACTTTAATCAAACAAACCAAAACATAAATTGATTCTATATGCAAAAGATAACAAGAATATTATTTGTTGCAGCTACCATAACACTTGCATCCTGCGGTGCAAAAGACGAGCTGACACAAAAAAAAGCCGAACTGGAAAAGCTGAAAGCCGAACAGGCAAAAACTGCCGATAAAATAAAAGGCCTGGAAAAAGACATTGCAAAGCTTGATACAACAAAGAAAGAAGACATTGCAAAACTGGTAGGCGTTATGCCCATTACGGCTAGCGACTTTACACATTACATAGACCTGCAAGGAAAAGTAGATGCAGACAATATCTCCATTATTACCCCACGTCTTGGCCCCGGTCAGGTAAAAGCTGTATATGTAAAAAAAGGCGACTATGTAAAGAAAGGACAGTTGCTGTTGAAGCTGGATGATGCCTTGATAAGGCAACAAGTAACAGCAACAAAGCAAGGGCTTGAAACAATCAAGACACAGCTTGCCTACGCAAAAGACATCTACAACAGGCAAAATAATTTGTGGAAACAAGGCATAGGCACCGAAGTACAATTGCTTAGTGCAAAAACCAATGTGGACGGCCTGGAAAAACAATTGAAAGCAGCAGAAGAAAATGTGAAGACCGTACAGGAGCAAGCCAATGCCAGCAATGTGTACAGCGATGTGGATGGCGTTGCCGACGAAGTGAACATACGTGTTGGCGAAACATTTACCGGAAATGTTGCAGGTACAAATACTCCGCAAATACAGATCGTAAACACCAGCACATTAAAAGTTACTGCCGAAGTACCTGAGAACTTTGCGGGCAAAGTAAGCAACGGCTCCAAAATGATGATCGTGCTTCCAGACCTAAACAACAAAACATACAACAATGTTGCTGTTTCCTTCTCCAGCAAAACAATCAATGCTTTAAGCAGGAGCTTTACCATAGAAGGCAAACTGCCAGCAGATGGTGTGGCCCGTCCCAACCAGATAGCACAGGTTAAGATACAAGATTACTTTGCAAAGAATGCCATCACCGTTCCTGTGAATGCAGTGGGCACCGATGACAAAGGCAAGTTTGTGTATGTAGCAGTAAAAGAAGGCGGCAAACTGGTAGCCAGGAAAAAACAGATTGTTGTAGGCGAATTATATGGCCAAAACATTGAAGTAAAAAGTGGCGTAACCGCAGGCGAGCAACTGATTACAGACGGTTACCAAAACGTGTACGATGGACAGTCATTGAAAGCGGATACCAAATAAGGTACTGTACAAATAAGTATGTAACAGGAAGATGGTTGCACCAAGAAAAAGTTTGACTACCAAAAAAAACAATTATGCATCAATTCATAGAAGGGATAGCAAAAAAGTTCAAACAGTTTAAACCCACCAGTTGGGCTGTTGACAATAAGACTGCTATCTACGTAATAACCATTCTCATTTCCTTGTACGGCATGTTCAAGTTCAACACATTGCCCAAGGAACAGTTTCCCGATATTGTTGTACCTACCATTTATGTACAAACGGTATATGTGGGCAACTCGGCAAAAGATATAGAAAACCTTGTAACCCGGCCAATTGAAAAACAATTGAAAGGCATTAGCGGTGCAAAGGTTAAAAAGATACAGTCCACCTCGCAACAGGACTTTAGTGCCATTGTAGTGGAGTTTGATACCGATATAAAACCCGAGGTAGCAAAACAGAAAGTAAAAGATGCGGTAGACAAGGCACAGACCGACCTGCCAAACGACCTTACATCGCAACCCAACGTAATGGAATTTGACTTTAGCGAAATGCCCATTATGTATGTAAACATCAGTGGCGATTATGATGGTATGACGCTAAAGAAATATGCCGACAAGATGCAGGACAGGTTTGAGGAGCTTACCGAGATAAACCGTGCAGATATTGTGGGTGCACCTGAAAGGGAAATACAGATAAATGTGGACCCCTACAAAATGCAGGCTGCCGAACTTTCCTTTACAGACATCAGCAATGCCATCAGCTACGAAAACCATGACATCAGTGGTGGCCTTGTTTCCGTTGGTGACATGAAGAGGACCCTGCGTGTAAAGGGCCAGTTCCTTTCGGCCAACGACATGCGTAGCATTGTGGTACGTAACCCAAGCGGCGGTGCCATTTACTTAAAAGACGTGGCACAGATTATTGACACCGTAAAAGAAACAGAAAGCTATGCACGTTTGGATGGCAAGAACGTGGTTACACTGAACATCGTAAAACGTAGTGGTGAAAACCTTATCAATGCTGCCGAAAAAATCAAGGGCATTGTAACCGAAATGCAGGAGAAAGGACAGATTCCACCAAAAGACAAATTGAATGTTGTAATAACCGGCGACCAAAGTAAACAAACTGCCACATCCTTCAAGGACCTTGTAAACACCATCATTATCGGTTTCATACTGGTACTGTTGGTACTCATGTTCTTCATGGGTGTAACCAATGCATTCTTTGTTGCACTCAGCGTACCGCTCAGCGTATTTGTGGCGTTTATGTTTTTGCCTGCGGCAGACTTTATAGTGGGCACACACGTAACGCTCAACTTCATTGTGCTGTTTGCGTTGTTGTTTGGTCTCGGAATTATTGTGGACGATGCCATTGTGGTAATTGAAAATACCCACCGTATATACAACAACGGAAAAGTAAAAGTAGAGCGTGCAGCAAAAGAAGCAGCAGGCGAGATATTTGTTCCCGTACTGGCTGGTACATTAACAACGCTTGCTCCATTCTTCCCCTTGCTGTTATGGAAAGGGCTCATTGGTAAGTTCATGATTTACCTGCCCACCATGTTGATATTGACACTAACCGCTTCATTGATTGTGGCCTTTATCATCAACCCGGTATTTGCTGTAAGCTTCATGCACCCCGAAGGCCGTGAGTTTGAAAAACCAAAGAACCATGTGTTCAAATCAAGATGGTTCTGGGTATTCATTGCATTTGGTGTACTGTTCAATTTGGCAAGCTGGCATGGGCTGGGCAACTTCCTCATCTTCATGTCGCTGTTAATGATCTTCAACAACTATGTATTAAGGGGTGTTATACACTTCTTCCAGGAAAGGCTACTGCCTGGCATGATGAACCGCTACGAAAAACTATTGCACTGGGTATTGAAAGGCAGAAGGCCAGGCTGGTTATTTGCAAGCCTCTTCGGTTTGTTCATTGTTGCGGTAATGGCATTGGGTGCAAGAAACAACCCCAAGCCATTCTTCCCAAGTGGCGATCCCAACTTTATTTATGTGTACCTCAAAATGCCTATCGGTACCAGCACAGAAACAACAGACTCTGTAACAAGGATACTGGAAAAACGTGTGTACAAAGTACTGGACAAAGAATTGCCATCCAAACATGGCATCGTGGAAAGTATCATCTCAAACGTTGCCATCAGTGCAAACAACCCGCAAGACAATAACAGGAGCACGCAAAGCAACCTGGGAAGGATACAGATCTCTTTTGTGGAATTTGAAAAACGTGAAGGCAAAAGCTCACAACCTTTCTTGGATGAAATCAGGAAACAGATGCAGGCCGGTATTGCCGGGGCAGAAATTTCTGTTGAAAAAGAAAACGGCGGCCCGCCAACAGACCCGCCCGTGAACATTGAAATTGCTGGCGACAACTTTGACGAAATATCATCTGTTGCAACCAAATTGCTCAACCACTTGGATACAAACCGTGTAGCCGGTGTGGAAAGCCTGAAAGCCGATGTTGATTTAGTGAACCCTGAAATTACCATTAACATTGACCGTGAAAGGGCACTACGCGAAGGTTTGAGCACGGCACAGATTGGTATGGAACTACGTGCTGCCGTATTTGGTAAAGAGGCTAGCAAGCTGAAAGATGGCGAAGACGAATACAAGATACAGGTTCGCTATTCCGATTTGCAACGCAACAACATCAACGATTTGATGAACCTGAAACTTACCTTCCGCGATATGGCTATGCAAGGTAAGGTTAGGCAAGTGCCATTAAATGCAGTTGCTACGGTTGATTACACAACAACATCGGGTGGTGTAAAGAGAAAGAACGTAAAACGTTGTATTCAGTTACAGTCAAACATTACGGACCCATCCTTAACAGGACCGGCCAATGAAGAGCTGGCCAAGCATATTGCCGAATTCAAAAGCAAGACAAAGATACCTGGCGATGTTACCATCAAACAGACCGGTGAAGGCGAACAACAGGCAGAAACCATGAGCTTCCTTGGCCTGGCAATGCTTTCTTCGCTGCTCTTGATCTTCCTGATACTGGTGCTGCAATTCAAGAGCGTCAGCAAGCCATTCATTGTATTGACCGAAATATTCTTCTCCATTATCGGGGTGTTTATCGGTTACGCAATTACTGGTTGGAGCATGGCCATGATTATGGTGGGCGTAGGTATTGTTGGTTTGGCTGGTATCGTAATCAAGAACGGTATCCTGCTAATTGAGTTTACCGACGAGCTTCGTGGCAGAGGTTACAAAACAAGGGAAGCCGCTATACAGGCAGGTAAGATCCGTATCATACCGGTATTGCTTACAGCATTGGCTACCATACTTGGTCTATTGCCTTTGGCTGTTGGTTTCAACATCGATTTCGCTTCCATGTTCCAACACTTTAACCCACATATTTTCTTTGGTGGTGACAGTGTGGTGTTCTGGGGTCCATTAAGCTGGACGATTATTTTTGGTCTGATATTCTCCTTCTTCCTTACACTGATCATGGTACCAAGTATGTACCTCATCAGCGAAAGGCTAAGAAGGCCAATGGATAAATTCTACGGCACTAAGTTCGTGGCCTTGCTAGGATTTACAGGACCTCTGTTTTTTATACTAGTTGGTATAATGCTACTGGTAAGAAGACTGCAAGGCAAAAAGGTTTGGTTTGGTAAATTGAAAGAGGCACCTGCCAAATAAACATAGTTGGTTTTGGTTGAGTAAAGGCCGTTGCAAATTTTTGCAGCGGTCTTTTTTATGGGCGATATTGCTACAAAAGAAATTGGTAATATTGTGGCAATACTAAAACCATCATACCATGAAAAAACTGTTTTCTGTTACTGTATCACAAACTGCACTCAACATCTCCCTTTTTATTTTAAGGGTTGGTATAGGTATATTGATGATACCACATGGTTATGATAAACTGGTTCATTTTGCTGCCATGAAAAGCAGCTTTCTATCCTTTATGAGATTAAGCTCTACCGTTTCGTTAAGCCTTTCTGTTTTTGCTGAATTCTTTTGTGCCGCACTATTAATATTGGGTTTGTTTACCAGACTGGCTTTAATTCCTTTGGTGATAAACATGACAGTAGCTTTATACATGGCACACGGTGGCGACTTCTTTGGAAAAGGCCAGGCAGCAGCCCTGTTCCTGGTACCATACCTTGTTTTGCTGATAACAGGCCCGGGCAGGTACAGTGTTGATGGATTGATCAATAAAAAATAAGCTGCCTGAATCAATAATTTCAAGCCGCCCTGTTTTGGGGCGGCTTTTTTATGCTACGATATACCCGTTTTTTGGATGGTATCAGTTTAGCCTTTATTTTCATATTCACCTAAACGGGAAAAAACCCTTAACGAATCAACCCTTTATGCAACTCAGAAAAAAACTTCTCCTTTTGGCAATCCCCTTGGTTTGCTGTTTATTTTCAAATGCTTCCGATGGCGACAAAAACATCGTGATAGAAAACAAAACGCAGAGTTTCTACTTTCAAAAAAACAAAGGCGATAACCCCGTTGTAATAAAAGAAGAATACGATGTAAAGTACCACTGCCGTGAAATAAGGGACCAGCTACTATTTGTGGAAATGTACAATGACATGGAAACGATAGATGATGTGGACATTTATACAGATGGGAAAAAGAACAAATACATTAGCCCCAAGTACGACTACTATTCCGTAAAAGATATTTTCTACTCCGATGCAAGGGTGTGCTACTTCGGTCTGCCATTGGGCAAAAAAGATGCAAGAAGCGAAGTGAAGCTAAAAAAAACACACAAAGACCCACGCTACTTTTCAAGGGTGTTTTTTAATGAAGAGTTTTTTGTGGAGAATAAAACCATCACCTTCTCCATACCCCGCTGGATGAAATGCGAACTGAAGGAAATGAATTTTGGTAGCAACCAGATTGTAAAAAAAGTAGAATATAGCAGCAAGGAAGATGCAGACATCTACACCTATACCATCACCAACCTGCCTGCTTTTGAATCCGAGCCCAATGCTCCCGGCCACTCATACGTATACCCGCATGTGTTAATCATGAGCAAGGAAGCCGTGCTGGATGCAGGTACCATTACTTATTTCAAAACCATAGCCGACCAATACAAATGGTGCTACGACCTAGTGCAGCAAGTAGGAGACGACAATGCAGCATTGGCTGCAAAGGCACAGGAAATAACCAAAGGCATTACAGGCGATGTGAACAAGGTAAAAACCATTACCAATTGGGTACAGCAAAACGTACGCTACATAGCTTTTGAAGATGGCATTGCAGGTTTTAAACCGGCAAAGGCAATGGATGTGCTCAACAAAAAATATGGCGATTGCAAAGGCATGGCCAACCTGATAAAAGGATTGGTGAAAGGTTTGGGATTAGATGCCCGCCTATGCTGGATTGGTACCAACCATATTGCCTACGATTTGTCAACACCAATATTAAGTGTACACAACCACATGATTGCCGCATGGATGTACAATGGCAAAACCTACTTCCTGGATGGAACGGAAACCAACATGGGCTTTAACGAATATGCCGAACGCATAGAAGGCAGGCAGGTATTGGTGGAAGACGGAAGCAAATACATTCTTACCAATATCCCATCCGTAACAGCCAACCAGAACCTGGACAAAGAAAAAAGGGTATTGACCATTGAGAATACCGACTTGAAAGGCACTACTGTGCATACCTATATGGGTGAAGCGAGGAGCGATATGCTGAGCAAGATACAAGGCACTAAAAAAGACAATATCGAAAAATCGCTGATAAGGTACCTGTCAGAAGACAACCAGGATTACAAAGTGACCAACTTAAAGACGCCTGACCTGTTGGGCACCGACAGCATTATTAAAATAAGTTACGACCTGCAATACAAAAATGGTATCACAGCTTTTGGCAACGATATGTATGTGGAAATGGATTTCAGGAAAGATGTGGGCAGCTTTATTATTGATACCGCCAAACGCAAGAACGATATCATGCTGCCATTTCAAATGAATATAGAACACGAAACGGAACTGACCATTCCTGCCGGTTATAAAGTAACCACGCAGCCTGCCGATTTGATTGTACAGCATCCCAATATCGAAATCAATATTACCTACAAGCAACAGGCTGGTAAATTGATATACCGCAAACAGTTAAAGATTAAAAAAGTGTACCTGCAAAAATCAACTTTTGCTGCATGGAATACACTCATGAAACAACTGAACGAAAAATACAAAGAGCAAATCGTTTTATCCAAATAACCTACACCCTATACGCCATGAACAAAAAATCCCTGCTTGTACTTATTGCATTCATTGCAATCAATACACTGCTGCATGCACAAAGCAAAGACTATAAACAAAAAGCCGAAGAGGTAGAACTAAAAGTATGGGGTACCAAAGACCCGATATTTGAAAGCAACGTTTTGCCCGAACAGTACAAAAACGAATCGGTTATTATATTGGCACAGAAGCATGTACTGGAATCCGATTCCAAATTCAAGTTCCGTTTTTTCAATTCAGGTGGCAAGCTGAGTTTCTACTCTACCATCCGGGAAAAAGTGTACCTGAACGACAAAGCTGCTTTGGAAGAATACTCGCAGATGACGTTTAAAAAAATAGAATCGAAAACTGCTGCTGTTCGTGGTGCCAACAAAGCATATTCATTTATGGGGATACGCGTCATTAAGCCAGACGGTACGGTACAAAAAATCAGTATCGACGAAAATGCCGTAGTGCTTAAAGAAAGCAAACAAGCAAAAGAAAACAAGATTGCAGTGCCCAACCTGGCCATTGGCGATATTGTTGATTATTATGTAAGCACATTCAACACCTACGATAATGGTGGGCAAGGCACGCAAACGCTTACCTATGTTTTGGCCGACGATGCACCTATTGTAAATTTCAATGTAACCCTTCAGTTTGATAAAAGGCTGGCAGCAGAATACCAATGTATAAACGGCTCACCCGATTTCAAAATAAGAAGGGATGCCGATGGCGACGGAAACATTATTGAACTGAATGCAAAGAACCTTGCCAAAATAAAAAACATTGTATGGTCATCCGTACCCAGGCAAATTCCTATTGCAAGGGTTCGTTATGCATCGGGCGAAATTTCGCATAAAGAAAGCGAGCCTACCAAAAAAGGGGAAGTAACCAAAAGTGCAAACAATCCCGAGCCAATTGAAGCCGATATCAAGAACGCAATGGTCAAAAGCTTTCTCCCTATCTACACACAGGACTATAAATTAATGGCCATGCGTAGCGGTTTCGATGTGGTTAAAAAACAGGTGGAACCCAAACGCCCCAAAGCAATCAATAGCGTGGACTCATTGGCTGCTTTTGCGTACTACTACGGACGTATGTCTGCTTTTTATTACAATGCACTTACTTTAAATGAAGACTTCTCCGATGGTGACAGGGGCTACAGTTTATACGATCAATTAATGCAGGCGTTGCGTATGCGTAGCGTTTTTGAAAATGCCCTGAAAATAGAATGCGACTTTATCAATGTTGCGGGACGCAATAGCGTTACACGTAAAAACCTTTTTGAAATTTCCGACCTGTCTATCCTGTTAAGGCTGCACACACCCAAGCCCGTGTATCTATACATTGGCAACTCATTGTACAACTATGGCGAAATACCCACAAGCTTTGAAGGGGAACAGGCTGCTTTTTATTCCATCAAACCAAAGAAAGGATTGTTTGGAAACGTAAAGGATTATGCAGTAGAAGATGAAGGCCTCGTTACTTTGCCCTTACTTAAAAAAGAGAACCATATCCAGAAAACATTGCTTACCATCAACCTCAATGCCACCGACAACCAATTGCTGGACATTAAAAGGAATGTAACGGCCCAAGGCCAATTACGCAGGTTGTTCCAGGCCAGTTTGCTGATGCCAGAAGATATTATAAAAGCAGAACGAAGCTATTTTGGCTACAACAATACAGACCTGATAAAAGAGTATAGCGATTTGGGCAAAGCACAACGCAAAACTGCTGACGAGTACAGTGCCATGATCAAAAAAGCAAGGGATGCCGAAAAAGAGAAGTATGAAGATGAAATAAAAAATGAATTTGATTCAAAGGCCAAGGAACTTAAAAGCTATAAACCCATTCAGCTGGCATTGCATAATGCAAATGAGGACTTTGAAATGGAAGAAGAATTTACAATGGACGGCTGGGTAAAAAAAGCGGGCAATAACTACATTATTGAAGCAGGCAAATTTGTAGGCAGCCAAATGGAAATCAAGAGCGAACAAAGGGAGCGTAAACTGGATGTGTACATGCCCTATGCCAGAAGCTTTAAATACTATATTGAATTTATTATACCAGATGGCTATACGGTAGAAGGGCTTGACAAACTGACCAAGAAAGTGGAAAACGAAACTGGCGGTTTTGTGAGCAATGCCCGTGTAGAAGGCAACAAACTTATTATTACTACCTACAAATACTACAACAATATTGTGGAAAAGGTACAGAACTGGGAAAAGCTGACAGCCTTTGTTGATGCGGCTTTCGAATTTAATAAAGAGAAGATATTGTTGAAGAAGAAATAAGATGCCTAGATATACCAAACAAAAAAGCCAATGTAACATCTTGCATCGGCTTTTGTGTTTCTAATGCTTTATTACAACTTACCCATTTCATTTCCATCGGCATCCAACTCCACAATTTCGTAACCCAGTCTTTTTAAACCAGGAAGGATCAATTGCTTATCGCCCACCAATAAAATATTCATCTTGTTCACATCAAGGTATTTTTTACTGATGCCATCAATTTCAGCCTTGGTAATATTGTTCAATATCGCATTCTGTTTGCTTACAAAATCTGCAGGCAAGTCATATTGTAAAATCCTGCCAATGAAAGCAGCTTTCTGCACACCGGTTTCATAGTTCCTGGCATCGCTTTGGCCAATGGATTTTTTCATGAACGCAATCTCATCGTCTTTAACACCGCCATTTACATAGTTCTTTATTTCATTCATCACTTCATACAAAGCACTGTCTGTGGCACTTGCTTTAATGCCGCTGCTAAAGGTAAATGTGCCGGTATATTTATAACCTGCAAAGCTGCTTCTTGCTCCGTATGTCCAACCCTTGTCCTCACGCAGGTTCAGGTTAATGCGGCTATTAAATGCACCACCCAAATTATAGTTGGTCAATACCGCCCTGTAATACTCGCCAGTGGCATCATATTTCAACCCGGTAACATTGCCCACCCTGAACTCTGTTTGTGCTGCCTTGGGAATATTCACCAAATAGATCCTAGTTTTTTCAATGGCAGGTGCCGCAGGAGGCACAGGAACGGTAAATGATTTTGAAGGGAGTTTGTTCAGGAAAGCAAGCTTTGGTAAAATTTCGTTTTCCTTGATATCGCCTACAACAATCACCCTTCCTTCTTCGGATGTAATGTAGTTGTCATAATAATTTTGGATGTCTGCAAACGCAATATTCTTCAATGTTTCACTGGTGCCATTGTCTTCTACACCCAGAATGTTGTTTTTGCCAAAGCTTAATTTGTCATACACGCTCGAAGCCACACCGGCAGGCTGTGTCTTGCTGTTCTTCATGCGTTGGTCAAGCTGGCGTTTGATGCGGTTAAAGGCATCTTCACTGAATTTCGGATTAAACATCCTTTCCTCCAAAAATGTCAGGGTCCTGTCCAGGTTCTTCTTCAGGCACTGCACGGTAAATACAATGGCATCATCACTATTGTTCACGCTTACGCTGCTGCCCAGTTTCTCCAGCTCGCCGGATAACTGCTCACTGGTATAATTTTTCGTGTCCTCATTCATCATGCTTGCAAAAAGATTTACCCAACCAGCTTTGGAAAGGTCATTTGCTTCCAATAGCCTGCCGCCTTTTAACGAGATGCTTAAAGTAACAGTAGGTATCTCATTGTTCTCCGTACCAATCACTTTCATGTTATTGGTCAAAGTCTTCTTCCAAAAAGCCGGAACTTTCACCACAGGGTTTGGTCCACTGGCAGGTATCTTGTTCCTGTCAAAATTGTCTTTGGCCTTTACATATTTCAGTTTGCTATAACCATAATCAGGTGCCTTGTAATGGCTCTCATCAATGGTATAGTTATCGGCTGCTGCTTTTTGGTTTTCCTGACCCTTGGTCAATGCACTAACAATAACATGATGCTTGTCCTTTATGTATTTATTGTACACACGCATCACATCTTCTTTGGTAACGGCCTGGTACATTTTTATCTGCTCGCCAATCATGTTCGGGTTACCGGTATAGGTTTGAAAAGCGGCCAGCTGCGATACCTTGCCCGATACACTTGCCAAACCATTAATGGCCCTGCTTTCATAGCTGCTCTTGAATTTTTCGATATCCTCATCAGTGATGCCCCTCTTTTCAAATTCGGCAAGGGCCTGCGTTACCAACTGTTCCATTTCCGACAATGACTTACCAGGGTATGGTACAACGGAAATGGCAAACTCACCTGCCAGTTCGCTTAGCTGGCTACTGGCACTTGCCTGCAATGCTTTTTGGTCCTTGATAAAAAATTGATAAAAAACGGAGTTGCGGTTTCCACCACCGCCACGGCCGCCTCTTCCGCCACCACCGCCGCCGCCAAGCACTTGCGACAGGCAGGCCAACGCAGCCATATCGGCATTGTATTCCGGTACGGTTGGGTAAACAATCCTCAATTGTGGGGCCCTTGCATAATTATCGGTATAGCTTACATAACGGTCCTTGTCTATTACAACAGGCTGCAGTTTTACAGGTGTCACTTCTGGGCCACGGGGTATGGTGCCAAAATATTTCTCTACCAGCTTAACAATGTCGGCAGTCTTTACATCGCCACCAACAGTAACAGTAGCATTGTTGGGCCCGTACCAGCGAAGGAAGAAATTCTTTAAATCGTTTACGCCCACCTTGTTCAACTCTTCAATATAACCAATGGTTAGCCATGAATACGGGTGGCCATAAGGATACAGGTTCTTGGCACTTACTTCGCTTAACAAACCATAGGGCTGGTTATCGTAATTCTGCCCACGCTCATTCTTTACAGTGGCACGTTGCACTTCAAATTTTTGTTGTGTTACGGCATCCAGTAAAAAGCCCATACGGTCTGCTTCAAGCCATAACATTTTTTCTACCTGGTTGCTGGGTACGGTTTCATAATAGTTGGTGCGGTCGCGGTTGGTAGAGCCATTCAAAGTGCCACCGGCTTCTGTTACCACTTTAAAATGCTGTTCATCTGCCACATGGTCGCTGCCTTGGAACATCATATGCTCAAAAAAATGTGCAAAGCCGCTTTTGCCTATCTCTTCTCTTGCAGAGCCTACGTGATAGGTTACATCCACATGTACAATGGGGTCGCTATGGTCCTCATGCACCACCAATGTCAATCCATTCGGTAACACATATTTTTCATAGGGAATGATCAGTTCACTGCCTTTCCGTTCTATTTTCTCCACCAGTTTAGCCTGGCTGAATGCAGTGAAAGAAGCAGTAGACATAACTGCCGTCAACGCAATTAATTTCAGGTTCATAATTAGCTAGTTTTAAGGAATGGGAAAATTAGCGTTTATGTTTTCCAAACCAAAACCATTCATACAGTCTGTTCGTTGTTTACCGCCTGTCAAATTAAGTTTACCGAAAAGTGGCAACATCCGTTTCTTTGAAAGATGGCAACGAGGCAACCGCAAGGCCGTTTCAAAAAAATAAACTTTCGGCTCTTTGTAATAAATTCACTTTGCCAACGAACTAATATTTCCATAAACATGGCACTGTCTTTTTTCTTTTAAATAATTCATTATAAAATATAAAACAATGATCAGCAACCACGAAATAGATTACCGCATTTATGGCGAGGAAATGCAGTATGTAGAAGTTGAACTTGACCCCAACGAAACGGCTGTGGCCGAGCCGGGTGCATTCATGATGATGGATGATGGCATACAGATGCAGACCATGTTTGGCGATGGCAGTAATCAGCAGAACGGTGGCCTACTGGGTAAACTGTTTAGTGCAGGCAAAAGGATGTTGGTGGGCGAAAACCTGTTCATGACTGCGTTTACCAATGTGTCGCAAGGCAAAAAGCATGTAAGTTTTGCATCGCCTTATCCCGGTAAAATAATTGCGTTGGACCTGCTGCGTCTTGGTGGCAAAGTCATCTGCCAAAAAGATGCATTCCTATGTGCGGCCAAAGGTGTAAGCATCGGTATCGAGTTCCAGAGAAAACTGGGTACGGGCCTTTTTGGTGGCGAAGGTTTTATTATGGAGAAACTGGAAGGCGATGGCATGGCATTTATGCATGCCGGTGGACATATTGTAGAAAAGGAATTACAGCCAGGCGAGATCCTGAAAATTGATACGGGTTGTATTGTTGGCTTTACCGCCACTGTTGATTATGATATCCAGTTTGTAGGTGGTATAAAGAACACGATTTTTGGTGGCGAGGGATTATTCTTTGCACAGTTGCGAGGTCCGGGCCGTGTTTGGATACAGAGCCTGCCTGTAAGCCGCCTGGCAGGAAGGATACTGGCTTATGGAACCTATCAACGCAAAGAAGAAGGAAGTGTATTGGGTGGCTTGGGCAATTTGCTGGATGGGGATGGTTGGAGATAAATATTCCTATACAAATACAAAAGCAATATTGCACCACAGTTCAAAACAACAATAACATGCAACAGGATATATTCATTAAAATGGCATTGGATAGTTGGTACACCCATATAAATCGTGTCGGTAAATTATTGGAAAGCCTTTCAGACGAAGCATTGGCAGCCGAAGTGGCACCGGGCAGGAATACAGGTGTGTATCTTTTTGGGCATTTGGTTGCAGTACACGACGCGATGATTCCATTATTGAATATCGGCTCCAAACTGTACCCGCAACTGGAAGAGCCCTTCATTAAACAGCCCGATAAATCAGCACTTGAAAAGCCCTCCTTTCCGCAACTGCGTACATATTGGACCGAAGTAAACAATGCATTGACATTGAGCTTTAACCTTATGAATGCGGATGAATGGCTGCAAAAACATACAGCAGTTTCCGAAGAAGACTTTGCCAAGAGCCCGCTACGCAACAAGCTCAATGTATTGTTAAGTAGAACAAACCATTTGGCGTATCATACAGGACAGTTGGCTTTTTTAAAGAACTAGCTTTCCATAAAATAAAAAGCATTCCTGCCACGAATGGAACTCATCTATATTCATTTATTCTTGTAGATGGGTGTCGTTCGTGGCTTCTTCTTTCCAGTTGTCGATCCTCAGCTTTGTAAAAAAGTCTTCCTCCTCCATTTCTCTTACTTCACCGGCCTGTAAGTTGCCTAGGTGCAGGTCTTCAATGCTCATGCGTATCAGCCGCTGGCATTGGTGGTGTACAGATGCCACCATCTTACGTACCTGGTGGTACTTCCCCTCCGTCAAGCTAATGCTCAGCCAGGTTGTGGGCAGGCCTTCGCGTTGGTTGGCACCGCCTTTAAACAGGTCGGCTGGCGGCTGCACTATTTCCACATCGCAAGGGGTAGTTATATAATCAACACCGCCTTTAATCCGTATGGTTGTTCCGGTCTGTAACAAACGAAGGCTTTCGGGCGTAACTATATTCTTCACTTTTACCAGATAGGTCCTTTTGTGCGGCACTTCACTTTCAAACAACAGTTTCGTAACACGTTTATTGGTAGTCAATAGTAACAGTCCTTCAGAATGATTGTCCAGCCTGCCAATGGCATGGGTACCTTCCGGAAAGTCAAAATCCAGGTCGCCCAACAAACCCACTTTATGCGAGCTGATGAATTGCGATACCATCTTATAAGGCTTGTTAATAATAAAATAACGGTACCCGCTTTTGTTCAGCATCTTATTCGTAAATCTTGGTGATAATTAAACGCCGAAGTTAAAAGAGATAGGCAATTGATGCCTTGTTTTAATGCAGCTTACGTATGCCGGTACTATGAAACATTGCCTATACACCTTTTATAAAGCCCCATACACCCATTCTTACCATGATACACATTGCTAAATGGCAAACTTGTTTATCTTAGCGAACATTAATATTTATACATTGATGATACTAAGATCAATGCTTCCTAAATGGTTGCCGGCGTTTTCATTGATAGTCCTTTTTTCGTGCAAAGGCAAAAAAGATGAACCAGCCAAAGCCGCACCACAAGCAGTTTCAGTAGATGTAATTGTTGCATCGCCACAATCCATTACCAATACGGTTGAAGTAAATGGTACAGTAGTAGCAAACGAGTTTGTGGAGCTTCGCCCCGAAGTAAGTGGCAGGCTTACCTACCTCAATGTTCCCGAAGGGGCCCATATTGAAAAAGGTACCCTTATTGCACGCATTAACGATGCCGATTTACAAGCACAGTTGAACAAGACAAAAGTATTGTTGGACCTGGCACAGAAAACGGAACAGCGTAACCGCAAATTGTTGGACATTAAAGGTCTTAATCAGGCCGATTATGATGCTTCTTTAAATACCGTAAACGGTTACAAGGCCGACCTTTTGTACACACAGGCAATGATTGATAAAACAATTATCAAAGCACCTTTTAGTGGTACGGTTGGTTTAAGACAGGTAAGCAATGGGGCATACGTAAGCCCAGCCAATATTATTGCCACCATTCAGCAGGTAGAGCAGTTGAAAGTTGATTTTACTGCACCTGAAGAATACAGTAGCCTATTGCGTAAAGGCAATTCGGTTGACCTTGTGCTGGACAAAAACGGCACGAACAAATCGAAGGCAACTATTGTTGCGGTTGAGCCGCAAGCCAACCTGGGCACCAGGAACCTAAAAGTACGTGCAGTGCTGCAGGGTGCAAAAGCCAACCCCGGTGGCTTTGCAAAAGTGTATATAGATGCCGGTCAGGACAAAAAAGCAATCCTTGTGCCTACCAATTCCCTGATTCCGGATGATAAAAACAACCAGGCCATTGTGGTAAAAAATGGCAAAGCAAATTTTGTAAGCGTTACCACAGGTGTAAGGCAGGCAAACGTTGTGGAAATTACCAAAGGCATCAATGTTGGCGACAGCGTGGTGGTAACAGGTGTACTGTTTGCAAGACCTAAAGCCGCTGTAAAAGTGCGTAGCGTAAAAGATTTAAAAACATTGGGTCAATAAGCAATACTTTTTGCCCATTGAGTCATTAAGAAGTGTAGGCATTATGAATATTTCCGAACTATCGTTAAAGCGGCCCGTACTGGCAACGGTTATGAACCTTGCCATCATATTGTTTGGTGTGGTTGGGTTTACTTATTTGGCCGTAAGGGACTATCCTGCAATTGATCCGCCCATTATCAATGTGAGTACCAGCTATACCGGTGCCAATGCCGATATCATTTCCAACCAGATAACTGAGCCGCTGGAAAAACAGATCAACGGTATCCCGGGTATCAGGACCATCACATCGTCCAGCTCGCTGGGCAGCAGCAATATTTCGGTGGAGTTCAATTTGGGTGTTGACCTGGAAGCGGCAGCAAGCGATGTGCGTGATAAAGTTGGCCAGGCCACACGTAGCCTGCCACAGGATATAGATGCTGCACCCGTAGTAACAAAGGCCGATGCCAATAGCGATTTCATTGTGCTGTTGGCCATACAGAGCCGCACCAAAAGCCTTTTGGAACTGAGCGATTATGCGGAAAACGTACTGCAGCAACAACTGCAAACCATTAACGATGTAAGTGCCGTAAACATATTGGGCCAGAAAAGGTATTCCATGCGGCTTTGGATAAACCCTGATAAAATGAACACTTATGGTGTTGCCTTTACCGATATTAAAAATGCACTGAACACAGAAAACATTGATTTGCCGCCCGGCAAAATCTATGGCAACAATACAGAGCTTACCATACGTACCATGGGCAGGCTTACTTCCGAAAAGGATTTCAGGGATTTGATTATACGTGAAGACAGTGCAGGTATTGTTCGCCTGAACGATGTGGCCCGTGTGGAGCTTGGCCCCGAAAACCTGGAACAGGCATGGAAGTACAATGGTGTAAATGCAGTGGGCCTTGCCATTACCCCGCAGCCGGGTGCCAACAATATCGAGATTGCCAACGAGTTCAACAAAAGGCTTGAACAGATCAAGAAAAACAACAAGTCCGATATTGAGTTTAAGGTACTCGTAGACAATACCATCAACATCCGCAGGTCGTTGGAAGAAGTAAAGGAAACCCTCATCATTTCTTTTGGATTGGTGGTGCTGGTTATCTTTTTCTTTTTCAGGAACTGGTTAATTGCCATACGCCCATTAATAGATATTCCCATTTCGTTGGTGGCCACATTCTTTATCATGTATGTATCTGGTTTTTCCATCAATATCCTTACCCTGTTGGGTATTGTGCTTGCTACAGGTCTAGTGGTAGATGATGGTATTGTGGTCACGGAAAACATCTTTAGAAAAATTGAAGAAGGCCTGCCCATACGAAAGGCTGCACTGGAGGGCAGTAAAGAAATTTTCTTTGCGGTGGTATCAACCTCCATTACACTGGCGGTAGTGTTTTTACCGGTTATATTCCTGGAAGGTTTTGTGGGTAGGCTGTTTAGGGAATTTGGTGTTACGCTGGCAGCAGCCGTTTTGATTTCTGCCTTTGTATCACTAACCATTACCCCTGTGCTGAATGTGTACCTCAACAAAAAAGATGGTGGCCACGGCAAGTTCTATAATAAAACAGAACCTTTTTTCACCGGCATGGAAAATGGTTACAGACGGTTATTGCAAGGCTTCATGAGGGTAAGATGGGTGGCATGGATCATTATTGCTGTTTGTGCCGTAATGATCTTCATCATCATGCGTAGCCTGCAAAGTGAAATTGCACCATTGGAAGACAGGAGCAGCGTACGTTTTACGGTTACTGCCGCAGAAGGTACCAGCTACCCGGCCATGCAAAGCCTGAGCGACCGGATTGGCGATTATCTGTACGACTCCATACCCGAAAGGGACTTCGTTTTTTCACGTACACCGGGTGGTGGCGGTGGTGGTGGCGGAAGTGTGAACAGTGCACAACCAAGGTTGTCGTTAACGGATCCCGATAAACGCAAAAAGACACAGTCGCAAATTGCTGCCGAACTGCAGAAGAAGCTGGGCAGGTTCAACGATGCCAGGATCTCGGCCATACAGGAGCAGACCATATCCGTTGGTGCAGG
Organism: Chitinophagaceae bacterium UBA1930; assembly: GCA_002337145.1. Classification (GTDB taxonomy): domain Bacteria; phylum Bacteroidota; class Bacteroidia; order Chitinophagales; family Chitinophagaceae; genus UBA1930. The sequence goes on along the minus strand of DDFK01000003.1, from coordinate 300,046 downwards.
CTCAAAAGGGTCGTTGCCTATACAGTTCATCCTGCAGAACCAGGATATCAATAAACTTAAACAGATCATCCCCAAATTTTTGGATGAGGTAAGAAAGGATACCAAAACCTTTTCCACTTCCGATGTCAATTTAAAATTCAACAAGCCCGAAGTACAGTTGACCATTGACCGTACAAAAGTGCGTGACCTTGGCCTTTCCAGTCAGGACGTGGTGTCTGCCATTCAGAGTGCATTCAGTGGTGGGCGGTTGGCCTACTTCATCATGAATGGCTACCAGTACCAGGTAATAGCACAGGTAGACAGGGCCGACCGGAACCAGCCCGACGATATTTCACGTTTATATGTACGTAACAAAAATGGCGACAATATACCATTGAGTGCGGTGGTGCATTTGGAAGAAAGCAGTAACCCATCAACCCTGTACAATTTCAATCGCTACAAGGCTGCCACTATTTCTGCAGCCCTCGCCGAAGGCAAAACCATCGGCGATGGTATTGCAGCAATGAATGTCATTGCCAAAAACCTATTGGACGAATCTTTCCAGACAGCCCTCAACGGTCCATCAAGGGATTATGCGGAGAGTAGCTCCAATATCGTGTTTGCATTTGGTTTGGCACTCATATTAATCTACCTGGTACTATCTGCACAGTTCGAAAGTTTCAAGGACCCCTTCACCATTATGCTAACGGTTCCGCTGGCATTAAGCGGTGCATTGCTCAGCCTGTATATCTTTAATCAAACCATCAACATCTTCTCCGAAATCGGTATGATTATGCTGATTGGACTGGTAACCAAAAACGGTATCCTCATTGTAGAGTTTGCCAACCAAAAACGGGAGGCGGGACTTGAAAAAATGGAAGCCGTGGTAGAAGCAGCACAACAAAGGCTACGCCCCATATTAATGACCAGCCTGGCAACATCGCTGGGTGCACTGCCCATTGCATTAAGTTTGGGTGCAGGCTCCACAAGCCGTATACCATTGGGTATTGTAATAGTGGGCGGTATTTTATTTTCATTGATATTGACCTTGTTTGTTATACCTGCTGTGTACACATTCATCAGTGGCAAACACAAATCGAAAGAAGCGGAAAAAGAAGAAGATGTCAAAGCAACAGGAGAAAAGGGAGAAGAAGAAAAAGCAGGCAACAAAACAGAAACACCAAATGAACAGCTTGGTGCTGATGCAGGTTTGTCAGATGAATAATTATTGAACCAACAGTTGTACATAGTTGAGCTGTAGGTGGTGTCGCTTCCGATAGCTATCGGGACATCAACATCAGAATAAGGCTGAACTGTTATCGAAGGCAAAACAAAACGTAGTTTTCAACTTTGTGTCTTCGTGGTAAAATTGTTATTGTAAAATCGCATTGGCGAAAGCGACGTGGTTTTAAATAACATCGGATTTCTAAATTAACATTGTAAACATGAAGTATCTATTCGTCATATTGTTATTTGCATTAGCAACAAAAAGCCATGCCCAGCAACTCACCTTGCAGGATGCCATTAATATAGCACTCAAAAAAAACTTCGACATACAGATTGCGAAAAATGTGGTGGAAATCAACAAGACCAATAACGATATTGGTGTTGCTGGTGGGTTGCCAACGGTTAGCGGTACGGCCAGCGACCAGGAAAGTATTGTAAACATTAACCAGAAACAAAACACGGGTTCAGACATAACACGCAACGGAGCTGCCAGCAATGCCCTGAATGCAAATGTTACAGGCACCATTTTGCTGTACAATGGCTACAAAGTAGTGGCAACCAAAAAACGTTTGGAAGAACTGCAGAAACAAAGCGAACAGTTGCTGAATGCTCAGATTCAAAACACCATTGCAGGTGTTATGACCAAGTACTACGATGTGGTTCGCCAACAGAGCTATATCAAGACATTGCAACAAAGTATTGACCTCTCTAAAAAACAATTGGAGCTGATACAGGCAAAGCAGGCAATCGGGCTTGCCAATAATGCTGACCTGTTTCAGTCGCAAATAGATTTGAATACAAGGATGCAGGATATGCAAACGCAACAGTTGATTGTTGACCAGGCAAAGACCGATTTGCTTAACCTCATCAGTGTAAACCCCGATTCATTGATCATCATTAAAGACACTATTACTATTGACAGGGACATAAAGCTTGCCGATGTAATGAACACCATTACCGTAAACCCGCAAATCATATCGCTCGACCAGCAAATAAAAATCAACGAACTGATTGAAAAGGAAACGGCAGCACAACGTTACCCTTCGCTGCGTGCCAATACTGGCTTGAATTATGGTAGAACACAAAGCGGAGCGGGCCAGTTGCTGCTTAATCAGTCGTATGGGCCATTTATTGGCTTAAGTGTAACCGTGCCTATTTATAGTGGCGGTGTTATTAAGCGTCAGGAAAAAGTGGCCAACATCAACACACAAAATGCAAAACTCCAAAAAGAGAGTGCGTTGCTCAGTTACCAGTCCAACGTAATCAAAACCTATCAGAGCTATACCAACAACATGCAGCAAATGCAGACCCAGCAAAATACCTATCAGCTTTCGCAGCAACTGGTTGACCTTTCTTTGCAGCGATTCCAATTGTCTGCTGCAACCATCATCGAAATACGTGAGGCACAAAAAAGTTTTGAAGCAGCAGGTTACACATTGGTAAACCTCAGCTATGCAGCAAAGATTGCAGAGGTTGAACTGAAAAGGGTAAGCGGAAAGTTGGGGCTGTAATTTGGGCTGTCAAAGTTGTACTTCTATCTTCGCCCCATGCAGATCCATTCAAAACTTCCCGATGTAGGCACCACCATTTTTACGGTTATGAGCTCGTTGGCAATAGAGCATCAAGCAGTGAACCTTGGCCAGGGCTTTCCTGATTTCATGATGAGCGAAGAACTGACTTCGCTTGTAAATGATGCTATGCAAAAAGGCAACAACCAGTATGTGCACATGAATGGCCTGCCCTTGCTGCGTGAAAGGATTGCAGGAAAATGCTTCAAGCTATACAATACAAATATTGACCCCGATACACAAATTACAATTACACCAGGCGGTACCTATGCTATTTATACTGCATTGACAACAGTGCTGCAACCCAATGACGAAGTAATTGTTTTTGAGCCAGCCTATGATAGTTATATACCCAATATAGAAATCAATGGAGCCAAAGCGGTTCGTATTTCGTTGCAGTACCCAACCTACCATATTCCTTGGGACGAAGTAAGAAGTAAGGTGAACAATAAGACGAGAATGATCATGATCAACACGCCTCATAACCCAACAGGTATGGTGTTGAGCGGGCATGACATACAGGAACTAAGAAGCATTGTTGCCAATACCAATATTGTTATACTAAGCGACGAAGTGTACGAACACCTGATTTTTGATGGCATACAGCATCAAAGTATTTTACGTTACCCCGATTTGATGGAGCGGAGTTTTGTTTGCTTCTCCTTTGGCAAAACCTATCATTGCACCGGTTGGAAAATTGGTTACTGCATTTCATCTGCGGAAGCAATGAAAGAATTTAGAAAAGTGCATCAGTTCAATTGCTTTAGCGTGGATAGCCCCAAACAGTTTGCCCTGGCAGGTTACCTGCAAAATGAAGATGCTTATTTATCGCTGGGTGCTTCCATACAAACCAAACGCGACTACTTTCGTGAGCTGATGAAAGCCACACCGTTTAAATGCATACCCAGCCACGGCAGTTATTTTGAATGCTATAGCTATGCCGGCTTAAGTGATATGGGCGACAAGGATTTTGCCATACACCTTACCAAGAACTATGGTGTGGCCACTATTCCTGTTTCTGCTTTTTATAAACATGCAGAAGACAACAAAGTGATACGTTTCTGCTTTGCGAAAAAAGAAGAAACCCTACGTAAGGCTGTTGAAGGGTTAACAAAGTTTAGGTAGCACAAAGAACACAATGCATCACAAAGTACACCGCGTTGTGCTCTTCGCGATTCTCCATGCCGCCCTTCGTGTTCGTCTTAAAATAAAAACACCCAATACTCAAAAACAACTTGTGTTGTTCCTCAGTATTGGGTGTTGAACATTGAATATTGATCATTGTTTTTCCAATCAATTACCTTCCCCTGTTGCCCCAGTTCCTTTCCCTTCTTTCTGTTTTGGGCCTGCCGCCTTGGCCTTGTTGCTGCCTGCCCCTTTGTTGTGGGGGCGGTGGCGGGGTAAACCTTGTATGCGTCATCTTATAAGGATGTTCCTCCACAACAGGTATGGGTGTTTTGATCAGTTTATTGATGTCACGCAAAAATTCCCGTTCTTCCGAATCGCAAAAAGAAAATGCAGTACCGCTATGCCCTGCACGGCCTGTACGCCCAATGCGGTGCACATAGGTTTCGGGTATATTGGGCAAATCGTAATTAATTACATGCGTCAGCTCGTCCACATCAATGCCACGGGCAGCAATATCGGTTGCTACCAAAACACGTATGGTACCCGCTTTAAAATTCTGTAATGCACGTTGTCTGGCATTCTGCGATTTGTTGCCATGTATCGCTTCGGCCTTTACGTTGTTACGTGCAAGGTCCTTTACAATCTTGTCCGAGCCATGCTTGGTACGGGCAAACACCAGCACACGTTCAATGCTCACATCTTGCAATAAATGCTGCAGCAACAAACGCTTGTCGGGCTTCTCCACAAAGAAAAGCGACTGTTCAATTTTTTCTACGGTAGATGAAACGGGTGTCACTTCAACCTTAACGGGATTGCTTAAAATACTGTTTGCCAAACCGGCAATTTCGGTAGGCATGGTTGCAGAAAAAAACAGGGTCTGCCTTTGGGCAGGCAAATGGGCAATCGTTTTTTTAACGTCATGTATAAAACCCATGTCCAGCATCCTGTCTGCCTCGTCCAATACAAATATTTCTAGGTGCTTCAAGCTAATATAGTTCTGGCCTATCAGGTCCAAAAGCCTGCCCGGTGTGGCAATCAATATGTCAATACCCCTACGTAGGGCATTGGTTTGTGCCAGTTGCGATACACCGCCAAAAATAACGGTATGCCTTAAGCCCGTGTTCTTGCCATAGGCAGCAAAGCTTTCATCAATCTGTATAGCCAATTCCCTGGTGGGTGTCAATATCAATGCCTTGATATGGTTATTGGCATTTTTTTCCAAACGCTTGCGTAAATACAGCGACTGTAATATGGGAATGGCAAATGCTGCCGTTTTTCCTGTGCCTGTCTGTGCACAGCCCAATAGGTCCCTGCCTTTCAATACTTCGGGTATGGATTGCTGCTGAATGGGGGTAGGTGTGGTATAACCTTCTGCTTGGAGGGCCGACAATATCGGCTCAACCAAATGTAAATCTTTGAATAACAAAATATAATTGTTTAAATAAAATAATACAACTGGCCCCATGCAAAACAAGGGTCATTGTTGTTTGTATATGCTCAACAACCTATGACTTGATTATCTTTTTTTTGACGGATGAATAAAGCATCGAGCCTGCTAAGAGAGAGTATATGATGCGGCAAATGTAACGGAATATTTTTGAATGGACTTTTGATAGCCAATTGTACGCATGATCAACTTTATACCATCTTGATAAAATTCCAAATGCAAAAACGCCAAATTCCAAATATGCCAAGAGAAATCAACATGCTGTGAAGCAGCATCAATCAGTGAACATCCGTTAAACCTGTGTCATCCGTGTGCAAAGCCATAAACCGACTAACACTTTTAGCTTCTTTTCAAGGAAATTTCACCCATACATACACATCCAATACCACACCGTTTTTTATAGCTGCTTTGCGTTGCACGCTCTCCAGTTCAAAACCATTCTTTTCCAGCACTTTCATGCTTGCTTTGTTATGGGCATATATCCTGGCCATTATACGCGTAGGTTTAAACCGCTGTTCTACATAGCTGCACAAACTGTTTACTGCTGCTGTGGCAATGCCCTTGCCCCAAAATGGTTCGCCAATAAAATAGCCAATCTCCACAGTGTTACGGTACACATCCTCATTCAATATAATGCCCATGCTGCCTGCAACACTTCCTTGGTACAGCACGGCAAAGTTGGTAAGTGTTTGCGAGCCCGCTTCCTTGCTTATCCATTGCAGTGCATCCATTACCGTGTACGGGCTGGGGAAACTATCACGTACATTGTTCCATATATTTTTGTTGTTGGCAATAGCAGCTAGTTGTTGTGCATCTTGCCGTAACCAGGGCCTTAGCTGTATGTCATTCATCGTCTTCCTTAATTTCCCTGTTCAAGTAATCGGTATAGCTAGGCAATGTGGCATTGTACTCGGTATGCATAAATGGCGAGGTCATAATAAAGTCTGCGGTTGCCCTGTCGCAAGCCATGGGAATGTTCCAAACAACACATAAACGCAGCAGGGCCTTTACATCGCTGTCGTGCGGTTGTGCATGCATGGGGTCCCAAAAGAAAATCATGATGTCTATTTCATTTTGAGCAATCATGCTACCTATCTGCTGGTCGCCACCAAGTGGCCCACTCAGCATTTTTTTTACGGGCCTGTCCAAAGCTTCTTCAATCAGCTTGCCCGTTGTGCCTGTAGCAACCAGTTCATGTTTTGCCAACGCTGCCTTGTTAAAGAGGGCCCATTCAACAATGTCGGCCTTTTTGTGATCGTGTGCTATCAAGGCAATGCGTTTTCTTTCGCCCAGCTTTTTTATGTTGCTCATGGGGTAAATGTATTGTATCGGTTTATACTAAACAAGTGCCGTGCAGTAGGCACATAAAATATGTAGCACTACTAACAGTAGTTGTATGTATAAGCAAACATGCAGCAATGATACAACAAGCAGCATCAGCATTAAGTAAACAGGGTATGTGCACAATAGCATACCAAACAACACTGCATCGTAATACACTGTGCCTGCCGTTTTGCGGGTTACCCAATGTTTAACTGTGTAATACAAGGGGGCATGCAATAGTTTGCCAAACATTGCTGGCAGCCGTATTATGGCGGGTGCCTTTCTTTTTTCAACAAAGGGTTCAATAGCCAATGCAGCGGCTAGTTGCTTAAAAATAATATGGTTAAAGTACAGGTAGTTCTTTGCTTCGCCATCGTCTGGTTGGTACAGTTGTGTTATAGATAGCAAGGGCAATGCAGCTAGGGTTACCTGCTTGCCAAATTTTTCTAACGAATCATATTGAATGGCCAGCGGCATTACCTGCACGTCAATATGCTCCTTCCAACAACTGAAAGCAATACGTGCCGCCCCTTTTTTAAATGGCTGCAGTTGGTGCGTGTGCCTGCAGATGCCTTCAATAAAAATCAATACAATGCCATTGTTGGCCAATATGTTTTTGCTGGTTGTAAAGGCATCGTTGTTCAAGTAAAGGTTTTCCCTTCCTTCGCTTAGCCTGTAAATGGGTACCATTTGTAGCAGCCCCAATAACCTGCGGTGCCACGGTTTGTTGAATGCATCGCCCCTTGCCAAAAAATGTACGGGATGCTTAAAGACCGAGCCGATAATGATTGCATCCAAAAAAGAGTTGGGGTGATTTGCCGTAACAAGTAAAGGGCCTTTATGCAATAGCAGGTGCCTGTTTTTGATATGGATGCTTTTGCAGAAAATGCGTAAAGCAAGGCGGATGAATATTTTCAGCAGTCTGTACAGCAATGGCTTTTGTTTTGGCTGGCTTCAACTACGTAATGCTCCGGTTAGCAGGCAATTATTGATGAAAATGGCACCAGATAAAGCAGTTGAACTGGTAAAATACTGATAAATGGATTATTTTATGAAGATGGAAGCATTTTGTTGCTGTATATCTGTTGCACAAAAAGCGAATTCCCCTATTTTTGCCACCCGAATAACAGATCTGTTCGGTCATGGTTTCGTAGTTCAATGGATAGAATAGGAGTTTCCTAAACTCTAGATCCAAGTTCGATTCTTGGCGAGACCACATTTATCAGGCCACCCTAAATAAAAATGGCAGCAATTACACCAAGCCATTTCAGCATGCTTAACAGTTCTACATGCTTCATATTCTAACCCAATTGAGCCTGTATTTCAACCGGTTGTTAACAATTCCTTTATAGTAAGTTCACATGGGTTTTACCTTAAGAAAACATTAAACCTTCAATTTCGCCGCAGATATTAAAGTTTTAAGTGTATTGGTAATTGACCTATACTTGTACAAAAGCCAAACTTTAAATCCAAAATTAACTTAATGAAGAAGCTCTATTTTCTGCTGTTATCAGTGTTTTTGTTCAATGCTATACATGCTCAGTGCCCTGTTATCAACAGTGCTATGGTCAATTCATGTGGTAGCAGCGAAGGTGTAAACGAATTTATTGTTTTTACCACCACAGCCAGTGCGGCCACCAGTGCATATACACTGTATTACGGTTCCAATACACCTGCTACCAATAGCCCTACAGGCATATTGGCTGGGGCCAATGCTGCCCCTAAAACGGGTACGGGTACCATTACGTCCTCAACTGGCTGTACCATAAATGCAGTCACGTCATCTTCAACAGTTATTCCTTCGGGCAGCGTTGTAATCTTTATACCTGCCGATTTTGATGCACAATACGATGTATCGGCATTGTGTGCCAGTGGTACCATTTATGTTGTATATATTACCAGGGGAAGCAATTGGAGTGCCATGGGTACGCTTGCCAATAATCCATCAGACGACAGGTATATCCAAATAGTGAATGGTTCCAATACCTGTACTTCGCAAATACGGACTTTTACTGCTGGATGGCCTTCAAATATCGATGGTAATGCCGTATCCTGGAACGCTTCGGGAACGCCCACTTACGTAAACAATGGCTGTACGGTCATTCCACCACCACCGGGCGTAACCATCAATCCTTCTACACCCGTATCTGTTTGCCAGGGAGTAACCTCGGCAAATATTACCTATACATCGACTGGCAACCCAGACAAATACACCCTTAGCTGGAACGCAGCAGCACAGGCAGCCGGTTTTGTGAATGTTACCAATGCCACACTTACTTCATCCCCATTGGTTATAACCGTACCTGCTACCGCTGTGGTGGGCACTTCCTATACAGCCAGCCTGGTTGCAACCAATACCACCAATAGTGTAAGTAGCACTGCACAAAACATTACCGTAACTATTATTGGCAAACCTGTGGTGCCCAATATTATTGGTATCACTTCCATTTGCGAAAGCTATACCTATTACTCCCTGCAAAATGCAACAGCAGGTGGCGTGTGGAGCAGTAACAATACAGCCATTGCCACCGTAAGCAATACAGGTGCGTTAACAGGTGTAACGCCCGGTGGTGCAACAATTACCTATACTGTTACCAATACTTGTGGTAGCACTGCATCAAGCCCGTTCAATATAACAGTAACCAGCAAGCCAATTGTGGCAGAAATTTCTGGCACTTCCAATATATGCACCGGCAGTACAGTTCCATTTACCAACACAACACCAGGCGGTACCTGGAGCTCCTCCAATGGAAGTGCAGCCACTGTTGACAACAGCGGCAATGTTACGGGCGTTACCTCAGGTTCAACTGTTATAAGCTATAGCGTAAGCAACAGTTGCGGCACTACCACTAAAACTTTTTCAGTAACAGTAGGCAATAGCATAACGCTGCCCAATATTACCGGCTCATCTACCGTATGCGTAGGGGCAGCAACTACTTTAAGCAACACAACAACCGGCGGCACATGGAGCAGTAGCAATACAGCAGTGGCTACCATTGATGCCAGCGGATCCGTAACAGGCACTACAACTGGAACTTCTACAATTACCTACAGTGTTACCAGCAGTTGTGGCAATGCTTCCAAAACATTTGTAATAACGGTAAACGACAAGCCTGTAGTTGCAGATATTACCGGTACGCCAAGTTTATGTGTGGCTGCCACAGTAAACTTAAGCAGCACTACTACGGGCGGCACATGGAGTAGTAGCAATACAACAGTTGCGACTGTTAGCAACACAGGCGTAGTAACAAGCGTAACGGCGGGCAGTGCAACTATTAGCTATGCTGTAACCAACAGTTGTGGCACCACCACCAAAACTTTTGCCATAACAGTAAATGACAAACCGGTTGTTGCAGACATCAGCGGCTCAGCTAACCTTTGCATTGCAGCTACTGGTACTTTATCCAGTACAACAACAGGTGGTACATGGAGCAGTAGTAATACAGCAACAGCTACCATTAATGCAAGTGGTGTTGTAACAGGCATAGCAAATGGGTCAACCACCATTAGCTATACAGTAACCAATACTTGCGGCAGCACTACCAAAACTTTTGCTTTGACCGTAAGCGACAAACCGGTTGTTGCCAATATTAGCGGCACACCAAGTTTGTGTGCAGCAGCTACAACAACTTTAACCAATACAACTAACGGCGGCACATGGAGCAGTAGCAATACCGCAATAGCAACAGTAAACAGTAGCGGTGTTGTAACAGGTGTGGCATCTGGCACCACAAACATTAATTACACCGTAACCAATACTTGTGGCAGCACTACAAAATCATTTGCTGTAACTATTAGCGACAAGCCAATAGTGGCCGATATTACAGGACCTACAACTGTAAACCCCAATGCCACGATAACACTTACTGATGCAACAACCGGCGGTACATGGAGCAGTAGCAATACAACTATTGCCACCATTAATGCAAGTGGTGTTGTAACCGGTTTAACATCTGGTACGGTAACCATTAGCTATAGCGTTACCAACGGCTGTGGCACCACTGTAAAAACATATAGTATAAAAGTTTCTGACTTTGACGATATTTTCATTCCCAATGTATTTAGTCCTAACGGTGATGGCAACAACGACTTTTTCCAGGTGTACGGAACCATTATAGCAGGATTGGAACTGAAAATATTTAACCAATGGGGCGAAATGATCTTTGAAACAAAAGACATGAGCAACAAATGGGATGGCACTTACAAAGGCAAAAAACAACCAATGGGTGTTTATGTGTATGTAGCCAAAATAAAAGTACAGAACGGAACAATTGTCACGAAAAAAGGGTCGATTAATTTAATCCGTTAACCGCAACTGCAATGAAAACGAACTTAATGCTGGTATGCCTGTTTGTATGCTGTTTCAGCAATGGTACAAAGGCACAGGTAGACCCGCATTTTTCGCAGTACTATGCCTATCCCATGTGGTTAAACCCAGCATTGGCAGGTACTGCGGAAGCAAGTTACCGTGTAACGGCTGTATACAGGAACCAATGGAGCAATGTAACCAATGCGTTTTCTACCGTAGGGGTTTCGGCAGATTTCCAGACAGAGAAGAGCATCAATTTTGGTGTGAATGTGTTACAGCAAACTGCGGGTAGCGGCGGTTACAGGTACTTCAATGCACAGGCTGCCATTTCGTACACCGGCATCAGGCTGGGAGCCGATGGCAACCACAGGATAGCTTTTGCATTGCAGCCCGGTTTCATTGGAAGAAGGTTCGATGAATCTGCCTTTAAAGGCGGCGACCAATGGGTGCCCATTATTGGGTACAACCCCAACATTCCCACATCCGATATCCTAACAAAAACATCTTCACTTGTGTTCGACCTGGGAGCTGGCCTCTCTTATTACAACACATCACAGGAAAACAAAATAACTGTGTTTGGCGGCATTTCTGCATCGCATCTCACACAGCCAGAAGACCCTTTCCTGGTAAAAGGCATCAAGTCAAAACTGCCTATAAGATACGCAGTGCATGCAGGTGCAAGGATCATACTTTCGGATATAGTTTACTTTATTCCAAATGCACTGTACATGAAACAGGGCACGGCAAGCGAAACCATGCTGGGCGGCTATTTCCAGGTAGCCGCAGGCGATGAGGCCGACGTAATGCTGGGTGCCAAGTACAGGATAAAAGATGCAATATCGCCCTTTGCAGGAATCGTCATGAACAATCAACTGATGATAGGACTAAGCTATGATGTAACCAGTTCGGAACTGAGCAAGATGGCAAAAGGAAGCAATGCCTTTGAACTGTCCGTTACATTGTTCGGACAGAAAAACAACGACAACTATTACAAGTGCCCACGCTTATAGCAATATAAAAAGCCCATACATACAATAGCTTACTACAAGCACCACACAACTATACAATTTTCATTAAGAAATAGTATTATATGAATAGATATGCTTTTATTCTACTGGCCATGCTTTGTGCAAAAATGACCATTGCACAAAATACACAGTACCTGCATAAAGCCAATGTGCTGTTTACGGCCGGCTCTTATTACGATGCCGCAGAGAGCTATAAAAAATACCTGGGACTTAGTACCGACAAGGGTTCGTTTAAACCATATACAGTAAAGCGTACTACAAGAAAGCAACAGCCAACCGGTAACGAACTGCTGAAAGCCTTGTACAATTTGGCAGAATGCTACCGAAAACTGAATATGCATGCCGATGCAGAAAAAACCTATGCAGAAATAATCAGGAAAGATGCAAAACAATATCCCGAAACAAGGTTATGGTATGGCACAAGCCTAAGGGCCAACCAGAAATACGATGAGGCTGAAAAACAGTTAAACCTATGTTTAACGGAACAGGCAAGTAATAAAACCATTACGGCCCTGGCACAGCAGGAACTGGACAACCTTGCTTTCATCAGTACACAGCTAAGCGGAAAGGAACAGGCTAATTTCAATATAGGCAAACTTGCATCGCCGATAAACAATAAAAACGGCAACTATGCAGTATCACTTATTGGCGACAGTTTATTGCTCTTTACTTCCACCCGTATAGATACGGCCATAAAAAAAGAAGTGCCGCATACAAACAGGCTTTACAGGCTTTCTGTAAAAGATACGGCAAGGCAGCTTGAGCCAATAGTAATTGCAGCTATAGACAAAGCCAATCATCAGGGTACATCATCTGTAACTGCCGATGGCAAACGGTTCTATTTTTCTGTTTGGGAGCAACAAAGCAACCAATCACTTGCTGCCATCTATATGTGCCAAAGGGACCCTGCAACGGGTACTTTAGGCAACCCGGTAAAGCTGCTGTTGAATGTTGATGGATACAGTAGTATGCAGCCATCTGTTTCACCAAACGGCAGCTATATTTTCTTTTCATCCAACAGGCCCAACGGTCTTGGCAGCAACGATATTTGGTATGCAGCAACCGATGCCAACGGCAATGCACAAAAAGCCATAAATGCAGGTCCGGCCATCAATACTGCCTACGATGAACAGGCACCTTTTTACCATGCAGCAAGCAATACGCTGGTCTTCTCTTCCAATGGCAGGACCGGAATGGGCGGCCTTGATTTTTTTGCAAGTAAAGGGGCCATTGGCAATTGGGAACAAGCCACAAACATGGGTTATCCCATCAACTCGGTAAAAGATGATGTCTATTTTTTCAGCAATGCAAAAGACAGTCTGCTGCAACAGGCATATATAAGCACCGACCGCACATCCGACTGTTGCCTGGAAATTTATACCGTATCCAAAACATATACACCACCACAGCCCAAACTGTTTAAACACAACCTAACAGGAACCGTTAGCGACCAAAATACAAAGGCTTCTTTAAAAGAAGTATCCATTAGTCTTAACAGCAATGGGCAACAGGCGGGCAATACAGCAAGCAATGAACAAGGCAACTTCTTCTTTAACCTAAAGGAGCAGGACAGTACGCTACACTTGTCATTTAGCAAAGTGGGCTACACATCATTGGATACAGTTTATAGCATGCCAACTATACAGGATTCAGATAGGAACCTTGCCATACAGGTTTATCTGGCACCTTTAGGCAAGGACCCACAGCCTGTAGTTACGGATAGTACTAAAACCGAAACCAAACAGGCAATGCCTGGACTGATCTATTTTGATTTTGGCAGCTATGTCCTCACCAGCAATACCAAGAAAACCTTGGATGCATTGGCAGCTATGCTGAACAGCAACAAAGACCTGCATATTGAAGTAGGTGGCCATACAGATGCTAAAGGAACAGTTGCATACAACCTAAAGCTAAGTGCTGCACGTGCACAGGCATGTATAAACTACTTAATTGAAAAAGGCATCAACAAAGAGCGGTTACACTTACATGCCTACGGCGAATGCTGCCCTATTGCACCAGAAAAAATCAATAACAACGATAACCCGGCAGGAAGGAAACAGAACAGGCGTGTTGAATTTAAGATAAACCAGTTGGCACAATAACACCATCCACAACAAAACATTCTATTAACCTAATAAGAAGTGTTATGAACAAGGTAAAAATTTTGGTAACCATGCTTCTATTGTGTTGCATGCATAAAACAGAAGCACAGGTAGATCCACATTTCTCACAATACTATGTGTACCCCATGTGGCTGAACCCGGCACTGACGGGTGCTATTGATGGCGACTATCGGGTATCGGCCATTTACCGCAACCAATGGAGCAATATCACCAACGCCTTTTCAACTGTGGGCATATCGGCAGACATGCAGACCGAAAAGAACATCAACCTTGGCATCAATATTCTGCAACAGAATGCAGGCAGTGGCGGTTACAGCTACCTGAATGCACAGGCATCCATTGCATATACCGGATTGAAGTTCGGTTCCGATGGAAGGCATAGGATATCGTTTGCATTACAGCCCGGCATTATTCAAAGAAGGTTCGATCAGAGCAAGTTTAAAAGCGGCAACCAATGGACGCCATTTGTTGGTTACGACCCAAGCATACCAACCAGCGAAATACTCACCAAATCATCGGCACTGGTGTTTGATATGGGTGCAGGCATATCTTACTACGACGCATCATCCAATAGTAAAGTCAACTTCTTTGGCGGCTTTGCAGCATCGCACCTCACCGCTCCAAGTGATGCGTTCATCATCAAAAACGACAAGTCAACAATGCCCATACGCTATACGCTACATGCAGGTGCAAGGACATACCTGACCGATGCAGTCTATTTTGTTCCCAACGTATTGTACATGATGCAGGGCTCTGCAAGGGAAACCATGCTGGGCGGCTACTTCCAGTTGGCAGTAGGAGCCACAAACGATGTAATGCTCGGGGCAAACTACAGGTTCAACGATGCCGTGTCGCCCTTTGCTGGTTTATTGATCAACAGCAAACTCATGATAGGCCTTAGTTACGACGTAAGCACATCGCAACTGGGCAAGATAGAAAAAGGCACCAATGCATTCGAGTTGTCCATATCGTTTTTAGGCAACAAGAAAGACAGGCCCGGTTTTTTCAAATGCCCCAGGTTCTAAACAATTTAAACATATACCAGTAAAACACCACCAATGAAATCGAGATTACTATGCTTCATACTAATCATGCTTGGTATACTTGGTCAGGCACAGCAACTATATTTAATCAATGGCATTGCAACTACAGCCACTGTTAATGATAAAGCACCCTTCATTAAACCATTAGCCGTAACGATTGATGCCGGAACCATTACAGGAAGCCCCTTTTGTGCAGGCACAACAGTAAACGTACCTTTTACCATTACAGGTACGTTCAATAGCGGTAATATATTTACGGCACAGCTTTCGGATGCAAGCGGCTCTTTTGCAAGCCCTGTAAACATAGGCACTTTAAACAGCACAACAGCAGGTACCATTGCTGCAACCATCCCTGTAAGTGCCACTGCAGGTGCTGGCTACCGCATACGTGTAGTAAGCAGCAATCCATCTTTTCTTGCAGGTACAGACAATGGTGCCGATATAACGGTACTTGCTGCTCCATCGCCCACCATTTTTTTATTGGTAGGACCGAGTAACAATGTTTGTCCTGGTACGCAGGTTTCATTCCTGACCATTATATCAGACGGAGGAACCGCACCTGCCTATCAATGGTACAAGAATGGTTCACCTGTAGGAACCAATAGTCCAAACTACAGCAGCAATACGTTGGTAAATGGGGATGTAATCACTTGCGGCTTAACCAGCAACGCCCCATGTGCAGGCCCCGAAGTATTGAGTGGTGGGGTTACGATGACAGTCAATCCGGTTGTTGCCCCTACCGTTAGTATATCGGCAAACCCGGGCAGCAGTATCTGCACAGGTGCTTCGGTAACGTTTACGGCAACACCAACCAATGGCGGCACTGCACCTATTTATCAATGGTACAAAAACACATTGCCTGTTGGCACCAATAGTGCAACCTATACAGACAATAGTCTGGTTGCCGGCGATGTGATTAGTTGCGGCCTAACCAGCAATGTCAACTGCATTAGCCCAACAACAGCCACAAGTAACACCATCACAATAACCATAGGTGGTGCCACCAGCCAAGTATCGGGCAACAATATTACCATAGCAGATGGCGATGCCACGCCGTCAACAGCCGACTTTACCGACTTTGGAAGTGTAAGCGTAAACAGTAGCATCACCAAAATATTCGTATTAAAAAATACCGGCACAACCAATCTTGCCGTAAACAGTATTACAGTAAGTGGAGCCAATGCATCCCTATTTACAGTTGGTGCATTAACGCCTGCATCGCCTATTGCTGCTGGGGGCTCCGCAACATTTGCAGTAACGTTTTTGCCAACCACCACTGGTACAAAAACGGCAACCATCAACATCAACAACAATAGTTGCAACGCTGCTACCTACGATTTTGCCATACAGGGCAATGCCACAGCAGCAACGGTAAATACATTGGCTGCCCAGACTTTTGAAAGTGGCGTATGCGATACATGGAGCTTTACAGGATTTGCCCAAAATACAGAAACAGCGAGAACGGGTTCGGGCTCTGGCCGTATTGGCCGTTGCCTGGAAAATGCAATCGGTACATTCAACCCAATTAATACAGCCGGATATGCAGGCCTGCAATTTTCACTTTACCATTCAGTTCGGTCGCTAAGTGGGCCCGGTATGGACACAAGGGAAGGTGTAGTGATACAGGTAAGGGAAAATGGGGGTGCATGGGTTACTGTAGGAAGGGCCGGAGGCAATGGTGATGCGGGCTGGGGCTGGACTGCCACGGGCGGTACTGCCAATACCTGTACGAAAACATACACCATGCCCAATCCACTTGTTTATACGCCAACAGCGGGAACAACCAGTTTTGCCTTTCGAGTAATAACCATTAACAACGGTAACAAGTCCTCATCCAATTCATCATGCCCAGCAGGTTGCTCATCCAGTGCAGCTACTTGCTGTGCAAACTTCGAAAGCCAGATGGATGCTGCTGACCCATCGTCCTTTGCAAAAGTGTATGACAGAAACGATGAAGGCTTCTTTGTGGATGACATTAAGCTAACCACAACAAGCCCTTTGCCCATTGTACTTACATCGGCGGCAGGCACAGATGCCCAAACAGCCTGTATCAACAGCCCTGTTACCAATATTGCCTATTCTGTTACAGGTGGTGGCAATGCAACGGTTACTGGCCTGCCTACTGGCGTAACGGGTACCTACAACAATGGTACATTCACCATAAGCGGTACACCAACAACAACGGTAGGTTCGCCCTTTACCTATACAGTTACCTCTGTATGTACAGGTGCCACGGCTACTGGTGTAATGACGGTTAAGCCAACGGCAACCCTTACCCTTACATCTGCCGCAAACACCAATGCACAAACCATTTGTGCCAATACTGCCCTAACCAATATTGTGTACGCAATTGGTGGTGGTGGTACGGGTGCAGGCGTTACAGGTTTGCCTGCGGGTGTAACAGGTACATATAATGCAGGTGTGTTTACCATTAGCGGTACACCAACGGTAACGGGCACGTTTAACTATACCGTTACCACAACTGGGCCCTGTACACCACAGGCAACGGCCACAGGTACAATGATTATAAAGCCTGATGCAACAATTGCACTCAGCTCTGCTGCAAACACCAATGCACAAACGCTTTGCGTTAACACTGCACTCACCAATATAGTATATGCAATTGGCGGTGGAGGTATGGGTGCAGGCGTTACTGGTTTACCAGCAGGATTGGCAGGTGCGTACAATGCAGGTGTGTTTACCATAAGTGGCACACCAACTGCAACGGGTACTTTCCATTATACTGTTACCACAACCGGCACCTGCATACAGGTTACAGCAACAGGAACCATAACAGTAAATCCGGATGCAACAATTACATTGACATCAGCCGCAAATACCAATACACAAACGTTATGCATCAATACCGTGTTGACCAACATTACCTATATAATAGCGGGTGGCGGTACAGGAGCAGGTGTTACTGGCCTGCCTGCGGGATTGACGGGTGTTTACAATACAGGTATGTTTACGATAAGCGGTACCCCAACTGCAACTGGTACGTTTAACTACACAGTTACCACAACAGGCACATGCGGGCAAACCACTGCAACAGGTACTATAACAGTAAATCCAGATGCCACTATAACCTTGACATCAGCCGCAAATACCAATGCCCAAACGCTATGCATCAATACCGTGCTGACCAATATTACCTACACAATAGCAGGCGGCGGAACAGGGGCAGGCATTACTGGTTTGCCTGCGGGACTGACCGGCGTTTATAATGCAGGCATATTTACCATAAGTGGCACACCAACTGCAACAGGTACTTTTAATTATACCATTACAACAACAGGCAATTGTGTACAAACTACTGCAACTGGTTCCATAACCGTTACCCCCGATGCAACAATTACATTGACATCGGCTGCAAATACCAATACGCAAACAGTTTGCATCAATACCGCAATAACCAATATTACCTATGCAATAGCGGGTGGCGGAACAGGAGCAGGTATTACTGGCCTGCCTGCGGGATTGATTGGCGTTTATAATGCTGGTGTGTTTACCATAAGTGGCACGCCAACCACAACAGGCACTTTTAACTACACTGTTACCACAACAGGTACATGCGGGCAAACCACTGCAACAGGTACTATAACGTTTACACCCGATGCCACCATAACCTTGACATCGGCCGTAAACACAGATGCCCAAACAGTTTGCATCAATACTGCAATAACCAATATTACGTATGCAGTAGCTGGTGGCGGAACAGGAGCAGGTGTTACTGGTCTTCCTGCGGGACTGACTGGCGTTTATAATGCAGGTGTATTTACCATAAGCGGTACGCCAACGGCAACAGGTACATTCAACTACACTGTTACCACAACAGGTACATGTGGGCAAACTACTGCAACAGGTACTATAATCGTTACGCCCGATGCAACAATAACTTTGACTTCTGCTGCCAACACCAATGCCCAAACAGTTTGCATCAATACAGCAGTAACCAATATTACCTATGCAATAGCAGGTGGTGGAACAAATGCGAACGTTGCTGGTTTACCTGCAGGATTAACAGGCGTGTACAACGCTGGTGTGTTTACCATAAGTGGCATACCAACTATAACAGGTACTTTTAACTACACTGTTACTACAACGGGTACATGCGGGCAAACCACTGCAACAGGTACGATAACCGTTACACCAAATGCAGCCATTGCATTAAGTTCTGCAATTGGTACAGATGTACAGGCTGTCTGCATCAATATAGCAATAACCAATATTACTTACGCCATAACCGGTGGTGGCACTGGAGCAGGTGTTACTGGCCTGCCGGCAGGTATTACAGGTACTTACAATGCTGGCACATTTACCATAAGCGGCACACCAACTGTAACAGGTACTTTTAATTATACCGTAACCACAACAGGTACATGCGGGCAAGCAACTGCAACAGGAACTATAACGGTAAACCCTGATGCTACCATAACATTAACATCAGCCACCAATACTAATGCACAAACAGTTTGCGTAAACAATGCCATTACAAACATTACCTATGCCATAGCAGGTGGTGGAACAGGTGCAGGCGTTACTGGTTTGCCAGCGGGTGTAACTGGTGCTTACAATGCAGGCGTATTTACTATAAGTGGTACACCAACTGCAACGGGTACATTCAACTATACTGTAACAACAACAGGCACATGTGCACAAACAACTGCAACAGGCACCATAACCGTAAACCCCGATGCTACTATAACATTGACATCGGCTGCCAATACCAGTGCACAGACCCTTTGCATCAATACAGCCATTACCAATATTGTGTATGCAATTGGTGGCAGTGGTGCAGGAGCCACTGTTACAGGTTTGCCTTCGGGCGTTACAGGCACATACAGTACTGGCCTGTTTACCATTAGTGGCACACCCACTGCAACGGGTACTTTCAGCTACACCGTTAGCACAACGGGCAATTGTGCACAGGCAACCGCAATGGGTACCATAACAGTAAACCCCGATGCCACTATAATATTGACATCGGCTGCCAATACCAACGCACAAACAGTTTGCATCAATACTGCCATCACCAATATTACCTATGCAATTAGCGGCGGCGGCACAGGGGCCAGTGTTGCTGGCTTGCCTGCTGGCCTGGCAGGTACATACAATGCAGGCGTATTTACTATAGCCGGTACGCCTATTGCATCAGGCACATTCAACTATACTGTTGCCACAACAGGAAGCTGTGCACAAAAAACGGTAACTGGCACCATAACCGTAAACCCAGATGCGACAATTGTACTCACTTCGCCAACGGCCACCCTTGTGCAAACGGTATGCATCAATACAGCCATTGCAAATATTGTATATACAGTTAGTGGTGGTGGTACGGGTGCAAACATAACTGGCCTGCCTGCAGGTGTTACTGCTGTGTACAACGCAGGTGTGTTTACCATAAGCGGTACGCCAACTGCACCGGGCACTTTCAATTACACCATCAACACAACAGGTACCTGTACACAGGTTACGGCAGCAGGCATCATTACGGTAATGCCCAATGTGCTGCCAACTATAAGCATTGTTGCCAGCCCAACCGGTATTCTTTGTGCAGGCACACCTATTACTTTTACAGCAACTATTACCAATGGAGGAACGGCACCTATATACCAATGGAAAAAGAATGGCGGCAATGTAGGAACCAATGCAGCCACATATACCGATAATACTTTAGTTACCGGCGATGCCATTACCTGCACGCTAACCAGCAATGCCCCTTGTGCCAATCCGCTTACTGTAACCAGCAATGCAATTACGGTTACCATGGGCGGCCCGGTAAACCAGGTAACAGGCAACAGCGTGGTGATTGCCAACGGCGATATTTCACCAACTACAACAGACAATACCGATTTTGGTAATGTAAATGCCAATAGCACCGTTACCCATACATTTACGGTTACCAATACTGGCTTAACCAATCTTGCAATCAACAGTATAACCATTAGCGGTGCAGATGCATCTTTGTTTACGGTAGGTATACTCACCCCCGCATCGCCCATTGCACCGGGAGGTTCAGCTACTTTTACTGTAAGCTTCTCGCCAATCAATGCAGGTGTCAAAACAGCTACTGTAAACATCAACAACAATAGTTGCAGTACGGCCCTTTTCAGCTTTGCCATACAGGGCAATGGTATTACTGTACCTGCCTCTGCATTGGACTTTGATGGTGTGAATGACTATGTGAGCATACCGCACAGTGCCTTGCTTAAACCTGCATCGCAAATAACCATTGAAGCATGGGTAAACCCGAGAGACGTACATACAAATACCTACTACGAAATTTACAGGAAAGAAGATGGCAACGGTAGGCACCTGTTCTCCTTCCAGGAACACGGTACCATACTTTCCTTTGGTTTGGGAATCGGCACTGCATACGCAGAACTTGATGTGCCCATTAATAAAGCCGATTATGAAAACCAATGGGTGCATGTGGCCGCAACCTATGATGGAAAGACAAAAAGGGTTTACAGGAATGGGGTATTGATTGGTTCCGTTAACACAACGGGTGCAATTATAACAACAGGTACATCGCCGGTATTGATTGGGCAGAACCAGGCACAGCCTGAATATTTTAATGGCAAGATAGACGAGGTTCGCTTATGGGAAAGGGCTTTGTGCCAGACGGAAATTCAACAGACAATGAATTGCGAACTGACGATGCCACAAAACGGGCTGATTGCTTACTACAAATTCAATCAGGGTTTTGCAAGTGTGCCCAACCCTGGTGTTACAACCTTGCCGGATGCAAGTGGCAACAACCTGAATGGTACATTGATGAATTTTGCATTGACATCATCCACATCAAACTGGGTAACACCTGGTGGCGTGGTTACGGGTGTAAGTTGCACACCTGCACAGTTTGCATTGTTAACGCCTGCAGTGGTTATCAGCTCAAATCCCGTTAGCCCTATATGCCAGGGAACAATGGTTACGTTTACCGCCACACCAACCAATGGCGGTACTGCACCAACCTATGTGTGGAAGCGGAACGGCACAGTAATTCCCGGGGCAACATCGGCCACCTACGCTACCAATACATTGGCGAATACCGATGACATAAGCTGTGTATTGACCAGTAGCGAAGCCTGCGTAACAACAGCAACAGCCAACAGCAATGTATTACAGATGACGGTGAATGCACCTATTACACCAACTTTTGCACCTATTGCTACTGTATGTCAAAATGCAATGGCACCCGTATTGCCAACAACGTCAACCAATGGTATCAGCGGTACATGGAGCCCAGCAATAAGCACAGCTACAGTAGGTACGGCAACCTATACATTTACACCATCTACCGGGCAATGCGGTACCGCGGCCACTGTACAGGTAACGGTAGCTGCCCCAACTGTACCAACTTTTGCACCTGTTGCTGCTGTATGCCAAAATGCAACAGCACCTGTACTGCCAGCAACATCAACCAATGGCATCAACGGTACATGGAGCCCTGCTGTTAATACGGCTACAGCAGGTACGGCAACCTACACGTTTACACCAACTGCCGGGCAATGTGCCACAGCAACTACAATAAGCATAACAGTCAATCCATTGCCAACATTAACTGTAAGCCCATTAACATCATCCGTATGTTTAGGAAACAGTATAACACTACAGGCAACAAGCAATGGTACTGTACAATGGCAAGGTTTTGCTTCTGGTATCAACAGCATCAGCATAACGCCCACTACAAGTGGCCCTTACCAGGCCACTGCAACAAGTGCATTGGGATGTGTCAATACAGCCACCGCCACTGTTACGGCACAACCGGTGTTTCACCTGAACATTACGGCAACACCCAATCCTGTAACCAATGGGCACAATGTAACTTTCGCTACATCTTCAACCATGCCGTACCAGATAACTGCATGGCAACCTGCCGGTTTGTTTACCAACCAAACAGCCAATAGCCAAACCATTGTTGCACACAACAGCGGCGAATATTATGCAGTAGGAAGAACCGCTGCTGGCTGTATAGATACTGCCCGCATCAATGTGCAAGTAATAACCATTAACAACGATCTGTTCATTCCCAATTTCTTTACGCCCAACAACGATGGCAAGAACGATGTGCTGAAAATTTATGGCACATCCATTCAAAGTATAGAGATGCGTGTGTTTAACCAATGGGGCGAAATGCTGTTTGAAACAAAGGATATAAACAGGGGTTGGGACGGTACGCAAAACGGTAAGCAACAGCCGGTAGGTGTGTATATATATGTTGCCAAAATAACCTTGCTGAACGGAAGCGTGGTTGACAAGAAAGGCTCGGTTAATTTAATACGGTAGAAAATTTTGATTTCCCGGTAACCTTTATGCAATAAGGGTTGCAACTAAAAATGGGCGGTAGCATTTATATAAGTGCTACCGCTTTTTTATTGGCCCGATGCAGTTAACAATAGCATAATGTTTCGATAATCTTAAGGTTTTTTTAAGGTAACATTCGACTGATAGTTTTACGGTGAAAACAACACTATCATACAACAATTAAAACGCACTTATGAAAACAAAATATACTGTTTTCTTTTTACTGTTCTGTAGCCTGTTTGCAGGGAATGTATGGGGGCAAACTGCTTTTACCATTACCTATACGGGTCTTGGGGGGGCTGGTACCACAGGGGCAGTTGCAAACCCTTCAACCCTTTTTACGGTGGCACTTACCAATAGTACCGCCTATAACGGGGTAGATGCTACCTGCTCATCCACGGGCGATGGTATTACTTCTTACGTAACAACCATAGCTGCCAAAGCAGGGTATAATTTTACCATTACTTCTATAACCGGCACAGCATATGCCAGCAGTGCGGGTTTAAAGGGTTATCAATTTCAAATAAGTAGCAGCAATGCTAATTTTACAACGGCTACTTCAACAGTTACTAGTATTGGTACTTCTAGCAGTTGTAGCGGCTCTGGAACTATAGGTTCTTTAACGGGTAGTTTTGTTACTACAGCTGGTAATTCATGCACTATTAATGTAACGAAGTCGAAAACAGGTAGTGAATCTGGCGGCGGTTACAGCAAAACAAGAACATTGGTTATTTCAGGTACTTATACAGCTGTGGTTGCAGGTGCAACAAAGCTTGCGTTGGTAAGTACACCTTCAACTGGTACCATCAATACAAACCTTGCTTCATTTACAGTAGAGGCACGCAAGGCCGACAACTCTGTTGACAATACTTATACCTCCAACATCACTATTGCCAAGGCAACCGGTACAGGTACACTTTCAGGCACTGTTACCAAAGCAGCGGTGAATGGTGTTGCTACTTTTAACGATCTTAAATTCAATGCCGCAGGTACCTATACCATCAGTGCGGCATCATCTGGACTTACAGGTGCAACATCTGGCAATATTGTTATCAGCGATGTATCTGCCGCAACCGATTACTTCCGTTCCAAACAGAATGGCAACTGGAACGCAGCAGCTACATGGGAATCCTCTCATGACAATAGCACATGGTTTGCTGCAACACTGGTACCTACCGAAAATGCAACCAATACCATCATCAATCATATTGTAACTGCCACGGCAGATATTACCATTGGCAATACAACCATTACAACTGCAGGTGATACTTTGAAGATTGCACCCGCAGTTGCCATCACGGTTCCTACAGGTAAAGTGGTAACGATAAATGCAAATGCAGGACTGGTGTTCCAGTCAACATCTTTGGGTACTGCACGTATGGCCAATTCGGCAGGCAGCATTAACGGTACGGTTACTGTTGAGCGTTTCATAACAGGTGGCCAAAGGGCCTTCCGTTTTATAGGTCACCCATTCAGCACATCCACTGCATTGTCGCAATATGCCAACGATCTTGATATTACGGGTGCTGCAGGCACATTTGCAGGATTTACCAATGATGTGAACCTCAACCCGAGCTCTTTTTACTACGATCCCATTTATGGCAATGAAAGCACTACTGCCGATTTAGGTTGGAAAGCCTATACAGCAGCAACACAAACAATAGAACCCGGCAATGGCTTCCGTTTGTTTGTAAGGGGAAAGAAAGCACAAGCAGGCATTTTCACTTTGCCTTATGCAACACCGCAGGATGTGACCATTAGTGTTTCAGGTACTTTGAACCCTACCGGAAACTTTGTAAAGAACCTTGTGCTTGGCGATACTTCGGGCTACAACATGGTGTCCAATCCATATATCTCCCCAATTGATGTTACCACTGTTTCCACTACCGCAGGTGTGAACAACAATTTCTGGATATGGGATTCCCGTATGGGTACTGCTGGGGCCTATCTTACCTATACATTCGGAACAGGTGGCTACGCACTGCCTTCATCGGGCTCTTTCTTTGTAAGAACAACTGCAGCAAGCGAAAGCATCACGTTTAAGGAAAGTGACAAAGTATCGACCGATACAACCATGATGTTAAGACAGATGGATACGAAGCAATTGTTGGTGCTTAACATTACATCGGACAATAAACTGTACGACAGGTTTACGATGTTCTTTGATAAAAAATCAACACCATTAATGGACAATATCCTGGATGGTACCAAGTTCCGTAATAGCGACCTGAGCTTTTATAGCATTACAGCAGACCACAAGGAACTGGCAGTAGATGTTAGACCGTTGGATGCTGATATGATAGTGCCAATAGGCATTACAAGCAAAACAGCAAAACCATACAGTATTGTTGTAAGCAACCTGAACATAGGCAATGACTATGAGCTTTATTTGAAAGATAAATACCTGGGCACAGAAACGAAATTGAGTGCAGGCATGCAGTACGATTTTGTTGTAACGGCAGATGCCGCAAGCCAAGGAGAAAACAGGTTTGAATTGGTAACAAGGACCAGCAAGCAAACCATCGCTATTGTGAATGGCCTGACCGTTGAACTGTCGCCCAACCCGGCAACCGATGTGGTGAAGGTTTCCTTTAGCAATGCAACCGCGGAAGCTACCACAATAACCATACTTAACGAAGCAGGTGTTGTGGTTAAAAACATCAACTGCGGAAAGGTTAGCAATGGCCAGCAAACCATACCGGTTAAACAATTTGCCAAAGGCATATACATTGTACAACTGGTAAGTGGCAAAGAAACAAAAGCAATCAAATTCATCATTCAATAAATTATGTATATGCACAACAATAAAAAACTTATTTATATACTGGCCATTATATTGGTAGCCTGCTTGCCAACATTGCTACATGCACAACCTGGCTTTGGCGACGATGTGGGCGATGACGTACCTGTTGATGGTGGCCTTTCTTTGCTGGTAGCCGCAGGTGTTGGCTATGGCATCAAGAAAGTAAAGGAAAGCAGGAAGAAATAGAATAAACCGAAAAACTTCATGAAGCAGGATGCAGTCCCCCGGAACCGCATCCTGCTTTTTATTTAAAGTTGTCTAAAAAAGCATTCAACAAGTTTGGACCTACAGCAAGATTGGAGTAAAAACCACAAAATGAGCCGTAGCCCCGACTGGCCTTTTTGGTAAGTTTTCCGCTTTGCCATATTTTTGATTTTTAAACAAGTGAAAACAAAGGCTACCCGAACTGTTTTTGGATAAGATTTGCAAGAGGCTTCCTCGGAAGTCTTTTTTAGTTTAGTGAAAACAGGTACGGCGGCATACATAAAAACAACGCATGAAATTTTACAACGTCATTATCAAATACCGTTTCTGGTTAAGCCTCGTAGCTATTGTTGGGGCAATCGTGTTAAATGTTACACATACTGCCGGCTTCTGGCCTACATTCCCCTTGTATTTTGTGGGCGTTATCGGTTTGTTCAGCCATTTCTTTATTGGCCCTTTGCGTTTAATTCAAGAGCCGATGGAAAGTGGCAATATTGAAGAAGTAAAAAAGATATTGAACACAGTTTGGTTCCCCAGCCTTTTGTACAAACCTGTCCGCTCCACTTTCTACACAATTAAAGGCAACCTCTCCATGATGGAGCAGGATTTTGACAATGCTGAAAAGCATTTAAAGAAGAGCAGCGACCTTGGTGCCCCGATGCCCGAAGCCGAAGGTGCAAACAAATTGCAACTGGGCATGATGGCCATGCAGAAAGGCGACTTGAAACAAGGCGAAAGCTATATACGTGCTGCCATACGTTTGGGCATACCCGATACGGAAAGCGAGGCAGTTGCTTATTTGAGCATGTGCCAGATTTTTATGAACAAAAGGGAGTTCCGTGCAGCTAAGGACTATTTCCGCCGTGCAAAGGCACTGAAACCAAAAACAAAACAGGTAGTGGACCAAATCAAGGAAATTGAAAAATACATTTCGAGGATCCCGGGATAAAATAACAAGCCTTGCCAAGAGCAGGGCTTTTTTATGTAACCAGCTATAGATGCTTTGTTCAGTTGCAGTGGTCCCGATAACTATTGGGACAACCATCATCCATATAACTTTGTTCAACATGCTACGTTTACAACATATTATCAGCGAAGGCACGGAGCTGGAGATTATTAGGGAACTGTTCAGACAGTATTCCGATGAACTAGGGGCCAACCTTTGTTTTCAAAGTTTTAATAAGGAACTGGACAATCCATTAAGCAAGTACAGTGCACCATCCGGCTCATTGATATTGGCCTATTGGAACAACGAAGCGGTTGGTTGCATTGCCCTGCAACCACTGCCCGAACAGGGTTGTTGCGAAATGAAACGCCTGTATGTACAGCCTGCATACCGCAAACACAAAATTGGCGGGGCACTTGTTGAAGCCATAGAGAAAGATGCAATGGCTCTTGGCTATACCAATATGAAACTGGATACCCTGCAAAGGCTGCAGGCTGCCATACACCTATACCAAAAGCATGGTTTCATTGTAACCAATGCCTATTACCCCAACCCGTTAGAAGGGGTTGTTTACATGGAAAAACAATTGGCATAGCATCTCCATACTTGTTAGCTGCTAAATAAATAACCCAACTGCTCATATTATCAACAAATAGAAGTTGCGGTTGATATAACAATGCAATAAAAACATACATTAGTATTGTATGTGGCCCCTTGTTAGAGTTTACTGTTGTTTGTTACTGTTCTGCTTTTCTGTATCTGCACAGCAAAGCCAGCAACTGTATGTAAAGAACTATGCAGAAAAAGATGGTCTGAGCAGCAATTACATCCGCTGCTTCTTTCAGGATAGCAAGGGCTTTATGTGGATTGGTACATCTTATGGTCTGAACAGGTTTGATGGGCAGAAGTTCGAAAAATTCTATGCCGATGCCGGCAATCCCCATTCCATTTCAAGCAATGTCATTACTGCTATTATTGAAGACAGGCAGGGCCATATATGGGTTGGTACAGAAAACGCCGGGCTCAACAAATTCAATGACGATACAAAGACATTCAGCCCTTATCGTTACATGGCCAACAACGAACAGGCCTTAAAGGAAGATTTTGTAAACAGCCTGTATGCCGATAGCAAAGGCAGTATATGGATTGGTTATGCAAGCAAGGGCTGGTCGGTTCTAAATCCTGTAACAAACAGCCTCGCCCATTATGCATCCGGTCAAACATTCATCAACCGTTGGGGCAAAAATGCCAGCGACTGTGTTGGTGGCTTTACCGAAGACAGTAAGGGCAATATGTGGTTGGCCGGCGGTTATGGATTGTTTATGCAAGATGCCCAAACAAAAAAGCTAACTGTTTATATAGACGACAATTCATCGTTCTACAAAGAAAACCAGAACCTGTTCATGACTGTTCAGTATTATGGCGATTCTTTGTTATGGCTGGGTACATGGGCATGCGGGCTAAAGCAATTTAATATCAACACTAAAAAATTTACTGCTTATTTGCTGCAGCCCAATAACCCTTATGCCGGCAACAGGAATATAGTAGATAAGATAGCCAAAAAATCGGCCAATGAATTATGGATTGCATCATTGGACAAAGGGCTTGGTGTCTTTAATATTACTACCAATCAGTTCCAGTTTTTTGAGCACAAGTCCGACAATAAAAACTCACCACCACCCAAAGAGTGCAGGCGGATTTTTGTGGACAATAACCAGACGCTGTGGGCTGGTTATGATTATGGGTTCTCTTTGATTGCCCCATCCAACCAGAATATCAAAACAACAGCGGTACCACCCATTAAGTCCTCTTTCTTTACAGAGTCCACAGTGCACAGCTTCTATTACCATGCACCAACCAATAAGCTATACTTTGGTTTGGATGTAGGCAACGGCCTATACGAAAAAGATATAAGCAACAATACCATTAAACTGTTGCCCACCAAGGGCCTGCCGGTTACCACTTCTGGTTCGCACCATGTAGCCGATATTTTTAAATGGGATGGGCAGAACCTGCTGACCAATATTGATGGCGGCTTTTATTTATACAATATTTACAGCAACAGTTTTTCAAGACTCCTTCTTAAGCATAACAATACCACGATAGAGATGCATGGCTCCGCATCGCAACTGGATGCAAAAAATGAGTTGTGGATTATTGATTATAACAAACGTTATTACAAAATAAAGCTGGGCAATAACAATGTTCAACAAGTGGGTGGTGTGGCAGCCAATCAAGCATTTCCTTTTATTGCGGGTTCCTTTATTGTAACATCTTTTAACGATAGCCTTGCCTGGGTTTTTGACAGGAGCCGTGGCTTGGTATTGTTCAACACCATCAACAATACCAGCAATGCAGATTTCTATGAAAAGAACCTGTATAAAATTGGTGACCCCAAAAAAATAGTCATGGACAAACAGGACCATTATTGGTTCACTACCTACAACGAAGGGTTGTTTGAAATGTGGCAAACTAGCAATGGCAAATACAGTTATAAAAGATATACGGAAAAAGAAGGCCTGCCCGATATGTTCCTGAACGAAATCTTTTGTGATTCCTTAGGCTTCATTTGGATAAGCTCGAAAAAAGGAATTATCCGCTTCCATCCATCAAAGCCTGTATTTAAAAATTACAATGATGATAATGGCTTGCCCGAAACATTGTATGCAATTGAAAGTGGTTATTTAGGCAGCAACCAAATAGTATATTTTGGATGCATCAACCATTTTATAGAAATAGATACCAGACATGTAGTCGAAAATAGGATGCCGCCCAAAGTCATGCTCAGGTACCTGAATATTTTCGATAAGTCATGGAGCGATAGCCTCAACATCAACAACCAGCAAAAGATAGAACTTTCATATAAGCAGAATTTTATCAGCTTCGAATTTGCTGCCCTCAGTTTTGTCAATGGCAACCAATGTCAATATGCTTACCAATTGCAAGGACTTGATAAGGATTGGATATACTGCGGCAACAGGCAATATGCTAGCTATTCGGGTCTAAAGCCTGGCAAATATTTGCTACGTATAAAAGCAGCCAATAGCGATGGTGTGTGGAACGAGCAGGGCATATCGCTTCAAATAATTATACATGCACCCTTTTGGCAAACAGCATGGTTCTATGTGCTGCTATCAATCATTTTAATAGTTATTGTTGTTGGGTTGTATCGATACAGGATAGCTGCTATTAGAAAGGAAGAACAAATAAAAACGGACTACAACAAAAAAGTCGCAGAAATAGAAATGAAAGCATTGCGGGCACAGATGAACCCACATTTCATTTTCAATTGCCTCAACAGCATCAACAGGTATATTGTAAAAAGCGACCATGTTACGGCATCCGGTTACTTGACCCGCTTTGCAAAATTGATACGCCTGATACTGGACAGTTCCGCAACCGAAACCACCAGTCTTGAAAGCGAGATACAGTTGCTGCAACTATACATTGAAATGGAAATGCTACGGTTCGACAACCGGTTTGCGGTACAGTTTCAGGTAACGCCATCCATTAACCAGTCCACCAGTTTTATCCCCTCCATGTTGATACAGCCCTATATCGAAAACGCCATCTGGCATGGCTTGCTGCATAAAGAAGGAAAAGGTAATTTGAAACTGCTGTTTACGGAACAGTCAAAAGATTTGTTACGGGTAGTGATAGAAGATGATGGGGTGGGCAGACAAAAAGCTGCCGAGCAAAAAAGTAAGCAGGTACTGAAACAGAAATCGTACGGAATGAAGATTACGGGCGACAGGATCAAGATGTTTAACGAACTGCATAATGTGAAGGCCAGTTGCCATATAGAAGATTTAACAGATGCAGACGGCAGGCCAACAGGTACAAGAGTTACACTTTTATTGCCTTTTGAAGTACCGGTTACAAATCCATAAAACTTTGCAACATGATAAAAGCTATTTTGGTAGACGACGAAAAAAATGCACTGGAAGTATTGGAATGGCAGTTGAAAAAATTTTGTCCAGACATAACCATTGTTGCATGTTGCACCAATGCAGATGATGCCATTGCTGCCATTGCCCAACAAAATCCACAACTGCTTTTTTTGGATATTGAGATGCCTGTAAAGAACGGCTTTGAAGTACTGAATGCATTTAAAGAGCCAGCTTTTGATGTGATATTTACAACTGCCTATAACCAGTTTGCCATAAAAGCATTTAAGTACGCAGCATTTGATTATTTATTGAAACCAATAGATGCCGACGATTTGAAGGCAGCAATAGAAAGGTATAAGAATAAAAAAAACGTTGCGGTAAACGAACAGTTGAAATTATTGATGCAGCAGATGACCAAAAATACAGTCAACGAAAAAATTGCATTGAATACCGCTGATGGATTACAGTTTGTACAAGCCGAACAGATTATACGTTGCGAATCGTTAAGCAACTATACCAAAATATTTTTGACCAACAACCAAAAAGTAACCATTGCAAAAACATTGAAAGAAGTAGAGGAAACTTTACAGGCGTATAATTTTTACCGCATCCACAACTCGCATCTTATTAATATAGCACATATAGAAAAGTTTGTAAAAGCCGATGGCGGCTACGTACTCATGACCGATGGGGAGCATATAACTGTTGCAAGAAACCGGAAAGAAGGGTTCATTGAAAGATTCTCGAAACTGTAACTGCGGCCGACTACTTATTCCTTCCCTTCGCCAACAAACCAATCTTCTTTGTTTTTGAACAACACATTAAAAGTGGTCAACGAGCCATACACACGGGTAATATACTGTTGAAGGTTAACTTTGTCTGCATCGCTTAAAACTTTATGGCTGTTGATGTTTTGCTCCAATACCCGTAGCCTGTCACGCAGCATGACTATTTTATGAAAGAACACATCAATCTCCACTTCCTTTGGCTTTAGGCTTTTGTCGGCCGGTTGTAGCAACATGGTACCACCTTTCCACTTGTCGCCTAGGGCAACCACTTCTGTCAGACCGCCCCACAGCTGCAGTATTTTCAGTAAGGATCGCTCCACTTCGGAACTTGTTTCAATTTCAGTGCTCAGGTTTTCGGGTATGATCTCATCCAGGTTACTGTCTGTTTTGTCAACTTCCCTAATGCCATGATGTATAAAAGAGATCAGGTAAGTGGCATATTTAACACCAACAATTACACCTGGGCCCAATTGTGTATGCTGCAATCTTGTGCCAATGCCTAAAGTTGTCTGTTCCATCATCTGTTCAAGTGTGTTTGGGTATCAGTCTATATCAATTCCTGTAATGGTCTTTTCAATAACAGAAGGATAATATGTATGCTCCAACTGGTGAATGCGGTTAGCCAATGAATCTGCTGTGTCATTTTTCAGCACCTCACACCTGGCCTGGAAAATAGTGGATCCATGGTCATACGCCTCATCCACGTAATGAATGGTAATACCGCTTTCCTCATCGCCGCTGGCAATTACGGCTTCATGTACAAAATGCCCGTACATGCCTTTGCCGCCATATTTGGGCAACAGGGCAGGGTGTATGTTCACAATTTTTCCTAAGTAACTGTGTATCAGCAAAGAAGGTACTTTCCAAAGAAAGCCGGCCAGTACAATAAAGTCAATTTTGGCTGCTTTTAGCTCGCTTACATAGGCATTGCCCCTAAAAAAAGGCTCTTTCTCTATTATTAAGGTATCAATGCCATATTCCTTTGCAATACCCAGCACACCAGCATTGGGCTTGTTGCAGGCAATCAGGGCTACTTCAATGGTGGCCGAGTGCCTGAAATGCTCTATTATCTTTTTTGCGTTGGTGCCTGTTCCCGAAGCAAAAATGGCAATCCGCTGCACTGCAGGTTTCTTGCCCCCTGTTTCGGGGCTGCCCCCCATTTTGCTCCAGATCCTTTTCAGGTAGTTCCTGAAAAAGTTGAACTGCCCCAGCGGTATGCTGATCAGCAATACACAAACGGGCCATAAAACAGTAATCAATGGCACATATATAATCCAATACAGCACATTTTTCTCTGTCAGTATAAAACCCAACAGCCAGCTGCCCAACCGGGCACAGGCACTTCCGCCCAAGGCAAACGTGCAAAAAATCAGGGTGAACTGCAGCCACCCCACATTCCATTTTTCTTTCAGCCGTTTAAACATGGCAGCGAAGGTGTGGCAAAAAGTTGAGTAATCTTTTATCGAAAGAAGAAATTGTTGGGCATTGCAAATTCGTTTACAAAAGCATGACATAAAACAATAACATCGGTTGCCAATCGGCTGTAATGCAGGTGGCACTAGGCTAAATTTTTTTTTTTAACATTGTGTTTTTGTCAGCATCCTGTCATATTTTTGCAACCGTTCAGGAATATTTTTCCACACTTAGAACAATCAGTTTGTGAATATGACTCACAGAAGAATAGCCAAAACCATCATTCTCAGCACAATCCTGCTCTTAGGTTTGTCTTTTATTAGTAATACAGCGTCGGCGCAAGACGGAAAAGCATTGTTTAATGCTAACTGTGCTTCGTGTCATAAAATTGACAAAGAGCTTACAGGCCCAGCCTTATTAGGCGTTGAGGATCGCTGGGGAGGTGACAGAAAAAAGCTGCATGCTTGGATTAAAAACAGCGGATCCTTCTTAAAAACGGGAGATAAGTACGCAAATGATTTGTTTGCTAAGTATAAATCATCAATGACTTCCTTTGATGGTGTTTTGGATGAGAAACAAATTGATGCGATTCTTGATTATATCAAAAACTGGAAACCAACAGGACCAGTTGAAGGCGGTGGTACAACTGGTGCGAAGCCTGAAGAATCAGACAATTCCCTTCTTTTCGGCATCCTTACCCTAATATTGGCAGTTGTTGCTCTTACTTTATTACAGGTAAACTCCAACCTTAAAAAATTATCCGACGATAAATCGGGCATTGCTTCTCCAGAGCCGGTTGCTTTCTGGAAAAACAAGTCCTATATAGCCATGTTTGTAGTGGTACTGTTCATTATTGGCGGTTACCTTACAACCAAAGGTGCTATTGGCTTGGGCAGAAATAAAGAATACCAGCCAAAACAACCTATTTACTACTCGCATAAAGTGCATGCCGGCACCAACCAGATTAACTGTTTGTATTGCCACAATGGTGCAGAACAGGGCAAACACGCCAATATTCCTTCAGTGAATATCTGTATGAACTGCCATAAAGCCATCAACGAATACAAGGGCGAAAAAATAGTGGATGCCGAAGGAAATGAAGTAAACGGTACGGCCCAAATTCAGGAACTGTACAAATATGCAGGCTTCGACCCTAAAAAACCGAACGAATGGGATGCCTCCAAAGCCACTCCAATTCAATGGGTTAAGATACACAACCTACCAGACCACGTTTACTTTAACCATAGCCAACACGTAGTTGCAGGTAAACAACAATGTCAAACTTGTCATGGCGAAATCACAGCTATGGGCGAAGTGAAACAGTTTGCAGACCTAAGCATGGGCTGGTGTATCAACTGTCACCGTACAACACAGGTACAGTTCAAAGAAAACGGTTTCTACAGCATTTACGAAAAATTCCACAACGAATTGAAGAGTGGAAAACTGGATAGCACTAAAGGAATTACCGTAGAAAAGATTGGTGGTACAGAGTGCCAAAAATGTCACTATTAATTTAATTCAGTCAATTGCCGTTCAGGCAATTAATCATCATACTATGAGCGATAAAAAGCATTGGCAAAGTTTTGGGGAATTAAACAATTCTGAAGCTTTTCAGCAATCAGCAAAAGACGAGTTTAAAGAAGAGCTTCCTTTTGAGTCTGCTGATGATGGGCTATTGAATGCAAAGACTCCCCGTAGGGATTTCTTGAAATATCTTGGCTTTACAACAGCAGCAGCAGCAGTTGCCGCAAGTTGCGAAGTGCCTATTAAAAAAGCAATTCCTTTTGCTAATAAACCAGAGGACATTGTTCCTGGTGTTGCAAACTGGTATGCCACTACTTATGTGCAGGACGGTGATGCAGTAAGCATCCTGGCCAAGGTACGTGACGGCCGTCCTATCAAGGTTGAAGGTAATGATGCATCGCCTATAACCAAAGGCGGTACCAGTGCAAGGGTTCAGGCAAGTGTGTTGGATCTGTATGATGGGGCAAGGTTGCGTTTCCCAACAATTGGTGTGGGCAACGATGCCAAAGAAGTAACTTTTGAAGCCATTGACAAAGCCATTGCAGAAGCATTGCCAACTGCTGGCGGAAGCACCGTGTTGCTTACAAGCACCATCAACTCGCCTTCTTCTTTAGAAGTAATCAATCAGTTCAAAGCAAAGTACCCTACGTTACAACATGTAACCTACGATGCGGTTTCTTATAGCGGGATGCTGTTGGCCAACGAAGCCAGCTATGGTAAAAAAGCATTGCCTAGTTACCGTTTCGATAATGCAAAAACAATTGTGAGCCTAGGTGCCGATTTCTTGGCAACATGGGTTAGCCCTATTGAGTTTGCAAGGCAATACGCCAAAGGCAAAAAGATAAACCAGAAGAACCCTGAAATGAGCAAACACATTCACTTTGAAAGTGTTGCAAGCCTTACAGGTTCTAATGCTGATGATAGATATTTACACCGCCCAAGCGAAACCGGAGCAATTGCTGCTGCTTTGTTAAGTGCAGTAAATGGCCAGGCCGTTACTACTGTTTCAGGCGAATTGAAAGCAAATGTTGAAAAAGCTGCAAAAGCTTTGGCTGAACATAAAGGCGAAGCATTGGTTGTTTGCGGAAGCAATGACACCAATGTACAGATTGTGGTAAACGCCATCAACAACGCAATTGGTGCCAATGGCAAAACAATTGACTGGGCTGCTACCAACAATAGCCGTAAAGGTATCGATAGCGAGTTTGCTGCCTTGGTTGATGCAATGAACGCAGGTTCTGTTGGAACTTTGTTCATTGTTGGTGCAAACCCTGCCTACTCTTGGTTTGAAGCAACCAAGTTCAAAACCGGACTTGCAAAAGTTAAAGTTGCTGTTTCCTTCAATTCAAAGAATGACGAAACAACGCAGCTTTGCAAATACGTAATTCCTGACCATCACTTTTTGGAAAGTTGGGGCGATGCAGAACCGCAAACTGGTCACTATTCCTTTATACAACCTACTATTTACCCACTGTTCAAAACACGTCAGTGGCAGGATAGCCTGTTGAAATGGAGCGGTTCAGCTACCGACTATGTTTCTTTCCTAAAAACATATTGGGGTACAAAACTGGGTGGCGAAGCAGCTTGGAATAAAGTACTACAAGAAGGTATCACTGGTGCCGTACCTGAAGTTGCGGTGGCAGGTGCATATACTGCCAACCGTTTTGATGAAGCAATCAAAAACATCCCTGCTGTTAAAACAGGAACCGAATTACAGCTATACCAAAAAATAGCCATCGGTGCCGGTCAGGGTGCAGCCAACCCTTGGTTGCAAGAAATGCCAGACCCTGTTACAAGGGCTACTTGGGATAACTACTTGGTTATCTCCCCGGTCATGGCTAAAAAATTACTGAACATTGACCTGTCAGTAAATGGCCAGGCAGATGCTTACGAAGTAAAACCACCTAAAAGGGTTGTTCAAATAAAAGCCAATAATCAAACCATTGAACTTCCGGTTCTGATTATACCTGGTACACACGCCGAAACTGTGGGTGTTGCTGTTGGTTATGGCCGCGATGCAAAAGTTGGCCGTGCAACAGTTGATGAAAACAACAAACCCGTTGGTGTGAATGCGTTTCCTTTGGCAGCTATTGCTAACGGAACTGTAAGTTTTGATATTGCAGGTGTTAGCCTAACCGATACTGGCAAAACATTCCCTGTTGCATTAACACAAACACACAATATCTACAATACAGACCAAGGTAACCGTACCGAGGTAATGAAGGAATTGACGTTGGCCGAGTTGAAACACAACCCAACAGAAATTCTGGACGACCGTGAAGAAGAAACCAAACCATTTGGTGGCTTGGCCAAGTTCCGTGAAGATGCAACCATCTACGGATCTTACGACAAACCAGGTATCAAATGGGGTATGAGCATTGACCTGAACAGTTGTAATGGTTGCGGTGCATGCGTTGTAGCTTGTCAGGCCGAAAACAACGTAGCTGTTGTAGGTAAACCCGAAGTACTGCGTTTTCACGATATGGCTTGGTTAAGGATTGACCGTTACTACAGCGGCAATGCAGACAACCCTAAAGTTGTTTTCCAACCATTGATGTGCCAACACTGCGACAATGCACCTTGCGAAAACGTTTGTCCTGTTGCTGCAACCAACCATAGCAGCGAAGGTTTAAACCAAATGACTTATAACCGTTGTATCGGTACAAGGTACTGTGCCAACAACTGTCCTTATAAAGTACGCCGTTTCAACTGGGCCGATTATATGGGTGCGGATAGCTTCCCGAACAACCAGGATGAACTGAGCGATACCGTACACCTGATGAACGACGAGTTAACAAGAATGGTATTGAACCCAGATGTTACTGTACGTTCAAGAGGTGTAATTGAAAAATGTTCTTTCTGTGTACAACGTTTGCAAGAAGGAAAACTGAAGGCGAAGAAAGAAAGCCGTCCTTTGATTGATGAAGATGTGAAAGTGGCTTGTGCCCAGGCTTGTGCTGCAGACTGTATCACATTCGGTAACGTAAACAATCCGAACAGTGCCATCAGCAAAGTAAGGAACGATAACTCCAACAGGTTATTCTATTCTTTGGAGCAACTGCACGTATTGCCAAACGTAAGTTACATGGCTAAAGTACGCAACAGCGAAGAAGAGCATGAAGCAGCAGCTGGTGGAAAGAAAGCTGAAAAGGAACACGCATAAGTATGGTAAATGCAAGAGGCTTAATTGCTTCTGCAATCAACCATTGAAACTGATTAATAAATAATTTTTATACGGTCTATTGCCTCCGGGTCATAGTCCCCAATAATAACCAAGACCAGATGAGCGTAAAGTACGAATCGCAATTAAGGGAACCGTTGGTATATGGTAAGAAAACCTACCATGACGTAACGGAAGATATTATTCGCCCTATTGAAGCAAAGCCAAGCAAGCTTTGGTACATCGGATTCTTTATTTCGGTGGCATTGCTAATGTTTGGTGTGTTTAGCGTTTACCGTGAGGTTACTTATGGTATTGGTCAGTGGAACCTGAACAAGACCATCGGTTGGGGTTGGGATATCACCAACTTCGTATGGTGGGTTGGTATCGGTCACGCTGGTACCTTGATCTCGGCCATCTTATTGTTGTTCCGTCAAGGTTGGAGAACAGGTGTGAACCGTGCGGCAGAAGCGATGACCATTTTTGCGGTAATGTGTGCGGGCCAGTTCCCTATCTTCCACATGGGTCGTGTTTGGATGGCGTTCTTTGTACTGCCTTACCCTAATACCCGTGGTCCTTTATGGGTAAACTTTAACTCGCCGTTGTTGTGGGACGTATTTGCGATCTCAACTTATTTCACCGTATCGCTTTTGTTCTGGTATTCTGGTCTGTTGCCCGACTTTGCAACGGTACGTGACAGGGCCAAAACAAAATTGCGTAAACACTTATATGGTATTGCTGCTTTTGGTTGGACAGGTTCTACCAAACACTGGCAACGTCACGAAAGCCTGTCATTGGTATTGGCAGGTTTAAGTACACCACTGGTACTTTCGGTACACACTATTGTATCTTTTGACTTTGCAACTTCAGTAGTTCCTGGTTGGCATACCACCATCTTCCCTCCATACTTCGTAGCGGGTGCGGTATTCTCTGGCTTCGCCATGACGCAAACTTTGTTACTGGTGGTAAGAAAAGTGTTTGGACTACACGATTATATTACGTTGGGTCACGTTGAAGCAATGAACAAGATCATTGTACTAACGGGTTCCATTGTGGGTATCGCATATTTAACCGAGTTGTTTATGGGCTGGTACAGCCAAAGCAAATACGAAGGTTACACATTCTGGTACAGCCGTGCAAACCTGTTCAGCCCTTATGGTTGGAGCTACTGGGGTATGATGGCTTGTAACGTATTGAGCCCGCAGATATTCTGGAGCAGAAAAATGAGAAGGAACCTATTTGTTACATTCTTCATGAGTATCCTGGTGAATATCGGTATGTGGTTCGAGCGTTTTGTGATCATCGTTACTTCTGTTTACCGTGACTACCTGCCTTCTAGCTGGTCTGTTTACTACAGTCCTTCTATCTGGGAAATCGGTTTCTACATGGGTACATTCGGTCTGTTCTTTACCTGCTTCTTCCTATTTGCAAAATACTTCCCGGTTATTGCAGTTGCGGAAATCAAGTATGTACTGAAAGTATCGGGCGAAAGCTATAAAGAAGATATGACACCGATTGAAGTGCAACAGGCAGACGAGTTTGCCCATGCACACGCACACTAGAAGAGAGACCATAGTCCATGGTCAATAGTCCATGGACAAAATATATTGAATTAAAGTTTTATTATGATCTACCGTCTGTTGGCTGTAGACACAAAATTTGACTATGGCAAAAAAGAAATTCGTAGTTGGCTGTTTTGATGATGAAGCCGTTTTGTTTCCTGCGGTGAAAAAAGTTCGCACGGCAGGTTACAAAATACAGGATGTGTACACGCCATTTCCGGTGCATGGTCTGGACCACGCATTGGGTATGAGGGAAACCAGTATACATACTGCAGGTTTCATTTATGGTATTACAGGTACTACCACTGCATTGAGTTGCATCAGTTGGATCTTTACAAAAGACTGGCCTTTGGATATTGGCGGTAAACCACATTTTGCATTGCCAGCTTGGATACCCATTATGTTCGAGTTAACGGTATTGTTTGCTGCAGTAGGCATGGTACTTACTTTTTGCTACCTATGTCAACTGGCCCCGTTTGTTAAGAAACACCATTTTCATGCAAGGGCTACCGACGATTTGTTTGTAATGGTAATAGAATGCACAGACAAAACAAACAGCAGTGACCTAGAAGCTTTCCTAAGCAATGCTGGAGCCGTAGAAGTAAAAACTGAAATTGCTGAAGATGGCTGGTGGATTGGCAGGTACGATAAAGATGAAATGCCTTTTGAAACACAAACAGCTCTTGCTTAATTATAGACAAAGAACAAGATGAAGAAATTAACCATCATAGCTTTTTTAACTGCTGCAGTTGTAATTGTAAGTTGCAGCGATGTAAAACGTAAGCCCAATAGCATCTATATGCCAGATATGGCCTATAGCCGTGCTTACGAAACCTATGCCGACCATAGCGAAGAAACCAAGAAAGGAAACTTTAGTTACAATAACATGCCTGTAACGGGCACGATTGCAAGGGGCGAGGAAATGCCTTTTGCCCTAGCCAAAGACAAATTGGGCGACACTACAAACTATGTAGCATCAAAAGCGGTTAAAAGCCCGATTGATTCTTTAAGTGCTGCCGAACTTACACAGGCTGAAAGGTTGTATTTGATCAATTGCGGTATATGCCACGGTAAGAACCTGGATGGCAATGGTCCTTTATGGAAAGATGGCAATGGTCCTTACCCAGCAGCACCAAAGAACCTGCTTACTTTAAATATGCCAGAAGGACAAATGTTCTATAGCGTTACTTATGGTAGGAACTTAATGGGTAGCTATGCCTCTCAATTAAACAGGAAGCAACGTTGGGAAGTAATCTATTACATTAAGAGCAAACAAAACGCAACTAAAGCAACAGCTGCCGCACCTGCTGCAAAAGAAGGTGATGCTGCAACTGCAAAAAAATAATTCCATCGTGACTATGTTGTTACATAACTAACGATGTGCGGAGACAATAACAAATTAACGATGAGCTTTTAATAGCTCTGGCTGACAAGAAAAAATAATTTACAATGGCATCTATCAGAGAACGTTTTGAGGTTCCCGGAAAAATGAAAACATGGTCCCTTGCTTTAATAAGCATCGGGCTGGCAGCTTTCATTATTGGATTTGTAACAAAAGGGATGAGCAAAGATGAACACGAACGTGCCATCTTCTTAGGAACGTTAATGTACAATACTATTTATTGGACACTGGTTTGTAATGCAGCCATGTTCTTTATCTGTGCTACCACAATGGCATGGGGTGGTTGGCAAATATCTTTCCGCCGTGTTACAGAAGCCATCTCTGCAATGGTGCCAATTTTTGGTGCTATTACTTTCTTTGTATTAATCTATGTTGTATTTGTTGATAAGAACCATCAAATTTATCATTGGTTAAGTGAAGAAGCTAAAACTGATCCTATTCTAAAAGGTAAATTGGGCTTCTTGAATCCTACTTTCTTTTTGATATGGACAACAGCAGCAATTGGCTTGTGGGCATTTTTAGGTTGGAGGATTAGAAAGCTAAGTGCTGAAGCAGATGAAGCCCCAATGGACAATGTAAATGGTGCTGCGTTTATTAAACAAAATACCGTACGTGCAGCAACATTCCTAGTATGGTTTGGCTTAACAGTTGGTTCCACCATTCCTTGGTTATGGATGATGAGTATTGATGCACATTGGTACAGCACCATGTACAGTTGGTACAACTTTGCCAGCACATTTGTAAGCGGCATGGCATTGATAGCACTTTGGGTGATCTACTTAAAAAATAAAGGTTACTTGGAATATACCAACCAGGAACATTTACATGATATTGGTAAGTTCATGTTTGCATTCTCTATTTTCTGGACTTACTTATGGTTCTCTCAATACATGCTGATCTGGTACAGTAACCAACCAGAAGAAACCATCTACTTTAAACACAGGGTTCAAGGACCGTATAAAGGCATTTTCTTCCTGAACCTGATCATCAACTTTATCTGTCCGATTTTGATTCTGATGAAACGTTCAGCAAAGAGGAACTACACCTTAATCACCTTCATGGCCGTGTTGATTATCTTTGGCCACTGGATAGATTATTACCAACAAGTTATTGGTAGCATCAGCAAGGACCATGTAACCCTTGGCTGGTTCGACTTTGGAATCTTGAGCTTATTTGTAGGATTGATGATATTCTTTGTAAGCAAATCTTTGGCAAGCAAACCATTGATACCAAAGTACCATCCTTTCTTGAAAGAAAGTATCGTACACCATACATAGTAAAACCGAAAGCTGTAGCAATTGGCTATCTGCTAGCTTGACAAAATTGAATTGAAGAAAAGAAAATAGTTATAGTACCATGACAATGTTTTTAACCATCGCAGTAATTGTTTTGATTTTCGTAGTCATTTTCCAGATTGCGAAAGCAAGCGAATACGTGTCTGTTATTAAAGGCGAAAATGAAAGTAGGAAGCAGAACAATAAGATCAACGGTTTCCTAATGCTCGGTTTCATGATATTGGGCCTAATAGGTATCTGGTACTGCAACGATTTGTATTTCCATAAAACATTGTTGGCACATCCTGCAGCAAGCGACCATGGTAAAAAAGTTGACCAAATGTTATGGGTAACCATTGGTGTTACCGGAATCGTTTTGATTATTACACAAATACTGCTGTTTTGGTTTTCTTTTAAATATCAGGAAAAAGAAAATGCGAAAGTGTTTTACTTCCCACACAACAACACCATTGAGGTTGTATGGACAGTAGTGCCTGCAATTGTATTGGCTATATTAGTAGTAATTGGTTTGCGTAACTGGTACTCATTTACCGGCGAAGCTCCACAAGGTGCCATGCAGGTTGAAGTAACGGGTAAGCAGTTTGGTTGGATATTCCGTTACCCAGGTAAAGACGAGCAATTTGGCAAGAAATATTTCAGGATGATTGATGCTGCCAACAACTCGCTTGGTATTATCTGGAACGACACAGCCATCAAAAAACATGATGGCGAAATGCAACAATTAAAAGACGACAAGTTTGGTCATGATGATATCGTAACAGAAGGCACGGTTTATCTGATAAAAGGCAAACCTGTAAAACTCATCATCGGTTCGAGGGACGTGATACATGACGTAGGCCTGTCACATTTCCGTATGAAAATGGATGCGGTGCCTGGCATACCAACTACCATGTGGTTTACACCTACCATGACCACTGAGGAAATGAAAGCCGAAACCAAGAACCCGAACTTTGAATACGAATTAAGTTGCGATCAAATGTGCGGTAATGGTCACTACTCCATGCGTGCCATTGTAAAAGTGGTTACACAAGAAGAGTTTGATGCCTGGATGGGTAGCAAGAAACCTGCTTACTATGCAGCCTTTCCTGATAAGGAACCCAAAGCACCCACTGCCCCAACAGCTGATACAACTAAATTAGCGGGCAAAAAAGACACAGCTATTACAAAAGCAGTAGCAAAAAACTAAATTGAGTCAGCCGGATAATAACGGTTGCCAGTATAAAAATTGTAAGACGAAATAAAGAGATTTGATTATGAGTAACGAAGCAGTTCTTCATGGTGCAGCCACTTCACACGATGCACATGGCGACCATCACCATGAGCACCACCATCATGAAACGTTTATTAGCAAGTACGTGTTTAGCATGGATCATAAAATGATTGCTAAACAGTTCTTGATTACTGGTATGGTATGGGCTGTTATTGGGGGATTGATGAGCGTACTGTTCCGTTTGCAATTGGGTTACCCAGATACAAGCTTTCCTTGGTTGGAAGACCTATTGGGAAAATGGTGGGCAGAAAAAGGCCATATCACTGCACAAGGTTACTATGCCTTGGTTACCACTCACGGTACCGTGCTTGTGTTCTTTGTATTAACAGCGGGTTTGAGCGGTACGTTTGCCAACTTTTTGATTCCATTACAGGTAGGTGCAAGGGATATGGCATCGCCTTTTATGAATATGCTTAGCTACTGGTTCTTCTTTACAGCCAGTGTGGTAATGCTATCTTCTATTTTTGTTGAAACTGGCCCCTTCAGTGGTGGTTGGACGGCATACCCTCCCCTGAGTGCCTTGGGCGATGCATCACCTGGTTCCAAAACAGGTATGGATTTGTGGTTGGTGGCTATGGCATTGTTTGTTGTATCCTCTTTACTAGGTGGTTTGAACTATATTGCTACCATCCTAAACATGCGTACAAAAGGTATGAGCATGACAAGGCTTCCATTAACTATCTGGGCCTTGTTCTTCACTGCTGTATTGGGTGTATTGTCTTTCCCTGTATTGTTGTCTGGTTTTATCTTATTGATATTTGACAGGAACTTCGGAACAAGCTTCTACTTATCTGATATTTTCGTTAATGGTGT
Source organism: Chitinophagaceae bacterium UBA1930 (assembly GCA_002337145.1). GTDB lineage: Bacteria > Bacteroidota > Bacteroidia > Chitinophagales > Chitinophagaceae > UBA1930. The sequence goes on along the minus strand of DDFK01000003.1, from coordinate 255,491 downwards.
CGGTGCATTGCCTAACGAAGGCGGTAGTGCCATCCTGTTCCAGCACTTATTCTGGTTCTTGGGTCACCCAGAAGTGTACATTATTCTATTACCTGCAATGGGTATGGTGAGCGAGATACTATCTGTAAATGCACGTAAACCAATCTTTGGTTACATGGCCATGATAGGTTCCTTGTTTGCAATCTCTATCCTTGCCTTCCTGGTTTGGGCCCACCACATGTTTGTAACAGGGTTGAATCCATTCCTCGGTTCCATATTCGTATTGTTGACTTTATTGATCGCTGTTCCATCTGCCATCAAAGTGTTCAACTGGTTAACAACATTGTGGAGAGGTAATATCCGTTTCACACCGGGAATGCTGTTTGCAATCGGTTTTGTGAGTTTGTTCATTTCTGGTGGTTTAACTGGTATCTGGTTGGGTAACTCTGCATTGGACATTCACTTGCACGATACTTATTTCGTAATTGCCCACTTCCACATTGTAATGGGTGTGGCAAGTATGTTCGGCATGTTTGCCGGTGTGTACCACTGGTACCCTAAAATGTATGGTCGTTACCTGAACAATACATTGGGTTATATCCACTTCTGGGTAACCATGATTGGTGCGTACCTGATCTTCTGGCCAATGCACTACGAAGGTTTAGCTGGTATGCCACGTCGTTACTACGATTACAGCATTTGGGAAAGCTTTAAAAACTTTGTTGAACTGAATAAATTCATCAGTACCGTAGCAATGATCGTATTTGCTACACAGCTTTTATTCCTGTTGAACTTCTTCTACTCCATCTGGAAAGGAAGAAAAGTAACTTCTCAAAATCCTTGGGGTTCAAATACATTGGAATGGACTGCACCTATCAATCCTGGGCATGGCAACTGGCCTGGCGAAATTCCTGAAGTACACCGTTGGGCGTATGACTATGGTAAAGACGGAAGGGAGTTCATCTCTCAGGTTGAACCGATTGGGGCTGACGAAAGTCATCATTAATAAAAATGACAAATGAGTGATAGCATAACAACTATCCCTTACCATATTTGCAATGCCCTGATTTTTGTCGGGGCATTGTTTTTCAGAAAATACTGTCACTCTACGCTTGTCGGTGAGTGTTTAAGAAGGGCTTGAAATGTGGCCTGCTTGTACAATGAACGAAACAACAACATCATCTTTTTCATCTAAGCTGAAAGACTACAAGGAACTTACCAAGTTCACGCTAAGTTTTACAGTGGTGTTCACATGCGTTATCTGTTACCTGCTTGCACCCAATGTAGTATCGTACGATTGGAAAATGATCGTATTGCTATTTGTAGCGGGCATGCTTATTACGGGCAGTGCCAATGCCATTAACCAGGCAGTGGAAAAAGATACCGATGCAGTAATGAAAAGGACTGCTTCACGACCCGTAGCTGCAGGCAGGATGAGCCAACAGGAAGCGTACACATTTGCCTTTATTGGCGGCTTGCTTGGCGTGTTGATGATGTGGCATTTCTTCAACTTATCATCGGCACTGCTTTCGGCTTTCAGTTTGTTTTTATATGCGTACATCTATACACCGCTAAAAAAAATAAATTCCATTGCTGTATTGGTGGGTGCTTTTCCCGGTGCCTTACCATGTTTGATTGGTTGGGTTGCAGGGCAGGACGATTTCAGTGCAGGTGGATGGATACTGTTCGGCATACAATTTATCTGGCAGTTCCCGCATTTCTGGGCCATTGCATGGGTGGCACACCAGGATTATAGCAAAGCAGGTTTCAAGTTACTGCCGGCTGATAAAGGCCCAACAAAATTCACGGCATTGCAGGCGTTGATGTATAGTGTATTGATGTTGCCAATTGGCATCTTGCCCAACTATATTGGACTGACAGGGCATGTAAGCATGTGGATCGTAATTGCAGCAAACCTCTTTATGGTATGGCAATGTGCAAGGTTGTATAAATACATGGATGTACAGTCTGCAAGAAGGGTAATGTTCAGCAGCTATATTTATTTGCCGATTGTTTTTTTGGCATTACTGGCTGATAAAAGCTAAGGAACGGAAATCTGTTATGTAAGTTTATTACTAGCGATTAACGACTTGCATTCCAAAAATAAAAATAGAAGTACTGTAAAAATATAAAGTGATGATAGCAATGAGCAGTAGTAATTTAAATGAACCAAAACGCATCCATCCACACAAATTCACTTTGTGGGTAGCAATGGGCAGCATCTGTATGATGTTTGCCGGGCTTACCAGTGCCTATATTGTAAAACGCAATCAGGATAACTTCTTACAGTTCGATCTGCCAAAGGTTTTCTGGTATTCAACAATGGTTATTTTACTCAGCAGCTTTACCATACAACTGGCCGTTAAATCTTTCAAGGCAAGGGAAATGGGCCGTTACCGTTCATTGATCACCATTACTGCTTTATTGGGTGTTGCATTTGCGGCACTACAGGTAATGGGCTTCTCCAACCTGGAAAGCCACGGCATAAAATTAACAGGCTCCGGTAGCAATGCAGCCGCATCTTTTATACTCGTCATCGTTGGCCTGCACATGTTGCACGTATTGGGGGGCGTAATTGTTTTACTGGTAACTTTTGTAAGGGCATTTGCAACAAGAACAAGAAACTATAACAGTGCACCTATAGAAATTGTAAGTACTTACTGGCATTTTGTAGATGTACTATGGCTGTATTTACTTGTTTTTTTTATGTGGATCAGATAAGTCATAAAAAAGTCAAAGTTTATTCACGGTTTTTACCCATTAGCCGATATTTTTGTAAACGAAATTGAACAACCAAATATGTCAACTGCAACAACAGCAACAACCAAATGGTGGAATGGCGGCAAGAGCCCATTCAATGTAGAATATGGTAAATTGATGATGTGGTATTTCTTGATGAGCGATGCCTTCACTTTTGGTGCATTCCTTATTTCCTATGGTACCATCCGTTTCTCAACCAATGGATGGCCTGACCCCAACGAAGTATTCCAATCTTTTCCTGGTCTGGGCAGCGGGCATCCTTTGATGTTTGTGAGCTTAATGACTTTTATATTGATCATCAGTTCTGTTACAATGGTACAAGCCGTTAAAGCAGGACATGAAATGAAAAAGAACAAAGTAGTCATCAACCTTATCTGGACCATTATTGGTGGTGCAGCCTTCTTGGGTTGCCAGGCATGGGAGTGGAATCATTTGCATGCAGAAGGTGCATGGTGGGGACACAATCCGTTCCTGAATGCAGATGGTACACAATCTTCTACCAACTTTACCAACTACTTCTTTACCATTACCGGTTTCCATGGTTTCCACGTATTCAGTGGATTGGTAATAAACATTGTAATGTTGATTATGACACTGAACAACACGTTTGAAAAACGTGGTCATTACTTGATGATTGAAAAAGCAGGTCTGTACTGGCACTTTGTGGATCTGGTATGGGTATTTGTATTTACCTGTTTCTATCTTATCTAAATTTTAAAATAACTTATTCAAAATATTTTTATGGAACAATCGGAAGTAGTACACATTGAGCATCACCAGAACAAAAATGAAGTAAGGAACGTGACTATCGTTCTTTCTGTACTGACAATTATAGAATTGGTATTGGGTTTCATGATGATGAAAATGGAGCATGGCGGTACCGGAAGAATGGCTACTAAAATCACCATCCTGGTACTGATGCTTGCAAAAGCGTATTATATTGTTGGTTACTTTATGCACTTGAAACACGAACTGCGTAACCTGATCATGACCATCGTAGTGCCTTTGGCATTGTTTGTTTGGTTCATTACAGCCTTCTTGTATGATGGCAATTCTTTCAGGAATTTGAGGAACAATTACGATCCACATTTCAAGGAACAAAGTACTATTAAAGCAACGCCTAAGGAACATAAATCAGAAGAAGGGCACGGCGAAGAGAAGAAGCATACGATGGAATAATAGTGAGCGTGAACAACACAATTCATTTACTAGATATTATTGCAGAACCATCGCTTTTGGCGGTGGTTTTTGTTTTATATGAATAAGAACTTATGACGAAGAAAGCATTATTGGCCTTGATGATTGCTGTGCTGATACCGGTACTTTGTTACCTGGTATTGAAGAAAACAAGCGAAAGTGCAGTGATTGTACCTAGAAAGTATTTCTTCGATAATGTTGGTACAAAAGAAGTACGTGGTAAAAGGGTAAGCGATACTGTATGGCACAAAACCGCCAATATAAGACTCGTTAATCAATTAGGCGATACTGTGAACCTGTACGACATCAAAGGCAAAGCCATTGTAATTGACCTGTTCTTTACACATTGCGGTAGCATTTGTCCACGTCTTACCAAAAGCATGGCAAAGTTGCAACAGTCGTTTACAACAGGTGGTAACACAAGGCAAAAAATTGATACGTCTGTTGTGCAGTTCATATCGTTGAGTATAGATCCGGAACATGATTCTGTTCCTGTATTAAAAGAATACGCAGATAGGTACAACGTAAACCCTGACAACTGGTGGCTACTGACGGGCAATCGAGACTCCATCTACAACTTTATTTTTGAGGAACTGAAAATTGATAAACTGAGCCAGGAACCTGTATCTCCGGAGTTTGCACATACCAGCCGTTTTGCTTTGCTAGATAAAGATTATGTAGAGCGTGGTAGGTACGAACAACCTTACAGCGGATTGGATTCAGTTTCATTAGGTGTACTGGCAAGGGACATTGGTTTGTTGATGTTAGAGAAAGACAAAACAAAACCCAGTACTGTATTTACAGAAATCATCAACCTAAGCTGGTTATGGCTAATTATAGCCGTACTGGTTACAGGTTTTGTATGGTACATGAGCGAAAGAAGAAAGATAAATGGATAACATAAAGCCACTAGCTTTTAGTACATAAACACATTAGTTAATACAATAGATTATAACGAAAACATCATGTTACAAGCAACAATGACCAAAAACGATCCTAAGGCAAAATGGCTCATCGGTATTTTTTCCTTTGTGGTTTTTGCGGTGGTAGCAAGTTTAGGAAGGATACATTTAAAAATAGATGTTGGTTTTAACGTACACATTTTTGCAACCTTTAATGCGGTGGTAAACTCAATCATTGCCGTACTGCTGGTAATTGCTTTAATAGCGGTAAAAAACAAAAACTATCTGTTGCATAAGCGTTTAATGATGGCATCCCTTATCCTGTCCATTCTTTTTTTGATAAGTTATATTGCCCATCACTTACTGGCTGGCGATACCAAGTTTGGTGGCGTGGGTGCCATAAGAAGCATTTACTTTTTTATCCTGTTTACACATATACCCCTGGCAGCCATCATACTGCCTTTTATTTTATTTACTGCATATAGGGCATTGATTGGCGAATACGAAAACCACAAAAGGCTGGCACGCATTACTTGGCCGTTATGGTTTTATGTTGCTGTTACCGGCCCTATTGTGTACCTGCTAATAAGCCCTTACTACCAATAATAAAACTGTAACATGCGTAATGTGTTTAAACCTGAAATAAAGGCATTGATTGTGCTGCATACCGCATTTTTGGTGGGACAGGTACTTTTTCTGGCCATTATCTGCTTCATGTCGCAAAAGCCTGTTATAACGCAAACGGACAGCAGTTACAAAACGTTGCAATTGGCCGTGGCCCTACTCACTATTGCATGCATTGCAGCGTCTTTCTTCCTGTTTAGGCAAAGGGTAAATAGTATTCAATCAACAGGCGGCAGTGTTGCGGAAAAGATTGAGCGATACAGGGCTGCAACCATTATAAAATTCAGCCTGCTGGAAGCCCCCTACATGCTAGGCATGATTGCATATTTCCTAACAGGAAATATGGCCTGCCTGATATTGGCCATACTGATTATGGTAGTGTTTGCTGCACAAAGACCAACAGTACCTTTATTAATGTACCATTTGCAGGTAAGCAGAGACGATTTGTTTGAAGAAGTAAAGCTATAGGCCCAACTCCACAGCAGGGTCCCAAAAATGTTTGCCAAAATCAACGATGGTATCGTTTTCCACTTTTATTTTTTCTTTCTCCAGCAGCTCCTGCATTTTGCTTGGTGGGTTAAAGTGTGCCTTGCCGCTTAGCATGCCATTCCGGTTTACCACACGGTGTGCAGGTACTTTGGGTTTTACGTTAAAAGCGGCATTCATTGCCCAGCCCACCATTCTTGCAGAGAGGTTGGTGCCTAAATAATTGGCAATGGCACCGTAATTGGTTACACGTCCTTTGGGTATTTGCCGGGCCACATCAAACACATCTTCAAAAAAAGAATGTTCCCTTTTTATCGTTGGCAATTTGGCTTTTTTCGGAGCTGTTTTTTTAGGTGCCGGCATAGATATTTATTTGCCTGTTGAAGTTAGGTCTTTTGCTTGTTGCTTTTTCAATAGCAGTTCGCTGCGTTTGGGCTCCGGCACATTCTCATAAGCAAACGGGCAATGCCTGCAGCCATTGCCACAGCAATAGCCTTTATCCAAATGGTATTTTTCGGTCAATACCATCAGCCCGTCTTCATAATAAAAATCAATGCCCTCAACTATTTGCCTACTCATTGATTATTTCTTTTAGCTTTTCATCCAATACCAGCGGCAGTTCATTGTCTATACGGAATTGCAGGTAATGTATGCGGTTGCTCTGGGCTATGTCCAGGCTTTCGTAATGCGTCTTTATTTTCAGTTCGTCCTTTATGCCTGCCTGCTTATAGGCATCATCATAGTCAACCACACATTCAATATTGTACAGGTCAATCACAGTTTTGGTAAACTGGTATAAATCAGGGCTGTCGGTTTTCAAATTCACCAGCCCGCCCTTTGCCAAAAACTGCTGGTACATCCGTAAAAACTTGGGGTGCGTCAACCGCTTCTTGGCTTTGGACAAACGTAACTGTGGGTCGGGGAAAGTGATCCATATCTCGGCCACTTCATCCTTGTCAAAGTAGGTTACAATGCCATCAATTTCGGTACGTAAAAAAGCAACATTTTGCAAGCCGTTATCAATGGCAGTTTTTGCACCACGCCAAATACGGTTGCCCTTAATATCAATACCAATAAAATTCCTGTTGGGGTACATGCTTCCCAAGCCCACTGCATACTCGCCTTTGCCACAGGCAAGCTCCAGTGTTATCGGGTTAGTGTTATTGAAAAACTCCTTCCACTTGCCCTTCATATCCTGCGGATGTTCCAGCACATTCGGAAAGTTCTTGATCGCTTCAAAACGTATAAGTTTCTTGTGTCCCATAATTGGGGCAAAGATAAATAGTTAGCCCGGAGTAAATGATTGGGCATGGCAATAAACAAAAACAGCAATGGCCAGCTATAAGGTGCAAGCCTTATTGCAAGGCTATCCTGCTGCATAGCAGTGTCACCATTTTAAAACCCTGTGCTTATCTATAGCAGTAAAAAGTTACCTACTGGTTACTTGCTGTTGCATCCATATCAGCAGTTGCCATTGCAGGCCAATTGGGGTTTGCGTTAATAATTTTTGACTGTTTTGCATAAGCTTTGTTAGTATGGTAAATAAAAAAACAAGAACCGCCTTTAATGGATTCCATGATTGCTGTATGTTCTGCCTTCGGAACCGCAGGGCACCCCAAACTACGGCCAATTTTTCCTCTTTCCTCAATTATTTTATCGTTAACAAAATTGCTGCCGTGAAAAACAATGTCACGGTCACGCACATGGTCATTAATGCCCGGCTCCGCACCGTCCAAACGCATGGCCGTTCCATAATTGCCAAAATAGGTTTCGCCCGTAATCAAAAAGCCAATGCTGCTCTTGTTGCTGTCTTTTTCGTTGGAGAAGCTGTTGGCAAATTCGCCACCGCTATTCTTGCCATGCGATACATACGTGTTGTATAATAATTGCATGGCTACAAGGTCAATCACATATAGCCTTTTATTGTTGCAGCTCTGGCTATAATCCACAATGGTCAGCACATCGGTATTCTGTAGTTTGTGCTTACCAAGCAGGTACAAAAAACCTTTATAGGCCTGGTAAAAAACTTCCCTTTCCAGTCCATAGTCCGCCAGGTGCATATTGTCGTACAAAGAATCGGTAATGGTAATAATGGCCGGGGCCTCGGCGGTATTGGCAATTACAGGTGCGGTAAAATGGCTGCTGCTTTTTAGGGACTGTGCAAAGCCGTTGCCCGATAGTAAAAGCACTATCAGTAATACTACTAAACGCATAGGATATTGGTTATTTAAAAATCGGATAGCTATAACTGCCAGCGGTTACGGTTTATTGCCTGCTGGGCACGGTAATTTTTTATGCAGACGTAGCAGCAATAATCTTTTCTTTGCACCTATGCTGTAATGGGTAGTTTTTTATGTAACCGGCAGTTGCACGTAACTCAGCTTCAGTGGCGTCGCACCCATCGGCCATCGTAATTCTACCCGGCAGCAAAGGTTTCCCCAAAAGCTGTAGCAAGCAGTTAAACCGTTGCCATTTGTGGCAAGCAAAATATAAACTTTAGAATCTTTTTTATGTGGTACAAACTTGGTGCGTTCATTCTTAAAAATAGGTTACCCCTTTTAATTGCTTTATTATTGGCCACTGGCTTTATGGGCTATAAGGCATCGCAGGTGCAGTTGAGTTACGAGTTTACGAGGGCCATACCTACCGATAATCCCAAGTACCAGGACTATCAGGCTTTTCTGAAAAAATTTGGCGGCGATGGCAACACTTTGGTGTTTGGTATAGAATCGAAAGATTTTTACACCACAAAAATTTTTAATGAAGTTGGCGTACTGCACCAAAACCTCAAAAAAGTAAACGGGGTACACAACGTATTGAGCATACCCGAAGTGGTAACGCTAAAAAAAGATTCGGCAGGGGAGAAGCTGGTACCGGAAAAAATATTCCATTACCCATATACCCGCCAGCAAGACCTGGATACAGCAAAAGCCGCATTTGAAAACCTGCCGTTTTATAGAACGCTTTTATACAACGCTTCCGCACAGGCCTACCTGTTGGCCGTTCAGCTAAACAAAGACAGTGTAAACAGCAAGAGCCGTACCCGCTTAATTGGCGATGTAATGGCACAGGCCACCATATTTGAAAAAGCAACAGGCATTACATTGCATACAAGCGGCCTGCCTTTTATACGTACCACTATTGGCAATAGAATAAAGGCCGAGATGAATTGGTTTCTCATCGGATCGATATTGTTGTCGGCTATTACATTATTCCTCTTCTTCCGCTCCCTGAGTGCAACGGCCATCAGTTTATTTGTTGTACTGGCTGGTGTTGTTTGGAGTTTGGGCACTATTGTATTGCTGGGTTATAAGATTACATTGCTTACTGCATTGATACCACCACTGGTAGTAGTTATAGGCGTGCCCAACTGTATCTACTTCCTCAACAAATACCATACATCCTACAAGGATACCAACGAGAAAAAAAAGGCATTGGAAACAATGGTGGGCCGAATGGGTATCGTTACCCTGTTCTGCAATATTGCTGCTGCTATTGGCTTTGCTGTATTTGCCCTTACACGCAGTGCCCTGTTGAAAGAGTTTGGTGCCGTAGCAGGCATTAATATCATGGCCCTGTTCATCATTTCCCTCATCTTTATTCCCATAGCATTAAGCTACTTGCCTGCACCCAAACCAAGGCATGTAAAATACCTCGACAGCAAGTTCCTGGAAAATATACTGGTAAAAGTAGAAGGCTGGGTTTTCAACCATTCAAAAATGGTTTACGGCATTACGGGCATATTAACCATTCTTGCAGTAGTGGGTATATTCAAATTGAAAAGCGAAGGCTTTATTGTGGATGACCTTCCTAAAAAAGACAAGATCTATACCGACCTGAAATGGTTCGAAAAAAGTTTTAAAGGCGTGATGCCTTTGGAAATTGTGGTGGATACCAAAAAGAAAAACGGTTTGTTACGCAGCACGCAACCTATCAATAAAATTGATGAGCTCTCTGCTTATATCTCTGGCAAAAGCGAAACTGCAAGACCCTTGTCTTTTGTAGAAGGATTGAAATTTGCCAAGCAGGCCTATTATGATGGCGACAGTGCCAGCTATGCCGTGCCTTATGAAGGTGACATGGCTTTTCTAGGGCCGTATTTAAGAACCAAAACAGATGACAGCGGCTCTGTAAAAAAACAAAACGGCCCTGCAAGCTTGCTGAACGGTTTTATCGACAGCACAAGACAAACTGCAAGAATAAGTGTGAACATGAAAGATATTGGCAGTGTGCAGTTGCCGCTATTGTTGAAAGACTTTGAAAACAAGTCGAAAGAAATTTTTGACACGGCATCTTATAAAATAACTTTCACAGGCACAAGTGTCACATTCTTAGAGGGTTCCAGCTTTATTATTAGTGGGCTAAAGGACAGCATATTATATGCCTTCCTGCTTATTACACTATGTATGCTGTACTTGTTCAAATCTGTTAGGATACTTGTTTGCTCATTGATACCCAACATTATACCGCTCATTTTCACTGCAGGATTAATGGGTTGGATGGGCATAAGACTAACCCCATCTTCCGTATTGGTTTTCAGCGTGGCACTGGGTATTGTAATTGATGTAACCATAAGATTTTTAGTGAATTATAAACAGGAACTGCCCCATTACAACAAAGCGGTTGCACCAACATTAATACAAACCATTAAACATACAGGCATCAGCATCATCTATACCTCGCTGGTATTGATTGCAGGCTTCGTTATCTTTTGCTTCAGCGATTTTGGTGGAACAAAGTCTTTGGGCTGGCTTACTTCATTTACGCTTGTAATGGGCACATTGACCAATTTAGTACTGCTACCGGTACTTATTTTGCTGACTTCTAAGCGTAAAAAATAGCTTTTATCTTTTTTTAAGCTTTTATATCTTTTTTTAATAAATTGTGAAATGTTCATATTTGATTGAAAGTGAACATTTTACAATTTCGTGACTCATCATGCATCTTTTTGGGCTATAAAGCCATGCAGCGAATAATGATAATATTTTGCCACATTTGTTTGTGTTAACTTATTGTTACCAATTCTAAAGCTTAAAAAGAATGCATATGAGAAAATCCGCAAGTTTACTCTTGTGTCTATTGCTATTGGTTTTCAACCAGGTATGGGCACAAACCCGTACTATTACCGGCAAGGTTATCGATGAAAAAGGAAATGCCATCGCTAATGCGTCAGTAGTAGTAAAAGGTACCTCTACTGGTACAACTACCTTAAACGATGGTAGCTTTTCCCTTAAAGTGCCTACATCAGCCAAAGTGCTGACTATTTCATCCGTAAACTTTGCTTCACAAGATGTCCAATTGAGTGACAAGTCGCAAATTTCAGTTACCCTAAAAGCTTCTGTAAACAACCTGGACGATGTAGTTGTTACAGCCTTGGCCATTTCAAAAAACAAACGGGCATTGGGCTACGAAACGCAAACCGTTAAGGCAGACCAAGTTGTGGACAAGGGTGATGGAAGTATACTGAACCTGTTACAGGGAAAGATAGCCGGTGCCGAAATAACAGGTGCTGGTGGTAGTGCAGGTGCTTCTACCAATATCATATTAAGGGGTATCACTTCCTTTAGCGGAAACAACCAACCCATTTTTGTGGTGGATGGTATTCCCATCAGTAATGATCTGGATCAAGGTACAGTTAGTTTGTACACAGACCAGTCAGCAAACAGGGCTATGGACCTGAATCCTAACAATATAGAATCAATCAGTGTATTGGCCGGACCAGCAGCTGCTGCCTTGTATGGTTCAAGGGCATCCAGTGGTGCAATCCTTATTACCACCAAACGCGGAAGCGGAAAGAAAGGTGTTGCAAACATTACTTTCAACTCTTCTTACACCATTCAAAAAATATATGGCTTCCCTGAGTTACAGAATCAATACGGTCAGGGAGCAAACGGTATTTTCAGTGCTATCTCTACCAACTCATGGGGTCCAGCTTTTGGCAGTACGCCAACTTTGGCCAATGGGTTGATTGTTGCACCTGCTACCAGTGCATACGTAAATGGCAAAAGGTACAACCCAGGAGAAACCATTCCTTACCAGGCTTTTCCAAATAACCTGACCAGTTTTTTCCAAACAGGAAGAGTATCTGATAACAGCCTTACCATTAGTTCTGGCGATGCCAAAAACAATTATGGCCTTGCTATAGGTTACTCTAAGCAAGATGGTATCATACCAACCAGTTCATTCGACAAAGCCAACATACAGTTTTCTGCTTCATCACAGATAACCGATAAGTTCAGCGTAAAAGGAAGTGCCACTTATTTCCTGACTACTCAAAGTGGTGTTACGCAAGGTGGTAACGGTTCTTATGGATCAACTACAAGGCTGTATTCCACTCCTAGAAGTATAGATATGGATTACTATAAAAACAACTATACAACTGTGGGCGGATACAATAACTGGTTTATTCCAAATGCTTATAGTGCAGCAATTAAAGATTCCATCAGCACTGCGGATAACCCATGGTATGCGGTAAACAAAAATCCAATTACCAGCAGGACTTCGAGGATATTGGGTTCATTGACATTGGGCTATGATATTACCCCATGGTTGAATATTAGCTACAGAGCAGGTATTGATGCTTATACTACAAGAAGAAAAAGGATTACCGCCATCGGCTCAACACAATTAGTAAGAAGTGTGTACACTGGTGGTGTAGGTACTGCTACTGGTGGTATTATGGAAGACATGTACTACAGGACAGAGTTCAACGGAGACCTGTTGATCTCGGCTAAAAAGTCGAACCTGTTTGTAAAAGGCCTGAATGCAAACCTTTTGCTTGGTCAAAATATAAATGAAGCCAGCTACCAAAACATATCAGAAGTTGGTTATGGATTAACCATTCCTAATTACTACAATATTACCAATGCAACCAACTTTGGGTTGTCTAACGAATACAATAGCAAAAAACGCTTATTGGGTTACTATGCTCAATTATCATTGGCGTACAACAACTATTTGTTCTTGGAACTTACAGGCAGGGCCGATAACTCATCAACACTACCAACCGGAAAGAACACTTATTTCTATCCTGCAGTTTCTGCAAGTTTCGTGTTGACCGATGCATTCAAAATCAAGTCAGATATCTTGTCTTTTGCTAAAGTAAGATTGGCTTATGCAAAAGTGGGTAAAGATGCTCCTGTATATTCCTTAAGCAATACGTACTCTTCCTATTCTTTCGGAAACAACGTTGCATCATTCTCTTTCCCTTATGGTACTTTGTCAGGTTTTGGTGCAAGCAATGTAATTGCAAATCCGAACTTGAGTCCTGAGTTTACTTCTTCTGTTGAAGGCGGCTTCAATTTAGGATTGTTTAAAAACAAGGTTACGCTTGATGTAACATATTACAACCAAATAAGTAAAGACCAGATTGCACAGGTAGGTGTTGCTGGCTCTACCGGATATGCTTCAAAAATTGCCAACGTTGGTAAAATGACCAACAAGGGTATTGAAATTACATTGGGTGTAATGGCTGTTAAAAACAGGAATTTCTCTTGGAATATTTCAGGAAATTTCTCCAAGAACAGGAACAAGGTTGAGTATGTGATTGCAGACCACTCTGTAACCAGCTACCAAATTGGCGGTTGGGTTTACTCAGGGTTGATACCTTCTATTGTGGAAGGCCAGCCTTATGGTGTAATCAAAGGTGCAAAGTATTTGACCAATGTAAATGGCGACCGTTTGATTGATTCCACAACTGGTAACTATGCCGGTTATGTAGCTGACCAAATTGTAGCCAACCCTAACAGGGATTGGAGTGCAGGTTTAACCAACACGTTCACGTATAAAAATTTGACATTCTCTTTCTTGCTAGACTACAAACAAGGTGGCCAGATTGAATCGTTTACTATTGGAACATTAAGGGCCAATGGATCTTTAAAGGAAACTGCAGTTGACAGGGATCAACCCAAAATACTGCCTGGTGTTATTGCAAGGGCCGATGGTTCCTTTGTTCCGAACTATATCCAGATTCCTGCCCAAACATATTGGAACGGTAGCTTCGGAGCCAATACAGGTGCCAGCAACTCCAATGAGTTTGCCGTGTTCGATGCAACTACTTTCAGGGTAAGGGAAGTGTCTTTGGGTTATGACTTTACTTCTCTTGTTTCAAGGGCTAAAGTGTTTAAAAGTTTAAAGTTTACTGTTTATGCACGTAACCTATTTTACTATGCTCCTAACTGTTTAATAGACCCAGAGCTAAATACACAGGGAGCTGGCAACATAAGGGGCCTGGAATTACTAAGTGCACCTAATACAAGAAATTTTGGTGCAAGTCTTAGGGTTGGGCTATAATAGTTTATGTAACGAATAAAAAAGTAAACAACATGAAACATACAATAAAAATTATATTCAAATTAGCGATTGTCGGTTCTTTATTTGCATCGTGCAAAAAATATACGGACATTAATACAGATCCAAATAACCCAACCGATGTTCCGGCAAAAACACTACTGCCCACAACTACTATGGGTATGGCATTTGCCAATAGCAACGAATTGGGAAAAGTAGCGGCCCATTTAATGCAATACTCTGCAGGCATTAGCGGAAGTGCAAGTGCTTACGATCAATACAACATTTCAAGTTTGGACAACCAATGGAATGGTGAGGTTTATGGCGGAACCCTGAACAACCTGAATATCCTGATTGGTAAAACAGAAGCCTTAAGCCCTGCATATTCCGGTATTGCAAAGCTGGAAAAAGCCTATGTAATATCAATGGCAACAGATCTTTGGGGCGATGTTCCATATATGCAAGCAGGACAAGGTCTGGTTTATCCTACGCCTGTTTTTGATAAGCAACAGGATATATACCTCGGCAATTCAACTAAAAATGTGGTGAGTCTCTTTAACTTGGTTAGGGCCGGATTAAACGACTTGTCAAAAACAACGGTACTTTCCCCTTCCACAGATGATGTGATTTATGGCGGAACTTTATCAAAATGGACCAGGTTTGGTAATTCGCTGCTGTTGAAACTTGCACTGCAGGTTTCCAATGTGGCTCCCGATACTACCAAATCCGTAATCAATTCCATATTGAGCAGTGCAGCACCTTATATTGATGGAAGTACGTACGATTTTGTGGTGCCTTACACAACAGCCAATCCCAACGCTTACTACTTCCAGGATTTTGGAGGTTCAATTACTGGTACGCAAATGTTGAGCAGCCGCTTTTTGGCATTGATGCGTGCACAGAACGACTCACTGAGGTTATCTAAATTCTTTACAAAGCCATCCACTACTTTTATTGGCTATGATAATGGCTCCCCATTTGCTGCACCAACTGCCGCAACAAGATCTGTTTATGGAACCTATGTTGTTGGAACAGCAGGCGAAGCATCAGTAAAAATGCTGACCTCTTTCCAGGTTTCATTTATTCTTGCTGAAGCTGCTTTGAGGTTCGGTACTACCGGCGACCCCAATACCTACTATCAAGCAGGTATAAAAGCTTCTATGAAAGCTGCAGGACTGGCCGATGCCGATATTACTGCATACTTTGCAGCAAACCCTACCATTGTTACCCTGGCCGGAACCACAACCGACAAATTGAAACAAATTATCAATCAGAAATACATTTCATTGGTTGGTAATGCCATTGAAAGTTATAACGACTATAGAAGAACGGGTTACCCTGTGCTAACGGCTCCCTTAACTACTGCTGGTGATGATCCCAGCACATTGCCCAAAAGGTATCCTTACACAACTTCTGAAGCAGGGGCCAATCCTAACCAGCCTAATCCAAGGCCATTAACAAATGTTAAAGTATGGTGGGGATTATAAACCAATTATTAACTCGTTAAACAATGAATGATATGAAAAAAATAATATTAGGGATGGCCATGCTGATTTTAACAGCATCTTCTTGCAAAAAGAGCGACTATGATGGGGTTACCAATAACAATGCATCCATTCCCGTAACAGTATCCAATTTGTATGGAATGTTCACTTACCCAACCGTAGGAACATCGTTTTCTGGTGGTGGGGCAATCTCCATTACATTAAACATACCTGCAAGCACCGGTAGAACAATTAAAGAAATAACCCGTGTTGCAGCCGGTACATCGGGCGTTAACTACAAAAGCGTAGAGGTAACAACAGGGCTGTATAACACCGCTCCAATTGCAGGCAGCGGCACATCCGTAACATTTACCACTACCCTTACGGAATATTTTGCAAAAACGGGCATTACGCCAATTACAGCGGCGGGTGCAGGTACTGCCACCAGTTTTTTAGGCAGGTACTTCTTTTTCCTGATAACATTGGATAATGGGCAAACCGTTATTCCAAGTGCCGTTAGGGTGTATGTAAATAGCTAATTAGTAGCCGATAAATACAAAAAGCCAGTCCCCCAAGACTGGCTTTTTGTATTATTTTAACTGCCCATGCAGCAAAAAATAACAAATAATTGTCAAAAAACCGAGAATTAACTTTTTGTTACATTATATTGCACACTTCAAAATTTAAATCCCTGAGAATTATGAGAAAATTTACAAGCATTCTCTTGTGTTTTTTGCTGGTTATGAGCCAGCTCTGGGCACAAAACCGTACCATAAAAGGTAAGGTACTAGATGAAAAAGGAGCACCTGTCGCAAATGCATCAGTAGTTGCGAAAGGCTCTTCAAGCGGTGTTACTACTGCTGCTGATGGTAGTTTCACAATTTCGGTGGCTTCTACAGTGAAAGCACTGGTAGTGTCATCTTTGAACTTCACCTCGCAGGAAGTTGTCATTGGTACCAAAACCATACTAAATGTTACTTTGGTACCAAGCACGCAAAGCTTGGATGAGGTTGTTGTTACAGGCTATGGTTCTGCTAAAAAGAAAGCAGAAGTTGCCGGTTCTGTAGTAACACTTGATGCAAAAAAATTACAAAACAAGCCAACAGCAAACGTGTTGGATGCCTTGCAAGGTAAGGTTCCAGGGTTGCAGGTGTACACTTCTTCTGGTGAGCCTACAGCTACACCAAGTGTTCGTTTGAACGGTGTTGGTTCATTAACTACAAGTTCTACTCCTTTATACGTAATGGATGGTATCCCAATGGCTCCAGGAACTGTATTGAGCTTGAACCCTCAAGATTTTGAATCAGTAAGCGTACTTAGGGATGCTTCTGCAACTTCTATCTACGGTTCTCGTGCTGCAAATGGTGTAATCATCTTTACAAGTAAAAAAGGTAACCCAAGGGATTCAAAAATTTCATTGCAAACACAATATGGTGTTTCAAACTTGGTAAAACCAACTGAAAATTTCTTTAATGGCTTCATGAATGCAGACCAATTTGCTAAATACTTAGTTGCTACTGGTCAGCAAACACAAGCAGGTATCGATGCCCTTTTGGCAAGCACTGTTAATAAAGGCGATACCAAATGGTACAAAACTTATTATCAAGAAAATACACCAACTTATCAAGTTGACCTGAACGTATCTGGTGGTTCTGGTAAAACTACTTACTATGTTGCTGGTGGCTACTTTAAACAAGAAGGTTTGGCTTGGAGGTCTAGGTACGAAAGGTACACCATGCGTGCCAATATCAACACCAATGTAAACAGTTGGTTCCAAATGGGTATGAACTTGTTTGGTGGCTTTGATAAAAGGCAATCAAATCCTTACTCTTCCAACAATACAAACAGGGGGCTGTTCTTCTTGGCTCAGCCATACTTTACTCCTATAAACCCAACAACTGGACAACAATATGACTTCATTCCAGGTGTATTTGGTTCAGGTGCTTACCACCCACAATATCTGGCCAACAAAATTACCAGCGATGGTAATAACTTCCAGTTAAACCCATCAGGTTACCTGCAGTTGAGTCCTGTTAAAAATCTTACTTTGATTTCTAGGGCTGGTATCGAGTTCTATGATTACAGGCAAACTGGGTACACCTTGCCATCATTCCTTGGTGCAACAACAGGTACACCTCCAGTAACCAGCGGTTCTATCAGGGAAGAGTTTGACAGGTCTACTACAAGAACAATTACCAATACTGCTGAATATACATTTAATGTAACCAACCGTCACCACTTCACTTTATTGGGTGGCCAGGAGTTCATTAACAGCACAACAAATGTTTGGGTTACATCTGCAACTGGTTTAACTGATGATAGGTTGATCCAATTGTCAAATGCTCCAAACAGTATCGTGGCTACTTACACTAAAACCGAGTATGCTTACATATCATATTTTGGTAGGTTGAACTACAACCTTGACGGTAAATATTACCTGAACTTATCTGTTCGTAATGACCAATCATCAAGGTTCGGTAAGGATTTGCGTGGTGCAACTTTCTACTCTGTTGGTGCTTCTTGGCAGGCTAAAAAAGAGAAATTCCTTAGCAACGTAAACTGGTTAACTGACCTGGTTGTTAAAGCAAGTATCGGTACAAGTGGTAACTCAAATATTGGTGACTACGATCCATTGGCTAAAACAGGTTCAAGCATTAACACTGCTTACAACGGTAATACAGGTTTAACTGTTACTGATCCAGGTAACCCACAATTGTCATGGGAAACACAACGCCAAACAAACATCGGTTTCCAAGCAACCCTATTCAAAAGGCTGAATATGGAAGTTGAGTATTTCAACAGGAAAACTACCAATATGTTGCTGGCTGTACCTTTTGCTTACACTTCTGGTTTCAGCAGTGTTAACTCAAATGTTGGTAGCTTGGTAAACAGGGGTATCAACGTAAACCTGAACTACGATGTAATCAAGAAAAGGGATGCTTTCTTGAATGTGTACACAAACCTTGGCTATGTTAAGCAAGAACTAACTGAACTGTTCCAAGGAAAACAATTCTATTCTATTCCTAACACAGGTGTTACTTGGGCTGTAGGTCAGGCTGTTACTTACTACTACCCAATATTCTCACACATAGATCCAGCAAGCGGTATGCCTCTTTGGTTTGTTCCGAATGCAGATCCTAACTTGGTTACAAAAACCAATAAAGACGGTAATAACGTAACTTCTTCATTCAACGCAACTACGCTTTTGCAAAATACAGGTGTTAACAGGTATGCTCCTTTTAACGGTGGTTTTGGTTTCAGCGGCGGTTTCAAAGGTTTCACGCTTGATGCAGACTTTTCTTTCTCTTCTGGTAAATACTTGATCAACAACGATAGGTATTTCTCTGAAAACCCGAACGTGTTCCCTGGTTATAACCAGTCTACTACTGTAATGGATTTCTGGAAAAACCCAGGTGATGTAACCCGTTTCCCTAGACTGGGCCAACAGTTCACTCAATTTGATTCAAGGTTAATTGAAGATGCTTCATTTATGAGGTTGAAAACTTTGACTGTAGGATACAACATTCCTAAATCGCTACTTGAAAAAACAAAAGCAATTTCTGCTGTTAGATTCTATGTAGTGTTCAGGAACCTCTTGACCTTTACAAAGTATAGCGGACCAGATCCTGAAGTTGATGCCAACTTGTCAACAGGTGCTTATCCTAACACACGTCAAACAGCAGTAGGATTAAATATTGCTTTCTAATTAAGTAGTTCGTTTACAATACGTAAAACAAGATAAAATGAAAAAAATCTCAATTAAAAATATTTTAGGTTTGACGGCCCTGCTTAGTTTGGGAGCCTGTCAAAAAAAGCTGGACCTATTGCCGTATAGCTCAATTGAGCTATCCCAGTCATTCAAAACAGTAAAAGATGCAACTGGTTGGAACAATGGTCTATATTCTGATTTAAGGGCAAGAGTATATGGTGCTTATATGTTCTCTCAAGATGTACAGGCAGACCAATTAAATGCAACATTGGACTATGGTAACAGGAATGGTTTCCCACACCGTTGGGGAAACAGTTTTGCTGCCAGTGATGGTGCATTGAGCACTGCTTGGGGTAACGACTATACCGCACTTAAAAATGTGAACCTTTGCATCCAGAATTTCCCAAGCATTCCTGCTACTACCACAGCGGATATTGCTACTATGAAGAAATATACTGGTGATGCGTATTTGGCCCGTGCATATTACTACTCAGATTTAATTGTAAGGTTTGCAAAACCTTATGAGCCTGCTACTGCAGCTACTGACCTGGGTGTGCCATTGGTTTTGGTTTATGACCTGAATGGCCAACCTGCACGTGCTACAGTTAAACAAGTGTACGATCAGATATTGTCTGACATTGCACAAGCAAAAACATTGTTGACAACTGCAGGTTCCATAGCAGCTACCAGTTTCTCTAAAGATGCAGTACTTGCATTGGAAGCTAGGGTTAGGCTGAACATGCAAGACTGGACTGGTGCCATGACAGCTGCCAACAGCTTGATAACTGGTGGTGTTTATCCATTGGTTACTACACAAGCTGATTTGACTTCCATGTGGGCTACAGATGCAGCAAGGGAAACAATTATGCAATCATTTGTTTCTAAACCCAATGAGCTGAGTAATGCAAACAATATCTACTTAGGATTTGTGTCTGCAACCAGCGTGTTTGACCCAGACTTCATTCCTACACAAGCTATGCTTAATATGTACGAAGCTGCCGACAGGCGTAAACCTGCTTACTTTGCAGTAAAACCCGTAACTATTAACAACACTAGCTATACTACCATTTCATTGGTGAATAAATACCCAGGAAACTCGGCCCTATTCACTACTTCTGTAACTAACTATCAGCATGCACCTAAAATTTTCCGTATTGCTGAACAGTACCTTATCTATGCAGAAGCTGCTGTAAGGGCTGGTGGAGCTACCAACGAAGGTTTGGCTTTAACAACTTTGAACCTGCTAAGGACATCAAGGGCTGCTTCAACCTTAACTGGTTTAACCGGAGCTGCTTTGTTACAGGCTGTTAAAGATGAAAGGACCCGTGAGTTGGCGTTTGAAGGCTTCAGGTTATGGGATTTGAAACGTTGGCACCAAGGGTTTACAAGGGGTACCCCTCAAAACCTGGCTGCTATTCAACAAGGTGCCGAATTCAACCTGATTAACATTGCTGCTGATAACTATCAATTTGTATGGGGTATTCCTACAAATGATATGAGCGCAAACAAAAGTTTAGTTCAAAACCCAGGTGGCTGGTAAGAGACAGATTGTATAAATTAATTAAAATTAAAAATAGTATTTATGAAAAGAATAAAACAAACAGGGTTTTCCTTTGGGAAATTCTCTCTTTGCCTGGCCTTATTGGGGCTTACAATATTCTCTTGTAAAAAAGGATCAGAATATTACAAAACCAATGTACCGTCTCAGTCATCCACAGTAGAGTTTGCTCCAGTAACAGCGGGAACAACTGTTGGTAACTACTTCGTTAAATCTACCAACGATCCATACAATTTGATTATCGGATTTACTGGTTATAGCGATGGGGATAGGACCGTAAACTTTACTGCTACATCAAAAACTGCCGTAGCTGGTGTTCAGTATATTGCTCCTGGCTCCCTTACTGTTAAAGCAGGTAGGACTTTTGACACACTTAAGTTCAAGGCTCTTTTTGCTGGCTACCCAAGCGGCAGAAGGGATACTGTAACCATCAAAGTAAGCGGTTACCCAACTGTAAACAATGTTGATTCTTTCAGGATAGTAATACAGCCTTATTGCGATGTATTGCCAACCACAATGGTAGGTAATTTCACCACTTCAAGGGACTACTATCCATCAATTGCCCCTGCTAATGCAAGTGCATCTGCTTACACAGCAATTGTGTCTGATTTTACACCGTTAACAGCTACAACTGCTACTATAAAAATCAAGAACCTAGGTAATACTGCAGACGTTGGCTTTGCTCCTTTTGCCCCAACTGATGGTGCTACAACAGGTCTTACAGCTACTATGGACTGGACCGACCCAGCAAATTTTAAAATCACCATAGCGAGCCAGCCTTATGTAGCTAGCCTTTATACTTATGGTGCATCCACCATTTCTGGAACGGGTACTTTCTCTTCCTGCGATCAATCAATCACACTTTCATATAGTGTGAAAGTATCTGCAGGTAGCTTCAACAACCAATGGAGTAAGCTAACGAGATAAGCTCTATATCATTATATAATAAAAAGGCCCATTGAAATTTCAATGGGCCTTTTTATTATAAGTAACTAAGCCACCAATCGCTCCGCCTTTTTTTAATACCCATAAACCATTTGCACGGATAATAAAGTGAGGCAAAAACCATTACCCAAACCATATACACAATCGGCAGGCCAAAGCCCCATGCAGGGTCCGGGTTAAAAAGATTACCCCCACGAACGCCCATAATATTTGCAACAATTACAGCCGCGAGGTGAATAATAAAAAAATGCAGCACGTAATAAAAGAAAGGCACACTGCCATATACTGAAAAGAAGCGGGTAATCTGGTTGCTGTATTTTTCAAACAGGTTCAACAAAAGAATTCCTGGCCCAATTGTCATTAATAGATACAACAAAGAAGGCGGGTATTTTTGGCAATTGACAAAAGACAGCACTGTTTTCCACCATACACTTTGAGGTTGCCATTTACGCAGGTCGCCATAAACATTACCGTACCTAACAATAACAAACAGGGCAATGCAGGCCCATCCAATCCTTAAAAAATACCTGCTTCTTCTTTCTTGTTCAATAGTAAAGAACCAACCAAAAGCATAACCCGCAGCCATTACACCAATCCACGGTATTATTGGGTAAAGTATGCCCAGGCCCCTGTCTTTCGCGTAGAAAATAAAGCCTTGTTCGTGCAAGAACATCCATAACAGTTTTGCACTGCCAAAACTCTCGGCCTTTATGCCATCCAAAAGGTTATGCGAAAAAATGATGGCTAACCCAATAATGCCAGCATACAATGGTTTTATATAAATTAAAGCAGCTAAGAAAATCATGCTCCAACCAATGGCCCAAATAACCTGTGCACCCAAAAAATGATAACCAATATCAAAAGAGAAGGCAAAGTTGATAATCACTAATTCAACAAATATTAACCACAGGCCCCGGGTTAACAGGAACCTAGCTGCCTCGTTTCTGTTTTTCCCTTTTCTGATGGAAAGGAATACACTACAACCAGCAAGGAACACGAATATCGGTGCACAGTAATGCGTGACCCAACGGGTTAAAAAAAGTGGCAACGATGTTTGGGTCAAGTCCAATGGATCATACGTCACGTTTGTAAAAAAATCCCTAGTATGGTCCAAGGCCATAATAATCATTACCAGGCCACGCAGCACGTCGATACTGGCAATTCGTTTTGGAGAGGGGGCAGTTAATGTTGATTGCATAAAAAAGGTACCTTTTGTGAAAAGATACCTTGAGTTTTTTGTATTGACAAACCACCCGTACAATTTTACTTTAACACCTCGTTCAGCTTGCTTTCCAGGGCTTCGCCCCTTAAACCCGAAGCAATGATTTTGCCTGTTGGGTCTAGTAATACATTAAACGGTATGCCATCAAATTTATACGCACTAACTAAGGGGCTTTCCCACTGTTTTAGGTCGCTTACATGCGTCCAGGTCAGGCTGTCTTTTTTTACTGCCGTTTTCCAAGCATCCTTGTCACTATCCAACGAAACGCCAACTATGGTGAAGTTTTTGTCCTTGAATTTATTATAGGCAATAACTACATTGGGGTTCTCCTGCCTGCAAGGGCCACACCAGCTTGCCCAAAAATCAACCAACACATACTTGCCCCTAAAGCTGCTCAGTTTTACCGTGTCGCCAGTAATGGATGGCAAAACAAAATCTGGTGCAGTATTGCCAAGCAATGGATAGTCTTTGCCACTCAGCATTTTTTGAAAAGAGCCAAAGCTCTTATAATCCTTGAACTTTGCAGCAGCAGCCTTTGCAAGCTTCTTGGTTTCTTCCAGGTCAATGGTGCGGTTGGAATAACCCATTGCCAATACATGCAAACAGGCAGCGGGGCTAGGTGTTGAATTTACATAATCCACAATTGTTTCCTTTAGCTTTCCTACTTCCCGCTTGCACTGCAATGCAGAAATGGTAAGTATGCTATCGGTAGCTTTTTGCTGTTGCAGGGAATCCAACTGGTCCGAAAGGTTTTTTGCTACTTCGTATTGGTTGAAATATTTATCGAACAGTTCATGCAAGGATGTAGAAGCAGGTGACCCCTCTGTTTTATAGGCCTTGAATTTATTCACGTCAACACTCACTTTAATGTCTTTAGTGTCATTTACCAACAGTAATGCTGGGCCATTTTCTATGGACAATGAGTAAATGCCTTCTTCATTGGCCATGCCCTTTAATTCAAAAGCACCATTTTTTAAAGTTGTGGAATCAATAACAATGGGCTGTGTGCCACCAAAAGGCAGCTCCTGCAAATAAACTTTGCTACCAGTGGCATTATCAACCTTGCCGCTTACTTTAAAGGCACCGCCATGCTGGTTTTGTTTACAGGAAAACAATAGCATGGTTGCGGAAACCAGTATCAGTATTTTTTTCATCGTCAGCTTTCTATGTTTAATTATTCAGTTTTTGTTGTAGCAAGTCCGTCACGATCTTTGGGTCAGCCTTGCCCTTGCTTATTTTTTTAACCTCGCCCACAAACAACCCAATCAGGCCCTTCTTGCCTTTTTTGTATTCGGCAACCTTATCTGGCATTTGCTGTATCACTTCATCTACCCAGGTTGCCAATTCGTTGGTATTGCTTACCTGTAACAGGTTCAGCTCTTCTGCAACTGTCAATGGGGCCTGGTTGCTTTCGCTTACAACAGGCAACAAACGTGAAGACGCAACAGAGAAATTAACCTTACCCTCATCCACAATTTTTATCAATGCTGCAAGTGTTTCCGGTTTAAGGTTAATGGTGCTGAATGAGGTATTGCTATCATTCAATTGTTGCTTTATTGGGCCTAGCATCCAGTTGGCAATAGCTTTGTAATTGTTATGGTGCATGGCTGTTGCCAGAAAATAATCGGCAGTGGCTTTCTCATCGCATAGCTGCGATGCATCATATACGCCCAGTCCAAATTCGTTGATGAACCGTTCTGACAATGCATTGGGCAATGCAGGCAATGTGGCCCGGACAGTATCAATAAATGCATCGGTTAAATGAAAGGGAGGCAAGTCAGGACAGGCAAAATACCGGTAATCGTTTGCATCTTCCTTGTCACGTATGGAAAATGTGGTATCGTTGCTGGCATCAAAGCTCCTGGTTTGCTGCGTAACGGTGCCGCCATTTTCAACCAGTTGAATCATGCGTTCAATTTCAAAATCTATGGCTTTTTTTACATTACGTATCGAGTTCAGGTTCTTCACTTCCACCTTGGTGCCCAAGGTTTGCTCACCTTTTAAACGTATGGAAACATTGGCATCGCAACGCAGGCTGCCTTCTTCCATATTGCCATCGCATACCTCAATCCACTGTACCAATCTTCTTAGTTCAGTAACATATTGATAGGCTTCCTCGCTGCTGTGCAGGCATGGTTCCGTAACAATCTCAATCAAAGGGGTACCTGCCCTGTTCAGGTCAATACAGGTAAAATCATCATCAAGGTCGTGTATGCTTTTGCCCGCATCCTCTTCCATGTGTATGCGGTTCAGTTGAATGTTCTTTACGCCCTCACCTGTTTTAATGGTGATGTAACCACCTTTGCAAATGGGAGTCGTATGCTGCGATGTTTGATAGCCTTTGGGCAAATCGGGATAGAAATAATTCTTACGGGCAAAATAATTGCTCTGCTCAATTTCGCAGTTACAGGCAATGCCCATTTTAATGGCATACTCCACCGCCTTTGCATTTGTTTTGGGCAATGTGCCCGGGTGCCCCAATGTAATGGCACTTACATGGGTATTGGGCAATGCACCAAAGGCAATGCTGTCGCCACAAAACAACTTGCTTGCCGTTTGTAGCTGGGCGTGAACCTCCAGGCCAATTACGGCCTCGTATTTATCTTGTATATTCATTTGTAAAGTGCGTAAAGATATTGGATTGTGCCCATACGCAAAGTTGCGGCTACACGGTATTCACAATTCTTTGTAACAGCTTATGGGCACTGCTTTGTGGCATCAAAATCCAAGTCCTTAGCTTTGTACCTGAATATTGTAAATAGTACCTTGCATTTATGGAAGATTTTTTGGAAAAGGAGTTTTTGAACAACTCGATTAGAAATTATTTGCTTGTTATTGCTACCATTGTTGTGGCCGTATTTATCAAACGGCTTATTTCAAAATACATTGCGAACCTTTTGTATAAACTGATCGCTAAAGCAAGCAAGAACATTGAAAAGAAGTCTTTCTTTGATTTGGTAGTGCAGCCGCTGGACATGTTCCTGTTACTGGTTATATCTTTCATTGCATTCGACCGACTGAACTTTCCCGAGTTTTTCGATTTCAAGATTTACAAGATTACCGTTAGGGATATTATCGAGTGCATCACCAACGGTACATTGGTCATTACATTTATCTGGCTATGCTTACGGGTGATTGATTTCATTGCCATTATTATGGAAGACAAAGCCAACCAGACCCATGACCTGAGCGACAACCAACTGATTGTTTTTTTCAAGGATTTTTTCAAAGTGATACTGGTGCTTATTGGTGTGCTGCTGGTGCTGCGTTTCTCGTTCCATAAAAACATTGGCAACCTGCTTACGGGACTGAGCATTGTAGGTGCTGCCATTGCCTTGGCCACAAGGGAAAGCATGGAAAACCTGATTGCTTCTTTTATCATCTTTTTTGACAAACCATTTATAACGGGCGATACGGTTAAGGTGCAGGCATTTACAGGCACCATAGAAAAGATAGGATTGCGTAGCACAAGGATAAGAACAGAAAGCAAAACCTATATTACCGTACCCAATAAACAAATGGTAGACAGTATACTGGACAATATAACTTTACGCACACAACGCAAAGTAGAGTTGAGGCTAGAGCTTGGCCTATCTACAACTGCCACGCAACTAAAGCAACTGGCACCAGCAATAAAAAACATACTACAACAGCAAGCAGCCATAGAAAACTATCAAGTGTATTTGATGGATACAGGAAAAAATGCACACATTTTCGCTGTGGACTATTTTACGGAAATGCCCCAGGCTGTTAGCGATTTCAACACGCTTCGTGAAGCGGTAAACATTGCCATCATTCAATTGCTGGAAGAATCTGCCATAGAACTGGCTGCTTCCAATACCGATATAAAAGTGCACAATGTAAACTGACATGCAGCCTGACCAACCACGAATCCTTTCTTTAAAGCACCTACTAATGCTGGCACTATTGGTGCTTGTGGCCAATTGGTTCTTTACGTTTGGACTGGTATGCTTAAAAGACGACAACTCTTTTTACTATATGCCGGTACGCATGTACTTAAGCGATGCATTGCATACAGAAGGCATACCTTATTGGAACCCTTATTTAATGAATGGTGTGCCGCAGCATGCAGACATGCAGGGTGCTGTTTGGAACCCAATTGCTTATGGGCTGTCGTATTTTTTTCATTATAACCATACGGCATTCTTGTTTGAATACATGCTATATATGTTGCTTGCAGTAACCGGAATATATAGGCTGATGGGGCTTATAACAAAAGACAGTACCATGTTATTGATGGCTGCAATTGTGTATAGTTGCTGCGGCTTTGTTTCGGGCATATCGAACTTTATTAACTGGACGGCTTCTCTAGGCTTTATGCCCTGGATGTTTTATTGTTTTTACACGTTATTGCAACAGCCATCTTTTAAAAAAGCAATATGGTTTGGTATTGTTTGCTGGTTGATGATTGTATGCGGTTACCCAGCATTTTTTATTTATGCATCCTATTGCATAGCCGCCATTTTAATATGGCAATGGTGGGTGTTTAAGAAGGCAGGTAAGATTGCATTGATACTGGCTTCCATAAGATACCTGGCAATAGCAATTGTGGTGTGCATGTTGCTTGCTTTGCCGGCAATGGTTTCCTACATTGAGTTCCTGCCCTATTATAGCCGTGGCCACGATCTGGCAACCGATGTTGCTTTTAGGGATTGCTTCTACCCGCAGTTTCTTGCTTCTTTGTTTATACCCGCGAGTGTCTACAATAAATTGTTCGATCCGCTATGCCACTCGGCCAACAGGGACATTTATTTTGGCACACTGCCTTTGTTGTTGATGGTACTTTTTATTGGCAATTACAAACAATACAATAAGGGCATTGTAAAACTATTTACAGGTATTGCCTTGTTTACATTCATCTTCCTGTTTGGGTTTCTTACGCCGTTGGGCAATATGGTTTTTAAGTTCCTGCCATTGATGGGAGCGTTTAAATGGAGTGCTGCCGCAAGGATTTTCTTGATTATTCTTTTTATTGCAGCAATATTGTTGCAAGCAAAACAGCCAGGCTTTTTTTCTGTAACGGATAAAAAAATAAAACACTTACGCATAACCATTGCTGTATTGCTGGCTGGTGTTACAATTGTTTTTGGGATGATGAACCATAATGCATTGTTTGAAACATCAACACATCAAAGGATATTTCAATTGGATACACTTGTACAGTTTGTGTTGCTGGTAACCGCATTTGTTTTCATCAGGAGAATAATCAGCCATAAAAAATGGATGCTTGCTTTCATTGCCATTGACCTATTGGTTAACTATAGCATTGGCATGGCCATAACCGGCGTTGGCAATGTAAAGCCCGCCGTATTTAACAATTACGCCAAACAGTTTTATCAGCAACAGCCCGATAAATATTTAGATACGCCTTTAATGGTAAACAGGAAGTACTACATGTTCGATCCATGGAAAAATCACAATGCATCCAAGATATTGAACGGGGCCACCTTCCTTGAATCCAATACAGTATTCTCTACCTATGAACAAATGTTTATACTGGACACAGCAAATGAGAGGCTATTGCGTAACAATCGTTTTGTTTTCTCCAATGATATAAAGAATCTAAAGATTGATACCATTCACCTTGGTTATAACAGTATCGATATAAAACTTGAATCGGGCAATGCAGGCAACATCATCCTACAGCAAAACAACTATCATCGCTGGAAAGAAAAAAGCGGGCTGCCCATAAACACATACCGCAATTGTTTTATGAAGCTACCCGTAAAAGAAGGCACCAACGAAATACATCTTTACTACGATAAGGGCTATTACCCATTGCTGATCGATATCAGCAATTTTGCATTGCTACTGGTTTTGCTGCTGCTATTTTTTGGTAGCCTTTATAAAGTACTGCCCACCCAATGGCAGCCACGAAAAAAACTTCTCTAAGGGATGCAATGCACGCAACCATTTCCAGCTAGGTAAAAAAACAATGTACTTGGTAAAGTTTTGAGAAAGACCCACACGCTTGAATATCTTGGCAAAGTGCGATGCGGTAAGCAAGTGTGCATTGCCATCAAATGCGCAGGTTTTAACAAGGTACTGCGTACCCGGATTATAAGGGTTGTGCTCAAATAGATACAGGCGGCCGCCTTTTTTCAATACACGCATGGCTTCTGCCATTAAGGAGTCATGCTCGTTTAACGGTACATGATGAAAGATACATGCAATAAAAATGGCATCGAAACTATTGTCCTCAAACGGCACATGCTTGCCATCAAACCACTGGAAATTGGTATTGGGTGCATGTTTCAGCTTGGCCACATCAATGCTTTCCTGCGATACTTCAATAGCTTCTATCTGCCATTGCGGAAAATAGCGGAACATATATTCGGCCGTATAGCCATCGCCACAGCCAAGGTCAAGCCAACGCATCGGCTTATTGGTTTCCTGCGTGGCAAGCCATTTCATTTTTACGTCAACAAAATGCAAACTGTCAAAGCCTGTAAACTTTAAGTTCTCATTGTGCAACTGCCTGTAATCCTTTGCATATTGGTCAAATTCGCTCATGGTGTGCAAATGTGCGTATTGTATTTTGAATACACAATTGTTTATTGAATGCTGTTTACAATTTCGCCAAGCTCTTTATCTATTGCCCCTGTTTTGCCATACTCCACCACCCGGCCCACTTCTTTGCCATTATTGTCAAGAACGATAAACGTGGGCACATTGGTAATATTGAACATGGTCTGCAGGTTCCTGATTGTTTGCTTCTTCCTGTCCACGCCAATCAGCGTTATCTTATTATCCGGATAGCCGCTTTTGTCGGCCAGTTTATAAAATGTGGGCAATAGGTTCTGTGTGTCATGGCACCAGGTGCCACCAAATACAACAATACTAAACTTGTCTTTCTGTTTTGCAAAAGCAGCAACGGCAGCGGCATCAACATTGCCATACTTCATGTTGTCGGCAAACCATTTAAATGCGGTATCCTGTTCAAGAATGGATCGGTTGATAACGCCTTTCAATATCTTGGCATTCCCTTCATGACCCTCATCCCTGCTGGTTTCATAACTTACTTTTTGCATCACCGCCTTGGTAGAAGGGCTACAGCCCCATAGTGCCGCAAATACCATTGCAGCCAATAATAACTGTTTCATAAAATTCTGTTTTATACTTATTGCGGCAGGCAATCAGGCACCTAAGTTAGCCTTCAATTCCAAAAGAAAGGAGCGGAATTTTGTGAGTGACTGTATCAGTTGGTAATTGGTATCGGCCCCTTTTTTATTGCTTTTCAAGTATTGCTTGGCACCATCAATGGAAAACTTCCGGTTGCGGAGCAGGTAATAAATCATTTGCAGGTTCTTGATGTCTTCTACCCTAAACAACCTGTCGCCTTTCCGGTTCTTCCTTGGCTGCAAAATATCGAACTCATTTTCCCATGCCCTTATCAGTGAGGCATTCACCTTAAACCATCCTGCCACTTCGCTGATGGGATAGTATAGTTTTTTCTGCAAGACCTCATCCGTTGGCACATCAATCAAACCAACTTCATTGTCCATTTCCTTAAAGCTCTTACGGCCACGTTTCTTTAAAGGGTCTGCTTTCTCTGTTTTTTCCTTTGGCTTCTTTTCGGCAACAGCTTTATTTGTTACGGGTTCAATAAAAACAATCGGCTCTGCAACTGCAATAGTTGCTGTTACTGGCTTTGGTTTGATTTTTACATTGATCTTGCCATCGTTAAAAATAACAGCCGTATCTGCCGATTGAGGCAATGCGGTAACTGCTTCCTCTTTTTCAGGGGCAGCAATGCTTGCGGTTTCTTCGGATGATGCAGCTATGGCAAGTGCGGTATCGGTATTATCATTAGCAATTGCTCCCTTTTCTGCAACAGGTTCGGCAAACAAGCTAAACATATCCAATTGCTGCAATGATTTTTTCTTGGCCATACTGTAAAAATATAAACAGTTAAGCGGTATAAAGCCATCGTTATCAATGCGTGGAAAAGATGTAACTTTTTGTTGGCAATTAACGGCTGTACACTTTTCCACTACTGGCTTTGCCATGCTAAAGGAAGCATCTTGCATCTATTTGAAAACCGAAAAATGTATCTTGCAGCCATGCATACAATCAATACTATTTGCGTTTGTGGGGCTGGTACCATGGGCAGCGGCATTGCACAGGTAGCGGCACAGGCAGGTTACCATACAATTCAATTTGATGTTAATGAAGCCATGCTTGAGAAAAGCAGACAGGCGATAGAAAAAAGCCTGCAAATAATGGTAGACAAGCAACGGCTTACACCCGAGCAAAAAGATACAACCCTTGATAGGCTTGTGTTTACGGCCGATATAAGACAGTGCAGGGCCGATTTGGTTATTGAAGCAATCATAGAAAAGAAAGATGCCAAAATCAGCTTGTTCAACCAACTTGCCGAAGTGAACGGAGCCGGAACCATCTACGCAAGCAATACATCGTCCATATCGCTAACTGACATAGCAGCTGGTACCGGCAATGCCAGTAATGTAGCGGGCATGCATTTTTTTAACCCAGCCCAGTTAATGAAACTGGTAGAGGTAGTTAAGGCACACCAAACAGGCGAAACAGTTATTGAAACAATAAGTGCAGTGGCCAGGCAGATGCAAAAAACACCTGTTGTTTGTAAAGATGCCCCGGGTTTTATTGTGAACCGTGTGGCCAGGCATTACTATTTAGAAGCCATGCGTTTAATAGAACTGAACCTTGCCACAGTTGAAAATGTGGATGAAATAATGGAAGCTACTGGTTTTAAAATGGGCCCATTCAAATTAATGGACCTGATTGGTATGGACATCAACTTTGGTGTAAGCAATATTGTTTGGGAAGCATTGGGCAAACCTGAAAGGCTCACACCATCTATTGTACAGCAGCAAAAAGTAGAAGCTGGCAACCTAGGCAGAAAAACAGGAAAAGGATTTTATGAATATTAACCTGTGATAGGGGTTAAGCAAATATCATCCTTTGTATAAGCCTCCTTTTCTTTTTTCCACGCTTATTGAAATGCTATTTGTTTTAATGGCATCTATTCAACCGTTTGTCCTTCCGTATTTAAATAGTCTCTCCGCAATTATCTATCTTCATTGCTCAACCAAAGCAAATGAAAAAGATATTCCCTCTTCTTGCCATTATAGCCATCGTTACCAGTTGCAAACTCAGCAATACCAATGCAACGGGTGCAGACAACAAAGAGCTTGCCGCCCTGTTTGAAAAATATTACGATGAACGTATGCAACTGTTTCCGTTGGAAGCAACCGTGAATGGCGACAACCGTTTCAATAACCTGTTGCCAGCAGATTTTACGGATAGTTACCGCAGTAAGATAAAAGCATTCTATACAAAGAACCTGGCCTACATCAACTCGTTTGAAAGGGAGAACCTGAATGCGAACGATAAAATAAGCTTCGACATTTTTAAATACGAGATGAACATAGGACTTGAAGGCCTGACTTTTAACCATATGGGCAGCTCGGCTTTGTCAGACAATGGTTTCATGCCTTTTGACCAGTTTAATGGCGTAACCCTGATGCTTGGGCAAATGGGCGGCGGTACAGGCAACCAACCTTTTAAAACAGTAGTGGATTATGACAACTGGCTGCAACGTGCAACAGCATTTACCGCATGGAGCGACAGTGCAATTGTGTACTTTAAAAAAGGCATGGCGGCCAACTATGTTTTGCCCAAAGCATTGGTGGTAAAAATGATTCCGCAAATGGAAGCCATGGTTACGGATACAGCAACCAAAAGCCTTTTTTATGAACCCATTAAACTGATGCCACCCACATTTGGCGAAGCCGATAAGCAAAGGCTTACGGATGCCTATGTAAAACTCATTAACGAACACATTGTTCCTTCTTATAAAAAACTGGGGCTGTTTTTAAAGAACGAATATCTACCTAAGGCCCGCACTACCACTGGCATTAATGCATTGCCCAATGGCGATAAATATTATACCTACCTGGTTAAGTATTGGACAACCACTAACCGTAAACCCGAAGAAATTTACAATACTGGCCTTGCAGAAGTGAAACGCATTCGTGATGAAATGGAGAAAACAAAGAATGAAGTAAAATTCAATGGCGACCTGAAAGCTTTCTTTGAATTCATGAAAACCGATAAGCAGTTCATGCCATACAAAACACCGGATGAAGTGTTGAATGCTTTCCGTAACATACAGGCACGCATTGATCCGAACCTGAAAAAAATGTTTACGCTAACGCCCAAAACAAAATTTGAGATAAGGCAAACAGAAGCCTTCCGTGCAGCAAGTGCAAGTGCGGAATACTATCCGGGTTTGCCAGATGGTACAAGACCAGGTATTTTTTATGTACCGATTATTGATGCTACCAAGTTCAATATTACCAGTGGCATGGAAAGCCTTTTTTTGCATGAAGCTATTCCTGGCCATCACTACCAATGTTCTTTACAGTCAGAGAATGAGAAGCTGCCTAAGTTCCGCCGTTTTATTTGGTATGGTGCCTATGGCGAAGGCTATGCTTTGTATTGCGAAAGCTTAGGTAAGGAGCTTGGACTATATACTGATCCTTATCAATACATGGGTGCTTTGGGCGATGAGATACACCGTGCCATTCGGTTGGTAGTGGATGTGGCCATGCATACCGGCAAAATGACACGTGAAGAAGCCATCAAGTATATGATGGACAATGAAGCCATTAGCGAAGATGGTGCCGTTGCCGAAATAGAACGTTATATGGTGTACCCGGCACAGGCATTGAGTTACAAGACAGGTGCATTAAAGATTAGGGAACTGCGGGAAAAATACAGCAAGCAATTAGGCAACAAATTTGTGCTCTCTAAATTCCATGACGAATTTTTGAAAGATGGCTGTATGCCTTTGGAAGTGATAGAGCAGAAAATGGACGACTGGGCAAAGCGGCAGTAACTGTTAATTGATTACCTATATTTTTATACATGGCCTGTTTTAAACAGGCCATTGTTTTTTTATGAAATAACGCCACTAAGTCCTAAATCAAAAAAGCTTTTTTATTGAAAATTAGCTCTATGCAGTAACTGGTGCGTTCCTAGTCTCGTGATGATTTTGTATAATGTGTTTGAAAAAAATCTTACGTTATGCAAATCATCAGAAGTATCCAAAATAGGATTTATGAATTGAGAGGAGAAAGGGTAATGCTGGATAAAGATCTGGCTGCCCTTTATGAAGTGGAAAAAAGGGCATTGAATCAGGCTGTAAAAAGGAATATAAAACGTTTCCCTGAAGACTTTATGTTCCAGTTATCTGCTTTGGAATGGGAAACCCTCCAACCCCAGGTTGACAATATATCAGAAGGCCCCAACTTGAAATCACAAATTGTGATTTCAAGTTGGGGCGGCAACAGGCATTTGCCCTACGCCTTTACGGAACAGGGTATTGCTATGCTAAGTGGCGTTATTAATTCCGATAAAGCCATCAATATGAACATTGCCATTATGCGGGCCTTTGTGGAAATAAGGAAGCTTACTTTACAGCAGATAGATTTTAAGCAACAGTTACAGGAAATAAAAGAAAAGCTTAATGGGCACGATGTGCAGTTGAATGAAATTTATGATGCCATGGAAAACTTACTGGATGAAAAAGCGGCACAGACAAAATGGGACAACCGGGAGAGGATCGGTTTTAAAAAATAGCTGTTGGTATTCTGTATCATGAACTGCCTACGAAGCTTTTTGCGTAAGGGATAGCAGTGGATGCCCCGCAATTGCCCTGGCAATGCGGAGCAGTAACGGATAGCCCGGCCCGCACAGGCGGGATACGCACCGCAATAAAAAGGCAGCCGAATAAACGACTGCCTTTGGGCCTCATTTTCCCCCTTGAAAACGAAACTACATTTTTGTTATTTGCTGCACTTGTACACCTTCGCTAGTAACGATCCTTACAGAATATATGCCCGGTTTCAGGTTCGTTGTTTTGATACTGATCAGTGCATCGCCTGTTTGCAAATTGAAATGCTGCAGTTGCATGGTTTGCCCCAATACATTTACAATCTGTACATCTGCATTGCCTGCAAAGGGTTTCAGTATATCAATGGTTATATTGTTTGTTACGGGGTTGGGGTAAGCATTGCCAAACAACTGTGCCTTGCCAACCGCAACTGTTTTAAGTGTGTTGCATACCAGTTGCCATTTGCCGTCTTTATCAAACTGTTTTAAGCGGTAGTAATACACGGTATTGTTTTTTACCAATGCATCTGTAAACTGGTAGCTGCTGCCATTGGTGCCGTTGCTTGCAGCAATGCTTGCAATTGATTGGAAGCTGCTGCCATCATTGCTACGTTCTATTTCAAAATGATGGTTATTGGTTTCTGTTTTTGTTGACCATAGCAACTGTATCTTTCCATCTGCTTGTTTATAGTTGAAGTTGTTACAGCTAACAGGCAATAAACCACCTGCCACTGTTTTTAAGAAGAAGCCGGAGAAAGAAGGGACCTGCACTTCGATATAATAAGTATTTGCACTTATGGAACCATAGCTAGTAATGTTATACAGTACCTCGCCTGTAAGGTTAATGGTGGATGCACATGCAACCGAACTGAACTTGGCAATCTTTAAATCGCTTAACCACAGCACATCGTTGCCATCGCCATCGTTTGCGGCAACCATTGCATCAAACTCTGCTTTGGTAAAATACAGCCTCACTTTTACAGGATTCAATGGTTGTGTTGCGGGTGTTATTTCAAAGTTCCTGTCAAGGTATTCTATGCCACTTGCATCGCTTCTAACGGCACCGCTATTGATGAAATATTTGGCCGTCATTGCTCCCATGGATGGGGCACCGCTTACGCCCGGTGTATTGTCCAGGATAGATGCAAGCATTTTTCCCTGGTGCGTAATATGCAACCAGTTGCCCGAATTGGAAGTAACAATTGAACCGTCTGCCGTAACGCAATTGCTGCCCACAGGCAATGCATCTGCTGCGAGCGTAGAAGGTGTTCCGGAAACGCAGATGCTGAAATCCTGCGTAGCAGCCAGGTTTGCAGTTGCTGTGTTCAATACACGTATATGGTAAACAGCACCTACGGTTAAACCGCTAAATGTAGACGTGTACGCATTGGTGCCCACGTTAATCAATGTACCAGTTTGGTATAACGAAACCCTTGGTGCAGAAGCCAGGCCACTTGGTATATCAACTGTTACAATGGGTGTTAATGCGGTAAACTTGTACCATACATCTTGGGTAAAAGAGCCAGCAGGTGCATTGGGGCTGGTTGTTGAAAACCGCATGGTGCCATTTGTTCTGCTACAGGTAGGGGCTTGGTTTAAATTGATGGCACCTGTACTATCATCATTTACAGGTGGTGCAGGTGTATTTAAGCGTACATCAAACTGTACGGCACCACCATTGTAACTGTTCTCCATCATTTGCACATAATAGGTATTGCCGATGGTTAACCCTGTTATGGTTTGGTTGTTGTTCAGCACATTGTCTATACATACAACAGACGTCAACGATGTACAAGAACCACTATATACCCTAAAGCCCAAACCGTTTGCATTGGCTGAAAGCCTTACAAAATTTGCAAACTCAAAATAATGTGTAGTAGCAGTTGCAACAAATCTGTACCAAGTAACTTTATTGGGTGCCGCACTGCCATAGCAGGCAAGTACGGTATTGTCATTAGCTAAACCTTGCGTGGTTGAGCCTTGGTAAGTAGTTGTAATAAATGGCGATGAAGCCGAACATGCCGTATTGGTTTGTGTTGGATAGGTAGGTGGTACCGTATACGAACGCAACGCAATATTGAATGCTGATGTTACGCTGGTATTCTGCGTCATTACCCTCAAATAATACACAGCCCCTGGTGTCAACCCTGTAAGCAGTTCTGTATTGTTGCCTCCATAAATACATTTCAGATTTGTTAATGAGCCGCAAGTACCGCTGTACAACACCGTAAACATAGTTTGGGTAAAATTGCTGATGTACATTTCGGCAGCACCGGTTGATGGGGCAACAAATTTAAACCATACATCATCGTCTGCGGGTATGGTACAAGGTATCATGGAACTGGTGCTTTGTGTTGCATTTACGGTGGTGGCAGGAACGGACATGTTAAATGTATTGTCTGTATTTACCAATATAATAGATGCCCCGCTGCACTCGTCATTAATAGGTACGGACTGTGTGGATATGCAAGGGGCAAAGCTGCTGATGCGACTGCTTGTGCCATAGGTGTATACCCTTACCTTATACGTTGTGTTAGTAGCCAGCACACCAAAATTTGCGAACGTTGCCATGGGCCACCAATTAATATAAGTTACTGCAGGTATGGTTGTTACATCACAACTTGGCCATAGTTCAATATTGGTATTGCCAAAATCTACGTCGTAGGTAACGCTACCTGTTGCAAACTGGTACGATTTGGGTACGCTGCCCGTAGTGAATGTAAACCATATATCATCATCCTTTCCGCTGGCATCGCCAGATGCCTGACTGCTAGGCGTTGCTCCCAATGTATTATAGGTTGTAGAGCCTGTGCAGGATGTACCTGTAACAGGTACTATGGTTGCTGCTGTGGTACAATCATCATTGGTAGGTGGGGTTGGCGGTGCCGGAACAAATGCACATATATTGAAATTGGCCCTTGATGCATTGTCGCCAGTGTACACTCTTATGGAATACTGGGTTGAAGCCGACAGCCCGGTTAATGCCCAGTTGCCACCTGTGGAATTGATGATTGTACTGTTGAAATAATAATTGCCACAGATACCCGAATTGCCATCCCTTGCTTCGAGGTAAAACGAAGCACCCGGCCCTACGGGAAAGCTTACATTACTAATGGTAACTGTGACTTTAGTAACGCCTGTTGGTGTTGTGAACTTGAACCAGATATCATCATCGGTATAGGCCGAAGCAAAAGCTGTTATGCTGCTTTGTGTGGCACCAACTGTGGTGGCTGCTGTGGTAGCGCTGCAGCTATTGGTTTGCACGGGTAGGGCAGTAGCAGTTGTGCATTCATCCTGTGCAAACAGCTTTATGCCAATATGAATGAATAGCAGTGCAAGTAATAAGCGTTTCATAAGCAGTTTTTACTGCTCAAGTTATGGCATGCAAAAACCGTCTTACAGGCACAAATAGTAATTGGCTATTATATTTAGCGGTTGGTTGGTTTGGTTGTGTAAATGGAAAATACTATAGCAACGCATTTGCCCGCTCAAGATCTTCAGGGGTGTCAATTTCCACACCCATATAATCCGTAACCACCATTTTAAGCAATACGCCATTCTCCAGATAACGCAGGCACTCAATTTTTTCTGCGGCTTCCAAAGGCGTCATTTCCCAATTGGTGAAATTTAGCAAAGCCTGTTTACGAAAAGCATATACACCAATATGTTCATAATAAGTAGGCGTAATGTTCTGGTCCCTGCGGTAAGGTATTGGGCTGCGGCTGAACATCAAACTGTTCCAGTTCTTGTCCACTGCAACCTTTACATAATTGGGGTCGTTAATGAATTTTTCTTCTTTCAGCACCTGCATTAAAGAAGCTACCTGTACGCTTGGCTCTTCAAAAACCTGTAACAGTTTTTCCAATGGTTCGCGTTTCACAAAAGGCTCATCGCCCTGCACATTCACAACAATGTCCACGTCCATATTGGCAATGGCTTCGGCAATCCTGTCGCTGCCGCTTTCATGGCTTCTTTTGCTCATTACTGCCTTGCCGCCATTGCTAACAATTTCTTCATAAATGATGTCGCTATCGGTAACTACCCAAACTTCATCAAAAAGGCCAGTGGCTATGGTATTGTCGTAAGTATGGCGTATTACTGTTTTGTTGCCCAGCATCTGCATCAGCTTGGCAGGAAAACGTGTGGCGGCATACCGTGCAGGAATAAAGGCAGATTTTTTCATGGAGGAAATAATTTTGTCAAAGATGATGATTCTATGCCTTTTAACCTTACCTGCTTGCAAACTTTATTGTTTGGATGGTGTTGGCTATTTAACGCAACAGGAGAAAGGATAGGCATCCCAATGATAATAAAAAGCTAAAAGGGTACAGGGCTTTAAACATTTGGTATAAGGGCATGTCTTATTAAACGGTTGTACATAAACAGTATTTAATTAGAACCGATTTTATACCATTCTATCATCATCTTAAAATACAGCGTTATGATTAACACGATCCTATTCCCTACCGATTTTGCCGAAACAGCCATGAATACCGGCACTTATGCATTGGAACTCGCAAAACATGTAGGGGCAAAAAAAATAGTGGTTTACCATACTTACAATACGGCAACCGAGGCGGAGCCAATGATATATGCACAGGTAGTGGTACAACCGTTTAGGCTGGAAAGCAAGGCCAGGCTAAATGCTTTTGTTGGGCAGTTGCGTTCCAAAGCCGGTGATGAAATCTTGATTGAAGCATACCATAGTCACGAAGAACTGACCACGGCCGTAAATGAAATAGCACATGCCACCAACGCCGATTTAATTGTAATGGGTATTGCAGGCGGCAGCAAGCTGAAAGAAATATTTGTAAGTAGCCATTCTATTGCAGTGGCAAAGCAAACCGATATACCGGCAATTATAGTACCTGCCTGTGCAGCTTATAAAGACATAAAAAGAATAGCGTTGCTGAGCGATTTAAAAGAGGTGGAAACAACAGTGCCTTTTACAAAAATCAACCAATTGCTGGAAAGCACGCATGCAAAGTTGTTTGTGCTGCACATCCATACATCGAACGAAGCGGATGAAAGTGAAATAGAAAAATTGAATGCCTTATTGGTAGCTACACCCAAGTACCATTTTATGGACGAAACCGATTTGCCTGAAGCAGTAGCTGCATTTGTAACTGCCAACGAAATCGACATGGTAATTACAGTGCCCAAAAAGCATGGTTTTTTGCATAATGTATTTGGTGTAAACCATACAAAGGCCCTGGCCTTTCATAGCAAAGTGCCATTAGTGGTTACCCATAAATAGCTTTTAAATTCCAGGAACAAAAAATTCCAAATGCCATTAAACAAGTTGTATCAATGGTATTTGGAATTTCTTTTTTGTATTAACAACTTACTCCATTTTGCCAAA
Organism: Chitinophagaceae bacterium UBA1930; assembly: GCA_002337145.1. Lineage (GTDB taxonomy): Bacteria > Bacteroidota > Bacteroidia > Chitinophagales > Chitinophagaceae > UBA1930. The sequence goes on along the minus strand of DDFK01000003.1, from coordinate 215,295 downwards.
AGGTTTTTTCATCAGCAACATAAAATCCTCATCCTTTTCATTGTCATAATACCTGTCCAAACCATACCTGATTTCTTTATGGTCAAGTTGCATGAATGTGCCCAATAGCCTGTCCCAGATGCTCAACACAGCTCCATAATTACTGTCGGTATAAGGCTGCTTCCAATGATGATGCACTTTGTGCATGTTCGGGCTAACCAATACATAGCTCAACACATTGTCAAGCCACTTGGGCAAATTGATATTGGCATGTGTAAATGCAACGGCAATAACTAGTATCGTTTGAAAAATCATAACAGCATACATAGGTGCGCCGCTGGCAACAATGCCCATAAAAAAGAACAGCCCACGCAGCACACTTTCTATGGGGTGATGCCGTAGGCCTGTTGTCACATCCACGTTATTGTCTGCATGATGTACCACATGAAACCGCCACAGGAATTTTAATTTATGTTCCGTAAAATGTACCAGCCAGCCGCCAAAAAAATCCATCACCAAAAAAGTAATGACAATGGTGAGTAATACATTGGCATGTGTCCAGTACACCAAACCAAACTGATGGGCCTTGCACCAATCGCTTAATTTAATGATGACAATTGCCAAAAAAGTATGGATGATTAAATGGATGACCGTGAACCCGAAATTGACACTGGCATGTTTGAGCTTATTCTTTTTATAGCTTAGTTGCACAAGTGGAATGGCCCCTTCAATGATCCAGAAAATTAAAAGGCCACCTACCAAAAAGGCCATACGTTCCAATGGTCTTTGCTCCAGGTGGGCAAAATGCTGAATGATGCTGTTAAACATGGCTGCAATCTTTAGTACATGAATGTACAAATAAAAATCCCTCTGCATCTGCAAAGGGATCTTTTAATTCTATTCGTAAAATGGCATCTGCTTAGCTGTTCAGCATCAACGGCATTACCAGCATTAACACATCCTCGCCTTCTGCTTGTTCGGTTGGTTTTATCAAACCGGCTTTCGTTGGGGTTGACAGTTCAACTTTTACATCATCTGTATCGGCTGCATTCAGCATTTCAATCAAGAACTTTGCATTGAAAGCAATCTGAAGGTCCTCGCCATTGTACTGACAGTTCATACGTTCGTTACCTTCAAAACTAAAGTCCACATCTTGTGCGGCCATCTGTAGTTCGCTACCGCTAATGCTCAATGCCACCTGGTTGGTGCTCTTGTTACTAAATACACTTACACGGCGTAAGGCATTCTGGAAATCGCTCTTGTTTACAATCAGGCTGTATGGGTTGTCTGCAGGTATTACCACTTTGTAATCCGGAAAGCGGGCATCAATCAGCCTACAAATCATCTGCACGTCGCCATGGCTTACAAACAAATGATTGCTGTTATAGCTAATGCTTATTTCATCCTCATTGTCTGGCAATGCATTCTTCACAAGGTTCAATGGCTTTTTCGGAACGATGAAAGAATCAACCTTGGTTGCCTTCGCATCTGTTCGCTTATAACGTACCAGGCGGTGTGCATCGGTAGCCACAAATTGAACGCCATCTTTGCTCAGTTCAAAAAACACACCTGTCATTGCTGGCCTCAAATCATCGTTGCTTACGGCAAACAATGTTTTGTTGATGGCAGTAACCAATGCACCACTGGTCATGGTAAAACTGGTTGTGTCATCGGCAGTGGGTTCCTTCGGAAAATTGTCGGGGTTCTCGCCCATTACCTTATACTTACCGTTATCGCTGGTAAGCTCTACACCAAAATTCTTGTCAATATTAAACGTCAATGGTTGGTCGGCAATATTCTTCAATGAATCCATTAAAATTTTTGCAGGAATACAAACCTTGCCATTGGCCTTGCTTTCAATGTCCATTTGCACACGCATTACCGTTTCCAGGTCGGTAGCGGTAACGCTCAGTTTCTTGTCTTGTATGTCAAACAGAAAATCTTCCAGAATTGGCAGCACCGTATTGGCATTGATAACACCACTAATTTGTTGCAGGTGTTTTAAAAGGGATGATGATGAAACAATGAACTTCATTTCTCAATTTTTTTATGATGGCAACAAACGTACTGTAAAAAGGTTAATATTCCACAAGCAATTCTTGGGCAAAAGGTTATTAACAGGCAATTGTTGATGAGTTGTGGATTGGAAGCCGTTACAGGGCCGGCACACGGTTAATCAACTGCTCAAAGCGTTCGCGATTAATGGGTTTTATTACATAGTCAATCACCTCGGCATATTCCTTCGATTTGCGGATGTCGTAATCATCAACCGATGAACTGACCATATAAATCGTAATGGGCTTAGGCAGTTGCGTATATATTTTTTTGAAGGATTCCAGAAACTGCCAGCCGTCCATTACCGGCATATTGATGTCCAGGAAAATAATATCGGGCAACAGGTTGGCCGACCTGATATTGGCAGCAATAAAATCCATTGCCTCTTCGCCATTGTAAAATGGCAGTATATCTTGACTAAGACCTGTGGATTCTAAGATTTTTTTAGCAGTGAACTGATAGATCTTATCATCATCAATAAGGCAAATAATATGTTGCAAACGGTTGGACACAGGAATAATGGTTGGTTTTAATTGAGCAAATGTAGATGAGTTTTTGATGATTGGCTTTAAAAACGGCTCAAAAAAATTAAAATTGCATACTGAAATCAAAACAGTTTATTTTCAATACAATCCTTTAAAATCTTAAACCAGTCACTTGTTTTCCAAAAGATTTACCCCTCAACAGGCACTGCAAAAAGCAAGGCATTACTGTGCCTACCAAGAGCGGTGTCACAGCGAAGTAAAAGAAAAATTATACAATTTTGGTTTGAAAAAACACGAAGTAGATTTACTATTGAGCCAGTTGATTGAAGAAGGTTACCTGAACGAAGAAAGGTTTGCCGTACAGTTTGTTGGCGGCAAGTTCCGCACAAAACAATGGGGCCGGGTAAAAATAAAATATGAACTAAAGCAGAAACAGGTAAGCGAGTATATTATTAAAAAGGCTATGAAAGAAATTGACGAAGAAACCTATGCTGCAACTTTGCAGCAGTTGGCTACCGAAAAATGGAATGCATTAAAAGACGAGCAGCATATAAATAGGCAGGTTAAAACACAAAACTATTTAATGCAGAAGGGGTATGAAGCCGACCTCATAACCCATGCAGTAGCAACAGCAAGGAACCTGTTGAATAAAAAATAAGCGTATATATTTTGAATGCCACATGCGTTACTGGTTATTGATATTAACGGTTATAACACTCAGCAAGGGCACTGCCCAGCAGCAATACAAAAAGATGTTTTCTTTTGTGAATGAAAACGATGTGTACCTGTTTCAACAGAAGGATGGCTATTATACCAATGGATTGTTTTTTACATACGATGTGGCTTCTGTGACCGAGGGACAGAAACAGGTGGACCGTTTTGAGTTGGGACAGTTGATGTACACCAGCAACAATAAAAGGGCTGCTATGGATGGCGACGGAAATATTGACCGCCCCTTTTGTGGTTACCTGTATGCCAAATACACAAAAGATAAATGCATCACTACCGATGCCCTATTAAGCTACAGTACATCTTTGGGTGTTACGGGCAAATGGTCGCTTGCCCAACAGTTGCAGCAAAGCTATCACAAGCTGATACATGTAAAGCCATACCCTTATTGGGAAACGCAGGTGCCCAATGCAGTTGGCGTTAATGCTGCTGCCAGTTATAAAACAACCCTGCTTACGATGTTGCATATAGTTAAGGTTGTGCCCGAAATAGAAGCCAATATGGGTAACTTCTTTACCAACGCAAAAGCAGGTGCTTATATCTGTATCGGGGCTTTTGAAAAAAATGACCGGACGGCATTGTTCAATACAAACATCAGTAGCAATAAACAAAAGAGCAGCCATAAATATGAACTGATGTTTTACTTTAACCCGCAGTTGACCATACAGGCCTATAATGCCACTATACAGGGCACTTTGTTGTATGCAACCAAAGGGGCTGTTGTTGCAAGGCCCAGAACTTTTGTGTACAGGCAAGTATCGGGCATACTTTTTTCAAAAGACCGGGTTTCTGCAAAGGCAGAACTGGTATTTTCCACCAAAGAAGCCAACACGCAATTAAGCAACCAACGTTACGGTGGCATACATTTGGCCTACCGCTTTAACTAATGTTGTTTTAACTTCACGGCATGAACAATACACTCACTTTTACATTGATACAAACGGCATTGCATTGGGAAGACAAGACTGCCAACCTTGCCATGCTAGAAGCAAAAATCAATAGCATTCAAGAAAGGACAGAGATTGTTATACTGCCCGAAATGTTCAGTACGGGCTTTAGCATGAAACCCGAAATATTTGCCGAAACAATGGAAGGCGAATCCGTTGGTTGGATGAGAAGGATGGCAATGGACAAAAAAGTGATACTTACTGGTAGCCTGATGATTGAAGATGAAGGGAGGTTCTATAACAGGCTGATATGGATGTTGCCCAACGGGCAATATGGTTACTACAACAAACGCCATTGCTTTGCTTTTGCAGGCGAAGACGAACATTATACCGCAGGCGATAAAAGATTGGTGGCACAGGTAAAAGGCTGGAAAATAAACCTGCAAGTATGTTACGATTTGAGGTTTCCGGTATGGGCAAGACAGGAAGCAGTTGATGGCGAAGCCGAGTACGATGTGCTGTTGAATGTTGCCAACTGGCCCGAACGCAGGAACCATGCATGGAAAACATTGCTAACTGCAAGGGCAATAGAAAACCAATGCTATGTTATTGGCGTGAACCGTGTTGGCAATGATGGCAACAATATTTACCACAGTGGCGATAGCCTGGTTATAAATGCACTGGGCGAAACGCTTTACCACAAAGCACATGACGAAGATGTGTTTACCATTACCTTGCAAAAAGATACACTACTGGAAACAAGGACCAAACTTCCTTTTTTAAAAGATGCAGATAGCTTTAATATTATTCATTAAGTATGACGCAGCAAGACGGTGTTTATAGTGCAGCCACCATTTTTACGGGTACGCAATGGCTTGAAGGGCATTCCATTGTTGTTGAAGGTGGATGGATCAGGGAAATAGTGCCCACCCATAAATTATTGGTCCCTTCCACAAAAGAAGCAGACTGCCTGGTGCCTGCTTTTATTGATGTGCAGATTTACGGTGCACATGGAAAATTGTTTTCTGTTTTTCCTGAAGTGGATGCCTTGCAGAGGCTGCACAGGTATTGTACCGAAGGCGGGGCATATTTTTTTTTGCCAACCGTTGCTACCAATACAAACCAGGTGATACATGCATGTATCGATGCCATTCGGCAATACTGGCAACAGGGCGGCAAGGGCTGTATCGGCTTGCATATTGAAGGCCCCTGGATCAATGCAGAAAAACGTGGTGCACATAAGGCAACAATTATACATGCACCCACTGTAGATGAAGTAAGGCATTTGTTGGATTATGGCAATGGTGTAATTAAAATGATAACGCTTGCCCCTGAAGTATGCAGCAAAGAAGTAGTGGCACTTATTAAAAGCTATGGTGTGGTTGTTTCTGCAGGCCATAGCAATGCAACTTATAACGAAGCCCTGCAAAGTTTTGATGAAGGGCATATTACTGCCATAACACATTTATACAATGCAATGAGCCCTTTGCAGCATAGGCAACCCGGCTTGGTTGGTGCAGCTTTCAATCATACAGGTATTATGGCCAGCATTATTCCCGATGGGCACCATGTTGATTTTGCTGCTGTTAAAATTGCCAAGCAGGTAATGAAAGAGCGGCTGTTTGTAATTACCGATGCCGTTACCGAAACAGATACGGGATTCTATCCCCATCAATTGGCGGGCGATAAATATGAAAGCAATGATATTTTAAGCGGCTCGGCCCTAAAAATGGAAAAAGCTGTAAGGAACCTTGTACAGCATTGCGGCATTCAATTGGAAGAAGCATTACGCATGTGCAGCCTGTACCCCGCACAGGTATTGGGCCTTGACAATGAACTGGGCAAAATTGAAAAAGGGTTTAAAGCAGCGTTTGTGGAGTGGGCTGCTTAAGTGCCGCTGCTTTTGCCTCGGCCTTTCTTTTTTTACTGTTCTTTAAATCAGTAAAGATTTTATCTATAAAAATGGCAGAGCCGATGCTCCAATACCAACCATCATAATTGTACTTCAAATCAGTTTCAAAAACGGTTTTACGTAAGCCAATCATACAGTTCAGGCCAATATAGGTAAGAAAGTGCAGGTGCTTTATTTCCGGTATCTTGAAGTTTACGGATAGCCCCATGCCAGCAGGAACAAAATCCTGCTTTTCGTTGGTTGTTGTTTCGTTGTTGCCAATCCTTTTTATGGAGTCGAGCGATACCTTGCCATACCCTGCTTCAAATACCATGCTCAGCTCATACAGTCTTTTGCGTAGCAAAAACGGTTCGTAATAAATGGTCCCAAAATACAGCCTCCTGTTTTGTTCGTAATGCAAGGTATTCCGGCGAAGCTTTCTTTCGCCCTCTAGGTTCTGCTCTAAAAAATAGCCACCAATGCCCACTTTGTATTTGTCGTTTACCATTAACCCAACCCGATAGCCCCAGATGTTTACCGGCTGGTGTTCCAAAAAAGAAAACCGTTGGTCAAAATCGCCAGCAGGTTTTAAAGTAAGTTTCTTTTGTTTATGTATGGGTGGCAACGAATCCTGGGCAAGCGTTCTATTTGCTACAAGCAACCCTACAATAAATACGGCAATAATTATTCTATTCATGTAAAGGCGTTAAATGGGCTGCAAGATGGATGACAAAAATAACTGTTACGCTGTATAGACTATGCTTTTTAAGGTTGGCTTAATAAAGTATTAACTAAAATATAAAAGAAACAGGCTACTTGGATGTAGTGGCTTTCTTCCTGTCAAGTATCAATTGCCTGATACGCTGCAGTTTTATATCAACCCCTTTTTTTATTGCAACAGACGATGGCGGTATGTAGATATCCGGTATAATGCCCCTGCCGTTTTTTGTACGGGTACTGTCCATAACCAAACGGTACATGGGCAGCACCACTTTTAAATGGCTTACAGGCAATTCTATAGTGGGCAAATGCATGGCCGTATTGCCATAATAACCACCACCAGTTTCCTCGCCAACAACCGTTACGTTGCTTTGGCCTTTGAGGGTGGATATGAACATGGTTGATGCCGAAAATGTAACCCCACCTTGAACCAGGTAAACATTGCCATCAAAATGGTTGTTGGTTTTGGGCTTGAAGAAATGTTTTTCGTAATAACGGTAATGTATCCTGCCATCGGCCTGCTTATGTGCAAAAAAGTTCATGGGTACCCAATACATCCACCAGTCATGTATATGTTTCTTGTAAGGAAACGTGCGGTTGATGGCAGCAACCGTGTCGCCATTTTTAAATGGCTTACTAGCCAGGTACTTTGCAAGTTTGGTACTCAAAGCAACATTGCCACCACCGTTTTCACGCAGGTCAATTACAATGTTGTCTACCTTTTTTTCTTTTATTTCCTTAAACGAACGCCTGAAAAACCTTCTTAGCCTACCGCCGTTGAAGCTGGTGATGCGTATATAGGCAGTATTGATGCTGGTATCAATTTGCATGCTTCTTTTGGCAAATAGTTTTTCTTGCCGCCGCTGTTTCCTTGTGGGGCGGAACTGTACCTGCGTAGCGAATACTTTTTTTAATGTGTCTTTTATGCCACTGGTGTCCTTAACAGGTTTGGCTGGCGTAAAGTTTTTGATAACAGTAGTAGCTTCTTTGCCTAGGCTATCAATATACTTGATGGTGTATTGGCTATCCAGTCCATATACGGTCCTGTACCATGCAGGAAAATTATTGCTCAGCACCTGGTTCTTGTAATTGTTGCTATAACCGTCTGTACTGATGATATCAAACATACCATCTAATAGTTGCCTATTTGTTTTTCCATTGATGGAAGTAACAATAGTGCCACGCTTTAACAGGCTGTCGCGTTGAAAGGTATTGCCCAGCACTACCAGGCTATCGTCCCAAACCTTGAAATACAAAGGAAACTGTGGGTAGCGGTGTTTTTCCGAAAGCTTTGTAAAGGCTTTTGAAAAACGCACCGACGTATGACCGCATCTTATTTTGCTGATAACGGAACTGACCGTATTGCGGAACTGTATTTCGGTTAATGAGTCCTTGATGCTGTTGATGGCATTGGCAAAATAATAATCCATACTATCCTTAGGGGTGTACCAGTATAGGGAGGGATGGTTGGCTTCCAGTATTTTTTTGAGCAGTACTACATCTTCCTTCAATTCGGCAGCACTGTATTTCTGGTTGAAGGTATAACCTATTTGCCTGGATGAAACACATGATGCAAATGCGAAAAGGGTAAGTAGGATAACCGCAACGGATGCTTTCATATCATGAAACTAAAGCCAAAAAACATATTTAAGAAACAGGTAAAGGTTAATGGCTAACTTTTTAATTTATTTATAATTTGAAGAACGCAGGCATAGGGATCTTGTTTTATTTCGTGCTCCCAAAGTCTTAACACCTTAAAGCCAAGCCTGTTCAGCTTTTCGTTGTTTTCCTTGTCACGCTGCATGTTGCGTTCAATTTTTGCAATCCAGAATGCACGGTTGGATTTGATGCGATGTTTCTTATTGTCCCAATTATAGCCATGCCAAAAATCGCCATCAATAAAAACGGCCAGTCCATATTTCCTGAAAAGCATATCGGGCGTACCGGGCAATGCCTTTACGTTCTTTCTGTAACGCAGACCAGCAGCCCATACCAGTTTGCGGAGAAACTGCTCCGGCTTCGTTTCCTTGCTCCGGATGGTGCCCATCATTTTTGAGCGTTGCGGAGTGGTTATGAAACCGTTTTCTTTTGTGAACTTTAAGGTTGGCGACATACTTACAGTTTTATGTGCAAGCAATGTTTTGGTGATTATATGTTACGTACTACCCAGGACTTACTTCACAAATGCGTTCCAGCCTTGTGCAGTAATGTTGAATGTGTTGCCCCCTTTGGTAATTATTTTGCTCCCTTCTTCCAGTTCGCCCATATAGCCAATCACACTAATGTCTTCGTTCAAGGTAATCTTGTCGTAGTCTTCTTGCTTTAGCGTAAAAATCAGTTCATAATCCTCACCACCATTCAATGCACAAACGGTAGGGTCCAAGCCAAATTTAAAGGCAGCATTACGCATATCATTGTTCATGGGCAGTTTGTCTTCGTACAACCTGCAGCCCAAATTGCTTTGGCGGCATAAATGCAGCACTTCGCTGCTGATGCCATCGCTTACATCCATCATGGCTGTTGGCACAATATTGTTTGCAGCAAAGAACTCTATGATGTCTTTTCTTGCTTCGGGTTTTAATAACCGCTGCACGGTATAGGTTTCCCCTTCAAAGTCGGGTTGTATCTTGGGATTTTCCAAGTATATTTTCTTCTCTCTTTCCAATAGGGTCAAACCAAGAAAGGCAGCACCCACATCGCCCGAAACACAGATCAGGTCACCTTTTTGGGCCGTACTCCTTTTTACGAACTTGTCGGGTTCCACTTCGCCCAATGCGGTAACGGAAATGATGAACCCTTTTTGCGACGAGCTGGTATCGCCACCAATTAAATCAACACCATATTTTTCGCAGGCAGCATATACGCCTTCGTAAAACTCATCCAACGCCTCTACGCTAAAGCGGTTGCTGAATGCAATGCTCATGGTAATCTGCGTTGGTGTTGCATTCATTGCATAAATGTCGCTCAGGTTTACCACTACGCTTTTATAGCCCAAGTATTTAAGCGGTGTGTACATTAAATCAAAGTGGATGCCTTCCACCAACAAATCGGTGGTCACTACGGTCTGCTTGCCAAAATGGTCTATTACTGCCGCATCGTCGCCCACACTTACAACGGTTGAAGCATTGTGTGTTTCAAAGTTCTTGGTAAGATGTTCTATCAAACCAAATTCCCCAAGAGTTGCTATTTCTGTTCTGTTTTCCATTTGGTATGTTTAAGTACGAGGTAAGAAGTACAAAGTACCCAAGTTTAATATTGTTAACTATTTTTTGAATTTTTGTTGATACATTCCCTTGTTGTTATTATAGATGCAACTATAATTTTTAAAAGCTCACTGCCTTCGATTATTAGTTTATCAATAGCACCCTTGTGAGGTTCGTTGAATTCATTTAACAGTTCAAGAAAATAAATCGATTCGTCAGCTTCTTCTTCTACAATTTTAAGTTTGTTGATAAAGTCTGCATCAGATTTTGCCCGTCTGGCTGCTCTGTAATTTGCTCCAACAGATGATGAACATCTAACTAACTGTGCGGTGTAGGCTTTGTTTACTGCAGTATAAGGTAAATCTAAAATTAACTTTCCTACAGCAACTGCATAAAGAAATGTTCTTTGCTTTAAGTCTTGCATAAAAGAAGTTGATTAGAGTAGCAAAGTTAAGCTTAGGTACCTCCAACTTGCTGCTTCGTACTTGCTATTACAAATCCCCGCCATTCACTACCCGTGCCAGTTCATCATGTATCTTACCATTGCTGGCAATAATGCCCGGCTGGTATGGATTGTAAGCATTGCCGCTTAAATCGGTAACCTTGCCGCCTGCTTCTTCCACAATCAAAAAGCCCGCAGCACTGTCCCAGGCATTCAGTTTGTGTTCGTAAAAACCATCAAACCTGCCTGCCGCAACCCAGCATAAATCTATGGCAGCACTACCAAGCCTTCGTACCGGAATACCTTTGCGGATGAATTTTTCAAATACCTGCAAAGGACCATTGGGCATGTCCAGGTAAGTATAAGGGAACCCAGTAACCAAACAGCTTTTGAGCACATCCGCCCTGTCGGTAACGGAAATTTTCTTATCGTTCATGGTTGCACCAAAACCCCTTTGTGCAAAGAAAAACTCATTGATAAAAGGGTTGTACACTGCACCCATTTCCATTTTGCCACTTATCTCAAGTCCAATGCTCACGCAGCAAATTGGGATGCCATTGGCATAGTTCACGGTGCCGTCAATGGGGTCAATAATCCATTTGTATTCGCTATCCTGTTTAATTTCCCCCGCTTCTTCACTTAGAATAAAATGGGTTGGATAGTCTTTCTTGATCACTTCAAAAATTACCGCTTCGCTTTTATGGTCCACCTCGGTTACAAGGTTGTTCACGCCTTCTTTATTGGAAATGGTAAACTGTTTGTCGAAATATTCCTTGATGATGATGCCTGCTGCTTCGGTGGCTTTGAGAAGTGTCTGTTTTAACATGCTGCAAATATAAACCACTGCACCTAAAGGGGAATGCTTAACCGTTTTATTGTTTTGCCTTACTTTGCCAACCAACAGTACCTGGTTGTTTATATGGAGCTATCGGTAATCATAGTGAACTACAATGTGAAGCACTTTCTGGAGCAATGTCTTTGCTCGGTAGAAAAAGCGATTGCCACCATTGATGCCGAAGTGATAGTGGTTGACAATAACTCCACCGATGACAGTATCGGATACCTGCAGCCACGTTTCCCATCTGTTCAATTTATTGTCAATACAACAAACATCGGTTTTGGTAAGGCCAACAATTTGGCCATGGCAAAAGCCATGGGCAAATATCTATTATTGCTGAATCCTGATACCATTGTGCCCGAAGATTGTTTTGTTAAGTGCATGGCTTTTTTTGAAGGCCATAGGGAATGCGGTGCATTGGGCGTAAAAATGATTGATGGAGGTGGCAGGTTTCTGCCGGAGAGCAAACGTTCATTCCCTTCGCCGCTCACTTCTTTTTTTAAACTGGCGGGACTGTCTTCGTTGTTTCCTACATCAAAATTGTTCAACAGATATGCCCTTGGTTTTTTATCAGCAAACGGGAACCACGAAGTAGATGTTTTGTGCGGTGCCTTTTTTATGATGAGCAAACAGGTTGCACTAGAAACAAAAGGTTTTGACCCTGCTTTTTTTATGTATGGCGAAGACATAGACCTTAGCTATCGCATACAAAAACTAGGGTTTAAGAATTATTATTTTTCCGGAAGTTGTATTGTGCATTTTAAAGGCGAAAGTGCCATACAGCAAACCTTTAAGCACAACCGCATTTTTTATGAGGCCATGCTCGTTTTTGTAAAGAAACATTATGGTGGTGGCAAGGCCAGCCTGTTTGCCTTGTTGCTACAAATAGCTATTGGGGCAAGATCGGTGCTGGGTTTTGTAGGCAGGTTGTTTAAGTCATCCACCCAAGTATTGCAGCAAAAACAGCCGAGCAATTTTTTGTTTTTTGGCGGAAAGGTAGAAATAGCAGCAGCCGAAAAGTCCTTTGCAAAACCTGGTGCTGGGCTGGTTGTGGCAGAAGCATCGCCTTTCAAACAATTACAATCCATACATAATAGCAATATTGTTTTTTGCGAAGGGGAAGGTCTTGACAACAGTACCATTATACAGCTAATAGACCAACAGCCAACGAGCAATCATTACTGGTTCCATGCAAAAAAAAGCAATAGCATAGTGGGCAGCCAGTTCAGCAATAGTGTAGGCAATGTGATTGAACAAAATGTCCACCCACAATAAATAGCAATATATAATTGGCTGCTTCGCTTTAATTTTGTAATCTTAACTAAAATATAAAGCTACCCGATGGCGATTTTTGACATCAAGCTTCCTAATTACATTTCACGGGCCTTGCATTTGCCAGAGAATAACCCTCGCAGGCAGCAAATAAAAGTGCTGAAAAAATTGTTGCGTAAGGCAAGGTTTACAGAGTTTGGCCAGCAATACCGTTTTGATGAGATACTGATGAGCAAGCATCCCGGAAAAAAATTCCAGGAACTTGTGCCTACTTTTAATTACAACAAAATATACAATGCCTGGTGGCACAAAACATTGGAAGGCAAACCCGATGTGTGCTGGCCTGGCAAAATAAAATACTACGCACTTTCATCTGGCACGTCCGAAGCGGCCAGCAAGTACATACCCATTACCAACGATTTGTTGCGTGGCAATAAGATGGTCATGATCAAGCAGTTGATCAGCCTGCGTAACTATGAGGACATACCGGTAAAATCAATTGGCAAAGGTTGGCTTACCTTGGGCGGCAGTACGGAACTGGAAAAGAATTCCGGTTACTATGCTGGCGACTTGAGCGGAATTACACAAAAGAAAGCACCCTTATGGTTTCAGCCATTTTATAAGCCGGGTAAAAAAATTGCCAAACAAAAAGACTGGAACAAGAAACTGAAGGAGATTGTGAACAAGGCCCCGCAGTGGGATATTGGTTTTATAGTGGGCGTGCCTGCATGGATACAGATGCTGATGGAGATGATTGTGGAACAATACAAGCTCAACAACATTCATGAAATGTGGCCCAACCTGGCATTCTTTGTTCATGGTGGCGTGAGCTTTGAACCGTATAAAATCGGGTTCGAGAAGTTGCTGGGCAAACCCATTACTTATATAGAAACCTATTTGGCTAGCGAAGGGTTCATTGCATACCAGGCAAGCCAGTATAGCAAGGCCATGAAGCTGGTAACTACAGAGCATATTTTTCTGGAATTTGTTCCGTTTGACGAAAAGAATTTTGATGCTGATGGGGAGATGGTCGAAGACCCCGAAGCCCTGATGATACATGAAGTGGAAGAGGGAAAGGAATATGCTTTATTGATAAGTACCACGGCCGGAACCTGGCGTTACCTGATTGGCGATACCATTAAGTTTACCGATAAGGAAAAATGCGAAATCGTGATTACGGGCCGTACCAAACATTACTTGAGCCTGGTGGGCGAGCATCTGAGTGTGGAGAACATGAACAGGGCCGTTCAGTTAGTAAGTGAGGAAATGAATATTTCCATACCCGAGTTTACTGTGGCCGGTGTACCATACCATAACTTTTTTGCACACCATTGGTATGTGGCATGTAACGACAATGTAAATGCAGAGCAGCTTCGCATAAACATAGACGAAAAACTGAAGGAACTGAATGATGACTATGCCGTGGAAAGAAAAAGTGCATTGAAGGATGTGATGCTTGATGTACTTAGCGAAGAGCAGTTTATGGCATTCATGAAAGCCAAAGGAAAAGTTGGTGGGCAACATAAATTTCCCCGTGTGCTAAAAGGAAAAATGCTGGAGGACTGGCAACGGTTTTTAAAAGGCCAGTTGGTATAGTTGGTTCTGCTAACAATCATCCTATCCAATTGTTACCATTGCAACTTTATCAAAACAGCCCAAGGTTTTTTTCTCATAACAGCTTATTTTCGGCACATTAATTCCTGCCAATGATTGATGCTTTAATAAAAGGCTTTATTCTCGGGTTGTTGCTGGCCATATCTGTGGGGCCAATCATTTTTACCATTATTAAGCAAAGTATTAAGCATGGGCATAAAGGCGGTTATGCTTTTATTGCCGGCATTTCTGCAAGCGACATTACATTGGTGCTTATCTGCAATTCGTTTGCAGCATTGTTTGCATCTATCATGGCCCACGAAAAGACAATATTCATAGTAGGTTCGGCCTTTTTATTGATACTTGGTGTGTACGCACTTTTTTTTAAGAAGCCAGCTGTTGATGAGAACAAAGAGATCCAGGAAAAAGTATTCAAGAAACATGAACTGCTGGGTCTGTTTGCAACAGGCTTCCTGGTAAATATCCTGAACCCCGGCACGTTGTTTTTTTGGTTTGTATGGACGGCAGCCATACTGGCCGATTCAAAAAGTTACGCCCATCCCAATCAATACCGCTTTATTGTTTTTGCTGTATGCCTGTTGGTTGTCTTATCTACAGACGTGATAAAAGTATTGCTGGCCGGAAAGTTAAGAACCCGGCTTACCCCTAAAGTGATGCACCGTTTAGACCAGGTATTGGGAGCAGCATTGATTATTTGTGGCCTTGTGCTGCTATGGAAACTGATTTACCATAGCACTGGTTTCCATTAGTTTTTAACGAAGCATTACCAAGCGGCTTAAGCACATCATTCTACCTTTCGGCAATGAAAGTTTCTATACTGCTGCTTATAAGTACATTCATTGCCACATCGTTATTGGCCCAGTCCGATTTTGTGGTACTTAAAAAAAAGGGCATTACCATACAACGTTACTATCAAGGATCAGCCATTAATTTTTACATGGTCAACGGGCAGTTTATAGAAGGCTATGTGATTAAGTGCCGGCACGACAGTATCTTTTTACGCTTGGGCAGGATTGGTCTTGTACCAGGTGTTTACAGTGCCAGGTTAGATACCTTATTCTTTGGCAATTATCAAGTGCATGTAAAAGACATAGCCCTTATTCCAAATAAAAACATCTCTGCAGCAAACATTGGCAATTTTGTTTTCAAGTTGGGTCTACTTGCAGCCTGTGTTGTTGCAGGCAACAATATAAATGTAGAGCGTAAGTGGAAGGACGTGATTCAATACACATCGTTGGTTGGTATAAATATACTGGTTGCAGAAGCCACTTTGTTTAAACGCAGGCGTGTGCCCGGTTATAAGCTGGGCAAAAAATACAGGCTTGAATATATTGCCTTGGGTTAACTGCTAATATAGAAACTGGCCACAAAACAAAGAGCCGCTGAAATAAATTTCAACGGCCCTCTTATTAAACCAAAACTAAACTGTCGCAAGTAATTAGTTGCCACCCAAGCCACCGCCACCGCCACTTTGTACGCGTTTGCTTTCTTCCTCAACACCTGTGGCACGTTGACGTGCAGCCTTAACGCTCATTTTACCAAAACGGTACGAGAAGTTTATCTTAAACTGACGGCTTTCCCAATTGCCATGTGCACTTACGTACTGGCCTGCAAACTCGCTGGTACCTGCCCATCTCAATGTTTTGAAAACATCACTTACCGCAAGTTTCAGGTTGCCCTTTCCGTTAAAGATTGTTTTCTGTATGCCTAGGTCCACACTACCCATACTCTTGCTCTTAAAAGTGCCCTGGTATATGGTAGGCGAAGAAAACCATGCACTGATTTCGGCAGTATAGGTCTTGTCCAATTTAAACGTATGCTGTGTAAAGATCTTATAGGCATAGGCATCCAGATCTATGGTACGGCCCACACCAAAATCTGCTTTGTAATGGGCATAGTTGGCATTCACGTTTGCAAATACACTGTACCATTTCCATTGAAACGGAAAGCTGATATTCAGACTAACAATATCCTGCGTGGCAAGGTTCCTGGTTGTTCTGAATGTTTTTGATTTTTCTGCCGTATCGATGATCTGAGAGAAAACATCTTTTACATGGCTATAATTAAGGGCAGTTGTCAACCTGTACTTGTACGTATTGGTTATGCCAAAACTATTGGTGTACTGTGGTGTAAGCTGCGTGTTGCCTTTTTGGTAAGTGTACTCATCCAGCTTGAACTCAAAGGGGTTCAGGTCCTGATAGGCCGGCCTGTCCACACGGCGGCTATACGAGAAGCTCCACTGGCTCATTGGGTTTTTGTTGATGGTAAAAGAGGCACTAGGGAAGAAGTCCGTATACGAACGGTCAAATGTTGAGTCATACGTAATTAAACTGCTGCCTGGCGACACCTGTTTGAAACCTTTTGATGTTCCTTTGGAATTGGTGTTCTCTACACGCAACCCAACCTGAACCATAAAACCTTTGTACTGCTTGTTGTAATTTACATAAGCAGCATTGATGTTTTCGGTGTATTTGAAATTGTTGCTACGCAACGAATCGTACACCTGTCCACTGGTGTACACATTGTAACGCTGAAAATCGGGCGTGCTCTTTACAAAAGAAACTTTTGCACCATAGCCCAGCCTGCCTTTGTTCAGGTTCTGCTCATAATCTGCTTTAATGTTCGATACAAAAATCTCACCTGGAGAAATCATATTGTACACGGCCCTGCTCAATTCCATGGTACCTGCATAGTTCAGGTAATAATTGGGCTGGTACTGGTTGCTATTGCTTTTAAAGTAACCATAGTTGCCATCAATATTCAGTTCCCTTCCGCTTGTATCTGCATAACGGTAGTTCAGGTTCAGGTTCACGTTGTCACGGTAACCACTTTGCGAGTTGTCGGCTATCAGCAATTTATAACCGGTATTGGTAGGTATGTACGAGATAGGGGTACTGCTATAATTGTTGAGCGTGTTGTCGTTAAACGAACCGGTTGCAATTAAACCAAATGTATTCTTGCTATCGATAAAATAATCAAAGCCGGCTTTAAAGCCATGTGTGGTGTTCTTGCTGGTAATGGTACCTTTTTGGTCAAACAAAGTATCTAGTTGTTTGCGGTACAGGTATATACTGTTTTCGTTCAGGCTGGTATTGAAATTATAATTGCCAAACAGGTTCCATTTGTCGTTACGGTTGTTCAGGCTAATACCTGCGTTGTACTTGCCGTAAATACCTATTCCATAGCCTGCATTCACGCTACCATTGGTGCCGTAAGCCTTGTTCTTTTTTAATTTGATGTTGATGATGCCCGCATTGCCCGCTGCATCGTACTTGGCAGATGGGTTGGTAATAATTTCTATTGCCTCAATCTGGCTCGACTGCAATGTTTTCAAAAAGTCAGTCAAATCTTTTCCCGATAGGGGAGAAGGCCTTCCATCAATATAGATCTGTACGCCATTTTTGCCACTCAGGCTAATGTTGTCATCCTTGTCCAATGTAACACCGGGTGCCTTACGCAACAGTTCCAATGCATCGTTACCAACTGCATTAATGGTGTTTTCAACGTTTAGGATAGTCTTGTCCGCCTTTACCTCCACCATTGGTTTTTTTGCGGTTACGGTAACGCCCTCAATCTGCTTGGCAGCTTTGGCCAGTTTAAATTCCGGAACGGTCACCTCGTTGCCTGCAACTTCAAATACGGCTGATTTGGCGTCTTTGAACCCCACATTACTTACAGTGATAAAATATTTGCCAGCAGCAATATTGTTAAAGGCAAACCTGCCCTCGTTATCGCTTACTGCAATCTTTGCTACAGCAGTGCTGTTTTCTTTTAAAAGGGAAACGGATGCTCCCGTAATTGCCTTTCCTGTTTCGTCCTTTACAACGCCACTAATGCGTTGTGCCTGTGCAAAGGCCGTGGTTAAAACAAATAGGAATAATGTAAAAAATTTGCTCATGGTTTTCTTTTTGTGCATAATAGGTTGCAAAATTGGCCTTTATCTTACAACATTCATGACATTTTCCTGACAAAGGGATTTTTTATGGTATAAGCGGCACCAAAAACCAATTAAAACAACTTGATGTACAAACACTAATTTTGAACTTATGAGCAACGCATCTTCTTTTATTGCAAAAAGTACCATTAAGGCTGCCGACTTGGAGCATCGCCGAAAAATAAATTTCAATATAGGCAAGTACAATGCGGTTGTGCCCATTGGCAAGCAACAGTTTGCCAATTTGCCCACGGCCAACGAGCGGGCCAAGAACACAAAATGGAGGGCCATTGAAAACCTGGATACCTACCTGGAAGAATTTGAGAACAAGATAACCGCACGGGGAGCAAAAGTAATATGGGCCGAAAACGCAACACAGGCCCTAGAGGAAATTGGCAGGATATGCAAAGAAAAAAACTGCAAGACCCTGGTGAAGAGCAAGAGCATGGTTACCGAAGAAATTCACCTGAACCACTATTTGGAGCAGAATGGTATTGAAAGTGTAGAGACGGATTTGGGCGAATACATACAACAGTTGGACGGTGAGCCTCCCTACCACATTGTTACACCGGCCATGCATAAGAGCAAGGAAGATGTGGCCAGGCTGTTTGCAGATAAACTGGGTGTTCCCGGTGGTTTGACACCTGAGGAACTGACGCAGGTAGCCCGCCAAAAACTGCGTGAAAAATATGTGCAGGCCGAAGTGGGCGTAACCGGTGCAAACTTTATTATTGCCGACATTGGCGGCATAGCCGTTACCGAAAATGAAGGCAATGCAAGACTTAGTTGTGCCATGCCCAAAACACATATTGTAATTGTGGGCATAGAAAAAATGATCCCCTCCATTAGCGACCTGAGCCTGTTTTGGCCGCTGCTCTCCACATACGGTACCGGCCAAAAAATTACCGTGTACAACAGCATTGTTACTGGCCCCAGACAGCCAAAGGAAACAGACGGCCCAGAAGATATGTATGTGATACTGTTAGATAATGGCCGCACCAACTTGTTGGCCAACCCAACCACACGAGAAGCCCTGTACTGCATACGTTGTGGGGCCTGCCTAAATGCCTGCCCCGTGTACAAAAACATTGGTGGCCACAGTTACGAAACAACTTATAGCGGCCCCATTGGCAAGGTTATTACGCCTTACTTAAGTGGTATGGATGCCTACAAACATTTAAGCTACTCATCATCCCTATGTGGCAACTGTACCGAAGTATGTCCGGTAAAGATTAACCTGCACGAACTGTTGCTGGACAACCGCCACGAAGCAGTCTTGCAAGGCAGCAGCACATTGGCCGAACGTATAGCATGGAAGGCCTGGAAAACGGCAAGCCTTAACCGTAAAATGATGAACATGGGCAGTGGCAAGACCAAAAACTGGGTAGTGAACAAAGTGTTCAAAGGATGGACAGCCCACCGGGCCAACCTTGATTTCAGCCAAAAAACATTCAACGAAATGTGGCAGGAATTTAGAAGTGATCTATAAAACCCCGTCAACGGTTTTTACCTTGACGTCGGTTATATCAGGTATCAGGCAGTGTTTAAGAGGGCCAGGTTTACTGTCAAAAGCGTGTACTATTTGGTTTGAACGCGTTGATACTTGCCAAAAAATTACATGGTTGCTTTCAATTATTTTGATGTTTTATGCTGCTATATACCAACCATATTACACCACGGCTTCAATACATTGCTACAACGCTGTTGGGCAACCATGTAATAGTGGTAGACGACCAAGAAAACTTTATCCATCATTACGGCAACAAAATAAACTATTCGGCACAAAGGTTAACGCAAGATGAGCTTTGGATTCAGCCGCACGGTTTACTAAGCGAAACCGGCATTCAGCCCCAGCAAATAGATGCTTTTGAATGGAACGGATTAAAGACCTTTTTTAAAACCAGTGGCCATATACCCTTCGATATTTTTGCGGCATCCTTTTACCTGCTTAGCCGTTATGAAGAATATTTGCCCCATCAACTAGATATGTACGGCAGGTATGCCCACGAAAACAGCCTTGCATACAAAGAAAATTTCCTGCACCTTCCACTAGTGAACCTATGGATAAAGGAATTGGGGAAAATGATACCAACACACACCCTGCCATTTTCAACAAGGAACTTTTTGCCCACCTACGATATAGACATTGCATTCTGCTACCAGCACCACTCACTGATAAAGAATGTGGGCGGTTTTTTCAGGGATTTCCTAAAGGGCAATATCGATAAAGTGCTGGAGCGGGCAGGCGTTTACAGCTCCATAAAAAAAGACCCTTTCAATATTTACGATTGGCTGGATGCACTGCACCAACACGAACAATTAAAGCCTATCTACTTTTTTTTGGTAGCACAGCAAAGAAAAGGCTACGATAAAAACCTGCAGCCCACCACATCCAGTATGCAAAAACTGATGAAGCAACATGCCGAAAAATACACAGTGGGCCTGCACCCATCGTGGCAAAGCGGTAACGATGAAAAACTGCTGCTGGCAGAAAAAGCAACCATAGAAAAAGCGGTTGGCAAACCCATTAATCAGTCGCGGCAGCACTATATAAAAATGGCCCTGCCCAAAACCTATAGGACACTGGTTGATGCAGGCATTGAACACGACCACTCCATGGGCTACGGTAGCATCAATGGTTTCAGGGCCTCGTACACATTGCCTTTTAAATGGTTCGACCTGCAAAATGATCAACAGACCAACCTGACCATACACCCATTCTGCTTTATGGATGCCAATGCCTATTTTGAACAGAAGCTCTCGCCACAGCAGGCTGCACTTGAACTGCAACAATACTACAACATGGTAAAAAGCGTAAACGGGCAACTGTCCGTTGTGTTTCACAACCATTTTTTAACGGAGCAGCCAGAATGGTTGCCCTGGCGTAACCTATACGAAGCATTTTTGAAAAAGAATTTCGGTTAATATTGTACGGTCTTTCGTACAGTCAACTTGACTTCGGTAAAAGTTTGGCTTTATTATAGCGTACATGGGTGCGACGCCTATGCAGTCCAATGCCTGTTCTACCGCTGGTTACATAAAAATTTACAACAAACCCCACAATCATTACATTTGCTTTATGGAAGTTATGGAATACAATACATCGAGAAACCATTTGGAAGTGAAGGAATATGGCCGCCATATTCAGAAGATGATAGAATATGTGATGACTATTGAAGACCGGGAAAAAAGGAACACACAGGCCAAGGCAGTAATTGAACTGATGGGCTTTCTGAACCCGCACCTGAAAAACGTGGAAGACTTTAGGCATATGCTATGGGACCATCTGTTCGTGATCAGCGACTTTAAACTGGATGTGGACAGTCCTTATCCCATACCACAAAAAGAAAGCTACAAAGGCAAACCGGCCCCTTTAAAATATCCACGCCGATACCCCAAATACTCGCATCTGGGCAAAAACCTGGAAGTGGTAATTGACAAGGCACTTAAAGAGGAGAACCCCGAAAAGAAAGCAGGCTTTGCCAACGCCATTGCATACTACATGAAACTTTCGTACAGCAACTGGCACAAGGAACTGGTGCATGACGATGCAATAAGGAGCGAACTGGACAGCATTACCGGTGGCCAGCTAGAGTTCAGCAATACGCCCTACATCAAGCACCGTAACCAGAACTTTACAACGGATGATTACCCTGCAAACAATGGCCGCCGCCAGAACAATTATGGCAGCCGTAACAACGGTAGCGGACAAAGGGACAACCGGATGGGCAGCAGGGACAATAACCGCAACAACGGTGGCGGGCAAAGAAACAACAACAATAATCGCCCCAACAACGGTGGCGGGCAAAGAAGCAACAACAACCGCCCCAACAACAACGGAGGCAACTTCAAAAAAAGATATTAATAAAACCTTTATAAAATCAAAGCCAACTTTCGGGTTGGCTTTTTTATTTTCGTGCGGTACGCAAGGGTTTTGTTACCAGCAGCAATACATGCATCGGCTCTAGTGGCGTCGCACCCATGTACGGCATAACAGGACCAACCAGCCATCAGCAGGTTCACCAATTAACTAATTTAACCATATCTCATGAGTTCATTTGAAGTAAGGGGCAACAAAAAATTAAAAGGAGATATAACGCCACAAGGTGCAAAAAACGAAGCACTGCAAATTTTATGTGCCGTGCTGCTTACCAGCGAAGCCGTTACCATCCATAACATTCCCGATATACTCGATGTGAACCTATTGATAGAACTGCTGCACGATATGGGCGTAAAGGTTGACAGGAAAGACAGGCATACCTGCGTGTTTAAGGCAGACAATGTAGATGCCGATTACTTGGCCGGCGAGGCATTCAGGAAAAAAGGCGGAAAACTGCGTGGCAGCATCATGCTTGCAGGCCCCATGCTTGCAAGGTTCAAAAAAGCATATATACCCAAACCCGGCGGCGATAAAATAGGCCGGAGAAGGCTTGACACACATATTATTGGCCTGGAAAAACTGGGGGCAAAATTCGAGTACGACGACGAGAACAGCTGCTCCAAATTTTCATCGCCCCAACTAAGGGGCTGCTATATGCTGCTGGATGAGCCAAGCGTTACAGGCACAGCAAACATACTAATGGCAGCCGTTTTGGCCGAAGGCAAAACCACCATCTACAATGCGGCCTGCGAGCCCTACCTGCAACAGCTCTGTAAAATGCTGAATGGAATGGGGGCAAAAATTACAGGCGTGGGCAGCAACCTATTGGAGATAGAAGGCGTAACAAACCTGCGTGGCACCACACATACCATGCTGCCAGACATGATTGAAATAGGCAGCTTTATTGGCCTTGCTGCAATGACCCAAAGCGAAATAACCATTAAGAATGCAGGTATTGAACATTTGGGGGTTATACCAGACAAGTTTGCACAAATGGGCATCCGCTTTGAAATAAAGGGTGACGACATCTATATACCCGAGCAGGACAGCTATGAAATAGCTACATTCTTGGATGGGGGCATCCTTACTATTTACGACCACCCCTGGCCCGGCTTTACGCCCGACCTCATCAGTATTATGCTGGTAGTGGCCACCCAGGCCGTAGGCAGTGTACTGATACACCAAAAAATGTTTGAGAGCCGCCTGTTTTTTGTGGACAAACTGATTGATATGGGGGCACAGATCATTTTATGCGACCCCCACCGTGCCACGGTAATCGGCTTGGGCCGCAGCCATAACCTGCGTGGCATTACCATGAGCAGTCCAGATATACGTGCAGGGCAGGCATTGCTGATTGCGGCCCTTTCGGCCGAAGGCAAAAGCACCATCCAAAACATTGAACAGATAGACAGGGGCTACCAGTTTATTGATGAACGTTTAAGGGCTTTGGGTGCTGACATAAAACGTGTGATATAACCTTTTTGCTTTTGTATTAGCAACAAGATGTAACAACAGGCGTTAAAAAATGGAAATAATGAGGCCCAACCTGCTTCAAAGCCATCCTACAACAAGTGCTAGCCATTGTTAACCAATAATTATTTACCTGTTAATTTACCCCTGCTTTACGCATAAAAACTGTAAAACGGCTATAAACCCCTACTTTTGCCGCCGAAACGCTGCCGCTATTGCGAAATAGCATCAAAGGCAGCATTTATTTTTTAATTATAGAGTATCCCACAAGGGACGTAAAGGTTTTATGGAAATAAGAAACATCGCTATCATTGCCCACGTTGACCACGGCAAAACAACATTGGTTGACAGGATTCTACATGCCACCAAGGTATTCCGTGACAACCAGGAAACTGGTGAGTTGATTATGGACAGTAACGACCTTGAAAAGGAACGTGGGATTACCATTTTTAGTAAGAACGCCTCTGTTACTTATAAAGACATTAAAATAAACGTAATTGATACACCTGGGCACAGTGACTTTGGTGGCGAGGTAGAGCGTGTATTGAAAATGGCCGATGGTGTTATATTGTTGGTGGATGCTTTTGAAGGCCCTATGCCGCAAACACGTTTCGTGCTGCAAAAAGCATTGCAACTAAAATTGAAACCAATTGTGGTTATCAATAAGGTAGATAAAGCAAACTGCCGTCCTGATGAAGTGCACGATGCCGTTTTTGAACTGTTCTTTAACCTGGATGCAACCGAAGAGCAATTGGATTTCCCTACTTTTTACGGCAGCGGTAAAAACGGCTGGTTCAATGATAGCCTTACACCAACCGAAGACATTTTGCCTTTAATGGATGGCATCATTAAATATGTGCCTGCACCAACCGTTACAGAAGGGCCTTTGCAGTTACAGATTACTTCTTTGGACTACTCTTCTTTCCTGGGCCGTATTGCCGTAGGTAAAGTAACCCGTGGTTCTATTAAAGAAGCACAAAATATAGTGTTGGTACAGGCTGACGGCTCTTTGAAAAAGAGCAAGGTAAAAGAATTGTATGTGTTTGAAGGAATGGGCAAACGCCGTGTAACCGAAGTGGTTTGTGGCGACCTTTGTGCAGTTGTAGGCCTGGAAGATTTTGGAATTGGCGATACCATCTGTGATGCCGAAACGCCAGAAGCACTGCCTATCATCAGCGTTGATGAGCCAACTATGAGCATGACTTTCAGCATCAATAACTCGCCTTTCTTTGGTAAGGACGGTAAGTTCGTTACATCACGCCACTTGCGTGACAGGTTGATGAAAGAAACAGAAAAGAACCTGGCCCTACGTGTAGAAGATACAGACAGTGCCGATAGCTTTTTAGTGTACGGCCGTGGTATACTCCATTTGGGCGTTCTGGTAGAAACCATGCGTCGCGAAGGATATGAATTGACCGTAGGTAATCCACAGGTACTGGTTAAACAGATAGATGGCAAACGCCACGAACCTTTTGAAATACTGGTTGTGGATGTACCGAGCGAATACAGTGGTAAAGTAATTGACCTTGTTACGCAACGCAAGGGCGAAATGCTGATTATGGAAAGCAAGGGAGAAATGCAGCATTTGGAATTTGATATCCCTTCTCGTGGTTTGATAGGCTTGCGTTCACAAATGCTTACCGGTACTGCTGGTGAAGCTGTAATGGCACACCGCTTTAACGAATACAAGCCTTGGAAAGGTGTTATTCCAGGCAGGAGCAATGGGGTGTTGGTATCTAAGTTCCAAGGCACTACAACGGCTTATTCCATTGACAAATTGCAGGATAGGGGCCGCTTCTTTATTGACCCAACCGAAGAAGTATATGCAGGCCAGGTTATTGCCGAGCATATTAAACCAGGCGATTTGAATGTGAATGCAGTGGAAATGAAAAAGCTGACCAACCACCGTGCAAGCGGAAGCGATGACAGCGTTCGTATCACTCCAAAAATACAAATGACTTTGGAAGAGTGCATGGAATACATTCAGCAAGACGAGTGTATTGAAGTGACTCCTAAAAACATCCGCATGCGTAAAACCATATTGGATGAAAACGAAAGGAACAAACAAAGCAAAAGCATGAAGAGCGAAGCTGTAGGCTAAGCCCATGCGTTGATTGAAATAATAAAAAATCCCGCAGTTGCTTAAAAGCTGCGGGATTTTTATTGGTATAAATATGCCGTTTTATTTGATGATGTCCAGAATGTCCTCATCATCTTCTATATAAGCCATCTCCTTTAAAATTTGTGGGTAACGCCAGGCCACCCTTTTGCTCATGGGTACAACGGTAAAAACCTTTGGATTGGGTAAACAGGCAATAATCATGGCTGCTTCGGCACGCGACAGGTTCTTGGCGGGTTTATGAAAATAATGCTGTGCCGCAGCTTCCACACCAAAAATACCCGGACCCATTTCTATTACATTCAGGTACACTTCTAAAATCCTTCTCTTGTTCCAGGTCCATTCAATCATTTGTGTAAAGTAAAATTCAGGGGCTTTCCTTAATACGCCACCACCTTGCCATAAAAAAACATTCTTCGCTGTTTGTTGAGAAATGGTACTTGCCCCGCCGCCCAACGGAATTTTGGATTTCTTGTTCTTCTTTTTTTTAGGTGGGTTAAAGCTCTTCTTGATGGCATCCCAATCAAAGCCATTATGGTCTGGAAAAGTTTGGTCCTCGCTTGCAAGTGCCGCCAGCTTTATATTATAGCCCATTTCATCAAAGCGTATATAGTCCCTTTTCAGGCCATAAGAAAAAGAATTGCTTATCTGTGTAATGGTAATAGGGGGCATCAGCCAACGGCAAAATATTATATAAACCAGCGATGAAAGGAACATGATGACAAATGCCCTTTTGGTAAACCGCCACAGTTTTTTAAGAAAAGGTTTTACGCTTGCAGCCATGGCAGCAAGTTACTGTTTATGCATATTCCGCGATAGCGAATTGTAGTTAAAATAAACTGGCCTGTATCTCCTTCAGCTCCAGGTATTGATTGATGAATTTTGGGAACGCAAGTTTGCTCAGCGTGCCAACCGGTTGCCAATGGTAATGCTTTAAACTGCCAGGCAATACCTTCAGCTTTACTTTTATGAACTGCCCCTTAATTTGTTGATGGGTCAACTGCTGCTTCTGTAATGGCGATATATGCTGCACATCGGCTTTTGCAATATCAAACTGTTCCAATAACCACGCACTTACCGAAACACTGTCCCAATGCACCTGCTCGTCTGCTTCCAATAAATAAAATTCATACAGCCCCTGCCAAATGTCTTTGGCCTCCCTTTTATGCACCAGCAATTTCCCGTCCTGTTCCAATAAAAAATAATAGAACCAACGATTCTTTTTAAGCAACACTTTTTCTTTAAAAGGCAATTGGTTAACCCTTGCTTCCTTGTAGGCAACGCATTCTTTTTTCATGATGCAACCATGGCAAAGTGGCAAGGCAGGCTTGCAAACGGTTGCCCCAAAATCCATGATGGCCTGGTTGTACTGGCCCGCATTTTTTTTATCAAGAACCTTTTCGGCAAGGGCTGCAAACAGTTGCTTGCCCTTGGTACTATCTGTAGCGGTATCAATACCAAACACCCTTGCAAGCACCCTGAAAACGTTTCCGTCAACAACTGCATAGGGCAGGTTAAATGCAAAAGATGCGATGGCTGCTGCTGTATAAGGGCCTATGCCTTTTAATTGTAAAATGTCTTCGTACTGGTTGGGAAACCTGCCATTGTTTTCATGGGTTATTTGCCGGGCAGTAAACAATAAGTTCCTGCAACGGTTATAATAGCCAAGGCCTTCCCAAAGTTTAAATACCTCTTCATCTTTTGCCTTGGCCAGTTGCTGTATGATTGGGTATCGGGTAATGAATTTTTCATAATAGCTCCAGCCCTGCTCAACCCTTGTTTGTTGTAAAATCACTTCACTCAGCCATATCTTGTATGGGTCTTTTTCTCCTTTCCATGGCATTTGCCTTTTGTTGGCCTTTGTATGCCACTCCATCAATAACCGGGTAAAACTGCTTTTCATGTATGTACAAAACAATAACTTATTTGGCAAACAAAGGTTCATCCAGGAAAAAAGAATGCCAATATATACGGTATAATGGCCTGTTTTTTACGTTTTTTGCGGCTCTTTGCAGGCTTTAAAAATCTGTACCTTTTTCTTGTAAATGCCAAATAGTTTGTTTTATTTTAGAGTCTCTAACAATTGCTTGAAACAAAAACCCTTTAAATGAGAAAGTCAGACTTAATTACAAACATCTCCGACAAAACGGGAATCCCGAAGGTGGATGTACTGGTAACCATTGAAACAATGATCAAGGAAGTGAAAGAAAGCCTAGCCGCCGGACAAAATATCTACATACGTGGTTTTGGCAGTTTCATTACCAAAAAACGGGCTGCCAAAATTGGGCGGAACATTAAAAAGAACACAGCTGTTCATATTCCCGAACACTTTATCCCTGCATTTAAACCCGCAAAAGAATTTGTGGCAGAAGTAAAAAGCAAACACAAGGCAGAGTAACTTTGCGGCAAATTTTTTTGAGTGAAACGTCAGCAGTTAATTCTTGTAATAAGTGGGTTGGTATTGTTTGTGGGACTGTTTTTTTTCGGAAAAACGGTTGCCCCCAGTAAAAGGGACAACAAACCAACACAAACTGCTGAGGCTGGTCATGACCACTCCTTCCAGTTCAACGACATCCTCACCGAGGCCAAAAAAACCATCACCACCGACCAGCAACAACGCTTGGCTGCACTTGAAAACAGTGTGGTTAGGGGCGACGTGAAAGAACAGCAACTGCACGTTTACCACCAATTGGCCAGGTTCTGGAAAGACTCTGCAAAAGTGTATCTTTTGTATGCCTGGTACACTGGCGAAGCCGCAAAGTTGGATAATTCAGAAAAAAGCCTCACATTTGCCGCCCAACTGTATGTAGATAACCTGTTAGCATCGGGCGAACCGGATATGCAGCACTGGTTGGCAGAGAATGCAAAAGCTCTTTTACAGAAAGCATTGGAGATAAACCCGGCAAACGATAGTAGCAAAATTGGATTGGGTGCATGCTATATCCTGGGCAATATTTCCGACAATCCAATGGAAGGGATCTTGCCTGTAAGGGCAATTGCCGAAAGGAACCCCGATAACCTGTATGCACAACTGGTGCTTGGTTTGGGGGGCAAAAAAAGCGGGCAATACGATAAGGCAATCGAAAGGTTCAGCATTATTGTAAAGAAGCAACCAACCGATCTGGAAGCAATGCTTCATTTGGCCGAATGCTATGATTTGAAAGGCGACAAGGAAAATGCCATTAAATGGTACGAAGTGGTAAAGAAATTCATAGCAAACCCTGAAGCAAAAAAAGAACTTGATGACAGGATCAAACAACTGAAAGGTTGAGACATTGTTGATGGCAGGATGTACCAATTACGCCAGCAACAATAACAAAAATGGAATTTTCCTATTTGGGATTTTTATAAACATATTTTTTTAACAGCATTAAAACCGGATCTTGTATGCCTTGTGGTAAAAAGAGAAAGCGTCATAAAATCGCTACACACAAACGTAAAAAACGTTTAAGAAAAAACCGTCATAAGAAAAAGAATAAATAGTTTCTTATAAATGACTTATTGATAAACCCGTACAGCTTAAAACTGTACGGGTTTATACACTAAACAGTATTTGCCAGATTCTCCACGCTGCAACTTTACCTTTTCCTTCCTTTCCGTGGCAGTTACTTTGAGGTGATTTTTAGATTACCCCGCACTTGGGGTGTGTCTTCGTGTATTTTAAAAGTTGCAAATTTTGTGAACAAAGAATTAATTATTAATGTAGCTCCAACAGGTGTAGAGATTGCTTTGTTGGAAGATAAAAAATTGGTTGAGCTGCACAATGATAAAACGGATGCCAATTTTGGTGTTGGCGACCTATACCTTGGTAAGGTAAAGAAACTGATACCGGGCTTAAATGCAGCATTTGTGGATGTTGGTTTTGAGAAAGATGCGTTTTTGCATTATACCGACCTGTCGCCTTTTGCCAAATCCATTCTAAAGTTCACGCAAGTGGCCATGAATGATGTGAGCGGCAGCTACGATTTTGCCAAGTTCCAGATAGAACCAGAAATTGTAAAGACAGGCAAAATAAATGAAGTACTAAACGGTAAACCCAATGTTTTGGTACAGATTTTAAAGGAACCGATTGCAGCAAAAGGACCGAGGCTAAGCTGCGAACTGAGCCTGCCAGGAAGGTTTGTGGTAGTGACCCCCTTTAATGAAATAGTTGCCGTATCCAAAAAGATACACTCAAGCGAAGAAAGGAAACGCCTACACAAAATTGTGGAAGCCATACGCCCCAAAAACTTTGGCGTAATTGTGCGTACCGCTGCCGAGGGCAAAAGCACAGCCGAACTGCACCAGGATTTATTGGACCTTGTAAATACCTGGAAAACCATTCAGGAAAATCTGAGAGGGGCAGAAGCTCCCGCAAAAATCCTGAGCGAGCAAACAAAAACCACCAGCATACTGCGTGATTTACTGAGTGTGGATTTCAACAAGATTGTTATAAACGACAGGAATATTTATAACGATACCAAAAGTTATATACAACGTATTGCCCCAGATAAGGCAGATATAGTTTCCTTTCATAGCAATGGCACACCGTTATTTGATACCTATGGCATTACCAAACAGGTTAAAAGCTCTTTTGGTAAAACCGTAAACCTGCCAAGTGGTGCGTACCTGATTATTGAACATACGGAAGCACTGCATGTGGTGGACGTGAACAGTGGCTACAAAAGCGTGAGCAACAGCCAGGAGGAAAATGCCTTGCAGACCAATCTGGAAGCCGCAGCAGAAATTGCCACCCAACTTAGATTAAGAGATATCGGGGGCATTATTGTGGTGGATTTTATAGACATGAAGCTGCCTGATAACAGACGGAAGCTGCAAGAGGCAATGGAAGAATACATGAAAGCAGACAGGGCAAAACATGCCGTACTGCCAATTTCCAAATTTGGCCTGATGCAGATTACCCGCCAGCGGATGAGGCCAGAAGTAAATATCAACACTTCAGAAGTTTGCCCGGTTTGCAACGGAAGCGGAAAAATAACTTCGACCCTGCTATTAGAGGACGAAATTGAAAAACGCCTGCATTATTTGACTACTCATTCCCACAAAAACCTCAGTTTGGTGGTAAATCCGATTGTTTATTCCCACCTGACCAAGGGTTTCTTTACTTCTATTGCCAAAAGATGGAAGAAAAAATACAAAATCAACTTAAAGGTGCAGCCAAACACCAATTACCACATTGTTGAGTTCCATTTTTTTGACCAGCATGAAGAGGAAATAAAATTTTAAGCTTCAAAAATATTTATAAAAATCATTGATTATCAATGATTTTTTTGTTTTTAATGCCTGTTTCCTCATAAATGGGCCAGAGTGTAAAACCGTGGCAAAAGCCGGATTTTATGCGTATTAAGTTTTACACAAAGCCAAAAAAAGATTTTGCAATTTGGGCTTAAATTGTAATTTAGCAATAGAATTTAATGGGTTAGTAAGTAAGGGGGTTAGCAGAAATGCTAACCCTTTTGCGTTTGTGGAAACAAAGGTTTTAAAGGAACAAATCACTACCTTTTACATGCGGGTAGGCATGCTTTTAGAATGACAGCTAAGCATAAAACGCCCTTACCTAAATATTGAAACGCTACAGCAACAACTTTAAAAATTCAGGCATATTATACCTGCTCATGGGTGCGACGCCACAACAGCCTATTCCTGTTCATCAGCTGGCAACATAAATTTTCCTTCACATTAATGGCTACAATTATCTTTATCGCATGGCTAAAATTAAAACAGCATTCTTCTGTAGTAACTGTGGTTATGAAAGTGCAAAATGGTTAGGCAAGTGCCCAAGCTGCAACGAGTGGAACACCTTTGTGGAAGAAGTGATTGACAAAGGCAAAGAAGAAACATGGAAAGGCTATATGGATGAACGCAAACAAAGCAAGGCTATTGCCTTAAGCGATGTAACGCATACCGAAGAAAAAAGGATTGTAACAACCGATGAAGAACTGAACCGTGTACTGGGTGGCGGCATTGTGCCCGGTAGCATTGTATTGGTTGCAGGCGAACCCGGCATTGGTAAAAGCACCTTGTTTTTGCAGCACGGGTTAATGATGAAGCAGCATGTAGTGCTGTACATAAGTGGTGAGGAGAGTGAACAGCAAATTAAAATGCGGGCCGATAGATTGAAAATAGCTAACGAAAACTTTTACCTGCTTACCGAAACAGCTACACAAACCATTTTTCAGGAGATAAAAAAACTGAAACCGCAACTGGTTATTGTAGACAGTATACAGACATTGCAAAGCAATATCATTGACTCTTCCGCTGGCAGCATTAGCCAGATAAGGGAATGTGCAGCAGAGTTTCAACGCTATGCCAAAGAAACAGGTACGCCGGTTTTTTTAATTGGGCACATTACAAAAGACGGTGCCATTGCAGGCCCGAAAATATTGGAGCATATGGTGGATACCGTATTGCAGTTTGAAGGCGACAGGCATTATGCCTACCGTATTTTAAGGACATTGAAAAACCGTTTTGGTAGCACTTCGGAACTGGGCATTTATGAAATGACGGGCGATGGCATGCGTGTGGTGACCAACCCTTCTGAAATACTGATAGCACAACGTGACGAACAGTTGAGCGGAAGTGGTATTGCAGCAACAATGGAAGGTATGCGTCCGTTGCTGATAGAAGTACAGGCACTGGTTACGCAAAGCGTTTACGGTACGCCCCAACGTACCGTAAGCGGGTTTGATTTAAGAAGACTGCAACTGCTGCTTGCAGTACTGGAAAAACGTGGCGGCTTTCAATTAGGAACCAAAGATGTGTTTGTAAATATTGCTGGCGGGCTAAAAGTAGAAGACCCATCTATAGACCTGGCCGTTATCTGTGCACTGCTCTCAAGCTATGAAGACGTGCCTTTACCACACCATGTTTGCTTTGCCGGCGAAGTTGGGTTGAATGGCGAAATACGTGCAGTGAACCGGATTGAACAACGCATTGCCGAGGCAGAGAAACTGGGCTTTGAAAAAATATTTGTAAGCAAGTACAACAAAAAAAGCTTTAACCCCAAGGGGTACAAAATACAGGTAATTGCCGTGGCACAGGTGCACGAAGTGTACCAGGCACTGTTTTAGCATAAAGTGCAATTGGGCAAAATGCAGCAACACTGTTTTAGGTATCCAATATTTTTCTATCTTAAAACAATGGTTGCGGCACTACATGCATATTTACAGGATTTCTCCCACCTGCTTTTTCCGCATAACTGCGAGGGCTGCGGTACCGATGTGCTGCAACATACGCAAATGCTCTGTGCCCAATGCCAGCACCAATTGCCAGAAACGGGGTTTGCCCTAACTGCCGCAAACCCAATAGAGAAAATGTTTTATGGCAGGCTCAATATTGTACAGGCCACATCGGCATATTACTTTACCAAACAATCATTGATACAGCACCTGGTACACCAACTTAAATACAAAGGCAATAAAGAGGTAGGTATTTACCTGGGCAGGTTACTGGCCTACCAATTAAAAGCAGCTCAAAGGTTTGATGGGGTAGAGGCATTGGTGCCATTGCCATTGAACCCCAAAAGGGAATTTAAACGTGGCTACAATCAAGCCGCTGCCATTTGCGAAGGCATGGCCCAAGTGCTGCATAAGCCTATATTGAAAAATGCGGTTACAAGAACGGTATTTACCCAAACACAGACACAGCAAAGCAGGGTGCACCGCTGGCAAAATATGGATGGCGTTTTTGCCATCAACAACGAAAAGGCATTGCAAGGCAAACACCTGCTACTGGTAGATGATATTGTAACCACAGGTGCCACTTTAGAAGCATGCGGTGCGGCCCTGCTACAGGTGCCGTACACCAAACTCAGCATTGCAACGGTTGCCTATACAGTTTAACGTCCCTCCTTTGGCAATATGCCATAGCTACATTACATTTGAGACAATGAAACGCTTTACAGTTTACATATCCATTATTGCTGCTGTTGTTTGTATGTACAGTTGCAAAAAAGATTCCTTCATCACCAGTTCAGATGCCCTGCTCCGCACTTCGGTTGATACCTTGCACTACGATACTGTATTCACTTCTGTTGGCTCAATCACTCAATCATTCAAAATATTCAATGCCAACGACCAGAAGCTGCGTTTAAGCAATGTGCAGTTAATGGGTGGCTCCGCTTCCTTCTTTAAGATGAATGTGGATGGCGTGGCCGGCACATCTTTCAACGATGTGGAAATTAATGCCAACGACAGCCTCTATGTTTTTGCCACGGTGACCATTAACCCCAATGCAAGTAATCTTCCATTTGTAGTGCAGGATAGCATACGCATTAGCTACAACGGCAACACCAGGTTTGTGCAGTTGGATGCATTGGGACAGAATGCCCATTTCATGCGTGATAAAAGGGTAACCACCGACAGCACCTGGAAAAATGACCTGCCTTATGTGATACTGGGAAGTATAGCCGTAGACAGTGCCAAAACGCTCACCATCAACAAAGGATGCAGGGTGTATTTTCATGCAGATGCACCTATGATTGTAAATGGCACCCTAAAAGCAATTGGCGATAAAGATGATGCCAACCGCATAAAATTCAACGGTGATAGGCTAGATGAACCATACAAAAACTTTCCTGGAAGCTGGCCAGGCATCTATTTTAACAGCAGCAGCAAAGACAATGTAATGCAATACTGCATTATTAAAAATGCCTACCAGGGCACCATCGTATTGAACCCGCCACCGCTGCCCAATACCAATACCAAACTTACCTTGCAGGAATGCATACTCGATAATATTTACGATGTGGCCGTTGGTGGCAGCAACACCAGTATCGATGCAAGAAACTGCCTCGTTAGCAACTGTGGCTACAATGTATTCCTTACTGCAGGCGGTGCATACAGCTTTAACCAATGCACACTTGCCAGTTATGGCAACAATTACCTGT
Organism: Chitinophagaceae bacterium UBA1930; assembly: GCA_002337145.1. GTDB lineage: Bacteria > Bacteroidota > Bacteroidia > Chitinophagales > Chitinophagaceae > UBA1930. Next base: position 180,890 of record DDFK01000003.1, on the reverse strand, counting down.
CTCACAAATATCCTGTACTCACAATAAGCAATGTGGTAAGCGGCACGGTAACCAGTCCTTTAAGCTGCACAGTAAAAAATTCAATTATCTATGGCGAAGGCGGCATTGTAGACGATGAGATTGCGGTTACCAAACCAGCTTCCACCTCTACAGCATTTAATATTACATTCGACAATGTGCTATATAAAATGAAAAGCAACGACCCCGCCGCCATCAGTTTCACAACAGGCACCAAACTAAAAAATGTTGCCCCCGTTTTTGACAGCATCGATGTAAGCAACCGCTACTTTAATTTCAGGCTGGCAGCAACATCGCCCTGTATCAACAAAGCAACTGCCACACCGGGCCTGGTTTTTGATCTGGATGGAAATACAAGGGTGCTTGGCGGCCTGCCCGATTTGGGCTGCTACGAAAAACAATAGCCTTTCATCATAATGCAATCAACCTTTTCCATAAATAACTGTTATTTGTAAAACACTAAACATACCGTCATGAAGTATCTATTAACCTTGGTAACCGTTGCAGTACTTACGGCGTTTACCGGACCGGCTTTCAAATCCATACACAGTTTTAAAGTAAAATCAATTGAAGGGGGCGAAATCGACTTCTCCAAATTCAAGGGCAAAAAAATACTGGTTGTAAATACCGCTTCAAAATGTGGGTTTACAAGACAGTACGAAGCTTTGCAAAAAATATCGCAGGACTATAAAGACAAATTGGTGGTAGTGGGATTTCCTTGCAACCAATTTGGTGGCCAAGAAGCTGGTACTGAAGAAGAGATTCAATCATTCTGTAAGGCCCGTTTTGGTGTTACATTTCCCTTGTCTGCCAAGATTGATGTAAAGGGCGACAACATTGCCCCCATCTATAAATGGCTTTGCAGCAAAAGTGAAAACGGCGTATTGGATGCTGAGATAAAATGGAATTTCAATAAATTCCTTATAGATGAAAATGGTAAAATGCTAGCCTATTTCCCAAGCCAAACAACTCCAGACAGCGAAGACATTTTGAAGTACTTGAAATAAATAATCCAGCAATCATTTATTCAATCGGTTTCAGGATGGTGTTTTATGCGAGGCAATCAAGAAGATAAAATCAACATTTTATTTTCTTAGATTCGCAATACAAAGCACCATTATGAAACCGATTTTTATTGCAGCAACCATAGCCATTATAACAGCCTTCACGCTGCCCACAACGCAAACTGTGTACTCCTTCAAAGTGCCTTCAATTGATGGTGGCGAAATCGACTTCTCCAAATACAAAGGCAAAAAGATACTGATTGTAAACACGGCTTCCGAATGTCAGTTCACCTATCAGTATGCTGCACTGCAGTCGCTGTACAATGCACATAAAAACAAGCTGGTTGTTATTGGCTTTCCGTGTAACCAGTTTGACAATCAGGAACCTGGTGATGAAAATACCATCCAAAGTTTCTGTAAAACCCGCTTTGGTGTTACATTTCCAATGTCGGCAAAAACAATGGTAAAAGGCGACAGCATTGCCCCCATCTACAAATGGCTTTGCAACAAAAGCGAGAACGGTGTGCTGGATGCAGAAATAAAATGGAACTTCAACAAATTCCTGCTCGACGAAAATGGCAAACTACTGGCACACTTTGCAAGCAATGTAAAACCCGAAAGCAAAGAGATCGCGGCTTATCTTAAATAGTTGCCTTTATCCGGTAACCGGTTAATTTATTTTTTCTTTATTCGTGCCTAACCCGCCTGTGCGGGCCGGGCTATCCGTTCCTGCTCCTCGCACCGCAGGCGGTACTGCGGGGCATCCACTGCTATCCCTTATGCAGACTACTAATTAAAAGCATTGCTGAAATATGTACCAGCAATAAGCTTATTTCACAAAAAGCCAAAAATCAAATCTGCAAAGCAGAAACCCTCTTTTGAAAGCATTCTTTTATGATCTGTTTAATCTGTGCCATCCATGTGCCAACAAAAGGTTTGCCTCCCTTCTCAAATACTAACAATTGTTCATTAATAAGCCCCTCGTTTTCTTAACGTAACATTCATAAAAAAAATGCTTGCTTGTTTTGCAAACAGCATTACTTTTACGCTCTCAATGAAAAAAGCACTTACAAATAATATCCCATGTTTTGTCCCGCAACCCCGACGTGGTTGCTGATAGGACGAGCAGTTGGCAATTGCCCCTATCAGTGAAATTCTCTCAGAACTTCCCGTGCAACGCCAATTTCTTTCATACTAATTACGCATTCAATTGGAACATTCAAATATTATCGTACGTGTGGCTACACACCTCGATGCCCATTATGCAAAACGCATTACCGACGAAATGGAAACATCGGCAAAAGCACGTGGCACAGGCATTGCAAAGCGTACACCCGAATACGTGGCAGGTAAAATGCTCGAAGACAAAGCCGTGATTGCCGTTACTGCAACTGGCCAATGGGTTGGTTTCTGCTATATTGAAGCATGGCAGCACGGCGAGTTTGTGGCAAACAGTGGCTTGATTGTTTCTCCCGAATACAGGAAAAGCGGCGTGGCAAAACTGATCAAGAAAAAGATATTCGAACTAAGCCGTGAAAAATATCCCGATGCAAAGATCTTTGGCCTAACAACAGGTCTTGCTGTTATGAAGATCAACAGCGAACTGGGTTACGAGCCTGTTACCTACAGCGAGCTTACCAACGACGAAGAGTTTTGGGCAGGCTGCAAAAGCTGTGTGAACTTCGATATACTTACCAGCAAGCAACGGAAGAACTGCATGTGCACCGCAATGCTCTTCGACCCCAAAGACCAGGCAGAGCCCAAAGAAACAACGGCACAGTTTGAACGCAACAGCAAGATATATGAAAGGCTACTGCGTTTAAAAGAAAACAATTTCCTGAAACGTTTAATAAAAAAAGATAAGGACAGTGCAGAAGGCAACGGTGGCGGCAGCAAATCCTTTCTACGTCATTTTTTCAACTTATAATATCACCAATCATTTCAATACTAGCACATGAGCAAAAAAGTTGTCTTGGGTTTTAGCGGAGGTTTAGATACTTCCTTTTGCGTAAAGTATTTTACAGAAGAGTTTGGCTACGAAGTGCACAGCATTATTGTAAATACGGGTGGCTTCACCCACGATGAACTAAAGCATATAGAAGCCCATGCCTACAAGCTGGGTGTAAAAACACATACAACCGTTAATGCCATTCACAGCTACTACGACAGCATTATAAAGTACCTGATTTTTGGAAATGTATTAAAGAACAATACCTACCCGCTAAGTGTAAGTGCCGAACGTTTAAGCCAGGCATTGCATATTGCAGAGCATGCAGAAAAACTGAATGCCGATGCGGTTGCTCACGGAAGCACTGGTGCCGGTAACGACCAGGTAAGGTTCGATATGGTTTTTCATATTGAGATACCGGGTATTGAAATTATTACACCCATCCGCGACCTGAAATTGAGCCGCGAAGAAGAGATTGCCTACCTTAAAGAAAAAGGGGTTGAAATGAATTTTGAAAAGAACCAATACAGCATCAACAAAGGGTTATGGGGCACCAGTGTTGGTGGAAAGGAAACATTGAACAGCAAAGGCATACTGCCCGAGTCTGCATGGCCTACACAGGTAACCAAACACGAATCGGAAGAAGTAAGACTATACTTTAAAAAAGGGGAATTGTATGGAGTAAACGAAGAACGTTTTGAACATCCAACTGAAGCAATACAATACTTGCAAGAGCTTGCTGGACCTTACGGCATTGGCCGCGACATTCATGTGGGCGATACCATCATTGGTATAAAAGGCCGTGTGGGTTTTGAAGCTGCTGCACCAATGGTTATTCTAAAAGCACACCATGCATTGGAAAAACATGTGCTTACCAAATGGCAGTTACAATGGAAAGATACCTTGAGCCAATTTTATGGCAACTGGCTGCACGAAGGGCAGATACTCGATCCAGTGATGCGTGACATAGAAGCCTATCTGGAAACAAGCCAACGCAATGTAACGGGTAGTGTGTTTGTGCAGTTGCAGCCTTACCGTTTTCAAATTATCGGTATAGAAAGCAAGCACGATTTAATGAGTGCCAAATTTGGTAAATATGGCGAAATGAATACAGGCTTTACTGGCGAAGATGTTAGGGGCTTTAGCAAAATATTCGGCAACCAGACTTCTATTTATCACCAGGTAAAAGATAGCCAACATGAAAATTAAAGTTGGCATAATTGGCGGTGCAGGTTATACAGGTGGTGAATTGATTAGATTATTGATCAACCATCCCCATGCCGATATTGTTTTTGTACAAAGCAAAAGCAATGCAGGCAAATCTTTGTACAGCGTTCATGGCGACTTGTTGGGCGAAACCGAATTGAAGTTTGCTGCCGAGCATCACTATGATGTAGAGGTGATTTTTCTCTGTGCCGGTCACGGAGAAGCAAAGAAATTCGTGGAAGCAAATGAAATCCCAACTGCTGTTAAGCTGATTGATATTGGCAATGATTTCCGTTTGAAAGCAGATGCCAACATAAAAGGAAGGACATTTGTATATGGACTGCCAGAACTAAACAAGGAACAAATTCTTTCAGCCAACAATATTGCCAACCCTGGTTGTTTTGCAACAGCTATCCAGCTTGGCTTATTGCCATTGGCAAAAGCGGGAACACTGGGCGAAGTATATACAACAGGCATTACAGGCAGTACAGGTGCGGGCCAAAGTCTTAGTGCCACATCGCATTTTAGTTGGCGGGCCAATAATATACAGGCATACAAAACATTAACGCACCAGCATTTAGGCGAGATACATCAATCCTTGCATCAATTAGATGATAGTTTCCCTAACACCCCTTCAGGGGTTGGGGGCGTAAGTTTTGTTCCTTGGCGTGGCGATTTTACACGTGGCATCTATGTAAGTTCAACAGTTGACTGTGCCTTGCCTTTGGAAGAAGTGAAACAACTCTACAAGTCATTTTATGCCGACGCCGCATTTACACATGTAAGCGATAGCATGATTGACATGAAACAAATCGTAAACACCAACAAGTGCCTAATTCATATAGAAAAGCAAGGCAACAAGATTGTAGTGCATTCAACCATTGACAATTTATTGAAAGGTGCATCCGGGCAGGCCATACAGAACATGAACCTGATGTTTGGTTTAGATGAAACAACTGGTTTGAAATTGAAAGCAAATTATTTTTAACCCAATTTCCTAAAAGGGTATCGGGTGTTTCGGTAATATTTTTTTTGATCATGTAGATCTTGGGCTATTTTATAATAGAAAAGGTTTATAATTAAAAGATTGTCCCCCTTTAGGGGATAGGGGCTTATGAAACTTTTTGACGTTTACCCGCTCAACAACATCACCATCACAAAAGCCTTAGGCAGTTATTTGTGGGATGATAAAGGTGTACAGTATTTGGATATGTATGGCGGCCATGCCGTAATCAGTATTGGCCATACAAATGCACATTGGGTAAAACGTATTGAAGAACAATTGGAGCAGATTGCATTCTATTCAAATTCCATCAATATACCTATCCAGCAGGAACTTGCAACCAAGTTGGGTAAGGTTAGTGGCAAAGAAGACTATCAGTTGTTCCTATGCAACAGCGGTGCCGAAGCCAATGAAAATGCATTGAAGCTTGCATCCTTCCACAATGGAAAAAAGAAAGCGATTGCGTTTAGCAAATCGTTTCATGGCCGCACTTCCTTGGCAGTTGCTGCTACAGATAATAAGAGCATTGTTGCACCCATTAACGAAACAGAAAACATCATCTTCCTGCCGTTTAACGATGAAACTGCATTAACAAAATGCTTTGAAGAAAATGGCAACGACATAGCTGCTGTAATCATAGAAGGCATTCAAGGTGTTGGCGGCATCAATGTGGCCTCGGCCTCTTTCCTGCAACTGATCAGGGCTTTATGCAACCAATACAATGCGGTTTACATAGCCGATAGCGTGCAATGTGGCTACGGGCGAAGCGGTAAATTCTTTGCACATGACTGGGCTGGCGTAAATGCCGACATCTACTCAATGGCAAAAGGCATGGGCAATGGCTTTCCTATCGGTGGCATTTTAATAGCACCGCATATACAGCCCAAGCATGGAATGCTGGGTACCACATTTGGTGGCAACCAACTGGCATGTGCTGCTGCATTGGCTGTATTGGAAGTAATAGAATCAGAAAAGTTGATTGACCATGCAAATGAGTTGGGCAATTATTTGGTAGAGGAGCTGCAAGCAATAGATGATCTTGAAAATGTGCGTGGCCGTGGCCTGATGATTGGTTTTGATGTGCCCGAACATTTAAAAGATCTAAAGAAGAAATTGTTGTTTGAATATAAAATATTTACAGGTGAAGCAAAACCCAATGTAATCCGTTTGCTGCCATCGATGGCAATAACAAAGCAACAGGTAGATGATTTTTTGGGCACATTGAAAAAAGCAATTGCTGTAATAAAAGAAGAACAGAAAGTAGCGGTATAAGAGATGATTTCATCCCCTTCTCGGAAGGGCGAAACGGGTGCACAAATTACAATGACTGATGATTGGGTGGGTAAGATTCGCTTCGGTAAAAGTTTGGATTTGTTTGGAACGTTGATAGGTGTCCCGATAGTTATCGGGACCAATAAAGCCAATCTATATTCAATAGCTAAGTACATAAAATAAACATACATCAATGAAACAGTTTGTATCGGTCAATGATGTTACTGATATCAATGCAATGGTTGCAAAAGCCCTTGCTTATAAAGCCAACCCTTTTGCCGATAAGCATTTGGGCACGGGCAAACGTATTGGCCTATTGTTTTTAAACCCCAGTCTACGTACACGTTTAAGTACACAGGTTGCTGCAAGTAACCTGGGCATGGAAGCCATTGTGTTTAATGTAGACAAAGAAGGCTGGGCACTGGAGTTTGAAGAAGGTGCCATTATGAGCGGCACTACTGTGGAGCATATAAAAGATGCGGCACCAATTCTTGGAAACTATTTTGATGTACTGGCCATCAGGACCTTCCCCTCTTTAAAGAACAGGGAAGATGACTACAGCGAAATGTACATCAACCAATTCATCAAATACGCAGGTGTACCGGTAGTTAGTTTAGAAAGTGCAACGCTGCATCCGTTACAATCATTGACAGATGTAATAACCATTGCCGAAGATGTAAACTTAAAACCTAAAACCTTAAACTTTAAACCTAAAATAGTATTAACCTGGGCCCCTCACGTAAAGCCATTGCCGCAATGTGTGGCCAATAGTTTTGCCCAATGGGTCAATGCCTGGGGCGAAGCCGATTTTGTTATCACGCATCCCGAAGATTATGAGCTAAGCGAAGCATTTACAAAAGGTGCCATCATTACCCATAACCAAGATGAAGCCTTGAAAGATGCAGACTATGTATATGTAAAAAACTGGAGCACCTACCATGACTATGGAAAGATCTATGAGAACGACCCTAAGTGGATGCTGACGAATGATAAGCTTGTTTTAACCAATCAGGCCAAAGTAATGCACTGTTTGCCTGTTAGGCGAAACGTGGAACTGAGCGATGAAATCCTGGACGGGTCAAACAGTCTGGTTACGCAGCAGGCAAGCAATAGGGTATGGGCTGCACAGGCCGTGCTTAGCGAAATATTAAGCCCCCATCCCCTAAAGGGGAGCAATAATGTTCTACAATAAATTACTTGGTTTATGAAGGACAATATGTTTTACGGTGCAAGCAATTTAATTTTTCAGCGTGCTGAAGATTTACGCAATACTATGACTCCGGCTGAAGAATTGCTATGGAAACAAATTCATATTAATGAGTGGAAAGTAAAATTTAGAAGACAGCATCCTATAGCAAATTATGTGGTTGATTTTTATTGCCATTCAAAAAAACTGGTGATTGAATTGGACGGCGGTATACACGATGTTGAAGAAGTAAAAAGATATGATGAGGAACGGGAAGCTCATCTAAAAGAATTAGGACTAATTGTTCTTCGTTTTAAAAATGAGCAGGTGTTTAACGAAAATAAAGCTGTGTTGGAAACAATTTCACAAGTAGTGAGCAGGCTTAACAGTCCCCCTTTAGGGGATAGGGGCATGGAAAAATTATACATAATAAAAATTGGCGGCAACATTATAGATGATGAAACAAAGCTCTCATCATTCCTCCAATCATTTGCAGCAATAAAAGGAAAGAAGATACTGGTGCATGGCGGCGGCAAACTGGCTACCAAGCTTGCAGCCCAGCTAGGTGTTGAACAGCAAATGGTAGATGGCAGAAGGATAACAGATGCCGAAACATTGAAGATTGTAACGATGGTGTACGCCGGTTACATCAATAAAAACATTGTGGCACAACTGCAGGCCAATAATTGTAATGCCATTGGTTTAAGTGGTGCTGATGGAAACGTGATTCAGGCACATAAACGTCCATTGAAAAATGGGATTGACTACGGCTTTGTAGGTGATGTGGATGAAGTAAATGTTACTTTGCTGCAAAGCCTGTTGCAACAGGATATTGCAGTTGTGCTGGCCCCCATCACCAACGATGGCAAAGGCAATTTGCTAAATACCAATGCCGATACCATTGCCCAGGAAACAGCAAAGGCAATGAGTGCCTTATACCAAACGGAACTGGTATATTCTTTTGAAAAAGCCGGTGTGCTGCTAGATGTGGAAGACGAAACAAGTGTTATTGGGCAAATAGACCCCGCATACTACACCCAGTTAAAAGCGGCAGACAAGATTTTTGCAGGCATGATTCCCAAACTGGACAATGCCTTTGCCGCAATAGACAATGGTGTAAGCAAAGTGATTATTGGCAAGGCAGAAGAACTTAAACAACTTATTGAAGGCAGTGCAGGTACTGCCATCATCCATTAAACCATATACATGACTGCTACTTCTATTGATACGCTCTTCCTCGCATCTGTTGACCTGTTAAAGCAACTGATAGCAACACCATCTTTTTCCAAAGAAGAAAACGATACCGCCGAAATTATCTGTGCCTTCTTCACCAAACACGATATTCCGCATGCAAGGGTGGGCAATAATATCTATGCCAAGAACAGGCACTACGATGCCGCCAAAAAAAGCATCCTCCTCAACTCGCACCACGATACCGTGAAACCCAACAAGGGCTACACCATCGATCCTTTCACGCCTATTGAAAAAGACGGGAAGCTGTTTGGGTTGGGCAGCAACGATGCAGGCGGTTGCCTCGTTTCGTTAATAGCAACCTTTCTCCATTTTTACAATAGGAGCGATATTGCTTACAACGTGGTTTTTGCTGCAAGTGCCGAAGAAGAAATAAGTGGCGTAAACGGTATTGAACTGGTACTGCCTTACCTCGGTTCCATAGACTGCGGTATTGTGGGCGAACCAACCAAACTGGAAATGGCCGTTGCCGAACGCGGCCTCATGGTAATTGATTGTATAGCCGAAGGACGTGCAGGCCACGCCGCACGCAAAGAAGGCGAAAGTGCCTTGTACAAAGCCGTTGATGATATCAATTGGATACGCAACTATCAATTTGAAAAAGTTAGCAAGCTATTGGGCGAATCCATGCTCACCGTTACCGTAATAGAAACAGACAACAAACAGCACAACGTTGTGCCATCGCAATGCAAGTTTGTAATAGATGTACGTGTAAACGAGCTTTATACATTCGACGAAATACTGGACGAACTGAAGAACAATCTCAAAAGCAAATTCAAGCCACGTACCACCAGGATGAAATCAACATCCATATCATTGGAGCACCCACTGGTAAAAGCCGGCATTGCATTGGGCAAAGGCTACTATGGCAGCCCCACCACAAGCGACAAGGCATTGATGCCATTCTCCACTTTAAAAATGGGGCCCGGCGACAGTGCAAGAAGCCATACGGCAGATGAATTTATTTACTTAGACGAAATAAAAGACGGCATCGACACTTATATAAAACTGTTGAACAAGATACTGTAGCTTCTGGGCAACCGGCACCAATACACAGCCCAACTGCATGGGCGTCGCACCCATCAGCAATTGGAATAAATTTCAACAGGCCCCAATCAATACTGGCCAACATCAAACTATAACCATTTAAGCTTCTTATCATGAAACTCTGGCAAAAAGATAAAGCATCATTAAAAGAAGTAGAAACCTTTACTGTTGGCAAAGACCAAGAGTTCGATTTGATGCTGGCCCCCTTTGATGTACTGGGCAATATTGCACATGCCAACATGCTGGCCAGCGTTGGCCTGCTTACCAATGAAGAAGCAGCATTGCTAACAGCAGAACTCAAGAACATATACGGCTTAACCACACAACCTACATTCAAGATACCTCATGGCATAGAAGACATACACTCCTATGTAGAATTTTTGCTTACTGAAAAACTTGGGGATATCGGCAAAAAAATCCATTCGGCTCGCAGCCGCAACGACCAAGTGCTGGTTGATGTGAAACTTTTTCTCAGGAGCGAGATAGAAGAAACAGTAAAAGCCATTGAACCTTTTTTTCAACTGCTGCAACAACAAAGCGAACAGTTCAAAAATCATTTGTTGCCCGGTTACACCCACTTGCAAATTGCCATGCCTTCATCATTCGGTTTATGGTTTGGTGCCTATGCCGAAAGCTTGGTAGACGATGTGATAACGTTACAGTCTGCTTACCAGGTTATCAATAAAAACCCATTGGGTAGTGCGGCTGGTTACGGTTCTTCCTTCCCCATCAACCGCACACTAACCACGCAGCTATTGGGCTTTGCCAACTTAAACTACAATGTGGTATATGCACAAATGGGCCGTGGCAAAGCTGAACGTATAACAGCACAGGCATTGGCTAATGTAGCTGATACCTTGAGCAGGTTAAGCATGGACATGACTTTGTACCTGAACCAGAACTTCGACTTTGTTTCCTTTCCTGCCGAGCTCACAACTGGCAGCAGCATCATGCCCCACAAAAAGAATCCCGATGTGTTTGAATTGATCAGGAGCCATTGCAACCGCATCAAGGCCCTGCCCAACGAAATTGCCATGATGACAACCAATTTGCCATCGGGCTACCATCGCGATTTGCAATTGCTAAAGGAACACCTGTTTCCTGCATTCCAAACATTGCGTGACTGTATCAATATGGCTTCCTTAATGCTCAGCAATATTTCTATCAAAGAAAATATTGTGGCCGATGAAAAATACAAATACATATTCAGTGTAGAAGAAGTAAACAAGCTGGTACTGCAGGGCGTTCCATTTCGGGATGCGTATAAACAAATTGGTTTGGCCATTGAAGCAGACCAATTCACTTATTCCACAGATGTAAAACATACACATGAAGGAAGTATCGGCAACTTATGTACTGCACAGATTGCAGCAATGATGAATGAAGCGGTAAGCGGTTTCGATTTCCCAAAAGTGCATACTGCCATTCAGCAATTGATTGCATAATTGCCCGCGTAAAACCCTGTCAACGGTTTCCAACCTTGACAGCGGTTTATGGTAGGGATGGGTTTCGATCTTGAATCAGAAAATTGAGATACCAAACCTTAGCTGTAGATCTCCAACAACCCGTCTGGCAAACGTACATGCACTTCCTTCTTCTTATGGTCAAGCTTGGTCAATGTTTCGTCATGCAGTGGAATAAGGGCTTCCTTACCCTTATAAGTAATGCCCAGTAAAACCTGGTGCGGCTGTTCAATTACTTCTTCAATGGTACCAATTGCTTCCCCATCATCAACAACCATATAGCCCAATAGGGAAATGGCAGACTGCTTGCCGGCCTGCTTCCTGAAATCCTCTTCGGTAAGCCAGGCCTGCTTTGCTATGAGCTTATGGGCTGCTTCTTTTGTCCCGATACCTTCAAATTTCACATATACTTCCTCGTGGTCCTTTGCTTTTGCATGCTCCACAAAATAGGGGATCTGGCTGCCCTTGGTCATTTCCACAAAAATGGCCTCAACACCTTTCAGGTTCACTTTTTTGGCAAGTGCATGTTTCAAAATCACTTCGCCTTTCAAGCCAAAGGTGGCCACAATTTTTCCAATGTTAATGTAACTGCTCATAATAAGTTGCAAACTTATGTATCTAAAATGGCAGTTGTAAATTATGGGTGGCAAAACATTCATTTTGGGGCAAATGCCCTGCCCAATATTTGTTCCCAAAACAATACCCATTAAGTGGAAAAATACCTTTGTTTATTGGCCATAAAACCCTTGTTTTTGTTTACATTCGCTGGCTTTGAAAATTCAATCAAAATCAGGCACAGCAAGTATTATGAGCGAAGAACAAGATAAATCGAACGCTGCACAAAACAAGAATTACGGTGCAGATAGCATACAGGTTTTAGAAGGGTTAGAAGCGGTGCGTAAAAGGCCCGCCATGTATATTGGCGATATTGGTGTAAAAGGGCTTCACCACCTTGTTTATGAAGTGGTGGACAACTCCATAGATGAGGCATTGGCAGGTTACTGTAAAAATATTACCGTAACCATTCACGAAGACAATTCCATCAGCGTTCAGGATGATGGCCGCGGTATCCCTACAGGTATCAATACCAAAGAACAGAAGAGTGCTTTGGAAATTGTAATGACCGTATTGCATGCCGGTGGTAAGTTCGATAAGGACACTTATAAAGTATCCGGCGGCTTGCACGGTGTGGGTGTAAGTTGCGTAAACGCGTTAAGCACCGTGTTGCATGTTACTGTTGAGCGTGAAGGCAAAGTGTTTGAACAGGAATATCATACCGGTATTCCCCAATATCCTGTCCGTGAAATTGGCGTAAGCGATAAAACGGGTACCAGGGTGCACTTCTGGCCCGATGGCTCCATTTTTCAAACAACAACTTACACAAGGGAAATATTGGAAGGCAGGCTGCGTGAACTGGCTTTCCTGAACAAAAGGATCAGCATTACCATCAATGATCTTCGTGAGAAGTTGGAAGATGGAACAACCTATACCAAGAACTTTTACAGCGAAGGTGGCATTACCGAGTTTGTTGAAATGCTGGATAAGGCAAGCAACCGCACGCCGCTTATTTCTACCACGCTGTATTTTGAAGGACATGATGCCACCAGTAATGTTGCTGTGGAAGTGGCCATGACCTATAACGATGATTTCAAGGAGCACATCTTCTCTTACGTAAACAACATCAACACCATTGAAGGCGGCACACACGTAACCGGTTTCCGTCAGGCATTGACCCGTGTGTTTAAAGCCTATGGCGATAAGGAAGGGCTGTTTGAAAAGGCAAAGGTTGAAGTGGAAGGCGATGACTTTAGGGAAGGGCTGAGTGCCATTGTTTCCGTAAAAGTGCCTGAGCCGCAATTTGAAGGGCAAACAAAAACAAAGCTTGGCAATAGCGATGTTGCAGGTACGGTACAAACAACCGTATCCAAAGCACTACAGGCATATTTGGAAGAAAATCCGAAAGAGAGCAAGAACGTTATCTCTAAAATCATACTCGCTGCACAGGCCCGTGTTGCTGCTAAAAAAGCAAGGGAACTGGTACAACGCAAAACCGTTTTAAGTGGTGGCGGCCTGCCTGGTAAACTGGCAGACTGCAGTGAGCGTGACCCTGAAAAATGTGAACTGTACCTAGTGGAAGGTGACTCGGCTGGCGGTACCGCAAAACAGGGCCGCGAAAGGAGCTACCAGGCAATTCTTCCGTTGCGTGGTAAGATATTGAACGTGGAAAAAGCAATGGAGCATAAGATTTACGAAAATGAGGAAATACGCAATATGTACACAGCCTTGGGCGTAACCGTAGGTACACCCGAAGACCCCAAAGCGTTGAATCTTACAAAACTGCGTTACCATAAGCTCATTATCATGACGGATGCCGATGTGGATGGTAGCCACATTGCCACATTGATACTTACTTTCATTTTCAGGTACATGAAAGAGTTGGTGGAACAAGGTTACCTATACCTGGCCCAACCTCCTTTATACCTGATTAAGAAAGGTAAGGAACAGGAATATGCTTACGATGAGGAACAACGCAAGAATGTGATTGCAAAATTGAGTGGAGGCAAAGAAGACAGCGTAACCATACAACGATACAAAGGTTTGGGAGAGATGAACTCCGAACAGTTATGGGAAACTACAATGGATCCTGCCCGTCGTGTATTGAAACGTGTAACAATAGACAGTGCTGCCGAAGCAGACCGTGTGTTCAGCATGTTAATGGGTGATGAAGTTGGCCCCCGCAGGGACTTTATTGAAAGCCATGCAAAGTATGCAAAGATTGATGTGTAACTTTTAAATAGAACTTCTACAAAACGAATGATAAAAATGATTGCTAGAACCATTGCATTGTACTTTTCTTTTTTGCTATGTACTTCTTTTGCTGTTAAGGACAATATTGAACGTATCTACGTAAAAATGGAATCGAAACAGTTGCAAGCTGGTAAAACCATTACCCTAAAATCGGAAATCTGTTTTGAACAGAACGGCGATATGGTTACACATTTTACATACCCAACAGAATATATTGTAGTTACGAATAAAATGGGTGAAATAAAGATATATGACCCTGCAAAAAATACAGTCATATCAAAACAGGGCACTTTATTCAGTACGCAGTCCTCTCAACTGGTTTACTTTTTAACCGGTAAATCAAATGATATGGGGTTGAGTGATTTGGGTTTTGTTCCTACAAAAACGTATCCAGAAAATAATTTAATTGTATCGGAATGGATGCACAAAGTGCCCGACACCAAATCGCCTGTAGTAACGGTAAAGCTGGTACACCAACAACAGAAACCGATTTATATGGATTACAAGGACAAGACTAACTCCATTATCAGAAAAGTGTTCTATTATGGATACAAACAACTGAATCAATTCAGTTTTCCTGCCATTACAACAGAGATTATTTATAACTCAAAGTCCGATTCTGTAGTTACCAAGACCAGCTATAACGATTTTAAGTTGAACGCAGCAGCAACTAGTACGTATTTTGGCTACAAGATTCCTGTTACCGCAAGAAAACTCAACTAAACATGGGAATCAGATTTTTATTTCTCTTAATCCTACTACAATTGGCTACTGCAAATTTATTTGCCCAGGATTATCAATCGGACCTGTTGTTTGCAGAGAAAAAAAAACTGGCAAACCCCAATGATTTCGAATACTATAAAAGGGCGGGCAATGATGCAAAAATTATGCAGAGCCATAGCCACTCAATTATTTCGAAAGCCAATCCTTTTTCAGTAGTACTAAAAGGGGCCATGTTGTTGTACCAAAATGTACTGTCACCCCAGCTTTCCAAAAGCTGTGCGTATCAAATAACCTGCTCTAATTTCAGTAAACAGGCAATAGCAAAATTTGGAATCATAAAAGGAGTATGCCTAAGTGCCGACAGGCTGATGCGTTGCAATAGAATTGCTTTATTGGATATAAGCCTGCTTGATATTGATGAAACAACTGGTACAATTGTCGATCCATTAACCCGCTATTGACTTCAATGATTAGGACACTTCTTCCATGCCTCTTATTTCTAATTATTGCAAAGCAAAGTGCTGCCCAAACATTTTCCTTTTCCAAAGAAATCAGTTTTGTAAAATACTTGCAGAGCAAGGAACAGTTTGCCGAAGCAGATTTTGTATTAAAAAATATTGATACTTTAAACTTATTGCCATCGCAAAAAGATAGCCTCAACTACGAGATAGCCTGGTTTGCATACACGCAAAAAAAGCTGGACTCCGCAATTCTTTTTTTTCAAAAAATATCCCCTTCGGATACACGCTTTTTAAAGGCGTCTTTTTTTGCTGCGTACTGTTTGGCATTCAACAGAAAAACTGTGGAAAGCGAAGCGGTATTGAATAAAGTCAATACGTTGGATTCGTTACAAACCGAACTAAAAACCTTTCAATTGGCAGGCTTGGCTTTGTTGAATAAAGACTATAAAAAATATCAAACGTATCAATCCTCTTTTTCTTTTAGCAGCTATGTCTTGAAGCAAGAAGAAATGAACTTTAATAAGTACCAGGGTATAATGAGTGCCCAGAAAAAGAAATCACCCGTGGTAGCCGGCTTATTAAGTGCTGTTATACCAGGCTCGGGCAAATGGTACGCAGGCAAAAAGAAACAAGGTATTGCGGCTTTCCTGCCCATACTCTCATCTGGATTGTTGACATTGGAAGCCTATAATAGGGGAGGGCTACGGGATGCCAGATTCTGGTTATATGGAACAATTTTTTCCACTTTTTATATAGGCAATATATGGGGCAGTGCGGTTTCCGTAAAAATCAAGAACCAGGAATTCAATAGAATGTATGAAAATAAAATATTGTTTGATATGCATATTCCTCTTCGCAACTTTTTTAATTAGGGCACAACAACCTAATTATATTTTGCAGGCAGAGGAAAAAACGAATGCCGGACTTTTTACCGAAGCATCGGTATTATATGAACGAATGCTTTTTGATGCCAGTTCAGAAGATTTACTGAACCAGGCCATTACTGGTAAAATCAATTGCTTGAAAAAAGCGGGCCTTTTTGCAGAAGCCGCAACTTTTATAAAAGCCAATATCAACTCCATCGGGTTGGACAGTAACCGATATAAATATTATGAGCAATGGATTCTATGTACCTACCTCGCCAATCAGTTAGAGCAATCCATTTTCTTAATTGAACAGACCCAATTACTTTACCCTTCGCTGGCCAACAAACAATGGCTTGGCTTATTTAAGATATTGTGTTTAAACGAGCAAGATAAATGGGCAGAAGCTTCGCAAATGTACCAGCAATGGGTAAAAGATGCAGGCATGGATTCTACGGCGGCTACAAATATCTATGCAACTATTCCCAAGTTGAAAAGCGAAAATAAAGCAGCTTGGCTATCTACGTTTATCCCTGGTGGTGGCCAATTGTATGCCGGTAAACCTTGGGAAGCATTGGCTGCATTGATGATACAAGGTGCGGGGATTTACTATGGAATTGTAAATTTTCAGGAGAAATATTATCTATCTGCCATACTGGTTGGTGGCGGTGCGTTTGGCTCTTTTCATAACGGAGGGGTTAGACGGTCCGAAGAACTTGTGAAGCAATACAATAAACGTGTGGCCAATACATTTAATGAAAAAGCAAAGTCCCAACTGATACAGCAGATGAAACAGATGCTTGAACAGAAGAAGTAGGGTTATATAATACAAAACCCGGACACTAAGCCCGGGTTGTATAAAAACTGAAGTATTTGATATGATTACCACATAAAGAATTTGGAATTGCCTTCGTATTTGCTGATGTCTCCTGCATTAACGATTAATACGATCAAATCAACAAAAGGAACGATACCAAAAATACCGCCACAAGTTAATATGTAACCGATCCATGTGAAGGTTTTAGTTCCTAGGTAAGCCCTGTGAATACCAAGACCTCCCAAGAAAAAGTCAATTACGATAGCAGCAATTGCACTTTTGCCACCACTTGATTTTTTAAACATTGCATTCGAAGATGATGCTTCTGTTCCAAAAAGGTTTAAGCTTTCATCAGATGATTCGTTTACAAGACTGGTTGAGATGTCGGTGCTGTTTGTAAATAAAGACTCAATGGCTTCATCATTTACAACATAGCTACTGTTTGTTGGCTCTACAGTTTTTGAAAAGGAAATGGCATTTGCCTTGAAGATTCCGAAGAATGCAAAAAATGCAAGAACAAGGGTCGTTTTTTTCATGATAATAGTTTAAGGTTTATTTGCCGAAAATATATAATTTGAAATATATGACAAATTTTTTTTTCAAACTAAATAAGGTATGTATTAACGCAAACGATTGCTTTATAAATAGAATGCTTGAAAATATCAAATTGCAGTAAAATTCTATTTATTTGCACAACCCTATTTCCTTAATTACAAAAGCTACCATGAAAAAAAACTATTTGATATTAAGCCTCTTGTTTTTGATGGCATTAAATGCCCATGCACAGAAAAATGAAGAATACAATCCTACCAAAGTTGATGTTAGCCTTGGCTATGCCAAACCAAGTGGTGCAGGTGCAAAAGTGGGGGGACTGTTTGCTGTTGAACCAAAGTATGAAATAGTAAGAAATTTATGTATAGGTTTAAGAATTGAAGTTGCCATTATGGCCCGTGGTGTAGATAACGCCAATAACTCTAGCGATTTGGAAATAAAAGGGTCGGGCTCTTATTTGTTGACAGGAGATTATTATTTGTCAAACAAACGCTCTTTTCGCCCGTTTTTTGGTGGAGGCGTAGGTTTCTTCAGGCTCGCTGCCGGAACAACAGCCAATAATAGTGGCGATGTGGCAAGTGCAACTAAGTTTGGCGAAATGGTGCGGGCCGGTATTGAGCTTGGGCATTTTCGCTTGGGCGCTGAATATAATTTTGTACCGGATGCCGATTTAGCATTGAATGGCAGTGGAAATAAGGTGACTTTCAAAAACAGCTATATGGGAATTAAGATAGGTGTGTGTTTTGGTGGCAATAAAAAGAAGTAGCCAATTAATTAGTTATGCACCCTTGTTTCTTCTTTTAGTCAAAATTGCTTAGCTTGTGCAATACTTACTAACCAAACTTATTCACTAACCCAAAAAATTTCAAGTTATGGACACAAGTAAAATGATTAAAGCATACTGCTTAAAAACAAAGGAAAAGAATGTTCCTATGCACGATGCTGTAATAACTAAAACCGCTAAAGGTGGTTATATGGCTGGCGGCCACGATGGAAAAGGCAATAAAATGGCAGCTATTCTTAGCGAAGCAAAAGCATTGCAGGCTATTAAAGATGGCGTTGCCAAAAAAGGATTCTAACTTTTGTAATGCAACTTGTTTTAAGAGGTGATGTGCAAGCATCACCTTTTTAATTAGTCAAGGTTTCTTCTGGTAAAACGTTCTTGTGCATCAGGCCCAGGAACCTTTCCATATCATTCATGGTTTTGATATCATCTACAACCAGCAGAAAATTTTTGGCAACCTGTTTCAGTCTTGCTTTATTGGTGCCTGTTTGCAGGTAAGAGAGGATGTTCTTGAATACTGCACTTTCAAAATAGGGGCTGTCGTTCTTGTTCACAAAATAGCAACGCATGGTGTTATCCTTCAGGCTCATTTTCTCGAAGCCTAATTGCACCGCCAGTTTGCGGCAACGTACGGTTGTAAACAGGTCTTCTACCTGTGGTGGAATGGCTCCAAACCTGTCCACCATTTCTGTATGGAATTTTTGCAGGTCTTCTTCTGTATCGCAATTGTCCAGTCTTGTATAAAGCGACAAACGTTCGGTAATACTTTCCACATAACTATCCGGAATCAATATTTCCAAATCGGTATCAATGGTACAGTCGCTAACAAAATCGTCCTGCTTGCTTATTTCATCCTTAAACAGTTCTTTGAATGATGTACGCTTCAACTCACGTATGGCTTCGTCCAATATCTTCTGGTACATTTCAAAACCAATCTCGGCCATAAAGCCGCTTTGCTCGCCACCCAGCATATTGCCTGCACCACGTATGTCCAGGTCTCGCATGGCAATCTGGAAGCCGCTTCCCAAATCGGAGAACTGCTCCAATGTCTGCAAACGTTTCCTGCTGTCACTTGGCAAAGTACTCATAGGTGCAAGCAAGTAACAGAATGCTTTTTTGTTGCTTCTGCCTACACGACCTCTTAGCTGGTGCAGGTCGCTCAGCCCAAAATGGTGGGCATTGTTAATGATGATGGTATTTACATTTGAAATGTCCACACCGCTTTCTACAATATTGGTGCAGATGAGCACATCATATTTCCGGTCAATAAAATCAAGTATCCTTTCTTCCAACTGGTCGCCTTCCATTTGGCCATGGGCATAAGAAATGGAGAGGTCGGGGCAAAGGCCCTGTATCAATGCGGCCATTTCTGCAAGGCCCTGCACACGGTTATGTATAAAGAAAACCTGGCCGCCACGTTCCGTTTCATAATAAATGGTATCACGTATAAACTCGTCGTTAAATACATGTGTTTCCGTTTGTATGGGCTGTCGGTTGGGCGGTGGTGTATTGATGATACTTAGGTCCCTTGCACCCATTAAACTGAACTGTAATGTACGTGGAATAGGTGTGGCAGTAAGCGTTAAGCTATCCACATTGGTTTTTAAAAGCTTCAATTTTTCTTTATGGCCCACACCAAATTTCTGCTCCTCATCAATAACCATTAAACCCAAGTCCTTGAACTTGGTATCTTTTGCAAGCAATCCATGCGTGCCAATGATGATGTCTATTTTACCTTCCGATAATTTCTGTAAAGTTTCTTTTTTTTCTTTGGCGGATTTGAAGCGGTTGATGAAATCGACCGTTACCGGAAAATCCTTCAACCTTTCCTTGAATGTTTTGTAATGCTGAAATGCCAGTATGGTAGTAGGTACCAGTACGGCTGCCTGCTTACCATCTATACAGGTTTTGAATGCTGCACGTATGGCAATTTCTGTTTTGCCAAAACCAACATCGCCGCAAACCAGCCTGTCCATGGGGCTTTCGCTTTCCATGTCTTTTTTAATGTCTGCTGTGGCCTTGCTTTGGTCGGGTGTGTCTTCGTAAATAAAACTTGCTTCCAGTTCGGTCTGCATGTAATTGTCTGGCGTGTGTGCAAACCCTTGCTGTGCCTTACGTTGGGCGTATAGCTTTATCAGGTCAAAAGCAACTTCTTTAACCTTTGCCTTTGTTTTTTCTTTTAGCTTGTTCCATACATCGCTGCCCAGTTTGTTTATTTTGGGTTCGCTGCCTTCCTTGCCCGAGAACTTGGAAATCTTATGCAGGGAGTTGATGTTTACATATAGGATATCGCTGTCCCTATACAATATCCTTACGGCTTCCTGCAACCTTCCGTTTACTTCCAGCTTCTGCAAACCGCTGTAGCGGCCCACGCCATGGTCTATATGCGTAACAAAATCGCCAGGCTGCAGGTCACGCAATGTTTTTAGGGTAAGGGCCTTGTTCTTGTTGTACGCCTGTTTTACCTTGTACTTATGGTAACGCTGAAAAATTTGATGGTCTGTATAGCAAACTGCTTTTAGGTCTTCGTCAATAAAACCTGAATGTATGCTTGTTGCTACAGGAACAAAATTTATTTCGGTATTCAGGTCCTTGAAAATAATGTACAACCGCTCCAACTGTTTTGCCTGCTCTGCAAAAACATAGATGCTGTAGCCGTTAGCTTCATGTGCTTTCAGATCCTTGATAAGCAGGTCGAATTGGCGGTTGAATGATGGCTGCGATTTTGTGCTGAATGCTATTTCATAAGTGGCAAATTGCGGCTTGTAACCAAACTCAACAATATGCCTTTGCTGTATCTGTCTTTCAATGGTTGCAGCAGGAACAAAGTCGTCTAGCTTTACGTCTTTTAGTATCTTGGTATCATCGTCCTCATCTTCAAACGGGGTGAAGATGGAATTGCCTTTTTCTTTTTCGGTTGCCTGCAGTGTTTCGTTGGCCAAACGGCGTTCCAGGAACATGCCCAAGTCTTCTTCCTGCACTTCAATTTTTTCCTTGATAACGTCCCAGTCTTTTACCCATACTGTGGTGTTTTCTGGAAGGAACTCCAAGAGTGTTACTTTATCGCCTGTGTCAAACTGTGTTTCCACGTTGGGTATAATGGAAACCTGCATCAGTTTGCGTTCGCTTAACTGCGTCTCCGGGTCAAAAATCCTGATACTGTCCACTTCATTGCCAAATAGCTCAACCCGGTAGGGCTTTTCGTTGCCAAATGAGTAGATGTCGAGTATGCCGCCACGCAGGGCAAACTGGCCGGGTTCATATACAAAGTCCGAACGTACAAAACCGTACATCACAAACAGTTCCATTAAGCCATCGAGGTTAATGGTATCGTTTGTTTTGATGCTGATGATATTGCCGCTGAGTGTTTTTGGAAGCACCACTTTTTCGAATAATGCTTCGGGATAGGTAATGATGATTTTTTTGTTGCCGCCTGCAGAAAGTTTGGTGAGCATTTCTGTACGCAGCATTACATGCGACGAGTTGAGCAAGCGGAAATTTTTCCTGCTTTTAAAGGAAGAAGGAAAATAGAAAAGGTCCAGGGCCGAGGTAAGGTTCTCGACTGTATTGTGAAAATAGGCTGCTTCTTCGGCATCGTTCAACACCACCAGGTGATTTAGGCCCTGTGTTTTTTCATGAGCGAAAATACTGCTTACCACAAATTCGGCACTGCTGCCCTGTAGGTTCTTGAGGTGTATTTTTTGGGGGTCGGCAAATAGCAGCCTGTCCGCCAATTGAAAAAGGCGGGGGTTGTTTTGATACTGTTCCAGCAATATGCTCAGGTTCATACGAAGTGTGCAAATATAGTTTATGCTGTAGAGAAATTGTACAGACAATGTTATTGTTTGGTGATGCCGTTGCACCATGCCGAAGTATTTGCAGTTGCCGATGGGTGCGACGCCACTAAAGCTGAAGCATGCAGTAAAGCCGGTTACATAATAACCTTAATGCTTGCGTAGCTGTTGCAGCAGGGCACGGAGGTCTTTTGGTGGCTCGGCTTCGAGTGCATAGGTTTCGCCGTTGAGCTGGAATTTCAGTTTCCATGAGTGCAGGCCAAGCCTGCCGAGTATGGGCCTTTCTTCTTCATCGTGTTTGGATAGCTTGAATTTCTTTTTGATGGAGGAGAGCAGTACGGGTTTGCCATCGCCATACAGCTCGTCGCATGCAATGCTGTTGCCAATATGTTTCATGTGTACCCGTATCTGGTGTGTGCGGCCTGTGTGTATGCGGAACTGTAGCCAGGTAAACTGTTTGAAGCTTTCGAGCACTTGGTAATCGGTTAGGGATGGCTTGCCTTTTTGGTGAATGATCATTGTGCCATTGTCTGCAGGGTGCTGCATAATGGGGGCATCAATACTTCCGTTTTCGTTTATCAGGCTGCCGTGTACGAGGCCGAGGTAGTATTTTTCTACATCGCGGGTTTCGAACAGTTGCGAAAGCTGTTTGTGGGTGGCTTCGTCCTTGGCAAAAACAATGATGCCGCTTGTGGCTTTGTCTAAGCGGTGCACGGTATAGATGTTTGCATAACGTGCCAGCAGCATATCTTTTAGGGAGGGTTCGGACTGTATCCTGTCGGGCACGCTTAACAACCCGGATGGTTTGTTGATGACGATGAACAAGTCGTTTTCAAGAATGATATCAAGCTTCATGTTATGTTTAATCTTTTTGGGATTTTCAATAAGAGCCAAAAAAGAAAAGGAGAGAAAGAGCCCTATTGTTTAAAAAATCTCTTTTTCTCTTTTCTCACTCTTAGTGCAATTTTCTTTTTAGAAGGATGAGTGCCTAATCTTCAAATTCCGTGTACTTTGCAGCATTGGTAGAAGCATTTTTTGCAGTACCTTTTTTTACAAAGCTCTGGTTCATGAATTTTAGTAGCCGCACTTCTTTTTCGGTTAGTGGGCGGTACTTGCCACGGTCTACATTTTTCTTGGTAAGGTTGGCAAACATAACACGGTCCAGGCCACGTACATCGTAACCTAAGTGTTCAAAAATACGGCGAACGATCCTGTTCCTGCCGCTGTGTATCTCAATGCCAATAAGGCTTTTGTCTTTATTGTCTACATAGGCCACACTGTCTGCCTGTATAAAACCATCGTCCAGCGTAATGCCATTGGCAATGGCTTCTATATCTTTCTTGGTAACCACTTTGTCCAGCTTTACTTCATATATTTTCTTTATTTCAAAAGAAGGGTGGGTAAGCTTTTGGGCAAGTTCGCCGTCGTTGGTCATGATCAAAACACCAGTGGTGTTCCTGTCCAACCTGCCTACCGGGTAAATACGTTCGGTAGTGGCCCCTTTCATTAAATCCAATACGGTTTTCCTGCCTTCGGGGTCTTTGGAAGTAGTAATATAATCCTTGGGTTTGTTTACCAAAAAGTAAACAAGGTTGTGCTGCGGAAAAATGCGTTTGCCTTTTACCTGTACGTTTTCAGTGCCATCTACACGGAAGCTTGGTTCAACAATCTTTTCGCCGTTTACGGTAACCAGCCCCTGTTTAATGATTTCGGCAGCTTCACGCCTTCCGCTAACGCCTGCATGGGCCACAAATTTGTTCAGTGGCATTTGCTGTGCATCGGCTGCTTTTTTTAAAACAATCGGCTGTGTTTTTTTGGTAGTTGTTGCAGCTTTGTTGCCAGTGGTTATTTCAATTTTGCCTTCCTGCTTTTTAAAAGGTTTGTCAAAGCTTTTTACAGTTTTTTCTGTTTGCCCTTCTTCCCTTTTTTTTCTAGCAACTTTAAATTTGGGTTCCTGTTTGGAGTGGCCGGTATGTTGCGGGTTCTTGTTTTTGCGTTCCTGTTTGGTAGGCCTGGTTTCTTGGGTTGCAATGCCCAGCTTCTTTTCTTTTTTCTTCCTGCGTAATTCCTCACCAGCGGCCCTTGCGTCGGCTTTTGCACGGCGTTTCTCTACCTTGAACATTTCCCTTTTGGCAGCGCCTTTGGGTTCTTTGTTAATGAACTTGTCAAATGCTTTTCTACTCATATAATTTGGTTTGCCGTTTTTGCAACGGGAGCAGCGAAGATAGTGAAACTATTGCGGAGTGGCTTTGTAACCAGCAGCTGCAAGGGTTTGGGCTGCGGTGGCGTCGCACCCATTGGCCAGTGTACATAACTGAACAGGTAGCTAATACAACTTACATGCGATGATGGGTTATTGCATAAAAATGCTGGGCATATAATGCCCAGCATTCAAAACCACTCAACCCGAAACACATTATTTCACATCGGCTTTATTGTCCCTGAAATCTTTTCTTTTGCTATCCATTTTTTCTTGTTGCTCTTTGGTCAGTATGTTCCTGAAACTGTCTTTATGTTCTTTTGCCAATGCCTGCATTTGTGTCCTTTTTTGTTCTTGAGACAATGCATCATTATCCCTAATGGCTTTGGCCTTGTTTTTAAAAGCGTCTTGCTGCTTTTTTATTTTGGCAATCTGGTCATCTTTCAAGCCCAGGTTAATTTTCATTCTTTCTAAACGGGCTGCATTTCTTACTTGGGCATTTTCCTGCATTTTTTGTTTGCCTTCGGCAATTTTTGCTTTTTGCTCTGTAGTCAACAGGCCTTGCATTTTTGTTTTCCTGTCATTTTGCAAAGCCGCCATCTGCTTGCGGTATTCGCCCATGGTAATGTTGTCGTTCTTTTGCAAAGCGGCTACCTGTTTGTGGTAGTTTTCCCCAATTGTTTTTGCCTGCTTCTTTTGGTCCTCGTTCAATGCAAGGTGGTGGCCCATTTTTCCCTTGCGATGATGTTTGTGCCATTTGTGGTGTTTTTGCACTTTATGCTGTGGGGCATGGTTGCCCGCTACTTGTTGTGCACTTGCCATACCTACCATGAATAGCATACTGAATGCGGCGATCATTATTTTTTTCATGTTTTTATTTTTTTATTGTTCACACATATGACAGTGAACGGTGCTGTTTGTTTAACCTGGCTATTAAAACTTGTGTTAAATGGAATTTTAATACAACAAAAGGTGCAATGGTCAATGTTTATCGGTAATTATTGTGTCGTTGTGCAAAACAAGGTGCTTGCAAAGCATTCAACCTTTATTTTTGCAGCAAATAAGCATTACTTGAAGCGTTTTTGTGCAATAGCATTTTTTCTGGTTATAGGCATTGTACTGTTTGCCCAAACAGATACCACTGTTAGGAAAAAGCAGGATACCCCGGTAGCCGTAAAGCCCAAACCAGTTGCAAAACCTGTAATTCCCAAACCGGCAGTTACCGATTCACTGAAAATAAAGGATTCCATTGCGGCAGTTGCCCTTACCGATTCTTTGAAACAGGATTCCCTCAAGAAGGCTGTTGTGGTGCCGGTAAAACCTGCACAACCCAAAAAAGATACTTCCAGTTATGCGGCCATTATGTATCATGCATTTATTCCTTTTAACAAAACGCCGGTTTTTGAAATGCAGCAAGAAAGAAAGGTAGATTCCAACGATGCACTTTTTTACTTGCTTGCAGGCGTGGTTGCATTGGTGGCATTTATACGGATCAGCTTTCCCAAATATTTCCAGAACCTTTTCAGCCTGTTTTTCCAGACTTCTTTCCGCCAGAAGCAGACGAGGGACCAGTTGCTGCAGGACAATCTCGCCTCGCTTTTAATGAACCTATTGTTTGTTATCAGCGGAAGTATCTTCATTACCCTGATTGCACAACGCCAGCATTGGCTGCATATTGGTTTTTGGTGGCTGTTGCTGTATTGTTCCATTTTGCTGGCTGCCATTTATCTGGTAAAGTACCTGTTCCTGCTTTTTTCGGGTTGGGTGTTCAATGCAAAAGAGGCGGCAAATACGTACCTGTTCATCATCTTTTTGATTAATAAGATTATTGGTATCGTACTCATTCCCTTTTTGTTGGTGCTTGCTTTTTCGGCAACGCCGTTGGTACAGGTTGCAGTTACGGTTGCTTTAATTGTTGTGGCCGTTATGTTTTTGTATAGATATGTGGTAAGCTTGGGGACAATTCGTACAACCCTCAAGGTGAATGCCTTACATTTTTTTCTATACCTTTGTGCCATTGAGATACTACCATTGCTACTCATGTACAAGGTACTGTTCAATTTTGTGGAGTATCATCCGTAACCATTTTTAGATTAAAACATAGTTCAAATAGCATGGCAAAATCAGGAGCCAAAAGTTCAAATACTGCCAAGTCACCGAAGAGAATATTAATCTCACAGCCACGGCCCGAAAGTGAAAAGTCTCCTTACTTCGATCTGGAAAGGAAGTATCAGGTAGAGCTTGTTTTTACACCTTTTATTAAATTGGAAGGTATCCCTGCACGTGAATTCCGTCGTCAAAAAATTGATATAGCAACTTTTACTGCTGTGATTTTTACCAGCAGAAATGCGATTGACCATTTTTTCCGCACCTGCGAAGAAATGAAAATAACCATTGGTCAGGATACCAAGTATTTCTGCATTACAGAAGCGGTTGCACTATATCTCCAGAAATTTATTCTTTACCGCAAGCGTAAAGTGTTTTATGGTGCAGACGGTACCAATAAAAGCATGTTTGATGTAGTGAACAGGCATAAGGAAAACGAAAAATTCCTGTATGTATGTAGCGAGAACCAACAGGATAATGAAATTGTTGGCTGGCTAAAAAACAACAAATGCGAATTTGCCCTTGCATTTATGTACCGCACAGTAAGTAATGATATTACCGAAGTGCTTAATAAAAAGGAATACGATGTTATTTGCTTTTTTACACCAAGTGGCGTAAAGAGCCTGTTTGACAACGCACCGGGTTTTAAGCAGAACGGAACAGTGATAGGTGCGTTTGGCAGCAACACTTCCAAAGCTGTAGAAGATGCGGGCCTGGCATTGGAAATAAAAGCCCCAGTACCCGCTGCCCCAAGCATGGTATCGGCACTGGATAAATACCTGGCAGCAATAATTAAAAAGTAAGCACGAAAATAAAATTCAGCTAGCCCGTTTTGTTTAGTCAAGCGGGCTATTTTTATTTGGCAAAACCTTGTACTATGGAGCATACCAATAAACTCATCCACGAAACATCGCCATACCTGTTGCAGCATGCACATAACCCGGTTAATTGGCACCCTTGGGGACAAGAGGCCCTTGAATTGGCAAAAAGGGAAGACAAGCCCATACTTGTAAGCATTGGTTATGCCGCCTGCCATTGGTGCCATGTAATGGAAAGGGAAAGCTTTGAAAACGAGGCAACAGCTAAAATAATGAATG
Organism: Chitinophagaceae bacterium UBA1930; assembly: GCA_002337145.1. GTDB lineage: Bacteria > Bacteroidota > Bacteroidia > Chitinophagales > Chitinophagaceae > UBA1930. The sequence goes on along the minus strand of DDFK01000003.1, from coordinate 153,287 downwards.
CCTATTTTGTAAATATCAAAATTGACAGGGAAGAGCGGCCAGATATTGACCATATCTATATGGATGCAGTGCAGGCAATGACCGGCAGTGGGGGGTGGCCATTGAATGTTTTTCTTACGCCGGAAGGGAAACCGTTTTTTGGTGGCACTTACTTCCCGCCGGTAAAAGCCTATAACAGGAATAGCTGGACAGATATTTTGGAGAGTATCCACACCGCCTATACCGAACGGAAGCATGAGATTGAAAGCCAAGCAGAGAATATGGTGGCACATTTGAACAATGCCAATTCGTTTGGTTTTGCAAGGCCAAAAGACAAAGAACCTGCATCTGTATTTACGCAAGAAAATGTAGATACAGTTGCCGAAAACATATTGAAACAGGCAGATAAGGAATGGGGCGGTTTTGGTAATGCCCCCAAGTTTCCACAGGTTTTCTCCATCCAGTTTTTATTGCGGCATTATCATTTTACAAAAGACAAAAGGGCTTTGGAACAGGCATTGTTGAGTTTGGATAAAATGATTTACGGTGGCATTTATGACCAAATTGGTGGCGGTTTTGCCCGTTACAGTACAGATGCCAAATGGCTGGCCCCGCACTTTGAAAAAATGCTGTACGACAATGCCTTGTTGATTGAAGTGTTGAGCGAAGCCTATCAGCTAACCCAAAAGCAACTATACGCCGATACTATCAACCATACCATGCAGTTCATTCAGCGTGAGATGCTGAGTGGGGAATATGGTTTTTATAGTGCTTTGGATGCCGATAGTGAGGGTGTGGAAGGCAAGTTCTATACGTGGAGCAAACAGGAAATTGAGGATCTATTGGGTGCCGATGCCCCATTGTTTTGTGAAGTGTACAATGTTTCGGAGACAGGCAACTGGGAGCACACCAACATATTATGGATTACAGAAACAGTTGAGCGTATTGCTGAAAACAAAGGGCTGGACATAGGGCAACTAAGGCAATCATTGCAAAAAAGCAGAGAAATATTGCTGGATGCACGTAGCTACCGGGTACGTCCATTATTAGATGATAAAATCCTGCTGGGTTGGAATGCAATGATGAATATAGCCTGCAGCAAAGCTTTTGCGGCTACTGGGAATATATTATACCATCAGCTTGCTATTGACAATATGGGCTTTTTGGAACAACGGATGATGGGTAGCAATGGCAGTTGGTTTCATACCTACAAGAAAGGGCAGGCCAAAATAGGGGCTTTCCTTGACGATTATGCATGCCTAATTCGGGCATATATATGCTTGCAGGAGATTACAGGCAGCGAAACCTATTTGTTGCGTGCAAAGGAAATAGTTGAGTTTCTGAGTGAAAATTTTAGTGAAGACGGTACCGGTTATTATTTCTATACCCATCAAAACCAGACAGATGTAATTGTACGTAAGAAGGAAGTGTATGATGGGGCCACGCCAAGTGGAAATGCAGTAATGGCCTTAAACCTGCATTATCTTTCGGTTATATTTGATAGGAATGAGTGGCTATTGCAGGCTCAGAAAATGGTAGAATCACTGGGCAATGCCATTGTGAGGTACCCAACCTCCTTTGGTGTATGGGCTTCCTTCGTTCAGCAAACAGTGGCAGGCATCAATGAAATTGCAGTTGTAGGGAAAGATTTTACGCAAACGTTACCAATTATTTTAAACGCATACCTGCCCAATAAAATCATCCAGTTTTCTTTTTCAGGCAACCAGAATTTCCCTATGTTGCAACACAAATCACCAGCAAGTGGTATTGGTTACTATCTATGTAGGGATTATGTTTGCAAAGAGGTGGAATTTGATTTGGAAAGGTTTTTAGCAAATATGTAACATAGAGCTTATTTATCTTTCATTTTCAAAAAATGATTATTGGGTTAAATTCTACTTTCGAAAAAGCACTAAACAATAAGTTTAAATAAGTTGGCGTTATTAATTTTCTGTTTAATAACCGATTTTTTAAAAGAATCGTTTGGTGAGGAAGCTTATTTCAATATATTTGTCACTACCCTTCAATCATTTTAGTAAGATGAGATATCGTTTTAGTGTAATCTTGTTGCCAGCTTTACTAGTTAGTATGGTGGCATGTAACAAAAAAGGCAAAGTAAAAGGCATGCCTGATGATGGACAGTTGCATGGTGTTGCACCCTCTGCAAAGCCAGGTATGGGCCGCCCTTTAAAAATGGTATATGTACCACCTGGAACATTCCACATGGGGCCAAGTGATGAAGATGTAAACTTCAGCTTTACTGCACGTAACAAACAGGTTTCCATCAATGGTTTCTGGATGGATGCAACCGAAATTACCAATAACGAGTATAGGCAATTTGTACTTTGGACCAGGGATTCCATTGCTGCCAAAGAAATGGGATTTGTATTGCAACAGAAGGGTAATACAGGTGGTGACTCCGCCGTGGCAATTGACTGGAAAAAAGCTGCTACTATTAAATATGATGCCAGCAACCTGGAAAAACTTGGTAACAAGTTGATGATTGACGCTCCGGACAGGCTTTATGGAAAAGCAGAAGTAGACCCAAGAAAGATCGTTTATCATATCGAATACTTCGATATGAAAGAAGCTGCTAAGATTGAGAACAAAGATGCTCCCCGCAAAACATTTATCAGAAGGTTCGATGCAAAAATTTATCCGGATACCTTGGTTTGGATGAGAGACTTCTCTTATTCGTACAACGAACCAATGTCTAAAAGATATTTCTCACACCCAAGTTTTGGAAACTACCCTGTAGTTGGTGTTAACTGGAAACAGGCGGTGGCATTCTGCCATTGGAGAACACACTTCCAAAATAGTTTCTTGGAAAAGAAAAAGAGAGCTGTTGAAAGCGATTTCCGTCTTCCTAGTGAGGCTGAATGGGAATATGCAGCACGTGGTGGAAGGACAAACTCAATGTTCCCTTGGGGTAACTACTATTTAAGGAACAAGAAAGGTTGTTTACTTGCCAACTTTAAACCAGGCCGTGGTAACTACGCCGAAGATGGCGGTTTCTACACTGTTAGGGCCGATGCCTATTGGCCTAACGATTACGGTTTATACAACATGGCCGGTAACGTTGCAGAATGGACAGAATCTTACTTCTATGAAGGTGCTACCAATTTAGTGGCCGACTTCAACCCAGATATTCGTTACGACGCAGTTGATAACGACCCTCCAAGAATGAAACGTAAAGTAGTTAGGGGCGGTAGCTGGAAAGATGTAGGTTATTATCTGCAAACTGGTACAAGATCCTTTGAATACCAAGACACAGCAAAATCGTATATCGGTTTCCGTTGTGTAATTGATTTGGCTCCCCGTATGAAAAAATAAACGGATTACAAGCTTATAGAAAACAATTTTAGGACTCGCTTATTCAAATCAACTTCGTTTAAAAAAACGTTAGTGACTTTTATTATCATAAACCAAACTTTCTAAAAACTAAAAACTAAATTTTATGGCAGCAGGTGTTTCTCCATTTGTGAACAGGTTACTAAATGTAGTAGTTTGTACAGGTGCGGCAATCGTAATTGTGGGTGCATTGTTTAAAATTCAACACTATCCAGGCTCTGAATATATGCTACCAATCGGTCTGTTAATCGAGGCAGGTATCTTCTTGGTATATGCAATATTGCCTCCTCCCGATGCACATTCAGATTCTACTGAACCAAGCGTTGAATCAGGCAACCCTGCTTTGAAATCCATGGAAAAAATGTTGGGCGAAGCTGATATCACTCCAGCCAACCTTTCTAAATTAAGCTCTGGTTTCCAAAAACTGGGTACCACTGTAGAAAAAATGGGCGAAATCAGCGATGTGGTTAAATCTACTGGCGACTTCACTTCAAAAACAAAAGAAGCTGCTACTGCATTGGGTAATGTTGCCGGTGCTGTTAACCAGGCTACTGCTTCTATGGCTTCTTTTAACGATGCCTCTGAAAGCACAAAACAGTTTCATGGTCAGGTTCAGGTGTTAACCAAAAACCTATCTTCTTTAAATACTATTTACGAATTGGAATTGCAAGAAAGCAACAACCACCTAAAAGCATTGAATGGCTTCTATGGTAAATTGGCCCAGGCTTCTGCTGCTATGAACAGTACTGCTGACGATGCAGTAAAAGCAAAAGAACAAATTGCTGCCTTGGCAACTAACCTGAGCAAATTGAATAGCGTTTACGGCAACATGCTTACTGCTATGCAAGGCAGATAATTTTAATGATTCTCTGTAAAACTTAACCCTATTTCTTTAATAGTATATAAATAAAAATACAACATGGCACTACCTAAAGAGCCACGGCAGAAGATGATTAACGTGATGTATTTGGTGTTAACAGCAATGTTGGCACTGAATGTATCATCAGAAATCCTGAACGCCTTTAAAACGGTAAAAAGAAGTTTGGAGCATTCGAGTGATGCGATTGAACTAAAAAACAATCAAATATTCAAATCGTTTGAAGAAAAACTAAAGGATCCTACAAAAGCGGCTAAGGCCCAGGAATGGCAACCTTTAGCACTTCAGGCGAAAAAATTGGCAGACGATACTTATACTTATATCGAGTCTTTAAAAAATGAATTAATTGTAGAAGCTGGTGCAAAAACCCCTACTGACTCTGTAAACTTTAAAGCAGATAACCTAGATGCAGCTACAAGGCTTTTTGTTGAACAAAAGAAAAAAGGACCTGAATTATTGAAAAGATTACAGGATTTTAGGGACAGGCTATTGAAAATTCATCCAGATATCGCTGCTGAATTTTCGAAAACTCTACCTATGGATTTATCTGTTCCAATTACACAAAACAAGGAACTGCATAAATGGGAAGAGGCTTATTTTCACATGACACCTGCAATCGCTGCATTGACTATTTTGAGTAAATTCCAGAATGATGTTAGGAATAGCGAAGCACAGGTTGTGGAATTCTGTCACAAAAAAGTTGGTGAAGTTGAAATCACTTATGACCAATTTAAGGCAATCGCGGCAGCTAATTCAACTTATCTGATGCCAGGTGAAGATTTAGTGATAACTGCAGGTATCGGTTCTTTCAGTAGCAAAGCACTTCCTACAATTACTGTAAATGGAAGTGGAACAACTCCAACTACTGATGTAGGTATCTATGAGTATAAAGGCAAAGCTGAATCTGTACCAGGTAAATACAAAAAGACTGTTGTAGTAAGCTACAAGGATCCAAATACTGGTAAAGATGCATCTGTTACAAAAGAAATTGAGTACACTGTAGGTCAACAATCAGGATTAACAGTTTCTACTGATAAAACCAGGGTATTTTACGCTGGTGGTCTAGAAAACGAAATCAGTGTTACCGGTAGCGGTGGTGCAGAAAAAATATCTTTGAGCATTGAAGGTCCGGGTATCGAAACAATTCCTAAAGGCGGTGGATTATATATTGTAAAATGTAGCCAACCAGGTCCTGCTAAAGTAATAGCGAGCGATGGAAAAAATAAGCAAGAGTTTACTATCCCAATTCGCAGGGTTCCGCCACCAATACCTAAAGTAAACGGTTCAGCAGGTGGTGATATGGCAGTTGCTAAGTTTAAAGCAGCTCAGGGTATCAATGCTTCTATGGGGGACTTTATCTTTGGCGACCTGAAATGGACTGTTGAAGCTTATAGAATTTATTTCACCGGACCTGGTTTTGAGGAAAAAGGTGAAGGAGATGATGTAAACTCTAATGCTTTTGGTGGCCAAGTTAGAACATGGATCAACCGTTGCCAGTCTGGTACAGCAATCATTATAGACAATATTAAAGTAGTGAGTTCAACTGGTGAAAGACGTACTTTAGAGCAGGGTATTACTTTTGTATTAGAATAATTTAATTTTTATGAAAAAGGTAGCATTAATTTTAGGGCTTGTGGTTATGGTTGTGTATTCTACTTCTTTGTTTGCGCAAAGAAAACCTAAAACAACAACTACTACAACCAAGCCAACAACAACGCCTACTAATACTGGTGGTGGTACTGATACTACTGGTAAAGGTGGTTTCAAAAGAGGTCGTGGTGGCAATACTACTGGTACAGGTAGCACATCTACCGGTACCAATCCGGCCGGGGCAAGACCTAAAAAGATCTATGATACCATCAAAGATCCTGCAGCAGGTTCAAAAGAATATGGGGCAGATGTGAAACCCAGCAAACGTAATCCTTTTGGATACCAAGCAAATTCTGTAAATGAGCGTAAAGCTTTGCCTTATGATTTTGTAAGGGAAGACGATGCAACTTATAGTGTATTTGTTTGGAGGGAAATAGATGCGAGAGAAAAAATGAATCTCCCATTCATTTACGGAGCAAAAGAAAATGATGGTGACCAAAGGTTCTTTTCCATTCTTTTAGATGCAATTAAGAATGATTCAATTGTAGCTTTTTCTGCGGATGATGACAGGTTTACTACCCCATTAACTTTTGCAGAAGTGATGGCTAGATCTTCTAATACAACTTCGGAACTGGATACTACTTATTCTCCAAGTTTAGAAGACGAGAATATTTTGGATACCGTAATTTCTTGGAAAAAAGGTAGCAAAGCACCTGCCCCGGATTCTGTTTATAAATTCAGGATCAAGGAACAATGGTTTTTTGACAGGGAAGCAAGTAGGATGATGGTAAGGATTATTGGTATAGCTCCTTTGGCTCCAGACCAACGAGCTATTGAAATGGCTAAAAAACTGAAAGGCAAGGCTAACGCTCCTGCTGTAGGGGATAACTATTATCAACCGGTTTTCTGGATTTATTACCCAGATATCAGGACTTCTTTAGCCCGACATTTTGCATACAATCCTAAAAATGCAGGAGCACGGCAAACATGGGAGGAAATATTTGAAGGAAGGTTCTTTAGCAGCACCATTATTAAGTCTTCACTTGATAATCCGAAAGATCTAACATTGGCCAGAACAATTAAAGATCCTCTTTTCCGCTTGTTAGAAGCAGAAAACATCAAAGAGAAAATCTTTAATTACGAACAGGATCTATGGTCTTATTAATAGCATAAACAAAGCATAAAAGAAAAGGTGTTCAACTATTTGAACACCTTTTCTTTTATATGCATAATTGAACGGAAATCTTATAATTCAGCTAGCGTAAAAATGTCTTTTGGCCTGATGCCCTTATCAGTAAGCTGTAAAGAGCAGCATTCGTTTACTGGGTCATGTTCAAAGAAAAGAACATAGTCTTTTTCAACCGCCTCGTTTAAAAACGATTTCTTTTCATTTAGTGTAGTTAATGGAAACATATCATAAGCCATTACATAAGGCAAAGGCATATGTGCAACACTGGGTAAAAGGTCGGCCATATAAACAATGGTCCTTCCTTTATAATTAAGCTGTGGCAACATCATCATATTGGTATGGCCACTTACAAAACGGATGGAAAAATCATTCATGAATGCCGTTTCGCCTAACCGTGTATCATCTATAATAGTGGGTGTTTTAATAAACCGCAATTGCCCACTTTCTTCAATGGGTAAAATATTCTCTTTTAAAAAAGATGCTTTTTCTCTTGCATTTGGCTGTACGGCCCATTGCCAATGTGCTTCATTGCTCCAGTAAACAGCATTCTTAAAAGCAGGAACAAGTTGATCGTTTACACGTTCAATGCTTCCGCCACAATGGTCAAAATGAAGATGCGTCAACAATACATCTGTAATGTCATCTTTGCTAAAACCATGCTTTGCCAAAGACTTGTCCAATGTATCATCACCATGCAGATAATAATGACCAAAAAATTTTGCATCTTGTTTATTGCCCATTCCATTATCAACAAGAATAAGCCTGTTGCCATCTTCAATCAACAAACAACGCAAGGCCCAACTGCACATATTGTTTTCATCGGATGGGTTCAGCTTGTTCCACATACTTTTGGGTACAACGCCAAACATGGCACCACCATCCAGTTTAAACTTGCCTGTTTCAATACTATATAACTGCATCTTTTTTGTTTTGAGCTTTTATGGTATAAGCCAATAGTAGCAATCCGACAATAAAAAGTGCCGTAAGCGACAATACAGAGTTCCGTTGAGACCCACCGGCAAGTTCGGTAATAAACCCGTAACTGAACATACCTATTACAATCGCAATTTTTTCGGTAACGTCAAAAAAACTAAAGAACGAAGTTGTGTCTTTTGTTTGGGGCATAAGTTTGGCATAAGTGGAGCGGCTTAACGATTGTATGCCACCCATCACAAAACCTACGGCTGCAGCCAAACAATAGAACGCATTTACGTTTCCTTTGGGTAAAAGGTAACCACCAATGCAAAGCCCTATCCATATTGCTACCACAATCATTAAGGTTTGCAGATTGCCTATCTTGCCCGAAAGTTTGGACATTAAAGTTGCACCGGGTATAGCTACTAACTGTATAACTAAAATAGATACAATGAGATTTTCTACAGGAATAGCCAACTCGCTCTTGCCATATAAAGTAGCAGCAAGCATTACCGTTTGAACTCCCATATTGTAAAAGAAAAAAGCGAACAGGAACCTTTTTAAAACCGGCAAACTCTTTAATTGGTTCCATACTTTGTTCAGTTCAATGAAACCATTGGCGAAAATATTTTTATCGGGTCGCTTCGCATTAGGAATGCCATTCGGTAAAATTTTCAAGGTTCTTTGTGCAAAGCCAAACCACCAGATACCTACCAATAAAAAAGAAATTTGTAAAGGAAGTGACTCATTATCCGGTGCAATGCCAAATAGGGTACGCTTAAATAAAAGCACAAAACATACTACCTGTAACAATACACTACCAATATAACCCATGGCAAAACCTTTGGCACTTACACGGTCCTGATCTTCTTCTGCAGCAATTTCTGGCAGGTATGCATTGTAAAAAACAAGGCTGCTCCAGTAACCGATGCAGGCGAGTATCAACAGCACTATCCCTAAGCCAAGCGTGTCTTTTGTAAAAAAGAAAAGGCCACTACAAGCTATGCTGCCCAGGGTGCAAAAGAAACGGAGAAACGCTTTTTTGTTTCCCTTATAATCGGCAATAGACGATAATATGGGCGACATGATAGCCACTATCAGAAAGGCAAAACCCAATGCATAGTTGTATAAAGAAGTATTCACAAACGTCCTTCCTAAAAACGTAACATGGTTATCTGTTTTGGTAGAAGTTACCGCTTCGTAATAAGCAGGAAACATGGTAGACGTAATCACCAGGTTATATACACTGTTTGCCCAGTCGTACATGGCCCAGGCATTGATCACTTTTTTGGGTGCGGTCTGCATGCAATTTGTTTTGGGTTTTAAAGATAGCATTTCAATGCTTATAAAAAAGAAAGCACTGCAAACCATTGCAGTGCTTTAATAAACCAGGTGTAATCAATAACAATTAAATATTCTTGGGTATTAAATATGATGAAAATGAATCAACAACAAAACCACAATACCCAAAGCAATGCGGTACCAGCCAAATATTTTGAAACCATGTTTCTGTAAGTAACCGATAAAGAAGCGGATAGCTAACAAGGCCACTATATAAGCAACTACCGCACCTAGGCCCAAGGTTGCAAAATTGTCCTTCACCAATACTTCGGGATGTTCCTTATAAACATCTAAAAAGCTTTTGGCAGATGCGGCTACCATGGTTGGTACGGCCAGGAAAAATGAAAACTCGGCAGCCAGCTTGCGTGTAAGCCTTTGGCTCATACCACCCACAATGGTTGCGGCACTTCTGCTTAAACCGGGCAATACAATACTCAATACCTGAAAGCAGCCAATAACAAATGCTTTGGGGTAAGTGATTTTTTCTTCTTCCTGAATGGTATTCTTGGTAAACAGTTTATCAATAAACAGCAGCAGCACACCACCACCAATCATTACAAACGCAATAAAGGTCAGGTTGCTCAATGCACTGTCAATATGCTTTTTCAGCAGCACGCCACCAATCAATGCAGGTACAACTGCCACAACAAGCTTTATATAAAAACTGAACTTTTTAAAATCGAAAAACCTTTTCCAATACACCGTAACAACACTTAAAATAGCTGCCAATTGAATCACGATTTCAAACAGGTCGGTAAAAGGGTTGCTGGTAACACCCAATAAAGGGTTGGCAATTTTCATGTGGGCCGTAGAAGAGATAGGCAGAAATTCCGTAAGCCCTTCAATAATGGCAATGATGATGGATTGAATGGTATTCATTAAAAGTTGGTTAAGCAGTTTAAGAAAGAAACAAAAAAGCGGTGACGAGCACCGCTATACAATAATCATATCAATCAATTAAGCCGTAGTTTTTGGCTTTTTGAATATCGCATATATCTCTACCACAAAACCCAACAGTATCAAAATAGGGGCAACAGTAACACGGGTAAAGCTGTACACCACATTGTAATCATACACATTCGGGTCCTGGTTCTTGCCACCACTCATTAAAAACATGCCCAAGGCTATAATTACGGCACCAATACCCATCCATATATAATTGTCCTTGGTAAAAAGTGATGTTGATTCCTTTGTTGTTTTGTTGCTCATTGTTTGCTTTTTTGAGAAGTGCAATATAGTAAAAAGTCAATAGTTGGTATACAAGCGGCCATGTTAATTGTTCTGGTCCGGTAGCTACGGTCCATCGTCTACCGTCTATGGCCTACCGCCCATCCTAATACAAATCGTCCAGTTTCATTTTCAAATACTTCAATACGCTTCTTTGTGTACTGAACCACGAAATGGCAATACCAATCAATATCATGCCGCCAAAAAGAATAATGGTCAGTTTGGTGTCCCTAATCTGCTTCAGGTCCGGAAACTGGTTCTCCGCCCAGCCAATCAATACAAACAGCAGTATCACCGCTATCAACCCGCTGATTAAACCATTGATGATAGCCCTAACATTCATCGGTTTGGCAATGAAGCTGCGGGTTGCACCCACCATCTGCATGGTCTTGATCAGGAAACGGTTGCTGAACATGGCCAGCTTAATCGTATTGTCAATACTCACAATTACAATAATGCACAGTATCACGGCAATTACCAGAAATATCAATCCGATCTGTTTCGCTTTCTTATCAAGACTTGTGGTAAGCACGGTAGGGTAGTTCACATCAGTAACCTGGTTGCCATAGGCAGTAGTAATGTTCTTTACAATCACATCCAGGCTGTCTTTGTTTACATAGGCCGATTTTGCGTTAAAATCAATGCTCTCTGGCAAGGGGTTATAGTCCAGTATCTTCGCCCAGTCCTCATTGTTCTCCTTGTTCCATATTTCCTTGGCCGCCTCCTTATTAATGTACTTCACATCTTTTGCATAAGGCTGCGATGCAATGTACTGCTGAATCTGCCCAATGGTATCCTTGTTCAGTGTACGCAGGTACACGTTTATGCGTATGTCCTCTTTCAGTTTATTGCCAATCTCCTTGCTGTTCAAAAAAATCCAGCCCATAATGCCCATCATCAATAATACCAGTGCCACACCTACAATACTGTTTACGTAATTGGGGCTGCTACGCTTTAATGAAGATTTTCCTGCTGTTGCCATGGTTTCATTTTAGAGGTTTACAACGGTTGCAAATGTAACGCAATCACCTACATTTGCACACACTATAACGGCGAATTGTTGATATAGATTATCGGTAAGCTGCATGCCGGCGGTTAAAGTTTTGTTAGAGAAATTTTTGTTACCGGCAACAGTGCATCCATCATCGTTCCCGGCTTCGCACACATCGGGGTTCGGAACCGTACGCAGCAACGTGAATTGCAGGTCACAACTATTTACGGTCCTTCAGATTGCAAACCATAAATTACAGATCAAAACCATACATCAACAACGATGGAATACAAGTTCAGGGACATAGAAAAAAAATGGCAAGAGCATTGGAAACAGACAAATGCTTACAGGGTTTCAAACAATAGCGATAAACCCAAATACTATGTATTGGATATGTTTCCCTACCCAAGCGGTGCAGGCCTGCACGTAGGGCACCCGTTGGGTTATATTGCCAGCGATATCTACAGCAGGTACAAAAGGCTAAAAGGCTTTAACGTACTGCATCCTATGGGTTTTGACAGCTTTGGCCTGCCAGCAGAACAGTATGCCATTGAAACGGGGCAACATCCCGCAGAAACCACCAAAAAGAACATTGCCACTTTTAAGAGCCAATTGGATAAAATTGGTTTCTGCTACGATTGGGAACGCGAAGTACAGACCAGCGACCCTAACTATTATAAGTGGACACAGAAAATATTCCTCGAACTGTTCAACAGCTATTTCTGCAATACACAGCAAAAAGCAAGACCCATTACAGAACTGGTTGAAAAATACAGCACCAAGGGCAACAAGCATTTCACTGCCGAACAGTGGAACGGGTTTACTGAACTGGAAAAAGAAGAAGTATTAATGAAACGCCGTTTGGCCTTTTCTTCTTTTGGTGAAGTGAACTGGTGCGAAGCATTGGGCACCGTACTGGCCAACGATGAAGTGGTAAATGGGGTAAGCGAACGTGGCGGCCATCCTGTTGTTAAAAAGAAAATGCGTCAATGGTACCTGCGTATCACGGCCTATGCCGACAGGTTGCTGCAGGGCCTGGAAACAGTGGACTTTAGCGATAGCATGAAAGAAATGCAACGCAACTGGATCGGCAGGAGCGAGGGTGCAGAGATTGATTTTGACATCAAGGGTTCCAATAAAAAACTGAAAGTATATACTACCCGTCCCGATACCATTTTTGGTGTGGATTTTATGGTGCTTGCCCCTGAGCTTGATCTGGTGAATGAAATAAAATCAGCCGAACAAACCGAAGCGGTAAACGACTACATCACCTATGTAAAAAGCCGCAGCGATAGGGAAAGACAGGCCGAAGTGAAACAGATTTCTGGTTGTTTTACAGGTGCTTATGCCATCAACCCTTTTAATGGAACAGAGATTCCTATTTGGATTGCAGAATATGTACTGGCCGGTTATGGTACAGGAGCCATTATGGCCGTGCCTTGCGGCGATGAACGTGACTTTAAGTTTGCACAGCATTTCAATATTCCCATCACCAATATTATTGGCAGTAGCTTTAATGGTACCGAAGCCAACCCAACCAAAGAAGCAACTTTGGAAAACAGTGGTTTCCTAAATGGTCTATTGATGAAGGATGCCATAGCTGTTGCCAATAACAAGATTGAAGAAATGGGCATTGGCAAAAGAAAGGTAAACTTTAAAATGCGTGATGCAGGCTTTAGCCGCCAACGTTATTGGGGCGAGCCTTTCCCGATTATTTGGGAGAATGGTATTGCCAAGCAACTGGATGAAAAGGAACTGCCGCTTGAACTACCGCATGTAGCAAAATATGGTCCTGGCCCCGAAGGCGAAGGCCCATTGGCCAACATAACCGATTGGGTAAACACACCCGAAGGCAGAAGGGAAACCAGCACCATGCCGGGCTATGCTGGTAGTAGCTGGTATTTTTTACGTTACATGGATCCCAATAACAGCGAAGCTTTTGTTGACCGTAAAGCAAGCGATTACTGGAACAGTGTTGACCTGTATATTGGCGGTACCGAACATGCAGTTGGGCATTTGCTCTACAGCCGTATGTGGACGAAAGTATTATACGACTTGGGTTACATTGGTTTTGATGAACCGTTTAAGAAGCTGTTGAACCAGGGGATGATACAGGGGAGTAGTAGGTTTGTGTATAGGATAAATGGGAGAGGAGTAGAAAAATTACTTGCAGATGTTCTACATACTCATTTCGCAGAGTATGATTTTCAAAATAGCCCTAATTCAAAAATTGATTTTGTTTCTCATAAAAAACAAGTTGCGATTGAGGTCACTGGGAATTCACGCATCGACAAAAATGATACTAAGAGATATTGGAGCAAAGAAACAGAAATGTATCAATTCAGTATTATTAGCAATTATGAAATACTTGAAAAATATAGAACTGGGGATTTGATTAATTTCTTAACTAAGATTTTAAGAGATAACATCAGTTATTTATCAAACAGTAGCAAGCAGATAAAATATTTTGCTTCATCTAAACAATTAGGCTTATTTGGTGATGAAGGGACAGATGCTATTCACGTTGATGTAAATATTGTTGATGGCTTTGAATTAGATGTAGAGGCATTTAAAAAATGGAAAAATGGAGAATATGCTAATGCCAAATTTCTTTTTGAAGAAGATGGTAAATACATCTGTGGAGCAGAAACAGAAAAAATGTCCAAATCCAAATACAACACAGTTAATCCAGATGACCTGTGTAACCAATACGGAGCCGATACTTTCCGCATGTACGAAATGTTCCTCGGCCCTGTAGAACAAAGCAAACCATGGGATACCAAGGGCATTGAAGGCGTGCACCGCTTTCTGAAAAAACTATGGCGTCTGTTTTTTGATGAAGTAAAGGGTAAAGTATGGACAGATGAAAAACCCACCCCCGAAGAATTGAAAGTGCTGCACAAAACCATCAAAAAAATTGATGAGGATACGGAACGTTTTTCTTACAACACTGCTGTTTCTGCTTTTATGGTCTGCGTAAACGAACTGGCAGATTTGAAGTGCAACAAGAAAGAAATTTTGGAACAGCTATTGGTTTTATTAACGCCTTATGCCCCGCATATTGCAGAAGAACTTTGGAGCGAACTGGGTAATACGGGTTTGATTATTGATGCAACATACCCTGTGTACAATGCAGCTTATACAACGGAAAGCTCTAAGGAATACCCCGTAAGCATCAATGGTAAAATGCGTACCACGCTTACCTTCCCCATAGATGTGGAACAGAAAGATGTGGAGCCTGTTGTGTTGCAAAATGAAATTGTACAAAAATGGCTGGAGGGCAAAGCCCCCAAGAAAATCATTTTTGTAAAAAACAAGATGATCAATGTAGTAGTGTAGCTTTTGTTATTGAAGCGAGTAAAGCTACTTATTCAACGGTCCACTCCTATGGAGTGGGCCGTTGTTATTTACACAATCAATACCACCGTTCCGCCAATAATCAACAATGCACCAATAGCTGTTTTTGCAGTCAATGGTTCGCCCAAGAAAACAAATGCAAGAATAATGGTAAGGGCAACACTCAGCTTATCTACTGGGGCCACTTGCGATACTTTGCCTGCCTGCAGTGCCTTGAAATAAAATATCCACGACAGGCCCGTTGCCATTCCTGAAAGTACCAGGAACAACCAGTTTTGCTTGGTAAGGTTTTGCAAGGAAATTTCTTTTTTGCTGAACAGTGCAATGCCCCAGGCCAGTACCAATACAATGGTTGTACGAATGGCCGTTGCCAAGTTGGTATCTACATTCTTGATGCCCACTTTGGCAAAAATGGCTGTAAGTGCTGCAAATAGAGCAGAGAGTAAAGCATATATCCACCACATAAAAAAAATTTTGCCCCTATCCCCTAAAGGGGGAATAAAGATGTTTACTTGATGTATAAAGTTAGGTACTAATGTTTCGATTAGTTTTAGTAGATATTAAAAGTATACGTAAAAACAAAGCCCTCGCAATTGCGAGGGCTTTGTTTTTTATTTCTTGATTGTTTTCAGCATTTCTTTTACTGCTGCTTCCAGTTGCGGGTCCCTGCCATTTAAGAAATCTTCATAAGGTAAAGGCACCCTGATGTCTGGCTCAACCTGCAGGTTTTCTGTTGGCCTGTTTTCTTTGCCAATGGTTGCAACCATTGGTATGCCGAATATAATGGTTGGGTCAATCTGTGTTTCCCACCAGACGGCTGTACCAGTACCGGGCACGGGCATACCGATCAATTTACCAATGCCGTTTTGTTTATATACATACGGAAATATGAAGGCATCGCTGTAGTTGCTTTCGCTCATAAGTACACAGCTTGGTTTCTGCCACCTGCCAATTGGCTCGCCACCTTTCACACGGTGGCCTTGCGGTGCAAATTCAAGATAGCGTTTACCACTTAAGAAGGTACACAGGTCATCGTGCAGCCAGCCACCACCATTGAATCTCGTGTCCACAATCAGTGCTTCTTTCTCCAGGTTCTTTCCAAGCACTTCATCATACACTTCCCTGAAACTCTCATCATTCATGCCTTCTACATGCACGTAGCCGACTTTGCCATCGCTTAGTTTTTCTACCATTGCATTCATTCGTTTCATCCAGCGTTTGTACAACAGGATACGTTCCTCACCAGAATTGATAGGTTTAATCACTACCTCGAATCTTGCATTGCTATCGGGGTTGTAAATATTGAGCAAAGTGTTCTTGTCTATTTTCCTGTTCAGTAATTTGTTCCAGTCCAACGAATCGGTAATTTCTACACCATCAATTTTTTCTATGATGCTGCCTGCTTTTACCTTGTTCATGGCTTTGTCAATAGGCCCGCCGGCAATTACTTCACCAATTTTCAATCCTTTGCCGGTAAAGGTTTCGTCATACAGCAAACCAAGGCTGGCCGTAATATCGCCGCTGCCATTGTAGCTGCGGAAATAGCCACCCGTGTGCGATGCATTCAGTTCGCCCAACAGTTCGCTCAACAGCTCCTGAAAATCGTAATTGTTGCTGATGTGCGGCAGGAATTTGGCGTATGCTTTTTTATAGTAGTCCCAATCAACCTCATGTAGTTTGGGGTCGTAGAATTTCTTTTTGACCTGTCTCCAAGTGTGGTCAAAAATATAGCTGCGTTCTGCAGCGGCATTCAATACCATTTCGCCACTGATGCCTACTGGCGAAACCTTGCCGCTTTCTGTTTCTACTTTTACCAGACTGCCGTTGTTGCTTACCAAAATATTTTTGCCATCGCTGCTTATTTGCAAACCACTTGGACTGCCCATGAGTTTTGCCAATATCCTTGTTTCTTTTGTACGAGGCTCGGTAACCCACAAATCGTAATCCTTTTCAAAAGAAGTAAGGTAATACAGTTTGCTGCCATCGTTGCTTAGGGCATAGTCGCTAATGGACGAACTGTTTATGGTAAGGCGTACCTTCCTGTTTTCAATGTCTACAAGATCCAAATGCAGCAAACTGTCTTTCGCGGCAACGGTATCTTTCTTTGCTTTCTTGTCTTTTGATTTGGTTGTTGTTTCGGGTTTTGTAGCCGTGTCTTTTTTGTCCTTTTCCTTGTCTTCTTTTTCTTTAAGCAAGGCATAATCTTCCTTGCTTAAAAGGTACTTGTCGTATTCTTTTTTGTCGAAGAAAACGCCGTACACATCCAGTTCCCTGCTGCCTTGGTTGGCCAGGGAGCGGCGTCCTTGTTTATCGCTAAGCCAGGTAAGCATTTTGCCACCCAGTGCCCATTTATTGTCAGACTCTCCATAGCCACCATTTACAGGGTACACTATTTCTTTTGTGCCATCGGCTTTTATCAGTGCTGCGTTGCTGCTGGAAAAGAAGTTTTTCTGGTCATCTACAATCAGCCATTTGCTGTCTGGGCTCCACTGGTAATCCCAGTCACCATCGGAATAGGAGTAGTTATGTCCAAATGGCAATATGGTGCGTGTTTGCTTGGATGCAATATTGTACACTTTTAAAATATTGCGTTCTTCTATATAGCCGATCTCTTTTCCATCGGGTGAATATTTGGGCTGGTATTCTTCTTTATCGGTGTTGATTACCGGCTCTTCTTTTAACGTAGTGGCTGCATAAAAATAGGGTTCGTCGTTGCGTGCAATAGATACTTTGTAAATGTCCCAATTGTCGTTCCTTTCGGCAGCAAAAATAATGTTCTTGCTGTCAGGGCTCCACTGTATCATCCTTTCCTGCTGTGGTGTATTGGTAATGCGTTTTGTTTGTCCGCCATCCACGCTGCTTACAAATATTTCGCCCCTGGTTACAAAAGCTACTTCTTTGCCATTAGGGCTCAGTACAAATTCCGAAACATTACCATTAATGGGAATGTTCTTTTCAACACCTGCACGTCCATCGTTGTACATCTGCACGTTTATTTTTTGTGGCTCGCTGCCTTCGTTCAAGGTATAGATTTCGCCATCGTAGCTAAAGCATAAAGTATTGCTGTTGCTAATGCTTAAATGACGTATAGGGTGGTTCTTGAAACTGGTTAATTGTTGCTCTGCAATTCTTAAAAGCACGGGTGTCTTGAAAATATTCTGTGTGCCGTTCTTCTCGCTTAGGTAGTACACGTATTGACCATCCTTGCTAAAAACAGGTTCCCTGTCTTCCCCTTCAAAACCACTGAGCTTGCGGTAGGTATTGGCTTTTACATCCATCAGCCAAATGTCTTTGGTAACGGAAGATACGTGGTGCTTACGCCATTCATCTTCATAACCCTTGATGTCCTGGAAAACAATTTGCGAACCCGTGTTGTTGTAATGTGCATTTTCCACACCGGCAGCACTTATCAAAACGGCCCGGCCACCGGTAACAGGTACCGTGTACAGGTTCCTGAACATGCGGGTGCTGAAGCGGATACTTTGTGCGGGTGCATTGCGGTTGCTATTGAAAAGCACCAGCTTGTCATCCACAGAAAAATCGGTTGGATAATCGCCGGCACTATTGTAGGTGAGGCGGGTTGGTGTGCCTCCTGTTGCGGGCATTACAAACACATCAAAATTGCCGTAACGGTCGCTTGCAAAAGCAATGCTTTTGCCGTCATGGCTCCATACGGGCATCATGTCTTGTGCTTCATGAATGGTTAGTGGAATTGCAACGCCACCTTTTGCATCTACCCTGTATATATCGCCTTTGTAGCCAAAAGCAATGGTTTTGCCGTCGGGCGATATGGCGGGGTAACGCATCCATAATGGGTCAGTTTGTGCAAAGCCCATTATGCTGAATAGTATGGCTGTTGCCAGTAATACTTTTTGTTTCATAAACAAATAGTTTAGTTTTAGATATTCTTTTAAAGAAATTGATGAATGAAAAAGAACAGAACAGGGTTTGAAGAAAAATCACATAAATATAAACAACAATTTAATCCTGTGGTGGCATTTAATGCTGCACATGATAAATTGGCCTTAATGGACTTTACTGCCGGAAACCGTTTGCTGACCACTGATATTATTTCGGATACGGATAGGTTCTGCAACTATATTGAACAGCAGTTGCAAAACAGCCATGCCCTGTATGGTATTGGTGGCTATAATGAGCATAGGACCATTTATGCAAGAAGCGAAGTTTTTGACGCTTTGGATGAACCCCGTAGGCTGCATTTGGGTATAGATATATGGGGCAAGGCGGGTACAGCAGTGTATGTGCCCATAGGTGGCACCATCCATAGCTTTGCTTTCAACAATAGTTATGGAGATTATGGGGCTACTATAATTTTGCAGCATCAATTGGATGGTATGGTATTTCATACTTTGTATGGGCACCTTTCGCTGGCTGATATAGGGCATTTGCAGGAAGGTAAATTTGTTTCGCAGGGCGAATTGCTTGCCCATTTTGGCGAGCCACATGAAAATGGTTACTGGCCGCCGCATCTGCATTTTCAGATTATTATGGACATGCAATTAAAGAAGGGCGATTACCCCGGTGTGTGCAAGTTTAGTGAACGGGAAAAATATCTGGCCAATTGCCCTGATGCGGACCTGATTTTGCAGATGATGCAATTTGCAGTCTAGATATTAAAATGCCCCATGCTACAAGTTGTAAAGCCTACCAATAAGTACAATAGTGAGCCTAATAGTATTGCTTGGCCAGCCTGTCTGCTGTCAACGTCTTTAGAAGATAATATTGTTATGATCAAGCCTACAAAAAACAAAATAGGCGATCCCAAAAACAATATTATACCTGCACCGGCTATGCCGTCTCGTGTAAATGCAAACCCTATTACCAGTACTAAAGCAAGGAAACCAAGTATAAGTAATGTTTTAGAAAAGGTATTCATTTGATCTTTTTATGGAGTAGATAGTAAAGGTAATTTATTGATTATTTTATTGCTATCCGTTCTTTTTGCAATTGCTTTAAGTAATCTTCTTTGTCATCCCTGTAAAACATGTTCATCGTTTCAAACGGAATGATGCGTCCGTCTTTGTGCACAATGTGTACACAGCTTTTTTTAATGGCCCTTACATCAAAATCGTAGGCATCTATAAAACGCATGATAATGATGCGGAACAGATTGTCGTATGTTAACCCGGGAGCAACAATTTGGGGTAAACAACAAAGAAGCTCCTTTACATTGTTCTCTACCCTATCAACAGAAATACCGGTACTGAAAATTTTTAGCATCTGTTGGTGTAACTGCTCATCCTGCTCATATACAATGGTGTTCCTGCTATTGTTTAAAAGAACAGAAGGGTCAACATAGCGTGTCATTGGTAAAACATTGCCAGCTAATTTTAAGGCATAACCCATTACCAATGCATCGGGGTTACAGGGTACAGGAATTAAATCGTTGGGTTGAAAGACATTGGTTTGGTCCAGTATTTTTTGCCGAACATCTGTCAAAGTGATCCTATCGGTAGCTGGGTCAAAGTTGTCGGTTCTGCCCGCAACCTGTGTTGGCTGGAATGTTACGCCACGTACACATTTTTGTTGTAAGGCAAAATCTATAATCTTACCAATTTCATCATCGTTCAATCCTTTCTGTAAGGTAACAACAAGTGTGGTAGATAGGTTTACTTCATTCAAATGTTCCAATGCTTTCATCCTTATGTCTGTCAAATCCTTACCACGCAACTGTTGCAGCACTTCTGGTTTAAAGGAATCGAATTGCAGGTACAATTCAAAATCAGGCTGGTAAGTAGCTAGCCGTTTGGCAAACTCGAGGTCCTTTGCAATACGGATGCCATTGGTGTTTACCATTAAATGCTTAATGGGTTTTGTTTTGGCAATATCCAGTATCTCAAAAAAATCCGGATGTACGGTTGGCTCGCCCCCACTAATTTGTACAACATCAGGGTTGCCTTCATTGGCCACAATAATGTCCAGCATTTTTTCTATTTCTTCTACTGTTCTATGCCTGCCATAATGCGGCGATGACATGGCATAACAAGTAGGGCAGCTTAAGTTGCAGCGGTCGGTAATTTCAACAACTGTCAAGCAACTGTGTTGTTCATGGTCTGCACATAAACCACAATCGTATGGGCAACCATAGGTTGTAGTAGTGTTGAACTTTAAAGGCACTTCGCTTGCCTTGTTATAGTTGCGTATGTTTTTATAATATTCTATATCAGTTGCTATCAATACTTTACTGAAGCCATGTTCAGTGCAGTTTTTCATCATAAAAACATTGCCATCTTCAAATACAATTTTTGCATCTACCCGGCGTAAGCATTCAGGGCAAACACTTAATGTGAAATCGTAATAGGTGTAAGGGCGTTCTGGCATAATAGCTTTGGGGTGATGATTAAAAAATGTTTTAGAGTTAGGCTGGTGCAACAGGTTTAAACAATAGCCTTGGGTTAATAAAGTACCTCACATAATACACCATTCCTATAACACAAGTTATTTGTATAGTTGATAAACCAATGTTAAACGTATAATGCGGCTTGATAAAATCCAGTAACAAACGGAAGAGCAGATAGGTCATCATCAGCAATTTGAACTTTGCCCCATTTGCTAAAGTATATTTATCTAGCTGCTTAAGTACAATCCAGAGCAGGATTAGAAAAAGTATTTCATATAATGTAACTGGATGCCTTAGTAATCCATCGCCCAAATTCATGGCCCATGGTAATGAGGATAACGAGCCGTATGTTTCTTCATATACACCCATGCTAAAACAACCGATTCTTCCAACAATCAAAGCAAGTATCATGGGGTAAACAAAAAGGTCGCCTGATGCTTTTTTTTCGCCAATCAGCCATTTTGCCAATTCCACGCTCCATACAGCAAATAAAAAACCACCTAGCACTGTTTTGTTTTGATAGAAGTATAGCAATTTGTTTGGTGCTTTTGCCAAAGCATGTATATCCTCTAATCCTCCAATTAACCTGCTGCCAACCAATGCACCAAATATGGCAGCAATCAATATCCATATCCTGTTGCTGGTTTCAATAATATCTGTTTGTTTTTTTCGTAACCATAAAAAGTAACGGAATCCAACAAATATGCCCAAGGTTTCCGTAACTGCATGAAGCGGAAATTGAAGCTTGCCTAGATGTATGGTTACAGGAAAGTGCAACAGCTAATTTTTACGGAAATTACAGAAGTACAAACAATTCGTCTTTGAACAGCTTAATATTTCCGCAACTTATTTTATATTGCCGCCACAAAATCAAATCAACATGTCAAATCATCATCACGAAGGGGATAGCAAAAGTTTCATACTACCAGCATTTTTATCATTTGCCATCGTTTTTTGTCTGTTTGTGTTGATGTCACGTTGTTCAGGACCTTACCATCCTCCTGTTGCGGAGCATGGTGGCGGGCACAATAAAACCGAACAGCATTCCGAACACGAAGCAGGCGAGCATAAGGAAGCCGATACATCGGCACATAAAGCAGCAATGGATACCGCTGCACATAAGGCAGCAGCACACGGCGAAGAACATCATTAAAATAAAAAGTCCCGAATATGTTTCGGGACTTTTCTTTATAGCCTGCCTCTGTTTATCTCTATTCTTCTACCAAGGTAACTCCTCGCCTAAGTGAATGTATTTTCCGGTATAACCATCATTGCCCAATAAAGCAAGTGCTACAGAAGTCTTAGCCCCGTCCACAACTTCCATCGGTGCTGCATCGGTTCCAAGGTCTGTTTTAACCCAGCCCGGGTGTGCGGAGTTTACTTTGATATTCGTATCGGCCAATGCTGCTGCAAGATGCACAGTATAGGCATTCAATGCAGTTTTGGACGAATTGTATGCAAACAGCTTGGAGCCATAAATGGGCGATGTTTTGTCTGCATGCAAATTCAGTGAACCCAAAATGCTGCTCAGGTTCACAATCCTGCCCGCTTCGCTTTTTTTAATCAAGGGCAACAAGGTGTTGGTTAATGCCACTACGTTAAAGAAGTTGGTGGCAAAAGTCTGCGTCAGCTCCTTGTCGGTTATTGTAGCAGAAGTGTTCGAACCAAAATGTCCTTCTTCAATAATGATACCCGCATTGTTTACTAGGATATCCAGCTTGCCATATTTGTTGTTGATGTAATCAAAGGCATTGCTAATGTCGGCCGGGTTGTCAATGTCCAGTTGTAGGAATTCTGCATCCACTCCCGATGCCTTTAAATCAGCAACAGCTTTTTCGCCTCTTTCCTTGTTGCGGCTTGCTGCTATAATGGTTACGTTTTCTTTGCCTAATTGTATGGCTGTTTCGAAACCGATGCCTTTATTGGCCCCGGTTAGCAGTGCTATTTTCTTGCTCATGATTGTTTGTATTAAGTGTGTTTTATTTTTTATGTTACCAGCTATGGCACATGGTTCAACTGTGGTGGCGTCGCACCCATGTACTGTTGAATGCTTATCACCTGCGTAATAAACAGGCCTGCCGCTTATGCATTGTATGCGGCAGCAAACTGTTTGGCAAATGCTTCCAATGTAAGGTTACCTGTTGGTACTGCTTTGCTTTTCCAGTAATCTTCCTGCATTTTGCCTTCACGCAGGCTTTTGCCCATTTCTGTATAGCCTTCGGCAATGGTTTTTACAAGACCTGCACCTATTGCACCTTCCAGGTTCTGCTCATCGGTAAATACTACCCAAGGCGTGTTGGGCTTGCCCACTGCTTCGCCTAAAACTTTTGCAATTTCGTTGGTGTGTACCTCTGCGGTAGAAATATATTCAACGGATTTTCCTTTAAAATCCAATGCCAGCAATGCTTTTATGGCAGCGGCAGCAATATCGTTGGTATCAACCAATATCAGTTTTTCATCGCCGCCATAGTTGGCACCAAAAATTCCTGCATGTTTCAACAGGCCAATTTGGGCAAAAAGATTGTAGAAGAAATAGGAGGGGCGTAGGTAAACTGCGTTCACATCCTGCAGCCCATCCAATTGGGCTTCCAGGTAGCCAAGTCCATCCACAGGGCCAACGCCATTGCGTAAATGTGCACCAATACTGCTTAGTTGCACTACGTATTTAATGTTGTTCTGTTTTACTGCAGCTACATAGTTATCGGCCACTTTTCTCAGGAAATTTTTCCACTCACCTACGGGGTTAAAGTTGGGTGGTATCATTAAATAAACTGCATCTGCCCCGGCAAATGCGTTGCCAATAAATGTGGCATCTTCTACAGATCCAACGGCCGCCTTTGCACCCAATGCTTCAATAGCGGGAACGTTTTCCTGCTTGCTGGTAATAACTGTTACATTGTTGTTTGCCTTTACCAACTGCTCTACAATCGGTTTGCTGATGTGGCCCAGGGAGCCGGTAATTACATAATTCATGTTTGCTTAGTTTTTATATTGCTATTTAATATTTGTATATACAAATGATTGGATAAAAAATTTTAAACCATTATTTTGTCAGCCATTTTTTTGATGGAAGAAACCGTTTCGGAATATTCCTCATTTCCAAAAATGGCATTGCCTTTTTTATAAAAGTCTTCCAGGCATTGCTGCATCTGCGGCTGTAGGGCTTTTGCTTTTGGTGTGGGGTACACATTGGTTTGCTTGCCTTCAGTTGTCCTTACCAATAATTTCTTTTCCTCCAGTTTCTCAATAAGCCTGGTAACTGTGCTGGGCGTTAATTGCAGGTGGCCTGCAATACTGCTGGGCTGCACGCCGGGTTCTTCTAGCACCATCTTTAATAAATACGCATGGCTGGGGCTAAGGCCAACCGGCTTCCAGCTTTCAATAGCCAGTTTTTCCATCTTCCTTGCCAAGGCATTGGAAGCGAAATAAAGGCATTGGGCATATTTACTTTCTGAGCATTTCATTTACAGCACAAAGGTAAGGGAGTTTTATTTGTATGTACAAATATTATTTGACTTTTTTATTTTCCTTCCTTTAAATGTTGGTTCTTTTAATAAGTTGGTACTATAAATCGTGGCCAAAGCGGCTACTATCTGGTGCAGGATGTTCTTTTGCAAATTTCTCCCAAGTGGCAAATACCTTTAATTCCTGTGGTGTTAACGTGTTTCTTCTAAACTCAAACTTAAGCCTATTGTGTAGTGCAATATTGGGCCAATAGCTGTCATACATTTGAACGGGACAGCCATTGGCAAATTTTTTACTGAAAGCAGCATCAAATTGAAATATTTTGAACTTCGATGAACAGTTAACATAGAAGATATTAAAAACGGTATCTACCCTATTTTCACTTTTATATATATCATTTGCAAGAAACCTTTTTAATGGTACAGCATCAATTATTGTATCTGTCAGTTGCTGCACACTTGCTGAGTCAAAATTTTTGAAACCAACATAGCCATAATAGCTCCAAACACTCCATCTATCTGTTAAGGGCCTTATCTTATGTGTTTTTAATACACTTGCCGTATCGCTGAAATTTTTAAAATTAATTGCAGTATTGGTCCTTAAATCGGCAAAGTGATAAAAAGCGATTTCCATTTTACTGCTGATCAATGTGTCGTTTCGCTCTACGGTACTAAACTTTTGTTGTTTAACAATAATTAAGCTGTCTTTGTAATAAAAAGGGAACTCACCAAAAGGACCATCTTTTACATATTCATTTATTGTAGAATCAAATGAGTACATGCAAGTTGCTGCTTCCCCACAAAATGGTGAAGTTGTTTTTATGGTTTTGCAACTGGATAAGTAGTAACTTATGGAGATCAGCAAACTAGTATAAATGACAATTATGTAACGCAAGGTTATGTTATATTTCATGGCCATAATTGATAAGATATCCAGGATCTGCCTCCTGATGCTATTTGATAAGCTACCCCACGTTGTGTGAACCAAACCTCACCACTATTGATTGCATCAATGTGATAAGCGTCTATTATATTAACTGCATTTGTTCCCTGGTTCCATATAACAACACCTGGCCCTGCTGTGCAGCTTAGATTTGTGCTCGAGTGGCTACAACTGGTAAATATGGATTTTTCGATACCCCTTTTTGAACCTTTTAGATCTTCTAAAGATGAAACTTTCCAAAGATAATTTGTTGAACCCATTGTAAATATACGCTGGTCAACCAGCCAATATACCTGTATCTGTTTTAATGTAACGGTTGAATTAGTTCCTCCGTTTCCTCCACTATTGCCTCCTCCACAAACATTGGTACTGTACAAATACTCTTCCTGCACTTCTGATGTGCCATCTTCATACATGATCGTTGTTGTTAAATACCAATCAATGGTAACACAGTTTGTAGGGTTTGTTTTATTGAATGCATTGTCGTTGTCTTTTTGTTCAATCGTAGCAGTTCTATACAATTTACCGTTTCTGAATTCGGTTTCATGTATAAAATAATTGGCATCCAAAATGTTTACATGTGTAAACTGCCCGGAAACAGGTTCCAATGTATAATAATCATGAAGCGTGTTGACCGGCAATTTTGTTTTTTGGGTACTGTTTGGTGCCTGATATTGAAAAATTTGCCCTTCACGTATTTCGTTTTTGCTGTCTATGATTAAGAATAGGTAATTTGTTACAGGCTTGTTTTTATTACAGTTAATTTCAAAACCATCTTTTATTGGTATCAATATTACTTTCTCTTGTTCACGAATGTCTTCCATCCATGCTTGGTTAAACTCCAGGTTACTTTTCAGTTGCTCAAACCTATTTTTGTCTTTTTGAAGTGTAAGGGTTGCCTGTTCTTGGTTTAACCAATTCAGTGCTTTTGAAGCCAATTCATCAATAGATTGATGCTGTGCCTGGATGTCGGCTTTTTTGCAGGAATTGAAACTGATACACAACAATACTAGTATTGATGTCTTGATGAGGAAATCAACCCATACAGAGTTTGTAAAAATCTTTTTCATATACAGCTAGTTCTGTAGATAAATATGAAAAATATTTTACAATAAAAAAATAACTCATTCAAATTTTTGTATCTCATCCGATAAAATAACCTTATTGGATGGTTCGCTTAGCGATGCAAAATGCATCATTGCCTTGGCTATGGCCAATGCTGAAACGGATCGGTATTTCTTTAATGGGCCAAACAATAACGGGTTGATAACAGACATAAACACTAGCCCAATATATTCGCCCGTACGTTTTTCTTTTCTGTTGCCCGTAATGAACGATGGCCTGAAAATATACAGGCTTGTATACTGCAATTGTTGCAATGCGTTTTCCAGTTTGCCTTTAACCCTATTATAGAAAATAACAGATGTGGCAGATGCCCCCATTGCACTGATGACTAAAAATTTTGTGGAAGCCTTTTGTTGAAGCTTGGCAAGGTTTAAAGGGTATTCATAATCTACTTTTTCAAATGCGGCTTTGCTGCCTGCCTGCTTTATGGTTGTACCTAAACAGCAATACACATCATTGGCCGCAATGCTTGTATCGAGTGTGTCAAAATCAACCAGTTTTTCTTCCAACTTTGCATGTTGTATACCTAGCGGTCTTCTGGTATAAACCACTACCTTTTCATACGCATCATTGTTCAGTAACAATTGCAGTAACAGGTTGCCCGTTAAGCCTGTGGCACCCACCAATAAAGCTGTTTTCATTTATTGAAGTTAACAAGGATTTTCTTATCGCAGGATCAACCGCTGACAAGGCTTTAGCCGTTGCCAGGGTTTCATCAGACAGAAATCTCCAAACTTCAAATGGGCAATTTAATTTAGTTTTGGTGCTATATGTCTAATCCCAATCTCAATAGCAGTAACGAACAGTTGAGTTCCGTAGAAAAGGAATTTGAAAATGCCATACGCCCTGCGGCGTTGGACGATTTTTCTGGTCAGCCACAATTGATCGAAAACCTGTTGATATTTATCAAGGCTGCAAAAATCCGCGGCGAGGCATTGGACCATACCTTGTTTCATGGTCCGCCGGGATTGGGCAAGACAACATTGAGCAGGATTGTAGCCAATGAACTTGGCGTGAACATTAAAGAAACCTCGGGCCCCGTAATTGAGAAGCCAGGCGACCTTGCAGGACTGCTTACCAACCTGCAACCCAATGATGTATTGTTTATTGACGAGATACATAGGTTGAGTACGGTGGTGGAAGAGTACCTGTATGCGGCTATGGAAGATTACCGTATTGATATTATGATTGACAGTGGGCCCAATGCCAGAAGCATACAGATAAACCTGAACCCGTTTACATTGGTAGGTGCCACTACCAGGAGTGGCTTATTGACCGCACCATTACTTTCACGTTTTGGTATAAAAAGCCGCTTGGAATATTACAATAGCGAAACACTTAAAAAAATAATAGAACGTAGTGCCGCTATTTTAAATACGGATATTTCAAGCGATGCAGCTGGTGAAATATCCCGCAGGAGTCGTGGCACGCCACGTATTGCCAATGGTTTGCTACGTCGTGTGCGTGACTTTGCACAGGTGCTGAACGATGGTGCCATTGACCTGGGTATTACGCAACATGCTTTAAAGGCATTGAATGTAGATGAACATGGACTGGATGAAATGGATAACCGCATCCTTTCGGCCATCATCGAAAAATTCAAGGGTGGTCCTGTTGGTTTAACCACTATTGCCACTGCTGTTGGTGAAGAGCCCGGTACCATTGAAGAAGTGTATGAACCGTTCCTTATTCAAGAAGGCTTTTTGCAACGCACACCAAGAGGGAGGGAAGTTACCCCAAAAGCGTATGAACACTTGGGTAAGAAACCGTTTGGTGGGGTGCCGAATTTGTTTAGTTGAAACTTTTAAGATAAAGTAAATATTGATCATTGTATCAATAAAGAACCCCGCTTTCAAAATCTATAAAAAAAGGTTGGAAATCGGGTTTGTTCAATTCATTATACATATTATCACCTATCACTTGCCGTGTTGCACTTTCTTTAGCACTAGTACTTAAATCTATTGAGTTGTATGGTATTGAGGGAGGGAGAACTGAATGAGTTTTTGTTTTGGTAAAATGAAACCCAAAAAATTCGTATGATTGATCTTTTCGACGAAGCATAAAAAAGTTGTTATACACTTTCAACCAAATATTTTTGCCATTGCTGTAACCAAAAAAAATCTGTTGCGGCATCCAGTTTCCAGAATCATCTTTAGTAGAAATAATTGTCACTGATTTTACTGTTTCAAGTTTGTAGTCTATAATACTAGGGCTATTATGTATAAACTCTTCGTAAGTAAGATAAACGCCTTTTTTTGCAAGACTGTCTTTGACAATTGGAAGATTGAATTTTTCAGTAATAGATTCTTTGATGTCAGTTAAACTATATTCTTTTTTAGTAGCTACTTTTAATAAATTAATAGAGCCAATCTTGGGAAGAAGTTTGGCAATGCAGGTATTTATGATGGGTAATTTATTTGTACTCGAGTTTTCAAAATCATATAGTGTTGTATCATATCTAAAAGCAGCCTGATATTTGTTTTGTCTTTCCACAAATACATCAAACTTTACAATTAACTTATTAACGCGTGAAATTTTTTTCATGTCTTTGTCAATAGATGTGTCACTTTCAATTAATCTGAATTGATGGATGATAAAAAGCAAGCTATAGTCTTTGTTTTGTCTTGTAGTGCCGTTGTTGAATTGTAAGTTCAAGGTGTTGCTTAACCCATTTTTTAAAGCCAGCCTTTTATGCCTGCCATCTTTTATATAACCAATATAAGTTGAATCGAACCGGGCATCTATAAAATTTACGGAGCTGTAGTTTGAAAGTGTGGATTTATTAGCGGCAAAAGAATCAGGTAACGAAATGTAGTTTACATTCATATTGCGTAATAGAACAGTAGCATAGTTGTCATCTTTAAGAGACTGTGCAGAAGCATTAACAGTAAAGAACATTGTGAGTAGCATCAATTTTCCCAATGCATTCATATAGTAAACCTATTTTTTCTTATTAAAATAACTGCCCTTCTTTATTTCAAAAGTTACACTCGCCCAGTAACTCTGCCATTGGGCTTTGTTATCAGCAGTATTTTTCCCCATATACACGCAGCTAACCATGTTTGGTCCGTTATGTTGCAATAAAGTAACCCAACCTTTTTTGTTGGTATATACATCATCGTGCGTAAATGTACCATCGATTTTTTTGTACCAATGCTTTACCAAGGTTTTGCCAAGTGGATTGGATTTAAAAATAATCCTGAACCGGTTCGTATTATCTATGCCGCCATTGTTGGTTACACTATGATTTGGCACTATTTGATAGGGATTCGTTTCCGGTACAATATCCAAAGGCAAAGAGGTTGGTTTGGCACAGGCATTGGTTGTTGCTTTGCCACATTGAAAAATTGTTTTTACACTGCGTTGATAATGCTCCCTGCCAGTACTGTCCAATTCATGGTTTGTCTTGCGGTAAGCAAATACATACTGTAAACCATCTTCTATTAAATAATCATTGAACTTTTTTGCTTCCAATTGTATAAAAGAGTTAGTACTGTTGAAGATAACCATATGTGTACCTTCCTGTGTAATGGGCAGTTGCAGCGAATCGCCTTCGGAGCTGCTTAGCTTGTTGCTGATGTCTGTTGTTGTGTTGTCGGGTGCATAATGTATCAATTGCTGTACACGGTTCCTGTTGCCTTTCCAGTTTTCGCCAGTAAAATCTTCGCCTACATTAAAACGGATATTGGCTACTTCACTTACTGCAAAAAAATATTGATTGGACTGCAACCAAAACTCATGTGCCAGTACGGAGATGGTAATCAACGTACAGCAGGATAAAAGGATGTATTTTGAAATTTTTAGCATGCCACAACTTATTACAAATAATGTTAGCTCTTTAACGTAAACTCCTGCAAGCTGGCTTTACGTGCAGGTATCCACGAGGCCAACAGGGCAACAAAAAGGATGGTGCCTGTTACCAACGCAAAATCAGATACACGCATCTGTACAGGATAATAATCAATAATAAAACTGCCGCCTTGTAGCTTTATCAAATGGAATTTCAGTTGTAGCCAGCAAATTAAACTGGCCAGCAGTATGCCAATGCTGCCGCCAATAAATGCCAATAAGAAACCTTCGTTCAAAAAAATATTGCGGATGGTGAAATTGCTTGCACCCATTGCTTTCAGCACGGCAATATCTTTTTGTTTTTCCAGCACCAGCATGGTCAATGCACCAATCATGTTAAAAGCTGCCACTACCAGTATCAGGGAAAGTATGCCGTAAATAATCCACTTCTCCATTTTCATTACCGTGTATAGGCCCTGGTTCTGTTGGTAGCGTGTTTCCACTTTGTAATTATTGCCTAGCAATGTCTGTAACTGCTGGGCAATCTTGTCTGTCTGTGTGCTGTCTGTTTTCAGTTCAAGTGAGGAATATTCGTCGGGCTTCATGTCCAGCATGAACTTAACAAAAGCCAGGTTGCTGAAAACGTATTTATTGTCAAAGTCCTGCTGCACCAAAAAAGTACCTGATGCATTCAGGTTGTACGAGTTGAAGGCTTCGTTGATAGAGTTCAGGTTCTCTGCCTTTTTATTGGGCAGGTAAATGGTGGCAGGATAGCTAGGCATGGATGGGTTGATGCCCGTGGCATTTTCGATACCTGCACCAATAATCAGTTTGGGCACATCTGCCTTGCCGGCATCAAACTCGCCACGTATAATATGCTTGGCAATATTGTTTACGGAAGTATAATTCTCATCAACCCCTTTAATAAAAACAATGCTTTGATAATCCTCATTCTTCAGTATTGCCTTTTCTTCGGCAATAAGACTTGCCTGCCAAACCCCTTTCGTTTTTTTTATGGCAGCCAATTGGGCCGTGTTCAGTTCAATGGTTTTTCCTTTGGTGGCAGCAATGCGTATGTCTGCATAGAAATCGCCATACAGGCCCTTCACCAAGTCTTCAAAGCCATTGAACACGCTTAGTACAACAATCAACGCCCCGGCACCAACCGCAATGGCAACCACGCTTATCCATGCAATAATGTTTACCGCATTGGTTGTTTTTTTCGATTTGAAATACCGCCAGGCAAAGAGAAGGTTCAATGGTCAATATGTTATTGGGTTACTGTTGTCGGTATGCTTTGGCTATTGCTTAATTACTTCTTACTGTCTTTTTTCTCTTCCTCAATTTTCTTGAACAGCTCTTCCATTTTAAATACATGGTCCAATGTGTCATCCAAGTAAAATTGCAATACGGGTATGCGGCGTAGCTGGTGCTTCACCCTGTCGGCCAGTTCTTTCTTTATTTCCCACGATTTGCTGTCAATCAGTTTCATGGCAGCAGCAGTGTCGTTTACCTGAAAAAAGCTCAGGTAAATTCTTGCTTCCAATAAATCAGGTGTTACTTTAACGGAAGAGATGGATACCATTCCTCCATCTATCATACTAAGGCCAAGCCTTCTCATTATATCGTTAAATTCATCCTGTAATACCGCTGCTACTTGTTTTTGACGTTTTCCTTCCTCCATATCTGTTACTTTTGTTGGACAAAATTAGCATGATTGCGGCAAGCAAGCGTGTATTTTGTTGTATTGTTACTTAATAATCAAAAGATGAAGAAATACGCCCGGCTGTTTAAATACCTAAAAGAACACAAAAGAAATATAGCCCTCTATTTCCTGTTTTCCATTCTTTCCATCATTTTCTCATTGGTATCCATTGGTACATTGCCTTTTTTTCTGAAACTGATTTTCTCAAAAGAGAAAATGGCATTGGCAGCACCAACAGGTTCATTCAACCTTGTACAGTATATCAACTATCAATTAGGTACATATATACAATCCAACGGCAGCAATGGTTATATCATGGCATTGGCATTTATCTGTATTGCTGTTATTGTATCTACCTTCCTCAAAAACCTGTTTTACTATTTTTCATTTTACGTACTGTCGCCCATTAAGATGTCCGTAATATCCAGGTTGCGGATAGATCTGTATAACAAACTGCTTGTATTGCCCATTGGCTATTTTACCGAAAAACGGAAAGGCGATATGATGAGCCGTATGACCAATGACATCAACGAAATAGAACTTTCAGTTGTTGGCACATTGGAAGGTTTTATCAAAGACCCCTTGAATGTGATCATTATTCTGGGTGGACTGATATACCTCAGTCCCAAGCTGTCGCTCTTCCTGTTTATCTTTCTTCCGATTACCGGTTTTATTATTGGCAGGATCAGTAGGACCCTGAAGAAACAGTCAAGTGCTGCCGCAGAAAAACAGGGCGAAGGGCTTTCCATTCTGGACGAGACATTGGGTGGCTTACGGGTAATCAAAGCGTTCAATGCCGAGAGATTATTACAGAACAGTTTCATCGCATCCAACAATGATCTTTTCCGTATCAGGAACAAGATGCAGATAAGAAGGGACCTTGCATCGCCGTTAAGCGAATTCCTGGGTGTGGTTGTGTTGGCGGGCATCCTTTGGTTTGGTGGTAAGTTGGTGCTTGGCGGTAATGGACTGGAAGCTGAATCTTTTATATTGTATATCGGTTTGTTTACCCAAATCATCAACCCTGCAAAATCATTGTCTACCTCTTTTTACAATATGCAAAAAGGCAGTGCGGCCATTGCAAGAATTGAAGAAGTGCTGCAGGCACCAGTTAGCGTGGTTGACAATCCCAATGGTATCAAGATGGACTCTTTCCAGTCTAGCATAGAATTCAGGAATGTAAGTTTTGGATACGATGATGTAACCGTTCTTAAAAACATCAACCTCAAAATAGAGAAAGGAAAAACCATTGCATTGGTTGGCAGCAGCGGTGCCGGAAAAAGTACCCTGGCCGATTTGGTGCCTAGGTTTCATGACGCTACCAGTGGTGAGATATTGATTGACGGTGTGAGTATTAAAGACTATACATTGAACAGTTTGCGCAGCCAAATAAGCATCGTGACACAAGAGCCCATCCTGTTTAATGATACCATTGCCAATAACATTTCCTTAGGTAAACCAGATGCAACAAGGGCACAGGTAGAAGATGCTGCTAAAGTGGCCAATGCCTTAAATTTCATCACCAATAAAGACGAAGGTTTTGATACCAATATTGGTGATAGGGGAAGCAAGTTAAGTGGTGGCGAACGCCAACGTTTAACCATTGCAAGGGCCGTTTTGAAAAATCCGCCAATTTTGATATTGGATGAAGCGACTTCTTCATTAGATACAGAAAGTGAACGTTTGGTACAGGATGCCATTAACAACATGATGCAGAACAGAACCAGTATTGTTATTGCACACAGGCTCTCCACCATACGCCATGCAGATGAGATTATTGTATTGCAGAAAGGAGAAATTGCAGAGCGTGGCACACATGAACAGCTATTGCAGGCACATGGTATTTATAGGAGATTGGTAGATATGCAAGAAGTGAAATAGTAGAAAGTGGTTAGTATATAAAGTATAAAAAGTAAAGCTGCCTTGCAAAAGGCAGCTTTACTTTTTATAAGGCCATTTCGATAAAAGTTTATTAGAATGCAAATCAAATCTGCGAAGCAGAAAAATCAGTGAACATCCGTTCAGCCTGTTTTATCCGTGTGCCAATAAATCAACCAGAGAAGCAAACATTAAACAATCTCTTCCGTATCAAACCTGTCCACACTTTGTATACCATTTAATTGTTTCAACCTGTCAACCAATTCTTCCAGCTCTTCTTTATCGTGTACAAAAACCTTGATGGTGCCTTCAAAAATACCTTCGCCACTTTCAATGGTTAAACCTGCAATGTTTATTTTCAGATCGCCACTAATGATATTGGTTATTTTATGGATAACGCCCACATCGTCAAGACCTATAATTTTTAAACCAGTTAAGAAAGAGATTTCCTTATTCTTTGCCCATTTGGTTTTCACTACACGGTGCCCGTAATTGGCCAGTAGCTGTGCGGCATTGGGGCAGCTTGTTCTATGTATAATCAATCCTTTACCTGTACTTACAAAACCGAACACCGTATCGCCAGGAATGGGGTTGCAGCACTTTGCTAATTGATACACGATCTTATCGCTGCTTTCGCCAAAAATGATCAGCTCACTGTCTTTTTTATTGGCAGGTTTGTTATGGTGCTGGTCAACATTTACTTCTGTAAAAATCGTTTTCGGTTTAGGCATTTCCAACCTGTCGCCCAATACGTGAAAATCTTTCAGCTCTTTTAAGTCAATACCTTTTGTAGCTATCTTATAAAATAAATCCAAGTGCGAGTTAAGCTTATAAAAATTCACCACCTCATCAATATTACCGGGCGAATATGCGGCCCCCATGCCTTCCAGTTTCCGTTGCAACGCATATTTGCCATCATCGGCAACGGTTCTTTTTTCTTCGCGTAAAGCATCTTTTATTTTGTTCCTTGCTTTGGCCGTAACAACAATATTCAACCAGTCTTCGCTGGGTTTCTGTTTGTTGCTGGTAATGATTTCTATCTGGTCGCCGCTGCGTAGCTTATGCGATATAGGTACCAATTTATGATGCACTTTGGCACCGATACATTTACTGCCAATGGCAGAGTGTATGGCAAATGCAAAGTCCAATGCAGTGCTTCCTGTTGGCAGCATCTTCACTTCGCCTTTGGGTGTGTACACGTAAATTTCTTCTGCAAGAAAAGATGTCTTGAAGTCCTGCAAAAAATTCACGCTATCCGTGTCTTCCTGTGCAAGCACTTCACGTATCTGCCCAAACCATTTATCAAAACGGTCTTCATCGGTACTGCCTTCCTTGTATTTAAAATGTGCCGCCAGCCCCTTCTCTGCAATTTCATTCATGCGTTTGGTACGTATCTGCACTTCAACCCATTTGCCACCGGGGCCCATAACGGTTGTGTGCAGGGCTTCATAGCCATTGCTTTTTGGGTTGCTCAACCAGTCACGCAGGCGTTCGGGCGAGGGGTTGTATTCATCCGTAATCATCGAATACACTTTCCAGCAATCCGATTTTTCATTTTCTGGCGAGGAGTTTAAAATAATACGTATCGCAAACAGGTCATATACTTCATCAAAGCTTACCCCTTTCTTTTTTATCTTGTTCCAAATGGAGTGTATGCTCTTGGGTCTGCCATAAATTTCAAAATTGAAATGTTGTGCTTCCAGTTTCTCCTTAATCGGGCGTATGAACTCGTTAATGTAACGGCTACGTTCACGTTTGGTTTCCGCCAGCTTCTTGGCAATTTCCTTATAGCCTTCGGGTTCCATGTACTTCATGGAAAGGTCTTCCAGCTCTGTCTTGATATTGTACAGCCCCATGCGGTGTGCCAATGGTGCATATACCCAAATGGTTTCGCTGGCAATCTTCAACTGCTTTTCCTTCTTCATGAAATCAAGCGTACGCATATTGTGCAACCTGTCTGCCAGCTTAATCAATATAACACGGGGGTCATCCGTAAGCGTCAATAATATCTTCTTGAAGTTCTCAGCCTGTTGGGAGGTGTTCGTATCTATTACATTCGATATCTTGGTAAGCCCATCCACAATCTTTGCAATCTCGCTGCCAAATTCACGTTCCACATCCTCCAGTGTTATATCAGTATCTTCCACGGTGTCGTGCAGCAGTGCACAAATG
Source organism: Chitinophagaceae bacterium UBA1930 (assembly GCA_002337145.1). GTDB lineage: Bacteria > Bacteroidota > Bacteroidia > Chitinophagales > Chitinophagaceae > UBA1930. Next base: position 117,033 of record DDFK01000003.1, on the reverse strand, counting down.
GTACTACGCACACCCAGGCCAATCTCTTCCACGCAAATCATGGCCACGGCCAATGGATGAAGTATATAAGGTTCGCCGCTTTTTCTACGCATGGTTTTATGGGCATCTGCACTCATCTCAAATGCAGTACGCACCATTTCCTTGTCGCCTTTTTTAAGTTTTGGGCGTAATGCTTTTAAAAGGCTACGGTAATGCCTTAATATTTCTTTCTTTTCCTGTTCTGCGTCTAAAGAATACTTGGGAATCGGGGCTTCTGTTGTCGTTGTTTGCTCTGCATCCATAGGGTAACGAATATAAGAAAAGATGTGCTAATTTGAACAGGATGCGTTGCATGCAATACAGTACAATATGCCAAGTGATTTTTGGGTCGGCAGTTATGCAGGTACCGGCTTTCGTGGCGTCGCACCCATCAGCTTACAGGCAAAGCCCGCCTGTAGTAACCGTTTGCCTTTGCAAAAACTGTTTTAGGCAACCCAACAAGCAATTCCTTTAAATTTGCTGCTCATGAGTGATGCACCCAAAAAAAAGATTTTCCAGTTTTCACTGCTCAGCCGGGTTTTTCTTTTTGTAAAACCATACAGGAAGTTTTTTTATATCAGTTTGGTGCTGGCAATTGTAATGGCTGCTTTTGCACCCATTCGCCCATACCTTATACGCTTGACCATTGATAAGGCTGCCGGCAGGAATGTGCATGTGCCCGCCTGGCTGAATGACATCTTGTTCAGGACAGACCTTAGTACCCCTGCGAGGTTCATATTGTACGTGACCCTTTTTCAGATTGTGTTTTTGCTGGTAGAAACAGCTATCCGTTTTTCTTTCACATTTATTACCGCGTGGCTTGGGCAGAACGTGGTGAAGGACCTGCGGGTAACGGTTTTTAATAAAGTGATTGGCCTTAACCTAAGGCAGTTTGACAAAACACCCATTGGCACATTAACCACCCGTACCATCAACGATATTGAAAGTATCAATGATATTTTTAGCGATGGGTTGATTCCCATTATTTCGGACCTGCTCACCATTGTGATTACGTTGGTGACCATGTTCTGGATGGATTGGCAGCTTACCCTGATTGCACTGATACCTTTTCCCGTGCTGATTCTGGCCACTTACTATTTTAAGGAAAGCGTGAACAAGAGCTTTATACGTGTACGTAATGCCGTGGCTAGTTTAAACGCTTTTGTGCAGGAACATATAACAGGTATGGGCATTGTACAGGCGTTTGCAGCAGAGGATAGGGAATTCAACAAGTTCAACGAAATAAACAAGGAACACCGCAATGCCAATATCAAGGCCATTTTTGCTTACAGTGTGTTTTTTCCCGTAGTGGAACTGGTGCTGGCAATAAGCACAGGGCTTGCTGTGTATTGGATTGCAGACAGGCATTTGCAGCCGGGTTTATTGGTAGCGTTCATTTTGTACCTTAACCAGATATTCAGACCGTTACGTGTTATTGCAGATAAGTTCAATGTATTCCAGATGGGAATGATTGCTGCAGAGCGGGTGTTTAAAGTATTGGATAATGACGACGTTACGGAAGAACCCACAGCCGATAATATCCAGCAACCTGCTGTTATGAAAGGTGCAATCGAGTTTAAGCAAGTTTCATTTGCCTATATAGATGATAACTATGTGCTAAAAAACATTTCATTCAATGTAAAAGCTGGCGAAACGGTTGCATTGGTTGGCCATACGGGCAGTGGCAAAACATCTATCATCAGCCTCTTGAACAGGTTGTACCATATTCAGCAGGGCGAAATAAAGATTGACGGTATCAATATTGAACAGTACGATACCGATTTCCTGCGTAGGAATATTGGTGTGGTGCTGCAGGATGTGTTCCTGTTTTCCGGTTCAGTCATGGACAATATCACGTTACGCAACCCGTCCATTTCCCGGGAAGAAGTAATTGCTGCGGCCAAGATGATTGATATGGATAACTTCATCATGCAGTTGCCCAATGGATACGACTACAATGTAATGGAACGTGGGAGTACGCTGAGTTTGGGGCAGCGGCAATTGATTTCGTTTATACGTGCATTGCTTTATAACCCTGCTATTTTGATATTGGACGAGGCAACTTCCAGCATAGATACCGAAAGCGAATTGCTGATTCAAAAGGCAATTGATACCCTGATCAAGGGCAGAACGTCCATTGTTATTGCCCACAGGCTTTCCACCATCCGCAAGGCCAACAAAATAATCGTGCTGGACAAGGGCGAGATAAAGGAAATGGGCACGCATGATGAACTGCTTGCTATGAACGGCTTTTATGCCAACCTGCATAAAATGCAGTTTGAAAAACAGAAAAAAAATCCGCTGGCTGTATAATTTTTTTCCAGCATCTTCGTTGCGGTGCATCCCTCTGCACAAAATCCGCGTCTAATTACAAAATCCGTACAATGAAAACACGAATAGCAGCAATGCTGTTAATGGCGTTTTTTTGCATAAAAGTACAGGCACAGCAACGGGTGTACCTATCCGTGAACCCGTTTGCGGTATTGGAACCGCAGGCTGCCTATGGCATTGGTATCGGTTACCAATTCAACCAACAGTTCGATATTGTGAATGAAATTTCCTATCTCACAAAACCTACCTGGACGGATGAAGGGGATTATACCAACGTAAAGGGTTTCAGGAATATCACCACTTTTAAATTTACCACTGCAACAAACGAATGGAGGGGCACCAGGAATTTTGTGGCTGCAGAAATCCGTTTCAAGAAAATTGCCTACGACGATATTGCCGATTTTACGAATACGGTTACCCATGCGGTTATTCAGGATTATGCCTTTAAAAACAAGACAACCACATTTGGTGTGGCAGGTATCTTAGGCAAGCAAAAAGACCTGCTGGAAAATGGCAGGCTGGTATTGGAATTTACCGCTGGCATTGGCTTGCGTTACATAACCGTAAACAGGTTAAACACACCAGCCAACTCAACCATTGTTGCACAGGAGCCCGGTTTTGGCGAAACCCCCAATTACCGTAACAATACAACTTCTTTCTATTTTCCATTGGCATTACGGTTAATTTTAAAACTATAATTTAACCATTGCCAGTTATTCTGGTTTCATTTACTACAAAAAGATTGGCTAAATTGCACAAGCAACCACTTAAATGTTTGCCTGTGCTAAATGAGTAAGAAGCTAAAACATAATAATATCCCTAATAGCCTGGTTGCCGAGCCAGAAACTCCTTACGGATTTAGAACACTTTCCGAAGACGACAAGTTGAAAATAGACATGCATCGTTCTGATGCCGAAAAACTTTCGCTATTTACCAAAATGCTCCGTAGAAACGGAATGCTTAATAAAGTAACTTCCGATATATCAAAAAAATAACCGCTCATGGATGTCCAGGACGAAGAGCTGCTTAACTTTTGGCGTGTATTGAACAAGCATGAAGTGCGTTATATAATGGTTGGCGGTTTGGCAACACGGCTTCATGGGTACAACAGGATTACAGATGATTTGGATGTTTGGCTAAAGGATACGTTATCCAACAGGCAAAATTTCAGAAAAGCTTTTTCCGAATTAGGCTATGGCGATTATGAATCTATTGAAACCATGCAATTTGTACCAGGATGGACAACTTTTTACGCCGCAGGGGTTGAGCTGGATATCATGACTGAAATGCTGGGACTGGAAAATGAAAACTTTGATACTTGTTTTGAAATGTCTAACAAAGCCGAAATAGACGATATCATCATTCCTTTCCTGCACATTAACCACCTCATTGCCAACAAAAAAGCAGTCAACCGCCCCAAAGACCAATTGGATGTCATTTACTTAGAAAAGATCAGGAAACTGCGTGAAGAAGATGGCCTGTAAACTTTGTCATGGATTCATAATTTTTCATTCCTCATTTTTCATTTCTCAGCTCCATACCCCTATCTTTGCAGCCAAATTCGGAAATGTATATGGCTCTAAGAACTGTGAAATCATTACTGGTAGCGGCTTTCAGCCTTTTATTGATTACTTTTTCTAATATTGCTTTTGCCAACGAAACTCCTGAAAATGAGCCTGCTCATTCAGAAACAAATGCAAAACATGAAGAGAAGAAAGCAGGCGATTTTGAGCCTGGTTCCGTAATTATGGAACACATCATGGACAACCACAGTTTCCATTTTTTTGATTACGATGGTCACGCAGTTGCTGCACCTTTGCCTGTAATCATCTACTCTCCCGAACGTGGCTTTTCTTTTTTCATGTCTTCCAAATTTGAACATGGCGAGGCTGCCTACAATGGCTATAAACTCGAAGAAGGTACTATCAAAGCTGTAAACGAACAAGGTGCTGTTGAAGAAAATATTAAAGTGTACGATTTCTCCATGACCCGTAACGTAGTGCAGATGCTATTGGCATTGGCCATTTTGGTTTGGATACTACTGGGCGTGGCAAAAAAATACAAACAACAAGGTTCCAAAAAAGCACCATCCGGTTTTCAGAATGCATTGGAGCCTGTTATTACATTCATACGCGACGAAGTAGGCAAAAGCAACCTCGGCCACAAGTACGAAAAGTACATGCCTTATTTGCTTACTGTTTTCTTCTTTATATTGATCTGTAACATATTCGGTTTGATACCAGGTTCTGCAAACGTAACTGGCAATATTGCTTTTACAGCAGTACTGGGTGTCATCAGCTTTATTGCCATCTTGTTCAGCACCAACAAGCATTTCTGGGGTCATATTTTCTGGCCTCCGGGTGTACCTTTGGGTGTTAAACTTATCCTCATACCTGTTGAGTTTTTAGGTGTGTTCACCAAACCATTTGCATTAATCATCCGTTTGTTTGCAAACATGGTAGCGGGCCACATGATCATCACTTGTTTAATCATGATGATCTTCATCTTCACCAAACTAAGTGTTGGTGCTGGTATTGGTTTTGCCCCTGTTTCAATGGCATTTACCATTTTCATTTACTTTATCGAAATACTAGTGGCGTTTATACAGGCATTCATCTTTACAAACCTTACTGCCGTGTTTATCGGACAGGCATTTGAAGGCGAGCATCACGATGACGAAGCCCATGCACACCACTAATTAAACAGTTTTTTTAATAAACAAAACCATACAATCATGTCTTTAATGAACATTTTGTTAGATGGTAGCATTTCTAACGCAGGTGCTGCAGTTGGTGCTGGTTTGGCTGCAATTGGTGCAGGTATCGGTATCGGTCAGATTGGTAAAGGTGCTGTAGAAAGCATCGCTCGCCAACCGGAAGCTGCAAACGACATCCGCTCAAACATGATCCTTACTGCGGCTTTCGTAGAGGGTGTTGCTCTGTTTGCGGTAATCGCATCTGTATTGGCTATCTTCATCAGGTAATTAATTTAATTACTTCCAACTGCATTCAAAGCACAGGGCAATGAATGCAGTTGATTTTTAAGTTTTTGAGAACAGTTCTTTTAAACAGCATGTACCAAGCTGTAGTACATCATTCTTCTTTCGTGATCCCGATAGTTATCGGGACAGCTATCAACTGAAGAAGTATCCATCAGCAAACCCGTTTTAATTAAACATCCCAACAACACGGGATTTTTGGAGGAATATATTATGCAATTATTGACACCCGGTTTAGGCCTTATTTTCTGGACGTTACTTGCGTTCATCGTTGTGTTCTTGATATTAAAGAAATATGCTTGGAAGCCAATCCTTGCTACTTTGAAAGAAAGGGAAGAAGGTATTGCAGATTCTATTGCAACTGCCGAAAAAGTAAAGGCCGAAATGGCTGCGTTGAAAAACGAGAACGAAACCTTAATGCAGAAAGCCCGTGAAGAACGTGGTGCCATGATTAAGGAAGCCAAAAAGGCATCGGACAAAATGATTGCCGAAGCAAAAGATAAAGCAAAAGCCGAATACGACCGTATTGTGGCTGATGCACAAGCTTCTATCATTCAGCAAAAAAATGCTGCATTGATTGATGTAAAGAATCAGGTTGGTGCCTTGGTAGTTGAAGTAAGCGAAAAGATTTTGAGAAGGGAGCTTAGCAACAAGGCCGAGCAAGAAAATTATATTAAGCAATTAGCCGAAGGAGTGAAATTAAATTAGTTTAAAGTTTGAAGTTGGAAGTTTAAAGCAATGATGCTTAACCTCTAACCTTAAACCTTAAACCTTAAACTGTTTAAGAATGCCCAATCCACGTTTAGCAAATAGGTACGCAAAAAGCTTGATTGAGCTTGCCACAGAGCAAGGCAATCTGGAAGCTGTGTACACCGATATAAAATACCTGGAAGCCGTTTGCAAAAACAGCAAAGAATTTGTGAACCTTTTGCGTAGTCCAATTATTAAAGCCGATAAAAAAGCACAGATCATTGATGCGGTAACTGCTGGTAAAGTAAGCGAGCTAACTGCTAAGTTCAACCGCTTATTGGCTGCAAAAGGCCGTGAAAACGATTTGCCTGAAATAGTGGAAGCCTTTATTGAACAATACAATGCAATAAAGGGCATTCACCGCGTAAAGCTGACCACTGCTGTGGAAATAAGCGACGAAATCAAAAATGCCATTGCTGCAAAAGCCAATAGCGAAGCAGGTTTGGGCACTATTGAACTGGAAACAAAAACCGACGAAAGTTTAATTGGTGGTTTTGTACTGGAATTTAACAACAACTTGGTTGATGCCAGTATTGCAAGGGATTTGAGGGACATTAAGCAACAGTTTAGCAAGAACATTTACGTAAAGGCACTTAAGTAAACATAGTTGCCCGGCAAAGTTGGTGCACCTGATGGGTGTCCCGATAGCCTCGAGACGTAGAAAGCAGAACAACGAACAAAAGCTGGTTACATAAACATATAAATTAGAACATAAAACGCTCGAAATATGGCAGAGATTAAGCCGGATGAAATATCAGCAATATTAAGGCAGCAGTTGAGTAACTTCAACGCCTCCGCTGATTTGGAAGAAGTAGGTACCGTATTGCAGGTGGGTGATGGTATTGCCCGTGTATATGGACTGAACAATGTACGTAGTGGTGAGTTGGTGGAGTTTGAGAATGGTACACGTGCAATTGCATTGAACCTTGAAGAAGACAATGTGGGTGTGGTATTGCTTGGTGAAAGTGCAGGCATTAAAGAAGGTGCAAAAGTTAAACGCACCAACCAGATTGCCTCTGTTAAAGTAGGCGAAGGCATGGTTGGCCGTGTAGTAAATACCTTGGGCGAACCCATTGATGGTAAAGGTCCAATAACAGGCGAACTGTATGAAATGCCATTGGAGCGTAAGGCACCTGGTGTTATTTACCGTGAACCTGTAACTGAGCCTTTGCAAACCGGTATCAAAGCCATTGATGCGATGATTCCTGTAGGCCGTGGCCAGCGTGAGCTGGTTATTGGCGACCGCCAGACTGGTAAAACTGCTATTTGCGTTGATACCATCATCAATCAAAAAGAATTTTACGAAGCAGGCAAACCTGTTTACTGCATATACGTAGCAATTGGTCAAAAAGCATCCACTGTTGCAGGTGTAATGAAAACATTGGAAGACAACGGAGCAATGGCTTATACAATCATTGTTGCTGCCCCTGCTGCTGACCCTGCCCCATTGCAGTTCTACGCTCCATTTGCAGGTGCTGCCATTGGCGAGTTCTTCCGTGATACCGGTAGGCCAGCTTTGATTATTTATGATGATTTATCAAAACAGGCGGTGGCTTACCGTGAGGTTTCCCTGTTGTTGAAAAGGCCTCCAGGACGTGAAGCTTACCCAGGTGACGTATTCTATTTGCATAGCCGTTTGCTGGAGCGTTCTGCAAAAGTGATCAACAACGACGCCATTGCAAAAAACATGAACGACTTGCCAGATAGCATCAAGCACCTGGTAAAAGGTGGCGGTAGCTTAACAGCATTGCCCATTATCGAAACACAGGCTGGTGACGTATCTGCATATATTCCTACCAACGTAATCTCCATTACCGACGGACAGATATTCCTGGAAGGTAACTTGTTCAACGCAGGTATCCGTCCGGCTATTAACGTAGGTATCTCTGTAAGCCGTGTGGGTGGTAACGCACAGATCAAATCCATGAAAAAAGTGGCTGGTACTTTGAAACTGGACCAAGCACTTTACCGTGAGTTGGAAGCGTTCTCCAAATTTGGTGGCGACCTGGATGCTGCAACAAAGTCTGTAATTGACAAAGGTGCACGTAACGTGGAAATATTGAAACAGGCACAATACTCACCTTTCTCTGTAGAAAAGCAGGTTGCGATCATCTACTTGGGTACACAGGGCTTATTGAAAGATGTTGCAGTTAAAAACGTAAAAGCATTTGAAGAACATTTCTTAACTGAAATGCAAAACAAATTGCCTGATGTTTTGGCTGAATTCAAGAAAGGCCAGTTGAATGAAGACAGCTTGAATAAAATGGTAGACCTTGCAAAAGGACTTGTACCACAGTATAAATAAGAAATAATTCTCTTTTTATAAAAACAGCCTCGAAGAAATTCGGGGCTGTTTTGTTTTAACCAATTGCCCAAAGCATCTGAAAAACTATCTTCACCCAATGAAAATCACTTTCTTCTCAACGCAGTTATATGATAAACAGTTCTTCCACCAACACAATGAAAGCATTGGTTTTGAACTAGAGTTTTTTGAAACGCCACTCAACATTCAAACAGTTCATCTAATCAACAATACCCAGGCCGTTTGCGTATTTGTGAACGATAAGATAGATGCGGCCATCTGCAAGCAATTGGCAGCAAAAGGAGTAAAAGTTATTGCCCTACGTTGTGCCGGCTTCAACAATATAGACCTTGCCGCTGCCAAAGAAAACGGGTTACAAGTATGCCGTGTACCAGCCTACTCACCCGAAGCTGTGGCCGAACATGCAATAGCTATGATACTTACCTTGAACAGGAAAACGCATAAGGCATACAACCGGGTACGCGAACAGAATTTTTCACTAAATGGCCTGCTCGGGTTTAACCTGCATGGCAAAACGGTAGGGGTAATTGGTACAGGAAATATTGGCAAGGCCTTCTGCAAAATAATGCTGGGCTTTGGTTGCAAGGTCATGGCTTTTGATTTAATTGCCAATAGGGACATGCAAGATATAGGCGTAACCTATCACCCTTTGGTGGAAGTGCTGCAACAGGCAGACATCCTTTCCCTGCACTGCCCGTTAACCGAACAGACCCACCACATCATCAACAACGAAACCATTGCCCTCATGAAAAAAGGGGCAATGCTCATCAATACCAGCCGCGGCGGCCTGATACATACACAGCATGTAATTGCCGCACTTAAATCCGGCCATATTGCCTACCTGGGCATCGATGTGTACGAGCAGGAAGAAAAACTCTTTTTTAAGGACCTTTCCGCTAGCATCATAGAAGACGATGCCATACAAAGGCTCATGAGTTTTCCCAATGTATTGGTTACGGCACACCAGGCTTTTTTTACCCAAGAAGCCATGGCACAAATTGCCACAATTACGTTAAATAATGTGGCACAATTGCTGCAAACAGGCAATTTAACCAACAAGGCAGCGTTACTAATTCAATAATTATCTGATATTCGTACCATCAGCAAACATCGGGTCATGAAGCAATTGACAAATAAATTTTTCCTGTTATTCACTATCTCAATCCTGGCATTAGCTTGTGCAAAAGAAACAAGCTTTGAAAGCGGTCTAAATATTGGCGGTAAATCAATTGGTACACTAAAAGACAATTTGGGCAATTGCCAGGATATTGTTGTTCATGGTACCTACCTAGCGGACTCTACATTAAAAGACGACAACTATGTTTTGGTTAAGGTAAACATAACCACACCCGGCCAATACAATATCACTACCGATACCTCCAATGGCTTCTGGTTCAGGGATACCGGCTATACATCTGCCGGACTGCAAACCATTAAGCTAAAAGGCTATGGCAAGCCCATACTGCCTTTAAATACTGATTTTGTGGTAACCTACAACAACTCCTTCTGCACGTTTACAGTTACTTTGGGTGCAACGGTTACACCTACTGTTATCAGCGACTATTTCCCAACCAGCGTAGGCAGCAACTGGGCTTACGATATGACGGGTTTTACCGATACATTGCACCTAGAAGCTACGCCATTAGATAAAACCTTTGCTGGCAATGCCTACCGTGTTTTTAGGGCCACGCAGGCCGTTTCGCCCGACGACAGTTCCTATTTCAGAAAATCGGGTGGCAACTATTATCAATACAACACGTTGGACAATTACAGTTCGCCAGTGGAAACCATCTTCTTAAAAGAAAACCAACCCGTAGCAACACAGTGGGATAGCCCAACAGCAACCACTACAATTTCTTCTTTGGTAAACCAGGTAAAAATACACTATACCTTACTTGCCGTAAATACCAGCATGACCATTAACGGCTTTGCATTGGACAGCATTATTAAGGTACAGAACGATGTGCAATACAAAAACACCATGACGGGCAACTTCCAAACCATAAGTACTTACTACTCCTACTTTGCCAAAAACATAGGCTTGGTATTAATGGAAAACCCCGGTGTGCTTACACAAACCATCCATCGCTGGAAAATTTATTAAGCTGATACAATTAAATGCCGGTTTTGTTATAGCGTATCCCGCCTGTGCGGGTCGGGCTTTGCATTGCAAGCCGCATGCTGACTGCAGCACACGGGCTTTCCACTCCAATCCCTTACGCCCTTCGTAGTTAACCTCATTGCATAATTGTGTGTGTTTCTAATATGGGTAAACCTTATCTGCAAAGCAGAAAATCCTATTTATAATCTGTTAAACCCGTATAATCCGTGTGCCAATAAATTGCCATGTGTTAATTAATTATACTTTCCATGCATAGCAACATTGCTAACGCTTCATCACGTATTTTTGCACAGCAAAAAATACAGTGTATATGACAAAGATTGCAGTTGCAAAAGGCGATGGAATTGGCCCGGAAATAATGGATGCCGTACTGAAAATTTTCGATGCAGCCAAAGTGCCGTTAACGTATGAAGTGGTAGATATGGGTAAATGGGTTTTTGACAAAGGCTTCAGCAATGGCATGACAGCCGAGGCCCAGCACACAATTGAAAATCTGGGTATCCTCTTCAAAGGCCCAATGGAAACCCCAAAAGGCAAAGGTGTAAAAAGCATCAATGTTACGGCTCGCAAAACCTGGAACACCTACGCCAATAAAAGAACGTTCCAGACATTACATGGCGTTGATACTGTTTTTAGCAAGGCAGGCATCCCTATAGACATTACTATTGTACGTGAAAATATAGAAGATACCTACGGTGGTATAGAACACATGCTTACACACGATGTAGCGTTGAGCAGAAGGTTCATTACACGCCCCGGCAGTATGCAGGTAATCAAATATGCTTTTGAAATGGCCAAAAAGAAAGGTGCCACAAGAATTACCTGCGGCCACAAAGCCAACATCATGAAAATTACGGATGGCCTGTTTCTGGAAGTGTTTTATGAAGTGGCAAAAGACTATCCTGAGTTAAAGGCCGATGACGTGATTGTGGACGATTTGTGCATGAAACTGGTAACCCGCCCCGACCTGTTTGATACCGTTGTACTCACCAACCTACAAGGCGACATTGTAAGCGATTTATGTGCCGGGCTTGTTGGTGGGCTTGGCTTTGCCCCATCCGCCAATATTGGCGACCATATTTCCATTTTTGAAGCTGTACACGGCACTGCCCCGGATATTGCTGGTAAAAACCTAGCCAACCCTACAGCCCTATTGCTAAGCGGTATAGGCATGTTGCAACACCTGGGCATGATGGAAAGTGCATCTGCCATTGAAAATGCCTTATTGTACACATTGGAAAGTGGCGTGCATACAGGCGATTTTGGCAGCAAGCAAACGCCATCGCTAAGCACTACTGCATTTGCCGAAGCCATCATCAATAATTTCGGTAAAAAGCCACAACATAATCCCAAAACAGATTTGAGCGATGTGGCCAATACCTGTACAGTGTACCATCTGGACAAGAACCCGATGCTGGAAAGTGTGGAAGGTAGTGAAGAAAAAATGGTTGGGGTTGACATGTTTATTGAAAGCAACATGCAACCAGAAGATATTGCCAAAAAATGCCTACGTCATGCCGGAGTTAAATTTAAGTTGGTAAACATCAGCAACCGTGGCACACAAGTATGGCCTACGGGTAGCCGCTTTACAAACCTTGTTAACCAATACAACGCACGTTTTGAAAGCATTGATGGCGATGCCTTGAACCAACAGGACATTATTGGTTTATATGTGAGCCTAAGCGGCGATTTTAAAATATGCAGCCTTGAGTTATTGAATGCCTGGGATGGCAAAAAAGCCTACTCGCTGGCACAGGGGCAATAAAAATAACTGTTGCTATCAATAGCACTCATTGCCACGAATGGATAGATGAAACTTTATTCGTGTTTCATTGATGAAATTCGTGGCAATTTTATTTGTACTTTACTTGTTCAAAATTTATACGATGGCAAGGGATACTTTTAAATATACCAATGGAGAAGTAACGGTGATATGGAAACCCAACACCTGCATACACAGCAAAATATGTTGGACGGAGCTACGATCTGTTTTTGACCCATTTGTAAGGCCCTGGGTAAATATGGAAGGTGGCACTACAGAACGGATTATTGAGCAGGTACGTAAATGCCCAAGCGGTGCTTTGAGTTATGAAATGAACAATGAAACTGTTCAGGAAATAAAATCGGAAGCGGCACAGATGCTAGGTGTAGAGGTAACGCCCAACGGGCCTATACTTATTAAAACGGAATGTACCATAACACATAGCGATGGCAGGGAAGAAATAAGAAAAGGTACAACCGCCTTATGCCGCTGCGGTGCAAGCAACAATAAACCTTACTGCGATGGCACCCACAAGCAAATTGATTTTAAAGGATAATTAGCCTCCTGCTTTTTTGGTATTGGTATAACCATTCTTTAATAGCCACTGCAATACTTTGTCACGTTGGTCGCCCTGAACAATTATTTCGCCATCTTTTACACTACCGCCTGTACCACAAAAGGTCTTTAATTTTTTACCCAACTCTTCCAGGTCGTCGTTAGTGCCAACAAAGCCGGCAACAAGTGTTGCAGCCTTGCCACCCCGGTGTTTTGTTTCCAACCATACCCTTAGTTTTTGTTGGTTGGGCGGCAATGTTTCCTGCATGTCTTCGTCTTCCTCCAATTTGAAATTTGGATCTGTGCTAAATACAAAACCGTTATTAATAGGTTTAATTTTTTTACTCATGTTATGGTTGTTTAAAGTTGAATATTTAAAGTGCAATATTTGCTTTAATGCACTTTAAATATCTAACATGCAACATTACAATATCACTGCTTTCAAACTAAGGTCCAAACTCTTTGCCTGATGTATCAGCCCGCCTACACTTACATAATCAACACCCGTAGCAGCATAGGATTTAATGGTATCTAGGTTAATGCCGCCGCTGGCTTCTGTTTCAAAGTCTCCATTAATTATTTTGAGTGCTTCAAAAATTTGCTCTGGTGTAAAATTGTCCAGCATTATCCTAAACACTTTGTCTTTGCCCACTTCGCAAACTTTTTTTACATCATCAAGGTTCCTGGTTTCCACTTCTATTTTTAAACCATGTTTTTCGGTGCTAACGTAATCCCATGCCTTATTAATGGCAGGTTCAATACCGCCACAATAATCAATATGGTTATCCTTCAGCATAATCATGTCGTACAGTCCAAAACGATGGTTGGTGCCACCACCAATCCTTACTGCTTCCTTCTCCAACAAACGGAAGTTGGGCGTTGTTTTCCTGGTATCCAATAGTTGCGTATGATAGCCCTGCAACTGCTGTACATATAAATGGGTAAGTGTCGCAATACCGCTCATGCGTTGCATACAGTTCAACACCAGCCTTTCGCATTTTAAGATGGTATGAATGGTCGCTTCCACTTCAAAAGCCATATCGCCATACTGCATGGCTTCGCCATCTTTTTTAAAAGCGGTAAACACGGCAGAGGATTCAACAAAGCCGAATATTTTTTCGGCAACAGCAACACCGGCCAAAATACCGTCTTGCTTAATCTTTAAAACTGCCTTGCCTTTTTTGTCGGGCGGTATGGAGCTTAGCGACGAGTGGTCACCATCGCCCACATCTTCCATCAATGCCTCTGTTACCAAGTGCTGTAGCTGTTCATCAAATGTTTTCATGCAAATGTTTTATTTATCAATACCCATGTTTCCCTAAAAGAAAAGGGGCATATCAACGCTGCAAAGTATAAAAAAAGGGCTTCCGATTTGGAAACCCTTTTTTTAATGCTCTATATGCTGGTTTAATCATTGATCCTGATGGAAATAATTAATATTTTGTCGCCTTGTTTCTTTAACCGTAAGCTAATGCCATTGCCCTTGCCATTGTTTTGAAGTTTACCGGCTATGTACATGGTACCGCTCATTTCCCTTTGGGAAGAAAGGTCGAAACCCTTTACACCCGATTCGTTAAAGAAAGATTTCAGGGCAATGCTCGCCTGGTTTTTACCCATGCTTTTTACCTCGTCTTTTTCAGGAAGTTTTAAATCGATGAAGCTATCAAAATAACCTGCAATCTGGTCGGCACTGCCCGTTTTTAAAGCCTTTACAACAGCATCGCCATCTGTTTGGGCCTTGGCCGCAAAAATCATAAGGGATGTACAGATTAATAAAAGGAACTTTTTCATATACGTAATTCTCTTAGGTTAGTTGGTTGCTAAAAATGTGCCAAATCGAAATTCTTCACCGTCTAAAGTTAATGGCTATCGCCGAATTGCAAAAAAACAATAGTTTTACGCTATGAGCAAAAAAGCAATACTTATCATCATGGATGGCTGGGGTTTGGGAAAATCGAAAACCTCCGATGCCATCCAGAACGCGAATGTCCCTTTCGTTTCATCTTTATACAATCAATATCCAAATAGTACACTAGTTACTTGTGGCGAGGCCGTGGGCCTGCCCGATGGACAGATGGGCAACAGTGAGGTGGGGCATCTTAACCTGGGTGCAGGCAGGATTGTTTACCAGGAACTGCAACGCATTAATGTTGCCATACGCGATGGCTCATTTTTCAAGAACGAAGAGTTGCTTGCATCCATACGTTATGCAAAAGAAAACGGCAAGCCTTTGCATCTGTTGGGGCTGGTAAGCGATGGTGGCGTACACTCGCATACATCGCACTTAAAAGCAATCTGCGATGCATGCAAACAAGAGGGCCTTACCGAAGTGTACATTCATGCATTTACCGATGGCAGGGATTGCGACCCCAAAAGTGGTCTGGGTTTTATACAGGACCTGCAGGCGTATCTGGACAAGAGCGTTGGGCAAATTGCCACCATTACAGGCCGTTATTATGCAATGGATAGGGACAAACGTTGGGAGCGTGTGAAGCTGGCGTTTGATGCAATGGTAAATGGCGAAGGCGAACAGTCCACCAACCTTATTGCTTCCATAGAAGCATCTTATGCTACTGGTGTTACCGATGAGTTCATCAAGCCAATCATCAATGCCAATATTGCCAATGATGCAGCATGCATCAAGAATGATGATGCGGTGATCTGTTTCAACTTCCGCACAGACCGTTGCCGTGAGATTACGCATGTGCTTTGCCAGGCAGATGAACATGAATTCAATATGCACAAACTGAACCTGCATTATACCACTATGACGGAGTATGATGCCACGTTTACAAATGTGCATGTAATGTTTGAAAACGATAACCTGAACAATACCTTGGGCGAGGTGCTGGCTGCCAATGGCAAGAAGCAGATACGCATTGCAGAAACAGAGAAATACCCGCACGTTACTTTCTTTTTTAGTGGCGGTAGGGAAAAGGAATTTGAAGGTGAAACAAGGCTGATTGTACCATCGCCCAAAGTGGCCACTTATGACCTGCAACCAGAAATGAGTGCCATAGGCATAACAGATACCCTTGTACCAGAAATTGAGAAAGGCTATGCGGACTTTATTTGCCTGAATTTTGCCAATGCAGACATGGTAGGCCATACCGGTGTTTTTAGTGCCGTGGTTAAAGCAGTGGAAACAGTTGACCAATGCGTGGAGCGTGTAGTAACAGCAGCATTGAAGAACGATTACACGGTTTTCCTGACTGCAGATCATGGCAATGCCGACCACATGATTAATGATGATGGATCGCCCAATACACAGCATTCTTTGAACTTGGTACCGTTATTTGTTATTAGCAAAGATTGGAAGGGCACATTGAAAGCGGGCAAACTGGGCGATATAGCCCCAAGCATCTTAACCATTATGGGCTTGCCGGTACCCAAAGAAATGACAGGCAATATTTTGGTACAATAACAGTTTTAAACCTTGCTTACCATGAAAATGTTGAAGAACGTGTTGCTGGCATTGTTGGCAGTATTTGTTATCATACAGTTTATACGGCCAAAGAAAAACCAGTCTAAAGAAATGGGTGCAAACCATGTGTACAATATGTATGCTACTTCGCAGGAAGTAAAAACCATATTAGATAAAGCCTGTAACGATTGCCATAGTAACAATACCAACTACCCGTGGTATAGCAATATTCAGCCAGTGTACTGGTGGCTCAATAGCCATATTAAAGATGGTAAGCGGCATTTGAACTTTAGCGAGTTTGGCTTGTACCGCATTGCAAAACAGAACCATAAACTGGAAGAATGTGAGGATGAAGTAAAGGAAGGCGGAATGCCTTTAAGTTCCTATACTATTGTGCATAAGAATGCCATACTTACGGCAGGTGAAAAAGCAATATTGAATGGCTGGTTCACCAGTATCAGGGACTCTCTAAAAGCCAGGTACCCTGCCGATAGCCTGGTTATGCCAAAGAAAAATACGGTAAGCAAATAACATTAGTGTATGCGATATTTTTTGTTATGGATTGTTGTGCTTGCTGCCTGCAATAATGATGCGAACATACAAAAGAACAATGCAGTAGCCATCCCGTCTGAAACTGGAAAGGATACAATTATACACCCTGTTAATACAAATGCATTTGCCCAACTGCTATTGACTGGTAAAGTAAAAGTATCTGATAATGATGGTACTTTCGGTTGCTTAGACAGTTTGCTTTCCCCAGGTGCTGGTACAAGAAAATTTTATTATCCAGTTGGTAGGATCATCATGAATCAATCTGATGGGGCATTGTCGGAAGCGATTGGTGGCTACCTGGAAAATTATTTGAGACGATACCCTGCTGAAGCAATTGACCATTATAAGGAAATGACAAGTGAGGAGCAACAAAAATTTATAGACTATATCGCTTTCGAATTTTATGCCAATACCGATTCGGGTAACAATGTGTTGAACAAGTATAAAAAAGAAACCATTCTAAATTGCGTAAACTGTTCCTCTGAAAAAAGAATGGATCTAGAAAATATTATCTTGAAAATTGGCAAATCCGCTACAAACATGAATGACCAGTAAAGCAGGCTGTAACAAGATTATATCAATGGTTTTATATTCCAAGCCTAGTTGCAATTACCTTTGTGCCATGCTTATAAAATCTGCCAAATACATTACTTCTTCTCCTTCGTTTGAATTGTGCCCACCGCCAGACAAGCCTGAGTATGCTTTTATTGGCAGAAGCAATGTTGGCAAGTCGTCGCTCATTAACATGCTTGTTAACCAGAAGAACCTTGCCAAAACATCGGGTACACCCGGCAAGACGCAGTTGCTGAACCATTTTGAAGTTACCTCGTCCACACCTACACCGGGCGTTAAAGGAGATGGGGCACCGGTAAAGTGGTACCTTGTTGACTTGCCTGGCTATGGCTATGCCAAACGTAGCTTAAGCGACAGGAGGCGTTGGGAGCAGATGATTGAAAATTATTTCAGGAAACGGCAAAACCTCATCAATGTTTTTGTGTTGATAGATGCAAGACACGCACCACAAAAAAACGACCTGGAATTCATTAACCAGTTGGATGCCTGGCAGATACCTTTTGTATTGGTATTTACAAAGGCGGACAAGGAAAAGCCCGGTGTGGTGCAACGCAACCACAAAGCTTTTCTGGACAAGATGCGTGAAACATGGCAGTTTCTTCCGCAAAGTTTTATTACCAGTTCGGAAAAGAAGCAGGGTAGGGACGAAGTGCTTGATTTTATTAGCCAGCGTAATACAGATGCGTTGAGTGGAGAGGAGGCGTGATGAGTAGTAAACATCATCTACGCTTTTATAAAGTCGGGACTTGTTCTTATGCCGATGGGTGCGACGCCACGAACGTTGGGCTGTGTTTGGTGGCTGGTAACATAAAAAATATAGGGAGTCGGTTTTACGGATGAAGCGGAAGCTTCACCTAACATGGTACCTGTGTTTACAGTTGTTGCTTTAAACGGTAGCTACTAGTTGCACACTTTATCTGCACAGCAACTGCTGGCAAAGGCTTCTGGCTTGGCTTTAAAGGCAAAGCCCATACCCAGAATGTAGCCCATTGCTTCTTTTAGTGCATCGTTGCTTTTAAATTGCGGGTTGGTGTTAATGTCTGCATGCACTTCCATTTCAACATGGTGCTCAATAAACAGGTCGCACAGCTCATAAGCAATTTCAATGCTCTTGGCTACTTCTACCAGCATCCTTTCTTTGATGTGGTAACGTGTTTTTGTTTTCTCGTTGTGAATGTACATGAAGCCACCGTTGTGCTCCCGCAGAAAAACAATAACGGTTGCAAATTCTGTGTCAACGCCTTTTACCTGGCTGTCTGTTCCGATGCAAACTTTAAGCTTGGTGCCTTTTCCGGTTTCCCGAATAATGGCTTCTTCCACTGCCGACTTAATGGGCAGGTTAAGGGATTCTCCGTTAAACTTTCTCCATTGCATACTTGTGAAGGTTTTTTGAAGTTACGGAGTAAACAGCAATGGAAGTGTTATTTTATTATCAACAGTGTTGATAAGCGGAGGTTTTTCAGGTTGGCGGGCAGCAGTATATCAATGGGCGTTCGTGGCGTCGCACCCATCAACTGGCGGATATGTTTGGGTTGTGAATTAATATTGACCCGTACTTAAAAGCACCAAGGTGCATGCTTCCAAAGGCTTGATGCCATTGGCTTTTGCCATATCATATAGCTCTTCGTTTTCTGTACCGGGGTTGAATATGATACGCTTTGGTTTTAACGATAGTATATACTCGTAATAAGGTTTCTGATTGGCTGGGTTCAGGTACAGTGTTACCGTATCAACATCATCCATTGCAGGATGCTCTTTAATGATGGCCGTGCTGCCAATACTGCCTTCTTTTTTGCCTATAGCAACAACGGGATGTTCATGTTTGGTTAAACGCTGAACGGCTAAATAACTGTACCGTTCAGGATTGTCTGATGCACCAAGAACAACTGTTTTCTTTTTCATGCAATCAAATTTAACTTGAAGGTAAGTTCATACATCATGCCAGTATGCAAATACTTTAAAACAAATGATACTTTTTTCTGGGTGTATGTTCAACAATATTTTCAAAAGCAGTTGTTAACTCAGGATACTTGAATACAAAACCAGCCTGCAAAAGCTTTGTTGGCAAAACCCATCTGCTTTTTAGCAACAGTTCACTTTCTGTTCCCAAAATGAATGTGCCAATCTTCAGCATCCATTCAAAAGCAGGCAAACCAATTTTGTGACCTGTAATATTTCTAAGTGTACGCATGAATGTTTCATTGTTTACTGGGTTGGGTGCAGCTGCATTGTACACGCCTTCCAACTTATCATGCTCCCAGGCAAAATCAACCATGCGACAAATATCTTCTATGTGCACCCAACTGAACATTTGTTTGCCATTGCCTTGCTTTCCACCCAAAGCAAATTTGCAGAGGTTCAGGTAAGGCACCATTACACCGCCTTCACCTAAGGCAATGGCCATACGCAATGCTATTTTTCTGGTAAAAGGTGTGCGTTGTTCAAAAAATGTTTTTTCCCATAATTTACAGACCTGCACACTGAAGTCATCGGCAAGCGTAGTCGTGTATTCATCGTTTGGTTGGTCTATTGCATGTGGGTAAATGGTGGCACTGGCTGCATTTATCCAAAGCTTGGGCGGTATGGTTGCCTTTTGTATGGCTTCGCCAATTGCCTTGGTAGCATTGGTGCGGCTGTCGAAAATTTCCTGTTTGTTCTTTTCGTTATAACGGCAGTTCACGCTTTTGCCAACCAGGTTTATCACTATGTCGCAACCGTCAATTTCTTTGCACCAATCACCAGCATCTTTGGCATTCCACTGTACCAGTTGTACATGCTGTTTTAAGGCATCTGCAATTGCAAACTCGCCAAAGCTGTTATTTATGCCATCATGCACATTGCGTGTAAGCACAACAATGTTGTTGTCTGTAGCAAAATATTTTATCAATGCGGTGCCAATAAAACCGGTACCACCAGCTATCACTATTTTCTTGTTTTTCATACAATTCATTTTATAAGGTAAATAATAAACAGCACCAGGCAAAACAGGTTGGTTGCGGTTATCAGCTTATGCTGAAGCAATAGTCCGGCAAATTCCATCCGCCTGATGTATTCTTTGAATACGATAAACAGTATTGCTGCCAACCATATATTATTGAACAACTCAGGAACAGGTAAGGCTTTGTTCAATACTATCAGTGGTATATACAACAGCGTACAAATAATTGCCAGCATATTTACCTGGCCCAGGTATTCGATCGCTGTTTCTTTGCTTAAAAACATTGCGGCCAATATATTGCATACCACCAGTAACAAATGGGCAGCCTGCAACTGTAGAATGCCTGCATTTTTAAAAATGCTATGCAACAAAACTTGTTGTTGAAAGGGAAAGAGCAGCAGGCTGTTTATTGTTAGACCAATAACCATGAATAGTAGCCTGTAAGTAATATTGAAATCGGGTGTACAGTCAAACCCTTTGTTTACGGTAGCTGGGGCAACAATGCTACGCCTGTTGTAAGAGATCAATTTGTAGAGCTTCTTGATGAGTAGTTTAAAGAATGCCAACCTGAATATACTTTTAAGCAAAGGGAACCTGCTACCCAATATTTCAAGCAACGCATCTGTACCGTACCATACTTTTTTGTTTTGAATGTCTATCAATGGTATTTCGTTCCTGCACAAATCGGTATCTATCATTCCCATCAACCCCGGTTGCACATTGGTAAATGCCTGCCTTCCATCTTTATCCAATAAACCGGTTCTTACAAAAACACCCGTGTACCAATTGCACATGGGGCAACTATCATCGTAGATAATTATTTTGTCTGCTGTTTTCATGGCAATTATTTTAATTGGTTTAAGGGGCGTTGCATTTTTTTGTACAGTTCCACATAGCAAATGCGTGCATAGTAACATGCCATTAAAGGGGCGGCAACAAGCAGTGGAACAAAAATGCACAACAGGGGTTTGATGATTAAACCAAGCAGCATAATTGCCACAATAATAAATGTTGCTTTATGGTAATGGTAACGGGCTGTTCCTTCTACGTTAAACCAGTCGTTCAAGGCGTGTATTACCATGCTCAATACCTGCCATGCACCCACAACAAAATAGCCTATAATAAAGGTTTCGTCCCGGTTGATAATGCTGGCTATAAAGAAACCGATGATCAATACCAGCTGTATTCCTAAATCCAATTGCTTAAAGGTTTTCATGATGGTTGTTTTTTGTTATTTAAAATATTATATTTTCAATAAAAATTGAAAGATAAAATCCTTAAAAAAGCCGTATTAACGGCCGTGCCTTTTTTGCTTAGTAAGCTTATTTAAAGAGCTTCATGAAATTGCTGAAGAACCAGTTCTCCTCTGCTTTTATAACCGTGTCCAAAGTCTTCTCTGCATGGCCCGCAAACTTCTGCACGTTCGCAATGGTTTCGGTAAAGGCCTTTACATCTGCATTGCGTTTGTCGCCTTCAATATCACTTAATTTATCCAGCACTTTCAACATGGGGTCAAGTTCACGTTTCTTGCGTTGGTACATGATTTTTGTGGCCACTTTCCAAATGTCCTTATCGGCAGTAAAATATTCCTTACGGTCGCCACTCACAATAACTTTGTCCACCAACTGCCAGTCTATCAGGTCACGCACATTCATGTTGGCATTGCCACGGCTAATATTCAGTTGCTCCATAATGTCATCTGTACTCAAAGGTTCATTTGACACCAGTAACAACGCATGCACTTGTGCCATGGTACGGTTAATGCCCCATTGGCTACCGAGTATGCCCCATTGCTGAATGAATTGTTCTTTTGCTTCTGCCAGTTTCATTACACAAAGTAAAAATATTATTTCTGAATTTTCAAAATTATTTGAAAATAAAATTTCCTGAGCCCTGTTTACCTGCTGTATCATTCCAATGTGGCTTTACTGGTCCCGATAGCTATCGGGACGCAGCCATCAGCAGGCTGTCAAAAAATAAAGCCTTGTACAAGTACAAGGCTTTATTTATACGTATCTGTATTGAATTGTTTCTTTTATACCAACATCCTCAATGGCTCTTCCAGCAAGCTTTTCAGCGTTTGCAAGAATGCTGCACCAGTAGCACCGTCCACAACCCTATGGTCGCAGCTCAATGTTACTTTCATGATATTGCCTGGCACAACGGCACCATTTTTTACAACAGGCACTTGCGATATGCCACCCACGGCTAGTATGCATGCATCTGGCGGGTTGATGATGGCAGTAAACTGGTCAATACCAAACATGCCTAAGTTAGATATGGTGAATGTGCTTCCTTCCCAGTCTGCCGGTTGCAGTTTCTTGTCTTTTGCTTTTTGAGCAAAGTCTTTTACCTGCGTGGTAATCTGGCTAAGACTTAAAGTATCTGCGAAGCGTACAACGGGTACCAACAAGCCTTCATCTACTGCAACTGCAACACCAATATTGATGTGGTGGTTGTAACGTATCTTATCGCCCAACCAACTGCTGTTTACTTTTGGATGTTGTTTCAACGCAACGGCTGTAGCTTTTAATACCAGGTCGTTGAAGCTGATTTTTACTTTGGCATTCTCGTTCAGTTTGGTCCTTGCCGCAACTGCTGCATCCATATCTATACTCATGGTAAGATAGAAATGCGGGGCAGTAAACAGGCTTTCGCTTAAGCGTTTGGCAATTACCTTACGCATTTGGCTAACAGGAACCTCATCGAAACTTACTGTTCCGGAAGCCTGACTGATTGCTGGTTGCTGATTGCCAGCTGCCGGTTGTGCACTTGCTTCTGGTGCTTTTGCAGTAGTTGCTTCGGCTGGTTTGTAAGCTTCTATATCGCTTCTGGTAATTCTTCCGTTATCGCCTGTACCTTTTACATATTTCAAGTCAATGCCTTTATCTGCAGCCAGTTTCTTGGCCAATGGCGATGCAAAGATCCTTCCTTCGTTTACAACGGTCTGTGCAGGTGCTGTCGCCGCAGCAGGTGCAGGGCTTGCTGTATTTGCAGCAGGTGCTTCTGTTTTTGTTTCGACAGCAACTTGCGGCGCAGCGGCAGTAGCTTGTGCACTACCATTTTTAACTGCGGCAACAATTGCATTCACATCCGTACCTTCTTTACCAATGATGCAGAGCAAGTCGTTTACCAATATTTTTTCGCCCGCTTTTGCACCTTGGTAAAGCAGTATGCCATCCTTGTAGCTTTCCAGCTCCATGGTAGCTTTGTCGGTTTCAATATCTGCCAGTACATCTCCTTTTTTTACAGTATCGCCCACGTTTTTGCTCCAGCCGGCAATAACACCTTCGGTCATGGTATCGCTTAAACGTGGCATCAGTACAACTTCATCCATAGCTGCCGCATCAACAGTGGCAGCAGTTGACGGGGCAGGAGCTTCTTCTTTTGGTGCTTCGGCTACTGTTGGTTGCTGTTCTGCCGCAGCGGGTGCAGTGGCAGGTGTAGCAGGTGCCGCACCTGGCTGATGCTGTGCCACCAGTGCACTTACATCTTCGCCAGCTTTACCAATTATGGCCAGCAAATCGTTTACTTGCAATTTGCCGCCATTGGGCGTGCCAATATGTAACAAGACACCTTGCTGGTAGCTTTCCAGTTCCATGGTGGCTTTGTCTGTTTCTATCTCGGTAAGTAAGTCGCCTTTATTTACGGTATCGCCCACTTTTTTGTGCCAGGCAGCAATCACACCTTCAGTCATGGTATCGCTAAGGCGGGGCATTAAAATAACTTCAGCCATAATTATTCGGTTGCTCTTTTAAAATGAGCCGTGAAAATACAGCAAATTGGTTTTGTGGCAAGTATTGTAAAGCATTTTTGTTGATTGCTGTTTTTTGGCATCGTTTGCACCGTGGAGAAGGCCATAAAAGCAGCATGGTACTTTACCTGTTTTTCTTTTGCAGAAGGTTGGCTGCAAAAAAAAAGCCGCTTTTAAAGCGGCTTTTTGATATTGATGTTTTAGTTTCTGCTATTTGCCAACCGGGTTAGCAGTTTTAGTATTTCTATGTATAACCAAACGATGGTAACCAACAGGCCAAAGGCACTGTACCATTCCATGTACTTGGGGGCTCCCATTGCGGCTCCCTGTTCTATACGGTCAAAGTCGAGCAACAGGTTTAATGCTGCAACTGCCACAACAAACAGGCTGATGCCAATACCCAGGAAACCTGCATTGTCCCAGTTCATAAACGGAACATCTACATGAAACAGGCGTAGTATAAAAACAATACCATAGAATAAAGCAATACCAAGTGTTGCAGACATGATTACGCCTTTCAATTTTTCGGTAACCTTAATGATACGGAAATTGTATAAAAGGAACATGGCTATAGCAACACCAAAAGTCAACCCAACGGCCTGCAGTACAATACCGGGATATTTTTTCTGCATTGCCTGGTTAATGATGGCGGAGATTGCTCCTAGGCAAAGACCTTCTAATATACCATAAATGGGTGCCAGGTAAGTGGCCCAGTTGGGTTTGAAGCTAATGGCCAAAGCCACAACCAAACCACCAATTAAACCACCAAACATATAGGCAGTGGCACTTTGCGGCTGGCCGCTATAAATTTGCTGCCAGGTAAATGCAGCACCTGCTATTACCATAACCATCAGGAAGCCAAACTTGTTAATAGTGCCCCTTACACTCATGGTGCCTTGCAGTTCTGCTTCTGCATGAAGACTTCTATCAAATATCTTTTGCGACAGTGTAGGGTTATTTGTTTCGAATAATGCCATATTAGTTAAAATTTAAGGGTATAAAGATAATGTGTTGTTACCGATAGAATCGTTAACAATCATCAAATGTTTTGTGCCTATGCAACTGCTAACTGAAGAGGTATTCCACATCTTCTTTTGTCAACGATTTCACGAAGCCTTCGTCATCGGTAATCAGGTCTTTTGCCAATGCCCTTTTCCTTTCCTGCAGTTTCAGTATTTTGTCTTCTACGGTATCGGTACAGATCATACGGTATGCAAAAATATTCTTGGTTTGCCCAATACGGTGCGTACGGTCAATGGCCTGTTGCTCTACGGCGGGGTTCCACCATGGGTCCACAATGTACACATAGTCTGCCGCTGTTAGGTTTAAACCCACACCGCCAGCTTTTAATGAAATGAGAAATACCCTGCAGTTCTCATCGTTTTGGAAACGGGTGATGGCTTTTTCCCTGTCTGCTGCTGTTGTGCTTCCATCAAAGTATTCGTAATCCACACCAAGTTCAGTCATCTTTTCCCTGATCAATGCCAACATGCCCAGGAACTGGGAAAAAATCAATGCCTTGTGGTTGCTGATGTTTTCCGTTATTTCCCTACCCAATTCTTCCAACTTAACTGATACGTTCGGATACTTTTCAGCATCGGCTTCTTTGGTTATGGCCGGGCTGTCGCATATCTGGCGGAGTTTCATCAGGCCCTGTAGAATGGTCAACTGCGATTTCTGTATGCCCTGTTCCTGTACTACCCCTAATATCTTATCGCGGTAATCATTCCTGTATGCTTCGTAAATCCTACGCTGTTCATCGCCCATTTCGCAGAAGAGGATCATTTCCTGTTTTTCAGGAAGGTCTTTTGCCACCTGCTCTTTTGTTCTTCTTAAAATGAAAGGGTATAGCAATTTGCGTAAATGATCCTTTTGGTCCTTTTCGCCAAACTTGTCAATGGGCAAGGCAAATTCCTGTTTAAAAAATTCCACGCTGCCCAGCATGCCCGGGTTCAGGAAGTTCATTTGTGCAAAAATGTCGAACGTGTTGTTCTGCAAAGGTGTACCGCTCAGGCATAAACGGTTCTTTGCTTTTAACACGCAGGCTGCCTTGGTTACCTTGCTGCTGGGGTTCTTAATGGCCTGGCTTTCATCGAGCACCACATAATCAAATTGCACTTCTATAAACTGCTTGATGTCGCTACGCAAGGTTCCATAAGTGGTAATGATTACATCCACATCGTTGTGGGCAAGGTTTTCCCTTATCCTGCTACCGCCATGATGCGTGTAGTATCTGAGGTTGGGTGCAAATTTCTTTATTTCGTTTTGCCAGTTGAACATCAGTGTTGTTGGGCAAACCACCAATGCCTTTAACGAGCCTGTCTCTTCTTTTAGATGGTGCATGAAACTGAGTGCCTGTATGGTTTTACCAAGACCCATATCATCGGCCAGTATGCCGCCCCACTGCACTTCACGTAAGTAATTGAGCCATTGAAAACCGCTTTCCTGGTAGGGGCGAAGTATGGGTTTCAAATGTTCGGGTGCCTCTATTTTTTTTATTTCGTAGTTGTAACGGAGCTTGTCGTATTTTTCTTCCAATTGAATGAAGAGCTCTTCTTCGTCGCGTTGGTTGTACAAATCTTCCACTACGCTGAACTGGTATTTGCTCAGCTTCATGCTGTTAAGCTTGCCTTCGCCAACTTTGAACAATAGGGAGTATTTCCTGATCCATTCTTCGGGCAGGATGCCCAATGTGCCATCTTCTAACTGCACAAACTGTTGCTTGTTGGCCAATGCTTTTTTTACATCGTCCACCGTCACTTTCTGTTCACCAAACTGTATCTCTATTTTTGCATCAAACCAGTCGGTTTGGCTGCTGATATAGATTTTTGTTGATGGCTTTGCTGTGTTGAAGCGGAAATTTTTGAGTGCATCAAAACCATGCACGGTAACGTTCATATCCTTTACTGCATCCACAAACAGAAAGAACCAATTGTTTTTTAATACATCGGTTCCCTTTAATGCAAGGGTGTCGCTATCAACCGGCTTAATAAAGTGCGAGTGCAGGTTTTCGATCTTTGCCAACAGGGCTTTTTCGGCTTCTATATCCCTGTGCACCACCAATAGTTTATCGGTTAATGGCAGTACAATTTTGTCTTTATCGCCCGTTCTTACATCGTAGCCATTATAGGTAAATACAGGTTGGAATACAAGGTAGTCGCCCCTTTCTTTCAGCAGCACTTTCATTTCGGGCTTTATGTCTTTTACATCTTCTTTTTTCAGGTTGCCAAACTGTACATTGTATTCTTTTGATAGCGGCAGTATGAATTGCGACAACTGTTTGCCCCATGTAACTGCATCAATGACCATTTTACCTGTTGGCAAAAATTTCTGCATCAGTGCAATATCTTCTATGCGTTGCCAGGTAAAAAAGTGGTTCTGGTATTGAAAGAACAGGGGTGTTGCACTTTCGTTTTCGCTAATGTTTAGGTCAACGTTTGGCAGCTTGGCACGGCACTCTACTTCGTAGGCACCATTTTTATAGTTCACCATAAAATCCAATGCAATATTTTCCGAAGAAAGGTCTGCATGAATAAGGTTGGAAGTAATGAACTGTTTTTTAGTAGGAAGGTAAAAAGCAAAATTGCTTCCTGTCAATTCTGCAAACAGCTTCCTATATTTAGGCTGCAGGTATTCATTGATGAGGCCACGGGTTTCTTCGGGCAGTTCATCATCATGCTGCTGTATGATGTTTTCCCAAAAGCCGCTGAAAGGTGAGTTGCGTGTAAGGTATTTGTTTACTTCGGCAGGCATCAGTTTCCTGATCTGCTGCAATAGCATTTTATCGTCTTCGCTAAACACTTCGGTGTTGATGAACTTGTTCAGATCCAGCTTTTCTACCTTGCCTGTGTACTTAGAAAAATCGTCTGCCGGTTCGCCCTGTACGGCTTCAATTTGTATATAAGGATATTGATGCTCGTTAGTGGTTATAACCACGCCCAACTTCATTTCGCTTTTCTTTGGCTCTTCTACCACGGTAGTGGCAACTTCGTTTGTCACAACATTGGCAGGCATTTCGGCCCAGGCCGGCTTGGGCCTTGGTTCTACGGCTGGTGCTGCAACCACACGTTTGATTGAACTGTCTAGCACCCGCAAAAAAGGTTTGCCATCCTGGTAGGTAAATTCGAATTTGCCCGTTAGGTCATCTTCTAAGGAGTAGCCATAAATGGCCAACAGCTTGTTTTTGACACCATCCCAATTACGGATGGAGTCAAAATAATTGGGACCAAAATTGTTCATTAACTGGAGCAGCAGTATCACTTTGTGCACGCATAGTGGATGCTTCTGGTCGCTATTGCAATTGCAACTGGTATCAAAATTACGCTCTTCATTTTTTTGGATGAGCAGCTTATAGGTTTCGCCGCCCAATGCAACTTCGGCCAGTACCCGTTCATCTTTGGCATCAATGATTTTTGCTTTTTGGCTGCGTAAAAACTCTTCAGCACTAGTGTAGCTGTCGTTAGCAGAAAGCAGTTTAATCAGCTTTAGGTCCAACTGCTTCATTTTAACAACCGTGTGTTTTTGGTTGTACACCATTTCCTTGTCGCCCAGCATGTTTTTGTCGAGCATTTCCTGTAACTGGAACAGGGCAGCTGCTTTGTGCCTGCATACTTCGCTTAAGTTGTATGGGCAGGTGCAGCGGAGGGACAATGTTTTTTCGTTCCTGAAATTGCCAATATATACTTTGTAGAAAGTGCTGTAGGTATCGTCCTTGACACGGAACACGACACTGCCCATTAGTTCGTCGTGCTCAATCAACTCAACATTGCCAAGCGAGTGAATTTTTTTGCCACGGCGTATCACTTCTTCGGAGCCGCCATTGTAAATATGTTTGACTAAGTAGGGTAATGCCATTGGTAGTAAACGGTTGACTGGTGACGATAATTGGCACTGCAGCCAACAATTTTTTAAATTGATTCTGTAATGGTATTGCCCATCAAAAGAGTAGGTGATGCGGGTTGGCTTCCAGTTCCTCATCCCAGCACTTCTGGGATACCTGTGCATGTATTGTTTGCAAAAAAGAAGCAATCACTGCATCAGTCAACTGTTCTGAAAAAGGCAAGTAGCAAATGTAAAGGAATGCGGTTAAGATTTCTACTTTAGACAGCGTTTGCGGACGAAAAATTTGTTAAGTCTATTAAATGAATGGATTATTGAAAAAAGACAGTACCTTGTGTGGTTTTTACTTTTTTCAATTGATAATTATTTTTCAATTGTTTTTTGGAAACTGCATTAGAAATACAGTCCCGATTGCTGAAAATATCGCTGCATATGGTACTGCAAGGGCAGTTAGCCTATTATCAAATTACCGTCTTTGTATAAGGGCAGTACATTGGCCACATCGTTGGTAACACAGTATTCAAGGTCTTTTTCCAAACCGAATTTGCTGAGCCTATGCCAGTGCGTGGTAAGGCGTGCAAAAGCGTACATGTCGTTTTTGTGCAGGTTGTACATCTGCTCGGCCATTAAAGATGTATCGCAATGAATGGTGAAATGCTGTTTGATTTTTGAGATGACGGCTCCCGCAAAAAGGGTGTCTTCCAGGTTTACCCGATCTTTCCAGGCACTGCATCCGAGGAACACATTCCTGTTTTGTGTGGCCAGAAAATCGCACACGGCACTCAGGTTGGGAAAGGAGCCCGTAATTACTTGGGCAGCCCCGTTGTTTAGGGCCATGTGCAATAGTTTGGTGCCGTTGGTTGTGGTAAGTACCAAGGTTTTGCCCTGTATGAAACTGCGGGGATATTCGGCCGGGCTGTTACCGTATTGCAGGCCTTCAATTACTTTACCGTCACGCTCGCCGGCAGTGATGCTGTTGGTAATCTGGTTGCCAATCTCTATGCACTTTTGCACGTTGTCAACAGGAACAATCCTTTCGGCACCATTGTATAGTGCGGTGGCAATGGTACTTGTGGCACGGAACACATCGATAATTACCACAACACTGTTGTTGATATCGTATATGTCTAATAGTTTGGGCGATATAACGGTATATAAATTGGGCTTGCTCATAAGTTGGCAAATATAGAGAAGCCGCTGAATAGTTGAAGAGGGCTTGGAGTTGCTGTTTTTAATGATTGCTAGGCTGAGCTTGACGAAGCTATTTCTTGCGTTTGTATTTGATTTTTACTTTGGCCACGCCGGCGTTTACCATGCCCAGCTCTTTGGCTGCCACTTTGCTTACATCAATGATCCTTCCTGCAACAAAGGGCCCACGGTCGTTGATGCGTACCGTTACCGATTTGCCGTTGGTGGTATTGGTGACTTTTACTTTTGTGCCGAAGGGAAGTTTTTTGTGTGCTGCTGTGTATTCGCCGGGTTTGTACCTTTCTCCATTGGCGGTTTTGCTGCCGGACAGGTTGTCGGAGTAGAAAGATGCCTTGCCACTTTGTGTAACATACTTGCCGCAGGAGCATAATAGGAGTGCGGCCAGGATGATTAGATAGGTATTGAATGTTTTCATGGCATAAAACTATTGCGGGCCGTATAACAGGGCTGGCTGTAATTTTCAACAATGCTGTCCTATTTGTTGAAAACCCTGCGATGGAACAAATTAAAAAACCTTTTAGGGTATTGAATAACACGTTGTGCAGGGTATTGGCAATGGGTAAGTTATACTTTGTTGTAGTTTTTATCGAAAAACGGTTGCGTTCATCAGACAAATTTTGAATAAATAACTTATGTGTACAAATGCACAGGTATTGCACATAGTATTTTTACGCTCAAACTAACCTGCTTAAAACATGGCTAAACCTATAAAACATAATAACTTCAAATTGCGGGGGGTAGTGCATTTGCTTGTTTTTGGTGCCTTACTATGCTCCATTATCATACTTGTGTTTAACTGGCCCAGCCATAAGCTGTTAGCTACTACTATTGAAACATCTGCCACATCTTTCGATTCTTCGCACCCGATCAATAAAAAAATTGAGCTGTTGAGTATCAAGCATGCCAATGTAGACAATGATTTCAGGGAATTTTTGGTTACAAAGGATGCGGATACCTATAAAAAGTACCAGAAGGGATTAAAGGAAATGATTGCCACTGTTGACAGTATTGATACCTATACCAATGCGGAGCCTTATTTGAGCAGCATTAAGAAAGGGTTCAAAACAAAGGATAGCATCAGTAACCTGCTTATTGCATTGCATACGCAAATGGATACCCTGTTGAGTTTTAACCCAGAGGACCACTCGCATAAATCGCACATTTCCATTGCACCGTATGACTTGGAAACCGTGTTGAACTCGATAGAAGTGGATACGGTGAAATCGCTGGAAAAATCAACACGTAGGGGACTTTTGGGAAGACTGAGCGATGCCTTCCGTAAAAAAAAGAACATAGACCTGTTAAAGGAAACCATTACCATAAAAATGCGGTTTGGCAAGAAACGGGCCTATTCGGGCAGCTTTCTGGAGCAGTTGGAGCAACTGGGAACGGAAGTGAACAATTACTATAAAAATGCCTTTAACCGGATTACCCAAAAACAGGAACTGGTGAAGGCAAGGGAACTGCAATTGGTATATGCCAATAAGTATATACTAACCAATATGGACAAACTTCTCGCTTCCTTTAAATTATTGGGTGCAGAAGCAGACAGGAATATCCACCAGCAGTCGAGTGCCAATGCCATTGATGCTGCGGAGAACCTTAAACGTATTATTAGTATATTATTGTCGTTATTGGTTGTTGCCCTTTTATTGCTGTTATTGTATAGTTACCTGGCATCGAGCCATGTGCGTATGCTAGCAGAAGAGAAGAAGAAGAGCGATACACAGGCAAGCGTGAAGGAGTACCTGCTGGCTACAATGAGCCATGAAATACGAACGCCCCTCAATTCGATTATCGGGTTTACCAGTTTGTTGCAGAAGGAAAAAATGCCTCCATCATCTGGCGAAATGGTTGATTCCATTTCTTTCTCTTCCAATTCGTTGTTGAACATCATCAATAGCACATTGGATTACCTGAAAACGGAGAAGGGCATGATGAAACTTGCCACATCTGTTTTTAACCCGTTTGACGAGATACAGAAAACCACTAAGCTATTAACGGTATTGGCACAAAAAAAGAAGATCGGTTTTACAATCGAGAACATTGCCACAACCAATACCTGGTTGCTGGGCGATGTAAATAAGTTGCACCAGCTTATCTATAACCTTTCTGGCAATGCAATTAAGTTTACCACCGAGGGAACCGTGAGCATTAAAGCGAGCCTGCAGCAACGGCCCGATGAAAAATTCCGGTTGACGATTGCCATAACAGATACGGGTAGCGGCATTAAGCAGGAAGAACTGCCGAAGATTTTTGACCATTATTACCAGGCAGAAAACAGTGCAGCCACAACCGGTACAGGGCTTGGACTTGCCATTTGTAAAGAAATGGTTGAAATGCAGAAGGGCAATATTTCTGCCACGAGTAAAATTGGTGTTGGCAGCACATTTACTTTTTATATTGATTATGAAAAAGCCGCAACTGACACGTTGAGCAAGCAGGAAACAAACACAGCCTTGATAAAAAGTAACAAGACGATTTTTATAGTGGATGATGATATCTTTCAGCTTGCATGGATAAAAAGGGCGTTTGAGAATGCCGGGTTTCATTGCATTAGTTTTGATGGCGGAGAGCAGGCTTTGGCAATGCTGGGGCAGCTTACACCCGATTTGGTGTTTACCGATATCAATATGCCGGGCATGGATGGACTGACTTTGCTACAGGAGATACAATCGCATAAAGACCTGTCCATAAAAGTAATTGCCTGCACGGGCGATGATGACAAGCAGCATCATTTACAGTATAAACAATCAGGCTTTGCTGCTATATTGGTGAAGCCATTTACGGAAGCTGACCTGTTGAAAATTGTGAATGAACTGACTTAAGGATTTGCCTCGGTATATTGCTTTATTGTTTGGTTGCGTTGCTGTAACAGTTTTTTCATGTACGATGTGAGGAACACAATATTTACCAGCCAACCAAGTACACCATAAGGTGTTTCAAAATAGAAGTCGTCTTTCATTATGGTAGCCTCTTGTTCGTAATGGAAATGGTGCTGATGTTGCATCTGTTTAAAATCACCTTCAAGCATTTCGTCCTTAAAATAATGGTAAGGTTGCATGGCGGTAATTTTTACAGTCATGGTTCTTGTAGCAAATAAGTGCCTGGCCTGCCAGGTAACGGTTTCGCCTTCATTGATAAACCCCGTGGTAACGCCGGCAATAGCAGTTTCGTTTGTATGCTGCATGGATGCCTGATGCAGGTTGATGCTTCTTGCAGCATCAAATACTTTTTCTATAGGTGCATTAATGGTGGTTAGGAGATGTATGGTTGGCATCACCAAAAATACTGTTTAAAAAAAGGCCTTGAAGATTTTGTCTTCAAGGCCTTTTCGTGAATCATGTTGCCGTTTATACAAATGGAACTTTTACCACTTTTGCTTTTACCAAACTGTTCCTGATGTCGATATATATATCGCTGTCAATGGCGGCATGTTCAACGGCAACATAGCCTAAACCAATTGCCTTACCCAGGCTTGGTGCCTGCGTGCCGCTGGTTACTTTGCCTATTGCCTGGCCATTGGCATCTTTGATTACATAATCGTGACGAGGGATGCCACGGTCAATCATTTCAAAGCCTACCAGCTTTCTTGTTATGCCTGCTGCTTTTTGTTTTTCGAGTATGTCTTTGGCCGTGAAGTCTTTGGTGAATTTTGTTATCCAGCCCAGGCCACCTTCCAATGGTGACGTTTTGTCGTCTATATCATTTCCATATAGGCAGAAACCCATTTCCAGACGCAGTGTATCCCTTGCTGCCAGCCCGATTGGTTTTATGCCAAGTTCCATCATTTTGTCCCAGATAATATCGGCTGCACCATTGCTGTTCTCAAAATAGATTTCAACACCACCGGCCCCAGTATAACCAGTTGCACTTACTACCACATTATCAATGCCGGCAAACCTGCCTTTTGTAAATGTGTAGTATTTCAGGTTCATGATGTCCATATCGGTTAATGGCTGTAATAGTTTGGTAGCATTGGGACCCTGTATTGCAAGCAGGCAGGTCTTGTCGCTAATGTTGTGCATCTCCACATTGTTGGTGTTGAACCTGGTTATCCAGTTCCAGTCCTTTTCTATATTGCTGGCATTTACTACAAGCATATAGGTCTTGTTCTCTTCGATGCAGTACACAATCAAATCATCCACAATGCCGCCCTCTTCGTTGGGCAGGCAACTGTATTGTGCCTTGCCTGCTGTAAGCTTGCTAGCATCGTTGCTGGTAACTCGTTGAATGAGGTCCAATGCATGTTCGCCTTTCAATATAAATTCACCCATGTGGCTTACATCGAATATGCCAACATTGTTTCTTACGCTTGCATGTTCGTCGTTGATACCTGTGTAGGAAATGGGCATATTGTAACCCGCAAACTCGGCCATTTTAGCACCTAGGGCAATATGTTTTTGGGTGAAAGGCGTATTCTTCATTGCAATCATTTTTAATGAATGGCAAAAATAGGGTTGGGCAATGGCTATAAAAAATAAAAGCAACAGTATTGTTTACAGTTGCCTGGCGGAGTAGGATTGGTGGTTTGGAATCTATGGGGAACATATTGGTATTGCTTGAAAGAACCAGTAGCAATCATAAAGGCTACTCATTGATAACCGTCTTTAATCCCTCGCATGTACTTTTTATTTTGGCAAGTGCCTCTTCGGAATTCTCTTTTTTGTTGAACCTTATTTTCAATGTGCCGGGATAGGATTTTACATAGAATTTGGTAGCGTTATCCAGTGTAATGGTTGCATCAATCTCTGCATTTGCGAAAGACATGCTTGCATTGCTGTTTAGGCTACGGTCAAGGTATGCCCTAACCTTGCTTGTTTTGCTCTTGCTGAACGAAGCATTTAACTGGTAGGTTTCTGGTGTTTCGCTGATGGCGATTTCGGCATTGTTGTTATTGATATGACAGCCTGTGCAGCTT
The DNA here is from genome assembly GCA_002337145.1 of Chitinophagaceae bacterium UBA1930. Classification (GTDB taxonomy): domain Bacteria; phylum Bacteroidota; class Bacteroidia; order Chitinophagales; family Chitinophagaceae; genus UBA1930. The sequence goes on along the minus strand of DDFK01000003.1, from coordinate 81,964 downwards.
AGCATCACGATGATGGCGATTGCCCAATAAACCTTTGAGCGGATGATTTTTTTCATGATACCTATTTTGGTCAGTTACAGAATAGTGGTGCATCTAATTAAGTAAGGAAGAACCCACCGTTGCGATCAACAGCGGGTTCTTTTGTTCCCAACTTCAACCGAGTTTATATGCAGAATTTTGTCATTAATAAATCGCTCATGTGCATTCTTGCCTCTTCCACTTTGGCAGTTACTTTTGGCTTGGGTGCTTCTTGCTTTGCAGGTTTTTCTGGCTGGTATTTATAGCGTGGGCTATCAACAGTAGGCTTGTCCAGTTCCTTTTTCAATTCTTCGGCTTTACGCTTTTTTTCTGCAGCTTCTTTTTCTGCATCGTTGTATTGCTTTTGAAGGTCTTCCCTGCTTTTCTTGTATTTCTCTACGGCATTTTTTTCATCGTCGTCGTTGTCGCTATCTTTTACATTTTTCTTGTTGCTTCTTTCCAGGCCCTTTGTTGTCATGGTATATTCAACATTGTGCCTCCAGTTATAGGCCCCGTCTTCATTGTCCCATCTCCAGTCATCCCAGTTGTCATCAAACCCGATATTCATCCTTTCGTGACTGTCCCAACCCCAGCCAGAATTTTCCCTGATAATGATACGCTTTCCAACTGGTACGGCTATGGTAACAATAATGTGTTGGTTCCTGAATTTTTCAGTTGGGGTAATGGCAATTCCCTTACCGAGTAACAAAAGACTGTCGTTCTGTGTAATGGGGTAATCCATTTTTGATACCAGTTCATTTGCCTGTGCCTTGCTGGAGCCATTGCTCAGCTTCAACATGGTTACGCTAAAGCTGTCGGTGTTGGCTTTCACGATCCTTACTTTCACGTTCCTGATAAATACAGAGTCGTCGTCCATAGAAGCAAAAGGCTCCATCCTGAACCACCTGTTGTTGTAGTACTTGCCAAATGAAGCGGCTTTTACTTCCAGCTTCTTTACGCCAGGATTGCTTAGTACAACATTTTCTTCAACAGGTGTATTCTTGTAACGGATATCGTTTTTTAAAGAAGTGATGAGCCCAATGAAGCAGAACAGTCCTACCAGCCACAAGGCAAGAAACGTATAACGGATGGCACCACTGTTGCCCCTCATTTTGGCAACCCTGCGTATGATGAGTGTTACGATGCCAATTACAGGAACCCAGATAAACAGTATCAGTGTGCCAAGAGCAAAAATGTTTTCCCAGCCGTCGTTTATTACGTATGCTTTTGCAGGTAACAGTCCGGTAAGTACCACGCCTATGCTAAACAGTCCGGCTACAATGCTAAACAGTACGCAACCGAGAATAAAGTATGCAAATATTTTTGCAATCAAAGCAATCACGTCGCCCAAAGTGCTACGGCTTCTTTTGGTAAAAGTTGCTGCATCCTTGCCCATTTCCATTCCTTTTTCGCCTACGGTTGTGCCAAAGTCGGCAGCCTTTTGGCCCATTTCCTGGCCCCATTTCTTGGCACGTTCGCCAAAGCCTTCCATGTCGTTCTGTATGGTATTCTTAATGCTGTTCAGGTCAACTTTCTCGCCTTTCATTTCCAGCTTGTCTGCTGTTGTTTTTGCTTCGGGCAATACCAGCCATAATATGATGTAGATGAACAATGAGCCAGGGCTGAATGACAGGCTCAAAAAGTGGGGGAAGTTCCATAGGCCCCAATGACCGAACCTGAACACAAATGAAAAGAAAGGAATCAGGAACAGTAAGCGTGGCACCCAAATGCTAACGCCAAAGTATTGGCTTAAACCACTACATACACCGGCAATCACTTTGTCATCCCCATCCCTAAACAGGCGTTTGCGTTGAGAGCCGATTACGGCACTGGATGTGCCGGGTATGGCCACCCATAACACTAGGTATGGTATAAAAGTAACACCACAAAATATGACCATCAGTACCCTTACAACAGTTATGTCTATACCAAAGTAATTGGCAATACCGCTACATACACCACCCAATACTTTGTGGTTCTCGTCACGGTACAAACGGCGGTTGCCATCTGTAGTATAATTGTATTGTTGCTGTGATGAGGTGTGGGTTGATTGACTTTGCTGCTGTTTCTGCTCACCGCCTAGTTGCTCTTTTACACTGGCTTCTTCGCCATCAAAATCTTCAGGGCGGCCCATACTGTTGATGATGTTGTTTACATCTTCATCAGTAATGCAGGTAGCACCTTTTTTCAAGGTTTCGCCAAACAGTTCGGCCACACGGCCTTCTATATCGTTAATGATCTCGTCCCTTCCTTCTTCGTTGGCAAAATATTTTCTCAAGCTTTCCACATACTGTTTCAGTATGTTGTAGGCAGATTCCTCAATGGGAACTACCCTGCCCTGAAAGTTTATGTTGATTACTTTTTTCATTTTCAGTTCAAATTTTTTGGTTAAAGTTGAGTTTGGTTTTCATCAGGATTGGAGGTGTAGAGTTCCTGTGTAAGTGCATGTACCGCATCGGCCAGTTCTTTCCAGGTTTTTTCCAGTTCGTTGTAGAAGTTGAGGCCTGTTTCGGTCATGACAAAATACTTGCGTGGCGGGCCGCTATTGCTTTCTACCCAACGGTAGGTTAAATAGCCTGCATTTTTTAGTCTTGTAAGCAAAGGGTACAATGTGCCCTCCAAAATATGCAGGTTGGCAGCTTTCATTTTCTCCACTATATCACTCGGGTAAACTTCACCTTTACGGATAATGGATAGGATGCAAAACTCTAATACCCCTTTCCGCATTTGGCTCTGTGTGTTTTGTATGTCCATTGTTTGTGCTTTTAAGTTTTTGTATGTGCAAGTTTATTTTGGGCGGTGCCTTGCTTGCGTTGCACCATCAAGTTTTTGTTTTGGTGCGGCTATACAAAAAGCCTTCTTTGTACCCTTGGCCTTGTGGTTCTTTGAATGTTCCATAAATCGGCGGCACTAAAAACAGTTTTATGGTTGGTAGCATCTATGGCTACTGTTTCTTTTACTTGGCTGGTCAGTTTGCTTATTTCGGTTTTGCTAAGCTCGGTAAGCAGGTTGTTGTGTTGCGTTTTCATGATCCGTTTATTTTAATTTTTTGAATGATTGGTATTGGTCTTTGTTTTTGCAGTTTTAATAGCTACTATCACATTGACAACACAAAGATGGGATTTATTTGGTACTATGCAAAACAAAGTACCTTCTTTTTTTTAGTAGCAGGTTACCAATTGTAATACACAAAACCATTAACACTATGATTATCAATATGTTAATGTGGTTTATCCAAAAAGAGAAAAAATTACAATTGTGATGAACGGTAAAAATGAAGGATGCAGGAAACTGTTTTAGGTGCTAAATGATGGTAGTAGATTAAAAAGTCAAAATCCAGTTTTATTGGATTGGGCTTAAATCTCGTAAAAAAGTGCATTAATTATTTAAAATATTGCACACTCCTGCATATATTGTAGTCAAATAGCGGAATTGTACTTTTTAATGGTTAGCTAAATGATGAAAAATATACTTCTATATACAATTTGTTTTGCCAGTATTGTTTACCTACAGGGTTGCAGCAAAAGCACCACTGTAGCTGGCAGTAATACAGGCGGTGGTGGTTCTGGTACGGGTTCTGGGGGCGGAACAACTTTAACCATTGCCCCACCGCCTGCATTTGGTTTTTATGTGGTAGGGTACTTTCCCAGTTACCGCGATCCGGCTGCTATTCCTGACCAGAAATTCAGGATGTGCAATGTCATCAACTATGCATTCGGTTCGGTTAATACCACGGGTGGTGTTACACTTGCCTCGCCGGCCACACTTATAGCCGTAAGAACAAAAGCAAAGAACAACGGGGCAAAAGTCTTTATCAGCCTGAATGGTGCTGCAGCCGATTGGAAGGCAATGGCTGCTACGCAGACTGGCAGAACGGCTTATATTAAACAGGTAATGGATATTGTGCGTAACTATGGTTTGGATGGCGTAGATGTGGACTGGGAGTTCCCTTCCACTTCAGATGGTACGGATATTACCTACACCGCTTTAATGAAGGAGCTAAGCGACAGTTGCCATATGGGTTCCAAATATTATTTAAGTACCGCATTGACTTCTGGCAAATACGTAGGCGGTTACACAAACGCCATTAACAGTACCTTATGGACAGGCAACTACGTTGATTTCTTCAATATAATGGCTTACGACGATTTCAATACCACGGTGCCCTACAAGCAGCATAGCGACTACACTTTAGCTACTGTCTGTTTAAATTACTGGATCACTACAAGGGGCATTCCCGCATCAAAAGTGGTACTGGGGCTGCCTGCTTATGGCAGGCCTAGTGGCATTACCCAAAGTGGCACTACCATGACTTATGCCGGCATCCTGGGCCAGGGCGGAAGCTCCCAGTCTGACAGTGCTGTTGTTACGCAGTCCGGGTTTACCAATTATAAAATATACTACAACGGGCAGCCTACCATTAAGAAAAAGGCCATACTTGCAAAAAATACCGCTAATGGTATTATGCTGTGGGAGCATGGTCAGGATAGTCACGATGCCACTTCATTATTGAAGGCTGCATGCGATACGCTTGGCAGACCTTATTAAACGTTCTATATTCGTTTGTATCAAAGACATGCTTTTAAACCCCTCGCTGCATGAATATAGACGATAAGGAATTGTTGCTTCAATTCAAAGTGCCTGCCGAAAAGGAACGGGCATTTACTGCCATTATTAAAAAATACCAGGAAAAACTGTATTGGCATATACGTAGAATGGTTGTGGAGCATGAAGATGCAAACGATGTTCTGCAGAATATGTTTATCAAGGTGTGGAACGGACTCGAAAACTTTCGTGAGGACAGTCAGTTGTACACCTGGCTGTACAGGATAGCCACCAACGAAAGCCTTACTTTTCTGGAGCAGCAAAAACGCAAAGCTGCCATTAGTTTAAGTGAAGTTGAAACGGGATTAAGCAATAAAATTAAGGCCGACAGGAGTTTTGATGCGAACCAATTGGAGTGGAAACTGCAATTGGCAATTCAGCATTTGCCTGAAAAACAGCGACTTGTATTTAATCTCCGTTATTTTGACGAAATGCCCTATGAAGAAATGAGCCGTATTTTGGATACCAGCGAAGGGGCACTAAAAGCCAGTTACCATCACGCAGCAAAGAAAATAGAAGACTTTATCATTAATCATTAAACCCACTTGGCGGCAAACTGTCTATTAGCTGAATAATGGAAAAAAGAAACGATATATTGATAGAATTGCTAGAGGTAAGCAGCACCGTTGCCCATATAGGCAATGGGAATGTGTACACGTTGCCAAATGGTTACTTTGATGACCTTGCCGAAATAATTCTTGCAAAGGCAAAAACACAGGTGCTTTTTTCGTCGGAAAAAAGCAATGTGTACACAACCCCAAACGGATATTTTACGAATTTGGCAGAAAATATCCTGGATAAAATAAAAGGACAAAAGAAACTGCCTAATGAAGTTTTCGATGAACTGGAAAGTATTGCTCCTGTTTTGAATACCATCAGCAAACAGAATGTTTATTATTTACCGGAACATTACTTCGAAAACTTAAACATTAATACAACTGATAAAAAGACTGCAAAAATCATTTCGATAAACCGTGGCAAGAAATGGCTGAGATATGCTGTAGCAGCAGTGTTTGCAGGTGTTTTGGCAACTGGTGGCATCCATTTTTTAAAGAGCAAAAAAACAGTGGACATTACAAAAGAAATTGCCAAGTCCAGCGATGACGAAATAAATCAATACCTTGAAAGCGAACCGTCAACCGGTTATGCTTTTGTAAATACCAGTAATGATGAGCAGGAAGCTACTGGTTTGTTTGAAGGAATGACGGAAGAAGAGATTCAACAATATTTAAAGGAACAACCCGAAACGGCTGAAAACGGTAAAAAGGGTATTTGATAAATTTACGAACATGAAAAAATTGATACTTTTAACTGCCTTTATAACAACGCTTGCCTTGTTTGCCAATGCACAGCCACCTTATAAGGGGCAAAGGATAGAGGCTTTGAAAATTGCCTACATCACACAGGTGCTTAAACTTACCAGCGAAGAAGCCCAAAAATTTTGGCCCGTTTACAATAGTTATTTCGATGAAATAAAAAAAGTGAGGGAAGCCAACAAAGACGATGAACTGGTTTTTGAAGAGGCTGCCTTGAATGTGCGGAAAAAATACAAGTCGGAGTTTAAAAAGGTACTGGTTGATGATATAAGGGTAAATAAAGTGTTTAAAGTTGATGCAGAGTTTAGGGAAGAGTTGAAAAAGGAATTGAAAAGGCGGCTGCAGCAAAGACAGCAACAGCAAAAGACGGCAACAGCAGCACCGCCCACCAAACCATAATTTTAATAAACCTTATTTAACGAGGTGTTTTTCATAGGTTAGCAACGGCCAGCCCTTTTTAGGGCGGGCCTCTTTTTTTATAGGGACTTTATAGCGGGAATACGGGCGTTTTTATATCGTGGTAAAACATGAATTTCCAGTTTTCCCTTGTTCCCTGCTCCCACCATTGCTGGCGTAGTTCCATGCACTTTTTGCCATTGAAATCGTACTTGGCCACAAACCTGCTTTTCATTTGTTGTAATTGGGGTGCATCATCGCCACCGAAAAATAGTACTTCCCCATTTTCTTCAATCCAGAACACCTGATGAAAGGGGCTATGTGCCGAAGTGACTTCATGTTTTATGTAATTGTCTATCAGGCCATCCCCATCAAGCCAGGCCACCTGGGTACTGTTTCCAAGTATAGCAAATTCGTCTGTCATGTACGATGGGTAACCCGTTTCCATGGCAAATTCAAATTCCTTTTGCTGAACATAGTAAATGGCATTGGGGCAGCTTAAATGATAGTTGCCAATATTGTCGCGTTTGCTTACGCCGCCAGCATGGTCCTTATGCAAGTGGCTCATCAATACCTTGGTTACCTGCTCTGGCTGTATGCCATTTGCTTTCAGGTTCTGGTGAAGCTGCAATTGGCCATTGATGCTAAATCCAAGCCCTGTATCAATCAATAAAATATCTTTTGAAGTAATCACCACAAATGGTTGCACTTCTACCAATAAACTGCCAATTGGGCGTTGTTGCAAATCGTCTTTTTCTATATCGAACGGAACAAAGATCTTGGTTTTGTCTATAGTAAAACTGCCTTCTGAAAGTGGGATGATGTTCATACAGCGAAAATACTCATCAACAATTGCATGTTGTTGCTATAAAAGGAATACTCTATATGGGAAATGGGCAAAGGGCTTAACGTAAAACCATTTGCCTGTCGCCATCCAGCCTCAACAAAATAAAAATAAGGATGGTAAATGTCAGCAACGAAGAGCCGCCATAACTCATTAATGGCAATGCAATACCAATAATGGGAAACAGGCCAATGGTCATGCATACATTCACCGCAATATGAAAGAATAGGATGCTTGCCACGCAATAGGCATATACCCTGCTAAATGTACTGCGTTGGCGTTCGGCCATACGTACCACCCTAAAAAGCAGCAACAGGTAAATCAGCAAAAAGCTAAGGCAGCCTGCCAAACCAAAAGCTTCGCCAAGCGAGGTAAAAATAAAATCCGTACGCTGCTCAGGTACATATTTGCCCCTTGTTTGCGTGCCTTTTAAAAAGCCCTTGCCAATTAACCCACCAGAGCCAATGGCAATTTTGCTTTGGCGTACGTTGTAATCATCGGGTTTATAGGCAGCTTTTTTATTGTCGGCCGTTTTGCTGTCCGATTTCCTATTCTTGTTCTGGCTACAATCATAGTCCTTTCCTACGGCACTGTAAATGCGTTGGCTCTGGTAGCATTCAAAAACATTATTGAATATGTAGGGAACCGCAAACCGCTGTATGCCCACACAAACCATCCAAAGGCTCACAATCAATACCAGTATGTTTTTGTTCCTTTTTATTTGGCGTTTCAGGAAATAGATAATCAAGGCCGCAATAATGGTCAATGTAATGGCCAGTGCATTTGGTTCCACAATCAACGTGGCAACTACCAGCACTGCAAATGAAATGCCTATTACCAGTATCTTTCCGGGTAGGCCTTCCCTATACATGGCAATAAAGAAGCAGGTGTACACCATTGCCAGCCCTGTTTCGTGCTGAAAGCGTGCAAGTATTGCCGGCAATAACACAATTGCTCCGGCAATTATTTGCGATTTTATTTTAGTGAAATCGGTTTCTTGTCTTGATAGAAATTTTGCCAGTGCCAGTGCGGTAAAAATCTTGCAAAGCTCAGCGGGCTGTAAGTTAAAGCCTCCACCAAGCCTTATCCAGCTTTTTGAACCCTTGATATCCGAACCAATGGCAAATGTTGCCAGCATCAGCAATATGCCAAAAGCATACATGAGGTTGGCAAAAGCAGTAAACAGTTTACTGTCGGCCAATAAAATAAACGTAGCTATGATAATGGAAACGCCGGTAAACAATAGCTGTTTGCTGTAATATGTCTTGCCGTTGAGAAAAGAGGAGAACACGTCTACACCTGGCTTGTACTCCACCATGAAAATGCAGAGTATGCCAATGGTAACCAGCATTGCATACAGCAATATCACTGTCATGTCAATTCCCTGAGATATATTGTTGTTACGGGCGTTCATGTTTATCAGGGTCTTGTTTTTTTGGAATTGTTTTTCTTTTCGTCTGTTAATGGCAAAATAGCTGCGGCATTTACTTTTTTGGGTTGATTGGAATCCTTTGCAGGCGGGTTGTCCGACGGCATATCCTGTTGTGGCTTTACATCCTCTTCTGTACTGGTAGAATCCGTTTCTTCAACAGGTTCTACAACCGGTTTTTCCCTTGCACGTTTAATGGAATCCATCCTGGCAAGCTCCTTCTTCATTAGGGGCGGAATCAGGTCTGTCTTTGCCATTGATTCCACTTTGTCCTTTCTTTCCTTGCTCACAATGGAATCCTTTAAGTATTTCTCGATTAACAGGCTGGCAATAGGCCCCGAGTATGTAGCCCCGAACCCTGCATTTTCGCATATTACAGCAATGGCAATTTGCGGGTTATCCCTTGGTGCAAAAGCCCCAAAGAAGGAGTGGTTCTTTTGCTTCTCCTGCTTGCCGTTTACTTTCGCATAGTTTTCCACCGTTCCGGTTTTGCCACAAACCACTACGCCAGGCACTTTAACCGCAGCACCGGTACCATAATCCATTACGCCCTGCATCCCGTCCTGCACAGCATCAAAAACCGTATCTGCCACACCTTTGGTATAATGCTTCTCATGGAATTTGTCCAACTGGTGAAACTCGTCGCCACCTTCAATGGAATCAATTAAATGCGGCGTATAATAATAGCCCTTATTGGCAATAGTGGCCATTACATTGGCCAATTGTACAATGGTTGTTTGCACTTCTCCCTGTCCAATGGCATTTGACATGATATTGCATGTTTGCCACCTGCTACCAAAAATCTTCCTGTAATATTTGGGCGTGGGCAGGTTGCCACGGTTTTCTGACGGAAGGTCAACACCCAGTTTATTGCCCAGGCCAAAAGAAGATGCATATTGGTTGAATACGGCCAGGCCACTATCCGCACTGCCAAATTGTGGCTGGTCCAATGTTTTTCTGAACACGGTGGCAAAATAGGTATTGCAGCTATGGGCAATGGCACCTTCCAGTTTAAATGTACCTGGGTCCAGGCATTTGGGTTTGCCCGTACCGCAGCCATAATATGCACCACTGCACGAAACGGTGAACTTTTCGTCAATCACACCTTCTGCCAAACCAATAATGCCCACCAGTGTTTTAAAGGTGGAACCAGGGGAGTACCTACTACTAATGGTACGGTTGTACAATGGCAGGCGGGGGTCGGTAAACAGTTCGGAAAAATGTTTTCTACGCTGGTTTCCTGTAAGGTAATTGGGGTTGTAGTTCGGGGCAGATACCATACAGAGGATGCCACCCGTTTTGGGATTGATGGCTACAATACTGCCTACTTTATTGGTCATTAGCTTTTCGCCCAATTGTTGCAGTTCCACATCTATGCTGGAGTAAAGGCTTTTGCCGGCAATGGCTGCAGTATCGTACAGGCCATTTTCGTACGAGCCCTGCAAGCGGCTTCTATTGTCGCGTATCAAACGCTTAATGCCCCGTTGCCCCATGAGCACTTTTTCATAGCTGCGTTCAATGCCCGTGTAGCCAGCATAGTCGCCCATTTCATAACCTTCTTCTTTGTGCTTCCTTAAAAAGCTGGTATCTACTTCGGCAATATAGCCAAGCCAGTTGGCACCTACATTGTAGGGGTAGCTCCGAACGCTTCTTTCCTGCAATACAAAACCGGGGAATTTGTACAGGTTCTCGTTGAGCTTAGAGTACATTTCTTGCGTAAGCAAAGGCTCAAAAACACTTGGCTTTACGGAGGTGTTCTTGAAGATGAGGTCACGCATCCTTTTCTTGTAATCGGCCGTGTCAATATTAAGCAGGCTGCAAAATGCAGTGGTATCAATGCCTTTGGCCTCATTGGGCGTTACAACCAGGTCGAACATGATGATGTTTTCGAGTACGGCCCTTTTCTTCCTGTCGTAAATAATTCCACGGTCGGGGTACACAACTTTCCTGTAGATGGCATTATTGTCCGCCATTATTTTGTACTTGCCAGAAAACACCTGAAGGTTGATCAACTGTCCGATAATAACGATGAAAACGGCTATAAAAATAATTTGTATGACCCTGCTCCTGCTTTGATTGTAAACCGGCATAAATGTAATACGAAGTAAGAAGTGTGAAGTACTTAGTAGTGTTGCAAAGTTGACAATTAAAATGTGATGAAACAATAATGTTTTGCAAAAAAGTTATTCATAGCTGTGAACAAAGGTTGCCTACCAGCCTTATGGTTTTAAGGAAGATGGAGAAGTGTTTTGTATTGCTTGTTGCTGCCCCGGTTTTAATAAAACGGACCGATGGTTTTTAAGCTGGTGCATTCCATAAAAATCCTTCATTTCGTTATGCCGAAACTGCTACCTTTATAGGGCAACAAAAGACTATGGTTACTAAAATTTCTGAAGGCATACAGATTAGTGTGGAAACTTTTTATCAGGCGGATTATAGCAATCCGCAGAACCATGAGTATATGTTTGCCTACCGCATTACCATCGAAAACCATAATAGCTTTACTGTTCAGTTGTTGCATAGGAACTGGGATATTTTCGACAGCAACAGCGAGCAGCGTCAAGTGGAAGGGGAGGGGGTGGTAGGCACGCAGCCTATACTACAGCCAGGCGAGCAGTTTCAGTATGTAAGTGGGTGCAACCTGCGTACGGAAATGGGCAAGATGCAAGGCTACTATACCATGCTCAACCAAAATAACAGGCAACAGTTCACTGTAAAAATTCCTCCGTTTGAATTGATTGTGCCGTTTAAGATGAACTAACCAAAAATTTTAGTTTAAGCCTATTTGGTATTCCCATAAATGAACTCATACTTTTTGGAGTAATCTTCTCTTTCGATAAAATGACCATTTTCAGGACGGTAAAGGAAAATATATTTTACCGGGATTGTTTTATCGTTAACCCCTAAGTCAATTTTTGAATATCTAAGCTTTCCGTAAAAAACAATATCCTCAAAGCCATCCTTGTTTATATCAGAAAACATATGTTTGAGTTCATTTGGCTCGGTTACATAATTGAAATATCCAGTACTGTAAGTTTGAGGTCTGTAACCTAAAAAACCGTCATACACCTGTTCCAGCGTATTCTTACTTAGCCTGAATACCTCGTGCCAGCCGTTTCCTTTTGCTGTTGAAGAAAGTGCCATTAAGAATGGCTTTTTGCCTGTAAAGATTTGTACAGGTTCAAGTTGTAAGCATGTAAATATCTTCAATAATTTTCCCGCAGTATTAAAAATTAACTGTTTTTTCCATGGGAAACTTGCTGAAGAACCATCGTGGTAATTGTATTCAATTAAATAGATATGCTTGCTGCTTCCAAAGATGGAAAGTTTTTTATAGGAATCAATTGTTTCGTAAAGATGATTGAATGGGTAGTTGGTGATATGGCAATTCTTTTTCAACGCATCTATAAACGCAGCGGTATCTGAAATAACCGGATAACTTTTCAATTGTTCAAATGGTGACTCCTGGTAATCGAATTTTTCATCTTCATCAAGTGGTTGTATACTGGTACTGTCAACTGTATTGCCAACAACCTGATGTTGAATGATACCTGTCTGACGCCTGTTTTTACAGGAGCAAATCAATAAAGCAACGATAATTACTGCGTACTTCATTTCACAAAGAATGTTACACTGTAACCCTATATCAGCTCGGTTTATATTTCGCTTCTTCAAAAATCTGTTTGGCTGGTGTTTTCATTAACTCGTCCAAGGTTTTCTTTTCGTTTTTCTGCATCCATTTCTTTACGATTTGCCAACCTGTAAAATGCCCAATTAGCCCGGGCGATTTTTCGCCAAGTGCTGCCGTATTGGGGCCATCGTTCATATAGTCCTTTGTAAGGCTGGGCTCTGTGGCATACAGCAAATCGTTGTTTACAAAAAGCCCCCAAACATTGCTTTCGTTTTCGTAGCAGCCCTTTAGCTGATCTGCGGTATAACCGATCTTTAAAGTATCGGCCGTGTTGGGCAAAAATGCATCCAATAAATACAGGCGTTTGCCTGCTTCCACCATTTGTTCAATCAGGGGCTTGCCTGTGCTTTGGTCAGGATACATACCGTCTATGATTACTTTGATGCAGTTTACAGGAATATAGTTTTTACTGAACCTGCGTGAAACGTAATCGGGATAGATATTGCGGAAACCTTCTTCTTTATAGATGCTGTAATCCTTGCCCATGAACAATTGCAGGCCAATGCCCATTTGGTCGCCATCACGCATGATGCTGCTGCCGCTACTTTTATTGGTAAGCATAAACATTGCATCCCAAGGCCCAATATAAGTAACCAGGGTTGTGGGTAGCTTGTATGCAGGAAAGTAATATTTGATGAACTGGAAACCTTCTTTCACTTGTGCAGCCACATCATTAAAATCCTTAAAAGTATTGTTGGCATCTGCCGCTACTTTTTTATAGTCAATCAGAATCTGTTTTGCTTTTCTCAGTACGGAATCAGGCATGGGCTCGGAGCCGATTATATTGTACAGATAATCGGCCGCAAATGCTTTGTATTTCTGAAAAAGATGCTGCATGCCTGCATCCAGTTTGGCATTGTTTGTATCAAGGGCAAAGAACTCCCTGTCAAACCGTTCTATGTTCAGGTCAACAGTTACCTTAGATACATCGGGTACCTTTTTGCTGTTTTTGCAGGCATATAAAGTGGCTGCAATGCATAGCAGCACGAACATTTTTTTCATGGCACGAATTAACAAAACTTATTTGGCGGATATGGAATTGCATAGATAAAAATTTGATAAGACTACAGAAGCAGTAACACCATTTGCCCCGTAGCGTAAGGGATGGAAGTGGATGCCCCGCAATACCGCTTGCGGTATGCGGAGCAGGAACGTACAGCCCGGCCCGCACAGGCGGGTTACGCCCAATGCCTGTTTCCCAATCGGGCAGTCATTCAAAACAAGCAGCCACCTATGCAAAAGCGGTTTATTGAATTAATGCACAGGGCTTAACTTTACGCCATGAAAATTTTCTTAGCACAGCAGAATTATCATATCGGCAATTTTGAGAGCAATACGGCTAAAATTATTGCAGCCATACAGGAGGCAAAAGCACAGGGTGGCGACCTGATTGTGTTTAGCGAAATGAGTGTATGCGGCTATCCGGCAAGGGACTTTGTGGAGTTTAAGGATTTTATTGATAAATGCTATGAAAGCATTGACCTGATAAAGCAACATGCCGATACCATTGGTGTGTTTGTTGGCTCACCGGCACGCAACCCCGTTAGGGAGGGCAAGGACCTGTTTAATGCCGCCTTTTTTTTGTATGAAGGAAAAGTGCAGGCAGAAATACATAAAACGTTATTGCCTACTTACGATGTGTTTGATGAGTACCGGTATTTTGAACCAAGTTATGATTGGAACATTGTTGAATTTAAGGGCAAGAAGCTGGCAGTAACCATTTGCGAGGATATATGGAACCTGGGTGATAACCCTTTGTACCGCATTTGCCCAATGGATAAACTGATGGAACAACAGCCGGATGTAATGATCAATTTATCGGCGAGCCCATTTGATTATACACATGATGAAGACAGGAAGAGTGTGATAAAAGCAAACGTGCTGAAGTACAGGATACCCATGTTTTATTGTAATGCTGTAGGTAGCCAAACAGAAATTGTATTTGATGGGGCAAGCCTGATTTTTGACAAGGATGCCAACCTGTGCAAGGCATTGCCAATGTTTGCAGAAGCATTGGAATGCGTGGAACTGAATGATGACGGAACCATTGATGCGGCCATTGTGGAGCCAGCCAGCCGTGTGCCCGATAAGGAACTTAACCCTACGGCCCTAGAAGAGCACCTGAATATTGCACAGGTGCATGATGCCCTGATTATGGGCATTCAGGATTACTTTAAGAAAATGGGTTTTACCAAAGCCATATTGGGCAGCAGTGGCGGTATTGACAGTGCAGTAGTGTTGGCTTTGGCTTGTGAGGCATTGGGGGCAGAAAATGTGAGGGCGGTGCTGATGCCTTCGCCCTATTCAACCAGCCATAGTGTAGATGATGCAGTGGCATTGAGCAAGAACCTGAATAATGCTTATGATATAGTGAGGATAGACGATGTGTATGAAAGTTTCCTACAGACTTTGGAACCTATTTTTCATGGATTGCCCTTTAGCCTTGCGGAAGAAAATATACAGAGCCGTAGCCGTGGCAACCTGTTGATGGCCATTGCCAATAAGTTCGGGTACATATTACTGAACACGAGCAATAAGAGTGAGCTTGCTACAGGGTATGGAACTTTGTATGGCGACATGGCTGGTGGCTTGGGCGTGTTGGGCGACTGTTACAAGTTGCAGGTATATGCATTGGCCAACTATATAAACAGGAACAGGGAAATTATTCCGGCACATATTATTACCAAGGCCCCAAGTGCGGAGTTGAGACCCAACCAAAAAGACAGCGACAGTTTACCGGATTATAGTGTATTGGATAAGATACTGTACCAGTACATTGAAATGCGGCATGGCCCGGCAGAAATAAAAGCACAGGGCTTTGATGCTGCATTGGTTGACAGGACGCTGAAAATGGTAAACAACAACGAATACAAACGCAACCAGTTCTGCCCTATTATCCGGGTGTCGCCAAAAGCATTTGGTGTGGGTAGAAGGGTACCTATTGTAGGCAAGTACTTGAATTGATTGTATTGTTAATGAACTTCATTTGCTTTGAGCACACGTATGAAATTTTTGCCCATTATTTTGCGGATGTCTTTTTTGCTGTAACCTTTTTGCAACAAGGCATTTACAATTAAAGGATAGGTTGTAACATCATCCAGTTGTTGCGGTGGCGATTCGATACCGTCAAAATCTGAACCCAGCCCAACATGGTCAATGCCTGCCATTTTTACGATATAATCAATATGGTCTATCAGGCATGATAAAGTTGCCCGGAGCCCTTTTACCTCTGCTGCATATTTTTCAAACAAGTAATCATCTGCAAAGGGTACCGTTTTGCCTGTTGCAATGATGGAATCCCTTTCGGCTTTATGTTGCAACACAAAATGTTCTTTGCGTTTCAGGAAATTACTGTCTAGAAAACCGGAGTAAAAATTGACGCTGATAACACCCCCGTTTTTGGCCACTGCTTTTATTTGATCGTCTTTTAAATTACGGAATACAGGGCATAAGCTGTACACGCAGCTATGCGATACCAGCACAGGTTTGGTAGTGGTATTGATGGCGTCCCAAAATGTCTGTTCGCCTACATGCGATAGGTCAACCAGCATTCCCAAACGGTTCATGCGTTCCACCACCTGCTTGCCAAAATCGGTCAAGCCTTTGTGTGGCAACGAATCCTTTTTTTCTGTTTCATCCTTTGCAGAACTGGCCCAACTGGTGGAGTTGTTCCAGGTTAGGGTCATGTAACGTGTGCCACGTTTATACAAACTGTCCAGGTTGTCCAGTTTATTCTCTATCATGTGTCCGCCTTCTACCCCAAACATGGCAGCAATTTGATGCTTGCTGACTGCCCGTTGCAATTGTTGGGCATTGTGTACAATGACAATCTTATCCGGATTTCTTGCAGCAACTGCATACAGGGTATCTATTTGCCTGTTGGCATATATAAATGGCCACTGTTTATTGCCATCGCACCAAACGGAGAATACCTGAGCATTTAGGCCACCTTGTTTCCAGCGGGAAAGGTCGCTATGGCTTTTGCCTTTTAGGTCGCTGTCAATGGCAAGCCCTTTTTCAACAGACTGTGTCAGTATATCATTGTGCGTATCAATCAATAAATAATTGAAAGGCGGCTTAACGGTTTCTTGTGCCGATACATTTTGCATAAAGCATATACAAAAAACAACGATGCAATAGTTTTTAATGGGCATGTTAGCTACAGGTATTTGTAGGTGATTGTTGCAATTGTTTAAAGATAGAACAATCGGGTACAAATTGGCAGCAACACGATACCATAAATGCGTGAATGAAAAAGGACTGATTCAATACAGTCCTTTTGTTTTACTTGCTCAGTTTTATTTCGCCCACATCCACCATGCTTCCTTCTGTAACCACTACACCTTCTTTTTGTGCGGGTTTATAAGGTTGTGCCGCCTGGATAACGATACTGTATGTACCAGGCTTCACATCCATAATGTCGAACATGCCTTCGGATGTTACATGCGTTTTAAAAGTGTCTGTTCTGGAAATGGCCCATGCAGAAATACCTGCTTCTTTAGGTGTTACCCAACCTTTAATGGTGGAGCCTACATGTACTGGCTTAAATGCCATTGTTGCAATAAAACAGAATGCTACAATTACTGCAATTAGGAAAAATGGTTTTTTCATGATTGGTAGATTTTGAGTGAACAAAAAATATTACCATTAAATGATGGCAATTTCTATACCTGTATCAACTCCAATGGGGATTGCCCAAACTGTAGAAAAAAAGGAACGTGACGTTAGGGAAGTGTTGTGGCATTATTACCTCAAAATGCAGTGGTAACAAGGGTTTTATTGGTGGTAGTTGTTTTCTTTCGCATCAATTGTCTTAAAACCGTCACTTCTTTTTGGGTATTGTTCTATTGGCATATTAGTTGGAAAATTAGTTGGTGTTAAACGCCATTGTAAACCAAATATCAATTTTATGAAAAAGAGTATCAAGCTATCGGCAACAGTATTTGCCTTGTGTGTGGGTAATATGGTTTTTGCACAATTGCCTGTACATATACCCATTGTAACGCCTGCAGTTAATGCTGCCACTAATGCCGCAACAGCCGCTGCTACTAGGGCTGCAACAAATGCAGCCATAAGAACAGCTACAACAAGTGCCACCAATGCCGCCACAAAAGCAGCAGTTAGTACTGCTGCCAGTACCGCAACAAACACGGCTGTCACTAATGCTGCCACTAACCGTTCTATTGCTACCAATAGTAATAGTGCTGTAAACTCAAATGTGGGTGTTGGTGTAAATACCAGCAATAATGGTATCTCCACAACGCTTACTGGAAACAGTGCCATGACAACATCTTCATCCGCAAATTCAACAGCAGCAAGTACTGCTTCATCTGCTAACAGATCTGCTACGGGTACTTTAACTGTTAACGCAACAAAAGGATCAACTGGTATTGTTGCAAACAACAGTCGTACCTCTTCTGTAAACAGTAATGCAGCAACCACTAACGGTAGTGCCCAAAGTTCATCTAACAGCAGTTCGTCTTCTTCCAGTGCAATTGGTCTCAATACTACGAGTCGTTCCAGGGCACTCAATGTAAATCAAGCATCCGCTTCAACAGGTAGCACCAATGTAACAAGAACTGGTGCTAATGGTGCAAGCACAACAGTAAACAATAGTGCCAACAACAATACCAATACAAGTATTGCTGCCAATGGCAATAGGGGTAACGGTTCTTTAGATGTTGCCAATAGCAATGCCAATGCTGCTACAACAGCTATCTCGAAAACAAAAAGAAATGGTCAAGCCACATCTGCAACGGCTACACACAACAGTAGTTCTGCTACATCAGTAAAAGCAAGTAAAACAAGACAAGGCAGTAATAAAGCCATCGATGCCCAGTTGATAAATAACAGTTCAACTGCATCTGCCGCAACAGTTAAGCATTAGTAACACCCGTTAAGCATCATCACCCCTTGCTTTTATTTATTGCAAGGGGTGATGATATTCTAAAACTGTTCTTTATGAAAAAATCAACCCTTAGCATTATCTATGTATTGTTGCTGGCACTGGCATCCATGCAAGTTGCTGCCCAGGAAGATTCGGCAACAAACAAAAAGAATATTTTTACTGTAGGTGCCAATTATGCAACAAGGTTGGAGTATTATGGCAGAACAGACAGTTTAAAAAGCAGCGGTTTTTTGCCCAATATCGGGTACGAGTTTAAGTGGGGCCTATTTGCCCAGGCCAATTTTATTTTGTTGCATAACCCTGCACTTCCCTTAACCTATGCCGGGGCTACAGGCCAATTGGGATACCGCTTTCCGCAATCCAAACATTTTAGTGGCAGTGTTTCCTATACACAGATATTTTATAAAGACAATACGGATCTTCCACAATCCGCCTTAAAAGGGCAGGCCAGTTTAACTGCATCGTACCTAAATAAATATGTGAATGTGAATGGTGGGGCCGACTTGAAATTCAGCACCAAGAACGATGTGTCAACCAATATCGGGCTAGATCACCTGTTCCTCTTCCTACTTAGCAAACCTGCACAACCGGTTCTTGCTATAGCAGTAAACCCAACAGCCAATATGTATGCAGGCACACAGAATTTTACGGTGGATTCGCAGAAAAGCTTATTAGGTTTGCCTTTGTCGCAACAGGTTACCGACAATATGGAAGCATTCAATATACTGGCCTATTCTTTTTCCATGCCTGTTGTATTGGTTGCTGGTAAGTTCAATTTTTCTGTTACACCAACCTATGTCATTCCCCAAAATTTATTGGCAGGCGAGTTGGGGCAAAAGCTGTTTTATGTAACCTTGGGTACGGGCATCAGGCTATAGCATCATATTTTACGTAACGATTGTCCCGCACGGGTTCCGGTATGCCTGCCATCTTCCACCGTTAACTGGCCATTCACCAAAACAAATTTAAAACCGGTGCTGTATTGGTGTGGCTGTTCAAACGTGGACATATCCTTTACTTCTTTTTCATCAAACACAACAATATCTGCAGCAAAGCCTTCCCTTAATAAGCCACGGTTTGTCAACTGGAATTTCTGTGCAGGCAGGCTGGTCATACGCCTGATTGCTTCTTCCAGCGAAAGCACTTTTTCTTCGCGTACATATTTGCCCAGTACCCTTGCGTTGGTTCCGTAGCCGCGGGGATGCGGAACGCCGGCACCAAACACACGTATGGTGGCATCGCAGGCAAACATGTTAAAAGGGTATTGCATAATATACTTTACATCATCCTCGCTCATGCCATGAAAAACGGCACTTGCACCACCATGTTCCATTATTTCCAAAATGGTTTCGGCTTCAAATCTTGCCTTGTGCTTCCTTCCTTTAATCGTATTTATTTCTTCAATGCTCTTACCATTCAAAGTACTGTCAAAGCCATAGCTGGCCACTACTGCATAGCTCCAGTGCTTTAGTTTCCTGTGCTTCAGCCTTTGCAGCATTGCCTTTTTTATATCGGCCCTTAATGCTGGTTTGGCAAGCCTTGCCTTAATGCTGTCCTGTCCGTCAGCCAATACCCAATCGGGCAATAAGGTACTGATGGATGTTGAGCTTGCAGTGTAGGGGTACTGGTCAATCGTTACATCCAGGCCTTCTTCCCTTGCCTTAACAATCATGGGCAATGTTTCCTTGCTTCGACCCCAGTTCTGTTGGCCACTCAGTTTAAAATGCGAAATCTCCACAGGTAGCTTCGCTTCGCGGCCAATTTGCAAAGCTTCTTCAATGGCATAGGTTACACTGTCGCCCTCGTCACGCATATGGCTTGCATACACACCATTGTATTTGGCAGCCACTTTTGCCAGCCGTACAATCTCTGCTGTTTTGGAGTAGGTACCGGGTATATAGATCAAACCTGTTGAAAGGCCCACCGCACCGTCTTTCATTGCCTGCTCCACAATGGCTTCCATGCGTTGCATTTCGGCTTCGTTCGGGTCACGCATGGCACGTCCCATAACAGCTTTGCGTACATCGTTATGCCCCACCAATGTTGCCACGTTAATGGAAAGGTGCAGGCTGTCAATAAACGAAAAATATTTTTTGATGTTGGTGTTAGACGAGCCACAGTTGCCCGTAATGCAAGTGGTAACGCCATCCAGGATAAAATTGGTGGCCAGCGGGTTCCGTTTTTCATCGTCTTCCAAATGGGTGTGCACATCTATAAAGCCCGGTGCAACAACCAGCCCCGAAGCATCAATGGTTTTCGTGGCTGTCCAATTGCCCAATCTCCCAACCTTAATTATCTTTCCTTCCTTTATGGCAATATCACCATAGAACCAATTGTTGCCAGTGCCGTCTATTATCTTTCCGTTCTTAATCAATACATCGGCCTGTTGGGCCTTTGCAACAGAGGCTATTAGCAAAAGCAAATAGAGAATATTCTTCATGGTAACTGGTTATGGACAATGAAAATAGGCAATATTGTTGTATGCTTTTATTTGGTTGCGGGCAATGTGTTTTCAAATGGGTTTTACTGGTGCCGGTAGCTATGGGGACGCACCTATCAATGTACTGGGCATGGCCGGGCTTTTACCACCTTGTTATGCAACAACCACATTGGCCTCCCTTCATTGCACCCAAACCTTTACTTTTGCAGCCTTGTAAAATTTGTGTTTATGTTGGATAAATTGGAAAGTATCAAGGCCAGGTTCGACCAGGTAGGCGTTGCCCTCACGAACCCCGAGATCATCAACAACCAGAAAGAATTTGGTGCTTACAGCAAGGAATATAGGCAACTGGAAAAAATTGTGCAGCCCTACCAGCAATACCTGCGTGTACTGGGCGATTACGATTTTGCCAAAGAAAGCATTGCAGGCAATGATGAGGACATGAAGGAACTGGCAAAAATGGAACTGCCTGCTTTGGAAGAAAAGAAAATGGAACTGGAGAAGCAGTTGACACAATTGCTCATTCCCAAAGACCCGCAGGATGACAAGAATGCAATTCTTGAAATACGTGCCGGTACTGGCGGCGATGAGGCCAGCCTGTTTGCAGGCGACCTGTTGGGTATGTACTTACGCTACTGTAGCAAAAAAGGCTGGAAGACGGCTGTGGTAAGCGAGAGTGAAGGAACAGTAGGTGGCTACAAAGAAGTGATTGTGGAAGTAAGTGGCGAGGATGTATATGGTACCCTGAAATTTGAAAGTGGCGTGCACCGTGTGCAACGTGTACCTAATACCGAAACACAAGGCCGTGTGCATACCAGTGCTGCCACAGTAGCCGTAATGCCAGAAGCAGAAGAGGTGGATTTTGAATTGAAGGAAAGCGATGTTAAAATGGAAACGGCCCGAAGCGGTGGTGCTGGTGGGCAGAACGTGAACAAGGTGGAAACAAAGGTTTTCCTGACGCATATACCCACAGGTGTAGTGGTGGTTTGCCAAACAGAAAGGAGCCAGTTGGCCAACCGTGAAAAGGCGATGGTGATGTTGCGTACAAAGCTGTACGAAGAAGAAGTGCGTAAGTATGAGGACGAAATTTCCCGCCAGCGTAAAACCTTGGTAAGCACAGGTGATAGAAGTGCCAAGATAAGAACCTATAACTGGCCACAGGGCAGGGTAACAGACCATAGGATAGGACTTACCTCGTATAACCTGGATGCAGTAATCAATGGAGAAATTGATGAATTTATAGAGGCATTGCAAATGGCAGAAAATACAGAGAAAATGGCGAATCAGTCTTAACTTAGCACAAACGCTGTAAACATGAAAAAGCAAAATTTCTTTCTGCTCCTATTTATTGTATTGCTGGGCAATACAAATTCAGGCAACGCACAGTCAGTCTCTAACCAGAAGGAGGCTGTTTTTGTAAGGAACGGTCAAGGGGACCAGTTTTTGAATAAGTCCGGCTTGAAAATGGAAGGGTCGCCATTTTTTCCTTATGAATACTGCTCTGCAAGTATCAAAACCGTAAATGGCCAGAAGTTTGGAAAAAGCAAGGTAAGGCTGGGTTTAATTGACAACCTGATTTACTATATGGGCGACGATTCTACAGAATTGGTGGTAAATATGCCTGTTGAAAAAATCGAGTTCTCCAGTTGTACAGAAGGTGTGGGAGGTGCAGGTACTGCATTTCAGGCAGGCTTTGCTGCTATTGATAAGCAAACTGATCAGACTTTTTACCAGGTACTGGATTCAGGCAAGGTAAAATTGTTAAAACACAGGGTTGTTACTTATAGCGATAATACGCCCTATAATTCCAATATATCGACACGTGTTTTTAAAACTACTGAAACATTGTATGCCAACCTTCCAGGCAACAAAATGGTTAAACTGGGCAAGGGTAAAGAGGCTGTACTAAATGTACTAGCAGACAAGAAAAGTCAGATAGAAGCCTTTATTGCCACCAATGAATTAAAATGCAAGCAAGAAGACGATCTTATATACGTGTTTAACTATTACAATTCTTTGCAATAGCCACCCGCGTTCAAGGTTTGCTAAACAAAACAGCCATTGTTTTAAAGATTATTCTTTAAGACAATGGCTGTTTCCTTAGTATGGTATCGCCTTATGTAAGGCCACTAATTCAACAATGCCTTTTGCTTTGCAAGGTCTTCTTCTTGCTTAAGTTTTTGCTCCCAGGTCCAGGCGGTACGCATCATTTCTTTTATATCGTATAAGATTTCCCAGCCCAATGCCTTAACGGCAAAATCGTTATTGGCGTAAATAGCCATTACATCTCCCGGCCGGCGTTTTGCTGTTTCATAATTCAGTTTTATGCCGCTAACCGTTTCAAAGGTTTTAATGGCTTCCAGTACGGTTACTCCATTGCCTGTGCCCAGGTTAAACACGTCGCATTTGGTTGCATTTTTTTTGTCAATCAAATATTGTAGGGCAAGGGTATGGGCATGGGCAATATCGCAAACATGAATATAGTCGCGTACGCAGCTACCATCCCTTGTATCGTAATCGGTTCCATACACAAACATCTTGGGTAGCTTACCAATGGCAGTTTGCGTAATGGCTGGTACCAGGTTCTGTGGTTTGCCTAAAGGCAGTTCGCCAATATGGGCGGTGGGATGTGCACCAACCGGGTTAAAATAACGGAGCAGTATGGCAGATGTGCTTTGTACTTTGGTAAAGTCCTGTAAAATGCGTTCGCCTATTTGTTTGGTGGCTCCATAAGGGCTTTCGGCTTCCTTAATGGGCGACTGTTCCGTAACGGGAATAATATCGGGACTGCCATAAACCGTACAGGAAGAGGAGAACACAAAATGTGGTACGCTAAATTCCTTTACACATTTTAACAGGTTTACCAAGGAGAACATGTTGTTCTCGTAATAGCTTAACGGCTGCTCCACACTTTCGCCAACAGCTTTGTATGCAGCAAAATGTATAATGCCCACTATGCCCAGGTTTTCCTGAAAAACGGCACGTGTCTCATCAAAATTTTTAAGGTCAACTTTGTAATTCTTGATTCGCTTCCTGGTAATTTTTTCAATACCGGTTAATGCATATTCTGTAGAGCGTGAATTATCGTCTATTGAAATGATATCGAAGCCGTTTTCAATCAGGTCCACAATCGTGTGCGAGCCTATATAGCCACAGCCGCCAGTTACTAAGATCGTAGGCATAGGTAAATTTTATTGCAGGCAAGGTAAAGCCTAAATGCCAAAGATGGTATTTTATGGAACCTTTTATTCAATAGCAATTGTGCACAGCCAACTGACTTGACCTGGACAAATAGGACAGTAATAATTGAAACGGAAGCAACTACCGGTACCTTAGAAGAACAGTTTTATTAAGTAGTAAAAACCAGTAGCCATTAATGCCGAAACAGGAATGGTCAATATCCATGCCCAAAGCAGGTTTACAGTTACGCCCCAACGAACGGCACTCAATCTTTTTGTTGCACCTACACCTATAATGGAACCAGTAATAGTATGCGTGGTTGAAACGGGTATCTTGAAATGCTCGGTCAAAAACAAGGTAATGGCACCGGCAGTTTCTGCGGCAACACCTTCCAGCGGGGTAACCTTGGTAATTTTTGTACCCATGGTTTTTACAATCTTCCAGCCACCACTTAGGGTACCTAGGCCAATTGCCAAAAAGCTCACAAACGGAACCCAGGGGTACAGTGCAACAAATTGGTTAAAGTCTATGATACGTCCCTGGCCTTTTTCATAAAAGATAATGGCCGCACCAACAATACCCATTACTTTCTGTGCATCGTTACTGCCATGTCCTAAACTGAATGCAGCAGCAGATAGCAGTTGCAGTTTCTTGAACATGCCTTCTGCCTTGTACGGGTTTGATTTTTTGCATAGGTGCACAATGCCAATGGTGATGAAGAATGCGATAAACATACCTATAAATGGTGCAATGAAAATGAACAGGAAAGTAGGAACAACCTTGGCATAGTTAATTACATCGGTACCGTGTTGCGACAGGCCATGGGCATGTGCTATGGCCGCACCAACAAACCCGCCCATTAAGGTGTGCGATGAGCTGGATGGGATACCGAACCACCAGGTAATCAGGTTCCAGGCAATGGCCGCCAAAAGGCCCGCAAGTATTACATGTAGCGTAATGAAGTCGCGGTTAACCCATTTGGCAACCGTGTCGCCAATACCAAATTCTTTAAATACATATTTGGCAATAAAAAATGCAAGAAAGTTAAAAAATGCTGCCCATATAACCGCCTGAAACGGTGTAAGCACTTTGGTGGAAACAATGGTTGCTATAGAGTTGGCCGAGTCGTGAAAACCATTGATATAATCAAATATAAAAGCCAGTACAATGATAATAATAAGCAGTGCTGGGAAATTCATAATGTTTGTTTGTCGTGAATCCTTGTGAGTTTGCGGTTACAGTTGCCGCATCACGGTTCCTTACGCATATTTAATAATGATGCTTTCTATTACATTGGCAGCATCTTCGCATTTATCGGTAGCAATTTCCAATACCTGATAGATCTCACGTTTCTTGATTACTTCCTTGAAGTCATTTTCCTGATTGAACAACATTTCGATGCTCATGTCAAAAACATCATCGGCCTGATTTTCTATGCTGTTTACTTTTACAAGGGCTTCTGTCATTTCACGAAGCTTCTTCATGTCCCTTAAACCAAATACAGCTTTCTCTATTTCTATTGTTCCAGATAGGATAAGGTCGGCCATTTTCTGTATGCCGCTATCGTTGGGGTTTACCTTGTAAAAATTGATCTTTTTAGAAGAGGCAAAAATGTAGTCTGCAATATCGTCCAGTGCAGAAGCCAGGTAGTGGATGTCTTCACGGTCAAAAGGTGTGATGAAGTTCCTGCCCAGTTCCGTAAATATCTGGTGGGTGGTATCGTCGTTCTTATGTTCCAGGTCCTCAATTACAGAAAGTATATTTGCCCTTCTGTCTGCATCGGGCTCGTTTACCAGTTCCTTTAACTTAACGCCCATTTCATGGGCACGTTGTGCCACATCTTCAAATAGTTCGTAAAACACTTTGTTTTTTGGCATGAAAAGCTTGCCGATGGTATTGATACCCATGTACTATAAGTTTTGGCAAAAGTAAAGGTATGAAATGGATACCTTATGTAACAACTAGAATTAATAATAAGATAATATTGGGCTTTTTACTAGTAGAAAAAGGTTAACAGGCAGGTAATATGTCGTTAACAATTCCATAATATGGGAGAGGTTCTTTTGCATAAATTTTAACAACATGAAAAGGACCGTATTTTTATTAATGCTTTTGTGCATGGGCTTTGCATCTGCTTTTGCCCAGGAAACAACAGCTACATTGAGTGGAACAGTTACAGATGGCAAGGGGGCAGCTATTGATGGGGCTACCATTGTGTTGAAATTTGAACCTACCGGTTACACTACAACCGTACAAAGTAGCGGCAAGGGCTCTTTCTATGTTTCAAACCTGCAGCCAGGTGGTCCATATACTATTACCGTATCCTATGTTGGGCGTGCAACTGAAAAGAAAACAGATTTCACGCTTTCATTAGGTACCAATAACCTGAATTTTAAATTGGGCGAACAGTCCACAACCTTGCAGGAAGTTTCTGTAAGCACCAAGAAAGGTTCGGTAAAAACCGGTGCTGCAACTACGGTTGGACAGTATCAAATAAAGAACCTGCCTACTATCAGCAGAAGCATACAGGATGTTACCAGGTTAACACCACAAAGCAACAACAACTCTTTTGCGGGAACCAATTTCCGTTACAACAACGTAACCTTAGATGGTGCCATTAATAACGATGCCATTGGTTTTAGCCCTTCATTGGGTGGCCAAACAAACTCTTCTGGCCAGCCAGGAAGCAGCACCCGTTCAAACTCCGTTTCTTTGGATGCCATTCAAGACATACAAGTTTACCTAGCCCCTTACGATGTAAAAATCGGTAACTTTTTGGGCGGTAGCATCAACGCTGTTACACGCAGCGGTACCAACGAATTTCATGGATCGGTATATGGTTTTGGCCGTGGTGCATTTATGGTTGGACCAAACAATGCCGGTGACAAAACAAAAATACCAACCGACTTTTCTGACTATCAAACCGGTTTGCGTTTTGGGTTGCCGATCATAAAAGACAAATTGTTTTTATTTACCAATGCAGAAATTACACGCAGGGTTGACCCGGTTATCTTGGGTGCCGGTTCTTCTGACAATACAGTTATTACTGCTGCACAGGCTTATACCATTGACTCTTTGATGAGGACAAAATATGGTGTTAGTGCCGGTGCTTATGGCAATACTTCTATCTACTCTAAATCGTTCAAATTATTTAACCGTGTAGATTTCAACATCAGCAATAAACACCAGTTGTCTATCAGGAACAATATTGTTAACTCTGAAGCAACCAACCTTGAACGTGACGGTGCCAACTTCCGTTTTGGTAGCATCGACTTTAAACAAGTAAACAAACAATCATCTACTGTTGCGGAACTTAAATCAAAATTCAGCAACAGGGTTTCTAATAGCTTTATCTTAGGTTACTCTGATATCAAAGATTACAGGGACCCGATCTCTAACCCTGCACTTCCTCAAATTGAAATCACTAACGGAAGCGGTAAGACCATTTTCTTGGGAACAGACCGTGAGGCGAGTGTGTTTAACATGAAACAAAAAACATTCGAGATAACAGACAATGTTACCATCCATAAAGGTATCAACACCATCACTTTGGGAACACACAACGAACTGTATGATATTACTTATGGTTTTGTGAACTCCTGGAACGGCCGTGTTGCTTACAGAAGCATTGCAGAGTTTGTAGACAACAAACCACAAAGGGTTAGAACAAACTATAGCTATGGCGACAATACCAGGGATGGCATCATGGCAAATCCTCCTGCTAAGTTCAATGTGAATATGTACAGTGTATATGGACAGGATGAAATTAAACTGGGCAAGTTGAAATTGACACCAGGTATCCGTTTTGACCTGGCCGATATGCCTACAAAACAACCTTTGAGTGCAGCTAAAACAACCAATGCACCGGTTGATCCTAACTACGGAACAACTTACACATATACTTTGCCAAAAGACATCAAGAACAATTTCTTAGGTAAGATCCAGGTATCTCCAAGAATCGGGTTTAACTACGATGTTAAAGGCGACCAGTCAATTGTTATACGAGGTGGTACAGGTGTATTTACAGGACGTATTCCTTTTGCATGGTTAGGTTATGCTTACTACAACAATGGTGTTACTTATGGTGCGTATGATAAGAACAACATACAAAGCGGACCAAGCCCAATTGTTGCCGGAACAGATCCTATCAAGGACGCTATCACTGGCAATATCGGCGAAGCAAACTTTGTAAAGAACCAAGGTGTAAATGTGAACGATGCTTCTGGTGCAACACAGGTGGATTTGATTGATAACAACTTTAAAATGCCACAGGCATGGAGAAGCAGCCTGGCTGTTGAATACATAACCAAAGACAAATGGAAACTTTCAATAGAAGGTATCTATACCAAAGTAATCTACGATTTGAAATTCCAACAGATCAACTATATTGACAACCCAGTATATGCTCCTTACGATGTAAAAAAGCAACAGCCTATTTACTCTGGTGCTAAAATAAATTCATTGTACACCAATGCTTACTTGCTATCCAACACTACACAAGGTTACAGGTACAGTGTTACTGGCCAAGTGAGCAAGTCTTATGCTTTTGGTTTGAACTTTATGGTGGCTTATACCTATGGCCAGTCTAAAGACATCACCAATGGTATCCGTAACTCAATGGAGTCTAACTGGCAGTTAAACCAGGCATTGTCTCCAAACAATCCAGGTCTTGCCTATTCTAACTTTGATGTAAGGCACAGGATCGTTTCTACTGTGAACTACAAGTTAGACTGGAAGAAAAACGGTAAAAACATTACCAACTTTACCATATTCTTTAATGCAGCTTCTGGTGCTCCGTTTACCTATGGCTTGGTTAACACAACCAACAATGGTACTGGTCAAACACAGTCTTTGGTGTACATTCCTACAAAAGCAGAAACTACCACTTTTGTTCCTGATGCAACACAGGCTGCAGCGTTTGACGCTTTCATAGACAAAGACAAATACCTGAGCACACGCAGGGGACAGTTTACAGAACGTAATGGCGGCCGTACACCTTGGAACAACCAAATGGATTTCCGCTTGGCTCACGACTTTAACATTAAAGCAGGTAGCAGAACACATACAATCACCTTTACCTACGATATCGTGAACCTGACCAACTTGTTAAGCAAAAGCTGGGGTTACCAGTATTTCTCACCAAATACTTTCAATTCTACAGCATCACTTGGTTTAACAAGAACAGTTGCCCCTTCTGCAACAGCGAATCCTAAATATACTTGGAGCGATCCAGGTAATCCTTACCAGATCGATTACTTCAGTTCTCGTTGGCAAATGCAGGCTGGTTTAAGGTACACATTCTAATGCTTGAAATAAGATGGATAACAGAGAGCCGCTAATATGTATTAGCGGCTTTTCTATTTAATATTAAGGTTGCATTGGTTTTACTTTCTGGTAACATACCAATACCATCTTTGCAATACAGTTAAGGTTCATAGCAAACAAAAGCAAACAGAGTACAGTAGATTTTCTCATTCACCCCACAATTTCTATTGAGGGGTTCTTTTTTTCAAGCCTCTCTCAGCAGCTTTAAAATATTAGCAATACTGCATTTAAACAATAAGTGATAGTTGTGTTTTCAAATGTAATTGAAGGTATTTGCATCAAGCAACAAGTTGTGCATTGTATAAGTAAAAAGCTTTTGGGCTTGCCCCGCATGTGCGGGTCGGGCTTTCCGTTACAAGTACGCAGCCAACAGGTTGGCTTTGCGGGCTTTCCACTGCAATCCCTCATGCAAATGGGTGCACGTTACTGTTCGGGTATCGGGGCTTTACACTACTTAAAAAAATAGTGCAGAAAAAATTTTGAAATTCAAAATGCTTATCATTACTTTGAATTTCAAAGTGCTTTTATGAATACCCAAAACCAACACTTAGACACTTTACACGACATCAAAAAAATGATGGAACGTAGCAGCCGTTTCATTAGCCTGAGTGGCTTAAGCGGTATTGCTGCCGGCTGCTGTGCCTTGCTAGGTGCATGGTTTGCAAGTAATATCCTGAATGGTCATGCTGAGGCGGGGCGGAGCTACACCGATACGGCTTATGCTTACCGTGGCAGATCTGTTGCCACAACCGAGTTATTGGGCAACTCATTGATACAGGTAGCTGCCTGTACCTTCATGGCAGCATTCATACTTTCCTTTGTATTTACTTACCTGCGAAGCAAAAAAACGGGCACCCCTATTTGGGGTCCAAGCTCACAACGGTTAATGGTCAATTTCTGTATGCCACTTTTTGTGGGCGGCATCTTTTTAATAAAGCTGTTAGAGCATGGCATTTATGGACTGATAGCACCGGGCTGTTTGATTTTTTACGGACTTGCATTGGTAAACGCCAGCAAATACACGTTTGGCGAGGTCCGTTACCTTGGCTATGGGCAAATAATGCTGGGTATTATTAATCTTTGGTTTGTTGGTTACGGTTTATATTTTTGGGCAGCAGGTTTTGGTTTGCTGCATATTGTTTATGGGGCAATGATGTGGTGGAAGTATGAAAGAAATTAAACAGAAGGAATGAAGAACCCGATAGAGCATCTGAATAAAATTTTTGACAGCCGTGTACGCCTGGGTATCATGAGTGCCCTGATGGTAAACCCGGAAGTAAATTTTAATGAATTGAAAGAACTGATACAAGCAACAGACGGTAACCTTGCCAGCCATTTAAAGGGGCTGGAAGAAAGCGGCTACCTGAAAGTACAGAAGGGCTTTATCGGCCGTAAAACCAATACCACTTACTCCGTAACCAAAGCTGGAGAAAAAGCCTTTAAACAGCATTTGGATGCATTGGAGCAAATGATCAAATCTATCAGTTAATTTTTTTTGTATTTAAACTTTGAAATTCAAAGTACTTTTAGAATGAATAAAAAATACACATCCATATCAATAGCTATCAGCATCTGGTTCTTTACAAGCCTTGTATTGATTAGCGGCTGGGTGGTATGGTTCGTTTTGCAGGGCAGGGGTATAGAAGCTGCAACGGGTGTACTGTTTGGTGCAATAGGTGCTATAATCACTACCCCCGTAATAATTGTGCTAGCCATTGTATTGCCAATTATCAAAAAAAGTAACCTCAATAAGCTGGTGGCACTTGCTGCAACCTGCCTCGGCATTTCTTTTTTGTATGCCTTACTTGTGGCTGACAGTTTCAGCAATACGGATCCGTATTGCTGTACACTGTACACCATCCTGCTTTTTGCCTGCTCCTTTATCGCAATCCTCATTTGCCATAAAGCCATTGACCAATATTTTTTTACAGGTACCCGCAATGCCCTGTACGAAAATGGTAACAGGATACAAGATTCAGTAACTCAAATCAACACAAATATGGAAACGTTTAACGAACAACAACACAACGACATCCTTCTTGGCACAGCACAACCCCCACTGGCATCATCATCCAACAAAACATTGATCAAGGCCATAACAACTGCCGTATTGATACTTGCCATGATGATACCTGCAACTTTTGTTTCGAACCTTGTGATGGAAAGGCAGGCCAACCAAACAGCGGCATTGAATAGGATTGCCGCCAGTGGCTCAACACAACAGTCTGACAAGAATTTTGCGTTGCTACATACGCACGACAACAACATTAAAACCATGCGTGCCACTAAATATGCAATCCTTGTTATTGGGTTAACCTTTGCCCTGTTCTTTATTATTGAACTGGTACAGAAAAACCCCATGCACCCTGTTCAATATATATTGGTGGGCTTGGGGCTGGTCATTTTCTACACGCTGCTACTATCCATTAGTGAGTTTATACAGTTTGATACTGCCTACCTGATTGCAGCACTTGCAACGCTAACACTCATTGTGCTGTACGTAAAAAGCCATTTTAAAAACTGGCAGGCAGCAGGTGCCCTTGCTGGTGTGCTTACGGGGCTTTATGCATTCATTTTTGTCATCATCAGTTTAGAGGATGCAGCATTGCTGGTGGGCAGCATTGGACTGTTTATAGTGCTTGCAGTAATCATGTACACAACAAGAAATATTAATTGGTACAACCCTTCATTGGTTGGCGAATCAAGAAAGTAGGCTGCTTGTCAGAGTCCATAAAAACCATCCCAAAAAATAAGTGTATGAAAACTTCCAAACAATGGTTCGATTATTTCCAGGCCAACCTACAGGCAAAGCGGATTGATTGGAACCAGCCTGCCCAACTGAATAACAGCGAACTGGCTGCCGTACTGAAATCGTTGCAGGCATGGCAATTGGGCGAAACATCCGATGGCAGCAATCTATTGAGGGCCGGGGCAAAATATGCACATAAGATTGACGATGTCTTTTACGTGCAGGCACTGCAACTGTTTATTAAAGAAGAGCAGAAGCATGGCAATAACCTCGGCGTTTTCCTGGATATGATTGGACAGCCCCGCATACGCAAAAACTGGGGCGATAGCCTGTTTAGAAGGATCAGGCATTTGAATACAAGCATGGAGTGGTGGACGCTTACCGTAATAACAGTGGAAAGTGCGGCACAGATATTTTACCAGTCGTTAAAAGATGCTACAAAAAACAGGTTGCTTAAAGAGATATGCACGGATATCCTGATTGATGAAGCCCCGCATATACAGTTTCAATTGGAACGGTTCAGGACCATCTTTCAGCATAAGGCCATTGTTGTAAGAATGGCATCTTACCAGTTCTATAAAGTATTCTACTTGGCTACCGCCATGGTTGTTTGGATGGCACATAAAAAACTGTTCAAGGCAGGCGGCAATGATTTTGGCAGGTATTGGAAAAAGATGCGGCTAAAGTTTGAAAAGACGATAGGCAGGTTGCGGCATGAAATAAAGGAGCCGGTTATTCCATATCATTCAATATGGGGGCATTAAAAAGCAACGAAAGCCTGACAGTTATACGCTCTTATCATTACTTAAAAACAATACAAATGTTTACATTACTCAAAACTTTTGCTACGTCTTTAATGTGGTATGCCATACTTACATTGCCATCGCTGCTTTTTCCACCTATGTATTTTATGTCGCTAGTTTTTGCCTTACAGGTATGTTGGGTGGCGGGCCTGTTTTTTATACTTATAGCTTATTTGCTAAAGCAATTATCCATTAGGGCCGAATACAAAGTTGCTACCTTATACCCTGTTGCTTTGTTGGGCGTATGGATTGCCTTCTTGTTTATTGAAATATTCAAGCTGTGGAAGGATATATGGAACGATGTGCCATTTTTACTATTTCCACTGGCAGCATTTGTGGCAGCCTGCACAAGTATTTACAAGGCGAGGTATTGCCTGGCCGATTTTTTTAATGATAGCAGCAACAATGAAACCATTGTTGCGACTGGCGATTAATGTTTACACCACAGTTTCATGAAACAAAAAAAAGCAAAACAACAAACAATAGTAAAGGCATTGGGTAATGCTTTTAACGGGATGTGTTATTTCTTCCTGCATGAACGCAATGGCAAAATACAGTTATGCGTAGCTGCCGCAGTAGTTGCACTAGCGGTTGGTTTGGGGGTATCAGCTACTGACTGGATGGCCTTGCTGCTTTGCATTGCAATGGTACTGGGTTTGGAGATGTTGAACAGTGCGTTGGAAAAACTTTGCGACCTAGTGCAGGAAGATTTCCATCCTGTTATAAAAACAGTGAAAGATGTGGCAGCGGCAGCAGTACTGTTTGCTTCGCTGGTTGCTATTGTTATTGGCTGCATCGTTTTCTTACCCAAAATCACCTGTTTATTATGATCAAGAAAATTTCTTCCGTAGAAAAAATGCTGATGCTAAGCATTGGCTTTACCATGATGCTGTTGTGCATACGCATGGCATGTACAAAAGAGCTTACCTATATATTCTATGCCTGGAACATGCTACTTGCAATAGTACCTTTTTTGTTTAGCAGGCGGTTGGAGCATCAATCGGAACTGGATTGGGCTGCCTGCCTGTTTATTGGAGGCTGGTTGCTGTTCTTTCCTAATGCACCTTATATTATAACCGACCTTTTTCATTATAAGGAAAGGGGGCCGGTACCTAAGTGGTACGACTTGTTGCTGGTAACATCTGCAGCATGGAATGGTTTGCTGTTGGGCATTGCATCGCTTATGCAAGTGGAAACTTTTTTGGCAAGGCATATAAAAGCGATATGGGTAAGGCTGGCTGTTTTTACCAGTATGGTTTTATGTGGTTACGGAATTTATATAGGCCGGTTCCTGCGGTTTAATAGCTGGAACATTGTTACAAAACCAGGCAGGTTGGCCAGTGCATCGGCACACCATATTCTGCAGCCGCAGGACAATCTAAAACTTTGGGGCTTTACGTTTTTGTTTGCCGCCATGTTTGGTATCATCTATTTTACGGTAAAAGCCATGCGGGGCATGCGTACAGAAGCGGTTGCCGTACAGTAACCATTTAATTGTCATGGGCAAAGCAACCATATATAAAACCGCAGGTGCAATTGGCTGGTAATATAGATGGACTTTTCTTTGTGATAGCGATTGTTTACCTATTGTTCTGGTTGTTGTTGCTTGTGTTGTCGCAGAAAAATAGTCATTATGTATTTTAGGGTACAAACAAAAGCCTTCCCAAAAAATGGGAAGGCTTTTGTTTAGTTGAAGTATGTGCTACCGTTGATGGGTGCGACGCCACTACAGTTGAAGCGGGTAGTGGGTGCCGGTTACATAAGTTTAAAAATCCAGACCTAACGCAAAATACAGCATTGGCTTGCCTTTGAATACGCCCTTCATTTCCCATGCACAGTCAAACTTTAAGAAGTAGCCCAACAAAGTGCTTCTTGCTCCAAAACCGTAACCACCCACAAATGGACCAATGCCACCTGCCTTGATGCGTACATTAACGGGATTGTTGGGATTGCTATCGTCTGTGTACAAAGTGTATGGCCTTTCTATGCCGTTGAACTTACCGTTCCAGGCAGTACCCAAATCAACAAACTGTACCAGTTGAAAATTCCTTACAAAAGCGTTGTTGATTGGCCTATTTAATAAAGTAGAAAATACAGGTAAACGTAGCTCACTGTTCAACACAACTGTGTTGTTGCCGTTGGCGATATTCTGTTTAAAGCCACGCATGTTTACTGCCAGGCTTTGGAAGGCGTAGGACTGGTCTGGGGCAGGTTTGATAGCATTGTTGAACTTGGGTCCAAGCCATCCGTCAACACCACCCAGGTAGTAAATGATTTTTTGTTCGCCCCAACTAAAGTCACCTGCTGCCCTGGTGGCCCAGATAAAGTTGCGGTAAATTTTCCAGTAGTGCCTTGCATCGAAACCAAAATTGAAGTTCATGCTTTTGGATGCTCCCTTGCTCATGGGCATGTTTACATCCATGTACACTTTCCAACGCAGGCCATTCCAGATATTCTGTGCAGGATTGATGGTATTGTCGTAAATATATTCGGCCCTGTTCAGGATGTACTGCGTTACTGAATCGGGATAGTTTAATGCTACAGGATCGGGCACGCCACTGATCAAGGGTTTAAGCACGCCCCTGTCTATTCTGAGTGCAGTGGTAATCTGTACCCTTTTGGTTTCGTCAAAAGGATAGGCAATATTGAATTGGTACAAATTGGTGATTAACCTGTTGCTGTAGTAGGAAGCAGGTATGCCCAGCACATCGCCAGTGAAGTAACCTTGATAGTCGGACACAGTGCTTCTGAAATAAGTAACGCCCCAGTCAATCTTCTTTCTGTAGTTCTGGAAAGACATCAACACATCTTTGTCCTTTAAATTGAAACCGATGCGGTAGCCGGCAATGAACTTGATGTCTTCCATCAAATCGCTGATGCCCACACGGAAGCTCAGGTTCAAATCGTTGCCATTGTTTAACTGTATGGGGCCCTGGCCGCCAGCATAAGGCTGGTAGCGGTTTACGAGTACATTGTTGGTTAGGCCCGACACCAGATAGTCTGCATTGAATTTTAAGCGGTAATTAAAGAACTTCATTTTCTCCAATGCCGAAGGTTTGGCTTCGGGTGTTGCAGTTTCGGTAAGGTTCACCGAGGCGGTGGTGTCCGGTTTTTCGCCATCAAATTCTGTTTGGAAAACCTTTTTCCTATCTGTTGTTTTAACCGTGTCGGTATTTGCTACAGGCTTACCGTTCTTGTACTTGGTAGCATTGCCATTTTTCTGTTTTTCGCCATCAATTAAACGCTGCATGTAGGCCGTGTTCTTGGGGTTCACGTTGCGTCTTTCCAAAGCGTTGTCATCTACTTTTAATTTGTACAGGAACTTGTAGTCGCCCTCCCTTCTTACTTCGCTTACCATGCCATTGTTGCCTGCAATCCTTGTTTCTAACAGGGAGCTTTGGTAGTTGGTAATGGGGAAGGTGTAGGTAGAGTCTTTGTACACTTGGAAGTAGCTGATGCTATCCGGTTCCTGTTTACGCCATGCCACCAATGCACTGTCCAGTTCTTTGGGCGATGGGTTCCTCACAATATCGTCGCCAACATAATACAAGGTATCCAAACCGGTACGTTGGGTTGAAAAGAAACCTGCATAGCGGTTGCCGATGCCTGCTTCATCTGCCACAAACGTAAAGTGGTTGGTGTTGTACTGCATGGGGTAGGTAGCATTGCCGTACTTGAGGTTGGTAAGCTGTGTAATCTGTTTTACGGCCGACTTGTTCAATATGTCAACCATGAAAATATTGAAACGGTTTTTGCTTGGTATAACGGTATCGTTGTTGGGTGCTTCTGGGCCGGGGCGGTTGGAGGAGAAGATGATGCCGGAGCGGTTAGGGAACGATACAAACGTTGGGTTCAGGTCGTCGTACACATCGTTGGTAACCTGCTCAATTTTTTGGTCCTCTATTTTGTAGATGAAAATATCGGAATGTCCATTTTTTACTGCACTTAAAATAAGCGTGTTGGCATCCAGCATAAATGATGCATCCAGTATCTGGTCAAAACCTTCAATCACCTGTTTGAACCTTTTGTAGTTGGCTACCAAATCGTACACAAACATTTTGGTTTTGCCTTCCTCGCCGTAAATAACCAAAAGCCTGGTGCCTTTACCGTCCCATGCAAGTATAGGATAGTTGGGGTTTACATCGCCTTGGTACACTTTTACGCCCCTTGTCAACAGTGTTCTTTCGTTGTAATAGTTTTCGTTCAGCTTTACACTGTAAATGCCCTTCTTGTATTCAACCACTGCATAGGTATTGCTTTTAGGATTAGGGTTCACACTGAAATTGTAGTAATCGTTTTTACTCACATCTACCGATACGCTCAATTTGCCTTTGGGTGCATTACGGCGTTGGCGTATATCTTTTGAGTATTTGTCCTGCTCAAAATTCATAAAGTCTTCCAGCACTTCCTTGAATTTTTTCTTGCATACTTTCAACGATGCACTGTTCAGGTTTTTGTACAGGCGGGCCAGGTACAAAAAATAGGTCACGTTTTCTTTTTTGTATTTTTCTGCTATATAGTTCCAGAAAGCATGTCCGGCAAGTATTGGTTTGGCAAATGCAAAATTGTAGAAGTTGTTATAGTCGCCGCCCAGTATTGCACTTTTCAATTCATCGTCTTTTTTGGTACTCCAGGGTTGTGCTGCATAGGCCACATAGCCATCGGTTAGCCATTTGGGCAGGTCCAGTAAAGCTTGGTTGCTGGCAATTTCGCCAATATCGTCACCAAATAACAAATTATCTGTCAATACACGGGCAATGCCTTCGCGTACCTGGTTTTTAAGATGCTCGTGGTTGCCATCAAAGTACACCACAATCTTATTGTTCACCAGTTTGGTAAGGCCACCTGCCTGCTGCCAGTCGATGCCCAGGCCAATATTGCTTTGCTTGTATTCCAGAAAGCTAGTGTACACCACAATGTTCGCACGGCGTTGCAAAGAGTATTCAATAAACGTTTCAATAGAAGGCAATTCCTGTTCTGCTACCTGTGCCGTAAATTTGCCCAGCTCGGTACCGCCCTGTGCAACATAGGTGTTGAAGTTGGGCGATTGGTAGAACTTCCATTTAAGCTTCTTGTATTGGATCCTGTTCTTGCCAAACTCAACAGTGTTCACCTGTGCAGTGGTAAGCAATGGGAATAATAAAGCTGCGGCAAAAAATAATTGGATGGTTTTATTCATATTCATTTGCATATCCGGTCTTGATTTTTATAACGATGTACAGGGCCAAAAACAGAAGGGCAGTAAATATATTCCATAACTGCTACAAATGTTTCTTGGCAATCCTTTCTATCATCGTTAAAATTAGGCAATTACCTTAATTCATTGTAAAAAATCGTTTATGATACATGTGCAATCCTTTGTGTTTAATCCCATTCAAGAAAATACCTATTTGCTGTACAACGATAATGGTAACGCTTTGATAATAGACCCCGGTTGCTACTTTACTGCTGAACATGAAATGTTAAAAGGTTTTATTGAAGAGAAAAAACTGAAACCGGTGCAGTTGCTGAACACGCATTGCCATTTGGACCATGTGTTTGGCAACAACTGGGTAGCCAAAAATTTTGGTTTGGAACTGTATATACACCCCAATGAAGAAGAAGTGTTGGCTTTTGCACCACAAAGCGGCATGAAATGGGGGATACCTTTTGACAATTACAATGGCCCCTTGCATTTTTTACAAGAAGGCGATACGGTAAAGCTGGATGAAGATGAACTGGAAGTGCTGCTTACACCCGGACATAGCCCTGGCAGCATCTGTTTTTATTGCAAACAACAAGGCTTTGTTATTGGTGGCGATGTGCTATTTTATGAAAGCGTTGGACGTACGGATTTACCAGGTGGCAGCACGGCAGACCTGCTAAGAAGCATACAGGAAAAATTATTTGTATTGCCCGATGAAACCATTGTGTATAATGGACATGGAAGGAGCACCACCATTGGGCACGAAAAAAAATACAATCCTTATTTGAATTAGTGCAGTTAAGGGCCAGCTTTGCTATCTTATTGCCATTGCTTTTTTATAAGCCATGATAAATATGGCTCCCAAGTTGCGGTAAGGTGGTACATAATCATCAAACTTGTCTTTGGTTTCGCCTTTGAACTTAAGGTCAAGGTTCTTCCAGATAACGGGCCAATCAAGGGTTTTGCCCAAACGCAGGTTGTCGGTAATGGCCAATATCAATGCAATGTTTACCAGCCCCGTTCCTGTTTGTTTGGAAGCAATGATTTGTGCCGCAGGCGATATATCCAATACATCTGCCAAACGTTGGTAGCCACCACAACTGCCCAACAATACAATCTTTGAAGAAGAGGGCAACTGGTCGATGGTGGAACCTACAAAATAACTGTGCCCACGATGTATCACAACGGTTGGTTCAATGCCGTTCTCTTCCAGGTACTTTCCAAGGTTTTCCTGTGCCTTTGCATCAAGGTCCTGCTCATTGTCAAAAGGTTTGTTGCAATAAATGGTAATGGGTGTTCCCTTAATGGAAGAAAGCTCTACCCAGTCGGGTTTGTCAACCCTTCTCCAATAGGCACTGCTGTAGTTTTTAAAGAAAGAATTGAACACGCCTTGCCCATCTTTATCGCCATAAAAAAACTGCTGTATTATGATCCTGCCCGAAGAGTCCTGCAGCTTATCAATGGGCATATTGTAAACACCATCAATGCCCAACCTCGCGGGCAGGTCAATTTTTGCCGATGAATCCAGCGAAAGAAAAATGATGTTGAGCAGGTTATAGATGGTTTGCCCACGTTTGTTGCCATTTTGCTCGCTCTGAACGAGGTTGTCGTTTATCTGGCCAAGAATGATTTTCTTGATACCTGGATTGTAGATGCTGCCATAGGAATCCGCCACATCCACCGCATCTTCCAATGTGGTTGTCTTTTCCAGACCACTTACAAAGTTCCGCATCAGTTTCTCCGAATTGGATTTATCCATACGGCTTAAAAAATCGTCCAACGTATTGTAATTGGCAGCTATCTTAATGAACTTTTTGTAGTAATCGTACTTTACCAGGTTCAGCAAGGTATCGGCACTGTGTTCCTTGGCCGCTTTCATGCGTTGAAAAATGCGTGGGTAAACACCGCTTACATAACTGCTGGTATAAATTTCTTCCTCACCCAAAACAGCCACATAGTAAAGGTCCTGTGCCGAAAGCGGGTTCAGGCTGTTGAACCTTACTTTTTCAAAACCCGGTTCGTGCAAGGCATTTATTTCCATTACATAATTCTCGCTCACCTTGCGTTTCAGTTTTTCGGTAAGCACATTGGCCACCAACGGCGTATCGTTGTTACGCTTTCTTTGGGCATAATCAATCTGCGTGTTTACCAGCAATTTGAAATATGCAGTTGTATCGTTGAGTACGCCAGTAATGGAGTCGAGCGTTATTTTCTTTCGGTAGATATTGTCCAGGAAAGGAAAGTATTGCCTACCTGTTTTCATTAACGAAAGTAGCCCAATGATCTTGACCAATGGCTCGTTTACGCTTTGTATCTTCCTGCCTAACGGATTGGGTGCGGCGGCATAATTATATAGTTGCTCAGGGTCCTTATGGGCCATGCTTGCAATGACGCTGTCTGCAAAAAAAACGTTGGGGTTCTTGCCTAAAATAGACAGTACTTTTTTAGGGTAGCGATAGCAGGTTTTAAGCAACAACACTTCTTGCGAAGCAGCAACACCCACATTGTTTTTCAAAGCAAAATTGTCTATCAGTATCTGCCCGATTTCTATTTCGTTCCTTTCAACAATGGGCTTAATGGATTCTTTTTTCCATTCCAACTGCATGGCATCGTCATAGCTCAAAATCAAGTCGCCCAACAAAGCACCGTTAATGGTCTTGGCCTTATAGCCAGAGATGAAGGCATTCAACATCTCGTCAATTCCACGCAGCCATTTAAACTTGCCGTTTTCGTCCAGCGTGGTACTCATCTCTACCTTGGCCTGCATGTTGTTTACATTGATGATAAGGATATCGGTAAGTTGCTGGTTGGCTGCTGCATTGTTTGTTGGGGAAAAAAGTCCATCGTCCGAGCCGTCCAATTTCAGTATCAGTTTCTGTTTATTGTCAATATTGTCGTGGTGCAGTACCCGCATAGGCGGCACTTTGGGCATGGGCAGCTCGGTGGCACGCTGATAAGGCTGTGCATATAAGGTAGTTGCAACAAATAAAAAGAGGAATAGTGTATATAATTTTCTCATGGATTGTATAAAGAGCAAAAATAGTTCCAAATGGCTGCTTTGCCGTTTTTTGCCGAATTTATCACACTTAACAATTACATAATGGCAAATAACAGGAATACAGATGGGTAAGATTAATTTTGTGTAAACATTAGGTTAACAATGGAAGCAAAACCAAAGCGGATTCTAATTGCAGACGACGAGCCGGATATTTTGGAGATCATCAATTACAATCTCAGCAAGGAAGGATATGAAGTGTACACGGCTAAAGACGGGAGTGAGGCCATTGACCGGGCCAAGCAGTTGAACCCCGACCTGATTATACTGGACATTATGATGCCTAAAAAAACAGGTATCGAAGTATGCGGCGTTTTACGTTCGCAAGCCCTGTTCCAGGACACACTGATTATTTTTCTGACGGCTTTGAGCGATGAGACATCGCATATAAAGGGACTGGAAACCGGTGCGGATGATTATATCAGTAAACCCATCAGCCCAAAAGTTTTGATAAGCCGTGTAAACGCTTTGTTTAGAAGACTGCACAAGGAAGATGGCAAAACCATAAAAGTAGGCAACATACAAATTGACCCCGTAAAATTTGTAGTGACCATTAACAACACTAACGTGGTACTTGCCAAGAAAGAATTTGAACTATTGCATTTATTGGCCTCCAAACCCGGCCGTGTTTTCTTGCGTAACGAGATACTTTCCCAGATATGGGGCAACGATGTAATTGTTGGCGACAGGACCATTGATGTACACATACGCAAGATACGCCAGAAACTGGGTGTGGACTGCATTACCACGGTAAAGGGGGTAGGTTATAAGTTTGAAGTGTAGTGATAAGGCAGGACGGTAGACCGTAGCCGATAGCTTGTACAAAATATTTTTACTTACATTGCAATTACCGTGGTCTATTGTCCATTGACTATGGTCTTATACCATGTTCAAAACCAAGAACCTTTCTCCCAATCAATTATCTGCATTAACTGCATTGATTTTGGCAGTGCCCATTGGCATTGCTTTTTATATTATTGAACACCAATGGTGGATTGGTTTGGCTGCATTGCTGGTAACATTTATTGGTAGCTATTACCTGATACGGTTTGTGTTGGAATGGTTCATTTACCGTAAAATAAAACTCATCTACAAATTCATTTACCAAACCAAGGCCACCAAGCGGGAGGAGACATATTATAAATATATTATTCCCAAAAAGAGCATTGATGAAGTAAGTGAAGATGTAGAAAAATGGGCCGTTCAGCGGAGTGCAGAAATCGAGTTGCTGAAAAGCAATGAAGCCTATCGCAAAGAGTTTTTGCAGAACCTTGCACACGAATTCAAGACACCCATTTTTGCCATTCAGGGGTATGTGGATTCTTTGCTGGATGGGGCTTTGGAGAACCCAACCATTGGCAAGAAGTTTCTGGAGAACGCAGCCCGTAATGTGGAACGGATGGTGAACCTGGTGAAAGACCTGGACGAAATATCAAGACTTGAAAGTGGTGAGCAGCCTTTGTATAAGGAGTATTTCGTTATCCAGGACCTGATAAAGGAAGTGTACGAA
Source organism: Chitinophagaceae bacterium UBA1930 (assembly GCA_002337145.1). Classification (GTDB taxonomy): domain Bacteria; phylum Bacteroidota; class Bacteroidia; order Chitinophagales; family Chitinophagaceae; genus UBA1930. The sequence goes on along the minus strand of DDFK01000003.1, from coordinate 39,510 downwards.
TCGCTCTCCATTAAGACTGCCAAACGCAATATCAAGACCTCTATTAAAAAGGGTTGCGAAACACCAGTTACTGTATTTGCTGACAAGGAAAAGATACGGCAGGTGGTGATCAATATTGTATCCAACGCAACCAAGTATGGCAAAACAGATGGCATCATTGTAGCCGGGCTGTACCAGACCGATGGGAAGAACCTGTTGATTGAATTTACTGATGATGGTATAGGCATTGCAGAAGAGCATTTGCCCAGGATATTTGAACGCTTTTACAGAACGGATAGGGGCCGTAGCCGTGATGTGGGCGGCACCGGCTTGGGGCTTGCCATTTGCAAACACATTATAGAAGCCCATGGGCAGACCATACATGTACGCAGCAAGTTGGATGTGGGCACTACAATTGGCTTTACATTGGCCACCAAGAAATAGTTATCTGGCCATATCGCCGCCTTCATTTTCTTCGGGCAACACAGGTTCCCTTAACTCCACAGGAACTGTTTTTTTGCGGAGCCGCATGTTCAATAATTCCACCACCAACGAAAAGGCCATCCCAAAATAAACATAGTTTTTAAGGTGCAGTCTTTCGGCCTCTTCATGGTCCCAACCTTCTATCAGCAAAGTCAGCCCAATCATTACCAAAAAAGAAAGTGCCAGCATTTTAATGGTTGGTTTCTTGTGTATGAACGCAGCTATTTTAGGACTGAACAGGAACATGATCACCATGGCTATAACAACAGCAGCCACCATTATTTCAATATGTTTTGCCGTGCCACCTGCGGTAATGATACTGTCGAAGCTGAACACCATATCAATCAACATGATCTGTACAACGGCATTGCCAAACGACAATGGTTTGCTTTTGCCTGCATAGGCATTTTCCTGCTCGCCTTCGAGCTTTTCATGAATTTCCTTTACGGTTTTATAGATAAGGAAAAGCCCACCACCAATCATTACCAGGCTTGCCAAATCGAAACCCTTACCAAAGGCACTTAAAACAATTTTGCCTTTTTGTGCAAGCAGCCAAGTAAGCCCTGCCAACAGTATGCAACGAACAATGATACCCGTAATCATCCAGGTAAACCTGCCCTTGGATTGTTTGTTTTTAGGCAAACGGTTCAATATGATGCTTACAAAAATTACATTGTCTATACCCAAAACAATTTCCAGTATAACCAGTACAAAAAAACTAATAATGCTCTCCGATGTAAATAAATATTCCATGCTCTGTTTGTTTAACGAAATGCTATTTTATTACCAGTTGCTTACAAATATTTTTAACAATAGATGGGCCTTCATAAATAAAGCCTGTCCACACTTGCACCAGCGACGCACCTGCATTTATTTTCTCCACGGCATCGTTGCCTGTAAAAATGCCGCCACTGGCTATAATAGGCACTTTGCCCTGTGTTTGTGCATGCAGGTATTGCACGACTGCTGTACTTCTTGCAGTTACGGGTTTGCCGCTTAGGCCGCCTGCACCAATCTTGGTTAGTGTTTCATTCTTTGTGATCAAAGACGAACGGCTAATGGTTGTATTGGTTGCCACCAGGCCAGCAAGCTGTGTTTCAAAAGAAAGGGCAACAATATCATCCAACTGTTCCTGCGTTAAATCGGGTGCAATTTTCAGCAACAAAGGTTTGGGTGTTTTTTTGCCTTGGTTGATGTTTTGTAAATGCGATAAAATTTTATGCAATGCATCTTTTTCTTGCAGCTCACGCAGGCCCGGTGTATTGGGGCTGCTTACATTCACCACAAAATAATCGGCATAGTCAAACAGTTCTGTGAAGCATATCTCGTAATCCTTCCAGGCATCTTCGTTGGCTGTTATTTTGTTCTTGCCAATATTGCCACCCACTATCAATTGGCCATTTCCTGTTGCTTTATATTGCTGCCATTGTTCAAGACGTTGTTTAACTGCCTGCACGCCATTGTTATTAAAGCCCATCCTATTAATCAATGCCTTGTCTTTGGGCAGTCTGAAAAGCCTTGGTTGCTCATTGCCCGCCTGTGGCTTGGGTGTTACAGTGCCAATTTCCACAAATCCGAAACCCAGTGTTTCCAATTCTTTTAGGTACAGGGCATTTTTATCGAAACCTGCACCAAGCCCAACAGGATTCTTGAATTGCAGGCCAAAGCATTCTTTTTGTAAAGCGGGATGCTGATAAGCAAATTGGTTGCTGATGGCTTTTTTGACCCAATTGATATTGCATATTGTATGCAGGCTGTTCATGGAAAAATAATGTACATCTTCGGGCGGAAAGCAGAATAAAATTTCTCTGATAAGCTTATACATGCTGCGAAGATAAAAGTGCGGTTACAAAAGGGTGTAAACAGTTATCAAAAACTGTACACATAAAAATGCGGTAAATAATACTGGCCACTTTATAATTTTGGAACCATGTTGATGAGGACATTCAAAAAAATGGCATGGCCAGCATTTATCGTTTATATGATGGTGTTGGTAATGCTGATACTGCTTAAAGAGCCGTACCGTTTTCTGTCGGCCATTCAACATTTTGGACCAGACAATATAAAAGCAGGTGAAAGGAATTTGGACCTGATTCCTTTTACAACAACAAGCACATTGCTTTTGGGCAAAAGTACTTTATGGGACATCATCAAGAATATTGGCGGCAATATTGTAGGTTTCGTACCCATGGGTGTATTGCTCCCCACACTGTTTGCCAAACTGGATAAGGGGTGGAAAGTAATCCTTTGCGTATTCCTGATAAGCCTTGCCTTTGAGGCAACACAGTTTATAGTTGGTGTTGGTTATTGCGATGTGGACGACCTGATGCAAAATACTTTAGGTGGTGCCATTGGCTGGTGGGTGTATGTGCAATGGTTCAGGCCGTCTTATTCAATCAACACAAAGGCTGCCCATGAATAAGGTGGATACTTGCCCCGCATTTCTTTTTGTGCTTTATAGAAAGCATCCCTAACAGGCAATCCACTTAACAGGTTACTGTAAAAAATACCCATCAGTTCTGCTGTTTCCTTGTCGGGCACTTGCCAAAGACTTACGATCAAATTTTTTACACCGGCAATTTTAAAGGCTCGCTGCAAGCCAAACACGCCTTCAGTTCCCTGCAAATCGCCCAGTGCCGTTTCGCAGGCACTCAATACAATCAGTTTTGTACCAGTCAAATTCAATTGGGCAATTTCATAAGCAGTAACAATACCGTCTTCTGTATTGGATGGTATCTTTTGCCCGCTCCATGCTTTGTTTGCACCCGCCATGATAACACCGCTACGCATTAATGGATCGTCGGACAAGGCATAGTTATTGGCAGCATTGTCAACAGTACCCAAGCTTTTCTTTAGTTGAAGGTTGGGTAGAAAAAAGCCATGCGTGGCCAAGTGTATCAACGCTGGCGAATGGTTGTTGAGCAACTTGAATTTTTCTTCGGTAGCATTGATACCACTTGTAGCTGTAACAGTTGCACCTTTTGAAACCAGTAACGGTTGCAGCGTATTGATTTCTTTTTCGGTACCCGGTAGGGGCACCCACGCTTCGTTGTTGTGGTTGCTGGTAAAGCTGCCTGTGGCAATCGTTTCAGCCGATGCTTTTACTGGCAGGGTATTAAAATCGGCATTGCCCATTAGGTAGGCAGCATTCCATTTGGTTGTTTCGTTTGCTTTTTCGGTAAGCTGTCTTATGCTGGTGTATTGCTGCAAGCGGTATGCATCCAGCAACAATTTGTCTTTGCCCATTGGCAGTGCATGAAATGCTACCTTATGCAATAAGTCATCTGGCGAGTAGGAAACCGTACTGATGTTTTGCAGGTAGGGTATAAGTGGCTTCCAGATGATGTTGTATAAACTGTCGCCAGCAAAGGTTTCGTTGCTGCCACTTTTTATAGAGCTTCTGTACAAACTATTGATGCGTGTTTCCTTGCTGTTTACCTTGCCACCTGTAAGGCACCAATTGACCTGCTTTTCTGTGGCAAGCGGCACAAATTTGGGTGCTTCATTTTTGCGTATAACAATGGCTGCATATTGAATGGTATCGGTAAATTTTGATTGGCGGTAAAATGGAAAGCTGATGAACTCCACTGCGGCTTCGCCTTCTTTTAAGGATGACTGAACGGCCTGCCAGGTAATATCGTTTTGCTGGTTTATTTTAATGAGACCGGCAGCCTGTTGGTTAATGCTTTTTTCCAATTCATTGGCTACTGCTTCAATGCTGTCTGTTTTATAGATGCGTTCTGTAACAGGCATGGACAGCTGTTTGCTAATGATGGACCTATTGAGTTGCCATTTGTCCAATATCTTGTTTAATGCTGCATTATTGCTGGTTCTGGCTTTGCGTAAAGTGGCCGATGCATCGTTTAGGATAAAATTCTTCAGTTGCATCTGTATATTGGTGAGGTAGCCGGTTGCTGTTGCTGCCAATGCTGGATGTTCTATCAGTAACGAAGGAAAAAAGGCAAAGGATGCAGATTCGCCATCCCACCAATTGAGTTTTTCTTTTTCGCTTAGCGTATAAAAATTCTTCCTGAATGCATCCATAGAAATCTGCAGGCTTTTGTTCAAATAATCAAATGCCTGTTCGGGATTGTTCCGCTGATTTTCGAGCAATGCAATATTGGAGTAGACTGTTCCGGTAAGGGCAGCCTCATTGCCCATTACTTCTTTGCAAAGCGGAAGCAACTCTTTTGCCAATTGGTATGCTTTTTCGTAATCGCCTTTTCCTTTATAGGCTACCAGGCAGTTGTTGGTAGATTTAATGTACTCCAATGTTTTAATGCCTTGGTATTTTTTTGCGTATGCTACAGCTTTTAAGCCGTAGGTAATGGCATCGTCATAGTTTTCTTGGCTAATGCAATTGGCTGCAATATTGTTCAATACCAAATAGTAGGCAGAGCTTCTTCTGTCTCCCTTTGATTCAAGTATGGTAAGTAATTGTAAGTATATTTTTTTCGCTTGATCCAACAGGCCCTGCCTTGCGGCCATAAAAGCAATATTGTTAATGATGGACATGAAGTTGTTGGTTTCTTCCAGTCCGCTTTTTGTATAGATGTTAAGTGCTTTAATCAGTATGTCGTCTGCTTCTTTGTACTTGTTTTCATAAATATATAGCAGGGCCAAGTTGCTAAGGCTTATGGCATAATCGGGGTGGTTGTCGCCATAGATCTTTTTTCTTATGTCAGCCGATTTTTGAAGAAAGGGTTCTGCTTCGGCAAAGTTGCCTATCTCTTCATATACCGTACCGAGGTTGGAAAAGGCCGATGCAGTATGCTTGCTTTCTTCGCCAAATATTTTTGTGTTAATGGCCAATGCTTCTTTGTATAAGGTAATGGCCCGGGTGTTGTTGCCCCTTTTTTGGTTAATCATTGCCATTACTTCTTTTGCCTTTGCCGCTGTATAATAATTTTCGCCATAGGCTGCCAGCACTACATCCAGCCCTTGCTGCACATGCTCTTCGGCATCCGTCAGTTCGTTCAGTTGTACTTCGGCATTGCTTATGGAAATGAGTAACTCACCATTAACGGGGTAATTTTTCCCATATAGCTTTTCCTGTATGGCCAGTGCTTTTGACAATGTTTTTTTTGCTTCCAACAAACGCCCCCCTTCAATATAGGCATAGCCAAAATTGCGTAGTAATACCACATAGTCTGCATCGTCTTCATGCCCCGAAGCGGTTAGTAAATTAATGGCCGTATCAAAATATTCAAACGATTTTTTATAGTTGCCCGATGAGGAATACAGGTTGCCAAAACCGCCATAGCTTATTGCCAGGTTAAGGCTGTCTTGTTTGGGCAGGGATTTTTTTATCTGCAAGGATTGTGTCAATACCTGTTCTGTTTCTTCAAACTTGCTTTGCTCGTTTAGGTTATTGGCAAGCATGTCCAAAAAATCGGTATAGTCCGTATTGTTTTTGCCCTTTATTTTTTCAATACCTGCAAGGCCTTTGCGTGCATAGGTTTCACTTAATGCATAGTCCTGCAAATAGTACAATGCCGAACCTAGATTGAAAATGGCATATGTATAATTTTCTTTAAACTCCTTGCCTTCCACACGTTCAATAACAGGCAGCATTTTTTCAAAAACTGTTTTTGCTTCTTTGTATTTGCCAATGGGTATGTATAGATCCGATAGGTTGTGCATGATCAATACAAGTGTCTCGTATTTTTCGTTGGGCTTGCGGAGGAAATAAGTAAATGCTTTTTCGAAACAAGTGGCAGAAGAATCGAACTTGTCCTGGCTTAGCAGGATGTCGCCCATATTGTTTAAGTTGATAGCGGTATTATCGTTGTTCTCTGTTTTATAGACGGTATTGTACACTTTGTTTGCCTTGTTATAACATAGGAATGCCTCGTCTAGCTTCTCCTGTTTCCTTAAAGACTTTGCGAGTATGCATAATACATCGGCATAGGCCGTTGAATTGTCCTTCTTATTGCTTTCGTAATATGCTACAATTTCACGCATGTATTTTTCGGCCGTAGCATATTGGTTTAGTAGGTATAAGGAAGTGCCCCAATTGGTTATTGCCGTTATATAATTTTGGTTGCCCTTGCCTTCTTTGGCAATGATAACGGGTACTATCTTTTCAAATACCGAGCATATCTCTTTGTTCTTGTCGGTTGTAGTGTACAGGGCATAGAGGTTGTTGGATAATACAATGGCATTTTCATATTGTTCATTGGCATGTGCAATAAAGTAGCTAAAGGATTGCTCAAAGTAAACGCTGGCAGAATCATATTGCTCCAGTATCAGGTAGTCGTTGCCAATCTCGTTGTCGCAGAGGGCCAGTTCAGCAGATGCTGTCCCTTTGGTCTTGACAAGACCTGCACGTTTCATACCTAAACAGGCCACTGCTTTTTTGTATGCTGAAAGTCCATGTAAGGATGATATGAGATTGGTATTGGTAGCATTGTAGTTTTCGCTTGTTATGCCTTCTTTAGTTTCTATTGTTGGTAGTATCTTGTTGTACACGTTTACGGCGGCGGTGTACATTTTTAAGGGAATGTATAATGAAGTGAGGTTGTTCATTACACCTATGGCATTGTTGTATTGCTCATCTATGTTGGTAATAAAAAATTCAAATGACTGCTCGAAAAAGATGGCAGATGAATCGTATTTTTTTTGTACAAGGTAAATGTTGCCAATATTGTTGTTGCATAAGGCAACCTCGGTTGTAGCTGTTGTTTTTTGTGCAATGGTATAAACCTTTACGGCCTGATGGTATAGGGGCAGTGCCTGCTTCCATGCCTGCAATGCATAATGGCATTCGGCAAGGTTGTGCACTGCAATGGCATAGTTGATGTGCTGTTCGCCATATTCCTTTTTTGCCTGTATCATTGCTTTTGAACCAATGCCCAGTGCTTCTTTGTACTGCCCCTTTTGGTACAGTTCCATAAACTGGTTGTTCAGGTCCAAGAATGATTGTGTGTATGCAGCTAAGCCTGCCATTGCAAAGAATACAAGCAGTAGTATTTTTTTCATATCGATGCTTTACTAAGAACCTACAAAGTAAATTTTCTCATTGGTTTTGTGCATACCAGTAATTGGGTATTTTGAAACAAAAACCCCTGCTGCTATATAGCAACAGGGGCCTGTTCAAAGCTTGCTATTTAAAATTATTCAGGCTTCCCTTTCTTCCATTGTTTCGGTTGCGTGCCATCCATCTTCACAATCTTTGGTGTGAACTTGCCCACCACATCCACCAATGCAGTTTGCGATTGCATTACTTCGTTAATGTCTTTATAAGCAAACGGGGCTTCGTCCAAACCACCACCCAACAACTTAACGCCAAACTTTGCCAATTCATCTTTCAATGCATTGTGTGTTATGTTGGCCAAGGCCTGTGTACGGCTCATCTTTCTACCCGCACCGTGGCTTGCAGAATTAATAGACGCTACTTCACCTTTGCCTTTCACAATAAAGCCATCAGCGGTCATGCTACCGGGAATGATGCCCAACACATTTTTACCGGCAGGCGTGGCCCCTTTACGGTGCACAATTACTTCCTTGCCATCCAGCATTTCCTTCCATGCAAAGTTGTGGTGGTTCTCTACCACTTTCATTGGTTTGCGGCCCAACTGTTTTGCAATCTTTGCATGAATGATATGGTGGCATGCACTCGCATAATCGCCTGCCAAATTCATGGCAATCCAATATTCCATGCCTGCTTCTTCGTTCATGTTCAACCATGCAAGGTTCTTTGCATCTTGTGGCAAACGCCTTTTGCTGATAGCAATTTTGGTGTAATGCTCTGCAATCCTTGCACCCAAAGACCTGCTGCCAGAGTGGCTCAGCAAACCTATATAGTTACCAGGTTCAACGCCCAGTATTTCGTCTTTCTCCGTAATGGTCACGGCACCAAATTCCACAAAGTGGTTACCGCTTCCAGAAGTGCCCAACTGCTTCCAGGCCCTGCCATGCAAGCCTTTCAGCAAGGGTGTACTAAAGAATGCTTCGTTCTCCATCACTTCATGGTCATCTGCCTGTTTAAACATGGCACCGCTACCAAATAAGGTTGCTTCGTTTATCTCCCTTGCAAAATATTGCTCCCTGTTTGTCAGCTCTTTGGCATCAATATCAAAAATGCTCAAGCACATGCGGCAACCAATATCCACACCAACGCCATAGGGTATCACTGCATTGTCTGTTGCCAACACGCCGCCAATTGGCAGTCCATAACCGTGGTGTGCATCGGGCATCAATGCACCTGCAACAGCAATGGGCAGTTTAACCGCACTGTACATTTGATGGAATGCACCCTGCTCAATATGTTCCGCACCAAAAGTGTTGAAGTGAACGCCTGTATTGTTCAATGAAATTTCCGGTTCACCTACATCTTCTTTGGGCAATAGCTTTTCTGCTATCATTCCAAGTACTGCATCATTCTTGTATTCAATAGGAGATGCCAGCACCGCTTTTAAAATCCCCATTACTTCCTCCTTTGTGTTGTGTTTATAATGTTTTTCCATTGCATTCATGGCAACAGGAATTACCGGGCTTTCGGGGTAACCGATTGTCCGCAGCTCTTTGGCTGTTATTTTTAATTTGCTCATTGTTGTTTGGTTGATGCATCATTGCTATGAGTAGCAATGATGCTTTGTTCTTGTTGTTGTTTTTATGTAACGGGCTGCAGTGTTTCATGGCATCGCCTGTTGCGTCGCACCCATCAACGTTCGGAACGTTCATCAGCACTTATTAAGAGTGGCTCACTCTGAAAGAGTGAACCACTCATGTTATTTCTGGGGTACAAAGATCTGCTTCAACTGACCCACCAGGTCACCGTTTCCGTTAACACTGATGTTGCTGATCTTGTCGGCAATCTTTTCCACGTATTCCATTTCTTTCAGCTTCCACAACATGGCGTTTTCTTCCATCAGTTTGGCTGTGTTCAACAGGCTACGGGTACTCGCTGTTTCTTCCCTACGCATGATGGTGTTGGCTTGTGCTTTCTTCTCCGCTACCAATACCTGGTTCATGATGTCTTTTACATCGCCAGGCAATATGATGTCACGGATACCGAAACCGGCCACTTCAATACCCAATGCTGCGGCATTGCTGTTTACACGTTCCTGTACAAAAGCGGCAATGGTATCTTTCTTTTCCAACAGCTCGTCAAAGCCCATGCTGCCAATGTACTCACGCAAAGCCAGTTGGAAAGCAACGTACAATTGTTTGTCGTACTCTTTGTTTTGCAACAAGGCTTTCTCAATATCAACTACTTTGTACTGTGCAAAGGCATTGATACGCAAAGCAGCTTTGTCTTTGGTCAAAATCTCCTGGCCATTGATCTCGATTTGTTGCTGACGCATATCCACTTTACCCACTGTAACAATGGTATTGTTCTTCCACCAGTAATATACACCGCTATCCAAAATGTGCTGGTATTTACCATCTACAAACAGCAATGCTTTCTCGTAGCTTTCAACTGTAGAGGTACGTACATAACCAACTACCAATTTGTTGGTCAAAGTATTTGGTGCAATGCTTTGGTCAATATCAATTTTGCTGATGTCGGCTTTTACGAAACGCAAGTCTGTAGAGGTTTTCCAGAATGCATAACGGCCAGCCTGCAATACTTGTTTCAACAGGTTGTTCTCGTACATCAACACAATCTCATTGTCCATAACATCTACCACATGCAATGCATTGGCCAATTCGGCATCCTGCAAAAAGACGCCCAAATCAACTGATGGGTCAAATGGTTTGAATTTGTCGTATACAATTACCTGTTCGTTCCACAACCAATAGCTACCTTCTTGTAACATGCGTTGGTACACACCTTTCTTAAAAACCAAACCTACTTGGTAGGCGTTAATGTTTATGTTTTTCATAATAGTTTGTTTTGTTTTTTGTTCATTAAAAATGTAAAAGCAGTTGCATTGAATCATTCTACCATTACGGAAGAAGATGGATACAATACGTAGTGCAGGGGTTGTTCCTTAATTGCTTACTGATGTATCTTCAGTAAACGATTGCAGTAAAAGCCATACATGCTGCATTGTTGTTTGCTTCTTGCAAAGTGCCGATTGAATTGTTGCGGCTTTTACTATCCTCTGCTAAGACGTATAAAAGCTGCCGATTCAGTGCACCTGCTTTTGTTACCTGGTCATCATTTGATAAAGGAGCGATGGTCTCCTTCTTTTCTACAGTGACAGTGTAGTGTTCTACCGCTGAACTATCCATCTTATACAGATGGAACAGGATTCGAACCTGTGACTAAAGGCCATTGTTTTTGAGACATTGGCGGATGGAGGACCTATCCATAACATTCAATAGCATACAGATAGTTATTACGTCTGTACTACGGAGCTTTGTAAACTCGCATCTGGTTTGTGCTGTTATGTAATAAACCCTTCTTGCCGTTGGGCAAGCTTTTGTGTTGCTATTTACAGCAACCATATTTTAAAAGAGTGGCTCATGCCAAGAGTGTGAACCATCCGGTATTTCAATGCACCATCCTGTCTGCACATTGGCTGCTGGCAAAAGCATGTGGCTTGGCCTTGAAGGCAAAACCCATACCCATGATGTAGCCCATGGCATCTTTTAAAGCACTGTTGCTTTTGAAATTTGGATTGGTGTTGATGTCTGCATGTATTTCCATGTCCACATTAAAAGCAATGAAGAGCTTGCATAAGCTATAAGCTACATCAATGCTCCGGGAAACCTCGTCCAGCATACGCTCTTTGATGGGCATTTTGCGTTGGGTGGTTTCGTTGTGTATGTACATAAAAGCACCTTTGCCTTTACGTACAAATACAATTACCGTTGCAAATTCCGTTTCCCTGTTTTTAACCTGGCTATCGGTACCAATGCATACTTTGATATGGTTACCGTGTTCCCTTTCTTTTATCAGCATGGATCTTACTTCATCTTCAATAGATGTTTTAATAATGGATCCATTTAACCGCCGCCATTGCCGCTGTTGCATGTTGTTTGGTTTTGTATGCCACACAACAGCAAGCTGTGCGTGGCATTAGTTTTCAATCAATTCTTCCATTCTTCTAAAGCCAATTACGTTTACCTGTTTAGGTTGGTAATGGGTTTCGCCCGGGTTGGTGATCTCTGCCAAAGTCATGGGTTTGTTTATCTCTTGCTGCAAGCCTAAGTGCTGGCTCAATGCCCTTGCTTTGCTTACATGCAGTTTGCCAAACTCGTACTTGGCTATCAACCTTCCTTTGCGTAGCAGGGCACTGTCTACCATGTTCAGGTCACTGTTAAATGTGCAGATGATCTGTACGTTCAAACAGTCGCTCAGTAAACCATCGCTTATGTTCAGCAGGTTGCTTACGCTACTTTGGCTGCTGAACCTTCTGTCCATGATAATGTTCTCTGCATCTTCAATTACCAGTATGGAGTTTGGGTTATCTATCAATAGATCCATAAACTCCGGGTTCATCAAGTTGTCGGCTACGCTGGGCGATACAAACATTACCTGCTTTTTCATATTGCCGATCAAGTGTCTTAGGTAGGTTGTTTTACCGGTACCGGGCAGGCCGTGCAGCAATACAATGCCTTTGTCGTTTGCTTTCAGTAACCTTTCTTTAATGGTGGCATCTACTGCCTTGAAATCATTATTGTAATAAAGGTCCAGATCCAATGGTGTGGGCTTTATTGCAAGTGTCTTAAGATCCAATGAGCCGCCGCTTCGGGATATGATGTTGATCTCGTAATCATCTTCCTTTTGCGGAGCTTTCAATGTTTTGAACTCGTGCAGCATATTGTTGGCCTTGTCGTAATCTTTGTTGCTAAACAATATTTCCAACCAATCGTCACCCAGCTTTACCATCATGTTGTTTTCCAGTTTAAAGATGGTTTTGGCAAACTCTATCCGTTCCTGTTGCCAGTTGTAATAGTTGCGTTGATAGGTTGCTTCTACCTTGCCGTATTTGCCTTCTTGAATCAGCTTAAAAATTTCACCTGTGTTTACACCACCTATGTAGGCAATACACGGAATGGTTTTAAATTCCTTGAAATAAAAAGCTTTGGCTTCAATAAAGTGTTCGTCGAACAGACCCACCATTTTTCTTTTTTTCAATGCTTGTTTTATTCTTTGCCATTGTAATTGAAATGCTTGCCTCATTGCCGGAAATGCAGCAACAATAAGCCTTGCAAGTACGATGAGTATTATAATTGGTATCATGTTGTTTTGGTTTGTACTATTGTGTAAAGTGATGTTGATTGTGTGTTGCCCAATAAACAATAAGGTGTTGATGGGTGCGACGCAACCGGTGCTCAATAGCAGCAATGCAGCTGGCTACATCAGCTTTTTCTTAATAATGGTTAATATGTATAGTTGAATTGTGGTATCAACTATTTCATTACAAGTACACGCATAGCTGTGTTTTTTGGTTGTTATATAATGTGGTGCCCCTGAGAATCGAACTCAGATAATTACTTCTTCAGAGTAATGCAAGTAGAACCATCTCTGCCAAAGCACCTCTCCCCAACCCCTCTTAAAGGAGAGGGTGTAAGCGGAGCGTGTAAGAATCGAACTTACTTGGGTGTTACCCCAACCTTGGTTTAGCATACCAGTACCTTACCGTTTCGGTCAACGCTCCAATTGTTTGGCGGGCTGGAAGGGACTTCAATCGAACACCTTATACCCTTTTTAACGTTTTTGGATAGCCTTAAGATAGGTTAAGTGATTGAATTATAACATTTTGAAAAAAGCATGACTAATGAATGTATTTTTCTTTCACCAGCCCTAATTAGACTATAATTTTCTTCCTCAACTTTACTCACATGCTGAAAATTGTTAGGGTTTCATATTAGATACAGCAAGTTTCAAATATTCTATTAAAGTATCCAAGAAAGTGTCAAAATCAGTACCCGCATTAATGAAATCTTGGTTAACAATACCTCTATAATCAATCAGTTTGACAGCAGAAGACAGGTCACGTTCAGCAACAAGATTGTTAGTAATCAGCGGATGGACATTTTGCCCAATTTTATCAACCACTTTTATTAAGGGGATTATTTCATTTAACGGAAGCTCATATCTGTCATTTGTACCCTTATACTTAGTAACATCCACTGACACGAGAGAATACCTGTCAACATTCTCGGAAGCCCTTTCCAATTGTAACTTACTCATTGAAACTGAATTCCTGGAATCCCATCTTGATTTTACCTCTATAAAATATAGCGCAGTTTCATCATAGGATATTATAATATCCTGCCCCCCTTGAACATCTTCCGCACCTATCTCTTTATCCTTATCTACCAGAAGCTTGGATGAAATAGCGACTCCAAGCTTTTCGCGTATTTTGTCTTCAATGTAGGTTCCTATTTTATATTTGTGTTCAAAGTCGGATCTTCTTTCCTTTTCTAATCTTATTGCATCTTCAGCTTTAGAGAGTATTTCTTCAAAGTTGGGTGATTGAACAATTTTTCCAAGTTTCTTTAGTTGTTCTTCTTTCAAAGTCACGATTGCAAAAATATCATCTTTGGTATTTTCGTTAGTGACAATATCCAACATTAAGTTTGCCTTTTTATCGTCTAAGCGAGGGAAAAGCTCTTTGTAAGTAACTGTGTTTAATTTTGCTATAATAATCAGGATATCTTCTTTAAAAGGGTGTTCATTGATATCACGGATGTCTGTCTCGAAGAAAACTTCTTCAATTGCGCTTGACAGAGTTTTATTCATTACCGTTTCATTTTCAACAAGGAACTCATTGAAATTGGTCTCAACGAGTGACCCTTCAATGGTTTTACCAGATGTCCTGTTATACAAGTCGATTATATAATCATCAAGGTTGATCGCCTTCTTCAATTCTGCAAGATAGCAAAGCTTGTAAAGCTGGTTTGGATATATTTTTGATGTTGAATAAACATCTTTATATCGGTCTTCATTATAAAGTGCAATTTCAAGTAGTAACGCTGTATTGTTTTTAATCCATACTTGAGTATGCTTGGCCAACGTACTGAAGAATACCCTTACAAGATTTTTTTGAGCCTGTCGTATATCAATATCATCTTCCTTATTACTTACAGGTTCAATATGTACAAGCCTATTATCAATATGGTAATAGTCGCTTATTAGCCCCATCAACTTTGAGGGCTTGCTATGTGAATTAATATTGTTTTGTAGTTTACAAAAGTTCAGAACCGCTAAAAAGTAGTTCCTATCCAAAAGGGCCGAATTGACTTCCACATCTGTGATGTAATCATCAGTGTTGTAGACCTCCGGTAAGCAAATGCAATTGTCGATAAATTCATTGCTCAACTTTGCATTAACACTATTTGTAAAGTCTTTTCTTCCATAAGTATCAAATTTGAAATCAAAAGAGAAATCTTTGTTGACCAGTTGAGATATTGCGTCGGCAATAAGAGTTTTGCCAACATTTACCAATTGGCTATCCAAATCACGAGGTTGCTTTAAGTTGTTCAGATACTGAAATTCGCCGTCTATGTTTGGCAACAATCTATTTTCCGTGAAAAGATCGGTATGCCTTTCGCCTAACAAATATCCGTAGTATTTTTTAAGCAGCCGGTCATCAAAATCAGTTAGGGAACATTCTTGTATTTGTTTCGTTATATCATCGTTGCTTATGAAAGTAGCTTCAGAATATTCCCATTTATTTACAAAAAGGCTCCAGTACTTAATTGTCCCCTGAGAAGGAATGTCAGTATAGAATTTATCAAATAAGTAGTATATACAATCGAAATATTCTTCTTTACCCAATAACTCTGGGTCAAGAAAGGTGACCTCCGCAACCTTCTTGTGGCCTGTTTTAGTCTCAACTATTTCAAGATTCTTAAAATGGCTTACCCATTTTTCCTGTAGGTCAACAAAATATTTATTCAGCAGAACATTGTCAGTTGTTCGTTTGAAATTAATGTTGGCGTACAGCAATGGGTTTTTCACCACCAGGATATTGCTATTTAGGAATCTAAATAGAAGTTCAGAGGCTTTGTCTATCAAAAGCTTGTTTGCCTCTTCCTGATCTTTAACCTGATCCTTGTTGCTGTTAAGATGTATTCCATCTCTTGGTTCCGTTGGCAGGAATTGATTACAGTTAATGATGAAATTAATGCCGAAGCCTTCCGTACCAATCAAAGGATAGTAAAGGAACAACCTTGCAACCCGCTTGGGCAAATCGAATAGGGTTAGATCCTTATCTATGGGTAAGATAATTTCGATTTCATTGTCAGGTTCTGCAATTGAGTATATGACCTTATCCTCACCATTTTTCTTGATTGACGTTTTATAGAGTTTAATGCCTGCTTCATTCGGTATTTCTTGTTTGCTGGACATGGTAAAATCAGTCACATCGCCATCAGGCGAAATTACTTTAACAGACTTAAGCCTGCTATTTATAGTTATGACTATTGGAACGTACTCTTCGAGGTCGCGATAGGATTCAGCAACGTACTTTATCTCTTGTTCAGTCTCCGGAAAGTATGTAAAAGTTGTCCGCTGCTCAGGATGCTCAATAATTTTTCCGGTTTTATCTATGATCTCAAAAACTCGATCTTTCTGTAACCTGATCTGCTCACTTAATTCTTCCCATTTTTTAGGACTTCTATCTATGAGAAAATCGTTTATTTCAATAAAATGTCCTGAAGAAGATTGCAAAATTGAATTGATAATAAATTTTCTGCCCAGAGAATGAGTAGTTAGAAAACCGGTGCCATATTTACCTACTGGTGGTATTTCACTATTCTCGTCCTTATCGCCTGACACTTGCTTAACGAGGGAAATAAGCGAATTAGAATTAAATGCCCGTCCATTATGAGTGAACAAGAATTTATTGTATCTATAGTCTATGGTAACCTCACAATGTACGGTTAAATCACAGGCGTTCTGAACCAGTTCCCAGATTGCTCTGTTTGAAGAAAAGTCATTGAACTTTTCAAAATCACGAAGCATTTTATCGGCATGTTGCTTCAAATCTGACCTTTCAGATTCCTCTTTTGCCTTTCGTACCTCCTCGGAGCGATTTAATTGACCATTCATTTTGTAGCTCTTTATATTTTCATCTGCAAAAAGGGTCGCATTATATCCCTTCTCGTTATTAAAAGCTTCACTTTCTTTTTAAATTGAGTTTATGTTGAGCTCGCTTAATTATCCAATCACTAACATTAATTTCTGATTCAAAATCATTAAACTCAACTTCGGAAGCTTTCGCAGAATCTGTCTGTACTTTCTGTGCTAAAGCATGTAAATGCTGATTATTTTGGATTATGAAGTTAGTATCCTCCATAAATGATTCCATATCAACAATTGGAATTGATTCCTTTTTTGGAATGAGAACAGGCAAAAGTTTGTGTGTAATGATCAGCCCAACAACGGAGAACCCCTCAATATTTAGTAAATCAACCTTCGGGAACAGGGAAAGATGTTCAATATATTTTGTCACCTGATTGATGGCTTTTTCAAGTTCCCTCATCTTATAATCAACTTCAGAAGCTGTTATAGGGCCAATAAAATGTTTGTAATCGGCAACCAATAAGAGCTTCTCTATAGTATCTATCAGTATTAGGTCAGGTGTTATCGTTTGCCCATTGTGTTTAATCTGCTTTTCGAGATAACAAATACTACCTTCGATACCTCTAATTGAATCATATAGCAAGCTCAGGTTTACTTTTTCGATTGTGTTAATTAAAGTACCGTATATCCTTTTCTTTGGCCCTTTATTTAAGGCACCAAGAATCATTCTGGAAGGTTCTAACTGTGCAAATAAGTTGGGCAATATGTGATAATTTCCAGAGAGCGAACGAATAAAAGGTTGAATGCTAACGCTCGTATGAAAACTGGAAGGATCAAATGTCAGATCGGCAATAATTGCTCTTGACACATCTAATGCAAGCCCTGTAATATCTGAAATAAATTTTTCAAACTGTTGTTGGTTCAGTTCAAGAGGGTTAGAACCAAAAGACAAATTATCATCCCCGGCACGCGAATCTAATTCTGCTTCAACCCACCGAATGAAATGAAAATTTAGGAAAACAAGGGCGTAAAATTGACGAAGCTGCTGGAGATTATACCCTTGAAAGTCTGTTGTTTCAGCCAATTCAGGGAATAGTAAATCCCTCATCTTTAAACATAGTAGAGGATATGATACAGAACTTCTTCCTCGTTGCCATTTAATATGGTTGACTATTGGAGGCTTAGTAAAATCTATTTCTCGAATCCATTCGCCGAATTCTTTGTCCATTTCTTCATGCGGATAGCTATTAAATATTGCTGCCATCCTTTTGGCATATAATAATTGGCTTCCGTAGATTTTACTGTACTCGTAGCCATTGGGATTAATAAATGTAATAGTTTTTTTATCCTCGTCCAGCATCGCTTCCTTAATGCCGCGTGACCATGTAACAAATTCCTGCGCAATCATATGATAGCCCGTTCCCCAGCCAAGAAAATCAGCAGCCATTTCATGTATCTGCCTATATGTGAGATTTGAGACTTCTTTAATTTCTGAACTATTACTATTAACCATCCATCGTATGCAATGGCCTAAACCATGAAGCATATTGTTCAAATAGAAAGACAAGCTGGTTTCATCATGGCCAGTGCGAACTAAATTGTCTCTATGCCTTTCAGTATCTCCATAAGTCTGCAACAAATATGGGATTACTATATCATCTGGATATTGATAAAATAAGTAGTTCTTATAATGCTGGTCTAAAACATCATATTCAAACGCTCTTATTTTTTCATATTCAGTCATGTTGATTACGACACCGAATCCTTTACATTTCTCAGGTTGTTGAGTACGATTTCTAAGTTATCTATGATTTCACCAATTAATACATCTGGTTCTGGTAATGCATCCATATCAATTGAATTTCCATCTTTAAGCCAGGTTATGTCAAAATTTACTTTATCTCTGGCTAATATCTCCTCATGGCTATATTTTTTCCAACGTCCTTGTGGATTGTCTTGTCCCCATGTTTCCTTCCTTTTCTTTTCGTTATAACACTCAATGAACGGCAATAGGCTGTTAAAGGACAATGGATTCTTTTTAGGGGTATGATGAATATTTGTTCTGTAGTCGTATAACCAAACTTCTTTTTTTGTCTTTTTAGAAACTTGCTTTTTATCAAAGAACAGTACATTGGCATTGACTCCCTGGGCGTAAAAAATACCCGTAGGCAATCGCAGAATAGTATGTAAATGAACGTCTTCGAGAAGTTTGCGACGGATTATTTCACCAGCGCCTCCTTCAAAAAGTACATTATCTGGCAGAACAACGGCAGCACGGCCATTATCCTCCAACATATTCACTATGTGTTGTAAGAAAGCAAGTTGCTTGTTACTTGTTGTTACCCAGAAATCTTCTCTTAAAAAATATCCATCTTTTTCGGCCATTTTTGCGTCGTTCGTAGGAATATCACTACTGCTCTTGCCAAAAGGTGGATTAGCCAATACTATTTTTACTTTTTTAATGTCGCTTGCTTTCAAGCTATCCGTAACCTGTATATCAGGTGTCTTTTTCAGGTCACCTACACCATGCAAGTAAAGATTCATTAAGCAAAGGCGTGCTGTTGCCTTTTCTATTTCCCATCCATGAAATGTATCAAACTTTATAAATTTTAGT
Organism: Chitinophagaceae bacterium UBA1930; assembly: GCA_002337145.1. Taxonomy (GTDB): domain Bacteria; phylum Bacteroidota; class Bacteroidia; order Chitinophagales; family Chitinophagaceae; genus UBA1930. The sequence continues at coordinate 20,503 of DDFK01000003.1, read as the reverse complement.
TCTGTTTGGCTCAGCTTACTTCTATTTAAATATTCCAGTGCGCCTAAAAAAAAGCCACCTGTGCCGCAGGAGGGATCTGCTATCGTTTCTGAAGGCTGAGGTTTTATACATTCGACTATGGTTTGAATTACGGATCTTGGAGTAAAATATTGACCAGCTCCACTATTTTCAGCATTTTTTTGGAGCAGTGACTCGTAAATTTCCCCTTTGATATCGTAACCTGTGGATGTCCAATTTTCTTCGTCAATCAGATTAATAAGGCGCTGCAATTTTGATGAGTCATGAATTTTATTTTGTGCACCTGAAAAAATCTTTTTTAACATGCCGCCGGAATCTGCAAGTGTTTTCAATATTTTCTCATACTGATCCAGTAGTTCCCCGCCTTTATTGGCTACAAGGCTCTTCCAGTCACAGATGTCCGGCAAGCTGTATTTATTTTTATTCTCATCGGCCATTTTGAGAAACAGCAGATAAGTTAGCTGCTCAAGATAATCATTGTATCCCAAGCCATCATCCCGCAACGTATCGCAAAATGACCATATTTTCTGTACAAGGTTGTTTGTTGTCATAACGTTCTTACTAAATTTTTTAACCAGGAATATCCATCAAGTTCTGAATAGACCATCATACACGCTTTTGCAGTGCTCGTATATGATTTTCTTTCGGAATCCACCAATTTAATTAACTCTTCAAAGCACTTCCTTATCATTGCTTTTTTCACTGCTGGTGCAGAATTGTCTATATTTTTCTTAACATCCTTTATTTGGGCTACACAATCATCCCAAACTATTTTTCTTGCAGTATTAAGCTGATCCAAGTCGAGGTGATAATAAAATATCGATTGCTTAACTCTATCTATTTCCTCATCGTCTGTCGTCGCGGGAATAGGAATTCCTTTGTCGAAAGTGAGAAGGGACACATCTACCGGATTTGTGGGGTCTAATAATACAGGTTCTTCACAAGTTAAATTTTCTTCGTCATTTGCAACTCGGCCCAATGCCAGATCAAGAGGGAAATAATCTCCTTTTCCTTTTACGTCTTCACAGTCACCAAGACGATCCCTTCTGAGTTTGTTCGCCAATGCTCCAGCCAATCTATAATTATCCCAATCATATGCCTTCCACCAATAACCATTTTCCTTGTGAACGACAGATTTGCTCTTGGTATTAGTGTAGTCAATTTTCTGTTTCGATTTATTTTTAGGCCGAAAATGATCCACCTCAAAATCGCCATTTCCGATAGGAGCTTCAGAATACCAACATTTATTATGCGAAAGAGCAAGCATGTGGGGCTGAAACATATTCCAGTCAGGATGATCTGTTATATAGACCTTTCTGTCAGCTATGCTTAATCCAACCATATTATTTATATGGTTTTGCCTGACGGCATCCCATCCAATATCAATTGCTACTTGCTCAAGTCTGCTATTGTCTATATACCTCATGCTTTTTTCTCTTCTTTTGTTATTTCATCAAGCACTTCGCGGGAAATTCTGTCCAATTCCTCTTCCTCAGCTTTGGTATATTTACGATTAACAAAGGCTTCATTCTCACTTGTAAGCTGCAAAAACCTGTTATATCTGCTGTCCGTCGTATCATCATCGAATCCTATACGATCAAAATATTTTTTTAACCGCTCAAACTCTAATCTTTCATCTTCTGGTAATTCCCCATTTGTAAGCTTGGCTTGCAAATGGCGTTTCTGATTGAGCAGGTCTTCAAGTTTCTTGCTGATTAAAGATGGTATTCCAAACAATTCGCTGGTCAGTATCTTAGAAACACTCATTTCCCTCGGACTGATAAAAGGATTAAATGCCTCTGTTTTACCTTCCTCATTCTTTTTAAATATCTGTACCTGGTTCCTTTTTAGGTTTCCAATCACTAAAGGGTCATGCGAACAAAATATAATTTGCGTTGTGTCTTGCCTCTTCACAACACTATCCAAATAATCGAGGTATTTCCATTTCCAAATCGGGTTCAAATGGGTGTCCGGCTCGTCAAGTAGTATCAGAGATTCTTCATCTTTGGTAAATTTCAGTAATCCCAAAACTGTCAATAGCTGCTTTTCGCCCTCGCTAAGCTCGCTCATAGCTAACTCGCCATCGACCGATTCCTTATCAACAGTAATTTTTACATCATGTAAAAGATCAGAAATGTGGATGCTTTCTAAAGCATTAAACAATTCAATCTTGTTGCTATATTTTGCATCGATTAGTTGTTTAAAATCATTCAGGTCTTTGATGAATAAATACTTTCGGTGTTGGGTTTCCGTTTTTTTGTAACTCACATTGACCCTTGCCTTTTCTTCGATAGGTGCGAAAGCTATTTCATATAGATCGTCCAATAACTTTCTCACAAGGCCATCTGCGCCCCAAAACAATTCAGTTTTATTTTTTGGTTGAACCCAAGCTGGTTCCTTAAGCATAAACAGTGCAGATCCAAAGTCTGTAATCTTTAGTTCCTGTTTTAAAAATTGTAGTGTTTCATTTGACTGGTCAGGAAAAAGATAAAAAGCGATTAACGCAAAATTGGCATGAACATTTTGAGCTAAAAAGATCCGGCGGATCGTGTTGAAGTTTTCTTTCTTAGCGTGCTCTTTTATTATCTGATCGTAGTAAAGTTTTTGATGGGGTATGTAGAGGTCTTGCAACCTATCGCTTATACCAGAATAATATATAAATATGTGTTTAGGCAGGTATTGATCGATACTCCTTGTAAAAGCAGTAGTTTCAGAAGAGCCATCGACAACAAAAGAATATTTATTATTATCATGGCTCACTTCCACAATGTGGCTACGACACTCATACTTTATATAAAAATCAAAAGTGGGAAACTGTTTCCTATTGTAATTAAAAGTCAGATCCAAATCTCTGAATATTATCACCAGTGCTTCCATAAAATTGGATTTTCCGGTCGCGTTGAGTCCCAACAAAACCGTCTCCATGGCTTTCTCGTCGATATCAATTCTGAAATCCTCCAGATTTTTGAATCTGGTTTTTATGTGCACTTTATCAATTCTCATCTTGATTTTGTTTTTTAAGTGACAGAAAACCTTTTCTCTCTTCAATTACCAAGTGCTGAAGTTTTTTGAGTTCACCATAGAAGAGTTCTATGTTTCCTTTGTAAATACTTTTTTCCCAGACAGCTTTAGCAGACAATGGTGTGACGGCATTCGTTAACACTTGCATGATAGTTTGTCCCTGACTTGCCTTTCTGGCCACTCTTTGTAATGGCTTTTCACGCTTTTTGCTATTTTGAAGTTGTTCGTTTTTTTCCATTTCAATTACTTTAAATAATTCCTCAATAGAGCTTGTGTTGATTGGGGACAAAAGTTGGCCTGTATAGGCTTTAGTTAGTACTCCGTGTTTTAAAATTGTAATATCCTGAATAGCTTCCTGCATTCGACATTTTGCATAATTGTAAATACTGATATAGTAATCAATTTTTTCAACAATTTTTACCTGATCCTCAATCGGACAAACGGGAATAAGCAGATTAGATAGAATAGTGATATTTATTGATGCCAGGTTGGTAGTCTGCTTGCCATTGATATAGAAATAATCCTTAGCATTTTTTGACTGTGAATAGTATGAAATATATTTTGCATCGAAATTAGGTGTTGATAATCTCGCTCGAAATACATGGTTTTGATGGATACAGTCTTTGATCTCTCCTTTCCAAACTGTGCCTCTTCCTAATTTGTCGCGATCACCGCCTTCAGTATATAGTATGTCGCCATGTTCCAACCGATATTTTTCCTTGTCCGAAGGGAGTACAGTAATTGTCTTCACTTCGGAAAGATCTAAGTAGCCATCCTGAACGTTTGCTACCCTTAAATAAGGCAAATCAACTGTTTCCCGGTTTATTAGATCACGGCCTTTAGTAACTCCACCGACAATAGTACTGATATCTTTTAATGGTGTGAACTCTTGCTTTTTGAAAGCAATCCCTTCACTAAAAATGCTTTTAAAAAATGATTGCTTATGGATATTTAGCTTTATGATTAGTTCATTTAACTTTAAAGAAGCATTATCTAATTCACTAAAAAGTTCTTCAACTCTTGCAACTATAGCATTTTGTTCTTCTAAAGGAGGAATAATAATATCTATGTTTTCTATATTACTTTTTGATACGGCTTTAAATGTAGTACCCGTTCCCAATTCCACTATTTCCTTTTCTATTAATCTTAAGTAATAGAGAAGGTACCGGTGTGATATATTTCCAAAAGTTTTTATGCTCGCAAGCCCTCTACCAATACAACATTTTTGCGGTGCTAAATTTGTAGGTCCAATCGGGGCTCTGACCGAAATAAGTATATCATCCTTTTCGGCTGTTTTGAGCGGCGACGAGCAAAATTTTTGGACTTTAGGGTAAATATCCCCGAACTCCGCTTTCCCCTGAAAAAAAGGCAAGCCGACCCCTTCCAAATTATACGTGTCGGATGAAGGAGATTGGCCCATATTGATATGAGCTATATCTGACAGTTTAGATATAGCCCACTCCGCAGGCAATTTTTCATTGATTATCTTCTTCATCTTAGATTCTTTCCAATAGTTTGATTGCTATAAATTCATATGCTTCCTGTGCATCATAAAGAATTCCCGGTCTGAGAAGCCCCTGCATGTCGTTGATAAATTCTCGATCTACAGCCTTTTTTCCCATATTATCAATAAATTCTTGCTTAGAAATACTATGGTCTTCATGCTCCATATAAAAATTCCATGCGTCCAAAATCCTGGATGATTCAATACCAGTTTGTTTTATCGCGTACCACATATCAAAAAGATCCCTTCCTTTACTACGTTGATACATTGCTCTCATTTTAGTTCCTAACAATTCAGCTAATTCATAGGTAGGGATGAGAACCTCACTTTTGTACAATTCAGAATCCATTTTGTACCTCATTTCTTTAATGCCGTAAATTGTGTGATGTTCACGACAGTTTACCTCGACCTTCAATCGAAGGGGAATATCATCTTCGGAATTAAATCTATATATCAGAGTATTGTTATGCTGTTTTTGCTTCCTGATAGGGTTGTCGCCTAAAAACAATAATACCTCTCTTAGCCTATCTATAACAGGGCCAAAGGCTTCTGCTTCAATTTGAACAAGATCAATATCTTCTGAGTATCTGACCGCCGGTGCTAAGTGTAACTTATGCAGGGCGGTTCCGCCTCTAAAAGCAAGCCGCTTTCTGAGAAAGTCATCCTCATAAATAGCCATCAACGACCGTTCAATTACCAGGTCTTGCTCCACTTGGTAATCTTCCTGCCAAGGAGCCTTGTTTCTCCATGCTGTTATATACGCTTTAGGTATCATTTAGTCAACTTGTATATCTATGTTCTGTACAACCTTCCAATCATTTCCAGTAATCATATCAACTTTCTCTTTTTGTGGCCTAAGTAAAACTGGAAAATGATTGACGCTATTCAAATAATCTTTTAGTGGTCCACTTAAATCTTTGAGTCCTAAAATTTCATCGAACAGAAACCCCAATCGCTGAACGGTGGTTACAGAAGAATATCTTGAAACTGTCTCGATCAACTTGTCAATATTGATAATCTCGCTTAATTCCTCCAAAACTGTAGCGACTCTGTTTAATCCTCCCGACTGCTCGTAGTAATAAACCAAATCCAATGCAGTTAATTCAGGAGAGGAAACATTAATATAGCCAGTGTCAACCTTCCTCTTTGTTATATCAACTTCAGACCAATCTTTCTTTACAATAAAATTTATTTTAAGATTGTCTTTTATAATATCTCTTAAGCTGGGTTTAGTGGTTATTATCGAAAAGGATTGTGGCTGTTGGTGGGCAGCTCCATAGTATGCCGCTGCATTTAACAATGCCACATAATATTCTCGATTCAAAAATTTCATAAGGTCTGCGACAAAGAGCGACGGCGGCGGTACTCCTTTGCTTCTGTATTCAGGAGTAACTATAACATAAAATTCATTTCTCACCAATGCGATTTCGCCCTTTGCTTTAAGCCGTTGCAAAGCCTTCTTAATTGCCTCGTTAGACTGCTCAAATTTGTTTCTAACTTCGCCCAAAGAAAACGCATATCGCCCCGACGAGCGCAGCTCAACAATGAAGTCTTCCAAATATCCGTATTGAACTTTCATTAAGTTTTTATTTGTTTAAGGGGACGCTTTAAATCCCCTTTTGCAGACGTAAACTTAATTAAAACATTCGGATTGTTTGGTATTTTGAATGGTTATTTTTTTATCACTAAGTGGCTTAGTCCAGGATCACTTAACACCCGCTCTAGTTCAGACTGGATAATCTCCTGAACATCCTGTTTTATCTGCAAATAATTCCGCTGTACCATTGCATTATCCAGCTTACGAATAACGGGGATCTCCTTATAATTTTCTTGCTCCTGCTTCAATGCCTCGTGGTTGTTTAAAATCTCACAATGGAAGGATTTAAGTTCAATCTTGCAATCCGGGTCGTCTGCCACCATACCCACAAATTCGCCTGAAGACAGGGCTGAAATCTTTGACGGTGGTATAGCAGCCTCCAATTGTTTTGAACGGCTTATGGATGTATCCTGGCTGTTTATGGACAGGCTTTCACGGTCCTGCATGATCTTCCCAAACCGTTCACTAAGCTGCTTAGATGTGTCGCCCGTAACTTGACCGCTTACGATGTTGCCTGTGATATTCATGATCACATCAGCCTGCTCCTTGCCATAATCCTTGCGTAGCTGGCTGAAATCCTGAACGCCCAAGCAGGTAGCTACTTCATTACTACGGGCGGTAGCAATCAGGCTATCCATATTATTGAGATAGATGGTTGGGAACTCATCAAAAATGAGGCTGCTCTTTTGCTTTCCTTTTTTGTTCACCAGCTTAACCAAACGGGTCACATACAGTGATAATACGGCTCCGTAAATCTGTATTTTCTGCGGGTTATTTCCCATGCAAACAATCTTTGGGCGGTCGGGATTATTGATGTCCAGCTTGAAGTCGTTACCGGATAATACATAGTATAGCTGTGGAGAAGAAAGCCTGGCTAAAGCGATCTTAGCGGCGGCAATTTGTCCCTCCAGTTGCTCCATTACATCGTTCAGATAAGCATTAACAAACGGGTTTATCAGCACCTCAATTTCCTTCTCGGTACGCAGGGCGGTAAACAGACTGTCATAGTCCATCTGCATCAGTTCGATTACATGGGGCAGCGTACAGAACTCCCCATCTTTGTATTTCCGCAAATACCAAATAATAGCTGTCAGAAAATTGATCGGCGATTCAACAAAGAAATCACCCTGCCGCTTGATCCATTCCCTGTTCAGGCCCATCAGGATGGTACGGGCTGATTCGGCTGCATCCGTTATATCCGTCATGCTTTCGTGATCCAACGGATTGCACCTATGACTACGTGTTAGGTCGTCAAAATTGATCACATAAAACATAGGCTCTACCGGGTATTTCGTTTTATACTTCAGCCAGGTGTTATATACAATTTTGGAAAGGTCATCAAACTTAAAATCGTACACAAACATGGTGAAACCCTTTTTGATATGCTGCGTGATCACATGCCTGATAACGAAGTAGGATTTACCCGCTCCGGGTGAGCCAAGCACCATCAATGCCCTGAACGGATTGATGATATTTATCCAACTTTTACGTGTCTTTCCCTTTAGCTTATATTGTGCCGGAAGGTTAACAGAAAACTCATTTTCCAGCAACCTTTCTTCCTGCGGAAAGGTTTCATTCTCCTTGTTGAAGATGTCCTTGTTATTTAATTTTTGCTGTATTACACGGGAAAGTAAAGTCCCTCCTGACAGAACTAACATGAACCCGATAGCTGTAATGCTTATATACAGTATGGCTGCAGTCGTCAAGGAAATTTTGGGAAGCAGGGATAGATAGCTCAGGAAGTAAATGAGTAAACCTGTAATGATGTAAGCAAAGGCAGTTTTATAGTTCAACTTCTCATCTTTTCTACCTCTTGCACCCATCAGGGAAATCGTCAGAAAGCCCAACGCAAAAAGCTTGGATGTATGGAAGTTGTTGAACAATCCCGTGTTACGGATATTGCCCACTAGCCGGTCGGTAAGTGTGACAGTTAGCCGCCACTCTGCGAATGCGGCATAGCAGTAGTAATAAAAATGCAATACCAAAATTGCTATGCTGATCAGCCTGGTCATATCCAGTATCTTTCTCAGCGCCTGTTCGTTTTCTCCTGTTTGCATAGCTGTGATATTTAAAAATGATCAAAGACGTTTTGTAATGTGTTTCTTCCTTTTCTTCCTGCCTTTGCCCGGAAGACCGTTAGGTACATAGCCGGATGCGTGTTCAGGTTGCATAAGAGTTTCCAGCAAATCCACTCCATCCTTATTTGGCTGACTTTGCAGTAACATGTTTTGTTCTTCCGCAGGCAGCCCATTTGCGGCTGGTTGTTTAACAAAATCTTGTTTGGGTGACAGCGGTTCTTTTCTTTCACCGCACCGTGCCAGTATGCCTTTGGCACTGTACTGCTTTCCTAATAAGCTGCCGTTAAAGACGCATTTAGTGCGGTGGTCAACGTAGGTTATTCCGTAAATAATTCCTTCCTCATTTTGCCTTAGAACGGTGTTTATACCGTCTTTGGCAAGTGTATTCATTAAGTCGGAGAGCTTCTGGTCGGGCTGCTTTAAAAGAGCAAGGTCTATAGCGTTCTTTACCCTTGCTTTATGTGACTGGCGGGCAGCTTCATTGGGGGCAAATTTTTCTTCCAGATAATTAAGTGTTGGCTTGCTGTAAAAATCGCTGGCCTTGATGGGAACACCGACCTTGTTGCCCTGCTCATCAAATATCCTATACACCAAGCCGTGATTCTGGAATACCCTTGAATTTTCACTGCCACGGTCAGCCATAACGTTGTATTGTTTGAGAATAGCGTTCAGCTCCGGGAGACTGGCGTATTTATAGTCGTTCAGGACAGCATCAAGTATATTGGTGATAGCCCTTTTTGTATCGGATCGTCCGTACTGCACCTTCTGTACATTGACAGGTTTGAGCTTGTAGGATTGCTGTTGTAATTTGCTGTCCTCGGCTCTCTTCAAATCAAAAGCCTGCTCGATTTCTTTCCTTGCTTTCTCGGATTGATTACGTCCAATATTCTGCGTATCAACACGGCTTCCGTCTGCCCTAACCTTCACTGATACGATATGAATGTGTGGGTGCCCTGCGTCAAAATGCTGGTAGATCAAATAAGGCTGTTCGCCAAAGCCGATCTTCTGCATATAGGTATCGGCGATTTCCTGCAAACGCTCTTTTGAAAGCTGTTCGGAAGGGTCAAAATTGAGTGAAATATGAACGCTATTACGGCTTACATTTTCATTTAAAGCAGCCTGATTTTGCAACCGGTTCAATTTATGGGCAAAAGATAATTGTTCAACATCCATAGGATAATTGGCGGCTGAAATTATCTCAGCCACACCCTCTTTCACCTTGTTCTCATTGTAATTTAAAATGCGGTGAAGGGAATGTCCGGTCTTGATTACTGCAACCATTTTTCACCGATTTTCTGGATGTGATTTTTGATTTCATCTACCTTATTCAGCAGGACTTTTTTCTCCAGTTCATAACTTATAAGCCAGTCCCTGAACTCTGGTATCTGATGCAGCGTATGGAGTTTTTTTACTGCTTGGTTGAAGTTGTTGCCGATGCCGTTCAACTCGTTTCGCAGCTTAATTGCCTCTGCCATAAAGTCATCAAAGGACTGGTTGCGATAGGTGGTTACAATGGGCTTTTCAAAGATGCTCCGGCGAACATAGTCGCTCAGCTTGCGGCAGGTACTGGCTTTCCATTTCTTTTCCACCTGTTCATATTCTTTGGGTGTAAGCCTCAGTCCGATAATGCGGCTCCTGTTTGTTTGTTCCTGTTCCATCACTTATCATTTTCACGTTTTCAAACTCTGTTTAACCTATCAGTGTCCCCCGCCCACGACTTCGGAGTAAGGGCGGCCAGATTCGGTTGTTAAACAACCGGACATCTGGCCGATTGCTGAAAAGAGGCAATCTCACAGCCTTCCGTAAGTCCTGGAAGATTTTTGATAGTCATTTAGGATGCTTTTAAGGTCTTTTGTATAAACAGTCGTCTAAATAACTTTGCAGCCTCTTTTAAGCATGCAGATTTATCGCAGCCTTTGCCTTAAATGCTTCTTCTGATTATCGCCTGATTTCATAAGCCATTCGTTAAGGTCTTTATGGCTTTTGTATAATCTACTTTCGTCTTTGTATTTATTGCTTAATGACAGGGCATAGCGACTGAAATTTTGTCCGGCGATATCCCTATCTAAATAAAGCCTTACAGCCTCGTGCTGTTCCATGAAAGGCCGTGCTTTTTCAAAGAATGAAACTGAATTTAAAATGATAAAATCAGTATCGGTCTTCGGTTGTTTTTGGTGGATCGCCATGAAAGAAAGGAAATCGGTAAAGCCCTCAAAAACGGCTACTTCATTCCCTCTGTGGTTGAACGTGGTTACGTCTTTGGGTGAACTGCTTGCCTTAAAATATGGGTTGCGGATTTCATATCCACCGGCATCATTTTTAAAGCCAATGCCATAGTATATTTTATCATTCAGATTGTAGCGGACTTCCCTACAAAACTGTTCCGCAATATCGTGCGGAATCTTTCTTTGTTCGAAATATTTCAGCAGAGCGAAGGAACTGATGCAAAAGTCCTGAAGGATGGTAATTTTATACTCCGATTCATGCTCGAAAGGAAGATGAATAATAGGCTTATGAAAGGAAAAACCAGCAGTCATTTTTTGGAGAAATTCACCTACAGAACAGTTGTGGTAAAGAATACCGAAGTCAACTAAGTTGCCACCTTTCCCCAGCCCATGATCGTACCATCGGTTTATTTTTCTGTTGACCTTAAAAGATGGTGTGTGCTCATCTCTCAGGGGCGATAAATACCAATGATCCGCATTTCTGATTTTGGCTGGCTCATAGCCTAATTTGGACAGGTAATCCACCATATCCATTTCTTTGGCCTCCGCTATGGAAAGCCCTTGCTTACCGAAATTCATAACCGCACATTTATCTCGTTCACTATTCAGTTACATTCGGATACGAAGTTAAACAAGCGGTAGGGGTTCTACCTATCCTCACCATATTATGATGAGGATGTTTTAAGAGCTTACAGATAAATTTGTATCGTGAAGTTTGAACAATTTAAAAACATGATGTTATGCTAACAACAAATGATGTAGCCAAAGTGTATGATACCATATTGAGTATCCCTGGCATGAATGAGACAGTGAAGATTGATATGAAAATCTCACGTAAAAATGTACTGCTGCTAAACAGTGTGATTAAGCGGGGTTTGTCGGCAAAAGATGATGACAAATCATCCAACCTGCTGGAAAGCATACCACCGGAAACCTTACAGGAATTAGAAGCCATTGCAGACGACTATCTGACAAAGGCAGGTCTGACAGAACTTAGTACAAAACTGAAAGCGTTAAGCACAAAGTAACCTATTCACATTCTCTTGCAGGGGATGCAAATATCATTGTTTTCATCAATGCACATTTCCCTGCAAGCGTATGTACCGTTTTGTTCTGCTGCCTTTTCTAAAGGGAGGAGTAGCATTAATAGAATCAGTTAGCTAATCCCTTAAGTCTTTAAACCCTTTTTCTTTGACCTTTCTGGTTTCTAAGACAAGGTTTACGATTTCATCAGGTAATAAGGATTGCAACCTTTGGTTTTGCCATTCCCTTTCTTCTTCAATGGACTTACCGGTTAGTTTAAGGGCGTTTAGGCCATAGATTGCTCCACCCATGAATGATCCGCCATATGGGCGGTTGCGACTGTTTGCCCTATTGCGCGGGCGATTGATATATACCGGATCTGTAATTTCCATGGCGGCGGCGTGAGCGGCCAACGAAGCTTTCATAGCTTGGCCTACTTTAGCATTTCCATGTTCCCATTCTAGGTTTGACGACACTTTATTACAATAAATTCGTAAAAGCCGCAAAACCACTATTAGTTGTCAGAAAATAACTGAAGGTAACATACTTACAACTGAAAGTAGCCCGTTTTATTTACACTGTACCTATGCGGCATAATAGCTTTGTAGCATCAAAAGAATAAAAATAAAATGATGCTAAATTCAAAACCAATCGGCAATAAAATTGCCGAAACAGAAGAAAATGAAAATCTATCAACTAGCCAGTTTGTTTGGACGGGCATGGTCCCTATTGATGACACCGCATTGGCTGCCACCGACACAGGTGGTTCTGGTATTCCTATAATCTACCTTAATGGTCAATTTGCCACTCAAGGGTATTGGAAGAAAGTCATAGACGATATCGGTTCTGAATTTCGACATATTACTTATGACGAAAGAGCACGAGGCAATAAATCGAAGATCAAAATCAGTGCAAAAGTTTCGAGCAATCACGATCTAATCCTGAAAAAAGATTTCCGTGCTGTCGCCAACGCAGTCCGTGAAATTGCCAGTATTAATAAGCAGATGACAACAAAATAATTTATAATATTACTCAAAATGAAATTTAATTCAAAATCCATTGGCAATAAAATTGCAGAAGCAAGAAAGAAAATTAATCTTTCACAGGCAGAACTTGCAAAGCAAGTATTAGTCCACAGGCTGTAGGTAAATGGGAACGGGGTGAATCAATGCCCGACATCACGACTTTAAACCATCTTGCTGAAATTCTTGGAGTTGACCTTAATCATTTTTCAGACAGTTTCAAATCCATAGAAGCAGAAATGAAACCTATTGAGCCAATAAAAAAACAATCAGATGAATTTCCATCTTCAACGAAAAGCAAAAAACCGAGTTGGGATATGTCAAAGTTGAACCTGGTGGACAGTGACTTTTCAGGGTTGAAAAATCTGCACGAAAAATTTAGCTCCGCCAATATGCAGAGATGTTTGTTTATCGGTTCAAATATGTCGGGGCTTCTTCTAAACAGCAATAATATTGTCGACTGTGACTTCACGGATTCCGACATCAGCAACAGCCAAATTCAGCGTTCTAACCTGAGCAACAATATATTTAAAAACTGTTCATTGAAAGAAACTGAATTTTCAAAAAGCAATGTCGGAGACAGTGACCTCTCTGATACCGATTTTACCAAAACGATATTCAAATCCGGCAACTTCGGAAAAAACATAATTGGAAATGCTAAATGGAATAACACCTCTTTTACTGAAATGGGGATTCAGGATATTATTTTTGAAGGCAGATTGGAGGATTGTCATTTTGAAAATTGTGCCTTTTACGGAGTTACATTCCAAAATGCAATGCTTGTAAACACGTTCTTTAAAAATAATAAAAAATTTAAAAGGGTGCAGTTTATTAACTGCAAAGTGGATAAAATGACCTTTGCCTTTTTGAAAAACAACCAGGCAAATTTGGCGGGCATTACAATAATAGACAGACAAGGTTAAAGCGAAGCACTACAGATAATAGCACCCTGGCGTTATGGTACCGCTTAATATTCTTGCCACTTATTTTGAATTTATATTTAAGATTGGTCTTGGGGATTATTTTATTGCTTTATATAAGGCTACTTAAATCAACAGAACCTGAGTTCTCGAACTTGATTTTTTTTTGGAATTGCTGTAACACCAGATAAATCTACATTTCCTTTGTTCCTAAATACAGTAGTATCTGGTAAAGAAATAAGACTACTTAAATCCACGTCTCCAAAATTTTAAAAAATCATGTTTTCAGGAATTTTTGAGAGACTACTTAAGTTAATAGACTACGCCTCAGCATTGATCTCATTAGAACGCAGCGTAGGGATTTAGGACATTAAATAGCTTCTATGAATGAAGTGGTACCCAAAAAACGGATGGTAATTTACCAAGCTTATACTATATTTTTTACAGATACTTTGCTTGCACCCGTGGTTTAACTAAACCGTGCGCAGGAATGAACTCGCTACCTAAGACCAAAGAACGATATATTAAGAAGTATCTTGGATAGAAGCAACTAGAAAATCTTTTAGCCATGTAATGGTATTTTATTGCTGTTCGATATCATTGCTTATAGTGATTATCCTCAGTTTTCCTATATTTTCTATTTGATAGACTTAGCCCACCTTATATTGATAGACCCTATCATTATGATAGATTTTTATCGAAAAAATGTCATCTGTAAAAAAGAGCATTTTCGTACATAAAACACTGTTAATCAGAGTTTTATGAGCCTCTATTATTTTCTTGCCGGCTTTGGTCCTTCATTTGCCTACCTCTTATCAGCAACTTAAATTAAATAGAAGTGAAAGTGGAATCTCCATATAAAAGAGCACAAAGGTTAGCTGAATTAACTAAAGTGATTATCGTCCAAGATAATATCACTAGGCTAAAAAGATATTTCGTTTTAGCGGAAAAGATTTATGTGGCGGGAAATACAGAAATAAAGAATGCAGTACTCAATGTATTCTTATTTTCTGTTTCAAGTTTTATTGAAATAAACAAGCCCCGCGCTATTAATCTGTTACCAGAAATTTTACGACAGCAATACTATAAACAGGTTATAACATTTGGGATTTAGGGTTCCATCTTTTAAAGTTGAATAACATATGAAAGAACGAAAGCCCAAATACACTGCTAAAGAAATAGTAATGATCATATTTCTATGGCTATTCGCCTTGTCGTTTGTTTACATGGTGTATCTAAAATTTAAAATACTCAAACAATAACTATTAACTAAAATAAAAAATCAACAAATTATGACCGTTTTACTCCTACTAGCTGGCCTTGTGTGCTTTGCCGTTTTTTTTAAATCCATTGACTTTTTTGAAAAAGTTTAACTCTTAAATTCTGAAATATGATGATGATATTCTTACTCGTGGTCGCAATACTGGTATTTATATACCTCCTGTACGTATTAATTAAACCTGAAAAATTTTAATAGCTAAATCAACTGATAATGAATACTGAACTGATTGGCATTATTGTCACCTTCCTCATAACGGTGCTATTAGCATTCCCATTGGGAAAATATATAGCCAAAGTTTTTAAGGGCGAAAAAACGTTTACCGATTTTTTAAATCCACTGGAACGTTTCATTTTCCGGTTCTGTGGAATTGACCCTAATAAAGAAATGAATTGGAAACAACACATGATAGCGTTGCTTTCCATTAACATGGTCTGGTTTGTCTATGCATTTTTTGTATTGATATTCCAGGGCAGTTTATTCCTTAATCCGGATGGTAATCCGAGCATGACACCAGATCTGGCATTTAATACTGATATTAGTTTTCTGGTTAATTGCAACCTCCAGCACTATTCAGGAGAAACCGGGATCACCTATTTAAGCCAGTTAATTGTAATCACTTTTCTGCAATTTGTAACAGCTGCTACAGGTATTGCTGCTGTAGTTGTCCTATTCCGTGCATTTGCAGGAAAAACGACAGATAAATTGGGAAACTTTTTTGTGTTTTTTACCAAGACACTTACCCGTATCCTAATTCCTATATGTATTGTTATTGCAGGCTTGCTGGCCTTCAATGGCACACCGGCAAGCTTTGAAGGAAAAGATAGCATCGTTACCTTACAAGGTGATTCCGTACAGGTTTCGAGAGGTCCGGCTGCTGGTATGATAGCCATTAAACATTTGGGCACTAACGGCGGCGGCTGGTTCGGAGCCAATTCTACCCATCCATTGGAAAATCCTAATTACTTCACCAATATGGTTGAAGTAATAGCACAGGTTCTGATTCCTATTGCGCTGATTTTTGCATTTGGTTTCTTTATTAAACGCAGGAAACTGGCCTATATCATTTTTGGTGTGATGACAGTAGGTATGCTTACCTTTTTGATTCCCAATCTGGTCTCAGAAACAAGTGGGAACCCTGCATTTACGCATATGGGTATTGCCGATAATGCGGCGATGGAAGGAAAAGAGGTCCGGTTAGGTGTAACAGCTTCTGCATATTGGCAGGTCGTTACAACTATCATCTCCACAGGCTCGGTTAACTCAATGCATGACAGCTCGATGCCGATGTCCGGCGCCATGCAATTATTAGGCATGATGACCAACTGTTTTTATGGAGGTGTAGGGGTGGGAATATTAAACTATTTTGTTTTCCTGATCATAGCGGTATTTATCTCCGGTTTAATGGTAGGACGAACCCCTGAATTTATGGGAAGAAAGATCGAAGCCAGGGAAATGAAGATCGCTTCGATGATCGCACTGCTTCATCCTTTTATTATCCTGGTTGGCACTGCTATTTCATCTTATGTTCTTGTTCATCATCCTGAAGCAAGCTGGGCAGTTAAACCATCCTCCTGGCTAAATAATCCAGGCAATCACGGCTTTTCTGAAATGCTCTATGAGTATACATCGTCGGCTGCTAACAACGGCTCCGGCTTTGAGGGACTAGGCGATAATAATGTATTCTGGAATATAAGTACAGGTTTTGTGTTAATACTTGGAAGGTTCCTGCCCATTATCGGACCCGTTGCTATTGCAGGTTTATTGGCTGCAAAGAAATATACGCCAGAAGCTGCAGGAACACTTAAGACCGATACTGTCACTTTTGGCATTATGACCTATGCGGTAATAATCATCATTGCGGCATTGGCATTCTTCCCTGCACTTACGTTAGGACCAATAGCCGAATTTTTTAACTTAAGATAACTATTAACACAGCCAAATAAATTTATAAGATGTCAAAAAATATAAGTAATAACAAACTGTTTGAAGCTTCGCTGGTTAGGGAAGCATTAAAACAATCGTTTGTAAAGCTTCACCCACGGATACTTTTTCGCAACCCCGTAATGTTTACGGTAGAGGTTGGAACAGCCATAATGCTGGCGGTTACGATTTACACAGCCATGTCTTCTGATGTAGCCCAGGGATCTGTAGGCTATAACTTAGCTGTATTCATCACGTTGTTGTTAACCTTGTTATTTGCAAACTTTGCAGAGGCAATTGCGGAAGCCAGAGGAAAGGCCCAGGCAGATAGTTTACGCAAAACGCGTGAAGAAACACCCGCCAAGCTAGTCTTAGTGGCCAGGGGAATGATAGATAGTGAAACGAAAATTGTTTCTTCCTCATCACTTAAAAAGGGAGATGTATTCCTTTGCGAAACAGGAGATATCATTCCGATGGACGGTGAGATCATAGAAGGTATCGCAACTATTGACGAATCTGCCATAACCGGCGAATCCGCTCCTGTCATCAGGGAATCCGGTGGAGATAAGTCTTCCGTTACCGGCGGCACGAAAGTGTTGAGTGACCGCATCAAAGTGAAGGTTAATACAAACCCCGGTGAGAGTTTTTTGGATAAGATGATCGCATTAGTGGAAGGCGCCAGCAGACAGAAAACACCCAATGAAATTGCCCTTACCATTCTTTTGGCAGGTTTTACCTTGGTATTTGTTCTGGTTTGTGTAACACTGAAACCCTTTGGTGACTATGCTAACACCCCGATTACTATTGCTGCTTTTGTTTCGTTGTTTGTATGTTTAATACCAACTACCATTGGCGGCTTGTTGAGCGCCATAGGCATCGCGGGTATGGACAGGGCTCTACGCGCCAATGTGATCACCAAAAGCGGTAAGGCAGTGGAGACAGCCGGCGACCTTGATACGCTGCTTTTGGATAAAACAGGAACGATAACTATAGGTAACAGGAAAGCTACTAACTTTTATTTCGCAGATGGAATTGAGGAAAGTCATTTTATCCGATGTGCTGTGCTCAGTTCAATGGCGGATGAAACGCCGGAAGGTAAATCCATTATCGAACTTGCCAACATTAACCCTTTAAGCTACCGGATTGACAATCCTACCTATATCAAATTCACGGCTGAAACCCGTAGTTCAGGTATTGACTTCGGCAATACTAAAATCCGGAAAGGTGCAACAGATGCCATACGAAAAATGGCGGAAAAAGCTGGTAATTCATTCCCTGCTGAAATTGCCGAAAACGTGAATACTATTTCCAGCAATGGCGGCACACCGCTGGTGGTAGCTGAAAATAATAAAATACTTGGAGTTATTGAATTACAGGACATCATTAAACCGGGTATCCAGGAGCGTTTTCAACGCCTGAGAAAAATGGGTGTAAAAACCGTAATGGTAACCGGCGATAACCCTTTAACGGCAAAATACATTGCAGAAAAAGCAGGTGTGGATGATTTTATTGCTGAGGCAAAGCCGGAAGATAAAATGAACTACATTAAAAATGAACAACAGTCTGGTAAACTGGTTGCCATGATGGGTGATGGCACAAATGATGCCCCTGCATTGGCCCAGGCAGATGTTGGTGTTGCCATGAACAGCGGCACACAGGCTGCCAAAGAGGCTGGCAATATGGTGGACCTGGATAATGATCCTACCAAGCTTATCGAGATCGTGGAAATCGGAAAGCAGCTTTTGATGACAAGGGGAACGCTGACTACCTTTTCCATTGCCAATGATATAGCCAAATACTTTGCCATTGTACCGGCATTATTTATCACATCTATTCCTTCTCTAAAGGCGTTAAATATCATGCAGCTACAAAGCCCAGAAAGCGCTATTCTGTCGGCGGTGATTTTCAATGCTTTGATCATACCTGCGTTGATCCCTCTCGCTCTCCGAGGGGTAGCATACAAGCCTATAGGTGCAAGTGCCTTGTTAAGAAGAAACCTATTGATCTATGGTTTAGGTGGTGTAGTCATTCCGTTCCTGGGTATCAAATTGATTGATATGATTCTTGGATTATTCATGTAAAACAAAATTAAAAAAAAAATGAAAAAATATATTCTGCCTTCTTTAAAACTGACACTGGTAATGATCATCCTGTGTTCTGCTATTTATCCTTTGCTGATTGCCGGTATCAGTAAAATGGCTCCAGGTAAAGGCAATGGAGAAAAATTGCAAGTAAACGGGAAAGTAGTAGGCTACGCCAACGTTGGGCAAAAATTTACAGAAGATAAATATTTCTGGGGACGTCCATCGGCAGTAGATTATAACGCTGCCGGATCTGGCGGGTCTAACAAAGGGCCTTCGAATCCAGACTATCTGAAAATTGTAGCGGAACGGATTGATTCCTTCCTTGTGCATAATCCTTCCGTAAAAAGAAGTGAAATACCCGCTGAGATGGTTACGGCTTCAGGTAGCGGCCTGGATCCTAATATCTCACCAAAGTCAGCAAAGATCCAAATCAAAAGGATTGCAGTTGCCCGCAATGTCAGTGAAGAAAAAATCACCGAACTGGTAGAAAAAAACACGGAAAAGCCGCTGGCAGGTTTGCTGGGTCCTGAAAAAATCAATGTTCTTAAATTAAATATTGCTCTGGATAACTTAAAATAAAAAAAATGAAAAAAGTAGTATTAGGTGCTATTCTTTTAACAGGTATAAATGCAACAGCCCAAGAAGTAAAACAAAGTCCTATATCCATAAGTGGATATTTGGAAACCTATTATTCATATGAGTTCAATAAACCCTTAAACAATTCAAAGCCCTCTTTTATTTACAGCCATAACAGAGCCAATGAAATAAACCTCAATCTGGGTTTTATAAAGGCCGGGTATACCACAGAAAAGCTTAGGGCTAACCTGTCACTCGCGACTGGTACTTACATGAATGCCAACTATGCAGTTGAACCGGGTGTACTCAAGAATATTTATGAGGCGAACATTGGTGTTAAGCTCTCTTCTAAAAGCAATCTCTGGTTAGATGCCGGTATTCTTCCTTCTCATATTGGTTGGGAAAGTGCATTAGGTAAAGATTGCCCAACGTTAACCAGGAGCCTATCTGCTGAAAACTCGCCTTATTTCGAAACAGGCGTCAAAGTAGGATTCACATTACCTAACGAAAAATGGTACCTCAGTGCATTGGTTCTAAACGGGTGGCAACGCATTCAACGCATCGATAGAAACACGACTCCTGCATTTGGCACGCAGATCACTTTTAAGCCATCTAAGGCAATTACACTAAACAGCAGCACTTTCGTTGGTAACGATAAACCGGATAGTGTAAAGCAGATGCGGTACTTCCACGATTTTTACGGGATATTTCAACTGGGTCGTAAGTTTTCAGCAACTGCCGGGTTTGATATTGGGTTTGAGCAAAAAGCAAAAGGATCTTCCTCAATGAATAGCTGGTATACGCCGGTAGTCATCATACGGTATACTCCTACGTCTAAATCAAGTATTGCTTTAAGAGGAGAATACTATAACGATGAAAAAGGTGTACTGATAGCAACCGGTTCGCCTAATGGTTTCAAGACTTGGGGTTATTCTGCCAATTTTGATTACAGCATAAGTGACAATGCAATGTGGCGAATTGAAGTAAGAAATCTGAATAATAAAGATAAACTTTTCGCAGATCAAAACGGCAAATTCGTCCGGGATAACCTGGCGATATCTACTTCACTTGCGATCAGTTTTTAACATCATAAAATAGTATTGGTTATTAAAGCTGAATCATTAAATATCAAAAAGCTTTCACTGGCTGGGTTCCTTATTTCGGTAGGCATTGTTTACGGAGATATAGGAACCTCGCCTTTGTATACTTTTAAAGCTATACTTAAAGATGCTC
>DDFK01000001.1:837500-1759103 GCA_002337145.1 Chitinophagaceae bacterium UBA1930 | reverse complement strand
AAGGTTCGATCCCTTCCCCTACAGCAATTTAAAGCCTCAGAAAAACATAGTAACGTTTTTCTGAGGCTTTTTCGTTTTTATAACTTGGCCAAGAAATATTTCAGTAGTGCTAAGAAGTTGCCATTAGCATTGTCTGCGTATTGCACTTATGATTCTGTAACCGATTAGAACTTTTAGGCGTACCGGCACTTCTTTATTTGTCCTTGATATTTTCGTTACTAACACACTATTGCTTCTTATATACCAATAGCCTCAGTGCATTAAACACAACCACAAGTGTTGAACCTTCATGTCCAATCACTGCTGGGCCGATGTCCGCAATGCCAAATATGGTCAATGGTATCAGTACCACTACCATCCCAAGGCTCAGGAACAGGTTCTGTTTGATAATACCTTTTGCTTTCCTACTGAGTCCAATGGCGAATGGAAGGTTATCCAGTTTGTCGGCCATCAAAGCTATGTCAGCAGTTTCAAGTGCAACATCAGAACCTGCCGCACCCATTGCAATGCCGACTGTGCTCTTTGCCATGGCAGGTGCATCGTTCACTCCATCGCCGACCATCGCTACTTCCTTTTCCTCTTTCCTCAACTTTTCTATTGCTGCTACTTTCTGTTCAGGCATAAGGTTTCCCCAAGCATCAGTGATGCCAATCTGTTTGGCCACCGCTTCCGCTACTTTCTGGTTGTCACCAGTCAGCATCACCATTTTCTTGATGCCCAATTTGGTCAACTGTTCAAGTGCTTGCTTTGCTTCTTCCCTCGGTGTGTCCATCAATGTGATGATACCCAAATACCTTTCACCTTCCTGTACCAACATGGCCGTGTTGCCCTTGCCTTCCAGTTCCTCCATCTGCTTCTTTATTTCTTCTGGCAAGCTTCCTGTTTTTTCCATGAAGAGTTCCTTGTTCCCCACATGCACATCCTTTCCATTGTAGCTTGCCTTGATGCCCCTTCCCTGAATGGCCTGTACATTGGTGGCCGCGGCAACATCCTTTCCCAGTTTTTCCTTTGCCCCTTTCACGATTGCTGCTGCCAATGGATGGTCGCTTAGCTGTTCCACTGCTATTGCCACCTGCAGGAGTTCTTCCTCTGTTGCACCAGTCAATGGATATGCACCGGTCAACTGCGGTTTGCCCTGTGTCAAAGTGCCTGTCTTGTCGAATGCAATAGCAGTAAGGCTTCCCAGTTCCTCCAAGGGTTTGCCGCCCTTTATCAATACGCCTCCTTTCGCAGCCCTTGCCACACCACTTAACACTGCACTTGGCGTTGAAATGGCCAAGGCACATGGACTTGCTGCTACCAACACTGCCATGGCCCTGTAGAAGCTGGCACTGAAGGTTTCGTCGATAACGAGGAATGCAAACAGTAACAGCACCACCAGTATCAATACGGAAGGCACATAGAACTTTTCCAGCTTGTCAGTGAAATTCTGCGTTGGGGATTTCTGTGTCTGTGCCTCGTTTACCAGTTTCACCAGCCTTGCAATGGTTGAATCCGTTGACAGCTTGGATACCTTTACTTCCAAAGTGCCACTACCATTGATGGAGCCAGCAAACACCCTGTACTTGGCATCCATCTTTTCCGCTGTGGAAACATCCACATCATTGTTACCGAATGCCTGCTTGTCAACCGGGATACTTTCGCCTGTAATGGGTGCCTGGTTCACGCTACCGTTGCCATTCACCACTATGCCATCAGCAGCAATTTTGGAGTTTGGTTTTATCACAATCACATCACCGAGTTTCAAGTTGGCAATGTCCGTTTCGGCAATGCCCGATGCCGTTTTCAACAGGGCGGTCTTGGGTGCAAGTTCCGTTAGTGCAGCAATGGATTTCCTTGCCTTCTCCATGGCATAGTGTTCCAATGAATGTCCAAGGCTAAATAGAAAAAGAAGGAGTGCTCCTTCTGCCCATTGGCCCAAAGCTGCTGCTCCAACAGCAGCAACCAGCATTAGGAAGTCAATCTCGAACATGCCTTTGGCAATACTTTCCACTGCTTCCTTTGCGGTATAATAGCCACCAAAAAAATACGAAGCAACCAGCACACCTATAGTCACATATTTGGAAAGGCCTTCCACGAAAGAAAGCCCATAACCTATACCCAGCAGCGCACCACAGATGATGGCAAAGAACAGTTCGGTCTTCTCTCCAAAGATTCCGCCATGGTTGTGGCCCTCATGGCCTTCTCCTTCTGTATGCTTACTATGGTCATGCCCTTCATGCACATGTTCCTTTTCTTCCTGTTGTACAGGCTGTTTTACCTGCAATCCTTTTTCATTGATATACTTGATTATTCCTTCATTGGATATTTCCTTCTTCAGGTACTCAAGCTGTATAAAACCATTGGCAGATACCGATACATGCTGTATGCCCTTCAGTTTGTCAAGGTCCGATTCAATGTTCCTGGCATGCCTTGCATGGCGGATGCCCGACACTTCCAGCACTATGTGCCCATATTTTTCTGTTAGTTCGGCACCAGCAGCTTTTGCCATCCTTTCCACTTCGCTCACGGAGGTTGCAGCAGGGTCATAGTGGAAACAGAGCTGTGCAGCATTGGCGTTATTGCTTGGCACAATGTGGGCCTTCTCAATGCCCCTTTTACTTTCCATTTCCTTTATGATGCGTTCGATGCAATTGTCCCTTTCATCCTGTATGCCTGGCAACAGTATGTCAAGGTTTATTTTTGTCTTTTCCATCTTGTGTTTTTTAGTTGTGGTTAATCGTCATGTCCGCCTGCGTTGGTCATCTTGGCCAACACAAAGAATGCACCTTTCACTACCACTTTTGCATCTTTTGACACTTCTTTTAATAAGGTGATTTCAGTATAGCCAACATCCGTTGTGCCCTTTGCTACAGGCACCCTTTCAAACCATGTTCCTTTTTCTTCATGTGCGTCTTTCCCTTGCTTTACATCTTGTTTATTTTTGTTTTCTTCTGGCTTTTTTTCTGTTTGTATGAAGATATAGTCCTGACCGGCATAGGTCACAATGGCATCCGATGGCACTGCGGGTACGGTTACTTTGTTAAGGCTGATGGCTGCCGTAATATTCATGCCATCAATTAATCCAGTTTTGTCGCCCTGCACTTTCGCATGCACAGACACAGCCTTGCTTTCACCTTCAAAGGATGAGCCCAAGGAGTAAACCAATGCATCATATTCCTTGCCTGGGTTATTGGTTAAAGTGAAATGTATCAACTGGTTGTTTTTTACTTTAGGAAGGTCCTTCTCATATACAAAGAGATCAAGATGCAACTGGCTGTTGTCCACTATTTCGGCAACGGAAGTAGTCAGGTCCACATAGCTTCCCATTTTCACCAAAACATTACTCACCACACCATTAATGGGGCTTGTTACGGATAGCACGGAAACCAGCTTGCCATTAGAGATGCTATTGGGGTTGATGCCCATGAGATGCAATTGCTGTTCAAGTGTTGACTTGCTGGTACGCAATGTCCTTAGTTCTGTTTCGGCAGCCTGTAGGTTCTTCAGAGAGCCAGCATTGCCAGCATTCAGCTCCTGCTGCCTTTTCAGTTCAAGTTCGGCCAATCCAATCTTAGCCGAAACTTCAAGATAGGTACTCTGTGCCCTGATGAAATCAGGGTTGCTTATGGTAGCAATCACCTGCCCTTTCCTTACGGGGTTGCCCGGCTGCACCAATATGGATTTGATCACGCCACTGTACACTGGACTGATGCTTGCCTTGTTTTGGTTGGGCACTTGCAATATGCCATTTGCTTTCAGGGAAGCTGTTAACTGTTTGTCCTCAATGGAACCAATTGCAATATTGATACTTTTCAACTGTTCTTCGGACAGCATTACCATGTTGGTGTTTTCGTGTTCTTCCGAATGCGGAACTTCTTCTGTTTTCGCGTCTTTCTTTTCCTTGCCCTTGCATCCTGCATTGACCGCAAGTAC
The DNA here is from genome assembly GCA_002337145.1 of Chitinophagaceae bacterium UBA1930. Classification (GTDB taxonomy): domain Bacteria; phylum Bacteroidota; class Bacteroidia; order Chitinophagales; family Chitinophagaceae; genus UBA1930. Next base: position 1,755,188 of record DDFK01000001.1, on the reverse strand, counting down.
CGCAATTGCCATGGCTATAATTATTGACCTTTTCATTATTGTTCTTTTATTATTGGTTGATGAAATAGTTGTACTGGATGACAGACTGATTATAAGCGTTGAGGCTGTCGAGATAGTTACGCTGTATGTCAACTGCCTGTGCAAGAAATTGCGACAGCTCTGCAAAACTTATCTGCCCCGCACGGTATGCCAGAGAAGAAGCCTTGATGATTTCTGCTGCCTGTTTCAATCCTGTTGTTTCATAGAAAGCCAGCATGTTCCTGTTGCGTTCTATTTGCTGACGTGCCTGTTGTTGCTGCATGCCAAGCAACTGGCCATCGTATTCCAGTTGCCGCTGCTGCACTGCAACCTCTGCTTGTGCCGTTTTTACCTTGCCCTTGTAAGCACTGCTACCAAACAACGGAAAGGCAGCCATAACGGAAAAACCTGTGAATGGGTCACTGAGGCCATAAAGCTTTTGCGTAAAGAACCTACCGGAAAACTCTGGCCTGTTTTCATTTTTGGCAACACCCACTGCGGCATTGGCAATGGCAATATTCTGCTGCTGAAGCATCAGCACAGGATGCAAGCTATCGGCCAAAGCAAAAGGCATGGGAATCTTTGTCAATGGCTGGGATACTGGCAGCATGCTTTCGTTACTGTTGAGTAACTGCATTAGCAACTGTTGCTGTACCTGCATGTCGCTGTTTGTTTGTTGCAGCAATGCCTGCAGTTCTTTCAGCTTTACATTGGCAGCAATGCTGTCAAGGCCAGGACTATCACCTGTCTTCACTTTCAATCTAGCCGCATCACTGAGTGTTCTGTAGATACTGTCCAGCTTAAGGAAGAGTAACTGTTTGTCCTGTAGATACCAAAGCTCATAGTAGGCAGTCCTTACATTCCGTTTCAATGAAGCATCCAGCACGGCCTTGTTGGCATCAAAGTATTTTGCCTGCTCGCTATAGAAATTCCTTTGTGCCTTGTACAGACCCGGCCATGCAACGGACTGCGAAACACCAATTTTGAGTATGCCCTTGCCGTCGCTTGGACGCAAGTCCTCATTCTCTGCAAACACACCTGTTTTGGGCAGTGCACCAACTGTTGAAACCTGTGCCCTTGCCCTGCTTGCCTGTGCCGTATTCACTTGGTACTGTAGGTTGCCCCTGCTACCGTTCAGGGCTTCGTCAATGCTGAGCCTTTTACCGGCTTGCTGTGCATTCAGCATGTTTGTTGAGAGCAGTAGACAGATGCCTGTTGCAATAGCTATGGGTTTCATCTTGGTTTTTGTTTTGGAAGAAAAAATGATATAGAGCAATGGGAGTACAAACAATGTAAGCAGTGTTGCAGTAGCAAGCCCACCAATTACCACTGTTGCCAGGGGCTTCTGTACTTCCGCTCCTGCACCAGAAGAAAGTGCCATAGGTATAAAGCCCAATGAAGCAACCATTGCCGTCATCAGTACCGGGCGTAAACGTTCTTTAGTGCCCTGCAATACCCTTTGCACAATGTCTGTTACACCATCTTTCTTCAACTGGTTGAACGTGCTGATTAGTACAATGCCGTTCAGTACCGCAACGCCAAATAATGCAATAAAGCCCACCCCAGCAGAAATGCTGAAGGGCATGCCACGTAGCACCAAAGCAAATACGCCCCCAATGGCACTCATGGGAATTGCAGTGTATATAAGCGTTGCTTCTTTTACTGAGCCAAAGGTCATGTACAGCAGTAGGAATATGAGGCCTAGGGCAATGGGCACTGCCACTTTCAGCCTTGCAGATGCCTGCTGCAGGTTCTCGAAAGTGCCGCCATAGGTTGTATAATAACCTGTTGGCAGTTTATACTTGGGCGATGAAAGTTTCTGCTGTATATCTTTCACCACACTTTCAACATCCCTGCCCCTTACGTTGAAACCGATAACGATTCTTCGTTTGCCATCTTCACGGCTTATCTGTACAGGCCCTTCTTTAAAGGCAACAGTGGCTACTTGTGACAATGGAATCTGTACGCCGTTTCCGGCTGGTATGAAGAGGTCGGCCACATTGTTCAGGGAAACCCTATTGGCACTATCGAGCCTTACTACCAGTTCAAACTTTCTTTCGTTCTCGAAAACAACGCCTGCCACCTTTCCAGCAAAAGCCGTAGTAATCACATCATTAATGTCTTCCACGTTCAGTCCATAACCTGCAATCCTTGCCCTATCATATTCAACGGTAATCTGTGGAAGCCCTGATGTTTTTTCCACCATTGGTTCGCTCACTCCTTGTATTTCACCAATTGCCTTTGCAATCCTAGGGGCAATGGATGCAAGGGTATCCAGGTTCTCACCAAATACTTTGATGGCAACATCTTGGCGTATGCCTGTCATGAGCTCATTGAAACGCATCTGTATGGGCTGGTTCGGTTCTGCCACCACACCTGGTATTGTTTCCAGTTTTCCCTTCATCTTTTCTGCCAGTTCATAAAAGCCATCCTCGGTTTTCCATTCCTTCTTGTCTTTCAGTATTACGATCAGGTCAGTTGCATTCATTGGCATGGGGTCCGTTGCCACATCTGCCGCACCTGTTTTACCAACCACCATCTTCACTTCCGGAAACTGCTTCAAAAGCTGCTGTGCCTGCATCACGGTTTCGGTGGTTTGTCCCAATGAAGTGCCCTGTGGCAGAACAAACTCAATGGCATAGTCGCCTTCTTCCAGTGTAGGGATGAACTCGCCGCCAATATTGGAAAAAACAATGATGCTGCCGATGAATGCTGCAACTGCCGTTCCCACAATCCAGTATTTTATCCTTATGGCTTTTTGCAATACAGGCATGTATATGCGTTGCAGAAAAGCAACCATCCTGTCGGATAAGTTCTTTTTATGAACAGGTTTTTTGGAAAGGAAGAGGGCACACATCATGGGTATGTAGGTAACAGAGAGCAACAGTGCACCAAGGATAGCGAAACTCACTGTCTGTGCCATCGGCCGGAACATTTTACCTTCAACGCCTATGAGTGTAAGTATGGGGATGTAAACAATGAGTATGATGATTTCTCCAAATGCTGCACTGTTCCTGATCTTGGCAGCAGACTCGAATACTTCACCATCCATTTCTTGCTGGGTAAGCTTGTTCATTTTCTTTCGAAGGGCAAGGTGGTGCATGGTCGCTTCCACAATGATCACTGCACCGTCCACGATAAGGCCAAAATCAATTGCTCCAAGGCTCATAAGGTTGGCACTTACACCGAAGAGGTTCATCATGCCAAGGGCAAACAGCAATGAAAGGGGAATGGCAGAAGCCACTATCAATCCCGCCCTGAGGTTTCCCAGAAAGAGTAACAGCACGAACACAACAATCAATGCCCCTTCAACTAGGTTCTTTTCCACTGTGGAAATGGCCCTGCCCACCAACTCCGACCTATCAAGGAAAGCCTCTACCACTATATCTTCTGGCAAGGATTTCTGTATGCTAGTCATTCTTTCTTTTACCCGTTTCACCACCTCGTTGCTGTTGGCTCCCTTCAACATCAGCACAAGACCGCCAACCACTTCCTTCTCTCCGTTATAGGTCATGGCACCATATCTTGGCGGTGAACCGAACTGCACTTTTGCTACGTCCTTTACCAATACAGGTAATCCATGCGATGTGTTCTTGATAACAATGTTCTCAATATCACTGAAGGACTTTACAAGGCCAATGCCTCTAATGAAATAGGCGTTGGGTTTCCTGTCGATGTATGCACCGCCTGTATTTTCGTTGTTGCGTTGGAGTGCAGTGAATATCTCGGGTATGGTAACGTTCATGGCCTTCAGCCTGTCTGGATTAATACTCACTTCGTACTGCTTCGTTATACCGCCAAAGCCAGTTACCTCGGCAACGCCTTCTATACCATATAGCTGGCGGCTTACAATCCAGTCCTGCATGGTGCGTAGGTCCATTGCGGAATACTTGGTCTCACTGCCTTTCTTTGGGTGGATGACGTATTGGTAGATTTCGCCAAGACCTGTTGTAACTGGAGCCTGTTCGGGCCTACCCATACTTTCGGGTATATCTTTTTCTGCCAGTTTCAACTTTTCGCTGATCAACTGACGTGCGAAATAAATATTCACATTGTCTTTGAAGACAATGGTTATTACGCTGAGCCCAAACCTTGAAAAGGAACGCATTTCCACCAGGTCGGGCAAATTGGCCATCACTTTTTCTATGGGATAAGTAACGAACTGTTCCACTTCTTGAGCAGCAAGTGTTGGTGCACGGGTAATTACCTGCACCTGGTTGTCCGTAATATCGGGCAATGCATCAATGGGTAATTTTGAGGCACTCCAAATGCCCCAGATGATAAGGATCACGGTGCCAATGGCCACTGCGACCTTGTTCTTTATACTGAACTGGATGATTTTGTTCAACATGATAGTTTGTTATTTTGTTAGGAACCCGTACCAATGTGCGGCACAGGTGATGATGGCTGCCACCAATAGTGGGCAGGCCAAAAAAATCAATACGGCTTTAAGTAGCAATAAGGCAGGATACGTCCTGGTTTTTTGTTCAATGAAACAATCTTTGAAGCTTGCAAATAACTTCAATGGCCGAACCAGCATGGCTCAGCAAAACACCAATAGGAATGCATTAGGATAACTGCGGCGGTTGCCAAATGGAATAGGACAGTTCGGCACAGGCAGGGGCCAGGTAGGCTGGATAAACTGCTTTCTGGAAAACCTTTTTGTAGATGCCGTAATTGGGAACGTTTTGTGTAGAAGCGGTTATGGCACAGCATGAACAAGTACAGAAAGGTGTACAATGTTCTGTTTCGTCGCTGTACCGCTGATGCTCTTTAGCAGATGAAATCGTTGTTCTTTCTTGAGCAGGATATTCCACCTTGTCCTTACAAGGAAACACCGACAGGAGCAACATCCAAAACGCCATTATAGAAGTGAACAATTTCATTGCTACAAAAGTAAACGGTTTATGCAACTACTCATAGAAGAAAAATGACAACAGTGTTGCAACAGCTTAAAAGTAGGCGGAGATAACAAGGCTGAATTTCGGCGTGCTTACTGGTAGGTTATTCAACAGATGATGATGTTCCAGAGGTTACCGTCTATCCTTACGTCAATACTTTTGAAATGGTCATTATTCCAGGTCAACATACTCTATCCATGTATCTTTTTTGTATGCTTCAATTTCTTTTTAAATACAGCCAGTTTCTTGCCCTAAAAGCGGAGATTCCGGTTTATATTTATAGCAATTAAAACAGCCATGCTAACCCACACAAACCGCATAGAATACTCAGTTGCAGATCCTTATCCTTACTATCATTGGCTTAGAAGCAATGCACCTGTTTACCAGGTTTCTGAAAATGCGTGGATGGTTACAAGGTATGACGACGCAGCTATGTTACTAGGCGATAAACGCTGTTCGCATTGGGGGCAGGACAATAATGCTTTTCAGCAGATGAACCCCATGGAAAGGGAGATTGCCAAAACACTCCATGCATTGGCACCGGGTAGCGAACCTGCTTTCCGTAAACAGATCATGCATCAATTAGCGGGCAGGAGCAATAATATAGATGCCCAGCATATGCAAAGCCAGGCCAATGATATACTGAACGGGCTTAAAGCATCTAACGAAATAGATTTCATGCAGCACTATGCACATCCTTTTACATTCGGAGCCATTTGCCGTGTTATGGGTGTAGCAGAGGAAGATATTGATGGCCTTAGTCATATTGTTGCTGGCATGAAAGGAAGCTACCTGCGTTTTGTTTCCACAGAAGCTATGCCTATGAATGATGAAGGGCTGCTTTTTCTTGAAGCCATGCAAAAGCTTGTGCGTTTAAAGCAGCAGCAACCTGCCAGCGACCTTTGCAGCTCTATATTGGCTGTTTGTCCGTTGGATGAAACCAATGAACCCTTTATTGTTTCGTTGGTGGTACTGTTGTTTTATGCTGGCCATTTAAATATGATGAATTTTATGGGCAATGCAATACTGGCCTTGCAACATAGGTTGAACGAGCAGGCACAGATACGGAACAGCCTTTCGCTTGCCATTGAAAGCGTGGATGAGTTTATCCGGTACGATTCTTCTTTGCAAACCATTATGCTTGTTGCCAAGGAAGACATTCCGTTACATGGCAAACTGATAACAGCAGGCAGCCAGTTGCTTATCAATGTAGGTGCAGCCAACAGGGACCCTGCAAAATTTCATGACCCCGATGCGTTGATCCTTTCAAGAAAGCCATTGCATCTTGGGTTCGGCACTGGCCCCTTCCGTTGTGTGGGGGCAAGACTTGCACAGATACAGGGCGGCGTTGGCCTGCATTGCTTCCTGAAGCATGTTGGTAGTTACACAACAGTGCAAGAAGGCGTAAACTGGGGTAATTACCTTGTGCAAAGAGGGCCTTCTTCCGTACCATTAAAAATAAACTGGAACCATGGAAATTAATATGCAACCAACGGAAGGGTTTGTTGAGATGTACGACAACATGATATTGTCACCCCAAATGCAGGACATGTACAATGGTTCTGGTTTTTACAATGTAGGCGATTGGGGCAAGGCCCCATCAACATTGGGGGCCGCCTGCCATGAAATGGTAAGCAGGCATATAGAGCAAGTGGATAAGCAGTTGCACCCCAAAAGCATATTGGATGTGGCTTGTGGACTTGGCAAAACCTCATCTGTTATTGCAGAAAGTTTTCCTGGTGCCAGCGTAACAGGGATCAATATCTCCAGCAATCAGGTACAATATGCGAAGGAGCATCACAATGGCATTGACTTCCTTGTTATGGATGCTACCGATATGCAGTTTCCATCTGGCCATTTTGATTTGATAATCAGTATTGAAGCTGTATTCCATTTTAACACCAGAAAGGATTTCATTCATGAAGCATACCGCATATTACGCCCAGGTGGCCAATTGGTTTTTACGGATATCCTTTTCCATAATACGGATTGGGTTGGCAAATGGTCCGTACCATCAGCAAATCTTGTAACAGATGTTGAAGCTTATCAGCAACTATTTATTGATGCCGGTTTTCAGGTAACGCTTTGTGAGGATATCACAGCACTTTCCGTAAAAGGGTTCTGCAACCATCTTAGAAGTGCAATGGGCATGCATGAATTGGCAAACGGTTTTGAAAATTCCATTCTCGCCTACTTATTGGTGAGCTTACAGAAACCGTATTGAAGCCAGTACCCGTTGTTATACAATAGCAATATTGAAACTTAGGGCAATCCTTTTTCCTGATGACTGGTTCTGCCCAACATAATGTGGCACTTTACTGTTGAATAATACCACACGCCTTTCGGCAGGTGCATAACTTACAGTGTTATAATGTTCCTGCCTGGTTCTGGCAGATGCCCATAAGTTGTCGGAAAGCTCTTCAAAATACAGATTGCCGCAATTGGGCAAAGTGTTGATATAGTACACACCGCTTATATATGCACCATCGTGCGTATGCATACGCTCAAAGTTTCCCGGTGATGAAATGCTTACCCACGAATCCGTGATTGAATACTTATTGCCATGGCCTGTTTCCAATACCTGTAGAAAAGTATTGACATGCGACACAAGGGCATTTTTTAATGTGCTGAACTCCTTTCTTTCGAGAACACTTGGCAACGACCCATAAGTAGTGTACAGGTTGCTTCTTGTGGATTCGGGAAACTCGTTTACTAGCTGGTTGGCAGCTTCAATAAGTTGGTTGTTTTCTTCTTCCGTAACAATTCCATCTTCATAATAAAAGGCTTTCGGGAAAAAATATTCTGTAGGCATATTGCTTTGTAAGATAAGTGAGTTTTTAACTGTTCGGGTTCAAAAAACCTGGCAACTTCTTGATTGTTTCAAGAAGCTGCCAGGCTATATACAACGTTACGCATAAATGCTATTGTGTTCCATAACGTATCCTGTTGGATACTTGTAAGCCACCAATTGAACCACTGAGTGCGGCACTGAAAATTACCTGGCCCATGCCTTTGTCCCAATCGTTGCCGTTGGCAAGGTTCTTGGCAATGTTTATGGAGTTGCTGATCACTTCGCTTTTTACCACGCCAACACCAATGCCTTTTACCAAACCTTGCCAGCCTGCGGTTACTGGCCCGTTGGTTGCCAGGCCTGCAAGGGAGCTTCCGGTTTCTGCTACCCATGCCCCGGCCCTTGCTGCAGTTGCGGCTGCCGTTCTACCAACATTTTGCATGGCCGTGCTTGCAACCCTTGCAGATGCTGCCACTTCGGTAAATGCTACCTGTGCCGATTTTGCTGCAATGCCAACCGCTGCCCCAAAGCCGCCGGAAGCTATTCCGGTAAGGGCTCCAATACCCATATCAATGCCATAATCCCTCCAACTGAAATCGTCAAAATGGAATACAGAATAGGTTATTGAACTGATGCCTGCACCATAGAAAAGACCCGATAATGCACCTATTGCTATAGTGGCTCCCGTGCCCAAACCGCCTGTAAAGACGGCCACGGCTGCTGCTACAACATCTATCACCACACCTATCAATATTTCTACAGCACCTATCACAATACCTGCAAGGGCACTAAAGAAACTTTTGATGGAGAACATGCCACTTGGGTCTATGTACAGTACCGGATTGTTGGATGCGTACAGGTATGGACTAAAGTACTGGCGGGCAGGGTCAATGGCAATGAACCTTCCTATGGCTGCATAGTAGAACCTTGCCTTGTAATTATACAATCCAATTTCTGCATCATACTCCTGGCCGGTAAACAGGTAACTCATAAAGTCTGCCGATGGTTCGGATACAATGGACAGTGCACCAAAAGCTGTGTATTGATAAGATGCAACAATTTGGCCCTGCAAGTCCATGAGCCCCGTTGTTGAACCCAGGTGGTCTTTAAGCACATGGAATAGAGCCAGGTTATTGTTGTAAAACCGTTTGATGGCTATAAGCCCCCCTGGTCCATAAACGTAATTGACAACTTGCGAATCCAGGCTCCCTGCCGCCATAAACAGTTCCTGCAAAGGCATGGCATTGGTGCCCCTTATGTACAATTTTTTTCCGGCTGTTGCGGTACCGCCAGTAACTGTTTTCAGTACACGTTCGTTACGGCAACCATAAGCAAGGCTAAGCGTTGCACCGTTGGTGTTCGAATCAACCACATTGGTGGGCAACATATTGGCTGGTGAGTAAGTAATGCCTAAGTTGTATGCTTTGGTGATGGCCGAGTCGGAAGATATTAGCTGTTTCACATTTCCGTTGCTATCATAAGAAAAGCTGGCTATTTGTTTTGAGTTGGAGGTTTCTGAAACAGAACTCACCTGTTGGGTACCCGCAGCATATTGGTAATTGAAGGAAGCTGCATCATTGGGCAGTGCAAGGATATTTCCATTTGCATCATAATTGAATGGTGCAGAATTGGGACCGTTCAATGGGTTATGGTCGTGCAGTATTTGCCCCATGGCATCGTAGGCATATTGCGACTGGTCTGCAGCACTTGCACCACTTACCTGCAGGCTGGCAGAAGCAATGGTACCATCAAAATAACCGGCTCCTGAATAACCGCCTTCGGTATAGGTCAGCTTTTCTTGTAAAAGGCTGGTGCCGCCGCTGTTTACATTATTGATGCTGTTGAGCCAGTTGGATGGGCTGTAGTTATATGACTGTTTTACCGCCTGGCTGTTTTGGAGTATGAGGTTATTCTCTAATGGGTTGCCCGATGCATCGTAGCTGAATGTACCAATAGTGCTTTCCCCATTGGGTCCAAACATATGGGCCGATTCTTTATCGGTAATTTTTACAATCTGGTTCAATGCGTTTATTTCATAAAAAACATCGTACGCATAGGCGTTGAATGGATAAGAGATCCTTGTTATAGTTCCTGCATCGTTGTATTCATAGGCAACAACTTTGGGGTCGCTGTCAAAGCCTGGCACATTCACTGTATCCATTATTGTATTGCCCAATAGGTCGTAGCTCAGGTTTTCTGTTACATCGGCTGTTCCCGTATTGCCGTTATTGGCTTGCATTGCGGCAATACGCCCAATAGCGTTGGCAGCATCCTTGCCCTGATCGTATTGGTTTTTCAGCCTCCATGTTGGGGTGTCCGTTGGCCACAATGGGTTGCTATCGGCATAGCCCTGTAATTGCTGGTCATTCCAGGTACCCGTATAATAACCGGATTCGATGGGCCTGGACAGCAGGTCGTATTTGGTATAGTTGAACGTTCCTGCTACGGCACCTTGTGCATCCTGCGAGAAACGCACATTGCCCGCCTTGTCGTATATGAATTTTGACAGCGTTTTGGTCCCCTGTACAAGTGTGGTTACCCTATTGGCATAATCAAAGGTTTGCCCCGTTACCCAATCATTCGCATTGGAGTTTGCAGGTATATTAAAATAGTTGGGGTTCTTAATGGTAACCGGGTTGCCTGCATCATCAAAATAAGTTTCATTCCTTATTTCTGTTCCGGAAACGGACACATGCTGAATAACTTGTTCAAGTAATGTGCTTACTTCATAGAACACATTGCCATTGGCATTTGTAGTGGTTTTCTTTGAAAACACCGGGTCGCCCGATTTTCCTGTTACGGATGTATAAGCATAGCTGGTACATTTTCCGCCATTGACCCTGAAGAGGTCGCCCGGAATGCTCTCCTGCAATACCCTCGACTGTGGCGAAGTTTCAAATGTTTGCCGTGCAAAAGGGTATCCATTGTCCGCAGGGTATGCATCACTAACCAGCCCGGTCATGGAGCCTGTTGTCCAGTTCATACTGGCAAAACCGGCACAGTAAGCAAACAGCCTGTTTTGTGTGGCAGTGATGTAGGCGGGTTTGGTTTTAACGGCCATCCTGCCCATATTGTCGCCAATGGATTGCGATGTAATCATCTGCGTAACTGCATATTGCTGTGCCTGTATAGTAAGCCCCCTCGAATCATCAAAAGCAATGTCTGCAATTGGGTTGATGGCTGTGGCAATTTGTGCGATGGCCACTTTGTTGCCAAAGAAAAGTTTGGGCAGGGCTGCAATTTGTGCAGGTGCAGTATAACTGAAAACCTGTTTGCCATTGGCCCAAAAAGAAAAGCTATTGGTACCTACCAGCAACGTCCACCTGGTGTTCATGGTATAAATGGCAAGGTTTGCTCCATCTGCCTTTAGTGCATAGATGCAGTTGTTGCCTGCATTTGTAATGGACCAGCTGTTGGCTACAGGACCTGCAGTTAGTTTGGCTTGTGGCGAGAGCAGGTAGCCTGCTGCTGCAAAAGCCTGGCATAGCTCGTTGGATATTGTTCCCGCAGTCAACTGGCTTTGATAAGTAGCCAAGGGCAGTTGAAATGCCCTTACATCTACTGCTGGCAGCACATTGTTATTGCTTGCGTCTAGCAATTGCCAGCTTGCTGTTTGCGGGTTCCATTGAATGGTAAGTGCAGTGCCAAGCTGTATGCCTAGGGGCCGGGTAATTGTTTCCAGTATGCTAAGCTGTACATCTAGGCTGTAGTTGTTGGATAATGTGGTATCTGCGTACGCCAACCAACCTGCCTGATTGCTGGCAGTTTGTGTAAGTAAGGTGCCTTGCACATTCCATACAGAGGCCTGTGGCTGCCAGGTTGATTGCCACTCGTTGCCGTGTGTAAATGCCGTAAGGCTTCCACCATTGGCCCCTTTAACCGTAAGCGTACTGTTAGGATCTATGATTGAGAAGCTGCCTTGGTTGCCGCTGCGTGACAAATAAGAGCTTTGTATGGTAGCTATCCTATCGGCAGCATTGGTAGTAAGCACTGCTTGCTGGAAGCTGTTGAATACATTGCGGCTTGTTTCGCCATTGGCCCCAAGAATGGCATTGGGCTGAAACAGGTGTGTATTGTAATTGCTTGCTTCTAATGGGCAGGCCAACGGCGTGAACCGTAAATTATCAGCCAGTACATTGAGTGCAGTGTTCTGGTTTTCGCAGGAAATAGCAACCTGTATATTGCCTGTATTGGGTAGTGCTATTAGCTGTGATATATACACCCATTGGCCGATGGCATCGGGAAAATTGAGTATAATGGTGCCGCTACCCGTTACCGCTATTTTCCAGGATGCGTTGCCATTGGCATTGTTAAAGCCCTGTGGTTTTTTTACCCAGGCAGAAAACATGTATTGCTGTTGGTTGCGTTTGGGACTGAATGTTCTTTGTATACCAGTAGATGCTGCAGCAATGCTCAGGCTATTGGTACCTGTATGTGCATCAATTGCCATGTTACTGTTGTTGGGTATAATAGAGCCTCCTGCCGCCAGCTTCCAGCCCTGGTCTGTTTCGTAGCTTTCAAAACCATAGTAGCTTGCTTCATCACCTGCAATACTTGCGTTGGGGAATTTTGCAATTAGGAAGTACTGGTTTTTATCGTAGATAAAAGAAGACACTAGGCCAGTCACATCTACCTGTTCGGCAATAAGGTAGTGTTTGTCAGTTCTTGAAACAATGCGTGTTTTTAACTGCCACGGTGCGTTGCCCGATGATGGGAATTGTGGGGCATTGCTACCAGGTGTTGTCCAGTTATAGGTTTCGTAAGCCGCAATCCTATTGGCACCATCTATCAGGTTGATGGTAACCGATTGTGTATTGGCCCAGTTGCGGTAGGTAGTGGCTTCGCTTTGTATGTAGTTCCTGGAGCTTCCATCGGTCATGGCCACACTTTGCGTTGTCATGGCCACGGCCGAGAAGATGTGTAGCTTGTTAAAAGCCGCTGCATATTCGGGCACCTGGAATGCATATAGGTATTCGGTCCTGTTGTTCTTGTTTTTTTCCTCGGCATCGTAGTACGATTTTTCCTGCCATAGCATCATGCCCGTACCTCTGTCGTAGCTGGCTTTTGACCATTGTACAATGCCATTGGTTGTGGCTAAGGTTTTTTCGCATTTTGCATAACCACCAAACAGGTTCTTGAAAGTTGCATCCTGTGTGTACACCGTCCAGTAGTCCAGTTGCGACGATATCAGTTTTCCACCATTATCATAATCTTTTTGCCCCAACAGTATCCCGTTCAATATGTTCTGGTAGTTCTGAATACCACCCGATGGGTAAAGGGTACTTTGTTGTGCAAGCCCGTTGGAGTAGTAAAACTGGCTGCTTCCTTCCGGTGTGGATGTTGGGTCTATCGTCATTTCTTTTATGCCCGGCACAACCGTTACCAATGGGTATTGTGCCACACCCATTAAGCCATTGAAAACAATTTGCGACTCGGCAGAATTGCTGTAGAAGAAAGATTGCACATAACTGTTTTCGGGTGTATAGTCGTCCTGAATAACGATATAGGCAACTGGCGTGTCTATTACATACTGGTCAAAGTTTACTTCATCCAGGTTCCATAAGCTCATGGAAGTAGCAACGTCAAACGATGTGGCAGAAGAAGGGTAGGTTATCAGGAACCTTCCGGCAGCCAGTTGGGTACCTGCTTTGCTGCCTTCCACATAAACCTTTACGCCATTCAATTGTTGCGGAAGCTGTGCAGTTCCGTTTTTTAAAGCAACTACGTAAGAGGATGCATTGTTGCTATTGGTATCTTGGTATGCAATGTATTTTGGGGCCCTGTTCTGTATGCTTTGCAGGTAGTTACAGTTGTTCAACTGTGTCTGCAGGTTTTGCCATGCCCCGTTTGTATCTTGGTAATAAATATTTTTACCAATAGTCATGTACCTGCCCGCAATGCTTGGGTTTGTGCCAAGCTGTCCATTGGCTGTTGTCCATGTACCATAGTTGGGATTGAAGGTAGCAAACTGGTTGTTGGATGAGCCCGAAGCAGGTGAGAGGAATACACAGTCATCGCCCGTTGCCAGGTTAATTGCAGACGAACCTGGTGCTTGAAAGGAAGCCTGTTTCCATACAGATCCCATTTGCTGGTTGCCCCCCGCATTGCGTAGCAGGGCAAGGTTATTGTTTACCGTGGAACCAACAATCAATGTCTGAAATATTTCATACAGCGATTGGTTGTTTACAATAGGCGACGATAAATCGACAGCGGCAGGCGATGAGCCATTGGCTATAAAGAAATTCTCATCCCAGTTATACAACCTTAAACTATAGCTGATAACCGTGTTTGTTGATTTGGTAACAAATGTAAGTGCCATGGATGTAGGCATGGGACTTATGGAAAGATAAGGGGTGCCCGATTGCGAGTCTACCACAACATCAATATTGCTTAGGCTCCAGTTGCTGCCTGCTTTCCATGTTCCTTCGGCAAGCCGGTAGTAGACATAGTTCTTTAACTGGCGTGAGCTTTGAAGGTAGCATGATACGATGTAGAAATTCTGCATGGCAGTTATGGCCGCAACCTGGCAGTCGGAAGATGGTGGCACCAATGGTGGCGATGTGTTCCATCTACCATCTTGCCATGTGTAGGAAAAGCCCTGTACCCGCGTTGTTGTATAGTCTTTATTGTAGGCCATTACAAAACTGTCGCCGGCAACAAATACCGATTTGCTTTTTGATTGGCTGGTAAGCGTTAAGATAAAAGGCTGGTTGTTGTAGAGCTGCCATTTGCCAAATTGCAGGTCCTGGCCCCTGTTGTCGTTGCGGAAAAGATATAGTTCATCGCTGTTGGTTGACTGGTTGCGGAACGACACCGCAAAGAAGTTGTCTGCAGTGGCAACGGAAAGACTGTCAGCTACTGCTGTTTTGTTAATGGGTATGTCTTGGTTTACCCATTGCCCGTTCCATGACTGCACTTTAAGTTGTATCTGGTTACTGGCCAAATATGTAAATACTACATAGTCAGAGCCAAACCAAACCCTTGGTATGCTGCCTGGCAGCGGGTTTCTCACATCACTTTTTCTGGATGAGCTAGGCGATGAGATGGTTTGCTTCTTGTATTGAAACGTTGCCCTGCCACCTTCAGGATAAGTTACTGCAATCAATGCCCCTGGGTTGGGGCTGGTTCCATTGGTAGGCTCATAATCAAAATTCATTGCAGGCAAGGTTTCGCCATTGGGTGCATATTGAAATATGGACTTTAGACAACGTTTGTACATCAGCGAGTAGTTGCTATCCGATGTGGCTGCATTGTTTAAAAAATCGTAGGTGAATTTTATGCCGGACAGGTTTATTCCATCCGGATCTTGTATGTCAATGGAATCTAAGAAATAGGTTTCGTAACGGTCCTGGTATGCATTGGGCGATGGTGGTGTTATCTGTGTATGCTGTGGCTGGTATTCAATAATGGGTTTGCCATCCGGGCCCGTTCCGGGATTGAGGATGCCGAACTTGTTGCCGTAGTTGAAAGTAATGGTGCGGCCATAACTGTCAATTACTTTTTTCAGGTACGAAGCCTGTGTGTAGGCAAGTGTAGAGGAGATGAGTTGCTGGTTTACATTTTCGTATTGGTACTGCACGCTACTGCCCATAGGCGTAACAACCGAAGCAAGGTTCCAGGCAACCGGTAGCTGCACCTGCGTTGATCCCTGGTTGCTAGAGCCCATCCAGTTGCCCCAACTAATGCCCCATTGCGTGGCATTGGAGCTGGTATCTGTACCTGCACCATAAGTGTAGATAAAGCCATTTTCTTTAACGATTGTCCACTGTTTTTTTTGCGGGTCGTATTGTATGCTCCAGAACTCGTAGTTACGCAGTTGGAATATCCATTTGCCATCGCTGGTTTCACCGGTTTTTACCATGGGGTTGGCACTGCCGCCCGAAACTAGGTAATAACTATCAGAGCTTGCCGATGCACTGCCTGCCTTGTTTGCAGCAATCATTTCCAAGGGCATTTGCCAGCCCAGCCCAAGTATGCCCGTAGCTGCATCCAGGTTCCAGGTGTTCAGGCTGTTTTTAATATTGCTTGAGTAAAGGGCAGAAAGTTTTACGTCAAGCCCTTCAAGCCCGGGAAGGGTCATGAAGTCCAGCGGCAACGATACGCAGCCACGGAATTTGTTTACACTGCTTTTGATATTGCCAATTGCGTTTTTATCAAACTCAAACGAGTGGAGGGCCGGCACATCTGCAGCGGCGGTACTGTTTTTTGAATTATTGCTCATAAAGTTGGCTTTTGGTATTGGGAAGCTTGGTTAATTGATTGTTGTGGGGCCAGTTAGTAGTGCATGTTGGCAAGCCCTTCAATTTTTTCTTTTGTAAGGGGCTCTATCTGTCTTTTTACCGTTTTGTATGCCTGTCCTTCTGTTGGCCGCGACCGCATGATATGCCTCAAATAGAAATCGTTGGCTACGTTAAACACTTGTGTCATGCCTGTGCTCTCGGTTTCATCCACATAACAACAGATAAGTGGCTGTTCTGCCGGAATGGCTACGCCAGCTGCAACGGGGCGTGTGTTGTTGCTTAAGTTGGGTGGGGAACCGTGCACCATTCTTGTGTTCATGAACATTACCTGACCAGCCTGCATGGGTATATATTCCATGTAGCCCGATTCTATAACGTCTACCAGTTCGGGATAAGGAAGCATGCTGGCCGTGCGGAATGTATTGTTTAAAAGATGGCTTCCGGGCAGTATGCCCAAGCAGCCGTTGTGCCTGTCCACATCAACCAGTGGGCACCAGATGCTCAATGCTGCGTATTCTTCTTCTTCCACAAATGTGGGGTCCTGATGCAAGGGAAATTTGCCGTTTTCTGATGCGGCTTTTTTTGAAACAAAACTGCCCAGTACAAATTTGTAGGCATCCAGTACCGGCAGTATGCTTTTTTTGAATATGGGTTCCAGGCCATAATGTATGGATTCACGCATGGCCAAATCGTGCAGCACCACAGAAGCTACATAGTCATATTGATGCTGTGCTTCTACCGATGCAAAAACGGCCTTCATGGCGGCAATATCTTCTTTGGAAAGCAGGTCGAGTACCAGGTACCCGTTCTGCAGGAATGATTGGTTGTATGAGGGGTCTGTAAATATGGCTCTGGGCATGTTTTCTTTTTTTTGAATGGTTATGTTATATCCAGTGGTAGTTCATCTCGCCTTGTTGTGCACCTTTTGATGGGATCACTTTTGAAAGCACACGTATGATGGTAGCAGTGGTAATGATGGATTTTTTGTCTTCGTAGTAACTGCCGGAAGGCTTATCCCACGGGGTATAACAGGTATTGTCCGTTACCCTTAAGTTGGGAGCACCGCTCCATTGGCCATTGTAGAATTGCCAGTTAAGCAACGAGCGTATATAACTGCCAATCCTATTGTCCGAAGGATTGCGTATGCACTCGATACCTACACAGCAACCAAGGTCAAAAGGGTTGTCAATCTGTATGGAACCAGCTAACTGTGTAGTTGTATGTTCTGGTTCGGGTATGCCAAGTATGTCCAGTATCTCCAATGTTACAAATGTGCTGTAATAAGGGTTCTTCCACCAATAGGTACGCCAGTAACCATTATCCATGCGATGGTTTTCCAGTGCAGACACAAACTGGTCGTAAAATACTTCCCGGTCTTCTTGCCGCATACCATGATAGCTCCAAGGCGTAACATCCCAATGGCCTTCGCCCCATGCACCTGGCCCGCCACTGTAGGTGGCAATGCAGTTGCCTTGCTGCCAATGCTCACGCAGAAAGGAGCGGTCGGCATCTGCAACACGTATCCCAAGTTCGTCAAACAATGCTATGGCCATGGCGGTTGAATCTGCGTCGGGGCCTGTCATTCCATTATAGCCCCAGCCGGCATGATAGCTTCTTTGTTCTGCAAGCCAGTTGGCGGCCTGCATTGCAGCATCAATAGCGGGTTTGTTGTTTGTTTTCTTTCCATACAGGGCCAGCGAGTGGGCGGCATAAGCCGTAACCCATTGGTCGGATTCGCCCACTGGCAAATGGTAGTCGCTCCAACTGCCGTTTGTATGCTGTACAGATGCCAGGTAGCCTATTGCATCCCTTAAGGCACTTGTTATTTCATCGGATTCGGGATGTCCTTTTTGTATATTGTATTTAATATATAGGTTCAGTCTTGGTTTGTTGTCTTCGGTAAGTCCAAAGCCAATAAAGGCCACTTCATATTCGCCACTATCCAGTATGGCAGCCGTATCAATTGCTGCAAGCGAAAAGCGGTTGGTAATCTGGTCAATAACGGCACGCCATGTTTGTTGGCTATGCCTTATGCAGTGACCACACAAATCGATTTTTGCATCGGCGAGCTTTCCGCTCGAAAGGTGAAAGCCAATGCTCATCACGGTTCCCTGAAGGTCCACTTCAAAATCGCCCTTTGCAAGGGCAATGAATTCCTTCATCTCGTCTGATGAAAAAATAGCCATGTCAAGATTGTCCAGGCTGGTGTGCTTGTTAAAACGGAAATATATTTTGGCCCTGGTATTTTCTGGGCTGCTGCCTTCAAGTCCGGCACTGGCAACCGTACAGTATTGGCTAATGTGCTTCATGGTAGCCAATGCCTCATCTGCAAAAGGCAATATGCTTTGCAGCCAGTGCTCAACAGCCTGCCAACTTTTGTTGTGGCCCAGGGGTGCCATTTCCAGGTAAAATGCAATGCCCGGTTGATTGGGTTTTGTTCCAATCCATACAAAGCCCTGTTTGTAGCCCATACGTTCTTCGGCCTCTTGCGGAATCAACGCATGTATTGTTTTTTCTGCAGCCGTTTTCAGGCTGCCCGATCCGGTCTGTTCTATTAAACGGTAAAGGGTATCCATAGAAGAATGGAACCTTTGTTCGGTATCTTGATGGAATGCTCCGGGGTCGCCAATGATACGCAACGAAGCCTCTTTGGGCGAAGCCGTTACACATAATTGAAGTGGCACACTATCATTATTGAGGCATGATGCCCCGTTTACAAAAACGGAGGAAGAGGGTTCCGTATCCAGCAATTGGTAGCAGTAACCTGTTAGTGGCTCAATGTTACCTGTAAGCTCTTCTGCAAGTGCAATAAGCCGATGTACTTTTTGCCCAATTCTTACACTGGTAGCCATATTGTTTTCTATAAAAAATTAGATAATTTATTGGGTTGTCTGTAACCTAAAAGAACCACAGCAGCATCTATACTGGCTGTGGTTCTTTGGTTGATACTTTCAAGGATTAGTTTCCTGGTTGTATGTTTATCTGAGGGGCCTGACCGTAGTTGCTGCCCGTGTTGCCAGAAGTTCCGTTGGTTCCTGCATTGCCTGGAGTTCCATTAGAACCGCCTGGAGAGCCGCCATTGCCACCAGCACCGCCTACACCACCTACACCGCCAGTACCGCCACCGCCTGGAGAGCTTGAAATGGGGTGTGCAACCAGTTGGCTACCGGATTCCAGACTTCCATAAGTAATGTTGATGGAGTTACCGTTACCACCGCTACCACCGTCTGCACCCTTGCCACCGTTACCGCCAGCGGCACCGTTGCCACCATTGTAACCATTGCGGGAGTAGGCACCTGAGCTGCTACCATTGCCACCGCTACCACCGTTGCCACCGCTACCACCATTACCGCCATTGCCACCTTCGCCACCGTTACCACCACTTCCTACAACACTGAACACGCCGGAAACTTTTCCGATATGCATGGTTGTGGTTGGGGAATCGCCACCTTGTCCGCCTTTGCTTGCATCGCCACCGTTACCACCAGTAGCACCGCTTGTACCAGAAGAGCCATCGTTGCAACCAGAAGCCCAGTTACAGCTTGCATTTTGGCCATTAACGCCGTTTGCACCGTTAGGGCCTCCAACGCCATTGGTTCCCGATAAGCCCGGCTTACCAAGAACGTTAATGTCACCAGTAGTTGGTGCTGCAGCTAGGGCTTTCCTTGCTGTAGAAGCATCTTTTACCAGTGCAGCAATTGAAATTTTTGCTGTCGTTTCAATAAAGATCTGTCCTCCGGGCTTCACCGTTACGGTCCCGAATTGATTGTTCGAATCAGTAATGTAGAGAGGGCTCTCTGGTGTTACTGTCACATCTTTGGGTGTTGACATACTTGTCTGTTTTGATTGTTATTAAATAGAAATAAATGCGTGATGCAATCTTAATACGGCAATTAGGGCAAGGACGGGTTCTGTACGTATGTGATGGAATTAAACAAACCGGCTTTTTTTAAAACAACTCCGCTTGTAGTTCGCGTTTCATCCATCAACAGAACAAAACTATCTTTCCTGAATAGGATTAGAAAGAGTACAAACTCCTGTTTTTATGAGTAGATGTACCTAATAGTAATGCGGCTTCTACGCCCGATGAATTTGTTGTAATTGATTAAAGAAAGTGCCTCATTTTATCAACGGGTCATGCAGCAGGTTGCCTATTTTTCTCAAGCGTAGGACCTTTAATAACCTTCCCTTTTTTAAACAAAAGCAGTATATAAAACACATAGGTGTAGCAAGTGCAATTGCCCCGTATATACACCTTATTGTTGGCTGTATATGCTTTGTACGTTAGCGTACATAAGTTTCGGGTTTTTTAAATTGTTATCAAAATACATACATTTTTTTAATAACTCATTGTTGGCCAACAAACGGGGCAAAGCCGAAACCCGTATAAAGAAGTAGGCATTATTCTTTATTTAAAACGATAAGCATTATGAAAAAATTCAAAATTGCTGCTGCTTTATTGGTAATAGCATTTGCGGTTGCCAGTGCTTTTACGGTACCCGTAAAAACAACCAAGCAAAAGGTATTGACCCATTATTATTTCCGTTACCTGGGTACAGACAATAGCAATACCCAAATTCAAGATGCGGACAATTGGCTGTACCTTGGCGATACAGAGCCAAGCCTTGGCTGCGAAGCTGTTGTTGGTAAAATCTGTTTCATAGAAACGGATATGGACGAAGCAACATTCTTTGCCAGCCTCTCTTCCCAAACAGAAGCAAGCCTTAGCGATAAGGTAAAAGCAAGGAGGGATTAGTAAATTGAAAAGAGCCTACCTGCAACATGGAGTTGCAGGTAGGCTCTTTTGTTTTGCCACAATGCAGTAATTATCATCTCGGGTTTTGTGGCATGCCACTTAAAGCAATTACCTGTTCGGGTATGGGCAATGCATATTTGTTATCGTTAGGCATCAGCGTGTAAGTTTGGTTGTTGATGATGCGTTTCAGCACAATATTGGCCCCTTCTTTATTCAGTCTTTTTATGTCCATCCAACGCCAGTTGCGGTATAATAGTTCCTTTCTTCGCTCCATTAATATTTTGTCGAGAGCCTCAGTTGCATTGGCTGCGGTAATTGGTATAAACGAGCCGTTTTTCCAACGCTTTACCATCAGGCTGTTCAGGTCGCTCATGGCAGCGGGTATATTGCCTGTTCGGGCCTGGCATTCGGCCCGCATCAGCCATACTTCGTCAACCGCTATGCCCGTAAACTGCGAGCCCGAACCTTCGTAGCTTCCTTTAAAGCCATAGGTACCGTTATTGTTGTTCAAGAAAAACAAGGACTTTCTTAAGTCGTTGGTTGCGTAGCTTGCATATAGTAATGAATCTGTTTTAGACATGCTATAGTCTAGCAAGGGCGGGTTTAGCGACCTGCACTCCAACAGTATTTCAATATTGCCCGTATTAAATGCAGGCAGTGGATATGTGGCGGTGGGCACAAGACTGTTGTAATCGAGCAGGCTGTTTTTGAGTTGCAGACAGCTATCAGCATATTTGCCTGCCAAATCGTATTTACGCATGGCTAAATAAGTACGTGCCAGCAACCCGTATGCAGCAGGTTTTGTTGGCCGCATAGGTGTTACATCTGTTACAGGTAGCCCATTGATGCTTGCCGCCAGGTCCTGTACTATTAGCTGATAGGTTTCCGCAACAGATGAGCGTATAGATGTTTTATTAAAATCTGCATCGGTACGTAAGGGTAGCCCGAGGTCTTTATTGGCCGTTGTTTCATCATAGGCCAGGCACCAGCCAAAGACAAGTTGTTGCAGGGCTTTGGCCCGCCAAAAATGGGCCTGGCTATAAATGTGGTCCCACTTGTTGGCATTGCTGCTGTTTCGTTGCATTGTAGGCAGCAGGTCCAATACGGTGTTGGCAATGTACACCTGGTTGTAATAGCCCGACCAGTTGTTGGGGTATGGTGGCAGTATATTGTCTTTTTCCCATGTATATAACCTTCTGTATTCTTCGGGCAAGGTGTTCCAGTCTGTTGTGGTTACATAGTAATTGTCTGCACTCATTTCGGCAGAGGAACCATCGCCTGTTCGGCTGAACCTGTCGTAGTTATCCAGCAATGCCTGCAAATCTGTAAGTGCTGTTGGTATGGCAAGGGCAGCATTGGATTTTTCATCCAGGTATTTTTTGCAGGATGTATTGCATAGCATTATTGCTACTAACGCGATACATAGTTTACAAGTATTGTTCATGTGTTTATTGTTGAAATGTTTGTATTGAAATAATTGCAATTGTGCAGGCAGTATCAAAAACCAGCACGCAGGCCTATTGCAAAGTTTTTAGCGGGTGGTATGGAGAAGCTGAAGTAATCGGGATCGAGGTGCTGTTGGTTGGCCCGCCAAACAATGCCCAGGTCGTTGGCGTTTACAAACAGTTGCACATTGTTGAAAGGCAGTTGTTTCAGTTGCCGTTTGTACAATGTATAATTCAGGGTTATGTATTGCAGCCTTAAGTGGTCGCCTTTTTCTACCAATATTTCCGATCCTGTATAAAAAGTTTCCCTTGCTGTTACCAATGGATAAATAAGCGATGGCACATTGGTAAAGGCTTCGTCGCCGGGTTTTTGCCAACGTAAACTGTAATCTGCATGTGCTGCCGCACCCGTAAAAGCTGTATTGTAGTTGATGGATGTTCTGGTGAAATAGTAGCCGAGCTTATATGTAAACCGTACTGTTAGTGCTATATTCTTATAACTAAACGTGTTGCCAATAGAGCCGAATGCACGTGGCAGTGCGAGGCCATTGTAAACAAGGTCGGTAATGCTGGTGCCACTACCAATTATGGTGGCATAGTCTTTACTTACAAGCCCGTTTACATAACCTTGCGGGTTTCCGGTAGCGGGGTCAAGACCTGCCCAACGGTAGCTGAATACGGCATTTACAGGTTTGCCAACAAGGCCGGTTATAGCTGCACCATCGCCCACAAAACTGCTGCCTGTGGTATTTCTGTTGTAGTAGCTGGTTATTTCGTCCTGATACAGGTTTATTATAAGTTGTGTATTCCATTTAAAGCTGCGGTTTATGTTTAGGCTATTCAATTCTATATCCATACCGGTGCCTTTCATGGATGCCACGTTTTTTGTAATGGTTGATACTGCCAGCCCTGCCGTATAGTCCAGCAAAGCAGGGCCATAGAGATCGGTACCTTTTTTCTGGTACCATTCCACCGTTGCAGCAATACGGTTATTGGCTGTTTTAAAATCAATGCCAATATTCAATTGCCGTTGTTTCTCCCAACGTAGCTCGGGGTTGTAAAAACGGTCGGTACTGGCGTAAGGCGTACCTGTATAGGGGTTTATTCCATTGTAGCTAATCGTAGTCATTGCTGTTAAGGATGGGTCCATGTTTCCGCTTACACCATAACTGGCACGTAGCTTTATATAGGGCAGCCATTTAATGGTGTAGAATTTTTCTTTGTACAGGTTCCAGCCAATACCTGCAGATGCCAATGGTGTCCACCTATCGTTGGTATTTATACCAAATGTGTTGCCTGCATCACGTCTGGCACTGGCGTATAGGGTGTACTTTGTTTTGTATGTGTAGGCCGCATTGGCAAAAAAGCTGGCAAGCCTGTACACTGTTTGGGTAAAATTCAACCGTTGGTCTATATAGCTTGCACTGCCGCCAACGTATTGCGGATAGGTATTGGCAAAATCCACCTTACTGGTTGCCAGTACATCGCTGTTAAACCCATATAGGCGGTAAGTGTTGCTATTGGTTCGGGTTTCGGCAACCTCGCCACCAGCAATGGCTGTTAACTCGTGGCTGCCCCATGTATGGGCCAGGTTCAGTTGATAGCGTAGCTTTTGTGCTGCCAGTTCGGTAGTTGTATTATCTACAATGCTGCCCAGCGGCACCCGGTTGGTTACGGCACCTGTGGACCAATTTATTTGGGTGAACCTGTTGGTATAATCCCTGGTATAATAGCTGTCTTTATCCCTTACTGTATTGTTGTTGGTGGACTGTTTTTCATATTGGTATTTCAGTTCCACACGCAGCATGGGCAGCAATTGGTATTGTGCGTTGAAGTTGGCCAATATATCTGTTGTATTTACTTTGGTTATGTTGTGTTGGTAATCTGTTAGTGGGTAATATTTCCAGTCCAGCAACTTGCCTGCACCAGCTGTATCCAGATAGGTTTGCCTAAAGTCCTTATAAACTGGTAGGGCATTCCCGTTGGCATCGGCCAGGCTGGTATAGGGCCAAAGGGTACCTCTTACAGTACGCAGTTCGCTTATCGCCGTTCGGCCACTAACAGTATTGGCATCTGTGTAATATAGCCCTGTTGTTAGCTGTAATTTTTTAGTTAGACGATAAGTATTTTCCAACCGTAGGTTCAATCTTTTGTAAGTGGCATATAGCTCATTGATATTATCGTCCCAGCCTGCGGTAAATAGCCAGGCAGCGGTGCTTCCACCGCCATGCAGGTTTATGGCATATTGCCTGTTAATGGCTTTGCGGTAAAAGTATCTGTCGGCCTCGTTGCGTATATCTACCTGTTTCCATTGCTCTATTTGGTTTGCTGCCTGTGCGTCTGTTATCTGCCCCCTACGTTGCCTGAACAGCAGCTCGTACATGGGTGAAAAGGGTGGCCTGCTACTAAGGTTGGTATCGCTAAACTTGTAGCCTTTACTAAAGAGGAACTGTTCCATTTCCAATACATCGGTACTGCTCATAGTGGGTTGGTACCAGAGGTTTTGCCGGTTGGTTATTTTCATTCCCATGCTCAGCTCCACTTTTAGGGGTTGGTTTAAGCTGCTCTTTTTTGTGGTTATTACAATTACGCCGTTGCCGGCTTTTGTACCCCAAATACTGGCTGCTGCTGCATCTTTTAGCAGGGTCACGCTTTCGATGTCGTTCGGGTTTATGTTGTTTACATCGCCTTCGTAAGCAAAATTGTCCAGCACTATCAACGGCTGTTGCGGGCCGTTAATGGTTGATAGGCCCCTTATATGCAATTGGCCATTGCCGCCTGTTGTTTTTCTGCCCAGGGATACACCATTGCCTATTGCTTCCAGCCTTGCAATAATGCCCACGCTGAATTGTTGGTTGAGCAGTTGATTGTCTAATTGGGTAAAGCTGCCGATGGCCCTTTCTTTGGGCTGTTTCTGGTAGCCTGTATTTACGGTTACAGTTTCTAGGCTGTTGGTTGTAGCCAGTAGTACAATGTTCATGAAACTGTCTTTCTTTACATCATACATTACCTGTTTGGTTTCGTAGCCAACAAAGCTTATGGTTAGTTTGCCTTGTGCTGTTGGTACGGTAAGTTTGAAAGCTCCATTGCTATTGCTCATGGTATTGTTTTGCATACAGCTTATGGTGGCACCATTTAATGGCGTGTGCCCGCTAGCTGCTGTAACTATGCCACGTATTATAAACTGTGCACGCAGTTGCATGCAACTACATAGTACCAGTAGTATGGTCAATATTTTTTTCATGTTGTTGCGTTTTGTTTTGGTTAATGATTGGGTTTGGGGGCGGATCTTGCTTTATGGGCCAATTGGGTATCGTGCCATTTAGTATGGCTTCTATATTGGTTGGGGTAAGTTCCTGTTTGCCGGTGATGGCCCTTACAATCCCTTGTGGATCTATCCATATATAGCGTGGAAAAACATGGAACCTGAAATAGTTGTAGGCAATTGTATCGCCCCATGTGATGGTGAGGTTACTGGGGTTGGGTAGCAGTTTGTTGCGTTTGTTCCAGAAGCGTTGTATGCGTATGCTATCGTCGCCAGACTCTTTCGGGTTTACCAGTACAAACCGGAGGTTTTCTTTAAACCGTAGTTGCAAGCTGTCTATTAGGTTAAGGCTTCCGGTACAGGCACTGCACCAGGTTGCCCAAAAATCAAGTATAACCCATTGCCCTTTTAGGCTTGCCAATGTTAATGGCTGCGGTGTGTGCAAGGTCTGGTTCCATTGTATTGGCGGTAGCGTATCGCCAATGCTTAACTGTTTGTTTATGCTTTGTGTCATGCTATGTATAGGGCATAGCAATAGCAGCAAGCAAATTTTCGTATTCATTTGCAGTTCGTTTTAATGTAAAAACTTATTGGCCGTAAATGGCTGTATTAAATAAGATGGAGTTTTAAAAGATATGTTTGGGCATGGGGTGCCCTTTGCTACTGTGTTTATTTGTAGCAGTTATGAAACCATCTTTATTGTTACAGTTGCATGGTGTTTATATGGGGTTCTTTGGCTTTTTGGGGAAGAGGATGGAGCCCATGTCGGTAACGTTGGGGGAAGTAAAAGCCGTGGATAGGTGGCATTGAATGCCCGTGAAGCTGCAACACGGCCGGCAAGCAACTTTCGCCCCCGATACCCTACCATAAAGGTGGGCAAAGGGGGCTACGGTTGTGGATGTAATAGGTTGGCTTTCGTGGGTTAATGAACTATTGGAGTACTTTTGTTTATTAATGCGTATATGGTGCAGCACAAGCTGGTACAACAGCAGGTGAAACTGTTGTTTGCTTATTCCTTTTGGGTACCTGGCTTGCATGCACTTCCAGTTAATGGGTTATTAAATGGTATGTGTCTTATGTAAGTTGCCAAGCCATAAAATAAACGTGGGTCTCAACTTACCGCAACTGGGGCCCTAGGTAGCCTGAACGCAATAAGTGAGCGCCCACGCTGTGCATGGGCATTTCACTCATCATCCTGCGTTCGTTTTGAAATTTCCTAGGTTTCAGTTACAAGACTCTAAGCGAATGCTTCAAGTAATTTTAATTGAAGAATCGCGATTTAT
Source organism: Chitinophagaceae bacterium UBA1930 (assembly GCA_002337145.1). GTDB lineage: Bacteria > Bacteroidota > Bacteroidia > Chitinophagales > Chitinophagaceae > UBA1930. The sequence goes on along the minus strand of DDFK01000001.1, from coordinate 1,728,489 downwards.
GATTATAAAGTCAAATGTATGAAATTGTACAATATAGTACAAATATGAACTATAAATTTAGAAAATAGTTCTATTTTAGTGCTCATTTATGTACGTTTCTGTGCTTTTCTTTACAGAAATTAAATTTTATCAAAAATTCTGTGCATAAAGGTGAAATTCTAAAGACTGCTGTAAAGGAGTCGGGCATTGGCATAGACACCCTTATGCAAAAGATGCACTATTCTTCACGTAATACCTACTATTACCATACCCGTCAGCCCAACTTGTCGCTACTCATATTGAAAAAGTATGGAAAGGCCATTAACTATGATTTTTCTGCCGATTTGGGTGAGCCAAAGCAGCAATTGGTTTTGGAAGAGGACCCAACCTATTTGGTTACGCCGCAAACATTAGAAGAGGCAGTGAAGCAGCGGGATTTTTATTGGCGGCTTTACATGCATCAGTTGGAGAGTTACCGAAAACTGGAAGACGAATTGAATACACTTAAAAAGGGGGCAAAAAGCTAATTGCTTTTGTGGGGCATACGTTTTATTTGTTCTGTTATACACTCCCATTATTTACATTGTTTTTATTTATAATGCTTTTGTTAGTAGCAACTGCGTTGGCCAGTTTTGCTTGCTGCCTGTAATGGGCAAACTTTGGCAGGTGTCTTAAGCAATGGCAACATATTATAATTTAGTTTTTTATATTTACTTATTCCTGTTAACCACCTACCACTATACTTAACATGCTGTTCCTAGCCACAGGAGCGGGTGTAAGTACTGCGTGTAAATACCCCGTACTTGTTTTTATCAAAAAATGAACTTAGGATACTAAAACCGGTATTGTGATCAACTATGTACTGCTGTTTGTGGGTTCGCATAATATTAACTTCTGTTAGGTTGTAAGGTATTGACTGACTAATGAACATTTTATATACGCTATAGCTAACGGACTTATCCATTTCAATAGGTTATGCTTGCCTGCCTGCGTTTGCGTACATGGAGCTTAACTGTAACCCAATACTACCGGGTTACATATACAAACCGTTTTAGGAGCAAGGTGTTGAAACCCTAATACCGTTAAACCATGTTACAGAAAACCATTAGTATTGTTTTGGCCGATGACCATTGCATTTTTAGGGAAGGCCTGAAAGCCGTTCTTCAGCCGGTGAAGCATATTAAAATACTGGGCGATGCAAAAAATGGTACAGAGCTAATTGCTATTGTAAAGGAGCTGCAACCGGATGTTGTTATTACCGACATTATGATGCCGGAAACAGATGGCATTGAAGCAACCATTCAATTATGTAGGGATGTTCCCGGTGTACGCATATTGGTGTTGTCCATGTTTGGACAGGAAAGCCTAGTGGTCGATATGCTGGATGCAGGGGCCATTGGTTATCTTTTGAAAAATGCCACAAGGGAGGAACTGGTGGCAGCCATTGAAACCATAGAAAGAGGCAAACCCTATTTCTGCAAGGAGATTTCGGACAGGCTTACCCGGTTGGTTTCACGCAACCAGCCTTCTATTTATAAACCCGTTGCCGCCATTCAGCTAAGCGAAAGGGAAAAGGAAATTATGCGATTAATATGCCAGGAACTGTCCAGTAAGGAAATTGGTCATCGGTTCGGTATCAGTAAACGTACTGTTGAAGGGCATAGGGTACGTATCATGGATAAAATTGGGGCCAAAAGCATTGCTGGCATCATTACGTACGCAGTAACAAGGGGCATTTATGTAATTGAGAATGGGGGATAAAATAAAAACGGTCCATCAGGACCGTTTTCAAAGTACATAACCCCCACGGAAAGTACTCTTAAACTAATACAAATGCTTGCTGTTTTCAACGCTATTAGTAGCACGAAAATGCAGTACAAAGTACCTTTACTTACCTGTAAAAACCGTTACCATTTACTCGGTTTTTAGCACAATCCTGTTATAGTATGGGTAGCTGTTTTAACACTTCGGCTTTCTTTCTCCTGCTTATTTCAAAACTGGATCCTGTTTTAAGTTCCACGATGCAGGGAAAATCCTTTGAGTACGACAGTATGCAGTTTGTATTGATAATAACTCCCCTACTTATCCTTATAAAAAACGGCATGGGCTGTAAGTAAAGCTCAAATTCTTTCAGTACCCGAGGGGTTACGAATTTCCGTTTTTCGGCGGTGGTTATTTCTGAATAGTTGTCATTTGCAATGATATGGCTAATGCTTGTCACGTCAACAAAAACAACTTTTTCGCCCACATGCACGGCCACTTTTTTTCCATTTACTGCACCATCCAAAACGGGCAGTAAGTGGGCAATGCTTAATGCACTGTTTTTCTTTTGGGCAACCCTGGACAGGGCCTTGGTTACAGCCGTTTTCAGTTCTTCTATTTCTACTGGTTTCAGCAAATAATCTACCGCATTAAAGCGGAAGGCATGTACGGCATATTTGTCATACCCGGTAACAAAGATTATTTCGAAGCTGATAATGTCCAGTTGCCTTAACAAATCAAGCCCGGTCTGCTCGGGCATTTGCACATCCAGAAAAAGAATGTCGACACTACTTTGTCTTAATACCAGCAATGCCTCGTCTACATTTTTGGCTTCCTTAATAGAAAAGGGTACCGGAACAATTTCGTGTAATAGTTTGTTCAATACGCCCCTACTGGAGGCCTCGTCATCAACAATCAAAATTTCAACGCCTGTTTTATTCATCGGATACGGTTATTTTCATTTCAACAAGTGTTCCTGTTGGCTCCCCGTTTTCTTCAAGGTCAACAATATTCAACTCTGCCAAGCAGTTATCATTCATCGATTGATATGCCTTCAATCTTTCCTTTATCAGCTCGATACCTTTGGAAGTATGTGTTGATAAAGGTTTGCTTGCCGCTGATGCGGCCCTGCCAATGCCATTGTCCTGTATGCGTATTGCAATTACATCTTTTTTTTCCGAAAAGATTGTCAAATTAATTCTACCCACTTTCTTCCCTTTGAACGGAAGTATGCCATGCCACAACGCATTTTCTATAAATGGCTGTATGAGGAGGCTTGGTACGGCAATGGTCAATAAATCGGGGGCTATTTCCGAGTTGAATGTAAATGGGTATTCAATACGCAGTTGGTTCAATTCTATATACAACTTTATCAGGGCCAGCTCTTCTTCCAGAGTTGAAAAGGCAGAGTCTGATTGGTTCAATATCATTCTTATCAGATGCGAAAACTTGTTGAGCGAGTTGTAAGCTTCTATTTTATCCTTTTCAAGAATCAGGTTCTGGATTACATTGATGCTGTTGAATACAAAATGGGGATCCATTTGTGCCTTTAGTGCTGTGAACTTGTATTCGGCAATGGTTTGGCTTACTTTGGTTTTCTCTTTTTCAACAAGTCTTATTTTTTTGATCCTCCATTGTACAAACAAAACAATTGCTGTGGCAATGGCTATGGCTATTGATGCAACGCCCCACCATGTTTGCCAGAATGCAGGTTTTATGGTAAATGAAAATTCTGCAGGGGTTGTGTCTTCTACATTGTCGTCATAAAAGGTCTTGGCTATAAATTTATATTCCCCGGGTGGCAGGTTATCGTAGTCAACCGTGCTGCCGGTAGCTATTTTAAATTCATCATCCCAGCCTTCTAGGCGGTACTTATAAAATGAACCACGTTGTCCCATTTTCTTAAAGGCCAGTGCATCCACATGAAACGAAATACTGTTTTGTTTGTACGAAAAATCAGCAGTATGTGGCAATAGCATCAAGCTGTCGTTAACACTAATGCTGCTGATAATTGTGTTGGGGCTGTTGCTGTACTTTAGATCTGATGGTTGCTTAAATGAACACAGGCCCTTAGAAGTACTTACATAATAGCTTCCCCTAAACTGCACAACATTGTAAATATCACTTGACGATAAGCCATTTGATTTTTCAAAATATTGCTCCCCATATTTTTTGAATGTGCTGTCGCTAAATGTTACTTGAAGCAGGCCCATATTCGTACTCAGGAAAAAAATGTTTGCATCTATTTGCAGCACACTTCTGCAACTGGTGTTTTTTTGCACCAGCGGTATGGCCACCCTAAGGTTAAAATTTTTGTCCAGCACCAATACGGTATCGTTATTGGCAGCAACCCAAATATTATTGTAACTGTCTCTGTATAATTTATTTACATCATGCACCAGTTTGGCGGCCCGGGTTTCTATCTTATCGGCTGGTTTTTTATTTACCGATCTATAAATGCCCTGTTTATTGCCAAACAGAATAACATCGTTTTCCAGTGCAATCGCATGCTTTATTTTAACGGAATTTTCTACTGCTGGAGGACTAACTATGGATTGACTATTTACTGTATAAAATGAAATATTATTATACAGCATGGTTTCATTCCGCAAGGTCTTTATTAAACCCTGGGCCCCCATAAACGTGTTCTTATTATATTGTATTTTTTTTACATTTTTAAACGCCTTATCGAGGTAATAGGCTGTTGTAGCCGTTGTAACTATATATCCATCTTTGGCAGTAATTACATCGGTAACCTTTATATTTCTGTCATTTAGAAGCTGGGTAATTATCGTAGATGTTTTATCAATAATAGCCAATGCTGTTGTGTTGTTATTCAACCAAAGTTTCCCATCTTCTACTTTACAAAAATCAATGCCATGTTGTATATCAAACAATGGCTGTGCAACAGAAACCCCATTGTTGCTGCAATAAAAAACCCCATTCTCAAGAGTTGTAACCCATATACCATGTTCTGCATCCTCAATAATATTACTAACACTTAAGCCGTCTAACAAATGCAGCGGCTTCGTGTTTAGATCGCCATTTTCAAAAAAGAATAACCCATTTTTTTTGCAGCCAACCCAGAGGTTGTTTTTTGAATCGGTATATAGGCTATGTATTTGGGCTGGCAACTGTTTTGACTGTACAACATGGCCTGTACTTGTTATAACAACCACACTGTTTAAAACACTTAAAGCTAGCTGGTTGTTTTTAAGTCTCCCAACAAAACTCTCTGAAAAAAAAGTAGTAACAGGTTCTAGCGGAAGGGATAAGGAATCTGTGTCCGACAAATGCAAAAGCGGCGGGGTCTTGCTTCTTAACCGATGTCGTTCAAGGTTAAAAAAATTGGCTATATAATATTCCTTATCGCTCTTCAAAAGCACTAAGTCCCTATCCCTTTGTAAAGGATCCACTTCCCTTGATAGAAACTTGCCGTCTTTTTCAAAAACCTCAATTGTCTGGTGACGTGCCGAAACATATACTGTATTCGTAGACTTATTGCATTTCAGTTTATAAACAAAGTCAGATAATCGAGTTTTTTCATTGTGAAAATCCAGCTTCGGCAAAACATGCACACTATCATTCAGGATGTAGCCAACATCCCAACTACCTGTTGCAAACCATATCCTCCCTTTATCATCTGCATCCAACGCATATACATCATTAAAAGGCATTCCCTTCTCTGCATTAAACAAAACAAACTCCTTTGAGTTGTATTTAACCAGCCCTGCCTGTGTCGAAATCCAGATATACCCTTTTGCATCCTGGGCAATCCTATAACTCTCGTTGGAGGGGAGCCCCATATCCGTATTTATATTAATGAAATTGAACTCCTGCGTAAAGCCAGAAGTTACAGAAAAGCAAAAAAGCAGTAGTAGTGGGGTCAGGATTCTCATGCTTTGGTAAAATACTACATAAACATAAGCATCCATTTTATAACAAAAACACAATGTGCTAAACTGGTATGGCTGCTTTCATTTTATACCCTCAACCACTCTTATTATATTTGCCGCCATGAATAAACCTGTTATATGTATTGGTGCCGCCTTGGTAGATGAGCTGTACAGTGCCCATCACCCCATGCTCATGGCAACTACCAACGATGCAACCGTGCATAGAAGTGCAGGTGGCGTTGCAAGAAACATTGCCCACCAGCTTGCCCTATTGGGCGTTCCCGTACAGTTGATCAGTGTTTTTGGAAATGATGGCGAGGGCGACTGGCTAAAAACCATTTGTGGATACGTAAACATCCAGTTGGATGCTTCCATTACCAACCACTCGCTTACGGGCAAATACACAGGCATTCTGAATTACGACCGCTCTCTGTTTACCGCTCTGCTTACGAATACTTCGTTGGACAGTATTACACCACAGCACCTGCAACAACACGAAGCCCTTTTGGCATCGGCATTTACTATTATTGCCGACGCAAACATCGATACCGAAACCGTAGCCTGGCTGGCCCATTTCTGTGGCAGAAAACATATTCCCTTTATCATAGAGCCCGTTTCCGTTCCGCCTGCCCAAAAGTTTGCAAAAATGAACCTGCAAGGCGTGCACCTGGTTACACCCAACGAAGATGAATTGCCTGCTATGTGCAGTAACGGCGGAAAGACCATTGAAGAAAACGCACAGGAAATATTAGGTCGTGGCGTGGAAAAAATATGGCTGCACCGTGGCATCAAAGGCTCTATGCTGTTTACCAAAGACCAGACTTATGACCTGGCTGCCCCCGAAGTAACCGACATACGCGACGTTACAGGTGCCGGCGACGGAAGCCTGAGCGGTTGGGTGCTTGCAAAATACCTGGGCATGGATGATGAGGAGAGCCTTAAGGTTGCCCATACACTAAGTGCAGAAATTTTACAGGTAAACGGTGCCATAGCCACACATTTAAACCAGGATAAGCTGTTGTCATTGGTAAGCAAATACTATACATCCAGGAGTTTCTTGTAACAGGCTGTCAAACATAGCTGGGCATTACTGGCCCCGCTAGCCATCGGGGCACCTACCAGCGTTCAATAATGACCAAACTTTGGGATGCCGAGAAGACTAAAGACATCCGTTTGGTAGCAGCTTTATATGCCACTAAAACCAGAATAAGATGAACCCATTTTTACAAATAGCCCCTGAAGTAGCAGCGGCATTGCAACAAAACAAACCTGTTGTTGCGTTAGAAAGTACCATTATTTCGCATGGTATGCCTTACCCAAAAAACGTGGAAACAGCTTTGGCCGTAGAGCAGGTGGTTAGGGACAATGGGGCAGTGCCTGCAACCATTGCCATCATCAATGGCAAATGTTGCGTTGGCCTATCCACACAAGAAATAGAAACATTTGGCAAAGAGGAACATGTTTGGAAAGTAAGCTTAAGAGATATGCCTTATGTTGTTTCTCAAAAGCTATATGGGGCCACAACCGTTGCTGCTACCATGCGTATTGCAAGCATGGCAGGTATAAAGATTTTTGTAACCGGTGGCATTGGCGGTGTGCACCGTGGGGCAGAGAACAGCTTGGACATATCTGCCGACTTAACAGAAATGGGGCAAACAAATGTTGCTGTGGTAAGTGCCGGCGTAAAGTCCATACTGGATATTGGTTTAACGCTCGAATACCTGGAAACCAAAGGCATACCCGTTGTAACCATTGGCCAGGATGCATTCCCTAGTTTTTACTCAAGACAAAGCGGTTTCAATACACCCTTGCGTTTGGATACAGCCAAAGAAATAGCAGCCATGCTGCAAACCAAGTGGCAGTTGGGCCTAGAGGGCTCCGTAATGGTTGCCAACCCCATTGCTGCTGCAGACGAAGTACCGCAACATGAAATGGAACAGCATATTTTACAGGCATTGGCTGCCGCACAAACCGCCGGTATTAAAGGCAAGGAAGTAACCCCATTTTTATTGCAATACATAGCACAGCATACTCAGGGCGAGAGCCTGGATGCCAATATTGCATTGATAAAACACAATGCTAAAGCCGGTGCGGAAATAGCAGTTGCATTGTTTGAATGACTGAGTTTCCATTAAAAACTTTTTGTCCTACGCCTATATAAAAGTTCGGCCCAAGTACAGACCCAGATGGGTGTCCCGCTAGCTAGCGGGGCCAGTAAAGTTGAATGCTTCCACACCGCTGGTAACAAAAATTTATTGAGCCAATAATTCAATTTCTTTCTTCAACTTTACAACAAATAACTACACATGCAAAAGCGGCTTGCCTTGGTATTTGTTACACTTGTTGGTATCCTTTCTTTTTCCTGCTCCACAAACAAAAAGCTTACAAGCAATCCCGAGCCCGTTGAGATAAAGGGCATAAAACTTTTGGGCGAATACAACATACCCCACAACATGAACTTTAAAGGCACTGTTGTTGGTGGTCTTTCGGGCATTGACTATAATGCCAAGAACGATGAGTATTATATAATCTGCGATGACCCATCGGCCCTTAGCCCCGCAAGGTATTATACAGCCAAAATTTATTTGAAGGAAAAAGGTATTGACAGCGTGTCATTTACCAATGTGACTTTTTTATTGAACAAAGAAGGCAAGCAGTACCCGGATATTACGAAAGACAGGATACACTCTGCCGACCTTGAATCGATGCGTTTGAACCCATTAAAGAATGAGCTAGTGTATGGCACAGAAGGGCAGCGACATGCAAAGAAGGATGGTACACTGGAAATACAGCAGCCCACTATTGTTATTATGGACAGGAACGGTGTGTATAAGGACAGTTTTGAACTGCCCGCCAATATGCATTACCAGCCAATTGAAAAGGGCCCAAGGCATAACAGTGTTTTTGAAGGACTTGACTTTACCGATAACTACCGGTACCTGTTTGTAAATGTGGAAGAGCCTTTGTATGAAGATGGTTTAAAAGCTGGTCTTGGTGACTCAACAGCGTGGATACGTTTCATAAAATTTGATACCAAAACAAAAAAGCAGGTGGCACAGTATGCGTATGAAATAGATGCCGTGCCTTTTGCTCCCATACCTGCCGATGCATTCAAAATAAATGGTGTTTCGGATATCATGTCTATTGGCAATAATAAGTTCCTGGTAATTGAGCGTGGCTATTCCAAAGGCAGGAAGCCATCGGACATACGTGTATATATTGCAGATGCAAGCAGTGCGGAAGATATTTCAAACAACCCTTCCATTAAGCAGCACCCGGTACAAAAGCCCATTACCAAGAAGCTGTTGCTGGACTTTAATACACTTGGCCTTTTTGTTGACAATATTGAGGGCGTAACTTTTGGCCCACGTTTGTCCAATGGCCACCGTTCATTGGTTTTTGTAGCCGACAATAATTTTGACACCAATCAAACAACACAGTTCTGGTTATTTGAAGTTGTGGAATAAACCACACCTCGCTGTTTATTGATTACTAAAATGTTAACGCTACTGTTTTTTAAAGCCCTTAATTACGGTTGGGCATGATAAGCTTTTTTTGATGAAACCCTTTACAGTAAAGGGTTTCATTTTTTTTTATACCCGTTTACCATGTTTAAATAGCAAATAACTTGTGTTGAAACGCTACAAACCGCACCGTACTTTTGATTTCAGAAACAACAAAGTATATCTAAAACCCATTCTGGGGTAGTTTTTAAAAGATAGGTTGTTCAGTTACTCTCTTTCGATTTTTCTGCCATATACACACTGCCGATTGTGATGCCCTATAAAAAGTAGGAACCATTTTGAATTAACTTTTAAACATCATAAAATCTATTAGTATGAAAACAGTACAAACAAACATGAACAAACTTGCAGCATTTATTGCTTTGGCAATTTTAGTAACAATGGTTACGCCGGCCATTGCCCGCACTAAAGACAAAAAAGAAACACCAATAGAAGTAAAGTACATTGGTAAAATAAATGAGCAGCCCGTTTTTCAAATTCAATTTGACAATGAAACAGCCGGAGAAATACTGGTTACTTTAAGGGATGAAGACGGCACCGTGCTTTACTCTGAAAGCTTTTCTGGCAAAAGGTTCTCCAAGAAATTCCAGTTCGAAAAAGCCGATATAAGCGATATTCATATTCAAGTGGACCTTGCTTCTAAGAAGAAAAACGAATCGCAAGTGTTTAGGGTAAACCAAAGCACAAGATTGGTTGATGAAGTTGTTGTTAGTAAATTGAAATAGTCAGTAAGTATCGTTTTAAATCAGTTGTTGTAAAAAACGGCTCACAAAAATGTGAGCCGTTTTTTTATATAGCAATGTGTCTGTAAGGTTTACGATAAGTTGAAACGTCAACCAGTTCATTACATTTTGGGATCATCTGCACTTGGCCCATAACTGCCGGGTATCGGAATATTCAATAACCTTAAGAAAACACCCAGTTGTGCCCGGTGATGCGTTGTTTGGTTATAGCATGTGCGTACAAATTCGTGTCTGGGCGTGGCACTATAAATCTGCTCAGCATTTCTTAATGTCCAAATGGGCAGTAAATCCTCTTCTGTTGCCTTTTCCAATGCAGCTTTTCCTTCGGCGTATGATTTTTCGAATAAGGCCAGTAAGTCCGTTGTGTTTTCAACAATCTCGGGCTCGTAGGGTATGGTAGCAAAATCGAGTTCTGTTGTGGTAAGCACCATTGCAACCCAGCTTGGTAGTTCTGCAATATGTGTTGTCAACTGGCAAATGCTCATACTTTTTTCATGTGGCCTCCAATCGTATTTGTCGTTTGGTACAATGGCCAGCATTTTCCTGGTAATGGCCGCTTCTTGCTCCAGCTCCTTTAATAGAATAGGAATCAGTTTCATAAATATTTGTTTTTGATGATAGGGCAAAGAAAAAAACAGCAACTGACAACCCTATGGCAGTGTACTTTTTTACAATGCAAAATTTTATGCAACCATGTTGGGGAATGCTTTTGGGAAACTGCGTTGACTTAATAACTTACAGGCAACTGCTTCATGTAGTCGTTAAGCTCTATATGAATTGGTTGGGTGAAAGCTTGCTCTGTGTTTTTTATTTGTATAAGACGTGGCACTTTAAAATCGCGGTAATCTTTCCTTAAATGGCACCAGGCAATAACATGCCAGCTAAATGCATAGAATATTAGGCCTATGGGTTCCACTTCTCTTTTGCTAACCTCTTCTTTATTGTTTTTATATTCAATAATGATAATGGTTTTGGCCGATATGGCTGTTTGCAAAATAGACAGGAATTCAAAATCCTGTTTCAGCCTTTCGGGTATCTGTAGTTTGATGTTGTTGGTAAGATGCTCCACTTTTTCTTTTTCAGAAGAACGCAGCACAGCTTTTACCTTATTGAGTGCAGAGGCATAATGTGTCTGTATGGATTTGTCTGCAAAGCCGTGCACAATGGCTTCCATCAACAAAAAGGCATTGGCTTCTTCTGCCGTAAAGGCAATGGGCGGAAGAAAATATCCCTGCACAATAAAATAGCCTTTGTGCTGTTCAAAACTTATGGGAATGCCTTGCTCGCAAAGGGCTTTAATGTCGCGGTAAACGGTCCTTACACTCATGTCAAACTTATCGGCAATCTTTTCTGCTGTTACATATTTCTTGGATTGTAACAGGGTCAATATCCCGAAGAGTCTGTCAATGCGGTTCATGTGTTGTTGGTTGGTCTTAAAGCGGTTAATCCGTTACCTGAAAAGTTAGGCTTTGCTTATGCCTGTAAATTACGTTGCTGCCGTTCTGAACAGCAGGCTTCCATCGTGGGCTTGCTGTCAATACCCTGATGCTTTCCATATCTGTAGACCATTCGCAGGATTGTTCAATAAAAATATCTGACAGGTAGCCTTGCTTATTGATACTGAAAAGCACAATGACTGTGCCCTTGTAAGATTTATTTTTATACAGGTTCAGGAAACGGTCAGGTGTTTTTAAGTTTGTTGACAGGTACTTAGTCCAACCGCTTATGCCCCCTTCAAATTCTGCAGGAACCTGTACAACAGTAAATGTTTTTTCTTTCTTTTCCGAAGTCGTGTCTTTAGGCTTGGGGGCCTTGGACTCCAAATCTTCTGTTATACCATTTGCGTAGGTTTTTTTCTTTGCTATAAAGTCGGTCTTTTCCATCAACTTACCCTTTCTGTATTTCTCTTCTATAACCACTTTGCCCTTTGCATCTTTGTAGAACCAGGTACTGTCCTTTCTGCCTGCTGATACCCAGCCAATGGAATCTACCGTTCCCTTGGCATTGTAATAGGCAAACTTGCCGTTGGGTATCTCCATATCCTTGTCTTTATAGGTTTCCCATTTTACCATCGGGCCCGTTTTTGTGTAGTACCTGCTTGTATAGACACTGTCGTTTTCTTTTACTTGGTGCATAAAATAAAAGGCCGATTCAAAAGTTTTGGCGGGGCTCCAGTCTTCGTTAAACACATAAAAGTTTTCAACGTCTTTTTGGCCATACACAGTCATGCATAAAGCAGAACAAAAAATCAAACATAAAAAGCGGATCATAAATAGTTTATTAGTTTGGGTTGAAGGTGTACAATAAAAATCAACGTGTCAGGTTGTTGCTTCCTTGGGTTGTCGTTTGCTACCGGAATATAATTCGTATTCCAGTAACCTGCAATCAATGGTACTGTTGTAAAATTCAATTCTACGTTTGGCCTTTAGGCCTATTTTTTTTGCCAGGTCAAGGTTGCCTGTAAATACATAACCAAAATAGCCCCCGCATTTCTGTTTCATGAAATCGCCAATACGGGCATAGGTTTCTTCCAGTTCCGTTTCGTCGCCAAGGCGTTCGCCATATTCGGGGTTTACCATCATTATGCCTGCGGCATCCTGTGGCACATTGGTCAAAGCAAAATCGCACACTGCAAAATCAATCATGCTTTCCACTCCTGCTGCTATGGCATTCTTCCTCGCATTCTCAATGGCTTTGGGGCTTAGGTCTGTTGCAATAATTTTTAGGTTGGCCACTGTTTTTATTTGTTGTTGCAGTAATGCCTTTTCCTGTTCATATACCGTATCGTCGTAACCCATCAGATGCATAAACGCATAATTGGCCCTGTATAAACCAGGCGTTCTGTTGGTGGCCATTAGTGCAGCTTCTATAGCCAAGGTACCCGAGCCACACATGGGGTTTATAAAGGGTGAGGTCTTGTTCCACCTTGTTGCATAAATGGTTGCAGCAGCCAAGCCTTCCAGCATGGGGGCAAGGCCGGGAATCTTCCTATATCCATGTTTGGCCAGGGATTCGCCCGAAGTATCAATAAAAACTTCCGCATCCTCGTTTTTCCAGAACAGGTTAATTACCGTACCGGTCAGATCAGAACCCGTTGACGGTCTTGAACCCCTTTTTTCACGTAGCCTGTCCACAATGGCATCTTTAAGCCTAAGGTTGGCAAACATGCTATTATTAATGGTTGGGTTGTTTACATTGCTGGTAATGGTAAAGTAGCCAGGTTTGGGTAAGATATGTTCCCATGGGTAAGATACCATGTGCTGGTAAATACTGTCTGCATCCCTTGCCTGGAAAGCCTGCAAGCTATACAGTACCTGGCTTGCACAACGCAGGTTCAGGTTTAGTTTAATGCAATCGTTAATGGTGGCATTAATACGTACACCCGTTACAAAACGGTCCTTGATTGTAAAGCCCAGGCTTTTTACTTCTTCTTCCAAATAGGGGGCCAGCAGTTTATGGCAGGTAACAATAACGGCAGCAGGTGTAGTATATAAACTCATATTGGCCAAAGGTAAAAATTAAAAAGGCCTGTAGAAACAATAATCTATTATATGCTTATTCTTTTCTCTTTACTATCAGGTACCAATTATTCTCCAAGGGCAAATAGCCATAATCGTAGCAGAAAAAATAGGTCTGTTCCTTCTGGTTTTTATAGGTATGTGTATGGTACTTGAAAACGAAACCACTCTGTAGCAATTTTTCATGCGTTGCCTTCGACATCTTCTCGGTTTCGGGCAAAAGGGCTTCCAGAATTTTACGGTTTTTCAATAAAGCATTGTTGATGTTCCTCACATAGGCACTATGGTTTGCTTTCGCCTTCTGGCTATTGTTGTAATTGTTGCGGCAATAATCGTCGCAGAATTTTTGGTAACTATAGCTAAAATGGGCGAGAGCCGATAAAACCGACAATGTGTCAATTAAGTGTTTGAGAAAGTAAAGAAGTGAGAGGTAATCTTACTGGGCTGCATCATCTTTCCAGTCCAGTACAAATCTGTTTGTGGCCCGTAACGTGTTAGTTACCATTGTGGCCAACAGGTAGGCTACCAAAAACTGGAACAGCCTTAATACTAAAGTAACTGTTCCTACAGCTTTTATATGACCGAATGCAAACCCTGTAACAGATTCAATCCAAAAATCAGTCATGAACAGATGGTCATCGGGATGTTCCCTACTGGTCAATTGACTGTATGCTCTTTGATTGTTTTTGATAAATACATCCTTGACTGTCACAGCATCTACAATATCTGTCTTCCCAATTTCTTTGCCATCTGCTAAGTGCACTATCATAACATCGTATCCGTCGTGAGGATGCTGAGGGTGTTTGCTCCCAACGAAACCGCCATTAAGCACGTACTTTCCAACAACAACAATAGCACCGCTTTTGACTTTCTGTGTTTCAACATTGAGGGCACTATCACTGCCCGAATTCAGTATTTCTTTTGCTATGGTCGTATCCATGATTCCCCTGAACCCACTAGTATCAATGTCATAGGTTTTTGATTTTGCATTAAGGTATTCCTTTGAAAATTCGTAATTGCCTTTATTGTGTTTATAAATGCCTTAGTAGGCAAAAGGGAAACCATAAAAGAAAAGCAACCATAGGATTGCAAAAGTGAAAGTATTTTTTACTTCCTTTCTGAGCACGATGGCCATAAAAAAAATTGCAGCGACAGAAGTTATTGAATTAATTATAATCCCTGTTGTCGATTTTGCGATGAATCCCAAAAATGGTATCAATGAAAACAAGAGAATAAATAGCGTAAGATATGCAAGTCTGATTTTGCCGTTTCTTCTGATTTCGAGGATTTTTACTTCAGTTGGGTTATTGCTGTCCATATGCTAAAATTACTAAAGAGTGTTTAGCTAACGACAAAACAGCCCACCCTTGACCTACAAAATGGTGTTGCCCCGCTCGTCACGGTAAAGCGTCTGCACCATTGTTCTGAAATACTCTGCTGCTTCCTCACTATTGAACACACCCAAGATTACATTGTTGGATTCTATCGAGTACTGGAAACACATCATGGCATCTATGCATGCATCCTTCAAAGATAAAATCCTGTATCGGTTCTCTGGTATGTTGCCTTCGAGTGCATAAAGGTTGCTGCCCATAACCATCTGGCTGGCACCGTTCATCGAATTCCTTATTATATCGTTTGCATCCATGCCTAAAGCAATGTTTAGTTTATGATGTTGCCGTTTGCGTCCTTTATCATTGTCCTTATATAGATACCGTACTCCTCTGCGGCATCCCTGCTGTTGAAGATTCCTAGCATGACGCTGTCGTGGAGGCTGTTAGTGGCAAAGTGGACAATGTTCGCCGTGTAGAACTCCTGAATAGGGGTGATTTTGAGTTCGTTGAGCTTCACGTTGCCTTCAAGTACGAAAAGGTCATCGCCAGACACAACCCCGCCACCTGTATCAAATGCCTGTCTTATCAAATCGTTTGTGTCCATTCCTTCAATTTGAAACAAAAATAATATATGGTGTTGATGTATTTTACCAGTCAGGGTTGTAAGATACGGACCGTAAATTGCCTTGGTTGAAATTTAGGAATAGATTGCAGCTGTCAAATTTTTTCAACTCATCATATTCTTATCCAATCCTTAACGTGTGGATAAAATAACTTGTTTTACTACGGAACAATTTTAGTTCTTTTTATTTTATCGAAAAGCATTAAAAATCAAACTCTCTTTTGCATCTCAAAAAGATGCATAATTAATTGATTTTAAATACATTGTTTAAAAAACACTTATTCGCGTCTGTTATATAAACCATTCTAGTATTACTACTTTTTTTTGACCTGATACGACAAAATGGGGATAACTTATCCACACAAAATGTGGAGGTTTGAGGATAATCACATTATATTTGCACTGCTCATCTTACCAATCATAGGAAGAAGGAGTTTCGAGGCTCGATACATCAAGATATGTACCGAGCCTTGCGTTTTTAATAAACAGCTTCTAATTTTTTCTTTAGTCTTTTATCCATTCCTTTTTGCCCTTCTGGTTTATTCAAGTAATATGCTGTCAATAAATAGTAATCTGTTCCGCTTCGATGGGGCTCCAAAACCACAACATACTTTTCGGTAGTGTTATAGAGATATGTTCGTTTTACATCCATCCTTTTTCGCTTATCTCTCTCGACAACGCTAAATATTTGAACTGTACCTACTTCTATTGCATCATTTATATGCAATTTTATCCAATGAAGCCTTCTAGACCTATCCATTTCGAAAATCCTTTTGTCAAACATCTTACCAGTACTTTCATCTAGTTCTGGGATATTTTCAGAAGTTAAATGTTTGAATAAAATAGGCACATTAGGCATCTCCCCTTTAATCGGCCTGATTCTTTTATTATTTAGATATAATTCGGAATCCTCTATATCCCTTTTAAAAATATTTTTTAAGGATGTTGTTCTTTGCGGCTCTGTCATGTGGGCTAGCTCAAGCAATTCTGGATATTTTTTTAATAGATTTAACGGCATATGATTATTTTAAATCAATAAAAAAGAGGTTAAATTTTTCATTATTAAATGACGAAGAGCGGTCCAAGTTGCTATGACTATGTGACTTTATTTTTTCAATAATCTTATTCTTGGCTATCACCTTGTCAAAACCACGCAAGTAATAACTTAATGCACCTGTTATTAAGTCTGTTAATTGCATTAGTTGACTTTCGTGTGAACGAATATTTTGTAACGTCCTAACTCTTAAATACTGTTTATTCAAATACTCTTTTAACCCGTTAACTTTTTTTGCACTATTTGAATCTTTAATATCTAAATAGATATTATAGTTATACTCTGGAGAAATTTTTTTGTTTAATAGTTGAAAATACATTTTGTAATAGAAGTCATCATGGCTTTGATGAAAAGCCTCATGTTTAAGTTTACATTTTTCTATTACAATTGCACGATATTGTAGGTCTGTAGCAAAGAAATATTCAATCAAAGACGTATAAAATAAATGGTTGAACCTTGACAACCTGCTCCATTTTACTTCAGCATGTACATTATGCTTTTCTTTTAGTTTTCTAATATTCTCATGGTGTAGCTTAACCTGATTATAAGCACAGCTTACATACCCAATTAACATATATGGTGTACCATCCTTCTCCAAATGGCAACTTTCATCACAATAAAGATTAAATGTTTTATTAAGTGCTTGTTTCATACGGTAGATTTACCAGTAAATTTATGACAATGCAGATAATAATAACTTAATGAGAGAAAGCAGTAGTTTTTAAAACTGTAAGTTTTCCAATTCATCATCAAAAGTACCATCACCCCATCCCATCCTCTTAGGGCTTATCATATCGTTTATACCGAACTCCTTACCAAGCATTTCCAGATATTTTAAAGTTGCGTCTTCCATTTCCTGCATGCTTTTTTTCTTGGGCATCGGCAGTGCTTTCTTCTTACGCTTCAGTTCGCCGACTTTCTTTCGGACTAGGTTCTTTTCAATCTTCGGGCTATTGATTAAAGTGCTGTACAGCAATCTCCTGTCATTGCTATTCTGTACTGTCAAGGTGAATTTCTCGGAACCGCTGTCCTGCCTGTTGTTGTAGCGGTAGGTGAACTCGGTAGTGTACCTGTGCACATGCTGCGGGGACACAAACTGGTATACGCCTACGATACCTTTTTTGAGCGTGCTCCACAGGTTTTCAATATTGTTGGTATGGTAGTGACGGTCAGTCCTGTAACTTCCCTTTTCATGTTTTACGGTAACGTGTTGGAATGTCTCATTAAGGCCAGTATATGAATTAAGCGAGTCCGTGATAACTACCGAACCTTGCTCGACACGCTCCTGTATAATAGGTTGCAGTATTTCGGCCTTGGCATTCGGCACAATGAATGTCATGGCCCTGCCACCCCTTTCAACCAGACCAAGTACGGTCATCTTTTCATCATCACCCTTGGTATAGTCATATTTCTTGTTCTGGTGCCTGTTGCCGTTTTTTCCACCAACATATGTTTCGTCCGCCTCAATAATTCCACTAAGCATATGCGGTGCAGTTTCCCTGAACATCTCACGGATGCGATGGTTGACGAACCAAGCCGTTTTCTGTGAAATGCCCAACTGCACACTCAACTGTATGCTGCTTATCCCTTTTTTGCTAGTTGTAAGAATGAATATCGCAGCGTACCATGTACGCAACGGGATTTTTGATGACTCGAAAATCGTTCCTGTTGTTGCGGAAAACTTCTTGGTGCATGCCTTGTCCGCACAACGGTATTCTGGTACATCTTTTTTGGATGGCTTTGTGCTACGGCTTTTGGTCGTGTATACTTTTGTCGAGCCGCAGTGTGGGCAGACAGGCTGACCGTCTTTCCATATCTGTTTGGCAAGGAACTCTATACAGGTTTTCTCTTCTTTGAAGTAGTCATTGAGCTCTATAAGGCTCTTGAATTCGGTAACCATTTTGGTCTCAAATTGATAGTACTAAATTATTTATTCCGCCCATTATCCACCTAAAATCAAATCATATAAAATTGTTAATCGTAAGTGTTTTCATGACCCGAGCCATCCAAGCAGGAAACGGGACCCATAGGCTGGAAATAGGGAACGATGCTTGGTGTTCCCATACCGTAAAAGTATTTCGGCATGGATACAATACCACTAAACATTGGGTATACTCGTTGGAATACTCGCCAATACTCGTAAATACTCGTTAAGAGAACACCCCTACGGTTTTCAGCATCTTTTCAATAAATTGGCGTAACTCAAGGTAGTGTGAGGCCTTGCGGGTATTTATTTTATAAATCAAATCATTCAGGAAATTGGCACTCACTTTTTTTCCAATATCCTCGTGGAAATAGAATAATTGCTGGGCTTTTACATAGACACCTTTGCCAGATGATGGCTTGATTATAGGTGGTTCATGGTTGTAAAGGCAATGCAGCATATATGCCAAATATTCTGGGTTGCCATGCCATCTTGTTGGCGTTCCGTTATTTATGGTATCAAGAAACGAATCCTGCTTGTCAGTAAAATTCAGTTGATGCAGTTTCATTGATAGCAGTTGCAGTGCCCCTTTTTTGCCCAACCAAAGAAGTTTTGTATCCGTTGCTTTTTTGCCTTCTTGCGGTTCCCTTGTCTTCTTTGTCTTTTCGGGTACAGCAGGCTCTTGTGTAGGCACCACTTGAATCTGCTTCATTTTTTTCTTGATGAAAGCTGTGTAGGTTTTTGCCAGATGCTTATGCTGTGGGTTGAGGAAGGCAAATGCATCCATTTTATCCTGTGCTGTCTTCAGAATTTGCATCTTCTCCCAATCGGGTATGTCATCGGAATTAAACAGGGAAACCAATTGAACTTTATCAAAGTGTGTAATAAGTTCAATATGGTAGGGGGTCCTGTATTCGGGATAGTCTGTAAATAGTTTATGGGTCTTTTGCTGGAAAATATTTAAGGCCTCCAAATGCAGGTCCTTGAATCTCTCTATCCCTACAAGACTTGGTTCGACATAAAACACGCATGCCATTCTTTCAAGAAAGGAAGGGTCAACAGTTGGGAACATTTCGAAGACATCCTTTTTTATCAGTGCATTGTAGTCATCAATGTCTTCCAGCTTAAGGGGCTTGTACATCAAGTATTACATTTCCATAAAAATAGGGAAGCCGTTTTCAAATAAAAAATAAAAAGCCCTACCACGAAGCAGGGGCGATAAGGGTCATACGTCAAACATGGACAAAATAAACATTATATATTTATATAACATCTATTTACAGTTATCTTATGAACTATTGTCCATTTTGCTCATCGTTCACCAATTGAGGGATAAGCATTAATTTTACACAGCAACACTTCATTTTCATGGCAAAAAATATCAAAAAGGCAAAGCCAAAAAAGCCTCGTGAGGAGAACTACGAGGCGAAGCTTTCATTGAATGCAACATTTGAAGAAGTGTTCCAAGTTGTGAAAAAACATAAAGAAGAAAAGAAAAAAAATATTTCTTAAAATATAAAATCTATAGAGCAATCCACATTAAGTAGCTCATTGAGTTTATAGCCGTTAAGAGCAATGTTTCCTATTTCTAATTCAGAAAGTATAAAGTAATCTTCTATAGAAATTTCGTGCCCTGCATTCCTTGCAAAAAAATCAATAAGTTCGTTCAAAATAAAAGTTAGGTAATATCTTAAATTTGATGCTATGTGTTCATTGTTTGTATTAGTAGCAGCATCATGAATAATTTCATTACGTAACCTGTAAATCCTTGTAAAATGCACTTCAAGGTTTTTCTTGTGTTTTTCTAAATAATCTGTTGCATTGGGTTCCCCTTTTTTTGGGAAAAACCATTTGGATAGTTTTGATGCTCTGTAAGCTAGCAATGGATACTCTCCTGATAGGTTATCACTAATCTCCTTATAAAATGTTGAATCAGCTAAACAGGTATTATCCGATGGAGTATAGGACTTGATTGATAATTGACTATTTTTGCTTATGCGTTCAAAATCCTTTTTAAAACTATAAGTATTTCTTTTTACATAAGCCAATAGGTCTGCATTTATAAAATGCTCTTTAATCCTATTAATTGTACTCTGACTTTCGTAGTTTGAGAAAAGATATTCTAAGCCTATCCAGTAGTTTATAAACTTATGCTCCACTTCGGTTGATTGGTTACCCAGCCTTAGGTAACGGATTGCTGATTTTATCTTTTCTTTTGTTTCCCTTTGAACTTCTGAACTATTTAATATTGACGGTAGTTTCTTGGTGAACTCCCAATAATGTACTTTCTCTACTTTATATTTTCCATCTAACATGTTTACGTTATTTTGAAATCCAGCTTTGTCTGGAAATCTAGTATCAATAACTAAAACCCTTGTATGTATCAGCAAAACTTCGTCTGCAAGACCGAGATTTATTACATCAAGATATTCAGAAAGAATACTTCTCGCTTTTTTTAAAGCTGCTAGATAGTCCTTAGCCTCAATCTTACACTTTATGAACTTTCTTCCTTTAGCAGGGATATTAAATACATTGAGTTCTGCCTCGTTCTTTTTTGTTAGTACAACTCCATCAACAGTATCAGACAACTCAATTTCATCGCTCTTAATTACAGAGATGCTATCATATACTTTTTGCGTTGTATCAATTCTAAAAACTATTTCGTAATCACTAGGAGCTGATAAAATTCTTTTTTTAAACACTTCGAATTGTTGCTCAAATGATGCCCCTGTTTTTTGTGAATCAAAAAAAATTCCATACACGAGCTTAAATAAAAAACTTTTTGAAAACCCGTTATTAATTAATTCCGTTATTAAGCTATTTAAAGTCTGATCAATAGCTTCCAATTTTTCTAATGTTGTATCATTTCCTGCTATTAAGCTAGCTAACCCATTTATAATATTTTCAAGATAATTTGAGTTTTCAGTTAACAAAACATCTATTGCAGAAACAACCCTTTTATACGCACTTTCATCTATTTCTTCAAGTAATTTTTTTAAATATTTGTTTGATATAGAATTAAATTCTAAATAATTTGGATGGGATTCCAATAAAGTAATCGCCTCATTGATAATTGCGTTTTTTTTATCTTTTGCTTTTATTGTGTGAAAATGCTTTATGCGTCCAATTTTGAACTCATTGAGACAATACTTTAATTCTTCAAAAATAGATTTTGAATTATTCAGCCTTACCCTATAGGAATCAATGCTCCTCAAATGAAGTAGTTCTACTGATTTTTCAATAAAAAACTTCTGACAAACTGTTAATTCTGAATTTTTATGATTTATTATTTGCATAAACTATTATATAATCATATTTTTGTGGTAATAAAATAATTAATTAAAGATAAAAAAGGAAGCTAGGTTGAATTGGAACTGGATATAATTCCGCAGTTCATCGCTACTTCCTTAGATATTAGGAGCCTTTCTATAAGGCTCCTTTTTATTTTATAAACACATGCAACGCAACTTTATAAAGCAAATCTTTAGTTCAGTAGTTGAATTATATTGTAAAGTATTTTTGTTCATTGGTTAAGGGTTTTGTTTAATTGTTTCTCATTCAGAAAGAGTAGCCATAATTATGCTATTTTTGAAAAATAGCATAGCAGCCAGCAATAGTTAAGACCGCTTTTGGACGGATTGAAGTTTAAACAAGCCACTAAAATATTTATTTGAACTAATATGTACATACGTATAACTACGTAATTATTTAAGAATACCAAACATGTACCCAAGTACGTCTGCAACATTAGTATTTATCTTAAAAATATAGACATACTTAGAGCTCGATTTTGCACCACCAACACCATGGAAATCCTGCATTCCCAATAGATGGAAGTGCCGCTCTATAGCTGCCGCACAAGCTTTGGTTCCAGCATCCCAGTAGTTGAAATAGAATGCAGGAGTGCCCTTGCCACGCCTGTGCTGTGCAATCCTTATTTGTGGGTCACACGTTATCCCTATATACCAATTCTGGTAGTTCGACCACAATAACGAACGCACGTTTTTTGGATTTATGTAGTTTTCTATTGCCTTGATTATTGTTTTATTTGTTGCCCTTTGTATGTTAACCAATTCCTATCTGTTGTATAAAAAAATAACCACCCCGCCCATGATGGCAAAAGGTGGTTAGCGTTATGTTTCTTATTGTCGTCTGTTCAGTATTTCCAGTTGCCCAGTAGTTCCTTTAATTCTATGTAATCAGTTTGAAGTCGGTGGTTTGCATGTTGAGCCGTTGCTTGCAAGCCAAGCCACACATTCCTTATATGTATCACCCTGTGCGACCTGCTTATGTGCTCTTACCATGTTCGCATTGCTTCCAGTCAGTTTTGTTTCGTCCTGACCCAGACGAAGCTTGATAATTGCCATTGCACACCTCAACGGTACACAGTAGCCCCTTTCGGCAGACTTCTCAGCTCTAGCGAGGGCGAATTCGAATGCTGTCTTCCATAGGGCGACCTTGTCGTTCCCCGCTGTTGCATATGAATGCATCAACCCTTCCATGACAAAAAAATCATAGACGAACCTGCCTTCCTGCCGTGCATCGACTTTGGTCTCAAAAAATGACAAGTCAAAAAAGATAGTGCCGCCACCGCTTTTGCTTGCACTGCAAACTAGTTTGTGCCCGTCCCTGTAACCGAACTGAACCTGTTTGATGAGGGAGTCGGTTGCTACCGCATGCTTGTAAATCATATAGAACCTAGGGAATGTTTCTGATAGATATTTGTCAACTTCGGAAGGTGCAATCAATGAGGATGTGTCAGCTTTGAACGATGCCTCCTTTGTGGCACTGCTTGCGTAAGTCGGTGTACGGTTCACCACCTTGGTCTTGCTGGACACGATGGAAACTTTTGATGCTTTGCCGTCAAGGTAATCTGTGCCTTCGTCAATAATCCTGTTTGCATGTTTGCTTACAGTGCTTGCCAGTTGCTCCTTGGCTTTGTCAAGCAGGTCTTTGAAAAGTTGGGCATGTGAGGTTGTTGCCGCCAGCAGCAGCAGAGGGAAAAAGAGCCTTTTCATATATGGTTTTGTTGTTTGTTGCCGCAGCCCCTTTCGGCAGTTTAGGGAATAAAAAAAGCGTGGGACATCAGCCACGCATCCGAAAGAAAGGTACTGGGAAGAACCTGCAATCCAGAACGTACCGATACCCACGCCGTAGCGTGAGCGGTCAGACGTACTTCTGTGATTGCTAAAGAAATTTCCCAGTTTCTTCTTTACAGAAAGTAGCTTATCGCTAACAATATTTTACAACCTAAAAATAATGAAACCATTGCATGTGTGCAAGAGGATTCATTACCTCATATACCTGTCAAAACAAATGTGATGGTTACATAGCAACATATGAGCCAGTTTTGTTAAGTCTCAAAACAATTTTAAAGGAATTGCCTGTTTCCAAAAAGTCAAAGGGTGGACGTACAATCAGTTTATTGAAATGACCTTCCTTACCCTGTCTTTCTGCTTCGGCTTTCAGTTCTACAAGCAAATCCGAATTGAACACATGCCCTTTAGAATGCAATGGAAGGGATACGAATTGCATCACGCAAACATTTGTATCCTTAAGCCTATTGGTAAATAGGTCTGAGCTGTTTACGGCACAGACATTTATATAGCCCGTTTCCTTTTTAGGCACTTCTGCTGCATATATGCTTTCGAGCATTATCTCTGTGAAGAAGCCACCATGTACTGGCATTTCGAATTTTGGGTTTCCCTTATCGATTGTTATTTTCTGTATCATTTGAGCAATGCTTTTGATATAGCACTATCCCAAATGTGGTTAAATTCAAGCTACGTAAATGCCAATGTGAACAAAAAATCTTGAAATAAATCCAGTAATACTACTTCAATAATCAAGAGATATTACTATATCGGCTGTAGCACCTTACATGTATTTTACATTCTTAGTTTCCCTAGGGTTTAGGTTAATTAGAATAATTGCCTCTATGTCTATGGAGGCAATCTTTTTGAGCAGCTATAGGTAATTTTAAGTTACATTGATTATTGTTTACCATAAAGCAAACCAGTATCCATACCATGCCAGAAACATATATTATTCAAAGTCCGACAAGAATAAATTTGAAAAAAACTAAAGAAATTTATGACTAAATTTAAAGTGACCTTACATGGTAAAGAATACAACTGCGAAAGAGAGATAGAGGGTAAAATAGTTTTAAAACAAACAATATCTGTAAGTGGGTTCGGAATAGAAGCCGATGACAAGCTCTACAGCAATGATTCAAGATACACCCCTTTGAGTTTAATGGAACCAAGAGCAAAATCCATTGCAAGGTCAATCATAAATGCAAAGCTTAAAAAAGTAAAATCGGTATCGCTTGAACTAAATAAGGAAATTGAAATTCCAGAAGCCCCAAATAATAGCATACTGTTCTTTAGGCTAGAAACAGAAACGGGACAAGATGCTTCAGCATACATAATTGATGTTTCTTGGCAATACGCAGATGGTCTAATAAGACAATTCCAATTAAACTCTAGTATTAATCGAGATACAAAAACTAAAACCAATATTGGGCATATTTTAGAAGTAAGTGGAAAAGCGGACAATTTAATTATTAACCCTTTTCAGATAGCTTCCAACGATAAATTATTTATAAGGCTTAAGCCTATGGGAGGCAGGAGCGTCGAGCCAGATAAAATAGCAGTACTTAGCTATCAAGTATTTTACATTAATGAGTAATACAGCTCACCAGTTTTTGGATTTGAAGTCTTTATAAAAAGACCGAATTCAAATCGGTCTTCCAAAATCAAAGCAACAAGGTCTTTATCAATTTTAAAATCTGGAGGAACCAATGGTTCCATCCTTGTTATAACTTCTGGTATCGAAATGCACATGTCTTTCCCTACTATCCTCACGAATCCTATGCGGTCTTCAAAAACCTTTTCTGGATTCCTTTTCCGTTCTTGAAAAAGACGCAAAAACACAAGGTCTATATAAGTACATGTTCTTAATTGAATTCCTATTTCTTCCTGCATTTTTGTCGGTTTTATCGGCTCTCGCCCATTTTAGCTATAGTTACCGAATTTTTTATCTACACGGCCCTTTAAAACCTTGCCACACAATAAGCAGTTCTTGGTTTCGGCTGCCATCATAATAAAAATTTTACAAATACAAGTTAAGGAAGTTTATCCGTGTGCAAACACTTATATGCGTTTAATATCGCAAGTAAACGGGTAAAAACCGACTGTGTTTTTTGGACCACACCAGTTTTGCATTGTCAGACCATCGATAAGACGTTACCGTACTGTTCTGATTGGAATAAATTAATAACCGGCTTTACCTTTTCTTGTAAAAGGATGGCCAAAAATTTTAAACTGATGTACTCATTAAAAAACAAGGTCCAATTAATTGGTAACCTGGGCAATGCCCCAGAAATCAAGGTATTGGATAGCGGCAAAAAAATGGCAAGGTTCAGTGTGGCTACCAACGAAAGCTACCGTAATGCCCAGGGCGAAAAAATTACCGATACGCAATGGCATACCCTAGTGGCATGGGGCAAAGTAGCGGATATTGTGGAAAAGTACCTGTTGAAAGGAAGCGAAGTGGCCATTGAAGGCAAATTGATTAACCGCAGCTACAACGATAAAGAAGGCAACAAGAAATATGTTATCGAAGTACAGGTAAACGAATTATTGATGCTGGACGAAAAGCCAAAATCTTAGATTAGCCTAAAAGACTGATGCAGCGGAGTAGCAATCCGATTGCTTCCGTTGCATCCTTTTCTTTATGGAATTGTGCATGATAAACAAGGTACAGGCTTTGTTATCGATGCCCCATCATTATCTTTATCGTTCATGGCTACCGATACTACAAATACCAATTTTCAGCTTGCGGCAGATTTTATCAATTACACACACCGTTCCGTTTTTCTTACGGGCAAAGCAGGTACGGGCAAAACAACTTTCCTGAAATATATCAGGGAGCATTCGGTAAAGGAAACAGCCGTTGTGGCTCCCACGGGCGTTGCGGCCATTAATGCCGGCGGGGCTACCATCCATTCCTTTTTCCAATTGCCATTTACGCCCTATGTTCCGGAAACCAAGGGTTTTGCCAATGAGCAAACTGTTGACAAGCACCATTTGCTTGGCCGTATAAAAATGAATACGGAACGCCGCAAGGTTTTGCAGCAACTGGAACTGTTGATTATTGATGAGATAAGCATGGTGCGTGCAGATGTGTTGGATGCCATTGATGCAGTTTTGCGGCATTTTCGCAATAGGCATCACGAGCCATTTGGTGGCGTACAGGTTCTGTTGATTGGCGATATGTTTCAATTGCCGCCTGTTGTGCCTGATGAGGAATGGACAATACTGTCGCAATATTATGGCAGCCCCTATTTTTTTAGTAGCAGGGTCATGGGGCAGCAACCTGCAGCTTATGTTGAACTGGATAAAATTTACCGGCAGCGTGACCAGCATTTTATTGATGTGCTGAACATGGTTCGCAACAATACAATGGACGAAGCAGGCCTGCACATATTACACGAAAAATATGACCCTGGTTTTGAACCAGGTAAGGATGATGGTTATATAACGCTTACCACGCATAATTATAAGGCAGATGCCATCAACTCGAATGAGCTGGCGAACCTCACAGGCAAACCGTTTTCTTTTAAAGCAATTGTAGAAGGCGATTTCAGTGAAAAAGCCTACCCGGCAGACGGTACATTGCAATTAAAAATCGGCTCGCAGGTAATGTTCATTAAAAATGACATGGATAAGGCGAAACGTTTCTTTAACGGTAAAATTGGTGTGGTTGAACAGATTGATGACGATAAAATTTTTGTGCAGTGTAAGGATGAGCCTGCATTGATTGAAGTGAAAAAAGAAGTGTGGCGAAACATCCGCTACTCGCTTAATAAGGAAACGCAAAAGGTTGAAGAAAATGAAATAGGCTCGTTTACACAATATCCCTTGCGTTTGGCCTGGGCAATTACCATTCATAAAAGCCAGGGCTTAACTTTTGAGAAGGCGATTGTAGATGCAGGGCAGGCTTTTGCACCGGGCCAGGTATATGTTGCCTTGAGCCGGTGCACCAGTTTGGATGGTATGGTTTTATTAAGCAGGATTACCACTGCAAGCCTGCATAGTGATGAACGTATTGTACGTTTTTCAGAAAGTAAGGAGCGGGCACAATTGCCCAAGGAACTATTGGAGGATAAACATCGTTACCAAGCCAGGGTCTTGAATAATTTGTTCGATTTTTCAGCAGCTATTAAACAGGCAGCAACGGTGGTTAGGGATGTGGAAGAGCAAGTTGCTGCTTTTAACGAATCGGCATTATCTTGGACACAGGAAGTGCTTACACGAATAGAGAACCTGCAAATGGTTTTCAAAAAGTTTGAACCGCAACTATTGCAATTGCTGCAAAACAACCAACTGCCCGAACAGAACGAAGCTTTGCAGGAAAGGGTTATTAAAGCAGCTATTTATTTTGATGAACAGTTGCAATGGTTGATAAAACATTTGCACACTTCGCCGGTTGTAACGGATAGTAAGCAGTATTCGCTTGCTTATAATGAAGATTTGAAAGATCTGTTTACGATGCTATGCCAGCAGGCATTTGCAATAGCTGCCTGCAAAAATGGGTTTAGCGTGGATAGTTTTCATCAGTACAAAAAAAGCTTTGTGCTGGGTGTTTTTAACGTAAGTGCCTATGCAGGCGTTGCCTATAGAAAAACAGATAGTAAACACCCGCTTTTGCATCAACAACTCCGCCATTTGCGTGATGAAATTTGTGCTGCCGCCAACCTGCCTTTATATATTGTGGCTGGTAGCAGTACTATTGATGAGATGTCGAACTACTTACCGCAAACACCAGAGCAGTTAAAAAAGATAACAGGCTTTGGCGATGCCAAAGTTGCCAAATACGGCAAGCAGTTCCTAGCTGTGATTATAGCATATTGCAACGAGCATAACCTTGAAACAAATATTGGTGAGAAGGAAATAAAACGTACCAAAAAAACGGAGAAAGAACCCAAGGCTCCCAAGGTTGATACCAAGCTTATGAGTTTTAACTTGTTTAAAGAAGGAAAATCCATTGTTGAAATTGGTACGAGCAGGAACCTGACGCCACAAACAATTGAAGGCCATTTGGCCCATTATGTTTCATTGGGGGAAATAAAGATTGATGAATTGGTAAGCCGTGAAAAGATTGTACTTATTGAGCCTGCTTTGGCAGGTTTGGAAAATGGCACGAGCCTTACCGTTATTAAAGAAAAGCTTGGCAGCAGTGTAGGTTTTGGCGAAATAAAATTGGTATTGGCCTGGAAGGAGTTTGAAAAAAGTAAAACTGTTTTGTGAGTGAACGTTGCCCAGGTAATGTTCCGCTGCTCAAGGGCTGCGGGATAGAGCGGAAAGCCCTGAGGCACGAAGGCTTGCAGCGATAGCCCGTACAAAAGCCGGGTAATGCATATTTGCTGGTAGCCACAAACTAGATGATTGTCTACAACCTGCCTGATTACAAAAGAACCTTCGCAAAACGAAGGTTCTTTTGTTTTAGAATTTTGTTTCCAGAATATAGGGTAACATGGCCCGCCATGTTGGCCAGTCGTGGTTTATATCGGCACCCCAAATATCAAGGTCGTGCCATATACCTTTGTCCCAAAGAACCTGACTGAACCTTCTATTGGCTTCGGGGTCTTCGTGTGCACCCGCACCGGTAGCAATATGTATATGGTGGCTTGATTTTATTTTATCCAGGTACCATTCATCGGTAAGGTTGGGAATATAGTGATAAGGTGAGTTGAAATAAACCTGTTCATCCCAGAAGCCCTTGGTGTATTCGCTTAAATCGTACACGCCACTCATACTGATGCAGCCATTGATGATATCGGGGCGTTTCAAAAACAAGTTCATGCTATGCAGTGCCCCAAAACTTGCACCGCTGGTATAAATAAAAGTTTCGCTGCTGGTTGCATTGCGTATGTAAGGCACAACTTCATTGAACACATAATTGTTGAACTGGTTCTGGCGTATGGCTTTGTGTTCGGGCTGCATATTGTTGTTCATCCAACTTTCGTTGTTGATGCTGTTGATGCTGAACACACGCAGTTTGCCGGAGTTGATCAAAGGTGCCAAGGCATCCAGCATCTGAAAGCGTTCGTATTCCAGATAATCGGCCGCTGCCGTAGGAACCAACAATAAAACAAAACCGAAATGTCCGTAAGAAACAATGGGCATTTCCTTATCTAACGAGGGGCTATACCAGGAGTACAATTGTTTGTTCATATAAGCAGTTGTTATTTATGTTTAGTTTTGGTGGTTTTATGGATAGCTTTCTTTTATAGATTGGGCCGTTTATCCGATGCATTGTTTTTTTACTTCTTTCCACAAGTCCCTGAAACATTGTGCTGCGTAGCTGCTGTTGGCAAACTCGAACAGGGGCTGTTGGTTTACGCCCATTTTTTCTACATCGCTTAAGTAGGGTATATAGCTTTTGAGAAAGAGGCGGTTGGTATAGAATGCTTGCAGTGTTTCGTGGTGCAGGGTCTTGCGATGGTCTACCATGCTGAAGAAACTTTTTAGTTTGGTTTTATCCAAATCATTTTCCTTGAAGTATGTAGCCACGGTTTCGTAGGAGCGTATGGACAGTGTTGTTGGAATATTGGGCATCAGTATATAATCGGCCGCATTGAAAACATTGTCGTGCAATAATGATATGCCCGGAGGGCAGTCCAGTATTACAAGGTCGAACCCTTTTAAACCGGTTAGCAGGCTTTTGAGTTTCTTTTTGCTTTGTTTGGCATCGTCTAAAACGAGGTCAACATTTCTTGCAGAAATGTCTGCCGGTATTACCCATAAATTTTCAAATGGCGAGTCCTTAATGGCATCTTTTATACCGAGTGTTTCGGAAAAAATTTTGTTGCTTTCGTTTTTATCATTTTTTACGTGCAGGTAAAAAGAGGAAGAGCCCTGCGGATCCAAATCCCACACCAGTGTTTTTAAACCGTCTGCAGCAGCTAAATAGGCAAGGTTTACGGCGGCAGCGGTTTTGCCCACACCACCTTTCAGGTTGTACAAAGCCAGTGTTGTCATGTTAAAGGAGATTTAGGATAGGGAAAATAAGCATTTGTTTTCTTTTATCCCTAAAATAATCCCTATTTCATGCTTTCGAGTTCTTTCTGCATGGCAAACATTTGGTCCCTTAAACGGGCGGCTTCTATAAAGTCCAGGTCCCTCGCAGCTTTTTCCATTGTCTTTTTTATCTGGGCTATGGCTTTCTCCATTTTGGGAATGGTCTTGTATTCTGCCTGTTCCTCGGCAGCCACTGTTACCAGGCTTTCCTCATTTTGGATGGCATAGGATTTATTGGCATCAAAACCCTTTATATCCAGCACAGAACCCTGTTTCAATATCTGGTCAATGCTTTTTTTAACAGTTGAAGGGGTTATATTGTGTTGAAGGTTGTAAGCAACCTGTTTGTCCCTTCTTCTGTTGGTTTCGTCAATGGTACGCTGCATGCTTTCAGTCATCTTGTCTGCGTAAAAAATAACCTTGCCATCTGCGTTACGTGCAGCACGACCGGCTGTTTGCGTAAGGCTTCTTTCGTTACGCAAAAAGCCTTCCTTGTCTGCATCCAGAATGGCCACCAAAGAAACTTCGGGCAGGTCTAGGCCTTCACGTAGCAGGTTTACACCTACCAGTACATCTATCTCTCCCAAACGCAATTGACGCAGTATTTCTATCCGTTCCAGCGTATCCACATCGCTGTGTATGTATTTTGATTTGATGTTGATACGGCCCAGGTATTTGTCCATTTCTTCGGCCATGCGTTTGGTTAATGTAGTAACCAAAACACGGTCGCCTTTTTTTACGGTTTTATCAATTTCGTCCAGTAAGTCATCTATCTGGTTTACGGATGGGCGTATTTCGATTGGTGGCTCCAACAAACCTGTTGGGCGGACTACTTGCTCTACCACCACACCACCAGTTTTTTCCAACTCATAGTCGCCAGGCGTGGCACTTACAAAAACAGTTTGGCCAACCAAACTTTCAAATTCGTAAAAATTCAATGGCCTGTTGTCCATGGCACTGGGCAGGCGGAAACCATAATCCACCAGCACCAGTTTCCTGCTCCTATCGCCACCATACATGCCAGCAATTTGAGGTATGGTTTGGTGGCTTTCATCTATCACACATAAAAAATCTTTTGGAAAATAGTCGAGCAGGCAAAACGGCCTTGTGCCCGGTACCCTTCTATCAAAAAAACGTGAGTAGTTTTCGATACCGTTGCAGTAGCCCAGTTCACGTATCATTTCCAGGTCGTATTCTACCCGTTCCTTTATGCGTTGGGCTTCTATGAATTTTCCGATGCGTTTAAAATATTCTGTCTGTGCCATCATCTCGTCCTGGATTTCGTTCATCACCTGTTGCATGATGTCTTTGGGTGCCAGGTACAGGTTGGCAGGGAAGATGGCTGCATTTTCCAGCTTGTTGATCCTTTTGAGGGTTGTTTTTTCCAGGCTTTCTATTTCTTCTATCTCATCGCCAAAAAAAGTTACCCGGTAACCATAGTCTGCGTAGGGCAGATTGATGTCGATCGTATCACCTTTCACACGGAATGTTCCCCTTACAAAGTCGCCCTGACTGCGGTTGTATAAAGCGTTTACAAGTGCGTGCAGGAATCCCTGGCGAGAAATGACCTGGCCTTTTGCGATACGTATAATGCCATTTTCAAATTCGGTAGGGTTGCCCATACCATAGATGCAGCTTACACTTGCCACAACGATAATGTCACGTCTGCCGCTCAATAGTTCGCTGGTTGCCTGTAAACGAAGTTTGTCCAACTCTTCATTAATGCTCAGGTCTTTTTCAATATAGGTATTGCTTACGGGCATGTAGGCCTCTGGCTGGTAGTAATCGTAATAGCTTACAAAGTAGCCCACAGCATTGTCGGGAAAGAACTGTTTGAATTCACCATACAGTTGTGCCACGAGTGTTTTGTTATGGGTAAGCACCAATGTTGGCCGTTGCAGGTTCTGTATAACATTGGCCATGGTAAATGTTTTACCGCTACCTGTTACACCAAGCAATGTCTGGAACTGTTCGCCATCATTGATGGCATCGGTTAATTGTTTGATGGCGGTTGGCTGATCGCCAGATGGTTTGTACTGCGACTGTAATTGGAAAGGCATAGTGCAAATTATACTAATTAGCTGATTGGCTAATTGCCAAATGCGGATTTTATATGGAATCCATTATTGCAATCAGTGGGCTATTAACAGCGACTAATTTAATGGTTGGATAGTGGCTTTTTTGAAACATGGTTTTGAAGCGTTTTTAAAACAATTCAACCTTCCAGGTTCTTTCCAGTACCTCTTCTGGTTGCAATGCATGAATGCCTTCCTTTTCACTCAATTCGCCCGAGGCGTTTACACTGTCCGCAATACCGCACCAAGGTTCCAGGCAAACAAAATCTGCATTCTTGAAACTCCAGATGCCATAAAAGGGAAAGCCATTGAATGTCATGCGTAAACCATGTTTGCTTTTGTTGCTTAGTATAGCGATTTTATTGGAGCACAGGTTTTTGAATACCAATGCATCATTATAAAATAATTCTTTGTTCAATGGTAACTGATGGGTGTTACTGAAAAAATTGTCTGGTTGCAGCTTAATCAATCCATCTTCTGAAAGCGGGTATTTACCTGCATTTTCTGTTTCATTGAATTGCAGGTACCATTCGTTAAAACTGGTATCGTGCGTTAGCGGAATTTTGAAAGCAGGATGTGCACCAACAGAGCAATACATGGTTTCTTTGCCAGCATTCTCTATTTTGTAGGTACAGCTTAATTCATTTTCGTGAAGGCTATAGGTAATAATGAATGCGAATTGAAAAGGATAGACCTTGAGTGTTTCTGCATCGCTCTGTAAAATGAAACTAATGCTGTGTTCGGTTTTTGCAGCTACTGTAAATGTCCGTTCACGGGCAAAACCATGCCTGCCCATTGTATAGGACTTGCCTTTATAATTGTAGGTATTGTTTTTTAATGTGCCCACAATAGGAAAGAGTACGGGGCTTTTTTTGGACCAATAAGCCGGGTCGGCATTCCATATATATTCCAGATCGGTTTCTTTGTTGATGATGCTTTGTATTTCTGCACCTTTTGCAGCAATGGTTACATTAAGTTTGTTGTTGCTTATTTGAAACATTTTTTTCTATTTACAATTAAGAAGAAAATTTTACCGCAAAGAAGACGAAGGCACAAAGATGAAAACTTACTCCGTAAATTTTATAATCCTTTCCACTAGCTAGTTCTGCAAGTTTTTATTGTGTACATGATGAAATTCATAACACTACTATAACCGTAGTAATCCAATTTTATTCATGGTACTAATGGGTTTATTGTCCCAAAACAATTCAAAATCTTCCAAGCCGGCGGCTTCATAATTATCTTTCACTTCTTGCAGGGTATAGGTTTTGAAATGGTCAACGGAAATTTTTTCTATCATTCCTGCAAACCATTCACCTTGCTCTTTGTCAACTTTAATATTTACCGTTTCTTTTTTGCTTTGAAAGGTGAGGGAAGCCAGTTCCCACGAACTGCCTTTTTTGGATTTTGTAACGATTTCAAGAGAAGGCTTTTTTCCTAGCCAAACAATTTTTGCAGTGGGTTTATAAGTGTTCAGCTCATCTTCTTTTAATGCATTGATGATATAGTTAGGATCAACTGTTGTTTTGGGTACTTTGAAACCCATTTCCGCCGTATCAAACCATTTATGCAAAGGATCATCCAGACAAAGGCCATGCATGTAATTGAGTAACGATTTTTTTAAGCCGTAACTGAACTTATCATGCTCGGTACCGGTTTCATCAATATGTTCTACATCGTTATCGGCAAATGTGATAACGGTTTCTTTTGCTTTCTTTACGCCAAATTTTTCGGGATCCAGCCCTACGGGGCTATGGGCCGTCATTGCAAACTGGTGCCAAAAGGCAGATTGTAAAATGCCTGCTTTGAACAATTGGCGAATCATCTCCAACGAATCAATTGTTTCTTGTGCAGTCTGTGTAGGAAAACCATACATTAAGTATGCATGTACCATAATGCCTGCTTCGGTAAAGTTCCTGTTTACCCTCGCAACCTGGCTAACGGTGATGCCTTTCTGGATTAGTTGCAGCAACCTGTCGCTTGCAACTTCCAAACCACCTGAAACAGCAATGCAACCAGAGGCTTTTAGCAATAGGCATAAATCTTTTGTGAAGCTTTTTTCAAAGCGTACATTGGTCCACCAGGTTACTGTCAGTTTCCTTCTCAAAATTTCCAGGGCCAGGGCACGCATAAGTGCCGGTGGTGCGGCTTCATCAACAAAGTGGAAACCATTCTGGTTGGTTTGCCGGATGATTTCTTCCATCCTGTCGCAAAGCAATTGTGCCGCAATAGGCTCGTAGAGTTTTATATAATCAAGCGATATATCGCAGAAAGTACATTTGCCCCAATAGCAGCCGTGGGCCATGGTTAGTTTGTTCCATCTTCCATCGCTCCATAAACTATGCATCGGGTTTACCACTTCAATGGCCGAAATATAGCTATCCAGTAAAAAATCGCTGTAATCAGGTGTGCCTACTTCGCCTTGTTTATAGTCGGTACAGGCCTTGTTGTTGAAGTAGGTTACACCACCATCAACCAAAGTAAAAGTGCGTTTCAGTTCATCGACTGTTTTTGTTCCTGCGGTGTAGCCGATAATATTTTCTATGGGTGCTTCGCCATCGTCAAGCGTAATGAAATCGTAGAATTCGAACACACGTACATCTGTTAACGAACGCAGTTCCGTATTTGCAAAACCACCGCCCATTACCACTTTAATTGCGGGGTAATTTTTTTTGAGCCATTGCCCGCAACGCAAGCTCGTATATAGGTTGCCAGGAAATGGAACGGAAATGGCCACTATTGCCGGATCAATTTCCACTATCCTTTGTTGCAGTATAGCTATCAACAATTCGTCAACATACGTGTATGGTTGTTGCAATGCTTCGTACAGTTCATCAAAACTGTTGGCAGACCTTCCCAATCTTTCTGCATAACGGCTAAAGCCAAAATGTGCATCCACACATTCCATTATCAAATCTGACAAATCTTCCAGGTACATGGTTGCTAGGTGCTTTGCCCGGTCCTGTAGGCCCATGCTGCCAAAAGCCCAGTTCAGATCGTCCAGCTGTGTAAAACGTGCTGCTTCCGGTAAAAAATCCCTTTTGCATATCAGGTGTGCAAGTGTGGGGTTCTTTCCCTGCAGAAACAGTATGGTGGCATCTATTGTATTGATGTAATCATCTGCCAGGGCAATAATCCTTGTGGCATTCTCAGAAAATATTCCCTGTTTTTGGGCAATGTGTGCAAACAATTTCTGCAGGCCCTGTTTGTTGAACAAAGCCAGCGTAACCTCAATTCCCAGATCTGCCTGGTAAGCCGAAATGTTTTTGGTATTCAAAAAACCTTTCAGATAGGCCGTAGCAGGGTAAGGCGTATTGAGCTGTGTAAAAGGAGGCGTTATCAAAAAAACAGTTGCACCCAAAAGAGAAAAATTTTAGAAGGCGAAAATATCCTTAATTGGGCTAATTGTTGTGCCTGAATGAAAAGAAGCAGCTTCCGTTCACTGAAAACTGCCGGCAGCTTATCATTTATCCTATCAGCCCTGCTTTTTTGCTGATGTCCATCATCCTTTCCATGGGTTTAAGGGCCGCAAGACGTAAAGATTCTTCCATCTTTATTTCTGGTTGTTCGTACATCATGCACAGGTACAGCTTTTCCAACGTGTTCAGCTTCATGTGTGGGCAGTCGTTACAGGCACATGAATTATTGGGCGGTGCGGGAATAAAGGTTTTATTGGGCGATGCCTCTTGCATTTTATGCAATATGCCGGTTTCAGTTGCCACAATAAATTCTGTGGCATCACTTTCCTGTGTAAATTTCAATAATTGGGTGGTGCTGCCAATAAAGTCGGCAATATTCAACAAAGCTTCTTCACATTCGGGGTGTGCTATGAATTTTGCTTTGGGATGGCGGATTTTTAGTTTGGTAATTTTTTCGAGACTAAAAATTTCGTGCACCATGCAGGCACCGTTCCACAAAAGCATGTCCCTTCCGGTTTTTTTATTCAGGTAGGCACCTAAATTTTTATCGGGGGCAAAAATAATGGGCTGTTCCGGTGGAATGCTTTCAATAATCTTTTCGGCATTGCCGCTGGTACAAATAATATCGCTTAAAGCCTTTATCTCGGCACTGCAGTTAATGTATGACACCACAAGGTGGTCTGGATGCTTTTCTTTGAACGATTTGAACAGTGGGGCAGGTGCACTATCGGCAAGGGAGCAACCGGCCTTTAAATCGGGCAATAGCACTTTTTTGGAGGGATTCAGGATTTTTGCAGTTTCGGCCATAAAATGGACACCCGCAAAAACAATTATATCTGCATTGGTTTGGGCTGCCTTTTGTGCAAGGCCTAGACTGTCGCCAATATAATCCGCCACATCCTGAATATCGGGCTCCTGGTAATAATGGGCCAGCAGTACTATATTTTTTTCTTTTTTTAATCTTTCTATTTCTGCAAACAAATCAAGTGTAGGTGCTACCTCAATATCCAAAAAGCCTTTTTCAAAAATTTGTTCTTTTGCAATGTTGATATTCATTGTAATAGTATTTAATAATACATATTTATATAAACCACTAATACTATTAGGGGTGTGTATATCGGGATATCTTACTTATCC
This sequence comes from Chitinophagaceae bacterium UBA1930, assembly GCA_002337145.1. Taxonomy (GTDB): domain Bacteria; phylum Bacteroidota; class Bacteroidia; order Chitinophagales; family Chitinophagaceae; genus UBA1930. The sequence goes on along the minus strand of DDFK01000001.1, from coordinate 1,691,417 downwards.
CCATAGGGCAAAGTTAATTAATGGTGTGGTTATACAGGGTAACTAACATAGAGTTCACAACACAGGTTTCAATAAAAATAGACTTTTGGTTAGCTTTTTAACAATTGTGGAATAAAGTTGTTATTTAATCAACAATCAAAAACTGACGAGTTACTAACTGTTAAATAAGGTACTGTAATTGGTGTAGTTTTTTGTGGAGAGCCTAGTTTTTTAGAAAAGGGTTGTATTTATTCCTCATCTTTCCACGATATTTTTTTGGAAAGACTGTTTTATTCACCCAAAATATAGGTTACCAACAGGGGTATGTGGATAGCGATTTGAACGCTTTATCCAGAAAAAGCGAAATGATTTAAAAGAATTGCTCATGTTTTGAGTTATCCAGAAAATTGGCTGCTGTGAAGTATAAGCCGCTAGCGGATTTGGAAAGGTTTTCCACAATTTGTTCAATAACTATATTCCCCTATTTTTGCCATCCTTTAAAAATACTATTAATTAAACAATTATGTCTGTTATTCAAAGTATCAGGGACAAAGGAGCATGGATCATGTTCGGTATCATAGCCCTTGCCCTTATCGCGTTTATATTGCAAGATGGTTTAGGCCGTGGACGTGGTGGCGGATTATTTAGTAATACCTCTACAGTAGGTACTGTTAATGGTACCAAAATAAGTAAAGAAAGTTTTGACCAAAAATTGGCTATGTATGGCAAGCAAGGTCAGGACAGGAATACACTTATACCACAGTTGTGGAACTATGAAGTGGACAATGCTTTGATGCAACAGGAATATGATAAACTTGGTTTGATTGTTAGCAATAAAGAATTGGCAGATGTGTTGTTTGGACCACAATCTCCATTGGCTAGGGAAAAAGAATTTATTGATGAGAATGGACAGTTTAAAGCCGATGAAGCAAGACAGGCTTTTGCTCAATTGAAGAAATCAAAAAACAACGAGCAGTTGCAAGGTGTTATTGAAAGCTATATAGATCCGGCTATTCAACAAACATTGCGTACAAAATATCAGAACCTGTTGCAACAGTCTGCTTATGTACCAACATGGTTGATTGAAAAACAAAAGGCTGACAATAGTGCTATTGCTTCTATATCTTATGTGTATGTGCCTTATACTACAATTTCTGATAGCTCGGTTAAAGTAAGCGATGCAGAAATTATGGCCTATGTAAAGAAACATCCAAGTGGTTTTGAGAAGGACGAAGAAAGCAGAACGTTTTCTTATGTAACGTTTGATGCTGCCCCAAGTGCAGCAGATACAGCAGCAGCTTTGAATCAGGTTCAATCTTTAAAACAAGAGTTTGCAACAACAAGCGATGTAAAATCTTTCTTGGGTAAAGTAGGAACTGAGTTGGCTTATGCGGATGCTTATTCAATGAAAAGTCAATTGAAAATGCCAAAAGCTGATAGTATTAAAGGTTTGGCTGATGGACAGGTTTTTGGACCTTACCTTGACGGCAACAATTTTGTTGTTGCAAAAATGATGGGTAAAAGGGTACTGCCAGATTCTGTGAAAGTGCGTCATATATTGGTGAAAACAGAAGACAGGCGTCAATCTACTTTGGCTGACAGTGTTGCCAAAAAGAGAATTGACAGTGTTGAAGCATTGGCAAAATCTGGTGTTGATTTTGATCAACTTGTACAGAAATACAGTGATGATGGTGGAAGCAAAAAAACCAAGGGAGAGTATGATTTTACCTCAGCCCAGTTTTCTGGTATAAGCAAAGAATTTGCAGAAACTATTTTCTACGGTAAAGCTGGCGATAAGAAAGTGGTGAAAGTAGAAAACGATGCTTACGCCGGTTACCACTATATTGAAGTGATTAGCCAAAAAGCAGTAGGCGAAGCAGTTAAAGTAGCATACTTGGCAAAACCAATTACAACAAGCAACGAAACTGTAAGCACAGCAAGTACTGCAGCATTGCAGTTTGCAGCCAATGCCAAAAACAGGCAACAGTTTGAAGACAATGCAAAAAAATTGGGCAAGCAAGTGTTGCTGAGCCAGGATATTAAGGAAGGCGATTATACAGTACCTTCTTTGGGGCAAACACCTAGCCGTCCAATAGTACGCTGGTTATTCGAGAACAAACTTGGTACTGTGAGCGAACCAACAGAACTGGGTGATAAATACATTGTATCTATCATTACTGCGGTTAATGAAAAAGGCTTGGCTACAGTGGGCGAGGCAAGGGCAAAAGGTGTTGAAAGCTTTGTACGCAACGAGAAAAAAGCAAAACAGATTATTGATAGTAAGTTTAAAGGAAACACACTTGAAGCTTACGCAAGCTCTGCAGGTGTTACAGTACAAAAGGCAGACAGTCTTAGCTACAACAATCCATCCATACCAGTTATTGGATACGATACCAAAGTTTTGGGTGCTTCATTTAACAAAGAGCTACAAGGAAAAGTATCTGAACCTATTGCAGGAAATTCTGGTGTAGTTGCTTTGAAAGTTGAATCAATTGGTGCAAAATCAATTGCCATGGATGATGAAAGCATCAGGCAAAATATTTTGCAGACACAAAGGCAAGCAATTGGCAGGGGCAGCAACGCTTTACGCCAAGCTGCAGTTATTAAGGATTACAGGTTTAAGTTAATGTACTAAACAAGATATTCTTTGATAAAAAGCCACTGTTGAAAAACAGTGGCTTTTTCTTTTACGCAAAGCGAAAGCCCTAGCAAAAATGATAGTTGTACTTTTGAAGAAGAAACAGTGTATATGCAAGAAACCATTGTAAATAAAGTTGCAGAAAGTGGGTTGATCAGTTTTGATATTGAGCAGTATTACCCAAAAGAGGAAATCATGATTTTTGATTTGAAGGATTATCTTTTTATGGGACTGATCTTAAAGGAAAAAGATTTTAGGGCAGCATTGTTAACTACTGATTGGTCAGTATTTGAAAATAAGTATGTTGGAATTATTTGTTCTGCCGATGCAATCATACCCATGTGGGCCTATATGCTGATTGCTACTTATTTAAAACCAGTTGCCAAAGATGTGCTATTGGGAGGTAAGGACAGCATTATTGAAAATATACTTACAAAAAATTTGGATGCTGTTGATGGGCAGGAATATTTGGATAAAAGGGTAGTGGTAAAGGGATGTGGCGAAACACCTATTCCCGAAGCAGCGTATATAAAAATTACGAACAAGCTTTTACCTTTTGCCAAAAGTATTATGTATGGCGAACCTTGTAGCACGGTACCTATTTATAAAAAGAGATAGCAAACAAAAGAGCCGCATTATTTGCGGCTCTTTTGTTTTAGTTAGTTTCCGTAAACACTTAAAAATTTGATACGCATAATTTTTAATTGTTCCCAGGTATAATCATATTCTGCCAGTTCTTTTCTTGCTATGTCTAAAGACGATGTTTCGCAACCTTTGAAGTATTCAATAATTTCTTCTTGGTCATTCTCGTCTAGCCAATCGTCAATTGCATAATCAAGGTTCAGCTTGGTACCGCTTGCAGCAATGGTTTCCATTTCTTCCAACAACTCTTCCAGTTTAAGGTCCTTGGTTTTTGCAATGGTTTCCAAGCTTATTTTTTTATCTACGTTCTGTATAATGAAAATCTTGTTGCTTCCTTTATTGGCAACGCTTTTCATTACAAAATCATCTGGCTTTTCAATATCGTTTTCTTCAACGTACTTGGCAATCAGATCAACAAACGGGCGGCCGTATTTAAGGGCTTTTCCTTTGCTTACACCTTGGCATTTTTCCAGCTCTTCCAATGTAGTAGGATAAAGCGTGCTCATATCCTGTAAAGAGTTTTCAAGGAAAATGACAAATGGTGGTAAGCTTTTTTTCTTTGCTTCTTTTTGACGTAGCTCCTTCAGCATTTCAAAAAGCTTATCGTCTGATGGGGAACCGGTCTGGCTTGCATTCTCTGTGTCGTCATCATCATCGTTCGAATCGTCAAATAAATTGTTCAATACAATTTTAAATGACGCAGGTTTCTTAAGCCATTTTTCGCCACGCTCGGTAAATTTCAACAAGCCATATTCTTCAATATCTTTTTTAATCAGATTTTCAAGCATCATCTGCCTAACCAGGCTATTCCAATAATGCAAATCTGTATTGTCTTTGCTGATGCCAAACTCGGGCAGGCCTTCATGACGGAACATGGTTATTTGCGGTGTCAGTTTTCCGATAACCACATTGATCACATATTCTGCAGTAAACCTTTCATCCAATGCCTTAATCACTTTCATCACTTTTACAACATCGTCTTTGGCTTCTATTTTTTCTTTAGGACTCTTACAGTTATCGCAGTTGCCACAATTTTTAGTGTCCCATTCCTCACCAAAATAATGAAGCAATATTTTTCTTCTGCACACACTGCTTTCAGCAAAAGCTACGGTTTCGTTTATTAACTGTGCACCAACTTCCCTTTCGCTCAAAGGCTTGTCACGCATTAGGTGTTCAAGCTTGGCAACGTCTTTATGCGAATAATATAATACACATAATCCTTCCAGCCCATCACGTCCGGCACGTCCTGTTTCTTGGTAATAATTTTCAATGGATTTAGGAATATTGTAATGGATCACAAATCGGATATCCGGTTTGTCAATACCCATACCAAATGCAATGGTGGCAACAATTACCTGTACATCTTCATTCAAAAACTGGTCCTGTCTCTCGGCTCTTAATTTTTGGTCAAGGCCTGCATGGTAAGCAACGGCCTTTATATTGTTGGCCATCAAAATTTCAGCAAGCTCCTCGGTTGTTTTCCTGTTAAGGGTATAAATAATACCGCTTTTGCCCCTATGCTGCGAAATGAATTTTACAATATGTTTAATGGTTTCTTCCTTGCCAAGTTTTGGCTGTATCTCGTAATAAAGGTTGGTACGGTTAAAAGAAGAAATAAAAATATTCGGATCCCTCAAACCGAGGTTCTTTTCAATATCGCTCTGAACTTTTGGTGTTGCAGTTGCGGTTAATGCAATTACAGCTACATCAGGATTAATGGCATCCATCATTTCCCTAAGCCTTCTGTATTCTGGCCTAAAATCATGGCCCCATTCGCTAATGCAGTGTGCTTCGTCAACAGCAAAAAAAGAAATTTCCAGATCGCTGAAGAATTGCATGTTTTCTTCCTTGGTCAATGTTTCTGGGGCAACGTATAAGAGTTTGGTTTTTCCTGCAAGCAGGTCTTCTTTTACTGCTGCAATCTGGCCCTTGTTCAATGAAGAGTTCAGGAAGTGTGCAACATCATCCTTCTCGCTATACCCCCTTACCAAGTCAACCTGGTTTTTCATTAATGCAATCAAGGGCGAAACAATAATGGCACAGCCTGGCATTATTAAAGCAGGTAGTTGGTAACACAAACTTTTACCGCCACCAGTTGGCATGATAACAAAAGTATCCCTACCCGAAAGCAGGCTATTGATTGATTTTTCCTGTGTGCCCTTAAACTCTTTGAAACCAAAATATTCGTGCAGCCTTTCGTGAATCTTATACTCGGCTAATGAAACAGTGGATTTTTTTGTGGGTGTACTGGTGGTTCTTTTTGGAACAGTGGTTCTTTTTACGGTAGATTTTTTTGCCGGGGCTTTTGCTCTATATGTTGCCATGGTTGTGTCAGTCTAAATTTCCTTCCCTCACTTATCGGGTTGTTTAAAACTAAAAGATACGGATTATAAAGGATATACTTAAGTATAAACCGCTTTTTTTGAAGGATGGCGAAGTTACTGAGGGCAATTTGCAATTGCAAGCGTTACTTGTTAAAGTTTAACTTTGTAATATGGAATCAAGAATATCGCAAGTAGCTATCCGTACAATAACGTTGGAGGCCCAATCTGTTTCCGGCCTCACTGCTTTTATCAATGCCGATTTTGAGAAAGCAGTAAAAACCGTACATGAAGCAAAGGGCAGATTGGTTATTAGTGGCATTGGTAAGAGTGCCATCATTGCACAAAAAATTGTGGCAAGCCTCAACTCAACTGGCACACCCTCTCTATTTATGCATGCGGCCGATGCCATACATGGCGACTTGGGAATGATTCAGCAAGATGATGTAGTAATGATCATAAGCAAGAGTGGAGAGAGTCCCGAGATAAAAGTACTGGTTCCATTAATTAAGAATTTTGAGAATGTGTTAATTGGCATGGTTGGCAATACAGGAAGCTATCTTGCCAAAGAAGCCAACATCGTGCTGAATACGACTGTGGCCAAAGAAGCATGCCCCAACAACTTGGCACCAACCAGCAGTACTACTGCACAAATGGTAATGGGTGATGCATTGGCGGTAAGCCTGATGGAGTTGAACAATTTTACCGGAAGGGATTTTGCAAAATACCATCCCGGTGGCAATCTCGGTAAACGGTTATATTTACGGGTGGCCGACCTTTATAGGAACAATGCAAAACCAATGGTATCAAGCAATGCAAGTTTAAAGGAAGTGATACTGGAAATTTCTGCAAAACGTTTGGGGGTTGCTGTCGTTACAGATGACGATGAAAAGATAATGGGCGTCATAACCGATGGAGATCTGCGAAGGATGCTGGAGAATAGGGATTCATTAAACGATGTTGCTGCTGTGGACATTTTATCGAAGAACCCAAAAACAATACAACCCGAAGCATTGGCAATAGAGGCACTAGAAATATTAAAAATAAATGACATAAGTCAATTAGTAGTTTCAGACAATGGAACCTATTTGGGGATATTGCATATACATGACTTGCTAAAAGAAGGAATTGTATAAATTTTCCTTTCCTTCGCATCCAAATTTTATCTAACGAATTTTCTATGAACAAGAACTATTATGTAGCCATTATGGCTGGTGGTATCGGTAGCAGGTTTTGGCCAATGAGTAGGACATCTTACCCGAAACAATTCCTGGATATTTTGAACACCGGTAAGTCGTTGCTACAGTGGACTTTTGAGCGTTACGCGTCGTTCATTCCCCAAGAGAATATTTATATAGTTGCTTCTGAAGAATACACGGGTTTAATTAAGGAACAGTTGCCCGAACTGCTGCAAGATAATATTGTAGAAGAGCCAAGCAGAAAAAACACTGCACCTTGCATTGCCTATATTTCTTTTAAGCTGATGCAAAAAAATCCTGAAGCTGCTTTGATTGTTGCACCCAGCGACCACATCATTTTAGATACGGAAACCTTTCGGAATATTAGCTTAAAGGCTCTGGATTTTGTTAGCCATTTAAAAGCCTTTGTAACATTGGGTATAAAACCCACCCACCCCAATACAGGGTATGGTTACATTCAACATGATATGTTGGCTGTAGCAGACTCGGTTTATAAAGTGAAAGTGTTTACCGAAAAACCGGAGCTTGAAATGGCCAAGAGCTTTTTGGCCAGTGGCGACTTTTTATGGAATGGCGGCATTTTCATCTGGCAGGTAAAGAACATCATCAAAGCTTTTGAGCTGTACCAACCAGAAATGTTTGAACTGTTCGATAGCGAGAAAGAGAACCTCAATACAGGAAATGAGCGGGAAGCAATCAATCGCATCTACCCTCTATGTACCAATATTTCCATCGACTTCGCAATCATGGAAAAGGCAGATAACGTGTATGTAATCCCATCGTCTTTCGGGTGGAGCGATTTGGGCACCTGGAACAGTGCATACGATAACCTGGAAAAGGACTATTTGGGCAATGCCGTTTCTGCCGAGAATGTCATTGTGATCGATTCCACAAAATGCATGGTTGCTGCACCCAAAAACAAACTGCTTGTTTTGCAAGGTTTGGACGACATGATTGTTGTAGATACAGAAGATGTATTGATGATCTGCAGCAAGAACAAGGAGCAGGAAATTAAAGAATACGTTGCCGAAGTAAAAAGAAGCAAAGGTGATACCTATTTATAATAACTGGCATTTTCTATTTCGATCCTCACTTTATCTGTAACAAGGTACCGGATAGACTTCCCCTCTTTTATAAGCTTCCTTATTTCAGTCGAGGAAATTTGTAAAAGGGGGGCTTTTAAAATGGTGACGTTTGCCCCATAAGTATCACATACTTCATAACCCGGCCTTTCATAAATCAGGAATTCATACCCCTCTAATAGCGATTGATAATTTTTCCAGCGTTTCAGGTTTTGGAAACTATCACTTCCCAGTATCAAAACAAAAGTTGTAGTTGGGTATTTTTCTTTTAAATACGTCAAGGTATCAATGGTGTAAGATGGTTTGGGCAGTTTGAACTCTATATCAGAAACCCGTAGCCCGCTATTCCCTTCAATAGCTAGATTGGCTAGGTGCAAACGTTGGTACTCATTTAATAATACCGAAGATGGTTTCAGCGGGTTTTGTGGACTTACAACCAACCAAACCTGATTACAGTCGGTATTGTTGGCTATGAACTCAGCAATAATTAAATGGCCAATGTGAATAGGGTTAAACGATCCAAAGTATAAGCCAACTTTCATTTAGCAATTTGATTGTCAATTCTCTAATTAATTTCTTCCACCATAATAGAGCTGGCCTCACTTAAACGCAGGCTCAAGGAATAACCAGCAACAAATACAGAAATTGGGTCGCCAAGCGGGGCCACCTGTTCAACCTTCACCAGTTCTCCAGGTACACAGCCCATTTCCATCAATTTAATGAATATCTCGTCCTTTTCAAATGAATGTATCCTTGCCTTTTCCCCAACGCTTAAATCACTCAATCTTTTCATCAGTATTGTTTAGCTACCAAAAGTAAATTTCTCAAGTGGCATTTTGTTACGAATTTTGGAGCAACAACATCTTTATGGGAAAAGTTACATTCAACTATGCCGATGGTTCTTTTGCTTTCAATGAGAAAACAAAACTCAAGGCGTTTATAGAGTCAATATTCAAGACAGAAGGCAAACAACTTCAGGGCCTCAACTATGTCTTTTGTTCAGACAAGTTCCTGCTAAACATCAATCGGGATTTTCTTCAACACGATGATTATACAGACATTATCACGTTCGACTTCTCCGAAAAGAAAGGTATTCCGCCTATAGAAGGAGAAATATACATCAGCACACAGCGGGTAAAGGAGAATGCAAGGGTATTCAATACAACCATCCGACAAGAAATGCTAAGGGTAATCTTTCACGGAGCCCTGCATTTATGCGGGTACAAGGATAAAACAGGTAAAGAGGCTTCATTAATGAGGCTCAAAGAAGAAGAATACCTAAGAAAATTCAAATAGAACGTTCCACAAGTCACGGTTCCACCGTGGAACTGTGACTTGTGGAACAAATGCAAGTCCTATCTTTATACTATGGATGTAAAAAGAAGAACCCCCAAAGAGAACCCCTCAGAAGCATATTTAAAAATAAGGGAACGTAAAAGGTGGCAACAGGGCTTTCGTAGATATGTAATTGAAAGCGTGCCCAACGAAAACTACGCCCCTTATTTTGGTTTGGATTCAACAACACTACGTAAATGGTTCGAGCTACAGTTTACCGATGAATTGAACTGGGACTCCTTTGCAACCAATTGGCAGTTCGACCATATTGTTCCCGTTGTTTATTTTGATTTCTCCAAAGAAGAAGAATTAAAACTCTGCTGGAACTTCATAAACCTGCGTGTTCAGCCATTACAACCTCACAAAAACAATGGACATGGTATTGATGTAATGGCCGTACGGCCCTACTTCGAAGATTTATACAATAAAACAGGCTACACCCTTTGTACTAAAATGCTGGAGAAAATTAAAAGCATCGAAACATCTGCAATACAGAGCCAACCCGGCATCGAAAATTTCATTGTTCAAAACAAAACCCACCTGGAAACCATAGCTACATTTAGCAATGAAGAGTTCAATAGGCTTAACCAAGGTGTGAGTATTGAGGACATTTTATTAGAAAGGGAACTTTTAAGAAAGTTCGGCTAACCAGTCAAGCCTGTTTTATCTTTGCAGTATGTTTCCACAATATGATGTTATAGTAGTAGGGGCTGGCCATGCCGGTTGCGAAGCCGCCGCCGCTGCTGCCAATTTGGGCAGCAAGGTTTTATTGGTAACCATGAACATGCAAACCATTGCACAAATGAGTTGCAACCCGGCTATGGGCGGAATAGCCAAAGGACAGATTGTTAGGGAAATAGATGCCCTTGGCGGATACAGTGGAATTGTTACCGACAAAAGCATGATCCAGTTCAGGATGCTGAACAGGAGCAAAGGCCCCGCAATGTGGAGCCCAAGAACGCAAAACGACCGGATGGTATTTGCAGCGGTTTGGCGGGAAATGCTGGAACAGACCCCCAATGTTGATTTTTACCAGGACATGGTGCAGTCCATTATTATTAAAGATGGTAAAGCCTGTGGTGTGGTAACAGGACTGGGGCACGAAATACAGTCAAAATCCGTGGTAGTAACAAGCGGTACTTTCTTGAATGGCGTTATCCATATTGGCGAGAAGAAACTGGGCGGTGGCAGGATTTCCGAAAAAGCAGCAACCGGTATCACCGAACAATTGGTGTCGCTTGGTTTTGAAAGCGACCGTTTAAAAACTGGAACACCTCCACGGGTGGATGGCAGGAGTTTGGATTACAGTAAAATGGAAGAACAAAAAGGTGATGATGAAATAGTCGGTTTCTCCTACCTCAATATTGAAAAGATAAAACCAGCCCAACAAAAAAGCTGCTACATTACTTATACCAACCAACAGGTACACGATATTTTAAAAACAGGTTTTGACAGGAGCCCAATGTACCAGGGCCGTATTGAAGGCGTTGGTCCAAGGTACTGCCCAAGCATAGAAGACAAGATAAACCGCTTTGCAGAAAGGGACCGCCACCAGCTTTTTGTTGAGCCTGAAGGCTGGAACACTGTAGAAATTTATGTGAACGGATTTTCTACCTCTTTACCAGAAGAAGTTCAGATACAGGCACTTAGAACGGTACCAGGCTTTGAGAACTGCAGGGTATTCCGCCCAGGCTACGCCATTGAATACGATTTCTTTCCACCAACGCAGCTCACTTATACATTAGAAACTAAATTAATATCAAACCTGTTTTTTGCCGGCCAAATAAATGGCACTACAGGTTATGAAGAAGCCGCCTGCCAGGGCCTGATGGCTGGAATCAATGCCCACCAAAAAGCAAGGAGCCTGGAACCGTTTGTTTTAAAAAGGAACGAAGCCTATATAGGTGTGCTTATAGATGATTTAATAAGTAAAGGCACAGATGAACCTTACCGCATGTTTACCAGCCGTGCAGAATACAGGACATTACTTCGTCAAGACAATGCCGATTTGCGTTTAACAGAGCTAAGCTACCGTTTGGGCCTGGCGTCGCAAGAAAGAATGGACCTTGTAATTGCCAAGCGGGAAGGTGTGGAAAAAGCAAAACATACACTTACAAGCTTTGGCGTGGAGCCGGAAGAAATCAATCCTTATTTTGAAAGTATCGGTTCATCGGCAATGATAGAAAAACAAAAGGCTGCAAAAGTTATTTTACGGCCCAATGTAGAACTGTCGGCTGTTATGAATGCTGTTCCACGTTTGGCCAAAGCCTTGTCGGGACTGTCTTTTGAAATATTGGAGCAGGCAGAAATACAGATAAAGTACGAACGCTATATTGAGAAAGAAGAAGAACTTGTTCAAAAGATGAGCCAATTAGAAAACATGATTATACCTGCCTCATTTGACTATGATAAAATATCGGCCATATCAAACGAAGCACTACAAAAGTTCAAAAAAATAAAGCCGCAAACATTGGGGCAGGCATCCAGGATTTCTGGCGTAAACCCAAGCGATGTACAGATATTAATGGTTTATATGGGAAGATAGTATAATGTGTTTCACAGCATTAAGAAACGGCTTCCAATCTATCAATCATTTCTTGCTTCTCCTTTTCACTTAACGAAGCATCCAGTTTTTTTTCAAGGCCATTGATATTGTTTACAATGGTCTTGTTTTGTTTTACAAATAATTTGCATACACTGCAAATGGCCAAATGCGTCCAAAGTGTAAAGCGTTGCAAAAGCGACAGCTTCCTTTCCTCCTTTTGAGAAATAAAAGTTGTTGCTTCCTTACAAGTAATAAACACTTTGCCCATACATTTATTTTATAAACCAGTTTTTTTCTAAACAATTACGTAGTTGCACTTTTGCCCTATGCAGCAAAACCCAATAGTTTGACGCTGTTATGCCAAGCTCCTTACAAATTTCTTCACTCTCAAAACCATCCATGTACTTCATGGTAAAAACAGCATTCTGAATTTCTTTCAGCTTACCCTTGCATTTTTCCAATATACCATAAAACTCCTTGCTCTCTATACTGCTGTTGTAATCAATACCCCAATCATTCGGTTTGGCACTTTGCATAAAATGCCCGTCTTCTTCAAAGCCATCACGACCACTTGTCAATGGGTCCAACTGATCCGTTAAACGCGTAGATGCTTTTCGGTAATGGTCAATAATTTTATTCTTAAGAATGGTAAACAGCCAATTCTTTTCGCTGGCTTCGCCTTTATAACTTTCAACATTACGCCATGCTGCTAAAAAGGTTTCCTGCACCAGGTCTTTAGCCAAGGCCTCGTCGCTTACACGCGGCAATGCATAGCGATACAACATATCACCATAATTTTTAACCCATCTTGTGGCATCTGCTTTAGCCATGTTTCAAAAGTAAGTGTAGATGCCGAACGCAACAGATAAAAATTTTCGCCCTTAACAAATCGGGCGTTTGCCTAAAAAAGGGATGAATGGTTTTATGCTTCGCCGTAAATGTTTAGCTTTATAGCTACCTATTTTTCAAACCAAACTACACATGAGAAAACTCACACACCTTTTAATGGGGCTGCTGTTTGCTTCGCTATTGCAGGCCCAGGAAACCTTTCCTGTAAATGGCACAACCGACGAACGCTCGGGTACTTATGCCTTTACCAATGCTACTATTATTAAAGATGCACAGACTACTTTACAAAATGCCACGCTGATAATTAAGCAAGGCAAAATTGTGGGCGTAAACATAGCCGTACCCAAAGATGCCGTTGTGATAGACTGTAAAGGGAAGTTCATTTACCCTTCGTTTATCGACTTGTATAGCGATTACGGCGTTGTACCGCAAACAGCTACAACTGCTGGCGGTCGTGGCTTTGGTGGTTTTGATAGGGCCCCACAAATTAGCAGCACTACCACAGGTGCCTATGGTTGGAACCAGGCTATAAAACCTTATGTAAATGCTTTTGAAAATTTTCAACTCAACGATGCAAAGGCAAAAGAATTAAGGAGCGTTGGTTTTGGCACCGTAGTAACCAATAACCAGGATGGTATTGCAAGAGGTACGGGTGCCCTGGTTACACTGGGCAACCAAAAAGAAAACTTTGAATTGGTTAAAGAAAAAGTTGCTGCATTCTATTCCTTCAGCAAAGGGAGTTCAACACAAGATTACCCAGGAAGCCTGATGGGTTCCATAGCCTTGATACGCCAAACATTTCTGGATGCGGCATGGTACAAAACAAAACCTGTAACCGAAGGAACAAATCTAAGCCTGCAGGCATGGAACGACATACAAACACTGCCACAGATTTTTGATATTGGTGGCGATAAATACAATGCACTGCGTGCCGATAAAATAGCCAAAGAGTTTGGTGTGAACTATGTATTGAAAGCAACCAATGACGTGTACCAACGGTTGGCCGAAATCAAAGCAACCAAAGCTGTACTTATTTTACCATTGAATTTTCCTGCAGCAATGGATGTGGAAGACCCCAATGATGCAAGGATTGTGGCATTGGCCGATATGAAGCATTGGGAAATGGCCCCATCGCAACCGGCCATGGTAGAAAAAGCCGGAATCAATTTTACCCTTACGGCTGCTGGGCTGGCAACTGCAAACGAATTTTTAACCAATCTGCGAAAGGCAATACAGAATGGCCTCACAGAAAAAATGGCTTTGGAGGCTTTGACCAAAACCCCGGCTACCTTAATGAATGTGTATGATAAACTGGGAAGCTTGGAAGCAGGCAAACTGGCCAACTTTTTTATTACCAACAGCAACATTTTTAAAGACTCTGCATCTATTTTTCAGAACTGGGTACAGGGCCAAAAATATGTTGTGAAAGAAGATGGCTGGAATGATTATAGGGGCGTGTACACGTTTTCAATAAACACAAAAGGCACAACAAAAACATACGAAGCTGTTTTAAAAGGTACCATTGAAAAACCAACTGCCGCTTTAAAACTACTGGGCGATACTGCAGCTACGAATATTACACTTACCCTGAACGATAAGCTGGTAAAAATAAACTGGAGCAACCGTGCCGATATGGGCAGGCAAACAAACCTTAGCGGTATCATTGGCAACGACGCCTGGACAGGAAATGGCTACCTGGCCAATGGTGATGTGGCCACCTGGAAAATGGTTTTCAAAAATGAACTACCTGCGGCCGATAGCGTAAAAGCAGTAAGCGATTCAAGCCGTCGTAGCAATGGCCTTGCTGGCCCAAGAAGGAACCAGCCTTCAACCACTGCAGATGTAGTGTATCCATTTAATGGTTACGGCTGGAAGGAAGCACCCAAACAGGAAGACATTTTAATTAAGAACGTTACTGTTTGGACAAACGAAAAAGAAGGAAAACTTGAAAACACCGATGTATTATTAAAGAATGGAAAAATTGCTGCTATCGGAAAAGGGCTAAGTGGCGGAACAAAAATTATTGATGGCACAGGCAAACATTTATCTGCCGGTATTATTGATGAGCATAGCCATATTGCGGCAACAGGTGGTATTAACGAATGTACACAGGCCGTAACATCAGAATGCAGGATTGCCGATGTCATCAACCCCGAAGACATCAATATTTATCGTCAACTAAGTGGTGGCGTTACATCATCGCATATACTGCATGGAAGCTGCAACCCGATTGGCGGTCAAACACAATTATTAAAGTTGCGTTGGGGCAAGGGTCCAGAAGAAATGAAATTTGCCAATTGGGACGGCTTTATAAAGTTCGCTTTGGGCGAAAATGTAAAACGATCTTACTCCACAACAAACAACCGATTTCCCGATACACGTATGGGCGTTGAGCAGGTATTTGTGGATGCGTTTCAGCGTGCTGTTGATTATGAGAAAATGGGAGCCACTAAAAGAAAGGACCTGGAGCTTGATGCCCTACTAGAAATCATCAACAAAAAAAGATTCATTACCTGCCATAGCTACGTGCAAAGCGAAATAAACATGCTGATGAAAGTAGCAGAGAAATTCAATTTCAAAGTAAACACCTTCACCCATATTCTGGAAGGGTATAAAGTGGCCGATAAAATGAAGGCCAATGGCGTAATGGGTGTTTCAACATTCAGCGACTGGTGGGCATACAAAATGGAAGTGCAGGATGCCATTGCCTACAATGCTGCCATCATGCAAAAAACGGGTTTAACTGTTGCCATTAATAGCGATGATGCAGAAATGGCCCGCCGCTTAAACCAAGAAGCCGCAAAAACAGTAAAGTATGGTGATGTAAGCGAAGAAGAAGCATTGAAGATGGCAACACTCAATCCAGCAATCATGCTGCACGTGGCCGATAGGGTTGGTAGTATCAAGGTTGGCAAAGATGCCGATGTTGTTTTATGGAGCAATAACCCTTTAAGCATTTATGCAAAATCGTTGTACACGATTGTGGATGGCACCATCTATTTTGATAGGGAAAAAGATGCCGAGCTGCGTAAACAGATTGCTACGGAAAAAGCAAGGTTGGTGCAAAAGTTATTGATGGAAAAACGGGGCCCGGGCGGTGCTGCAGGTATGGTTAGGGCAAGACCAAGGCTGGATGAACTGAACGAATGCGAAGAAGACAGGGCCCATAAAAAAAGCATCCTTGAGCGTGATGACAACTAACATGCATTGCAACAAATTGATGACTTCAAAAAAACAAACCATGAAAAAAATATTCTTAAGCATAGCACTTCTTACAATAACCCTTATTGGTAAATCGCAGGAAACGGTTTACCCCGCCAAACCACAATCTGGCGTTATTGCGTTAACCAACGCAACCATACATATTGGCAATGGAGAAGTAATTGAAAACGGGATGATTGTTTTTGGCGGCGGCAAAATTTTGGACATTCGCCCAACGGCAGCCATTGCTGATGTAAAAGTAATCGACTGCAAAGGCAAACATATTTACCCAGGACTGATAACACCCGAAACGGATTTGGGCCTAAACGAAATCAATTCCACCCGCTCCATGAGCGATGTGCGGGAACTGGGCGAAATCAACTCCAATGTACGTGCAGCCATTGCCTACAATTCCGATTCAAAAGTAATTGGCACATTACGCA
This sequence comes from Chitinophagaceae bacterium UBA1930, assembly GCA_002337145.1. GTDB lineage: Bacteria > Bacteroidota > Bacteroidia > Chitinophagales > Chitinophagaceae > UBA1930. The sequence continues at coordinate 1,675,183 of DDFK01000001.1, read as the reverse complement.
GCAATGGTATACTGCTGGCCAATATTGTTCCACAGGGTGGCATCATCAGCGGCTCATCGTCTGTAATGCAACTGGATGCCTGGAACTGGGAAGATGCAACATACAAGTTGGATAACGGCATCCACTTTCGGGTGCCCAACCTTACGGCCGGCCGTGGCCGTGGCTTTGGTGGTTTGGGCAATGCTGCTGCCGACCCGTTAAAGGCAGCAATGGAACGTATTGATAACGTGCGTAAATTTTTTAGGGAAGCGAAAGCATATTATGCCGAAGCAAAACCCGAACATACCAACCTGAAACTGGAAGCCGTACGTGGGCTTTTTAACGAAATGGAAGCCTACCCAAATACCAACTGGTCTGTTATCAAAAAAGTGCTGCGGCCGCAACAGGTATTTTTTGTTCATGCAGAAACAGTAAAGGAAATACAGGTGGGTGTTGAATTGGCAAAAGAGTTCGGGTTTAAAACAGTGATTGTTGGCGGCACGGATAGCTGGAAAATAACGGACTATTTAAAAGACAACAATGTGGCTGTTATTTTGAACGATATGCATAGCCTTCCTTTAACACAAGACGATGATGTGGACCAGCCCTACAAAACACCGTTCTTACTGCAACAGGCCGGGGTGCTGTTTGCCATATCCGACACACATGAAGAAAGCCGTGGCCGCAACCTCATGTTCAACGCAGGCACAGCCGCAGCTTACGGCCTAACCAAAGAACAGGCTTTGGCGGCCATTACCTTAAACGCAGCAAAAGTGCTGGGCATTGATGCCATGACCGGCTCATTGGAAAAAGGAAAAGATGCAAATATTGTAATAAGCGATGGTGATATTTTAGACATGAAAAGCAGTAAAATAACACAGGCATTTATACAGGGCAGGGATGTAAGTTTGGACAACAAACAAAAACAACTATACGAAAAGTACAAATACAAGTACAATATCAAATAATGAAAAGGCCCTTCAAAAACTTGAAGGGCCTTTTTTATAAAAGTCCAGTTGCAACTTGTCAACGTTTAAACTCTTGCCTACATTTACCCCATGCAAGAAAAGAAACTTTTTTTACTCGATGCGTATGCACTCATTTTCCGTGCATACTATGCATTGATACGCAGCCCACGCAATACATCCAAAGGAAAGAATACCAATGCCCAGTTTGGTTTTACCAATACATTGGTTGAGTTGATCAACAAACAAAAGCCAACGCATATGGCCGTTTGCTTTGATGTTGGCGGGTCAACCATCAGGGAGGCAGACTTTGCAGACTATAAAGCCAACCGCCAGGAAACACCCGAAGACCTATTGCTGGCCATTCCCGACATAAAAAAAATAATCGAAGGGTTCAACGTTCCCATAATAGGTGTGGAGGGTTACGAAGCCGATGATGTAATAGGCACGCTGGCATGGGAAGCACACGATGCGGGCTACGAAGTTTTTATGGTAACACCCGATAAGGACTATGGCCAGTTGGTACGCGAAGGCATCAACATTTACAAACCCGGCTACCAAGGCGGCGATGTAGAGATTATGGGGCCAAAAGAAGTGTGTGCCAAATGGGATATTGAACGTGTGGAGCAGGTAATTGATATTTTGGGACTGATGGGCGATGCCGTGGACAATATTCCCGGCATTAAAGGGGTTGGCGAAAAAACAGCAGCCAAGTTGCTAAAGGAATACGGCTCCCTCGAAAATATATTAGCCAATGCCGATAGCATTAAAGGCTCAATAGGCGAAAAGGTACGTGCAGGAAAAGAAGATGCCATCATGAGCAAGCGACTGGCAACCATTATAACCAAAGTGCCGGTTGAATTTCATGAAGAGAACTTTAAGCTGAAGGAATGGAACAAAGAAGCCTTAAAAGATGTATTTGCCGAACTGGAATTTAAAACATTGAGCAAAAGGATTTTGGGCGAAGACTTTAACGTGTTTACACAGGCACCAGTTGGCGTGCAAACAGACCTGTTTGGCAATGCCGTAGTACCACCGAAAACAGAAAGCAAAAAAGCAAACCTGCCAGCAGCCTTGCCAACATCGGAAGATATTGACAAAGGTTATATGGTTGACAGGAACATCAACAACACACCGCACAACTATTACTTGGTTGATACCGAAGAAAAAATAAAGGAACTGGTTGCACAGCTTCAACCATTGACCGAAATTTCTTTTGATACCGAAACAACGGGCATTGACGCAAACGAAGCAGAACTGGTGGGACTGAGTTTCTCGTTTAAACAACACGAAGGCTATTATGTGCCTTGCCCTGCAGACAGGAACGAAACCAATAAGATTCTTGCTTGCTTTAAACCTTTGTTTGATGATGCCAGCAAGACATGGGTTGGCCAGAATTTAAAATACGATATGCTGATACTGAAATGGTACGGCATGGAACTAAAGGGAAATATTTACGATACCATGTTGGTGCATTATGTGGTGGAACCCGATGGCAAACGCAGCATGGATTTTTTGAGTGCCCAGTTTTTGCAATACGAGCCCGTACATATTGAGGAATTGATTGGTAAAAAAGGCAAGACGCAAGGCACCATGCGTGATGTGGATGTAGAAAAGGTAAAGGAATATGCTGCCGAAGATGCTGATATTACCCTGCAACTAAAGACCGCATTGAACCCTTTGCTAAAGGAGCGAGAAGTGGAAAAAGTATTTACAGAAGTAGAGAACCCTTTAGTGAAAGTATTGATGGCAATGGAGTTTGAAGGGATTAAAGTAGATGAGAATTTTTTGAAAGAATACAGCAAGGCCCTGGATGTGGAAGCAAAACAGGCAGAAGAAAATGTGTACAAACAGGCTGGTGTACGCTTTAACCTTGCCTCGCCAAAACAATTGGGCGAAGTACTATTTGAAAAAATGCAGCTTGATCCATCAGCCAAAAAAACAAAAACAGGGCAGTACCAAACAGGTGAAGATGTACTGCAAAAGCTGGCAGTAAAAGGGAACCAGATTGTGGAAGATATTTTAGTGTTCAGGGAACTGACAAAATTGAAATCCACTTATGTAGATGCACTGCCATTAATGATCAACAGCAAAACAGGCCGTGTGCATACATCCTACGCTCAGGCCGTAGCCGTTACGGGCAGGCTAAGCAGCAATAACCCCAATCTACAAAACATCCCCATCAGAACAGAAAGAGGAAAAGAAATACGCAAGGCATTTGTGCCAAGAGAAAAAGGAAGGATTTTGGTAAGTGCCGATTACTCACAAATTGAATTAAGAATTGTTGCTGCCATTAGCGGCGACCCCAATATGTGCGAAGCATTCCGCCTGGGCAAAGACATCCATACGGCAACTGCTGCAAAGGTTTACAATATTGCAGATGTGGATGTAACCAAAGAAATGCGTTACAAAGCCAAGAGCGTAAACTTTGGAATCATTTATGGCCAGGGTGCATTTGGCTTGGCAGACAATTTGGGCATCAGCAGAACGGAAGCAAAAGAAATCATTGACAATTATAAACGTGAATTTGCCAGCATACAACAATACATGGACAATACCATTAACTATGCAAGGGAGCATGGTTATGTGGAAACATTGATGGGACGCAAGCGTTGGTTGAAAGACATCAACTCCAGCAACTTTACGGTACGTGGCTTTGCGGAACGAAATGCCATCAACTCACCTATACAAGGCACGGCTGCAGATATGATTAAACTGGCCATGATTAAAATTCATGCAGCATTACAAAAAGAACAACTGCAAAGCAAGATGATTTTGCAGGTGCACGATGAGTTGGTGTTTGATGCGGTGCCCGAAGAACTGGATACATTGAAACCATTGATTTTGGAGAATATGAAGTCTGCCCTGTTGTTACCAAACAATGTACCTGTAGAAGCAGAAGTAGGCGTTGGCGAAAACTGGCTGGAAGCACATTGATCCATATAAATTAAAGGCTACGTAGTTCTACTGTTTTTTCTACGGAATATATTCAGGCAATATGAAATGCCCGGCATTACATCTATTTTGTTATCCTTTTTTTACAATTAAAAACCGATATATGAAAAAATTGAATGCCTTTGCTGAAACAATGAAAGATCATGTTTGTACAATTGCCTTTTCTTTGATCTGCATGTTTGCTGTGTTTGGTGCACATGCCCAAACAGCTGATAAAAAAAATGTGCTGCTCAAAGTTGTCATTATCAGGCATGGCGAAAAACCAGATAATGGCGATAACCTTTCCTGTGCCGGACTTAATAGGGCACTTGCACTTCCGGCAGTTTTGGATACTGTTGTTGGCAAGCCTGATTATACTTACGTACCAACCATTGGTACAGGCGATAAAAAAACAACCAGTGTAAGAATGTTCCAAACCGTTACGCCATTTGCTGTTCAGCAAAACCTCACCATCAACAGTAAGTACAATGAAACAGATACCACAGGTGCTGCCAAAGATGTACTGAAAAAAAGAGGTGTTGTATTGATGGTCTGGGAACATACCAATATACCCGGGCTGGCAAGGAACCTGAAAGTAAAAGGCAACCTGTCCTGGTCGGGCAAAGACTTTGACAGCATCTGGATCATTGAATATACCAAGCTTGATTCGAAAGGAAATTTGAAATCGCCTACCTTAACCATTGAACAGGAAAATATAACGCCAACAAATACCTGCCCGGGGCAATAACATATTATAGATAAGATAAAATGGCTAGCTTTAGCGTATACTAAGACGCTGTAAAAAATGCCTGTATACAATCTGGCTGTTGCCAAACGATGTGCCTGTGGAAGAGGCGGAAGTGGGCGTAGGCGAAAACCACTGGTTAGGGCTCATTAATGAAGCTTAAAAGCAATTATGAAAATCATTCTTTCTGCAATTTCACCCAAACAGTTAGATGCTTGGACTGAATTTTTTGGTAGTGAAAAAGATTTGTTGATTTTAGAAGGTGATATAACTCGAATCAAATGTGATGCTATGGTTAGCCCAGCAAACTCTTTTGGTTTTATGGATGGTGGATTAGATTATGCTCTTTCTGAAAGGTTTGGATGGCAGCTGGAAAAAAAGCTACAACAAAAAATAAAAGAACTTCCAGAAGCTGAATTGCTGGTTGGTCAAGCAATGGTAATAGAAACCGGAGATTCAGAAGTGCCTTATTTGATATCAGCACCTACAATGCGTGTTCCTAGTAGTTTTAATATAGACACATCAATAAATGCATACTTAGCGATGAAAGCTATTTTAATTAAAGCTATGCAACATGAAGAAATATCATCAGTAGCAATTCCCAGTCTTTGTACCGGAGTTGGTAAGATGCAACCAGTAATTGCAGCAAGGCAAATGTTTCAAGCCTATAAAGAAATCATACTAGGAGAAAGAATGGACTTTAAGAACTTTGGAGAGGCTCAGATTTATCATTGGAATATTAACCCTCAAGGAAGGATATAGGTAAAAGCATTATTATTTTTAATGAACAAAATGAATAACAATGTCAGCTTACAATCCGGCAGTAGATGCCTACATCGCCAAATCGCAACCCTTTGCACAACCCATTTTAGAACATATACGTGAACTGGTACACAAAGCCTGCCCCGAGGTAGAAGAAAAAATAAAATGGAGCATGCCTTTCTTCGATTACAAAGGAAAAATGATGTGCCATATGGCCGGTTTTAAACAGCATTGTGCATTCGGGTTTTTCCAGGCGGCATTAATGGATGAGCCAATGCTTATTCAAAATGCCGAATCGGAATCTGCAATGGGGCATCTGGGCAGGATAACATCGCTAAAGGACCTACCACCTGATAAAAAGATAATCGGGCTCATTAAAAAGGCAATGCAAATAACCGACGAAGGCAGAAGGGTGGTAAGGAAACCCACGGCAAAAACCGAATACATTGTTCCTGCCTATATTACTGCTGCCATCAAAAAAAACAAGAAAGCCTTTGCCACATTTGAGGCTTTTGCACCAAGCCACAGAAAAGAATACGCAACCTGGATTGAAGAAGCCAAAACAGAAGAAACCAAAAACAAACGTATTGCCCAGGCAATTGAGTGGATGGCCGAAGGCAAATCAAGGAACTGGAAGTACGCCAAAAAATAATTGCCGGCACTCAATTTACTACTGCTTCTTATTGGGTTTAAACAGTACGGAAAACTCAAGCCCCAAACTGTACAAACCAACCTTGCCGTTGCCAATACCCGTTAAAGGTATTTTGGCAAAAGGAGCAATTTGCCATGCAAAATTTTTATTGAAACCCCTTCTGTATGCAGCAGAAAGGTTGAGTATGGAAAACAGGTGATTGTTCTGGTTACTTACCTCATACTTCACTTTTTGATCCTGACCATAATAATCGTAATCATAATCATAGGTTTCCCGTTTCATGATATAGGTAGATAAACCCGCAATAGCAAACCAGCCACTGCGTTTGTTCTCCTTCAACTTGTATTGAAGGTTCAAGGGAATATCGAATACGAAACAGTTGGCACTGATACCTTTGATTAAATAACGGGAACCCAAACTCCAAGGGCTTTTATAGGTATTTGAATCGGCCGAATACAATTTGGTGGACACGGCAAAGCCAGTTGCCAGGCTGAACTTATTGGACAGGTCGTAAGAAAAACCGATGCCCACCGCATTGCTGATCTTATCAACCTTGGTAAACTTTACAGTGCTTATATCGGCTGCTACCAATGCTCCAATACCAAACCTGGATACCGTTCTTTTCTTTTTTTCTTTAGGTGCCGCTGTGGGTTTTTTAGTATCGATAAGCTGCTCCTTTAAGCCAACTTTCTTTTGATTGAAAGCCATGTGTGATGCAATGGGAACAAGCTTTTCCATTGCATGTTGGGTATAAACAGTTTGGACATCATTTTGTGCAGCGGCCAATGTGTTTTTATTTTCTATTACAGTTGCTGCAACGGGCTGTAAGGCATTTTTATTTTGTGTTTGGGCTGCAACCTTAGCCTGTGAAATATTGAAATGGGCATCCTGTTTTTTAGAACGGGTCAAATGATCGCTTAAAGAAGTGTGGGCAGCACTTGTGCCTTGTTCAACAGGCAAGGCTTGCGTTGTTGCTGTTGCATCTTCTGGCAAACGACTGGTAACAGTAGCTTGCTGTTGTACTTTGCCTTCTTGGGCATCGATTGGATTTTCAGTATTTGTTTTCTCTTTTATTGCTAACTGTTCGTTTGTTTGTTGGGTTGTTGTTGAAACTGGTTTTTTATCCTGACCTGTTGTTGATGTGTTGCTTGTGTATTGCTTGCTTATATGGTTGCTTTTGTTCCAGAAATAAATAGTGGTTCCTATAAAGAATAGTATAGGAAACAGCCACCACAGTATAATGAACCTGCGACGTTTATCTTTCTTGTCCAAAAGCTGCTCCATCTTGTCCCATGCTTCTTCCGAATACGGAAGAATGGGTTGCTCCACAGCTTTGCGGGCAAGTTGATCTATCTTGTTATCAAACTGCTCTTTGTTCATACTCATTAAAATTTTTTCTGGCAATAAGCATGTTCTGCAAATGTATTCTTGCTTTTGCCAAATTTGACTTGGATGTACCAACTGCTATGCCCAACTGCTTTGCAATTTCATCATGCGAAAAGCCGTCAATTACATATAAGCTAAAAGCAGCCCGGTATGCAGGTGACAGTTTCTGTATGCAAGCAACAATTTCTTTGTACGATATTTTCTCTAACTGCGACTCATCCTTAACAACAAGGGGCATCGACTCATCAATCATGGAATGGTTCTGGTGTTTGCTATGTTTGCGGCAATGGTCAATAGCGGTATAGATCATTATTTTTTTGAGCCAGGCTTTAAAGTCCACAATTGCATCTTCATGTATCGGCTTAAATGTATCCAGCTTGGTAAACATTTTCAGGAAGCCGTCATTCATTATTTCTATGGCATCGTCATGGGTATTCGCATACCGTAAACAGATGGCGATGGCAAAATCATAAAATACGGTGTACAGTTTTTTCTGGCTGGTTCTTTTGCCTGCACTGCTTTCTTTTAAAAGCACCAGAAATTCCTTTTCCACCAATAGGTCAGACAGCTTATCGTAAATACTGGAAGATCCGCTCACGGATGCTTCCTGTATTGGTATAAGCAAGGCTTTATTTTCGTTGCCTGATTTTTCCATTGGTTAATTACGGTTGATCTGTTTCAAAAAAACAAGAACACGTACCATTATAAGGAACGTATTTGTTGCCTAATTGATATTTTTCTTCTTTTTTATTTTGAATACCCTCGAAATATTGAAGCCGAAATGAATATCGCCTTTGCCCCAGTCGCCAACGGTTTCATGTATAAACGTGGTTTCTGTCATGCCAGTCGAATTGGCAAAATGCAGTTGGAATACGTGACCGCCTGTTTCTATATCAACGCCTATAGCAAAAGAGTTGTGGTAACCATCAAACTTATTGAACTGCCAGTAATATTCGGCATTGATGCTTACCCTTTTCGATATTTTCTGTCTCCCGCCAATGCCCATCGAAAACAGGTCGTTCGGGTCGCCTGTTAGCGGAACAAGGTTATAATGTACCAATGTGGGCATTATTTGTAATGATGTTTTTTCATTGAACTTTCTTGCAATCAAAACCTGGTATGCAAAAGAGGTTTTGTCGCTCGTGGTCCTTTTTATTGTTGGGTCTGTTTCCTTTATGGTTTTAACAATGGCCGACGCCAATAATGTAACGGATAGCGGCATGGCTTTTTTGCCGGTGGACTGTTGCATCAATCTATATTTAATAAAACCATCCATCTGTTTCTGGAACGTGCTACGGCCAATACCTACCATTAGCCTATTGGTGATGCCATAATCAAGTCCCATTCTTTCTGTTGCATTATCCAAACCGAATAAATCGTACAGGCCCTGGTTCACAAACCCAAAACGGTGAGAGATCCTGAAGTCCAATAAACCTTCTTTGATTGTTTCTACGGAGTGGCCATTAATAAGCCTGGTGCTTTTAAACGTGGCCGCAACCAGTTCGGTTTTGCTACTGTCTTCCTTTGCACTTTCTTCTTTTGCCTTGGTCAATAAATCAATATCCTGTGCATGTAACATAACACTTAGCAATACACAATGAAACAGGGCCAATACTTTAAGCATGTGTTTGGTGTTTTAATCGTATTTACAATCAACCGTAACTTCTACTTCCTTTGCTATCTTTTCGCCAATCAACGAACCTTTGATATTGTAATCGCTCAACTTAATATTGAACTTGCTTTTTACAGAAACCTTACCCGACTTTATTTCTATTGTTCCATCTATGGACACTTTCTTTTTAACGCCGTGTATTTCAAGCTCGCCTGTTACAGAAGTATTATAGGTTCCGTCCTTATCAAAATTGATGGCGGCAAGGTTGGTGATGGTGCCACCAAAAACCGCTTTGGGGTATTTGGTGCTCTCCATATAGTTTTCGTTGAAATGCTCTTGCATGGTAGCATTCTCAAAACGGAAACCCTTAATGCCAAGCATGAATACCAACTGGCCATTGGTAGCAAGTTTCGAATCAACCTGGTTGTTTACGGCTTCAATGTTTTCGAGCGGAGCCGAAGAAAAGAATTTCACTTTGCCGCTTTTGGTTTGAAATATTTTTTGTGCCTGCGATGTGGTACACATGACAGCAAGCAATAGTATCAGCAATGTTTTTTTCATGGTAATGTTTTTAATTGTTCAGCATTCCGTTTCTGATCCATGTCCTGATTTTTGCAATATCACAGTCCGACAGTTTTGAAGCATTCTTTGGCATTTGATCATAACCGGGTGTATGCATAATCACATTCAGCAACAGTCCGCTTGAAGCATAGGCTTTCAGGTTTGTGTACGAATCCAATTTATTGCCACCGCCAGAACCTGCAGCCACAGCAGATGCATGGCATGGATAACAATTGGTGGAAAGCACACCGGTTACTTCCACACTATAGCGAATATTGCTTGTATCGCAGGCTATGCCTGTAGCGGGATATGCAGTTGCTTCTTTTTTATAAGTACAGGCTGCCCAGCAAATGGTTGCCATAGCTGCCATCAATAATAAAAGCCTGGTTGTTTTTTTCATCGTTGTTTTTTATTGCTCTACAATGGCATCTATAATTACCACGTCGGATAACTTGCCTGTGCATATTCCTTTAATTGAAACTGTATTACCTGCTGCCGGTACCGGTTGCCCCTTTTTTAATGTGCAGTAAACGCTGCTTAACAGCGATGCGGACTGTAGGGTTACGGTGTTTTGCCCATCCTGGTTTACAGCAGTGGCGGCAACTTTTCCGCTAACAGCAATTGCCTTGTCCAGATATTTTGAATTGGCAACCGAATCGCTCAGTTCATAATCAATTACCAATTGTTCTGCTGTAACCTTTATGCCTTTTTCTTTTTCAACACTGCGGTGGGGCTTGTTCCATACAAACCATATTACGGTTCCGACAGCGGTAATACAAACACAAGCAATGAACAATGCCAGTTTTGTCTTTTTTTTCATGTGGATTTAATATTGTTTATTACTTGCAGTTGTGTTGGTTGTTCATAGGAATAAGGTTCAATATCATGAAGCATGTATTGGTTTAACAAATTGCAATTTGAATTACTATGGAATCGGGCATAACAGTCAAAAGGTTGCCTTTCTAAATATTTATTTAGAAAAACAACCTTGAGCCTTTATTGAAATAGTAGTGTACTAAGCCGTAGAAACAAATAAAAAGAGGGCAAGCAAGATGGATTTACCAAACAGCCCTATTCATGAACTGCAGGCCACCATTGCCATTTACGGTAATGGTTCTTGTTTTGGTTCTGCCCTGTATGGTAATGGTATTTTCGCCTTTGTGTAAAGGGATGCGTACATATTGAATGTATGCGGGCAGGCTTTGCCAATTGCGGGTATCGGCTTTTTCGGTAGCGGTATTGATAAGGTTTACAATAAGCCCAGTTATTTCGCCGGCGTTTTTTGCATTCTCCTTTTTCTTTTGTTCGTCTTTTTCTTTGCTATTGTTTTTGGCTACTTCTTCGGCAGTTTTTTCTGCTGCTTTCTCGGTTAGCTTCTTTACCAGTTGCCGTGCAATGGCATTGGCAATTTCGGTAAGCATCCGCTCCTTTAATATATCAACCGAAGCATCGTTTATGTTTTGGGCGGTTTCGCTGGTATAGCTTCTATCGTTTACAGTAACATTTATGCTTGCATTGTTGGTATAACGCACTTCGTAATAGGGAATGGCAACACGCAAGCTTCTAAAAGTTTGCAGGCTGGCATCATTTCTATTGATTGTATTGTAATAACCATAATCAAAAGGCACATTTATCTGGTTGCCTGTTTCGTCCAAATAAAAAAAGCCGCTTAGTCCATTGCTGTTTTGTGTAATAAAAAAATTCCTTTCTTTTTTTACAGGAGCAAAGCCACGTTCTACAAACAGTATCAAATAGCCACCATCTGCCGTGTCTTTCTGTAAACTTGTTTTGAACAGTTTTTCGTAACGCTGCTGCTCATCGCCAAAACCCATTTGCTGGGCCGTACGCAACACATCCTGCTTCAACTGTTCTGGCAGGGGCACGCCATAATAATTGTTATTGGCCTGCAGGTACACGTCTGCAGCATTTCTGTAAGCAATAAAGGCGTTGTTTATGTCGCCGCTGGCTTCATAAATCATTCCCTGAAGGTTCAATGCAAAAGCATCCTTGCTATAGCGGTTGGTTTTGTTGTTAAACTTATCGCCCTGTGCGTTTTCTGCCAATGTTATCCTCCTTGCCTCCACAACTGCATCTTCGGTCTTGTTCAGGTGCAGGTAATTCAGCCCCTTGTAATAATGCATCATGAACCTTTCAATGTCTTCGCCAAGGTAGGTCTGCATCATGGGGTTTATCAGGTTGGCTTTCATAACATCGCCAGCTGTTTTCCTTTGCGTTTCAATAAAATTGTCGGCCAGGTTAAGGTATAGGTTACTGCTATCAAAGTTCTGCATCAAGTGGTACAGCTTTCCTTTTTCAAAATAATACAATAGCCTGTTCCTGTCACGCTGAATAAAGCTGTTCTTATTCAACGAGTGCATGGCTTTGTCGTACTGCTTATTTTCAATGTTGTTGTAATAAGCAGTCATTCTGGAATTGTAGCTGGCACAGGAGCAAAATAAAACGGACATTAATAGCCCGGCTATCCATGTCCGTTTAGTGTTAAAGTTCAAAAACATTTATTAGCAGTTTTTATGTAGCCAACGGTTATGCAATCATATTGGCCCAATGGCTACACACAAAATTTTAGTTCTTTACGTACTTCGCAATTTTCTTTTCTCCAATCCAAACCACTTCATTGGTTTCAATATTGGTCAGCTCAAGGTTAATTTGGTAAGTAACTGTTTTCTTTTTCTTGTACGCATCTACAATTGAATTGATGCTTCCTTGCAGTATATAGTCGGCACCTTTTTCCAAACCAAACTTTTTCAACGTGCTTGCACTGGCATTGGTTTGCATGTCTGCTTTCTCTGCCCGCAGTTCCTCACGTTTTTTTCCGCTTTGAACCAGGCCAACTTTATCAGTGGTAATAAAGCTTCTTTCCAGGTCGTTCATAAATGTTTCGGCTTCAATATGCTCATGGCTTTTATTGGTTACCAGGCCAACAATAACAACGGGTTTTTTACCTTTTTCCGTAAGGTGGTTGGTTAGCCATTTTTCGCTAAGCGATTGCCTGATCATTTCATCTGCTGTTAGGCGGCTGTCTGTATTGTTCCAGCTGCCGCTGATATCCGGTGTTTCAGATGGGTCAATTCTTGTTACGGTCCTATTGCTACAAGATGCAAAAAACAATGTTGCCGAAAGGCAAAGCATAAAAACTCTTTTCATATAAAGTTTGATTGATGATTGAAATGCAAGAAGAAATAAATCCGGGATTGGTTAGAACCAGAACCACCAGTTACCGGTTCTGTAACCAATGGATGGCCTGAGGCTCCAAAAGTTATTGTACCCGTTCCTGTTGCCATAACGGTAATTGCCATAATAATTATTATAGCCATAATTATTGAAACCGCTATTGTAATAATTATAATCCTGGTAGTTATTGTACAAACGCCTTTCGTTCCTGTTTTGTATACGGTTCTGTTTACGTTCCAATTTGGCTTCGTACCAGTCGTATGCCTTATAAGTTTGTTGAATGGTGGCGTTCATATTGCCTTGCAAAGAATCCTTTGCCTGCATGTATTTGTTCTGGCTGATTAAATAGTTGGGGTTCTGGTCTGGGGCCAATTGGGTTTGGGCCTGCATTGCCATAGCTGAAAAGCAAAATACGCTAAGTAAAATGAGTTTCATAACGATTAGGTTTCTTGTTAAACGACAAAAGTCGTTCCAAGTTACAATAAAACGGCAATACTTTGTATGAATGGAGCATTCCCGGGATGGTTTTGCTACAGCTTCAGTATTTACCAATGGCAAAATCGGGTGATTTTACGCTAGTTGCCCTGCAAAAATCTTAATAGGTTTATGCTTCAATAAATCCAATATCACATGAAGCTACCACCCCAACCCCGTGGTGGCGGGTTGCTGTTGTGGATGAAAACCAAACTGCAACAACTTGCCACCCAGTTCGACTCGCCGCAAAAACGAGAGTTCAAGAAACTCAAACGCTTTATTGCAGGCTAACCATTTGAAAAAACATCACCACCCAAAGTGATGTTTTTTATTTGTGGAAACATTAACAGGCAGCATCTTATTGCTAAAATCATATTGTATGGCCGAGATGCAGCAACAGGATGGCAACCACAAAAAACGTGGGGGCATCAGCAGTAAAAAACTAAGTACAAGGGTTGACCTGACCCCGATGGTTGACCTGGGCTTTTTGCTCATTACCTTTTTTATTTTTACTACCACCATGAGCGAACCGAAAGTGATGAAGCTGAACCTGCCCGAAGATTCGCCCCATACAACAGATGTGGGCATGAACAAGGTTTTGACCATAATACCATCGGGCAACAACAAGGTTTATTACTATTATGGCGATAACCCACAAACCATGCTGGCCACCGATTATGGGGCAGCGGGCTTACGCAACATCATCATCAATAAAAAGAAAGAAGTGGCCAGTAGTTATGGTGATGCACAGCAAACCGTGGTGCTCATAAAGCCAACGGATGCCTCCACCTACCAGAACCTGATTGATGTGATGGACGAAATGCTCATAAACAATGTAACCCGTTATATGCTGCTAAATGTGGATGATGCGGAGAAAAAATTTGCGGTATTGTAAAAATCAATAGAGTAAGAAAAAATTCGGCATTATTCTTGTTTTGATAAGCAGCGTTTATAAACAACGTGGTGTCTTTTAATTCCAGCCCGTTTCGTTTATAACCCCTGATTTTTTAGTAAACAGTTTAAAACCGAAACCATGCACATTCAAAGCTTACAGCAGGCACAAATCAATGGTAGCAGTTATTTAAACATTGTTGCCGACAAAATTGAAAAACTGACCATCAAAGTGCTTGATGTGCAGGGGTGGGTTGCTAAAAAAGTAACTACAGAGGTGGAAGAAGGTATTCAGCAGGTAAACCTAAACATGAGCGATTTAACCAATGGTATATATATATTGAATGCTTTTATTGGCGATGTCTTTATTAAAAGCATCCGCTTTGTAAAGCAGTAACTCTTTTCATTTGGGGGTTTGTATAACTTGACCTCGCCAGTTGGCGGGGTCTTCTTTTTGGCATACTACCCGTTTTAGATGGCCAACCTGGCCTGTTTTGATAGGCTGCATACCTTTTGCCTATTTGTTTTGCTGCCCCAGCTGGTTAAATATGCTTTGGTAAAACAAATTTTGCTTACTTTATAACCTTAACATAAATACTATTGTTTGGTACTGCTACGCCATATACCTTTTTTGCGTGCTGTTTTTTTTCATAGCATTACTGCTTTTGGTGGGCCGCAGGGCCATTACGGTATGATGCTGAAAACTTTTGTAAAAGAGCGAAGGGACGTAACAGAGAAAGAACTGTTGGATTTTGTAAGTTTTTGCAACATGCTTCCGGGTGCATCATCCACACAAACACTTACGCTAATTGGGTACAAACGTGGCGGGGTTTCTTTGGCAGTGCTTACTTTATTGATATGGATAACGCCTGCTTGCATTTTAATGGGTGGTCTGTCTTTTCTGTTGGACTATTTTTCGGATATGTCTATCAAAACCAAAGTTTTCCAATTCATACAGCCGATGGCCATCGGGTTTATTGCGTACTCGGCTTTTAAGCTGTTTAAAGTTGCCATCAACAATACCATTACCCGGATTATTTTAACCATTGCGGCACTAGCCACTTTCCTGGCTTTTAAATCGCCGTGGATCTTTCCCGCATTGATTGTAGCAGCAGGTATTGCAACCAATTTTAGCGACAGGCGTATTCCACAAAAAGGCGTTCCGCCTAAAAAAATAAAATGGGGCAATATGCTCATCTTCCTGTCGCTGTTTGGTGTGGCTGGCTATCT
Organism: Chitinophagaceae bacterium UBA1930; assembly: GCA_002337145.1. GTDB lineage: Bacteria > Bacteroidota > Bacteroidia > Chitinophagales > Chitinophagaceae > UBA1930. The sequence goes on along the minus strand of DDFK01000001.1, from coordinate 1,659,800 downwards.
GTCCGAAACGGCAACCCAACAGCATTGGAACAACAGGAAGGCCCTGAACATTTTTGAAAACAGCTACCGTTTTGGAAGCCTGGTTTTTGGTGGTGGCGATGTATTGATGCCCATGATGTACGAACAGTACGTTGTTCGCCCCCAAACGCAGCACGTACAGGAAACGAGGAAAGACGTGCTGCAAATGAATAGCGAGGATTTTTTGACCGGCTCTGGTATTGTACGTGCCATACCTGGACCCGTATTTTCCATCGGGGCATTTACAGGCGGCATGGTAATGCGTACCGAAAATTCGCCATCACTACAAATGCTGGGTTGCATACTTGGGGCCATTGGTATTTTTTTGCCCAGTGCCCTATTGGTACTGTTCTTTTTTCCGGTTTGGCATAACCTAAAAAAATACGCAGTCATTTACCGGTCTTTAGAAGGCATAAATGCTGCAGTGGTGGGCATTATGCTGGGTGCCGTATTCTATTTGGCAAAAGATATTTTGATGGTGGAAGTTTGGCAAAACCATTTAACGGGCTGGGTGGATATGGTGGTTATTCTGTCAACTTTTGCATTGCTGAACTTTACCAAACTTAGGGCACCATTTATTGTTTTTGGCTGCCTGTTACTGGGCTGGTTATTGTAACCCAAAAAACAGTTAATTCATTCCAGCAGCGATTGACATATAATGCTGCTGCTTTAATATTACAACTCAATTAATTTGGTTTGACAAAAAAACTACTCAACCTTATTCTTGTTTTTTTGCTTTGTTTAGGTACTCAGCAAATAATGGCTCAGTTTACGACCATTAGTGGCAATGTGTACGACATTACGGGCCGCAGGCCACTTGAAGCTGTTGCCGTTTTGAGTTCTTTTGGAAAAGGCACCATCACAGATTCTACCGGGCATTATAGCATTACCGTTAGGACCAAAGACTCCATCTGGTTTTCGCTGATTGGCAAAACAACCATGAAGTACCCGGTTGACACCATTAGCAATTCTACCGCCTTTGATATAATGATACACCTGAGGGCTACCGAACTGCCCGAAGTAAAAGTGCGGAACAGTTATTATAAATTCGACTCGCTGCAAAACAGGAATGATTACGCCAAAGTGTTCAACTTTAAAAAACCAGGCATCCGTTTAAGCACCAATAAAAACTATTCGCCGGGTGGTGTTACGGTTGGTTTGGACTTGAATGAGTTGATAAACATGTTCCGGTTTAAGCGGAACCGGCAAATGCTTAGCTTACAGAAACGGCTGTTGCAGCAAGAACAGGATGCATATATTGACCACCGTTTCTCCAAAGCTTTTGTACGGAAAATTACCAAACTGAACAGCCCTGAACTGGAAACATTCATGCAGACTTACCGACCGCATTATGCATGGCTGCAAACGTTGAACGACCTGGAATTTGGCTATTATATAACGCAATGCCTAAAAGCCTACAACAACCATACGGCCCCGCCATACAATGGGTTTGGTTATAGAAGTGCAGACGATGACAATGATTAATTATTCGTTGATGACAGCTTTTAAGGAAGGCTCGTCGTTAAAGTCCTCTGTTTCCAACTCAATCCTTTTGGTAATATCGCTAAGCGAAGAAAATTTATCCACTGCATAGGGAATGGTATCCAGCCCCGTCACAAAATTTTTGATATAACTGTAAATACCCACCACGCTACCTGCACTGAAAACTGCCGTAGAAAACCGTTGTGTAATAATCAGGGAAACGGCAAGTACAATAATGGACATGATTTCCATAATACCAAAGTTCCATGCCTGCTTGTCGGATATCCTGATTTGCCAATGCCTTAATTTTTCGTAGTGGCGGCGTATGGCCAATGTGTTGCCCGAACCAATAATATCTACCTGTTGTTCCAGCTCATCATTTTTCATCTTGTTCAATACCTGCATTTTTCTGCCGTAGAAATAACTGATCGTAATAACAGGAAGCAGTATCAGCATACAGATGCCCACCACCCTTAAATCGTAAAAGCAAAGCAGCACCAGCGAGCCGAAAATATTATACACTGCTTCCAGCACATACACCAGGTCGTGCTCCAAAAAATCCACGAATTCCCTTGCCAAAGTAGAATGGGCAGCAAGTTTGGAAACATCTTCCTTAATATACCTACGGCTTAAAAATCTTGTAACAATGGAAGTATAGATGGCAGAATAGGTCCTGGTATCGTACCGCTGGCGTATAATGCCCACCACCATCCAGGCAAGCCTTACGCAGCATAACGTAATTAAACCAATATAGCTTTGCTTGATTAGCCCGTTCACCGCTTCGCCCAAAAAATAGGGTGTTAGCAATGCTCCGATCATTTCCAGCGAAAACAGGAAATAGGTAAGCAGCAACTGTAAGCGATGCTTTTTAAAAATGCTCCTTAAAATAGTTAACTGGGCCATGGCCGGTGCGTTTGTTCCTTAAGGGCTATAATGAAACAGGCTGGCTATATCCCTGTTGTTTCAATATGGCTTTATTTTTAAGATGGGTATAAGACGTTGGGCTGCCCAATTTGTTTAATACCCTTAAAAATAGTGGATGATAAAATTAGCCCATTGGTGGCAGCGGGCAGGTTAAAAAAAGATGAAAGATGCAGGGGCACAGGGTTTGAAAGCGGGTTTTACTGGCCAATGGCATTGCCTGGCCTGCCAGTAATATACTTTCTGCAATGGGGGCTGCCGCAGCTGCAGGTAAAGGGTTCGGCGGTTTCATCCAAAAAAGTGGCATAGTCAAGTGTAAGCTCCTCGCCTTTTTTTATGGGTTGCAAGGCCACCACATTCAATCCTTTATAACCTGTATTTGCCTGGCAACTATGGTTTTGCGGGGCCCATTCGGCCGGATTATTGTCCCATAGAATGTAAACATCCTTGCTTATGGGATAAGCGTAGCGACGAAAGTTCTCTTTTTCGGCACTGTCCCAATTTTCATCAACAAACTTTTTGGTAACCATGCGTTGGGCCTTTCCTTCCCCTTCAAAAACTACTTCGCCCTTGTGCATATCAACAGATGCATATATACCGTAGCCTGCAATGGAGTTTCTTTTTACGGTGTATTTTTTTTGCTGGCGTTGATGCCTGGCCATGCCCTCGGCAATAATATGCTGCAAAAAGCCCTGTTGGCCAATGCCGTCGTATCGTAAAATATAATCGGCCGAGCCTTCATAACCATTGGTATAAAAAACGGAACAGGTAAAGTTGATCTCCAAAAAATAGAGTTCGTTTTTATCATTCATCCTAAAATCCAATCGGGCATAACCTACGCCGTTAAACGATTTGAAGATTCGCTCTGCAGCACTGGTAAGCTCTGCTGCCAAAGCCTTGTCGGTAACAGGTGTATTGGCATCGGTATGCAGCTCGGAAGTTTTTAGTGCATAGGTCTTGAACTTTCTCCCTTCGGGGAAAATGAACTCAACAGGCTGCAGCACTTTGCTTGTTTTGCCATCGCTATTGGCAACAACCAATACAGTAAACTCCCTGCCGGCTATATATTCCTCTACCAACAGTTCATCATACGCAACAATGGTATCTTTTACTTTTTCTATCAAGGCCTGTTTATCCTGTACCAACGACTGTTCATCAATACCCAGGCTGTCACCTGCCTTTGCCGGTTTTACAAAGAGTGGAAACAGTAACTGATTGCAGGCACTTTCTGCATCTGCCACGGTATGGATGAGTTGATAGGCAGGTGTCTTTACCCCCTCGCAATAGGCCACATATTTCATCAATTCTTTGGGCGGGTCGTACAGCAAGGTTGATGGGCCTGTAAAGGGAAGGTTCAACAGCTCCAACGTATAAATAACGTCTATGCTTGGCACTTCCCATTCCAGATAGCCTTCGCATAGGTTCACAAAAATGTCGTAACCTTTTTTGCTGAGCGATTGAAGCTGTTTGTAAACGGTAAGCTTGTTCAGGAATACGGTGTGCACTTCATCACCGGGAAGCAATGGTGCCAGGTCCCTGGGCGGGTCATAATGCTGGTAATCCACTGCCGATGTTGAATAGTCGGGCTGTAACACACAAATCTTCATGCTGCTAACTTAAAGCTTTTGATAATGGTAAAAAGTTTATGCTGCATGTAAGTTTTGCTTTTGTGCCGCTTTGCTTAAAGTGTTGTTCAAAATTTCAACAACAAGGTTGGTAAAACTTTTATTGTTGAACTTTAGTATGGCACCAATGGAAGTAAAGTTTTCGTCTTCGCTTAAGCCGCATTGTGCATTTACCTCCAATACATATAACTGGTTCGTGTTTTTGTCCATACGCAGGTCAACCCTGGTATAGCCCACACCCTTGCAGGCCATATAGGCATCCCAGCTTAGCTGTTTTATCCTGTTGTGCAACGAAACATCGGGCAGTGCATATTCATAAAAATTTTCTTCGTTGGGCATGGGGCTTTCGTCTTCATAAATTTCCCATAGCCTGTCAAACGAAAGGAATTTTTCCGTTGCGGGTAGCGACTGATGGAAGACCCTTTCAACAGGAGCATATACAATGGCAGTTTCGGGGCTAGTATAATTGCCAACAATCAAAACAGTAAACTCTGGTCCATCAATAAATGCTTCGGCAATCACTCCGTCCGTTGTTAACTGCCAACCACGGTATCCATTAAACATATTGCTTACCTGTTGCTGCAATGCGTTTTCGTTATGCACCACGTTTTGTATGCCCACACCCATACTGCCGCCACTAACGGAGGGTTTAACAATAATGGGCGTACCCAATACATTGAACAGGTTGCCCAGGTGCTGCTCCCGCTGCGTAATTGCTTGCCATAAAGGCGTGGCAACATGGTGCGTATCAAACGCATGTTTCATGGGGATTTTGGAAGTAGTGATATTGTAAAAGAAGGCATCGGCCCCGGTATAGGTCAACTGTTTTTTTTCAAGATAGTGAATAACAGATACACCGGGTGTGCCATTAATTTCATCGCCATCGCATAAATTAAAAACCACCACGCTTTTGCCCAATGTGTTTTTTTCTGCGGCAATACCATCAATAACCGTTTCAAAATCGTTCATGGTTACTGGTTGCCATTGCCAATCCATGTTTAGTTCGGCAAAGGTTTTTGTATATTCTGCAATGCTTTGAGAGAAGTCGTAATAATAATCAATATTGGCATCGTTGGTTACCAAGTGTGGGGCCAGCACCCAAACCTTTATTTGTTGTAGGTCGATACTCATGTGGAGAAGGCAAAATTATTTGGTAAGCATGCTTTGTATAAAATCTGTAAGCTTATACCGCTGCAACACGCTTGCCGCAACATATTTGGCCCCTTGTACTATTTTGATGCAGCTTTTGGTTCCGCATAAACATTCAAAAGGCTGTGCCATGTCCCACTCGGTAGCGGGATAGAAAAAGCACAGCTCATCGCCTGCCTTGATCTGTTGCAGACATTCCAATTGCATGGTGCTGGTATTGAACAGCACATTGGGTTCGCAACTATGGTTGATGTATTGTAGAAACTCGGGTTTTAAATGTATATGCTCCGTTTCGCCTACCTGAACCGTAAGGTAGGTGGGTTCTTTTAAAATAGCGGCTGCACCAAAACTGCAAATGGCATCGCCTGCATTGAAATCTTTGGTAGAAAAAAACGCTTTGGCAAGTGAGGCCTCATCTTCCCTTACTTCGGCAAAGCCGTGTGCACTTAACACACGATAAACAGGTTGCGTAAGTTGTTGTGTAAGCATAATGGGTTATTGACTGTAAATTAACCAAAGGTTTAATGGCGATGCATTAATAAAACCTTAGTTGTTAATTAAAGTGGATAACCGCGTAGCCGTGTTTGTTAAAACAGTTACCGTATTTTGTTAACAGCATCTATGGCCGTGGCCAACCTTTCGTCATAGCTGCCGCTAATTTCTACCCAAGGTGTAGGTTGGTTTATGAGCAGGTCTTTATAAATCCTGTACAATTCTTGTCTGGGCTTTTCGTTCGGGTATTCCCGCAAATCGTCCTTAACCCAGGGTAGGTCTATATTGCACAGCAGGTACAAGTCGTATTGCCTGTTTACAATTTCATCCAGTATAAACTGATGGCATTGGTCAAAAACGTATTCGCACCATACTTTCATAACATACATATCCGTATCAAGAAACAGTAAGGGCGGGAGTGCAATGGCCTGCAGGCTGCCTGGGTTTACCCATGTGTTGTTATCTGCAGCACTCCATTGGTTGCCAACTGTTGACAGGTACTGTTCCTCCAAGGCAATTTGCCCTTTTGCAATTGCCAACAAGTCATCAAAATTATAAGCAGTGCCATGTGTTGTTAAATATTCCCTTGCAAACTCGGGGCACCATTGCGTGCCGTAATGCTGTGCAAGCTGTTCGCACAAAGTGCTTTTGCCTGTGCTTTCTGGCCCAATCACTACAATCTTTTTTATATGCTGCTGCTCCATCCTATTTTGCTTGTTTTACTTTCTTTCTCCATTCGATCCATCCTGCGGTGGCCAAAACTAAAAACACCAGGTATTGAAAACTGGTAAATACGGCGTGCTTGTAAAAGTACAGTGGTATGGATGCAATGTTGGTCAGTATCCACCATATCCAGTTCTCCACTTTTTTGCGTGCCATTTGCCACATGGCCGTATAGGCCGCTGCCGATGCAAACGAATCGCCCCAGGGCACGCTGCTATTGGTATATTTTTTAAGCACTACAAACAGCACTGCCCAACTAATGGCAAAAAAACCAATGCTTATTACCCAGTCTTTTTTTGTGTTTACAGTAATGGCAAGCGATGTGCCATCCTTATGCCTGCTCCATGCATACCAGCCATACATGCTCATGATGGTATAATAGCAATTCAGGCTGCCTTCTGCATACAGGTTCCACCAACCAAAACAGAACCAGGTGTACATAACCGTATTGATGATGCCTGTGGGGTACACCAAAATATTTTCTTTTCTTGAAAACAGTACGCTGGCAATACCAAAAACCACGGCAACAAATTCCTGCCATTTTGTTTGCTGAATACCGCTGATAAGTTGGTGATAGATGTAGTGTAGGCCCAAAATATTCGTAACGATTTATTCAAAGGTAATCTCTACATCATTCCATAACTTGCAGTTCATTATTCAATTAAAAAACACACCATGATACGCAATGCAACTGCCGTTTGGAACGGCTCTGGTAAAGAAGGCAATGGCAACCTTACCACACAAAGCACTACATTGAACAAGACACAGTATTCCTTCAACTCCCGTTTTGCAGAAGGCGTTGGTACCAACCCGGAAGAACTGGTAGCAGCTGCACATGCAGGATGCTTTACCATGAAGCTGAGTTTTGTTTTGGGCGAAGCCGGTTTTACACCAGACACGCTGGAAACAAAATGCGAGATAACTTTTGAGAACGGTGCCATTACAAAAAGCCATTTGATTGTAAAGGCAAAAGTGCCTGGTATTGACGATGCAAAGTTTCAGGCAAGTGTAAAGGATGCAGAAGCCAATTGCCCAATCAGCAAATTGCTGAACACGGCCATTTCCAGCGAAGCTACTTTAGAGGCCTAATTGATATTGTTCATAACCTGTGGCTGTATTCATTTGCCAAACGGCAATGGATACCGGCCACAGGTTTTTTATTTGCCCAACAATTGGCATGCCCATACAAAAGTGAAAGGCTAACCGCCCCTGTTGATGTGGTCAAGGATTTTGGTAATTTTTTCATTTAGTGTGGCTGCAGTAAAAGGTTTAAAAATATACCCGTTGGCCCCGGCCTGTATACCGGCAATAATGTTTTCTTTTTTGGCCTCTGCAAAAGCAATCAATATCGGCACAGATGCCAAAGCTTTGTCGGCACGCATTTCCTGCACCAGGGTAAAACCGTCCATTACTGGCATCTCACTGTCTGCAATTACCAGGTCAAACTGTTCAATCCTCAGTTTTATCAAGGCCTGTAAGCCATCTTCTGCCTGTTTGGTATTGGGGTAGCCGATTTCGTGTAGCTGGTTAATCATGATATTGCGTGCAGAGGATAGGTTGTCTACAACCAACACTCTAAATCTAGAGTCAGTCATTGCTGTTTATTTAAGGTTAGCTAATTGCGGGTTGCTTATTGCCACGGGGGCTGTTGCATAAAGATATGCAAAATAAAAACGCTTTGATCGCAACTTGGCTTAAATGGAAAACATACAAAAAATGACTGTCACCCAAGGGCAGAGGTTATTGTTTTTTTCTTTGTTGCATAATGCCCCTTACTGCAAAAACAATGATTACGGCCAGTGGCAGCCAAGCCATGATGTAGAAGCCTGCACCTGCACCGCTACCTTTTTGCAATGTTGAATCCGTTAATAGAAACATGATGTATTGTTTAATTGGTTAATGCATATACTGCAAAACTTGCCAGCCAGTGCTCGCCGCCATAGCCGCCACTTGCCACATGGGGCAAACTTGCACTCAGGTGCCTGATGGCCGACTGCTGTAATAGCTTTTTCCTTTTGTCTGTTGCAGGCAATAATGCAGCAATACCTTTCATGCACCAGCTCCTGCTAAAGCACAGTCCGTCCAGGTGCACAATCTGAAAGTCGTTCCTGTCGCTTACAACCGGCAGTTGCATTAAATGCTGCAAAGATGCGGTAGATAGGTAACGGTTAAACCATTGTATAAAATCTTCTTTTGTCAAAACACGCCGCATCAGGTCTGCTTCTTCCAACGATGGCGATAAAAAATCCGTTCCGTCTGGCTCCCAATTGGCGGGGGCATTTTCATCTTTTAGATACAATTGCTTGGCAGATTGAACAATGGCTTGCTCAAACAATGTATTCTTTGCCGTTCTTGCATAATCCAGTGCCAGCACCAAACCAAAGGCTGTGTTGGGATGTACGCCCGTCCTGTTGGGATAGGTCTGTTTGGGCAAATAGTTCATCCATAACTTGATCACTGTATCGCATAGTGGCTGCAAGGCGTGGCTCCATTGCCTGGCATCGGCATCGTTCCAGGTTACCAGTTCTGCCTGCAGTTTTAATAGCCATGCCCAGCCATAGGTACGCTCCCAGTTTTTGGACAGTTTGCCATCAAAGTATTTTATTTCCTGTGCAATATTGTTTGCCGTGATGTTTGTTGAAATGGCGTCACGTATCTTTTTTGCTTCGGGCAGTTGCGGAAATGTTTTTAATAACCTAACCAGCATCCAATGCCCATGCACACAGCTATGCCAATCGAAACAGCCATAAAATGCGGGGTGCAATTGTTTGGGCGTTAATACATGGTCGCTATCGCTTGCAGAGGTATGGCTGGTTTTGTTGGGATACTCCTGCCCAAAACATTTTAACGGCAGCGATGCCAGATGCGATGCCCCTGCTTCGGTTAATGCAAAAACACTACTGTCTTTATTTGCGGTAAACAATGGTTGCTGTTGTGCATGTGCAAAAAAGCACAGCAATAGCAGGCTGGCAAAACAGGTTTTACGCATACGTAAAATTTACAGGCGATTAAAAAATTTAAGCAAAATGAAAATAAGATTAAAACTATTTGCAGGTGCCATATAAATTAAACTATCCATGTAGCTTACCGTCTTTAAACCCAAACCCTGCCCATGGTTACCCGTATAAAGACGCTATTATTGTTTGTCCTCTGTTGTACTATGGCCCTTGCCACATCGGCACAGGAAAAAACAACCGATACCACTGATACCGAAACAAAATCGCATTTTAAAGCGGAGCTGAACTATGTAAACAACTCGGTTTACCTGGGCCGTAAGGACTCTATGTTGTTGCCCTATATAACGCCTTCCATCAGCTACTGTAGCAAGAGTGGTTTTTATGCCAGTGCCTCTGTTGCCTATGCCACAAAAGACAAACGGGTTGACTATTTTAGTTTGGATGCGGGTTATGACTTTACCATTAAAAAGAACTTTACGGCTAGCGTGTATGGTAACAAGACTTTTTACAACGACTCTAGCAATAACGTGTCAAGCGATATTGGTGCAAGCCTGGGTACGGGTCTTGCCTACGATTTTGGTTTTGTGCAACTGCATGGGGGTGCCGATATTTCTTTTGCCCACAAAACGGATTTTGGCGTGAACTTTTCGTTGGACCACTCTTTTTATTTTGGAGAGAAAGATAAGCAATGGACCATAACACCAACGGCCCTGCTGAACATGAGTACGTTGAACTTTTATGAAGGTTATACCAATAAAACCGTGGGCAAAAAAGCCATCAGGAAAAATCCGTTGATCCTCTCTGTAAACTCCACTACGCTTATAACCAATACACAAACCAGCAAGCTTACTTTAATGGATTATGAGCTGAGCTTGCCGGTAAGTTATGATGCAAAAAAATGGGGTGTCTATTTTACGCCCACGCTGTCCATACCCAGGAATCCTATTTATACCTCCACCACATCTGTCATAAAATTCCGCAACCCATCAACCCCGGCACAAACGGTTACTACAGACAGTACACCCGATTCTGAAAAGAAACTGGCCAATACCTTTTATGCAGAAGTGGGTGTGTACCTTAATTTTTAAGCCATTACTGCAACAAGGCCAAGAGCTGTTTGTGCAAGGGCCTGGTTGCCAACAATAGTAACCTGTGCAAGGGCCTGCTGTGGGGTAATACCTTTTGAAAACAGTTTCCATGCCGTATCGGGGTTTATGGAAATATGGGCCGCAACAGCAGCATCCGCACCTGCCGTGCCCAACTGCCACTGACCATTTTTCCGTTCTACCAACCAATGGCCGCCAATGGTAGTAGTAACCGTTATTTTAACGATGGTGCCTTCGTCTGCAACCGTATGCCTAAAAGTATGGGGCATGCCCTGCATAAACGTATCAATAAACGGATGAAACAATGCCTGGGTCAATATACCCTCTTTGCCTACTGCATCCCGTATCTGTTGTTGATGTATGAATTTTTCGGTGTACTCCCTTGCTACATGAAACCAGTTGTACGACTCTTCTTCGCCGGCCCAAGAAACGCCAAATGGTGCTTTCTCCAAAGGGGGCAAACTGGTAATTGCATCAATAAAATTGGGGCCGGTTGCCTGTAGCAAAGCAATCAGCACTTGTGGGCTTGCCCGCCGCATGGCATTTACCCAATCTGCATTCAATGTGTTCAAGTAATTTACCAGGTCGGTATAGCTTTCTATTTTGGTTGATGGGGTGGTTGTGTACTTATCTCTTATAAGGGCTATACTGCGTATGTTGGTATCCAACAGGTGGGCGGCAATATCCTTAACTGTCCACAACTTGGCAATGGTTGGCCGGTTCCACTCATCTGCTGTAAGCGACGACAACAGCTCCACCAGTTTATCGTCCAGTATTGTAAACAAATGGTTTACTTGTATTATCGGTCTTGTTTCCATCATGTCAAGGTAGGTACTGGTTCTTTACTTTAATAATTTCTGCTGCAATGCTTATGGCAATTTCTTCGGGCGTTTGGCTTTTGATGTGCAAACCAATGGGCGAAAAAATGTTTCGCAATAAACGTTCATCCAGGCCTTCGCTTTTATAATCCGCAAACAGTTTTTCAATTTTCTTTTTGCTGCCCAACATGCCCAGGTATTTAAACTGCTTGCCCAGTAGGGCCTTCAGGGCAATGCTGTCTGTACGGTAGCCAAAAGTCATCAGTACCACATAATGGTTGCTGCCCGGTGGTATCTTATTCTTTAGCTCCGTGTAATCGGTTACTATATGTTTTTCATGTGCAAAACCGTTTTGCAAAAAGGTATTCAGGTTTTCCCGGTCGTCGTACAGGCTAATATAAAAATCCATCCTGCCCATCAGTTCGGCAAAAGCTAAAGAACAATGCCCGCCACCAATAATGTACAGCCGGTTTTTGTACCCGATTTTTTCCTGGTACAGCCAGTTATCTTCTTGTTGCATTTCAAAATAGAAATCGACACTTGGTACTGTTTCTGTAAACTGCAAACCCGTGGGCGATAGTTGCAATAGCCCATTTTTATTGTTCTCCAGGCAGGCAATAATATTTTCAACGGTTGGTATATCTGCCCGCTTTAGGGGGTACAGTACAATGGTTTGCTCGCCACTGCATATCATGCCGCTTTGGTTTTTGCCTGCAGCCTTATCGTGCACCTGTTTACGTACACTTGCTTCTGTCAATTTAGTGCTGTCAACCGCTAACTGCTGCCGGGCCATTTCCACAAACTTGTGTTCCATAATACCGCCGCCAATAGAGCCTTCCATTTGCCCCTTGGCATTTACGGCCATAAAGAAACCCTGCCTGCCGGGGCTGCTGCCATTGCTTTGTAACACATACAGCAACATAACGGCAATGCCCTGTTGCAGGCTTTCTGCCATTAACTGCCATATGGGGTATTGCTTGTTCATGTGGCAATAAAGATATTGTAAACAAATTACTTGGCCTATGCACGGCTGGCAACCATGCATAGCCGTAATATGCGGACGTGGCAAAGCCAGTTTTATAGGCTAAAAAGTTTACATATAAAATAAGAAGTGCATCAATTTTATTGAGGTAAAGCAGATTATTGATAACCCCCCAACCACATTTTCCGCCATCCGACAACCCCACCCTAACCCAACGGCAATTAATAATTTACTTTTGCCCACCACGCAGCCATGTGATCAATAATTTGAACAATACAATAGCAGCAGGCTATTGGCAAAACAGTGCACATGGAAACAGATATAGATACACTACCCATACACGAACAGCCTTTGTACAGCAACCATATTAACAAACGCAATATGCGTTTGGCTGTGGCTATCTTTTATTTCTGCCAGGGGCTATGCTTTGCATCCTGGGCCAGCAGGATACCCGATATAAAACAGGCCCTGCATTTAAGCGAAGCGGGGTTGGGCAGCATTTTATTGGCATTGCCTGTGGGGCAATTGTTGACCCTGCCATTTTCTGGCAGGCTGGTTACCAAATACGGCAGCAAAACCATTCTGTCTTTTGCCATTATCTTATATGCATTAGAACTTACTAACCTGGGCTGGGCCACAGAGGCCTGGCAACTGGCCCTGGCCCTGTTTGTATTTGGTGTATGCGGCAACCTGTGCAATATAGCGGTGAACACACAGGGCGTAGGTGCGGAAAAAGTATATGCAAGGCCCATCATGTCTTCATTCCACGGGGCATGGAGTATTGCAGGTTTTACAGGTGCATTGATTGGTTTGCTGATGGTGAACCTGCACCTTACACCGCACCAACATTTTTTTATGGTAGCAGCATTGGTTATAGCCATTACCTTTTTTGCCAAGCATTATTTAATTGCGGGCAAAACAGAAGCAGGCGAAAAGAAGAAACTTTTTTCCAAACCGGATACGGTATTGATGCAACTGGGTATTATTGGTTTTTGCAGCATGGCTGCCGAAGGTGCCATGTTTGACTGGAGCGGCGTGTATTTTAAAGAAGTGGTGCTTGCCCCCAGCAAACTGGTAATTGTGGGTTATGCATCGTTTATGGTAATGATGGCTACAGGCCGTTTTGTGGGCGATAAAGTAATTGCTAGGCTGGGCAGAAAAAGGACATTGAAGTTAAATGGGATCCTGATTTGTACAGGACTGATGGTTGCAGTTGTATTTCCCTATCTTATAACGGCCACCATTGGTTTTTTGATTGTGGGCTTTGGTGTTAGCTGCGTGGTGCCTACGGTGTACAGTGCTGCGGGCCGCCACCCCAATGTGCCACCGGGTATGGCATTGGCTTCGGTATCCAGCATTAGCTTTCTGGGGTTTTTAATGGGCCCGCCATTGATTGGTTATATTGCACAAGTGGCAAGCCTGCGTTACTCCTACGCAGTTATTGGTCTTATTGGGCTTTGCATTACCGTAATGGTAAGCAAGCTGAAGGTGATGGATTAGCCCCTGGCAACAAGTATATGGAATACGGGATTTTTTTCTAATAAGACAGGGAGGCATTAGTTAAAAAATGGAAGGTGTTTCTTGGTGCACATTGAGCCTTGGTGGTAAACAAAAACAGTTTTTTGCTGAAGGCGAATTTCAACCCGCAAATTGAAAACCCTGTGATTGCCCTTTTGATGTTCACTTTGCAAAATGAGCGATTATCCAATAGTCAATTAATTGTGCAGACTTCCAGAAAGCACTATCTTCATGCTGCTTAGCCTATACACCTTATTTATCTATGCTTGCTTCATTTATGTAGCCTGCTGCACTTGCAGGTATGCACATTAAATGAAGAACCATGATTGCCAACCATCACTACACGCCGCAACAGTTAATAGAACTGATGTGCAATGGCCACGAAGCGGCTTTTAAACTGTTGTTTCAGCAATACCACGATAAAGTATATAAACTGGCATTCAGTTACCTAAAGTCCAGCGTGGCGGCGGAAGAAATATCGCAGGAAGTGTTTTTGAAGCTATGGCTGCTACGCAATTCATTAAGCGGACTGCACTCGCTGGAAGCCTGGTTATATACCGTTACCAAAAACAATGTGCTCAACTGGTTAAAGAAAGAATCCAAACAAACAGATGCCATCCGGCATTTGTCGAGGGAGCTTGCACAATCAGAAAACAATACAGACAATAAAATAAGACATGCACAATACGAGGCATTGGTACAAAAAGCCATCAACAACCTGTCGCCACAACAAAAAACGGTTTACAGGCTTGCCAAAATGGAAGGGCTCAGTTACGAACAGATTGCCAGTAACCTTTCCCTATCGGCCCTTACGGTAAAAACACATATTGCCAGGGCACTTGCTTCCATCCGTTCCTTTCTGAAAGAAGAGGATGGGCTGCACAGCAATTGATTCCATAAAAAAATAATGGTCTTGTACTCCTTGGCATCATGACGATTGTCTTTATATAACCCAATACTACATCTTGCCATTTGCTAACGATTCAATAACGCCATAAAACCATTACCGCACTGCTGTCATAACACATTTGTTTTATTAAAAAGATTGGATGCTGGCCAAACCCATGGTTTGCCCAGGTGCAATTCATTTGTCTGCATGCTTACCTATCAATGCTTTATTCACTAACAATTGCAACAAATGAAAAACAACAACCAACAGTTTGTATTTCCTGCACTGAAGTACAGCCTATTCATTTTATTGATGTTTGTATTTGCATGTTCCAAACAGATCAAGGAAGATGCAAAACCGCCTGAGCTTTCAACCACCCCGTTGGCAACGGTAAATGCCAGTAAGGTTATTGTAACCATACAGAACCCGGGCTTTGAAAGCGATAAGGCCAATTGGGGCGATGTGAACCTGTTTGCCATTTCTACCAGCGATGTGCATAGTGGTACAAAGTCTGCCAAGCTCGGTTCTTCAGGCGATAAGATTGAGCAGACCGTAACCGTTACTGCCAACACGGCCTATTCATTAAAAGCATGGATTTACCAAAAGGGTACATTGGGTGCCAAAGCAGGCTCCACTACATTGGGCAGCATCAGCGTAAATACCACTGCCGGTTTTACCCAGCAAACGGTGAACTTTAATTCGGGCAGCAACACGTCCATCATCATTTATGGTGCCTACAATGGCGGCACAGGCAGGTTCGACGATTTTACATTGGAAACAAATGATTCGGTAACAACGCCACCCACCGCACCATCTTCGTTGGCCGCATCTGCAAGCGGGCTGAACATAAACCTTACCTGGACCGATAACAGCAGCGATGAAACCGGGTTTAAACTGGAACGTAAAACAGGTGCGGGTGGTACCTATGCGGAAATTGCCAGTTCCATAGCCGCCAATACCACTACTTACGCAGACAATGGGCTGGCTGCAGGCACCACGTATTATTATCGCTTGCGTGCCTACAATGCAGCGGGCAATAGTAGCTACACTGCCGAAACTTCTGCCACTACGCTGGCCCTGCCCACTGCACCATCGTCTTTAAGTGCTACGGCCGCAGGCACCACCATTAACCTTGCCTGGACAGACAATAGCAGCAATGAAACCGGGTTTAAAATAGAACGTAAAACGGGCTCTGGCGGCACGTATGCCGAAATTGTAAGCAACCAGGCTGCCAATACCACATCGTACAGCAATACCAATTTAACTGCGGGCACCACGTATTATTACAGGATACGCAGCTATAATGCAGCGGGCAACAGTGCATATAGCACCGAGGCTTCGGCCACCACGGGCTCTGCTGGTAATCTGCCTGCCAATGTACTGAACCTGACTAACTGGAAACTTACATTGCCTATCAACTCGAGCGGAACACAAACCGGCACCACACCTTTGGAGGTTACGCAACCATCGCTGGCTACCTATTCGGTATCGCCCTATTTTGAAAACAATGCATCCAACACAGGTGTTGTCTTTCAGGCAAATACGGGCGGCGTTACTACCAGTGGCTCCAACTATCCCAGAAGCGAGTTGAGGGAAATGACCAATAATGGTGCAAGCAATGCTAGCTGGTCGTCTACCTCGGGTACACATACCATGGAAATAGACCAGGCCATTACGCACTTGCCCGTAGTGAAACCGCATGTTGTAGCTGGGCAGATACACGATGCAAGCGATGATGTGATTGTGTTTAGGCTGGAGGGCACCAAACTGTTTATGGACCATAACGGTACCGATGGTGCCACACTTGATGCCAACTATGTATTGGGTACCCGCTTTACCGTGAAGTTTGTGGTAACCGGTGGACAGGTAATGAGCTATTATAATGGTGTACTAAAAGAAACTTATACGAAGAGTTTTTCCGGAGCCTATTTTAAGGCGGGTGTGTACACGCAATCATCCTGCAAAAGTGGTAAGACACCAGGACCAACAGAATCGTGCAGTGCTTATGGCGAAGTGGTTATTTATAATGTGACTGTGACGCATAATTAAACATCCTACAGTGACTTACCTCGAGAGCGTGAACCACTGTAGATGGATAAAGAGAACCGATTTATACAAGAGCCCCACTCCTAAGAGTGGGGCTCTTGTATAATCAAGGGCGTATTGCTTATTTGCCGTACAATCCCATCAATACTTTTTCTGCCGTCATGGGTGCATTCAATGCAATATCGGCCTTGGGGTTAAAGGCTTTTATAGCATTACGCAATGCAAAGAAGGCTCCAATGCCGTACATCAATGGCGGCTCGCCAACGGCCTTGCTTTTAAAAATGGCCAGGTTGTCTTTATCGGTATCCAAAAACTCGATGGTTAACTCTTTGGGTACGCTATAAATATCGGGTACTTTATAGGTGGAGAGGGCATTGCTACGCAGCTTGCCCTGCTTGTCGTAAATCATTTCTTCCAACGTCATCCAACCAATTCCCTGTACAATACCACCTTCTATCTGGCCCAGGTCAATGGCCCTGTTCATACTGCTGCCAAAATCGTGCACCACTTTTACGCTGTCCACTTCATAGGTACCCCTTAGGCAGTCAACGGTTGTGGTAATAATGGCTGTACCATATACATGGTAGGCAAAGGGATGTCCCTTTTCTTTTGTTTTATCGTACTGTATTTCGGGTGTTGCGTAGTGCCCATGTTCCGACAGGCTAACCCGTTTCATAAAGGCCCATGCTATTACTTGTAGCCAGGTAGTTTCGGTGGCTTGCCCATCTACAAAAACCATTTCGTTTTTTAGTTCAATCCTGTCTGCATCAATTTGCAAAGCATCGCTTGCCACTTGCTTCAACCTTTGCAGTATTGCGGTACAGGCTATCTGTGTGGCCTTGCCATTCAAATCGGCCGTGGCACTTGCTGCACTGGGCGATGTGTTGGCAATGCGGTAAGTATTGGTACTGTTTACTTTTATTTTATCAGGGCTTATGGAAAATATAGTTGCGGCAACCTGTAATATCTTGGTGTTTACGCCCTGCCCCATCTCTACCGCACCAGTGCTTATCAACACACTGCCGTCGCTATACACATGCACCAGGCTTCTTGCATTGTTCATCATGGTATTGGTAAAGGATATGCCAAAGCAAATGGGCATTACTGCCAGGCCTTTTTTGTACAGTGTATTGGTGGTGTTAAAATGGGCCAGTTCTTTTTTTAATGCATCCAGTTTAAACAGCTCATCGGCCCTGTTCCAGCATTCGTTTGCCTCACTTACCACTTGTTGCCCATAAGGCAATTCGTTGCCTGTAGCCAACAGGTTGCGTTGCTGTATAACCGTTGCATCCACACCCAGCGCATCGGCTGCTTTTACAATGGCGGCTTCTATTACAAACATGCCTTGCGGGCCGCCAAAACCCCTGAATGCGGTGTTGGGCGGCAAGTGTGTACGGCAGCTATACGCCGTGGCCGTAACATTGGGAATATAGTAGGTATTGGTGCAATGGAACAGGGTGCGTTCCAGCACCGCTGGCGAAAGGTCGGCAGCAGCACCCGCATTTTGATAAAAGCTTGCTTCGTAGGCAATGATCTTTAGCTCTTTGTTCAGCCCAATTTTAAAGTCAGAGGAGTATGGATGGCGTTTACCCGTCATACGCATGTCTTCCATGCGGTGCAAGGAGTATTTTACGGGGCGTTTCAGCACCAGCGTTGCCAATGCACATAGCGATGCCCAGGTATTTGCCTGGTCTTCCTTGCCGCCAAATCCGCCACCCAGGCGGGTTACATCCACTTCTACTTGGTGCATGGGCAGGCCCGTTACCTTGCTTACAGCCCGTTGCACAGCTGTGGGCCCCTGTGTGGAAGAGTACACTTTAATGCCCCCGTTTTCGGCGGGTACGGTATAGGCCCCCTGGGTTTCTATATACAAATGCTCCTGCCCGTTTGTGTCCGCAATGCCTTCAAAAATATGTTCGCATTCCTGCCATGCAGCATCCACATTACCCAGTTTGAATTTCCTGGGCGGCACAATCAGTTCGCCCTTGGCAGCGGCAACCCTTGGGTCGGTAATAATTTCCAGTGGCTCAATGTCAGCCTTTATTTTTTTAACGGCAGCCCTGGCCTGCTCGTCGCTTTCCGCAACCACCAATGCAATGGGCATACCGCAAAAATGTACATGCCCATCTGCAAACAGAGGCTCATCGGGTATGATGCCACCAATCTGGTTTTCGCCGGTTACGTCACTATGGGTAAACACATGCACCACGCCTTCCATTTTCAGGGCTTCACTAATATCAAGGCTCAATATTTTGCCATGTGCCACCGTGCTGTCAAAACATGCGGCATAGAGTGTGCCCTGCTGCACATTGATATCGTCCAGATAAATGGATTCGCCACGAACATGTGTTTTGCTGTCTATGTTTTGCATAATGAAATATTAAGGATGTCTAGTTTTTTCAAAGGAAAAAATTATCTATAATGCCATAACGTTCATGCTTTATAAGATAATCTGATCCTTTTTTTGAAAAAACTTTTGTAAGTGACGGATCGTTGCTTAACTCTGTTGCTATTTTTTGAATTTGTTCTGCAATTTCTTTTTCTAAAAAAATAACGACAAAAAGCAAAAATAAGCAAAACGGCGAAGTCCGCTAAAACACAGTAGTTTATAACACGTGGGTCTAAAATTGGAAGTCTCTGTACTTTGGTTTTTGGGCTTAAAAAGACAGGGTTAGGTTACTAAATCGTTACTGGTTACAGTCTGACCACCCTTAATATAACTGATTATATTTCAGTCTTTTGCACTCCTTTTCACACCCCCTTGTAACTCATTGATTTTTAATTTTAAACATTAAACAATTGAGTTATGGAACAGTCGAAAAGGTCAACGTTTAAACTGCTTTTTTACCTAAAGAAAAACGAGCCGAAGAAGAACGGAGCGGTTGCAATCATGGGACGAATTACCGTTGATGGCAAACCCGCATCATTCAGTACCAAGTTGGAAATCCACCCCGATAGTTGGGATTTGAAGTACGGACGTGTTTTGGGCAAGAGCAATCTTGCTGTAACGCTTAACGGCAAGCTGAATAAAATACGGACACGTATTGATAAGATTTACGAGGACATGATGAAAGACGAGGGCTTTGCCACTGCCGATAAGGTAAAGCTAACGTTTCTCGGTGTCGGAGTAATGGATGATGCTATCCTAAAGGTCTTCAAACAAGAAAATAAGGAATTTGAAAGGATGGTAGCAAAAGGCGAAAGGTCAGCAAGCACCTACGCCAAGTACAAGAAAGTTTACGAACACCTTGCGGAGTTCATTAAACTACGCTACCATCGGGAGGATATGGCTTTCCGTGAATTGAAGTCGGACTTCATTCGTGAGTTTGACTTCTTTTTGAGGATTGATAAGGAATGCACCCATAATACTGTTTGGGTTTATACCATGCCAGTTATCGCATTGGCTAAACTGGCTGTCAAATGCAAGCTGATACGGGATAATCCTTTTGAGGATTACGAAATCAGCATGGAGGAAACCGACCGCTCTTATCTTTTGAAAGAGGATGTGGAAAGGCTCATGCTTTTAAAGCCGTCCAAAAGCAGGTATGAACTCGTAAAAGACCTCTTTATTTTCAGTTGCTTTACAGGGCTTTCCTACATTGATATTAAAAAGCTAAAATGGAGCAACATTCAATCCTTTTTTGACGGGCATCAATGGATTATCAGCCGGAGGAAAAAATCAGATGTTGCTTCCAACGTCCGGCTTATGGAAATCCCCAAACGTATCATTGAAAAGTATAGGGGTGTTACCCGCAACGATTTTATATTTCCGGTTCCATCCAATTCAACCTGTAATGTCCACGTAAGAAAACTTACGGAGGAAGCAGGTATTATTACCGAACAGAAAATATCGTTCCACACAGCCCGCCATACATTCGCTACGATGTTCTTAACCGAGGGTGTGCCTCTTGAAAGCCTTAGCAAGATGATGGGACACAAGCATATTACCACTACGCAGATTTACGCTAAAATCACCAGCCAAAAAATCAGCAAGGATATGGATTTGGTTTCTCCAAAATTTGCAGCAATGGAAAACGCATTTGTTGCCATGCAAGCGGAAGCTGCTACGCAGGAGGAAACTGTTACCAATGTCAAAGTTATTGTTGATGAACAGAAATTAGAATACGCCGTGTAACGTTTGCCGCTATATCATTAACCAAGAGCAGGATTATTAAATCCTGCTTTTTTTATGCCCGTTATTTTGGGCTTATCTCCGCTATTACTTTCCTAAATCCTGTGGCTTTAAAAGCCACACACATCTAAAAATGGTGTTTAGAAATCCAGTGTGTTGGAAGTAAAATTTCTATCCCATTTAGAACCTTTTACCAATGCAATCTTCATTGCCTTCCACGCATTTTTTTTATTCAAGGAGCCTGTATGTCTTTTAGTCCCGTTGTCAAGAGCAAAGGTTGGACGTGTTCTTAACGGAGGCAAAAGGTCATGCAAGTTTGGCAAAAAATCTCCACCCGTTGGGTAGTATTTGTTTCCCAAAACCTTGTGCCTCCTAAACACTAACCTCAACTGCTCATGAAACGAAACATAGCATACTCCGGCTCCTTAGACGAATAAAAAAAATGTCAGGTATGAAGATTAACAGCATTGGAAAAGGTAACGAAACGAAACAGCACCTCCCCACCATACCGAATAAATCTCAAAAAAATTCAATTCAAACAATCACTAAAAAAGTAAAAAATCATGGCACACAATCTTAATTTCAACAGCAGAACCGGACGTTATTCATTCTTTAGCGTAAAGGAAAAAGCATGGCACAACTTAGGGCAAATCATCGAGGAATACCCAACAAGTGCGGAAGCCATCAAACATGCAGGGCTTGACTATGAAGTCGTAAAAAGTCCGTTGTTTACCACAGGCTCAAACATCATCGAAACCGCACAGGGCATCGAGATAGCGGACAGCCAGTTAGACGTACCTAACTACTTCGCCAACATCAGAACCGATAACAATGCAGTATTGGGCGTGGTGGGCAAAGACTACCATATTGTACAGAACCGGGAAGCCTTTAATTTCTTTGATGCAATCGTAGGCGGTGGTGATGGTATCTTATACGAGACAGCAGGAGCATTAGGACAGGGTGAGCGTATTTTCATTACTGCAAAACTGCCTGACTATATCCGTGTAGGCAACGGGGATGATGTAACCGAAAAATACATTTTCCTGACTACTTCGCATGACGGTAGCGGAAGTATTACCGCAGCGTTTACACCCATTCGCATAGTTTGTCAAAACACCTTAAACGCATCACTCCGCAGCATGAGCAATGTTGTACGCATTAAGCACACAGCAGGCGCAAAACAACGCCTTGACAATGCTCACAAGGTTATGGGATTAGCGAACACCCTTAGCAATCAGTTAGAGGATATTTTCAACCAATGGGCAAAAGTTCAGGTATCGGACAGGGAAGTTAGGAAGCTGATACAGCTTGCGCTTTGCCCGAATAAGGAAACGCTTGACCTCATTAAAAAGGGTGCGGAAGATGAAGTTTCCACCGTATTTAAAAATACCGTAGATGATGCCTTTGCATACGCTATGACCAGCGACACGCAGCAGATGAACACCACTAAAGGCACATTGTTCGGAGCGTACAATGCTGTTACAGGCTACTTTCAGAATGTAAGGAACTACAAAGACGATGAAGCCAAATTACAGAGCATCGTAATGGGCGGTACTGCGCAGCTAAAGACCCAAAAAGCCTTTGACCTGTGTACCTCATTCGAGAAAATCGGAGCAGACGTATTTCAACTTAATTAATTAACCAAAGGCGACTGCCTGCAATGGTGGTCGCCTTTAAAAAAATCAATACAATGAGAGCATTAGATAAAATGAACAACGTAGAACGGGCGTATTTGCTTGCAAAGCTATTCCCCGACACCCTTAAAGAATTGACCGCTTTTGTACAAGAGGAAACGGAGCGTTTCAGAGCGCAGGAGGAATATATGCGCAGCATTTGGGCAGACAAGACCCTATTAACCGCAGATTTTTGGTTCGGCTTGGTAGGCAATACCGAACAGATATTAAAGCGGTACAACGTCATGCTACACCGCAGTTTGCGGGTATTCTCCGACCAGCTTTTTGACGGCTACAATGCGATATTCCTAACAAACTGCCTGATAGAATATGCAGAGAGGGAAAATTGCGACCGCAAGTTAAAAGAGGCTATACACCTGCTTTTTGGATACGAAAAAATGATTGTAATAGACATAAACAAATAAGCCATGAAAAATAAAATCTCATTCAACATTGAAACCCTGCTATTTGGTATAGAAAATCCCAAAGGGGCTATTGAGCAGGTATTGTTTGCCAAAATGATGGCAGAACATGAGGGTATGCCCTATTGCAACCGCCTTGCAAAATTGACATTCACAGACCCTGCCGTTAACAAGGCTTTGCCCGGTGCAGTTCCTTTGGATGAAACGCTTATAATCGGTTATGAGGGTTGGAGCAATAACACGCTGCATCTATGTATAAGAAGCGGACGAAGCGCATGTAAAATTGCAACGGGCAGTTTTCCAAATCGTGAAATAGAGATATATGACGATTACCGACACGCCATCATACTCCGTAAACTTTCCGACAAGGACATACAGGAAATTTTCAACCATATATGGGATAATATGGAGGCAATACAACCAAACCCAAAACCCATAAGGGAAGATTGGGAATAACATCCACAGGCGACCGTCTGCAACGGCGGTTGCCTTTATAATCCAAAAGCAATGGGCAAACCGTACACACCTGAAAGACTGGCTTCTATTCGCAGGATGCGAAAGGCAAGACGATTATTTAAGAAAGTACCATTATTCGCATACGGTATTCTAAGCAAGGAACACCCAAGCTATTCACCTGATGATTTTTGGGAAGACCTACGGTATCGTACAAAGCCAAAGCGCAGAAAAGCCAAATCCCCGCTAATCCGATATGGCAGGTTTAGACGTATGGAACAGCTTAACGAACTATACAGGGCTACCGAGAATACAGACTATGCTTTAAAGGCTGAACAGTTGCGCAGGAATATGACCAAGCCATACAGGATGCTATTAAAAGTTGAGGGTAAGATATGGGAGTACAGTTTTTCAGCATTGATACGGATTGAAGAAATAGAACGGTTGTCAAAAGAATTGTCCGGGTGCAAGACCTTAAACGAAGTGGAGGCACTTATTGAGCAATTCAGGAAGACCGCTCACATAGGTTAACAAATAAAATAGTAAAACAATGAAACGCAGAAACGATAAATACAATAATCACTTATTGAAGTCCTATGAGACAGTTATGGACTTCGCTTTCAGGAAAATGGTATATGCTACGAGCGTGTACAGTGCAATCGAAAAAGGCAAAATCATACCTGATGTAGTAGGAACTTCTAAAACTGTAATGATTGACCTAACCAAGTACGGAGCATATAAATTTCAGGTACGCAATCCCGATAAATCGGCAATGATACGCTGGTATCTAAGCGTAGGTTATGAAATCAAAGGGAAGAAAGCGCAAAGGAAAGCGCAGGCTATTCTTTTCCAAAGCAGTAAAAAATCACTTTAAAACAATTGATATGAACTTATACATCACAGATTTGAAAGGTCGCCAAATCGAAGTTACAGACCTTAATAAAGCCATTCGGCAGGCAGGTTGGTACAAAACATATCAGCACGAACCACCATTAGAAAGCGACAAAGAGCAGCAGCATATTGGGCAGATATGCACGAGAAATTAAAAGCATTAAAAACAAAAAAGTTTACCCAAGTTGGGTAGTTTTCTTCATCCACCCCACGTTTATAAATTGTATTTTTGTTTATAGCGGAGCGGATATTGTACTAAATTTTAAACGGTAGAATTATGGCATCATCATTAGTTATAGGAATAATATTTTTGGTAGCAGGCTTAGGTTTGCGTTATTGGATTAACCGCAGGAAATTTTACAGGCGCAGCCCCACCGGAGCAGAGGGGTTTTCCAGTTATGAGAAAAAAGTCGCCATTAAATTTGTCGAAAAAGTTGGCAAATGGGTAGCGTATGCTTTGATTATTTTCGGGCTGTTATCGTTATGGGTATATTCGAGAGAAAAAAAGGAAAAGATACCTCAAAATATAGAGGTACAAAATCCCCGATAAATAACCTCACAATCTTATAACGGTATAGGTCTTTACAGGCTTGTACCGTTTTCTTTTGCGCCAAACCTTACCACTCAAAGCCAAACACACCCCCAAATAAGATACGCCCTAAAACCTTTCCTATTTTCCATTTCTGACGTGAAAAAGTGAGGAAAGGAATATGGAAGTAATAGCAATACCGAAGTCTGTTCTAAAAGAACTGACCGCAGAGCTGGACGAACTGTTACAGCTTACCACCGATGCAAGCGAAGCCTATATAGGCATTTTTAACGAAGAAAAGTGGCTCGATAATCAGGAGGTATGCCTCATGCTCGGCATTACCAAACGCACCTTGCAATCCTACAAAGACAAAGGGCTTTTGCCTTTTTCAAAATTGAACCGGAAGAATTATTACAAATTTTCGGATGTACAGCGTTTGCTTGCTTCCGATGCTCAAACCGCAAACAAATGAGTATGGAACTTTTTGATAGCGATGCGGAGGAAATAGCCTACTACAAAAGCAAATTTGAGGAACTCCGTACCCGTTTGGAACTGATACTAAAGAATTACCGCCCTGTAATGAACGGAGAAGTCTATTTATCGGGCGAAGATGTGTGCAAGCTGTTACATATCAGCAAACGTACCTTACAACAATACCGGGACGACAATATCCTGCCGTATGTGCAAATCGGTGGTAAAATTATCTTCAGGCAATCCGATTTACTGGCAATATTAGAACGCAATTACATTAGCAAGCCATAAGTAAGTAGAAAGGTAAATCATTGGTTGTGTAAAACAGCTAACATTGTTATCTTTGCTATGAAAATATAGAAAAATCTTAAAGTGTTTTTGCTTTAAGTCTCGACATTAGAAACTGGTAATTTTTATATCTCCGAGACAATAAGTAAGAACGCTCATGCTACGGCGTGGGCGCTCGCTTATTCGGAGAGAGGCGTACCAGTGCCTTAATGTCGGTAAGTGTAGTTGCCTGCGCTTTTTTTGTTGCAGGCAGCCACTACGAAAAACGGATATTATGGACACTGCAAACAATACCTATCCTGCCTTAGAATTTCCTGCTTCCGAGCTATCGGCGTTTGCAGTTACAATTGACTGCTTTATTATTTCCCTCAAAAACGGTAAAATCATAAATTTCACACCTGATAATGTAGGTGATTTTTATTGCTGGCTTACAAGCCACAACGTAAGGGATATACAAAAGACAGAAACTAAAAAAGAAGAACCGTGCGTTACTAATTCAGGTAAAGGCTGGAAAGGATTGTTTAAGAAATAAAAAATGTAATTGTAATGAGTAGTAATAATATAATACAGATAGCTGTCGTAGATAACAATACGCAGCTTCGGGATGTATCTGTAAAGCAACTTAAAGCCTCCGGTTTTTCGATACTTTTTCAAGCGGACACCGCACAACAAGCCCTCGAAAAAATGGCGGGTAATGATTTACCCGATGTCTGTATCGTAGAGGAAGATTTTAAAGCAGCAAAATTATTGCTGGAAACACACTCCCATTTAAAGGTATTAATTTCAAGCACAGACGATGGCGAAAAGAGAGTTACGGATATGCTGAAAGCAGGCGTTTCAGGTTATGTGCTGAAATACGCCGACCCCGATGAGATTGTAACCGCCGTAAAAGCGTTAGCCGATGGCGGAAGATATTTCAGTTTGGGGATTAGTGGGATAGCAACGGAATATTTTACAAAGTAACCCCAACTCATTTTGCAAAATGCAAAAAAGTCGCCCGACTATTGAGGTCAGACGACTTTTTCTATTTACGGTTTGTTATCCCGCTTCTTTAATCTACATTGTTAAACTCAAAACTTACCTGCTTTTCATTTCCGAAATTGTCGCTTATCCATATATCAAATGACTGTGATACGGTGGACTGCGAAGTATAGTACAGCCGGAATTGCGTAGCTGGCAACTGATACAGGTCATTGGGCATATACGGCGGTTCACTATAATACCGCAATGTACCCTGCCCGTCATATTGGAAATAGCGTATAAAATAACCTGCATCGCTGAAATTACCGCTCCGCTCAATCGTAATACGTATTTCAACGGTCTGTCCGTTGGATATATCTCCCGGAACAGGCATCACTTTAACCTCAAACGGGTAATTCTGCTGTATGTCCAATTCTTCCTTATCACAGGATGATAATGTAATGGCACTTGCAAAGACCAGGAGAAGCAGCCACACAAATTTATTTCTATTCAAAAATCGTTTCATTGTTGTTCATTTTAAAAGTTAAACCTTAGCCCAACGCCTGCCGATGGACGGAACTGTTTTAAATCCGTACCCCATAATACTTTGGTACGACCTTGCAGGAGCAGCACAAACCTGTCAGACAAATACGTCTCAAAAGACAACCGCCCTCCGGCTCCGTAAACAAAATTGTCTTTGTCGAGGATTTTAGAGCCGTCATACAGCGTTGCTTCATTGCGGTTAATGGTTTCATACCCGGCAACGGCAGTAAGCCCCGCATTAAGCGTTATTGTCTTTCTCGCATCACCCAAAAGCTGGAGACTGTACCCCATTTCGCCCGTATAGGTTTCGAGCGGTATCTGTACAGTCCTGTAATCGGCAAATTGGTGAGTATATTCTGCGCCCCAAATCCAATAATTACCGTTCCTGCTATTTACGGTAAGGGTCAAATTCAGATAGTAATTATCCTTTACCTCTTTGGACAATAAACCTGCGTTTACTTCCAGCCCTTTCTGTCCGGGTGTCATCCTTTGCGCCTGTGCTACCGTCATGCTCAACACGGCAAGCATAACGGCAAAAATGTATTTTATCATTGTTCTTCTGTTTTGGATTAATTAATCTTTAGGTGCATATCGTTTATTTGCCTTGCGTTTACGAGGTCGGAGTTTTCCACCTCTAAGGTCTGCTGCCTGCCGCCGTTCTTCTCAAAGATTTCAATTACCAGCACCTTATCATCGGTAATCGTAAATTGGTCGAGCAGGAACACGTTTTGGTCGGTTGCATTTCCGGCAATTTCCGTAAGCGGTTTATACATACGCAATGGTGTCATCGGCTTTTCCTGCACTACGGTACGCTTCGCTACTTTCTTATCCACTATCTTGAAATTCACAAAGTCAATGTTAAACGGCACATTGCTTTTATTGCGTAATTCCGTATGGAAATAGAATTTTCCGTTATGCACGTAAATACCTTTGAGCAGGAATTGAATACCGTAGCTTTTAGATGCGATATGCTTTACAATCCTTTTGTCCTTTTTGTAAATCGTTTCTAAAAGCAATCCGGCCAGCGATGGCGAATTGCTCCCCAGTTCCTCAAAAAGTACATCGTTGCCGTTATCCCTGTCGGACGCTTTTTGCATTGTAAGCAGGTCATAATTGAGGGTGGCAGGATAGGCACTGTAATAAACGTTGAAGTTGTAGAAACGTCCGTCATCGGTAATCACGGAAAAATTAGTTTCTTCGGTAAAGTCCCTAACGGTAGCCTTTATTCGCAGTACGTTTTCGGCATCATCTGCCTTGCCAGCGATAAGGTACTCGCTGCCCAAATCCACGTACCGGATTGCTGCCGGAAATATCAAATGGGAGGTCTTATTATACGTTACCTGCATTTCGTAAGGTTCCACCTTACCCATGCTCAATTTGCTTGTATTGGATGCAACCTGCTGTGCATTCGTAGTGGCATTAAAGGCTATCAAACAAACCATTGCCAAAAGGCTTTTAAATATTGCTTTCATTTTAATTCTGATTTTTAGTGTTGAACATTAGTTTTTTGAAACAAGGAAAATCTGATGACCGGCTTTAACGGTAACTTTCGGCGTTTTTACTTTTTTGGAGAAGTAGCCCGATATGCCCTGCACCACGCCACGGGAAAGGTCGCCTGCTGCCTGCTGTCCTGCGGAGCGGGTCATCATAATGGATGTGCCGGAGGTTTGGCTCATGTTGGAGGCAATCTCGGTAAGGGCGTTCATTTCGGGAGAATATGGCACATATAACCCTTGCTGCCCGTCCAAATCGTACACCGTTATTTCCATAGGGATAATATTGCCCTCAAATTCGATAGACGTTACCTTTAACTGTAACCTGCCGCCTGAAAACTTGGCGTTTGCCGTTAGCACCGTTCCCGCCGGAATGGTAAGGCTTGGCGTTTTAGCCATTTCCAGCAAGCGCAAGCGCACACCGCTTTCATCGGTGATGGTCTGCGTTTCCTGCACTATTGCCCTGATACTGTTTTTAGGCTGCACGACCTGCTCATTTGTCCCGGCGGTATAAAATCCCCTGTTGCGGGTTTCGTTCCAGTTTGCCAAAAAAGCACTGTCGGTAGGCTCACGGTACAGGGCAGATACCGCATTTTTCCTTACGGGCGTGAACGCTACAAAATGTTCCTTTTGTGTACCGCCTTTCACCGAAACAGTGGTATCGGCTTTGCCAGCCTGCCCCTGATTGTTCGAGGGCAGGTATTTCGCCGCCATTTCGTAGGACTTTTCCATCAAAGCCATTTGGTCTTGCACGGTCGTTGTGGCGGGTACGTCCTTTTCTGCCAGCTTTTCTTTTAGTTCCTCAACCTGCCTTTGCAGTTCCTGCGTTTGGTAATCGTTGTTGTTGTAAAACGAGCCTAACGTACTTTGGGCATTTCGGTAACTGCTTAAAGCCGGATTGCCACCCCTTCGTGTACCACCTCCGTAAGCAGATCCGTCTTCGTATTCCTCATCCGGAACAACTGCTTCCTTGTCGGCGGTACTGTCCTCGCTCCAATAGTCTGAAAGGGACATGAGCGAATTGCGCTTTTCCTGCTCTTTCTGTTCCAGCATTTCCTGCTCATACGCTTTTTGCTTATCCGACTGCAAACCTGCATCGGTTGCCTGCGGTACGGCATCGTTCAAACCAATATCTTCAGGCTTTTTCTTATCGGAAGACGGTTTGAAGATTAAACACATACAGCCGAGAAATACTACAGCCATAAGCACAAAAATGATTGGCTTTTTCAGCTTTTCGGCTTTGTTCTGCGCTCCCTCTTTGGGCGCATCCGCTCCGGTTTTTTGGTCGTCATCTTCGACCAGAAAACTCACTCTTTTGTTTTCGTTATCTTTCATACAATTGATTTTTTAAGATTGTTGTTATACTGTCCTGCGGAGATACCGGGGACTTTTTTTGCTTGATAATTGGGTTTTCGATATGCTCTATCGTTATTGCATTGTTGGACTGTGCTACATCATAGCATACTTTCAATAGTACCACAACGGACAACAGCGCATAGCCCGCAAAAAGCAACAGCGTATAGCGGTGCTGTTTTTTAACAGGCAACGCCCGCCACCTGTCACCGAGCCTGTCAAACCAATTACTGATTGCTGTTCTTAAATTTTTCATACCTTGACTATTTTCCGTTATTGCCTACCTGAAACGCCTGTTTGAACGGACTGCCTTTTGCGCAGGCGCATCGCTGACCATAGCGATAGCTTCCCTTACTTTGGGCGCAGTAACCACGGACAGGTTTGTCAGTTCCGATTGTTTCAGTAGTTGCCCGTATTGGTCTTTTCGTGCAACCTCCATTTTGGAAAGGAAAAATTTTCCGTTCACGCACTTGACCCACATACTGCATTCCACACGGGGTTTGTCTTCACCAGCCCATTGCAGATAGCCCGTAACCAGCAGTTCAGGCTTAACTGCGCCCTCCGTACCTTTCTGGCAGCTTTCGAGGTATTCGCCTATGCTGTCTTTGAGTTTTCCGGCATACGCACCCTGCGTATGGAAATAGCCGTTATATCCTTTGTCGGTAAGGATTTTGGCAAACGTGTTTAAATCTGATAATGCTTCCATAAAATTGATTTTAGCGTTCTATGACCTCCACGTCTTTATTTTCCAGCACGGCAAATTTTTCGATGTTAAAGCCCTGCGGGTTATTGTCCGAGCGGACGGAGTTCACGAGATAGCAGGAGGTTATCAGGCTGCGCCTTGTAACATTGCTTGAGCGGATAATAAATTGTTTGGCGTAGGTACGCACCGCATAGGGGTAGTTATCAAAATTGCAAACCACACTATCTACCTCAATGCGCTGTTGCACGTTGCCCGAAATGATACGGTTGTAATAGCCCTTTTCCGATAAGTCTTTGTAGTAATCAAAAGCCGATTTATCAGCAAGATTAAAAGCCCGCTTCATATTGCTTTCGATAGCATTTTTATCCGGTGCAAGGGTGAAAAACAATTCGTGGAAACGCCTCACGTGTTCACGGGCTTCCACAGGTCTGTTAATGCTGGCATCTTGTGCTAAGGCAAGCATTAATGATTTACCATTGTCCAGTACATAAACCTTTTGCCTTTGTAACTCCGCAAAGCGGTAGGACTGCCATACGGCATATCCCACCACGCTGATGCAGAGAACGGCAAAGACAATAGCATACAGTCTTATCTGTCTAAAACTGTTTTCGATGTTTCTTAAAGTCTTAAATTCCATTTTTACGATGATTATTTTTTGTTCAATAGTCTGCCGCCGATGTTGCCTACTGCGGCTCCGGTTCCGGCTCCGGCAAGGTTTCCGGTTTTTGATGCCGTAGAGTTTACGTTGCGCATAAAGTTTCCTGCACCACCTGCCTGTATTACCCATCCAGCCACGGTAGGAATAGTGAAATACCCCACTATGCCAATCAGCATGAAAATGATATACACGGTATTGGAAGTGTCAGGGATATACGTGGGGTCGGCGAGCATTGCAATATCCCGTTCCAGTATGAGCGATTGGATTTTTGCCAGTATGGAACTGAACATATCCGAAATGGGCAGCCACAGGTAAACGCTGATATATCGGGTCAGCCATTGCGTCAGCGTGGACTGAAAACCGTCCCATACGCTTATGGCAAAGGCTATCGGCCCCAATATAGACAGCACGATAAGGAAGAACGTCCGTATCGTATCTATGACCAATGCCGCCGCCTGAAAGAGTATTTCCAGCAGGTTGCGAAACCACTCCTTTATGGCTTTCTCTATCTTATAGGCTTGCCTGTCGAGGTACATGCCCGACATGGTTGCCAAATCGGACGGCGACCATCCCAATTCGTCCAGCTTCTTATCAAATTCCTCATCGCTTACGAGGTAAGCCGTTTCGGGATTGCGTATCATGGCTTCGTATTCCAGCTTGTCCTTTTGCTCTTGCAGCTTGTTGAGGTCAAGCACCTGGTCTTCGAGCATCCCGTGCGTACCTTTCACCACGGGCGACATTACCGCATTGATAGTACCCAAAACCATTGTCGGAAAGAACATGATACAAAGCCCGATGGCGAACGGACGGAGCAAAGGAAATACGTCTATCGGCTCCGCACGGCTCAACGCCTGCCAGACCTTTAGGGCAACATAAAACAGTGCGCCCAACCCGGCGATACCTTTTGCTATCGCAGCCATATCTGCCGTTAACGGCATCATTTCGTCATACAGGCTGCGCAGCATTTCATGAAGATTATTCCATTCCATAGCTTACCAATATTTTTGTTCTGCGGTTCCGTACAATTCCAATACTCGTTTGGTATCGTTCTTCTTTTTAGCCCTCAAAATGCTTACAGAGATATTTTTATTGGTATAGTAGCGCACAAGGTTGTGATAGTCCTTTACCTCGTTGTACACCTTATCTATCACATCCATACGCTCTTTGTCGTTCAGTGAAAGCCCGGTATTGGTAACAATCTGTTTGAGTTCTTTCAATAGCTCGGTACTTTCGTTCAGGAGCGTAGAATAACCGTTGGCAATCGCCGACAATTCCTGCGGGGAGAAATTGGGGTCGTTCATCATCTTGCCGAAATTCTTTACATACATTTCGGACACATCGCCCACCAGCAAAACGGTTTGCTGTACCTTACGGGCATCTTTCACAAGGTTGTTGACCGCTTTGAGTTTGTCATAATACTCTTTGCCTTGGTCATACACTTTTTTCACCTCATTGAAATTCTTAACCACGTTGCTCACAGTGGAGGACGTTTGTACGATTTCGTTTGCACTATTGAGAATACCTGAAATAAGATTTCCGGGGTCAGTAACTACAAACTGCGCTTTAGCGGATGGTGCTGCGGCAAGCATAAATGCCGTTAGCACCAGTAACATTGCTTTTTTCATTGTTTCTGATTTTTAAATGATTAATAACTATTAGATTTTTCACGCCTTTGGAGTGCGATGCGCTTAATGGCTTGCTCCACATTGCCGCCCAGCTCGTGAGCAAGCTGCATCACTTCCAGTTTTTCGGTTTCTTCGGTGGTATAGGCTAAATATTCTTCGAGAGAAACCTCGGTAGCATATACAGCGGAGTGCGTGCCACCCAACCCAATCCAAACCTCTTTATAAAGGCGGCTTGGGTCATTGTTCATGTTGATGGAAAGTACCTGCCCTTTCTCTTTGTCCGTAAGCCCCAACATCGCTTGGATGTCGTCAAACTTGTTCATGTACTTACGCTGGTCTAAGAGGATTTTGCAATCGCTGTTGTTGATGATACTTTCTTTGACAATGGGCGACTGGATAATGTCGTCCACCTCCTGCGTTACGACTATCGCCTCGCCAAAGAATTTGCGGACGGTTTTGAACAAATACTTGATGTATTCTGCCATGCCCTCTTTGGCTATCGCCTTCCACGCTTCTTCAATCAGTATCAGTTTACGCACGCCTTTGAGCCTGCGCATCTTGTTGATGAAGACCTCCATAATGATAATCGTGACTATGGGAAATAAAATTTTGTGGTCTTTTATCGCATCAATTTCAAAGACTATAAAGCGTTTGGAAAGCAGGTCTAATTGCTTGTTGGAGTTCAACAAATAATCGTATTCCCCGCCCTTGTAATAAGGTTCCAGCACGTTCAGGAAATTGGCAATATCAAAGTCTTTTTCCCTTACCTGCTTTTCCTCCAATACCTTGCGGTAATCGCCTTGCACGTAGTCATAAAAACCATTGAACGAGGGATAGGTATCATCCTTTTTGATGTGTTCGATATAACCCGACACAGCGTTGGACAACGCCACTTCTTCGGAGCGTTTGGGCGGCTCATCGTCCCGTTTCCAAAGGGTGAGGATAAGCGTTTTGATACTTTCCCTTTTTTCAATATCAAATACGCCATCGTCCGTGTAGAACGGGTTAAAGGCGATGGGGTTGTCTTCGGTATAGGTGAAGTAAACACCGTCTTCACCTTTGGTCTTGCCCTTAATCAGTTCGCACAATCCCTGATACGAGTTACCCGTATCTACGAGCAGGACGTGTGCGCCCTGTTCGTAGTATTGCCTAACCATGTGATTGGTGAAAAAAGATTTACCCGAACCTGATGGCCCCAAGATGAACTTGTTGCGGTTCGTGATAATACCTTTTTTCATAGGCAAATCCGATATGTCCAAATGAATGGGCTTGCCCGTAAGCCTGTCCGCCATTTTGATACCGAACGGTGAGGGCGAACTTTGATAGTTGGTTTCCTCCGTAAAGAAGCATAATGCAGGTTCTATGAACGTGTAAAAACTTTCTTCACTCGGAAAGTCGCCCGCATTGCCCGGCATGGCTGCCCAATACAGCGTGGCAACGTCCACAGTATTGTGGCGTGGCTTGCATTCCATTAAAGCCAGCGCACTACCTGTATCGTTCTTTAGCTGTTTTAACTCGTGCGGGTCATCCGACCACGCCATAACGTTGAAGTGCGCACGGATAGAAGACAGCCCGAAACTATGCGCTTCGTTCAGGTAGTTTTCTATCCACTCTTTGTTAATCTGATTAGCCCGGCTGTACCTTGCCAGCGAGTGCATATTGCGTGCGGACTTTTCAAACTTGCGCAGGTTCTCATCGCTGTTATCCAAAAACAAATACTGATTGTAAATGTGATTGCAGCTAAGGAGCAGACCTACCGGAGCAGCAAAGGACAAAAGGCAATCGCTTCTATCGGTAGATAGCTTTTCATACCTCGTATTTGCCGATACCGTTCCGGGCAAATCGTCCGTGTCCGAAAGCGTATGCAGGCACAACCGTTTGTTGCCGATACGCACGTCCTCACTTCCCAATGCTATATCCTGCATAGGAGTTCCCGTTTCCCTTGACAGGGTTAGGTATTGTTCCAGCAAACCCTGCGTGTCGCCTGTACCGATAATGTCATCTTCGGTAAGACGTTCCAGTTTCACAAAACCGCTATCGTTCATTATCCGCTCAAACTGCGCTACCGCCTCCATGAACCTGCGCACGGCTTCTTTATCCCTTATTTCTTTCGGGATTAGCACGCCCTTACAAAGCGAACTAAAGTTGCTTTGCATCCGCATCCGGTCTTTGGTGGTCTTGGTGAGGAACAGGTAACAGTAATGGTTTAAGAAAGGTCGCTCGTTGAAATGCTGCTGATAGGACTTTGCAAGAAAACTCAATCCGTCCTGTGCAATATCAGGTGCGTAACTTTCTTTGATAAACCAATCCTGTTTGTGGATGATGGAATAATCCGGTAAGGTTTTGATAGCCTTATGCCATGCCGAATGAATGGCATCATATTCAGGCGATGCTACTGTGAACAGTTCCGGCAGGTGTACACGAAAGCAAGCGGTAATATCTGCATCTTTTGAAATGATGCAGTTGTGTTCCACCGCCAGTAATGGAAACTTGCTTTCCAGCGTTGTGGCTTTTCCTGTGTTTCTCATAGGGCATTGGATTTAGGGGTGAACTTCAAATAGCGGTGTACAGACCTGCGGCAGATGATATACTTCGGATGCCTTTTTCTTGCTCCGACTTTCATCAATCCGTGTTCGCCGTACTTGCCATTCAATGCGAATGTTTTCCACACGATGAGCGATGCCCCGCCAGCCCCGATGAACAGGCACACGTAAGAGTTTACGCCTGCCATGTACATGACCATTACGAGGATAAGCACACCGAGCAAGCCACCCGCAAAAATGAACAGGTATTGCGCCTTTAGCCCTTTGAACTCGACCGTTCTTCCAATGCCTTTATTAATGTTGTAATTACTCATAGGGCATCGGTTTACAGGAAGAATGAACGGAGAATAGTAGCGGCAACAATTAAGAAGATACACGCACCAAACCACGATGCCGCTGTCTTGCTTGTGTCAGGGTCGCCGGAACTGAATTTGTTGTAAACCTTTACGCCTCCGATTAACCCCACGACCGCACCAATCGCATAGATTAATTTGGTTGCGGGGTCGAAATAAGAGGTTACCATTTGCGTAGCTTCGGTAATACCAGCCGAGCCGTTCCCTTGTGCGAACACACCAAATGCCGACAGCAGCAGGGCGCCTGTCAGCAACACTTTTTTGCTTTGTTTTTCCATAATCTGAATGAATTATTTTGTTACATTTTCCCGCCTCATTGCGGGCTTTCGGAACAAAAGTGTCAGGAAAAACAAGGCACAATAACGATGTGTCTTTCAGTGGAATTACTTGGCAGTAAGTGGCGTTGTAATCTTGTTTCAGGGCATAAAAAAACGCCAAAACAAAACCGTTTTGACGTTCTATAAATTTGATTGGCGTATCACATTTTGCGCCCTTTTCTTGTACTGTTCTTTGGTGCTTCTTTTTGCTTGTTTTCAGCATTAAGGTTACTCTTAATCAGACCAGCAAGAAAGGTTTGTTGCCACGGAATTTCTTTTGCTGTAAATTTTAATTGCAAGCCGCTCTTATCCAGCCCGTGCGTAAGGTCAAACCCATATTTCCTGTTCCAGCCTATTCTGTCCAGTAATCTTTCGGATGGAAATTCGACAGCAATTAAATCTTTGGGAAACTCTTTTATATTCATGTAATCAGGTTCCTGAAATTCGTGTGTTTTAGGATTGTAGGGAATAGTATAGGCTCTTTTGTCTAAGTCGTAATAAAGTTCGATGTCCGAGAACACAATGCCATTGGAAAGAAAATCATCTTTAGGTCGTAGCTTATCCATTTGTAAATCCACATAGAAAGTTTGCCCCTTAATATCCAGTGTGGGCAACATTCCTTTATTTACACGCAAATCATAGTCTTTGGGGTCAACTGTGATTTCTTTCGGTTTTATGGCAGCCTTTTCCTGACGGGCTTCTACCACCCAATCAATATAGTTCCTCGCATCTTCCATGTTGTTAGGCACTGATTTTCTTCGCCCGGATAATTTGCTGTCGTCAAGCCCTATAATAAAACCATAATTGGGAAAATCATCTGTACGATACACAATTATGAGATTATTAATGTCCCTTTCAGGAACATTGTTTTTATGGCTGGCTATTGTATATCCGTTGTATTCCTCGAATGTATAATCAGGGTCGTTCTTCGATTTAATCATAGCTGCAATATTTTAAAAATTTCTTTGCTCTTAAAAAGACATAGGGAAGCTGTCTTTTCAGACAAACTCCCCAATGTCAAAATCACCCACATCACTTTTCCGCTCATCGGAAGAACTGAAATCCGCTCCGGCAGGGAGGCTTTTATCCAGCAGCTCCGCAATCTTTCGAGAAGCCCCCTCTATGGAGTTTTCGAGCAGACTAAACAATTCGGTTCCCTGCATTCGCTGAACTATATCCACCGCTTTTTGTTGAGAGGCAGGCTCCAGTATATCTTTCTGAAGCAATGCCCCCACGGTTGTTAGTTCCTCGTAGGTAACCCCTGTGGCAAACCCATTGTCGCTGTTCGGTAATCCCTGTTCTTCCCATTCCTCGTCCTCGTTCTCAAAATCGGAAACAGGTTCACTCCCAAAAACATCATCCAATTCCTCCGGCGGAATTTCCCTCGCAAAACCTGTCTCGTGGGTTTCTGTTTCAAAATTATCAGGTATTTCTTCGGGTTCTTCTTTTTGGCGTTTAGTGGCAGTAGTTGGCACTACGTGTCGTTCTACGGGCTTTGGTCTGCCCACTATTTCCGGTAAATCTTGTTTTACCGTTGATTGTTCAGGCTTGCCTTTCACCACTTTTTTAATGATGATTTTGTCTTTGGCTAACAGCACAATGACAATGAGCAAACAGATAACGATTATAATTTCCATGACTAAAAAAGTGGTTTGTTCATTTTATAAAAATCTTCTACAATATCTTCGCTAAACAACTCAAAGTGGTGTTTGAGTATATTGTCGAGATAAGCATACAACGGTATATTGCTACTACCAATAACCTGTACAATACGGGACAGCCGTTCGTGGTACTCCTTGCGGACGTAAATAGCTTTATCGCCCCTGCGGTTCATTGAATGCTTTTTTAAAAACTGGCTCCCATAGCTGCGTTTGCCTGCCTGCTTTTTATTGTTCTTTTCCATGAGTATGATTATATAATGGGTTTATACTTGTCGTTAAAACTTTTGATGATGTCCTCGCCAAATTCCTGAAAGTGGTATTCCAGCAGATTATCGAGGTAGGCGTATATCGTTATCTTGTCCTCACCGATGACCTGCACGATACGGGTGAGCCTTTCGTGAAAATCGGGACGTATGTACACCGATTTTCCGTAACGGGCATTGGTTTCCGCTCGTTTGAAAAACAGCTTTTCGTAGTCCGCTTCACTGGCTTTTTTAGTACGGTTCCTTTCCCTGCTCACAGGCTTGTCAGGTTCTTTGTCCACTTTCTCCGGCTCCTGCTTTTGGGGCGGTTCAGGCGGTACGGTTAAGCCCTCTTTTTTCACACCATCGGCGATAATGTTCATTAAAAATTCCTCGTCTATCTCCGGTTGGTTTTTCTTTTTATTCTGATTATCCATAGGGCTACAATTTCACGGTTCTTAAAAATTCATCCATAAACAAATCCAGTCGGCAGGCTTTCATTAACCGCTCATCGGCAGGGAGCAAAGTGGAGCGGAAGACCGTTTTTGCATCGGCTTCGCCCTCTTTGCGAAAACGCTTGCTATCCGTGATACGGGTGCGCATGAGGTGAATACCTAACTTCTTAATCAAGTCCTCATAAACGCCGTACAATGTGGACTTTTCCCTGCCGTCCACTTGGTTCCAAAAAAGGTTGATGCTTTGGATAGCCGTTGCGCCCTGCTTCCTGACAACATCGTTCAGGACTTGTGTAAAAATCAGCGTGCTTTCCATCACAACACGGTCGGCAATGATGGGCGTAAAGATGTGGTGCATCCCTGCCAGCGTTTTCAATATCCCTGCGGAATTGACCGTACCCGGCAGGTCGAAAAAAACCACGTCCACCGAAACAGTAGCCGATTGCAGGAATTGCGCTACGGCATCCAGTACACCGTCTGCCCGGTGCTGCATGACGGGGTAGGCTTTTTTGTTGATGCTCGTAAATTGCTTATGAGCAAGTTTTTTGTACACCTCATTGCCCATGATGCTGCTCATATCCCTTGCCCTCATTTGCATAAGGCTGTGTTGCGGAAAATCGCAGTCGAATACGGCAACATTATAGCCGAGCCGATAATGAAGCAGACTTGCCACCAGCGTGGTAAAGGTGCTTTTGCCTACGCCTCCCTTTTGGGAGGAAAAGGCGATAAACAAAGGTTGTTTGTTTGTGTCCATGTGCATAACTGTTTTTAATTATCTACCTATTTATGTATCGCTATACGCTTATAGCTGCTTATCCATTTATGCGCATCGGTGCAATGGCACATCCGCACATTTTTATTTGCAGGCTTTTGTATGCAGGTGCTTAAAAGCACACATCCTTATGCCTGTGATTTTATCCGTATGCGGGTGGATGCAACTGCACGTTTTCATTTGCTTACCTGCATGGCTGCTTACATCATTTTATACAGACTTACCCATTCGCATACAGGGTTATTTGCCTGATTACCTGCCTGCGTATTTGCGTAGCTACGCAGCTACGTCCATACGTACATATACAGGCAATCGCAAATGCCTACACAAAAGAATGCAGATATATACCTGCTTTATTCAACCTGTCCTGTATTGGCGTTCTGTGGCAGTGTTTGGCAGTGTGTAACAGGGCAATGCTTTGGGAAAGCTGCGCTTATTTTGTATTGGCTTCAATACGAAAGGTGAATGGAGAAATCATTACAGATAGTACACGGGGATTGGAACGGCTCAAAGCCGTTTTTTTCTGCTTTATCTAATCCGTCCCGCAGGGCGGATTTTCCTTTCACCCGAAAGGAGCAAGTTATGTTTTTAGCTGCTCGAAATACTTTCCGCAGCTAAAAACAACTTGCCCTTAGCAGGGGGCTGGAAAACGCACTCCGAAGTCGTGGTTTATGATAATTATAATGGATTGAGATATGGAAGACAGTAAAAGAAATCAAACAAGCAAGGTGGGGCGCAAGCCTAAAAATGACCCGGCGACACACCGTTATTCGATTAGCTTGAACGACACGGAAAATGCACAATTCCTGACGTTGTTTGAACAATCGGGAATGAAAGTAATGGCACATTTTATTACCGCCTGCATTTTTCAGAAAACTATAAAGACCGTAAAAATTGATATGGATGCCATAGATTTTCATACAAGGCTTACCAATTTTTACAGCCAGTTTAGAGCCGTTGGTGTGAACTATAACCAAATCGTGAAAATATTGTACCGCAATTTCTCGGAAAAAAAGGCATCGGCTTACCTCTTTAAACTGGAAAAACAGACCGCAGAAATGGCTGCCCTATGCCGCAAAGTGATTGAATTAACAGCAGCGTTTGAAAAAGAACACCTGCAAAAAGACAAATAACATGATAGCGAAAATTGGTAAAGGTGAGAATTTGTACGGTGCAATTTCTTACAATCAGAAAAAGATTGACAGCGAAAACGGGCAGGTTTTGTTATTGAACAAGATACCCGAAACGCTGGATAATACCTATTCGACTAATTATCTGCACCAGTGTTTTGAACCTTATTTGTCTGCCAATATCAGGACAGAAAAACCTGTTCGGCATATATCACTGAACCCTGACCCAAAGGACAAGGTGAGCGATGCACAGTTTGTAGAAATGGCACAGGAGTACATGGAACGTATGGGGTATGGCAAACAGCCTTATGTCGTTTTTAAACATACCGATATTGAACGCACCCACATCCATATCGTAACGGTTTGTGTAGGCATAGATGGCAAAAAGATAAGCGACAGTTACGACCATCCGCAATCAATGGCAATTTGCAGGGATTTAGAGCAGAAGTATAATCTAACGCCCGCCACAGAAAAACAGCGCACTGGCGATGAGCAGGCATTTCGTCCGGTGGATTACAGAGCCGGAGATATTAAGAGCCAAATTGCATCCGTGGTGAGATACCTGCCGAAGTATTACCAATACCAAAACATCGGGGCTTACAATGCTTTGCTTTCCTTATTCAATATAACGGCAGAGGAAGTAAAAGGTGAACTGCATGGGCAGCCCAAAAACGGGCTGGTGTATTTCGCCCTGAACGAACAAGGAGAAAAAGCCAGCAACCCTTTTAAGGCATCACTATTCGGCAAGCACGCTGGATTGGAGGAATTACAAAACCACTTTGCAGAAGCCAAGAAAAAAATGAAAACCAACCCTGCAAGAGCCATCCTCAAAAACACCATTGAGGCAGCGATGCACACCGCTATGGGTGAAACGGATTTTAAAAAGCAACTGATGGAGCAAGGCATCAATACCGTTGTACGCCGCAATGATGAGAGGCGCATTTTCGGAATGACTTTTATAGACCATGAAAGCCGCAGTGTTTGGAACGGTTCAGCTTTGGATAAAAAGCTATCTGCGAATGTCTTTAATGAGTGGTGGAAAGAAGAAGCCATTGCCCAACGCCAACACACAGAACAGACCAGCAATGCATATTTACCCGCAACCGGAAAACCTAATGCTGATGAAAAAGAAGAGACACACGGGTTTTTCGATTTCCTTAATAAAGAGCAACCGACCGATGATTTTGGATTGATAGACGGCTTGGGCGGATTATTACCTGAAGCGCAGGGCGAGGATTACGAGGAACAGGCATTTGCCGACCGTATGAAGAAAAAGAAAAAAAGACTGGGAAGACAACGATAAAGTATCCCTTAACCCACAAAGACCAGGATTAACATCTTGGTCTTTGTGGGTTTCGCAATTAATGCCAAATACTGCCACTAAAAGCCATCTTACACCGCTTTCCATAGACGCATATCCATAGCAGCTACACTTGCATCAAAACAAATTTTTGAACTATGCAAGGGGAAGACGATTTAAGAGGGCTTGCCAAAATAATGGCATTTATGCGAGCAGTAAGCATCATCGTTGTGTTGATGCACTTCTATTGGTTTTGCTTCGGGTT
This sequence comes from Chitinophagaceae bacterium UBA1930, assembly GCA_002337145.1. Taxonomy (GTDB): domain Bacteria; phylum Bacteroidota; class Bacteroidia; order Chitinophagales; family Chitinophagaceae; genus UBA1930. The sequence goes on along the minus strand of DDFK01000001.1, from coordinate 1,617,842 downwards.
CTTTGCCCAACGTGGCTGGACACTCGAAATTATAGCCAAGATACTGACCAATTTCAACCGCACCGCCGGGCTGTTTTCAAACACACTGTACACCAAAATTTTTGCTTTAATCCTATTGGCATTAAGCTGTTTGGGGACTAAGGGCGTAAAGAATGAAAAGATAACATGGCGCAAGATTTACATTGCCTTAGCTATCGGCTTTGTCCTGTTCTTCCTGAACATACCGCTTTTAAAACTGTCCGCAGGGATGGCTACTTCGCTTTATATCCTCACCACTTCGTTAGGCTATATCGCTTTAATGATGGCGGGTGTATGGATGAGCCGTTTGCTGCGCAACAACCTGATGGACGATGTTTTCAATAATGAGAACGAAAGTTTCCAGCAGGAAACCAAGTTGATGGAAAATGAATATTCCGTCAATCTTCCGACCAAGTTCTATTATAAGGGAAAATGGAACGAGGGCTGGATTAATGTCGTCAATCCTTTTCGTGCCTCAATCGTGCTGGGTACTCCGGGCAGTGGAAAATCCTATGCCATCGTAAACAATTACATCAAGCAGCACATTGAGAAAGGTTTTAGTATGTACATCTACGATTTCAAGTTTGACGACCTTTCAACCATTGCCTATAACCATTTACTGAAGCACACCGATAAGTATAAGATAAAGCCTCAATTCTACGTCATCAACTTTGACGACCCACGCCGGAGCCACCGTTGCAACCCACTCAATCCCGCTTTTATGACGGACATATCGGATGCTTACGAAGCCGCTTATACTATCATGCTGAACCTTAACAAAAGCTGGATTTTGAAGCAAGGGGATTTCTTTGTAGAAAGTCCAATCATTCTATTGGCAGCCATCATTTGGTATTTGAAGATTTACGAAAATGGCAAATACTGTACGTTCCCGCACACTATCGAACTACTGAATAAAAAATACGCTGACGTATTCACGATACTTACTTCATATCCCGAACTGGAAAATTATTTATCTCCCTTCATGGATGCTTGGCTCGGCGGCGCACAAGACCAGTTACAGGGACAAATTGCATCGGCAAAAATTCCATTATCGAGAATGATAAGCCCGCAGTTGTATTGGGTGATGACAGGCGATGATTTTTCATTGGATATTAATAATCCAAAAGAACCAAAGATTTTATGCGTGGGCAACAATCCCGACCGACAAAATATATACTCCGCAGCTTTGGGTTTGTACAATTCACGCATTGTAAAGCTCATCAACAAGAAAGGACAGCTTAAAAGCTCGGTTATCATAGACGAGTTGCCTACTATTTATTTTCGGGGACTGGATAATTTGATTGCAACAGCGAGAAGTAATAAAGTAGCTGTGTGTTTAGGCTTTCAGGATTTTTCGCAGTTAATCCGTGATTATGGCGACAAGGAAAGCAAGGTTATTCAAAATACGGTTGGTAATATTTTTAGCGGTCAGGTTGTTGGTGAAACGGCAAAAGCCCTTTCAGAACGCTTCGGGAAAGTTTTACAGAAACGCCAAAGTATGACCATCAACCGTAACGACAAATCTACTTCAATTTCTACCCAATTAGACAGCCTTATTCCCGCTTCTAAAATTTCAACACTTACACAAGGTATGTTTGTCGGTTCGGTTTCCGATAATTTTGACGAACGTATCGAACAGAAAATTTTCCACGCAGAAATTGTAGTAGATAATGAAAAGGTTGCCGCCGAAATCAAAGCCTACAAAAAGATACCGCAGATACTATCTTTTACAGACGAAAAGGGGGCAGATAATATGAAGCAAGAAATTGATAGTAACTACAAACAAATAAAGCTGGATGTTGTGAGCATTGTTGAGAATGAAAAGGAGCGTATCAAGAACGACCCCAACTTACAGCATTTGGTGCAAGAGGGATAAAATCATTCATTTTGTAACAAAAGTTATAGTATATAGCAAGCAGATAGTGTAAATTTGTAGGTTACGTATTTTACTATGGTAGTTAGTAGATATACAGCTGTAGTATTAAGTAAGCCTTAAAAATTTGCAGATGGAACCATTGGAACAGATAAAAGAATTTAAGACCTCACCTAAATTAATTGAGAAATTACAACAAAACAGCATCAGAAAAGAATACGAAGCGGGTAGCGTTATTCTCAACGAAAATGCTTCTATCCGCTCCATTCCAATTGTTGTCAAAGGAACTTTGAAAGTTATCCGAACCGAAGAAGATGGCAGGGAAATTCTATTGTATTACATCAAAGCAGGAGAAAGTTGCATTATGTCTTTTTTGGGCGGAATGCACAACGAAACCAGCAAAGTAAGAGCCGAAGTGGAAGAAGATGCCGAAATTTTGTTTTTGCCGATGGACAAAGTTTCGCTATTCATCAAAGAATATCCGCAATGGTTAGATTATATTTTCCGTTTGTATCACAAACGTTTTGAAGAACTGTTGGAAATCGTAAACGCTATTGCTTTTAAAAAAGTTGATGAAAGATTGTTGGATTTGCTGTACAAAAAACAAGAACTCACAGGAAACAAAACACTAAACATTACCCACGAACAGTTAGCCAATGAACTTGGAACCGCAAGAGTTGTCGTGTCCCGATTACTGAAACAATTGGAAGAAATCGGTAAAGTAAAATTGGGTAGAAACAAAATCACTCTTATGTAACCAAAGTAGCTGTATAGGTTTTTGAATTGGTGGAAATTTGCTACATCAAATTCAGAAATCAATGGATATAGCAGGTTACGCAGCATCAATTTTTATCGGAATCTCTTTAGGATTAATCGGCGGAGGTGGTAGTATTCTGACCGTTCCGGTTTTGGTGTATCTTTTTGGAATAGATGCAGTTTTGGCAACTGCTTATTCTCTCTTTGTAGTTGGTACAACAAGTGCCATAGGTTCATTTTCCTACTTCTCAAAAGGCTTGGTTAATATCAGAACAGCTATTGTTTTTGGTATTCCGTCCATTATAGCCGTTTTCCTTACAAGGGCATACATCGTTCCTGCCATTCCACAGGAAATTTTCAACATCGGAAATTTTACCGTTACCAAAAATATGTTGTTGATGTTGCTTTTTGCCGTACTGATGATTTTCGCTTCCTACAGTATGATAAAAAAATGTAAAGGAGAGGATTGTTTACCTACCGATACACCCACCGCAAGTACCTTATTAATTATTATTCAGGGAATGTTTGTAGGCTTGGTTACCGGATTAATTGGTGCTGGTGGTGGCTTCTTAATCATTCCGGCATTAGTTAATTTATTGCGTTTAGAATTTAAAAAAGCCATCGGTACTTCGCTAATTATCATTGCCCTTAATTCGCTTTTTGGTTTTGCTATTTCCGTTACACATTATACAATAGATTGGATTTTTCTTCTCAAAATTTTGGCTCTCGCCATTACGGGAGTGCTTATAGGAAGTTATCTCTCTAAAAAAATTGATGGTAAAAAGCTAAAGCCCGCATTCGGTTGGTTTGTATTGGTAATGGGTATTTACATCATCATTAAAGAAACAATAATCAAGTAATCTAAAATATTAAATAGTATGTCACAAACACATTTTTACGAAGTAAACATCCAATGGAAAGAAGCAAGAATTGGAGAATTGTCATCACCAGTTTTAAACGATACAATTGAATGTGCAACCCCTCCCGAATTTCCAAATGGCGTTCCGGGTATATGGTCGCCAGAGCATTTATTTGTTTCCGCAATCAACAGTTGTTATATGGCTACATTTTTAGCAATCGCCCAAAACTTTAAAGTGGAAATAGAAAGTTTTAGTTGTAAGACCATTGCAAAATTAGAAATGGTTGAGGGCAAGTACATTTTCACGCAAGCTGAAATGTTTCCCGTAATAAAATTGACCAATCCCGATAAAGATGCAGACAAGGCACTACGTGTGGCAGAAAAAGCGAAAGCTGGTTGTCTGGTTACGAACTCGATGAAAACGGAAATAATATTATCACCAAATATTGGCTAATGTAACCAAAGTAGCTGTACAGCTAAAATAAGTAACAGAAATTTGCAGTATAAAATAGTTAATCATTAAAAATAAACAGCATTATGTTTTTTCAACACGTATATGACAAGAGTTTAGCACAAGGCAGTTATTTGATAGGCTGTCAAGCTACGGGCGAAGCAATCGTAATAGATGCCCAAAGAGATATGGATGTGTATCTTGACATCGCAAAACAAAATAACCTCCGCATTACACACATTACCGAAACCCACATTCACGCAGACTTTCTGTGTGGTTCAAGAGAATTAGCTGCCGTAACGGGAGCTAAAATGTACCTTTCAGACGAGGGTGGAGAAGACTGGCAATATCAGTTTCCGCACGTTGGACTGAAAGACGGCAGTGTAATCAAAGTAGGTAATCTTTCTTTGGAAGTAATGCACACTCCGGGACACACACCCGAAAGCATCAGCTTTTTACTGACAGACCACCCAGCTACGGACAAACCGGTAATGGTTTTCACAGGAGATTTTGTATTTGTTGGCGATATTGGTCGTCCCGATTTATTGGAAAAAGCCGCTGGACTTATCGGAACCAAAGAAGCCGGAGCCAAACAAATGTTCCAGTCATTGAAAAAGTTTGCTTCACTTCCGGAATACGTTCAGGTTTGGTCGGCGCACGGAGCAGGTTCCGCTTGTGGCAAGGCTTTGGGAGCGGTACACAGTTCTACCGTAGGTTATGAAAAAATCCGTAATTGGGCGTTTCAGTATGGCGAAGATGAAAAAGCATTTACCGATTATCTGTTAGCCGACCAGCCAGAACCTCCAAAATATTTTGCAATGATGAAACACTTAAACAAGGTAAATCGTCCGTTGCTTGTAGAAGTTCCGAAACACCCGAAATTGTCTAAAGAGCAATTCCTTTCTGCCTACGAAAAAGGCATTAAGGTTATAGATACCCGCAATAAAGTAGATTTTGCCAATGGTTTTATTTCCGGCAGCTTAAACATTCAGGGTAACAATTCATTTTCTACCTGGTGCGGTTGGTTACTGAACTATCAGGAACAGTTTATGCTGATTGCCGATGACAGCCAAATGGAAGATTTGACCCGTAAACTGATGCGTATCGGTTTGGACAATATCTACGGATACATTTCAAATGTGGAAGATTTAGGCATTGAGCTTCAAAAAGCAGATGTGATTTCTTTGGAAGAATTTAAAACCTATGTAGGCAAAGACAATGTGCAGATTATAGATGTGCGAGGTGTAACCGAGTATGAAGCAGGACACGTAGAGGGAGCAGAAAACATTTTTGTAGGAACATTGCCCGACAATCTTGATAAAATCAGTAAAGACAAACAATTGGTTATCCACTGTCAGGCAGGCGACCGTTCGGCTGTTGCTTATTCTATTTTTGCGAAAAACGGCTTTAAAAATGTAAAGAATTTTTCGGGTGGAATGAAAGAATGGTTGGAAGCCAAAGGTAAAACCGTCGATTGTACTTGTACTAACGCTTAAAATTTAGAACTATGGGATTTTTTTCAGCCTTGTTTGGCAAAACAGATAATGGAGCACTAACGGAAGCTGTTAACAACGGAGCTTTTTTAGTAGATGTACGCACACCTGCCGAATTTTCGACAGGTAGTGTAATAGGTGCGGTAAACATTCCGTTGGACAAAGTACAAAGCCAACTGACAAAATTTAAAGACAAGAAAAACATTGTTGTTTTTTGCCGTAGCGGAAACCGAAGCAGTCAGGCAAAAAGCATTTTGGAGCAAAATGGCTTTCAGAATGTCATCAATGGCGGTACTTGGGAAAATGTAAATCAGGTAGTGTACAACAAATAGATACTGCTATGAATGACTATTTAAGAAATTGGAATTTTATGCGTGTGTTGCGCTTGGCATTAGGCATATTCGTTATCGTGCAGGGTGTTTAGGAAAAAGAATGGATGTTTGTTGTATTAGGCGGAATATTTTCTTTAATGCCTTTGCTGAATATTGGCTGTTGTGGCGTTTCAGGGTGTAATACTCCTATTCGTAAAAGCAACGGAAATACAGAAGATATAACGTATGAGGAAATTAAGTAGTTTTTTAATAAGTGTTTGTTGTTTGCAATTTTAAAAAATGATTATGGATAATAACAGAAAACAGCATTGGGAAAGTGTATATGAAAACAAAAGCCCGAATGAAGTAAGTTGGACACAAGAAGTTCCAAAAACTTCGCTCGATTTCATTGCATCATTCGGATTGGATAAGCAAGCCAAAATTATTGATATTGGCGGTGGCGACAGCAAATTGGTTGATTATTTATTGGAACAAGGCTACGAAAATATTTCTGTTTTGGACATCTCGGCAAAAGCACTCGAAAGAGCAAAAGCTCGTTTGGGAACGAAAGCAGAAAAAGTAAACTGGATAGAAAGCGATATTGCGGACTTTAGTCCCAAAATTACTTATGACGTATGGCACGATAGAGCCGCCTTTCATTTTTTAACAACACCCGAACAGATTTCAAAATATAAGGATATTGTTCAAAAGTGTGTAACAGGTTTTTTGACAATTGGTACATTTTCCGAAAACGGACCTAAAAAATGTAGTGGTCTTGACATTAAACAATACAATGAAAATAGCCTTTCGGAAGTGTTCAACAACAGCTTTGACAAAATCCGTTGCATAACAGAAGACCATATTACACCTTTTGACACAACACAAAATTTTGTCTTTTGTAGCTTTAAAAAGAAATCTCAATGAAACCGTTCTTTAAAAAACATACACTCACAATCATCGGTGTAGTTGTCGGTGCAATCGCTGGCTATTTCTATTGGAAATTTGTCGGTTGCAGTTCGGGTAGTTGTGCCATTACCTCAAAGCCTTTAAACAGTACGCTTTACGGTGCAGTTGTGGGAGGACTTTTATTATCAACATTTAAAAAAGACAAGAAAAAGTATGACGTTTCAGGAGATAATAAACAGTGATAAGCCTGTTTTAGTAGATTTCTTTGCCGAATGGTGTGGACCGTGTAAAATGATGTCGCCCATTTTGGAAGAACTCAAACAGCGTGTAGGCGATGATGCCAACATCATCAAAATAGACGTTGACAAAAATCCGGCAGCCGCCGCAACCTATCAGGTACGTGGAGTACCTACACTCATTATATTTAAAAATGGAGAAATCCGCTGGCGACAATCTGGTGTATTTCCTGCCAATGAGCTGGAAAGATTAATTAAAGAAAACAAATAAAATATAAATGTTAGAATTTTTGAAACAGCCCTGGCCCTGGTACATTGCAGGTCCGTTAATTGGCTTGACCGTCCCCGCACTTTTAATCATTGGGAACAAATCATTTGGTATCAGCTCATCACTCCGACATATTTGTGCATCGTGTATGCCTGCCAACATTCCGTTTTTTAAATACGATTGGAAAAAGGAAGTATGGAATTTATTTTTTGTGTTTGGTATTTTCTTGGGTGGAGCAATAGCCATCAATCTTTTGTCAAATCCTAATCCTATCGAAGTCAATCCTAAATTGGCAACAGAATTGGCAGGCTATGGCATCACTAACTTTAATAACCTTGTCCCTGAAGATATTATCAACTGGCAATCATTGTTTACACTGAAAGGGTTTTTGCTGATGGTTGTCGGAGGGTTCTTAGTAGGTTTTGGTACTCGCTATGCTGGAGGTTGTACCAGCGGACACGCCATTATGGGATTGTCTAATTTACAGCTTCCGTCATTGATTGCAACCATTTGTTTTATGGTTGGAGGGTTCATTATGGCAAACCTTATTTTACCTTTTATACTATCACTATAACCCAAAGAAGAAATGCAACAGAATACAGATACAGACATACAACTCCGTGAATTGGATGCGATGTGTGTAAACGAAAGCCGTTTGCAGCACAAATGGTATCATAACCTCAAATATTTAGCCATCGGCATATTATTCGGTATCGTCTTTGTAAAATCGGAAGTAGTAAGCTGGTTTCGCATACAGGAAATGTTTCGTTTACAGTCGTTCCATATGTACGGCATCATCGGCAGTGCAGTTGTGGTAGGAATGATTTCGGTTTTCCTGATTAAGAAATTCAACATCAAAACCATATATGGCGAACCTATTAAATTCTCACCTAAAACATTCAATAAAGGGCAAATCTATGGCGGTTTGATTTTCGGGTTCGGTTGGGCAATGACAGGAGCCTGCCCCGGTCCGTTGTTTGCACAAATCGGAACAGGTGCTACCGTTGTAGCTGTTACACTTTTAAGTGCCATTGCCGGAACCTGGGTGTACGGAAAATTCAGAGATAAACTGCCTCACTAAATACTAACGGTTATGTCTTGGTTTAAAAAATTGCTGGTAACAGCAACAGGGATTTTTATTGCCCAAACTTTACTGGCTCAAACACATAACAATGCTTGGTTTCGGACTACATTGAGCCTACCCGTTAGCGAAAAGTTTAAAATAGATAATGAGTTTCAGCACAGACGGCAAAACGGTTTTGACAATAACAATTTGTTTGATAAGAACCTGATGTTCACTTATAGAAATTGGGTGCATTACCAATATAGTAAAGATGTAAAGTTTTCCGTTTCGCCGTTTGCTTATTTTTCCAATTACAAAATCATACAGAAGCAGGCAGACCAGACCGCAGAACCCAACAAAGAAATCCGTTTTTCGGTAGCCGTAGAATTACAGCACGAGCTTTTCAAGAGTTTTATATAACCAACCGAAATGCTTTGGAATACCGGATATTTAGCAATAATCAATTAAATATTACAAGGTTCAGAACACGTTTTGGAGGCAGATATGAACTTTCGGAAAATCTTAAATTTGGCATTTTTGATGAGCTGTTACTCAATTGCTCGTTTTGGTTTTTATAGCCGTTCCGTTGAAATATGTTTTGGATAACTCCTATTGGGTTAAAAATATCGGCCCTATATACGGCGCACTATTTTTACTTTTTATTTTCAATGCATTACGTGTAGGGATTGAACAAAAGTGGAAATTCAAAAAACGACTTGGAAAGTGCTTGTAGCGTGCTTTATTCCGTTCGGGACTTTTTACATTGACTATAAAATACTTCGCAACTTAGAGGAGTGAAAACGGACGGACAAAAAAGCACTATTATCTTGAAGCAATCTAAATTACAGCGTTTTGCGGTTAAATTTCTCTTTTTTTGTACTTTTGTAGAGTGAAAAAGATTATATCCATATTTTTCCTGACAATTTACCTGTTCTCTACAACGCAGGCAGTTGAATTGCTCAAATTGCCCGTGATTTTTCAGCATTATCATGAGCATAAGATGTTGGACAAGGATATGACTTTTTTGGCGTTTCTGGATATGCACTATATGCACGGTTCGCCCCACGATGCCGATTACGACAGGGATATGCAGTTACCTTTTAAAACCTGTGCTCATCCAATAATCGCTATTGCCAGTTATGTAGCACCTGTACCTATTTCCATAGCTGTACCAAAGGTTTTTTACGTTGAAAAGAAGCAACACCTGATTTACAACACCATAGGTTATTCTTTCAACTACCATTCTTCTGTCTGGCAGCCTCCCAGAGCTTGTTAAAATTTCACTGAAAGAGAAATTCCGTTTCCATTCCCGATGCTGTACATCGGGCAGTTATGTTATTGGACAATATTTCTGGTAAGGGATATAGTGCAATAGCTGTATGACTGCTGTATCGCCAACGTAATGTTTTTCCCGTTTGTCGAGCTGCTCCGTTTGCAAAAAATGTCCTCTTATGGACAATCACAATGGAGTGCCCCGAACGATAAAGACAGGCGTATGTTCGACCATTGTGGTTGTGGTTGCGGCTGCCCCGTGCATTCGGCAGGGTATTGCTTTCTCTTTCCTTTTTCCCATTTAACAAGTAAAAGATTATTATGCTGAATAAAATCATTGAGTTCTCTATCAAGAACAAACTCATTATAGGGCTGTTTATGCTTGCCCTTATCGGTTACGGCGTTTATGAAGTACGACGTCTGCCCATTGATGCTGTACCTGACATTACCAACAATCAGGTGCAGGTCATTACCACCGCTCCGGCACTCGGTGCCCCTGATGTGGAACGTTTGATTACGTTCCCTATTGAACAGGTTAACAATAATATCCCCGGTCTGCTTGAACTCCGCAGCTTTTCCCGTTTCGGGCTATCGGTGGTTACGATAGTATTTGATGACAACACTGATATTTACTGGGCAAGGCAACAGGTTGCGGAAAGATTGCAACAAGCGCAGGAACAGATACCGAAAGGATTTGGGACACCTGTACTTGCTCCTGTTACAACAGGATTAGGCGAAATCTACCAATACTCTGTCCGTCCCAAAAAAGGCTATGAAAATAAATACAACGCTATGGAGCTGCGCACCATTCAGGACTGGATAGTCCGCAGGCAACTATTGGGTGTGAAAGGCGTAGCCGAAGTAAGCAGCTTTGGCGGCTTGCTCAAACAATATGAGATTGCCGTAACGCCGGAAAAGCTGATGGCTTACAACATTACCATTGGCGATGTATTCAGCGCACTCGAAAAAAACAACCAAAATACGGGTGGTGCGTATATAGAAAAAGGGCCCACAATTTTGTTTATCCGAAGCGAGGGGCTGGTGGGCAGTATGGACGACATTCAGAACATCGTTGTCAAAAACCTGCCCGATGGCACACCGCTTTTAATCCGTGACATTGCGGAAGTCCACTTTGGGAACGCACCGCGCTACGGGGCAATGACCTACAACGGTCAGCAACAGGTTTCGGGGGCGGTAGTGATGATGCTGAAAGGCGCAAACAGTAATGAAGTCATCAAAAACATCAAACAGCGAATTGCGCAGATAGAAAAAACGCTGCCCGAAGGAGTTACGATAGACCCGTTCCTCGACCGTACCAAAATGGTAAACAATGCCATCAGCACCGTTACCAGAAACCTGATGGAAGGTGCCCTGATTGTGATTTTTGTGTTGGTATTGTTTCTTGGCAACCTACGGGCAGGGCTGCTGGTAGCCTCGGTTATCCCTCTGTCCATGCTATTTGCCATTATCCTGATGAACACCTTTGGCGTGAGTGGCAACCTGATGAGTTTAGGAGCATTGGACTTTGGTCTGATTGTAGACGGTGCAGTCATTATCGTGGAAGCGGTTATGCACAAGTTGTCGCATAGCAGGCGGTTCAGGAGTATCGACAACCTTTCCCAGCCCGAAATGGACAAAGAGGTACAGGTCTCTGCATCTGGAATGATGAATAGTGCGGTTTTCGGGCAAATCATCATCCTGATAGTTTACCTGCCCATTTTTACACTGGAGGGCATCGAGGGTAAAATGTTCAAGCCAATGGCACAGACCGTAGCCTTTGCCCTGCTCGGTGCATTCATCCTTTCGCTCACTTATATACCGATGATGAGTACCTTGTTTTTGAGTAAGAAAATTACGCACAAACAAACGTTTTCGGACAGAATGATGGGGCGTTTGGAGCGTTTTTTCCAAAAATACCTGACCAAACTTTTGCGTTATCAAAAAGCGGTTCTTGCAACCGTGTTGGGCTTGTTTGTGGCGGCGGTTTTTGTGCTGACTACACTCGGTGGCGAATTTATTCCGTCATTGCCTGAAGGCGATTTTGCCATAGATACAAGGGTGTTGCCGGGCAGCAACCTGAATACATCCATTGACGCAGTTTCAAAGGCATCTAAAATCCTCCTCAAAAAATTTCCCGAAGTGGAAAAGGTGGTGGGCAAGACCGGGAGCAGCGAAGTGCCTACAGACCCAATGGCAGTGGACGCCTCGGACATGATGGTTATCCTGAAATCTCGCAGCGAATGGACATCAGCAAAAACTTATCCCGAATTGGAAGCCAAAATGTCAAAAGCGTTAGAAGATGTTCCGGGGGTATCGTTCGGCTTCCAATATCCCGTGGCGATGCGTTTCAACGAACTGATTTCGGGGGCAAGACAGGATGTTGTTTGTAAAATTTTCGGTGAAAATTTAGATACATTGGCAAGCTATGCCAACAAGTTGGGAAAAATCTGTAACACGGTAAAAGGTAGCGAAGCCTTGTATGTGGAAGCTGTAACCGGTATGCCACAGATTGTGGTCAAATACAACCGCGCCGCCATTGCCCAATATGGTATGAACATCAGCGACATCAACCGTGTGGTCAATGCCGCATTTGCGGGCGAAAGCAGCGGTATGGTGTATGAGGGCGAAAAGCGGTTTGACCTCGTGGTGCGGCTTACAGGAGACAAAAGGAAGAAGCTGGAAGATGTACAGCACCTTTTGGTAGCAACGCCGCAGGGTACGCAAATTCCTTTAAGCACCGTGGCAAGCGTGGATATAGAAGAAGGGTTGAACCAGATACAGCGTGAAAATTCGCAACGGCGGATTATTGTGGGCTTCAACGTCCGTGGCAGGGACATCCAAAGCACTGTTCATGAATTGCAGCAGAAAGTGCAGCAGCAGATAAAACTGCCACCGGGTTATTACATCACTTACGGTGGTGCTTTTGAAAACCTGGAAGCTGCCAAACAGCGTTTGTATGTGGCGGTTCCGGTTTCGCTAGTACTGATTTTCCTACTCCTGTTCTTTGCATTCCGTTCTGTTAAGCAAGGCTTGCTCATCTACACGTCCATACCGCTTTCCGCCATTGGTGGCATTTTTGCCTTGGCGATAAGAGGTATTTCGTTCAGCGTGAGTGCGGGTATCGGTTTTATCGCCCTGTTCGGTGTAGCCGTGCTGAACGGCATCGTACTGTTGGGCGAATTTAACCGTCTGAAGAAAGAGGGATATACCGATTTGAAACGCATTGTCATTATGGGAACCAAAACCCGTTTGCGCCCTGTGCTGATGACGGCTTTTGTGGCTTCTTTGGGATTTTTACCGATGGCACTAAGCCACGGAGAAGGTGCAGAAGTGCAAAGGCCATTGGCAACGGTGGTGATTGGAGGCTTACTGATTGCCACATTCCTGACGCTTTTTGTACTGCCCATCTTGTATATGATGTTCAATAAAGGTGTTTCCATTTCTAAAAAAGCAACAGGTATTGTTTCCGTACTGTTGTTGTTAATGGCAACAAATTCAAATGCCCAAATCCCAATAACATTACAGCAGGCAATTGACACCGCTTTGACGAATAACCGTTCTGTAAAAAACGAACGGCTGAAAACCGAATACCGTCAGAAGCTTATTCAGTCGGGAACAAGCATCCCGGCAACGCAGGTTTTCGGCGAGTATGGACAAATCAACAGTTTTTACAAAGACACAAGGCTGGGCATTTCGCAGACCATCAATTTCCCGACTGTTTATAAACGGCAAAAGGAACTGCTGAACGAGGAATGGAAAAGCAGCGTGCTGAACGTGGGTGTACAGGAAGCGCAGCTTAAAAAGCAGGTAGCACAGGTATTTTACACGCTCGTGTACCTGCAACAGAAAAAAGCGTTGCTGCAAAAGAATGATACTCTTTTTGCAGAATTTCTCGACAAAGCCACACTTCGTTTCAACAAGGGCGAGAGCAACGTACTCGAAAAGACCACCGCCGAAAACCAGCGTGGACAAATCAAGTTGCAGCTCTCCCAACTGGAAAAAGATGAGGAAGTCTTGCAGTTACAGTTCCGGTTGCTGCTGAACACCGAAACGGTTTTTGTCCCGTCCGAAAATGCAATATTGGAAAACAATATTTCAGGTATAGATACTGCGGCACTGGCTGCACATCCCGCCATGCAGTTTTTGAAGCAGCAACAGCAAATTGCGCAAGCTACCACAAAAATGGAACGTTCCAAATTGTCGCCTGACATAACATTGGGCTACAACATTGCCGGAATGAAAGGAATGGGTGCGGACGACAAGATTTATAACAGTACCCCCCGTTTTCAGGCATTGCAAATTGGACTGGGTATTCCAATTTTTACAGGTAGTCAGAAAGCAAAAATCAATGCGGCAAAAATCAATGAAGAAATAGCTTCAAAAGATTATGACCTCAACCTGAAAAATTTTGAAATCGCTTTTGCCTCGGCTTTGAAACAGTATCAGAAATATCAGGAAACGGTCGCTTATTTTGAGAACACCGCATTGAAAAATGCCGAAACCATTACCACTACCGCTAACAAGCAGTTTCTGAACGGCGACATCAATTATCTGGAATGGGCGTTGCTTATAGGTCAGTCGGTCAGCATCAAAAGTGATTACATTGAAGCGGTAAAAAGCAGGAACAATGCCATTGCCGACCTTAATTTTTACCTCAATAAATAATAACAGTAAATCAATGAAAAAATTAATTGTCCTTATAAATGCGTTGGTGCTGCTTGCCTCTTGCGGCAACAAGAAAAACAATGAACAGCAGGAGCAGCAGCCTGTCAACAAAGTGGAAAATGTGGTTGCCCTTACCGATGCCCAATATAAAAACGCAGGTGTAGAAACAGGCAACATCGAAAACAAAACTATTTCATCGGTACTGAAACTAAACGGAAAGATAGATGTGCCACCACAAAACATGGTGTCTATCAGCGTTCCTTTGGGTGGCTATTTAAAGTCCACCAGACTGTTGCCCGGCTTACACGTAAGCAAGGGTGAAGTGTTGGCTGTAATGGAAGACCCACAGTATATACAGTTGCAGCAGGACTACCTTACCGCCAAGGCGCAGCTTTCGTTTAACGAAAGTGAATACAAAAGGCAAAAAGACTTGAACCAAAGCAAAGCTGCCAGCGACAAAGTATATGAACAGGCAAAGACGACTTATCAAACACAATATGTACTGATAAAATCGCTGGAACAGAAGTTAAGGCTGATAGGCTTGAACCCTGCCAATATAACCGCAGGCAATATTTCAAAAAGCATCAACATCTATTCGCCCATCTCCGGTTTTGTATCGTCGGTAAACGTCAACATCGGCAAATATGTCAATCCGAGCGATGTGCTGTTTGAGTTGGTCAATCCGAACGACATTCATCTGGCATTAACGGTTTTTGACAAAGACCTGAACAAGCTGGCAGTAGGACAGCATTTATTGGCTTATACCAATACGCATCCCGAAAAGAAATACCCCTGCGAAGTTATTTTAATCAGTAAGAATCTTTCCGGCGACAATGCTGCCCAAGTCCATTGCCATTTTGAGCAGTACGACAAAAGTCTGCTGCCCGGAATGTTTATGAACGCAGACGTGGAAATTTCGGGAGCTAATACCGCTGTACTGCCCGATGATGCCATTGTTCGTTTTGAGAACAAGAACTATGCTTTCGTGCAGAAAGGGAACAGGCAGTTTGAAATGACCGAAGTGCAAATTGGAAATTCCGAAAACGGTTTTACGGAAATCATTGACGGGGCAAAACACGCCGGACAGATGTTTGCTACCAAAGGAGCTTATAATCTTTTAATGGTTTTGAAAAATACAGCAGATGATTAGTATGAAACCTGTATTGCTATTTATAATCTTAACGCTTTCGTTGGGCTTAAAAGCCCAAACAGGAAGTATGGATACGTTGAGCCTTAATGACAACGCCTATAAATTTTCGGTAAGGAAGCTGATAGTTCCTTCTGCGCTGGTTTCTTATGGCGTGTTGAGCCTGACGGTGGACGGTCTGAAAACTCTAAACAAGTCCACCCGTCACGAAAGCAGCGAACACATTACGCCCGGAGCCAAAATTGACAATTATATGCAGTATGCACCAGCCGTAGCTGTCTATGGTCTTAACCTCGCAGGCGTAAAAGGAAAGCACAATTTTAAGGACAGAACTATTATTTATGCCACTTCCCAACTGGTTTCAGCAGCCCTCGTACTACCAACAAAACATTTGGTACACGAAGAACGCCCTGACGGTTCCAATAACTTGTCTTTCCCGTCAGGCCATACGGCTACGGCATTTTCATCTGCACAGTTTATGTTCCGGGAGTACAAGGATAGTAATTTCTGGTTAAGTATTTCGGGGTATCCCATTGCCGCAATGACTGGCATTTACAGGGTTTTCAACGACAAGCATTGGGTTGGCGACGTCGTTGCCGGAGCTGGGATAGGCATCCTCTCCACTGAAATTGCCTACTGGCTGTTTCCCGTTACCTCAAAATGGTTTGCTTCAAAAAAAGACAAAGGAGCATTTTCCTTAGTTCCTTTTTACCAGTCGAAAAATATAGGTCTAACAATTATTAAAACATTTTAAACAATGAAACAACAAAAAAAAATAACAATGAAGAAAGTCCTGTTTGTGCTTGTCGCCATTTTTGCGCTTATGCAACTGTACCACCCGGCAAAGAACATTTCCGGTGGAGTGTCAGCCAATGCGATTGAACGCCATTACAACGTACCGCAGAATGTTGGTACGTTGTTAAGAACCAATTGCTACGACTGCCATTCCAATAATACCAAATATCCGTGGTACAATAACATTCAGCCGGTAGCTCTTTGGCTTAACAGCCACATCAATGATGGAAAAAGGCATTTGAATTTTGATGAGTTCTACACTTATCCTGCGGAAAAGAAAATCAAAAAATTACAGGAGATAGCAAAGACCGTTGAAAAAGACGAGATGCCTTTGTCTTCCTATACCTTAATCCACGGCGATGCCCGGCTTAGTACAGAAAACAAAAAGGTACTGATAGACTGGGCTACCGCCTTGTCCAAAGCACAGTAACAAATTAATTAACTAAATAAGAAAAAATGAAAAAGATAATTTTCTCCATTGTCCTGCTTTTTTCGCTGGCAGTGGCACACGGGCAAACCGTTTTTGAAAAAGCAAAACAAGAAGCAAAACAAACGCATAAGCTGGTTTTGTTAAATTTTTCGGGTTCCGATTGGTGTGTTCCCTGTATTAAAATGCACCAATCATTTTTTGAAAATGCCGATTTTAAAAATGTAGCCGATAAGCTATTGGTATTGGTAAATGCCGATTTTCCCCGGAACAGGAAAAACCAGTTAGATGGCAAAATCAAAAAGCAAAACGAGGCACTGGCAGACAAATACAATCCGCAGGGGGCATTCCCTTACACCCTGCTGCTGGACGAAAATGGAACGCCGCTTAAAACGTGGAGCGGTATGCCTGATGAACCCGTTGAGGACTGGATAAGGGAAATCGTTACCGTTTACGACAAAAAATACCGGAATGAATAGGTTACAGGAATTTCGCAGAGGCGAAAAGCTGATGGGCAATGCTTTTGAAATTACCATTGTAGGTGAAGACAAATCGTGGGCTGAAGAAAGGATGGATGCCGCCATCAGCGAAATCAGGCGGATAGAACAACTGCTCACGACTTTCAGCGAAGACAGCGAAACCAGCCGTGTCAATGCCAATGCGGGTGTACAACCCGTACAGGTAAGCCGGGAAACCTTCGGATTGATTGAGCGTAGCCTGCGCATCAGTGCCGTTACGGACGGGGCTTTTGACATTACCTATGGCTCGGTGGACAAACGCCTCTGGAACTTTGACCGGAACATGACCAGCCTGCCGGATGCGGAAACAGCAAGGGCAATGGTTAGGCTTATCAATTACCGCAACGTGCTGCTGGACGGCAACGAATGTACCGTGTTTTTAAAGGAAGTTGGTATGCGTATCGGCTTTGGTGGTATCGGCAAAGGCTACGCCGCTGAAATGGCTAAACGATTGTTGCTGCAACAAGGGGTAGCAAACGGTGTAGTGAACGCTTCCGGTGACATCAGCACTTGGGGAAATCAGGCAGACGGGAAACCGTGGACGATTGGAATTGCCGACCCCGACCACGCAGGGCGACCATTTTCCTACCTTAACATCAGTAACATGGCAATTGCCACATCAGGCAATTACGAGAAATATGTCATTATCGGGGACAAAAAATATTCGCATACCATCAACCCCAAGACCGGGCTTCCGGTGACAGGTATCAAAAGCGTAACGATAATATGCCCCAATGCGGAAATAGCCGATGCAATGGCAACTCCCGTTACGATTATGGGTGTCAGGGCTGGGCTGGATATGGTCAACCAGATAGACAACTTAGCCTGCATTATCATAGACGACAACAACAAAGTTTACTCATCCCAAAACATACATTTAAAATGAAAAAGTTCCATAATCTCAAACTGTCCCTGTGCGGCATAAGCCTGTCGGCACTTGCGCTGTGTTCTTCCTGCACTACGGTAAAGGAATACCAGAAAAACAGGCTCAACGATGCCGAAATGGTGTTGGGCAACCGCAAAATCGAAAAAACAGAACTCAATTTCCAGTCCTACCGGGAAGGAGCTTCCGGTGCAAATGCAGGAAAAAGCGGCGGTGGCTGCGGCTGTAACTAATTATTCAAAACAAGAAATAAAATGAAAAGAATATATCTCACCGCAGCCGCACTTATGGCAATGCTGCATTCCTACGCACAGAGCAGTCTTCCCGACACTGGCTACACTGCCCGTAAACTAAAAGTGGAGGAGGTAAACCTCGTATCCAGCTACTACCATCAGGACGGGAACAACGCCGCCGTAACCGGGGGCATCGGCTCCGAGAAACTGACGGACATTTCCAACTCGATTGACGTGAAGCTCATCCGGCATGACAGGAAAAACCGCAAGCACAGCTACCTGCTGGACGTAGGTATTGACCACTATACCTCGGCATCATCGGATATGATTGACCTGAAAGCCAACAGTTCCGCATCACATGCCGACACAAGGATTTACCCATCGCTTGGCTGGACAATGGAAAATGAAGCCAAAGGTTCAACTATCGGAGCAGGTGTATCAGCCTCCAAAGAGTTTGACTACCTTTCCCTTGGTGGCAATGTTATGTTTGCACAGAAAACCAAAAACCGTATGGGCGAGTTTACCGCCAAGCTGCAGGTATATCTCGACCAGGTAAGTTTGGTAACTCCCATAGAGCTGCGGGCATCGCAGACCCGTGAACACGAGCATTACCCAACAGCATCACGAAACACGTTCGCTGGTTCATTCTCCTATTCACAGATTATCAATGAGCGGTTGCAGGTGATGTTTCTTGCCGATGTGGTACAGCAGCACGGCTATTTGAGCCTGCCTTTCCACAGGGTTTATTTTACGGACGGCAGCGTGCATCAGGAACAACTGCCGAGTAACAGGTTTAAGCTGCCAATCGGTTTTAGGGGAAGCTATTTTATAGGCGACCGTTTTATCCTGCGTGGCTATTATCGTTATTATACGGACAATTGGGGTGTCCATGCCCATACCGCCGAACTGGAAGTCCCCGTAAAAATATCGCCTTTCTTCTCCGTAAGCCCTTTTTACAGGTATTACCAACAAAGTGCCGCCAAATATTTTGCAGGCTACCAAACCCATCAGGCAGGCGAAGACTATTATACCAGCAATTATGACCTGTCAAAGTTTACCAGCCAATTCATTGGTGCAGGTATTCATTTCACACCGCCGGGCGGCGTATTTGGCATCAAGCAACTGAACACGCTTGAACTGCGCTACGGGCATTATTACAGGTCAACAAAAATGAACGCTAATATTATTTCACTGAATTTAAAATTCAAATAACATTGATGAATGTGACAAACGGCTCAATGATAAGATTACGTCAATAGCAATGAAGATAATCAGCATAATTTATAATCCATATTTAATTAACTATGTCCTATAATATTCCCTACCATTTCAAAGGTCTTAGCGACAGTGAAGTTACCGCTTCAAGAAAGAAGCACGGTTACAACCGTATTGATGCCACTCACAAAAGCGGTTGGCTGGAACTGCTTTTGAACATACTGAAAGAACCAATGCTTATCCTGCTGTTTGCCATTTCTGTTATTTACTTAATTATTGGCAATTATGGAGAGGCATTGTTCATGTTTGTTGCCATCGTTGCGGTTTCGGCTGTTTCATTCTATCAGGACAACCGGAGCAAAAAAGCATTGGAAGCGTTGGAAAAGCTCAACGAACCTTTAAGTACTGTTGTCCGAAATGGCAAAGTAGTACAAATCCCTACCCAAGAAATTACGGTTGGCGACCTGTGTATTACGGAAGAGGGAAAAATGATTAATGCAGACGGAAAGATAGTTCACAGCAATGATTTTTCGGTGAACGAGGCATCTCTGACAGGTGAAAGCCTGTCGGTTTTCAAAAGCAGCGAAAGCGATGATAACAGAGTGTACAGCGGAACGGTTGCAGTGTCGGGACTGGCTGTTTTTGAAGTGGAAAAAATCGGCAGGGAAACCCGTCTTGGTAAAATAGGCACGTCTTTATCTGATATAAAAGAGGCTGCATCGCCTTTGCAGCTTCAAATCAGGAAGTTTGTCAAAACAATGGCGGTGATTGGTATTGTCATTTTCCTGTTGGTTTGTGTTGTCAATTATTACCATACCCGAAACCTGCTCGAAAGCCTGCTTAACGGGCTTACTCTGGCAATGTCTGTCTTGCCTGAAGAAATCCCGGTAGCGTTTACCACATTTATGGCATTGGGCGCATGGAAGCTGATGCGTGAGGGCATCATCGTTAAACGGAGCAGCGTGGTTGAAACACTCGGTAGCACGACTGTTATTTGTACCGACAAAACCGGGACGATTACAGAAAACACGATGCACCTGAAACATCTGTATGATTACCGTTCGGACAAAATTTTTGATGAGCAGGACTTTAACGATACCTCACTTTCGGAGTTGATAAACTATGCCATGTGGAGCAGCGAGCCAGTACCCTTTGACCCGATGGAGAAGACCCTGCACCAAATATATGGACAGACACAAAAGGACGACCATAGAGGCTACTTTACCTTGTTCCACGAATATCCTTTGGACGGCAAACCGCCTATGATGACGCATATTTTCCAAGATACGAAGCAACACCGGATTGTTGCGGCAAAAGGTGCGCCGGAAGCCATTCTTCAGGTGTCCACACTTCCTGAAAACGAAAAAAGTAAAATTCGCGGGTTGATAACAGGGTTTGGGGAACAAGGATTTCGTGTTTTGGGTGTAGCAAAATCACATTTTGAAGGTAATACCTTTCCTGAAAGACAACAGGATTTTCAGTTTGAGTTTTTGGGCTTGGTAGTATTTTATGACCCACCTAAAGAAGGCATTCGCTGTGTATTTCAGCATATATACGATGCCGGGATTAAAGTAAAGATAATTACGGGCGACAATGCCGACACTGCAAAAAGTATTGCGGTACAGGCAGGTATTGTCAATGCCGACAATGCCGTGGACGGAACCGAAATTATGGCATATTCCGGGGAGCGGCTATTGGAAGCAGTAGAGGAAAAAGTGCTGTTTGCAAGAATGTACCCCGATGTGAAACTGACTGTGGTAAATGCCTTAAAACAAAACGGTGAAGTTGTGGCTATGGTGGGTGATGGTGTGAACGATGCACCGGCATTGAAAGCCGCAAATATCGGTGTGGCAATGGGTAGCAAAGGAACGGAGATTGCGAAAGCCGCTGCTTCTTTAGTTATCATCAACGATGATTTAGACAAGCTGATTACGGGAATAGCGGCGGGAAGAAGAATTTACACTAATATCAAAAAAGCCGTTCAGTACATCATTTCCATTCATATTCCCATTATCCTTACAGTGTCTTTACCCTTGTTTTTGGGCTGGGCATTTCCACAGATATTCACGCCGGTACACGTTATCTTTTTAGAGTTGGTCATGGGGCCAACCTGTTCCATTGTGTATGAAAATGAGCCAATGGAAAGAAATGCAATGTTGCAAAAACCAAGAAAAATGACTGACACATTCCTGAACTGGAAAGAGCTCGGAATAAGTATTGTTCAGGGGTTGATAATAACAGCAGGCATATTGTTCACGTACCGATATACGGTGCAGAACGGTGGTGATGAGCAGCAGACAAGGGCAATGGTTTTTACTACGTTGATTTTCGCAAACATTCTGTTGAGCCTGACCAACCGTTCATTCTATTACAGCCTGTTTGAGAGTTTCAAAAATCGTAATGCCCTGTTTGTGGTCATCAATGGCTCAACCTTAGCACTTCTTTTAACGATACTGTATTACCCGCCGTTGTCCGACTTCTTCAAGGTTACAGGTTTGGGGCTAAAAGAATTGAGCATAGCTGCTCTTATTGCATCGGTTTCCGTTCTGTGGTTTGAGGTTTATAAATTGTTTAAACGAAAATAGTAATTGACAAAAATTCAAAAGCGATGAAAAACAAAAAGGAAGAAGTAAATGAAATTACGATTGACAACTATTGGAACAACCATTACATCAATCGTAGCAACTGGCTTAGAGCCGCAGTGCTGGGAGCCAATGACGGTATTATATCCGTGTCCAGTCTGGCTATCGGAATAGCGGCAGCAAGCACAACAAGAGAACCGGTATTGCTGGCTACTATTGCCTCGCTTGTTGCCGGAGCCTTGTCAATGGCGGCAGGCGAATACGTGTCTGTAAGTTCACAGACTGACATTGAAAAAGCCGACATAGAAAGGGAAGCAAAAGAACTCCGTGATATGCCGGAAACAGAACGCAACATATTGGCAGAAATCTATGAAAGGCGTGGACTGAAAAAAGAAACCGCCATGCAGGTAGCTAAGGAACTGATGGAAAAAGATGCTTTGGCTGCCCATGTTAGGGATGAGTTGGGGATTAACGAAATCAGCAAGGCAAACCCCATGCAGGCGGCACTGGCTTCAGGGGCATCTTTCACGGCAGGCGGGATATTGCCTTTAGCAGTAACGCTGCTGGCTCCCGTTGTGGGGATGGAATACTGGCTCTACTGTTTTACGCTTGTCTTTCTCATTTTGTTGGGAATAGTATCGGCAAAAACAGGCGGTGCGGGCATCGGTAAAGCCATTGTAAGAATTGCTATCTGGGGAACAATCGCAATGGGCTTGTCTGCATTGGTGGGGCATCTGTTTGGTGTGAATGTTTAATGATAGCTAATAATCTTTCCAGTGCTAACAACTGTGAAGAAGGTACAATGGGATAACTGAAAATTTGAACCGCATATATAGAATAACTAAGTCTTTAATATCTAAAGTGAAAGTCAATGACGGGATTTTATACAAAAATCATGGAGGAGTTAGAAGAAGAAATAAAAGAATTGACATACGAGCAAGGCAATGTTTTAACTTCCTCTGAAAAAGCAGTTGAACTTATTTTACACAAGACCGCTGAATTGAAAGAATATGTATTGAAGACGGGGTTTAAAAATGTGCAGGAAGAAATACACTTTTTCAAATATCAGAAACCTGCCATTATAGCAAAGCTGATTTACTACAATGCTATCTACAAAATTGAGGCACGGAAACCTTACGGAGCAAAGCCTATCAGGAAATACCTCAACAAAGAATTGAAAAAACTAAAGAGGTTCTTCGATAATAATCTCGATTTCTATAAGTATTACCGTAGCAACAATTCTTTTCTTGATGAAAACTTTTTTGTGAGAGGCAGGCACGATATAAAGCTATGGTTAGATACTTATTACTTTCAGTCAGACCAGACCTTTTCCACCTCACATGATTACAAGGTTGCTAAAATAATTGCTAACGACTTAATACAGGTTTATATCGAAGACCAGCTATATAGCAAAACCCAAAACGACAAATCAGCATCCACAGAAAAATTGAATTGGACGGGAAGTAAAACCGCCCTGATAGAATTGATTTATGCCTTGCAGTATCAGGGTGTTTTTGACAATGGAAACAGTGATATACGGTTGATAGCCCAATATTTTGAAAGTGCGTTCAATGTTGATTTAGGCAATTTCTATCAAACCTATTTAGAATTGAGAACCCGAAAAATAAATCGCACCAAATTCCTTGACGAACTCCGGGACGGGCTTTTAAAAAAGATGGACGAGCAGGATGAGAAATAATATTACCCAATAGAGATAAAAAAGTAAACGGGGACTTGCAGATCCCCGTTTGCTTTTTTCAGCCTTATCCGTATTATAAAAACCCTCTTGGCAGATGAATACCTTTAACCCGTACAATCGTTTCAGAATTATGCTGACTTTGTTTTTCGGCTTTTTCAGGCTGTACCGCTTCTGTATCAGTTTCCGGTTTTATGGATAATTGTATTTTTCTTTCAACCGCCGCCAATTCTGTTTTAAGGTCGCTCAAAGCCTGCTCTTTCTTCCATGTACCCTTTACCACTTCCTGAAGAATGGGGAGGTCTTTTTGCAGCCCGTCAATTTTCTTTTGTTCCTGCTCTAAGATACCCGGTATCTTTTGGAGCGCATTCAGAAAATTAAGCGATGCCGTTTTTGCTTCGCCCGCCATCTTACCGTTGTTGAACGTGTACTTGATATTGCCCTCACCCTGAACAAAGAAACGGTTATCCCTTTCGAGCGTAGTGCTGTCCTTTTCCGAAAGTTCGGTTTTGACCAATAGCGTAAAACCGTACAGCGTACCGATTTCCTCATACTGCCCTGCGGTACGGGCTTTTTCGGAAAGCTGGTTGAGTTTCGCCCCAATCTGTTTTACATCGGCATTGGGCGGCAACCCGATAAGCTGCACCGGGTTAAGTATTTCCCCATCTTTGTTTTTCTGTATGCGCTGTTGCAGGTTTGCCCAATCGAGGCTCATACGGTCAAACCGTGCCTGCGTACTTTCCAGCGTAGCAATGGTATCTTCCAGCCTATATTTGGAAGTTGATTTGGAACGGTTGTTCGCCTGCCGTTCGCTTTCCAGCCCGGCAATCTGTTTTTCCAGTTTCGCTTTTTCCAAAAGGTCTGTATTACCCGATAGTATCGCCACATATTCGGAGAAGTTCATGCCCGTTTTTTCGTCCATGCCACCCTCATCAATGGTACGTTTACCGAGGCTGTTGCTCTTTAATTGTTCGATAAATACCTGCTTGTTGTACAGGGTATTGAATTTGTAGCTATCCAGCGATTTTTCTACGGCGTAGATGAAAATATCTACTTTGTTATCGGCAAAAAATTTTGCTATCTCATTGCCTTTGCGGATAGCCCTACCGTCCCGTTGGGCAAGGTCGCTTGGTCGCCACGGTATATCCAAATGGTGAACGGCAACCGCCCGTTTTTGTGCATTTACGCCCGTGCCGAGCATTTCGGTAGAACCGAACAACACCCGTATTTTTCCCTCGTTTACATCCCTGATAAGTTCTTTGCGCTGCTTCTCATTTTTAGCCTCCTGAATAAACCGTATTTCATGCGCAGGGATGCCGTGGTCTTGTACCAGCTTGCGCTTTATTTCCGAGTAAACATTCCATTCTCCGGGTTTGTAAGTACCGAGGTCGGAGAAAACGAACTGTGTTCCTTTCTGCGCACTGTATTTGTTGTAGTATTTGGCAATATTAGCCGCACAGTGCGAGGCTTTATTGTCGGGGTGGTCTTCATACTTCCGGCTAATCATCCGCATATCCAGCGACATTTTACGGGCGTAATCTGTCGCAATCAGCATCTTTGCTTTTTCTTCGCTTTCACTTAACGGAGGTCTGCCCAACAATTCGGCATTACCCGTCTTGGCAAACTCCATCAACTTCTGAATAAAAACCTCTTGCTCCGGCGTGGGCGGGATATGGTATAATATTTCGTTCTTTTCGGGGCGGTCTATACCAATGTCCTTTGCGGTACGGTAGTCCGTGATTTCCGAATAGAACTGTGCCAGTTCCGGCACTTTGATAAAGAAGCGGAAACGCTCTTTTGATACGATATTGTTTGCTACCGAAAATTCATAATCGGTGGTCTTGCGTGCATATATGGCTGCCCACGCATCAAAACAGTTGATGCCCTGTTTTTCCATTGCTTGCGGGCGCGGGTATTTAAAGAGCAGATACAGTTCTGTGAGCGAGTTGCTAATGGTAGTACCCGAAAGAAACGTTGCGCCCAGGTCTTTGCCTGTGCGCTCCTGAATGGTGCGGATAGCAAACAGTAAATTCAATGCTTTTTGGCTTCCCGCCATATTGCCCAATCCCGCTACACGCTCATGCCTTGTATTGAACATGAGATTTTTAAAACGGTGGCTTTCGTCCACTAAAATGTGGTCAATGCCCATCATTTTAAAGTCCACAACATCATCCTTACGGTTTTCGATGTCATGCTCCAGTGTTTTCAACTTAACCTCCAAGTTCTGTTTACGGACAATAACCCCTTTGAGCATTCCCCTTGAAACTTCCTTGCCCTGTGCTTCCAAAGCGGCAAGGTTATCCTCCACACTTTCCAGTTCCGCTTCCAAAATCTGCTTTTGCATTTCGGGCGATTGCGGTATCACACCAAACTGGTCGTGGGTTAGAATGATACAATCCCAATCATTGTTTTTTATATCCCCGAAAATGCGCAAGCGTTTCTGCGGGGTAAAATCTTCCTTGCTGGGATATAATATTTTGGCGTGTGGATAGGCTTTGCGGTAGGTTTCCGCTATCTCATGCACATTGGCTTTAAGCCCGATAATTATCGGCTTATGCGCCAGCCCCAAACGTTTCATTTCCTGTGCCGCCGTACACATGATGAGCGTTTTACCTGCGCCAACTTCGTGGTCACAGATAGCACCGCCGTTCATCTTTATCATCCAAACGGCATCCTTTTGGCTTGGGTACAGGTCTTCAATACCTAAAGCCTTGCGGTCAAGTCCCGGAAATTCCTGATGGCTGCCGTCATACTGCGGACGGACAAAGCAGTTAAACGTGTCGTTGTATTTGTCGGTCGGGCGTTGCTTAAACTCATCGTTCTGCGCAAAGAGCCAGTCCGAAAACTCTCTGCGTATCTCATCAATTTTGGTGTTCGCCATTTGTATGGCTTCCATATCCCGCACCTTTACTTCCTTGTCATCTATGATTACTTTTTTGGTAATGTCAGGCGTAGTATTGACAAGGGCGTGTTTCAGCAGGGTAATGCCGTCAAACGTCCGGCTTTCCGACTTGATAGCGTACTTTTCAGTGATATGGATATTCTTGCGGTCGCAATGGATGGAAAAGTCATCGGAACTTTCAGAATAATGGATGCGTATATCCGTATCGAATAGATGCGAGGCGAAACGATTATAGATGCCCGTAGGTATCCAGCGTTCGCCGAGGTTAAAATCGAGTTCTTCAAACTCTATCCTGCGGGGCTTAGCTTCTTCGAGTGCTTTGAGGCTTGCGGCAGCTTCCTTGTCTTCCGGTTGCCCGGCAAGGTATGCCTGCACATCTTCCGCTTTTTCAATTACATTGCCCGAAACCCATTTTTCGGCTATCTCATATTCCTTTTGTACAGGATTGTAAAAGATACGGCCATGCAGCGCATCTTTTAAATCTTCGGCAGACATCCCGCTTATTTCCGACATATAGCCCAAATCCACCGTGCCGTACTTATTGAGCGATGCCGCCAACGCTTCGTCCGGGTTATCTGTTGCGAGGGTTGCGGTTGAAAAACTTACAGGCTTGTGGAATATATCTGCCTTATGCACCACGCCGCCCACAACACGCTCCAAATAGGATACTTCCTTGCCTGCGCTGTCCGTCTTAATCAATTTGATATTGTCGGCACTGTTTAGGTTGCCGTATTTCTTTAGAAAATCATCATACAGGCGGTTTAGCGTTTCCCGTTCTTGTTTGTATTCGGTATGGTGCTGCGCTTCCTGATTGTAAAGCTGCTGATAGGCATCCCGCAATCCTATATAGGCTTCGGCTCTTGCTTTCTGATTGGCTGGCAGGGATAGCGGATGAAACACCGCCGTACCATTGGATAAATCCACATCCTGCAAATGCCCCACATAACCACTATCCACCACAAGGCAATCATCCCTGTGGAATGATTGCAGTTCGCCGGAGTATGGGGCAGGTTCGGGAATTACATTATCATTTGCCGGAGCAGCCGCAGGCTCGTTTTTGGGTCGTTCTTCTATTTCGCCTTTGCTGTTAATGCCGATGGACGAAAACAAATCGCCAATTACGGTTTCCTGTCTGTTTAGTCGTGGCGTGGTTGGTGGCTTTGGTGTTTCTTCTTTTGGAGTGCGTAGCGGTATGTAATCAAAAAGCCCCGGCTGATGTGGACGGTTGCCCGCTTTTTTCTTGGTAATGGTCGTTCTTCTCTTAACCCTTTTTTTCGGTGCGGCGATAACGGCAGTCTGTGGCGCACTTCCAAAAAGGTCGAATAAACTCAACTGCACTTCTTCCTGTGGAGACGGCAGATCTGCTAACGCAGTCATGCCGTCCTGTTCCTTGCTCATTGCAGGTTGAGCCGCCGCAGGCGTCGTAAATAGTGAGGGTTGTGTTATTTCATACCTTATGATGCCGGTAGCCGGCTGCGTGGGAGTAGGGTCAGGAGTTACGGTAATATCCGGCTGTACCGTAGGCTCATCGGACGGTAGCCCTTTGTAAAGATTTATGTTCAGATACTCTTTAAAATCTCCATCCAGTATTTTCTTTGCCTCCTTTGCAATTTCCTGTACACCGCCACTATGAACATATACAGTATAGGGTTTCCCGTACAGGTCTGTGGATTGTATAATTTCATTGAAAACAACTGTACCATTGTAAAGCATATAGGCGTTTACATGGTCATTGTGTTTTGTTAGCAACGTATCGCAAAAGTCTTTTTCCCTTTCGGAAAGACCTTGTTTGCCCGTGTTCTTTTGAAGCACAATAAGGTCGCTGCCGACTTCCGTTCCGGCATAATCCATGAAAAGATTGTTCGGTAGCCGTACCACCGAAACAAGGTTATGCTCTTTCATCAATGCCTCACGTATGGGCTTATTGCTTGGGCTATCCAAAACGCCCTGCGAGGTGATGAAAGCGAGAACACCGCCATCCCGTAGCGTGTCCGTTCCCTTTAAGAAAAAGTAATTGTGGATGCCCCTTGCTGCCTGCGCCCTTGCAGGGTCATTACCCCGTGAATACGAAAGGTCAAAGACCGCACTTGTACCAAATGGAATATTGCTGGCAACTACATCGTAGCTGTTCAGCTCCCTTTCGGGTATTTCTTCAAAACCGCTTATACGAATATTTCTGTCAGGGTAAATCTGTTTGAGGATTTTACCCGTTAGCAGGTCTTTTTCATAAGCGGTAATCTGTGATACGTTTTTATCTGTAAAAGACTGGATAAAGCCGCCAATCCCTGCCGATGGCTCTAAAAATTTTTGAATGGCTATACCATTTTCTTTGAATACATCGGATAATGTATTGATGATTTCGGGCGGAGTATAAAACGCTGTAAGTACCGAACTGCGCATACTGTCCACAAAGTGTTTATACTGCCTTTCGTCTGCGGCATTTTCTTTCAGTACCCTGTGTAGTTCCTGCGTTTCCTCAAAATACCTCCGCTCATAATCTTTCCACTGCTTTATATCTGTCGGATGCTCTGCGGGATTTAAAATGAATTTTAGTCCCCCGAAACCACTGTACTGTAAAAGCTGCTGCCGTTCGGCTTCGGTAGCTTGGCGTTTTTCCTTTTCCAACCTGAACATGACCCGTAACGCCTCGATATTCTGCTTCAGGTGGTCACGTTGATTAAATGCCATAGTCTTCGATATGAATTGCTATGGTTCCCGTGATTTCCGTATAAAGCAGGTCGTGGTCGGTGGTATAGGCGAAGTCATCCGTCAGCACATATTTGGCAAATACGGGTTCACAGATAGGCAGCATCTTTAGAGCAAACGGGCGCAGTTCCTCATCCAGCATGATGCTGTTAAACTCACTGCACACCACTTGAAAAACGGTGTCGAACTTGGAATAGTAAAGCCCCTCAAAGAGTATATTATCTGCGATTTGGTCGCATTCCTCAATGGGGTTGCCCGAACGGAATGCGCCCTCGTAAGCATTTGCCGCCCACTTGGAGCGTTGCTCGATAAACTTTTGGTCGTCCGCTTTTTCGGGGAAGCTGATATTTAATAATTCTTGTAACCTTAACGTAAAATAAGAGAGGTCTTTTTGCTGTGTACTCATATTGATTTTGTTTAAAATTTTCAATGAGTAGCTAAAGTATTATGGCTATAAACCGCCACACCTAAAGCGGTAGTAGTTGGCTTTGGGTGGCAGTTTTTGACCGGATGACAATTGAATATAGAAGTAGAAACGGATATTAATTTTCGTAACTATTTTTGGGTTTAAAATAATTATCGTAATATTGCGATGTATTTAATTTTGTCAAATGGGCGTAACAAAAACGGAAATATTTACAGAGCAACAAAACAGTTTAGCCATTACTTTAAAGGCATTGGCACATCCTGCCCGTATTGCTATCCTGCAACACATCATCAAGCAGAATGCGTGTATTTGTAACGACTTGGTAGAGGAATTAGGATTGGCTCAGGCTACAATTTCGCAACACTTAAAAGAATTAAAGAACATTGGCATCATTAAGGGAAATATAGAGGGTACGAGTGTATGCTACTGTATTGATGAAAATGTTTGGCAGCAGGTTAAAAAGGAACTCAATACTTTCTTTGTGGATAATGTAGGGGTTGATAAATGCTGTTAAGCATTTTTTTTGAACATATTAATCGCAATAAAGCAATATAACAATTAAATAAAAGACAATGAAACTATCAGAAATCAAAGAAATCTTGCCAACGTTGGACAATGTCGAATTTCATTTGGAAAACGGCACATTTGTACCGGAACACTTTCACGTTACGGAGGTAGGTGTTATTACCAAACACTTTATTGACTGTGGCGGAACCATCAGAAATGAAAAGATTGTCAATTTTCAGCTATGGAACGCTAACGACTATGAACACCGATTAAAGCCCGCCAAACTTCTGAACATTATTAAACTTTCGGAGGAAAAATTAGGTATCGAGGATTTTGAAATTGAGGTAGAATATCAATCGGACACTATCGGAAAATATGACTTGGATTTTAATGGAGAAACTTTTGTACTGAAAAGCAAAACAACAGCTTGCTTGGCACAGGATGCGTGCGGTATTCCGTCTGAAAAACAAAAGAAGAATTTATCCGAGTTGCCAGTAAATCAAACATCTTGTTGCACGCCAAATTCCGGTTGTTGCTAAATACTAAAACCAATTAAAATGTATAAGGATTTAATAGAAACGATAAACAATATTGTTGCTAATCAAAAAATTGACGAAGAACGTAAAGCTACGTTACAACCGCTGATAGATTTTGTACAGCAAAAAGTAATTAACGGGGAAAATGTAAACCTAAATTTCATTTGCACCCATAATTCACGCAGAAGCCATCTATCACAAGTTTGGGCGCAGGTAGCGGCAGCACACTTTAGCATTCCAAATGTATATTGTTATTCGGGCGGTACGGAAGAAACAGCATTGTTTCCGAAAGTAGCAGAAACCTTGACAAATCAGGGCTTCTCTATTTTCAAAATTGCAGATAGCAATAATCCGGTATATGCAATAAAGTACAGTGCCAATGCTTTGCCCGTAATTGGCTTTTCAAAAAAATATGATAACCTTTTTAACCCTGTATCAGCGTTTGCAGCTATCATGACCTGTTCGCAGGCAGATGGCGGTTGCCCTTTTATAGCTGGGGCAGAAAAAAGAATACCCATCACATTTGAAGACCCTAAAATTTCAGACAATACACCGGAGCAATCAAAGGTATATGCCGAAAGAAGTTTGCAGATTGCAACCGAAATGTTTTATATATTTTCAAAAATCAGCCGATAACCAATGCAGCCAAAATTAAAATTTCTTGACCGTTACCTTACCTTATGGATATTTCTTGCAATGGTGGCAGGTGTAGGATTAGGGCATTTCTTTCCAGGTATTTCAAAAGTTACAAACGCTTTAGCCGTAGGCACTACAAACATTCCTTTAGCAATAGGTTTAATACTGATGATGTACCCTCCGTTGGCAAAAGTGGATTATACATTACTACCGAAAGCATTAAAGGATAAAAAAGTAATCGGCTTATCCTTATTGCTCAATTGGGTTATTGGTACTGTGCTGATGTTCGGATTAGCCGTTTTGTTTTTACGGAATGAACCCGATTATATGACAGGCTTAATACTGATAGGTTTGGCAAGATGTATCGCAATGGTAATTGTTTGGAGTGATTTAGCAAAAGCCAACAGGGAATATACGGCATTGCTGGTAGCGTTAAACAGCATCTTTCAGATAATAAGTTACAGTTTCTTAGTTTGGTTGTTCATCAACATATTACCCAACAAATTAGGCTTAGCGAATTTCAATGTAAGCGTATCCATTCAAGATGTAACAGAAAGCGTATTAATATATTTGGGTATTCCATTCTTAGCGGGATTTATAAGCCGTTACATACTGGTAAAATCAAAAGGTATAGAATGGTACAATAGAGTATTTGCTTCCAAAATATCGCCCATTACATTGTATGCTTTACTATTTACCATCGTACTAATGTTCAGTCTGAAAGGTGATAAAATAGTAGAGTTGCCAATGGACGTAGTAAAAATAGCAATACCCTTAATCATCTATTTTGTGCTGATGTTTTTCGTGAGCTTCTTTATTGGTAAATCTTTAAATATTCCTTATGACAAAAACGCATCAATTGCATTTACAGCTACAGGAAACAACTTTGAATTGGCAATAGCCGTAGCCATAGCCGTTTTTGGTATTCATTCACCGCAGGCATTTGTGGGCGTAATCGGCCCACTTGTGGAAGTTCCTGTGTTGATACTCTTGGTAAGAGCAAGTATGTTGTTAAAGAAGAAATTCTACTGAAGTACCCCTTGATAATTTAAGGGAGGTTATGGAGAAAGGTTCTGAAGCATTTTACCTACTTCAATATCTATTCTCGAAAAGGCAAACCATTTTTTACCCAAATCTTTTAATGATGCTCCAATGTGGTACAACTCGGTACCATCAACAATAAGAAAACGGTCGTGAGCATGGGTAAAAGGATGAACATTTATAGCCGGGTATTGGCTGTTGTAGCGTTGCACATCGAGTTGTAACTGATTGCTGATACTTTTGGTGTAAATAGTGGCAGATACAGCCTGTCCACGCTTTCCCAGAAGCGTAAGCACCGTATCATCAACATAATTGTCAATAAGGATAATAGACCTTTGTGCGCTTCGGACAATGCCCGAAACAAAAGTGTAGGCATCGAATATCTGCCCTTCATAGAAAACACCCTTTTCGCCGTGCAGCTTGCCGCTTTCCAGTGCTTTAAATATTTCCTCAAACCTGCCGTCTGCTTCAATCTGTTTCAGTTCGATTTTATCCATGCGAGAAAACAGCCCGGCATTATCCAGTAATAATTTTCGCATTTCAACAAAAGCGTTCATTATCTCAATGCTCACCTTTATGGCTGTATCGCTCCGCAATACTGCCGACAACATGGCTACACCTTGTTCGGTAAACACGTAAGGCAAATAACGCCGTCCGCCACGTCCTGCGTTTGAGGTTCCAATTTGGAACCTCAAAGTTTCGCTTTCCTCATCGTTCAACTGAAAACAGAATGTTTCAGGAAAACGCTCAATATTCCTTTTCACGGCTTTATTCAGTATTTTGGTTTCTACCTGATACAATTGAGCCAGGTCTTTGTCAAACATGACCTGTTTGCCCCGAACCGCATAGATAAGGCTTTCTATATCCTTTTGACTGATGATTATATCGTTGTTCATTTCTTTTTGTTTGGGGTATTATCAAATTCAAAAGAACTTTCACCATTATCTTTTAGTATGATAAAGGCATCGAATTTCTTACCCGCCTTGCTTTTCATGCCTTTGATAAGGCTGGTCTTTCTTTTGTTCACAAGGTTTTCGATTTCAGTAACGCTCAATTGTACACCGCACACATTACGAAATTGAAGCCAGTTGCAAGCCTCATCGGGGCATTTGACAACCTTATCCCGGATGAGCAGTTTACGAGCTTTGCATTTGGGGCAGGTCAGTTCGGGTTGTTTTTCGCCAGCAATGCTTATGCTCAAAAGTTCCTGCGTAACGGATGAGGTATAGGCTTCCATTGATTGATGAAAGCCTGCTGCATCCGCTTCGTTGTTCTCAATCTTTTGTAAAGCCACTTCCCATTCGGCAGTCATGGCTACATCGGCTATCCTCTTGTCCTTTACAGCTTCGTAAACCTGCAATCCCTTTTCGGTAGGAACGAGGGATTTTTTTTCACGCCTGATATAATCCCTTTTAAAAAGGGTTTCTATAATGGCGGCTCTTGTGGCTGGTGTGCCAATGCCGATGCCTTGCAGGGCTTTACGCTCATCTTCGTTCGCTATTTCCTTTCCGGCATTTTCCATTGCAGACAACAAATCCGCTTCCGTGTAAAGCACGGGCGGTTTGGTCTTTTTTTCCAGTACTTCGGCACTTTTTATTTTCAGTTCATCGCCTGTTTTCAATTGCGGCAATTCCTGTACAGGCTCACTATCATCCTCACTAAAGTGTTTTTTGATGCCACGCCAGCCCGCATCGAGAATTTTAGTCCCTTTCATTACGAAATCATAATGCAAAGCCTGTAAGGTAACGTCTGTTATTTCTTTGGTACAGGCTTGTGAGAGGGCTTCCAGTAAACGCAGGGCAATCATATCGTATATGGCTTCCTCATTTGAGGGCAATGTGGAGGGAATTGTTTCAGTAATGAGCAGACCGTGATGGTCTGTTACTTTTACATCGTTTACAATACGTTTATTGAAACGACCCCACTTCAGTTTCCCAACCGCTTCTTTACAGGAAGCCCTTGCTTCCAATGACCTTACCAAAGCAGGTATCTCTGCCCAAATATCTTCGGGAATATATTTGCTTCCGGTACGTGGGTAGGTAATCAATTTCTTTTCGTACAGGCTTTGGGCAATGTTCAGCGTTTCTTCGGCAGTTAAGAACAATCTTTTGTTCGCTTCCTTTTGCAGTCCCGTTAAGTCGAAAAGCAACGGAGGTTGCTCTGTAACGGTTTTTGTTTCTACTGCGGTAACGGTAGCAGTTCCGGCACGCTCTATGGATTTGAGCGTATCATCTGCCAGTTTTTTATCTTCCCATTTGGTTTTGGAAAGGCTCTTGAAGTCTGTAAACTCTTTGCGGTGTTCTAACTGTATCTGCCAATACTTTTTGACAGTAAAGTTTTTGTTTTCCAAATAACGTTTACAGATAAGCGCAAGCGTTGGTGTTTGCACACGCCCCAGCGAATACACACCATGACCTGCAATACTCAATGCCTGCGAAGCATTAATGCCCACCAACCAATCGGCTTGGCTTCGCCCTTGCCCGGCACGGTACAGCCCGTCAAAATCGCTTCCGGGTTTCAGGTTATCGAAACCCTGCTTAATAGCTTTTTCGGTCAATGAACTTATCCATAAACGCTGAAAGGGCTTACTGCATTTCAGGTACTCATAAATGTACCTGAAAATGAGTTCGCCCTCACGTCCGGCATCGGTAGCAACGATAATACTATCCGAGCGACCAATAACCTGTTCAATAACTTTCAACTGCTTTACCGCTCCGCTATCGGGAACGTATGTCTTTTCCTTTCTTACTTTCCGTACCGTCAGTAAAAAAGGATTGGGCAATATGGGCAGGGCTTCCCTTTGGAAGCCCGATAGCCCATAATCTTCCGGCATTGCCAGTCCGACCAAATGCCCGAATGCCCATGTAACCTGATAGCCATTGCCTGTTATGTAGCCATCCTTCTTATCGGTGGCTCCCAACAGGGCGGCTATTTCACGGGCTACGCTTGGTTTTTCTGCAATAATTGCTTTCATATTTTTTCCTTTTAGTGATTATCTTTTTATGCCTTTGGATTTAGCTGGCTCCTGTCGTTCCCGCTGCTGCTCATTGATAGGAGCGGTTTGCTGGGATTTTAATGGCTCGTTGATATTCTTGGTAGCCTCATTGGTTTTCCCCTCGGAATTGACGGCAACCTGTGTTTTATGGGTATCTGCCGGAACAATCTTGTCTTTCAGTTTGTCGGGGTTCCTGAAACTGAAATTATAATTGCCTGTGTCGGCATTCAAAGTAACGTAGCCCTTATAAGGTTGTCCTTTCCCGTCCTTAAAATCAGCTACATAAATTGTTTTGCCCTCGGTGAGCTTTTTATATTGCTCATCGTTAAATTCCTTGCCCCTGAATAATCTTGGATTTTCCTGCGATTGACCTTGCGATTGCTGACGGCTTTGGGTTTGTTTGTAGTTCTCGCCCCTTTCAAAAAGGTATTCCGGAAAACGCTTGTCAGCATTGTATTGAATATCACTGCTGAATGTTTTACCTTTCTGCGAAACCATATTCTCTAAATAGATTGGCTTACCCTCATATAAGTCAATCTTTTGCTGGTCTGTGAGCTTTACTTTATTAATTTCGTCCGGTACTTTTATCCAATCCTGTCGTAAAGCTATAACCTCATTTGTCAGCTTGTCAATACTTATAATAGATGGTACTACTTCGCCAGTCTTGGGATAGGTCAAATCCACAACACGCCCCATGTTCCCGGTTTTGAGCAGGTTCTCTTTATCCTCTTTGGTAAATTCGTGTCCAAAGAAAGGGGTATGTAGATTGGGTTCGTGCCGAACTCCATACATTACAAATACGGGCTTTCCGTCTTCTCCGGCTTGTAGCCCCAGCCTTGCTTCCGAACGGATTACGGCAGTACCAAAATTGATACCCACAGGATATACTTTATTGGTTTTATAGCCTTTTAATAAATTTTCGAGCGTGCCGTCTTTTTCAAGCCTTTCTTTGGTTATCCCGATTTGTTCCTTCGTTTTCCAATCAATGTCATCTGCCTTAAACCGATAATCGTTTGCTTGGGGCGTTGCCTGTGCTGTTTCCGGCTTTGCCTGTGTTTCTTGCGTTGTTTCCATATCTTTTTTATTTTCCTGTTGTTCCTTTGGTTCTTTGACCTCATGTTTAGCCATAACAGCTTCGCCCTCTTTGGTAGGGGCGTTAACCTGTTGCTGCATTTTTTCGGCTGTTTCAACGGCATCCTTTGCCGGAACTTTGAAGAATGTAAAGCGGGTCGGGTCTTTAAGCTGCCGCCAAAAGTTGGAGAAGAAGTTGGAAAATATATCCCCGCTCTTATCCACCCGCATAAACTCGTTTTGGTTTTTTTTATTGGCATCTACGGTTTTCAGGTTGCCGTTTTCGTCAATGCCCGTAACCGCTTGGATAGTCTTTTTTTCCTTATCCATGACCAGCAAAACATCCGAAAGCTGTTCAGGGGCTTGCGGCTGGTTTTGCTGTGTGTTTTGTTGCGGCTCTTGCTGCGCTGTTTCTGTTGCTTGCACGCTCATAATATTGATATTTTAAATTGTTACCGTCCGAAAATAGTTGAAGCGGGTACGGCTACGCCGTACCTGTCTTTGCATGGCACTGTTTGTCATCCGTTGTCCTTTGTGCGTTGCAGGGGAACGTTGAAACTATCCCTTATGAATTGGTGTACGTCAGATAATCTGTAGTACAATTTTCCGCTGATGGTATAATATGGCAGCTTGCCGGATGAGCGGTAACGCTGTAAGGAGCGGTGGCTGATTTTCAGCATTTGCAAGAGGTCTTGGTTGTCCAATAATTCTTCGCCGTCTATGGTATTGCGTTGCTTCTGTATATCTATGATGTGTTGTTTCAAAACATCGAAACGTTCCATGATACGCTCCATCCACGCAAAAAATTCCATTCTGTCTATGTTCATAGCAATACGTTTTAATTATTTCCCCGACTTTATCGTTCTTCCTTTTTCGATGTAGCTTTTGCCCCTTGCCATAAGTTCTTTCACGTATTCCTCGCTGGCTTGTACGGCATGGGCATTGAGCATATTCTTTATGGCTCCTATGGTGTAGTAGTATTGCCCGTACATTTTGGAATAGGCTATTTCACCTTTGGTACGCATACGCCAAAGGGTCTTTTCGCTGATGTGGAGGTATTGGCAGACTTCGTGGTTATTGAGCCAAAGACTATCATAACTGGTATTATCCATTTTCAGGATGTACTCGCTAATGGATTTGATGCGCTCGTTAAGCTGCTTCCATGTTTCTTCTTCGATGGTAATTATATTCATTGCACAGTTGCTTAATATTCACTGTACAAAATTGGAGCGTTTGGCTGGGGCTGTCTTCCGATACGTGTCTATCAAAAAGGCACTTTTTTCTTTTTTTTTGCAATTGCTGTAAAGTGCTGCTGTGTAACGGCTTCTTACTTTTTACTATGTGCGTTGAGTATTTCAAAGACAGGATTTGTCTATACACACATATAGACAAACGGGCAAAAAAAAAGACAGCACTCATGATGCTGTCCTTATTCCTTAAATTATTAAATGCAGAAGATTAAGCAGTATCTTCCTTGTCCATGTATTCCTCTAAATTGTATTTCAGTTGGTCTAAAAATAAAGTACGTGAGCCTGCACGGGTTTTCATGCGATGAAAGCTGTTATGAATGTCGCTAAGCGAAACACGGAACAGGATTTGAAACACCATACTGATTTTGCGAATGCCCAATTTACCATGTGAAATAGCATCGGCAGCATGAAGCGCATAAATTAATTCAATAAGCGCACTCTTTGGCTGTGTCCAAAAAATATCTTTGGTGTCACTGTTCTGCAATAGTACATCGGGGCTTTGTTCTGGGCTTAATTTTGTGGTGAGGTAGTTATAGATTAACTCATTGGCTACGATTTTTGATACCTTGTAATCAAAGTAGGTCGAGAATTGCGGGTCAATCTCAAAAACAAAGCTGTTCAATCCGTCATTATAATTGATGTTTCCCAGCGTATAATAGTTTTCGTCCCGGTCAGTCCTACCGGAGCGATAATACCTATAAAAATCTGAATTGCAGATATGCTCTTTATATTCCTGCTTTAATTCCCGGAGTTGTAAAGCAAAATAGCATTGGTGTAAATTCCCATTATCTGCGGGGCAAGCCGTTTCAATACGGTACACTTTGTTATAATAAATCAGCTTTCCGAGAATATTCGGTTTCACCAGTTTGAAAAAATGGATTTCTTCGACTTTATTGGCAAAGCCTTCTTTCAATACATCTTCTTTGACGGTACGCAGTAGTTCCTGAAGATAGATGGTCATTCTATAAGCCTCATCAATGAAGCTGGATGCTTCAGCAGATAATTTTCTTTCCTGCTTTTGAATTTCGGCAACAATGGTTTGTAAGGGATATTTCATAGTTACGTTCGTTTTATCAGGCTGTATTTATCCAAATACAAATGTTAGCCTTAACTATGAATTAATTCCATGAGATATGCCGAAGTCAGGTAAAATTTTTTTACATTTGCTATTGATTTACAAGGAAATTAAAAGAAAATGAATGCAATAAGCACCATTACTAAATCGTTACCGACAACGATTTCCCGCCTCGTAAACTACTCATTATAAGCAATCTTTTACTTTTCTAAGTTTTTTTCTAAAAAATTAATATAAGAGCCTACATAGTCAGTCCATCCTAAAGTTTCTTCCTTGTCACTACCAGCGTATTTACTATATGTTTTTGATTGAGCCGATTGTATCCAATGTCGTTTTTGACGAACCAAAAAATAGCAAATATATTTTTCCATTTCAATGCGAATGCCATCAATAAGGTCAAGCTTTATGGAATAAAGTTTCTTATGACAAGAAGAGACGAGTGCAAAAAATCTTTTTTTATTTTTTTCCTCTTCACCTAAAAGCGGGTCATTGCTTAGTTTGAACTTTTTGGTAAGATAATTTATTGAAGAAGGATCTTCTTTGTTTAAAGCAGAAAAAGAAATACAGTTATAATTATGTGCAAACTGATTTCTGATTTCCATTAATTTTAGAAAATCGGAAAATTCTTCTTTTGTTAAATAGCCGAAATCAAAAAGTAAATCTATTTTGGATTTGAAAGAAAGGCTTGATGATTTGTTGCTTAAAGTTTTGGTACTGTCGTTTTGTAAAATTCTAAACATCAATAACAAGACTTCTGAAACAAGCTTCTCTTGACGAATCACTTGTTTTATAACCCAGCCTCGCAGTTCCATATTTAGCTTATCAGTTTTCAACTATAGAAGTTTTGAGTGATCGATGAGGTTCTGCTCAATAAAATGTGCTTTGATCAATTGCCCCAATAGCAACCGTTTATATGCTTCAGTGCCCCTTGCATCGCTTATGGGGGCCACTTCTGTTTGTGCTGTTTCAATGGCTGCAAGCACCAGCTGTTCAGAAACTTTTTTGCCTTTTAACAATGCACTTGTTTGTTGCAGGTATGTTGGTATAGGGCCAACACCGCCAGCAGATAAAGCTGCTTCCACTATGGTATCATCAGCCACCTGTAAGTTGATGGCACAGTTTACGCTGGCAATGTCCAAATGGGTACGCTTGCTTACTTTTTCAAAATTGAAACTGCTATTTGCTGTAGGCAATGCAAAGCTTACCTGCTCAATAAACTCCGTTGGTTTTTTGTCCAACTGCTTGTAACCCTTGTAAAAGGAACGGAGTGGTATTTCCCTTTTGTTTGTTCCGTCGCTTAAAACAAGCTGTGCATCCAATGCCAAAAAGATGATGGTAAAATCGCCAATGGGCGAAGCGTTTACAAAGTTGCCCGCAATGGTGGCTATGTTACGGATGGGCGTTGATGAAACCAGTTTCACATATTTGGCAAACGCCGGAAAATGCTGTTGAATGATATCGCTTTCTGCCAGGTCCGTTACGGTTACGGCAGCCCCTATGATGCAGGTATTGCCGCGTTGTTCAATTCCCTTCAATGCTGTTTTGTTAAACAGCAGGTCCACATCGGCATGTACCATTTCGTCGTGTTTCTGTACATACAAATCGGTACCGCCACCTACATACATGGTTGCCTGTTGCTGCTGCGGTGCAGGCTGTAGTTGTTGCAACTGCTCTTTAATAGTTGCAAAATAAGCAGGCAATATCTGTTGTGCTGCCACATAGCTGGCAGGCTCTTCGCCATTTCGCTGTTGCATTATGCCCGCCACTTTTGCAGCGGCACGCTCAATGGATTTGTAACCGGTGCACCTGCAAATATTGCCATCAATGGCTGCAATGGCATTCTGGTAGGTAGGCTGCTTTTCGCTAAGGCAAAATCCGGCAAGGCCCATTACAAAACCCGGTGTGCAGAAACCGCATTGGGTGGCACTTTCGTCGTGCATGGCTTTTTGTATGGGGTTAAGCCGATTTAAAAAATTAATGCCTTCAACGGTTACAATATGCTTGCCGTTTACGTTGCCAATGGGTGTAAGGCAGGACGTGGCAGAACGGTAACGCAGTTGCCCATCCACTAGCTCGCCTATCAAAACGGTACATGCCCCACAGTCGCCCTCGCGGCAGCCAATCTTTGTACCTGTCAGGTTTTTATGGTAGCGGATAAAGTCCAGCAGTAACATACCGATTGGTTCGGTTGTTTCAATGGTTTTTTGGTTGAGTATAAAACGTATCAAGTTATCTTGCGTTTTTAAAAGATTAATCAATAAAGTTAGGGAAATAGCTGTATGGACCAAACACTGCAAAATGCCAATAGCGTTTATTACAGGTTGATTGCTTTATGGGTTTTGTGTGAGGCCATGCTTGGAGGAATCATTCATGGCTTTAAACTGCCCATCAGCGGCTTGTTTGTTGGCGGTGGTGCTATTTTGTGTATAGCCATGATTGCCTATTATGTGCCTGCAAAGGGAAGCATTGTTAAGGCAACCATTATTGTTGCTGTTTTTAAAATGATGCTTAGCCCGCAGAGTCCGCCCCCGGCATATATAGCCGTGTTCTTTCAGGGACTGCTGGGCGAGTTGCTTTTTATCCATAAAAAAATGTTCAGGTTGTCTTGCCTGTTACTGGCGGTACTGGCAATGATGGAGTCGGCCGTGCAGCGGATATTGGTGCTGACCATTTTATATGGTAACAGTTTCTGGAAAGCCGTCAATGAATTTTTGAGCAAGCTGACAGGCGAAAAAACAGTGACGAATTATAGCTTGTATTTTGCTACGGGTTATATCATTATTCATGTAATAGCCGGTTTTTGGGTAGGATGGTTTGCTGGCGTATTGCCCAAAAAAATCAATCAATGGAAGCAGGATACAACCATAATAGCCGCTTTGGATAATGATGTTGCATTGCCTGCACTGCAAAGCAGCAAAAAGAAAAAATGGAAACTGGGTTTGTTGCTTGTATGGGTGCTGCTGATAGGACTCTATATACAATCGGCCATACCCATTGGCAGGCCCTTGTTGCCACCCAATGTGCCGTTACAGGTTTTTATAAGGAGCGTGCTGATTGTATTGGGCTGGTACCTGTTTTTACGACCGGTGGTAAGCAGGCTATTGCAGCATTGGTTGAAGAAAAAACAAAGGGACGAGCAGGCAACCATACAGCAGGTAGCAACGGTATTGCCATCGGTAAAGCATGTGGTGCAGCAAAGCTGGCTTGCAGCATCGCCTGCCAGGGGAGTAAAGCGTTTTGTGCTTTTCTGTAAAACCGTAACCGTAAACATCGTTCATGCAGCATAAGTTGTATATACTTACAGGGCCCATTGCAACAGGTAAAACAACTGCATTGTTGCAGTGGGTTGATGGACTGCAAAAAAATGTACAGGGCATACTTACGCCTGTGGTAGATGGAAAAAGGATGCTGATGGATATTGCTACGGGGCAGTTGATGGATATGGAAGCGGCTGCCGATGATACCGATGTATTGACCGTGGGCAGGTTTGTATTTAAACAAGCTGCTTTTGAAAAAGCCCATACCATTATTACCCATGCAACAGGCCGTTATTTGGTGATAGATGAAGTGGGCCCTTTAGAGCTGCGGCAGCAGGGGCTATACCATGCAGTACAACATGCGTTACAGCATGGCATGGCGGCCAATATTGTACTGGTGGTAAGGGAGGGGCTGGTAGAAAAAGTGATTGATTTTTTTGCCTTGCAAGATGCTACGGTAATTACTAAAAACGGGTTGGATTTATTGCCATAAGCCAAATTGGCTATTTTTATGTTTGTGTACTTTGGTTTTATACCATTGATTTATAAGTGTTAATGAAATAACTGTTATGAAGAAGCATCTAGTTGTACTGTTGTTTTTGTTTGTGCCAATGGCCATTTACCTACTTGCATGCAATACGCAACCCACCGCAAAACCAAACGCTGGCGATGACAAGAAACAAGCTGAGGATGCCCTGTTGCCAACGATAGACACATCGAAAATACCCAACGACAGTATGGGTGCATTGATACGGTATGGCCGCAACCTGATGCTGTACACCGCCTATTATATTGGGCCCAATGGCGTAAACGGAAAATATTTGGGCAATAAGATGAACTGTACCAACTGCCATCAAGATGCGGGCACCAAACCCTTTGCTTTTAATTTGATGCAGAGCCACGACGAGTATCCGCAGTACCGTGCCAGGGAGGCCAAAGTATTGACACTTGCCGAAAGGGTAAACAACTGCGTGATGCGTCCCGGTAATGGCAGGCCACTGCCATTGGGAGGCAGGGAAATGGTGGCTTTTTTGTCTTATTTTAAATGGATAAACAGTTTTGTTTCGGAAGAACAGAAATACAAAGGCACCAAACCTTTACAGGTAGAATTGATGGACAGGCCCGCAAGCCCAACAGTGGGTAAAGAGCTGTTTGTACAGCATTGCCAACGATGCCATGGTTTGCAGGGAGAGGGTTTGATGGAGCCCGACGGAACCACGTTCAAATATCCACCATTATGGGGCATGAGTGCTTACCAGCCCGGATCCAGCATGCACCGTGTTATTAAACAGGCACAATGGCTAAAAGCCAATATGCCTTACGATTCTGCCAAATGGTTTGCCCCCATATTGTCCGATGCGGAAGCCCTGGACCTTGCAGCATTTGTAAATGATGATATACAGCATAAAAGGCCATCGCCGGCAACCCTTGATTACCCCAATGCGATAGAGAAAGCCATAGACTATGCCCACCCGCCATTTGCAGATACATTCTCTGAGGCCTCGCATAAGTTTGGCCCTTACCAACCCATTATTAAGTACTGGAAGGATAAGGGGTGGAAACCCACTTATTAAGCCAGCTATTGGCTTATTTGGAATACCAGGGTCTTTGTGTTGGTTGTATTGCTTTGCGAGGTAATGGCAACCATGAGCTTATCGTTGGCTGTACCGTTTTTTGACTGCAGTTTTATTTTCAAGTTTTTGGATGTGCCGCTTTTAATGGGTACCAGCAACTCTTGTGGTTGTATGGAGCCCCTTACTGCTGTAATGATTACTTTGTAGGTATCATCGTCTGTACCGTCGTTGTTGATGGTCAGTTCATCAAATATTTTTTTTGGGTTCACGATGGCAGACTCCGTAGTTTTTGCAACGGTAAAATATTGCGGAAACATGGAGCTTGTACAATGTGCACGGTAATTGGTAAAGGGGGTCCACTCGTTGTCACTGGCATCAAATTTTTCAAAGAAACATTCCCATACAATTTTTTTGTCCCTAGTTACTTCAAAAGTG
The DNA here is from genome assembly GCA_002337145.1 of Chitinophagaceae bacterium UBA1930. Lineage (GTDB taxonomy): Bacteria > Bacteroidota > Bacteroidia > Chitinophagales > Chitinophagaceae > UBA1930. The sequence goes on along the minus strand of DDFK01000001.1, from coordinate 1,573,763 downwards.
CGGTTTTCGCCGCCCATGCATACCAATATGTTTTTGTTGGGTAGTTGCGAAGCAAAGCCTTCTTTGCCACGTAGCCCTTTGGGAAACTGCGGGGTAACACATTCATAATCCCAAATCACTTTTCCTTGTTTGTTGTTGAGCGGTTGCGACAGGATAACAACATGTGGAAACACTACGGAGTTCTTGCTTCCAGCATCAACATTGTTGTTGTAGAAAAGTATATTGTTATCGGGCAGCAACACGGGCCCGTGCTGTTTTGAAAAGATGCAGTTGGTACTGTTCAAAACCGTGGTGTCGTTATCGAACAGCTTACCAAACTGGTATTGGATATTGCCTGTTTTCTTGTCTATTTTAATGATGCGTGATATGTTCCTGAAGCTTAACAAAAAAGCATCGTTTTGCTGGTCGTAGAAAAAGCTGTTCATGTGTGTGCCACCCGTTTCGATATCATTGGGGGTAATGTCGGAGAAAATGGTTTGTGGCGAAAAATGGTCTTTATCATTCCACCACCAAATGGCCCTGCCTTCTGCATTGTACTGTATCAGTGTGTTGTAACGCACACGGCAAGAAACGGATGGGTTCAATATATTGGGCTGGTTGCTGTAAGCATAGCCGCAGGTAACATAAGTGCCATCGGGCAACTTTGCAAAATCATGGTGGTAATAGTCTGTCCTGTCGCCGGATACCTGACCATCGTGCGGGGCTTTCCAGAGGTCCTTTCCATAAACGGATTTTTCGTAACAGTCATCGCCCAGCAAATAAGTGATGGTTCCGTTCCTGGTCATTTCAATGTTGCGGTACTTCATCTCGGTCTTTGTTGCACTGTCTGTGGGCAGGAACCAAACCGGTATGCCTTCCCTATTGATTGCTACGCCCAGGTTCTCTACAAAAACCAGGTTGTCTAGCCTTTGGCTTTTATTGTTTACCCCTATTTTGTACCGGAACAATGCAGTATCCAACAAATAAGAGGTGGCTATACTAAAAGTGAAGTTTTCACTTGTGAACAAAAGCTCTTTGTTTTTAAAAGCCTCAAAATGCCATTGGTACGATTGGCCAAACTGCAGGCCCGTCTTTACCAGTATTGCCAGCGAATTACTTGGCACTACTGTTTCTGCTTTGCTGCCTGTGGGCTGAATGACCACACGGTAGCCGGTTGCACCGTAAACCTGGTCGTATTCAAACATGACCTGTGTGGAGTTGAGCTGTGCCCCATCTGCCGGGGCAATGGCTGCTTTGCCATATTGCTGCACAAGCAGCAAGACGGCCATTAACAACAATTGTTTTAACAAACGGTGCTGTGTTATATGGATGGTATGGTTCATTGTATTAATACTATTGTTTAAACCTTTTAGCTATTACTAAATTAGGTATATCAAAACTGCATTTTATTGCTGCAACTGAAAAGAAAACTTTTTGGTGTCGGCAGGGTTATTAACGGAGCTGATGGTTACCGTTAGTGTGTCATTGGCAACAATAGCGTTTGCTTGCTGAAGCTTTGTTTTAAAGTTGCTGGATGCCCCTGCCTGAATGGCAATGGTTGCTTCCTGTTTATTGATGGACCCTTTTTGTGACGAAAGCACAATATGGTAGCTGTCATTATCTGTACCATTGTTATGCACTGTTAGCTCCTTGAATATTGTACGGGGGGTTACTGCTGTTGCCATGGTAAGCCTGCTTACTGTAAAGTATTGCGGAAAAAGCGAACTTGAAAAATGGCTACGGTAATTGGGGTAAGGTTCCCAATCGTCGCTGCTGGCCGTATATTTTTCATAGAAGCACTCCCAGACAATTTTTTTGCTTCTGGTAATTTCGAAAATCCTGTTTTCACCACCCATACAAACCAGTATATTGTTGTTGGGCAGTAATGTTGCATAGCCCTCCCTTGCACGCAACCCTTTGGGGTATTGCGGCGTAACGCACTCATAGTCCCAAACAGTTTTTGCTTCGGCACCGTTTAGCGGTTGCGTAAGCATAACAATATGCGGGTAGCTAACGGCCCCCTTGTTTGTTGCATCGGCATTGTTGTTGTAAAAAAGTATGTTATTGTCTGGCAACAGCGACGCACTGTGCTGTCTTGAAAAAACAGCATCTGTTTTGTTTAGTACGGTGGTGTCGTTAATCAGGTGCTGACCAAACTGGTAAATGATATTGCCTGTTTTTTTGTCAATTTTTACAATGCGTGAAATGTTTCGCAAGCTTACCAAAAAAGCATCGTCTTTTTTATCGTAGAAAAAACTGTTGAGGTGCGTACCATCGTTGGCAATACTTGATGGTGTGGTGTGGTCAAAAATGGTTTGTTTGGAAAAATGCCCTTTTTCTGTCCAATGCCAAATGAGTTTCCCGGCTGCATCGTATTGCAGCAACGTGTTGTAGCACACACGGCAGTTGATACTTGGGTTAAATGGGTTGGGTTCGTTAATGTACATCCAGCCAACCACTACATAAGTCCCGTCATCCAGTCTTGCAAAATCATGGTGGTAAAAATCGGATGTGTCGCCAGATGCCTGGCCATCGTTTGGTCCTTTCCAAACGGTATTGCCATAAATGGTTTTTTCAAAACATTGATCATTCCACAAATAAGTAATGTTGCCGTTTTTGTTGAGTACTATATTACGATAAGTGGGCTCTGTTTTGGTGTCGGTTTTTTCATAGGGCAAAAACCAAACAGGTATGCCTTGCCTGTTTATGGCCACACCTAGGTTTTCGATAAACAGGATGTTGTTTTGCCGCAGTGCTTGCTCGTTGATGCTTACCCGGTACCTGTACAAGGCACTGTCTATTAAATAAGACCGGGCAATGGTAAAGGAAAAGGACTTGCTGGTAAAGAGCAGCTTTGTACGGTTGTATGCCTCATAGTGCCATTGGTAGGAGTGGCCAAACTGTAAGCCTTCTTGAACAAGAGTGGCCAATGATGTGGTATTGACAACAATATTGTTATTGCTTGTTCCATCTGGTTGTATGGTAATGCGGTAGTTGGTGGCATTCAATACCTGGTCGCACTCAAACATAACCTGTGTAAAATTGAGCATGGCCCCATTTGCCGGAACAATGGATGCAAGTGTGGCAGCCCGTGCCGAAAAGAAAAGCAGGAGCAGCATAAAAACCTTGGTAAAAAAAGCTCGGCACATTATGGTTGAATTGTTGGGCGTGTAAATTATGGATGAAGCCTGTACCAGGGTTTTTTATTCGGCAAAAACTTCAAACTGTTGCCGCATACGGCTGGGCAAAAATTCAATTGCCAGTATCCTGGCCAGCAATGCTTTGTCGCTGCCCCTTGTATAATAGCTTTCCACAAAGTCCTGTATGGTTACAGTGTGCTGCGACTCCTGCGCAAGTTGTATGGTATCGTTTACCTGTATATAGCCTTCTTCAATAACACGGAAATAGATGCCATTCCTTTTTTGCTGGGCAAACAGTTTGGCCATCGTAGAAAGGTTGAAACGGATGTTCAACTTGAAACAGGGAAACCTGGGCTGTAATGCCATTAGCTTGGTAGAGCCGATTTGGTAGATATTGCCAACTTTTACCTGTTCATCGTACAGGCCTTCGGTGGTAAGGTTTTCGCCAAACAGGCCATAGTTCCAATCCGCTCTTTGCAATATATTTTTCCAGTACCTGTAGTGCGATGTGTCGTAAGCATAAACAGCTTTGTCTGCACCGCCATGCACTGTTAGGTCTGCTTGTTCATCGCCTTCGATTGTTGCAAAAGCTATTTTATGTTTCCCTTCAACAGGCCGTTTGTAGATGCCGGTAATAACGGTTTCGCCCTTCCAGTTAACAGCTATTGCGGGGCCCACATTAAACGATACTACTTTCATTGTCCTAAAATAAAAAAGTCCTGCATCACATACGGCAGGACTTTTAAAATTATATCATGTAGAAAAAATTATTCGGCTTCGGCCACTACTTCTGTTACTTCTGGTATCATGCGTTTCATCATGCCTTCTATACCGGCTTTTAAGGTAACCATGCTGCTGGGGCAACCGCTACAGCTTCCTTGCAGCATCAGGTTTACAACGCCATCATTGTAGCTTCTGAACTGTATGGCACCGCCATCCATTTCAACGGCTGGCTTTACATAGTTTTCCAAAAGCTCTTTCACACGTTTTACAATATCGTCATCGTCTGCACTAACTGTATTGCTAGATACGGGTTTTACTTTGGCAACTTCATCGTCGTTTACCACTACACCACCATTTTCTAAATAGTCTTTTAAAAACTGTTTAATGGTTGCTATCACGTCCTGCCAATCGTCGGTGTCATTTGTTTTGGTAAGCGTTACAAAGTTGCTGGCAATGAATACGCTTTTTATGAATGGAAAGCTGAACAGCTCTTTTGCCAATGGTGATGGTCCTGCAAAACTTTCGTCTGCAAAATCAATGCTCTTACCAGGATACAGCAATTTGTTGGCAACAAACTTCATCGTTTCCGGGTTTGGTGTCATTTCTGTATAAATACTGATAATGGGATTTCCTGTAGTAATCATAACACAAAATTTAGCTTGCACAAAAATAGACAAATGCCACAGAGAGAAAAATAATGCCACCGTTAATAGGGGCTTATTTTTCGTTTATCGAAAAATGGGAGGCCCGGCGGTTGAAAATGATAGGCCGCAAGGCTTACGGACTGTTGGAAAAGGCATAAAAAAATCCCGGTACAACTTACCGGGACTTTTATAATATCGGTTTTGCACTATTCCACAATCCGCAGTTTTGCATAGTTGAGCATGATTTTCTTTTCGCCATTCTGTTCAAACAAGATATTGGCAACGGGGTTATGTGCCGACCCTTCTATTTTGGCCACGGTACCATAGCCAAATTTTTGATGCTCTACCCTTTGTCCGGCCTGCAGGTTGGCGGTATCGCTTGCTTCAAAATTTGCAGATGGGATATGGTTGGTTACTTTTTGTACGGGTGGTGCCACAATATAAGCGGGCTTGCTTGCTTTTTTTGCAGGCGGTGGTGCCCCGTATTTTCTTTCTGCCTGTTGTATATCGTTGTAGTCGCTATACCCTACACCCCGGTTCATGCGTTCAAATGCAGAGCCCATATTGCCAAATCCCTGGTTTCTTGCCCCGCCACCTGCATAGCTTTTGTCCAAGTATTCGTCGGGCAATTCGGCCAAAAAGCGGCTGGGCTCGTTTTGCACCAGTTGGCCAAAGCGGTAGCGTGCATTGGCATAGGTAAGCCATAGCCTTTGCTTGGCACGGGTTACGGCAACATAAAACAGGCGGCGTTCTTCCTCCAGTTCTTCCCTTGTATTAATGGCCATGGCATTGGGAAAAAGGGTCTCTTCCACCCCTGCCACAAATACGCAGCTAAACTCAAGTCCTTTTGCTGCGTGAATGGTCATTAGCCTTACCACATCGCTGTTTTCTTTATCGTCATCTGCATCGGTAAGCAAGGTAATCTGCTGCAGGTATGCCCCTAGGCTTTTGTTGCCAACCTCACCGTCTTCATTGCTTGGGCTTTCCACCCATTCCTTAATAGAGTTGAGTAACTCTTGAACGTTTTCGTAACGGGCAAGCCCTTCGGTTGTTTTGTCGTTAAACAATTCTTTTACAATATTGGTATGCTTGCCCACATTGGTTGCCACATCGTATGCATTGTTTTTTTCCAGCATGCTTTGAAAGTAGCGTATCATGGTAATAAAGCCCTGTAGGGCTTCCAATGTACCAGCCTTGAAACCAAACTCGCCTGCACGCTGTACCACATCGTACATGGGAATGTTTTGTTCGTTGGCAATAATTACCAATTTTTCAATGCTTGTTTTGCCAATGCCACGCACGGGATAGTTGATGATACGCTTGAGTGCTTCTTCATCCCTGGTATTTACGATGATACGCAAATAGGCAATCAGGTCTTTGATCTCTTTGCGTTGGTAAAAACTCACACCACCATAAATCTTGTATGGAATGCCTTGCCTTCTTAAGCTTTCTTCATAGGCACGGCTTTGTGCATTGGTGCGGTACAATATTGCAAACTCGTTGTTGTAATAATGGTTGCGTAGCTTTTGCTCCTGAATGGTATCGGCCGTATATTTTCCTTCTTCGTTGTCCGTCATGGTACGCACCAACTTTATCTTCTCGCCCTGGTCATTGTCTGTCCACAGGTTTTTGGGTATCTGCCCTTTGTTGTTGCCAATCACTTCGTTGGCTATGCTGATGATGTTTTTGGTGCTACGGTAGTTCTGCTCCAACTTTACCACTTTTACATCATCGTAGTCTTTTTGAAACTGCAGTATGTTTTCGATGGTTGCCCCACGAAAGGAATAGATGCTTTGTGCATCATCGCCCACCACACAAATATTTTCATGCACGGCGGCAAGCAGTTTGGTTATCTGGTACTGCACTGCGTTGGTATCCTGATACTCGTCAATCAATACATATTTAAACTTGTGCTGGTATTTGTGCAGGGTATCGTTGTTGCTTTTCAACAGTTCGTGCATCTTGAATAAGAGGTCATCAAAATCCATTGCCCCGTTCTTAAAGCAACGTGCTGCGTAGGCTGCATATATCTGTGCAATGGCCGGGCGGTTGGCACGCATGTCTTCCTGTTGAATGTAATAATCCGTTGCATATTCTGCCGGGCCAACCAAACCGTTTTTGGCCCCTGAAATCCTGTTGTGCACCACACTTGGTTTGTAATGCTTATCGTCCAGGTTCAACTCGTTGATGACTGTTTTTAAAACGCCACGGCTATCATCGGTATCGTAAATGGTAAAATTGTTGGGGTAGCCAATCTTATGTGCTTCGGCCCTCAATATTCTTGCAAACACACTATGAAAAGTGCCAATGTACAGGTTCCTTGCTTCGTTGTTGCCCAGTATCTTTTCAATACGCTCCTTCATTTCGGCAGCGGCCTTATTGGTAAAGGTGAGTGCCAGTATATTAAAAGCATCCACACCGTTTGCCATTAAATGGGCAATACGTGTGGTAAGCACTTTTGTTTTGCCACTGCCAGCACCGGCAATAATCATAATTGGGCCGTTAATATGCGTAGCTGCTTCACGTTGCGGTTCGTTCAATCCACTTAAATAATCAATCATGGCTGCAATTTACACTGCATAAAACTTGCAACAGGAACTGTGAAGAAATATTTGTTTGCCGGCTGCATAGCCAGGCTGTACTGTAGTGGCGTCGCACCCATCAGGTGCAGTACAATGCCCAACTGCCCACGAATGGAGAGACGCTTTACTTTTGTAAAATTGCTATCTTGAAACTGTAAACCGATTGCTATGAAAAAAGTGCAACTTGTGTCGAAAAAAACAAAAGCCGCCACACTTTTATTGGTACTTATTATTGCCATTCTGCTGACCAATATGCTGGACAGAAAGAACTATGCCCATTTGGACAAGTCCATCGCCTCTATTTATAAGGATAGGCTGATGCCTGCCACCTATTTGTTTGAGCTGACAAACAAGCTGTATCAAAAACAGTTGCAGCAGGATTTTGTACAGCCGGAACTGAATGCAGGTGTTGAAAAAAACATACAGGCCTATGATGCCACTTATTTGACCAGCCAGGAAAAAGAACAATGGAACATATTTAAGCAGCAGTGGCAGGATTTGGTTGCAGCAGAAAAACAAGGCAACGGAAATGTTGATGCAACAAGGTTCAATGCCATGCACCAAACATTGCAGCAGCTTACCAAAATACAGGCAGCGGAAGGCAGGAGCCTGCAAAAAGAATCGCAATCGTTAATTGGGTTTACTTCCGTACAGTCGCACCTGCAAATAGGCATACTCATTATACTGGGTGTTTTTGCTATGGTGCTTGTGGCTGGCGGCAACAGTGGCCCCATAACGCCCAATAATAAGGTGTGGATGAATTAGTGCATATAATAGGGCAGGCTGTTTATTTGTGCCGCTTATTGTATTCTGCCAAATCCATGGTATCCAGATTGCCGTTTAGGGAGTCTTTAAAAACAATTACCGCCTTGGCATTTTTGAAACCGGAATTGTTTTCCTGCCCCATTGACGTAGCAGTATGTACTATATGCAACAGGTGAAAAACAAGGGCAATGGTGCCTATGGCAGAAATACCCGCTACCGTTTTGGTTTTATTGGTCAATACAAAGAGATTTTATTTGGTTGCAAAACGGGTTAATGCCCCGCCTTTCTTTTACTATTCAAATATTTGCTGTAAATAATTTCGCCCATGGGTTTGTTGTACACCTTGCCCTCCACCCAGGAAATAACATCCAGGTAAGCAAAGGCACGTGTTTCGAACCTGTTTTTTTCCAAGTGCTTAATTTTTACCAGGAACTTTTCCAATTCTGGTTTTAACAATCGTGGGTGAACACCAAAAGAGTGGCGTACAAAACGGAACATCTCTTCTTCTACCACCGTTAGGTTTTTCATTTTTGCCATGAAGCGGTAAACAGATTTTATCAACGATTCCATTATTTCGTAATTGCCCATTTCGTAATGGGCCATCAGTTGCAATAAACGGGCATAGCATTGTAGGTCTATGCGTAAGTCAACCGGGCCATTAATGATCTTCAACAAATAATCTATGGCAGCACTGTAGTTGCCATTGCCAAAATGAAGCGATGCAAACTTGTAGGTAAATACCAATATGCGGTGCCTGTCCACATACAAATCGTATTCATGCAGCTTGTCTTCTATATGGGGTATCAATGCAACGCCTTCTTTAAAAGTGCCCTTCATTAAGTGCCCGTTTATTTTGGCACTGTTGATATAAATGGAAGTATGCGTCCGGAAATTATCGTGCTGGCTGGAGGCGTCTGTTTGTGCAAAGTTTTCAAACTGTTTGAGCGTTTTGTCAAACTGTTCAAAATTGCGTAAATCAAAATGTGCATTCAATAAGGTATGTACGCCTTTTATGTAGTGCCCCGTTTCAACCGTCATCATTTGCGGTTGGGCAACAAAAAGGTCCACCCATTTTTGGCTGTAACGGTAATACATTAAAAAGTCCTGGCGTATAAAGGCATACCAGCAATAGCTTTGGTATAGGTAAAGCTTTTCGTAAAAGCCATTCACGGCTTCCACATCGGCAGGCAAATTGTCCTTAAAAAACTGCCTGATGTCTTTTTCATCATCCACGTTCCTGGCGTGACCATTGATCACGTACCAGCGGTAAAGCAGCAAAGCCAGGTTAGACAGTTTGGTAACCCGGTAAATATGGCCACTTATTTCCATGGCCTCGCTGGCCAATATTTCTGTTTTTTCGGTAGAACTTCTTGTAATATGCAGGGTTTCTATCTTCTTTTCCAAAGAAAGGGCCTGTACCAAAAAATTGAATTTCTGATTGGCCTTGGCCAGCTCCTTTGCTTTTTCCAAAATACGCAGTGCCTGCAGCTTTAAACCTTTGTTGTATAACAAACGGGCATAATCCAAATGCTCACTTAGTTGAAGGTCAATATTTTCGGTGCTTTTCAGCAAACGCAGGCTGGCCAATACCTGTTTGTATAAATGCGTTTTAAGGTTGGCCAGTTGTGGTTTGGTGATAGAGGGCAGCTTTTTCATCAGCACGGTTTCGTCGCTATCGGTCATTTTATCAATCGCATCAAAAAGCTGTACTATTTTAAGGTCTTCTTTGGCAGAACTTCTTTTGATATACAGCTTGAAATGCCTTTTTTCGGCCTTTTCAAGTGAGTGTATCAATTGAAACAATATATCGGAAAAACGGTTGGACATAATAATTGTTTTTAGCTCAAACACAATAACAGCAAGGCTTCTAAAAAGAACGCAATGTTTTGGGATAATAAAGAAGAAGGTAAGTTGTTTGATAACAGGTATGGATACTTGTTACTTTTACTGTAGAAAATGAGGCCTAAACAAAGGCAGAGCAATCGTTAGATTTAGAAAGCAATCAGAAGAGGTCCGTTTTCATTCAATCGTCGCAGGTTGAACACCAACTCCGAAAGAACTATTTTTCATATGGCAAGCAATCGTTAGAGGTCGGCTGTTTCTACAGTGGACCTTCTTTTTTTAGCCACTGCCACAAATGTAGCAACAGTTTATTTACCAGCCATATACTGCCATAAAAAAGTTTCCAACAGCTTCAAATAACTTTCAGGTACCAACAAAAGAGGTTGCCACCTTGTTCCGTCAAATTTTTCAAAGAAAAATAAAGGCCCAAAAATAGTTGGACATAATGCTTTGCATGTGCTGAAAGCCAATACAGCAAAGGGTTGTAGAAATATTAACTGCTTTAGGCATGATAAAAAGAAGCATAAAAAGAAAAATAGCATGTAGAAGTACATGCTATTTTTACATCAGAATAAAAAACAAGCCTTTTGGCAGGCAATCGTTAGAAAAGAATTAAGCAAATCGTCAGAGGCCAAAAATTCAATCGAAAGGTTGAATACACAACATCGAAAGAACTATTTTTCATATGGCAAGCAATCGTTAGAGGTCGGCTGTTTCTACAGTGGACCTTATTTTTTTAGCCACATTGATATGCGAATATAGAGGGATAACCTATTCAAACTTCATCTCCTATCACATTTTTTTAACAATTCCTTATTATTGACCGGGTTTTTGATTTTGTTTTGAACACGGCAAGCGGACTGTTTTTACCACAAGCCATTTTGGTATGCTTTTTTGATTACAGGTATTTAAGGCAGTAGCTTTATGCTTTAATCCATTTTATGCAACTATCCAACACTTCTTTGCTGCAATCGGCTTCGTTCATCAATAATGAATGGCAGAACACAGAACAGACTTTTGCGGTTACTAACCCCGCAACCGGAGCAGCAATTATTGACGTAAGCAATGCAGGCGAAGCGGAAACAGTAGTAGCCATTGAAGCAGCGGCAACAGCTTTTAAAACCTGGAGCAGAACCACAGCTAAGGAAAGGAGCAACCTGTTACGCAAGTGGTTTGATTTGATTATGGCAAATGCCGATGACCTGGCCCTGTTGTTGACTTCGGAGCAGGGCAAGCCGTTGGCCGAGGCGAAGGGTGAAGTGGTTTATGGAGCAAGTTTTATTGAATGGTATGCAGAAGAGTGCCGCCGCTGCTACGGTGAAACGATACCTACACCTGCACCGGGCAAGCGGTTAATGACCATTAAGCAACCCATTGGGGTGGTGGCTGCCATTACGCCCTGGAACTTTCCGATAGCCATGGTTACGAGAAAGCTGGGCCCTGCCATGGCTGCGGGTTGTACTGTTGTGTTGAAACCGGCAGAAGACACGCCTTTATGTGCTTTGGCACTGGCTTATTTGGCCAAAGAGGCAGGCATTCCGAAAGGGGTGCTGAATGTTGTTACCACGCAACAGTCAAGCATTGTGGGCAAAGTGCTTACCACACATGCAGCGGTAAAGAAACTGTCATTTACGGGTTCAACCGAAGTTGGGAAGGTGTTGATGGAACAGTCCTCATCCACCGTCAAAAAACTGTCACTTGAGCTTGGCGGCAATGCTCCCTGTATCATTTTTGATGATGCGGATATAGCTGTGGCGGTAAAGGGCTCCATTGCCAGCAAGTACCGTAATGCTGGCCAGACTTGTGTTTGTGCCAACCGTATTTTGGTACAGAGAAATATCTATGAAAATTTCATGAAGGCTTATACAAAAGCAGTAAGTGAAATGAAAGTAGGCAATGGTACAGATGCGGATGTTGTTATTGGCCCATTGATTAACGAGAAAGCCATTAATAAAATAAAGCGTTTATTGTTTGATGCAACGGAGAAAGGGGCAACCATTACATTAGGTGGTGGGCAACATGGGGCCGGTGAACTGTTTTTTGAACCCACCATTGTTACCAATTGTACGCCAGAAATGTTGCTGAGCCAGCAGGAAATATTTGGTCCCGTATCGTCCATTTTTGTTTTTGATACGGTTGAGGAAGCCATACAGTTGGCCAACGATACGCCTTATGGGCTGGCGGCCTATTTCTTCTCGCAGAACATCAATAGGGTTTACCAGGTTGCAGAGCAATTGGAATATGGAATGGTTGGTGTAAACGAAGGCATTATATCGCATGCGGAGGCACCTTTTGGTGGCATTAAAGAAAGCGGTTTTGGTAAGGAAGGCAGCTTTTATGGAATGGAAGATTACCTGATAACGAAATATGTTTGTATTGGTGGATTGTAACAATCTACTATAGATAAAAAAACAATGACACGAACTACAATAAAAAAAATAGCAGTATTCAATCTATTTGTTATACTCTTTATTTGTGCCGATTGTTTTGTTGTTAAACCACACCGTGAGATAAGGCTTTTTGAAGATTATGGAGCCATAGGAAGTAAAGCAGCATGGGAATCGAAGTATAAGAATAATTTTCTGATTACTACTGCTGGTGAAAGAATCCAAATTCCAATAGGACTTCAGGTTCCTTTAGCTAAAGGAGATACTTTATTTTTGGAGCGGACAGGAATCTTAAATAGAAACCTCAATATATATTTTACTAGCGGGGGGAGTGATTACATTATTCCCGTTGGATTGCTTAATGATGACAGGTTGCTTTATAAACTTTTGTTCCCTTTGTGTTTTATTCTGTCTATTCTTGTTTTTCTTCCGACACATATCTTAAAAACGGGTGATAAATACCTTACTTGCTTTATTGGTACATCCATCATTGTATGGATTGTATCTTTTGGATTCTATATGTTCTTTTATTAGCAATTACATCATTACCCAATAACCAATCAACTGGCAAATACTGCCAACCATTAAGCCGGTATATATTTCTTTGTTGGTGTGCTCGCCCATAATAAGACGGCTGGTACACACGGCACCACTAATTAGTGTAGCCATACAAATACTTGAACCAAGGTTTGTTTTGTAGTAGAATGAAAACAGGATCAAAGCAGTTAGGGCGCCGCCCATGGCCATGCCATGCAGGCTGATTTTGATAAAGTTGTTGATGACCACACCAATGGCAGTAGAGATAAAAATACCAAAGAAGAAAAACTTCAACACTTCTGGTTGGTCTTTAAAATTCCTGCTTAAATAAAACATCCACCAATAAAAAAACATGGAAATGAAAAAAGGGATGATCCTTTCTTTTTGCGTACGCAGAAAAATATTTGCACTGAATTTTAAACGCCATAAAAGAAACACGGCAAAAGCAGGAAAGAATGCCGTCATCCAGAAAACACTGAATATCCTAAGTTTCAATTGCCAATCGCCAATACCTGGAAATTCGTAAGGAAATACCTGTACCAGAAACCAGAAAATATATGTAGGTATAAAGAGTGGGTGGAAGACATAAGAAAACAGCTTTGCCACAAATACTAAAATGCCATTGTGTTTAACTGTTGTTTCCGTTGTTGTTATTTCCATAATGTATTGCTGATGTTGAATGCAGGCCTACAGTTCCTTCCTTAACCTTGCCACAGGAATATTCAATTGCTCCCTGTATTTGGCCACGGTTCTGCGTGCAATATTATAGCCTTTTTCATTCAGCATGTCGGTTAATGTTTCATCTGCCAAAGGCTTGTGTTTGTCTTCGGCTTCAATCATGTCGCTCAATATCTTTTTCACTTCACGGGTGCTTACTTCCTCTCCGCTATCGGTACTTAAACTTTCGCTGAAGAAAAACTTCAGGCGGTAGGTACCAAATTCCGTTTGCACAAACTTGCTGTTGGCCACACGGCTTACGGTACTGATGTCTTGCATGGTTACTTCTGCAATGTCCTTCAATATCATGGGCCGCATTTCTGTTTCGTCGCCCGTCAGGAAAAAATCTTCCTGGTGCTTCATGATGGCATGCATGGTATTGTACAAAGTGGCCTGACGTTGCTTGATCATGTCAATAAACCATTTGGCACTATCAATTTTCTGTTTGATGAACATGACCGCTTCTTTCTGGCGTTTGTCTTTCTTGGCCCCTTTGTCATAATCCTTCAGCATATCCCTATAACCTTCGCTGATACGAAGGTCAGGGGCGTTTTTACTGTTCAATGTAAGCTCTAGCTTGCCGCCATTGTTCACAATAAAGAAATCGGGAATGATATAGCTCTGTACCTTATTCACCTCGCCAATATTGCCGCCGGGCCTGGGGTTTAGCTTGATGATCTGGTTGATCACTTCCTTAATCTGCTCATCGGTTAAATCCAACCCACGTTGAATTTTTTCGTAATGTTTTTTGGTAAACTCGTCAAAGTACTTGCTCAGTATCTTAATGGCCAGCTCAACGCTTTTGCCCTCATTGGTTTTGCGTTGCAATTGCAGCAGTAAACATTCTTGTAGGTTTCTTGCTCCTATGCCTGCGGGGTCAAACAACTGTATCTGCTTAATAATTGCTTCCACTTCTTCTTCGTCTGTCATCACATTCTGGCGAAATGCCAAATCATCCACAATGCTGCTTAGTTCACGACGCAGGTAACCATCATCATCTAGGCTGCCCACAATCTGCTCAGCCACTTTGAATTTGCGTTCGTCCAGGTCCAGCATACCCAATTGGTCAATCAGCAAATCGTAAAAGCTTGCCTCGTTTTTTATGGGTATCACTTTACCATCGTCCGATTCGGGATAATTGTCATCCTTCATCCGGTAATCGCCAATTTCGTCATCGCCATCGTTCACATATTCGCTAATGTCTATATTCTCGTACTCGTCTTCGCTGCCATCCAATGGTTCATCGTCGCTACTTTCAAATTCGTCCTTTATGTTATCGCTAAATTCATCCTCCTGTCCTTCTGCTTCCTGTTCCAATGCGGGGTTCTCTTCCAGTTCTTCTTTTATGCGTTCTTCCAAATTGGCAGTAGGTACCTGCAGCAGTTTCATGAGTTGAATTTGCTGGGGCGAAAGTTTCTGTAAAAGTTTCTGTTGTAATGATTGACTTAAACTCATTGTAAAAACTAAAAATAAAATTTTGTAATCAGCTAGCGTAATAATTCCAATCAATCGGTTTTGTTAAGCATACTGTATAAAAAAATCCACAGTTTAATTAACGCCGTAAATTTACATACAATCTAAAGCAGTAAAGCATTGAAACTAATTTGTTTGTTTGTTAATTTATTCCTATTGCTTTCGCTGGTAAGCCATGCACAGCAAGGAAAAGACAGCATCAGGGTTAAACAAAATATTCCTGACAGTTTAAAAACCGTGCCATTGCGTTTGCAGCCCTTGCCTGCAAATTATTATACCACCAAACTGGGCTTCTTTTGTAAAAAGGAACTGCAGTTTGAAAAGCTTACGAGGGTGCCTTTAAAATTTAGGTTAGGTAGTGTGGCGTATACAGATAGGATGGAAGGCAAAACCAATAACTGAGCTATCGGATAAAAGAAACGGTCAAACAATAAAATGTTTGACCGTTTCTTTTATGATTGAGTTATTACTGATTTATACAGCAACACTTGCTTCGCTCAGCACCTTTCTAATTGCAGCAACCATTTTATTGCCCTTGTCTTTTATTTGCTCCTCTGTCCAAACCAGGCTGATAGCGGTTGATATGCAGCGGCTCATAATGGCATCGCTTGCACTAAAATCCTGCGTCTGCAACAGGCTAAGGGCCACTTTTTGTTCTTCGTTCAAATTGTGCAAAGCCTTTATTTCTTTTAAGTGCTGCCATTGTTTAATGTAATGCCAGTTATTGGCATACCAGTAAAAGTTACCAGCCAAAATACCTTGTGCCTTCATTTCTGCAACAAAGGCCTTGGTGAGTTCTTCTGTTGGTAAAAACCAGCTCAGGAATGTGCAGCTATCACCATTTTCATCGGGTATCTGCCTAAAGGAAACTTCTGGTACTTGCGACAAAATATCTTTTAGCTGTGCGTGTGTTTTCTTTTGTATGGCAAGAAAGGTATCCAGCTTTCTAATTTGTGCCAGGCCAACGGCAGCATGCAGTTCGCTTATCCTGAAATTGTAACCCAAAAATGGATGAAGGTCTGCTCCCCTGTCAACGCCTTTATGGTCGTGACCATGATCGGTATAGCCATCGCATTTTATGTACATTTCTTCGTTGTTGGTCATTACTACACCACCTTCGGCACAGGTAATTGTTTTTACAAAGTCGAAGCTAAAAGTACCAGCATGTCCAATAGTACCCAAAGCCTTGCCTTTGTAAGTGGCACCAATGCTTTGGCAGGCATCTTCCAATAGTATCAAATCGTTTTCGTCGCAAATTGTTTTTAAAGCATCCAGATCTGCCATGCTACCGCACATGTGCACGGGCATAATGCATTTTGTTTTTGGCGTAAGGGCGTTTTTCACCGCTTCCGGGTTCAGGGTCAAAGTCTCATCCACATCTACCAGTACAGGAATGGCACCGGTACTTAGTACTGCTTCAAAACTTGCCACAAAAGTAAATGCAGGCATAATTACCTCATCGCCCACACCGATGTTCAAAGCGGCCATTGCAGTGGTTAGTGCAGCCGTGCCGCTACTGGTAAGCTGTGCATATTTGCTACCGAATGTGTTGCATATTTCCTTTTCCAGTTCAACAGATTTCCAGATACCCTTACGTGGGCCGTCAAACCCGTAACGCATCAGTATCCCTGTTTCCAGTACATCGTTTACTTCTTTCTTTTCTTCGGCACCCCAAAATTCAAAACCTGGCATATCAAATTAATTTAAAAGGTTCAAGTTTAATGTTCAATCGTTGCGGCAACAAAAGTAAAAGAAAGTTTGTAAGTACTGTTTTTTGCTTGAATGTGGTCAACGGGTTGATGGGCAATGGCTGAAAGTAAGCCATTGGCTTACCATTCGTGTTGTACCTGTTCGGTTTCTTCGTTTTATCTTCGCTGCATGAATCCTACTTTGTTTTATTGTTATGATGCCTATTGTGGCTGGTGCTATGGATTTAGCCCTGTTATAAAAAAAATAGCAGAAGCATACAAAGACCAGTTGGCTATTGAAGTATTAAGTGGCGGAATGGTGCTGCCAGAAAAGCCCACACATATTGGCACCACTGCGGCCTATATTCAAAAAGCCTATACCACTGTTGAGGAGTACAGCGGCATTCAATTTGGGCCGGACTATTTGTGGCATATCAACAACCCCGATTTGAGTGACTGGTTTCCCAATAGCGAAAAGCCGGCCATTGCGTTGTGTATCTTTAAAGAGTACTATCCCGAAAGGCAAGTGGAGTTTGCAAGCGACTTACAATATGCCCTGCATTTTGAAGGACGTGACCTGACGGATGATGAAGCATATAGGCAATTATTGGAAAAATACAGCATTCAACCAGAAGCATTTTACGAAAAACTGAAAAGCGAGGAATACAAAGAGAAAGCCTATTATGAATTTGCTTTATGCAAGCAGTTGCAAGTAACCGGTTTTCCCTGTGTGTTTCTGCAAACAGGCGAAAGCAAGTTTTATTTACTGGCAAGGGGCTTTACGCATTACGACGACCTGAAAGCTAGGATTGATAATGTGTTGAAGGAGCTAGAAAGCGAAAGCCTTAGTTAAACCACTAGTTATGGGCGTAACCATTCATTACAGTTTTACATTGAAAGATGCTGCCTTGTTGAAGCCGCTGGTGGAGGAAGTAACAGACATTTGCAAGAGCATGGAGTGGAAATTCAATATAATCAATGAACCCCTCATCAATTCCTTTACGGCTTTTGCACAAAGCAAGTTGCGTTATAAAGAAAGCGATATTGCAGGGCTGTTGTTTTCGCCCAACCCCAATTGCGAGCCCGTATGGCTTACTTTTTTGCCCAATGGCAGAACATCGACTATAGCCAATGTAAGTTTTGACGAATACACATCCGAACACGAAATGCTGTATTGGGCCTTTACCAAAACACAATTTGCAGGGGCCGATGTTCATGTGGCCATTGTAAAGCTGTTTAAATATTTAGGCAACAAATATTTTGAAACCATTGAAGTGGAAGACGAAGGTGGATACTGGAACACTGGCGACTTGAACCAGCTGCAAAAGAATATTGGCTTCATTAATGTGGCCATATCTACCTTGCAGGAAGCCATACAGCAATTGCCGGTTATTGAAGGCGAGTCCATCAATGATTTGGCAGACAGGATAGAAGCCTTGTTAAAAAACAAACTAAATAACACCGATAACGATGGACAATAATACGCTTACCATACAAAAATTCTATACGGCATTCCAACAAAAAGACTATGCCACCATGAACAGTTGCTATGCCGATGACATTCCGTTTAGCGACCCAGTATTTGGTTTGTTAAGGGCCAACGAAACCAAGGCCATGTGGCAAATGCTATGCACCAGGGCAAAGGATTTTTCGCTGACTTTTGATAATATCAAAACGGATGACGGGGAGTATTATACCTGCGATTGGACAGCCTCCTATCTGTTCAGCAAAACCAACCGCCGTGTAGTAAACAAATGCAGGGCTTATATGCGTATGAAGGATGGCGTAATCATTGAACATTCCGATGGCTTCAACTACTACCGCTGGTGCCGGCAGGCATTGGGGCTTATTGGGCTGGTGTTGGGCTGGAGCAGCTTTATGCACAAACGTGTTTCAAAAAATGCCAGGTTGGAACTGATGAAATTTATGGAAAAGAACAACCTTTAGTTTACTAGTGATACAATAAAAAAGCCTTGCACCGCAAGGCTTTTTTATTTATTACATAATTACGCTACTACTGCAGGTACCAGGTTCTTACGCTTCATGTGTTTTAATGCTACAAAGAAAATGAGCACAAACAGAATGCCCATGGCAGCCTCGGCTATTAGCATATACTTACTGTTGTACTTATCGTGCACCCAACCATTAAAGGCCGTCATGTAAACAACGGGCAGGTTACCCAAAGATGCCAGCAAGGAAAATTTTGTTGCCACATGTCTTTGGCCTATTGCATACAGTATAACAGCTGTAAACGCTGCATAAATAAGCCCCATGGTAAATGCATAAGCCAGCACACCAACAGTATATACAATAGGTTGGTAAGGCATGGCCGCCATTAAAATAGTTACCAATGCACAGGTGGCACCACTGCCAAGATAAGCTACCCATACACCCCAACGGTCTGCAATATAACCACCGGCAACACAGCCCACTGCGCTAATCAGCCCACTTAATAACCCGGTTACCAACACAACGGTATCGGCATCTGCTTTCCAGTCACCTGCAACGGCCGACCATAAATTGGCCATGGCCCCGGTACCAATTGGCATCAATATCAAAACAATTACAAATAGTGCTACGGGTACTTTAACCATTGCAAGCAGGTCTATGCCCATTGCTGTTACCTGGTGCAGTATGGTGCTTTCCTTGTTGCATGCAATGTCTTTTATCAACAGAACAACCAAGGCAACCAATAAGGAAACTCCACATAATACAATGCCTGCCATAGCTATGCTGTAATGCGTGGCAAGCCATAACCCGATGCCCCCACCCAACCCTGTGCCGGCTAAATTGCCGGCCTGGTAAAAGCCAGAAGCCTTGCCTTTGTCTTTTTCCTGTATGCTTTTGGCCATAAACCCATTAACGGGCAATAGTATAAGCGTGGCTGCTACCTGCGATACAAAAACAATAAGCGACAGCAATGGCTTGTCTTGAAGCGTAAAGGGAATACAGCACAGCAATAGCAACGAAGCGGTAGATGCAAGCAACCCAATCCAGAACCACTTACGCAAACTAAGCGATATATCTATTATTGGCCCCCACACAAAACGCCAAAGATTGGCTGAAAGCCCCCATGCAATCACACCCGCAGTGGCGGCAACAGAGAAACCGTTTTTGGTAAGCAGAAAGGGCAATGCCACCGTAACAAAACCATTGCTGATACCCGTAGGAAGCACCAGAAAGAAAATGTAGAATGGGCTGGTGAATTTGTGCGACTGCATGGTGTAAGTGTTAGGGTAGGTTATTGCCAATTTGTTATACAACTTTGTTGGAACTACATAAATATAACGATTAAAGTGGCAGGCCATTTACTGCTTGGTAGCCTGTTTTTCAAATCGGGCCGCTGCTTGCTATTTTTCTGCTTGCAGTTGTAGCAACAGGGTTGTACCTTGCTTGTTCACCAAAAACAAAACCTGATTATGAAACGGATTAACGTTCTGATTGCCGGCATTATTCTGTTTGCATCCTGCAACAATGCACCCAACACAACCAAAGAAACATCTAAAGACACGGCCAAAAAAGAAACTGCATTTGTGCCTGTGGATTCAGTAACTGCCATGAAGAATTGGCAAGCTTACATGACACCGGGAGAAGTGCATAAAATGATTGCTTCCTGGAGCGGTACATGGAACTCTGATATAAGCAGTTGGATGTCGCCCGATGCACCACCAGTAAAAAGTACCGGTAAAAGCGTGAACAAAATGGTGCTGAATGGCTTGTACCAGGAGAGCGTACATACTAGTACCATGATGGGTATGCCTTTTGAAGGGCACGGAACATTGGGTTATGACAATGCCAAAAAACTATTTGTTAGTAGCTGGATAGACAATATGGGAAGCGGCATTATTAAAATGGAAGGAGCATGGGATGCTGCCACCAAGTCTGTAACCTTAAAAGGCATATTCGTGGACCCTACATCTGGTAAGGATTGCGAAATGAAAGAAGTGTTTAAAGTAATAGACGACAATACACAAAGTATGGAAATGTACGGGCCCAATGGCAAGGACGGTAAGGAAATGAAAATGATGGAAATGAAGTTTACCAGGGCCAAATAAAAAGGTTGTCCATCTAAAAAAGAGCAGGTTTTAAACCTGCTCTTTTTGTTGGCACTATTGTCTTTTCTTTAATACGCTTTCAATACAATCAATCCATTGCTGAACCGTTATTTGGGCTGCCAGTTCGCCAAAAAGCTTAAATGGAATTTGGTCTGGCTTTTTAAAACGGATGCATGATTTGCCCATATCCAATTTGGTGGTGGCCTGTTTTGCATACGCATCTGTAAACCATTGCAGCAATTGGGGGTTTGCATAAATGCCCATATGATAAACTGCGATAAAGTTTTTTTGTGATGCAATATTGATGAATGGCAACGGAAGCTTTGGATTACAATGATAGCCTGCAGGGTATAAACTATGCGGTACTACATAACCTATCATTCCATAACCCATACACTCTTCAAAACCTTTGGGCAGGTTTTTCTTGAACTGTTTGCGTAGCTTCTCTATCGCTTCCCGCCTGTCATCAGGAAGTTCTGCTAAATATGCCTCTACTGTAGTTGCTTGCGATTGCATGAAATTTGTTTAGTGAACCCTTGTGTAATAAAAATTGCTTCTCTTTTTCGAACTGTCACTGCCATCATCAATAAAAGCATGTATGGAGTCTTTGTTGATGAGCCTGTACACGATGCGTTTGGGAAAATCATGTTCCCGGTTTTCAAATACAAACGTATTATTGGTGGCAGTGGTAAGCTTAAAAGCAATGGGCTGCCTGTTGTTCTGGTTCTCTACAGTAGAGGTATAGTAAATTCCATCCGCTTTGTTTTGCAGGGCCACCCGTTCATTAACCACTGTATCGGAGCCTTTAATAAAATAACCACGGCTCTGCAGGTATTTATCATTCACTATATTCCACTCCTCGTACAAACCGCCACGTTTGGTCTGCATTTTCCAAACACCTTGCAAACCATGCAACTGTTTAAAGGCATCCAACTGTACAAAAGAAACCAACAGCAAAACCATTGTGGCTACGGTATATTTTTTCATGTGCACACTTATTGGGGTATGGAGTGCAGGCCAATCCTGTTGCCTTCGGTATCAATAATAATGGCCATGAAACCGAACTCGGGACCAATCTCTGTTTTAGGTAAAAATATTTTGCCTCCTGCAGCTTCTACCTTGTCAAGCACCATTTGCACGTCTGGGTTGCCATTCAGGTAAATAAGCACCCCATCTGTTCCCGACGGCTTATGAAAACCGCCACTGTCCACAATTGCACCACCAATATCATTCATCATATCGGCCAGGGGGAACATCCGCATTTTAATGTTTGGCATATCCATGGGTATCAACTGTATCCCGAACAGGGTTTCGTAAAACTTTGCGGCCCTGTCCAGGTCTGCAGCCGGAATTTCGAACCAGCTAATGGCACTTTTGTAATTCATGTTGTATCTGTTTTTGGGTTGTGCAACAATAATAGGCTAAAGGTTATAAAAACATCCGTCTTTTCATAGCCATCCATCCAAAAAAATAAAAAACGCACCCCATAAGTTTCATTGTTCTATTTGGTAACGAAACCTATATTTGCAGTCCTCTAAAAATGTAAAATGGAATACAGTAAATTAATATCAGTAACGGGTTTGGCTGGCTTGTTCGAGCTGGTGGGCAGTAAAACAGATGGTGCTATTGTACGTAGCCTGGAAGACCAAACCACCAAGTTTGTAAGCAGCCGCGTACATAACTTTTCCCATTTGGAAAGTATTGAAGTGTACACGCAACGTGAGAACGTGAACCTTGTAGAAGTTTTTCAGGCAATGAAAAACAGCAGCGAGGCCGTGCCTAGCGAGAAAGATGCAAAAGCAGTAAAAGCCTATTTCCAGAAAGTTTTCCCTACCATGGATTTTGAAAAAGTGTACGATAGCGACCGCAAAAAAATGGTTAAATGGTACGCGATCCTAAAAGCCAATGATGTGGAACTGAAAATAACAGAAGCGGCAGAAGAGGAAGAAACAACTTCGGAAGAAGCCTAATTTTTTGAAAGTATATTGATAAAGCCATTCGTTAGTAGCGAGTGGCTTTTTTGTAGATGATAGCGTGGGCATTCATCCAAAACCCGCAAAAACAATTATTTTTTTGCGGCATTTTGCTAACTTGTGGCACTTCAAGCATTGAATATGAAAAAAACAATCCCGTGTATTTTATTGTTCGCCCTGTTTTTATCGCAACAGGTAGCTGCACAGAAATTTTTGCAGCCCACTCCCGCTGCCAAACATTGGGCCGACAGTGTCTTTAACACGCTGAGCAACGAACAGAAAATTGCACAGTTGATGATTATACGTGCCCATAGCAACCTAGGCGAGAAGCATGTAAAAGAAGTAACGGACCTTATTACAAAATACGATGTTGGCGGGCTCTGTTTTTTTCAAGGCGGGCCAGTAAGGCAGGCCACGCTTACCAATTTTTACCAGGGCATAGCCAAAACGCCTTTAATGATTTGCATTGATGGTGAGTGGGGCTTGGGCATGCGTTTGGACAGCGTCATCAATTTTCCGCGGCAGTTAATGATGGGTGCCGTACCCGATGCCAAACTTGTATATGAATTTGGCAAAGCCGTGGGCGAACAATGCAAACGCATTGGCATACAGGTAAACTATGCACCGGATATTGACATCAACAATAACCCGGACAATCCGGTAATTAACGACAGGAGCTTTGGCGAGGATAAATACAAAGTGGCCCTGTATGGCATTGAATACATGAAGGGCATGCAGGATGTAAATGTGATGGCCTGTGCCAAACATTTTCCCGGGCATGGCGATGTGGCTGTTGACAGTCATTTGGATTTGCCCGTTATCAACAAATCGCGTGAACAATTGGACAGCCTGGAGCTGTACCCTTTTCGTGAGCTGATTAAAGCAGGTGTTGGCAGCATGATGATTGCACACCTGTATATACCATCCATTGACAATACCGCCAACCAGGCCACATCCCTATCGCCCAAAAATGTAACTGGCCTGTTGAGAAACGAATTAGGTTATAAAGGATTGACATTTACAGATGCTTTGGAGATGAAAGGGGTTTCAAAATTCTATCCAAGCGGAGAGGCTTCGGTGCAGAGCCTGATTGCAGGCAATGATATGTTATGCCTGCCTGGCGATGTGCCGCTGAGCATTCAAAAAATACTGGATGCCATTGCTGCCGGAAAACTGACATGGGATGACATCAATGCCAAAGTGATGAAAGTATTGCTGAGCAAGTACCATCTTGGCCTTAATAAACTGGAGCCGATAAAGCTGGAAAATATTACGGCCGATATCAATGCAGCTACTAATAGCATACGCCAACGTCTAAGCAAGGAAGCCCTGACTTTGCTTCGTTTGCAGAACCCGGAATTATTGCCTTTACAAAGCAAAAAGAAAGTGGCATTTGTAGGTATCGGCATCAACCAAATGAATGCCTTTGCTGCAGAAGTGAAAGAAACATATAATGCCAAGGTTTTTCTGATGGACTACAAAGACTCAACCGCTTTGCCTAAACTGATTAAACAGCTAAAGCGTAAGTACAGAAAAATAATTGTTGGTGTAAGCAACTATAGCCGTCGCCCTGCCAATAATTATGGTTTGAGCAAAGATGCTGTTGCCCTTTTGCAGAACCTGCAAGAAAAAGACAACGCCATCATTTTTGCATTTGGCAATCCTTATGCAATCAAAAATTTCTGCAATGCAAAAAACCTGGTGGCCTGTTACGAAGACGATAACCTGACACAGCTTGCAGCATCTGAACTGTTGCAGGGAAAAATTTCGGCCAAAGGCAAACTGCCAGTTACCGTTTGCGACAATCTAAAATTTGGTGCAGGCATAACAGTAAATGCCTACATGCCGTATACACCACCCGAAAAAGTGGGCTTGAGCAGCGAAAAGCTGGCCGCTATTGATACCATAGCAAACAATGCTATTGCAAAAGGTGCAACGCCAGGTTGCGTGGTACTGGTTGCCAAAAACGGCAAGGTTGCTTATAACAAGGCATTTGGCTATACCAACTACGATAACAAGGAAGCTGTAACAACAGATATGGTGTACGACCTTGCTTCGGTAACCAAAATTTCGGCTACTACAGTGAGCATCATGAAACTGTATGAAGAAGGAAAAGTGGACTTGGAAAAAACATTGGGAGATTATTTGCCCTGGACAAAAGGCACCGATAAGGCTCCGTTGAAGTTAAAGGATATTTTATTGCATCAAGCCGGTCTTAATCCTTTTATCCCTTTTTACAGGGAAGCAATTGATACCGTGAGCGGAGAGCCAAAGTGGACTATTTTTTCCAGGACAGAGGATGCCAATCACCAGTTCCGTTCTGCCGAAAACCTATATGTAAGAAATGATTGGGAAGATACCCTGTACAAAAGGATATTGACCAGCAAACTAACTGCACCCAATAAATATGTGTATAGTGATAATGACTTTATTTTTCTGGGAAAGATAGTGGAAGCGGTAAGTGGCAAGCCATTGAATGATTATGCAAGGGAAACTTTTTACCTGCCTTTGCAAATGATGAGTACCACGTTTAAGCCCCGTGAACATTATACATTAAACAGCATTGTGCCAACAGAGCTGGAAAAACATTTTCGCCAACAATTGATACATGGCGATGTGCATGATGAAGGTGCAGCCATGTTTGGCGGTGTTGCCGGGCATGCCGGTCTGTTTAGCAATGCATACGATTTGGCCCAACTGTACCAAATGCTTTTGAATGGCGGAACAATGAATGGCACCACATTCCTAAAAAAAGAAACCATAGAAAAGTTCACAGCTTACAATAGCGATGTTAGCCGCAGGGGCCTTGGTTTTGACAAACCCGAAAAAGACAATGCAACCCGTAAAGAGCCTTATCCTTCTAGGTCTGTTTCGGCTGAAACATTTGGCCACACTGGGTTTACGGGTATCTGTGTTTGGGTCGATCCAAAAGAAGAGCTCATTTATATTTTCCTCTCCAACCGGGTTACACCTACAAGGAACAACAATAAGCTGGGGCAATTGAATGTTAGGCCAAATATTCAAGAGGCTATTTATGCGGCCATCATAAAATAATAGCTACATACCCGATGCTTTTTCATTTTACCAAATGAAAAACGTTCCGTAGAGGACGGAACGTTTTAACCCTTAAACCGTATATGAAAACTCACGCTTGTGAGGAAGTCACTTGTTTGTTTTTATAACCGGATACCAACACTTACACCCAGCACTTGGTTCTTGTATTTGGGCGTGCTGCTGGTACCATCGCCATTATTAGTTTGAAAGTCCAGACTATACCTTAAAGAAAACACTGCACCGCCAGAAGCTACCTCAATACCCAGTACACCACCCAATATATTTTTACGTAGATTGTCGTTATCCTGATTAACAGTGTTTTCATAAACAGAATTGTTTGTTTTGAATTTTGTATTGGTAGAAGTCAGAAAAGAAAACTGCGGGCCCACCACGATACCAAAAGAAGGTGTGGGACTCAACTTGGCTAGCAATGGCACTTCCACATAATTAGTGGTAACGCGATAATCGTATGGAGTGCCTAATACACTACCTGTGGCCTTATAACCTTTTTGCGAGAACTGTATCTCGGGCTGTACGCTGAACCCATTTACAATAGGGATTTCAAGAAAGGCTGCTGCATTAAAGCCTGGCTTTATTTCGGTGGAAAAATTATTGTCACCATCTTTAATGATGTTTGCAAAATTGGCACCTGCCCTCAAGCCAAAATGAACATCATTTGTTTTCTTTTGGGCCACTACTGCACCCATGCAAAAAAGCGTTGCTGCTGCTAGGATAACTTTTTTCATAACCGATTGTTTGTTTAACCTGTTAATGAAAATTCTATGCCAACATCGTTTTAATGGTAAAATGCAAAACAGTTATGGATTATTTGTTGCATCCGTTCTACACCTTGTAGAACATATTGTGTAATTCTATTCAAGGGGCAGCTGTATCGTAAAAATAGTGCCTTTGCCCAATGTGCTTTTAACGGTGATTTTTCCTTTATGCAACAGGATGATGTTTTGTGTGGAAGCCAGACCCAAACCAGTGCCACCGGATTTTTTTGTATAGAAGGGGTGAAAAATATTTGCCTTTGTTTCTTCGTCCATGCCCTCGCCGTTGTCAATGATCTGAATGTGTAGGTATTTGTTACTGTCAACAAAAGCTTCAATCTGCAATACGCCATCCTGCTTGGGCAATACCTCAATTGCATTGATGATGGGGTTCAACAAAGCAATGCTTAGCTTTTCCTTGTCTGCCTGTATGTTGGGAATATTGGTGGCAATATGCTGCTTAATAGTTATTGCATTCAGGTCAATCCGGTCTTTTGCAAGCAAGAGGGTCTCGTTCAGCAACTCTGCAACATTTACGCTGCTGTGCTCCAGTATATTGGGTTTTGTGGAGTTGAGCAATGCAGTAATCAACGTGCTGATGCGTTTGGAATTCCTTTCAACAATGCTAAAATAATCAGTCAAGGTTTCATCCTTGTTCTCATCCCTTATACCTTCTAGGGCAAGGTTTATATTGGTAAGCGGGTTCCTTACTTCATGGGCCAGCATCCTGCTTACCTTGCCAATATTGGCAAAGCGTTCCATTGCTTCATGCTCCTGCTGCAAACGTACCCGCTCGGTTATATCCTTTAGCATTACGCTGTACATTTTTTTAACAGGGTCAATCAGAATAAAGCTGCACAGGCAAATATGCAACACACCGTCGGTGCCTTTGAAAAATAGTTCCTTTCTTAAAACATCTTCTCCTTTTAGTATGCACTGATGTATTTCTTCCGCATCACGGGCATTTGAAAAAAACGGTTTCAGGTTCAACTCTTCATTAGAGGTAACACCAAATGTTTCAATCAGGGTCGGGTTGGCTTCGAGCACGTCCAGGTTGGTATTGCACAAGCATAACAGTTCTTTACTGTATTCGAATATGTTGCGGTATGTTTTTTCCTTTTCCTGGATAATGCCCAAAGAGCGTGTAAGCAAATAAAAACAGATGGCAATAATCAATATGGCCACCAGCATGAAAATGACGAATACAATTTTTGACTGCTGTAAATAGCTGTTGGATTGTGTGTACCTCGCATTCAATAAAAAGTTTTCTTCCTTCCGTATTTTCTCAATGCTCCTCTCCACCGCCTGCATGGTTTCCTTGCTTCTGTCAAAAATTTGTTTGGTAACCGAAGGGGCAACTTTGTTATGGGTCAATATCATCGAGTCAAGACTTGCAAACCTGTTTATAAGTGCAATGTTCAGGTTCTTTAAACCTTGCTGCTGAATGGGGTTGTCCTTTGTCAGCTCTTTTAAACGTACATAGGTACTATCGGTTTTTTTGATGCCCAACCTGTAGTTATGCAAATAAGAAGAATCGTTGGAAAGAAGGAAACCGCTTACACCCCTGCCCGCATCCTTTACATAGGAAAACAGTTCCTCAATGTTTACTTTCACCTCAAAGCTGTGGTTAATGCTATTGGTTTCAATAATGGTCCTGTTAAAAGTGCCAAATGTTAGTACACAGCTCGTAATCAATACAATCAACGCCAAAAAAATCCCGGTTTTTAACCTGCCCGAAAAAGAAGGGTTCAATAAAAAAGAAAAGTTGCGAGAAGGGTTCATATATACAAGTTGTGGTGCTTTCAATACATTAATTGTACCATCGTACAAATGGTTATAGTATGTGCATATCTCATTAAAACACACAACTACTGTGGAACTTCTTCCACAAAGTGAGGTGTTTTTTTAAGGGTGACACCTATAAACAACGATTTAAAATTAAGTAAACGCATCAATTACAATTGCAAAGGCTCTTTTTGGGGCAAATTGAAAATGGGGCATAGTTTTTTAATTAGGTAGGATAATTAAAACAAAAGTTATGAGCAATCTCCTTTACCTAATCGCAATCATTTTAATTATAGGATGGGCAATTGGCTTCTTTGCATATAGTGCAGGCGGCATTATACACGCCTTGCTTGTACTTGCAATTGTAGCGGTATTGCTTCGTTTAATCAGGGGCGATAAAGTTTAAACAACCATTTTTCACATTTAAAAACAAATAACATGGGAAACAATAGTAAAATACTGATAGCGGCATTGGCCGGTGTGGCAGCAGGTGCGGTAGCTGGTTTGTTGCTGGCTCCGGAAAAAGGCAGCAAGCTCCGTAAACGCCTGGCAAAAAAGGGGGCAAATGCAAAAGATGATGTAATGGAAAAAATTGAAGAAGGACTTACATCCCTACAACAGTTAAAAAGCAGCATCCTCTCTTCTGTTAAAGAAGCAGCAGACGATGTAAAGGACAAGGCTGCCAAAGCAAAGCACGCATAATAACTGCGGTGCATGTTAACAATAAGCCGGCAGCCAATAATGGTTGCCAAAGACATACGATACAAACTATTGTGTTCATCAACGCAGTTTCGGTACCCAACCCGTTACATTCGTTGCTAACATGTGTAAAAGACAATGTTGAAAAATGAATAGTAGTATATTTATACAAAATTTAAGCCGTGGCTATGAGCAAGCAAGTTTTAATAGTAGATGATGAAATCGACATCTGCCTGTTGCTGAAATCACTTTTAAGGTCCCAGGAAATTGACAGTGCATTCGTGCAAACACTGAATGATGCGGAAAATAGAATTGAGGAAGTAAAGCCTTCCATTGTTTTCTTGGACATGAACCTGCCCGATGGAAACGGGATCCAAAAGATTGAGTCATTCAAAAAGAAATCACCACTTACCAATATCATTATGATGAGTGCCTACGACACCGTGGAAGACAGGAAAAAAGCAATTGAAAAGGGGGCCGATGTTTTTTTAAGCAAACCCTTTACCCGCAAACAGATATTGGATATTGTACAGCAGGTTTCGTAGCAAACCTTAAACATCAAACTTTTCATGTATGGCCAAAATATTGATTATTGAAGACGATATGGATACGGCTGCCTTGCTGAATCGTTTCCTTACCAAAAATGGGTATGAGGTTTTTTCGGCGAACACGGGCAATAAAGGAATTGCCTTGCTGGATGCAGAAAAGCCTGCTGTTGTATTATGCGACTACCGTTTGGGCGATATGGATGGCAAGCAAATACTGGAGCACATTAACCAGGGTGGTAGCAATACAAGGCTTATTTTTATAACAGGCTACAGCGATGTAAAAGTGGCGGTAGATGTAATGAAAAACGGTGCATTTGATTATGTGACCAAGCCCCTGTTGCCAGAAGAGATACTGCTTACCATTAAGAAGGCACTGGCAGCAAAAGAAGAAGAACCCAATATTGCAAATAATACAGCTTCGGTAACAAAGACCAAGAAAACCGACAAAAGCTCCAACCCGCAATATATTGATGCCAAAAGCAAAGCGGCTACCGAAATGTACCGCCAAATTGATTTGGTGGCACAAACCAACTACAGCGTCATCATTCATGGCGAAAGCGGTACAGGTAAAGAATCCGTTGCACTACGTATCCATGAAAAAAGCAAGAGGTCGGGCCAACCATTTATAGCGGTGGACTGTGGGGCCCTTTCAAAAGAATTGGCAGCAAGCGAATTGTTCGGGCACGAAAAAGGATCTTTTACAGGTGCCATTGCCAATAAGACAGGTTCGTTTGAACTGGCAAATGGAGGTACCATTTTTTTGGACGAGATAGCTAACCTGCCTTATGATGTTCAGGTATCGTTGTTGCGTGTGGTGCAGGAAAGGAAAGTAAAAAAAGTGGGCAGCGAAAAAGAAGTAGGTATTGATGTTAGGATAATTGTGGCCAGCAACGAAAAGTTGGACGAAGTTGTGGCCAAGGGAAAATTCAGGGAAGACCTGTATTACCGTTTCAACGAATTTGGGATAACCATTGCCCCCCTGCGTGATCGCAAAGAAGATGTGATGCAGTTTGCAGAATTCTTTTTGCAAAAGGCATCCCTTGAGTTGGGCAAAGAAATGGAAGCGTTTACGCCAGATGTGGTGGAAGCATTCATGCAATACAACTGGCCGGGCAATTTGCGTGAACTGAACAATGTGGTAAAAAGATCCGCCCTGCTATCGTCCGGAAATGTTGTGGAACTGAGTGCCCTGCCACAGGAGATTATCCATTACCGGAAATTCAACCCAAACGAAGATGGAACCGTTACCGAAGCCAAGCTGTATACGGCCCCTAAAATAAATACCGATAACCTCGATATTAAAAAAGTGGCACTGAATGCAGAATATGAACTGATCATGGGCACTTTGCAAAAAGTACAGTTCAATAAAAGCAAGGCAGCTAAAATGCTGAATATAGACCGGAAGACGCTGTACAATAAAATGAGTGCATACGGCATTTTATCGGAAGAGGCATAAACAAAACATTACATAAAAAAGGGTACATATTTAAATATGTACCCTTTTTCTTTGGAAAAGGACAAAGCCCCGTCACTATTACACCAACGGTAATAATTGTTGAACAGTTCATATAATGCATGACTACAATGTTTTACTTTCGCAACACAAAACCAGAAACAATGCATAAAAACCTACGCTCCCTATTATCGCTGCTGGCGGTAATGGTTATCCTTTCTTCTTGTGGTAAAAAATCGCCCAAAGAAGCCAAGTACATCCCTAAAGATGCCACCGTAACATTTGTGGTCAATCCAAAATCGTTGGAAGACAAAATGAAAAAGGGCAACCTTAGTATTGACTCTTTTGTAAAAAAAGTACAGAACAATGGCGATACTTTAAAAACAGCCGACAAACAAGAATGGGAAGACTTTAAAAACAGCGGTGTTAGTTTAGAAGACAACTTTTTTCTTTTTGTGGTGCAAAAAGGATCCATGCAAAAAGGACAGACCAACGTGGTTAACTTTTTGGGCACTTTAAAAGACGAATCAAAATTTGAGGCCTATGCCAAAAAACAAAAGAAGCTGAAAGAAAAAACCATCGCCAAGGGCAATGGCTACTCCTATATTATTAATGAAAACAACAATATACTTGCTTGGAACAAAGAGGTAATCATGGTTTCAATGTACCAGGCAAATTCAAGAATGGAGTTCGATTCTTTGGGCAACTATAAAATAGTGGACAACAGCAGCATTGAGGCTGATATGAAAAAAGAAGTGGACCGCTATTTTACTCAAAAGGAAAGCGAAAGCGTTGCTTCTTTGGAGCCGTTCAACAATATGTTTAAAGAATCTGCCGATGGCTACATGTTCAGCACATCAGCCGGAGCCTTGGCTGCTTTAAGTGCCACACCGCTTAACCTGCCGAAACTGCAAGAATTGCTGAAAGACAATTACAGCACCACAACATTCAACTTTGAAGACGGTAAAATTGTTGCAAAAGGTACTACTTATGCCAACCCGATGCTAAGCAGCATATTGAAGAAATATGCAGGCCCTACAGTCAACATCAGTGCTATTGAAAAATTCCCTTCACAAAATATCAATGGTGCAATGCTGGCATCCTTTAATCCCGAGCTGTTTAATGGCATGTTGAAAGAGCTGGAAGTTAGTGGAATGATAGATGGCTTTTTAAGCAGACAGGGCCTAACCAGTGCCGATATTTTTAAAGCACTGAAAGGCGAAATCAATGTAGTGGTGGGCGATTTCAGCATTGGCCAACAAACAAGGGCCATACCTATGCCCGATGGTTCAATCTATAATGCTACCAGCGAACAACCAATGGCCAAAATGGTATTGACTGCAAGCATTGGCGACAAAGTTGCCTTTAGCAAATTAATGGACAAAGCTGTAGAAGGTGGTGCCGTTGTAAAAGATGGCAACAGCTATGCTGCCGGCCCATTGCTTAAAATAGCAAACCTGTATTTGCATGTGGATGACAAAAATTTTGCACTGGCAAGCGACTCCCTTACTTATGCCGCATATATAGCAGGTACCGGCAAGGCCAATATTGCTACCGATGTATTGGATAAAATGAAAGGAAAAGCAACAGCAGCATTTGTTGACATCAATAGTATTTTGAAAGGCACCATGCCAAGCATAAAAGATGCTACGAGTACCAAAGTACTGTCTATTGTAAACAGCACATTTAAAGATATGTTCCTAACTGTTGACAATTTTAGCGGCAGCACTTTAAAAAGTGAAGCTGAACTGAGAATGGCAGATGGCAAACAAAACAGCCTGGTGAGCATCATGAATATGGTGACCAACATATATACCATTGTTAAAGAAGAACAAAAGAACAGGATGGCACAGTACAACCAGTTGCCTGCGCCGCCTATGGATGAAGCGATACCTTCCGGCAAATAACAACTGCCCTGAATAAAACATACAAGCCCCCGCAATACACCGGGGGCTTTCTTTATAAATGCTTATTTTCGATTGTGTACAAATTACGCTATGCAGATAACGCTCCACAATGTTGTTCCCATTCCGCTAAAAGATAAACTGCAACAACGCCCTTCGGATATTTGGAATACGCAACAAACACTTAAGCCAGGGGAATGGATCAAGATAAAAGCCCCAAGCGGTACCGGTAAAACAACGCTTACACATATACTATACAAACTACGTTTTGACTACTTGGGCAATGTGTTATGGAACGATCAGGATATAAGGACCGTTACAGGTGGTGCATTGGCAGAAAAAAGGCAACAGCAACTGAGCATCATTTTTCAGGACCTGCGGCTGTTTAACAACCTTACTGCAAGGGAAAATATTGAACTGAACCGTGTATTGCAGCAACCCCATTACGAAACCAATATGGTTGATGCAATGGCCGAAAAACTGGGCGTGGCACATATACTTAACCAGCGGGCAGGGCTTTGCAGCTATGGCGAGCAGCAACGCATAGCCATTATACGTGCACTGGTTCAACCTTTTGAATTCTTGTTGATGGACGAACCGTTCAGTCATTTGGACAAAGCAAATACCGCCATTGCAGCAGCGTTGATTGCAGAAGAATGCACTAAACGAAAGGCGGCTTTTGTATTGACCGACCTGGATGATGATGACCACTTTAATTATACACGTAAACTGAATTTATAGAACAAACCGCAGTTGGTTAATTGAAGGTTGTAGATAATGCATACTTGCGAATCACAGCTTGAGACTTGCGGTGCCAGATGTACCAAACATGCTGAACATACTTTTAAAAAAACTGATCAAAACCGCATCGGGCCGTACAAGATTTGTAATGGCTGTTATTGGTTTATCTGTTGCCTTGCTGCTTATTTTATCTGCTGTGCAGATACAGGCCAACTATAACGAACTGCTAAATGGCAAAACCAATCAAGACAGTACCGCTAATTTTTTGGTGGTAAACAAAGAGGTAAACAATGCCACCATTAATGCCACTACTTTATCGGATGATGAACTGAAACGGTTAAGCCAACTACCTTTTATAGATGCGGTGGGCAATATTAGTCCCGGAAGGTTCAAGGCATCGGCTGAAAGCTACACCAAAACATTCCCTTTCTATACAGACATTGCTTTTGAAAGTGTGCCCGATGAGTTTATCGACATCAATAGCAAAGACTGGAAATGGCAGCAAGGCAGCGATTTCATTCCCATGATCATTCCCAATATGTTTTTGGATATCTACAATTTTCAATTTGCTGTTTCGCAAGGCTATCCACAAATAACCCCCGATTTATTAAAGGCAATGTCCTTTAAAATAAATATGTACAACCCCAACGGTACGGTTCAATATTATACGGGCAGGATTGTGGGTTTTAGCGACCGCATTTCCTCGGTATTGGTTCCGCAAAATTTTATGGACTGGGCCAACAAAAATTATGGCAGCAATGCCAGTGGCAAGCCATCCAGGGTGGTTATCCGTACAAAAGACCCCGGCAATCCTGCCTTGGTTGGTTACCTAAAACAAAACGGGCTTACAACCGATGCCGACAAAACACGCTTTAGCAAATACCGGCAGATCGTGAATGCCGTGGTTAACGTAAGCTGGGTTACGGGTGCAGTAATGCTGTTGTTTGCTTTGTTGATTTTTACATTGTTCATACAATTGACCATTGCATCCTGTAAAGAAGAGATACAGTTGCTGATTACATTGGGAGCGGCTCCAAAACAGTTGCAGGGCTTTTTAATGAAGAGGTTTTTTCCATCAAACATTGTGATTACAGTTCTTTCACTGGTTGTAATAACTGTACTGCAGTATATACTGCATGGCATTTTGCAAAAACAGCACATTTTTGTAAGTGCATACCCGTCTTACTATACATTAGGCGTTGCAGTTATTATTTTATTGTCTTTGTGGCTGTTGAACTATACCACCATTAAAAAATACATTAAAAACAGCTAAGCGGCAATCGCTTGTTTTTATTGAATTTTGGGCTCTTCAATCCTTAAAAATCCCAGTATTTAAGACTATTTCAGTGGCGTAATAAATTTTATACGCAAAATTTTTATTGTAAATCAACAACTTACAAAGGTTCAATCAAAAATACTTTCCAAAATCTTTGGAAAATCAGCATGTCTGCATCTACCTTCGCCGTCCAATTTAAAAATCCAACGGGATAGCGTTGGATAAACCTTAAATAGAAATACAAATGAGCAAATTACATTTCACTACTAAACATGCCAATGAGGCTACCGTTACGCACAACTGGTACGTTGTGGACGGTACTAATCAAACCATCGGTCGTATGTGTAGTAAAATCGCAGCCATTCTTCGTGGTAAGAACAAGGCTTATTACACACCACACGTTGATTGTGGAGACTACATTATCGTTATCAATTGCGAAAAAGCTAAATTGACCGGTAACAAAATGGAAGACAAGCTTTATGATTCTTTTACTGGTTACCCAGGTGGACGTAAAGAAGAAGTTGCTAAAGATTTGCAACGCCGCCGTCCAGAAGTTTTAATTGAGCGTGCCGTAAAAGGTATGTTGCCTAAAAACCGTTTGGGCCGCAAAATGTACAAGAAACTGTTCGTGTACACTGGTGCAGCACATCCACATGCAGCTCAACAACCTAAAGAACTAAAGTTCTAATCCACAATCTAAAATTTCAAATTCCAAATTAATATAAATGGAAAAGCAAAAAAATGCAGTCGGTCGTCGTAAAGAAGCTGTAACCCGCGTATTCATTAGCAAGGGCGATGGCAAGATTACCGTAAACGATAAAGACTATAAAAACTATTTCCCTTTGGTTTACTTGCAGAACCAAGTGGAAGCTCCTTTAAAAACTGCTGATGTTTTGGGCAAATTCGATATTGTTATCAATGCTCAAGGTGGTGGTTTAAAAGGCCAGGCAGAAGCCATTAAATTAGGCATTGCCCGTGTTTTGTTAGAAGTAAACCCAGAATTCCGTCCAGCATTAAAAGCAGCCGGTCAGTTAAAACGTGATCCACGTGGCGTTGAACGTAAGAAATTCGGTCATAAAAAAGCACGTAGAAGCTACCAGTTCAGCAAACGTTAATTTTTTGGGGTATATAGGTCATGGCTTATGGATAACAGCAAAGCCCTTTTACCTATGAACCATGAACTATTAACCATTAACAAAATCAATCACTTTATCAAATTAATACAATGGAAAATAATACTTCACTTCAACAGCAGCTACTAGAAGCAGGTGTGCACTTTGGTCACCTTAAGAAGAAGTGGAACCCCAAAATGTTGCCTTACATCTTTGCAGAAAAGAAAGGTATCCACATTATTGACCTGAACAAAACAGTTGACTACTTACAGGAAACTGCTGCAGCAATGAAACAGATTGCCAAAAGCGGTAAAAAAATCATGTTTGTTGCAACAAAGAAACAGGCTAAAGAAATTGTTACCGAATGTGCTAAACGTGTAAACATGCCTTACGCAACAGAACGTTGGTTGGGTGGTATGTTGACCAACTTCAACACGGTTCGTAAAAGCGTTAAGAAAATGCAGAGCATTGAAAAAATGCTGAACGACGGTAGTGCCGAAAGCCTTACCAAAAAAGAACGTTTGACTTTGACACGTGATAAGGACAAAATGGAAAAAGTATTGGGCGGTATCGCTCAGTTGGGCCGTCTTCCGGCAGCTTTGTTCCTTGTGGATATTGGTGTTGAGCATATTGCATTGGCAGAAGCAAAACGTTTGGGCATCACTACTTTTGGTATGGTTGATACCAACTGTGACCCGAACAAAGTTGACTATGCAATTCCTGCAAACGACGATGCTACAAAATCAATCGCTATCATCACCAACTACTTGGTGGCTGCAATAGCAGAAGGTTTGGCAGAGCGTCAGGCTAGCAAAGACGAAGACAATAACGAAGACGATAACAACAGCGAAAACGAAGCAAGGGCACGTCGCCTAGAGCAAGAAGCACAAGCTGAAGGTGGTCGTGGCCGTCGTGGTGGCCGTGGTAGCAATGATGCTCCTGCTGGTGGACCCGGTGGTGCTCCTAAACGCCGTGTAGCTGGCCCGGGTAACCGTCGCCCTGCAGGTGGTGGTGCTAGATAATTTCAATAAAGTTCATTGGGTCAATAGTCATTCAGTGTACTGTATGGTTATTGACCCATCTTTATATCTTAGCCCAGCGTTCTCGGCGTCGCACACATATAGGTTCGCAACAGAACCGAACTTTTACCGCAGCAACTGACAAAAATGTATTGAAAGTTTTGCGGCATAATCTTAGACAAACAGAATCTAAATTTTAAAATAACATATTATGAGCACAGCAGTTGCAATAACAGCGGCAGAAATAAACAAATTACGTCAGGCCACAGGTGCCGGTATGATGGATTGCCGCAAAGCATTAACAGAAACAGGCGGAGATTTTGAAGCAGCTATTGACTGGTTGCGTAAACAGGGTCAAAAAGTTGCTGCTAAACGTAGCGACCGTGAAGCCAAAGAAGGTGTAATCATTGCCAAGACTTCGGCCGATAACAAAATTGGTTATGTGGTTTGTATTAGCTGCGAAACCGATTTCGTTTCCAAAAACGTTGACTTTGTAGCATTTGCCCAAAGCATTGCCGATGCAGCAGTAGCTACCGATGCAAAGAGCATAGAAGAACTGAACGATGCTACCGTTAACGGTACCAAAGTTTCTGAATTGATCAACGATAAACTGGCCGCTATTGGCGAAAAAATTGGTATTGCCAAATACGAGCGTGTAGAAGCTCCTTATGTTGCTTCTTACATTCACGGTGCATACCGTTTGGGTGTATTGGTTGCCCTGAACAAAGAAGCTGCCGAAGCTGGTAAAGATGTTGCCATGCAGATTGCAGCATTGAACCCATTGGCTGTAGATGCAGAAAGCATTGCACCAGAAACCATTGAAAGGGAAAGGGCCATTGTGGTGGATACCATGAAAGCCGATCCTAAAATGGCTGGCAAAACAGACGACATGATTGCTAAAATTGCAGAAGGTAAATTGAATGCTTTCTTTAAAGAGCAAACATTGTTGGCACAACCGTTTGTAAAAGATGCGGGCAAATCAGTTGCAGAATACCTGAAAACTGTTGATGCTGAATTGAAAGTGCTTTCTTTTAGAAGGGTAGCATTAGGTTAATTACTTAATTGAGCGATATTTTATACAAAGACAGAAACAGATGTTTCTGTCTTTTTTTTGCCCCGTTTCACGGATTGGCAAGGCAGCATTTACCAGATGCTGCTTATCTTTAGACTTCTACCAAGATTTTGTTATGAAGAATTTTCTACTGCTTTTTAGCTTACTATTCATTGTATGTACCACGCAATCGTTTGCACAGAACAGATCAAATAAAGGAAAGGAGTTTTGGGTAGGTTACGGACATAATCAACTATTTAGTTCAAACGGAGAAACATTTGTATTGTATTTAAGTGCCGAACAGTCAGCAAATGTTACAGTCAGCGTCCCATCTGTGGGATATTCTCAAAGTTTGATCATTCCTGCTAATAGTGCAATTCAAACAGCAGCAATTCCTAAAACAGCAAGGTTAACAGCAGAGGGAATGAGTACCGCAGGTATTCATATTTTGAGTGATGTGCCAATAGTTGCTTATGCCCATCAGTATGGAGGAAGTTCTTCTGGAGCAACAATGCTGATGCCTGTGGAAACCTACGGCTATACTTATTATTCTTTAAACTATACGCAAATTACGAACAGCACCCCGGCGTACTCATGGTTTTTTGTAGTTGCAAGTGAGGACAATACAACAGTTCAAATTACACCATCTGATGTAACACAAGGTAATAGACCAGCTAATGTGCCTTTTACCGTGAACTTAAATAAAGGGCAGATATACAATGTATTTGGACAGGCATCTGGAAATTCAGGAAATGACATGACCGGAAGTAAAATTGTTTCTGTTGCTGGCACAGATGGCAATTGCCACCCAATTGGCGTGTTCTCTGGCTCCAGTAGAATGACCATTTGTAATACATCGAGCGGTGAATTTATGCAACAGCAGATTTTTCCTGCAAGTGCTTGGGGAACAAGGTACCTAACTTATCCGACGGTTTCAACCAGTAACATAAACACCAAAAACATCAATTTTTATCGTATTGCTGTTAGGGATCCCTCGACAGTCGTTAAAAGAAACGGGGTTGTATTAACAGGGTTGAATAATAATTTTTATTACGACTTTGAAAGCAATGATGGAGAATATATAGAAGCCGATAGGCCAATTCTTGTTGAACAATTAATTCCTTCTACCTCTACTCCTTGTAACGTATCTGGATACCCTAGCTATAGCGGTCTTGGAGATCCAGAAATGTTTTATTTAAGTCCTATAGAACAATCTATTAAAAAAGCTGTTTTTTATAATACAAGTAATCAAAGCATTAGTAATAACTATGTTTCTGTGATAATTCCCTATGCTGCAGCGGCATCGGGAAATTTTAAGATAGATGGTACTACTAGTTACACTTTTAAAGCACACCCTCAAAATGCGGCTTATGCAGTAGTTGTTAAAGCGGTTACTGTTGGTCAACATACCGTTTCGTCCGATTCTGCATTTACAGCTATTACATACGGTTTAGGTTCTGTAGAAAGTTATGGTTACAATGCTGGCACGCTTGTTAACGATCTAACCTCTGCACAGGGCCTTCAAAATGATCTTACACCGGTAACTGTTCCCGGTAATGCCACCTGCAAAAACACACCCTTTGAACTCATTGCCAGTTTAACCTACGCTCCTACCAAAATGGTATGGAAGCTGAGCCAGGCGGCACCCGCCCTGCAACCCGTAAACATAGATACCACCGTTAACAACCCGGTTGCATTTGACACCGTGTACGTAAATGGCCTGCGTTATTATCGTTACAGGCTGCCCCGCACATATACCTTCAATCAAACTGGCAGTTACACCATCCCCATTACAGTTACTTCGCCAGATATTGATAACTGCAGCAACTCAATAGACATCAACATCAACCTCACGGTTGGCCTAAACCCAGTTGCCGATTTCAATGTTACCTATTCCGGCTGTCAGGCAGATACGGCCTACCTGTTTGGTACCTATACTGCCAATGGGAATAATATTACACAGTTCCGTTGGGATTTTGAAGACAACACAACAGACAATCTGCAGAACACCAAGAAAAAATTCAATACGGATGGTGCACACGCCGTTCGCTTCCGTGTAATATCCGATGTGGGCTGTATTGGCGATACGACCAAAAATGTAAACACCATTCCACCGCCGGTTACTGTGGCAACACCAAACCCGTCATCGGTTTGTGCAAACGGCTCTGTAACATTTACACCTGTATCATCATTTCCTGGTGGGGCAATAGACTCTTGGTACTGGGATTTTGGCGATGGTACGCCTGTACAGCATTACACCAACAGCAACCCTGTTAGCCATACATTTACCACTGCCATGCACGACGATACCATCAGGCACTGGATACTGGGCGTGGGCGGTTGCAAAAGCGAAACACTCAAGATACCACTACGTGTTTGGGCAAACCCGGTAACCGATTTTGATGCAGTAACAGTAGGTTGCCTAGAAGATAGTACCGCATTCTTTGCCGACAAAACAACCATTGCAGATGGCCAAACGCTAACCTGGGCCTGGAGCTTTGGCGATGCCGCCAATTCCACACCAGCAAATCCCAATACCTCTTCGCTACAAAACCCATCGCACCGTTACAAGTACGTCAACAATTATAATATAAACCTTGTTGCAACTACGGTTGAAGGGGGCTGCTCTGTACCAAGAACAAAAACCTTTAACGTGCCCGGCTTTATAAACCCGATTGTATTTACCATTCAAAATGAAAATACACTTTGCTCCAATGTTGCCGTAAATCTTGTTAACGGAATGGACGTAGTGGTAAACGGCATCTCTAAATTTGAAATTTACTGGGATACATTGGGTGCACCAACGGTGTATGATACTTACAACAACCCGTCCAACAATCAGTCTTTTACACATACCTATCCAACATTTACGACACCATTAACCAAAGACTACACCATTAAACTGGTGGTGTATTCGCAGGGCGGATGTATCAGTTCAAGGTACAAGACCATTACACTCAATGCAAAACCCGACCTGTATTTTAATGTACTGCAAGGCGTTTGTGTAAATGGCAGCCCCAAATTTGTTGGCAATGCATCATTGCTGAATGCAGTTAGCGGTGGCGGTGTGTATTCAGGGCTTGGTGTACTGGCAGATACTACCATCAACCCTGCTGTTGCGGGTGTTGGTTACCATGCAGTAAAATATAAATACACCACCACATTTGGTTGCACGGATTCTGTTTCCAAAAACATTTATGTGTTCCCTAAACCGGTTGCAAAATTTGTGTTCAACAAAAATGTGTGCCAGCAGGATTCTGTTTTGTTTACCGATCAATCAACCATTTCCAATGGACAAGCAATACAGGAGTGGCATTGGGATTTTGGCAACACCACTACCAAGCTGTACACCAATCCTGGCAACACGTTTATAAACGAACCACCGTTTTACAACCATTACACCAATTACGGCAGCTTCCCTGCAACATTGTATGTAGTAAGCGACAGTGCCTGCTTAAGCGATGTTACGGCACCACAAACAGTTACCATTTATCCTGACCCTGTTACGGCATTCCTTCCGCCGCAAGGTTTATGTGTACCATCTGGACAGGCCAATTTCATCAACCAAAGTACTTACCCAACAGGGTCAAGTTCACAATTGACTTATGTATGGGATTTTGGTGATGGTACTACCAGCACCGCTGTGGACCCAGTGCATTTTTATACAACGGGTGTACCACCGTACACCGTAAAACTTACGGCAACCTCTCCCTTGGGTTGTATTGTAACCAATACACAGGTGCTCAACCAGGTGTTCCAGGATCCTGTTTCATTGTTTGTTTTCAATAGCGATACGCTGTGCGAAGGAAGGCCGTTGTTTTTTGAAGACAAGAGTACAACAGGCATAGACCCCATTACAAAATGGCATTGGGACTTTGGCAACAACGATA
Organism: Chitinophagaceae bacterium UBA1930; assembly: GCA_002337145.1. GTDB lineage: Bacteria > Bacteroidota > Bacteroidia > Chitinophagales > Chitinophagaceae > UBA1930. Next base: position 1,531,953 of record DDFK01000001.1, on the reverse strand, counting down.
CCATTAACCAACAGAATGTTACCAAAGCTTTTGCTATAGGAAGCTATACGGCAACTTTAAAAGTTACCACTTCCAATGGTTGTACATCCAACCCAGACCACACCGAAGCATTTTCCATTTACAAACAACCAATTGTGGATGCGGGCCCCAACATGTACACACCCGAAGGCAAGCCGGTTGTCATAGCAGCAACGTCTAATGACAATACAAACCTGTTTAAATATATATGGACACCTAGTATTTACCTGAATGATGATACATTGCTAAACCCGATATGCTCGCCTATATTTACTACTACGTATAAGCTGCTGGCTTATGGCGGCGGTGGTAACTGTATTGCTACCGATACCGTTAAAATCATTGCATTGAAACAATTGGCCATACCCAATGCATTTTCGCCCAATGGTGATGGCATCAATGATAAATGGGATATCAACTTCCTGAACGATTATCCCAACTGTAAGATCGAGATCTTTAACCGCAATGGGCAACAGGTGTACCGCTCCATTGGCTACAACGGCCCATGGGATGGAAGGTTCAACGGCAACCCGTTACCTGTTGGTACCTACTATTACATTATTGAGTTGAACAACAACGGTTACGGAAAACTCTCCGGCAGCGTTACCATTATTAAATAACAAATTGATCGTTACAAAAAAGGCTGCAATGATTTCATTGCAGCCTTTTAAATGCTTGTATAGCAACCAAGTCTATTTGGCAATCACCAGTTTCTGCCTTGTTAGGTTCTTACTTGTTTTAATGGTGATATAATACACGCCATTACCCAGTTTTTGCAGGTCAATATCCTGCAAGCCGTTCTGCTCAAAAACCTTTGCACCTGTTGCATCTATCAAACAAACATAGGCGTTGCTAAAAGATTCATTGGCGGTAATGTGCAATGTGGAAGTTGCCGGGTTGGGATATATTTTTATAGCCGTTGCATTGTTATCGTTTAAGAGCGATACCACCTTACTGAAACTGTATTTGCCATTTCTATCTACCTGCTGCAACCTGTAATAAACTATTTTTTGTAACAGGTTTTGTACGGCATTGTCATTAAACATATAATGGTTTGCTGTGCTACTGTTGCCTGCGGCATCTACTTTTCCAACTGTTGTAAAATACCTGCCATCTGTTGATGCCTGTATATAATAATGGCTGCTATTTGTTTCTGATGCGGTTTGCCATTCAAGCTTATTGTAAGTGCCGGTATGCGTTGCTGTAAAATGAATAAAGCTAACGGGCACGGCTTGCTGTAGTTTCAAGCATCTTACAGCAGCACCCTGGCCCCTGAAACCACCGGCAGTGGCATTGGTTACCGCAGTGCTGAAATAAAAATATTTGCCACCGGTGCTGCTTGGCTCATTCGTCCAATAATAGCCACGTACCCCGGTAAAATCAAAAGTGTTCGATGCCTGTCTTACACCCGCAACAGTAAGTTTCAAATTACTGTTAAAAGCTACGTCGGGGCTATTGATTCCTTCGGCAGCAATCAATTGCTGCCATTGCGTGGTTGATGGTAGCTGCCAACCTGCACCCAATGCCTTGCAAGGGTCGCAGCCATTGGTACTGCTAACCGCCGATGGTGTTGCGGCACTCCATGTATCGGTTGTAACCCCATCCTGCCACCACCTGGGTGTTGTGCTGGTTGTATAAAAAGCGGCTTTGCCTAAGCCAAGACCCAAGGGGTTGTTGGGTGTGGGTAACGACGACTCCGGAATGGAGTTACGCAACTGGTGCCCATCATCCCACCTGCCCCATTGAAAAAGGTCGCCATAAGCCGCTGCATCAGTTTTATTGGTAGCCACCATGGGCGATCCCAAATTTTGCTGTAACCATATATTGCCGTCGGCAGCCCTTACAGTAGTATAATTCACTACACTGTTCTGGTAGGTAAACTGCACGCAGCCCTTGTCGCCAACGGTGCTTCCCGGGTCACCAATACTGCAGGGCTGCTGTGCCATACTGCAAGAGCCAATAACCAAAAAGCCAATAACCAACCTGGCCTGTTTGCATAAAACACCACTACTTGTACCTGTGTACCTTTTCATCATCTTGTATATTGTTTAAAGTTTAATTGGAATAAAACCCATTTTAAATTGGCTGCAAATAGACGGTAGCGGTGCAATGGCCATGCTACCAAAATGGAAAAACAAGTATCGCAAAAGGGAAAGTGACCCGCCAATGACAAAACGGTTGGTAAAAAATAAAAATGGCCAGGAATATTTGTGAGGCCCAAACTGTCAATTCTTTAAATTAGCTGTTGGCACTTCTGCAAAAAAGAAGGTTATTTGCAACCAATTAAATAGTGCATTATGCTACCCAAATACAAACGTGTTTTATTGAAACTTTCAGGCGAAGCCTTATTGGGCCAATCCGGCAGCAACGACCCCTTCGACCCAAAAGTGATTGAGCAATATGCTTACGATATTAAAGAGGTGATTAACCTTGGCGTACAGGTAGCAATTGTAATTGGCGGCGGCAATATTTACCGTGGCATGAATGAGGCTGATAGTGGTATTGAGCGTGCACACGGCGATTATATGGGTATGCTTGCAACCGTTATAAATGCAATGGCCATGCAGGCCATGCTTGAGAAGATTGGAGTGTACACCAGGTTGCAAAGTGCCATTAATATGGAGCAGGTAGCAGAGCCTTATATACGCCGCAAGGCCTTACGTCATCTGGAAAAAGGCCGTGTGGTAATCTTTGGTGCAGGTACAGGCAACCCTTATTTTACAACCGATACTGCAGGAAGCCTTCGTGCCATTGAAATGAAGGCCGATGTTATTTTAAAAGGTACAAGGGTAAATGGTGTTTACACCGCCGACCCCGAAAAGGACCCCACTGCTACCCGTTACGAAAGCATCTCTTTTCAGGAATGCATTACCAAGAACCTGAAGGTAATGGATATGACTGCCTTTACCCTTTGCATGGAAAACAAATTGCCCATTATTGTGTTTGATATGAACAAACCCGGCAACCTATTGAATGTAGTGCAGGGAATGGATGTAGGCACTTTGGTAAGCTAAAATTTTTGAAGCGGTTGTTTTTGCAACCGCTTTTTTATTGCAATGACAAACATCATATTCCTGTTCGGCAACGATTGATAACTTTGCCGTATAAATAAAGACCAATGAACCCAGCTATTGCCGATATAAGAAAGGACTATAAACTACAGTCTCTGGACGAAGCAGATGTTGCAGCAAACCCAACCGAACAGTTTACCAAATGGTGGAACGAAGCCATCAACAGCAATATAGATGAAGTAAATGCCATGACTTTGGCAACCGTAAACAAAAATGGGTTGCCAAGTGCAAGGATTGTGCTGCTAAAAGGCTATGACGAGAACGGGTTTGTTTTTTTTACCAATTACTTAAGCGATAAAGGCAAAGAGCTGGCCCATAATCCCAACGCAGCCCTGGTTTTTTTTTGGAAAGAATTGGAAAGGCAGGTACGTATTGAAGGCATTGTTGAAAAAGTTAGCAGTGAAGAAAGTGACGAATATTTTGCCAGCCGCCCGATTGGTAGCCGGATAGGTGCATGGGCATCGCACCAGAGTGCCGTAATTGAATACAGGCAAGTAATTGAGCAGAACGTAAAAAAGTACACAGAAATTTTTGGCGATGAAGTACCACGGCCCGACAACTGGGGTGGCTATAGGGTTAAACCTGTATTGATGGAGTTTTGGCAGGGCAGAAGCAGTCGCCTGCATGATCGTATTCAATACCGTAAAGAAAATGACAACTGGATAAAGGAAAGACTCGCTCCGTAAAATGAATTAAACAAGAAGGCCTCTAATTTATTAGAGGCCTTGCTATATAAGCTTTATATACTGATAAACTATTTACTTACTACTTCCTACCAATCACTTTTTCAGCTGCTTCAACAATAAACGGTGTATCCAAACCATATTTTATCAATAACTCCAATGGCTTGCCACTTTCGCCAAATGTGTCTTTTGTGCCAATGTATTCAATTGGTATGGGCAGGTTCTTAGCAGCTACTTGTGCTATTGCATCGCCAAGGCCACCAATAACATTGTGCTCCTCTACCGTAACGGCACATTTTGTTTTGGTAATCGATTTCAGCACGGCTTCAATATCCAATGGTTTAATGGTGTGTATGTTTATTACTTCTACACTTATGCCTTTTTCTTCCAAAATCCTACCAGCCTCAATTGCCTTCCAAACCATGTGCCCGCAAGCAAATATCGAAACATCAGAGCCTTCGCTCAATTGTTGGGCCTTGCCAATTACAAAGTCGCTTCCGTCTTCTGCTGTAAAATTGGGCCATTTCGGACGGCCAAAACGCAGGTAAACCGGACCTTGATAAGCAGCAATTGCTTTAGTGGCTGCCTTGGTCTGGTTAAAGTCGCAAGGCACAATTACCGTCATGCCAGGCAACATTTTCATCATGCCAATATCTTCTAATATCTGGTGTGTGGCACCATCTTCGCCCAACGTTAAACCAGCATGGGATGCACATATTTTCACATTCTTGCCACTGTATGCAACACTCTGTCTTATTTGGTCGTACACACGGCCTGTGCTAAAGTTTGCAAAAGTGGTGGTATATGGAATTTTGCCACCAATCGTCATACCCGCAGCAATACCAATCATGTTTGCTTCGGCAATGCCAACCTGTACAAAACGTTCTGGAAAGTCTTTAATAAACGGGGCAATTTTCATGGAGCCTGCTAAGTCGGCAGTAAGTACCACTACGTTTTCATTTTCCTTACCAATTTCGTAGATGCCTTCGCCAAAACCAGCACGGGTTTCTTTCTCATTTAATACCTGGATGTCTGAACACTTCATAGCAAGAATGGTTTATGTTTTAGAAGTGGTGCAAAGTAAAGGAAATAGGTTGATGGATATTGTAAAATAATCAGCCAAAAAATAAACCCACAGCCTTAAAACTGTGGGTTTGATAATATCAACGACATTCGTGCAATTATTAGATATTCGGCTTGATGGCAATAGCCGGAACGGTAAGTGCCGGAGCCTCTTTTAAATTGATGATACCTACTAGGTCAAAACCTCTCATGATAAAATAAGTCAGGTCAAACTCGAACCACTTTTTTGCAAAGTTTGCATCGTCTTTTGCATAATGGTGATTGTTCTGAAACAGCTCGCCCATTAATACAATACCCCAAGGACTGCTATTCTTGCTATGGTCATCATTGTTGAAATTGCTGTAACCGTATTTGTGGCCACACCAATTTACAATGGCACCTTGTATTGGCCCCATTAAAAAATGCACGGGTAATAAAACAAACCACCAATAGTTGGGGGCAAAAGCAATGTAGATAGATGTATAGCCAACCATAAACAGGAAACGTACAAAACTGTTATGGCCAAACTTGTCCAATTTATCCCAAGTTGGTAAGTACTCTTTGGTAAACTGTGCGTTGGGTAGGTTTTTGTGGGTAAGAAAGCCACGGAAAATAACAACAGTGCTACGCATCATTTGATAAATATCCTTGAAGAAATGGGGTGAATGCGGATCCTGTTCCGTGTCGCTGTAAGTATGGTGCATGCGGTGCATGACTGCATAGGCACGTGGCACCAAGTAAGAAGAACCTTGTACAAGCCATGTGGACACATAAAATATACGCTCCCAGGTTTTACTGGTGGTGTACATTTGATGAGAGGCAAACCTGTGCAAAAAAAACGAGTGGAAGAACAATGACAGAAACCAGTGCAATAGGAAAAATGTGATGATAATGTACATGGGTATGGGGTTAAATGAATGTAGCTGTTGCGGAAGTTAGGTGAATAAGAATACAAACAACGATAATCGTAATAGTTTAACACATTACTTTTACTTTACGCAACAGTATCTACGGCAATATGGATAGTAGGGTTTGTTAAAATAAGTGTAAACACTTAGCAGCGACCTCTTAACCTATAGCTAGTAAAGCAATACCAATTAGCATAATACTTGCACCTGTAACCCTTCTTTTTACATCTGCCTCTTTCAACAGGTTGGCACCAAAGAAAACACCAAACACAATGCTAAGCTCCCTTGCAGGTGCCACATAACTAACGGGTGTGGTTTTTAAAGCAACCAAAACAAGAATGAATGACAGTGGCTGGAATATAGCCACGGCAATAACCTGCTTCCAATGTTGCTGCACCTCCCTTTTTACTTCCTGCTTTTGCTTCATAGCTACAGGGATCAACAACAATAACGGTAAAAGCATAGATGCAAATGTGATGAATAAAGCGGAAATGTGATGGTTCACCACCGCAACTTTGTCCCATAAAGTATAAGCTGCAATAAACAAACCTGTAAGCGTGCCATAAATAACACCTGCTTTTAAAGTATGGTTGTTGGAAAATTGTAGACCCGTTATAACCAGCACGCCAATTACAATAAGCAGAATGCCCACCAATGCAAGCCAGCTGGGCTTTTCGTTGAATAACAACATGGCACCAATAACCGAGATAAATGGTCCCGCACCCCTTGCAATGGGATATACAACCGAGAGGTCGGCTTTTCTATAACCGGCCTGTAGCACTACAAAATATACCAAGTGCAAAATGGCACTAACAGTAACAAAAGTTATTACTGTTGCATCAATAGCCAGTTTAATTTGAAATAACTGCCAGCAAACAAAAGGCAAATAGATAATAGCCGATGCAACAGCAATCAGCCAAAAGAAAGGTAGCTTACCGTTTACTTTTTTGGTGATGAGGTTCCATGCAGCATGTAAAATAGCTGCGGCAATAACTAAAAGAAGGGACTGAATACTCATACACAAGCGTAGGCAAATGTTTAAGTTGGCTATTGCACTATCATTGCATCAATTTATACCACCCCCGTAAACTGCTTCAAGAACCGCACATCGTTTTGGGAATATAAACGCAGGTCGTTTACACGGTACTTCAACTGGCATATCCTTTCCACACCCATGCCAAATGCAAAACCTGTGTACTTATTGCTATCGATGCCAAAGTTTTCCAGCACTTTAGGGTGTACCATACCACTACCCAAAATTTCTACCCAACCGGTATGTTTACAAACATTGCAGCCATCGCCCCCACATATCAGGCAGCTGATGTCCATTTCGGCACTTGGCTCCGTAAAGGGAAAATAACTTGGGCGGAAGCGTACCTTAACATCTTTACCAAACATTTCCTGCACAAAGAAATACAGGGTCTGTTTCAAATCGGCAAAGCTTACATTCTCATCCACATACAAACCTTCTACCTGATGAAAGAAGCAATGTGCCCTTGCACTGATAGTTTCGTTCCTATATACACGCCCGGGGCAAATAACACGTATGGGCGGTTTCTGTGTTTCCATTACACGGGCCTGCACGCTGCTGGTATGTGTACGCAGCAACCATGCAGGGTTCTGGTTAATGTAAAAAGTGTCCTGCATATCACGGGCAGGGTGGTCTTCCGGCAAATTCATTGCACCGAAGTTGTGCCAGTCATCTTCAATTTCCGGTCCTTCGGCAACAGCAAAACCAAGCCTTTGAAAAATGGAAACAATCCTGTTACGCACCATGCTCAAGGGATGGCGTGTACCAACAGGCGTAGGCTCGCCGGGTAGCGACCAGTCAATGGTGCTGCCACCTGCCTGCTGGGCATCGGCAGTCGTCTCCTTCAATGCTTCATGCCTTGCTTCCACAAACAGTTTAAACTCGTTCAGCAACTGTCCTGCTTCTTTTTTTTGTTCGGCAGGCACATCTTTCATCAGGCCCATAATGCTTTTAACCAAGCCCTTGGTTCCCAAATATTTTATGCGAAAGGCTTCTGCGGCATCGGGTACAGTTGCATCAAACGCTGCAATTTCCTGTTTGTAAGTTTCTAGCTGTTGCACTAATTGTTCCATGGCCGCGAAGATAAGTTTTTCGTAAATAGATTTTCAGAAACGGGTTTTACGGGAATCTGTAAGCATTAGTGTTGTCAATTTTTTAGCAAGAGGGTAAATGCCTATCTGCGAAGCAGAAAATCAGTGATTGATCCACGGAGTTAATCCCTTCAATCCTCCAATCCATGTTCCAGTATTGTATCAATCAGCACAATGAAACCAGGCCAGGTTTCTTTTAACCCGCCGTTAACCAGTTTTCAATACAGCCTTGCATTTGCCTTATTACATTTGTGCATACCTGTTATGAAAAAAAAACTACAGCAACTTGCACTTACAGTTATTGGTTCGCTACTGTTTTTTCATGCCCGTACACAAATCAGCATACAAACACAAAGCATTACCATACAGGACCACCGCAACCCGTTTGTAAAACCGGAAACATTGGTTACGGAAGGCAATGTTTTTGTGCGGGCCATTGCAAGCAAGGCAAGCTGTGTTGTGGATGAACCCATTTTGGTGACCTATAAATTTTACACGAGGCTCGATGGGCAATCGAAAGTGAGCGAAATGCCCACCTTTACCGGTTGCAGTGTGCAGGAGATGACTACAAACGACATCGAATCGGCCGAAGAAGAATACAACGGCAAAAAATTCAAGACCATCATCATCCGTAAAGTGCAACTATATCCTTTGCACGTGGGCGATATTGTGCTGGGTTCCGCATCTGTTGAAAGCTCTTTCAGTGTTTACACAAAAGGAAGCAGCATGGATGACATCAGGAACGGCAAGGCCCAACTGGGCACCAAAACAATTGTTTCAACCAGCCAGCCTGTTACCATACATGTTAACGGCTTTCCCGAAAAAAATAAACCGGCTGCTTTTGATGGGGCCGTTGGCAATTTTTTTATCAAGGCAACAGTAAACAAGCACAACGATACGGCAAATGAAAACAATACACTACAGATATTGATTGAAGGCGAAGGCTGTTTCCAGACCATCAACTGCCCCATTGTGCAATGGCCAGCAGGTATTGAGCATTTTGAGGCAAAGGCAACCGAAACGGTTGACAAATTCACTTTCCCCTCGGCCGGCACCAAGGTTTTTGACATTCCATTTGTAGCCAAACAGCCCGGCAAATTTGTGATACCTGCCATCAGCTTTTGCTTTTACAATATGGCCACCCAGCAATACCAAACAGTAACAGCCGAAAACCTGGAACTGGATGTGGCTGCGGCACTGCCCAATAAAATTGACACCAGCAAAATATCGGGCAATATTACCAACTACAAATATATCTGGTTTGTGCCCGCCATAGCTTTGATAGTGGGCGTTTCGTTACTGTTTAAATACAAAAGCAAGAAACCGTCTGTACAGCAACTCATCAACAATGCCGATCAGATGATTGAACAGGAAGCCATCAAACAGGTGGAATTAGAGGCAACAAGGGAAAAAACGAATGAAGAAAAACTGAACCTGCTACTGCTAAGCGAAAACGACAGCAGCTTTTACAGCGATGCCAAACTGCTGATACGGCAACTGTTGGCAAAAGAAACAGCAACCCATAAAATAAACAGCCTTCAGCAATTGCAAAAACAATGCAACGAGGCTTTGTATGCCAACAACCGCACCGTAACCAAAGATGATGTGTTTAGGCAATTGGAAGATTTGGTAAAAGAAGCCTAGCATGCTATATGCGTATTAAACTTTAATCCCAACCAACCTATTACCTGCAATTTGTTTATTTTGCGGCTTTAGAGCAAGCAACATGAAGAAACATAATTTCAATTCAGGGCCATCCATACTTCCGCAGGAAGTACTGCAACAGGCAGCCGAGGCAATACTCAACTTCAATGGCATTGGTCTGTCCATTCTGGAAATAGGCCACCGCACCAGTTGGTTTGTGGATGTGATTGAAGAAGCAAAATCGCTGGTGAAGGAACTGATGCAACTGAACGATGGATACGAAGTTCTGTTTTTGCATGGCGGTGCCACCACGCAGTTTATGCAAGTACCTATGAACCTGTTGGATGATAGCAGTACTGCCGCTTATTGCGACAATGGTATATGGGGAAGCAAAGCCATTAAGGAAGCCGGCCTGTTTGGGCAGGTAAACATAGTGGCATCATCAAAAGACAAAGGCTATACCTATATACCCAAAGATTTTATTGTACCGGCAACCAATAGCTACCTGCATATTACCACCAACAATACGGTTGAAGGAACCCAATGGCACTCGTTTCCACAAACAGAAGTGCCCATTGTTGCCGATATGAGTAGCGACATCTTTAGCCGTGAAATGGATTTTAACAGGTTTGCATTGATATACGCAGGTGCACAAAAAAACATGGGTGCTGCAGGCGTGAACCTGATGGTGATACGTAAAGATGTTTTAGGCAAAGTGCAAAGAAAGATCCCGGCCATAATGGATTACCGCAACCATATTGAAGCAGGCAGCCTATTGAACACTCCGCCTGTATTTGCTATTTATGTGGCATTGCTTACCCTTCGCTGGATAAAGAAAGAAGGCGGCTTGAAAGAAATGGAACGCAGGGCAAATGAAAAGTCCAACCTGCTATACTCAACCATTGATTCGCTGCCCTTGTTCAAATGCCCGATTGCCAAAGAAGACAGGAGCAAAATGAATGCTGTGTTTTTTATTGAAGACGAAACATTGCAGAACAGGTTCCTGGACGAATGCAAGGCCCACGGCATGATTGGTGTAAAAGGCTACAGAACAATGGGTGGCATACGCGTAAGCATGTACAATGCCCTACCGTTGGAAAGTGTACAGGCATTTTGCAACCTGGCAACTGCATTCAACAATGCCAACCAGTAATTTTTTAATTCATAACTCAATCCAATAATATTTCATGAGTGTTATCAAACCCTTTAAAGCCCTTCGTCCAAACGCACAATCTGCCAAACAGGTAGCCAGCCGCCCTTACGATGTACTCAACAGTACAGAAGCAAAAGTGGAAGCACAAGGCAACCCCATTTCTTTTCTGCATATCACCAAAAGTGAAATTGACCTAAGCGATACAACAGACATACACTCGCAAGAAGTGTATGAAAAAGCCAAGGAAAACCTCCACTTTTTTATTAAAAGGGAAATCCTTTTCAGGGAAAGCAAAGACTGTTACTATATCTACCAGCTTATCATGAACGGCAGAAGCCAAACAGGTCTGGTTGCGGTAAGCAGTGTGGACGATTACGAAAACGGTATCATTAAGAAACATGAATTTACCAGGCCGGAAAAGGAACAGGACAGGATCAACCATATCAAAACAAGCGGAGCACAAACCGGCAATGTTTTTTTGGCCTACAGGAACAACGACGAAGTGGATGCCTTGATTGAAAACTGGAAAACAGCAAAGAACCCAGTGTACGATTTTGTTGCAGACGACAATATTCAACACACCATTTGGATTGTGAACGACGATGAAGCCGTTGCCAGGATATCGCAGCTCTTTGCCGAAAAAATTCCATGTACCTATATAGCCGATGGCCACCACCGTGCAGCATCGGCAGCCAAAGTAAGAAAGGCCCTGGGCAGCGATGCAACAGAAGGAAGCAACTACTTTCTTACCACGCTTTTCCCCTCCAACCAGTTATATATTATGGATTATAACCGTGTTGTAAAAGACCTGAACGGACTAACAACAGCGGAATTTATCGACAAACTGAAAGAAGATTTTGATGTGGTTGCCAAAGGCAAGCAAATTGTGCAACCAAGTGTTCTGCACGAGTTTGGACTGTACATTGAGGGCACCTGGTATCAGCTAACAGCCAAGGAAGGCACTTATACCAACGACCCCATTGGTGTACTGGACGTAACAATCCTATCCAACAATGTATTGGACAAACTATTAGGCATAACCGACCAGCGTACAGATAAAAGGATTGATTTTGTAGGCGGCATAAGAGGTCTGGCCGAACTGGAAAAAAGGGTGGACAGTGGCGAAATGAAACTCGCATTCAGCCTGTTTGCAGTAACCATTGACCAACTTTTCGATATTGCCGATAGTGGCAATGTAATGCCGCCCAAAAGCACCTGGTTCGAACCGAAACTGAGGGACGGTTTACTGACCCACCTGATTTACGAATAACACTGCTGGCACCCTACCATAACCCTGCTTCCATATTGGCAAGGTTATGGTAGCAAAAGCCAAAGCTCACCCATAACTTTAACAAGGCAAACTCTCAATTCAAAAGCTTTGCTGCTTAAATTGTGCGATAAGTTTGTAATAGCTTTAACTAATACAATTAAGGTACATGAAAAAAATGCTGCTTTCATTTCTACTTATCGTTTCCACAGCAACCACTTTATTGGCACAGCCACAGCAAGATGCTCAACAGTTATACGAAACCGCCAAGACTTTTATGCGTCAGGGCGACTATGACAATGCCCTCCTCATCATAAAAAGGGCCATAGAAAAAGACCCGCAGAACCTGGACATGCTTAAGGACCTTGAGTTTATCTATTTCCTGAAAAGGGACTATGCAAAAGCCTTGGAAACAGGCAAGCCATTAATAGAAAGGGCAGATGCAGACGTACAGGCCTTTCAGATACTGGGGCTTACCTACAAAGCCATAGCCGAATACAAAGAATGCAGAAAGCTGTACAAAAAGGCACTCATCAAATTTCCAACAAGCGGCGTCATGTACAACGAATACGGCGAACTGCTTGCCATGGACAATGAACTGAACAACGCCATTGTGCAATGGGAAAAAGGGATTGAAACAGATGCCAACTACAGTAGCAACTACTTCAACGCTGTAAAATACTACGCACAGCAAACCAAGCCCGACCTTTTCTGGATACTGATGTACGGCGAAATATTCGTGAACCTGGAAAGCTATACAGCAAGAACAACCGAGATAAAAAAAGTACTGCTCGAAGGCTACAAAAAATTCTACAATACCAGCGACCTTACCACAACCCTCAAACAGAAATCGCCAACGGCATTTGAAACAGAAACCATCAACACCCTCAACAAAAGTGTGGGCATTGCTTCAGATGGCATCAATGCCGAAACAATCATGGCCATTAAAACAAGGTTCGTGCTCGACTGGTTCCAGGGCAACCACCAGGCAAAGTTTCCTTATCGCCTGTTTGACCACTACCAGCAAATGCTGAAAGAAGGCATCTTTGACGCATACAATCAATGGATATACGGATCGGCAGCCAATACCGATGTGTACAACCTATGGCTGCAAACACACGATAAAGAAGCAGACGCATTCAAGAAATTCCAGACGGCAAGAATATTCAAGATTCCTGCCGGGCAATACTATAAATAGTGACATAAACCATGCAACACCGGCATCGGCAATAATCACACAAGCAAAAATTTGACAATGAGAAACAAATTCACGGTGGCCATTGCCCTGCTAACTGCCGCCTTTTTTTCAACTACAGCAAAGGCACAGCCAGATTCATTGTTACGCATTTATGCCGACAATTACCAAGAAGAACGTGTGTTTATCCACTTTGACAAAGCCTCCTACCTGCCCGGCGAAACAATCTGGTTCAAGGCCTACTTAATGGCAGGCATCGAACTCTCCAACAACAGCAAGAATTTTTATGTGGAATGTGCCGATGAAACAGGCAAGGTACTGCAACACATTACTGCTCCCATTGTACTTTCATCCGCAAAAGGCAGGTTCGATATACCCAACACCTACAAAGGCAGCACCCTGCACATAAAAGCCTATACCAAATGGATGCTCAACTTTGATACTGCATTTGTTTACCACAAAAGCATCCCTATTTTTCAGAACACACAGTCGGCACCAACACAAAAGCCCGTGGCATCGTTGCTCTTCTTTCCTGAAGGTGGCGATATGGTCAATGCCCTGCAAAACCGCATAGCCTTCAAGGCCGCAACCCCATCGGGCATGCCTGTTTCGGTTAAAGGGGCAATACTCAACTCCGCAGGAAAACTGGTGGACTCATTTGTTTCCAGGCATGATGGACTCGGCAGTTTCTTGTTCACGCCAAAAAAAGGTGAAACCTACACCGCATCCTGGAAAGATGAATGGCAGATAACACACACCACACCATTGCCAACTGCAAAAAACCAAGGCGTGGCAATAAAGGCCTACGAAAGGGATAACCAGTTGCGGGTGCATGTGGACAGGAGCGAAGATGCTGCGGAAAACCTGAAATTGCTACGCATTGTTGCCACCATGCACAAGCAGGTGGTGTACAGAAGCAATGCAAAAATGCAAAACGTATCAACGGTAGAAGGCGTCATTCCCCTTGCCGAACTTCCTGCCGGAGTGCTACAGGTTACCGTATTCGATATTAACTGGATGCCCATTGCAGAAAGGGTGTTCTTTGTAAAAGGACAAGATTATGAACTGCTTGCCGATGCAAGGATATTTAAACCCAACCTTGCACCCAAAGCCAAAAATGTGTTGGAAATAAATATACCCGACGAAATTGCCACCAATCTTTCTGTAGCGGTAACCGATGCAGATGTGAACCCATCCAACGAGGAGAATATCATCTCTGGCCTGCTATTAACCAGCGACATCAAAGGTTATGTGCACAACCCCAAGTTCTATTTTGCCAACGACATGGATTCCACAAAAGAATACCTGGACCTTGTAATGCTTACACATGGCTGGCGAAGGATAAAATGGCAGGCAATAGCACAGAACGAACTGCCCGTTATTACCTACCCTAAGGATTCCATTTACCTTTCTTTGGCAGGCAATGTATTCAATGCAAAACCTGCACAGCTAAGGGAAGCTGGCGATATAAATATTATTGTAAGAACGAAGGATTCCGCAACCCGGTTCCTTTCGTTGCCACTAAACAGCGACGGAAGTTTCATCTCCAACAACTTTCTTTTTTTCGATACGGTTACCGTGTTCTACCAATTCAACAAAAAGAAAGACCTTGTAAACAGTGCAGCAGTAACCTTCAACAATACCTTATTGACCGCACCCCAAAAGCTGTTGCTGGATAGCAGCTATAAAGTGTTTGGAAGTGTTGACACAACCGGGCTACAGAAACGAAAGAACTTTATGGCCTACCAGGCATCGTTGGACAAATTGCTGGCAACAACAACATTGCAGGGCGTTACCGTAACAACAAAACAGAAAAAACCGGTTGATGAACTGGAAGACAAATATGTAACGGGTATGTTCAAGGGCGATGGCTACCAATTTGATATGCTAAATGACCCGCTTGCCATTGGCTCGCTCGACATATTTACATATTTAAGGGGCAGGGTTGCAGGACTTACCATCACCAACTCGGGCCCTACGCCATCAGCCACATGGCGTGGCAGTGCAACCAGTTTCTTCCTCGACGAAATGCCAGTGGATGCAGGCCAGATACAAAACATTCCCCTAACGGATGTTGCCTACGTAAAAGTATTGCGGCCACCATTCTTTGGGGCCGTGGGTGGCGGTGCAGGCGGTGCCATTGCCGTATATACAAGAAGGGGTGGCGACGTGAAAAGCACGCCCGGCAAAGGTTTGGACAACAAAAAAGTTGCTGGCTACACATTCATGAAAGAGTTCTATGCTCCCGATTACGAAATAACACCCGATAAAAAATACGATGCAGACATACGCACCACTTTATACTGGAACCCATATGTGTTGACCGAAAAGAAAACCCGTACCGTTCAGTTGACTTTTTTCAATAGCGATGCAACAAAAAAATTCCGTATAGATATCCAGGGTGTCAATACCGAAGGCAAGCTGGTAAGTATTGAAAAAGTGATACAATAAGTACTGCCCAAACATTTTACATGGCCGGTGGTTTACAATCATCGGCTTTTTTATTTGTGCTGTTTTGCCTACTTTGTACTTTCTAAACCCCAATATATGCAAGAGCAAGAAAAAGACGACCGCCTTTGGCGTACTGCACGCAGAAGGGCAGCTTTTAGAAAGAACCTATTCAGCTATATCATCATCAGCACTTTTTTATGGGCTGTGTGGTGGTTTACAATAGGAAATAAAGATGGCTTTAGTGGCTACCCTTGGCCTGTTTGGGTAATGCTGGGCTGGGGCCTGGGGTTGGCAATGCAGTTTTTTAAAGCATACAACGGAGACAAGCAAGACCTGGCAGAAAAAGAATACGAACGCCTGAAAAAAGAACAGGCACAATAACTGTGTAAACCGGCCATACACTTCAACCAAAGTATATAATGGCCGGCAACATAAACTATCAATACAACAAACGATCGCCTTATGGAATTTCCAACCTATAGATTATTTGATACCCTGGCTTTCCAGTTAGAAAAGTTCCCCAAAAGCGACATGCTAAGTGCCAAGGTAAACGGCAGTTGGCAACACCACAGCACGGCCGATGTTCAGGCAATTGCCAACAGGTTCTCCGCAGGCCTGCTGCAATTGGGTGTTAGCGGAAACGATTTTACCGCAGAAGGTAGCGACAAGATTGCCATACTAAGCAACAACCGCCCCGAATGGATTTTTACCGACCTTGCAGTACAGCAAATAGGAGCCATACTTACACCCATTTACCCAACTACAAATCCTTTAGAGCTTGAATTCATCCTCAACGATGCACAGGTAAAATATGTTTTTGTAAGCGATGTTGCACTGTTCGAAAAAGTAAATGCACTAAAAGGCAAAGTGCCTTCCCTGCTCGGCATCTATGCGTTTGATGAAGTACCTGGTGCAAGCAACTACAAAGAAGTGCTCAACATGGCTACGGATGCGGCCCTGCAACAGGTAGAAGCAATTAAACAAACCATTTCCAATAACCATATTGCTACCATCATCTACACATCCGGCACAACAGGTACACCCAAAGGTGTAATGCTAAGCCATGCAAACCTTATCAGCTGCATCTTCTTTTCCAAGTGGAGTTTTCCTTTTGAAGATGCCCCCCAAACAAAAGTGCTCAGCTTTTTGCCCCTCAACCATATTTTCGAAAAATGCGTAAGCTATATATACATGTTTAGCGGCATTAGCATTTACTACGCCGAAAGTCTGGATACCATTGGCGACAATTTAAAGGAAGTACAGCCCAATGGCTTTACCACTGTGCCACGGCTGCTTGAAAAAGTGTTTGAAAGGATCATGGCAAAAGGCAACGAACTAACAGGCATAAAAAGGAAACTGTTTTACTGGAGCGTGGACCTTGCAGAAAAATACGATAACCTTGTTGATGGTGGCATGCTATACAACATGAAACTGGCCATTGCCCGCAAACTGGTTTTCAGTAAATGGAAGGAGGCACTGGGCGGCCACATCAGCTATATTGTTACAGGCGGTGCCGCCTGCCAGGAAAAACTGATGCGTATTTTTAACGGGGCTGGCATACCCGTGTACGAAGGCTATGGCCCTACCGAAAACAGCCCGGTAATTAGTGTGAACCGGAAAGAAAAATGCGGCAGCAAATACGGCACTGTGGGCCCGCCTATAAAAGGCATTGAAGTAAAGCTGGCCGAAGACGGCGAGATACTGGTAAAAGGAGCCACCGTTATGCTTGGCTACTACAAACGGCCCGACCTTACTGCTGAAGTGCTCATAGATGGCTGGCTGCATACTGGCGATATAGGTGTTTGGGTAGATGACAAATACCTGAAAATTACCGACCGCAAAAAGGAACTGTTTAAAACAAGCGGTGGCAAATATGTGGCCCCGCAACCAATAGAAAACAAACTGAAAGAAAGCCCGTTTATTGAGCAAGTAGTAATTGTGGGCTCCGAACGCAAATTTGTAGGTGCCCTCATTGTTCCATCGTTTTCAGCATTAAAGGAATGGATGAAGGAAAAGGGCATAACCTATACCACTAACGAAGATGCAGTGAACAATCCCAAAGTGCTAGAGCTGTACAGGGATTTGGTAGAAGGCTTCAACAAACTTTTCAACCATGTGGAGCAGGTAAAGAAATTTGAACTGCTGCCCAAAGAATGGAGTATTGAGACAGGCGAGATGACACCCAAAATGAGCCTGAAAAGGAAGATAATCATGGAAAAATTCAAAGACGCTATCGAGAGGATCTACAGCTAATCAACATATCAACAATACTGGCAAAGGCAAGCAATGTACATACATTGCTTGCCTTTATTTTTTGTCATCACCATACGAGTGCCAATACCCGGCAACCACAAGTATTAACAATACAGTTACCAATTGGTCACAATTCCTTAATTGCACAATAACAATGAAGTCATGTTAGGATAGGAGTTTTGAAAAACCTTATTCTATATGGAAAGACGTTCGGTAGAAGTGGTGGTAATAAGCGACGTACATCTTGGAACATTTGGCTGCCATGCAAAAGAGCTGGTCAACTACCTTAAAAGTATCTCTCCCCAAATACTGGTGCTCAACGGCGACATCATCGATGGCTGGCAATTCAGCAAAAGGTACTTTCCTACATCGCACATGCAGGTAATAAAAGAAATCATGAACCTTGCCAGTAAGGGTACAAGGGTTATTTACATTACCGGCAACCACGACGAAGTGCTACGCCGCTATAGCGACATCCAGTTCGGTAATTTTCAACTTACAGATAAAGTGGTAATGGAAATAAACGGGAAGATGACCTGGATATTTCATGGCGATGTGTTTGATGCCACCACAAAAGGCAGTGCAAAGATTGTTGCCAAACTGGGCGGCCACGGGTACGACCTGTTGATACTGCTTAACCGCTTTATCAACTGGTGGCTGAAGCTATTGGGCAAGGAAAAAATGAGCCTCAGCAAAAAAGTAAAGAACGCCGTGAAGGAAGCGGTTGCCTGGATTGCCAATTTTGAACAGACCGCAGCCGAGCTTGCCATTGAAAAGAACTACGATTATGTTATCTGCGGCCACATACACCAGCCCCAAAAAAGAGTGGTTGAAACAGCCGAAGGAAAAGTGACCTACCTGAATAGCGGCGACTGGGTGGAGAACCTTACCGCATTGGAATACCACAACAATGAATGGACCATTTACCAATACGATGTGGAGCACTTTAAAAATCACGGCTACGAATTCGAAAAGAAACTGCCACAGTTAAACGTGGTAACCAACGAAATATTCATGCATGTAAACACCCTGTCCATGCCGGCCACAGCAGCCTTTTCTCCCATCATTAAAAACCCGTTACAATGAAAATACTATATGCGGTACAGGCTACAGGCAACGGCCATATAGCAAGGGCAATAGAACTATTGCCTTTTATACAGCAATATGGGCAGGTGGATATTTTTTTGAGCGGCAGTAACAGCTCGCTCAACTTTAACCTGCCTATTAAATACAGGAGCAAGGGCCTGAGCCTGTTTTATGGAAACAGGGGCGGGCTGGATTACTGGAAAGTGGCAAAAGCATTTGCACCCGCACGTATTTTCAAGGAAGCCAAACAATTGCCCGTTGAACAATACGATATTGTCATCAACGATTTTGAAAGCATTACGGCATTGGCCTGCAAACTTAAAAAAGTACCCTTTGTACATTTTGGCCACCAGGCCAGCTTTACATGCAACAACGTGCCCAGACCATCAGGTAAAGACGTTATGGGCGAATTCATTTTAAAGCATTACGCCAACTCGCCCCATAAAATTGGTTTGCATTTTGAGCAATACGATACCGATATACATTGCCCCATTATCAAGTCATCCATCCTCAATGCATCGCCAACCAACGAAGGCCATATAACGGTTTACCTGGCACATTATAGCGACGAAGTAGTGGCCGAACAATTGGGAAAAATAAAAGATGTACAGTTTCATGTGTTCAGCAAGAAAGCAACAGAAGAAAAAAGGGTAAACAATATTTTGTTTAAACCGGTTGACAACAACAGCTTTAACCAAAGTATGATCAGCAGTGCAGGAATCATAACTGGGGCTGGTTTTGAAACCCCTGCCGAAGCATTGTATATGCATAAGAAATTACTGTGCTTGCCAATACTGGGTCAGTACGAACAGCTATGTAATGCAGCAGCCCTGGAAAATTT
Organism: Chitinophagaceae bacterium UBA1930; assembly: GCA_002337145.1. Lineage (GTDB taxonomy): Bacteria > Bacteroidota > Bacteroidia > Chitinophagales > Chitinophagaceae > UBA1930. The sequence goes on along the minus strand of DDFK01000001.1, from coordinate 1,512,200 downwards.
CAATGTGCCGGTTATCAATAAAATTGACACCAATTTTTCTTTCCAGGTAAAAGCATGGATGAACAGCCTGCAACCTAAATCTTTGCAGTTAAATAAATCTACCGCCGAAATTGTTGAAATGGTTATTGAAAAAGGGTTATCGCTTAAGCCAAGCGATGCAACTGCGTTTGGTTTAAAAGAAATGCTGAACCCTGCCGATATTGTTTTTCCTTTGCCTAACTATTCGCTTTAATACCTTACTGCTATTGTCGATACTTACCTCTAAAGCTTTTGGTCCCAATTTTCAATGGGGCGTTTCCATTGCCGCAGCACAAAACGAAGGTGCTTATATGGAAGATGGAAAAAGCATGTCTACATGGGATGCCTTTGCAAGAAGGAAAGGAAAAATAAAAAGCGGCCATACGCCTTTTGTTTCCGCAGATTTTTACCATCGCTACAAAGACGACCTGCTGCTTACAAAAGCATTGGGCTTTACTGCTTTCAGGTTTTCCATTTCTTGGGCAAGGGTATTGCCCGATGGAACAGGCAGGGTAAACAAACAGGGAATAGAATTTTACCACAACGTAATTGATGAATGCCTGAAACTTGGGCTTACGCCTTTTGTTACAGTGTACCATTGGGACATGCCCGCTGCCCTGGAAAAGCAAGGCGGCTGGACGAGCACCATGATGTTGAAGTGGTTTAGCCGCTACGTAAAAGTTTGTGCAGAAAATTTTGGCGATAAAGTAAAGAACTGGATCGTTATTAATGAGCCGCTCAGTTTTACGGCATTGGGCTATATGCTGGGCAAACATGCACCGGGCAAAAGGGGGCTCGACAATTTTTTTCCGGCAATACACCATGCAGCACTGGCACAGGCCGAAGGTGGAAGGATTATCAGAAGCCTGGTGAAAGATGCCTATATAGGTACCAGCTTTTCCTGCTCGCAAATTGTGCCCTATTCGCAAAAAGAAGAAGACATTCAGGCGGCAAACAGGATGGACATATTAATGAACCGACTGTTTCTTGAACCTACTTTGGGTATGGGTTATCCCAAAGATGAAAGCTTTCCTTTTTTACGCAAGTTGGAGATATTCAATAAAGCATGGCGTTATACCAACGACCTGCATTTCAAGTTCGATTTTATTGGGGTACAGAACTATTTTCCGCTTACCATCAAATACAACCGTATTGTGCCCATCATTAATGCAGCAGAAGTAAAAGCTGCTACCAGAAAAGTTCCGCAAACGGACCTTGGTTGGGAAATAAATGCAGAGGCCTTCTATAGGATTGTAAAAAAAATTGGCCTGTATGGTGGCATCAAAGACATTATTATTACAGAGAATGGCTGTTGCTTTAAAGACAAAGTGGAAAATGGTGTGGTGAACGATGAAAAGCGGATTGCCTACTTTCAATCGCATTTAAAGGCCCTGCTCAAAGCCAAGAAAGAAGGGGTAAATATAAAAGGGTATTTTGCCTGGACCTTAACCGATAATTTTGAATGGAACGAAGGCTACCATGCAAGGTTCGGGCTGATACATGTTGACTTTAAAACACAACTACGCACCATCAAAAACTCGGGGCACTGGTGGCGGGAATTTCTTACCTAAATAAGCCCTTGTTCAATGGCCACCTCAACCAGGCCCGCAATATCCTTATGTACAAGCAACCTGCTTTGCTACATGAAGTTTTCATTAATAAACATGACCACACGATTTTTGTAGCCACAGTAAAATAGTTTTGGCCAGTTATTTAGCTAACTGTGCCGATGGTCAAACTGCATCACCATACAACTGTAATCAATGAAGACAACTTCGCTGTTATCTATCAGGATTACTACGGTCTGTTAATAAAATACACGTATGTAATCGTAAAGAACAAAGAGCTGGCACAGGATATTGTGGCCGACCTTTTTTGCGAATTATGGAATGCAAGGAACAAAATAAATATACATACCAACCTACAGGCCTACCTGCTGGTATCGGCAAGACGCATGGCCAACAAGCAACTAGCCAAACCTGTTATTGACCTTGGCTGGGGCGACCGCTCAGCAACGATAGAAGAAGACCCGCACACAAAATTCATCCATAAAGAAACCGCCCTGCTACTGGAACAGTTATTTGCAGGTCTGTCCTCACAAAAAAAAGACATTGTGCAATTGCGTATCGTTGGACTTACCTATGCGGAGATTGCAGCAACCTTAGGCATTACAGCCAAGAAGGTGGAGTACCACTTGTTAACCGCAATAGCACTACTACACGAAGAAGTAAAATCCAAACCCCACTTTAAGGAACTGGCCTTTCTGTTACTACTGCCCCAACTGATTCATGAGGTAACAATTTGGTAATGCTTTTTTACAGGAGCAAATAATTTCTTTTTACTCCTGTATGTATATGAACATGAACTGGGATACGCTTATCAGGTCTTTACACAATGATATTTCTGTAGAAGAAGAATTGGCATTAAACGAATGGCTGGCCTCATCTAATAAACACAAGCAACTGTTTAACCAGTTAAAGCAACAGCAAATTGGTCTGGATAATTTGGCAAGCAAAGATGAACAGGAGCAGCAATGGCAACTACTGCAGCAACGGTTAAAAGCAGTGCCTGTAAAGCAGATGCAATGGCAAAAATGGTTCAAAATAGTAGCGGCAACAGCTGCTGCCGTGCTGGTATTCTTTATTTCAAAAACATATATGCACCAGGCTACGGCAGGCACCCACACAAACAGCATAGTTAAGATAGCATCAACAGACAACCAACGAAAAAAACTGGTACTGCCCGATGGAACCACCGTATGGTTGCACTACCAGTCAGCCTTACAGTTCGATAGCCTCACATTCAACAAACAGAAACGGGAAGTGTCGTTAACAGGTGATGCCTTTTTTGATGTGGCCAAAAACAAGCAGAAACCCTTTATCATCAAAACAGAATCACTAAATGTAAATGTGGTGGGCACATCATTCAGCGTTTTTGCAAGGCATAACGAAGTGCAGCAAATTAAGGTAGCCACTGGTATCGTAACAATTACAGGTAGCAATATGAACGAACATCTATATGCAGGCAATGCCTTATCGTACAACATGCTTACCCAACAAATGGTGCGTGGCAACATCAACATCAGTGAAGCAAGTGCATTAAAGGAAAACCAGTTGTTTTTTGAGAAAGACAGCCTTACATCCATAGCTCAGAAACTTCAATACTGGTACCACAAAAAGGTTGTGGTAGCCAAAGCAGAAAAAATAGCCAAGCCTGTTTCCTTTACGGGTATTGTGCAAGACGATGGAATTGAAATGGTACTCGATGGGCTAAGCTATGTGGCTGGGTTTACCTATACAATACATGCAAACGAAATAATTATTTACCCTCAACACTAAAATTGTAGTAACATGAAATGGTTTAAACCGGTATATATTATACTGGCTGTAACACTATTGTCCATTGGTGCACAGGCACAGAAGGAAAAGACAATACAGTTTCAGCAACAAAAACAAACACTTAAAAGCGTTGTACGGAAATTGCAACAGGCCGATTTTGCAGTGATGTACAGCGACAATATCCTGGCCCAAACAGTTGAGCTGCCTTCTACCCAAATCAGCACCCACCAACTGTTTGCCGCTATAGAAGGGCAAACCAATATCAAGGCAAAACGCATTAACCAGACGATTTACTTCAAGGAAAAAAACACCGAAATAAACGGTGCCGGAAAGCAAGACATAACTGTTACTATAAGCGGTACCGTAAAAGATGCTGTAACACTGCAACCACTATCGGGCGTAAGCATCAGCAATGCAAATAGGGCGGCCATTGTTACAACAGGCACGAATGGTGGCTTTACCGTAAAGGTTGAAAAAGGCACTGTGCTGTATTTCGCGTCTATGTCTTATGCCGAACAAAGTTTAGTGGCAACAAATAACATAAGCGATAAGGTAATTTTATTGGAGCCCTCTTCTAAAGACCTGGACGGTGTGGTGGTAACCGCACTGGGCATTACACGCCAACAGAAAGCACTGGGCTATGCGGTTCAGAAAATGGATGCACAGGACCTGAATGATGCACGATCCAACAACTGGTCAAGTGCACTGTCGGGCAAGGTTGCAGGTTTAAGTTTAATAAGCCCGGGCTCTGGTCCTGTGAACTCCACAAGGATTTCCTTGCGTGGCGATGTATCGCTTTCTGCCGACAATAACAGTGCATTGATTGTATTGGATGGCGTACCCATGAATAGCAAAGGCACTACTTCTGGCGTTACCAACGCCTATGGTGCAGGCTCTGGCAACGATGTGCCCATTGATTTTGGCAATGGCATTTCAGACATAAACCCAGACGATATAGAAAGCATTACCGTATTGAAAGGCCCTGGGGCCACAGCCTTGTATGGCAGCCGTGCAGCCAACGGTGCATTACTGATAACCACCAAGTCCGGCTCAGCAAAAAAAGACAGAGGCATTGGCGTAACCATCAACTCCAATATGAGCATCAATACCGTACTCAAATGGCCCGATTACCAATACGAGTACGGACAGGGAACAGGCAAGGCTTTAAATACTGCCGGCCAACTATATTACTCGTACGGTGCTTCCGCCGATGGGGCAAGCACCGGTGGCACCAGCAGTGCTTTTGGACCAAAATTCAATGGCCAATTGTATTACCAGTTTGACCCCGTTAAACAGGGACAGGCTGCAGACCGTACACCATGGGTGCCATACAAAGACAATATCAAAAGCTTTTGGAAAACAGGTTTTACCGTTACCAACAACCTTGCCCTCGAAGGTGGTAGCGACAAAGGCACGGTAAGGGCTTCTATAACACATTCAAAAAATGAATGGATCATGCCCAACACTGGTTACGAAAGACTGAACGGGCAACTAAGCGTAAACTATAAACTGTCCGACAAACTAAAGCTCAACTCCAAAATAAACTATACCAATAAAAAAAGCGACAACCTGCCGGCTACCGGTTACAATAACCAGTCCATTGCTTACTTCATGATTTTCCAGAACCCCAATGTAAACCTGAACTGGTATAAGGACAGATGGAAGATTGGTGCATACCAGGTAGACCAGTTGCACCCATACAGCTCGTTTATAGACAATCCTTTTTTGATTGCGTACGAAATGACCAACGCTATCAACAGCAATGCAGTTGTGGCAAGTCTTTCTTCCACTTACGAAATATCCAAAAAATTTGACTTGATGCTACGCACGGGTATTTCAATGACAGATGAAGACAGAAAGCAAAAAAGACCTTTCAGCACGGCCAACTATTTAAAGGGCTTTTATAAAGAACAGGCCATAACAGACTTTGAGGTGAACAGTGATTTCTTGCTCTCCTACCACGACAAAATCAATAAAAACATCAACGTTACAGCATCTGTTGGTGCCAACAACATGAAACACGACTACAATAGGTCTGATGCCTATATAGATGGGTTGGTCATTCCTGGTGTATATAAACTGGCCAACGGTTTGGCAAACCCATCGGTAGTAATTGCCGATAGGGACAAGATTGTAAACAGCTTATACGGTACTGCATCCTTTAGTTACAAGAACAAGTACTTTATAGATGTTACAGGAAGGAACGACTGGTCCAGCACACTGCCTGCCGCCAACAACTCCTTTTTCTACTCATCATTAAACACCAGTTTAATATTGAGCGATATTTTCAGACTGCCCTCCCAGGTTTCGTTTGCCAAACTAAGATTGTCTGTTGCACAGGTAGGCAACGATACCGATCCCTACCTAACCAGCAAATACTATGGAACCAGCGAGTTTGCGAGTTCTGCATCTGTACCAACCCTATTGTTCAACGACCATTTTAAACCGGAAATTTCCACTAGCTACGAAGCAGGTTTGGATATGCGTTTTTTAAAGAATAGGCTTTCGTTGGACGTGACATTATACCATAACATTACGAAAAACCAAATCATACAGGTACCACTAGATCCAACAACCGGCTATGCAAGGGCCGTAATCAATGCAGGCACTGTACGCAACAACGGTATGGAAGTAGTGCTGAATGCACAGCCCATTGTAAACAAGAATTTCAAATGGTCAACCACGCTTACCTGGGCAAGAAACATCAACAGGGTGCTGGAACTGCCAGAAGAATCGGGCAAGCAACAAATTATTGGTACCGGCGGTACTGCAACAATTATGGCCACAGTGGGCGGCAGCACAGGGGCCATTTATGGATACGGCTTTGTAAGGAATGCCGAAGGCAAAGTGATATACACAACAGACGGGCTGCCCTTACAGGCAGAAAAGGCCAACCAGAATATTCAATACATAGGCAATGCCTATGCCGATTGGAAAGGAGGCATACAAAACGAATTCAGTTATAAAAACTTCCGCTTCAGCTTTTTGATTGATGGGCAATATGGCGGCATGGTGTACTCACAAACACACCACAAAAGCACCGAACAGGGCAAGCTGCAACATACATTAAGGGGCCGCGAAGAAGGGTATATTATTGGCGATGGGGTTGTGTTGGATGCGGGCTCTGGCAAATATGTACCCAATACAAAAAAGGTATTGCCGGTTGACTACTATGCAGAGTATTACAGACGTGCAAATGTGGAAGCCAACTCTTTTGATGCTTCTTTCCTGAAACTAAGGGAAGCAAGGATTGAATACTCCCTATCAAAAAAAGCCTTGGGTAAATCGTTCATCAAACAAACAACATTTGCATTGTATGGCCGCGACCTGTTCATGATTACCAGCTTCCCCATATTTGACCCCGAAACGGCAGCACTAAACGGCTCTACCATTTTGCCCGGTATAGAAATGGGGCAACTGCCTTCTACCAGAACCATAGGTGCAAACATTACCATCAAATTTTAAACCTACTATTATGCATACGTTTAAGAAACTGTCCGCCTACATCATACTATCCTGCTGCATACTCTCATCCTGTACAAAAAAGTTTGAGGAAACTAATGTAGATCCCAACCGTATAGACCAGATCAGCCCGGGCACACTGCTAAATCCCATTATCTACAATGTCTCATCATTCAACATGCTCAGGGCCGATGATATTACTTTCAACCTGATGCAGGTAGCCCTTCCCTTTCCGAGTGCATCGGGTGGCGTGCATCGTTACGACATGTCGGACAATATTGGCAATGGTACCTGGAGTACCTACTACCAATGGCTGGGCAACGTAAAGGAAATGTACAATGCATCGGTGGTAGCACAGGATGTGAACTATCAAGGGATTGCACTTACATTGAATGCCTGGATATACGCAAACCTTACCGACTGTTTTGGCGATGTGCCCATGACCGAAGCCAACAGTGCAGAAGGGCAAGGCATCCTGCGTCCGAAATTCAATACGCAAAAAGAAGTGTACACAAAAATCCTGGGCGATCTGGATTCTGCCAACAACCTCTTCAACACCAGCAAGACCATGTTATATGGCACAGAAATACTCTACGTCAATAACGTAACCAAATGGAAGAAATTCTGCAACTCGCTGCGTTTGCGATTGCTGCTACGTGTGTCCAACAAAGCCGAAATGAATGCCTGGGCACAGCTACGCAGCATGGTAGACAATCCCACAAAATATCCTGTGTTTACAGCCAATACAGATGCTGCAATCCTAAGCCTTACGGGCATTACACCACTGGCATCGCCTTGGGGCAGGGCGGTTGATTTTACCTCGTACCGCTCTGTAGGTAAATTCTTTCTCGATAGCCTGAATGTGCTGAACGATCCACGCCGTGCCAAGTTTGCCACACAGGCCAAAAATGCAAGCGGCTCCACAAGCATTGGTTATTTAGGCATACCAAGTGGTTATGCGGGCTCCGAAACACAGTTCAACTACATACCATCCAACGTGAATGTGGCACTGGTTACGGCCCCCATGATCAATATTATCATGAGCTACGCCGAAGTGCAGTTTGTTAAAGCCGAACTTGAATGGCATTATGGCAACGCTGCTGCTGCAAAAGCAGCTTATGAAAGCGGTACAAAGGCAGCTATTGAACAATGGGGCCTTACCATGGCGTCGGACTATTTTACCAATAACCCCAATGCCGCCTACGATGGCACATTGCCACGCATTATGCTGCAGAAATATTATGCATTGTTCTTTACTGATTACCAGCAATGGTTCGAATACCGCAGAACAGGCCTGCCTGTAATGCCCGTGGCAGCAGGCATGCTCAACAACCAAAAAATACCCGTGCGTTTCAAATATCCGTTGGCCGTAAGAAACCTGAACCCTGATAACTACCAACAGGCATCTGCCGCCTGCGGTAACGACGATATTAATTTTAAATCGTGGTGGGCACAGTAAATTGCCTAACCAAACCGTTTTCAATTGCACTTACCAACAACAATCTATTATGCGTAAAATAATCTATCCGCTACTTGCACTGATGCTGGTTGCCAATGCAACAAAAGCACAAATAGCAAAACATGTAATCATTATCAGTATTGATGGCTTTCGCCCGGATTTTTATAAAGATGCTTCATGGGGTACCGTTAACCTGCGGCAGCTAATGGAAAACGGGGCCTATGCCGATGGAGTGCGTGGCGTGTTTCCTACGGTTACCTACCCATCGCATACAACCATCATGACGGGTGTAATGCCCGCAAAACATGGCATTGTGTACAATACACCATTTGAGCCCAAAGGGGCCACTGGGCGTTGGTACTGGGAATACGATTCAGTAAAAGTACCTTCTTTATGGACGGCCATTAAAAAGGCAAACCTTACTTCGGCCTGCGTTTGGTGGCCTGTAACAGTTGGTGCACCTATTACCTATAACCTGCCCGAAACCTGGGCCCTGCCCAAGACCGACAGGAAGGGCCTGTTGGAGCTGTTATCCAAATCTGCCAGCCCTGCCGGCCTGTTTGAAGAGCTACAGCAAAATGCCACCGGCAAGCTGCAACCCGAAAACATGGATGAGGACGGTTTGAGTGCAGATGAGAACAACGCAAGAATGAGTGCCTATTTGATACGTACCTATAAACCCAATTTGCTGGCCGTGCACCTTGCCTGTACCGACCACTTTGAACATGAAGAAGGACGTGATGGCTTAAAGGTAAGACAGGCTGTGGCCGGTGCCGATAGGTCGGTAAAAACAATTCTGGAAGCAATTGAAAAAGCAGGCATTAAAGACAGTACCACCGTATTGATTGTTGGCGATCATGGCTTTGTTGACATACACACAAGCATTGCACCCAATGTATGGCTGGCTAAAGCAGGGTTGATTACCGATGCAAAGAAAGATGATTGGAAAGCCATGTTCCACCAGTCTGGCGGGTCGGCTTTCCTGATGCTGAAAAACAGGAATGATGAAAAAACATTGAAACAGGTAAAGGATATTTTGGCAGCATTGCCAGAAGCACAGAAAAAACTTTTCCGTGTGGTTGAAAGGAAAGAACTGGATGCAATTGGTGCCGACCCCAATGCTGCATTGGCACTGGCCCCCATACAAGGCATAACCATTAGTGCATCTGCAACAGGCGAAGTGTTTAAAAGTGCAAAGGGTGGCACGCATGGCTATTTTCCAGATTTTAAAGAAATACAGACAGGCTTTATAGCATGTGGTGCAGGTATAAAAAAAGGTACGGTGATACCATTAATGGGGCTGGAAGATATAGCACCATTGGCAGCGAAACTATTGGGCCTTGACTTGCCCACTGCCGAAGGCATGCTGTACCCTGGCATATTGGTAAAGGAAGCAAAATAACAAGTGCGGTGCGTGGACTTACGCTGCTGTAAAAGCCTGGACATATTCCTATGCCGATGGGTGCGACGCCACTAAAGCATGGACCATTGATATAGCTGGTAACAAAAACAACAACACATGGAAAGAAGGAATTTTTTAAGAAATATTGGGTTACTGTCTGCCGCAGCCACTGTGCCAGCTGCCAATATTTTTGCGGGCCGCAATGCTTTGTTTGCTGGCAACACAATTAGTGGAACCGTTAGCAGTAATGGCACTGGCATTGCCAATGCAGTAGTGAGTGATGGATACAATGTGGTAACCACCGACAAAAATGGCCGGTATAGTTTTGAAGCACATTACAATGCCGACTTTGTATTTGTAAGCATGCCTGCGGGATATGAATTTACTGCAGACAGGGGCATAGCTAATTTTTACAGGAAGATGGAGAGGGGCAATCAACAACAGGTGGTAGATTTTGCCCTGACAAAACTGAAACAGGATGATAGCAAACATGCTTTTATTGTTTGGGGCGATACGCAGATACAGAGCAAGGAAGATGCAGAACTGCTTAAAACAGTTTCGGCACCTGACACGAGGGCATTGGCTGCATTGTTAAGTGCCGTGCCGGTACATGGCATAGCTGTTGGCGATTTGGTATTTGACAAGTTTGATTTGTTTGATGATTATAAACAGGCTGTAGCAATAACAGGCATCCCGTTTTTTCAATTGATTGGCAACCACGACATGGATTATACGGCAAGGACAGATGACGGATCGCAGGATACTTACAAACAGCATTTTGGCCCAACTTACTATTCCTTTAACCGGGGCAAAATTCATTATGTGGTGCTGGACGATGTTTTCTTTATTGGTACCGGGCATAGGTATATTGGCTACCTGACGGAGAACCAGTTGAACTGGCTGGAGCAGGACCTGAAGCATGTGACCAAAGGAAGTACTGTTGTAGTTTCGTTGCACATACCAACCAATAATGGTGAGCAGCAACGTAAAAAAGCCAAGGAAGAAGAACTGTCTGGCGTGGTAAGCAACAGGGAGGCCCTGTATAAATTGCTGAAACCGTTTAAAGTACATATCATGTCGGGCCATACCCACTTTAATGAAAACTGGGAAAAGGACAATGTATTTGAACATAACCACGGAACAGTTTGTGGTGCATGGTGGACGGGCCCTGTGTGTGGCGATGGCACCCCTAGCGGTTATGGGGTTTATGAAGTGGATGGCAATGAAGTGAAATGGTACTATAAATCTGTTGGCTATGCAAAAGAGCACCAGCTTGCCGTATATAAAAAAGGGGCGGTGGCCAACTGGCCGGGTGCAGTAGTGGCCAATGTTTGGAACTATGATGACAAGTGGACAATAGAATGGTACGAAGATGGCATTGGCAAGGGCAAGATGGAACGCATTACAGATTACGACCCCATTGCAACAGAGTTGTACAAAGGCCCCACCATACCGGTAAAACACAAGTGGGTGGAGCCCAATTTAACCGATCACCTATTTATGGCCATACCCGCCAGCAATACAAAAGAACTGAAAGTAAAAGCAACAGACAGGTTTGGTAATGTATATGAGCAGGCAATACTACTGTAGCAATGCAAGGCTAGCCTAACTTGATATCCATTCCGAATATGCTGCCTTTATTGGGGGTACTGCTTTTCATCCAGATAGTGCCGCCCATGGCTTCTACCAATTCTTTACAGATGGCCAGGCCAATGCCAGAGCCTTTGCTGTTGCCGCTATGTGGCACCTGGAAATAACGTTCAAAAATTTTGTGCTGGTAAGCTTCTTCAATGCCCGGGCCTTTATCGCTTACGGCAAACTGTACCGTATTCCCTTTTTGTTGTATGCTTATTTCAACAACACTTTGTTGCGGCGAATGCTTGATGGCATTGGTCAAAAAATTGTTGAGCACCCAACTTACCTTGTCTGCATCGGCATAAATATTAGGTAGGGCATCTGCAATGTTTTGTTGCAACTGTACCTGTTTTTCTTTGGCAGTATAGGCAACGGCTTTTATGGATGCTTCGAATATGGCATAGGGGCTAACGGACTGCATGTTGAGTTGGATTTTGCCAGCCTCTACCTGGCCCATATTGAGCAGTTCGCTCAGTATGCGTAACATGCGTTGATTGTCGTTTTTTAATTGCTGCACCAACTCCAACTGTTCGGGGGTCAATAAACCAATCCTTGCATCTTCCAACAGCTTCAAACTAAAATCCGATGATGCCAAAGGTGTTTTCAATTCGTGCGAAACAGTGGCAATGAAATTTGTTTTGGCCACATCCAACTCCTTAAACGTGGTAATGTTTTTTAGCATGATAACGCTGCCAATAATGCCTTCCTCATTCTTTATCTCAACTGTTTCCTTTACAAAGAATGCTTCCTTATTGTTTACCACAATTTTAAATGGGCTATTGCTTTGCTCGTTCAGCAAGAAGCGGAAAAGGTCGTTGCTTTTCGAAATGGCATCCTGCTTTTTGCCCACAGTATCGGCTTCGCCCATATTCAATAATTGCAATGCCTGTTGATTTGCAAAAAGTATGGTACCTGTTGTGTCTATACCAATGCTGGCATCTTTTAAGGCGTTGATAACGGTTTCGGCACGCTGTTTCTCAAACAGTATCTTGGCAAGGTTGCTATGCTCGTACCTGTCCAGCTCTTCGGCCATATTGTTAAAGGCACTGGCCATTTGGCCAAACTCATCGTTACGGTTTAAATGTATGCGTTGGTGGTATTGTTTATGTGCAATGGCTTTGATGCCCTCGGTAAGTTTGCTGATGGGGTTGGCAATGAACCCAGGAAAATTGAAGATGAAAGTAAAACCAATCAATGCACAAATGGTAAGCAATATGGTAATGATGAATTTTGCATCATCGGCACTTTTCTGCACCGCTTCATTTTTTTTGAGAATGGCATTCAGGTTTATCTGCATGATGCTGTTAATGTCGCTGCGTACAATGCCCAGCAACTGTACGGAATCCGTATTTGCTTTGTACATAGTGAAGTCGGCACGCAACCTTTGGGTGGCCGCACCCTCGCCTGCTTCGGTAATGTTTGCTTCCTGCTCCACCAGGTTCCGCTCAAATTTTGCCTTGCAGGAATCGGGATCTTTTTCGCCCAAGGCCCTTAGCATGTTCTGCGTGTAACCAATGGTTTCGTAATTGTCCTTTAGGATGTCATGCTGCTCGGCAGTTGTTTTGTTCAGGTAAAAAAGCCCTGTGCCGCCCACCAGTATAAGCAGCGTGAAAAGGAACACAACGCCCAAGGTGATCTTTGTTTTGAGTTTTGCCGCCATCAGGATAGAATGATTAAATCTATATCATTTATGGAAAGGTTCTTCAATAATTTATTGAATACATTGGTACGCAAAATTACTTGCAACAGGTTAAGGTGCGGTTTGCCGATGCATACGGTTGTAACCTGTTTTTCCATACATACATCCATGATGGCTTTGGCAATGTTATTGGCCTTTACCTGCAATACTTCTGCCCCCGCTTCGGTGGCGGTTTTGAAATTGTGGATCAGGTGGCGTTGTGCCGCTAATGGTATTTTGTCAAGACTTTCTTTTTCTGTTTGCACGTACAATACATACCAGCTACTGTTGTAGTAGGATGCAAGCCGGGCCGTTTTGCGGATGATATGCTGTGCCGTGGCGTGGCTTGATGATATACAGGCAAGGAACTTTTCATGCCGCAACCCCTTGTCCCTTGTTACTTCATAATCCACTTTCCTTTCTACCTGCCCTGCAACTTCCTTTAATGCCAGCTCCCTCAACTGCAATATCTGCTCTGGTTTAAAGAAGTTGGTCAACGCCTGTTCTATCTTGCTCCTGTCGTATATCTTGCCTTCCTTTAAACGTGTTATCAGTTCGTCTGCCGTAAGGTCAATATTCACCACTTCATCGGCAAGCTGCAATATTTTATCAGGTACCCGCTCCCTTACTTCAACGCCCGTTATTAGCTTAACTTCCTGGTTGATGCTTTCTATATGCTGAATGTTGATGGCGGTAATTACATCAATGCCTGCATCAATAATTTCCAATACATCCTGCCAGCGTTTTTCGTTTTTGCTTCCGGGTATATTGGTATGTGCCAGCTCATCTACAATTACTACCTGTGGTTGCAATAGTAAAATGGCCTGCACATCCAGTTCGTGCAGCAGCTTGCCTTTATAAAAAACCTGCCTTCGGGGTATTATGTCCAACCCATGTACCAGTGCTTCTGTTTCTTTTCTGCCATGCGTTTCAATATAGCCAACTTTAATGTTGATGTGGTTGCGTTGCAGGTTGTGTGCCTCTTGCAGCATACGGTAGCTTTTACCTACACCGGCACTCATGCCGATATAGATTTTCAGCTTGCCTTTTTTTTCGCGGGCAAGTTTTTCCAGCCATTTATTTGCTGCTTCGCTGCTCATGATAACTTGGTTAAATCAACTACAACCTGAAATTCACCGATACAATAATCCTGTTCTCGTCTTTTCTTAAATCTGCTTTCCATGTTGGATCAATAGGGTCATTACTAAAACCTGTTTGAGACGTTGTTCCGCCGGGGCCGGCAAAATAGGGTATGTTGGCATTGCGATGGCCATACTCAAAGCGGAAGGTTACATGGTCGTTGGGCATAATATCAAAGGTTGCTGTTAGCTGTGTCATTTTTAGATTTTCACCATTGGCAATGGCTACATCGTAATCATTGGGAATGCTTCCTGTAACTGCAGGTGTAAAAGCCAGATAGCCCCCAGGATTGGTAACATAATCACCTCTTAAGGTTAACGCCAGCTTGTTGTTGTTGAACCAGATGCGGTTGGCAATAGAAGTACCAGTCATGTAATTGTCTTTTGCCTTTACGCCATCACCTGTTTGAAACCCATAGTGGTTATTGATACTGAATGCCGCTTGCGATATACCTTTCTTAGTAGCTGACTTTCTTTTGAAGTAACGATATACCACACTGTTGTCATGATGAAAGCGGTGTATGTTGGATAATTGTGTTGTGCCACTTTTACTGTCGGTGCCATAGTAGAAGTTGGCAACCAACTGCACATTTTCATTGGGTCGATAATAGTTCGAGTTGCCGATGCCAGGGTTCTTGCTCCAACTGTTATACGTTTGCCAGCCATTTAAGACCCACAGTTCTGTCTTGAATTTTTTGGAAGGATAATATTGTAACCTGGCACCTTGAAAATAGAAAGGCGTAAAGTCGCATACCATACTACGTTGGTAGCACCAGTTCTCCTGCAGCACATAACTTTCCAAACCAATATAACTCATGAAAATTCCCATCTCCACATTTAAGCCATAGTCCACATTAAAATGGTAGCCTGCTGCTGCTTCACGTATATAACGTAGGTTGGCAGTGCTTGTGTTTCTGCCCCTGGTTACAGAACCATCGGCTTCTTGCACCACGGCTGTTTGGCTGCCTGTTTGTAGCCACAAGCGGCCAATGATGTTTTTATAATTGCTCTCAATGCCAATGCTGGCCTGGTTTATAGAGAATTCGTTGCTTCGTGCTGTTGCTGCGGATATTGTTTGTGTATTGTCTTTTGGACGGGCGAAATTGTAGTTGAAATAACCGTCTAATAGTACTGTTCCTGTTAAAATGGTTTCCCCGTTCTTGTCTGCAAATTGCAATGGGAAATTCTTTTGGCGGTTCTGCCCGTTTATCCAGCTTAGGTCCATGCCATCAAAAGGTACTTTAGCTGTTGTTGTATCTTTTTGGGCAGTTGCCAGGGTGGCTGTACATATAGTAACAGCCAATAAAATGTGCTTCTTCATCTGATGTTTATTTGAGTTTGTCCAATTCAATATTTGTTTTTAATACATTGATCTTTTCAATGCCATTGAAAACTGATTTTTCTACATGGTGTTGAATAAGGGCCATGATAGCTTCTTTGCTAATGCTTCTTGCTTTGGCAATCCTGTCCACCTGTACCAAAGCTGCTTTTAAAGAAATGTCAGGGTCAAGTCCGCTGCCGCTAGCCGTAACTAGGTCGGAGGGAATGTCTTCTTTCTGTACTGTTGGGTTATGTGCCAGGAAAGAATCTATCCTGGTTTGCACTTCTTTTAAATAATCTGCATTGCTTGGTCCCTTGTTGCTGCCTGATGATCCCGCTGCATTGTAACCCGCAGCCGAAGGCCGGCCATTGAAATATTGATCAGCAGTAAATGATTGGCCTTCTAATTTGTAGCCAACAACTTTACCGTTTACTATTACTGTTTCACCTTCGCCTTTTGCGGGGGCTGCTTTTGCCAAGGCCCAAATAAGGGCAGGATAAATAACCATGAATACAATGATGCAAACCAGTGTAAGGCGTATGGCGGGAAGAATGTTCTGTTTCATTTTTTTTGAATTTTAGTTTGTTATTCCCCTTTTAGGGGATAGGGGTTTAGAACCAGATGCCCACCAACATATCAGTTAGTTTAATGCCTATAAAAGGAACGATGACACCACCCAATCCATAGATCAATAAATTCCTTCTAAGCAATGCACTTGCACCAATGGGTTTGTAGGCAACACCACGCAGGGCCAACGGTATTAACGCAGGTATGATAATGGCATTGAATATTACGGCAGAGAGTATGGCACTTTCGGGACTGTGCAGCTTCATGATGTTCATGCCCTGTAGTGCGGGTATGGATGCAATGAACAATGCTGGTACAATGGCAAAGTACTTGGCCACATCGTTGGCAGTGGAAAAGGTTGTTAACGTGCCCCTGGTCATTAAAAGCTGCTTGCCAATTTCTACAATCTCAATCAGCTTGGTTGGGTCATTGTCAAGGTCCACCATATTGCCTGCTTCTTTTGCTGCTGCTGTACCGCTGTTCATGGCCACGCCCACATCGGCCTGTGCAAGTGCAGGGGCATCGTTTGTTCCGTCGCCCATCATGGCTACTAATTTGCCACCCTGCTGTTCTGCCTTTATGTAATTCATTTTGTCTTCGGGCTTGGCTTCTGCAATAAAATCGTCCACACCGGCTTTGCCTGCAATGAACTTTGCAGTTAAGGGATTGTCGCCCGTAACCATTACGGTCTTTACTCCCATTTTTCGCAGCCGTTCAAAACGTTCCTGTATGCCGGGCTTGATGATGTCTTGTAATTCAATAACACCAATAACCTTTTCGTTTTGACAAACAACCAAGGGCGTTCCACCGTTGGATGAAATGGCCTGCACATGGCTTGCTGTTTCGGTAGGGAAATTGTTGCCTGCCCTTGCTGCAATGTTCCTGATGGAGTCTGCTGCACCTTTTCTTATCCTGGTTCCATTGGGCAGATTGATGCCACTGCTTCTTGTTTCGGCAGTAAATTCTATAAAACTTGCACCAGCTATATCAAAGGTTTTTTTGTCAAGGTTGGCTAGCTCAATAATGGATTTGCCTTCTGGTGTATCATCCGCCAGGGATGATAATACACATGCTTCAACAAATGCTTTTTCTTCCACACCATTGGCTGGATAGAACTTGGTAGCCTTTCTGTTGCCAATGGTGATGGTGCCTGTTTTGTCCAATAACAGCACATCAATATCACCAGCAGTTTCAACCGCTTTGCCACTTTTGGTAATAACGTTTGCACGCAATGCCCTGTCCATACCAGCAATGCCAATGGCACTTAACAGGCCACCAATAGTTGTTGGTATAAGACATACAAACAATGATATGAATGCAGCAATGGTAATGGGTGTATTGGCATAGTCGCCAAATGGTTTTAGCGTAACGCATACAATAATGAACACCAGTGTAAACCCTGCCAATAAAATGGTGAGGGCAATTTCGTTGGGTGTTTTCTGGCGTGAAGCCCCTTCTACCAGTGCAATCATTTTGTCGAGGAAACTTTCACCAGGCTCGGTGGTTACCCTTACCTGGATACTGTCGGACAGTACTTTGGTACCGCCTGTTACAGACGATTTGTCGCCGCCGCTTTCACGGATAACAGGGGCCGATTCGCCTGTGATGGCACTTTCATCAATGGTAGCAATACCTTGTATGATTTCGCCATCCATTGGTATCACATCGCCAGCTTCGCAAAGAAACACATCGCCTTTTTTTAGTTGAGATGACGGAACGATTTTGATTTCGTTGGTGTAAATTTCACCAACAGCTTGTATCCATTTAGCCGGTGTTTCTTCCCTGGTTTTACGGAGTGAATCTGCTTGTGCCTTTCCTCTTGCTTCTGCAATGGCTTCTGCGAAATTCGCAAATAGCAGTGTTACCAAAAGTATTGCTGTTACAATAGTGTTGTATGCAAGGCTTCCCTGGTTTTTTTCGCCAGCTGCTATCCATATAGAAACGGCAGCCATTACCAGTGTGCCTACCCAAACGCAGAACATCACAGGGTTGCGGAACATTGTTTTGGGATGCAGCTTGATGAACGATTGCTTTAGGGCTTCGTTTACCAGACCGCCTTGGAAAATTTTGTTGGATGATTGTTTTACCATGATTGTTATTTTAAGTAGCCATGTATAGGCTACGGTATTGTTGGGTTATGTTCTTTGCCTGATGTCCCGATAGCTATTGGGAGCGACGCTACTGCAGTCAATACGTGTTTGCATGCTGCTTACATAAAAATTTATCGCATTCCAAAATATTCAGCAATGGGCCCAAGTGCCAATGCCGGAAAGAAACTTAATGCTGCAATGATGAGGATGACGGCAAAAACCATGATGCCAAATGTGCCGGTATCTGTTTGTAGCGTGCCTGCACTGGGGGGCACGAATTTCTTTTTGGCGAGTATGCCTGCTATGGCCAATGGGCCAATAATGGGCAGGAACCTGGACAGCAGCATAACGATGCCGCAGCTAATATTCCAGAAGGGGGTGTTGTCGCCCAGGCCTTCGAAACCACTGCCGTTGTTGGCCGATGAGGAAGTGTACTCGTATAGCATTTCGCTGAAGCCGTGGTTGCCAGGGTTGTTTAGCCAGCCTGCATAAGCTGTTGGGTGGTGTGCGTATAACCAACTGGACAATGCTGTTGCAGACAGTATAAGCAATGGGTGCAGCAATGCAATGATGGCTGCTATCTTCATTTCTTTTGCCTCAATTTTTTTGCCGAGGAATTCGGGGGTTCGACCAACCATTAGGCCGCTGATAAATACGGCAATGATGATGAAGATGTAGAAGTTGAGGAACCCAACACCCACACCGCCATAAAAAGAATTGACCATCATGCCGAGCATGGCAAACATGCCTGACAATGGCGTTAGACTGTCGTGCATGGCATTAACGGAACCATTGGAAGTACATGTAGTGGTAATGGCCCAGAAAGAAGATGCAGCACTGCCCAAACGAACCTCTTTACCTTCCATACTGCCAAGCGGTTGTGTGATACCGATTTTGCTGATAGCATGATTGCCGCTTGCTTCGTTGTGTATAGTGGGTATAAGTAGCAGCAGGAAGCCTATAGTCATGACCCCGAACACCATCCAGGCAAAGCGTTTGCGTTTGAGGATGAAGCCCAGTGCAAAAACCATGGCAATGGGAATGAGTATGATGGAAACATTCTCCACCATATTGGTGAAGTAGTTGGGATTTTCCAGTGGGTGGGCGGAGTTGGTACCAAAGAAGCCGCCACCATTGGTTCCTAATTGTTTGATGGCCACCATTGCTGCTGCCGGTCCACGGGAAACGTTTACAGTATCGCCCTGTAAGGAAACAAATTGCTGCTTGCCTTTAAAGGTCATAGGTGTGCCGTTGAACAATAAGATAGTGGCAACAACAATTGACAACGGCAATAGTACCCGTGTACAGCTTTTTATGAAGAAGTTATAAAAGTTGCCGAGCTTTTCGGTCGTTTTTTCTTTCATTGCCATAAACACTACGGCACATACGGCCATACCTGCTGCTGCACTGATGAACTGGAACAGCATCAGTACCATTTGACCCAAATAGGAAACACCGGATTCGCCACTGTAGTGCTGCAGGTTGGTATTGCTTACAAAGCTGATGGTTGTGTTGAAGGCGAGGTCTGCACCCATGCTTGGGTTGCCATCTGGGTTCAGAGGCAGCCAACCCATGTTCATGAGTATGAACATGCTGAACAGGAACCATAGCAGGTTGATGGTTAGCAGGGCAGCAAGGTGTTGCTTCCAATTCATCTCGTTGGAAGGGTTGATGCCTGTGAATTTGAAAAAAATTTTATCTAAGGGGTTGAAGATGGGGTCGGCCCAGGTGCTATTACCGTTGTACACTTTGCCAATATAGCTTCCGAGGGGGATTGCCAGTGCAACGGTTGCGAGGAACATGATAATGATGCCGATGATTTCTGTGTTCATGGAGTGAGCATTTTAGTATGAAGCCGGTTAGCGATTGTTGTGGCTTATTGCTTATGGTTAAAATTTTTCTGGCTTTACCAGCACATAGCACAGGTAAATGAAAACGAGTATGGAAATAATGAATAGTATGGTCATTTGTTTGGATTAGGTAGTGAACAATGTGTAAACTGTAGGGTTAATTGTTTCAACCTTTTTACAACTAACTTTTTGCAGCTTCTATATCTTCTCGAACCAGTTGATGCATTTGAAGAAGAGGGCAAAGCCTACAATGCCTGCGGCGATTAGGATAATTGTTTGCATGGTTTTATAATTGATTGATTAAACGGTAGGCAATGCCCACACAAATAATGGTGGTAAGCAGGCCCACGAAAACATGGTACATGGGATTGGTATTTGTTGGGTGTTTCATTTTGCTTGTTTGGCATGGGTGTACCAATGGAGTGCCAGAGGTAAAGGAAGCTGATAGCAAATAGCCAATAGCCAATAACAGCAAGGTTTTGCGGTGATGATGCTGTAGAGGATTTTTTTAGAAGGAATAAAAAACCCTTCCAAAATGGAAGGGTGTATGTTCATTTTGAAAAGGTCTATATGCTGTATTCTTCAATTTTCCTGTACAAGGTGGTTAGGCCAATGCCCAATAACCTTGCAGTTTCTGTTTTGTTACCCTTGGTATGTTGCAGTACTTTTTGGATATGTTTCTTTTCAACATCGGCCAAAGACAAACTATTGCTGGTAGTGGTGCTTTGCTGCTGTATTTCGTAGGGCAACTGTTCAGGTAAAATTTCATTGCCTTCGGCCAAGATAGCTGCACGTTCCAGTACATTTTTCAGTTCGCGTATATTGCCCTTCCAGTTATGCTGTTGTAATAATTGCAATGCCTGTTTGCTTAACTGTAGTGGTGTGGTATTTTCTTTGGCCGCATATTTATACAGAAAATGTTGGGCCAGTGCCGCTATATCTTCTGTACGTTCCTTTAAATCCGGAAGCGAAATGGTGAACCCGTTTAAACGGTAAAACAGGTCTTCCCTAAAATTGCCTTTCTGTATTTCGTCCTGCAAGTTCCTGTTGGTTGCAGCTATAACGCGTATGTTTACCTTGGTTGTTTTTTCGTCGCCCAGTTTAATGAATTCGCCATTCTCCAAAACACGTAGCAGTTTTGCCTGCAGGTCAATGGTCATTTCGCCCATTTCATCCAGCAGCAAAGTGCCGTTGTGTGCCAGTTCTATTAAACCTTTTTTGTCTTTAATGGCACCTGTATAGGCCCCGGCTTTATGGCCAAACAGTTCACCTTCCAATAAGTCTTTGGTAAAGGCACTGCAGTTGATGGCAATAAAAGGCTGTGCCGCCCTTTTGCTACTTGCGTGTATGGCATTGGCAAAAACTTCCTTGCCAGTACCCGTTTGGCCAAGCAGCAATACATTAACATCGGTGGTGGCAATTTTTTGTGCCAGTTGAATGGCTGTTTTAATTGCTAGGCTATTGCCAATAATATCATCAAAACCATAGCTGCCCTTTGCTTTAATGCTAATGGCTTTTTTCTTTTGGGCCATCACTTTTTCCAGTGCCTGGTGCAGTAGTGGAATGATCCTGTTATTGTCATCGCCTTTGGTGATATAGTCAAAGGCCCCGTTTTTTATGGCCAGTACACCATCGGGAATATTGCCGTAAGCCGTTAATAAAATAAACTCGGGCAAAGGGAACTGTTGCTTTGCTTCCCTTACAAACTCCACACCGTTCCCATCGGGAAGTTTAACATCGCAAAGCACTAGGTCTATTTCTTTGGACTGTAATATTTTAAGCCCGGCTTTTAGTGTTCCTGCCTCTTCTATGGCAAAGCCTTCCAATGCCACAATACGCCCCAATAGCTTACGCAACTGCTCTTCGTCGTCAATTATTAAAATGGTTGCAGGCATTGTGATGATATTAATCGGCCGTAAAATTAACCAACATTATCATGTAAGTGCCTAATTGATTGGCTGACCTTACAACCGATTAATACCAATAGTTGGTGTACTATTCCTTATCCAGCACCAATACCTGGAATGTTCCGGGAATCATTTTGGGTCTTCCGCTTCCTTTGGATGCCTCTAGCTCGGCAGCAGGCAGGTATAGTTTGTGCGTGGCTTCATCTACAGTCATCGTTCTTGCCCCTTTCTTGGTAGCTACAGTAGCCGTTACGGTAAACTTGTCTTTGGTGTCTTCATGAATAATGGTCAAAGTACCATCGCCGTTGGATGTGTAGATGTTTTTTAAAGCCGCATCAAAACCGGCCCCGTCGCAGCCATCGCCAATAGGCAACTTGTCAATGATGGTTCCTTTTGCAGCATCAACTACCATTAGCAATTTATTGTCGCCGCAGGCTGCAAACAACCTATTGGTTTTTGTATCGATAACCAAACCGGTTGGTGCTTCGCCAGGCAGCAATGACCAATGGGCTTCTGCCTGCATGGTTGTGGTATTGATTACTACTATTTCGTTCTTGTCTTCCACGTTCACAAAAATTTTGCCCGAGCCATTGCTTACAGCGGTTTCGGGCTTGCCACCCACAGCAACAGTTGCCACTACTTTATCGGTAGCAGGGTCTATGAATGTAACATCTTTGCTACGGCCGTTGCAGGTAACAATCCTTTTGGAATAGGTGTCGTAAAAAATGGCATCCGGATTTTGCCCTGTAGGAATACTGTCTTTAATGGCCAGTGTTTGCAGGTCAAACACGGTAACATTGTTCAGCTTGCCATTGCTGGTGTAGCCCTTGTTTAATGCGGTAACAAAAGCAATACCATGCACGCCAATGGTGTTTGGAATGATGCCCAATGAATCGCCGGTGGTTTTGTCCAGCACGTTTACTTGCGCGCCATGCGATACAAATAACCTGTTTGAGTTTGGCTGTACAGCAATATAGTCCCAACCACCTGTACTGGCTATTTTGAAATTGCTGACGATTTTAAAACTGGATTGTGCATTGCTGAACGTTGCGGTAATGCCCAGTACAAGGATTGATAATGCATGTTTCATAGGGGTTAGTCTTTAACTTCTTTAATGAATTCGCCTTTGCTGTTAAACAGTACATCCTTGCCGTTTACTTCTGCTTCATAGTTTATTTCGCCACTGGCTTTTTTTATGATGGCCGCTTCTTTAACCTTTGCCCCTTTGTAATGAACTGTTAAATAATCGGTGACTGATTTGGGAAGCTCGCTGACTTTTATGTCTGTTTCGGTTTCAATCAGTACGCCCTTGGCATCCATTACGGCCGACATTGTTTTGCCGTCTTGCTTAAAGCCTGCTTCGTAATTTTTGTTTTCCATTTCCCATTTTACGGAACCTGCTGTTGGGAAAGCCTTGCTGAATGCAGCTTTTACCGGATCGGGTACTTTGGCTGCATCTAATTTTTGTGCATTTGCAGTATTGCCGAGTGAAACGGCCAACATGCAGGCGATAAAGGAGACACGAATTGTTTTTTTCATGGTGTATTTGTTTTAGGAGCACAAGTAGCAATATGATTCTGGAGGAATACTGTAGGCAAAAACAGTTTTTCTACAGAATTTATAAATAAGTTGCACACTTAACTTTAAATTAATATGCGGTTTAAATTCTTGGTATTGCCAGCAATGCTGATCTATACCTTACATACCAATGCACAAGTTGCAGACACAACAGTTAAGGTAGTAAGACCCACCGGTGCAGGAAAAGCATTTTTAAAGAGCCTTTATATTGCCGCCCCATTGGTAATTATGGGGTCTGTGGGCAATGCCGATAGCGATGACCTGATTAACAAGTATGGGGTACGTAATGAACGCAATGAGCACTTTGCTACTTTTCATACAAGTATAGATAACTACCTGCAGTTTTCGCCTATAGCTGCCATGTATGCCATGAATGCAATGGGCTTAAAAGGCAGGCACGGTGTATGGAAACAAACTGCATTGCTGGTAAAGTCCGAGCTGATTATGAATGCCATTGTTTTTCCGTTGAAGAACTGGACAAAAGTGGAACGGCCAGATGGAAGCAATTACCACTCCTTTCCTTCGGGGCATACTGCACAGGCCTTTCTTTCGGCCGAACTGTTGCGTAAGGAATATGGCCAGCAATATCCTTGGCTTGCAGTAGGTGGTTATATGGCAGCTACTGCAACAGGCATATTACGCATTATGAACAACAAGCATTGGGTTACGGATGTTATGGCCGGTGCAGGTATAGGCATCCTTTCTGTGAACCTTGCTTATCTAATGCAATCCAACAGGCATCATACAGGTGCCAAAAAATTGCAGGCTGTACCTTTTTATGGCACTGCGGGCCCGGGTATTTACTGCACTTATTCTATACGTTGATGGCTATTTCTTTTTCGCCCAGTTCCATCTTACGGCAAGGTTCACTACACGGCCGTCAATTGGTGCCCATAATGGTTTAAAGGTTGGGTTCAATATGCTTCCTGTGTACAAGGCTTCGTGCCTGCTCTGGCGATAGTCCAACAGGTTTTCGCAGTTTAGCACAACACTTAGTGCATCACCAAATTTCCTTTCAACCAGTGCTGCGATAAACATGTAGCCAGGGGTTTTGCTATCGCCATCCCTGTATTGCGGACCAGTAAATGAGCCTTCTAGACCGAACCTCCATTTTTCTTCTATTTCGTGTACCACTACAAAAGCAAAACGATTTTTGGGAGTAAGTGGCATAAACTGGTTGGTTGCCAAATAATTCCTTTCGGCAATGGTGAATGTGTAGCCACCATAAAGCTCCCATTCATCCAGCTTTAGCTGTATATAGGTATCGAAACCCTTGCTGGTAATATGGTTGCCGGCATTGCTGAATGTGACATTGTTGTTTGTTTGCACTGTGGCAATAACAGGGTTGTTGATTTGTGTATAGAAGAAAGCATGATTGATAAAAAGCGAACTATGACCGCCCAATTCCTTTTTAAAATTTACTTCGGCATTGTAGCCAACGGATTTTTCCGCTTTCACATTATCCGTTAGTGGTTGTATGTCTTCAATGCTGTACTCAACATTCTGTTGCGAAAGGGCATTGGGTGTTTTGTAGCCAAAACCCATTCCTACACGTGTTGCCCATTGCTCGTTAAAGCGGTGAAAGAGTGCCACACGGGGCAATACGAAATTGCCGTACTGAAAATGATGGTCGGCACGCAGCCCCAGTTCAAGTGTTGTATTAACAGGCAACTTGCCGGTGTATTGTGCAAATGCACCAACGGTATTGTTGTCAAAATTGTTCAATGCAACGGTATTGCCGGATAGCTTTTTGAAACGGTCGCCCGTAGCATTGATGCCCATTACCAAGCTGTACTTTTCTTTGGGAACCACCAATGATGCTTCCGTAAAATAGTTGAACTGGTTTGCCTTGAAGGTATAGGTATTGGTGTTGATGCTTCTGGTGAATAAACTGGTGCTTGCTTTCAACTCTAACTTGTTGCCGTTGCCCAAATTGTGCTGAACCAACAGGTCGCCCGTATTGCGGCTGGTTTTGTTTTCCTCGAAAAACTGGTGCGATGCATCGGCTGTTGATTGGATCACTTGCATGTCGCCACCCTTGCGTGTTTCAAAAGTTCCGGTATAGCCCAGTGCGATAGTGGTTCTGCTACTTGGATAGAAAAAGAGTTTGGGATGCACAATTACCGCATCCGATTTGGCAACATCGGAAAGGCCGTCCTTGTCAACATCCACAGCAGCCTGGTGTGTTACGCCCCCGAAAAAATTGTACCCGATATTTTTATTGCGTTTGGCGAGGTAGGTGTTGATATTGCTTTCTTTTAATGTTGTTTGGTTGATGGTGATCAGCCCTTCCTGATTGTAGGTTGGTTTTTTTGAAATCAGGTTGATGAGACCGCCAATTGCACCGCCACCATAAAGGGTAGAAGCGGAACCTTTGATCAACTCAATCTGTTTAAGGTCCAATGGTGGTATGGTCAATATGCCAAAGCCGCCACTAAAGCCATCAAACAGCGGCATGCCATCACGCAGTATCTGTGTGTACCTTCCATCAAGGCCCTGTATCCTTACATTGGCATTGCCCGATACGGCAGATGATTGTTGTATCTGTATGCCACTTACATCGCCCAGTATGCTGGCAATATTGCCTGGCTTGATGGTGTTTTCCTCATTCATCTCTTCGCTTCCCAACACTTCCACTTTCATGGGCGAGTTCTCAATACGTTGGTTGGTTCTTGTTGAAGAAACAACCGTAACTTCTTCCAGTGCTTTTTCTTCGGGTGCCAACAGTACCTGATGTAATGTGGTGTCGGGAAGCGTTACTGTAATGGCTGTGCTTGTATAGCCTACAAACGAAACAGTGAAGCTATGCTTGCCTGCAGTAAGGTTGTTGATTACTGCCATACCACTGTCGTTGGTGTTTAACCCTTTACTTCCTTCAAAAACACTTACGCCAACCAATGGCTGTTGTGTGGTCTTGTTTTTTACGATTGCCTTAAAAGAATGCTGTGCATTTGCCTGTGTAAAGAAACCCAGTAACAGCAAAATGAAAATACACCTATTCATGGATAACTAATTTTTAATTGATGCAAAACTGTTGCATGATTCTGTTGGAATACTGAAGAGCAGATCAAAAATGTATGGTGAAAATATGCCTGTTGTTATTGTACTGATAACTTATTGTATAGCCTGCTGCATGGCATACCTGCTGCACAATTGAAAGGCCAAGGCCATTGCCATCAACCTTTGTTTCGGGGTGGCGGTAGAAGCGGTTGAATATCCTTGTTTCATCCAGCGATGGCAATGTTGATGTATTGCTGATGGTGAATGCCGATTTGTTTAATTGGATATCAATTGAGCCAGACTGATAGTTGTAACGGATGGCATTGCCCAATAAATTGCTTACAATAATATCTGCAAGATGTTGATGGAAAACAGCGGTTACGGGAACGGTGTCAATTGACAGGTGAATGTTTTGCGAAACCATTAGTTCGTTGAGTTCGCTTGCCCTTTTTTGAATCAATTCATCCCACTGGATTTTTTCCGTTAAGTCAAAACGGCGGTTTTCTATTTTGGTCAATAATAAAAGCGATTGGTTGAGTCGGGACAATCTTTTGGCTGCTTCCTCAATGGTAGAAATGGTGGTATGATGCAGCTTCAATACGGTTTCGTCCTGCATCAACGATTCGGTATTGGTTGAAATAACAGCTAATGGTGTCTGCATTTCATGTGCTGCGTTACCGGTAAATGCTTTTAGTGTCTGGTAGTCCTTTTCTACACGGGCAGTCATCTGGTTAATGGTATGGTTAAGCAGGTTAAACTCCTCTATTGGTGTGGATGGCAACTGTATGGCCTGCTGCTGCAACTGGTAATTGCTTATACTGTGTATGCTATTATAGAAGGGCTGCCATAAACGTTTTAGCACTACCCTGTTAATAATATAGCCAGCAATCAGAATAAGTGCAATCATTGTTGCTGCAATCAGTACAATCAACTGCAGGAAGCCTTTTGTTTCTTCCTGCGATTTGTTTACAGTTATTTGATAATGCCTGTTTGAAACAGTAATGCCAAAGATCAGTTGCCGCATCCACTCGCTTTCCTGTTCGCTCTTGTTCCAAAGTTTTTTTGAATGGTAGATGGTCTTTGAAAAAGGTTCCGCTACTTCTACAAAATAAGTTTGCTGGTCGTTGGTATTTACAATTTCGGGCAAGCTATTGTGCGATTGTACATATTGCACAATTTCCGATTCTTCTGTTTCAAGTGCTTCATCCAATTGTTTTATCAACACATAATCCATCACAAAATAAAATGCCAGGCAGCCGCCTAGAAAAATAAGGATAGATGCAATGATATTAATGCGGTTGTATTTGCTGAATAGTTTCATGCGATGGAGAATTTGTAACCAATGCCATAAATGCTTTTTATATAATCTTTGGCACCGGCCTGTAGCAGTTTCTTGCGGAGGTTCTTTACATGGGTGTAAAGGAAATCGTGATTGTCGGCCATGTCCATATCATCGCCCCATAAATGTTCGGCAATGGCATTTTTGGAAAGTACCCTGTTTTTGTTGATGATGAAGTACAATAACAAATCGTACTCTTTGCGTGTAAGTACCAATGCCCTGTTGTTTATGGCAACCGCTTTTCCCAACACGTCCATCTCTATTTCTTCAAATGCAAGCAGGTTGCTGCCTTGAAGGTTCTTTCTTCTTATAATGGCGGCTATGCGTACACTTAATTCTGGCAGGTGGAACGGTTTTGTAAGATAGTCATCGGCTCCCAGCTCAATGCCGGCAACTTTGTCTTCCAGTTCGTTTCTGGCAGAAATAATAATGATGCCTTCGGATTGTTTGTTTGCCTTAATATGTTCCAGCAGTTTCAGCCCATTGCCATCGGGCAACATAATATCCAGCACAATGCAGTCGTACTGGTAGCATTCTATTTTTTCAACAGCCGCAGCATAGCTGCTTACACTTTCGCATAGGTATTGCCTATCCGTAAGGTAATCCACAATGCTTTTGTTGAGCGAAGGCTCGTCTTCTATAATAAGTAGTTTCAACTAATTTTTTTGCAAAGGAACTCATTAAAACTGAAGAATTACGAAAGAACGAAACATCTATCCGAAACGGATAATTAGGGTCTTTAATAAATCAACGAAACATTGCCGCTAAAGCTCGGATAGTCTTTGCCCATGCCTAGGTTAATCATATAGTAATATGTTCCCACGGGCAATAGCTTGCCTTTGAACCTTCCATCCCATGGCGTGCTATAGCCAACGGTAGTATAAACCAGTTGGCCCTGCCTGTTAAACACTTCCACTTTGCATTGGTAATAATCCTTTAAGAATGGAATGTACCAGGTATCGTTGATGCCATCCCCATTGGGCGAAAAGGCATTGGGTGGGGATGTGACAATGCCCCGTATTACAACATTGATGGATTGTACAAGTGGGCAGCCATCAACCGTAACAGCCTTGATATAATAGGTGCCGCTGGTGTCAACCTTTGTGGCATCGGGTACGGGTATTGTTGCTGCAGCATTTTTCCAGTAGCTGAATGTAAAGCTGCCTGATGGTTTTACAAGCGAAGTAATATCGGTAGTTAATGGATAGGTAACAATTGGTGCCGGATCGATGGTGAAAACCGGAAGCGGGTTTACCGTTACTGTTATTGGTTTTATGGTTGAGCAGGTAGATATATGCGTGGCCTTTATGTAATACTGTCCGCTTTGTGCAACTGCCTGTGGTGCATCCAATGCAAGGGTGGCTGCTGCATCTTTCCAGTAAGAGAACAATGTGTTGGGGGTATTTAAAACGGTAACGGGGTTTGCGGTAAGGTCTGCCTTGTCGCAACTAACTTGGTTTACAACGTTGAAATCCGGAGTGTCGCCAACCGTAATCAATATAGACTTAACGGTACTGCAACCAAGAGAGGTTGAGTAACCTTTTACATAATAAGTTCCGCTTATGTTTATTGCAGTAGGGTTTGCAATAGGTACTGTGGCATCATAGTCGGCCCAATAACTATAAGTCAAATCGCTGGCACTGCCAGCAACCAATAATGGACTGGTAATGTCTACCGTTTGTGGCGAGCAGACGACTATACTACTTTTCAGGTTCAGATTTATTTGTGGATTTATTATAGTAGTAATGGGTTTTATGGCATTGCAGCCCTCGCTATTTACCCCCTTAATATAATAGGTTCCTGAACTGGTTACATAGGATGGGGTGGCCAAGTATTCTAATTGACTCAAATCAGTAAAATAGGAAAATGTCAATCCGGGCGAACTTCCAGCCGTGACCGCTGGCAATGTAAGGTCAATGGGTGTGCCGCTGCAACTGGTTACAGTGTCCTGCAAAGACAGTTTAAAGGGTGTACCCGAGTATTTTATAATGGTACGCAACGTATCTAAACAGCCCAAACCAGGGTAGGGCACAATTTCCAGGGCAAACTCCGTTCCTATTGCCGGTGGTGGCGTTAATATAAGCGTATTGCTGGTGCCCAATAAGGTAGTGAAGTTGGAGTTGTACCAATGGTATTCCCTAAAACCAAATGGTGCTACCAGTTCCAGCGAGTCGCCAGTACCCACGCAATATGTATTGCCTGTAATGGGCGATGCACAGTTTTCATTTACATCTATGTATGCATAGCCAAAATGGCCGCCTGGCGTGCAGTCGTTATTGGTAAATTCCAATGTGATTGTTTTTCCTGCATAACCCAACAACTTAATGGTTATTGGCGACCAAGGCTTGTAATAAACTTCCGATTTTACGAGCGACTGCTTAAAGCCGGGCAACCCACCGGATGCCACAAACTCAAATGAACCGCAGCCCACATATGTATTGCCGGTGGCATCAAAAACCTTTGCTGTAAACCTTGGCTGTTGAATTGGCTGGTGGTTGGGGTTTTCAAAAACCACCGCATAGTTATAAATAATGCTGTAATCGGAGGCGGTTGCAGGTACGGTAAAAGTATAACTCACACTTTCTGCCTGTGCTCCGGTACTTGAATTGCCCAAACGGATGGAGTATTTGCTGCCGTTGGGACAGTTAACCGGAAACCTTCCGTAATAATCCAGCTCTTGCGGAACGCTGTTGGCATACATTACATGCCTGTTGTTTAATGGAGCCGTGGGGCTTAAAGTTATTAAGCCGCTACTGTTGATGGAACCTGCATAGCATTGCCAGTTATTAAAAGTGCCATCTTCAAAACCGATGTTTTGCGGGCACTGGGCAATTGCCCTTGCGTTTATCAAAACCAAGATCAAAACAACAGTACCCGCAATGCAATGTTTTGGTAGCCTAATCATATCTGCTAAATTAAAAACACCTTAAAAATAACCAAATGCCTGAATACTTGACGTTTATTTTTGATAAAAGGTTTACCTAACATTGCAGCATGAAACAGGTACAGAATATCATTTTTGATCTTGGCGGCATCTTTCTGAATATTGATTATTTAAAAACGGAACAGGCTTTTATTGACTTGGGCGTGGCCAATTTTCGTGAATTGTACAGCCAGCATTTTGCCTCTGTCCTGTTCGAGGACCTGGAAACAGGCAAAATATCGCCAACAGTTTTCTATGGAAAATTCAGGCAGTTGAGCTCAACGAACCTATCAGACGAGGACATACAGCATGCATGGAATGCCATGCTGCTCGACTTTCCGATAGAGAGGCTGCAATGGCTGAATACGATAAAAAGCAAGTATAAAATCTATCTCTTTTCCAATACCAATCAAATACATTACGACTGCTTTATTGAAATTGTGAACCAGTTAATGGGGGGTAAGCAAAACTTTAATGATTATTTCATAAAAGCATATTATTCGCACCTATTGGGACTGCGAAAACCATATAAGGAGTCTTTTACTGCCATTTTGGAAGAGCAAAACCTAGTTGCCGCTGAAACCTTATTTATTGACGACACGCTAAAAAATATAGAAGGAGCCCAACTTGCTGGCCTACAAACAATCCATTTAGTGCCGCCGGCACAGGTTACCGCACTGGGGTTGTAAACTTTTATAGGGCAACTATTTAATTTCCTCAAATTCAATGTAGTCGCCTTCGTGTGTAGGGGTTGATTTTTGCTGTTGCTGCTGGGTAAAATGTTGCTGCTGGCCTGCCTGTTGCTGGCGAACCTGCTCATCCTGCATCTCTTTTATCTTGCTTTTCATTTGATTGGTAGCCTTGCCCACCGGAACAACTACTCCAAATACAAACTTGTATAGATAATACAGTACAATTCCCCAAAGTAAGATTTTCAATAATGACATAAGTCGTCAAAGTTAAATACTGATGTAATGTGTTGTTGTTAAAAAACCAACGGTGCACCCATTTCTAAATAAGTATGTCGTTCCGGTCCGCTTTTTATTTCAAAAAAAATCCCAGACCATTAAAAAAATCATACAAATGCGAAATGGCCTTGGCACGAACTTAAAATTTGGAATATTACCACCAATTATATTACATTTGCACTATCATTAGAAACAGTAGAAGGGAACGGACACGTTCCCTTCTCTTTTGTATATATGTCAGCAGAAACACATTTAGAGCAAATCGAACAACTCATCCACCAGATACTGGAGCCGGAAGAAGGTTACTTTTTGGTGAGTTTCCGTATAAAGCCAACAAACAATATCAAGGTTTTTATTGATGGCGATAATGGCCTTCCAATAGAAAAATGCGTACAGCTTAACAGGAAGCTGTACAAATTAATTGAAGAAGCCGGCTTTTACCCCGAAGGCGAGTTCAGCCTTGAAATATCCAGCCCGGGCATAGACGAACCGCTAAAACTGCACCGCCAATATGTAAAAAATATTGGAAGGGACGTGGAAGTGGTTTTTGCAGATGGCACAAAAAAAGAAGGCAAACTATTAACTGTAACCGATGCCGACATTATACTGGAACACACAGAGGGCAAAGGAAAAAAAGCAGTGACACAGCAATTGGTTATTCCATTTAATAATATAAAAACAACAACAGTTCAAATCAAATTTTAGAAAGTGCACCTCTATGGTATGGCATGTGAAAATTTGGAAATTAAAATTTTTCTAGTATGGCAAGTATAAACTTAATTGACGCATTTCAGGACTTCAAAGACGCTGAAAACCTAGACCGTCCTACGATGATGAAGGTTGTGGAAGATGTTTTCAAAACCCTGTTGCGTAAGAAGTATGTGAGCGATGAAAATTTTGATGTAATTGTTAATGCTGAAAAAGGTGACCTTGAAATCATCCGTCGCCGTATGATTGTGGAAGATGGCGAAGTAATGGACCCCTTGTCGGAAGTGGCTTACAGCGAAGCTGTAAAAATTGAGCCCGATTTTGAAGTTGGCGAAGAATTGTATGAAGAAGTAAATATTTTTGATTTTGGACGCAGGGCAATACTGGCAGCCAAACAGACATTGGCAAGCCGTATCAGCGACCTGAAAAAGAATGTGCTGGTTAAGAAATATGCCGACAGGATTGGCGACATTATCAGCTCTGAAGTGTACCAGGTTTGGAAAAAGGAAGTTTTATTGCTGGATGATGAAGGCAACGAATTAATATTGCCAAAATCAGAACAGATTCCACAGGATTATTTCAAGAAAGGCGAAACAATCCGTGCAGTTGTTGCAAGGGTTGACCTAAAAAATAATTCGCCTGTTATTATTTTATCCAGAACAAGCCCGCTTTTCCTTGCTAAATTGCTTGAAATTGAAGTACCCGAAATTTTTGATGGCCTCATTGCAATCAAGAAAATTGTACGCGATCCGGGAGAAAGGGCAAAAGTGGCAGTTGAAAGCTTCGACGACAGGATTGACCCAGTAGGTGCCTGCGTGGGTATGAAAGGTAGCCGTATTCACGGAATTGTGCGTGAACTGAAAAACGAAAACATCGACGTAATAAACTATACTGCCAATATCCAGTTGTTGATACAACGTTCATTGACGCCTGCAAAAATCAGCTACATGAACCTTGACAACGACAAGAAGCAGGCCGATGTGTATTTGAAAGCCGACCAGGTTTCATTGGCTATCGGCCGCCGTGGGGTGAATATTAAACTGGCTTGCGAACTGACAGGTTATGAAATTGATGTGTTCCGCGAAGATGAAGAACAGATAGATACATTTGACATTGCATTGGATGAGTTCAGCGACGAAATTGAACAATGGATTATTGACGAATTCAAACGCGTAGGTTGCGATACAGCACAAAGCGTTCTGAAGCTATCTGATGCAGAACTAGAAAGAAGGACAGACCTGGAAAAAGAAACCATTGTAGAAGTAAGAAGGGTATTGCAAGCCGAATTCGATAAAGAAGAAGAGGCAGAATCAGAAGCATAGTAGCAAAGGATCGGCGGCAATGATGGAATAGTAAAGAACAGAACAAAGAATAAAAATTAAAATGATTGTGAACGGTTGTTCATGGTCAATTGGACTAAATAAAACTGAATGTCAGAACTGAAATTACCAAGGTTATTAGCCGCTGCTAAAGAATTTAATGTTGGGCAAGATACCCTCATAGATTTTTTAGCTAAAAAAGGGTTTAATAAAGATGAACTGAAGCCTACAGCAAAGCTTACAGAACCCATGTACTATGCCCTTCAGGCAGAGTTTCAGGGAGATAAGGTTGCTAAAAACAAAGCCGACCAGGTAGAGATACCAAAAGGCGGGGCTGCAGAAAACAGGAAGAAAAAAGACGAGGAAGACCTTTCTTTTAAAAAGAAAGAAGAAGAAAAGAAAAACGCCATAGCCAAAGAAGAGGTAAAGGCAGAAGAAACAAAAGCCGAAGAGCCAAAACCGGTTGTTGAAGAAAAACCTGTAGTGGTAACGGAAGCTCCAAAAACCGAAACACAGGTTACAGAAACTGCCGAGCCATCAGCAACCGAAACAGAAGTGGCATCCGATGTTGTAAAAATTGACGCCCCTGAAATTTCTGGACCTAAAGTTTTGGACAAGATAGACCTGAGTGCAATTGACTCTTCTACACGGCCTAAAAAGGGAGCCAAAAAAGCCGATCAGCCAAAAGTTGATGAACCCCAAACAAAGCCTGCAGTAGAAGTAAAAGCGGAAAAGAAAAGTGAACCTGCTATTGAAGTGAAGCCAGCAGAACAACCTATTGTTGAAGAAGCTGCCAAAGACGAAGCACCGCCAGTAATTGAAAATATTGAAGTTGAAAAATTAACAGGCCCTAAGATTCTTGGAAAAATAGAATTGCCTGTTGACAACGATACACGCCCCAAACCTGCAGGACGTAACGAGCAACGTAAACGTACACGCATACCTGTAGACAAAAAAGGAACCGGTGGCAACATTCAGCACGTTGACTTTAGGCAAGGCGGTGGCCAACAAGGCGGCCAGGGTGGATTCAACCGCCCAGGTGGTCAAGGTGGGCCAAACAGGCCTGGCCAAGGTGGATTCAACCGTCCGGGTGGTGGCCCTGGCGGACCAAACAGAGGCCCAGGCGGTCCAGCCCGTAGGGGTCCATCCATTACCGTACGTAGGGAAGACAAAGAAATTGATGCTAAAGAAATTCAGGATAAAATCAAGGAAACCCAAGCCAAACTATCTGGCGGTGGTGGACGTGGCAAGAGCCTGAAAGCAAAATACCGTCGTGAAAAACGCCAGGAAGCAGCCGATGCAGCAGAAGGAATGGGCAGAGACGACAACAAACTACAGGTTACAGAATTTGTAACGGTAAGTGAGTTGGCCAACCTGATGGACGTAAGCTTTACCGATGTAATTAGCAAGTGTATGAGCCTTGGCTTAATGGTATCCATTAACCAACGCTTGGATGCGGAAGTAATTGAATTGGTGGCAAGCGAATTTAATTTTGAAATTGAGTTTACCAGTATAGAAGACGCGGATGATGACGAGGAAGAGGAAGAAGAAGATCCGGCAGACCTTAAAGGCCGTGCACCCATTGTAACCATTATGGGTCACGTAGACCATGGTAAAACATCTTTGTTGGACTATATCCGTAGTGCCAAAGTGGTAGCTGGTGAGGCCGGTGGTATCACACAGCACATTGGTGCCTACGAAGTAGAGCTTGCTGGCAACAAAAAAATTACCTTCCTGGATACGCCTGGTCACGAAGCCTTTACGGCCATGCGTGCTAGGGGTGCCAAAGTAACCGACATTGCAGTAATTGTTGTGGCGGCGGACGATGCCGTGATGCCACAGACAAGGGAGGCAATCAGCCACTCCCAGGCTGCAAATGTGCCTATGATTTTTGCGGTGAACAAAATTGATAAAGACGGGGCCAACCCTCAAAAAATCTATGAACAGCTATCGCAGATGAACCTGTTGGTAGAATCATGGGGTGGTAAATACCAAAGCCAGGAGCTGAGTGCCAAGAAAGGGGAAAACGTTGACTTATTGCTGGAAAAAATATTATTGGAAGCCGAGCTGCTTGACCTAAAAGCCAATCCTGCAAAAGATGCAACAGGAACCATTATTGAAGCATCGCTGGATAAGGGCCGTGGTTATGTAGCAACCATACTTATACAAAACGGAACCTTGAAACAAGGCGACTTGATCGTATCCGGTCAATACTTTGGTAGGGTTAAGGCAATGTTCAACGAGCGTAACCAACGTGTAAATGTTGCACCACCATCAACACCGGTAGTGATATTGGGCTTAAACGGTGCACCACAGGCTGGTGAAAAATTCAAGGTTTACCAAGACGAAGCCGTGGCGAAAGAATTGGCCACCAAACGTTCGCAAATTTCCCGTGAGCAAGGCCTACGTGCAAGGAAGCATATTACCATGGAAGAAATTGGTCGTCGTTTGGCATTGGGCAACTTTAAGGAACTGAACATTATTATTAAAGGTGACGTGGATGGTTCTGTGGAAGCATTGAGCGATAGCTTGCAAAAACTGTCTACTGCCGAAATTGCCATTAAAGTGGTACTGAAAGCGGTGGGTCAAATTTCTGAAAGCGATGTATTGCTGGCTGCTGCTTCTGATGCCATCCTGATTGGCTTTAACGTACGTCCTTCTTCGCAGGCAAACAAACTGGCCGAAAACGAAGGTGTACAGATTAAGCAATACTCCATCATTTACAACGCCATTGAAGAAATCAAGAGTGCGATGGAAGGCTTGCTTGAACCTAAGATTGAAGAAAAAGAAGTAGCAACTGTTGAGATACGCGAGGTGTACAAATTTGACAAAGCAACTGTTGCCGGTTCATACGTTACAGAAGGCAAGATTAAAAGGGAACATAAAATCAAAGTGTTCAGGGACGGTATCCTTGTATTTCCACGACAAGAAGGTGGCTATGCAGAATTGGGCAGCCTGAAACGCTTTAAAGACGACGTAAAAGAAGTAAACAACAACTACGAGTGCGGTTTAACAGTAAAAGGCTTTACCGATATACAGGTGGGCGATACTGTTGTAGCATACGAAGAAGAAGAAGTAAAGAGAACATTATAGTAAAAGCTACCAGCTTTTAGCCATTAGCTTCAAGCAATTTCCTTTAAGGTTGTTGTTTGAAGCTAATTTTTTTGTTAAAAGCCATTCACAAAAATTATTACAAGCATTCAACAGCTATTTTTACACATAGGTATGGCCTCGTAACAGTACAAACAACTAGGCCAATAAAAACAGTTTCGATGAAAAAAATATTATTACTGCTTACATTGTTTTTCATTCAGCACTCGCTGTTTGCACAACCCCAAACAAAAAAAATAATTGCAGATAAGATTGTGGCACAGGTGGGTGACAAGATCATCCTTCGCTCGGATATTATAAATGCCATTTCCGACTATAAGCGTCAGGGGCAGGAGGCACAGTTGCCACCCAACCCGGAATGTGCCTTTTTAGAAGGGCAGTTGATACAGAAAGCACTGGTGCTACAAGCAGAAAAAGATTCCATTAATGTAAGCGAAGAAGAACTGGATGCCATGTTGGATAACCAGGTGCGTAGCTTCATACAATCCTATGGCAGCAAAGAAGCCCTGGAAGAAATATCCGGCAGGACCGTTTATCAATTAAAAGAAGACTTTAAGCAATCGTTCCGCGAAAGAAAGCTGGCAGAACAGATGCGTGGCAAAATTGTGGACGGCATAAAAGTGACCCCTACAGAAGTAAAGGCCTATTTTGCCAAGATACCCAAAGACAGTTTGGCCTTTTATGAAAGCGAAGTGGAAGTGAGCCAGATCATATCGCAACCCAAGGCAAACAGGGAAGTGGAAGAATATATAACCAAACAGTTGTACGAGTACAAAAGACTGGTAGAATCCGGTGCCAAAAAATTTGAAGCCATTGCCAAACAAGTTACAGAAGATCCGGGAAGCAAGGAAACAGGCGGTATGTACAACTTGAACCGCAACGACAGCAAGAGCTGGGACCCAGCTTTTTTTCAGGCAGCATTTAAATTGAAAGAAGGACAGATTTCTGCCGTTATCAAATCCAAATTCGGCTTGCACATTATACAAATGGTAAGCAGGGCCGGCGACGATATAGTGGTAAGGCATATATTGAGGATACCGCCAATTACCGACGACGAAATAAACCTGTCTATTCAGAAGCTGGACAGCATAAGGGTAAAACTGGTTGCAGGTACATTGAATTTTGGCGTGGCCGTTAATAGGTACACCGATGACGAAAACAGTAAGTTTAACGGTGGCCAGTTGCAGGGCAGGGATGGATCGACCTACCTTACATTGGACGAGCTGGACAAGGACATGGTTGTGGCCATTAAGAATTTGAGCGTGGGCGACTACTCTAAACCACAAGTGTATGAAGACAGGGGCGTTAAAAAAGTAAGGATTGTGTACTTGAAAACAAGGACCAACCCGCACAGGGAAAACCTAAAAGAAGACTACAATAAAATTGCTAGCCGGGCACTGGACGAAAAGAAACAGGAAACCTTGCAAAAATGGTTCAAGGAGCATTTGCCCAATTATTACATTACTATTGACAAAGACTTTTTTGACTGCAGCAGCCTGGGAGATTGGTGGAAATATGCCGTGAACAGGGAGCAGGTAAAATAAAATGGATTACGCATAAAAAAGTCCCGATTGGTTACAACACCAATCGGGACTTTTTTATGTCGGAAGAATAGCGACTATTTATTCCACTTAAAACTATTGATCAAATGCTTCATGTCCTCCTGCAAAAACTGGTTCACAATCCGCAGCGAATCCTGATTGGGCGTGGCATCAAAATACAGGGCACCACGTAAAAAATGTTTGGTGCTATCGGTTAAGAAAAACTGTTTGGCCGTTGCAACATCGCCCCCCACTTTAAAAAATATGCCATGTATGCCATTACTGGTTGCAATAATTGAATCATCAATGGATTCGGCTTTTTGCGAATGCTTGCCTGTCATTTTATAGGCATCATTTACAAGGGTGTCAAACCTGTTGGCACCAATTGCTTTATAGCTTACATAGATCCTTCCATTAAACTGCGGGAAGTTGATATTGATCCACCAAGGGTTCTCGGTTGCTTCCCCAAAAAAAGTACTGTCCTTTACCACTTCGGCATACACAGGATATTCAAATGTATAGGGATAACCGGGCTTGCTAAAAAGCTGGTATTCTTTCTTGGGAAAATCAATTTTAAAATAACCTTTTGGCTTCTGGGTAAAAGTGCTGTTGCACGAAGAAAAACTGTACACGAGTAATAACAGGCATGGCAGTAATGCTACCATTGACCATTGACTATTGGCTACTGATTGTTTGCGATTGACCATTGATTGTTGCTATTGTTATGCTTCTGCCTGAGGCTTAATGGTTACTTTAATTTTATTAATCCTGTTACGTTCCACTTCCAATACCGTAAACTCAAAGTCGCCACAAGGCACTACCTGTGATGCATACGGAATTTCGCCTGCTATTTCCAGTACCAGGCCTGCAAGGGAATCGCTTTCGCCCTTAACGGCATCAAAAGTATCCAATGGCAAATGCATGAACTTGCATACATCATTGATCATTGTTCTACCTTCAAAAATATAATTGTTGTCATCCAGCTTTTTATAGCCGGCATCTTCCTCGTCAAACTCATCGGTTATTTCGCCAATAATTTCTTCCAGCACATCTTCTAAAGTTACAATGCCACTGGTGCCGCCAAACTCATCTACCACAATTGCAAAATGTATGCGTTTGCTTTGAAACTCCTTCAACAGGTCCTCAATCATTTTTTGCTCATGCACAAAATAGGGCTGACGCATGATGCTATGCCAGTCAAAGTTAGGATCATGCTCCAGATAAGGAATCAGGTCCTTGGTATGTATCATGCCCACCACTTCGTCAAGGTCTTCTTTATACACGGGTAGCCGGCTGTAATGCAGTTCGCCAACCTGTTTCATTACCTCTGCAAAGCTGCTGGTATGCTCTATGCCATGTACATCCAGCCTGGTTTTCATTATTTGCTTTACGGTAGTATTGCTAAACTTAAGGATGCCTTTTAAAATGTTCTTTTCATTTTCTTCGGGATAGGTAATATCTATTGCATGCGACATTTCCTCGTTGTTGTAACCGTTGGTTTTTTTGGCCAGCCGCTTTTCAATAACATCGCTGTACTTTACCAACCAGCTACTCATGCGTTTGCACAAATAAGATACAAACTCTACCACGGGGCTTACGTCTTTTGCAAAACGGATATTGTTTTGTGTGGCCAGCACTTTGGGCATTACCTCACCAAACAGCACCAACACACAGGTTACAATAACCACTTTAATAAGAAACTCGACCCAGGCCATGGTATTGCCAAAATGCAGGAAGTTGTCCATTAAAATATTGGAAATAATGATAATGGCAATGTTTACAAAACTATTGGCAATTAACAGGGAGCCAAGTAAGGTCTTGGGTTCATTCAACAGGTCAACCACCCGCTTGTACGAATCCTGCTGTTTGGTTTTCAGCAGGTTGATATCCTTGTAGGTGAGTGAGAAAAAAGCAA
The DNA here is from genome assembly GCA_002337145.1 of Chitinophagaceae bacterium UBA1930. GTDB lineage: Bacteria > Bacteroidota > Bacteroidia > Chitinophagales > Chitinophagaceae > UBA1930. The sequence goes on along the minus strand of DDFK01000001.1, from coordinate 1,471,932 downwards.
CTTCTGCACCGCTCATCATAAACGAAAAAATAAGCAGGCATAGCAACAGCACAATTAACACAGTTGTGCCCTGCGTATTAATAGCAGCATATAATAACTGATGGGTAAAAGCCGAATGATAGTGCAACGCAGATGGTTTTAGTGAACAATAGTATTGGAAGCTGACCAGTCAACAATCCAATAACGGGTGCTGCAAAAATATCTTAGTTCGTGGTATTAAAAAGGCAAACTTTCGCCGGGGTCAATTAAAGGTGGGGCGTCATTGGCATCGAAACCTTCTATATTGCCTATTGCGGCATGTGGTGTACCGCCTTCGGTCCGCTTGTCCAGCATAATCAGATTGTCACCAACAACTTCGGTAGCAAATTTTTTGTTACCGTCTTTGTCTTCCCAACTACGGGTACGTAAACGGCCTTCTACATAAATCAGGCTTCCTTTGTGCAGGTATTTACTGGCAAGTTCTGCAAGGCCACGCCAAAGAACAACTGTATGCCATTCGGTTTCGCTTACCAGTTTGCCTGTACGGTCCTTATGCATTTCGGTAGTTGCCAACGGGAATTTTGCCACGCCAATATTGCCTTCTAAATAATCCATATGTGGGTCTTTGCCCAAGTTGCCAATTAGCATGACCCGGTTTACGCCTCTCATATTGTTGCTGATTTAGATTGCCTGATAAATTTTGCTCCTCCCTAAAAATAATTTTTTTTATTCAACAAAAGAATTAAAAAGCCGAAAAGTTGTAAAGGGCCGATGAATAGGCTATGGAACGTATGCGTAAGGGATAGGAGTGGATGCCCCGCAACTGGCCCTGGCCATGCGGAGCAGTAACGTATAGCCCGGGCCCGCACAGGCGGGTTACGCCAATCATTGCCAATTGCGTTTTATGGAAAATTTGCAGGCAAGCAGCTAAATGGCATTATGGCCCTACCGGCTAAAAACACATTAGCAGTTACCTTTGTGCAAAACACGTATATGAGCCACCTAGTAAATGAGTTTAACGATTACCGCACCAAAATGAACGAAGTTATTTTGAGTAAGAACAACCTGGTAATGAAACGCCTTTGGAACCTGGATACCAATACCTATGAAGCAGGGGCAATTGATACCAAGACAAAGGAAATGCTGGGGCTGGTGGCCAGTATGGTGCTGCGTTGCGATGACTGTATTAAGTACCATTTGGGCAAGAGCTTTGAGCAGGGTGTAACGACCGAGCAGGTGTATGAAATTTTTGCCGTGGCCAATATTGTTGGTGGTACTATAGTGATACCACATACAAGAAGGGCGGCGGAGTATTGGGAGGAGTTGAGTAAATAGTTGAAAGTATAAAGTTTGAGGTTTAAACCTTAAACCTTTAAACATTCAACCACCTTCGGTAACGATTACGTTGAAAATTGGGTTGTATTGCCACAACCTCACATTACCTTACTACATTTACCAATAAATTGTTTGTCATGAGTACTTTAACAGCAGCACCCGTTTTAACAGCAAAGGATTTCTCTACCGATCAGGAAGTTCGTTGGTGCCCGGGCTGTGGCGATTATTCGATACTTGCACAGGTGCAGAAAGTAATGCCCACATTGGGCATAGCCAAAGAAAATGTGGCCATTATCAGTGGCATAGGCTGCTCGTCGCGTTTTCCGTATTACATGAACACATTTGGCATGCACAGCATCCACGGCCGTGCCACGGCCATAGCAAGCGGGTTGAAAGCAAGCCGGCCAGACCTTAGCGTTTGGATTGTAAGCGGCGATGGTGACAGCATGAGCATTGGTGGAAACCATACCATACACATGCTACGCAGGAATTTTGATGTGAATTTTTTGGTGTTCAATAACCAGATATATGGATTGACAAAAGGGCAATACTCCCCAACATCCGAGCAGAATAAAGTAACCAAGTCAACACCTTTTGGAAGTCTTGACCATCCATTTAACCCGCTGGCATTGGCAATGGGTGCAGATGCCACTTTTATTGGCAGGAGCATGGACCGTGACCCGAAACATTTGCAGTACATGCTAACGAGAAGCTACCAGCATAGGGGCACTTCGTTTTTAGAGATATACCAAAACTGCAACATCTTTAACGATGGGGCTTTTGAAACATTTACAGAAAAATCGACCAAGGCAGACAATGCCCTGTTTCTGGAACAAGGCAAACCATTGGTATTTGGTGCCACGCAGAACAAAGGCATTAAACTGGATGGCCTGAAGCCCGTAATTGTTGATTTGGCCGAAGGTGCCAGCACCGATGATTTATGGATACATGATGAAAAGGATTTTTACAAGGCCCAGATATTGATACGCATGTTTGATGACCCAAGGGTGGAAGGCCATTTCCCCAGACCATTTGGCGTGTTTTATACGGCAGACAGACCTTGTTATGAAGACCTGTTGAAAATGCAGATAGAAGAAACCATTGCTACCAAAGGCAAAGGCGACCTGGATAAACTATTGCGTGGAAGGGAAGTTTGGGAAATTGTAGCGTAGTTGTTTGGGAAATTTAGGAAGTATATAAAGTATAAATGTTACAACAGTAACTGAACTTAAAGTAAAAGGGCGTTCATTTTAATGAACGCCCTTTTACTTTATAAACCTTATATACTTTATAAACTGCGTTTACTTACTCAACTCTTCCACCGCTTTTCTCGCTATCTTCTTCTGTTTCCAATTGTACCAGGGATGCGGAAAGGTTTTTTTCATCACCGTATCAATGCTACGCATGCCAAACAGGTTCCATACTCCAGTCAACTTGCCGCCGATAGACGATTGCATGGCACGAAGGCTCATGGCAAAACCACTGTCCAGATATTCCATGTGATGCCAATAGCCGGCAGGCATAAACAACGTGTCGCCATGCTCCAGTATCACTTCATAACCATTTGCTTTTTTTAGGGCAGGAAACTTGTTATAATCAACCTTGCTTTTATCGGCATCGTAATAATTACTGAAATCCACCATGCTCAATACTTCAAAAGGTTTGCGGTAAAGTTTGTGCTGCTCTTCGTTCGGAAACAATAGCACCCTTTTGCGTCCGGCAAACTGTGTGTGCAGAATATGGCTCACATCAATGTCAAAGTGCATGTGCGTAATGGATGTTTGCCCGCCTGTAAACAGCATGGGGTATTTTTTTACATAGCCTTTCATCAAATCATCGGGCCAGGTAAAATCCTTTATCAACTGTGGGGCATGGTCAAAAATATTGAAGAGAAAGATACGCCAGCCAGCCGGGCCTGCTTTGATCATGTCAATGTATTCGCCAAAGGTTTTATAATCATCTGCCGTATTGATGGGTGTATAGGCATCGCTTTTGATATTGTTGTACAAAGCCACTTTCTGGTTGCCCACCAACTCCTTAAAATAATCCCAGTTCCATTTGGTATAGGCTGGCCACTGCTTGGCAAGGTCTTTAATGATCAGGGGCTTTTTGGTATCGTAATATTTGCGTTTAAACTCTTCTGGGGAAATATTGTCCACCACATCAACAGCTTGTAAGTGCATAGCAAAAAATTTGATTGCAAATGTAGGTTACATGGCTTAATAGTTGAAGTATGGAGCATGTCTTTAACATCTTACTTAAATACTTAATTTGCATCTATGTTACTGCACATACACCCGGATAATCCCAATGCACGCCATATTAAAACAGTTGTTGAATGCCTGTTGGATGGCGGGGTGATTATTTACCCCACCGATACCATTTATGGCTTGGGCTGCGACATTTTTCAGCATAAGGCTGTTGAACGTATTGCACGCATCAAAAACGTGGACCCCGCAAAGGCCCAGCTAAGTTTTATATGCTACGACCTTAGCGATATGAGCCAGTACACCAAACCTATTTCCACACCTTTGTACCGGCTGTTGAAGAACTACCTGCCGGGCCCCTATACATTCATACTGCCGGCAAGCAAAGAAGTGCCCAAAATATTGCACAGTAAAAAAAGCACCATTGGCTTACGTGTGCCCGATAACAATATTGCCCGAACCATTGTACAGGAACTGGGCCACCCCATTTTATCGGCATCCCTGCCGGGAGAAATGGTAGAGGAATATACTGACCCGGAACTGATGTTTGAAAACTTTGAAAAGCTGGTGGATATTGTGATTGATGGTGGCATTGGCGGTATGGTGCCATCCACTGTTGTAGACTGTACCAATGAGCCTTATACAGTGATTAGGCAGGGGTTGGGCGAGTGGAATGATTAAATAGAATCATAAGTCTTCTTATGCCTGCTATTTTAAGGCTATGAAAATATCAACAACAGCATCGTTGGGATCTTGTGCCCTTTCGTCGTACACTTCAAAATCTGCCGTATAGGCCCTGTCAACATTGCTGTTCCAGATTTTTATCCATTCATTCAAAACGATGCCTTCGGGTATCTTACCAGTAGCAATAAATTGGCCATAACTGCCGCCATCAATCAACTTGCCCGTAAGCCCTGCTGGTACTGCATCTAAATTGGCCACACTGCAACCTAGTATGGTTGTATAAGGTTTGGTATGGTCTTTTTCATAATCTGTATAAATGCAATAAAGCTTATCACTGATTTTATTGGGAATGGCAGCAAGAATGTTTTCCAGAAAAAATCTGTCCCATAGTTGAGGTATATCAACTGCCGACTGCCCGTTTTCATTTGTTGTTCTTATGGCAATGCCTATAATAGCCAGTTGCCCTATTTGTGTTGTTTGCATGGTCAAATCTACGTGTTAGCCATTAAAAAATTTCAGCCTAATGCAATCTTCGTTGATATTGAAATGCAGGGCCGCCGCAGCTTTCAACCATTGCTTTTTTGGAGAAATGGCTGTAAACGAAAGCAGCCTGTTTATAAAAAAGATATAATATACTTAAGGGCAGAAGGCAATTATATAAACCTTCTTTTCAAAGATGGAAACGAAGTATTGGGAAACAAAAACAAAAAGGATTATAAGAATCAACTTGCACCAAATCCATAGCAGTCAACCATTCTGTGTAAATCCACAATGTCATTGTCATACTTGCGTAATAAATGTCTGCATGTGCAGCAACGGCAAATAACGTTCTGTCTTTTCCCTTTGTGAAAAACAAAACATCAACCCTGCTGCTTATCGCAATCCTATTGCTGTCATCCTGTAATACGTATAGGTACACGTATGCTCCCGAGCCTGTAAACAATCCTGTATTTACGGAAAAGGGACAAAGCAATATCGCTGCAAGCTTTTTAACCAATAAGCCCTTCTTCCCCTCGCCTAATCATTATGCCAACGGCTTTAATGTTCAGGCAGCTTATGCAATAACCAATCATATTGCAGCAACCTATAGCTATACTTATAAAACAGAGAAAGACAACAACGGCACATACGATGGCCGCTCCTATTTTGACAGCACGAATACATTGTATAAAAGATATGGAACAGAGTTAGCAGTTGGCGGCTTCTGGTTCTTAGGTGATAAAAAGGACTGTTTGTTTAGTGTGTATGGTGGTTATGGTTTTGGCAGTTTTAATATTGTGGATAAGGTAACCAGCAACAGCCTGTCTGCAACTAGGACTCTCTATGCAAACACCCATAAATTTTTCCTGCAGCCTTCTTTTAGTTTCAGGGAAAAATATTTTAATGTTTCGCTAGTATCCAAAATGTCGCTTCTACAGTACGGATCTATCCGTACAGATTATTTGCCTGGGGAACTGGAGTACTATAAGTTGGACAAATTGCAAAAGGCTAATGCTTTTGTGTTCGAACCCTCGTTGAATGTTCAAATAAAACTGCCCCATGTTGAATGGTTGTCGTTAAATGGTGGCGGTGGTCTTTCCTTTAACAATGCAAGGGAATCGCACCGTTGGAGCTATGTATATGCCGGTATTGGTATTGATCCTTTTAGGTTGATAAAAAAGAAAAGATAAGCTACCGTTTGCTATCATAATCCTTTAGGGCAGTAGCAATGGCATTGCGTACCAGCATATTTGGTTTCAGGTACTGTTTGTAATAATTCAGATTGTTTAGTTGCATTTGCTCCCTAAGCTGCTGGTCTGTAAAAAGTTGCCCGCAAGCTTCCAGGCAACCTGCTGCATTGTTAACGTCCATAAAATTCTTGGTGTGCTCGAAACTACCTGGAACCTGTACGCTCAAACCATCTGCCACCAATGCATTTGAAAAAGCGATGTTCTCGCCAAACGTCCAGCCTGCAGCAAAACGGCCATTGATGGTTACCCCGATGCTGCACTTGCCCAATTGTTGTAGGTACTGTTTTTTGCTGGCCAGTTGATTGCTGCTTAAGAGGATATCGCTGGCAGTTTTTTGGCTGAAAGCATCCACGAACAAACCTCCGGTAAAATGGTTGGCAAAATTCTTTTTCAGTATCCTGATTGCTGCTATGCGTTTATTGTTCAGGTCGAGCCGCTTTTCTTTTTTCTCCTCGCTAATATTGCTATCGGTACTCCATAGTCTTGTCATCAATAAAATCCTTGGCGGTTTTGTTGATGGCAATTGGTGCATATACCGTTCATCGGCATAAGCAATAGAAGTATTCAGTTTCAGTAGTTGTGCAATAAAACGGTTGCCCCTGCTGAACCATTCAATTTTTCTTTGTAAACCCTGTTGCAACATAGCCCGCTTCAGCAAAAAGTTATTGGGCCCATATACCGAGTAATTGAAACCCAAAGGCAATACTTTAATTTTTCTGCCCCTCATTTCCATGGCATCTTCATAACCACTTAGACGGTAGCTCCTTTTAAAATAATAGTCCACATCATCCAATAGGTCCGGATGTTTAAACAAGGTAAAGTTATCGTGTGTGTCAAACAGCAACATAGGGCCATGCTCAATACGCAGCTTCAATACAGATTCGCCCAGGCCACTCATGAATGCATTCTGCAATGGATGGTTATTGGCTTTCAGTTCCACTGCTATTTCCTGCTGCATCACTAAGCTCGCAAGGCCGGTATATACCTGTTCAAGATGCATAGAGTTGGAATAGAAGTATGCCGTACATTTTATAGGCTGCATCTTGGTAGTTGAAATTGGTTTAGAATAAGGCAATCTGCTTGGGAACAATATTAAAACTTTTTCTATGGTACTTGCACAAACCAAATGCTGCTATTGCCTTTCTGTGTGTCAGCGTGCCATAACCTTTATTCTGCTGCCATTCATAAACGGGGAACTCATGGTGCAACTGCTGCATGTATTCATCCCTATAAGTCTTGGCCAATATGCTTGCTGCGGCAATACTTGCATATTTGCCATCGCCCTGCACAATGCAATGGTGCGGAATCTTTTTATAGGGAACAAAACGGTTGCCGTCTATCAATAACAACTGTGGTTTCTTTTTTAGTTTGTCCAATGCCAGGTGCATGGCCTTAAAACTGGCTTTTAAAATATTGATGGTATCAATCTCATTATTGTCAACCATAGCCACTGCACAATGCAAGGCGTTCTGTTCAATAAACCTACGCAGTTCGTTCCGGTCCTTTTCTTTAACCTGCTTGCTATCGTTCAGCAATGGATGATGAAAACCTGGCGGCAACATAACGGCGGCTGCAAACACGGGTCCTGCATAGCAGCCACGCCCTGCTTCGTCGCAGCCGGCTTCCAGCAATTCCGTTTGATAAAATGTTTGCAGCATACAGCAAATATTCAAATTCATTTGGCAAATACCAATTCTTCGGTAGCCAAAGTATATCACTGTTCCAAAAGCCTACTGTATAACCGACCCTACAATTTTTAAACTTAAACAATACTTGTATTTACCTTTGCAGCTAACAATGTATTTGTTGCACGTACTTAAAATGTCACCAATGAAATCTTACATCAACTATACAAAATTTTTATTGGTCTGGGTCTTTCTCGTGATTATTGCCGGTGGCGTGGTACGCATGACGCAGAGTGGAATGGGCTGCCCCGACTGGCCCAAATGTTTTGGCAACTGGGTGCCCCCAACAAATGCCAGCCAATTGCCGGCAGATTATGAAAAGTATTTAAAACAACAGGATATTGACCATACATTCAATGCTTACCATACTTGGATAGAGTATATTAACCGCCTATTGGGTGCCGTGTTGGGGCTATGGATCATCATTCATGTATTTTGGAGCTACAGGAAGTTTTTTAAAACAAACCGTTCCATATTCTGGTGGTCATTTGTGCTGCTGCTGCTTACCGGTTTCCAAGGATGGTTGGGCAAAAAAGTGGTGGATGCAAACCTTGCTGTTGTAAAAATTACGACACACATGGTGGTGGCACTGTTTATTGCCGCAATACCTGTTTACATTCTGCACAAGTTGCAGGGCAAGCTAAAAGTAGAAAACAGGCTGCTCAAATTCCTTTCCATTGTGGCCCTGTTGTTACTGGTTGTACAGATTGCATTTGGTACCGATGTAAGGGAACAGATAGATGAGATATCCAAACAGCTAAACTATACCCAACGTGAGTTATGGATCCCCAGGCTCAATATCTGGTTTAAAGTACACCGTAGTTTCAGTTGGGTGGTAGCAGCATGCTTGGCCCTGATTGCTTTTTTATCGTACCAGAAAAAACAGTTACAGCAACATGCATTTATCAATGTAGGGCTGGTAGCAGTATTGATTTTATTGGGCATAACCATGATGTATGCAAACATACCTGCTATTGTACAGCCCATGCATTTACTGGCAACATCTGTATTGGCCATTAGCCTGTTTTCATTTAGGTTGAAATTGAAATAATTGATACTGCTATGCTATAAAAGATGTTGGCCAGTTCCTATTTTTTACTAAGAGCTTAAAGAAAAAGAGTGGGTAAGGGTCACCATCTTTTTCTCTTATCCACTCTTATTTGATTAAAAGGATTCTTCAGTAGCTAATCTGCGAAGCAGGGAAAATTAAACCATAACTTTCGTTAATTATCCCATAACACTGTTGTTTTAGTTACCTTTCTTGATAATTTAAACTATGCAAACCTTCACCAGCGATATTTCCCAACAATCCTTTCCGCTATCTGAAAAAATAAAGGCAAAATCCATACGCGACTGTGTACTGGATGAAATAAAAAAAGACTATCCGGATTTTTCGGGCGATAAAAGCATCTCTATCAGCGAGCTCAACAAATACAGACACCAATACATACAGCACTCACTCTCCACCGAAATGGGTGCCCTTACTGAAATGGAAAACAAAGTGCTGGACGCATTGAAAAAAAACGAGACCATTTCAGAAAACCTGGATGACGACAGGGATGAAGTGTTTACTTATGGACAGCGATTGGCAGACAGGGTTGCAACATTTGGCGGCAGCTGGAAGTTTATCATCATCTTTGTAACCTTTCTTGTTGTGTGGATGGCCATTAACGTGGTATTGTTTATATCAAAGGCTTTTGATCCCTATCCGTTTATTTTATTGAACCTGATCCTCTCCTGCATTGCGGCTTTGCAGGCACCCGTGATAATGATGAGCCAGAACAGGCAGGAAGAAAAGGACCGTGAACGGGCGAAAAACGATTACATGATCAATTTGAAAAGCGAACTGGAGATAAGGATGCTGCATGAAAAAGTGGATTACATGCTGATAAACCAGCAGGAGCATTTGATGCAGATTCAACAGATACAGGTTGACATGATGAACGATATTATGCAGCGTTTGGAAAAAAAGGAAGCTCAATAGTAATACAGGCGGGCATGTTGCCGTAGATGATGTTGAATACCATAAGACAATAGATTGTTTATATGAAAAAATACCTGATAGGTTTTTGGTATAGCCTGCCTATACAATTGTTCTTGCTGCATTTTCGCAGGTACCAGGTATTCCTGATTTTTTGGTACATACTGTTTGCAACTGTTGGCGGTGGCTTCATGAAAAACTATGGTGCGGACTCATTGTTTCTTGCACCCGAATACTTTAATGCGGTAAATGCCCTAAGCACGGCTTTTGTTGGCCTGGCAGTTGGTGTGTTTATCATGAGCTGGAATATTACCACGTTTATACTGCACAATAAAAACATCAAATTTCTGGCAACCACGGCACAGCCTTTTTTAAAGTACTGCATCAACAATGCCATCATCCCGTTGATTTTTTTGGGCTTCTATTTTTTTGAAGCCATTGCTTACGATTCCACCAAAGAATTAAAAGGTGCAGGGGAAATAGCCCTGTTGGTAGGCGGCTTTCTTGGTGGATTCATTCTGGCAATACTGATTGCCTTTGGTTATTTTTTTGGTGCCGATAAAACCATTTACTACAGGATGGGGGCAATCATTAAAACGGCCAACAGCAACTATGTAGAAGCCTTTGAAAAGAACCCATTACCAAAAGAAAAACATGAGCTGCGGATAGACTGGTTCCTAAGTGCAAGGTTAGGCCTACGCAAGCCAAGGGATGTACGACATTATAGTCAGGACTTTTTGGACAGCATATTTAAGCACCACCATATTGCGGCCATCATGGCTTTTTTTATTGCGTTTATGTGTTTGGTTGGTTTGGGCTTTACCAACGATACAAGGCTGTTCCAGATACCCGCTGCTGCCAGCATCACTGTTTTTTTTGCATTGATTATTGCAGTGGCTGGGGCCTTTTCCATTTTTTTAAGAACATGGAGCATTCCTGTTTTGGTAGTCATTTATTTGGGTCTTAACTATCTCTATCAACAAAACATCATCGACCCACGCAACAAGGCATACGGCCTGAATTACTGGAACAAAGAAGAGAGGCCACAATATAACAGGGAAGCCGTACTTGCACTGGCAAGCCAGGAAAATATAGAAACAGACAAGAAGCTTTTTCTGCAACGGCTGAATAATTGGAAAGCCTTGCAAAAAGAAGACAAGCCGATTATGTACATCATTAACACCAGCGGTGGCGGAACACGAAGTGCAACATTTACCTTTAATGTATTGCAGCACTTGGATACATTGATGCATGGCACTTTGATGCGGCAAACATTTTTTATAAACGGAGCTTCCGGCGGAATGCTGGGTGCTGCTTACTTCCGTGAACTGTATAACCAAAAGATACAAGGGGCCAATATTGACCTGCAGGATAAAAAGTATGTGGATGATATTGCCAAGGACTTATTGAACCCCATATTCTCCTCTTTTGTTTCGAGGGATGTGATAGCCCCCGTGCAGAAATTTAAAGTAGATGAGTATGAGTATGTAAAAGACAGGGGCTATGCTTTTGAGCAAAAGCTAAGCGACAATACGCATGGCTTGCTGAATAAAAAATTGATTGACTATAAACTGGCAGAAGACAAGGCCCTTATTCCAACCATGTTCTTCAACTCGGTTATTTCAAGGGATGGAAGAAAGATGGTGATGTGCACACAACCTGTACGTTTTTTAATGCGACAATTGCCCGATACCAACAAAATAACAGTTGCTGATCCCGATGCACTTGATTTCAATTCATTCTTTGCAAAACAACAGTCAACCAATATTGGCATACTGAGTGCTTTGCGAATGAATGCCACTTTTCCCTACGTGCTGCCCAATGTATGGCTGCCAACCGAGCCTATTATTGATGTAATGGATGCGGGCCTGCGTGATAATTTTGGCCAGGAAAACACCCTGCGTTTTATTGATGTGTTTAGGGACTGGCTAAAAGAGAATACCAGTAAGATAGTAGTGATACAGATACGGGACCGGACATTGAGCGATTGGGACAAGCCCTATGAAGGAAAGAGTTTGATGAGCATGTTTACCATGCCTGCCTTTTTACTGCAGAACAATTGGTACAAACTGCAGGACTATTACCAACACGACCAATTACAGTTCCTGTCCGAAACTTATGGCACACAATTTCACCGTATTTGTTTTCAGTACACGGCATCAAAAAAAGAAGCCGGGGCCACATTGAGCTTCCATTTAACCACAAGGGAAAAAGTGGAAATAGCCGCCTCGCTGGATAATGACATCAACAAAGGCGAACTGAAAAAAATAAAAGCACTGATGAAATAATCAGGCCTGTATCAGTTCAAAACAGTCCTTCAATATTTCAATCTTAAACTCATCTGCCGTTTCCTTTGGCTCACCATCTATATGAAAAGGGGCATGCTTCAGGTTCCTGATTATTAATGATGGCGTTTGAAAATACAACACGCTCTTATTGACAATATTGTCTACCAGGCCCTGTAATTTGTTATTGCCACGAATCTGTTTCAATATGGCAAAAGGTAATTTGGCCTTATTCATTTTTTGAACAACCACAATATCCAACAGCCCGTCATTTAAACTTGCTGCGGGGGCAATGGTAAAATTGTTGCCAAACTGGTTGCTGTTGGCAATGGATATAAAAAAGGCATCGCTATAAAAAGAAAAATTATCCAATACAATTTCAAATTGGTAAGGATGTGCCTTAAAAAAATTGATGAGGCTCTGCGTGGTATAGGTAAGCAAGCCCCTGGAAGCCTTGGTTGCAAAGTCATGTGCAACCTGTGCATCAAAACCAATACCGCTAAGCATGCAGCTAAACTGGTTATTGATTAAAAAGGCATCTGTTTTTTTTGCCTTTCCGGTAAATACCAACTGCAATGCCTCCTTAGGTTTTAAGGGAATGTTGGCAGCCCTTGCCAACCCATTGCCACTGCCAACAGGAATGATACCGAAATGGGCGGATACATGCTTCAATGAGCCTACTACCTGGTTTACGGTACCATCGCCACCAACCATTACTACATCCGTTATTTTTTCTTCAACGATCTTGTCTTTCAGGAAATCGTAATTACCCAAAGCATTGGTTGCAACAATTTCGTAAGGTATCTGCTGGGCATTGGTTTCTTTTTCAATCAGCTCTTTCAGGCCTTCCTTCTTAACCGTACCGGATATGGGGTTAATCAGGTAAACAATTTTTCTTTTCATTCGCTTTTATTTCACTACTATACTGCACAATAATATTCTTCTAACCCTCACTGTTGCCGCAATTGCTGGGTCTGTAGGTGTTGCTATGGTGTACAACTGGTAGGTTTTGCCTTTTTGTGCCTTTGCAAAAATATCTGTAAGCAAGGCATACGAAGTACCCTTCATGCGGCTCATGAAACTAATTTGCAGGTCCTCGTCCTTATCGCTTACCAAAGTAAAGCTGCGGTCAAAATCGGCTTCCTTCTTCCAGTCTGGGTTCATGATAATCAGCCTTGACGCATCTTCTTTTTTATTGGTGATGGTAAGGGTTTTCTTCGCATTGTTACTGTCCAGGTAAACATCAATCGTATTGCCCTGTGCCGAAATGCGGAAAGGCATTTTTACTGCTTCTTCCTGTGCAAAATTTTGTATGGATACAAACAGTGCAAGAAGTAGAAATATTTTCTTCATAAAAATTATTTGCGTTTATACGTTGTGTCAAACAATAACTGTTCAACATGCGAAGCTATGCAAATACATTGCCCAAAATGGAAGCGTTAAAAATAAAGCCGATAAAAGCAAACGGAACAGTCGTGAACCTGCCCTCGCACTAACGCTAAAGAGCTACCATTTTAACAATGCACTGGCCCAGGTAAAACCACTACCAAAAGCGGCCAAACAAACAAGGTCGCCCTGCTTGATCTTTCCCTGCTCCCATGCTTCGCACAAAGCAATGGGCACACTGGCAGCAGTGGTGTTGCCATATTTCTGGATATTGTTATGCACCTGTTCATCTTTCAGGCCCAGCTTCTGCTGCACAAACTGGCTGATGCGTAAATTGGCCTGGTGCGGTATCAGCATGTCGATATCAGTTGATTGGTAGCCGTTGGCAGCTAGGGCTTCTATAATTACCTCCGGAAACTTGACCACTGCTTTTTTAAATACGCTTGGCCCATCCATAAAAGGAAAGTTCTCTGCATTGTCAATCATAGCATGGCTCATAAACATATCGGCCATTGCTGCATCATTAAAAGATGCATAGTTTTGGCTACCCCAATAATTGGCGTGTGTACCGGGGTTGTACATGGCAAGTATCTCTGCTGCTTCGCCATCGCTATGTAAATGGGTGCTTAATATACCACTGTTCGCATCTTCGGTTGGCTGCAGCACAACGGCACCGGCGCCATCACCAAAAATGACACTTACGTTTCTGCCACGGGTTGTAAAATCCAGACCAAAAGAATGTTTCTCGCTGCCAATAACTAGGATGTTTTTGTACATGCCTGTTTTAATAAACTGATCTGCAACACTAATGGCATATACAAAGCCGCTGCACTGGTTGCGTACATCCAATGCACCAATTTCTTTCATCTTTAATGCACGTTGTACCAGCACACCGCAACCTGGAAAATAATAGTCGGGACTTAATGTGGCAAATACAATAAAGTCAACATCCTGTGGGGTAATGCCAGCATGTTCAATGGCAATTTTTGCAGCTTCGATACCCATTGTGGCGGTAGTTTCCTGTGTGCGGTGGGCATACCTGCGTTCCTTTATTCCTGTACGCTCCTGTATCCAATCGTCGTTGGTATCCATTATCTGTGCAAGGTCGTTATTGGTATATACCTTTTCGGGCACATACATTCCTATACCGGCAATCCTACTACGTGGCATGGCAATCTGTTTATTGAACGGGCAAAATAATCAATTCTTTTTTGATGGGTTTGGAAATGCGTACGTGAGGTGGCTAAACTGGCTTCGCTTGATTTGATTGGAAGATGAACGGAATAAGCTTTATCATGGCTGAAAACATACCCATAAGTTAACCAGTTATTATTACCTAGCCCCGATTGAAATGGAAAGCCCGCAGTGGAGCCGTGCGGAACAAGGCTTGGAATGCAAAGCGGGACTGTTGGCGAATTGAAACCTGATCTGCTGCTACCAAAAACTGCAATTCTGCTGTATCTGTTACTGCTGCACCATGCATTCTACGTTACCATTATCTTTGCCCACTTTAATTACAGTTTATGAGTCAACATTTAAGTAGTCAGGAAATCATTCGCCGCGAAAAATTGCAGAAGCTGAATGAGGCGGGCATTGATGCCTATCCTGCACCCCTGTATGCGGTAAATGCATTTTCAGCCGATTTGAAAGCCAATTACACAGAGGAAACAAAAGAACAGTTTGCCAATGTTTGTGTGGCTGGCCGTGTAATGAGCATTAATGATAAAGGCAAGGTTTTTTTCATTAAGATACAAGACAGCAAAGGTGTTTTTCAGTTGTATGTAAAACGCGATGAGCTATGCCCAGATGAAGACAAGAGCTTTTGGGAAAATGTAGTGAAGCCTTTGGATCTGGGCGATATTATTGGTGCAACTGGTTTTGTGTTCATTACCAAAACTGGCGAAACTTCTTTGCATACGCAAACGCTTACCCTGCTTACCAAAAGCCTGAAACCATTGCCTGTAGTAAAACGTGATGAGGAAGGCAATGTGTTTGATGAAGTGACAGACCCAGAATTCCGTTACAGGCAGCGTTATGTGGATTTGATTATTAATCCCGATGTGAAAGACGTGTTTGTGAAACGTACCAAACTGGTTAATACCATACGTGATTTTTTAAACGGGCAAGGTGCATTGGAAGTTGATACGCCTGTATTGCAGGCAATACCGGGTGGTGCTGCGGCAAGGCCTTTTGAAACGCACCATAATGCATTGGATGTTCCGTTTTATTTAAGGATTGCCAATGAGCTGTATTTGAAAAGGCTGATTGTGGGCGGATTTGATTGGGTATATGAGTTTAGCAGGAACTTTAGGAACGAAGGCATGGATAGGACGCATAACCCGGAGTTTACAGTACTGGAATGGTACACTGCTTATAAGGACTATTTCTGGATGATGGAAATAACAGAGCAGTTGTTTGAAAAGATTGCGATAGCATTGCATGGTACAACCGAAGTACAGGTAGGCGATAAAATAATCAGCTTTAAAGCCCCCTTTAAACGTATTGGCATATTGGATGCCATTAAAGAAAACACGGGCATTGATGTAAGCGAAATGGATGAGGAAGGCCTGCGTGGTGTATGCAAGCAATTGAACATTGCCGTGCCCAACAATATTGGCAAGGGCAAACTGATTGACGAACTGTTTAGCGAAACTGGTGAGCACCTGTATATACAGCCAACATTTATTATTGACTACCCGGTTGAAATGAGCCCGCTAACCAAAAAGCATAGAAGCAAAAAAGGTTTGGTAGAGCGTTTTGAACTGATGGTTAACGGGAAGGAGCTGGCCAATGCCTATAGCGAACTGAATGACCCGATTGACCAACGTGAGCGTTTTGAAGAACAGGTAAGGCTGATGGAACGTGGCGATGATGAAGCCATGTTTATTGACCACGACTTTTTGCGTGCTTTGGAATATGGAATGCCACCTACAAGCGGTATCGGTATTGGCATAGACCGTTTGGTAATGTTGATGACCAACCAGCCAAGCATACAGGATGTGTTGCTGTTTCCGCAGATGAGGCCAGAAAAATTGGATTGATAAAAAGCGGAGTGCCACACTTTTAAAGTGCGGCACTTCATTTTTTATCATGTACTTTCTGTTGTTTAGGTTCTGTGAGTAAATAAATAAAATTCACAGTGCATAGCAGGTCTATTAATGTAAAGTAGATAAAGAAGTAAATCTCTTTCTCTGCAGGTGGTTGTGAAAAAGTAGAAGATGAAAGCCCAACAAGTATAACAGTAAGCAATAGAACCAATAAGGCGCTTATGGAAATGAGCAAAGTTTTCTTGGGCTTGCTTAAATTATAGATACGGTTCTTGAATGTGGGATAGTTGATTCCTGCAAGGGCTATTAATTGTACAATAACAGCAAATACTAATAAAATCAGAAAAGGAATAAAATAGGGGTCAATATCTGCACGGTCCCACTTTAAATAACCACTCAATAATATATAGGCAATACAAAAAAATGCGGCTATTATTAATGTGGTTTTTGCATGTTTCATAATGGAGCATATATGTTATTCATCCATTCCGTCCACACCTGCTGTTTTACTGGAGTTGGCAACCATTGCATTGATAGTTTCTATTTCCACAGGTGTAAAATAACGCCAATGCCCGCTTTTTAAACCAGTGAGGTTAATACTCATGATGCGTATGCGTTGCAGGGCTTCTACTTCATAGCCCAATGTTTCGCACATACGTCTTATTTGCCTGTTCAAGCCTTGCGTAAGTATAATGCGGAAGCGTTTGGGCCCCTCCTGCTTAACAAAACATTTTTGCGTAACGGTATTTAAAATACGGACACCGTTTCGCATACGGTTAATGAAATCCACATCAATAGGTTTGTTTACGCTAACAATGTATTCCTTTTCGTGCTGGTTGCCGGCACGGAGTATTTTGTTTACAATATCACCATCGTTGGTCAAAAAGATAAGGCCCTCACTACGTTTGTCCAAGCGGCCAATCGGAAATATCCTCGTCTTGAAATTCACAAAATCGATGATGTTGGTTTTGTCTTTCGTGTCTGTGGTACAGGTAATGCCTTTGGGCTTATTCAGCAAAATATATACGGCATTGTTCCTTTTCTTTTTTAATGGCTCGCCATCCACATGCACCACATCGCCATCCGTTACACGGTTTCCTTTAATGGCCACGTTGCCGTTTATGGAAACCCGGCCTTGGTCAATATATGTATCTGCCTCCCTGCGGCTGCAGAAACCGGTTTCGCTAATGTATTTGTTAAGGCTTATATCCATTCAAACAAAGAAGGTTTTACACAAACAAGTCTTGATACAATTGTCCATTGGGCACTACTGAATATTTACCCAAATCTGTAATGCCCTCCTTAGCAAGTACATCCTCATCTATAAATGTATTGCCGGTATATTCAAGATTTTGTTTGCTTAAAATGATGTAAGCTGTATCGGCCAAAATATCCACCGTCCTGCTCATGTTTGCCAATGCTTCGCCACCCAATAAATTCCTTACGGCCGCTGTGTCTATAGTGGTTTTTGGCCATAAGGCATTGCTGGCAATGCCATCTTTTTTAAACTCTGCTGCCCAGCCCAAAGCCATCATGCTCATGTTGAACTTGCTCATGGTATAAGCCACATGCGGGCCCAGCCATTTGGGGTTCATGTTAATAGGTGGGGATAGGGTAAGTATATGGGGGTTTATTCCTTTTTGCAGGTAAGGCAAACATGTTTTTACAACCAGGAAAGTACCACGCACGTTAATGCTATGCATCAGGTCAAAACGCTTTGCTTCTGTTTGTGCGGTACCCGTAAGTTGTATGGCAGATGCGTTGTTGATTACAATGTCTATACCGCCAAATGTATCCACTGCCTGCTGTACTGCGGCTTGTATCTGTTCCTCAAAACGTATGTCTGTCTGCACAGGCAGTGCCTTGCCACCAGCATCTTCAATTTCTTTGGCAGCCGAAAAGATTGTACCGCCAAGTTTGGGGTTCTCTTCGGCACTTTTTGCGGCAATTACAATGTTTGCTCCTTCGGCAGCAAGTTTCAGGGCAATGGCCTTGCCAATACCACGGCTGGCTCCCGTAATGAAAACTGTTTTGTTTTGAAACGACATAGCAATAGTTATTTATACAAATGAATATCGGGAAAAACGGGCTACCATCCTAAGAATGTACCAATTACCTGCTCCGCCTCGTTGCAGGCTTTTGTCAGGTCATCATTCACGATTACTTTGTTAAATGATGTCTTGAAAGATATTTCATAAGAAGCTTTGTTTATCCTTGTAGCAATGCTTTCGGCAGATTCTGTACCCCGGCTCTCCAGTCTTTTTTTCAGTTCCTGTACACTGGGCGGCTCTATAAAAATGGAAAGCGATTCTTGCGGGTACTGCTGCTGCACATGTATGGCACCTTTAACATCTATATCAAGCATCGGGGTTTTTCCTGCTGCCCAGATCCGCTCCAGCTCACTTTTTAAAGTGCCATAATACTTGCCTTCGTACACCATTTCCCATTCAACAAAAGCATTGTCCTGGATTTTTTGTTGAAAGTCTGCCGCACTGATGAAATAATAGTCCACACCGTCCTTTTCTTCACCACGGGGCTGCCTTGTAGCGGCCGAGATAGAAAAGGAAAGCAGTGGATACTTGTTCAATAAAAACCTGGTAATGGATGTTTTGCCTGCACCCGATGGGGCAGTAATAATAATGAGCTTGTTACTTGCCATGTGCAAAGAAAAGCAAGCAAGCAACATCCTTCAAAATTTGTTTGCGATTTTGTAAACCTGGCGACAGGTATTTTTTGTGTAAAGACCATTAAACTGTGTTTTTCGTGATTTGTTTTTCAATGAATCCTTACATTTGCAGTCCACTACGATTCCCTAGCTCAGTTGGTTAGAGCTACTGACTCTTAATCAGTAGGTCCTGGGTTCGAGCCCCAGGGGGATCACNNTCACAGAAAAACGAAGCAGTTGCAAAGTAAAATTTGTAACTGCTTTTTTGTTTGCACAGGATTTGTACAATGGCTTAGCATAATATTTATTAATAAAGTAATTTTGTTGGCTCTTAATCAGGAGGGTCTGAGTCCCAGCGGGATCATGACAAACAAATAACAACCAATATTTTAATTCAACTCAATATGGCCACACCTAAAATTCTTGCGTTCAGTAGTTCCAGAGTGGGCAATGGCAACTACCTAGAAACTGCTGTCCCGGAAATTAAAAGCCTGTTGGGTGGCGGGCCTATAAATATTGCATTTGTACCCTTTGCTGGTGTTACTATTGGGTATGATGATTATACCAAGAATGTTAAGGATGCTTTGGCTGGCTTGCCATACAATATTGAGGTGGTGCTACCCGAAAATGCACAAGCAACTATTGAAAAAGCCGATGCAATAATGATAGGTGGTGGCAATACTTTCAAACTGCTGAGCATGGTTTACAATACACAAGTGTTGGATGCTATACGCAACAAGGTAAACACTGGAACACCTTATATTGGGTGGAGTGCGGGCTCAAACATAACAGGCCCAACCATTGCTACAACCAACGACATGCCCATTGTTGAACCCAAAAGTTTTCATGCACTGGGCTTCTTCCCTTTTCAGATAAACCCGCATTATTACAATGTAAAACCAGAAGGCTTTAATGGCGAAACAAGGGATCAGCGTCTTACCGAATTTTTAATAGAAAACCCCAGCATGGCGGTGGTATGCCTTCCCGAAGGAACAGCGTTGAAACTGGAAAACAATACGCTTAAACTTATTGGCAAATGTGCAGGCGTTGTGCTGGCCATTAAAGCAGGGGAACATGAAGTTGTACGCACCGCAATCAATGCCGGCGATGATATTACCTGGTTAATGTAAACATCAGTAATAGCTACTGCCAAACACCTTCCGCAGGGGTAAAGCCCTTTACTACAAAATAGTATTTCCTGGTACCGTTATCGGCATAGTTGCCCCTTTTGGTATAGATGGCAATGCTTCCGTTGTTGGATGGGCCACCACTACCCGGTGCAAATACTTTTATCATGGCCACATCCGCGGGGTTCACATATATGGGGTCATCCGCATCAATCCTGAACTCATCCAAGTACAATGATACATTGCTGCCACGCCACTTAATGGTAAGGCCGCCTTCGTCGTTATGGGCAATGTTAAGCCCGGCAACACGCCCCTGCAAAAAGCTAAAAATATCTACGGAGCTTGCAATCTCTGTACCGTCAATGCCGTCAAAAATTTTTGCGTCGCCGCCTGTAAACAGCCCACTGGTATATTCCTGGTCAAACATGTCAACCCTTTTCTTCTTGGTTGCTTTTACGGTTACGCCTGTCAGCGTAAAAGGCTTCTTAAAAATATCCTCATTAAATACATAAGGGGCAGTGGTATCGGCAGCCGTTAAAAAAGTAGGGTTGCCCACCGTAATCATTTGTGTGTTGATGAGCTTGGGTGTAAATGTAGAATCCAACGGCGTTTTGATATTGATGAACAAGTCGTCATTTTTTTTACCCATAGTCGAAAAAATGAACCTTGCCGTATCCGCAAACTGCAACCTCGGTAGCCTGAAAGAGCCGTCATCGTTAGGTTTCACATTGTCAACATAACTGTCCTTATTCTTTGTAAGCATCATGTACACCAGTCCCTTGCTTTTGGGGTTATAATCCCTAACCTGCCCAGCAATGCCAAAAAACTCGTTTTGCACTACAAAGTTCACGGCATACCTGCCTGCGGGTATGGCATCGCCAATAACCAGGTTGGCAGATATGGCACCATTCACAAGCGGGTAACGGTATTGCCAACGCCTATTTTTCTGTATGTCTTCAATCCACACGTTTAAGGTAGAGGCGGCATTCTTTTTTTCGGAATACCGATAGGCACAATCAAAGCTGATGGTATCACCTTTTTCGAACCTGAATTTATTGATGGAAACAACCAATGAGTCGGATGCATGCACGTCAATAGACGCTGCAATGATGCAGAGAAGAGCGAAGAGTTGCTTAATCATGCTGTGAATTTAGAATGCATTTATACAGCAAAAATTATTCCCGATTAAATTGTTTTTAAAATCGGTAAAAATGCGGCCACTATTTTTGCACCCTTATGCGTATTGCAGTTAATACAGAATGTTTGGTAAAAGACGGGATGGATGGCATTGGGCGTTATGCCCATGAACTGCTTAAGCATATTGTACTGCAGCATCCCGAACACGAGTTCCTTTTTTTGTTTGCCGGGCCCTTTGATGCGTCCTTTATCTATGCCAGCAATGTAAAGGCTGCAATGGTTAGCCCCCGCTTAAAAAACAATTTGGTCTTTAGGTACGGGTACGATATTAAACTGGCTGCCGCAATCAAAAAATTCGGGGCCAACCTGTTTATCGGCTTTGATGGCATTGGCTGCCTTACCACCAAACTGCCGCAGGTATTGGTTTTGGGCAACCTGTCATTCATGCATCATTCCGGTTCGCTTTCCAGAAAGCAACGTTGGTTTCATAAACTGTACCAACAAAAGTTTATTGACAAGGCAACACAGGTTGCTGTACCAAGCTTGTTCGTACAGCAAAATGTTGTTAAGCAATACCAAACCCCATCAGAGAAAATTTCGATTGTATTGCCTGCTGCTTCGCAAAGTTTTGTACCGGTTACGGCAACCGAAAGACTGGCAATACAAGAAACATATACCGAAGGCCGAGAGTATTTCCTGTATATGGGCAATGGCCTTTTGCAGCATGATTTATTGAACGTGCTAAAGGCCTTTTCCATCTTCAAGAAATGGCAGCAAAGCCACATGAAACTGGTATGTATAGGCAGGTTTAAGGATGCGGGCTTGCTGGAAAAACTGAAAACATACCGGCACCGCAACGACGTAGTGCTGCTGGATGCCTCTATGGATGGCCAATTGCAACAACTGCTTGCCTCCTGCTACGCATTGATTTACCCATCCACTATAAAAAGCCTAGGGCTACCGGTATTGGATGCCATGCAATGTGGCGTGCCTGTAATAACCGGTACCCAAGCCGGCATGCAGCAGCTTGGTGACGAAGCTGTGCTATATGCAGAGCCTAGCGATATTGAAGCAATGGCAAGCCATCTTCAAAAACTGTACAAAGATGAAAATTTCAGGAGCCAACTGATTAAAGATGCGTTGGAGCAAGTGGGCAAATTTTCATGGCAATCATCCGCAGGCCAGTTGTATAAAATGCTCGAAGCTTCGGCATCAAAATAATCTCTCTTACATTTGCCCTTCATTCAATCAATTATATAAACATGCAAACATCAACAATAGCGATAGACGTTCATTTGGACAATGACAAGATTCCACAACAGATAATGTGGACGGCAGACAATAGCAGTGCTACAAACAAGCAGCAGGCAAAAGCGTTAATGCTTTCTTTTTGGGACGGGGCCGATAAAAGTGCCTTACGCATTGATTTGTGGACCAAAGAAATGATGGTTGATGAAATGGCCGATTTCTTTTATCAGACCTTAATGGGCATGGCCGATACCTATGACCGTGCAACGCACCATCATGAACTGGTAAACGACATGAAAAAATTTGCCAAAGACTTTTACCAGAAATTCCGTGACGAACAGTTGAAAGAGAACAAAATGTAACATGCTTTAACAAGCAAAAGAGCAAACAGATTTTTACAACAATTAACCAATAAACGATTTAAGCCATGAGTTTAGAAACACAAGTGATGGAGTTGATGAAAGAGGCCATGAAGTCAAAAGATGAAGCTACACTTCGTGGGGTGCGTGCCATTAAAGCAGAAATCATCAAGGCCAAAACAGAGCCAGGTGCCGGTGGTGTCATTACCGAAGATGGCGAGCTGAAACTGTTGCAACGTTTGGTAAAGCAACGCAAAGACAGTTTGGAAATATACACACAGCAAAACCGTACAGACCTTGCCAAAACCGAGTCCGAAGAGATAGCAGTAATAGAGAAGTTTTTGCCCAAGCAGCTATCCGAAGCAGAAATAAAAGAAGCATTGGCAAAAATCATTACAGAAGTAGGTGCATCATCCCCTGCGGATATGGGCAAGGTAATGGGTGTTGCCTCCAAACAGTTGGCTGGCAAGGCCGATGGCAAAGCCATTAGTGCTGCTGTAAAGGAACTGCTGAGCAAATAAATAAGCCGTACAAACAATCCGTTCCAAATTCCAGTTGCATGAACTATTGGGATTTGGAATTTGTTTTTTATGTTCATTGCTAATTATGTTGATAGATTCAGTTTTTATCGTCTTGCTGATCATGGCTGCAATTAAAGGATATAGCCGCGGGCTGATAGTGGCCGTGTTTTCGTTTATAGCCATTATTATTGGGCTTGCTGCAGCCATGAAGCTAAGTGCCGTTGTAGCAGGCTGGCTTTTTGAAAGCACGCATATCAGCATGACATGGCTGCCTGTACTTTCCTTTGCCATTGTAATGTTTGGTGTGGTGCTGTTGGTGCGTTTGGGTGCCAACATGGTGCAACGCAGTGTGGAGTTTGCATTAATGGGCTGGATAAACAAAGTTGGGGGTATATTATTGTATGCAGCCATTTATACAACCGTGTTCAGTGTTATACTCTTCTTTGCAGAAAAGATAAACATGATTAAGGCAGACACCATAATGGCTTCAAAGTTCTATTCGTTTATACAGCCCTGGGGCCCAAAAGCCATTAACGGCTTTGGTTTTATAGTTCCTTTGTTTAAAGGAATGTTTACGCAATTAGAAAGTTTTTTTGCTGCAATAGGTACAAAAGCAGGGTAATTTTTTTGCTTACTTTTATGGCAACCTATTTTAAGGACAAATGCAATAACTTGCAGGATAATCTTATTATTTTTAAGATAACATATATTTAGGCCGTGGCTTATTAACCGATTTTGCTTTTATTTGCCACAACCGAGTTATAACAACTGCTTGTACAAGAAAACGAAGAATGAATTACGAAATAAAACAACAAGATAAATTCAGGTTTTTAGAGGAAGGCGAAGGAGAACCTTTACTACTGTTGCATGGTTTGTTTGGGGCTTTAAGCAATTTTGCCGATTTGATAGAGCACTTTAAACATAGCCATAAAGTAGTGGTACCGCTATTGCCTTTGTTTGATCTGGATATTTTTCATACTTCTGTCGGAGGACTGCAAAAGCATGTACAAAAATTTATTGAGCTACGTGGGTACAACAATATTCACCTGCTTGGCAACTCGTTGGGCGGGCATGTGGCACTGGTACATATACTGAAACACCCAGAACGCATTAAGACATTGACACTTACTGGCAGTAGCGGCCTGTTCGAAAACGGAATGGGCGACAGCTATCCAAAACGTGGCGATAAAGAGTACATACGCAAGAAAACAGAACTTACTTTTTACGATCCGGCAATGGCTACCGAAACCTTGGTGGATGAGGTTTTTGAAATAACCAACAACCGTATAAAAGTCATCAAGATTATTGCATTGGCCAAAAGTGCCATCCGCAACAACTTGGGCGAGGAACTGAGCCAAATTAAGCAGCCAACCTTATTGGTATGGGGCAACAACGATACCATTACGCCACCATTTGTGGGCAAGGAATTCAATAAACTGATTCCGAACAGCGAACTGCATTTTATAGACAAATGCGGCCATGCACCCATGATGGAAGTTCCCGGCGAATTCAACAAAATTTTGGAAGCTTTTTTAACTAAACAAAAGCAACCTGCCACTGCAACGATTGCATAGGTTTTATTGTCTGATATTGAAAGCAGCAACATAGCATGTTAGCATCCCAATTAATCAATACCCATTATCCGGCTATCAGTCTTTTCGACAAGGTTTCCTTTGCCCTGCAGCTAATGGAAGATTATGATGTGCAGCACTTGCCCGTGGTAAGCGAGGAAAAATTTGTGGGCCTTGTTGCCAAAGACGACCTGCTGGACACCGATGAAAACGGATTGATTGCCACAATAGAAGACCAGCTTATCAAAACAGCCATCAAGAGCGAGGAATATTTTTTGGCTGCCGTGAAACTGATTTCGGAAAGCCAGCTTTCGTTGATACCCGTAATAAACGAACAACAGGAACTGGCGGGTGTGATTACCTTGCCCGACCTCATGCGTAATGTGTCAAAATTCCTGGGCAATGAAGAGCCGGGTGGCCTGATTGTATTGGAAGTGGAGAAAAGGAATTTTTCATTTGGTGAGATAAGCCGTCTGGTAGAAACCAACGATGCATACATTACCCAGCTAAACACTTACCCGGACGGCGAAACAGGCATGGTAGCCGTTTCCGTAAAAATCAACAAACAGGAAATCAGCGACATAGTAGCCACTTTTCAACGGTACGACTATCAGGTAAAATATTATTTTGGCGATGAGCAATATGCCAATGAGCTAAAAGAAAACTATAGCCACTTGATATCATACCTGAATATGTAACAAATTGCCATCAATGCCGTTAAGCCCATGGGCGGCATTAATTTTACTGTTCAGCCCAGCCTTTTCATCCCCAATCCCTTACATTTACTACTCTGACCAGTTAATTTAATTATTTGTTGATGAAGCAATTGTGTGTCTATTTGTTACTTGTATGTGCGGCCAGTACGGTGCGTGCACAAATAGGCAAGGTAGTAATGGACTCCTCCATTGTTTCATCCAACGACACTATACCGTACACCATTGGCTCTATCATATTAACGGGCAACAAGAAAACCAAAAACTACATTGTATTAAGGGAAGTTACCATTAGGGAAGGACAGACCTTTTCATCCTCCAACCTGGCAAAGCAACTGGAGCTTACAAGGGAGCAGGTAATGAACACTGCCTTGTTTGTGGATGTTGCGGTATCCGTATCGGCCAATAAAAACAACTTTGCCGAAGTTAAAATTGCCCTTAAGGAACGATGGTACCTTTTTCCATTACCCTACTTCAAACTGGTTGACAGGAACTTCAATCAATGGTGGTCCGAACAGAAAGCTAGTCTTGACCGGGTTAACTACGGACTCAAATTCTTTTACAACAATGTAAGTGGCCGCAACGATAAGGTAAGCCTGGATTTGGTAAACGGATATAACCAACAGATTGCCTTTGGCTATACACAGCCCTTTGCAGACAAGTCGCTAACAAAAGGCTTTGGCATAAACTTTAACTACAGTCGTCAACGGGAGCTGAATTACAATACCATTGATGACAAGCAGGCTTTTTATAAGCAGCCGGATTTTGTGCGGGAAACAGTAAGGGGCAGTGCCTCCTATACGTTTAGGCCCGACTCAAAGTACAGGTATTACATAAGGGCCGGTTATGCGTGGGACAATGTGAGCGATACCATATTAAAGCTGAACCCCAATTATTTTCCCGAAGGCAAAACCAGTGTTAGCTATATGGACCTGGGTGCAGGCATGCAGTATTATAATGTGGACTATATCCCTTTTCCTAAAAAAGGATTTATGTACGAGGCCAATATCTCTCACAGGGGACTGGGATTAAGCAAAACCATGAACCAGTTTGCATTGAGTTTTGAAATAACCAATGCCGTATCATTTACCCAAAACACGTTTATACAGTTCCATAACCTTGCCATGGTAAGGTTCCCTTTCAACCAGCCTTTTTATAACCAGGGGCTGCTTGGCTATGGCGATGCCTATTTGCGTGGTCTTGAATCCTATGTACAGGACGGCTCCATTGGTCTTTTAAGCAATACCACCCTCTATCAAAAACTGTTTACGTATGTGTTCAAGAACCCAATCAAAACAAAAACGCACGACAGGATACCATTTACTTTTTACTTAAAAGCATTTGGCGATATGGGCTACGCCTACAACAAATACAAAACGCCCAATATTTTGTCCAACACTTTTTTGCATACCACAGGCATTGGCCTGGATGTGGTTTCCATTTACGACTTTGTGTTTAGGCTGGAGTATAGCTTTAACCAAAAAGGCGAACAAGGACCTGCGTTTAGGACCAGGGGCGATTTTTAGACCTATTTAAGGGGCTTGTTTTATCTTTATCACGCATATTTGCAATCAGTATCAAACCATGAATTGTTTTGTCGCATTTTTTAATGCCGTGTTCATGCGTATTTTTTACCAACCGGGCAATCAATGAAAGTAGCAATATATAGTCGTGGTTTGGATGCCGAACAGCAACACCCCTTACAGGTATTGTTGTTGGAGCTGTTCAAACACAATATCTCCATATTAATATACAGGCAGCTATTGGAGCTGTACCAATTACCACAGGAAATTGTACAAAACAACCTGATACCCTTTCAGGGCCACGAAGACCTGGATGATGAAATTGACTG
This sequence comes from Chitinophagaceae bacterium UBA1930, assembly GCA_002337145.1. GTDB lineage: Bacteria > Bacteroidota > Bacteroidia > Chitinophagales > Chitinophagaceae > UBA1930. The sequence continues at coordinate 1,444,420 of DDFK01000001.1, read as the reverse complement.
CCTGATAAGCCTTGGTGGCGATGGCACCATGTTGGACGCCATTGCGTTGGTTAGGGACAAGAATATACCCTTGCTGGGAATCAATTTTGGACGGCTGGGTTTTTTGGCCAATATTAATAGGGATGAAATGGTGAGTGCGGTAGATGCAATCATCAATCACACATTTGTGGTTGACAAAAGATCGCTGATACACTTGGATGCCAACATGCCCCTATTTGGCGATGCCCCTTTTGCATTGAATGAGTTTGCCATTCATAAAAGGGATACTTCTCCCATGATCAAGATACATACCTACCTGAATGGGGAGTTCCTGAACACTTTTTGGGCCGATGGGCTCATTGTTTCAACGCCAACAGGTTCTACCGGCTATAATATGAGCTGTAATGGCCCCATTGTATTTCCCGATTCGTCAACTTTTGTAATTACACCCGTGGCACCGCATAACTTAAACGTACGTTCCATTGTGGTGCCCGATAGCAATATCATTTCTTTTGAAGTGGAAGGCCGTGCAGACCAGTTTATTTGTGCCATGGATGCAAGAAGGGAAATCGTGAACAAGGACATTCAGTTGGCCGTTAAAAAAGAAAACTTCACGGTTAGCCTAGTAAGGTTAAACGAAGGCAGTTTCCTTTCGACCTTAAGGAATAAATTGACCTGGGGCATGGATAAACGCAACTAATGCAGCATTCATAAGCCAACCTGTATCATAAATTAACTTTTATAGAACAAGAAAAACCACAACTTTACGTTACTCACCAGAGATAATTTGTACGAATGATTAAAAGAATTGTTTTTGTAATATTCATATTGGCCAGTAAAAATGCCTCTAATGCACAGCTAATGGATGCTTTTGTACACGAAGGGGAATTTGGCGTATCAATTGGGGCAGCCCATTATTTTGGCGACTTGACAGCAGGTATGAAATGGTACAATGCCAAACCCAAATTTTCGGGCGGCGTATTTTTCAGGAAACAGTTCAATAACTATGTAGGTGTAAAAGTGGCCGCTAACTATGCTTTTTTGGGCTATGCAGATAAATATGCTTCTTATAAAGACAACCGCGTACAAAAAATCAGGAACCTGAGTTTCAATACCAATATCTGGGAACTGAGCATTAGCGGCGACTTCAATTTTTTCCGCTTTCAACCAGGTTTTCCAGAATACCGCTTTACACCTTATGTTTCTTTGGGTATCGGGGCATTTACATACGACCCCTATGCTTATTTGAATGGAGAGAAATATTATTTGCGTCCGTTAGGAACCGAAGGACAGGGCAGTGCTGCCTATCCAGGTTTAAAACCCTACGGCTCCATGGCCATCTGCTTTCCATTGGGCCTGGGCATGAAGTATAGCATCAACGAAAAAATAAACCTGTTTGGCGAGGTAAGCTACCGCTTTACAACTACGGATTATATAGATGATGTTAGCGGCTTATACGCTCCGGATGCTTTTCCTGCCGACCCCAGCGGTAACCCTTCACCAGCTTACCTCTTGCAAGACAGAAGCTATGATTGGGGCACACCAGTAGGCATTAAAGGAAGGCAACGTGGTAACAGCAAGCAAAAAGACGGCTATGCAACCGTACAGGTAGGTGTTTCTTTCAACATTGCTTCCTACCGCTGCCCTACTTACTAGTTTATCTGATAATTGTTACCCAACCGGTTATTGCCTGCCTGCCAAAACCAGGCTCAATAATATAATAGTATGTACCAACGGGTAATGGGCTTCCATTTTTTCGACCGTCCCACTGCTTTTCATAACCTACGGAATTGAATACAAGCTGCCCGCCCCTATTAAACACCTGTACTTTACTGTAGATGTAAGAACTTAACAGGTTTATCTGCCAGGTATCATTAACGCCATCGCCATTGGGCGAGAAAGCATTGGGTATATCCAACTGGTAATCCTTTACGGTTACAAGCAAGCTATCCGTCAATTCACAACCATCAATAGAAGTAACTTTCAGGTTGATATACGATGTTGTTGCCGGCCATGCATACGGATTATAGATATTGGTATAGTTCAACGAATTGGCTGGCGACCATAAATAAGTATAGTTGTTTGCATTTTGCAATGCTTTCAGTTTGGCAATACCGCCAGCCAAAATAGTGGCGTCCGGCCCCGCATCTGCCACTGGCATTATCTTACTGCTTATGGTAATGGAATCTTTAACCGGGCAACCATTCAACGTGGATGTTACAATATACAAACCGCTTGTATGAACCGTAATATCGGGTGTGGTAGCACCCGTGCTCCATACATAAGTTGCCGAAGGGTAAAAGGCATTCAACCGCAAAGAATCATAAGCACATAGCGATGTGTCGTTTGGTAACGATGGGTAAGGCAATGGTTTTAACGTTGTCAATATATCATCAAAAACATAGCAGCCATTGGGGCTGGTATATTTTAATTGATGGTTAGCGGTACTGTTTGCATAAATAGTTGGTGTGGTTTCGCCACTGCTCCATAAATAAGATCCCGGTTTGGCGGGCACAATGCCAATCAATACACTGTCCCTTTCGCAAAACGCAATATCGCTGCCAAGGTTCAAGGAAGAATCGCCATTTACAATATTGATAGTGTCGGTAGCAAAACAGGTATTGGCAGAAGTAACGGTAAGCCAATATTTTCCTGCTGTGCCCACTGTTATTTGCGGCTGCGTGCTGCCTGTGTTCCATAAATAGCTACCTGCTATAGAAGTGCCTACCGTTGTTGGCCTGTTGGCTACCGCACAGTAAAAAGTATCATTGCCCAAATCAAAAACTGGGTCGCCATTGGTAACCTTAATGGTATCGTATGTATAGCACCCAAAATTGCCGGTAAGCTTCAGCCAATAATCGCCCACGGTGTTTGCTGCAATATGCGAAGTGGTGCTGCCGTCACTCCATAAATAAGTACCAACCACGTTGGTACCAATTACCACGTTTTTCTTGCTGCAGAAAAAAGTATCGGCACCCAACGAAAAATGTGTGTCAACATTTGAAACGGTAATGGAATCTGCGGACGAGCAAGTATAGCTATTGGTAAGCTTCAGCCAATAGATACCGGCAGTGCTTACATTTATATGGTCCGATGTTTCATTGGTATTCCACAAATAAGTACCCACTACATTGGTGCCAATAGAAATGATGCTTCCAATAGAGCAAATGCCTGTATCCTTACCAATATTGAATTGTGGGTCGCCATTCTTTACATGAAAAGTGTCAATATTATAACAACGGTCGGCAAAATTGTGAACGAGAATATAGGTGCCAACGCTACCAACAACTGCCTGTTGGGTAGTTTGTCCCGTGTTCCATAAATAACTATTGGTACTAGTGTCAACACGGGGCCCGGTTAATGTTACAGGAAAATTGGAAGAGCAAATAAAGCTGTCGATGCTTTTATAAAACGCCAACGAATCCTTAATAAAAATAGTCACACTGTCAATAAAACCATTGCCGCAGGTGCTGCTGCTTGCATAGATCTTTAAGGATTCCTGACCCTCTACTATATTGTCTTTTATAGGGTGCAGTATCAGGTCCTTCTCCACTTCGCCGGGGTTAAACGTAATGCTTGCCGGCATGGGGTCATAATCCACTCCAAATGTTGCCGTGCCTGTATAGGTAAGGCCAATAATGGCCGTAGATGCGGCATTGGTAGCGGGGCGTTTCATTTTTATGATGGCCGATTTGCAGCCTTCCACAACTGCCAGGTTCGAATTCTCCACCTGCAAGGCATCCGATGCATCAAACGTAATGGCATTGGATGTAAAACTGTTTGCTTCCAAAAAAACGCCACTATCAAACTGGCTGTCACCAATATCTTCAATGGCCAGTTTTATATGGTAGGTTTGGCAGGGCTGCACCTTGGCTTCTGCGGAAAGTACTGTTGTATAGCCACCATACGTAAAGGAAACACTCCTTTTATTGTCAATAAAATATTGCGGGTAAGTGGGTGCGGAACAACTGTTGGATGCATTGATGGCATTGATGGAAACAGGGGTACTGGTACCAGGTACCAAGGCAATGTTCTGCGAGCCGGTAATGCCGGGCCCCGAAATAAAAAAGGCAAACACATCATTAAAGTCGTTGGGCGGTAGCTGGCAAACATAACTGGGATACTCTTCTGACCCGAAGACAAATTTTACATTGATGGAATCGCCCTGCGGTATAAAATCAAATTCCAGTACGCAGGCATCCCTGCCTATGGCGGATGCACCCACGAGGCTCGTAAGTTGTGCATAGCCATTCATTCCGGTAGAGCCCGCCGGAAAAGTATTGTCTGCCAGTTTAGATGCGGCACCGTCAACCCCATTGCTGCCACCACTTGTTTTTGCCCTGCCGTTGGTTAGTACAATGCCCGAGTCAATACCAATGGTACCGCTATTGTCAACAAAAAAACCTGCACATAACGATGAGCCCGTAAACTGGGCATTGGTAATGGTAACGCCTTTGCCCACAATCTTTTTGGCAAGGTCTATTGCGGTGGTATTGGTGGTAACATTTATTTGTGCATTGGTTGCAAGCACAAATAAACAACAACACAATACTGGTAAAAGTGGCCGCATCAAATAAATAATTGTAGTAATTAAAAGTAAGAAAATTTTGTTTCGAACCCATTTTTGTACAACTGCCGACCATAAAACTGTAGTGGCTATTGCTTCTTTGGGCTGTTTTTTCAAAAACAGAAGGTATTCTGCACACTACACTTCCATTTTGCTATTTTTGCCAGAATTAATGCTGTGCAAGCTATGCAGGAACTACTGGACAAGATTGATAAACAGAGGTTACCCCACCATATAGCCATTATTATGGATGGCAACGGGCGTTGGGCCGAAGAAAAAGGCGAAGACCGTTTGTTTGGTCATTTTCATGGCGTGGAAAGTGTAAGGGATATTGTGGAAGGCAGTGCAGAATTGGGCATTGGGTACCTTACGCTTTATGCTTTTAGTACCGAGAACTGGGACAGGCCACAGAATGAAGTAGACGGCCTGATGGCATTATTGGTTGATACGATACGCAAGGAAGTACCCATTCTTAATAAGAATAATATAAAGCTGCATGTAATTGGCGATATGCAGATGCTTCCAAAATTTGCCTATGAGGAACTGCAGGAAGCACTGGAAATGACCAGCCATAATACCGGGCTGAACCTTATTATGGCATTGAGCTATAGCAGCCGCTGGGAGCTGATGAATGCCGTAAAGAATATTGGCCTGGATGTGAAGGCCGGAAAACTGGACCCCGAAACAATTGACCAGAATACCATTCAGCAGTACCTTACCACTAGCAACTTTCCCGATCCCGAACTCATGATACGCACCAGTGGCGAATACCGCATCAGCAATTTCTTGCTGTACCAACTGGCCTATGCCGAGCTCTACTTTACCAACACCCGTTGGCCCGATTTCAGGAAAGTAAACCTGTACGAAGCCATACTCGATTTTCAGAACCGGGAACGCCGGTTTGGCAAAACCGGTAAACAAATACAACAGGAAACCGTTGTTTTAGGCGAATGAAAGCCCCTATAGGCGGTGATTTAACAAACACTTTTCAGAAATCCCGTTAATTTGCCCAACTTAAACCGAATAACCAACTGCTGAAAACCGCTTCGCTTAGCTATTTCAGCCCCCAACAACAAACAAAAACGGATGCACAAAGTGTACAAAATTTCAGTATTGGCTATTATTACTTGCTTTATAAGTTCTATGGCTTTTGGTCAGCAGGCAACAGATACAACAGGAATTACCTCCGTAGATGTCGATTTGATCAATATCTACAACCAAAAAGTACCCAAAAAATATAAAATCGCCAACATTAAAGTAACAGGCAACCGTTATTTTGACGAAACCTTGCTTATCTCTATTTCGGGCCTTAATGTGGGCGATGATGTGACCATTCCTGGGGGCGACAACTTTGCAAAAGCCATCAATAAACTTTGGGGACAGAACTATTTTAGTAACGTAGAAATATACCTTACCAAGCTACAGGGTAAAAATCTTGATATTGAAATCAATGTGACCGAAAGGCCAAGACTTTCAAAATTTGAATTTATTGGCTATGGGGTTAAAAAAGGCGACAAGGAAGACTTGATGGGTAAAACCGGGTTGGTGGTAAACCGTATTGTTACCGAAAACATGAAGCGTTCCGCTAAGGAAGCCATTACCAAATACTACGCTGAGAAGTCCTTTAAGAACGTAAGAGTTGAGACCGAAGAAAAAATTGATACCACTTTTGGCAACTCCGTTGTGCTTTACTTCTACATTACCAAAGGCAATAAGGTACGCATCAATAACATTGCATTTGGCGGCAACACCGTAGATGCAATCAAGCTGAAAAGGCAAATGAAAGAAACCAAGGAAATGAGCAGGCTTACCCTTAGAAAGCCGGATGACTTGGGCAAATACTCTCTGAACAATACGTACACATTGTCTGACTATTTAAAAGACAGGGGTTACTTAACCTATAGCAAAACAAAGAAACTGTTGGATCCTTATGTAAGGATCAAGCTATTTGCTTCGGCTAAATACAACGAGAAAAAATACCACGAAGACCTGGAAAAACTGGTTGATTTTTACAACGAGCTTGGTTACAGGGATGCGGTTATCGACTCAAATGATGTTAGCACAAACAAGCAAGGCAACCTGAATATTAGCATTAAAGTAAACGAAGGCCACAAATACTATTTTGGTAACATTAGCTGGAGAGGAAATACCAAATACTCCGATTCTACATTAAGCACCATTCTTGGTATATCCAAAGGCGATACGTATAACCTTGACCTGCTGAACAAAAGGTTGGGTAAACAACTGTCGCCCGAAGGTGGCGATATTAGTGGGCTATACATGGATGACGGTTATCTTTTCTTCCGTACGGACCCAGTTGAAACAGCCGTTTACAACGATACCATCGACTACGAAATACGCGTAGTGGAAGGTCCGCAGGCTACTTGGAAAAACATACGCATTACGGGCAACGATAAAACAAAAGAATATGTGATTAGAAGGGAGCTGAGGACATTGCCGGGTGAAAAATTCCGCCGTTCGGATTTGATCCGCTCCCAAAGGGAACTGGGCCAGTTGAACTATTTTGATGCCGAAAAAATAAACCCGAACGTTGTTCCCAATTCAGAAGATGGTACCGTGGATGTAACATGGCAACTGGCCGAGAAATCGAGCGACCAATTGGAGTTGAGTGCCGGTTGGGGTGGCGGTATCGGTTTAACCGGTACAGTAGGTATCACATTCAACAACTTCTCGCTTAAAAACATACTTAAGAAAAAAGCCTGGGATCCATTGCCAATGGGTGATGGACAGAAACTTAGCTTCCGTATACAAAGTAACGGCCGTGCATTCCGCTCCTACAACTTCTCGTTTACCGAGCCTTGGTTAGGTGGTAAGAAAAGAAACGGACTTACCGTATCTGTGTTCGATACCAAATTTGCCAATGCATACGACCCTGCAACGGGTACCTATACAAGTGCTGCTGCAAACAGCTCGTACATAAAAACAACCGGTGCATCGGTTAGTTTGGCCAAACAGTTGAAATGGCCGGATGACTTTTTCTCATTGAGCATGGGTTTAAGCTACGCACGTTATAAATTGAAGAACTACTATATAGACCAGGTGAACCTGCCTGGCTTCAATAATGGCTATTCAAACAACCTGAGCTTTAAAGTTGCGTTGCAACGTTCATCTGTTGGTCCAAACCCATTGTTCCCAACAAGTGGTTCAAACTTCTTGCTCAGCTTGCAGTTAACGCCTCCATACTCACTAATAGACAAGAGCATTGTTACTTCGGCCAACCCTTACCAATGGGTTGAATACCATAAATGGAGAATGAACAGTGAGTGGTATGTGCCTATTGGCAAACCTGCTGGCCCGGAAAAGAACAAGCAATTCATTTTAAAAGTGGCTGCCAAATTCGGTTACCTAGGTAGGTACAATCAGAACCTGAAAATATCTCCGTTTGAACGTTTCCAGTTAGGCGACGCAGGTTTGAGTAACCAATATGCATTGTTGGGCTACGACATTATTGCACAAAGAGGCTACCCAGTTTACCAAACATCTGATCCTAAAGTGAACCCCGATCAACAAGGTGCTTCCGAGTACTTTACCATATTCAACAAATATGTATTGGAGCTTAGGTATCCTTTAAGCCTCAACCCAAGCAGCACCATTTATGCCCTCGGTTTTTACGAGGCTGCAAATGGTTGGTACAGCATCAAGGAATACAACCCTTTCAGGTTGCGTAGGTCAGTAGGTATTGGTATGCGTTTTTACCTGCCAATGTTTGGTTTGCTAGGGTTTGATTATGGCATAGGTTTAGACAGGATAAACAATACCAATAAATTGAAAGACGCAGCACGCTTTACATTTATGCTTGGTTTTGAACCTGAATAATAGTCATTACATTTTAGAAACCTGCAATTTTACCTGTTATGAAAAAAATTATCCTGGCCTTTGGCCTGCTAATGATGGGCTCTGTGGCATTTGCACAGAAATATGCCATTATTGACACCAAATATATTTTGGACAAAATGCCAGAATATAGGGATGCCGATAAAAAGCTACAGCAAATAAGCGAGCAATGGCAAAAAGAAATTGACAGCAAACAGGCCCAGTTAGACAAAATGTACAAGAACTACGAAGCGGAGCAATTTATGCTGAGCGAGGAGCTGAAGAAAAAAAGGGAAGATGAACTGTTCAATAAAGAAAAAGAATTGCGTGACCTGCAAAAGAAACGCTTTGGCTACGAAGGCGATTTGTTTAAGGAAAGACAAAAATTGGTAAAACCAATACAGGACAGGGTTTATACCGCCGTACAGAAAATTGCAGTGGCAAGGGGTTACGATTTTATACTGGATAAAAGTGAAGGAATTACCGTTATATTTGCCGACCCTAAATTGGATAAAAGCGAAGACATACTTAGGGAATTAGGAATAAAACAATAATAAAAACCAAACAATTTAAATAAAACAACAACAATGAAGAAAGTTCTATTGGTGTCTATGGCTTTTGCCTTAAGCCTTTTCGTTTCAAATAAAAGTGAGGCACAAATAAAAATTGGTGTTTTTGATGAAGAAACAGTTTTGTCTGTAATGCCAGGCATTCAAAAAGTGGACACACTTTTACAGAAATATGTAAGCGATTCTTTAAAGACAGAATACGAGTTTGAGATCTATCAATACCAAACAAAAGACAGTGCTTTTAAAAGGGATTCTGCTACCATGAGCCCTTCATTAAAAATTGCAATGAAGCAAGAAATTGCCAAGCATTTTATGGCAATACAAAACTGGCAACAATACCAACAACAAAAAATACAGGTTAAGCAACAGGAGTTTTTAAGGCCATTCCTTGAAAAAATCTATACTGCTTTGGACCTTGTAATTAAGGAACAAAAATATACCCACGTATTTAAGAAAGAAGTATTCATTGTTGCTGAAAAATCCGACGAGCTGATGCTAAGGGTTATTCAAAAAATGAAAATACCGGTACCTAAAGAAATTGAAGAGCAGATTAAGGCTTTGAACGGTGGAGGTACAACCCCAACAACAGGTGGTGGAAGCAAACCAGCTACAAAACCAGCAGGTAAAAACTAATCATTCAACTTTATTGAATTTATACAACAAGAACCATCCTTTTACAAAGAGGATGGTTCTTATTTTTGTACCATGCAAGCAACAGGCCCCATAGGTGTTTTTGATAGCGGTTACGGTGGTTTGACTGTTTTGAAAGAAATAGTAAGAGCCTTACCAGCATACGATTATCTGTACCTGGGCGATAATGCCCGTGCCCCTTATGGCACCAGGAGTTTTGAAACGGTGTACCACTATACGTTGGAATGCGTGCAATGGTTCTTTAAACAAGGATGCCCACTTGTAGTACTTGCCTGCAATACAGCATCGGCAAAGGCATTGCGTACCATACAGCAAAACGACTTGCCCAAACTGGATGCTACCAAAAGGGTGTTGGGAGTAATAAGGCCAACCACCGAAGTAATAGGCACTTATTCGGCCACAAAACAGGTTGGCGTGCTTGGTACAAAGGGTACGGTACAATCCGGATCCTACCCCATTGAAATTGAAAAGTTCTTTCCCGAAATGCAAGTATTTCAACAGGCCTGCCCAATGTGGGTGCCGCTAATTGAAAACAATGAGCACAAAAGCAAAGGGGCCGATTTTTTTGTAAAGGAATATATAGACGCCCTTTTATTACAATCACCCAAAATTGATACGGTATTGCTGGCATGCACGCATTACCCACTGTTGATGGATAAGATAAAGGAGCATGTGCCAGTAGGGACCAAAATTGTATCGCAGGGAGAAATTGTGGCCAATAGCTTACAAGACTATTTAAACAGGCATACCGAAATGCAGGCAAGGCTAAATAAAAATGGCACAATTGATTTTTATACAACTGATTCTGTAGCAGATTTTGATAGACAAGCCGAAATATTCTTTGGCAAAAATGTGGCAAGCCAGCACTTGGACCTTATGCTGGCATAATGGATTTTGGCGTCACAACTAAAAAATCTTTTGCACAAACCTTTTGTCAATTGATGGCAGCCCCCTATCTTTGCCGACCTTTCACCAAATAGTGGCATGGTGGCTACTGTTGAAGTTGAAACAAAATTGTAGAGTAAGTAAAACAAAAACACAATGAAACAAACATTTCAACCACATACACGCCGTAGGAAATCTGTTCACGGATTCCGTAAACGCATGGAAACTGCAAACGGACGTAAAGTATTGGCCAGCCGCAGGGCGAAAGGACGTAAGAAACTGACTGTTTCTGACGAAAGAGGATTGAAATAATAATCCCCAACCTTTAGGGAAACAAAATATTTAAAGCCCTGCAATTTATTGCGGGGCTTTTTTGGTTTATTTTGAAACCTGTACAACCAAGCCCTACATGCCAATGGTTAGTATTTGTACTGCGTGAGGGATAGCAGTGGATGCCCCGCCATACCGCTTGCGGTTGGAGGAGCAGTAACGGATAGCCCGGCCCGCACAGGCGGGGCACGCTAAAAGAAAAAACAATGCCCAAAACATTTTCATATAACAAGACCGAAAAACTTAAAAGCAGGAAGCAGATGGAACAACTGTTTGCAAAGGGTAAATCGTTCCTGGTTTTTCCGGTAAAGGTTTTTTATATGGAAATAGCAGACGAAACAGATGGGCCGATAAAAGTGGGCGTTGGGGCAAGCAGCAAAGTATTTAAAAAAGCGGTACACCGCAATAGGGTAAAGCGGTTGCTGCGGGAAGCCTACAGGCTGAACAAAATACCCCTACACGAATTTGCGCAGGCGAACAATAAACAGGTGGCCGTGTTTATGTTGTACATAGACAAAACATTGCCGCAAATGCCACAGCTTACTGCAAAAATGCCTTTGGTTATTGATAAACTCATAAACAGTATTGCATGAAAATAATAATGCAGGTACTGAGCCTTCCGTTTATTGCACTGATAAAAATTTACCAGTACGGCATATCGCCATTGATTGGCCCCAAATGCAGGTTTACACCAACCTGCTCGCACTACGCAGTGGATGCATTAAAGAAACACGGCCTGCTAAAGGGCAGCTGGCTGGCCATTAAACGCATTGGTAAATGCCATCCCGGTGGCGGCAGCGGCTACGACCCTGTACCTTGAGTATGTAGCACAAAAAAGCGTTCAAATATGTTTACTTGAACGCTTTGAAAAATAGCTATGTTAACTGACTAACTTTTTTTGCCGCCGTTGCCATAAGAAGTTTCTGGTTTGGCAACCGTCATGGCTTTTTGCTTGGCAATTTTTTCACGTATTTCTTTGATGCTATAGAACCTATAGGCTTCGGGCATTTTATCGCCATCTTTTTCCAACGTAACCATTTGATGGTATGGCGGAATGATAGTAGCGTTTACATTGTCTGTAACCTTTACTGCTGTATAAGGCAGGATATAGAAATTGCGGTTGGCAGCACTTATATTTTTCCCTTCCATTAACTGCTGCAGCGAATCGATGCTTTTTAAAACCACATCCTGTGTAATCATGCTGGTAGTATCTGCAGTAGCTTTTGGGTCGGAATATTTTTGATAGCTACCAATAATGGTATCCATTCTGGTATTCAGGATATAGTAACCGTTTTGTGGAATGTCGATACTGGCTTTATTGTCGCTGGTAGTTACCTGCAAGGTTACCTTGTCTGCAGTATTAAAGTTCATTTCCTTTTCCTCACTGCCTGTAGTGCCCTTAACCGAAATGGTTTTGGCGGCTTCGTCTACAGTACCGGTACCCTTAACCAGTACCATTACTTTTTTATTGTTGGATGAGCAGGATGCAAAGAGGGCCGTGGCAAGCAGTAAGCCAATAGTTGTTGGTTTCATATATAGTTGATTGATAAAAAAATCCCCATCAAATTTGTTGATGAGGATTTAAAAATAGCAATTTATTGCGAATGATTATTTGGCTGCTGCAAAACGTTCGGCAACTTTTGCCCAGTTGATCACATTCCAGATAGCGGCCAGGTAATCGGGGCGTTTGTTTTGATACTTTAAATAGTAAGCATGTTCCCACACATCAACACCCAAAATTGGTGTGCCTTTAACTTCGGCAACATCCATTAAAGGGTTGTCTTGATTGGGTGTGGAAGAAACTTCCAACTTGCCATCTTTTACTATAAGCCAGGCCCAGCCGCTACCAAAACGGGTAGCACCTGCCGCTGCAAATTTTGTTTTGAAATCTTCGAAGCTGCCAAATGCTGCGTTAATGGCATCTGCCAGTTCGCCGCTTGGGGTGCCGCCTGCATTGGGTGCAAGGCTTTCCCAAAAGAAAGTATGGTTCCAATGTCCGCCACCATTGTTGCGTACAGCAGGAGAAATGGTACCAGCATGTTTAACCAGTTCTTCAATGGTCTTGTTCTCATGTTCGGTACCAGCAATGGCCTTGTTTAAATTGTCAACATAAGCCTGATGGTGCTTGCCATGATGTATCTGCATGGTCAATGTATCGATATGTGGTTCCAATGCTTCGTGTGCATAAGGTAAAGCCGGTAATGTGAATGCCATAAAATAGAGATTTAATAAATGAATGGATATAATGTCTGGACAACAAATTTAACCATTCGCAGCCGAAATGCATGCAACAGCAGGTTATTTGTTTCTTAAGTCGAAAAGCTAGAAAACAATGAATTGCTGGGTAATTTTTTTCGCAGACTTTGCATGCGTAATTACCAATGTATAATTGCTGCTTGGCAAATCCTTTAATGTAATGGATGAGGAAACAACATGCTCTGCAAGAGAAAAACTGCCTGTTTGAACAATGGCTCCGTTACCGTCTGTAATGATGAAATAGTAATCGCCAGCATCCGCATTCTCCCAATTGATATGTAATACAGTGCCCGATTTTATTGGGTTTGGAAATAATGTTGCGGTTGGCATGGGTGGAAAACCCGAAGGAGAAATTGGAATATTGGTTTTCTTTCCAAATAAACCAAACAAGTTTGCAATAGAACTGGGTTGCTTTAAAATGGCCCCTGTTGTTTCAATGGTAGTGAACCCCAAAGTTTGAAATATCTCTGTAGTAACCACAGGAATACTTGTTGGGAGTTCTAAGTTCTTAAACTTCGGCTCAATGTAGTTGGAATCTATTATTGTAGGTTTTTGGGAAGTATCCACATACATCAATGTATCTGGCATATCTTGTACAATACTGTCGTTTGCTATAGTTGGTGTTGTATCCCTAATCTCGATAGCCGTTTTTGTGGTATCTGTTTGTGCTGCCACTTTTGATGAAAGAAAAAATGCCGGTAAAGCAATCTGGAAAAAATATCTCATCCAATTGATTTGCTTCTTTGACATTAAAATATCTCTTTGTAATTGGCTATTATCAAACCTGCCACAAAGATTGCCCTTGTGTTTCGTAAAGAAACTGACCAGTTCTGCATCCGTCATGCCTGTAAAGTCAACAACTGTTTTTTGGCAACTACTGCAATGCCTGCCTTGATTGTTGGGCAGCATCTGGTGCCAGCTTTCTTTGCAACTTTCTTTGATATGTAGTTGAAGGTATTTACCCATGAAACCGATTGACAATATAAAAACAGGGATGCTGCTTATACGTTAACGCCTGCTCTTAAAAAAGGTTTTCATTAACAGGGCTGCCTCTTCGCCCAACACGCCTTTTACCAACTGTGTTTTTGGATGGAAAGGCCATAACTCCGGTTTTATCAACCCATCCCCATCTATAAAAAAACGGAGGCCACCATTTTTCTCATCAGTTGCCCCATAAACAATCCGGTTTATTTTGCTCCAGTACAATGCACCGCAACACATCAGGCAAGGCTCAACAGTTACATACAAAGTGGCATCGGGCAAATACTTGGCCCCTATATGGTTAAATGCCGATGTTAGGGCAATCATCTCTGCATGGGCCGTGGGGTCATTCAAACGCTCGGTTTGGTTATGCCCACGGGCCACCACTTTGTTGTTGATGACAACTACAGCACCAATGGGCACTTCCTCTTCATCAAACGCATTCTGGGCTTCCTGTAAAGCCTGTTGCATAAAATATTCATCATCCAGTAAAAGCATGTGGCTAAGGTAACGAAAAGGCAATTGGATGATTACTGCATAAACCAACAACAATTTCGTAACACTGCTGGCTGGGTTACCTTTTATTGCTTTGGAGTATAAACAGCAAAAGCAGCAGCAGTATTCCGATTTGGACAATTACATGGCTGTTGTGTTATACAATCCTTCTCCCAACGTTTTTGCTGCCACAATTTTGCCTGCCCAATATGATTAACCAAACATTGCTGCCATATAACGGTTGCTGGTGTATATGGAACCGAACCATATTGTATCAGTAAACAAAAATGAATACCATGAAAAAGCACACACGAAGCAGCATTGCAACAAACGCTTTCTTTGGCAGCCTTACCCTGGCCTTTTTACTAATGGGTACTGCAACAACAAACGCACAGTCTGTAGGTACGGCCACAAAAACAACCGAAACTGTTCCGCAGGATAAAGTGCAGATAAAATACCTTGCCAGCAGCGACGATGGCGTCTTGTTTTCCGTTAAGTACATCAATACCGGTGCCACTGCATTCAATTTATCTGTTACAGATGAGGATGGCGAAGTGCTGTACGAAAACAGTTTTACGGATAAACTGTTTGAAAAGAAATTCAAACTGAGCCGTGGCCTTGACAAGGTTAAATTCGTGATCAGGAACGAACAGCAAAAATTTGAACAGAGCTTTGCTGTAAATATCAATACCCGATTGGTAGAAGACTTTGCCGTAAACAGGAATTAAGGGCTTAAGCTGTTGTGGTAGCGAAGATGGATGATACTTGTTTACCGCAATATTTGAGGGCACACTTATTTAAAGCAATATTGGCAAATAGAAAAGCCTAAAGCCATTATGTTTGCAAATGTTTGATAGCTGCATTAACTATTGAGCGTTGAATATTCATGAAGCGTTTTTCCTTTTTCACATTTGGGGTACTGTTTTGTTTGGCCCTAATGCAAGTGGGCAGTAGCGGCTGTGCAAACATCATTCCGCCAAGTGGCGGACCAAGAGACAGTCTGCCCCCAAAACTTGTCATTGCCCTGCCCAGGGACTCGGCAACAAATGTGTCAACCAATAAAATCGTGCTCACCTTTAATGAGTATGTGGATGTAAAGGAACTGTCCGAAAACCTGATTGTATCGCCCGTACCCAAAACCGTTCCTACAATTGATTATAAGCTCCGCAATGTAACCATCAAGCTACGTGATTCATTGGAGCCGAACACCACTTATTCCATCAATTTTGGCAACAGCATCAAAGATGTAAACGAGGGCAATATAGCCAAGGGCTTTACTTATGTTTTTTCTACCGGCAACAAACTTGACAACAACAGTTTTTCTGGCAAGGTACTGCTTGCCGAAAACGGCAAGGTAGATACGACCCTATTGGTATTGCTGCACAGGAACCTAAACGATACGGCTATTGTAAAGCTTGCACCACGTTACTATACCAAGTTAAATAGGGATGGTAGTTTCATGTTCAAGAACCTGCCACAGGGCATATTCAATGTATTTGTATTGCCTAACGAATACAGTAAAAAATACGATGACTCAACAAAGCTATTTGCATTTGCCGATTCGGCCGTACAGGTATCATCCAACACCCGGGAGGTAATATTGTATGCCTTCGAACAGGCAAAGAAAAAATCCGCCCCACCGGCAAATGCCCCGGCACCCGCCCAGCCAAAAGCGGCACCTGACAAACGTTTGCGATACACTACCAGTTTGGAAAGTGGCAGGCAGGACCTATTGACCAATAGCATAAAACTGGAATTCAACAGAAAGCTTACAAGTTTTGATTCCACAAAAATCATACTGACCGATACCAACTATCAACCAATAAAAGACTATACAGTATCGCTTGATACAACTGGGAAAAAGATCAGTATTATCAAGAACTGGAAAGAAGATACACAGCTACGCATACTGATACAGAAAGATGCGGTGGCAGACAGTGCAGGTACCAACCTTACCAAGGCCGATACGATAAAATTTGCCACAAAAAAAGAAACCGAGTATGGAAGCATCAAACTGCGGTTCAACAACCTGAACACTGCCAAGAACCCCGTTCTGCAAATTGTGAAGAACAACGAAATATTCGAATCCATTATACTTACACAAAAGGAATTTAGCCGCAAGCTATACCCACCAGGCGAGTACGAATTACGTGTGCTGTTTGACGGGAACAAGAACGGCATTTGGGATGCCGGCGATTATAAACTGAAAAAGCAGCCCGAAATTGTGAAGCAGTTGGACAAGAAACTGTCCATACGGGCCAACTGGGACAATGAGAACGAAATAACATTATAACGGCATAACCTTTTAAAAGGGATAAAAGAAACTTATTTTTGCTCAATGCAACTTCCTTCCTTACTTCTTGAAAATGCAGTGGCCCAATTTTCGAAACTGCCCGGCGTTGGTAAAAAAACGGCATTGAGGCTGGTACTGCATTTATTGAAACAGGATGTAAACGAGGTACAGCACTTTGGCGAAACCATTGCCAAAATGCGGCGTGACATAAAGTTCTGCAATCGCTGCCACAATATTAGCGATGGCGACATCTGCAGCATCTGCAGCAACTCCATGCGTAAGCAACAGATGATTTGTGTGGTCGAAAACATACGTGACGTGATAGCTATAGAATCCACCCAACAGTTTAATGGCACTTACCATGTGCTTGGTGGCATCATCTCCCCGCTGGACGGTATTGGCCCAGAACAGCTCAACATAGAATCGCTTGTTAACCGCATAACCAAAGAAGAAACGGAAGAACTCATTTTTGCCCTGTCGCCCAACATCCAGGGCGATACCACCATTTATTATATACAGAAAAAAATAGCTAACCTGAACTGTAAGGTTACCACCATTTCCCGTGGCATTGCCTTTGGCGGCGAGCTAGAATATGCCGATGAAATGACGTTGGCCCGTAGCCTTGCCAACCGCCTGCCTGTTCAGCAATATGTTAAAGGATAGCGGGCCTTTAGAAAAATTGCATGTATATACATGCAATTTTGATTATTCACCCTATATTTGCTTTTCAAAGAATATTTTATATGAAAAAAATCATAATCGCCATTTTAATAGCACTTGTACTAGGGGCCATAGGAGTGTGGTATTTTATTTTTTATGGACCAACACATAACCGCAGGAACCCCGCCAATGAAGATGGTATTGCCATAACGGCCACCAACCTGATTAATGAATTTGTTGCCAATGAAGATTCGGCAAATAAGAAATACAACAATAAGGTTATTGAAGTAACGGGTGTGGTAAGGGAAGTGAATGCCGACTCAATTGGTACCACGGTAATATTAAATACGGACAAACCCAATACGGGCGTTTCTGGCAGACTGAAAGAAGCAGTTAAGAATATTTCTGTTGGCTCAACCATAACTGTTAAAGGGCTTTTCACGGGTTATATTCTTGGCGAAGTGCAGTTGAACGAAGCTGCAGTAACCAATAACCACACACCCGCACCGGCCGCAAAGGTAGATACAGCAATAGCTCCAAAGGTTGAGGTGAAAAAGGATTCCATGCCTTCCGTTGCCCCGGCCATAACCTACACCACCAAAACTGCCAACATAAAATTCTTTACCAAAAGCCCGGCAGAAGATATTGAAGCAGTAAACAGCCAGGTAGCTTCAACCCTAGCCAGTGCAACCGGCGACATGGGTTTTGTTGCCTTGATAAAAGGCTTCCGTTTTGAGAATGAATTGATGCAGGAGCATTTTAATGGCAAGGAGTTCCTGCAGAGCGACATTTACCCAAAAGCCGTATTTGAAGGAACAGTTACAAACATTAAGGATATAGATTTTTCAAAAGACGGTAAATACACAGCCAAGGTAGAAGGTACTTTAACCCTGCATGGGGTTACAAAAAAGATGGCTGCTACCGGTTCCATCAGCGTGAACCATGGTAAAGTAACCAGTCAAAGCAGCTTCAAAATAAATTTCAGCGATTACAATATCAAGAGCTTTGACGACGATGCAAAAGATGTGGCCATCACCATTAACGCCAAATACAACTAAGGCCGAACACCGGTTTAAGCTAATTTATATAAAGACCGGACTATTCGATAGTTCGGTCTTTTGTTTTATATTTGCCCACGCAGGCAGATTTGTTTATTGTTCGGCCTGCAATGTATAGCACCTGTGGCCTCACGAGTGCACAGAACTAATAAACGAAAATCATCTCTGCATAACTTCACAGATTGTTCTCGTTAATTGGTTTGTTTTAGTATGGCCAACAACGGTCCTAGCACTTATCAACAATATTCAATATACAGGATATACACCACTACAATGGCTGCAAGCTTTTGTGGGCAGGTATAAAAATGAAAGCGTATGAGCATCAGAAAAGAACTCGGAAAAAGGATACTGATTATAGACGGTGCAATGGGCACCATGATACAGCGTCACAAGCTGGACGAAGCAGATTACCGTGGCGAACGTTTTGCCAACTGGCATACTGATGTAAAGGGCAACAACGATATGCTTAGTATTACCCAGCCAGAAATTATTATAGGCATACACAAGCTATACCTGGAAGCCGGTGCAGATATTATTGAAACCAATACATTCAGCAGCACCGTTATTGCCATGGCAGATTATGACATGCAGGAGTTTGCGTATGAACTCAATGTTGCGTCTGCACAATGTGCACGAACCGCCATTGAGCGTTACAATGCCGAAACTGGCAATACGGTACCCAAATTTGTGGCAGGTGCCATTGGTCCGTTGAACAAAACATTGTCTTTATCGCCCGATGTAAACAATCCCGGTTTCCGTGCCGTGACTTTTGACGAAGTGGTTGCAGCTTATACGGAACAGGTAAAAGGATTGGTAGATGGTGGTGTGGACGTGTTGCTGGTAGAAACCATCTTCGATACATTGAATGCCAAAGCGGCCATTTTTGCCATCAATAATTTTTTTAGAAAAGAGGGCAAAGAGCCATTGCCCATCATGATCAGTGGTACTATTACCGATGCTTCGGGAAGAACGTTAAGCGGTCAGACACTGGAAGCATTCTACATCTCGGTAAAACATGCAAATCCTTTAAGCATTGGTCTTAACTGTGCATTGGGTGCACAGGAAATGAGGGGCCATATTGAAGAACTGTCAAGCATTGCAGCCTGCTATGTTTCATCGTATCCCAATGCCGGCCTGCCCAATGCAATGGGCGAATACGACGAGGCTCCCGAACAAACTGCCTGCTTTTTGGAAGAATGGGCAAAAAATGGTTGGGTAAATATTGTAGGTGGCTGCTGCGGCACAACGCCAGACCACATTAAACATATTGCCCAACATGTAAAAACCATTGAACCAAGAAAGCTGCCTGTATTGGAAGCAGAGCTTGCTTAACTGCTGAACACCATCTTAAACGCTATATAGCAAAGACCATTACTAACAAAAGCTGGTTATTAAAATGTCAGAAACAACAACCATAAAACCATATTTAAGACTAAGTGGATTGGAACCTTTGGTGGTTCGCCCGGAAACAAATTTTGTAAATGTTGGAGAACGGACCAATGTTACCGGCTCTAAAAAGTTTGCCCGGTTGATCTTGAACAATCAATACGAAGAAGCCCTGTCTGTTGCAAGACAGCAAGTGGAGAACGGGGCTCAGATTTTGGACGTGAACATGGACGATGCCCTGCTGGATGGCGTACAGGCAATGACAACCTACATCAACCTGTTGCAAAGCGAACCGGATATTGCCAAGATACCCATTATGGTAGACAGTTCGAAGTTTGAAATTATACAGGCCGGGTTAAAATGCATACAGGGCCGTTGCATCGTAAACTCCATTTCGCTGAAAGAAGGCGAAGCGAAATTCATTGAGCAGGCGTACATCTGTAAAGATTTTGGTGCTGCCGTTATTGTAATGGCTTTTGATGAGCAGGGACAGGCGGATACGATGCAGCGTAAAGTGGAAATTTCGGGAAGGGCCTATAAAATACTGACCGAAGAAGTTGGTTTTGACCCACAAGACATCATTTTCGACATCAACATTTTTGCCATTGCAACAGGCCTGGAAGAACACAACAATTATGGCGTTGACTTTATAGAAGCATGTCGCATCATTAAACAAAAGATGCCATTGGTAAAAATCAGTGGCGGCGTAAGTAACCTTTCATTCTCTTTTAGGGGCAATGAATTTGTGCGTGAAACCATGCACTCCGTTTTCCTGTACCATGCCATTAAAGCGGGTATGGACATGGGCATTGTAAATGCCGGACAGTTGGTAGTGTATGATGAAATTGAACCCACTTTAAGGGAGCTGATTGAAGATGTGATACTGAACAGGAACAACGACAACAACGAAGCCACAGAAAAACTGATTGCCTTTGCAGAAACCGTTAAAGCCAAAGGAAAAGAAATAGTAAAGGACGAAGCATGGCGTAATGAATCTGTTGAAAGCCGCCTGGCACATAGTCTTGTAAACGGCATTACCGATTATATTGATGCCGATACGGAAGAAGCCCGACTGAAATACGATCGCCCTTTGGAAGTAATTGAAGGCCCGTTGATGGATGGCATGAACGTGGTGGGCGACCTGTTTGGTGCTGGTAAAATGTTTTTGCCACAAGTGGTAAAAAGTGCAAGGGTCATGAAGAAAAGTGTGGCCTACCTCTTCCCTTTTATTGAAGCTGAAAAAGAAAAAATAAGACAGGCACACTTAGCTGCAGGAACCGTAAATGAAGAAGGCAGTGGTGCTGCCAAGATTTTATTGGCCACCGTAAAAGGCGATGTGCATGATATTGGTAAAAACATTGTAGGCGTGGTACTGGGTTGTAACGGCTACGATATTGTGGACCTTGGCGTAATGGTACCAACCGATAAGATACTGGATGCGGCACAAAAAGAAAATGCAGATATTATTGGCCTAAGCGGATTGATTACCCCTTCTTTGGACGAAATGGTACATATAGCCAAAGAAATGAAACGCAGGAACATGACACAGCCATTGCTTATTGGCGGTGCCACCACTTCACGCATGCACACGGCCGTAAAAATTGCCCCAGAATATGGTAATGGTGTGGTGCATGTACTGGATGCAAGCCGCAGTGTAACCGTTGCCGGCTCCCTGCTGAACAAAGAAACCAAAGAGCCTTTTTTAAAAGACACACAAACCGAATACACGAAACTGAAAGAGGCATTTGACAATAAAAAATCGGTAAAGCAGTACCTGCCTTATGCAGAAGCGGTACAAAACAAAGTGAAGATTGATTGGGACAGTTTTGCTCCGGTTAAACCAACATTCCTGGGTACAAAACTGTTTGACAATTTTGACCTGGCCGAACTGCGTGCATTTATTGACTGGAAGCCTTTCTTTATTGCCTGGGAAATGCACGGCAATTTTCCGGCAATATTAACGGACGAAATTGTTGGTGTGGAAGCCACCAAACTGTACAATGACGCCAATGCTTTGTTGGATAGGATCATTGTCGAAAAATGGCTGACAGCAAAAGGCACAATTGGCTTTTGGCAGGCAAGCAGTAACGATGATACCGTTACTGTAAACAATAATGGATCAACTGTCAACCTGGAGTTCCTGCGTCAGCAAATTAAAAAGGCGGCAGACCAGCCCAACCTATCGCTGGCAGATTTTATAGCCCCCGCCACAGTAAACAACGAAGATTTTATTGGGGCATTTGCCGTAACCATTCATGGCATTGAACCACATATAAAAGCATTTGAAGCTGCATTGGATGATTACAATAAAATTATGCTACAGGCCCTCGGCGATAGGTTTGCCGAAGCGTTTGCCGAATGCCTGCACTTGAAAACAAGAAAGGAATATTGGGGCTATGCAACGGATGAGCATTTGACCAATGAGGAACTGATACATGAAAAATATTTAGGCATACGCCCGGCACCTGGCTACCCTGCCTGCCCCGACCATACAGAGAAATACAAACTGTTTGACCTGCTGAATGCCACAGCTACCACTGGTATAACACTTACCGAAAGCCTGGCCATGTACCCGGCAAGCAGTGTTTGTGGTTGGTATTTTGCAAACCCGCAAAGCCAGTATTATGGGGTTGGTAAAATTCAGCAGGATCAGTTTGATAATTATACCAAACGTAAAGGCTTGAGCAAAGAAGTAATGGAAAGGTGGTTGAGCCCGAATATGGAATAAACGATACAGGAAAGAGAAGGTTGCCAAAACCTTCTCTTTTGTTATATAGCCAGCAACAGCACTGTGGCCCAACTGTAGTTGCGTCGCACCCATGTACTGTTGAACATAATGGGGCCTTGCCTTTATATGCAAATGGGAAATGGTTAGTGTATATAACCTACGCTTGTATAAAAGTTGAAAGAAGTGCCATTGCCGATGGGTGCGACGCCAACGCTGTTGAAGAAAGGGCCAACTGATTGTAACAAAAAGATTGTTGCTATTGTTCGCCTTCTGTTTTTGATTTTACAAGACCCTCTATAACCGTTGTAAAAACAGAAACAATAATACTGAACCATAATGCCGACCACCAGCTTTTTACGGTAAAGCCTTTTACCAAGTCGGCCGCCCACTCCACAATCAAAATGTTGATGACCAATAAAAACAGGCCCAGTGTAAACAAGGTGATGGGAATGGTGAGTACCACCAATATGGGTTTAACAAAACTATTGAGTAAGCCCAGTACAACTGCTACCAGCAAAGCCGTTTGTGCGTTTGGCACATTGATGCCCGACAATAAGTAGGAAGCAATCAATACTGCAACAGAGGTGATCAATGTTTTGGTGATGAACTTTTGCATAGGCTAAATTTATTAATAAATATACTGTATGCAAAATAAGTATGCCACATCCTATAGGGTGTGGCATACTTATTTTACACAACCACCAATTCGTAAAATGCTTCGGGGTTCAAATATTTTTTCGCAAGTGCCTGTAACTCTTCGGCGGTAACTGTTTTAATGGTATTGATGGCATTGTAAAAATATTGCTCGTCCAAATTATTGAGTATATAATTCTTCCAGCGGCCAATAATCTGGAATGGGCCATCCAGATCGCCCAACAGGCTGCCCATCATAAAATTGCGTACCAGGTCCAGTTCTTCTTCATCTACTATTTCATTGCGAAGTATTTCCATTTCCTTATAGGTCTCCTCAATGGTGGCCTGGCAAACATCCTTACCAGCTTCGGTACTAATCATCCAGCAGGTATCGTGAATATGGTTCTGTATATAGGAATGGATGCCATAGGTGTAGCCTTTGTCTTCGCGTATATTGCTCATTAGTCTTGAGCCGAAAAAGCCACCGAAAATATTGTTGAGTATGGAAACCTTTTGAAAATCGGGGTGGTGGCGGTTAGGAAAAGGCCTTGCAATACGGATGGCACCCTGCACGCCGTTGGCATCGTTTATAATATGTTGCTTTTTTACAGCAGCAGGCTCTTGCGTATGTTGAATATGCAGTTTTGCATTTTGGTTCAATGGCAAGGCTCCAAACGCATTGTTCAACTGCTGTTGTATATCTGTTGGCAGCTTGCCTGCAACAAACAACATACAGTTGCCCTTGGTGTAAAACTCTTGGTAATACTTTACCAGTTCATCACGCTGCAATGCATCGTAATCGCTAATAGAGGTGTATTTGCCATAAGGATGGTCAAACCCAAAAAGGTATTCGTCAATTAAACGGTTGGCAACAAAATCGCATTTTTTCAGGTTCACTTCCAAACGCTGTTTCTGGTTCTGTTTATATAGTGCCAGTTCCTCTTCCGGAAAAATGCTATCGGTTAAAAGCGTGGCCACTTCTGGCAACAGCTTTGGCAAATGCTTGCTTAAGGTATGCAGGGTAAGTGTTGCGGTTTCGTTGTAACAGTTGCGGTTTAGGTAGGCCCCATAAAAATCGAAATGCTCACTTATGGCAAAAGCCGATTTGCTTTTTGTACCATTCTTCAACATGAAATTGGTGGTTGCCGCCACAATGTTTTTTTCCTCGTACCAGTTGCCGGAGAAAAAAACAAATTCAACCACTACCACTTCCTGTGCACCGGCGTTAATGGCATATACAGGCACGCCATTGTCCAGCGTAAATTTTTCTACCGGTTTCAGTTGCAGGTCCAGTTCTACTGCATCAAATATTTTCGGGGCTTCTGTTCTGTTTGGCATTCTTAATTTTTACTGTAATAGTGAATGGTATTACTGTTCTTTTCATCAAAAATCTTGTTGCTGTAATTGCGTATGTCTTCCGCAGTTACTGCCTGGTATTTTTCCAGTTCGGAGTTCATCAGGTTGGCATCTCCCAGCATCTCGTACATGGCCAGGCTAGTGGCACGGCTCATTACGCTCATGTCTTCAAATGCAATGATGCTTTCTGTTTTGTTCTTTACTTTTTGCAGTTCGGCCTCGTTAACCAGTTCCGTTTTTATTTTTTCTATTTCTTCCTGCAGGGCCTTTTCCACATCTTCCATTTTTACGCCTTTAACCAGCCTGCCTTCAATTGCCAACAGGCCGTTGTCTGTTGTGCCAAAATGGTGACAGTCCAGGTTGGAGAACAATTGCTTTTCCTTTATCAGCGATTGGTACAGACGGGATGAGCCACCGCCGCCCAGGATTTCCGTAATCAAATCGGCCACATAGTAACCTTTGCTTAACCGCGATTCCATATGCCATGTTTTCATAAAGGCATCCAGTGGCACGTCGGCTTTTACTTCCAGCAGCCTTGCTTCTTCCTGTTCTGGCTCCTGTGGCAGGTTACGGTTGTATTTTTCGCCCATGGGTATATCGCCAAACCATTTTTCTGCAAGCTTTTTTACATCATCTGTACTCACCTTGCCGGCAACCACCAGAATGGCGTTTACCGGGCGGTAATGTTTGAAGAAAAAGTTTTTTACATCTTCGATCTTCGCATTTTCCACATGGCTCAGTTCCTTGCCAATCGTCATCCAGCGGTAAGGATGCTTTTTATAGGCAAGCTCACGCATTTTATGCCATATATCGCCATAGGGCTTATTGATGTAATGCTCTTTGAACTCTTCGCAAACCACTTTGCGTTGCACATCCAGGCTCTTTTCGCTAAAGGCCAGGCTCAGCATCCTGTCGCTCTCCAGCCAAAAAGCCGTTTCAATATTTTCTGCGGGCATGCTGCAGTAATAGTTGGTAAGGTCGTTGGTGGTAAAGGCATTGTTTTCGCCACCGGCACGCTGCAGCGGCTCGTCATAGTCTTCAATATTGATGCTGCCGCCAAACATTAAATGTTCAAATAAATGGGCAAAGCCGGTTTGCTCCGGGTTCTCGTCTTTGGAGCCCACATCGTACAAAACATTCACTACGGCCATTGGCGTGCTGGGGTCTTCGTGAACCAGTACACGCAAGCCATTATCCAAAACAAAACGGTTGAACTGTATCATTTGAAGTTCCTTTTAGAAAAGCTTTAGTATTTCAATTGGGCAACAGAAGCGATGCTTTGTTTAAGTTGCTGTTCTTGGAGCATCTTTTAAGCCCTTTTCAAGATTGGCAAATATATCGGCTTGTTTACAAATGCCAATATGGGTAGCCCTGTTTGTGGGCAGTAACCTGATTTGTTGTGTGTTGTTGCATATGTTTCATGGTCTTTTTCCAAAATCAGTAAGTATTGCCTTCTGCTATAGGCTCGGTGCCCGTCGCCCTTCGTTGTATTGGCATCCTGTATAAAAACTTGCTTCTTTTTGACACACGATTAATATATGTGGGTTTATTTTTATTTATTTGCAGGAAATACATATATTTAAATCGTAAAATAAAAACAGACCCTGAATATTTATTTAACCCTTGTGGCACTTTTTATTCATTAAAAAGTAGACCCGTTAGTACAATATTGCAATAGTAACCCTGCTCTTATGAAAACGAAGTTTTTTACGGCCATTTTATTGTTGTTTGCCTTGAAGGGTTTTGCCCAATGCCCATCCAATATTGATTTTGAAATGGGTGACTTCAGTAGCTGGCAATGCTTTATTGGCAAAACCTACGATTCTTCAGGCATCAATGTCATGCGGCTAAATCCATCTGCACCCATCACGAACAGGCATACGTTAATGTCTTCCAAGACGGATAAAGACAAGTATGGCGACTTTCCCGTGTTATGTCCTTTTGGGGGCAATTATTCGGTTAAGCTTGGCAATGAAAACAGTGGGGCTGAGGCTGAGGCAATTTCATACACATTCAATGTGCCGGCAACATTGGATACCTTCACTTTCACTTATTTTTATGCGGTTGTTTTGGAAGACCCGAACCATGATTCGTGGAAGCAGCCACGGTTTTTTGTTACGGCGTATGAAGTTGCTACCGGAAATATCATTAACTGTGCTGCCTTTAATTATGTGGCCAATGGCTCTTTGCCGGGTTTTTTTCAATCCCCAAAATCAAAAGATGTACTGTATAAAAACTGGACACCGGTTTCGCTGCAGTTTGCGGGGCTTCAAGGCAAGGATGTTAGACTGGAGTTTAAGAATGCCGACTGTACACTGGGCGGGCATTTTGGGTATTCGTATTTGGATGTAAGTAGCGGCTGCTCCAATATCCTGGCCACGGCCCCCTATTGTATTGAAACCAATAGCTTAACGCTGAATGCCCCTTATGGGTTTCAACATTATATCTGGTACGATGAAACTTTTACAACCGTATTGGGCACTTCACAGAATTTGACCATAACACCAGCCCCCGTTACATCGGGTACTTTTTATGTAGATGTGATTCCGTATCCGGGCTTTGGGTGCAGGGATACATTTCAGGCACAGGCAAAGCCATTGCCGATACCGCCATTGGCCAATGCTGCACCGGATTTTTACTTTTGCAAGAATCAGCAAAATGCAACTTTGAATATATTGGCAGATAGTGGCAATGTAATAGTCTGGTACAAAAATGATACTTTATCGGTAGGTACAGAATTACCTCCCATCATCAATACGGCTACTGTGGGAAGCTCTGTATATTATATTTCCCAAAAACAACTTTTTGGTTGCGAGGGATATAGGAAAAAAGTCACCGTACATATTGTTGATTTTACAAACACTGCAATTGCCGTAAACGATACTAAGCAATGTTTAATAGGCAATACGTTTACATTTACCAGTATTGCCAGCAACTCCAGCAACATAAAGTATTCCTGGTATTTTGGCGACAATGACTCTTTGATAACCAATAGGGACACTGCAGTTTCGCACACCTATACTGTACCTAAAACATATTATGTAAACCTGCTTGCAAACTATTTCAATCAATGTACGTCCAGGAAAAACATAACGGTTACGGTATTGCAGGCACCAGAAGCAAAGTTCACATCAACAAGTCCTATTTGCGAAAAACAGACACCAGTGGTTTTTACGGATGTATCGCAACCTTTGGATGGTTCAACCATCAATGGTTGGTGGTGGAACATCAACGGAATTGTTTCAGCTATAAAGCAGCCGCCAAATTTCTTACCCAGTTCAGATTCGCCAATTGTAGCAAAGCTGATCATTAAAACTTCTGACGGATGCTCCTCCGACACAACGATAAAAAAACTAACGGTACAGCAACGACCCAAAGCAGCATTTGCTGTTAAAACCAAGCCTCTTTGTTCTGATGAAAATGTATTGATCGGCGACTCTTCTTATTTCAATCAAACAGCCAATAACGATTTGGTAAATAAATGGAACTGGGTAATTAACGGTGCAAATACTTATGTAACGAAAGACATAAACCTTGTTTTGCCCGCTGGATTGAATAACATACGCTTAAATGTGGAAAGCAATTTTGGGTGCAAAAGTTTATTGCTGGACACAACTATTTTAGTGAACACAAAACCTTTTATGGAACTTTCCATTAATGACTCTTGTGTAAACGTGCCTATTTTTTATTTTGCAAAAGATACCAACAGGCTGGTGAATGATTGGTCCTGGGATTTTGGCAACGGATTCTATAAAGCAAGCGACATTGTTAAAGCCAGCTATCCGAAAGTTCAGAACCTGTACTTTACTGTTATTGGCACAACTCCTGCAGGTTGTAAGGATACCATAACAAGGGCCTTTAGGATTTATGACAACATTGCTTTTGCAGGCAGGGATACCATAGCTGCATTTGATCAACCTATGCAACTAAATGCCAACGGGTACCCTAATCAGCAATACCTATGGAAGCCCAACGTAGGGTTATCAAGCGATATCATTGAAAACCCAATTTCTTTATACAACAATGCAATTACCTATTATCTGCATAGCGTTACCCAAGAAGGATGCGTAAAAGATAGCAAGGTTACCATAAAACGTTATGCCGGACCGGCTTTATATGTTGCCTCTGCCTTTACGCCTAATGGAGATAAGCTAAATGATGTGCTGCACGTTTTTCCGGTTGGCATTAAGCAGTTTATCCGTTTTTCTATTTATAACAGGTTGGGGAATTTGGTATTTACCACCACAGATCCATCAGAAGGTTGGGATGGCAAGTATAAAGGACAATTACAGAACAATGAAACTTTTGTGGTTTATGCAGAAGCTATAGATTACAGGGGAAATCCATTGACATACAAAGGAACCGTATCGATTATTAGGTAGCACTCTAAGGGTATTGGTTAATTGGTTTATTTGTTGATTGGGTAATCGTTTTGAATTTCACCGTCAAGCCATACGATAATTGCTACATTATTAAAATCGGATTAGCCAAAACAAAAATCCCAAACTCCATTGCTGGAATTTGGGATTTTTTATTATTTGGAATTTTAAATCTTACCTGGCTAGGTTCACTGCCCTTTTCTCTCTAATAACGGTTACTTTAATTTGACCGGGATAAGTCATTTCGGTCTGTATTTTCTGGGCAATTTCAAAACTCAGTTTATCGCTGTCGCCATCGGTTACTTTATCTGCCTCAACAATTACACGTAGTTCACGGCCCGCTTGTATGGCATAGGCTTTTTCAACGCCTTGATAGGCACAGGCCAAGTTTTCAAGGTCTTTGATACGTTGCAGGTACTGCTGCATAATTTCACGCCTTGCACCTGGTCTTGCACCGCTAATGGCATCGCAGGCCTGTACAATGGGAGAAATTACAAACAGCATTTCCATTTCATCGTGGTGGGCACCAATTGCGTTGATAACCGCAGGGTTCTCGCCATATTTTTCGGCCAGCTTTGCACCCAACAATGCGTGGCTCAATTCTGTTTCTTCGTCTGGTACTTTACCAATATCGTGCAGCAATCCGGCACGTTTTGCCAATTTAGGGTTCATGCCCAGTTCCGCAGCCATAATGCCACAAAGGTTGGCTGTTTCGCGGCTGTGCATCAACAGGTTCTGCCCGTAAGAAGAGCGGAAACGCATCTTGCCCACAATCCTAACCAGTTCTTTATGCAAACCATGCACGCCTAGTTCAATTACGGTACGTTCGCCAATTTCCATTACCTGTTCTTCCAGTTGTCTTCTGGTTTTTTCAACCACTTCCTCAATACGTGCAGGGTGAATACGGCCGTCGGCCACCAAACGTTGCAAACTTAAACGGGCAATTTCTCTACGCAACGGGTCAAACGAAGAAAGTATCACCGCTTCAGGGGTGTCATCCACAATCAGGTCCACACCAGTGGCGGCTTCTATGGCACGTATGTTACGGCCTTCCCTACCAATAATCTGGCCTTTGATTTCATCGGTTTCCAGTTGAAAAACGGTTACGGTATTTTCAATGGTCTGTTCTGCAGCGGTACGCTGAATGGATTGGATAACAATTTTGCGGGCTTCTTTGTTGGCCTTTTGCTTTGCATCTTCAATAATTTCCTGCTGCAAGGCAAGGGCCTGCGTATGTGCCTCGTTTTTAAGACTTTCTACCAATTGGTTCTTGGCTTCTTCGGCACTAAGGCCAGCAATTTTTTCAAGGCGGCGTATATGTTCTTCTTGGTGTTTTTCCAGTTCAGTACGTTTTACATTAACCACTTCAATCTGGCGGTTCAGGTTTTCCTTGATTGCATCGTTTTCCTTCGACTGTTTATCGAGGTTGGTTTCTTTTTGGTTGATGGAAACCTCTTTTTGCTTGATGCGGTTTTCTGCTTCGCTAATTTTGCGGTTGCGTTCGCCAACCTCTTTTTCGTGCTCTGCTTTTAATTGTACAAATTTCTCTTTTGCTTCTAACT
This sequence comes from Chitinophagaceae bacterium UBA1930, assembly GCA_002337145.1. GTDB lineage: Bacteria > Bacteroidota > Bacteroidia > Chitinophagales > Chitinophagaceae > UBA1930. Next base: position 1,413,818 of record DDFK01000001.1, on the reverse strand, counting down.
GCTTCTCTTTCTTGATGGTTTCGGCCCTTAATTCGGCTTCCCTTAAAATTGTTTGTGCCTGGGTTTCGGCATCGGCAACCTGTTTTTTGGTGTCTTTGGCAAATACAAACTTACCCGCTGCAACTCCTGCTACTAAGCAAACTGCACCTATAATTATATACAACACTGTTGGTTCCATGTTTCTGGAAAAGTTTTAAATGGTTCAAAATCGTATGTTCCGTTTCACACCTCATTGTAATTTGAATTAGTGAACGCTAGGGAGCGAAGATAATTAAATACGAATAACATATTATAAAGGAATTTGGGCTCTCCTTTTGGGAGATTGAGTTTCTTTTGTGGAAGGATTGGATGAGTGAAAGGAATTATTGCCAATGATAATCAATTAGTTAAATAGAATAGAGGCTGTTGGCATTGCATTTGTCATTGATATGCCGGATTTTTGCTCCTATTCAATATTCTCCGCAAGACTACATTGGCCCTTTTCAGTACAATTTGAGAAAGACGGCTTTAGCAACCAATTTTTATCATTATTTGTTTTTTATTCCATGAGAAAGATTTTATCAGCCATGGCAATGATTGCCCTTTTGGCTTCTTGCAGCAAGAAGAACGATTTTCCCGAAATTCCGGTGGAGCAGACTTTTGCCAACAATTTCTTTAAAGATGCCAACCTTGCGGTAACGTTTATTGAATTTGCCAATGCACCAGGTAAGGTAACAATTGATTTTGGCACAGCTTACGAAAAAAATATTTCCAAGATTGAAGTAATGGGTGGCGATTCGCCCAATTACCTATGTGTCATTTCCACATCAACCAATAATGGCGATGTTACCCAGGCAAAAAGCTATAGTGTTATAGATGCAAGCCCCAAGGCCCAAACAATGTATTATGCAATTCGCTATACATTAACCAACGGCACCGAAGTGTACACCAGCACTTTTAAGTTTGTAAGGGGCAAGTAGCAAACGTTTTTTAATCCGTACCGTTCTTACTAGTAACAAAAACCCCGAAAATTATTTCGGGGTTTTTTATTGTATTTCTTCCACCACTTTGTCGAGATAGCTTTCAAGTGCGGCAAGCTTTTCGGAGGTTTCCTTTTCCTTAATCAGGTGCTCGCCAGTCTTGTTCTGCTCGGTGGCAAACCATAGCAGTGCCATACTCACATAATCCTGCATGTCCTTGCCTGCAAATTCGGTTTTCAGCTCCAGTATCTTTTCGTTTACCAGTTTTACGGTCTTGCGTATCAATTCCTCTTCGTCAGCCTCAATTTTAAGGCGGAAGCTGCGGTCGGCTATTACAACATTGGCTGGTATCAGTTCGCTCATTTGTTATGGGTTAAGCAATGTTATGCACTGTTCAATTTCTTTTAAATAGCTATCAATGCGTTTGGCAAGTGCTGCTTTTTCGTTTGCATCCAAATCGGCGGTGCCAAACTGCAGCAGGTTGGCCTTTTGCTGCAATTGCTGTAAATGTTCTGTTTTTGTTTCGAATGAGTTTTTGGATTTTTCCAGTTCCTTCTTTAAGCGTTCATTTTCTTTTTGCAGCAGCTGGTACTGCTTCAGCAATTGCTGAAGCTTGAGTTTTATGGAAGCTAATTGTTGGTCAATACTCGTATCCATTATTTTCTGATTTCTGCCCCAAGTTCTTTTTCAAAACCTTGAACCAGTTTGCTTACCATGCCGTCAATTTCCTTATCCGTTAATGTTTTCTCTTCGTCCAGGAACGTAAAGTTAATGGCCATTGATTTTTTATCTGCACCTAATTTATCACTTTCAAAAACATCGAACAAACGTATGTGTTGAAGTTTGGACAGTTTTGTTTTGGCAACAACCGCTTCAATGCTTTCGAAACTGGTGCTGCGGTTTACTACCATTGCAAGGTCCCTTTGCACGGCCGGAAATTTGGAAACTTCCTTATAGGTTATTTTTTGGCTGCCTACCTGTTTCAACAAGGCAATAAAATCAATATCAATAAAATAAACGGCCTGTTTTATATCGAAAGCCTGTAATTTTTTGGCAGGTATCTCCTTTAAGGAACCTACTATTTTTTTACCATTTAAGATAGCTATGTTTAAACCAGGCTCTTCTGTTTTTTCAAAATGTATATCCGTTAAACCAGCCAAGGTCAATAATGCATTGGCTATACCCTTTGCTTTGTAGAAGCTGATGGCTTTTCCTTTTTCGCTCCATTCTGCTTCGTGGGTGTTGCCGGTAAGGTATAAAGCAAGGTGCTCATCTTCTTTGTACTTGCCAATTTCGCTGCTATGGTAGGTCTTGCCAAACTCAAAAAACTGGAGGTTGGCATTCTTTCTATTGATGTTGTAAGAAATGCACTCCAGCCCCGTTTCCAACATACTTGGGCGTAACACATCCAATTCTGCACTAAGGCTGTTCATCATCTTAACCATGGTGGCTGCCTGCTGCTCGTTAAAATACTTGCTGTTGGTTATGGAGTTGGTAAATATTTCGTTGAAGCCCTGACCTGCTAGGTAGTTGGCAATTTTTTCCTTTAAACCTTCTTTTAAACCCATTTCATTTACAGAAGGGGAAATGGTAATGGTGGTTGGAATATCGATATTGTCCAGACCATCAATACGGATGATTTCCTCCACAATATCTGCCGACAAACTGATGTCGGGCTTGCTGAAAGGAACGGCAATGCGTATTTCATCAATCCCTTCTTTCAATACATCAAAGCCCAATGCCTGCAATATCCTTTTCACTGCATCCGGGTGATAGTTCTTGCCACTTAATTTTTTAATGTAGTGGTACTTGATGGCAATGGCTGTCTTTTCTTTTTGAATAGGATACACATCAACAATATCACTCGATATTTCGCCGCCTGCAACTTCTTTGATCAATGTTGCTGCACGTTTCAGCACGTTTACCGTGTTGGAAATATCCACTCCCTTTTCAAACCTTGTAGCGGCATCTGTTCTTAAGCCATGATGCAGGGAAGTCTTTCTTATAGAAATGGAGTTGAAGCAGGCACTTTCCAGGAAAATGCTGGTAGTGGTTGCTTTTACGCCGCTTTTCAGTCCACCAAACACGCCGCCAATACACATGGGTTGCTGGTTGCCATCACAAATAATCAAATCGTTGGCAGACAGTTTCCTTTCCTTTTCATCCAAAGAAACAAAAACAGTTCCTTCGGGCAGGTTTTTAACAATTACATGGTTGCCCGCAATTTCTGTGGCATCAAAAGCATGCAGGGGCTGCCCCGTTTCATGTAGTATATAATTGGTAATGTCAACAATATTACTGATGCTTCTTACACCAATTGCAGCCAGCTTGTCTTTTAGCCATTGCGGTGAGTCTTTAACGGTAACGCCGCTAATGCTTACGCCACTGTAACGCGGGCATGCTTCTGTGTTTTCAACAGTAACCTTAATGGGTAACGAAGTATTGTCTGCCTTAAAACCATTTGCAAAAATGGTTTTGGGTTTAATGTCTTTGTTATTGTGGTGCGATAAATAGGCACATACATCTTTGGCAACACCGTAATGGCTCATGGCATCCATGCGGTTGGGTGTTAAACCAATTTCATAAATAAAATCGTTGTATGGTTTAAAATAGGTAGAAGCTGCTTCGCCAACCGTAACATCGTTTGGTAAAACCATAATGCCTGCGTGGCTGCTGCCCATGCCTATTTCATCTTCGGCACAGATCATACCGTGGCTTTCAACACTTCTTATTTTGGCAACACGCATGGTTAATGGTTCGCCAGTTGATGGATAGATGGTTGTACCAACAGTAGCCACCACTACTTTTTGCCCGGCAGCCACATTGGGTGCACCGCAAACAATCTGTAAAGGCTCGCCGCTGCCAATATTTACTTTGGTTACGGATAATTTATCTGCATTGGGGTGCTTTTCGCATTCCAATACTTCGCCAATTACCAATCCTTGCAAACCACCTTTTATGCTTTCGTATTTTTCCAGGCTCTCCACTTCGAGGCCAATGGAAGTAAGTATTTTGGAGAGTTTGGAAGGCTCTATCAATTCGGGTAGGTATTCGCTTAACCAATTGTAACTAATCGTCATGCTTGCTTGTACTTGTTAGGCTGCAAATATAACCGATGCTAGGGGGAAATAAAAGGATGATTGCAGCAAGTGGGCAATAAGAGTGGAAAGGAGAAAAAGAGCAGTTAAAACAAAAGCCTCTTTAAGCTCATTTTTCTTTTTTACTCTTATTGAAAATACTATCTAGGCAACCTTTAAACAATTTCAATTTGGCTAAGGGGTTGAAAGAGAAAAAGTGATTAATAGGTTTTTCTTTTTGCCTCTTTTGCCCTTTCATGTCTCTTAGCTGAACATTATTTAAACAACCATTTGAATAACTTCAATTTACCTTTAAAAGAGGGGTATTTTATTACCGGATCGAACCAGGTCGGCGTTTTTAATACAGGTTTCTGCCGCGTGAATGTATCAAAGCTGTACTTGCCATGATAAGCTCCTAAACCGCTATTACCCACACCGCCAAATGGCAGGTGATGGTTTGCAAACTGCCAAACAGCGTTATTGATACAGCCGCCACCAAAAGATACATTTTGCATCCAGAAGTCTTCTGACTGCTGATTGTTGGTGAAAAGGTAAAATGCCAGCGGGTTGTCATTTTGCCTTACTATTTGTAACGCTTCTTCCTGGGTATTGAAAATAAGTACGGGAAGTATGGGGCCAAAAATTTCTTCGCTCATTAAAGGAGCATTCAATGATACGTTTTCTATAATAGTTGGCGATAGGTACAGTTTGCTTTTATCATGATGGCCACCATAAACAACTTGGCCTTGTTGAAGGTAGGCTACCAATGCATCAAACCGCTTTTCGTTGATGATTTTGCCGTAATCATGACTTTGCGATGCATCGGTGGTATAGAATTTTTCAATGGATTGTTGAAAAGCATCAACTAATTGCTGTTTTACGGATTGATGGACGAGTACATAATCTGGAGCAATGCATGTTTGTCCCACATTGGTAAACTTGCCCAATACAATCCTGTTGGCAGCCACTTGTAGGTTAGCATCCGCTTCAACAATGCAGGCACTTTTGCCGCCAAGTTCCAATGTTACCGGAACGAGGTTTTCTGCCGCCATTCTATAAATGGCCTTGCCAACAGGTATGCTGCCCGTATAAAAAACGTAGTTGAACCGAAAGCTTTGCATCAATGCTGGAACAACAGTTGCCCCATCGCCCTGTACAACAAGTACATGCTCCGGTGTAAAAACCTGTCTGCAAATTTTCTCCATTACCGCTGCTGTGGCAGGGGCCAATTCGCTGGGCTTTAATACAACTGTATTGCCGCCGGCAATGGCTGCAATTAATGGGTTCATCAGTAACTGAAATGGATAGTTCCAGGGAGCAATCACCAATACAACGCCCCAGGGATCCTTATAAATTTTGCTGGATGAAGGTATGTTGACAAGGTTGGTGCCTGCTTTTTGTGGCTGCATCCAACTGCGTAGGTTTTGTAGCGTAAAATTTATTTCGGTAAGTGCAATGCCTATTTCTGTAGCAAATGCCTCTTCCTTACTTTTTTTTAAATCGGTGTACAGAGCATGGCTTATCTCGTCTTCGTATTGAAGGATGGCCTGTTTCAGTTTTTGCAAATGCTGCCTGCGAAAAGCGTAGGGCCTTGTTGTGCCACCATTAAAAAAGGCAAGCATTTGTTGAAGTTGTTCTTTGTACATGGCAGCGGTTTATTACATACAAGTTTACAACTAATAAGGCATTTTGCTGGGTATGATTAATGGAGCGTAGCTTGCCTTGTTACTTGTTACAGAAACAGTTTCAGGTACAGCCAAACAAATGGGGTTGCCAATAACAGGGAGTCGAACCTGTCCAAGAATCCGCCATGACCCGGCATGATGGAGCCACTGTCTTTTACATTGGCCATGCGTTTCAGTTTGCTTTCTAGTAAATCGCCTATAGTACCCACTATGGCTGCAATGGCAGCTATGCCTATACAAAGTGAAAAGTTATAGTTAAAACAATAATGCCCCACTAATGAAACGGTTGCAATTGCAAGTATTGCCCCGCCAATGGTGCCTTCCCAGGTTTTTTTTGGTGAAATTTTAGAGAAGGGGGTTTTGCCAATAAACGAACCTACAATATAAGCCATGGTATCATTGATCCAGATAGAGGCAATGATAACGATAGGTATTCCCCAGCCCAAATCAAGCAATAAAAAATCACCCTTAAATGCCATTCCACTGTTTCTGATATCCATCATCAAAGCCCAGCTTAACGAAATATACAGTAGGCCCAAAACCGAATAACCCATGCTTCTTGCACCGTTTTTTTTGCCAAACAGCACTTCTGTAACAGGTAGTGCAATAGCTACGACCAGTAATAGCCACCAGCCAATTTCGTGTAGCTGGAAACCTGCAATTACATAGGCCTTATTGAGTATCCATAACATAAAACCGTAGCCGGCAAGCATTACGCCGTATTTATGAAAAGGTGTAATGTCTAGATAGCTTTTATCAATCAGGCCAACCAGTTTCTGGTACTCGAACCAGCAACCGAAATGTATAACGGAAAACAGCAGCAAAAACGTCCAGTGATTGATTAACAAACCTGCAAGCATTACTGCTGCAAAAATGATGGCCGTTAATGCCCTTGTTTTAAAAACCTGTAAGTTAAAAGCCATGCTGCTATTGAAGTTTGTTTTGTAAATGTACCAAAGGTTGCTGTTGGTTATGGTAATAGGTTACAACAAATCGCGTTCGTCCCTTTCTTCGGGCACTGTTGCTGGCAGTATCCTTTCGCTTTCCTTTTTAAAACGGATGAACATGGAAACCAGCACCATGATACTTAAAGGTATCCAAATATAAAAAATGGGCAACGAAGCATTGGATGCCTTTTCAATTTCTGTTATTGACCTTCCGCTACGGCTTAAGCTGTATAGCATGGTTACAATAAAGGCATTGTTCAAAAAATGCAGCAGTATGTTTAGCCATATATTACGGCTGTAGTAAAAAATAAAACCAAGCACGGCACCCAAGGCAGCCCTTGACAGAAAGCCAAAATAGGAACCATGAAATGCACTGAACACAATGCTGGTAATTAAAACGGCCAGCCAGGGCTTCTTGGTCCAATTGGTGAGTATTTGCTGAAAGCTGCCCCTGAACAGTACTTCTTCAAAAATGGCAGGGCATAAGGCAATCACAAAAAGTGACAGCAAGTAATCCTGTGTTGTTTTCATATTTGCCATTACCGAAATAGCATCGTCGTACATTTTTTCCAATTGCTTTGCCTTTGCCAGGAATTTTGCAGGCATAGGAATTACCTGGTTCAGTTCGCTCAGGGAGTTGCTTAATACCATTGCTGCAAGCGACATTAGTATTACCAAAAACACTTGTTTACCACTTATTATATTGTTGAAACCTATTTGTGCAAAGGGTTTGTGGCTTATAATTCTGGCCCAGATAAAAGCAGGAACAAACAGGCCAAAAAAAGCCGCAGCAGTGTTTAGCCAGCGTGCAGCATTGGCATTTTCCACTTTGTTCAAGGCATCTGGCACCTGCATTAACGGTACATGCAGGGCGTTGGATGCAACCAAAATCATGGCAAATGAGCTGATGACAAGCATTACGCCTACGCCACCAATTAAAATGGCCAACTGCGATATATAGTTGATCCGGGGCTGTTGATAGGTATTCATTAAAATTTAGCGTGTATTTTTGCAGGCGAAGATACTGGTTGTTGCGTGGAACAGGTAACAGCAAATGGTTGATAGGCGATAGATAGCGGATTTGCGGTTGATGCCTTGCCAACTTATGCTTCTATAAAAGCCAAGGCTTTATCTAAACGTTGATAGGCGTCCCGATAGCTATCGGGAGCTGGATACATAAAAATTATTATGGTAAAAATTGATAAAATAGAATTGCCCGATTGCCCATTGCTGCTTGCACCAATGGAAGATGTGAGTGACCCGCCGTTTAGGGCCGTGTGTAAAGACAATGGTGCCGATTTGATGTACACCGAATTCATTAGCAGTGAAGGCCTGATACGTGATGCGATCAAGAGCCGCAAGAAGCTGGACATATTTGATTATGAACGCCCTGTAGGCATACAGATATTTGGTGGTGATGAGGACAGCCTGGCAATGGCTGCCAAAATTGTGGAAGTGACCAACCCTGATTTATTGGACATTAACTTTGGGTGCCCCGTAAAAAAAGTGGCATTGCGTGGAGCTGGTGCCGGGGTATTGAAAGATGTGGATTTGATGGTACGCCTAACCGATGCGGTGGTTAAGGCAACCTCATTGCCCGTAACCGTTAAAACAAGGTTAGGCTGGGATGACAATACAAAAAATGTGGAAGAGGTGGCCGAGCGTTTGCAGGATGTGGGCGTTAAGGCCCTAGCTATTCACGGGCGTACCCGTGCCCAGATGTACAAAGGCGAAGCAGACTGGAGCCTGATTGCAAAAGTGAAAAACAACCCAAGAATAAACATTCCCATTTTTGGCAACGGAGATATTGATAGCCCGCAAAAAGCAAAACTATACAAGGAACGTTATGGTGTGGATGGCATCATGATTGGCCGTGCAGCCATTGGTTACCCCTGGATTTTTAGGGAAATCAAACATTTTATGCAAACCGGTGAAGAGCTGGCCGCACCTACATTGGAAGAACGTGTGGAGGTTTGTAAGAAACACCTGATAAAATCGGTTGAATGGAAAGGACCCATTGTAGGCATTTTTGAAATGCGTAGACATTATGCCAATTATTTGCGTGGCCTGCCCAATATTAAAGAATTCCGTGGCAGGTTGGTAACCTTAATGGAAATGGAAGAAGTGATCTCGGTGTTGGATGAAGTGTACAATTACTACAAAGGTTTTGAGATTGAGCGTACACCCATTGAGCTGATCAATTACCATGAAAAATGCCCTGTGTAATTTCTATGTAACCGTCGGGGCAACAGGGCCTGGCGTTCTCAATCCCGATAGTTGTCGGGACACCCATGAACCATTATATAAAGCCCGACTTTGTGTAATTGCATTTAATAATGAAACCATTTCATTCGTGCTCATTGGTGCTATTCGTGGCTATTGCTTTTCGTAATAATCAGATAATCCTGCCATAACATTCCATTAATATCCCATTGGCAACTTGCTTGTATGAGAATATTAATTGCAGCCATGTTATTAACGGGTATCGGCGTTTCTTACACCAGAAGCGTTGATAAGGCAAAGCCCCCTTCAATAAACCAACGCAAAACCATTGCATCTGTAAAAGACGCAAAGGGCATTGTAAAGAATATTGGCAGCCAAGACAAGCCAGTGTATATTATCCGTTATGCAGAAGAGTATATGAGCCTTGTTGCAAGCAATATTCCCGGCGCTTTTAAAAAAGACAATCTACCCGTTGTTTTTAGTGGAGACATGAAAGAGATGAGCCCAATAGAAGATGAGCAAGGCCAGTATTTTGTAGTGAACAAAATAGTGAAGCAATAAGCCTATGCTTCAAATGCCTGCTTTGCATCAAAATCAATCACACAGGTTTCATTGATGGTAAAGCTAAAGGGAGCAAAAATCTGCTAGTATTTATTGTCAATCAATTCAAACACTTCAATGGCATTATTATCAGGTTCGGCCATTAAGTAATACTTCACACCGCAGAATTCATAGAGGTTAAATTTTGTATTCCTATTTTTTAACTGTGTTGCTTTAGATGCAATTTCAATAATTAAGGTAGGTGTATTGTTAATATGGCTGTTAGGGTCTATTTCTCCACAAACAATCATGATATCTGGGCGAATAATATTGGTTTCATTGATTATCCAATCTGTTCCATATAAAACTTTGCATTTTGTATAAGCTTTTTTCTCTTTTAGCTGAGTTATTAAAAAGCAGGTTAAATAACCACTCATTAATTGATGTTTATTTACAGCCGAAGGATTTAATGAAACAGGGCAACCTTTAATCAGTTCCCAATCGCCCTTCCACAATTTCCAATCATTAATGGTATAGGTTGGTATGTATAAATCTGGCATCATCTCCATCCAAATTTAAGAACATTATTTGCTTTCATTCCAGGTCTTATAACTTGAACTTTGTTCTTCCTTGCCACTTGTATCTTGCGTTTTATATTCTTGCCTCAACGGCTCCACCTCTTTCCAACCCTCAAACATATCTTGAGGCAATTGTTGATACAATTTTGTCCCTTCGGTTTTCCAGGCAATCATTTCATCACTCACTTCTTTTATTTTCTTTGCCGGGTTGCCAACAATTACGCTTCTTGCTTCAAAATGCTCATCGGCTTTTATAAAACTCAGGGCACCTACAATGCATTCGTCGCCCAGAACAACATTGTCCATTATTACGGCATTCATGCCAATCAAACAGTTCTTGCCAACTGTTGCACCATGCACAACGGCACCATGACCAATATGGGCGGCCGCTTTCAATAAAACAGTTGTGCCAGGAAACATGTGTATGGTACAGTTTTCCTGCACATTGCAGCCATCTTCAATAATGATCTTTCCCCAATCGCCGCGTATGGCCGCACCCGGACCAACATATACATCCCTGCCTATAACCACATTGCCTGTAACACTTGCTTGCGGATGGATGAATGATGATTCGTGTATTATAGGGATATGCTCTTTGAATTGATAAATCATGAAGTAGGTATAAAAGTATATAAAGCAGATAGGTATATAAAGTAGCTATTTTGTTTCATCCCGTTTCTTTCTTAGAAAAACCAAATAACCATTTAGCAGTCGCTCGATTTCTTTTGCTTTTTCTTTGTGTATTTGTAGTTGCTCGTCTGTTATATAGCCTTCGTCAAAAGCATCGATTAAATGATTGATTGTTTCTGATAAGGACCCTCTTGCCTGTATACAATAATGAATTTGATCTGGGTAAGTAAACCTTCCATGGCCTTCCGATATTAATGCGTTAATGGAACGAGAACTTCTTACAATTTGATCAACGAGCCTATATTTTTCTTCTACCGGAAACGGCTGCGTTGTTTTACGGATACCATTTTTAAATAGCCTTACTTTCTTCCATAATTCCAGTTCTTCAAATCCAAAATTATTTGTGTTCATAGAAGTAAATTTTATCCAATACTTTATAAACTATTAGATACCTTATTTACTAAATTAACTTCTTATTTGTTCTAAAACAGGTTCCTTTAAACAATGCAACCGTATGATTATTCTGATTGGTAATGGTTATATGATACAAACCTGTACTTCTTCCATTGTGCAGCTCTTTGGCCTCTGCAATCAGCACATCACCCACGTGAACAGGTTTTGTAAAATTGATGCTAGTATCTAATGCAACAGACAAAACATTCCGGTTGTTGCAAGCAAATGCAAAGGCACTGTCTGCTAGGCTAAAGCAAATGCCACCATGTACAATGCCAAAGCCATTGATCATTTCGGGGCGTACAGTCATTTGTATTTTGCTATAACCTTCCGTTACTGCAAGCACACCAATGCCCAGCCATTGCGAAAACAGATCATCCCGCATCATTTTGGCAACAACATCTGCAGCCAGTTTATCTTTTGAATCCATGTTGAATATTTTAAACAAGCAATTATGGTACGTAACGCATTGCCGAGTGTTTCACTTTTTATAGTGGGCCACTCCGGATATGCATAATTGTAACGTGGCTTAGCAAGGGGGTGAACTGCGTTACTCGCCAACAAAAACGGGTTTTCTTTTTTCCAGGAAAGCGGCTACCCCTTCACTGTAATCTTTTGTATGTGCGGCTTTGTATTGCAACTCGTCCTCCATCTGTAACTGCTGCCCCAAATTATTGTGTAAGGATGCATTCAATGCCTGTTTGGTCAAGGCCAAACCTTGTGTTGGCATTGCTGCTAATGTTACCGCAATTTTAAACGATTCTGCTGCAAAAGTTTCATCGCTGAACACTCTATAGATCATGCCCATTTTTTCGGCATCGGCTGCAGCAACCTTGTCACCCAGCATCATCAGTGCACTCGCTTTCTGAAAGCCAATCAGTCTCGGTAAAATAAATGTACCGCCACTATCGGGTATCAAACCAATTTTACTAAATGCCTGTATAAAAGATGCACTCTCCGCAGCCACAACAATGTCGCAAGCCAATGCAATATTGGCCCCCGCCCCTGCAGCCACACCGTTCACTGCACAAACAATAGGCTTGGCAATATTCCTTAATCGTGTAACAATGGGGTTATAATGTTCACTTAAAATCTGTTCAAAACCGGGTGGGTTTTCGCCAACCAGTTCGCCTAGGTCCTGCCCGGCACAAAATGCCTTGCCATTGGCTGTAAGGTAAATGGCACGCACTTCCTTATTGGCTGCACAGTCGTCCAGCACCTGCTGCAACTGCAAGGCCATTTCTCGGTTAAAGGAATTGAATGTGGCAGGGCGGTTTAATGTTATTACGGCAACTGCATCTTTTATGGCTACTAATATGGAACTCATAAAACAAACTTACTAAAAAGCATTTGCCGTAATACATATCTGCATAAAATCCTTTAACACAGGTATAACAAATTATTTTATGAACTTGATAACGCAACACAATCTCAATGCAACCAAAACTCCAAGGCATGAACTCCCGGATACTTTCTGTAAAAAAAATAAAACAGTTCAGCATACTGGTTTTCTTTTGGCTGCCTGTTGCTTTTTTTAGTTTACTGCTCATCCGCAACACCATTCCGTATTTCAGTTTCAGTCAAAAATTTTCTTTTATACGAGAAAGAACGGTGCTTTTTCTGCAGCCTGCCTATAAGCTAAGTTTTTACATACACATTTTTGCAGGCATGTTTTGTATTGGTACTGCGTTGCTGCAGTTTTCATCGTACCTGCTGAAAAAAAGGAAAGCCATACATGTCTGGAGCGGACGTGTATATGTAATGGTTGTACTGGTGCTTGGTGCCCCAACAGGTTTGTACATGAGCTTCTTTGCAAAGGGCTCCGGGGCAGAAAGGGGACTGTTTATGTTCATGGCAATTAGCTGGTTTTTCTTTACGCTAAAAGGGCTTACCACCATTCTGCAAAAAAATGTACTGGCACATAAGGTATGGATGATACGAAGCTACACCATGGCCATGACGGCTGTAACGTTCCGTGTGTACTACATTATACTGTACCTGCTAAATGTTGAGCTTACCAAAAACTACGAAACAAGTTTATGGATAAGCGTGTTGGGTAACCTCTTGATAGCAGAGCTGGTCATTTTTCAAAAAACAAAAAACTACCTTAAAACATTTATGGTATAGGCAACCTATGTCATCTCTTTTCAATAAACAAAGCAATAAAACATGAAAGCAATAACAACAACATTATATGTATGTGGCGGGTTAATGGTCATAGCCGCTGTAATGGGAGCCGTTGATTATAAGACCGCAAAACAAAAGGGGACCTTCAAGAACCTGTATAAAGATGAAAAGCCGGCTGTTGTAAATAACAAAGAAATTGATTTTGAAGACTACAGCCGTGGTAAGATACAGGATATGCAAGTAAAAGAGCCGGCACCAACGCAGCAAAAAACAAAAAGGAAAATCAACAATATTCAAACGCAAACATCCACTGCACTCAAGAATGATAATGAAAAGCAACTATATGAATCAGCAGGCAAGAAACTGAAAAATTTTTCATTCAAAAGGTTTTCACGGGCCGCACTTCCCAGATCTGCAGCTGATGACGAAGAAGTTGTTGAAGCTGCATCAGATAGCACAGCCATAACAGAAAATTAAAAAACCGTGCAGTAACCTTTTTTATTCATAACCGTTATAGAACAATACTGGTAATCGTCGGGAATATCAGTGTTTGCCTTAGAGCCCTGTTTTTTAACAGGGCTATTTTATTGCAACAAATTCAGGTCGGGCTGGGCATATTTATATACCTTAAAATAAATGGTCGTCTTGGTTTGGTTAACACCTTCAATTTTCGATATCTCATTTACAAATGCAACAAGGTGTTCATTGTCCCTGCACATCACATCCACTTCCAAATCATAGTCGCCGCTGGTCATGGCCAAAAAACTCACTTCCTTCAATTTCGAAATCTTTTTGGCCACCTGTTCTTTTAGTGTTGCCGGACGAACGTATACTGCAATATGGGCATAGGAATGAAAACCTACTTTATCGGGGTCCACACGCCCCACAATGCTCACTGTTCCGTCCTCAATCAATTTGTTCACCCTCGTCCTAACCGTTCCAACAGAAACCTTCAACTTGTCTGCCATTACCGTAAAGCTCATCCGCCCATCCTGCTGCAGGCAAGAAAGGATATCAAAATCCAGCTCGTCCAAAATGATCTTATTGTTCTGCATAGTATTTTTTATGTAGCCAACTGTAGTGCATTATTCAACATTCTCGGCGTCGCACCCATCAACGTTCAGAACATATCCAAACTTTATCGACGCGTATTTCAGGATAACTCACTTTAAGAAAATGGACCACTTTATAAGCAAACACAAATATCTGCTATAAAAATAAAAATTATGCTATATTGTTGTTTGTTTCTAAAATATTTTTATTTTCATTCCTTGTTTTTAAAATAATTACAGCAAATGAAATACGCAGCAATTCAGAATTATATCGGTGGAAAGTTTGTAAGTCCGGCAGCTTCCAGAACAATGGATGTTGTTTCTCCCCTCGATGGCAACCATCTTTCCACAGTGCCCATGTCATCATCCAAAGATCTTGACGATGCCGTACAGGCTGCCAAAGCTGCTTTTCCTGCATGGAGCAGAACGCCCATTAAAGAGCGTGTACAGGTCTTTTTCCGCTACAAATATTTACTTGAAAAAAACTTGAAAGAACTGGCCGAACTGTGCAGCGAAGAAAATGGCAAAACCTATGGCGAATCGGTTGCCGAAATTGAAAAATGCATAGAACTGACAGAGTTTGCTACCTCATTGCCACAACTGGTTACCGGTGAAGTATTGGAAGTAAGCAAAGGTGTTGAATGCCGCACAGAACATGTGCCATTGGGTGTTGTGGCCTCTATTGTGCCTTTCAATTTTCCCAGCATGGTTCCCAACTGGACTATTCCCAATGCCATTGCACTGGGCAACTGCATGATCATAAAACCTTCAGAAAAAGTTCCGTTAAGTTGTGGAAGGCTGGCCGAAATTTTAAAGGAAGCAGGCTTGCCCGATGGTGTGTTCAACATTGTTCACGGCGATACAGAAATCGTTGAAGCTATTTGCGACCATCCGCATATTGAAGCTGTTTCTTTTGTGGGTTCCACAAAAGTGGCCAAAATTGTGTACCAACGTGCAACACACAACTACAAACGCTGCCTGGCGTTGGGTGGGGCAAAAAACCATTTGATGGTACTGCCCGATGCTATTCCGGGCATGACTGCCCAAAACGTTGCAGCATCTATGAGTGGTTGTGCGGGTCAGCGTTGCATGGCGGCAAGTGCCATGGTTGGTGTGGGCAATATTGACCATATCATCGATAAAATTTGTGATGAAGCAAGAAAGATTGTACCTGGTGAAAACCTGGGTGCAGTCATCAACAAAGAATCGCAACAAAGAATAGAAAAATATATTACCGAAGCAGAAAGCAATGGGGCAAAAATTTTGGTGGATGGACGTAATACAAAAGTTGCCGGTAAAGAAGGCGGCACTTATGTTGGGCCAACTGTTATTGATTATGTAACACCCGAAATGAGTGTGGCCAAAGAAGAAATATTTGGGCCTGTTATTTCCATTATGCGTACCAATACCGTTGATGAAGCATTGGCTATTGAAAATGCCAACCCTTATGGCAACGCCGCCAGTGTATTTACACAAAACGGTGGTATGGCTCGCTATATCATAGACCGTGCAAGTGCGGGCATGATTGGTGTAAACGTTGGTGTACCGGTACCCCGCGAGCCTTTCAGCTTTGGCGGCTGGAACGAAAGTAAATTTGGTGTAGGCGATATTACGGGTAAAAGTTCCATCGAATTTTGGACCAAGCTGAAGAAAAGTACCACCAAATGGAATGCAGAGGCCGGAGTGAACTGGATGAGTTAATAGGACGCACACGGATTGAACGAATGCTCACTGATTTTTCTGCTATGCAGAAAACGGATTATGACTAACTATTGAACAGCACTTTTTATAAAAGACTAAAAGCTGTTCAATGAAACATCAGGCAATAACAGAAAAAATTATACAGGCATTTTACAAGGTATATAATACACTTGGTTACGGTTTTTTGGAAAGGGTTTATTTAAATGCAATGTTTATTGAGTTAACAGCAATGGGTTTTAAAGTAGCCAAAGAGAAAAAAATACTAGTGTACTATTTTGGAAATGTCGTTGGTGATTATAACGCTGACCTAATTGTTGAGGATGCTGTAGCAGTTGAGCTAAAGGCCAATGAAATTTTGGTAGAAGAAAATGAGCATCAATTAACCAATTACTTAAAAGCAACACAAATAGAAGTCGGGTTATTATTAAACTTTGGTAAGAAGCCGCAAATCAAAAGAAGAATATTTGACAATGATAAAAAACCAATGTTGAAATAAAATTAACATAGGAATAGGTAATAGAAAGGAAACGATAAAACTGTACAAATCCAAAATGCTGCGAAGCAGTATAAATCAGTGATCATCTATTCAACCCGTATTATCCGTGTGCAATAAATAAAAATGGTAAAAAATAAAATATGTCTACAACAACATTATCACAAGCCGAAGAAATAATACAAGACGCTCAGGACTATACCCTGTTTAGCTGGAGCAAACAAAAAGGGACCAACCCCATTGCTATTGAACATGCCAAAGGCGTTTACTTATACGATTACGATGGAAACAAGATCATTGATTTTTCCAGCGGACTGATCAATATGAACATTGGGCACGGCAATCAACGTATAACCGAAGCGGTTGTTAGGCAAATGCAGGAAGTGGCTTACGTAACGCCAAGTTGCGTAACCAAAGCGAGAGCCGATTTAGGTAAAAAACTGGCCGCGATTTGCCCTGGTGATCTGAATAAATCTTTCTTCACTTTATGTGGTGCCACATCCATCGAAAACGGTATCAAGCTGGCACGCCTGTACACAGGCCGTCATAAAATATTGACACGTTACCAATCGTACCACGGTGCAACCATGGGCGTAATTTCTGCCGGAGGCGATCCTCGTAAACTACCGGTAGATGCACAACAGTCGCCCAACTTTGTTCATTTCGACCTGCCCAATTTATACCGATGGGAATATGGCGAAGAAAATTTACTAAAAGAAGCCGTGGCACAGTTAGAGCGTGTTATTGCCTATGAAGGTCCCAACAATATTGCCGCCATTTTATTGGAAGGTGAAAGCGGAACAAGCGGTTGCCTGCAATACCCCAAAGGTTATTTGAAAGCCGTAAGGGAAATAACAAAAAAGCATGGCATATTGATGATTATGGATGAAGTAATGAGTGGCTTTGGAAGAACAGGTCAATGGTTCGGTTTCCAGAACCATGATATTGTGCCCGATATGATTGCTATGGCAAAAGGTATGACTTGTGGTTACCTGCCATTGGGCTGCTTACAGGTAAGTGATAAAATTGCTGCCAAATATGATGATGCCGTATTGCCATTGGGACTTACCTATTCTGCACATCCGGTTAGTTGTGCAGCGGCTCTTGAAACATTGAAAATATATGAAGAAGAAGGCCTGATTGAAAATGCGGTTGCCATGGGCAAATACATGGAACAACAAGTGGAGCAACTAAAAGACAAACATCCATCCATTGGTGATTTTAGAAATACAGGTTTATTGGGTTGTATAGAATTGGTCAAGAACAGGACCACCAAAGAACCAATGGCACCTTTTAATGCAAAGCCCGAAGAAATGGCCGTGATGAATAAAGTTGCAGCCAAGATAAAAGAACTGGGCATGTACACTTTTGTGCGTTGGAACTATATTTTTTGTGCACCTCCATTGATTGTTACAAAGGAACAGATTGATGAAGGATTGGCCATCATAAGCGAAGCCATAAAAATAGCAGACGAAGCAACAGTTTAGGGTTGAACCCGATGAATTGTGAAAAG
Organism: Chitinophagaceae bacterium UBA1930; assembly: GCA_002337145.1. Taxonomy (GTDB): domain Bacteria; phylum Bacteroidota; class Bacteroidia; order Chitinophagales; family Chitinophagaceae; genus UBA1930. The sequence continues at coordinate 1,395,840 of DDFK01000001.1, read as the reverse complement.
ATAGTGTGTCATTTGGGAATATGTTGTCCGGTTGAAACCTAAGCAACAACAAAATTGGTACAACGTAAAACTGGCCGCCATCAAGGATGACAGACACACCGTTCATTGCATTTAATGCTTAACTTGTACACTCAACCAAAACAGATGCAAGAAAACCCGATTATAACATCGTCATCGCTTTATTCTGAAGACCTTGCACCCATTGCCCAAAACAAAAGAACCTGGGGCACATGGAACTATGCGGCCTTATGGATCAGCATGAGCCTTTGCATTCCAACATATACCATGGCTAGCTCCATGATCAATAAAGGAATGAACTGGTGGCAGGCAATACTCACCATATTCATTGGCAATGCAGTGGTGCTGGTGCCCATGTTGTTGAATGGTCATGCAGGTGCCAAATATGGTATTCCCTTTCCGGTTTTTGCAAGGGCAAGCTTTGGTACAAAGGGTGCAAACATTCCTGCCATGCTAAGGGCTGTGGTTGCCTGCGGATGGTTCGGTATACAAACATGGATCGGTGGTGCGTCGCTTTACAATTTAATCAGGGCCTGGTCTCCATCCCTACAGGAAATCAATGTTACAGGCCTGTTTCCACAGCCATTGCCTTTGCTATGCTTTGCCATCTTTTGGTTGCTGAATATGTTTATTGTTTATAAAGGTGTGGAAAGTATTAAGAAGCTATTGGTGTTCAAAGCCTTCTTCCTGCCAATTGCTGCCATTGCCTTATTCTGTTGGGCAGTGGTTATGGCAAAAGGCCTTGGGCCAATATTGGAAGCTCCATCCAAGTTTACGGATACTGCTTCGTTCTTTCATTTTTTCTTTCCCGCATTAACTGCTGTGGTTGGGTTTTGGGCAACATTGTCTTTAAACATTCCAGACTTTACCCGTTATGCAAAAAATCAGGAGGCACAGTTAAAAGGACAGGCTATCGGCTTGCCAACATCTATGACCTTGTTTGCATTTGTTGGCGTGGTGGTAACATCTGCATCGGCCATCATTTATGGAAGTCCAGAGTGGGATCCCGTACAACTGGCAAGTAAATTCGATAGTAAATTAATGGTAAGCTTTGCAATGATTGGCATTGTCATTTCAACACTGGCCACAAATATTGCGGCAAATATTGTTAGTCCTGCAAACGACTTCGCAAATCTGTCACCGCAAAAAATAAGTTTCAAAATAGGGGGTTACATAACAGGTATTATTGGTGTACTTATTTTTCCTTGGAAGTTAATGGCCGATCCCGATGGGTATATTTTTACCTGGCTGATTGCCTACTCTGGCTTGCTGGGACCAATTGGCGGTATCATGATTGCCGATTATTATTTTATACGCAAGCAGCAATTGGTTGTTGATGATTTATATAAACACAAAGGCATTTATAGCTTCAGCAATGGTTTCAATAATGCAGCTATCATTGCCTTGTTGCTGGGTATAGCTCCAAACATTCCAGGTTTTTTAGTGGCCATAAAAGTGATGGATGCAAATACGGTAGCGGCTTGGATTGTGGATTTATATCATTATGCTTGGTTTGTGGGTTTTAGTGTTAGCGGGTTTGTGTATTGGTTATTGATGAAGAAAAATAAATAACATTTAATGGCATATGGAACAGGTTAAGCCATTTCCGTTTGTCAATAAAATATACAATATGAGCATCTTAATCAAAAACGGAAGGATTGTTACCGCAACAGATGATTACATAGGCGATGTTTTCATTGAAGGCGAAACCATCACTGCCATTGGCAAAAATTTAAATGTACAGGCCAATGAAACCATTGATGCAACAGGTAAGTTGGTAATGCCCGGCGGTATTGATCCGCATGTACATTTAGATATGCCTTTTATGGGCACCTACAGTAGCGACAATTACGAAACAGGAACAAGGGCAGCACTGTATGGCGGCACAACAACCGTTATAGATTTCATTCTGCAAAAGCAGGGCAATAGCTTGCAGGCTGCTTTAAATGAGTGGAAAGGCAGGAGTGATAACAATGCCGTAGGTGATTACAGTTTCCACATGGCCGTTACCGATTTTAATGAAGAAACCAAAAAGGAAATCAGGCATTTTATTGAAGAAGAAGGCATCACATCCTTCAAAACATTTATGGCCTATAAAGGGGCACTGATGATTGATGACAGGCAAATGATTGACCTGATGCTGGAAGTAAAGAAACATGGAGGTTTAATCAATGTACATGCCACCAATGGCGATATGATAGACTTCTTGATTGCCAAACATAAATCAGAAGGGAAACTTGCACCCTTATACCATTACCTGTCGCAACCAGAAGTAACAGAAGCCGAAGCAAGCGGACGTTTTGCAGATATGGCAAACTATACCGGCTGCCCGGGTTACATCGTTCACCTAACCTGCGAAGGTGCACTGAATGCAGTACGCAACGCCACCAGGCGTAACCAGAAAGTATTTGTGGAAACCTGTATCCAATACCTGGTTTTGGATGCAAGTTTATACGAACAAAATTTCGAAGGAGCCAAATGGGTAATGAGCCCGCCGTTGCGTGAAAAGAAAGACCAGGAAACATTGTGGGCCGGCATCAATCAAGGGTTGGTAAACGTAGTTGCAACAGACCATTGCCCATTTATGTGGGAACAGAAATTAATGGGCAAAGACGATTTCTCCAAGATACCCAATGGGCACCCCGCCATAGAAAACAGGATGGAGCTATTGTTTAGCGAAGGCGTAAACAAAGGAAAAATATCCTTGAACAAATATGTGGAAGTAGCAAGTACCAACGCTGCAAAAATATTTGGCATGTTCCCCAAAAAAGGAACAATTGCTGTGGGCAGCGATGCGGATATTGTACTGTTTGATGCCAATGAAAAACATGTGCTGTCTGCAGTAACACACCACATGAATGTTGACTACAGCGGCTATGAAGGGTGGGAGCTTACAGGTAAAGTAAAAACCGTTTTATTAAGAGGCAAAGTAGCTATACAAAACAACGAATGCAAAGTGCAAAAAGGGTATGGCAAGTTTATTAAACGCAATAAAGTAGAAGGAAAAATATAATGAACAAAGGAAGACTGGAAGCTTTTAGTGATGGTGTTATAGCAATCATTGTTACCATTATGGTGCTGGAAATGAAAGCACCCGAAGGAACAAGCTGGCAGATCATTAAACCGCTAATGCCCAAGTTTATTAGTTACATGCTCAGCTTTTTGTTTGTAGCAATTTATTGGGTAAACCACCACCATTTATTGCATACAGTAAAAAAGGTAAAGTCATCCATCATGTGGGCAAACATGAACCTGCTGTTCTGGCTATCGCTTATTCCCTTTGCAACCGCATGGATGGGCGAAAACCATTTCGAAAAAGTAACGGTAGTGGCCTATGCTGTGCTGGCACTGCTATGTGGACTATCCTTCAATATACTGCAGTCCACTATTTGCAAGCATTACAGCGACAATGATTTACTGGTAGCAGTCGGCAAAGGCAGGTGGCGTTCAATTACTGCAGTGGTGCTGTACGTACTGGCAATACCAACAGCATTGTTCATTAATACAATAGCGGCCTGTAGCATGTTCCTGGTCGTTTCCATTATCTGGCTGATACCCGATAAACATATTGAAGAAGTGCTGGATAATGAATAGAAAAACAAGTGTTCAATTAACAATAGCAATACCATTTTAACGAATCAACCAATCAACTTTTTCTATGCCACGTATTGTAAAATCTGGACTCATTCAAGTGAGCCTTCCTAAAACTGAAGGCGAGGGCACCATTGAAGAAATAAAAGAAGCAATGGTACAAAAGCATATTCCCCTGATTGAAGAAGCAGGTAGGCAAGGTGTGCAGATACTTTGTTTTCAGGAAATATTCAATACGCCATACTTCTGTCCCGGGCAAGACAAAGCCTGGTACGAAAGTGCGGAAACCGTTCCTGGTCCTACAACGGAGCGTATGCAGGAATACGCTAAAAAATACAATATGGTCATCATTGTTCCGGTATATGAAAAAGAACAGGCCGGTGTGCTTTACAATACTGCTGCTGTAATTGATGCCGATGGTACTTACTTAGGCAAGTACCGCAAAAACCATATACCGCATACGGGGGGCTTCTGGGAAAAATTTTTCTTCAAACCCGGAAACCTTGGCTATCCTGTGTTTCAGACAAAATATGCAAAAGTGGGTGTTTACATCTGTTACGACAGGCACTTCCCCGATGGAGCAAGATGCCTTGGGCTTAACGGTGCCGAAATCGTGTACAATCCAAGTGCAACAACAGTTGGGCAATCGCAATACTTATGGAAGCTGGAACAGCCGGCACATGCTGTGGCCAATGGTTACTTTATGGGCTGCATCAACCGTGTAGGCGAAGAGAAACCCTGGAACCTCGGTAAGTTTTACGGCACTTCCTACTTTGTAAACCCACTAGGGCAAATCATCAAAGAAGCAAGCGAGGATAACGATGAATTACTGGTTGCAGAATTTGACCTAGACCTCATAGAAGAAATTAGAAGCAAATGGCAGTTCTTCAGGGACAGAAGGCCCGAAACCTATGGTAAATTAACCGAACTATAATTGCTATGGATGATAGGCCATGCATGTTGATTTTTTCGGTTGCCAGCTGTATTGCTACTAGTATGCTTCAGTGGCGTCGCACACATCAACAGTGGATCCTTGATTCAACATTCAACATATAAAATTCAAAATAATGATTTCCAACAACAGACTTTCATCGCAGCAATACGAACAAAACTTTGCCGATATACATCCGCCGTTCGAAACACAGGATGCCGCAATGGTTGAAGCCAACCGTTGCCTGTTTTGCTACGATGCCCCTTGCATGAAATCATGCCCAACCAGTATCGATGTACCCAAGTTCATCAAACAGATAACGACCGAAAACATAAAAGGGTCGGCACATACCATTTTCTCCTCAAACATCATGGGGGCGGGCTGTTCAAAAGTTTGTCCGGTTGAAAAACTTTGCGAAGGGGCATGTGTGTACAATTTAATGGACGAAGACCCCATACCCATTGCAAAACTGCAACGCTACGCAACAGAAAAAGCCATGAGCAATAACTGGCAACTGTTTCAACGCAAGGCATCCATTGGCAAGCGTGTTGCCATTGTTGGTGCAGGCCCTGCCGGGTTAAGCTGTGCACACGTATTGTCAAGACAAGGCATTGATGTAACCATTTATGAAAAAGAAAGCAAAGGCGGTGGATTAATGACCTATGGCATTGCTGCCTATAAAGTAACGCCACAGTTTTGTGAAGATGAGGTAAACTACATCACCGCCATTGGTGGCATAGATATTAAATACAACCAGGCACTTGGAAAAGATATAACCCTACAGCAACTGCAACAGGATTACGATGCTGTTTACTTGGCATTTGGTGTGGGGCTTGCACGACAATTGGAAATTCCAGGTGAAGATTTGAAAGGGGTAGAAGATGCTATTTCTTTCATTTACGAATTAAGGACAAACAATTATGCCTCATTGGCCGTGGGCGATAAAGTAGCCGTAATAGGCATGGGCATGACAGCCATTGATGCTGCCACACAGGCCAAACGCCTAGGTGCAAAAGAAGTAACAATGGTTTACCGCAGAACACAGGAAGAAATGCCTTGCACCGAACATGAACTGCACATAGCCCAACTGGATGGCTGTAACATCATCTGGCTGGCAGCACCAAAAGAAATAAAAGGTGTTGATGGAAAAGTAACACAGCTTGTTTGCGAAACAATGCAACTGGGCGAACCGGATGCAAGCGGAAGAAGGAGCCCTGTACCAACAGGCGAAACAATTGTACTGGATGTTGACATGGTTATCAAAGCTGCCGGACAAATGCCTTTTGATGCACTGGTAAACAGCAATGGCATAGAAAACAAAAACGGTAAAGTAACCATCAATAACGCAGCTACAAATATTGTCGGTGTATTTGCCGGTGGCGATTGTGTAAACGGCGGCAAGGAAGTAGTGGATGCCGTACAAGCCGGAAAAGATGGTGCAGCAGCAATAAGCAAATATTTAGGTATCAGTAATTAATTGAGTAGCGGTTGTACAACTGTAAACTTTAGACATTCAACTTTAAATTTTTTTTATGGCAGACATATCAGCAAATTTCCTCGGCATCAAATCTCCCAATCCTTTCTGGTTGGCAAGTGCACCACCTACCGACAAAAAAATTAACGTACTGCGTGCCTACGAAGCGGGCTGGGGCGGTGTTGTATGGAAAACATTGGGTAGCCAGGTAAAGAATGTATCATCCAGGTATTCGGCAGTTGATTACGGCGGGCACCGTGTAATGGGCTTTAACAACATAGAGCTCATCAGCGACAGGCCTTTGGATATTAACCTGAAAGAAATTACCGAAGTAGTGAAGCTCTTTCCCGATAGGGCAATGATTGTTTCATTGATGGCAGATAATAATCGTGCCGCCTGGCACAAGCTTATACAGCAATGCGAAGACGCAGGTGCAATGGGTTTTGAACTGAACTTTGGTTGTCCGCATGGTATGACAGAAAGGGGCATGGGTGCTGCTGTTGGCCAGGACCCACAAATTGCCAAAATGGTAGTTGAATGGGTAATGGAAAAAGCAACCATTCCCGTTATTACAAAGCTTACGCCCAATGTGCATTCGGTTGTGCCTACAGGCCGTGCCGCTGTTGAAGGCGGTACCAATGCACTGAGTTTGATTAACACCATACAAAGTGTTACAGGCATTAACCTGGATACGCTTGTGCCCAATCCTTATGTGGCTGGCAAAAGCGTATTTGGCGGTTACTGCGGCCCGGCAGTAAAACCCATTGCCCTGAAAATGCTTACCACCATTGCACAGGATGAGCTGACATCGAAAGTGCCCATTAGTGGCATTGGCGGTGTAAGTACCTGGAAAGATGCGGTAGAGTTCATGCTACTGGGCAGCACAACCGTACAGGTGTGCACAGCAGCCATGAAACATGGTTTCCGTATTGTGGAAGACATGTGTGAGGGCCTCAACAACTGGATGGATGAAAAAGGATACAAAACCATCAACGACTTTATTGGTAAGAGCGTTGAAAAGATAACCCATTGGGAAGACCTTGATATCAACTATCATCATATAGCACATATCAACCAGGATAAATGTATCCATTGCGGACTATGCTATATTGCCTGTGAAGATACATCGCACCAGTCCATCAACCTTGCATACGGCAAGCCCTACAATACTTATAGCATCAAGGAAGAAGAATGTGTGGGCTGTAACTTATGTCAACTTGTTTGCCCGGTTGACGGTTGCATTACCATGGAAGAACACCGGGTAGCACCTGAATACATTAACTGGAAACAATGGCAGGCAGAAGGCAGGGCCTTGAATGATCACTGATTTTACAACAAGCAATGCAAAACGTAACGCAACAAAGGCAATAGCTAATTAATGGCAATGAGCCGTGCTGCCCTTATTATGTGTGTGCCAATAAAAACAATACAATGAAAATTAATTCGGCCCGCCTGCAACAACATTTTGAAGCCATGAGCCTGATAGGCAAAATTGGCGAAACAGGTACCAACCGGCCCGCACATTCGCCCGATGAAAAAAAAGCTTTTGAGCTGGCTGCTTCATGGATGAAAGAAGCGGGCATGAAGACACGTATTGATAACTTCGGCAACCTCATCGGCAGGCTGGAAGGAACAAAGCCTGAGTTACCTGTTTTGATGATGGGCTCGCACCTGGATTCGCAGCCTTATGGTGGCAGGTTCGATGGCGTGGCTGGTGTGCTTTGTGCAATAGAAGTAGTAACCACTTTGTCCGAAAACAAGATTGTTCCCGAAAGAGGTATCGAAGTCATTTCCTTTGCCGATGAGGAAGGCTGGCGTTTCAATAAAGGCCTGTTTGGCAGCCGTGGCATATTGGGCAGGTTAGAGGAAGGCGATTTGCAACGTGCCGATAAAGATGGCATTACCCGCGAGCAAGCATTGAAAGATTTTGGCTGTGACATTACCAAATTCAAGGAGGATGAATACAGGCCAGGAAGCATTTTCTGTTTTCTTGAACTGCATATAGAACAAGGGCCTGTGTTGGATATTGCCCATAAACCCATTGGTGTGGTATCGGGCATTTCGGGCCCGTTATGGCTAACGGTAAAGCTGAAAGGAATGGCAGGGCATGCAGGTTCAGTACCTATGGCCATACGTAAAGATGCATTGGTAGGTGCTGCAGAAATCATTGTGGCATTGAATGAAATAGCAACACAGGTTGCAGGTGCACCAACTGTTGGAACAGTAGGTACTTTAAACGTTTTTCCTGCATCAAGAAATATCATTCCCGAAGAAGTGACGTTTACGGTTGACTTGCGTGATATAGACCTGGAACGGAGGCATCGCTATGAAAAACAATTGATGCAACGCATAGAAGCCATTACCCAAAAACACCAGCTTAGCTATACCATTTCGGAAGATACCAACAGCGAACCACGTTATTGTGCAGACTGGATAAAAGCCATTATTCATGAGCAATGCAGGGCCTTGAACCTGGATGCACCAGAGCTGATGAGTGGCCCATTTCATGACTCATTGCCCATGTCGTACGTATGTGATTATGGAATGATCTTCATCCGCAGCAAGGATGGCATTAGCCACAACCCATTGGAATATTCCTATTATGAGGACTTGGCATTGGGTACGCAAGTATTGCTAGGTACGGTATTGGAAGTGCTAAAGAAATAACAGTAAAGATTTTACACTACGCTTTGGTAAAAGCCGATAACTGTTGAAATGTACATGGGTGCGACGCAACTGGTGTTGGAATATGCACCAAAGCCAGTAACAAAAAAACAAACTGGAAAATGGATTAAGAAACTTGGTTATTGTCGTCAACAACAGTATCGGTTTCCACGGTGGCAGGTGTTTGCTCCTGGTGCTTTTTAAAGAACCTGTTCTGGAAAACAAGAATGGTAATTACACCAAAAGAAATAGAAGCATCGGCTATATTGAATACAGGACGGAAAAACTCGAACTCCTCGCCACCCCAAATAGGAAACCATGAAGGAAAATGTGCATGTGAAATGATAGGGAAGTACAGCATATCCACCACCTTGCCATGTAAAAACGTTCCGTAATGTGTGCCTGTAAAGGCTTTGGCCACTACCTGTGCGTTTTCGAAAGTATCGGGATTGAAGCTCGTGTCGAAGATGATGCCATAAAACATACTGTCAATCAGGTTGCCCAATGCACCTGCATAAATCAGTCCGGCACAGATAATGAACCCTTTGTGGTACTGTTTCCTGATGAAATCCCTTATCAGGAAAGAGCCCCATATTACGGCCACCAAACGGAAAAGCGTAAGGGCAATTTTGCCAAAGCCGCCACCGAACTTCCAGCCCCAGGCCATGCCCTCGTTTTCTACAAAGTGCAGGCGAAACCAGTTACCAATGATTTTATGTTCTTCTCCAGAAGCGTAATTGAGTTTTATGTGGAATTTTAATGCCTGGTCTGCAATGATGATAGCAAGTATAATAAATATGATATTTCTTCCTTTCACGCTACTGTTTTTTAAAGATGGGCAAAGATAAGGGAATTGGCTACAGGGGATAATGGTATGGAAAGCTTCACTTATCTTTAAACTTTATGAAGAAGGCACTCTTACTATCCATTGTTTTTATAGGCTGCTTACGGTTGCTGCATGCACAGCAGGACAGGAGTTTTGTACTGTCGCAATTTAGTTTTGAAGATACCGCTGGCCATAAATACAACCTGGATGCACTGAAAGGGAAAGTTGTTTTTGTGGATTGCTGGTTTCCGGGATGCCCACCATGCAGGGCCGAGATGCCCTATTCGCAACTGTTGCAGAAACGGCTGCATACCATGCAGATGGACAGCAATATTGTTTTTGTGACCATTAGTTTTAAACAGAGCCGTGAAGAGTGGCTGGCTGCCCTGCACAGGCTGCCCATGCCCAATGCCGTGCATTTGTACTCGCCAGCCAGTACGTATGAAATAACGATGGCTGGTGGCAATTACCCCACTTATAGGATATTCAATACAAAAGGCGAACTGGATGTGCAACCATGCGAAGCCCCATCGTCTATTGGTAGCATAGATTTTGTGCTTTTTGCAACGCAAAACGGTTTGGGTGTAAAGAAGGCAACAGAGCTGTTCCTTTCACAAAAAGATATTACGCAAGACAAGCTGACCCTTATAAAAAGCCCTTTATTGAGAACCTTCTGGAAAAAATACTTTGACAACCTGGATGGCTTTCAAAAAGACATAGATGCATTGCGAAAAGCAAACTGATGGTTTGAAGAATCTTGCTTGTGTTCGTATCTACTCTTCAATATATACCCGCTTTACACGTTGGCTAATGGATGTCATGATTTCGTAACTGATGGTGCCACACCAATCGGCTACCTGTTGTATAGGCAAATGTTTGCCAAAAATTTCTACTTCATCACCTTCCTGCACATTGGGTATGTTGGTAATATCTACCATTACCATATCCATACAAACAGAACCCACCACTTTTGCCAATGTATTGTTTATAAAAATGCATCCAACACCATTGCTCAGCTTCCTGCTAAAGCCATCGGCGTAACCAATGCGTATGGTGGCAATTTTACTGTCAATCGTTACCTTGCCTTTGCGGTTGTAACCTATGGTATCATTGGCTTTAACGTTCCTTATTTGTGCAATGGTGCTTTTAAGGGTAGCCACAGGTTCCAGGTGTATTTGCTTGCCGTTGGCACTGTCTACCCCATACAAACCAATGCCTAGGCGTACCATATCGTACTGTAAATTGGGATGGCGAAAAATGCCTGCAGTATTGGCAATATGTTTTATGAAATTGTAACCAATATGTTTTTCGATGATGTTACAACCTTGCATAAACAAGGCTGCTTGTTGCTGTGTAAAGCCATCATGCTCTGCAGACTCGCTACTGGTAAGATGCGAGAATACAGATTTCACTACCATTGATGTGTGCTGTTGCAAAAGCATTGCAATATGTTCCACTTCATCCGCATCGAAACCCAAACGGTTCATACCAGTATTCAGTTTTATATGCACCGGAAAATGCTGGATGGCCTGTTGTTGCAAATAGGTATGGAATGCGTGATACACATTGAAAGAATAGATTTCGGGCTCCAGATTGTACTCAAGCAATGCATCAAAACCCGCTTCATCTGCATTCATTACCATAATAGGCAAACTGATGCCAGCTTTGCGTAACTCAATGCCCTCGTCTGCATAGGCTACCGCCAAATAATCCACTTTATGGAACTGTAAAAGCCTGGCCACTTCTGCACTGCCGCTGCCATAACTGAATGCTTTTACCATGGCCATTAATTTGGTAGCAGGCTGTAATTGTTGCTGATACTGCTTTAGGTTGTGCACCATGGCAGTAAGATTTATTTCCATTACTGTTTGGTGCACTTTCTGCTCCAACCAATGGTTAATGCGTTCAAAGGCAAATACCCTTGCACCCTTTAATAAAATGAATTCATCTTTAAATGAATGGGTGTTTTGTTGAAGGAAGCTTTCGGTTGTTGCAAAGAATGCCGCTTGCGGTATGCTTTCTTTAAAAAAGTGCTGGTACGTGCCAAGCTGTTTGCCAATACCAATAAACCTGTTTACGTTTCTATGTTGCAGTTCTTGTGCAACCTGTTTGTATAGGTCTTCTTCTTTTAGGCCAGACTGTAGTATATCTGATAGTATGACTGTTGTGGACTGGTTGCTGGATTGTTGTTTCAAATAGTCCAATGCAATGCCAAGCGAAGATATATCGTTGCTGTAGCTGTCGTTTAAAACAGAGCAGTTGTTGATGCCCTTCTTTAACTGCATACGCATTTCAACAGGTTGTAACTGTAGCATACGTTGGGCAATAACGGCATTGCTGTACTGCATTAACAATAGCGTGGCCCAACAGGTGCAGGCATTGTGAATGGAAGCTTCATCTACAAACGGAACCGTAATGGCAATGATCTGTTGCTGGTAAAAAGCAGTAAGCTCGGTTTGGTTGTGGGTTGTTTTGCTATTGATTATTTGCAATGAAGCAGACTGTTTGCTGCCCCAGGAAAAATAGGTGGATTTTGCTGTGTCTTTTACAAATGGTGCAAGCAGTTCATCATCTGCCGCATACACTATTTTATTGGCATGAATGAAAAGCTTGAATTTTTCTGCCACCTTAATGGCTTTGCTGCTAAAGCCCTCGTCGTGTGCATTGCCCAATGTGGTAAAGATGCCCACGGTAGGCTGTATCACTTTTTCGAGCTTCTCCATTTCGGCGGTAGTTGAAATGCCTGCCTCAAAAATACCCAGGGTGTGCTGTGCATTTATTTGCCATACACTTAAGGGCACGCCAATTTGCGAGTTGTAGCTACGTGGGCTGCGTACAATGTTATAGTCTGGCAACAGCAATTGGTACAGCCACTCTTTTACAATGGTTTTGCCATTGCTGCCCGTAATGCCAATAACAGGAATATTGAACTGGCTGCGATGGTAGGCTGCCAGTGCTTGCAGGGCTTCTGTAGTATTGGTTACCATTAAAAAATTTGCCTGTGCAAAGGGTGTAGTGTCAAAGCCATTTGTAACTACAAAATTCCTGATGCCACGTTCGTACACTTCTTTAATAAAATTGTGCCCATCCCTTCTGTTGCCCGTTAATGCAAAGAACAATGTGGTTGATGGGAAAACAATTTTACGGCTGTCAACCAACAGGTATTCAATACTGGCATCTTCAACAATAACAGTATTTGCCTGTACAATGGTGGCTATATGTTGTATGGTGTATTTGAGCATTGAACCTGGTTGAAAATTGTGGTGATGGCTGCATGGCTTGCCGGGCAATGTTTGGCTGTTGATGGGTGCGACGCCACGAAAGCCAATGTATGTAAAGCAGCAAAGTTCATGCTATTTTAAACGGCATCGTCTGTTGCATCCTGCAGTGACCCTTTTTTCTGTTTGATGATTGAATATAGGATGGAGCCAGTAATGCAGAGTACAATAACGCCCAGCGAAACAAATGTTTGGGCACCCTTGCTGAGCCATTGGCTAATGTAGTGCTCGCCAAGCATTTTTATGCCGATGAACACCAGCACAATGGCAATGCCCTGTTGCAGGTAGTCGAACTTGCTAACGGCCCCACGCAATAAGAAGAACAGGCTTCTTAACCCAAGCACCGCAAAAATGTTGGACGTGTAAATAACCAGTTTGTCCCTTGAAATGCCCATTACTGCCGGTATTGAATCCAATGCAAAAACAAGGTCAATTGCGGCAAGCATCATGACTACCACAAATAGGCTGGTGTATTTTTTTTTGCCATTTTCATGTATGGTAAACTTGCCATCGCCATCGTTTGGGGTTAGTGGCAACACTTTTTGCATAAACTTGTACACTTTGCTTTCTTGTGGGTTAAACTCTTCTTCATCGTTTTCGTTAAACATTTTATAGCCCGTGTACAAAAGAAATGCACCAAAAAAGTAGAGCAACCACTCTGCCTTGGCAACAATGGCCACGCCGGCTGTTATGAACAGTACACGGAACACAATTGCCATGAGTATGCCCAGCAACAGTACCCGGCCATAAAATTTTTCCTTTACTTTAAATGCGGAAAAAATAAGGATGAACACAAAAATATTGTCAATGCTCAGGCTCCACTCCATCAGGTAGGCACTGATGTATTCCAGTGCCAGTTTATGTCCTTCTTCAATCCACATAAAAACAAAGAAGCCCATGGCCAATGCTACCCAAAAAAGGGTTTGCAGCAATGCGGTTTTAATGGTGATCTTTTTGTTTTTTTTGTTCAGCAGGCCAAGATCGAACACAAGTGCCAGCACTAGCACTATTCCAAAAACGAGGTACACAATCTGGCGGGTATCCATTATACTAATTTAAAGAATGAGCAGTGAAATTTACGCAGCATATTTTTTGCTACGCACTTGTTGGTAAATGAAACCGCCCAGTATAACCAATAGCAAAGGCAGGGCTATGTTTATGATTTGCCACATCAGTTTCTCCTCTTCCACTTTTTTGCTGTCCAATAAACGCAGCACCACTTCTTTGTTACGGGTAGCCATGATGCTTTGGTTACTGGTGAGGTATTCAAGGCTGTTCAGTAAAAAATCGCTATTGGCAAACTGGTATTCGTATTGCGAGCCAACTGTGTAAATGTTCATGCCCATTGGTAGTGGACCTTCTTTGGGGCTAAAATCGTTCATTACCATATCGCCATCGGCAGCAATCAACAGCTTGCCATCGCCATTGCCCTGGGGCATATAGGTAAAGCCTTCTTTGGCAAGGGTATCTGTTTGGCTTTTTGAAATCCTGTTCCTGTATAAAGAGGTGAATTTGCCTTCCAGCAAAACTGCAACGGGAATGTCTTTCTGTTTAAACAAGGCATCTTCGGGGGTGTTCCTGTTTTCGTTTACACTAATCAGTGCAGGCGTACCAAGCTTTCTGGAGTTAGCAGATGAACTTAACAATATTGTTTTGGTAACATCTTCTGCCTTTACGGTGTCAATGGAGTTTACGAAACGGCCGGCTACCAGTCCAAGGTTCTTGTTAATGGGGTGGTTGTTCTTGCTTTCGAACAGGGGATAATAGTTCCAGTGCAGGAACTCGAATTGCGGATTGTCCTTAGTGCCACCTATTGCCAGTGGAAGGAAATCGCACTGAAGGTCCATTACCAGGTCGGTATTGATTCTTGCACCATAACGGAACAATTGGTCGGTCAGGTTCAGGTTCCTGTCGTATGCCACCAGCTCGGGCTTTAAGGAAAGGCTGTCTTTTTCGGCATTCAGGTTATCAATAAAGCAAACTACTTTGCCACCCCGCATCAGGTATTGGTCAAGTTTCAGTTTTTCCTCCTCATCAAATTGCAGGCTTGGCTTCACAATCATGAACACGCCAATTGTGTCTGGTATATACGGCTGCTTATGCAGGTCGAACGTAAATAAGTGGTAATCCTTTTTCAAGGCAACCTGCAGGCTATAAGAAGTAGCACCTGTAGGCTCGCCATTGCCCACACTATAGGCCACCAAAGGTTTTTGTGTGTTGATTAACCCATTGAGCGTTTTGGAAAAATTGTATTCCATCATGGCTTCGGCACTGTTCATTTCGGCAGGGGTAATAACACGTTTGCCGCCACCGTACAGGTTTACCAACGTTTGCTTGTCCTTGTACTTTACCAATGCATAGGGAAAAACCAGCTTGCTTTGCTGGCCCTGTTTTATCTGCACGGTCAGGTTAATAGGGGTTGCACCAAGGCCCACCAATGTATCGCCATATTTTTTATCCGCATCTTCCATGTCATCGTCAGGGGCAAGAAAACGATAGGTTATTTTAGAGCTGTTGCTCTCCTTCATCACCTGTAAAAAATCCTTGGTGGCATTGGCAAGTTTCTGAAAACCCGAGGGCAGGTCGCCAGACAGGAAAACTTCAATCTCTACCTTGTCGTCCAGTTTGCGGATAAGGTTTTTGGTGGTATTGGTTATAGTGTACCGCTTTTCTTTTGTCAGGTCAAATTTTGTATGAAATACGGATGCCAACAAGTTAACAGCAGCAAAAGCCACTATTAAAACCAACCATCCCAATTTATGTTGTACCAGTTTCTGCATACCCAATCCCTTTTGTAAGGGAGCTATATTTTATTGATAAAAAATTTTGTTACCAGCCATCAACCTCTATTCAACTTTCCCGGCGTCGCACCCATCAAGGTTCGCTACAAGGCCGGGCTTTTATAGAAGCGTAGCTATTACCGTTTCAATAAGTTCCTTTCCGTAACCAATAACAGCAGCCCCGTTACACTTAAAAAGTAAATAATGTCCCTTGTATCTATTACGCCACGGCTAATGCTGGTATAATGAAAATCTATGCCCGCCATTTCTACATAATAATCCATGCCGCCATTTAAAACGGGCAGTTTGCTTATGGCATTGAAACCATAGTACAGCAAGGCACAGGCTATAAGGCTTATTATAAAAGCCACCACCGCATTGTTGGTAAAGCTGCTTGCACTTATACCAATGGCCGTAAATACTGATGCCAGAAAGAACAGGCCAATGTATGATCCTATGGTTGCACCAATATCCAGCCCTTCACCCGAAGAAAGCTGTTGTACGGAAATCATGTAAACAAGTGTGGGCAGCAATGCAATCAATACAACTAACAGGCTGCCAAAATATTTCCCGGTAACAATTTGCCTGCGTGTCAAGGGCAGGGTCTGTAGCAGTTCGTAAGTGCCGGCTTTGAATTCATCGGCAAAGCTTCGCATGGTTATTGCGGGTATCAGCAGCAGTAATATCCAAGGGGCCAATTGAAAAAAACGGTCAAGTGTGGCATAGCCAAAATCGAAAAGATTGCCTTCAAACAGAAAAAGCATCATGCCATTTACCAATAAAAAAACAACAATGGCTATATAGCCCGTGAGCCCGCTAAAAAATTGTTGCCATTCTTTTTTGCAAATCATCCACATGCTTCAAAACTAAATGAATAAAAAATTGGAGGGCTTTTTTTTTGGTAAAAATTGAATCTTTAACAGCATAAAAAAGCCCCGAAAAAGTTTCAGGGCCTTGCAGTTGGTATTGGTTGCAAAGAGTTAATGTATGGCTAAGATAGGCGTTTATCTATTTCTGCACTCAATGCACCGAATATTTCTTCTACGGTACCTTCTCCTTTTACTTCAACTACCTTTTCAAATCGCTTATAATAATCTGCTACCACAGCAGTTTTTGTTTCGTATTCCCTTATCCTTGCACGTATCACTTCTTCGTTGGTATCATCGCTCCTGCCGCTGGTAAGCCCACGGTTCAGTAACCTTTTTACCAGTTCCTCTTCCGTTACCTGCAGGGCCAGCATTACACCAATGGCTGTTTTTTTCAATGAAAGCAGCTTGTCCAGGGCCTCGCTCTGTGCTTCCGTACGTGGAAATCCATCAAACAGAAAGCCCTTTGCGGCAGGGTTAGCTTCCAATGCGGTGCTGATCATGCCAATTACCACTTCATCCGGCACCAATTGGCCTTTGTCCATAAAATTCTTCGCTTCTAAACCTAGGGGTGTTTTTCCAGCAATTTCGCTGCGTAGCAAATCACCTGTACTAAGGTGTTTTAACTGATATTTGGCTATCAGTTTTTCACTTTGCGTACCTTTTCCACTACCGGGAGGGCCAAACAAAATAATATTAAACATGGGGCTTACTAACCTTGAATGAGTAACAAATATAGGATAGGGATGTTAAATTTTTTTAACAAAAAGATAAAACGTCTATATGGATGGTATTAAGGCACATATTACATGATCAATGTTTTAAATCTGTTTCGTGCCTATCTTTTGCCCCGGTGTAAGAAAATGACATGGGCCACGTCATAAACCTTGCAAACCTTTTTATTGGCTTAAACGTAATTTTAGGAAATCAAATATCAGTGGTCATGAAAAAATGGAATCTATTATTGCTTGCTTGCTGTGTATTGATGGCAAGCTGCTATTCGCAAAACAGTCAAAAAAAACAAACAGTTATGGATACAACCAAAAAAAGCAATAACCCTGTCTATTCAACAACCGATACTGCCAAGGTTGTTATGAAAGAGGAGGAATGGAAAAAGATACTGAGCCCGGAAGTATATGAAATTGCCCGCCAAAAAGGTACAGAAAGACCCTGGAGCAGCAAGTTTGAAGATTATAAGGAAGTAGGCACTTACTATTGTGCAGCCTGCGGAAACGCACTGTTTAAAAGCGATACAAAATTTGAAAGCGGTTGCGGCTGGCCAAGTTTTTATGAACCCATCAGCAAGGCTGCCATTATTTATACGCCAGACAATACACATGGTATGCAACGTACCGAAGTGCAATGTGGCAGGTGCAAGGCACACTTGGGGCATGTGTTTGACGATGGGCCAAAGCCAACCGGCTTGCGTTATTGCATAAACGGTGTAGTGCTAGATTTTGAAAAGGCAAAGGCAGCAGAGAAAAAGTATGAAGAAAAGAAAAGGTAGTTAATTGCAAAGCTGTCACCAATCAAGAAAAAATGACACGCTTTTATATGTCATTCTGTAACTATTAATTTTTGGATGGCTATATATTACAAAGGCCACGCTACATTGTAGCGTGGCCTTTGTAATAATAATTGGCTGCAATTATTTTTTCTTGCTACCGCCAAAATTTTTGGAGATACCAATGTTCATGAACTGGCCAAAAGTAAGACCGAATGAATTGCTTGAATTGCTTCCTGCAGCTTTGTTTTTAGTGGTTGTGTAACCCAAGCCACCAAAGTTGAAGTTCAATGCAAAGTTGTTTTTGAGGTTCACACCAATTGCAGGAAATAGGTTGATGCCAAAGCCGTCGTACTTAGACTCTGCACTAACACTGCCCACTTCAGTTTTGGTTTTGCCAGACAAGTAGTTGGCATTTAATTGACCAAAAATGCTGAAAACACCTGCTAAAGGCTGTGTGTAACGTACAAAAGGACCAACATTGAAGTTGCTGTTTTTTGTAATGGTTGGTGTTGTTCCCGCTGGGGTAGTTTTGTCGCTACCAATGCCAAGGTTCAAACCTGCTGTCCAGTTATTGTTGAATTGGTAACCAACACCCGGGTTAAAATCGAAAGAAGTGTTCTTTGTTTCCGCTGAGTTTTTGCTAGAACCAAAAGACAGATCACCATACAATAAAACACTACCCTTTTGAGCTTTTGCAGTTACAGCAATTCCTGCCATCATCAATCCTGCCAATAAAATCTTTTTCATAATCATTAATTTTTAATTTGTGGGCAGTTTGGCAATGATTATGCCAAACTGGACTTTTTAAGCTTTTTTAAAGGTTGGTCTTGTGGCAGTCCAGGCCAGCAATACAATCTATTTTTTACTCATCTGTTGTATGGGCATTTGCCAAGTAGTGATTTTATAATCAATGCTTTAGCAATAGATCGTTACCTGTGTTTAAGGAGCAACTTGTTTTAAGATTGTCAGGTTTATCTACCCCATTTTATTCGTCAAAGCCAATCTATTACCTTCGCCGCAAATCTGCAGCTATGGCTAAATTGAGTAAACTGGCGGAAAACCAAACGGGTTCCGAGATCGTGAAACTGGGCAATGCAATTGCTGAACGTATCAGGAACGGGGAAAAAATCTATAACTATACCATTGGCGACTTTGACCCATCCATATTCCCGATACCCAAAGAATTTGAAGATGCCATTGTGGACGAATACAGGTATGGCAGTACAAGTTATCCGCCTGCAGATGGAGTGCTTGACTTGCGTAAGGCAATCAGTTCTTTTTTAAAGGAGTGGGAAGGGTTGGATTATGAGCCCAATGAAATCCAGGTTGCATCTGGCGGCAGGCCTTTGTTGTACACCATTTTTAAAGTATTGGTTGATAAAGGCGACAAGGTAATTTATGCCGTACCTAGCTGGAACAATAACCATTATGCAAACATGAACGATGCGGTGCATTGCGTTATTGAAGCAACACCCGAAAGCAACTTCATGCCCACTGTTGCAGATATTGCACCGCATATAAAAGGTGCAACGCTGCTATGCCTGTGCACGCCACAGAACCCAACGGGTACAACACTTAGCAAAGAATCGCTGGAGCAGATCTGTGACCTGATTCTGGAAGAAAATAGGCAACGTGGCAATGATGAGAAGAAGCTCTATTTGATGTTCGATCAAATGTACTGGACACTGACTTTTGGGGCAATTGAACATGCAAATCCTGTAACGTTAAGGCCGGCCATGAAAGCGTTTACCATTTTTGTGGATGGTATTTCCAAGGTATTTGCTGCAACAGGTGTACGTGTTGGTTGGAGCATGGGCCCTGCCGAAGTGATGGGCAAGGTAAAAGCCATTCTTAGCCATATAGGTGCATGGGCACCAATGGCGGAACAAAAAGCCACGGCCAAATATTTATTGCAAACAGACAACATAAAAAAATACTTGGTGCATTTTAAGGCCGAAGTGGAAGGGCGTTTAAGAACTATTTACAATGGTTTTAAAACATTGAAAGAAAAAGGGTATGCCGTTGATGCGGTTGACCCACAGGCTGCCATTTATCTTACCATAAAGATTGATTTGGCCGGCAAGCAAACTACTGACGGTAAAACATTGTCAACGCAAAGCGATGTTACTGCTTATTTGTTAAGTGAGGCCAAACTTGCTGTTGTGCCTTTTTATGCATTTGGTGCGGGCAACAATTCGCCATGGTACAGGCTTAGTGTTGGTACTTGTAAAAAAGAAGAGATTATGGAAATGCTTAGCCAGTTGGAGACTGCATTGGGCAAGTTGAAATAATCAATATCAGTTCTTGCAATTAATGAACACGAAAGGCTTGTGGCTACGTTGCCTGATTGCCTGTGGTACAAGGTGGGGTTGGGTAATGATTTTACAGCGGTTAATATCTATTACTTCGTTGGCAATAGAAAATTGGTCCATATGCTCCACAACAAAAAGTATCCTGTTCAGGCATTCAATTTCATGCTCCAATGCTTTTGCATTGTTTGCCAGCTTTTTTGAAAGCACCAGTAAATCGCGGTTCACATCTTTCATACAATTGATAGCTGAATGTGGTTAAACTACTTTTCTTGCAGGACACATGCATTGCTTGTCTTTTCTGCTCTTGCCAAATATGCCACATGACGATGCTACCACACTGATCAATAACACGAAAAGAATTATTTTGTTTACCTGTTTCATATCTGTGTTCTAAATTAGTATTAAAGTTTTAAAACTGCACTTTTTACAAAAATTGCCCTCAAATTTTAACATACAAAAAGTATTGATTGCCCCGCTTGACTGGGGATTGGGGCATGCCACAAGGTGCATCCCAATTATACGGGCACTTTTGCACAACGGCTACCAGGTTGTTGTTGCGGCTGAAGGCAAACAGCTTTTCCTGTTGCAGCAGGAATTTCCGCATTTGCAGTTCCTGCCATTAAAAGGATACCATATCCGTTATTCAAAAAAGAAATACGGACTTCCGTTTAAAATGCTATCCCAGGTTCCCCAAATACTGGCAGCCATAAGATATGAACGCAATTGGCTCAATAAAATTATTGATGAGCATGATATTGATTTGGTCATAAGCGACAACCGCTACGGTTTGTACACCCAAAAAATTCCCTGTGTTTTTATTACGCATCAGCTTACGGTTAAAGTACCCAATAAATGGCTGGAAAGTCTGGTGCAAAAAATCAACTATAAATTCATTAATCGCTTCGCTGCATGTTGGGTACCGGATATGGAAGGCGAAAAAAATATAGCAGCGGTTTTGTCCCATCCGCTTGTGATGCCGAAAGTGCCAGTGCATTATATAGGGGTGTTGTCAAGGTTTCAACAACTGGACAGTAATGGTTATGTGTATGATTATTGCATGATGCTTTCGGGGCCTGAGCCACAAAGGACACTATTGGAAGAAAACATATTGCAGCATATTAACAGCATAACAGGAAAAATTTTATTGGTAAGGGGAAAACCCGGAAGCAATGAAACCCTCGCTGTGCCAATGAATGTAAATGTGCAGAACCATTTGCCGGAAAACCAGTTGCAGCAGGCAATTGAGCAAAGTGAATACGTTGTTAGCCGTAGCGGCTATACAACCGTGATGGAACTTTTGTCGCTTCAAAAAAAATCCATACTCATACCAACGCCCGGACAAACAGAGCAGGAGTACCTAGCCGAAAAACTGATGCAGCAAGGATGGTGCTACGCAACAAGCCAAAATAATTTTGATGCAACAACTTTTGCGGCAGCCCAAAAATTCAGCTATGCGTTACCAAAGCTTGAACAAGGCAGGCTACATGCATTAATTCCGCAATTAGTAGAAGCCCTAAAAAAATAGTATTGTTTCTTTGTAGCACATGAGCAGTAAGTTAAAGGCACATTTATTGGTTTTGATAGGCAACTTTTTCTTTGGGGCTTCGGCTGTGGCAGTTAAGGCCCTTACACCTGCCGTGATGCCGCCATTGGCCATAAATGTGCTGCGTGTTGGTATTGCATTGATACTGTTTTGGCTGTTGTTCGCAATAAAACCTTCCAACCCTTCCATCCGAAAAAAAGATGTATTGAGGTTCATACTTTGTGCAGGCCTTGGCGTTACTATCAACCAGATCATGTATGTTAAGGGTGCTTCGTTAACCAGCCCCATACATACTTCCTTATTGTCGCTGGCCACACCCATTGCCATTACCATTATTGCCGCATGGCTGTTAAAAGAAGCCATTACCATTTATAAGATACTGGGATTGATATTGGGCATTGGCGGTGCCGCAACTTTGGTGCTGATAAAGAACCATGCAGACAAAGAGAGCAATAGTATTGGCGATTTATTGATTATAACCAATGCGGTTTCGTATGCCTTTTATCTGGTACTTGCAAGACCGTTAATGAATACCTACAAGCCTATACACGTTACAAGATGGGTGTTTCTTTTTGGTGCCATTATGATTGTACCGATAGGGTGGGGCGATTTTATGAAAGTGGACTGGCATGCTTTTGAATTCCATCATTGGTTTGCCTTGGCTTTTCTTGTATTGGGTGCAACATTTTTGGCGTATATGTTTATGGTAGTCGGTATCGCAAAACTGGGTTCATCTGTTACAGGCACATACATTTATACGCAGCCTGTTTTTGCTACTATTATTTCCATGATACTGTTTGGCGAAAAGCTTACGGTTATTAAAGTGGCTGCCGCACTATTAATCTTTAGTGGTGTATTTCTGGTAAATTATAAAAAAGCAGTTGCAGCCGATGAGAAAGACGGCTTGCAAAAAAGCAGCTAAATGGATTTTGGATAATCAAAGAACCAGAAGTCTTTTTTGGCGGTAATAAAATCTTTCCAGGTGTCGGTATGAATGGTCACGGCAAATATGCCACAGGTTGGCACGTTGTCAATACTCGCATCTGTTAGCTCATTCACAAATTCTGATATGCCCGGGTTATGCGAGAAGACAGCAATGGTATTGAACGCATCATCTACCTTGGTAATTACATGGTAAAATACGGAAGCTGCTGCATGGTACAATTCGGGTACACGGATAATATTTTTTTCTTTCAATCCATAAGCTTCGGCAAAATACGTAGCAGTTGTAAAGGCCCTTTTGGCAGTGCTTGCAATAAAAGCATCGATACTTATTTGCTTATGCAACAAACGCTTTGCCATCATAGGTGCATCCCTGTGGCCACGGTCGTTTAATGGCCTGTCAAAGTCATTCATGGAAGAAAAATCCCAGGAACTTTTTGCATGTCTTACCACGAGTAACTGTTTCATATATGCTTGATGATGACTACGGATTGTGTACGATGAAATTTGTTGGAGTACCAGTAGGCCGTTTAACCAAATATACAGATAAAGTAAAATGACTAATGAAGGCTTGGATGAACGGTACTATGTACATGGCTGAGGAGAAATACGTGGGTCTTGCGTAGTACTACTGATTTTATGGAAGAAGCTGTAGGAAAATTAGCAATTGTGCTGCCGATGTTGGACATTGTTCGGGAATGCATACAAACCGATAAACCCCAATTTAAAATATATGAGCACCAATATTTCCCTCGCAATTTATTTACAGGCATTAGGCGGTAAGTTTTTGGGGCCACATGCTTATAACACGGATTCCATTATTGTATCCATTAGTTATTCGGGCGGTGATGTACGCTTGCCCTACACCCTTACCAACACTTCGGACGATGGCAATATTTCTGGTACTTTCAGTGACCCATCTGCTGCTGGTTTTTCTACTTTTATGCCCATACTTACACAGCCATCGCAAGTTGGCCAACCGGTTTCGGTAAATTATTTAACGGCAGACTTTGCCAACACAATTGTCGCTAATGGTATCCTCACGTTAAACAATGGTTTCGAAATA
Source organism: Chitinophagaceae bacterium UBA1930 (assembly GCA_002337145.1). Lineage (GTDB taxonomy): Bacteria > Bacteroidota > Bacteroidia > Chitinophagales > Chitinophagaceae > UBA1930. The sequence goes on along the minus strand of DDFK01000001.1, from coordinate 1,372,042 downwards.
GCAACATTGTCTGTATCCGTGCCCAATCCCAATGGCATGCTTTCATTTAGCCAGCCCATTGCATTGTATCCGCAACAACAATCGTACAGGATTGTACTTGCAGTGCCAGGTCTGTTGCTAACGGCCAACACAAGTGCGGTTGGAACGCTTTCCGTACTTGTGACTATGATGTGCGGCTGCAAGGTTACCCAAAGCACGGCTACCACAACCTCATATTGGACCCCGAGCGATTTTATTGTAAACGCAGCAGTAACCTATAGCAATGGCAGCACAGAAAATTATACAATGACATTTGATGAAGCTAGTAATGACTCTGTTTTTACTGCTACAATATCTACAACACAGGGCAAGCCAACGCAGGTAATATTTACGGCAACGCAAATAAGCACTGGCAATAATGGGTATGCCACACAAGCCTTTTAAAGTTGGTAATGCAATAGGTGTAAGTTGCTTAGTAAGATGTATAAGAGGCTAATAGCCCCTTACATCTTTACCGGCCATATAATTTAAGAATGCCTTGTTGCAAACCTTGTTGCCACCCGGTGTGGGATAGTTTCCTGTAAAATACCAATCGCCCGTATTGGTTGGGCAGCTGTCGTGCAGGTCTTCAATGGTTTGGTAAATTACCTGAACGGGAATGTCCACTTCCGTTGGTGTAATCAGTTCCGCAATTTTATCAGAGATTTCTTGTGTAGTAAATGGTTTGTAAATCTGGCGAACAACATTCTCTGTATGCAAAGCATTATCGGCTTGCAGTTCTTTTATTTTGTTCAATGTGTCTGTTAACACATGTTCCATTCCCCTTTCTTTCAATAAAACAGTTGCTGCTTTAAAAGCAATGAAATCGCCCATCTTACTCATGTCTATGCCATAACAATCGGGGTAGCGTATCTGCGGGGCAGACGAAACAACAATTATTTTCTTGGGTTGCAAACGTGCCAGCATACGCACAATACTTTCTTTTAAAGTAGTACCACGTACAATGCTGTCATCAATCACCACCAACGTGTCTTCGCCTTTGCGAACGGTGCCATACGTTATATCGTACACGTGCTGTACCATTTCGTTACGGTTGGCATCTTCTGTAATAAATGTGCGGAGCTTTACATCTTTAATGGCAATTTTTTCCTGGCGTATCTTCCTGTTGATCATCTCTTCCAGTTTCTCGGCAGGCACTTTTTCGTTCCAGCTTAAAATACGCTCCACCTTAATCTTGTTCAGGTATTCTTCCATACCTTTTACCAAACCGTAAAAAGCAACTTCTGCTGTGTTGGGTATGTAGGAGAAGATGGTATTTTTTAAATCGTAGCTGATGCTTTCCAGAACCGTCTTGCTAAGGTGATGGCCCAAAGCAATACGTTCACGGTAAATTTTTTCATCGCTGCCCCGGCTGAAATAGATCCTTTCAAAAGAACAGGCCCTTCTTTCTTTGGGTTCAATTACCTGTTGTATGGTGTAATTGCCCAGGTTGTCTACTACCAAAGCCTTGCCTGGCAACAGTTCCAGCACTTCGTTTTCGCCAACATTAAAAGTTGTTCTTATGGCTGCACGCTCACTTGCCGCAACAATTACTTCGTCGTTAATATAATAGTATGCAGGGCGTATGCCGTGGGCATCACGCATTACAAAACTGTGCCCATTGCCTGTTAGGCCACCAACAGTAAAACCGCCATCAAATAATGGAATGGCTTTTTTTAATGCACCGCCAATATCTGCATGGTTGGGGTTCTTGTCATCTTCTTTACAAATAAAATGATGCACGGTTTCCATCATCGCAGCAAGGTCGCTCTGCTTTTGGAATTCACCAGGGTTGATATTTAATATATCGTACAGCTCATCGGTATTCACCAGATTAAAGTTGCCGGCCAATGCCAAGTTCTTTCCTGTTTGTGTATTGCGTTTCAAAAAGGGGTGGCAGAATTCCACATTGTTTTTTCCTTGTGTGCCATAACGTAAATGGCCAAGCAGCAACTCGCCAAGCATAGGCAAGTTGCCTTTCATTAAACCGGGATGCTGCTTGATTTCGGGTTGGTATCTTTCCAGTTCGTTCACCTCTGTCCCGATCTTCGAAAAAATATCTGCAATAGGTTGCTGGGCACAGCTTCTTACCCTCGACATAAATGGGTAGCCAGGTTCCACATCCAATTTTACCGCAGCAACACCTGCACCATCCTGTCCACGGTTATGCTGCTTTTCCATCAACAAATACAGCTTGTTTAAACCGTACAGTACCGTTCCATATTTTTGGAGATAGAATGAAAAAGGCTTGCGAAGACGGATATAGGCCAACCCGCATTCGTGTTTAATTGCGTCGCTCATGGTAGTATATAAAAAGAAAGTGGCGAAGTTACAACTCCGCCACTTTTATCTAAATTAATTATGTTGCTGCTGTACACTTTCTGCCAGCCATAGAAACTCCCGTACAAAAGTATCTATCGAACCTTGAAAGGCTTCGTCTAACAGGTTGCCTTCTGCATCAAATTTTTTGTCAACATGTGGCGTTATCAATAAATAGGGGGATGCGATGCCAAACAGTGCAGGCACTAGTAATAATAATTGCTGCGAGCTTCTTGCACCGCCCAATGCCCCAACCGATGCAGTTGATAAACCAAACACCTTTCTGGCCTGTTTCGGAAAATGGTCCAACAGGTTCTGTAATGCAGGTGAGTAGCTGCCGTTGTATTCGGGTGTAACTATAATAAAGGCATTTGCAGCAAACATTTTTTCTGCTAATGGCCTGAATTTTTCCGGTGCTGCATCCACACTGGTAAAAACTTTTTGCAACAGACCCAAATCGTAGTCACGCACATCTATCAAACCAATATTGTGTGCAGATTTTTCTTTTAACTGTTTTGCCAGAAACAATGCCAATCTATTGGTAACACTTGTTGCCCTCGGACTTCCACTTATTATTTCAATGTTCATTTTTAATTCCTTTATTTTTTATAGCCGGCAGTTGAATAGGGGGTGAACGTTCTCGGCGTCGCTCCCAATAGCTATCGGGACATCCACGTTCAGTATAAAACCGGGCTTTTGCCGAAGCGTAGCTGCCTCCTGTTCATCAGCTTTATTCTTTTGCAAAGAGAACAAAAAATGGGGTATTGTTCAAGCGTTCCGGCCAATTGTTCCGTATTCCATAAATCTGGAAACTACTGTATACTGCTGTTTATGTCAACTTCGCCCAACAGTGTTTTGCTTACGGGGCATGATTTGGCAATTTCCAATAAACGCTGTTTCTGTTCTTCGGTAAGCTCTCCACGAACGCCAATGTTCCTTACGAAATTGGTCTTGCCATTTTCCCTTGAAAGGTGCACAGATACATCTATTGTTTCTACTTGCCATTGCTTTCTATCTGCATACATGCGTAAAGTAATGGCAGTGCAACTTGCCAGCGAAGCTTCCAGTAATTCATCCGGTGCGGGGGCAGTATCTGTACCGCCTGCACTTTTGGGTTCGTCTGAAAAGAAATTGTGCCTTCCATCGTTTAATGTCAATCTGTAATGTGTGGAAGCAATGCTGGCTGTTGTCATGGTAAACTTTTTTGAAACTTTTACTTTACTTGTGCCACACTCTAAAAGATGTGGCACAAGTAAAGTAAAAGGTAATATTATGCCTGTTTAATCATTTGCACATTCAAATGTAGCTTTACTTCGTCACTTACCACTACGCCACCGGCTTCTGTTACTGCACCCCATGTTAAACCAAAGTCTTTACGGTTTATTTTGCCGTTTATTTCAAAACCGGCTTTTACTTGTCCGTAAGGGTCTGTAGCGGTACCGCCATATTCAACGGCCAGTTCAACAGATTTGGTTACATCACGTATCGTTAAGTCACCAACCAATGTATATGCATCATCGCCCTTTTTGGTGAATGAAGTTGATGTGAAACTGAGTTTAGGGAATTTGTCGGCAGCAAAAAAATCATCGCTTTTTAAATGGCCATCCCTTTGTTCGTTGTTGGTACTAATGCTTGCTGTTTCTGCTTCAAAAGCAATTTTGGCATCGCTGAAATCTTCGTTGGAAGATTCCAATGTAGCATCAAATTTGGTAAAGCTGCCCGTTACATTGGTAATCATTAAGTGTTTTACTTTAAAAGTAATTTCACTGTGTGCTGCATCAATTTTGTAGGTTGACATGGTGTTTAAGTTTTGCCCCCATCCCCTAAAGGGGTGTTATAATGGAGGGTGTTATGAAATGATTGTTTATTTTTTACGCTTAATAAGTTCGGCAATATTCGTTTGCTGATGGGTGCGACGCCAATAAAGTTCAAGTATATTCCTTAGTTTGTAACATAATCTTTTTGTAAAGGGTTACCCACTACAAGAAAGCGAATCGCTATGCTGTTACCGGAATTTCTTCAATAAGCACACCCATTTTGCCCATTTGGTAATCTTTGAATGCTTCCATGATCTCTGTTTGTGTACTCATTACAAATGGCCCATGTGTGGCAATAGGTTCATTGATTGGTTGGCCGCTGCCTACAAAAAATTGTGTGTCAGTAGTTGCTTCGATGGAGAAAGAATCGCCATCGTTGCTAAACAACGCCATTTGTTTGGTGCTTAGTTGTTCTTTGCCATTCACCATCAATTCGCCGTTTAACACATACAATAAAGTATTGTGTGCAGCAGGGAAGTTGAATGTGAAACTGCCACCGGTTTTTGCTTCGCCCATTGCAGTGGTTACATCGGTAAATGTAGGTATGATGCCTTTTGTATTGTTTATGGTACCTGTAGGAACACGGATGGTTATCAATCCGTCTTCGCTAACAATGGTAGGCGTTTCAGCTGCACTGGCAGGGTAATATTTTGGCTGGTCCATTTTATGGGCAGCGGGTGTATTTACCCAAACCTGCAACAGTTCCTGCTCGCCACCATGGTCAAAAATATCTACTGGCATACGCTCGCTGTGTATAATGCCCATGCCAGCACTCGTCCATTGTGTGCCACCTGCATATACCACATGGTTGTTGCCACGGCTATCTTGATGGTGCACACCACCTTTGTAGATAAAGCTTACAGGCGAGAACCCACGGTGCGGGTGCGGGCCAACACCTTGTTGGTGCACGGGAATGTTTTTTTCAGCCACAGCTTTGCCGTGATGGAACACAAGAAACGGACTGAAAAATTCGCCATTATTGGGCAACAGTTCCTGCACCTGTATACTGCCCACATTTATTGGATGGCCTTTTATTATTTGTTGTACTGTTTTCATGTTGCTTTCCTTTTTTTAAGAGCGGTTCACTTCAATAAAGCGAACTGCTTTTGTTTACATTTTCATCGGAACTTCTATCAATAATAATTCCGTATCGTTATCTGCTGTAATGTTCAGCGTTTCTGTTTCGGTAATACCTAAACCATCCCGTTCATTTAATGCAATGCCATTTATGGTTACATCGCCTTTAATTACAAAAGCATATACACCACTTTCTTTTTTGTGCAATTGGTAAGATGTTTCAAACCCTTTGCCAAGGTTGCCCAAAGTGAACCATGCATCTTGATTTATCCAAACTGCTTTCTCATCATCTGGTGCAACAACGGTTAACAGTTGGTTGTGCCTGTCTTCCGGAGCAAATGTTTTTTGATCGTAACGTGGGTCTATGTTACGTTGTTTAGGGAAGACCCAGATCTGTAAGAATTTTACTTCTTTATCGTGGTTGGCGTTTTTTTCGCTGTGTGCAATACCGCTACCGGCACTCATGATCTGTACATCGCCCTGTTTGATTATTTTGTCACGTCCCGTACTGTCTTCATGGTGCAGGTCGCCAGATAATGGTATGGAAACAATCTCCATATTATCGTGCGGATGCTTGCCAAAGCCCATACCTGAGGCTACGGTATCATCGTTCAATACCCTTAACAGGCCAAAATTGTGTCTTTCTTCGTTGTGGTATCCAGCAAAGCTGAATGTGTGATAGCTGTTTAACCAGCCATGGTTTGCATGGCCCCTGGTATCTGCTTTGTGTATGATCGTTTTCATGTTTGTTTGTTTTTAGTAGTTAAAAATTACGTGTATATACATGTATTTTATCAAAAAAAATCAGCTTTCTTTTTCCCTTACTTTTTCAAGCAGGTTGTTCAATGTTTCGGCATCGTGGTTGCTAATGGTCATTGTTCCTTCCATTACGTCGTTTATCTTAACTGTGCTTGCTTCCAGAACAGCAATGCCTGCCTGTGTAAGGCTCATTACGGTTTGTCTTGCATCGGCTTCCCCCTGTGTGCGTTTAATTAGTTTCTTGTCTTCCAACCGGTCCAGGATCCTTGGTACGTTTGAGTTTTTCTCAATCATGCGTCCGGCAATATCCTTTACACACATTTGTTCGGGATGTTTACCTTTCATGATACGCAATACATTGTACTGCTCATGTGTCAACCCAAACTCCTTCAGTTCCCTACAGCTCAATGTTTTTAACCACCAAGCTGTATACATAATGTTCAGACTTGCTTTCTGCACTTCGTTCTTAAATTTATTGCTCTGTATGGCTTGTTCCAATTTCATTTACAAAGCAAATATACATGTATATACATCTAATTTCCAAATTTTTCTTTCCAAAAAACGAAAATTATTTTTTTAGGTGCATATAAACAAACAAATTTGAATATAAACCCAAAACTAACTTCTCCATGAAAAAATGTCTATTGCTGGTTCTCAGCATTTCTTTTATTGTGCTTACTGCCCACGCCGATAAAGACAAAAGTAAAAAGAAAACAAAGGATGAACCTGTTGACTCTGCCACGGTTGAACTGGTGCACATGCTGAAATTCAGGGATTCTGTTATTACTGCCATGAAATATGAGACAGGTACCATTAACCTGGATGGCGGGTTTGCCAAACTGAACATACCTACCGGGTTCAAATTTTTGAATGCGGCACAGAGCCGTTTTGTATTGTCGAAAGTATGGGGCAACCCCGAACGGGATGATGTTATCGGCATGATCATACCTGCAGCATCGGACCCGTTTAGTGATAGCAGTTTTGCATTTGTTGTATCTTTTGATGACATGGGTTATGTGAAAGATGGAGATGCCAACGATGTGAATTACGATAAAATGCTAAAGGAGTGGCAGGACAGCGAAGCCGAAAGCAACAGGAGCCGTGCAGCAATGGGCTATGAACCGATACATATTGTAGGCTGGGCCCAGAAACCTTATTATGACAGCAAACGTAAAGTATTGCACTGGGCAAAGAACCTGAAATTTGGCAGCCAGGAATCCAATACATTGAACTATGATGTAAGGGTATTGGGAAGAAAAGGTGTACTTTCTTTAAATGCCATTGCCTCTATGAGCGAGTTGCCATTAGTGCAACAGAACATTGATAAGGTATTGAACATGGCGGAGTTTACAGATGGTAACCGTTATGCGGATTATAGCTCCAGCAATGGCGATAAGATTGCTGCCTATACCATTGGTGGATTGGTTGCGGGAAAGATCTTGACTAAAGTTGGTTTTCTTGCCTTGCTGCTGAAATTCTGGAAGCTAATAGCAGCGGGATTTGTAGGTATCGGTTATGCCATAAAAAAATTCTTTAAAAAGAAAGATACCAATACATTTACAGAAGCAGAAGATAATACAGTGTCTTAAAAATAAACCCCGCTGGGAACAGCAGGGTTTTCAACCAAAAAACAAATACAAGTTATGAGACCTGTATAAAGTTGTGTTGTGCCACACTCTTAAAGATGTGGCACAACACAACTTTATTTTTACACCACACCTGCCAGTTCCAAACTTCTTTTTTGTACGCTACGCAGTTCTATACTTTCAATAATGGGTTCCGGTGCCAGTATCAACGATACGCTATGCTGTTTCCACCAGTCGCTTGCCAGTAGCTTTTCTGCATGTATCACACCAATAAAATAACTTCTTTGTTGGCCACCATGGTATTCTTCAATCCATTCAAATTCATCTTTGTGAATGTGGTTAATGTTGTCGAAACTTACATACACTTTTAAATAATAATTGTTGCTTATTTCAGCTGCCTCGTGGTGGTACTTTTTCTTGTACTCGTATTTATATTCGTAACGCAACGCAGATATATCGCTTAACACAGCAGATGCGGTTGGGAAGCTGCCGGCACCTTTACCATAGAAAAACTGCTTATCGGCAAAGCCGCTTTCAATTACCACACCATTGTATTCGTTGGCCACATTATACAATTGTGTATCTGCTGTAACAAATTGCGGCAATACATAGGCTGCAATTTTTCCGTTCTTTAACTTGGCAGATTTGGCAACCAGTTTTATCTGGTAATCTTTTTCTGCGGCAACTTTGGCATCTGTCAATTGGATATTTTGGATACCGCTATGCAACAGTTTTTTTGGATTGGAAACAATACCATACGCATGAACCAATAGTATAGCCAGTTTGTTTACGGCATCAATACCCAATACATCCAGGCTGGGATTGCTTTCTGCAAAACCCAATTGTTGTGCCTGCAACAAAGCTTCCACAAACTCTACCTGTTCATTGAATATTTTGGTAAGTATGAAATTGGTGCTGCCGTTTACAATGCCGCTAACACTTTGTAAGAGGTCATTGTCATAATATTCTTCCAGGTTCCTTATGACTGGTATGGAGCCGCAAACAGAAGCTTCGTATAAAAACGGAACGTTGTATTGTTGCTGCAAAGCAAGCAGTTCTTCTAAATGTTCTGCAATCAGTTTCTTGTTGGCACTAACAACAGCCTTGCCTTTTTTTAATGCAGTGGTTACAATATAATGTGCAGCTTCTGCATCATCAATCAATTCAACTACTACGTTGATGCTTTCATCGTTCAGAATTTCATCTGCCAGTTGAGAGAAAAATTCTGCAGGTGCATTTCTTTTCTTGTCAGGACTTTTAATGACAATCTTTTTAATGTTAGCATTTAAAGAAGGTGTTTGCTTTAATATTTTATACAGGCCTTCGCCTACTACGCCAAAACCAAAAAGGCCTATTGTTAATTGTTTATGTGTACTCATTTCTTGTTGTTTGTTAGTTAATAATCTGATCAATAAAATCTGTGTTCAAAATCTTTTCCCTTTTCAAAAAGCCTTTGAGCAATTGGGTTATTTTTTCGTGTTCCAATAAAAAACCGTCGTGCCCGTAATGCGATTGTATAATGGCCAGTTCTGCAACGGGAATATGTTCTGTCAAAAACTCCTGTTCCGCAATCGGAAAAAGCAAATCGCTTTTGATGCTTATCAGCAAAGCCTTTGCCTCTACGCGTTTCAGTGCTTCAACAACATTGTTTCTGTTACGGCCAACATTGTGCGTATCCATTGCCCGGCTTAAAAACCAATAGCTAAAAGCATTGAAGCGGTTGGCCAGTTTTTCTCCTTGATAGGCTTGATAAGTTTCGGCTTTAAACACTTGTTCATCTACGGGTAAACGATCATCTACCACGCCAGTTTGCGTTTCGGTATATGCCTGGTAATGCCTGTATGAAATCAATGCCAAAGACCTGGCTGTTTTCATGCCTTCAATACCCGCATCTGCCTGTTGCAACTTCCATGTAGGATCGTTTTCAATACACATGCGTTGGCTTTTGTTGAACGCAATACCCCAAGGCGAATGCTGTGCATTGGTTGCTATAGGAACAATGTATTCAAACAACTCTGGTTGTTCAATGGCCCACTCCAATAATTGTTGGCCACCCATGCTGCCACCAATGCCCATGTATATTTTATCAATGTCTAAGTGCTCTTTTAGTAACTGATAAGACCTTATCATATCCCTTGTAGTAAACAATGGAAAGTTGTGGTAATACGGTTCATCGGTTAAAGGATCAACATCCAATGGGCCAATGCTGCCGTAACAACTTCCGGGCATGTTTACACAAATAATAAAATGCTGTTGCGGATTAATGATGCATCCCTCGCCAACCACACCAGGCCACCATTCTACAGGATTGCTATTTGCTGTTAATGCATGAAAAACCCATACTGCATTGCTTTTGTCTGCATTTAATTTTCCAAATGTGTTATAGGCCAAATGCAGCTGCGGTAAGGTTTTGCCGCTTTCCAGTTTAAATGAATCCTTATAGATAAATGTTTGGTAAGACATTTTTGTTGATTGCTTTTTGGTTGGTTGTAGAGAACGTGAATCGTTAAGAATCGTTAATCGCTAGTAAACGTGAATCGCAAGTTGGTGACCGACTAGCGACTTGCGATTCACAACTCGTGTTTCTTTTAGCTAAGCACTAAATCTTGCTCAAACACTTTGTTGAATGCCTGTTCAAAATCTGCTTTAATATCTTCAATATGTTCAATGCCCACACTTACACGTATCTGGTTTGGGGCAACACCACTGGCTGCTTGTTCTGCTTCGCTCAATTGTTCGTGCGTTGTAGATGCAGGATGGATGACCAATGTTTTTGCATCGCCCACATTGGCTAAATGGCTGGCCAGTTTCAATGAATCTATAAACTGCGAAGCCTTCTCTTTGCCACCTTTAATGCCAAACTGCAATACACCGCCAAAGCCATTGTGCAAATATTTTTTAGCCAATATGTGATACTTACTGCTTTCAAGACCAGGGTACAAAACATACTCCACACTAGGATGCTGCTCTAACCATTGTGCAAATGCCAACGCATTTTGTACATGACGCTCCACACGAAGTGATAATGTTTCTAAACCCTGGATCAATAAAAAAGAATTGAATGGGGATTGTGCAGCACCAAAGTCACGCAGACCTTCCACCCTTGCACGTATAGCAAATGCTATGTTGGGTAAACCCAATGGATTGCCTTCGCCAAAAACATCCCAAAACTTCAGGCCATGGTAACCTTCGCTTGGTTCAGTAAATTGAGGAAATTTTCCATTGCCCCAATTGTAGTTGCCACCGTCAACAATAACGCCACCAATGGTTGTGCCGTGACCACCAATCCATTTGGTAGCACTTTCTACCACTACGTTTGCACCATGTTCCAATGGTTTAAATAAGAAACCACCTGCACCAAAAGTGTTGTCAACTATCAATGGCAGATCATATTCTTTTGCCAATGCTGCAAACTTTTCAAAGTCGGGAATATTTAAACGTGGGTTGCCAATGGTTTCTAAATAAATGGCTTTTGTGTTTTTGTCAATTAACGGAACGAAAGTTTCCACATCATCGCTATCGGCAAAACGTGTTTCAATGCCCAAACGTTTAAAAGCTACCTTAAACTGGTTATAGGTGCCGCCGTATAAATAAGATGTGCTGATGAAGTTGTCGCCAGCCTGTAAAATATTGTTCAGTGCAATAAACTGTGCAGCCTGCCCGCTGCCTACTGCCAATGCAGCAACACCACCTTCCAATGCGGCAATGCGTTGTTCAAACACATCGGTAGTTGGGTTCATGATCCTTGTATAGATATTGCCAAAGGCCCTTAGGCCAAACAGGTTAGCTGCATGTTCTGCATTGTCGAAGCCATAAGATGTTGTTTGGTATAAAGGCACTGCACGGCTTTTGGTAGTGGGGTCTATTTGTTGACCAGCGTGTAATTGCAATGTTTCAAAACGTAAGTTGCTCATGGTTGTATTATTTGTTTTCCTGCATATAATTGCCGGAAAGATTTGTAAATGTTATGGAGAATGTTACTGGAAAAATGGTTACGTGGATAGCCGTAAAGCCTACAAAAAATAGGTATGCCTTACGGCATAATACAACAGCAACAGATAATGTTGCAAGAAATGAAATGGTATGTGCGGTTGGTTTGCATTACTCTACAAATTTAGTAGGTTTAAAAATTGGTGACCAAATTTATTTTCCGTTACGGCTTACGAATTATGTAATAAACATTCGGCAACGGGTTGGGCAATGCAATGTGTTTTGGCTGAAAGTGCTGTTACTGTTCATCTTTGTTGTTTTTAAGTTTGATGAAATGATTTGATTAAACAATGTTCCATCAACAAAAACTTAACAAGGGGCATGTGTGCTTGCTTACCGGGTGGGCATAAAAAAAGCTCACCTGGTAAGTCAGATGAGCTTGATATAGTGCGGCTATTGCTAGCGGTATGTTTCAAACTTTTCTCTGACTTATCTCTTTCAATTGTTATGTTGAGCTTGTCGAAACATAGACAGTTGAATTGAGTTTGCACCTTCTTTTAGCCGAGTTAAACTAAAAGGGTTGCAAAGGTTTCATTGGGCAAATCCCTCCACCTTTCTTGATAAGTAATTGTTTAAAGAACTGGTGCAAAAGTATAAGTGGGGAAGTGGAATGACCAAATTTATTTTAAGAAATAGTGAAATGATGAAGCAATAAAGAAATAAAACCTTTATAGAATCGTGCCAGCAACACAGTAGTAACAATAGAATAGTGTATAAAGATTTTTAGAAAAAGTATAATATTGTAAGAAGCAAATTGGAATTTATGATCTCTTTATTATAGTACAAACTTTGTCAATCTATTTTAAATGAACTAGTTTGATTTACTCTTCCAGTTTTGGTAAAATTCCCAAGTTGTCTCAACTTCTCTATAGATATGAGGCATGTTATGTATTCTTCGATGAGCTTCTATAACGAACATAATTATTGGATAGTCAAACTCAAACCCAACTCCAATTAATCCAAATAATAGGTCTTTGTCAATTAGTTTTTTTGTAAGTAAAACTCCAGCTTGATTTATAAATCTAATGCGATTAATAATGCTTTTATCAAATCCTTTTTTAACTTTTTCAGTTGAGAGGTGAAAATCTTTGTTATATAAATTTATTTGCTGTTCCATTGAATATTCCTTTTTCCACTCATTTATAACTCTTCTAAGTTCATCAATTTTTTCTCTTCCATTTCTTTGCTCCTTTGAGTAATACAATTCAGCCACTTTCCAATACATTTCAATGTGTCTTTTTCGTTTGGTTTCTCGAAATTGATAAATTGCAAAAATTGCAATACAGGAAGTGAATAATTTGATTCCCAAATCCCAACATTTATAAGTGTCATCACTCATATATTTTCTTTAAAGTATAAGAATTATAAATTAGCGACATAAATGTCAATAGTTTCCTTGATTTGCATCATTTTGTAGCTACTAACAACTCTCTTATATCCACATCCAAAAAACTAGCTATTTCGTATAGAGTTTCTACTGAAGGTTGTATATCATTTGTACACCATCTAGAAACGGTTTCAGGTGCCACCCTCATTTTTGTAGCAAGTGCTTTATTGGTCAAAGCTTTTTCAGCTAAAACTGCTTTTATTCTGTTATAGAGTATTTTCTTTTTAGAAGGCATAAATCAAATATAAAAAAAGGTTTTTTAGGAGTTTTTCGGCAATAAATAATGTATAATAGCATTTTAGTAACATAAAATATTATATCAATGATATTTTGTGTTATATTTGTTTCACAAAACGTCATTTTATGAATATTTCATCCACTCTTCTCGAACCCATGCTCACCCTTCATCAAAAACTCCATGCATGTCAAAACAAAAAAGCAGCATGGGAAATTGTAGAGGAATATTTTACCTGTTTCAGTATGCAAACCGTTAATAAAGATTTATGGACAATGCTATTTGCCAGCATTACCAAAAATGAAGAAGTGCCCATGCAAAAAGGGGTAGAGCGGGAAAACCTGATTTTCTTTTACCAGTTTACTTTGTTGATGATAGAAGCTGTGCAACTGTTGCAAAGCAAAAAGAAAGCACAACATCAACCCGCCGCAACGCATTAGCAGCAATAGTTGCTTATTGCTATAGTAATCAATAGGTTTGTTTGTATTTTTTGACGCATAAAACTTGCAAACAATTGTTAGCATTGGTTTGTACAAGATTGTGTACTGAAATTTTTTTCAAATATTTTTATTAAAGTCCACCATTTTTATAGAATAACCTTTACTTTTACCTACCAATTTAGTAGGACAATGAATTTTACAATGATGCATACCATGAAATTTATTTGCTGCTTCTGTTGCCAATAACAGAACTTGCAAAGTAGCATTCCCCCAATTTCTTTATCTTCTAAGCATCATTTATTTTGGAAACAACACAAAAAAACATAGCAGCGGTAGCACAACTTGTAAATGAGGCAAATATTGCTGAAAGCATTGCCAACATTGCTGTTGCGTATGCAGGTAAGGTTACTTTTTCTACCAGTTTCAGTTGGGAAGACCAGGCCATTGGTCACATCATTTTCAAGAACAACCTGCCTGTTGATGTGTTTACGTTAGACACCGGAAGGCTGTTTACAGAAACCTACAGCACCTGGAGCAGAACGGTTGATATGTACCAGAAAAAAATTACGGCATACTATCCCGATGCTATTTCATTACAAGCGTTTATTGCAGATAAAGGGCCCAATAGTTTTTACGAATCAATAGATAACCGTAAACAATGTTGCTACTTACGCAAAGTAGAACCATTGCAACGTGCATTAAAGGGTAAGGAAATTTGGATTACCGGCATACGTGCAGAGCATAGCAATGGCAGGCACGATATGCCACAGGTGGAATATGATGCAGTAAACAACATTATCAAATACCATCCGTTACTGCATTGGACAACCCAGCAGGTAACCGATTTTATTGCAGCGAATAATGTACCTTACAACCCTCTACATGATAAGGGTTTTGTAAGTATTGGCTGCCAACCTTGCACGCGTGCCATAAAGCCCGGCGACGATTTCAGGGCAGGCCGTTGGTGGTGGGAAGATGCAGACAAAAAAGAATGTGGCTTGCATGTGCATACACCTGCAGTGGCGCAGTAAAAATTTTTGAAAGAGAAGCCTACTAAAATAGTGGGTTAATGAATAGGTTAATTATGAGTGAACATTTAACACAGAAAAACAATTCCCCTTTAAGGGTTAGGGGCTTAGATTATTTGGAGCAACTGGAAGCGGAGAGCATCCACATTTTCCGTGAAATAGCAGCCCAGTTTGAAAAGCCTGCCCTGCTGTTTAGTGGCGGTAAGGATTCCATTACATTGGTGCACCTGGCACGCAAGGCTTTTGCCCCGGGCAAGATACCTTTTCCGTTGGTGCATATAGATACAGGCCATAATTTTCAAGAGGCATTGGACTATAGGGATGCTATGGCAGCGAAAGTGAATGCCACATTGATTGTGCGTAAAGTAGAAGATACCATCAAGGCAAAAAACCTGACTGAACCTAAAGGCAAGTTCCCTAGTCGTAACTGGTTGCAGACCTATACCTTACTTGATACGATTGAGGAATTCAAATTTGATGCATGTATTGGTGGTGCCAGGCGTGACGAGGAAAAAGCAAGGGCCAAGGAAAGGATATTTTCTGTACGTGACGATTTTGGCCAATGGAACCCGAAACTGCAAAGACCTGAACTATGGAACATTTACAATGGCCGCATCAACAAAGGTGAAAATGTGCGTGTGTTCCCCATCAGCAACTGGACAGAACTGGATATCTGGAACTATATCAAAAAAGAAAACATTGCATTGCCATCTATCTACTTTGCCCACGAAAGGGAAGTGATTGTACACGATGGCCAACTGGTAGCGATGTCGCCTTATGTAACATTAGAAGAAGGCGATGCAGTAGTAACCAAACAAGTGCGTTACAGAACAGTGGGCGATATGACCTGTACGGCTGCTGTTGAATCTGCTGCAGCAACATTGGATGAAGTGATCAATGAAATTACGGCAGCAAAAATCAGCGAACGTGGCGAGACAAGGATTGATGACAAGGTTACCGAAGCTGCCATGGAAGACAGGAAGAAGAACGGGTATTTTTAAGCCCCCATCCCCTGAAGGGGAGTAAAAAATAGTGGGAAAAGTTCAGTTATATTCTTCAGTACAAGGGTGCGACGCAACAGAAGTTCAATTGAAATACAAAAGTTAGTGATATAAGCTTTTTTCTTTTAAAAGTTGAAAGACATTTAATAACGAAAAACAAAATCCCCCTTTAGGGGTTCGGGGCTATGGACATTCTAAGATTCATAACAGCAGGTAGTGTAGATGATGGCAAAAGCACATTGATTGGCCGTTTGCTGTACGACAGTAAAAATATTTTGATTGACCAGTTAGAGCAATTGGAAAAACAATCAAAAAACAAAGAGGCCGGTCCTATTGACTTGGCTTTATTGACCGATGGCCTACGTGCAGAGCGTGAACAAGGCATTACCATTGATGTAGCCTACCGTTACTTTTCTACGCCAAAAAGAAAGTTCATTATAGCCGATGCCCCAGGTCATGTGCAGTACACACGCAACATGATAACAGGTGCATCTAACGCCAACCTGATTATTGTACTAGTTGATGCAAGGCAAGGTGTTGTTGAACAGACAAGAAGGCATAGCATCATTGCTTCCTTGTTGAAAATTCCACATGTAGTAGTGGCCATCAATAAAATGGACCTGGTAGATTTTTCGCAGGATGTGTACAACAATATTGTGATTGATTATGCAGCTGTGGCCAAGCAACTCGGCTTGAACGATGTAACTTATATACCCATCAGTGCATTGCAGGGTGACAATATTGTAGATGCATCTACCAGTATGGATTGGTACGAGGGCAAACCATTGTTGGAGATTTTGGAAGATGTACCAGTAGATAGCGACATTAATTTAACTGACCCTAGGTTTCAAGTACAGTTTGTGATACGTCCGCAAACCGATGACCTGCACGACTATCGTGGCTATGCCGGTAAAGTAATAAGTGGTGTGTACAAAAAAGGCGATGCCGTAACGGTACTGCCTGCAGGTATTGAAACAACGATTGCCAAACTGGAGGTTGCTGGTGAAGAGGTAGAAGAAATTTTTGCCCCGCAAAGTGCAACCATTTTGTTGGCCAATGATATTGATATAAGCCGTGGCGATAGCATTGTACAAACCAACAACCAGCCGCAAACAACCAATGAAGTGGAAGTGCTGTTATGTTGGCTTGATGATAAGCCTTTGCAAACGGGCAACAAATATTACCTGCAACACAACAGCAGGTTGATACGCAGCGTGATCAAGCAAGTGGAATATAAACTGGATGTAAACACATTGCAGCAACAACCCGTTGAAGGCAATGTAAAGTTGAATGAAGTGGTAAAAGCAACCATTAAAACCGCATCACCATTGGTGTACGATAGTTATACAAAGCTGCGTGCCAACGGAAGTGCCATTTTAATTGATGAAACAAGCCATAGCACAGTAGCTGCTGTTTTATTTCAGTAAACAAATTAACGGATAGCATATCAGGTTGTCTCGATAATTATCGGGATTGTCGAAAGGGAAAATTTTATTCAATTACTCTATCAAAATTGTAGAATAATGAGCACGACAAAAGGAAAAGTAGTATTGGCTGGGGCAGGCCCTGGCGATGCAGAACTGATAACGGTAAAACTGCAACACAGGCTTGCAGAAGCAGAAGTGATACTGGCCGACAGGTTGGTGAACCCTGAGATCATATCGCTGTTTGCCAATAAAGATGCAACCGTTATTGCTACAGGCAAGCAAGGCTACAACGATGCTTCTTTGTCGCAGGAAGAAATCAGCAACCTGATTGTTGAACATGCTTTGCAAGGTAAAAATGTGCTTCGTTTAAAAGGTGGCGATGTTGCCTTTTTTAGCAATGTATTGGATGAACTGATAGCGGTAGAAGAACATAATATTGACTTTGAAATAATTCCTGGAATAACAGCAGCATCTGGTGCTTCGGCTTATACAGGTATTCCGTTAACAGCAAGGGGCCATGCACAAGGTGTACAGTTTTTAACTTATAACCCCAATAGCAGTTATGCCCCAGAATCCTGGAGACAGTTTGCTACTTGCAACGATACGCTCGTGTTTTATATGGCTGCAAAAAATGTAACCGGGCTTGCAGAGATACTGTTGCGTTTCACAAAAAAGCCCAATACACCTTTAGCGTTGATAGAACAGGCAACCACTATACATCAACAAATTCATATAACAACATTGAAAGATTGTGAGAGGGATTTTAAAGGCAAGCAGTTTAGTTCACCATCATTAGTAATTATTGGCAATGTGGTAAACCTGCACCAGCGTTTTAAGTGGTTGCAGCCAACAGAAGCAGGAAGTGTGTTTAATGAACTGGTGTAGACAATAAAATCAATAACCACAAAGACACAAAGTACACAAAGAAATACTACTGCATCTTGATACTTAGTGTCCTTAGTGTCTTCGTGGTAAAAAATAATTAGTCAGTAAACCAAGTGTTCCCATGTTGCAAGAAGCAAAATTGAAACAGTTACAAGAACTCATCAGTTCATCTACCAAAGAAGAACTGCTATGGATGAATGGTTATTTGAATGGCATTGTAGCCAATAACAACTCTGTTGCGGCCAATACAAATACCATTAAAAAAATAACCCTGTTGTATGGAACAGAAACAGGTAATTCAAAATCATTAGCTACCCAATTTGCAGCTATTGCGAAAAAACAAGGCATTGTTGCAAAGCTTGCTGGCGTTGATCAATATCGATTGACTGATTTATCTAAAGAAGAAAATCTGTTTATTGTTATCAGCACACATGGCGAAGGCGAACCGCCAGAATCTGCAAAGAAGTTTTACGATTATATCCATCAAAACCAATTGCAATTAAGCAATACCAAATTCAGCGTGTTGGCATTGGGCGACACTTCTTATCCCATCTTTTGCAAGACTGGTGAAGATGTAGATGCTCAATTGGCAAAGTTCGGAGCAACCCGTGTTGTGCCTTTGCAAAGATGTGATGTGGATTATGAAGTCAATGCCAAACAATGGTTTGACAAAGTGTTGAACTATTTGCAGCAATCAGCTACCAATGCTCCTGAACAAGTTTCAATAGCAGAACCCATCGCAAAAAAAGCAGGCAAGAAAATTTATAATGGTACGATCATTACAAACATCAACTTAAACGATAAAGGTTCCAACAAAGAAACCTATCATATTGAAATTGCAACAGCAGAAACCATAGACTATGAGGCAGGCGATGCGTTGGCCATTATTCCCAACAACAAAGATTTTATTGTAGATACATTATTGGCTTTAACAGGTACGCATCCTTTGGCAGAAATAGTTACCGCCAAACATACGGGTACTGCAAGAGACTTGTTGATCAACAATCTAAACATATGCTACCTCTTAAGCTCCTCCATTAAAAAATATGCAGCCATTGTTGAGCAGGATATTCCCGATACAAGGGTAGACCTGATTGATCTGATCAAAAATTATCCCGTAAAAAATGAAGGGCAGTTTATTGAAGTGATCAAGATGCTATCGCCCATTGCCCCACGTTTATATACCATTTCTTCATCGCCCAAAGTGCATGAAACAGAAATACATATTACGGTTCGCAGGGATGAATTTATTTCACATGAAGACAAACGCTATGGCTTATGCAGTAATTTTTTAGGTGATGCGGAACTGGATACGCCCATCAACTTCTACATACACAAGAACAAGCATTTTAAATTGGCCGCTCCTGAAAAAGATATTATCATGATTGGCCCAGGCACTGGTATTGCACCTTTCCGTTCCTTCCTTGCAGAACGTGATGCCACAGGGGCTACAGGAAAGAACTGGCTGTTTTTTGGTGAGCAACATTTTCAAAAAGACTTTCTATATCAAACAGAATTGCAGAACCATTTGCAGACAGAGGTACTGCATAATATCAGCCTTGCTTTTTCACGTGACCAAAAAGAAAAAGTATATGTGCAACATAAAATGCTGGAGCAAGGCAAAGAGCTTTTTTCATGGATTGAAAACGGTGCCAGCATTTATTTAAGCGGCACCAAACACCCCATGAGCAATGACGTTGAAAAATCTTTGCTTGACTTGTTTGAACAATACGGCAACAAAACAAGCGAAGAAGCAAAAGCCTATTGGGAGCAATTGAAAAAAGAAGGCCGTTACCAGAAGGAAGTGTACTAGCAGTTAAAAGTCTAAGGTTAAAAGTTTAATGTTCATAACATGCAAACAACCTTAAACATTAAACTTCAAACCTTAAACATAGTATTAAATGAGCAACGAAAAGAAACTATCACACGTAGAAAAAATAAAAACCAGTAGCGATGGTTTACGTGGCACTTTAAAAGAAAGCCTGCAAGACAGTATTACAGGCTCTTTGCGTGAAGACGATCAGTCGCTCATAAAATTTCATGGCCTTTATCAGCAAGACGATCGTGATAGAAGAGAAGAACGTTCCGCAAAAAAACTGGAATGGTTATACTCCTTCATGATACGCCTGCGTTTGCCCGGTGGATTTTTGACACCGCAACAATGGGTTGGCTTGCACCACATTGCTGGTGAACATTCAACGGGCGTTATAAAAATTACTACACGGCAAACCGTGCAATTGCATGGTATTGTAAAGAGCCACATCAAGCCAACTATACAAGCATTCAATACATTGAAACTGGATAGCATTGCGGCCTGCGGCGATGTAAACAGGAATGTACTGTGCTCGCCCAACCCCAAGCAATCTTCTTTGCATGATGAGATCTATGCTTATGCAGATGAAATAAGTAAACTGCTGTTGCCCAAAACAAGAAGCTATTACAGCATCTGGTTAGATGAAGAAAAGCTGGCTGAACATAGCGAGGAAGATCCATTGTACCAGGATAGATATTTACCCCGTAAATTCAAAATAGCCATCGCCATTCCGCCCAATAATGATGTAGATGTTTTTGCAAACGATATTGGTTTAATAGCCATCATCAACAACGGAAAACTGGAAGGCTTCAACATTGCTGTTGGTGGTGGATTGTCTGCCACACATGGCAATGCTGCTACTTATCCAAGGGCTGCAACGGTTATCGGTTTTACAGATACCAAAGAAAAGCTGTTCAAAGCAGTATATGAGATCATTACCATTCAACGTGATCATGGTAACCGCAGCGACAGAAAATTGGCAAGGTTAAAATACACTATCGACAACATGGGCATCGAAGCTTTTAAAGCCGAACTCAACAAACGCATCGGTTTTGTTTTGGAAAATGAAAGGCCCTATGTTTTTACCGAACGTACAGACTATTATGGTTGGAAGCAATGCGATAAAGGTTTATGGCACTACACTGTGTTTGTAGAGAACGGCAGGGTGCTGGATGATGAGCAGCTTGCATTGAAAACTGCATTACTGGAACTTGCTGAAACAGGTAAAGCAAATTTCCGTTTTACCGGCAACCAGAATGTTATCTTGACCGATGTGCAGCCTGCAGATAAAAATACTATCAACGACATTCTAGAAAAATATAGAATCATTGAGCATACCAACAATGCATTTGGTCTGCGTAAAAATGCAATGGCCTGTGTTGCGTTGCCCACTTGCCCTTTGGCTTTGGCAGAAGCACAACGTTACCTGCCAACATTGATTGATAAGATAGAACCATTGCTGACCAAACATCAATTGCAGGACGAAGAAATCATTACCCGCATGACAGGCTGCCCCAATGGCTGCGGACGTTCGGCCATTTCAGAGATCGGCTTTATTGGCACGGCCGCTGGTAAATACAACCTGCAGCTCGGCGGCGATTATGAAGGCTACCGTTTAAACAAAACATACAAAGAGCATCTCGATGAAGATGGTTTGTTGCATGAGTTGGATAATTTATTTCTATCATTTAAAAATGAAAGGAACAGCAATGAAAAATTTGGTGACTTCACCAAACGAAAGCAATTGGTGTAAGATCTCCATGTTAATACAATGACCATCCCCTCCTCGGAGGGGCAACGTACACAACAGGTGAACAGAATGATAATGGGATGGGTCTTTTTGTAACCAGCTATACAACATAAATCAACTGCAATGGAGTCGCTCCCGATAGCTATCGGGACATCAACAACAAAACATAATTGGACTTAATGCAAAGCATAAAAATCCAACCATTTTGCAAAGCAAAATAAATCAGTGGGTATCCATCCAAACCGTGTAATCCGTGTCCCCAAAAACAAAACAAAATGATCAACTACAACAACATACTTCAACAGAAACTGGATAGCCTTAAGCAACAAGGTTCCTACCGCCATTTTTTGGAAGTAAACAAAAGTGCACAGCACTTTCCCAACTTCTACTACAAGAACAACGAAGGTGTCCAGCGCTCCGCCATCAACTGGTGCAGCAACGACTACCTATGCATGAGTACACACGAAGATGTAATAGCCAAGTTGAGTTTTGTTTCGCACAGAAGTGGCACAGGCAGCAGCGGCACAAGAAATATTTCGGGCACCACTATCCATCATATAGAACTCGAAAACACATTGGCTGCCTGGCACAAAAAAGAAGCCGCATTGCTGTTCAATGGGGCGTACCAGGCCAATGCAAGTACACTGCAAACTTTGGGTAAACATATTAATGGGCTTGTTTTTATTTCGGATGAATACAATCATGCAAGCATTATCGAAGGCATGAAAGCCGCAGGCAACGAAAAGAAAATTTATAGGCACAACGATGTACAACAGCTGGAAGAAATACTGCAAAGCATTCCCTACAGCCAGCCTAAAATAATTGTATTCGAATCTGTGTACTCCATGGCCGGCACCATTGCCAACGCAAAAGAAATCATAGCACTGGCCAAGCAATACAATGCATTGACTTATGTAGACGAAGTACATGCAGTTGGTTTATATGGCCCAACAGGTGCAGGCATTTTTGAACAAGAAAGCTTGCAAGAAGAAGTTGATATTGTAAACGGCACTTTATCAAAAGCCATTGGTGTTTTTGGTGGTTATATTGCCGCATCAAAAACGGTTATTGATTTTATCAGGAGCTTTGGCAGCGGTTTCATCTTTACTACATCATTGCCACCAGCCATTTGTGCCGCTGCAAACAAGAGCATCCAGCTCATTCAACAAAATGCATTGTATCGCAAAGCGTTTCATGACAATGTTATTTTATTGAGGAATGTGTTACATGAAAACGGTGTTGCATATACACCCAATCAATCGCATATAACCCGCATACATATTGGCGAGGCAAAACGTTGCAAGCAATTGGCAGATGGTCTCTTGCAATTGCAAGGCGTATATCTTCAACCGATCAATTTCCCTACTGTAGCTAAAGGGGAAGAGTGTTTACGCATTATTGTAACGGCAAAACACCAACCGAAACATATTCATCACTTGGCGTATAGCCTCAAAAAATTGCTGTATGGAAAAGATACGCATAACAGGCAGGGCATCGAGGCTATCACTGTTGCAGATGGAGAAGACGAAGCGTAAAATAGAAGCTGTTTTTCCTGATATACAAGTGGAACTGTTGCCAAGGGAAAGCCGTGGCGACCAGTTGCAGAACATTCCCTTACAAACTGTTGAAGGCTCCGATTTTTTTACACAAGATATTTTTGATGCATTACAAAATGGAGAAGCAGATATAGCCGTGCATTCATTAAAAGACATGAGCGGCAGCCATTTTTTTGGTGACAATACATTTGCCATTGTTGAAAGGGACGATACCAGGGATGTTGCCATCTTTAATGCAACAGTAGAAGAAAAGATCAAACAAGGGCAAACGATTATCATCGGTACCTGTTCCCCACGAAGGGAAGAAATGGCCATCGGTTTTTTGAGAAAAGCATTGCCACAATGGAGTAATGATTTTTCTATTGAAACAAAAATCATCCGTGGTAATGTAGACACACGCTTGCGTAAACTGGATGCAGGCGAATACGATGCCATCATTTTGGCAACAGCAGGCATCAACAGGTTGCTGGATAGTAAACAGGATGCTGGTTCAATCAAAGCATTATTGGCAGATAAAAAATTGATGTTCCTTCCATTAATTGAATGCGTACCCGCACCTTGCCAAGGAGCGATTGTTGCAGAAGCCCATCATTCAAACAGCAATGCAATAAAAGTGATTGAAGCAATCAACAATCCAAAGCTCATGCAGGATTGTATTACAGAAAAAAAAGTAGCATTGACTTACGGTACCGGCTGCCTGCAAAAATTTGGCGTTACAACTATTGAATATGATACTGATAAAACAGTGGTATATGCTGCAGGGACAAATGAAAAAGGAGCAGCATTTTCTAATTGGTACAGTTTGCCAACTATAGAAAAAGACCCAACCTTGTTTAGCACTACAGATTATATGGGCAGTTTTTTTTCGTATCATTATTTTGATGAACCGATACATATTGAACAGGCTACTGTGTACATAGCCAATTATAAAGCGGTGAACAATGAACAGTTGATTCATCAACTGCAGACAAAGAATATTTGGGCTGCAGGTACAAAAACCTGGTTCCAATTGGCAAAGCAGCACATTTGGGTTGCGGGTTGCGGTGATGCATTTGGTTTGGAGTTTCTACAAAAAGCCTGGCAAATGCCGTTGATAAAAATTGATCAACAAAATATCTGCATCCTAACAAGCGAACAAGGGGCAACCAGTTGGAAGAAGAAAGGTTGGCAGGCTATTGCTTCTTATAAACTGTTGATGCAGGCAGCGGAAGCAACGCAACATACAATAGCAAATGCAAATACTATTTTCTGGACAAGCTTTTATCAGTACCAACAATATCAATCAATCATTAAAGAAGATATTGTGCATTGCTGCCCATCTGGCGAAACAGCAACACTATTAAAGGAAGCAGGTATCAACCCAGTTGTATTTCCCAATATTAAATCATTCATCCAATGGAAAAAATAAACTACCCGCTTACGCAACGCAGGCTGCGTACAGATGCACATATACGTGAATTGACGGCTACTGTGCATCTTTCATATAAGAGCTTTATTCAGCCATTGTTTGTAAATGAAGTATTGCATGAACCAGTAGCATTGAATGGCTTACATGGTGTTCAATCAGAAACCATCAATTCTGTTCTGCATACCATTGAAAATGATCTACAAAATGGTATAAGTAAATTTTTATTGTTTCCCGTTCCTGCAAATAAAGTAGCCAACAATTTCAATTTTTCATTTGCTGCCAATGTCGTAAAAGCAATTAAAGAAAACTTTGGAAACGATATTTGGTTAGCAACAGATGTTTGTTTGTGCAGTTACACCACACATGGGCATTGCGGTATCTTAAATAACGACCATTCAAAATTGCTCAATAATAAAACGGTTGATGTATTAAGCAAATACGCTGCTGAACTGGCCAATGCCGGTAGCGACTGTATAGCACCAAGCGATATGATGGACGGTCGTATTGCAGCCATACGAAATATATTGAATGCCCTGAACTTTGATGATGTAAGCATTATGAGTTATGCTGCAAAATTCTCATCACAACTATACGGCCCTTTCCGCGATGCATGTAATTCGGCACCCAATACACATGGTATTCAAAATAGAAAGAGTTACCAGATTTCACCTTTCAATATCAATGATGCCATTGCAAGCAGCCTGCGTGATGCACAACAAGGTGCAGATATTTTAATGGTAAAACCTGCGGGTTTGTATACAGATATTATTGCTGCTCTGAAACAACAAACTTTAAAACCTTTAGCTGCTTATCATGTAAGCGGTGAGTATGCAGCTATTGAAGCAATGGTGCAACAAGGCTTTATGCAGCGTGAAGCTGCACATACCGAAGTGTGGACGGCATTAACGCGTAGTGGTGCCAACATGATCATTTCCTATGCTTCCAGAAACGCAAAAGAATGGATAGAGAAAATTATGTATTAATTAGTCTTCTAAATTAGTAGGGTATTGTATATTCGCACACTATGTCAACTACTTCAGTGGAAAGTAATCAGCTTTTCCCCGTTTTCTTGAAACTTGAAAACCTACGCTTACTTATTGTAGGCGGTGGTCATGTTGGCATGGAGAAACTCCAGGCAGTTATCAATAACTCGCCTGCAACAAATATCAAACTGGTAGCAAAAGAAATCAGCAGCAACATTCAACTGCTTGCTAAAGAATATCCTAATATACAGCTTATACAAAAGCCTTACAGCATTGATGATTTTGACAATATTGATATAGCGGTTATAGCAATTAACGATACTGCAATAAGTACACAGATAGTTGCCGATGCAAGAAGCAAGGGTATTTTGGTAAATGCGGCAGACAAGCCCGAGCTATGCGATTTCTATTTAAGCTCCATCGTAAGAAAAGGCAACCTCAAAATTGCTATATCTACCAATGGTAAATCGCCCACCATTGCCAAACGTGTTAAAGAAGTTATTACAGATTTGATACCAAACGAATTGGATGATGTGCTCAACAACATGCAATCTATACGCAACAATATCAGTGGTGATTTTGATGAGAAAGTTAAACAATTGAACGAACTCACAAAAGTGCTGGTATCAAAACAGTCCAATCTGCAAGTAACATCAAGAGATGAACAGAAAAAGTGGCCAAGAATTGTGTTGTGGAGTTTACTGGGTTTTGTAGTGATACTGGTTTCGCATGCACTGTTATCGTATGTGCCTTTTGGTACTTTGTTAGATAATGGGAAAGCTATCATTAACACCATTGATACGCATACTTTCTTACTTATGCTACTTACTGGCTTTCTTGCACAAATGGTTGATGGGTCAATGGGCATGGGTTATGGTACTATATCAACTACCTTCTTACTGGCTATTGGTGTGCCGCCAGCAATCGTTAGTAGCCGTGTTCACTCTGCCAGGGTTTTCTCCAGTGGTGTTGCGGGTTTCAGCCACCACCGTTTTGGCAACATCAACAAAAAACTATTTGGCACATTGGTATGGCCCGGCATTATTGGTGCCATTGCTGGTGCGGCTTTGGCCGTATGGGCACACGACAAAAATTTTTCTTGGGTACGCATTCCGCTATCTATATATACTTGCTATCTGGGTTATTTCATTATCCGTAAAGCCTACAAGAAAAAAAGCCAGAGCGATAAGGTAAAACGTGCAGGCTGGTTGGCAACTGTTGGTGGGTTAATGGATGCATTTGCAGGTGGTGGCTGGGGTGCATTGGTAACAAGCACATTGATTGCAAAAAGACGAAGCCCCCGCTATGTTATTGGCTCGGTTTGCCTGGCCGAATTTTTTGTGGTACTGGCAAGTGCCATTACATTTTTTATACTGCTAAAGCATTTGCCCATTATGGATGTGCTGGGGCTTATTATGGGTGGCGTTGTTGCCGGCCCAATAGCAGCAAGGCTTGTAGGCAGGCTGCCCATTAAAACAACCTATCTTTCGGTTGGTGTACTTGTTATTGCTACAAGCATATTCACCCTGTACAAAGTAATCGGCAAACTGTAACAACTGCAATCTTCACACATCACATTTTTTCTTTGGTTGCCAACAACAGTGCAACCATCAACTTTACTGGCGTCGCACCCATGTACGCCAATGCGTTGTTCAGCATGGTAAAGCAATGTCAATAACGTGATACAGCAAATAAGTGTAATGTAGTAAGGTTTTATTAGGCCAAGCTTTACTTCTTGACAATCGCAAGCATTGGTAAAACAAAGGAAAATATTTTTTTAAAATAAAACCCTACTAATTTTGTAGACTAATAAAGTTTATCCATACATTTGCAATATGAAAGCACAATCGGATCAATTAACGAACAAACAATTTTCTGTACAACAAAGTAGTTCCCACCTTATGTTGCTGTTTCCATTTCATGCTGCCCGATGTTGAGTTGATTACAAAACTTATAGGTTGCTATTTATAATGTGGCTGTCTGGTAGCGTTCTATTGCACATGGGTGCGACGCAACTGGTGCCCAATAGTGACCTTGCTGCCCGTTACCAAAAATTATAACTGTTTACAATACAATCATGAAAAAGATTACCCAACAATTTCTATACTTACTGCCACTGCTACTTTTGGCAACATCCATTCTTGCACAGGACAATAATACCGTTATCGAAATATCCGGTAAGGTAACCAACGAAAAAAAGGAACCCCTACCCGATGTGAGCGTACAGATAAAAGGTACAGTTGCCGGTACGGTAACGAATGCCACTGGCGATTTTAAACTAAGAACAAAATCAAAAATCCCCTTCACCCTAGTATTTACTTCTATCGGTTTCAAGGCACAGGAGTTTGAAGTGAAAAGCCTTTCCTCGCAATTGGAAGTTGCGTTGGCCACACAGGCCTACCTGGGCAACGAAGTGGTGGTAACCGCATCCCGTGTTTCGGAAAGCATACTGAAATCGCCGGTAGCCATCGAAAAGCTGGACATACGTGCCATTAAAGAAACACCGGCACCAAGTTTTTACGATGCTCTGGAAACCGTGAAAGGTGTACAGATGACCACATCCAGCCTAACTTTTAAAGTGCCCAATACCAGGGGCTTCAACATACCCAACAACTTCCGTTTCATGCAATTGGTAGATGGGGTTGACATGCAGGCGGCAACATTGGGTGTGCCTTTGGGCAATGCCATTGGTCCTACGGAACTGGATATACAGAGCGTTGAAATTACACCTGGTGCAGCATCTGCACTGTATGGCATGAACGCCATTAACGGCATGGCAAACCTCATTACAAAAAGTCCGTTTACCAATCAAGGTTTAAGTTTGTATCAAAAAACAGGACTGAACCATGTTGGTGGTACGGGCAGGGATTTAAGCAACCTTACCGAAACTGCGTTCCGTTATGCAAAGGCATTCAACAACAAATTTGCATTTAAAGTAAACTTCGATTATTTGCGTGGAACGGATTGGCTCAGCGATACAAGAAAAGACCAGAACCCCAACAATTTAAAAACAGCAAACCCTGCCTTTCCCGAATTGAATGGCGATGCCAATGCTGCTTTTGACGGATGGAACAAATATGGTGATGATGCCCTTGCCGGCAGCAATACCGTTTCTGTAACAGGCTTAACCATTAATGGCAATGCCAATCAAACATTAACTGTGGCACGTACCGGTTACTGGGAAAAAGACCTGGTAAGCCCTACGGTTGATAACCTGAAGTTTGATGCAGCCCTGCATTTTAGACCTAGTGAGCATGTTGAAATTGCTTATAGTTATAGGATAGGAAAAATGGATGGCGTGTTTCAAAGAGGCAATAAAATCCAATTAGACAATGTGGTTGTACAGAACCATAGCCTTGAAGTAAAAGGGGATAATTTCCAGGTACGTGCCTATATTTCGAAAGAAAATACAGGCGACTCCTATAACGTAAAACCTTTGGCCGATAACCTTGATTTGGCTAGTGGCGGAAGCAACAGTGCATGGGGCACCAAGTATAAAAACGCACTTACTGCCTATGCATCGGCCAATGGTGGTGCGTTGACATCTGCTAACCTTGCAGCAGCCAACAACTATGCAAGAAAGATTGCCGACCAAGGCAGGGTAGAGCCCGGTACACAAGCATTTGAAGATTTGAAGAATACCATACGGCAC
The DNA here is from genome assembly GCA_002337145.1 of Chitinophagaceae bacterium UBA1930. Lineage (GTDB taxonomy): Bacteria > Bacteroidota > Bacteroidia > Chitinophagales > Chitinophagaceae > UBA1930. The sequence goes on along the minus strand of DDFK01000001.1, from coordinate 1,342,911 downwards.
ATTAACAACTGGGACATACAGTCAAGCCTGATTCCCGATGCTCCTGTTACAGGTGGTGCTGCATTGATACAGAAAAGTAATTTGTATCATTTGGAAGGCCAATGGGATTTATCCAAGACTGTAAAATATGTTGACTTGCTGGTAGGTGGCGATGCACGCATTTATGAAATCATTCCTGATGGAAACAATTTCGTTGATTTTTCAAGACCTATTGCAGACAGGAACAAGGCATTGCCCGATGGCAGCTTTGGCAAAAATGTGTACTACAAAAAGTTTGGCGGCTTTGCACAGGTAACCAAAACATTCTTTGAAGAAAAATTGAAACTATGGGGCTCTTTACGCTACGATTACAACCCAGAGTTCCAGGGCAAATTCACACCGCGTATTGCTGCTGTTTATACTGTTAAGAAAGTGCACAACTTCCGTGTTACCTATCAACAGGGCTACCGCTTCCCTGCGTTGTTTGAAGCATTGAGCTATGTAAACAACGGACGTGTAAAACGTGTGGGTAGCCTTTCATACATTAATGATGGACTGGGTTATTTAGACAATAGCTATACACAGGCATCCGTTGTAAACTTCAATGCAGCAGTAAAGGCCGCAGGCAATACAGATGCGGCAGCTTTGGCCAACAGGAACCTATTGGAAGTGGCCAACCTACCCAATGCACGCCCCGAAAAAATCAACTCTTTTGAAGTGGGCTATAAAAGTGTTTTGCTGGACAATAAACTGGTGCTCGATATTGATGCCTATACCAATACTTACGACGGCTTCCTGGGACAGATACAGGTATTTGTACCCAAGGGCGAAACAGTTGGCAGCGATGCAGCCGTAATAGCAATGGTTGACAGGAACCGTGATGCCACAACTGCCAGCGGTGGCAATGCAGCAAGCAAGGGGCAGGATCGTTACCGTGTGTACACCAACGCAAAAAACAAATACACCAACTATGGTTTTGCTTTTGGAACAACCTACAACTTTTATAAAAAATTCACCATTGGTGGCAATATCAGCTACAACAAATTAAAGGCACAAAGCAGCAGCGATATTTTTGTTACCGGTTTCAACACACCCGATTTTTCTGCAAACCTATCTTTTGGCAACCGTGAAATTGTAAAGAATGTAGGTTTTGCAATTGCCTACAAATGGCAACAGTCTTTCTTATGGGAAAGCCCGTTGGTAACTGGTCAGGTAGCTGCCATCAACACTTTCGATGCACAGGTTACCTACCGTGTACCTGAATCGAAAGCAACCATTAAAATTGGCGGCACCAATATTTTCAACAGCAACTATATACAATATGCTGGCGGACCAACGCTGGGTGGCCTGTACTATGCAGCCATTACTTTTGATGGTTTGCTGAAATAATTTTCATACTACTGTGCCTGTTTGGCATCAACAATATTTGCTTCGTTACCCATGCTGTCCCTTTTATTTAAAGGGTAAGTATGATGCATACAACTCGTTTTTTGGTTTTATTAAGCAATCGTTAAGTTTCGACATAGTCATCCCGATTCCTCGGGATGACTTTAAAACAGCCGTGTGGCCGAGTGGTTTAGGCATAGGTCTGCAAAACCTTTTACAGCGGTTCGATTCCGCTCACGGCGTCAAATTCATAACTCTGCAAATGCCTAATCCTATAGCTGTGCCACTGTTGCTGTTGTACTAATTATATTTTTTTCTTTACTTGTGCTACATTCGCTTTCTGAAACAGTGTATGACAAGGGATAGAAAAGATATTGTTTTATATGGCAAACAAACATTGCTGATTGTTCTATCGGCAGTGTTCTTCATGGTGCAGTCCCTTTTCAATTACGACATTGCCTCCCATGAAACATCTTACCGGGCAATCCTGTCCGTAACACAGGAATCCGGCTTGGCCAAAAGCAAGATAACAGGCCAGCAGCCAGACAAAAAAACAAAAAAACATACCAGGCTCAACAAGCGTTTCTTTCCCGAAACGGTTCCGAATATCCAGCCATTGGTTATTGAAGCACCAATGGTGTCTTGCTTTGTGCGGTACAATGTTCCCCAATGCTGCACCATTGTGCCAACGCCCCTTTTCCTTATCCAGGAACTGCGGGGCCCGCCTGTTATTGCTTAGTTACCCTAGCAATAACATTTTTTCAATTTAATATATTATACATGGGCAATCCTCTAAAAGGGATATGCTGTTTTGTACTTGCATGCATGGCGGGCATTGCAAATGCACAGCAGCATTATTCATTGCAATCATTAATTGATTCAAGCAAACATTACCTGCCTTTACTGAAACAGAAGCAGGCATTGGTACAGGCATCCGACGCCTCCATCACAGAAACAAGGCACTCTTTTCTGCCATCACTAAAAGCCAGCGAACAGTTAAACATTGCATCCAACAACTCATTGGCAGGTTCATTGTTCACGTTTGGTATTACACCATCATCCTCTGGCGGCATCAGGGCCGACAATACCCTACAGCCAGCCACGGCCAATGTAGCAGTGCTATACAGCGAATACGAATTGGTGAATTTTGGATTAAACAATGCAAAACTGCAAACCGCAAAATCGTACCAGGAGCTTTTCAAGGCCGACCTGCAAAAAGATGAATACAGCATACAGTCAAACATTGCAAAACTGTACCTCAATATTCTAAAGCAGCAATACAGGCTTAGTGCCGACCAGCAGAACATTCAACGCTACCAAAGCATTTATACGGTGATACAGTCGCTAACGGCAAGCGGATTAAAACCTGGTGCCGACTCAAGCTTGGCCTTGGCAGAACTGTCCAAAACAAAAATCAACTACAACCAGACTTTTGGCAAAATCAATGAACTGAAAGAACAGTTGTCTTTCTTTACAGGCATTGCTGCCCAGCAATTGGCCATTGATACAACCAGCGGCCTGTTCAGGAAAATCTCATTGAGCACCAACTACACCATGGATAGTTTGGGCAACCCACTGCTCAGTGTCTATACAAGCAAAAAGAACCTGTTGACTGTAAATGAAAACCTCATCAAAAAATCCTTCCTGCCCAAAATCATGCTGGCCGGAAGTGTGTGGGCAAGGGGTTCAAGCATACAATACAACGACCAGTTCAAATCACTCTCAACAGGTTTGGGCTACCAACGTTTCAATTATGCATTGGGTGTTGCATTTACCTATAACCTGCTTAATGGCATCTATAAAAAAGACAAATTAACCATTAACAGGTTCCAGTTACAGGCCAGCGAACAGGAGTTGCAACAACAGCAATTGGTATTGAAGAATGCTGCAGCCATTGCCAACAATATGCTAAACGTAACGCAAAGCAATTTGCTGGAACTGCCCGTGCAATTGCAATCGGCGGAAGCGGTGTACAATCAAAAAATGGCACAGTATAAAGCCGGTCTTATTTCATTGATTGACCTGACCAATGCATCCTTCGTACTGTACCGCTCGCAAACGGATTATATAGAAACCATTGGCGATTGGTACCTGGCACAACTGGACAAGGCAACGGCTACGGGCAACCTCAACCAATTCATTCAAACCATTCAATAAACAATTATGGTACGTACCGCATTAAAAAGGCCCATTACCATAATGGTGCTTTTTACGGGGCTATTGCTCTTCTCTGTTATGGCAGTAAGAACAATACCCATCGATATTTTTCCCAAGCTGAACCTGCCCACCATTTACGTCATCGAATCTTATGGCGGCATGAGCCCGCAGCAAATGGAAGGCTTCTTTGCCACACGCCTGCAGGACCAGTTTCTATATGTGAATGGCATCAAGAACATGGAAAGCAAGAACATTCAGGGATTGACATTAATCAAACTTTCTTTTTATGAAGGCACAGATATGGCCGAAGCTTCGGCACAAGTGGCATTGCAGGTAAACAGGGCTTCCAAGTTCTTTCCACCTGGGGCATTGCCTCCGCAGGTAATACGTTTTGATGCATCTTCATTGCCTGTTGGCCAACTGGTATTTAGCAGTCCAACAAAATCGTTGAAAGAAATTTACGACCTTGCAGTAACCCGTGTAAGACCCATGTTCTCCACGGTTTCAGGTTTATCGGCACCACCGCCTTTTGGTGCCAACTCAAGAAGCATTGTTGTAAGTGTGGACCCGGAAAAATTAAGAAGGTTCAACCTTTCGCCCGACCAGGTGGTAGAAGCCATTACCAAAAACAACAACATCAGTCCATCTGGCAACCTCCGGGTAGATAGCCTTATGTATGTAACCAGTGTGAACACTTTGGAAGAACAGGTGCAGCATTTTGAAGACATACCCATTGTAACCAATGGTACTGCTGCCGTGTTCATGCATGATGTGGCCACCGTGGCCGATGCTGCCGATGTTACGGTAGACTATGCTCTCATCAACGGCAAACGTTCCGTTTACATCCCCGTAGTAAAAACAGCCGATGCTTCCACATGGGCCGTGGTACAATCGTTAAAAAGTAAACTGCCCGAAATGCAGAGCCTGTTGCCAGATGATGTTAAAGTAGGCTATGAATTTGACCAGTCCGTTTTTGTAATCAATGCGGTTAAAAGTTTGATGACAGAAGGGGCGTTGGGTGCATTGCTTACAGGCCTTATGGTACTGTTATTTCTAAAAGACTGGCGAAGCAGCCTGGTGGTTGTTATCACTATACCGGTGGCCATATTAAGTGCTGTACTCTTTCTGAAACTGTTTGGGCAAAGCGTAAACATCATGACGCTAAGTGGTCTTGCCCTGGCCATTGGTGTACTGGTTGACCAAGCAACGGTAACCATTGAAAACATACACCAGCACCTGGAAATGGGCAAGAACAAAAAACAGGCAATACTGGACGCCTGTGAAGAAATTTCCTTTCCGCTATTGCTGATACTGCTTTGTATACTGGCTGTGTTTGCCCCGTCTTTTGTAATGAATGGCGTGCCCAAAGCGATGTTCCTGCCACTGTCTTTATCCATAGGCTTTGCCATGATTGTATCTTTTATAGCAGCACAAACAATGGTGCCTGTTATTTCTAATTGGCTGTTGAAAGAAGAGATGTTCAGGCCCCACCATCACCCCAAATTCAAGAATGACGGGCTGGCATTGAACGAACACGAAATGCAGGAAGTGCAAGAGGATGCACAGTATGAACAATCGCATCCGCAAACAACAGGCTTCTTTCAACGTATGAAGCATAACCTCGAAAACAATATTGGTAAATGGATGCCCATACGCAAACCAATAGTACTTGTGTACTTATTGCTGGCATTGGCTGCTACAGGTATTTGCTTTGTGGTAATTGGAAAAGACCTGTTGCCCAAAACAAACAACGGGCAGTTGCAGGTAAGGATCAAAGAGCCTGATGGAACAAGGCTGGAGCAAACAGAACGTACCGTAAAAAATGTGCTGGACATTATTGATTCAACCACTAATGGCAACGTGTCCATCAGTTCTGCTTACGTAGGGTTGGTACCAAGCAGCTACGGCTCCAGCAACCTTTACATATTCAATAGTGGTACACACGAAGCCTTGTTGCAAGTGAACCTGGATGAACATTACAAAGCAAACCTGGATGAACTGAAAGATAAACTACGCAAGAACATCCATGATGCTTTTCCTAAAGTGAACATTTCTTTTGAGCCCATTGAACTTACAGAAAAAATCATGGCACAGGGTGCATCCACGCCCATTGAAGTACGGGTTGCAGGAAAGAATTTCGATGAACTGAAATCCTACGCAGAAAAGCTAAGGGATACTTTAAGGAACATTGATTATTTGCGTGATGTGCAGATAGTACAACCCTTACATTTTCCCAACATTAAGATCAATATTGACCGGTTTAAACTGGCACAGATGGGTCTTAACCTGAATGAAGTGGCCAGAAGCATTACGGATGCTACATCATCCAGCCGTTTTACAGAAAAAGTGCAATGGCTGGATACCAAAGTGGCTTACACTTATCAAGTGCAGGTACAGGTGCCCGAATATTTGATGAACTCCGTTGAGCAACTCAAATCCATTTCACTGGTAAAGAACAAGCCACGGCCCATCCTTTCAGACATCGCAACTTTTTCTACCGATGAACTGCCAGGTGAGTACGACAGGTCTGGACCTAGAAGGTTCCTAACAGTAAGTGCCAACATCTACAAAAAAGACCTGGGCACCGCTACTACGGCTGTTCAAAAAGCCATCAGCAGTTTGGGTACACCGCCCAAAGGTCTCGTATCAGAAGTAAAAGGCATGTCGTCATTGCTTACAGAAACATTGAGCTCCCTGCAAAGCGGTTTACTGGCAGCCATTATTGTAATACTGTTATTGCTCACGGCCAACTATCAATCATTTGGTGTGGCACTCGCTGTTCTCTCTACCGTGCCGGCCGTATTGCTGGGAGCCATGCTCATGCTGCTGGCCACAGGGGCAACATTGAACCTGCAATCATATATGGGCATGATCATGGGCACGGGTGTATCTGTTGCCAATGCCATTTTGATTGTAACCAATGCAGAATCGTTGCGTACCCAATACAAGGACCCGTTCAAGGCTGCGTCGGTAGCGGCAAGCATCAGGCTAAGACCTATACTGATGACCAGTCTTGCCATGATTGCCGGCATGGTGCCTATGGCAAGTGGCATGGGTGAGGCAGGCGATCAATCGGCACCACTGGGAAGGGCCGTAATTGGCGGACTGATTGCATCCACATTTGCTGCATTGCTTATTGTGCCGTTGGTGTATGGATGGGTAAGACAGAAGTCCAGCTTCAAACAAGTTTCATTAATGCCGGAAGGCGATAATCATTAAACATTCATTTTATGAAATATACAATCACCGTTTCCCTATTGCTTTTAATGCTTGCATCCTGCACGGACAACGAGCCCCAAAAGCAACCAACCAAAGACACAAAAACCGTTCAATACAAATTGGCAACAGTGCAACAAGGCGGTGTTGCCTCGGTAATAAAGTTGCCGGCACAATTGGCAGCCTTTCAGGAAGTAAGCATTTTTCCCAAAGTAAATGGCTATGTAAAACAGGTGTTGGTAGATATTGGCAGCAATGTTTCGGCAGGTACCTTACTGATGACATTGGAAGCTCCAGAGCTAGAGCAGGCTGCATTGCAGGCAAGGGAAAAATATGCAAGAACAAAGGCCGACTATTCCATTGACAAGGAGCGTTACAATCGTTTGCTGGAAGCAAACAGGACACCCGGGGCCATTTCGCCCATGGACCTTTCCACCGTAAAAGCAAAGCTAGAAGCAGACAGTGCCTTATGCAATGCAGAAAAAGCCAACTGGCAAATGCAGCAAACCATGTTGGGCTACCTGCAGGTGCGTGCCCCTTTTGCAGGAACCATCACCGAGAGAAATGTACACCCCGGTGCATTGGTAAATGCAACTGTAAAAGACAGGCCCATGCTGGAACTGAAACAAAACAGCCACCTACGTTTGCAAGTGGATGTGCCCGAAACTATGTCGGCCAACCTGCAACAGCAAGACACGGTATCGTTTTATGTTGCTTCCATGCCCGGCAAAAAAATGATTGGGCGTGTGGCCAGGAAGTCAAGCAATGTAAACTACCAGTTACGCAACGAGCGTATTGAAGTGGATGTACCCAACAACGATGGCAGGCTGGCTTCTGGCATGTATGCCGATGTGGCTTTATACACCAAGGGGAACAATACGGCTTTGTCTGTTCCCAAAACAGCAGTAGTTGTTTCTACCGAAAGAAAATATGTTGTTGCTGTACGCAATGGAAAGGCCCAAAAAATAGATGTGGTAACGGGGGCATCAACCAGCACTACAACCGAAGTTTTTGGCGAATTGAGAGTAGGTGAGCAGGTAATTGAAAACGCAAGCGATGAAATAAAAGAAGGTACGGCTATAGAGTAACAGGTTTAAATAATGCTATGCGTACAACAGTTGCATAGCATTATTTTTGCCACATGAAAAACAAGTTATTGCTTATTGCTTTTTTGTTGATTGTTGTTGGTGCAACTGCACAAACAAAAACTGTTGCCAATATTAACCAGGTATGGGGCGGCTATATGAACCAAACAAGGTTCAGCAATAAATGGGGTTTATGGGGCGAAGTGCAGTTACGCAGCCACGAAAATTTTTTCGATAACCTTTCTACAAGCATTGTGCGGGTTGGCGGTACTTATTATTTAAACGATGATACAAAGCTTACGGCAGGCTATGCATACGTAAACCATTTTGCACCGGCCAATGGGGCCAATATCTCCACGCCGGAACACCGGCCCTGGCAGCAGATACAATGGCATACCAAATACCCAAGGCTGCGTTTGATGCAATGGGTGCGTGTGGAAGAACGCTACCGCCAGCGTTTGTTGAATGCCGATGAATTGGACAATAGCTTTTCGTTTAACTGGCGTGTACGTTATAACCTATTGATGCAGGTGCCGCTTACCAAAAAAATGTTTGCACCCAGGGGGCTTTCGTTTATTGCCAATGACGAAGTGCATTTGAATTTTGGCAAGCAGATAGTCAATAACACGTTTGACCAGAACCGTTTCTTTGTTGGTCTTGCTTACCAGACCACCAAAACAGACAATATACAATTTGGCTACATGAACCTGTTTCAGCAGTTGGCTTCGGGCAATCAATACAGGAGCCTGCACGTAGCCCGGGTATTCTATTTCCATAACCTTGATTTGAGAAAGGGCAAATAATATCTTTCCTTTTTTCAGCAATAGCAATTAGTGGCATCCGTTTATCTTCGCAGGGTTAAACATTGCAGCATGCCCATACTTACCGCAGAACGAACGAACCCTGATTTTGAAATGACTGTTACCGATGCCACCGGCAACAGTATGGTAATTGATATTCCCGTTGACCAAGGTGGCAATGGCAATGGCATGCGGCCCATGCAAACCGTACTGGCCGCCTTGTGTGGCTGTAGTGCAGTTGATGTGGTGAGCATACTGAAAAAACAGAAACAGGAACTGACAGGCTTTAAGATTACAGTGGATGGTGAACGTGAACAAGGCAAGGAGCCTTCTGTTTGGCAGACTGTTGACCTGGTTTTTGAACTGACGGGCAATGTTGATGCAAGCAAGGGTTACCGTGCAGTAAAACTGTCTGTTGACAAATACTGCTCCGTTGCCGAAACCGTAAGAAGGGCAGGGGCAACCATTCAATACAAAGTGTTGGTGAATGGGGAAGAAGTGAGTGGGTAGTTGCAAGCAGAAAGGAATTGGTTATTGAAACAGATGAATGGAGCTACGCTTTGATAAAAGATGAATAGCGTTATACAGTACATGGGTGCGACGCCACGGAAGCCCAATTGAAATGATATAGCTGGTTACATAAATTTTATACATGAAAGAGTTACACCCGATTACAAAAGCGATCCGCTTACAAACAGAACGGACGCAGGAAAAGGAACATAGTACGCCTTTGTTTTTGACCAGCAGTTTTGTATATGATTCTGCAGAAGACATGGGAGCCGCTTTTAGCGATGATACGCTGGATGTGAACATCTACAGCCGTTTTAGCAACCCTACAGTAGACGAATTTATTGCAAAGGTTGCTGCATTGGAAAATGCGGAAGATGGCGTTGCAACAGCAACAGGCATGGCCGCCATATTTGGCGTGTTCATGACCTTTTTGAAAAAAGGCGACCATATTGTTTCTGCAAGTGCAGTGTTTGGCTCCACGCATACCATACTAACCAAGTACATGCCCAAATGGGGAATTGATTACAGCTATTTTAACATGAACGAACCGCAAAGTATTGAGGCCTTGATAAGGCCCAATACCAGGATGCTGTATGTGGAAACACCATCGAACCCGGGTTTGGACATTATTGATATTGAATACCTGGCGGCTATCTGTAAGCCAAGGAATATTTTATTGGTGGTGGATAATTGCTTTGCCACGCCTGCCGTTCAGCAGCCGATAACACTGGGTGCCGATTTGGTATTGCATTCTGCCACAAAGTTCATTGACGGGCAGGGACGTGTGTTGGGCGGTGTTGTTGTGGGCAATAAAGATTTGATAAAGGAACTGTACCTGTTTATCAGGAACACAGGGCCCAGCATGAGCCCCTTTAATGCATGGGTGCTTACCAAAAGCCTGGAAACACTGCATTTACGTATGGACAAGCATGCTGAGAATGCATTGAAGCTTGCACAAAAGTTAGATGGACATGCAAAAATAAATTGGGTGAAGTACCCCTTTCTCGAAACGCACCCACAGTATGCCATTGCCAAAAAGCAGATGAGCAGCGGTGGTGGTTTATTGACCTTTGAAGTGAAGGGCGGGTTGGATGCAGGAAGAAGGTTCCTGAATGCTTTGGAGCTATGCTCCATGACCAATAACCTGGGCGATAGCAGGACCATTGCTTCGCACCCGGCAAGTACCACGCATAGCAAACTTACAGAAGAGGAAAGGCTGTCTGTTGGCATTACATTAGGGTTGATAAGGATTTCTGTAGGGTTGGAATATGTGGATGATATTGCAGCTGATATTTTACAGGCATTGGATAAATGCTGAGCTGTACAATGAATTACATGAAGCAAAAAAGGGTATGATGGAATTTCTTGAACTGCAAACGGAACGGCTTTCTCTCCGGAAAATACAGCAATCGGACAATGCTTTTGTATTGAAAGGCCTGCGTAATGACGAGCTTACCAAGTTCATGCTGATACGTTATTATTCGTTGGAAGAAGTGCAGGAACAAATGGATTTTTATGCCAACCATTACAACAACAAAACTGGCTATTACTGGTTGATGGAATTAAAGGAAACCCATGAACCCATTGGTATAATTGGTTACCACGCAGTTTCGTGGGAGCATAAAAAAGCAGAGCTTGGTTTTTGGTTATTGCCCGAATTCTGGAAAAAAGGGTATGTAACAGAAGCTGCACTGTCAACCCTGCATTTTGTTTTTGATACATTGCAACTGAACCGGATTGAAGCAACGGTTGAAACAGAAAACACTGCATCCATCAATGCCGTACAAAAACTGGGCTTTATGCATGAAGGCACTTTTAGGGAATACGAAATGAATAACGGGAAACCGATAGACCTGATGATGTTTGCCATGCTGAAAAGTGACAGATAGCTTACAGTAACTTCTTTACAATACAGGCCTTTCCATTAACCTCCTGCTCCACAAACCCCATGGCCTTCAAAAATTGTTGATGGCTTTTGTTGAACACTTTTTCGTACACAATCTGCTTAACACCTTGTGCCACTAAGTACTCCTTTTCCTTGTCGAAAATAAAACGGCCCACTTTATAGTCACGGTAATTGGGTACAGTATAGTTTATTTCAACAATGGCATTACCATCTGCTGTGAGTGTTGCAACAAAAATATTGGATACCACCAGGTCCCTTAACACAACGAAACAGGTTTTGTGGTCATCGCTCAAAAAAGCAAAATCGGGAAAATAATTCCGGATGTCTTTTTGATAGAACGACAGGAACTTACCTATTAACATATCACCTGTTTTTATGGGTACCAGGTGAAAAGTTTCTTCGTACCTGTACAGTTTTATCAACTGGTAAATATTGATGCAAAGCAATACCGAGTTGGCTATAATAATAGGCATGGCACCAATTAAAATGCCATACGTAATAAACGAAATTTGCCCGCCCGTACTTAACCATCTGAACTTGATGGTATTGGTTACCAACAACGAAAACGCAAGCAATAAAGAGGCAAAATAGCCAATGGCAACAATCATAATATCATTTCAATTTATAACAGGGTGCAGTTATACAGTAAACCGATACCCGCTTTTTTAATGTACATTCTTTTCCATCCACTCTTTCTGGCTCCTTGCCGTATTGTCAATCAATACTTGCTTCACCAGTTTCTCCTGTGCCTTGATGATAGAAGAAGTGATTAATGCATGTTCAATAGCTTCGCCGTTATTCATGCCAAACTTGTTAATCATGTCAATAATCTTATCACTACCAAAATGCTTGAACAATGGTTCGTCCAACGAGCTCAGCACGGTAATTTTTTCGGTGGCCAGTTGCCCAAAAACGTCCTCTTCTTTGGTAAGCAATGGGTAGTGCTCAACAAAAATATAATCCGCAGCTTTTGCATGGGAAACCTGCCTGTACATCACCACTTTTGCTGTGTGCCCATGCTGCTCCAAAAAACGGTTTAGCTCCGTAAAAGTTTCCTCAAACCATGCAACAAAAATGGTCTCCGGCTTGCTTTTCAATATCTCCAAACAGCCATTCCACTTCTGCTCCTTGCTTACCCAAACCTTATTGATGATGCCAGATGCATCTTTCTTTTTAAATAATCCAAACATTACGCTTCTTTTCGCAAATGTCAGCCTATTTGCTGGTTTTTCAAACCTTGCCTACAATGGGGTGTAGTACAACAGGCTACACACCATTTTTTTGATACTACCCTTTTTTCATGGGTTATACTATTGATGAATGGCCAGCAAAACTGTCTTTTTGTACCAGAATTGAATGAATGGATAAACTGAATCCATATCCTGAAAAACCACCATCCGTACCGGCCAAGAAAACTATCCTTGAAATGCCAACCAAAAGCATTTCGCAGCCCCTTTTCAAAAAAGGGGCTGCTTTTTTTAGTCATAGCCATCAAAAAAACAGGCTGACAGGATTGATCCATGCAGCCTCTTTTACAATCGTCCCACTACTTTCCACAGCCTAAGCCTGACAATAATTCAAAATGGCAACCGGGTACCAGTCATTGTTCCGAATGGCAATATTATTGTGCTTAATTTCGGCACACAACAAGGTGTTTATGGCAAGCAAAAAAGAAACAGTAACTACTACAACAAATACAATAGAAGAAAGGATAGAGGTTTTTGGTGCAAAGGAACACAACCTGAAAAATATAGACATCAGCATACCCAAAAACAAATTGGTTGTTTTTACGGGTGTTAGCGGTAGCGGAAAATCGTCACTGGCTTTTGATACCATCTATAACGAAGGTCAACGCCGTTATATGGAAAGTTTTAGTGCGTATGCAAGACAGTTTATTGGCGATATGGAGCGGCCCGACGTGGACAAGATAACTGGCCTTTCGCCCGTTATTTCCATTGAACAGAAAACGACCAACAAAAACCCAAGAAGCACCGTTGGCACCGTTACCGAAATGTACGATTTCCTGCGTTTGTTATATGCACGTATTGGTGAGGCATACAGCTACAATACCGGCAAAAAAATGGTCAAGTTCAGCGAGGAGGAAATTGTAGAGAGTATCTTCCAGAAATTCAAGGGCAAAAAAATTTCCTTATTGGCACCATTGGTACGTGGACGCAAAGGCCACTACCGGGAACTGTTTGAAGAGATACGCAAAAAAGGCTTCCTGAAAGTTAGGGTTGATGGCGAGGTGATGGACCTTACACCAAAGCTGCAGGTGGACCGTTACAAGATACATGATATTGAAGTAGTGATTGACCGCTTGGCCGTTACCGACGACATGAAAGTACGCATTAGCCAAAGCGTGCAGCAAACATTGAAAATGGGTAAGGACCTGATGTTTCTGTTGGTGAACGATAACAATACAGTAGTACAGTACAGCAAACAATTGATGTGTTTGGAAACAGGCATCAGCTACGAAGAGCCTTCACCCAATGCATTCTCCTTCAACTCGCCTTATGGTTACTGCCCAACTTGCAAAGGTTTGGGCAATGTGTATGCAATAGATATGAGCGTGGTACTGCCCGATAAAAACAAATCCGTAACGGAGGGTGGTATCGTTCCTTTGGGTGAAGAAAGGGATGCAAGCGTTTACAGACAAGTAATAGCTTTTGCAAAAAAGCACAAGATCAATTTGGAGAAACCCATCAACCAGTTAAGCGACGAGCATTTGAACCTATTGCTGTTTGGCGATAACAATGTAAGTGCCAACCTGGAGCTTGACATGAACGACGATACCATTCCGGATATGTACACCGGTAGTTACGAAGGTATTATTCCAATGCTCAAAAGATGGTTCTCCTCCACGCAAAGCAACGATGCCCTAAGGGCATGGGTAGAGAAATACATGATGCTGCATACCTGCCCAACATGCAACGGTGCAAGGCTTCGCAAAGAAAGTTTATGGTTCAAGATCGATGAAAAAAACATCAGCGAAATAAGCGACCTTAACCTTGACAAACTCATGCACTGGTTCATGGGCATTGAAAAGAAACTAAGCAGCAAACAGAACGCCATTGCAAAAGACATTCTAAAAGAGATACGTGAACGTCTGCAGTTTCTGTTGGATGTTGGTTTAACCTACCTCTCCATCAACAGGCCATCGCGTACTTTAAGCGGTGGCGAAAGCCAACGTATAAGGCTGGCCACACAAATTGGCAGCCAGTTGCAGGGCATTACGTATATACTGGATGAGCCAAGCATTGGCCTGCACCAAAGGGATAATCAACGTTTGATTGAAGCTCTGAAGAACCTGCGTGATATTGGCAACAGCGTATTGGTAGTGGAACATGATAAGGACATTATGATGGCATCTGACTATTTAGTGGATGTGGGACCCAAAGCAGGCAAGTACGGCGGGCAAATTGTGGTGCAGGGCACACCTGCACAAGTATTGAAAAGCAATAGCGAAACAGCACAATACCTGAATGGCCATAAAAGCATCAAAGTGCCCGATGAAAGAAGAAAGGGCAATGGCAAGTTCCTGGAGTTGAAAGGAGCAAAAGGCAACAACTTAAAAGAGGTAAGTGTAAAATTCCCATTGGGCAAACTCATTGTAGTAACTGGTGTAAGCGGCAGCGGTAAATCAACACTCATCAACGAAACCCTATACCCCATACTTTCCAAACATGCGTACAACAGCCGCATGAAAATTGAGGAATACAAAAGCATAAAAGGACTGGAAGAAATTGACAAGGTAATTGAGATTGACCAAAGCCCCATTGGGCGTACACCACGCAGCAACCCTGCCACTTATTGTGGTTTCTTTACCGAGATAAGGACCTTGTTTGCATCGGTACCCGAAGCCAAGATACGTGGCTATGCAGCAGGCCGTTTTAGCTTCAATGTAAAAACGGGTAGGTGCGAAGTGTGCGAAGGCGGTGGTATGCGTGTAATTGAAATGAACTTTTTGCCCGACGTATATGTGCACTGCGAAAAATGTAATGGCAAACGTTTTAACAGGGAAACATTGGAAATACGCTATAAGGGAAAATCCATTAGCGATGTATTGGACATGACAGTAGATGAAGCCTGTGAATTTTTTCAGGCAGTACCTTGGCTGTACAGGAAAATAAAAGTGCTGCAAGATGTTGGCCTAGGTTACATAACATTGGGCCAATCCTCTGTAACCCTTAGTGGTGGGGAGGCACAGCGTGTAAAGCTTTCAACCGAGCTTGGCAAGAAAGATACAGGCAAAACATTCTATATACTGGATGAGCCAACAACAGGTTTGCATTTTCAGGACATTAAACTATTGATGGATGTGGTGAACAAACTGGTTGACAGGGGCAATACCGTTTTGATTATTGAGCACAACCTGGATGTGATAAAAATGGCGGATCATATTATTGACCTGGGCCCCGAAGGTGGCGATGGCGGTGGACGGATACTGTTTGAAGGCACACCGGAAGAAATGATTAAAAACAAAGAAAGCCATACAGCCAGGTTTTTGAAAATTGAACTGGAAGCATGATAACCCTGTCAACGGCTTTAGCCTTGACAGCGGTTGCATTGATATAAACGGAGTTGATTTATTGCTATATTGCTCAAGTTGCTTTCTAAACGGATTCTATTTTTCTGTATTTTAGTAAGTGAGCCACTACCTAAATATCTGCCCATGAGACTAGACCATTTAAATGATTTGCCAGAATGGAATGACGATGCTTTTGATGATGAGGATGAAGATGGAAACGAGACATGGAAAACCAACCCTACAAGGGATGCCTGTAAAGCCCTTTACCAACAATGGAACCAGGTGGTAATGATGCTGAATGGTGCGTTGGATAGTATGAACATAGTAGAATCTGAAGAAGACTTTCCGAAGGAATATTGGATGGACCATAAGAACATGCTACTGGGCGATGCCTATGAAACAGGGGCCAAGATAAGAAGCTCAGAAACGGGTGGCATTTATATCATACGCATGGAAAACGCTTCCATCATCCGTAAAAATGCACAGTTCATACAATCTGCCATGTTGAGCATGAAGGCTGAAAAAATACTTGAAGCAAGCTATGTACAGGCCATAAGGGACGAGATAGACAAGTTTAAGGAACTGTTCAAGCACTGGGTATCCACATTTGTCAAAGACGAGTACGAAGACGAATGGGGCCTGTTTATATGACAGCACCGATCATCAATCTGTAATAAAGGGAAACTTGTAGTTGCTAGTGCACAAAAATGGCAGTAATTGCCAGAACAACAATGCCTACAACAACATAAATAAACTCTGTTGCATCATCAGAGGTGGTTGCATCTCTTTTCATAACAAGGGGGGTTATGCCTATACAGACGAATACTTATCCGCAAAGGTTGCAATCAGCCAACCCAAAATTACGCCCGTTAAATAACATACAAGATCACTCCATAAAAAACCGGAGCCCAATAGCATCTTGCCTAAAAAAGTGGTACGTATGCTGTCTATCCAATGGGCATGGTACAGTTGCGATATTTCGATGCCTACTGTAAAAAGGTAAGTGAACAAAGCTATTTTCCATAAAGCCGGTTTGGGCCAAATGGCCCTGAACAAAAAAACAAACATGGTAGCCCATAAAGTATCGCCACCAAATTCCGCAACAAATGGATGGAAAAGATGCGGTAATTTTCTTGTTGCATAACCAATAGGCACAATCAACAGGTACAGCAAAAAATAAATAACCCTTCGTTTTGTCATACTGCCTGCTTGATCATTTTTATATGGTCAATCCCGTCCTCATCATATATTTCGCTACATTGTACAAAGCCGAAACTTTCGTAGAATTTCTTTAAATAAAGCTGTGCCCCGATTTTAATGGGCTGCCTGCCAAACAAACGGTAACATTCATTGATGGATTGCTGCATCAAAGCCTTACCTGCACCATTGCCACGATATACTGGCGAGTTTACCACACGGCCAATGGACATTTCCGTATAGGTAATACCTGGAGGAACCAGTCTTGTATAAGCAACCAAGTCCGTTTCGTTAAAGCCCATTAAGTGATGGCAAGCTTGGTCAATATTGTCTGCATCCAAAAACACACAGTTCTGCTCCACCACAAACACTTCGCTACGCAAACGCATGATGGCATACAACTCTTGTACGGTAAGGTTTTCAAAATGCTTGCAGGTCCAGTTCAATTGCATTGGATGATTTTTTATGTAAACAGTAAATGAGTTGATGGCAAATAGTTGATAGTTTATAGCAATGCACTACCTAATTGTTTCCGGTTTTATACGAATGTCTACATACGAATTAACTAACAACTAATTACACTTTTACTTCCCAAACATCCTGTCCAAATAGTCTTCTTTAAATTCCAGATAGGTAGGGCTGCCTGTTGGCGTAACGTTGGGCGTATTGCAATCAAACAGTTGCTCAATCAATTGTTTCATTTCCTGCTGGCCCAATGCCTGCCCTGCTTTAATGGCTTGCTGACGGCTCATGCAACGCACCAGTTTTTCACGCTTGCTGTATTTGATATCGCTACTAAAATGCTTGAACTGTTCCAGCAACAGTTCTATCGAATGCTTTTCGTTGCCCTGTGCCACATCGGCCGGGCTTCCCTGTATAATAAATGTATTATTGCCAAAAGGCTCCACTTCATAACCCAATGCAGCAATATCGGGTAACAGGTCTTCCAGCAATACAGCATCGGGTGTTGCCAGCTCCAATGTTATCGGAAAAAGGCTCTTTTGCGTAACGGCCTTGGCACTGTGTACCGATGTGCTGTAACGCTCGTACAATATGCGTTCATGTGCATGTTGCTGGTGCACCAGCATAAAACCATTATTGGTAGCTGCAATGATATATGTGTTGTGCAGTTGAATAAAAGCGGTATCTGCCAAAGGCAATCTGGAATCCTGTGTAAATAGCTTGCTCTTTCCGGGGCTTTTTTCATAACTGAAACCACCAATCTGCTTATCCTCCAAACCTGTTTGTGGTTCATGTTTCGCAGCTCCCGCTTCCTTGTTTGTTTCAAAAAAATCACGCCAATGCCGCAGCTCACTTTTTTCGTTCGGCTCAATTTTATGGGCCTGATGCTTACCTGTAAATGTTTTGTACAAGTTAGAAGTAGCTGCACTTTCTCTTTGTTCGGCGTTGAAAGGTTTGCTTACCGCATCAAGTCCCTGTATCTCTGCATTCAACGTAAAATCTAAACTGGGTGCAATGCTAAACTGTGCCAATGCATGCTTTACGGCAGCCTGTACAAAAGCATACACAATCTTTTCGTCCTCAAATTTTATTTCCTGCTTAGTTGGGTGTACATTAATATCAACAACCGATGGGTCAAGGTCAATGAACAAAACATAGCTCGGAAAACTGTCTTTTGCAATCATGCCCTCAAAAGCATTGTTCACTGCATGGTTCAAATAGGCACTTTTAATAAAGCGGCTGTTTACAAACAGGTACTGGTCGCCCCGTGTTTTCTTTGCGGTTTCGGGCTTGCCAACAAAACCGTAAATATTCATGTAGTCCGTATCTTCTTTTACGCTTACCAGTTTTGCATTGTAATTGCTGCCAATAATCTGTGTAATGCGTTGCTTCAGGCTGCCTGCTTCCAAATGAAAAACCTCCTGGCCATTGCTTGTCAACGAAAAGAATATTTCAGGAAAAGCCATCGACACACGGATGAACTCATCCACAATATGCCGCATTTCGGCAGCATTGCTTTTTAAAAAATTCCTGCGTGCGGGCACATTGAAAAACAGGTTCTTCATACTGATGGTGGTACCCACTGCACTTGCACAGGCTTCTTGCTTTATTACGCTGCTGTTCTCTATTTCTATATACGTGCCCAGTTCATCTTCTGCCTTCCTTGTTTTCAGTTCCACCTGTGCAACGGCTGCAATACTGGCCAGGGCCTCGCCACGAAAGCCCATGGTCTTTATTTTAAACAGGTCCTCAATATTCCTGATCTTACTGGTAGCATGACGTTCAAAAGCCATACGGGCATCGGTTTCGCTCATGCCCTTGCCATTGTCAATCACACTGATCAATGCCTTGCCCGCATCCGTTACCACCAGTTTAATTATTGTTGCACCAGCATCCACTGCATTTTCCAGAAGCTCCTTTACGGCACTTGCCGGACGCTGGATTACCTCACCAGCAGCTATCTGGTTTGCAATATTGTCTGGTAATAATTCTATAATATCTGCCACTCGGTTCCTTTGTTTAAAAGTTGGTAAAAATAAACGATTAATGTGTAAGCGGGTAGTGTTTGTTACATTTGCGGGTCTAAAAAATAAATCGATGGCATTAAGTGCAGATATCAAAAAACTGGAAAGACATTTTGTTCCTACCGACTTCGTTATCACTACTTGGAAAAACCTGGAACCTTATTTTAAACAGTTATTGGAAAGGGAAATAGCCAGTGCAGCAGATTTGCAGCAATGGTTAAAAGATATGAGCGAACTGGAAGCAGTAGTAAGTGAAGATGCCTGCTGGCGGCAGATAAAAATGACCTGCGACACGACCGATAAAAGCCTGGAAGAGGCATTTACGTATTTCTGTATGGAAATACAGCCACAGTTGCAGCCCTATGCAGATGCGTTGAACAAGAAACTGGTTGCTTCGCCATTTACAGCCCAACTGGATCAGCAACAATATTTTACCTACCTGCGTAGCGTGAAAAAAAATATCAACCTCTTCCGCGAAGAGAACATTCCACTACAGGCCGAGCTAAGTGTTGAACAGCAACAATATGGTGCCATTGCCGGTAAGATGACGGTTGAAGTGAACGGGCAGGAATACACCCTGCAACAGGCCAGCAAATTTTTGGAAAGCCACGACAGAAAACTGCGTGAAGAAGTGTACCGTAAAATACAGAACCGCAGGCTGCAAGATGCAGATGCCATGCAACAACTATACAGCAGCCTGGTTGCAAAACGCCAGCAAGTGGCCGTAAACGCAGGGTTTGAAAACTACCGTGATTATAAATTTGTAGAGCTTGGCAGGTTTGATTATACAAAAGAAGACTGCAATCAGTTTCATGAAGCAGTGAAATTGCATGTGCTGCCATTGATTGAAAAAATAAACCAGAAGAAGAAAGAAAAGCTTGGGCTTGATACATTGAGACCTTGGGATACAGAAGCCGAACCGGCAGGTACACAGCCGCTAAAACCTTTTACAAACGGAGAGGATTTATATAAAAAATCCGTTGCCTGTTTTGAAAAGCTGAACCCGTTTTTTGCTGACTGCTTAAGGAAGATGAAAGAGCTGAAACATTTTGACCTGGAAAGCAGGAAGGGCAAAGCCCCGGGCGGTTACAACTGTCCATTAACGGAAAGTGGTGCCCCATTTATTTTTATGAATGCTGCGGGACAAATGAGCGATGTAACAACGATGGTACACGAAGGTGGACATGCCATTCATTCTTTCTTGAGCCATAACCTGGAACTAAGTGCCTTTAAGGAATACCCCATGGAAATTGCCGAAGTGGCAAGTATGGCCATGGAACTATTTAGCATGAACCATTGGGAAAGTTTCTTTAACAACGCAGCAGATTTGAAACGTGCCAAGGAACACCAATTGGAAAGGACGATTACGATTTTTCCTTGGATTGCCACCATTGACAAATTCCAGCACTGGGTATATGAAAACCCAACGCATACTGTTGCAGAAAGGACTGAAAAGTGGATGGAAATATTGCAAGAGTTCTCAACCAATAGCATTGATTTTACTGGACTGGAAGCATACAGGCAAATTGGCTGGCAACGTCAACTGCACCTGTTTGAAGTACCGTTTTATTATATTGAATATGGCATTGCCCAGCTTGGTGCCATTGGTTTGTGGATGCAGTACCAACAGAACCCAGAAAAAGCATTGACTAACTACATCAATGCACTAAGTTTAGGCGGCACGAAAACACTGCCCCAGTTGTATGAAGCAGCGGGACTTAAATTTGATTTATCGCCTGCACATATCAAGACATTGATGGAGTTTGTGAATACCGAAATGGAGAAGATGGATTAGTACATTGTTTGAATAGTAACCCTGCCCTTTTACACATTCAACAAAAAGACATGAAGAAAATATTCATGAGGGTAAGGCTATTGCTAAAACACAGGTTTGACCTTATTCGTAACGACCGTTTAAAACTGAGCATATTACAGGCCCTGCCTTTTTGGACAGCTTCTTTATTAACCGGGTTGGTAGCAGTATTGTATGCCAAACTTTTTTTATGGGCCGAAAAACTGGCAGCAACTATTTTTGGCTGGCACGAGTGGATGCTGTTTATACAGGCACCGCTTTTCTTTTTGATTGGCTGGTGGCTGGTAAAAAAATGGTCGCCTTATGCAAAAGGCAGCGGCATACCGCAGGTAATGGCCGCTATTGATCTGGCAAATCCCAAACAAAAACATAAGATCGAAAAGCTGCTGAGCCTAAGGGTTGCAGCAGTAAAAATCGTTTCATCGTTAAGCATGGTGCTAGGTGGTGCCGCTGTTGGGCGTGAGGGGCCAACCATACAGATTGCAGGTTCCATTTTTGAATTTGTAAATAAAATATTCCCTGCTACCTGGCCCAAAGTAGCAAGGGCAAACATGATTGTTGGCGGTGCGGCGGCTGGCCTGGCTGCCGCATTCAATACACCGCTGGGCGGTATCGTGTTTGCGATGGAAGAGCTATCCAAAAACCACATCAGTTTTTATAGAACAGCACTGTTCTCTGCCGTAATTATTGCAGGGCTAACAGCACAAACCCTGCTTGGTCCATACCTGTATCTCGGCTACCCCAATGCCGAAAGCAAGGCCTGGTATATTTTATTGATTGCAATATTGGTTGCGGTATTGGGTGGGCTTGCAGGTAGTTTAATGACCAAGCTCATCCTGAAAATACTCCATTGGAAAGCCTCATTCCCCAAAACCATACACCATATTCTATTTTTATTGGTATGCTCCCTAACGCTTGCAGGCATTGCCTTTTTTGTAAGTAAAGAAATATTGGGCTCTGGCAAGGAAACAATGGTAAGCCTGTTGTTTTCGGATAATAAACATACTGGCGGCGGACTGTTCTTTCTTCGGTTTTTAGGTCCCTTGCTTTCCTTTACACCAGGCGGGGCAGGTGGCGTTTTTGCCCCAGGGCTAACTGCGGGTGCAGTATTGGGAAGCTCGGTGGCAGACTGGTTCCATTTGTCAAGTGGCGAAACCAACCTGATTATACTTGCGGGTATGGCCGCATTTCTTACGGGAATAACCAGAAGTCCATTTACATCGGCAATATTGGTGTTGGAAATGACGGATAGGCATTCCGTAATTTTTTACTTGATTTTGGCAAGCATGGTGGCAGGGCTTGCGGCAATGTTTGTTGACAAGAAATCTTTTTACGACAGGTTGAAGCACGATTACCTTGCCGACTTCAAGAAGGAAGAACTGGCCGAACAAAAAGCACAGACCAACAATGATGAACTGCAGATGGCTTAGTCCATATTCTTGATAATCTGCTCAATCATATTGCTGTTGCGTTTGTATTTGTTCTCTTCTTTTTCAGGGAACTTTATTTCCTTGTCAAATGCTTTCCAAAGAATGTCGTAACCAGCCTTTGCCTGAACACTGTCGTAAAAACAGTTTTCCCATGCCTCCTTTACTTTTTTGTAATTCTTTAAGCCAATGCCATTGCTGGCAGGTGTAAGCGGCGATACAAACCAGTTATAAGTAACAAAATCCCTGTCGTTTTGCATGGCATCGTCAAATAACAATTTCAGGAAACCCAAATGGTTCCTGATGCGGAGCCTTAACTGCTCATTTGTTTCGGACTGTAAAGGTTTTACCCGCCATTTGTTATTGTCAATACTGTATATATCATTTTCGGTATGGCTATAATGCTCGGGGTCAATTGACAGTTTAAAAGTAGTGAGCCTTTTGCCAAACCAGCCTTCCGTTGCATTGTCAGGATTGCGGAAGTTCATGAACCTTGTAAAATTGCTACTGTCAATTCTTAGTTGCAGGGTGGTATTGGTTATGCTGTCAACCTGAAACAGGATGGGTTGGCTATAGTTGGGCAAGGTTAGCTGTAAGGCATTTTTTGCTTCGTTCAATTGCCAGTTGCCGTGGTAATAATTATCGAACAGTACCAAATCAAATTCGTTATTGCCCCTAAAAATAAACTTGCTGCCCAAAAAGATTTGCTGGTAAGGATCAATGCCCTGAACACTCCTAAGCTCCCGCACTTTTGCTGCAATAAGTGGTGCATTACTAAAAGAGAAGTCCCACCTATTCTTGATATTCCCTCCGCTAGAAAGGATATTACAACCACTGATAACCGTAACAATGAAAATAAATATGGCCAATTTTTTCATGCGAGAAAGATAAAGCCAAAAAAAGAACCCTGTTTAAATATTTCATCCAAACAGGGTTCTTTATATAATACAATGATGTTTTAGTCTTTCTTTTCTTCTGGTGGTTTTGGCTGTGCCGGGCGTTGTATGGGTACACGTTGCTGTGGTGCCCTTTGCTGTTGCGGCCTGTTCTCTTTCTTTTCCTGGTTAGGGTTCCTTGGTTGTTGTTGCTTAGGGCCGCCACCTTGGTTTTGTGGTCTTGGTGCCTGCTGCCTGCGTTGTTCCTGCTGCCTTGGTTCATTGCCGCCCCTGTTACCACCACCTTGTGGTCTTGCATCCTGCCTTGAACCTTGGTTCCTTTGCTCCTGGTTCCTATTATTGTCACGCCTTTTCCGGTCGTTTTTCTCCAGGCTGCGAAGGCTTATCTGCCCAACAACATCCACAAACTGCGGTTCAATTTCCTTTGGCTTGCTGCTGGTAATTTCTACTGCTTCCAGTTCCTCTGGTTTTATGCCTTGACTGTTTAAACGTTTTATTTCTTTTACCCGCTGAATGGTTAATGGATAGTGCTTGCCACCACCTTGAATAATGTACCACATCAGGTTCTTAAAAATATCTTTCTTGATAAGGAAGGCCGTGCCTTTGGCCGTTTCTATGCTTTCGGCATTATCGGGAAAATGCTGCAGGGCGTCCAAATAGGTATCCAGTTCAAAATTCAGGCAGCATTTCAGCCTGCCACACTGCCCACTTAGTTTGGTCTGGTTAATGGACAGGTTCTGGTAACGTGCAGCCGTGGTATTCACGCTTTTAAAATCGTGGAGCCAGGTACTGCAGCAAAGTTCCCTGCCACAGCTTCCGATACCGCCCACTTTTGCGGCTTCCTGCCTAATGCCTATCTGCCTCATTTCTACTTTTACCTTGAACTCGGCAGCAAACTGCCTGATCAGTTCACGGAAATCCACACGGTCATCTGCCGTATAAAAGAAAGTGGCCTTTTTGCCATCTGCCTGTATTTCCACTTCGCTTAGCTTCATTTGAAGCTTCAGTCCAATGGCCAGTTCACGGCTGCGGGCCTGTACGCTGGGCTCACGGTCCTTGCTTATCCTGAAACTTTCAATATCACGGTCGTGGCTAAGGCGTAGCACTTTTTTCATCTCGTCGCTAAACTCGTTGATGCCACGTTTTTTTAGTTGCAGGCGTACCAATTCCCCGGTAAGGGATATCTCGCCAACATCAAAACCGGTTACGCCTTCCACCGTTACCAAGTCGCCTTTTGTAAAATAATGGGGGGTCAAATTGCGGAAAAATTCCTTGCGGCTACCTTGCTTAAAACTTACTTCCACTATTTTGCAGGTGCTTTCAGGATCGCTGAATGGCAGGTTTGCCAGCCAGTCGTGCACGTTTAAACGGTTGCAACCGCCGCTACTGCAACCGCCATTGCTTTTACAGCCGCCAGGTTTGCCACTTCCACCAGTACCACAAGAGCTACAGCCCATATCTATTAATTGATAGATTAGTTAATATATATTGGGATAAAAATAGTGGTGTAACAGGCTGAGGTGCTGCTATTTAGCTTTCGTTGCATCGCACCCGTTTGGTTGTTGGACAATTTGCGAAGTGTTTTTGTTGTTGGTCAACGGTTGCTTTATTATATGTTCAATAGCAAAATTCAGTTACTGTTTGCAGTACAGTTGGCAATTCCATTCGTACTACCTACCCTCCAAAATCTTTTACCCGATTTTCAAAAATAGGGAATTTAGGGTATTGATGTTGTTAAACAGCCAAAAGGTAGCGGCTCAGTTTGAATTACTTGTCAGTTTGAGTTTGTCGAAATTAATAACATCTCCAGTTTAAAATGCTTTGGACGAGCTGAGGATGATATCAGCACCAAGATAGGATTTCAAACTGGGCACTATTCCCAAACAGGCAATTATTGGCGGAGGGTGCAGTTAAGCCTCGGTCATTACCTTGTTCTGTATAATGTGG
The DNA here is from genome assembly GCA_002337145.1 of Chitinophagaceae bacterium UBA1930. Classification (GTDB taxonomy): domain Bacteria; phylum Bacteroidota; class Bacteroidia; order Chitinophagales; family Chitinophagaceae; genus UBA1930. The sequence continues at coordinate 1,317,575 of DDFK01000001.1, read as the reverse complement.
AAGAGTTTAATGGTCAAGGCCTGGAACAGCATTTTTCCGTTGGCGTTCCTTTCAATATAGTAAGATGATCTGTCCAGTTCCTCAATCATGCACTGCATTTGGCTTACGCTGGCAATTTTGTTGAGGCGTTGGGCAAAATCCTTTTCATTGTCGGGCAGGGCAATGGCATCTGCACCCAGTACCTTGATACGGATGCTCTGTTCCAGCATATGGTTAAAATAGCGGAGAAACTGTTTCTGTTTTTCACGGCCCAGTTTGCTGATCTCGTCCGTCCATTTAACCTGCTCGGGCAGCATTTTACGGATAATGAAGCGTAGCCAGTCGCCCAACAAAGCCTGCCAATCCTCGTCGGAATGCTGCATTACATGCAGGGCCTCCCTGTAATTGCCTTCTGCAATGGCAGCAATTTGCCTGGCTGTTTCGGGCAATGCTTTTGCACGGGTTACCAATGCGTCCTCAATTTCCCGGTTTTCCAACAGGGGAATTTTTACCAATTGGCACCTACTGAGAATGGTGGGTAAAATCTGCTCTTCGCTTTCGGCAACCAAAACAAATAAAGTATTGGCTGGCGGTTCCTCAATCAGTTTCAATAATTTATTGCCTTCCTTACCAAGGTATTCGGGCATCCACAGCACCAGTACTTTGTATTCGGCCTCAAAACTTTTGAGGCTTAGTTTATGGATGATGTTGTTGCACTCCTCTGCCGTTATGTTTCCCTGCTTGTTTTCGGCACCAATAAATTGAAGCCAGTCAAATGCATTGCCGTAAGGGCTAAGTTTAACAAATTCACGCCATTCGGTTATATAGTCGGAGCTGACGGGTTTGTCGCCACTTTTTTTAGGTATAACGGGGTAGGAAAAATGGAGGTCGGGGTGCAATAATTGTTCGGCCCGCTGAAAGGATTCCGCAGTTGCAATTTCATCGGGATGTATAAATGTGGGTCCGCTGCTCATGGCACTCATGCCACCAAACAGGTCTTCTACAACCGGTGCAGTGCCGGGCTGGCAAACAACAAACTGTGCAAAAGCCAATGCCAATGGCAGTGCCCCACTGCCTTCCTTGCCCAAAAACAGGAGGGCATGCGAAAGCCGGTTTTGCTGCACCATTTCAATTAGGTGCTGCTTTACATGCTGCTGGCCAATAACATCCTTGAACTGCATAGGGGGCGAAGATAAGCCTTGACCAATAAAGTAATAAATGTGTATCAATCGGTCTTATTTACCCATGCCAAAAAGTTTGGAACTGTTTTTGCCCTAGTGATTCAAATTTTTATTGGTCTAATATATAGTCCAAAGAGGTTAAATGTTTAAACTGGCCCTAAAGTGCCATATATAAAAGTTATATGATTCAACAATTCAGGTAATTTTGTTTTAATATGATAACGATGAGCCACCTATTTGTTTGCCTTTTTGCCCTATGCAATTTTGTGTTGCCTACCAAAGAAGCCAACCAGCCCAATTTAATCAAAGGGAAATTGGTTTATACCAGTTGTGCAAGCGTTGTGGTACAGATACAGGACGAACGTTTCTATAACCTTGCCAATACCTCGTGGAAGAGTGTGGACAGCGAAACAAAGTACGAGCATGTTTTCCTGGTAAAGAACAGTTGCAATTTCAGGGAAAAAAGGATTGAAAGGGATGAAGAATTTTATTTTGTATTGCTACCCGATGTCAGCAGCAACGATGGCTGTGTGCAGTGCCTTAAATACGAAAGCACGCCAAGGGTTATTCTAAGCATTGATGTGGCCAAAACCACCAATAAAAGTTATTAGGCTACTGGTACATTGTCCTTCCAACGCCATAAATGCAGGCAGGCATAGGTTCTGTATGGGCTCCATTTGATGGATAATTTCAGCATTTTTTCTTTGAGTTGCTTTTTATTGCTATCATCCAGTTTGTACAGTTTTACCATGGCCTGCATGATGCCCAGATCATCTGTAGTAAAAATATCTTCACGGCCCAGGGAAAACATCAGCAGCATTTCAACCGTCCATTTGCCCACCCCTTTTATTTGGGTAAGCAAGGCAATGATTTCGTCATTGTCCATTGCCATCAGTTTCTTGTCGGTTATTTTATGCTCAATACAAAAAGCCGCCACATTTTTTACATAGCTCACTTTTGCGTTGGACAAACCAATGGCACGCAAGGTTTCGGAAGGTGTATCGAGTACCTGCTGTGGCTTGGGTTCCTTTTTGCCATAGAGATCCAAAAAACGGTGGAAAATGACTTTGGCAACTTTGGTACTTAGCTGCTGGCTCATGATGCTTGCCATTAAACGTAGGGGTATGTTTTTATGCAGCTTCAGCTCGTGCGTATCATCGCCAATTATTTTGGCCAGTTTCTTATCGGCCAATAAATGTTCTTTGTAACTCATGCAGCCAAGTTAGTTAAATTGCAGGTATTAAAAACTTTGCCATGAAACAATTACTGCCCTTTGTTTTTATCATGTTGTCGCTATCGGTTTTGGCCCAGAACAAGGACGAAGCCATGATCAGAAAAATGCTGACGGCACAGGAAAAAGCCTGGAACGAAGGCAACTTGGATAAATTCATGATTGGCTATTGGCAAAGCGACAGCCTTTTGTTTATTGGTAGCAAAGGACCCAAATATGGATACAATACAACTTTAGAGAACTATAAAAAAGGCTATCCCGATACGGCACATATGGGTAAGTTTACTTCTACTGTTATCAGTATGAAGAAGCTATCGGCAGAATACTATTTTGTAGTGGGTAAATGGTTTTTGGAAAGGAGTGTAGGCAATGCCAGCGGCCACTATACTTTGCTGATAAGGAAAATAAAAGGGACATGGGTGATTGTGGCAGACCATAGCAGTTAGTAATTGGGTGACAGTATTGATAAGACAGATGACAGTATTGGAACGAAATTGTTGGGATTTATTCTCAAAGTTGATTGGTGCGACGCCAGTAAAGTTCATTTCTATTCTTTAGCCTGTTAAATAGCACTATTCTTCAATTACAAAAGGCTTTTTCCATAAGCGTACTATGTACCAGATAAGCCATACAAGGCTTGCCAAGAGCCAAACATAAAAAACAATATTGGGCCATTTCACGTCATTTTCAGGAAAGCCAAGCCCGTACTTGATGCCGGCAGTGGCATTAATCAGCATCCATAGCAATGCCAGGCACATGCTGTTTAAAATACGTTTCAAAAATTCCCTGATTCCTGGTTCCACAATACTATTTATTTAGAGTGCATCATCAAAAGGGTAACAAACGAATAGCTTTTATCTTTTATTAGTCAAAGCTTTGGTTGTTACTTGCGGCAAGTTTCAATATCCTGTCAAACTGTGCCGGCGTTAAGTCGTTGTAGAAATAATAAATGGGGTCAACTGGTGCCCCGTTTCTATGTACTTCATAATGGCAATGCGGCCCGGTGCTTTTGCCGGTGCTGCCAACATAGCCAATTACTTCGCCACGCTTAACGGATTGGCCCTGCCTGGCTTTTGTACGTACCATGTGGCCATACAATGTTTCATAACCATAACCATGATCAATTTTTACATGGTTGCCATACCCGTTATTGGTATTGCCCGAAACGGTAACCACCCCATCGGCAGTGGCATAAATAGGTGTGCCCTGCGGTGCGGTAAAATCGAGCCCTGCATGAAACTTAGGTACTTTATAAACAGGGTCAATACGGTTGCCAAAGCCGCTGGCAATCCTTGTCAGGTCCTTATTGCTAACCGGTTGTATGGCCGGTATGGAAAGCAATAGTTTTTCCTTGTTCTTTACCATGCCCTCAATATCTATATAGCTTTTTGCCTGATAGGCCAACCGTAATGATAAGTTGTTAAGTTGGTCAGTCATGCTTTTTACAAGGTCGGTTTCGCCCATGCTCTGCACCAATTTCACTTCTTTTTTTGTTTCCACATCCTTCACCCTTGCACTGTCGGGCACGGGCTGTGCCTCAAAAATGGAACGGTACACGTTGTTGTCGCGATTCTCCAATTCATCCATCTGCAATTCCAATTGTTTGGTACGCTCGGCAAGCAAGGCATAATTATCCTTTAAGTCATCGTTTTGTTGGCGTAACAGTTTTTCCTTCGGACTGTCAATATACCTAAAGGCAATGGCCACAATAATAAAAGCGGTAACAATACTTGCAGCAATAAAACCTAGCACCCGCAATAGCTTTACCCGTAGCGGTGTTTCCAGCTTGTCGTAGCGGAGGGTATGGGTATTGTAGAAGTACTTGATTTTTTTCATGCCGATGGTAAAAATAAAACAGTTATCAGGAATAGGCGATGAATTTTTGGAACCCTGTCAACAGCTTTGGCTTTGACAGCGGTTGGTTTCAAAAAAGAACTTTCTAAATAACTGCCAACATGGTTTACAACCGATGTTGGGGTCTTATCTAATCTGACCCCGTCAACAGCTTTAGCTTTGACGGTGGTTAATAAAAAAACTGACTGCCCAAACCTTATCTTTACCCACTTTTTAAAAGGAAAATTTTTTCGGTTATGATGACGAGCTCTGAAATAAGACAGCAGTTCCTGGATTTTTTTAAGAATAAGGGGCACCAGATTGTCCCCTCTGCACCCATTGTGGTAAAGAACGACCCTACATTGTTATTTACCAATGCGGGTATGAACCAGTTTAAGGATTATTTTTTAGGCAACAAACAGCCTGAACATACACGTATTGCCGACACACAAAAATGCCTGCGTGTTAGCGGTAAGCACAACGACCTGGAAGAAGTAGGTGTGGATACCTATCACCATACCATGTTTGAAATGCTGGGCAACTGGAGCTTTGGCGATTACTTTAAAAAAGAAGCCATTGCGTGGAGCTGGGAATTGCTAACCGAAGTGTACAAACTGGATAAGAGCCGCCTATACGTTACCATATTTGAGGGCGATGCAAAAGAAGGCCTGCCCAAAGATGAAGAAGCATACAGCGAATGGAAAAAAGTAATTGCGGAAGGCCGCATTTTACTGGGCAATAAGAAAGACAATTTTTGGGAAATGGGCGATACGGGACCATGCGGACCCTGTACCGAAATACATGTGGACTGCAGGCCTGATGAAGAAAGGAAAGCTGTGGACGGTGCCAGCTTGGTAAACAACGACCATCCGCAAGTGATAGAAATATGGAACAATGTATTCATGCAGTTCAACCGTTTAAAGGATGGAAGCCTGCAACCATTGCCTGCACAGCATGTGGATACAGGCATGGGCTTTGAACGCCTGGTACGGGTTATTCAACAAAAAACATCCAACTACGATACCGATGTTTTTACCGGAACCATTGCAGCTATAGAAAAGATCACCGGTAAAAAATACGATTACAGTGATAGCAAACAAGCCGTTGCTTTTAGGGTATTGGCCGATCATATAAGGGCTATTTCCTTTACCATTGCCGATGGGCAATTGCCAAGCAATACTGCAGCTGGTTATGTAATAAGAAGGATTTTGCGTAGGGCTGTCCGTTACTATTATTCTTACCTGGATTACAAGCAACCACTGCTGCACCAGCTATTGCCAACATTGGCCAAACAGTTTGAAACGGTGTTTACTGAATTGCATGCCCAGTTGGATTTTGTAAGTAAAGTGGTGAAGGAAGAGGAGGATGCTTTTTTGAGGACCTTGGATAAAGGCTTGAAATTGATAGATGAAGTAATTGTGTCCACCAAACAATCAGGCAGCAAAATAATTGATGGCAAAAATGCTTTTGAACTGAACGACACTTTTGGCTTTCCTATTGACCTGACGAAATTGATTGCATCGGAAAACGGACTGACTGTAGATGAACCTGGCTATGAAGCTGCAAGAAAGCAACAGCAGGATAGGGGAAGGCTGGCAACAGCCATCAATGCAGAAGACTGGGTTACCTTGCACAACGGCAACTCACATTTTGTAGGGTACGATACCTTGCAAACCAATACCAAGGTTTTAAAGTACAGGAAAGTAACTGCAAAGGGCAAAGAGGCTTACCAGATTGTATTGCAAGAAACGCCTTTTTACGCAGAGAGTGGCGGACAGGTTGGCGATAAGGGCCACTTGATTTTTGACAATGGTCAGGAAGCAATAGAAGTAATAGATACCAAAAAAGAAAACAACCTTACCATACATTTTACAGAGCAGTTGCCACAAAATATAGGCAGTGCAGTAGATGCTTATGTGGACATGGCCAAAAGGATGATGACCAACAAGCACCACTCGGCCACACACTTGTTGCATGCTGCTTTAAGGCAGGTACTTGGCGAGCATGTTGCACAAAAAGGCAGTTTGGTAAACAGCGAGCAATTGCGTTTCGACTTCTCCCATTTTGCCAAAGTATCAGACGATGATTTGGAAGCCATTGAAAGAACAGTGAACAGCAAGATCATGGAAAATGTTCCTGTAATCATTAAGGAAATGAGAAAGGAAGAAGCCATTGAAATGGGTGCCATGGCTTTGTTTGGCGAAAAATATGGCGATGTGGTACGTGTGGTAATCATGGACAAAAATTATTCGGTGGAACTGTGCGGCGGTACGCATGTGGGCAATACCGGCGAACTTGGTTACTTTAAAATAAAACATGAAACTGCCGTGGCTGCTGGCGTACGCAGGATTGAGGCCGTGGCTGGCTGGTATGCCGTGGAATACATTACCAATACGTTTAAGGAGCTGGACAACATACGTGGCCTCTTTAACAACCCTAAAGAGTTGACAAAAACCATTGAAAACACACTGGCAGAAAACAAGGAACTTAAAAAGAAAATAGAAAGCCTGGAGGCCAAACAACTGGCGGTGCTAAAAACAGAACTTTCCACCAAAGCGGAAACAGTTGATGGAACTACATTTATTGGTGCAGTGTTGGATGTAAGCAATGGCGACAACTTAAAGAAATTGGCCAACGACCTTAAGGCAAATGCCCAGTTTGTGGTACTTGCTGCAAATATTGGTGGCAAAGCAGCTATAGCAATTGCGATAGATGATGCATTGGTAAACAGCAAAGGCCTGGAAGCCCCGAAGATTATTAAGGAACATATAACGCCATTGATAAAGGGCGGCGGCGGCGGACAGAAAAACCTGGCCACTGCTGGTGGGCAAGATGCAAGCAACCTGGATAAAGTACTTGAAACAGTGAAGTCGCTATTATAAAAACCAAATCCCGCAATTGCGGGATTTTTTATTTTCACAATATGAAAATTGTTCTGGAAACCCAACGCCTGTACCTGCGTGAATTTACTTTGGCCGATGCCCAATTGCTGGTTGATTTAAACAGCAATCCTGAAGTAGTGAAATACCTGCATGAACCGGATACAACCTTGGCTGTTGCCCAACAAGTGCTGGAACAGATAATACTGCCACAATATGCACTGTACAACCACGGCAGATGGGCTATTCATATAAAAGGGACAGATGAGTTTATTGGCTGGTGCGGACTGAAATACGTAAAGGAAAGAAACGAGATAGATCTTGGTTACCGCCTTTTTCAACATCACTGGGGTAAGGGCTATGCAACAGAAGCAGCAAAAGCAACCATAGCTTACGGCTTTGATGCATTGCACATGCAACGCATCATGGCAATGGCACATATAGAAAACACCGCTTCGCAAAACGTGATACTCAAATGCGGGCTTCAATACCTGCATGAAGCCATTGTTGACAACTGTCCTGTGAAAGTGTACGAACTGTTCAACAAAGCCTGATTTTTAGCCAACTACCTATACCACATTCAGTCTCACCGAATTTTTTATACTATTTAAGGCCCATCCAGTTAGTTTGCCGTTTATATGGTTATTAACGTTCATGCAATGTTAATTCAGATACTTTTGCTTTCCCTTAAAATCATCTTACATGAAAATTATTTTTACACTCATTGCTTTTATGACGCTAGGGCTTGTGGCGTCGGCACAAAATAGCGGTACGCTCAAAGGCAGGCTGATTGATTCCGTTGCCAAGCAATCGCTAAAAGATGCATCCGTTAGTATATTGGATGCAAAGGACTCCACTGTTGAAGTGTTCAGTCTGGCCAAGGCCGATGGCAGCTTCGAACTGAAGGGCATCAGCTTTGGCAACTATGTGCTACAGATCAGCTTTCAGGGCTATGATGCCATATTTAAGAAAGTGGAATTTTCAAAAGCAAATCCCAATATAGATTTGGGCAGTCTATACATGAACCAGTCTGCCGGCGATTTGGGCGGCGTAACCGTAAAGGCATCGCCCGTGCAGATAAAAGGCGATACTACGGAACTGAATGCGGCCAGTTTTAAAACAAAACCCAATGCAACAACAGAAGACCTGTTTAAGAAATTGCCCGGTGTGGAAGTTGCAAAAGATGGAACCGTAAAGGCCCAGGGCCAAAACGTAACAAGGGTGCTGGTGGATGGCAAACGTTTTTTTGGGGACGATCCCAAAACGGCCACCAAGAACCTGCCTTCCGAAATAATTGACAAAGTGCAGATTTACGATGCCCAAAGCGACCAGAGTGCATTTAGTGGATTTGATGATGGGAACAGGGAAAAGACCATCAACATCGTTACAAAAAAAGACAGGCGTAAAGGGTATTTCGGAAAATTCAGTGCAGGTGCCGGAGAGAATGAACGTTATGCTACCAGTGCCAGCTTCAACAGGTTCAATGGCAACCAGCAGATTTCATTTATTGGCCAGGGCAACAATATTAACCAGCAGAATTTTTCTGTGCAGGACCTGTTAGGGGCCATGGGCTCAAGCGGTGGCCGCAGTGGCGGTGGCGGCGGAGGTGGTGGTGGAATGATCATGGGAATGGGTGGCGGAGGCGGTAGCATTGGCAACTTCCTTACGGGTACGCAATCGGGCATTGCCACTACATGGGCTGCTGGTTTAAACTATAACGATGTATGGGGCAAAAAGACATCGGTAAGTGGTAGCTATTTCTACAATAACTTAAACACCAATAACGACAACTCCAGTTATAAGGAAACCTTTGTGGGTACGAATCCCGACTCTTCTTTATTGGGCAATACCATTACACAATCCAATAATAAAAATGCCAACCACCGTTTCAATTTTGAACTGGAGCAGAAAATAGATTCATCCAACTCCTTTCAGATAAGGCCTGCATTCAGCAACCAGCACAACGAGAGCTTTAGTCAAACAACTACTTCCACAACAAAAGGCAAGCTGCTTGACCTGAGCGATGTGATGCAGACCAATACAAGGCAGAGTGATGGCTATACTTTCAATACCAATATTTTGTTCCGTCACCGTTTTAAAAAACGTGGCAGGACAATTTCTTTGAACCTGACACCGGGCCTTACCACCAACGATGCAGACGGTTACAGTCTTTCGTATAACAACAGGCTGCTTGGAAGCGTGTATGTAAAAGACACTACAGACCGCATAAGCACTACCAATAGGGATGGCAAATCTTTTTCAAGTAACCTTTCCTATACAGAGCCGGTTGGTAAAAAAGGACAATTGGAGTTCACGTATGCATATAGCTATAGCTTCAATAACTCCGACCAAAAAACATTGCAATACCGTAGCAGCACTCAGGCTTACGACAGTGTGGTGGCAAACCTGACCAATAATTTCGAGAACACGAATATCTCTAACAGGTTTGGGGCTAGCTACCGCAACCAAGTAACCAAAGAGTTGAGTTACATGATTGGTTTTGCTGTACAAAGGGCCGAGCTTACCAGCGATAACAAAACAAAGGGCACAGAGCTTTCCAATGGCTACACCAACTATTTCCCAACTGTGCAGATACAATTCAGCAAGGCCAGAACAAACAACTTCAGGTTCAGGTACAATGGTAGAACCAATGCCCCATCCATCTCGCAACTGCAAGATGCACCGGATGCATCCAATATACTCAATATCAAAAATGGTAATGCTGGCTTACAGCAAGAGTTTGCCCACAACTTTAGTTTAAACTATACCAAGTTTGATGTGTTCACTTTCAAGAATTTTATAGTGGGCCTTAATGGAAGCTTTACACAGAACAAAATTGGCAACAGTGTAGTGCAGAATAACTCAACCAACAATATTGTTGTAGAAGGGCAAACACTTATTCCGGGTGCACAATACACAAAGCCAATCAACCTGAACGGTGCCATGAATTTTAATGGCTTTATCAACTATGGTTTCCCTACAAAGAAACCCAAAGCCAACATCAACCTTTCTACCAGTATCGTATATAGCCGCGATGTGAATATTTACAACTACGTAAAAAATTACACCAACAACTATGGCCTTACAGAAAGGGTGGGCTATACCCTGAACCTTAAAGAAGTGTTTGATCTGAACTTCTCCAGCACATCAACCTATACCTTGGCCAGGTACACACAAAGCCCCGACCAGAATGGCGACTACTTTACGCAGGTGTTTTCTGTAGAACCTACCTACTCGCCCAAAAGCGGATGGATACTGGGTGCCGATTTTGATTATACCTTGTACCGTGGACAAAGTGCCGGCTATAACCAAGACATTCCGCTGTTGAATGCAAGCATTGCAAAAGCAATCTTAAAGAAAAGGGATGGCGAGCTGAAACTGTCTGTGTTTGACCTGTTGAACCAGAACAAAAGTATTACCAGGACAGTTGAACAGAACTATGTACAGGATACACGTACACAGGTGCTGACACGTTACGTAATGCTCACCTTTACCTATAACCTCAGAAAGTTTGCAGCTAAAGGACAACAGCAAATGCCACCTTTTATGAAAGGAATGTTTAAAGGAAATGGCCAGCCAAGAATGATGCGAATGGGTGGTGGGCCAGGAATGTAAAACGTATTGATTGAACCCGAAATATGGACACAACGATTTTGCTACAAAGCGAAACCCCCAATGATGGGCCCCTTAATTTTAAGGGGCTTTTTTTATAGAAGGTGCCAGGCAAGCTGACATTATTTGATGAACTTCATGGTAGCAACCTCGCCTGTTGCCTTGTTTTTAATATGGAGAATATAACTGCCTGCAGCAATTGTGGCCGTGTTGATGGAGAGGATATTGTCACCTGCCGCTAATGCATACGCATATTGCATAATTGCTTTTCCCGATGCATCAAGTACGGTTACTGCAACTGCGGCTTTTGTAGCAACAGTAACCACAAGGTTGCATTGATTGGTTACGGGGTTTGGATAAAGGTTGGCAATTTCCATTTTGGTAACGGCCCTTCCTTTAATAACAACAATGTTTGAATAACTGCTGCTACCGTCTTTATTCACTTGCTTCAACCTATAATACGAGTTTGCAGTAAAAGGCTTTAAATCGTTGCTGGTATAATTCAACAAGGTTGACGAATTGCCATTAACAGCTTGCGATGGCACAAATGCAAACCTGCTAAAGTCAATGCCATCAACTGATTTTTGTAGTTCGAAGCCCGCATTGCTGTTTTCTGTTAAGGTACTCCACAACAATACATTATAATCCTTTTTTGCTTCGCCTGTAAAGTGCAGGAATGTAACGGGAACGGAAACAGTTGGCTCGTCTGCACCTTTGGTAGGTGTGCCTCCAATACGTGTTTCGCCATCAATATCCGTGGTAATGCCTGCAATGGCAATACCTTTTAACAGCACGTCCGTTAGCGATAAACCAGTAAGGTGAAGATCGGTTGCAGAAACAAAACTGGCTGTCACGAAATTTGAATTTGCTTCTTGCGGTGCTGCTGCTGCTTTGTAAGAGGCCAATGCAGTATTATCATATTTTGTAGATGCCCAAGAGCCAGCGTATGCATTGCCAGCGGTACCTGCAGTGCCATAATACGTGTTATAATCTATTGCCAGCGTAGCTGCATTATTGCCATTGTTATAAAACCCAAAATTGCCTATGCTTGGCGTGCCGCCCGTTCTGTCATTGATCACAAGGTTATTCTTCTGGTTGTATATGGAGGTTGCATTGTTGTCGTTTCTTAATATACCATACGAGTTGCCCGTGCCTGTATTGGCACCACCAATGCGTACTGTATTGAAATACGTGTTTGATGTATAGGCAGTGGCGGTTGTATTGCCAAACAATATCCCGAAAATGTTGGTAGCAGTGGCATTGGCCTGTGTCAACGATACAAAATTGTTATTGACATTAACCGTGGAGCCAAGATAAGGGAAAAAGGACATGCCTCTAATATCTGCACCGGCCAACGAGCTAAGCCCCATAACCTTATTGCTGCTCACATTGATTGTTGCAACCCCATTGGAAGCATTGCCAGCACTGATTCCTGTAATGGCCAGCACCGATGGGGCGGTTAATGTAGCAATGGTATTGCCCGTGATATTTTCGGTACCAACACCTCCATCGCTAATGCCAATAATGGATGTTACGGTACTGGAAGTAATGGCCAGTGAAATGGTATTGTTCAATATATTGGAGCTGCCCGCAGCAAGCGATTGCTGTTGTATGCCCACCACGGTTACTGTGGTGCCCGTAACCAATACATTATAGTTTACTGCACTAACAGTATTACCCTGAATGGTGATATTGGTCTGCGAACTGCCAGCAAAAATTCCAATGGCACCAAAGTTCTGTACGGTATTGTTCTTAATGATGGTGCCTGTATTCATCACTATATTGCTCAGCCCAAAATCCTGTATGCCACGGGCACCGCCAGTAACTACACAGTTCTGTATGATGTTGTTATTATTGCCCGTTAATATACCGCTGCCAACAAGTATGTTTCTTGAGCCCGCCCCTGCTGCATTGGCATCTGCCGCTGTTGCATTAATGTACTGTATCGTATTATTATTGGCATCGTTCAATAGCTCGATATTCCTGTTGTTATTGTCGCCAACAAATGCATCACTAAAAGTTAAGTAATTGGTAGCTGTGGATGCAATGCCACCGGGCCTGCCATCAATAATGATATTATCGCCACCATTAATCTGTAATACCGCACCACTTGCTGCCACAGGGCGTTGTATAACCTTATTGTTATTGCCTGCTGCGGGGCGTAGGGTAATGATTGGACCGCCGGGCAAAAGTCCTTTGCTTGTCAACTGGATCGGGTACACTTCCGATGCATCGGTTCCGTTATAGGCCGCCTTTATCTCAATCAGGTAATTGGCTGTTGGCGAAGCGGGAATAGCAGCATAGGCCGCAGTGATACTTGCATAGTTTGTTGTAGGCCCACCGCCAGCAATTAAGGTTACCGAATTGGTTTGTGCATTGCCTAAAATGCCATAGCCCAAAGCCAATATTGATAGGTAAATTTTTTTCATGATAACCTTTCTTGATTTTTGTGATTGGTGGTTAAAGTGCCGATATATGGAATAAAGATAACGTCTTTGCAAAAAACAGGTTTGCCCCATTATTCCAGCTGATGAAAACTTTCCGATTTTTGGCTGTTGCCACTTGTGCCAAAGAAGGCATAATTGCAACAAGAAGGGTTTAAAACAGGGTAATTAACAAATACATGTTAATATCCTGAAAGTCCTGAAAAATCTAGATTTTCGTCTTTGTTTATTCAACTTATTTATACCACCTTTGCAAACATTCTAATTTAACGCTAACGAATTTATATAAATGGGACTTTTTAATTTTTTTACACAGGAAATTGCCATGGACTTGGGCACGGCAAACACCCTGATCATACACAACGACGAGATTGTTGTAAACGAACCAAGTATTGTGGCCCTCAACCGCAATAATCCGAAAGAAGTGCTGGCAGTGGGCAAAAGGGCCTTGCTGATGCACGAAAAAACGCATGAAAGTATCCGCACCGTCCGCCCGTTAAGGGATGGGGTAATTGCAGACTTTAATGCTGCCGAGTTAATGATACGTGAGTTGATAAAACTGGTTTATCCTAAAAAGCCATTGTTTCCACCAAGTTGGAGGATGGTTATTTGCATACCATCGTCCATTACCGAGGTAGAAAAACGTGCCGTAAGGGACAGTGCCGAGCAGGCCGGAGCAAAAGAAGTGTACATGATACATGAACCAATGGCTGCAGCCTTGGGTATAGGAATTGACGTGGAAGAGCCGGTAGGCAACATGATTATTGATATTGGCGGTGGCACCACAGGTATTACCGTAATTGCCTTGGCAGGTATTGTTTGCGACCAAAGTATACGTATTGCCGGTGACGAATTCACTGCCGATATTATGGAAGCACTACGCCGTTACCACAGTTTATTGATTGGTGAACGTACGGCCGAACAGATCAAGATACATGTAGGTGCAGCCATTAAAGACCTGGACAGCCCGCCAGACGATATGCCGGTAAATGGCCGTGACCTGGTAACGGGTATCCCTAAACAGATTATGGTTACCTATCAGGAAATTGCCGAGGCATTGGACAAAAGCGTATTTAAAATTGAAGAAGCCATTTTAAAGGCACTGGAAACCACTCCGCCGGAACTGGCTGCAGATATTTACCGCCGCGGCCTTTACCTTACAGGTGGTGGTGCATTGTTGCGTGGCCTTGACAAAAGGCTGAGTGCAAAAATCAAATTGCCTGTACACATTGCAGACGACCCCTTAAAGAGTGTGGTACGCGGCACAGGACTGGCTCTGAAAAACTATCAGCGTTTTCCGTTTATCATGAAATAAGCATGGATAAATTCCATTGAAAAATTCCAAATTCCGTTCTATTTTTAATGAACTTGGAATTTGGGATTTTTAATTGGGGAATTTGAACAATCAATTTCTTTAGTGAAAAATATTTTCCTTTTTATACGCCGCTTCTTTGTGTTCATCTGCTTTATCATATTGCAGATTGTATGCATTGTGCTGTTAAGCAATAGCAGCAAAACGCACCAGTCTTTTTTTGCGGCAGCGGCCAATGAGGTTACAGGAAAAATTGATGCAAGGTATGCTGGCATACGCGATTACTTTAACCTGAAAAAAATAAACAGGCAGTTGGCCGATGAGAATGCAAGACTGCACAATATGCTGCTTGCAAATTACCAGACATCGGATACCACAAGAAAAATAATGATAGATACGCTGGTTAAGGATTCGTTGAACCGCTTCCGCAAGTTCACCTTCCTACCGGCACATGTAGTGGGCAACACGGTTTCATCGCAAACAAATTACCTGCAACTTGAAAGGGGAAGCAATCAAGGCGTAAAAAAAGGCATGAGTGTTATTGCACCGCAAGGGGCAGTAGGTGTTGTGGTTGAAGTAAGCGACAATTTCTGCAAAGTGATGAGCCTGCTGCACCGCAATAGCCGCGTCAGTTCCATCATCAAAAAGAACAATAGTAGTGGCGATGTTGAATGGGACGGCTCGGACCCAAGGTACCTGCTGATGCGTAAGGTTTCTAAAAGTGCCCAAGTAAATGTTGGCGATACGGTGCTCACCAGTACCTACTCTTCCAACTTCCCACCCTATATACAGGTAGGTACAGTAACCGAAGCAAAGCTTGACCCTGCAACCAGTTTCTATTTATTGAAAGTAAAGACCTCCGTTGATTTTTTCAGTTTGCAATATGTGTACATTGTAGAGAATGCACGTTACGAAGAACAAACAACATTAGCCAACAAAAAAGATACGAAGAACAGTGAGTAGCCTGCTCAAAAATATGATCCGTTTCATACTTTTTATACTGTTGCAGGTATATGTGTTGGATATGGTGCCACCATTGCACCAATTTGTAGTGCCTTACCTATACTTTCTCTTTATATTATGGCTGCCGTTCAATATTAATAGGCTCTTGCTACTTGTTATAGCATTTATTTTCGGGTTTACATTGGATGCATTTAAAGGCACTTATGGACTGCATGCTGCACCCTGTTTGCTGATAGCTTACCTGCGTCCGTTTTTATTGAACCTGTTGATTCCGCAGGAAACAACGGAACAGAGCTATATAGAACCAAGTATCAGAAGCATGGGCTGGGCACCTTATAGTTTATACATTGTACTGCTTACATTTATCCATCATTTTTATTTGATGCTGATTGAACTATTGCAGTTTGGTAACTTCCTGCACTTCCTTGCCAAAGTGGCTATATCCACTGCAGTCAGTATACTGCTTATTTTTATTACGGAGATGCTCTTCTTTAGAAAGGGCAAGTACCGTACAAACGCTGCCTAGTTACTAACGGCACAATACATTTTCATTTATCTGCCATAGTTCTATTATTTTTATCACTATTACACTATGGGCAATAAAAAAATACTCATCATTACTTCTGAGTTCCCACCCAATGTTGGTGGTATTGGCAACCATGCTTATAGTATAGCAAAATACCTGTGTTACGAAGGCTACACCGTTGCTGTATTGGCCGACCTGATTAACATTGATAATGTACAATTGGAGCAGTTCAAGAAAGAGAACCCCTTTACATTATATGCTATTAACAGGAGCAGCTTCTTACCTTTTATTTACCTGTCAAGAATAATAAAAAGCATAAGGCTTGCTGCAAGTCAGGATGTAATTATATGTTCCTCTAAATTTTCTTTATGGTTGATTGAAACCATGAAACCTTTTTGGGGCAAGAAAAAATATATAGCCGTGGTACATGGTTCGGAATTGCTGCTGCCCAACAAAAAAGCCAAACAGTTAACGGACCATTCTTTAAAACAGTACCAATCTATTATAGCAGTATCGGGCTTTACCAAAAGCCTGCTACAAGAAAGCCTACAGGCAAAAACAATTGTTATTCCCAATGGTATCAATAACAAAGAGTTTGCTATTGCCGATGCAGGCAATAAAACATTTACAGCAAACTCGTCTATAAATATTATTACGCTTGGCAATGTAACGGAGCGTAAGGGACAGGAAAATGTAATAAGGGCCTTGCCCGAAATGATCAAGCTGTTTCCCCATATCCATTACCATATTGTAGGCAAGCCCACGATGAAAGATGCATTTGAAAAAATCATCGCATCGCTGCAGGTGCAGGCATACGTTACGTTTCATGGCATTGTTTCAAGGGAGGAGCTTGTTCGTTTATTGAATGAGTCGGATGTAAAACTGATGCTGAGCAATAACACATCTTATGGTGATGTGGAAGGTTTTGGCATTGCCGTTCTCGAAGCCAATGCCTTGGGCAAACCCGCTATTGGCAGTAACAACAACGGCATCAAAGATGCAATTGATGACCACAGCACTGGCCGTTTAGTGGATGCAAAAAATGCAATCGAAATAGCACTTGCCTTAAAAGATATTATTGATCATTATATCAATTACTCAGTTAACGCAAAGCAATGGGCATTGCAGCATGACTGGACCTCTTTGATAAAACAATACAGTGAAGTGATAGAGCAATAACATTGCTTGTGTATGGTACATAAAAAGGCCCAGCCATTTTGTACAATGGCTGGGCCTTTTTATGTAGTTGATTATTTCTTTAAAGCAACCCTATATAGCTGGGCCCCCATCAATAAAAAGAAGATTGTCCCTAATAGGAAATAGACATTCTGCCCACCTAACAGGTTACTCAATCCATGTTCAACGCTCCATCCTTCTATGGTCTTTGTTATGTTTTCATTTACAGATAGTATAGCAACCAATACACCGGATAAAGCCCCGCCAGCTACCAAGCCAGTTGAGAACAATACCCCTTTCCCTAAATCATCTTCTTCTCCGTGTACTTCTTCACCTTTAGCCTTCTTTCTCCAATCAACTAAACCACGTACAGCACCACCAATGGCTATTGGAAGCGTTGTACTTAATGGCAAATAAATACCAATAGCAAAACTCAATGCCTTAATTCCGCAAAGCTCTATTACAATAGCAATAAACACACCTACTAAAACAGGGCCCCATTCTAAGTCTCGTGATTGAATACCTTTAATCAAGGTAGCCATCAATGTTCCTTGCGGAGCAGGATATTTATCTGTACCAATTGCATGTGGAATGCCCTGCATTATCATTTCTCTTGTTGGAGTATCTAATATTTTTACTGTTGCACCAATAGCTATGGAGGAAACAATTACACCAATAAATAAAGCTATCTGTTGATACTTGGGAGTTGCTCCAAGAAGATAGCCTGTTTTTAAATCTTGTGAAGTTGCCCCTGCATTTGCCGCCGCAATACAAATCATTCCACCTACAACTAATGCCATTGGCTCATAAACTTTACCACCCCATCCAACTGCAAGAAAAATTAAACATGTTCCCATAATTGTTGCAATGGTCATACCACTAATTGGACTGTTGGATGAACCAATCAACCCAACAATTCTTGAAGCCACGGTAACGAAGAATGCCCCAAAAATCAATACCAACAAACCCACCAATAATTTACTGCCAATGCTATTGCCTGGTATCTGCGGCAATATGGCCATCAATAAAACAAGCACCACGCTTCCTATACCAACAATTTTTATAGACAGTTCCCTTTCGGTCCTGGCAACGGCAGTTGCTTCTGTGCCATCTTTTTTTAATGAACCAATACTGCCTTTAAAAGAAGAAATGATGGTAGGGATGGTTTTGAACAATGTAATGAAACCACCTGCTGCTACTGCACCTGCACCAATTTGGCGGATGTATGCAAAATAGACTGCGGTAGAAAAATCGGAGAATGTATGTGTCAAAGGGTTCCATCCACCCTTACCACCTTCGCTAGCCAATGATGTTAAATAGCCCAGTTTCATTTGCTGTGCTGCAATAACATCTGGTGGCACCAATGACGACAGCAAAGGAATCAACACAAACCAACTCAGCACACCACCTGCTACCAAAATGCCGCCAATTTTAGGACCAATGATATAACCAACACCCATGTACTCCGGTGTAATTTCGCCACTTATTTTTGCAGAAGGGAAAAACCTGTTGGCCTGCTTGGTTGCCCAGAATGGAACTTCAGCAATTACATGAAATATCTTTTGCAGCATGGCATATACAAATGCAAATGCCACACCGCCCAATGCCACTTTAGCCAGATCGCCACCTTTTTCGCCTGCTTTTAAAACACTGGCACAGGCAGTACCTTCTGGATACGGCAACGTTTCATGTTCTTTTACAATAAGGGCTTTGCGTAATGGTATCATCATTAGGGTGCCCAGTATGCCACCAAAAATGGCCAATATCAAAATGGTGAAATAGTTGAAATAGCTGGCACTCGATGGATCGCTCAAGAACAGGAAACCCGGTAAGGTAAACACCACACCTGCTGCAATGCTTTCACTGGCCGAACCTGTTGTCTGGATAATGTTGTTCTCCAGAATGGTGGTCTTTAAAAACATCTTACCCAATAAAATGCTCATTACGGCAATGGGTATGGATGCAGAAACGGTAAGTCCTGCTTTCAAGGCAAGGTAAACGGTGGCCGCACCGAAGATGATACCAAATATGCAGCCCATCAGGATAGCCTTAAAGGTAAATTCCTTCATATTGGAATTGTCGGGCACAAAGGGTTGGAACTTTTGTTGTTCTGGCATAGCAGTAGTATTTTTTTGAAAGTTAAATGTTATTGAGCCGATAATAAAAAAAGCCGATTGAAATTATTCAATCGGCTGTACTAAATATTGGGTTCAATAATTATTTATTTAACTCCATGCATCATCTTTTGCAGTCTTCCGGCCAAGAAAAGCAGTATTAAGGACGCAATGCCAGATAGGCCTACAAACAATAAAAAATAAGTGTAAAGGTCTTTGATTTCAATTCCTAAAAACCGGGGATGTTCAGGATTGATATTCCATTTTTCCAATTTTATCTCATTGTTCTTGGCATACATTTCATTTCTAAGTAGGTAATAAGTATTTGCTTCCGTTCCTTTTGCAAACAGGAACTTAGGCTCTTTGTCACCAAACTTCTCAAATATTTTCTTTTTCTTTTCCTCACTCATTTTAGAAGGTATGATTCTTTTGACTTTAGTGGTATCGGCACCCAAGCCAGTAGTGGAGGCAGTAACAACAATATTTGTGATGGAATCCGGTTGTTTTGAATCTGCCGATTTTTTTACCAATTGAACATCCCATGTATTATCAGCCGCAATGGAATGGTTGTTTACCACCGAGTCCCAGTTTACAGTATTGCCGTTTAGGGTTACTTTGCTCGCATTGAATTCTGCGGCCACATTTTGTTGTTCAGGATATAATGAACTCATGGAACCCGCAAGCTTGTTCCCTGTTGCAATTGCCAGGAACCATACACCCATCATAAGCGATGTGAAACGGGCTGGCGTAAGTTTATTGACCATTGATAAACCAATAGGGCTTAAACACAACTCACCAACTGTATGTAAAAAATAAAGACCTGTAAGCCAAACAATACTTGCACCTGCAGACGGTATATTCTTTGCACCCATAGCAATAAACAAATAACCCAGTGCCAAGAAACCTAAACCTAGTGCCTGTTTAAAAGGAGCTGCGGGGTTTTTGCCTTTCTTATTTAGCTTAAGCCATATTACACTTAATATAGGTGCCAGTAAAACAATGAAACCAGCGTTGAAACTTTGGAAATAGCTTGCTGGCATTGTCCAGCCAAATATGGTCCTATTGGTTTGCTCATCGGCAAAAAATGTAAGCGATGCTCCTGCCTGTTCAAAACACATCCAAAAGAAAACAACAAATATCATTACCAGGATGATTACCCAAAGCCTGTCTTTTTCTGTTTTTGTAAGCGACTTGTCTGTAATTACAACAAAGGGGGCAACAATGGTCATTCCATAAATTAATGATCCCCAGAAATCAACTTTCAAAACATAAAACAATATTGCAATTGTTGCAATGATACCACCAATCAAAATGGTAAGCTGCTGTGTGCTGAAACCTGCATCATTGTTACTCGTGTCATCCAATTTATTGGCAGCAACACCCAATTGTTTGCCCGTAGGAGAGATTACATATTTGTTTTTAGTAAAATAGAAAATGATTAGGCCTATAATCATACCGATACCTGCAGAAAGAAAGCCCCATTTAAAATCCACATTCTCCCCTAGATAACCACAAACCAGCGGTGCAAAAAAGGCCCCGGCATTAATACCCATATAGAAAATGGAATATGCACCGTCTTTTCTAACATCCCCTTCAGGATACAGTTGACCAACCATTGTTGAGATATTGGGTTTAAAGAAGCCATTGCCAAATATTAATAGCCCCAAACCGCCCCATAATAAAAGTTGGCTTGCTGCCGAGCCTTGCGGAACGGATGCACAACCAAACAATAAAAACTGACCAATTGCCATTAGGATACCGCCCACAAAAATCGATTTCCTGTTTCCCCAATACCTGTCTGCCACATAACCACCAATTAAAGGGGTCAAATAAACCAAACCTGTATATGTACCATAAATATTAGATGCTAAGGCTTTGTTGAAGAATAAATATTTTGTCATGAACAGCACAAAAATTGCCCGCATTCCATAATAACTAAAACGCTCCCAGAATTCGGTGGCAAACAAAACATAAAGGCCCTTTGGATGTCCTTTTTGTGCAACAGTAGTTTCACTCATACAGTTAAATTTCGTTAGTAGTTTTTGGTTTAGTAACGGCTCAAAATACACAGAATTTTCAATAAACAAATTCCAGTTGTCAAATAAAGGGAACTAAATAGCAAAAATCAAATTCCAAATCCCGAATTACGCAATTACTTTCGCCAAACATCACCTATTGAACAATTGACCATGAACATACTTTTATTAGGCAGCGGCGGACGTGAGCATGCACTTGCATGGAAAATGCAACAGAGCCATCATTGCGACAACCTGTTTATTGCTCCGGGCAATGCGGGCACATCTCAATACGGTACCAATGCAAATATTGGCATCAACGACTTTGAAGCACAAAAGGATTTTTGCCTGGCAAACAAAATAGACATGGTGGTGGTTGGTCCCGAAGACCCATTGGTAAAAGGCGTGTATGATTTTTATAAGAACGATGAGCAGCTTAAAAAAATAATTGTAGTGGGCCCGTCTGCCGAAGCTGCACAATTGGAAGGTAGCAAGGCTTTTAGCAAACACTTCATGCAAAGGCACAACATACCTACTGCCGCTTATGCAGAATTTACAAAAGATAATTTTGAAGATGGTAAAAGGTACATTGCCGGCCATTCGGTTCCCGTGGTGTTAAAGGCCGATGGATTGGCTGCAGGTAAAGGTGTAATTATTGCACATGCACAGGACGAGGCACTGATAGCCTTTGAGGAAATGATCATGAACAAACAGTTTGGTGAAGCCAGCAGCAAAGTAGTGATTGAAGAATTTTTGCAAGGCATTGAAGTAAGCGTTTTTGTTTTGACCAATGGAAAAGATTACCAAATCATTGGTCATGCAAAAGATTACAAACAGATTGGTGAAGGCAATACCGGCCTGAACACAGGTGGTATGGGTTGCGTAACACCGGTTCCTTTTATGGACGATGCGTTCATGCAAAAGGTGGAAGAAAAAATAATCAAGCCAACCATCAATGGATTGCAACAGGAAAGTCTTGTGTACAATGGTTTTATCTTCTTTGGTTTGATGAACGTGGAAGGCGAGCCTTTTGTAATTGAATACAATTGCCGTATGGGCGACCCTGAAACAGAAGTGGTAATGCCAAGATTGGAAACCGATCTCGTAAGCCTGTTTGCCGCAATGGACAACGGTACATTAGCCGATACCAATATTGAATACCTTGAAGGAAGCTTTGCAACAGTAATGGCAGTGAGCGGGGGCTATCCCGGTGATTATAAAAAAGGGTTACCCATAGCTGGGCTTGACAAACTGCAAACGGAAAAAGACAGTCTTGTTTTTCATGCAGGCACAAAGTTGAGCGAAGCAAACGAAACCGTAACCAATGGCGGCAGGGTACTAACAGTTACTGCATCGGCAGATACCATTGCACATGCGGTTGACAAATGCACCAACATATTGCAACAGATTTCTTTTGAAGGCATGTACTACAGAAAAGATATCGGCTTTGAATTCGAGAATTAACTGGTTGCCTTTTGTCGTACCCAATTCAATATAAAACTGTTTACTGCATTACCAGAAACTGATAAAACACAACCATTCAACTGTTGGTACAACTGTTCAAATTTGGCTTTGGCGGCTGTACGGTTATTGATGCAGCTCAATGCCGTTATTTCTTTTAAAAACAACTGTTCAGGTTCATGCAGCATGGCAATCTGTTTAAGGAACGATCTTGCCTGCTGCACCAGGTAATCCATGATTTCCATATTGCCTTCTTCGTAATGCAGCAGCATCAAATACAGGCGTACTGCGGCTTGCGTCCTTAATTCAACCTGCTCTGCAGGCTTGTTCAAAATATCGTTCCACCAATAAATGGCTTCTTTGTAATTTTTATTGAAGAAGCATACCAGTCCACAGGCCGCTTCTATGTAAATCTTGAAATCCTTTCTGAAACTTATTTTCGGCTCCACAAAAAACTGCCTGTATTCCTGTACTATACCGTAAGCTTTTGCATAGTCCTCCTTATGTAAATAAAACATCAAACCGCACCAACAGTAATTGTGCATCCTGCGTATGTTTACTTCAATGGTTGGCGCTTCGTAATTTTTTATTTTAAAAAGGTACAGTTCAAATTCATCCCATTGATCTGCCTTTTCACACGCAATCAAAAAATTGTAATAGCTCGCCAATGGGTCCATGTTCTGCAACGGCTGCTTTTCAATCTGCTCTTCCCTTATCAAAATGCATTTGCGGCAGCATTCGTAATTTTTTTGCTGGTCGTTTATCAAGTTATAGTACAGCGACCATGTTGCATAGTACCTGAACCTGGTATTGTACGATTGGGTCGGTTCCTGCTGCATATAATCGGCATCAAGGTATGCATCTGCCTTGGCTTTGATGGCTTCCAACGGTAATATACCAATCTCCTGCTCCAGCAATGTAAGGTAATGCCAAGCATGGCCAACACGCTGGTGCAGCCGTGCAATGTCAAAAGCATCATTGTCTTCTTTTGCCATTGCCGTAAACACCGCATGTGTTTGCTCATAGATTCTGAAATTGCCAAACAGGTATTTCTCTATATGCAACACATCCATGATCACATGATGGTATTCATATTGCCAAGCAAGCTCTTTTGTTTTTTTGATCAGCTTGGCCGCATCTGCATCAAGCCCTTTGCTGGCCAATATCTTTATCTGCAGGAACAGGTTCCTTATCTTCCATTCAATAAAGTTCTGTTCATTGTATTCCTGCATGCTCTTCAATACCATGTTGAAGAGATAGTTTTTGGTAACGGCAAACTGCTTAATGAAATTTTCCTTCCTGAACTTTTTAAGCAACGCATCTTCATCATACACATCTTGGTTATTGATGGCTTCAAACAATTTTAAATAATTGGTATTGCGTTGCTGCACCTGCCTTTGTGCAAACAGGTTAAAGTATCTTTTTTCAGATGGGTTCAGTGATTGGATCAATGAAAAAAGGTTACTGGTGCTCATGGTACAATCGTATAATAATCAACAATTTAGCTGTTCTTGTTGATGCTTTGAAATCTAATTTTCCTCAAAAACGGGTTTATCTACGCTGCAATTGGTTTGTTTCTTAGCAACATGATCCAATACCATGCATCCTAAAAACAATTCGCAACTATAAAACTAAATGCTTATGAATAAGCTGAAAATTACACCGAAACCAATATTGGTACTTGCATTTTTATTTTTTTTAATTGATTCTTATAGTCAGCAGAAACTGATTGGTCTCAACAACCGCGGCTCGTTAGATGGCAACGGCAATGCCTTTAGCATCAATACCAACGGTACGGGTTATACAAAGAACGTGGAGTTTCCCAATGCACCCGGTATCGGCATTGATATGGTAGATGGTAATGACGGTTACTTTTATGGCTCAGCATTTGGCAATGGCTATGGCGATGCAGGTACCATATTTAAAGTAAAATACAACGGTACCGACTACACTATTCTAAGAAAATTCATAAGGGCAAGCGATGGCGGCAGCATACACTGGCATCCTGTTGTGGCAGCAGATGGTTTCCTATACGGTGTTTGTGAAAATGGTGGCAACAACAACAACGGCACCATTTGGAAGCTGAGTAAAGACGGTAATATTTTTGCTGTGCTAAGGCACCTCAATACCAGTACAGAAGCAGTGAGCGGCACTAACGGAAGCCTGGTAATGGGGCTGGATGGCAGGCTCTACGGCAATCTTGGCGGTGCTAACGGCTTCATTATACGTGTAAATACCAATGGCAACGACTTTACAAAACTCGTTGCCTTCACCAATGTAAATGGTGCCTATCCCGGTTCCACACCGGGCTGCCCCATGTTGTTGGGCAGCGATGGTATATTCTATGGCGTATGTGCAGGCGGTGGTACAAACAGCAAAGGGGTTGCATACAAATACAACCCGTTTACTGCTACCTATTCGGTATTGAAAGTTTTTTCCGACAATGATGGTGCATATCCCATCAACACACCCATTGAAGGGGCCGATGGTTACATTATTGGTGGCTGCCCCAACTATGGTACATTGAACAGTGGCACCATCTGGAAGGTAAAAAAAGATGCCAGTGCATTTACTGTGCTGCAGCAACTGGATATGTCTGTTACCGGTATAAGACCTTCAGGAAAAATGTATATACATACCGATGGGTTGATCTATGGCGTAACATCTGCTTACGGCCCATCCAACAACGGCAGCTTTTTTAAAATGGCTCAAGATGGAACAGGCCTTACTGTTTTACGTAGCGATTTTGATGGGCTGCAAGCCTCTTCCTTAATGTACAGGGAAACAGGAAACAAATTCTTTATTGCATTTGGATATGGTGGCGCCGGCAGCGGTGGCTTCCTTGAATCCGTAAACCCTGATGGCACGGGCCTTACACGTGTGTACCAGTTTGGTTATTACACAGAAGGTAGCGGCCCGGTAAATGCACCATGTGTTATTACCAACCCCGCATCTGCACAATATGCCAAAGCATTTGCCACAACCATCAGCGGTGGTGTTAACGGCAACGGCAACTTGTTTTCTTATTACCCTGCACTGGCCAACCAAAGGGACAGTATTGTACACAATTTCAAGAACGAAGATGGCTACTCGCCTGCAGGCAGGGCATCGGCTATTTTAGGCAGCGATGACTGGTTGTACGGTGTACTCGGTTATGGCGGCCCCATTACAGGTAATACAGGAACCATATACCGTGTGAACCCTAATGATACCAGCACATTTGCCGTCATAAAATCATTTGGCAACTTTGGCACATCTCCTACCAACTGCATTGTACCCGAAATTATTATGGAAGCTGCGGATGGCTACCTATATGGCAATACATCACAAGGCGGGGCCAACAACCGTGGTACCATTTTCAAAATGAAAAAAGATGGTACCGATTACAGCAACCTGTACCAGTTTGGTGGAAGCAATACCTTGTTTGGTGGCGGCGGTTTTATACAGGATGCTGCTACGCAGAAACTCATTGGCCTCGGTAGTTTAAGCAATAGCGATGCAGTGATATTTACCATGAATACGGATGGCAGTGGTATAACCATACTTAAAACATTTGCCAGTGCCAACGCCACAACAGAAGGGCGTAACCCGGCTTATCCATTGTTGTTGCTGAACGATACCTTATATGGTAACTGTGCCGTAACGGCCAATGGGTATGGTGGTATCTTTAAAATGCATAAAAACGGTACGGGTTACACTGTATTGAAAAGTTTTTTAAGCAGCGAAGGCGGCAGCCCATACAGTAATTTACAGATAGGCGAAGATGGCTACCTATATGGTACATGCGGCGGCACCCTATCCGGAAGCAACGGTGCCAATATCTACAAGATAAGAAAAGATGGAACAGGCTATACCGTACTGAAAAGTTTCGGTACAGACATGAACGACCTGCAAGGCAATGCTCCCGGTCAGGTTATCTTGATGCCATGCAGTGCACCGCAAAACGCATCGGCCATTACATTTAGCAATGTTACCACCAGCAGTATAACAGTATCGGGTTTTACACCGCCGGTAACAGGTGGTGTAACAGGTTATGTGGTTAAGATGAATAAAGTAAACAGCTTTACCGCACCTGCCAACGGAACGGTACCAACCGCAAGTACAACTTACGCTGGTAGTGGCGAGCAGGTTATTTATACAGGCACCACTGTTATGCCCATTACGGTTACAGGTCTTGTACCTAATACACAATATTGGTTTAAAGTATTTACCTATGGTTGCAACGGTGGCCTATACAATAGTGCCAATACAACAAACAACCCCAACATGCAACGCACGGTACCAACAGGCGTTGTAAGGCCAGCCAATTTAATGGCAAGGTTTGATGGTATTGATGATTATGCCAATGCTGGCGATGTAAATGCATTGGAAGGCAACACGGCCATCAGTTTTGGCGGATGGATAAAACCCAAAGCATTTCCTGTTACCAATTTTAAACTGAAAAGCTTTGTAGGTAAAGGCGATGCAACCACTGCAAGCAATACTGCTTTCCAGGCTGGCGTGTACAGGAACGATGGTTCAACCGTAATGGTATCTGCACAGATAAGCATTGGTGGCGTGTTGGCAAAAGTTGAGCTACCTATTGACAGCAGCATGTTCAGGATAAACCAATGGAGCCATTTTTTTGTGACATGGAACAATGGCGATAAAATAAAACTGTACATCAACGGGCGTATGGTGATACAAAGCCTGGTTACCTATACCGGCACCATCAACAATATTGCTGCACCATTGAAACTGGGTAGCAGCAACAACACCGCCAACGAAGAAAATTTTTATGGCGATATGGAAGAGATGCAATTTTACAATCTTGCATTGAGCCAATGCGAGATACGCCAACGCAAACATATTACGCTTACGGGTACGGAACCTGGATTGGTTGCTTATTACCAGTTCAACGAACCAGATGCCACAGCTACCTTCAACGATTATATCAATGGCAATAATAGCAGCAAGCAAAATGGCATATTGGCGTTGACGAGCGACCTTTCAGCAGGTGGCGGTAGCAGCGATTGCATCTCTATACAAAGCACAGACAATATATACCGCTTTGATGCAAGCGACCGCTCAAACAGGCTGGAGATGCGGTTCCCGGCACTATCACCTAACGGATTGTTGAATGGTTCCTATATTGAAGCGGCACCCGTTGGCGGCAATCCCAACCCCGGCACCAATATGCTGCCCGGTTACTGGATCATTGATAACTATGGTGCCAACCAATCCAACTTAAATGCCACACTTGCTTTCAGGTTTGCAGATGGTATATTAACAGATGCCACGGCTTCTAACTACCGTTTGTACAAACGCCCGTCCAATGGTAGCGGCACATGGGAGCTGTTTCCTGTAACCGCCGTTAGTTTGGCAACCGGCAACAATGTTATTACGGTTGCAGGCATACCCAGCTTTAGCCAATTGGTGATCACTTCTGCCGTATCGGCACTGCCTTTACAATTGTTGTCTTTTGAAGGCTCATTGGTTAATGCAGATGCAGCCTTGCAATGGGGCACCGTTAACGAAGTAAACGTGCTGCATTTTGAGCTGGAGAGGAAACTGCCAACCGAAAGCTCGTTTACCGGTATTGCCACCATCAACGCAAAAAACAACAGCAACAACAACTACAGTTTTACCGACCCTAAAATACCAACAGGCACCACATGGTACCGTTTAAAAATAACCGATAAAGACGGTAAGGTTACTTATAGCAATATCATAACCGTTAGCAATAAAACAAAGGCGGTTACCATATTCCCCAACCCGGCAAAAGACAAGATAAACATCATTTATCCTGTTGCGGCAGCCAATGCCAAAGCCAGTATTCTTGGTGTGGATGGAAGGGTTGTGTTGAGCAATATCAATATTACCAGTAACATCAATACGGTAAACATTGAGCAACTGGTTCCAGGTATCTATATCCTAAAAATAGAATCGGCCAGCGGAACAGAGATGCAACGTTTTATAAAACAATAGCTATTAGGGGGCTGATAGCTTATGCCGTGGCCCGTTGGGGCTGCGGCTTTTTTGTGTACCAGTGTGCCACATCTTCTGAAGTGTGGCACACTGGTACACACAGTGCCCGTTCGCTAAAAGCCCAACACCATTCAATAGCCGATGGGTGCGACGCCACTACTGCCGAAAGCCATACTGTTGCCGGTATCATAAATTCCCTTTTCTTAAAAACTAAAACTGTTACTTTCGTTACACTTAAAAAAATGAATGGAAACAATTGTAACAGGTATCGAAAACCTTTTTGCCAGCTGGAAAAAACAAAAGGCAGACCGTATAGAAAAGCTGCCGCAAAGTGGTAGCGACCGCACCTACTTCCGTATTTACTTAGCCAACGAAACCTTTATTGCAACGTATAACCTGAATGTAAAAGAGAACAATACGTTTGTAAATTTCAGCAACCATTTTAGGGAAAAGGCATTGCCCGTTCCGCAAGTGTTTTGTGTGAATGATGAGCAGACGATTTATATACAACAGGACCTGGGAACAGAAAGCCTGCTGGATAAACTGGAGCAGAACGGGCATCATCATTACGCATACGAATTGTTCCAGAAAAGCCTGAAGGCACTGGCTTCCATTCAGATAAAAGGCGATGAGGGACTGAACTACGATTGGTGCCTTACCGCAAAGGAGTTTGGTAAGCAAGCCATACTAAGCGACCTGCTTTATTTTAAATATTATTTTCTAGATACGTTGCGTTTGCCTTACGACAAGCAGGCCATGCTGGATGATTTTGAAGCACTGAGTACCTACCTCACTTTTACGGAACACAAGTATTTCATGTTCCGCGATTTCCAGAGCCGCAACATTATTGTACACAACGACGATGTGCATTTTATAGATTACCAGGGCGGCATGAAAGGGGCTTTGCAGTACGATGTAGCATCGTTGCTGTGGCAGGCAAAAGCAGAGCTGAGCGAAGAGTGGAAAGACGGCTTGTTGAATTACTATATAGATGAAGTAGAGCAATTGCTGAACAAGCCTATTGACAGGAACACTTTTACAAGCCAATACAACGGTTATGTATTGATACGCTTATTGCAGGTAATGGGTGCTTACGGCTTTCGTGGCCTGTTTGAACGCAAGGCCCATTTTTTGGCAAGCATACCTTTGGCGTTACGCAACATAAAATTCTTTATTGAGAACAAACGTATAGGCATTGCCACACCTGAGTTTGACAGGATGCTGAAACTGATGGTAAGCGATGAAGTGATGCAGCGTTTTTTACCTGTACAGGCCAATGAACAAACGCCATTGGTAATTAAGATAAACAGCTTTAGCTACAAGAAGGGCATACCCACAGACCCATCGGAAAACGGTGGCGGTTTTATGTTCGATATGCGTGGCATATTGAACCCGGGCAGGTTTGATGAATACAAATGCCTGAGCGGCAAGGATAAAACCGTGCAGGATTTTTTGGAGCAGCGTACCAAAATGAATGAGTTTTTGAACAGTGTTTGGGACCTAGTAGATATAACTGTTGAAGATTATTTGAAACGTGGCTTTACCGACCTGATGATCAACTTTGGCTGTACCGGCGGGCAGCATAGAAGCGTATATGCAGCAGAGCAAACAGCCCGGCATTTGCGGAACAAGTACAAAGTAAAAGTGGTATTGGAACATACCAACGAACAGAACTGGAAACGAACTTTATAGATAAGGCTTATGAAAGCAATGATACTGGCAGCAGGTTTGGGCACAAGATTGAAGCCATGGACAGACAGTCACCCCAAAGCATTGGCAATAGTAAATGGCAAGAGCCTGTTGCAACGCAATATAGCATACCTGCAAACGCATGGCATATATGATGTAGTGGTTAACGTGCATCATTTTGCGGATCAAATTATAGATGCCGTTACTACAAACAATGGCTGGGGAAGTGCCATAACCATTAGCGATGAAACCAGTGAAGTGCTGGAAACAGGTGGTGGCATTAAAAAAGCTGCACCTTGTTTTGATGGCGAAGAAAGTTTTGCAGTTATGAACGTGGATATATTGACAGACCTTGATCTTTCAACCATGATTGCACAGCACCAGCAACAAAAACCTTTGGCAACATTAGCGGTAACTGATAGGGAAACTTCCCGTTATTTTTTGTTTAACAACCAGGCAGAATTATGCGGTTGGCAGAATGTAAAAACGGGTGAAGAAAAAATAGTGAAGCAACAACAGCCCTTGTACCCCAAAGCATTTAGCGGCATACATGTTATTGATACCAAATTGTTTTCTTTAATGAAACAGCAAGGAAAGTTTTCAATGGTGGATGTTTACCTGAGCCTGGCTGCCAACAATACCATTCAATGCTTTAACCATTCGGGCAGCAAGTTTATTGATGTTGGCAAACCCGAAAGTGTGGTTAAGGCAGAACAGTTATTTCAATAACTGGTTGCTTAGTTCCATGGCACTTTCAATGCACTTATCCATATTGTAATACTCCCACTCTGCAAAACGGCCCAGTAAATAAATATGGTATCTGGCAAGTTGCTCTTTGGCCTTTGCAATTTTCTCCCTCGTATCTGCATGCTGAATAATGTACGAGTTGGGTTCATAATTAAAAGCAAGTGCCTTTAGGTTGCCGGGCAGTTGCTGTAGCTCTTGTATCATGGTTGCTTCATCATGCTTACCAGAAAATTCTACTACACAAGTCTTTCTGCTTGTTTCATGGTTGTTGGTATCGCTGAAATTACCCGTGTAAATAATTCTATGTGCCTTGAATTTGTCTTCCGGTAAATACAGCCACGAAATAGCTGTATCGTCTGTTTCGCAAAGCACATTGGATGTGCCGTTGGATGCAAGGCCGGTTACAGCTTCCAGTGATTCTTTCAAAGCATTGTCTTCAATATGTATAATGGATGATAGCTTCCGTACATCGCCACAATACACCAATACATTGCTTTCAATATGGTCGTTGACCAGGAGCGAACCATTGTTTACAGCAACAGATACCAATGGCTCTGAAACATGAATGGACAAGCCTTTTGCCAATGTATCCACAATAAACTGCGAGCCGTTTTCTTTTGCATAATAAAAGCTGGCATGTACCATGGTGCTTTCTTCCTGCTTAATGATATTGCTCAATATCGTATCCGTAATATTGGGCATGGGCAATTTGCCATCCAGCCACTCCAATGGTACTTTACTGATATCCGTGTTCCATATTTTTGAATTGTACGGCCCAAAATAAAGATCGTATAAAGTGGGTCCGAAATTGCCTTTCAAGAACGCTTCAAAATTGC
The DNA here is from genome assembly GCA_002337145.1 of Chitinophagaceae bacterium UBA1930. Lineage (GTDB taxonomy): Bacteria > Bacteroidota > Bacteroidia > Chitinophagales > Chitinophagaceae > UBA1930. Next base: position 1,285,610 of record DDFK01000001.1, on the reverse strand, counting down.
TGTACTCGTTTACCTGCTTCTCTTTTTGTTTTATGATGGCAAGCAGTTCGGTAACAATAGCCTTTACCTGTTCAGCCGGCAACTGGTACAAAAAGTTTTCAATGGGGTAGCCAATCACTGTATCGTTCAATAAAATTTTTGCATTCCGCTTGGCTTTCAAAAAATCACGGTCACGGTCAAAATGTTGCCAGAACCAATCCAGTACAGCTTGGTTCCTGCTATTGAACACATGCCCGCCAACCCTGTGGAACAGATTGCCATCAATTCTTTCGCATTTGATCATACCACCAATAACAGGTGCTTTTTCCAGGATGCTTACTTCGTATATAGGTGAAAGCATCCGTGCTATACTCAGCCCGGAAATGCCCGATCCAACAACTACAGCTTTTTTCATAGTTATAAAGAAACTGCTTTTGAAAATAAGCGTTTAAAGAAATAGTGCCCCAAAACGGAAAACGAATTTTTGATCGCTTTTTGCGAAACGTTGGGCGATGGTGATTGGTAGTGTATCGGTATCTCCGCAAAACGTTTTTTGCGTAACAGGTAACGTACTTCTGTTTGATAGAAATGTGCTTTGGATAAAAGTGGGTACGACAACAATAACCCAACAATGTTTCTATGGAAGCCCTGATAGCCCGATGTCATATCGTACATAGTGGTACCCAGTAAAACATTGGATAAGATGGTGCCCGATTTGGAAAGCATCCGCCTGCTAAAAGGCGAATCTGCCATGGAACCGCCATTGATGAAGCGGCTGCCAAATGCACACTCATTGCCTTCATTCAGTACCCGCAAAAACATGGGCAATGCTTTAGGGTCGTGAGACATACCGCCATCCATTTCAATAATAATACTGTGCCCATTGTTATATGCTTCCCTGTAGCCACGTATATATGCATCTACCACATTCCTGTTTTCGGGTGCCCAAATGGTTTTGAAACGGTTATCGATAGCAGACAGTGCTTTGCACAAACCCAATGTATTGTCTTTGGATACGTTGTCGATTATAAAATAAATGGTACCACTGCCAATCCGCGTAAGTACGTCTTTCAACTCATTGGCAACTATGGCAAAGTCGGCCTCTTCATTGGCCATGGGAATAATCACTGCCCAGTTGGTGTCATAGATCATTGAGAATTTTTTTTAAAAATAGCGGATAATACACAGATGGATGTTATTCCCTGCCTATTTAATGCCTTTCAGCTTAAATAAATAGCATGCTATATACATTGCAGTAAAAAAGCAACTAACCAATAATGCATCTGGTGGCCAGTTTGTTTTTTGATGCAGTTGCAACAAACAGGTATATGGTTGCGGCCAATACGAAAGCAAATGCTACTGTTGCAACCATGACGTTTGGCTTGCATGTAATTTTTATTAGCTAGTATTAATTGTTATGTTCGTGGTCAATAAAAAGCAGTCTCTTAAACTTTGGTTCATGAAAAGCAATCTTTCTTTTGCTATTGTTGGTTGCGGACGCATTGCACAACGCCATGCCGAACAGATAAGCAATGTTGGCAGGTTGGTGGCCGTTTGCGATATAGTGGAAGAGAAATCAAATGCCCTAGCCCTTGCACACCATGCAAAAGCATATACATCTATTGAGCAGCTTTTGGCTAATGAACCTGCTATTGATGTGGTTGCAATATGCACACCCAATGGCCTGCATGCACAGCATACCATACTGGCTTTACAGGCAGGCTGTCATGTGGTGTGCGAAAAACCAATGGCTATACACACAGTAGACTGTGCTGCCATGATTGCTGCTGCAGACAGTGCGAAGAAACACCTGTTTGTAGTGAAGCAAAACAGGTTCAACCCGCCGGTGCTTGCCGTAAAGGATGCATTGGATAAAAATGTGCTGGGCAAAATACACAGCATACAACTCAACTGTTTCTGGAACAGGGATGCCGATTATTACAGCAATAGCTGGAAGGGGTCGATGCAATTGGATGGCGGAACATTGTTTACACAGTTCAGCCATTTTATAGATTTGATGTACTGGATGGTAGGCGATGTGAAAGCAGTACAGGCCATTACTGCAAATTATGCCCACGAACATATCATTGAGTTTGAAGACACAGGCGTGGCAACGGTTGAATTTGTTAACGGAGCCATTGGTTCCATTAACTATACTGTAAACAGCCACGCAAAAAATATGGAAGGCTCCATTACCTTATTTGCAGAAAAAGGTACCGTGAAAATTGGCGGTCAATACCTGAACATACTGGAGTACGCTGCTGTAAAGGATTTTTCTTTTAGCGATATACCTGCCGGAAATGTGGCCAATAACTATGGTACTTATACCGGCTCTATGAGCAACCACGATAAAGTGTATCAGAATGTACAGGATGTGTTGACTGGTGGTGGCGTTATGAAAACCAGTATGCAGGACGGACTGAAAACCGTGGAAATAATTGAGAAAATCTATCAATCGGCCAAACAATCATAAGCAATCAATATGGCTTATACAGTACGCAATATTGCTATAAAAGATATCATTGTTGGCGACAATGTAATTATTACGGAGCCTGCCAACTTATATGGCTGCACCATTGGCAGCAACTGTTTTGTAGGGCCTTTTGTGGAGATACAGAAAGGTGCGGTAATTGGCAGCAACTGCAAGATACAGTCGCACAGTTTTATTTGCGAACTCGTTACCATTGGCAACAACTGTTTCATAGGCCATGGCGTTATGTTTGTGAACGACACTTTCAGTACAGGCAAACCTGCCAATGGCAATAAAGATTTATGGCAAAAAACAACCATTGGCAACCAGGTAAGCATTGGCAGCAATGCAACTATACTGCCCGTTTCCATTTGCGATAATGTGGTGATTGGTGCAGGTGCAGTGGTAACCAAAAACATTACAGAAGCAGGTACCTATGCCGGCAACCCGGCGGTAAAACTTAAATAAACAACATCAACTCATTTAACCCTGACAGCGGATAGAGCGAGAAGTATATTGATTATCTACTGACAACAAATTACACCTTGACGTAAATTTTCTTCTTATCCATCATGTAAACAATCAGCCAGTAAAAAGCAATCATTACCAAAGCATACACCAGCGATCCAATCCTTAAATCTGCCGCAATGTTTTTGCAGACATGCTCGTAAAACCATCCGAAGGCTGAGAGGTATACTGGCTTACCATTTTTATCCAAATGGTCATTGATCCTGAACAGCCCCAACAATCTGGGCAAAAAACCACTTAATACAAAAATGAACAAAGGGTTCTTTCCAAAAACGTCAAAGAACTTGCTCCACGCACCCCTTGCTTCTTTAAATTCTATCAGGTAAATAAAGGTACCCAGCGTAAGTATGGCAAGCCCGGTAGTGTAAATGGTATAACTGCTGGTCCATATTTTTTTGTTGATCGGGAAGACCATGTCCCAGCAAAACCCTGCAACAATCAATACAATACCCGCAATAAACAAGTTACTCAGCATTTCGTAATTCTTTCCTTTCTGCTGTATGTACTGGCCAACAAAATAGCCGAATATTACCTGTACAATAGCAGCAAACACACTTGTAAAACCTTCCGGGTCAAACGGCACACCTTCACCTTTATAAATATGTGTTATGCCCAAAAGGCCAATATCTATCTTGGTACCAAAATAGCCGGACAGGCTGTAAGGGTCGCCATAACTGCCCAGCCACATGCAAAGCATCCAATAAAAAAGCAGCAAGATGCAACTGGCCACAAATGCACCTTTTGTCTTAAAAAAATAAACAATCAGCGAAGCAAAAAAATAGCACAGAGCAATTCGCTGCAAAACGCCCAAAATTCTGATACCCTCCCAGCTTTTGCCAACCAGATTATTGCCATCCCACTTTACAAAAGGGCTCCAGTTAAGTAGCAGGCCAATTAAAAATATCAGCAGGGTGCGTTTTACCACCTTTTTAAAAAAGAAAGCATTGCCTTCTTTTTCAAACCTCGGCATCACAAAAGCCATGGCATTGCCTACAGCAAACAGGAAAAAAGGAAAAACAAGGTCGGTTGGTGTGCAACCATGCCATTGGGCATGTTCCAAAGGCGAAAATATATGGCCCCATGAACCGGGATTATTTACCAATATCATTAAAGCTACAGTGGCACCCCTAAAAACATCCAATGAATAATAGCGTTGGTTCATGGCAATCATTTAAGCTTTGAAGGTAAGGAGAGAAGGCCAATTAAAGTTTCGTAAACCTGCAGTGGCCAAACTTAACAGCAACAAACCGCCAGACAAATTTTAAACAGTCATGATGCCCCCAGTTATAAAAGACCATAGCAAGCCAATTAAAGTGGTTATCGGCCTGCCCGATGCGATACCGTTACAAGAGTTAACCCAATCTTAATAAGGCCCATAGTAAACGGGTTGGTATGCAGTAGCCTGCTCCCAAACACTGCCTAACTGTTCAAAAACGGCACCCTGCATTTCGTTCAATACAGCACAGTCACTATGCGGTGGTTACAATGGCAGCACAGGCTAACGGTTGTTAGGCAAAATACCCCAAAACTGTGGTTTCTGGGTAAGTATAAAGCATTTAAAAACCCCTATATTTGCCACCTGTCAAAGTAAATGTCGGCCCGGTACGTATCTGGGATGATGGGGCGGCTGATAAAGCCGATGAATATTGACAACTATGCAATATTTTACAATTCAGGTTAAAGGACATATTTAAGACATAACCCGCCAACGAATCTTATAATTCATTGGGGTTATGTCTATTTTATTTTAGTACTTGTCATGTTATGTGAGTAAGGTGGCGAAGCTGTGTAAATAACCTATTCCAACAATCAATTATTTCCTTTTAATACGCTTTACGGATGAAAAAAATACTTTCTTATTTATTGATGGGTAGCCTGCTTGTTGGTTGCTACAACACCAAAAAAATTGAACGCTCGTACCAGTTGTTCCAAACAGGTCTGGATAGCCTAGCCAATATATCGTTTAAGGAGCTGCGGATTAAAGAAGGCGACAACCTGCAGATACAGGTGTACACTTTGGCCAGTACCAACCAGGAACAGGTGTCGCTGTTCAATTTGCAGGGAAAAGCTAACAATGGTTATGTGGTGAACAACCTGGGCCAAATAGAATTGCCTACCATTGGCCGTATTACCGTAATGGGGCAAACCTGCACGCAGGTAAAAGAAAAATTGAAAACCGAGTGGGGCAAGTATGTGAAGGATATTGTAGTAGACGTGCAGCTTTTGGGCTTTAACGTGAATATTTTGGGCGAGGTTAAGATGCCTGGCGTAAAAACGTTCAAATCGGAAAAAGCTACCCTGATTGATGTGATTGCGGCAGCAGGTGGCCTGGCCGATGAGGGCAAAAGAGAAAATATATTGATCATTAGGGAAGACAGTGGCAAAAGGACATCGTACTACGTTGATTTAAGGGATGCCAAATTCTACAATTCGCCGGCATTTCAGCTACAGCAGAACGATATGGTGTATGTAAGTGCGGGCCCAACAAAATTCAATACCATACGTAGCAATACATTTCAACAAAATATAATGCCTGTTACATCTATTGCCACTTTGGCCTCGTTTGCCTTGAATATAGTGGTGGTATTTGTTGCACTGAAACGCAATTAATTATCCGTAATAATTTCATAAACGATTTATGGCAGAAATCAAAGAATTGAGAACAGACCTTTCCAATACTCCCAAGCGAAGGTTTTCTGTACGAGAAATAGTGATCAAATACCTCAGCTACTTGCCGTTGTTCCTATTGTCGCTGGTTATTTGCCTGGGCTCTGCATTTTTGTATTTAAGGTATAAAGTACCTTCTTATAGGGCAGGCGTGCAAATGATGGTGGGGGGAAATGCCTCTGCACAGAACCCATACTACAATCAGGACCTGATTACCCAGGCGGTATCAGGGGTTAGGGCCATTAACCTGGACAATGAAATGCAGTTGATCAGGTCCAAAAAATTATTGGAGAAAGTGGTAAAGAATGGCGAATTCAATGTGTACTATAGTAAGGAGGGCAATATCAAAGTATCTGATACTTACATGGGCAACCCCTTCATTTTTAAAACCATTGCTGTAGCCGATTCATCCAGAAGCTATACCATACGGGTAAAAAAAGTAACCAGTACCGGTGGGGAAATCGATTTGCCCAATAAAGAAACAAAAGTATTTGTATGGGGAGAGATACTGAAGCTTTCTGGCATTACCTGTAGCTTTATTAGCAACACACCGGTAAGTGTGGGTACAGATGCCAATAACCAGCAATCGCCCTATGTTATAAAATGGCAACCGGTAGCTTATGCGGCAATGGACATGCAGGGCAGACTTTCTGTAACACCACTTAGCACAAAAACAACCGTAATACTTTTAAACCTTACTGTTGAGAACCCCAAGAAGGGAGAAGATTTTCTAAACATGCTTGCCAGTCAGATTATTAAAAATGACGTGGAGCTAAAACAGGAATCATCAAACAACACGATTGAATTTATTGACAGCAGGCTTGACAGTGTGGCAAAGGATTTGGGCATGGTTGAAAATAATTTGAAAGACTACCGCAAGTCCAATAGGTTCCTCGACATCCAGAGCGAGTACCTGTACTATCAGAACAGGCTTTCGGATGCGGAAAAGATTCAGGAGTCGCTTAAGCTGGACATACAGATTGTGAACATGGTTGAAGATTACTTAAAGAATGCCAAGAATAACAATACACCCATTCCTTCAAACTTAGATGTAAACGACCTTGCGTTCACTTCCATGATCAATAGGTACAACGAATTGCAGGTTCAACGCCAGAAACAAAGTTTCAGCATTTTTGAATCCAGTACAATCTACAAGGAAACCGAGAGCCAGTTAAAAGGCCTTAAAGCAAGTATTTTGGAAGCTGCAGACAATCTGAAAAAAGCAAAACAATTAAAGATCAATAATTTTCAGGCAAGAACCAATGACGATATGGGCAAACTGTCTGAAATGCCCGACAAAGAAAAGGGCCTACAGGAAATAAGCAGGCAACGCCAGATTAAAGAACGTTTGTATCTCTATTTATTACAGAAGCGGGAAGAAACTGCTATCAGTTCCGTATCCACTACCTCTAACTACCAAACGCTGGATGCTGCTTTCTGTTCACGTCTGCCCATTGAGCCCAAGATCAGTCAAATAAAGACATTTGCTATTATTATTGGCCTGATTTTGCCCATTGGCCTGATTTACTTACTGGACTTGTTGAATGATAAAATAACCACCAGAAATGATATTTCTGATAAAACAGATTTACCAATTGTTGGGGAAATAACCCATGTGGACAATAACGAAGAAATTGTAGTAGAAAATAGCAGGAATGTGGTTGCAGAACAGTTCAGGATATTTAGAAGCAACCTGCAGTTTATTATGCCCAAAGATGTAAATAAGAAAACAGCCACCACATTTTTGGTTACATCTTCTGTTAGTGGCGAGGGCAAATCTTTTATAAGTCTTAACCTGGCTTGTGTATTGTCGCTTACCGGAAAGAAAGTGGCTTTATTGGAGTTTGACCTACGGAAACTAAAAAGCATCAAAGTCCCGGAAATAAGTAATATCAATGCTAAGGGCATTACCAATTATTTAATTGGGCAAACAGACAATATAGACGAAGTGTTTGTAAAAATGGAACGCTTTCCGCATTTGTCCATCTATAATACAGGCCCCATACCCCCTAACCCAGCTGAATTGATTATCAGCAACCGGATGGAGACACTTTTTGCCACATTAAAAGCACAGTACGATTATATTGTAATTGACTCTGCTCCGATTGGTTTGGTGAGCGACTCTTTTGCCTTAAGCCAATATGCCGATGCCGTGCTGTACATTGTACGCCAGCGGTACACTTTCAAAAAACAATTGGAATTTATCAATGACCTGAAGAGGGATGGCAAGCTGCACAACCTTGCCTTGGTAATAAATGACGTGAACCTTGCCGGACGCTATGGTTACTATGGTTATGGTTACGGGTACGGTTATGGTTATATGTACCGTTATGGATTTGGGTATGGTTATAACCGCTACGTGTATGGAGGAAAGAAAAACGATCCTTACTTCAATATCAATAAGAAAGGCTATTTCGACAATACACAGAAAACCAAATGGTGGCAGCGGATATTGGGAAAGTAAACTAATGTTCTAATCAAACTTATTATTGAAGCATTACAATACATGAAACCAACAAACAATAGTATAGAGCAAGCTGGTTATTGGACAGAAGAAATTCTACCCAAAACAGGTTTATTCGATTTGCGATTAAAGGAGGTATGGCGATACAAAGACTTATTGGTCATGTTTGTTAAACGCGATTTTGTAGCCACGTACAAGCAAACCATACTAGGGCCTATCTGGAATTTTGTACAGCCCATTCTTACCACCATTATGTTTTTGGTGATATTTGGCAAAATTGCTGGTATAGATACCGAAGGGGTAAACAAAATAAGCTTCTATTTAAGCAGCATTACTATCTGGAACTATTTTGCCAATTGCCTTACAGGCACATCCAACACGTTTGTGGCCAATGCAGGCATTTTTGGTAAGGTTTATTTCCCTCGTTTAATATTGCCACTTTCCATTTGCCTGTCCAATGTTATTAAATTGGGCGTACAGTTCTTGTTATTGCTGGTAATCATGATTGCGGTTGGCATTAAGGAGCAGCATTTCTATATCGGGCTTAGCTGGTTGATGGTTCCGTTTTTGGTATTGATCATGGCTGGTTTGGGGCTGGGTTGCGGCATCATTATTTCATCGCTTACCACCAAATACCGCGATTTCGCTGTGCTCATCACTTTTGGTGTGCAGCTATTAATGTATGCAACACCCGTTGCTTTTCCGTTAAGCTATTTAATGCAAAAGAGTAAGTACGCCTGGTTAATCAATATAAACCCATTAAGCCCAATACTAGAAGCATTCCGTTTTGCCATATTCCATTCCCCACAACAGCATTTTAATTTCAATACTTTGTGGTACAGTGTCGGTTTTATGGTGGTGGCCCTGTTTTTGGGCATACTGCTTTTTAATAAGGTGGAACGTAGTTTTATGGACACGGTTTAGCGGATATTTATAGAAGAAAGTTATAGCATACCAACAGCGAATGAATACAGTAATTAAAGTAGAAAATCTTTCCAAGCAATACCGTTTAGGCGAAGTGGGTACAGGTAGCCTAACGCACGACATCAATGCTTGGTGGCACAGGATACGGGGCAAAGAAAACCCTTACTTAAAAATTGGGGAAGCAAACGATCGTACAGTAAAGGGAAACAGCGATTACGTATGGGCATTGCAAAATGTAGGTTTTGAAGTAAACAAAGGCGATGTGCTGGGCATTATTGGTAGAAATGGAGCAGGCAAAAGCACGTTATTAAAAATATTGAGCAAAACAACGGTGCCAACTACTGGTTCCATAAAAATAAAAGGGCGTATAGCAAGTTTGTTAGAAGTGGGTACCGGCTTTCATCCGGATTTAAGTGGCAGGGATAATATCTATTTAAATGGTGCCATACTAGGCATGACCAAAAGGGAAATCATCAACAAGTTTGATGAAATAGTGGATTTTGCAGGTGTGGAACGGTACATAGATACACCTGTAAAAAGATACAGCAGCGGCATGTATGTAAGGTTGGCCTTTGCCGTTGCGGCACACCTGGAACCAGAAATACTGATAGTTGATGAGGTACTTGCGGTAGGCGATGCTGAGTTTCAAAAGAAATGCCTGGGCAAAATGAAAGATGTAAGTGTCAACGAAGGAAGAACAGTATTGTTTGTTAGCCACAACATGGCAGCCATAAAAACTTTATGCAACAACGCACTCGTTATTGGAAATGGCGAAGTGAAATATGTAGGTGAAGCAGTAAGTGCAGTTAGTTACTATTTAAAGGGTGGGGAAGAATCGCAGAACAGGAAAGCATTCAACAACTCTTACGCGTACGAAGCTTTTACCTTGAACGAGATAAGCCTTAACGCAACTGGCCACAGTTCCGAAACCGTATTGGACGAATACCAAACTATTGAGCTAAATACCATCATAACCATAAATAAAGAAGCAGAACGCTACCATTTCTCTTATGTATTGAATGATGATGATGGTAACGCCATCTTCACCTTCTCGCACGTAAACAGTGGGGTAAGGCTTAAGAATGGGCGTAATCATTTAAAATGCCTTTTTCCCAAGGGCTTTTTAAATATTGGTACCTATTACCTCGCATTCTATTTAATAGAAGATGGCCGCACCACCGTTTTTGTGGAAAAGGATATTATTTCGTTTGATATCCAGGCAGGCGAGCGGCCATTAGGTAGCTGGATGGGTAAAGAGCCTGGTTTTATTAAGCCTGTTTTTGAATGGAATAATTTATAAATAAAATTTATTCAATGAAATTGTTTGTAAAAAAAGTGTTGAATTTCTTCTTTAACCCACTTGCCAAAAGATTGGGCTATACGCAAAAGTCAACATTGGATACTACTAGCGAAGCAGATAAAAATGTGCTGCTTGACAACTTCTACCAGTCACTGCACAAGTTGGGATATAGCCCCAAACACATAGTTGATATTGGTGCCAATCATGGAACATGGACCCGTAAGGCATTGGAGCATTTTCCGGATGCCTATTTTACTCTGCTAGAGCCACAAGCCAGGCTAAAAGCATCAATAGATGATCTGTTATCAAGCAATAGCAAGGTTTCCTTTCATGCAGTAGGTGCAGGCGAAAAAGAAGGCTCCTTTAAATTTACCATTGTTGACAGGGATGATAGCTGCTCGTTTAGGTTCTCTGAAGAAGAAGCGGCCAAGGCAGGATTTGAGCAATATGATGTTCCTGTTGTAACACTCAATGGCCTGCTTGGCAACAAACAATTGCCCGTACCAGATATCATTAAAATTGATGCAGAAGGTTTGGATATCAATGTTGTTAAAGGTGCCAGCAATTATTTTGGAAAAACAGAAATCTTTATGGTTGAGGCAGCGGCAATGAATAAAGTTTTTTCAAACGATGTATTAACAACAATGCAGTTTATGGATAGCATCGGGTATAAATTATTAGATATAACCGATTTGAATAGAACCTTAAAGCATAATGCTCTATGGCTGGTTGAACTTGTTTTTATCGTAAAGAATGGATTTATCGACAAATCAATTAATGCATATTCATAAATGATACCAGTAACAAAATCATTCCTGCCACCTATAGAAGAGTACCAGGCCTTTGTGCAAAGGGCCTACAATAAACAGTGGCTTACCAATAGGGGAGAACTTGTTATAGAGTTGGAGGAAAAGTTAAAGGAGTATCTTTCAATAAACAATATCATTATCACCAATAATGGTACCGTGCCCTTGCAAATTGCTTTAAAGTTGCTGGCTAAGAACGGGGAGGTAATTACCACACCATTTTCTTATGTGGCCACTACCTCTGCAATACTATGGGAGAACTGCACACCCGTATTCGTAGATATTCACCCTGAATATTTAACAATAGACGAAACCAAGATAGAAGCAGCCATTACGCCAAAAACAACGGCTATCCTGGCTACCCATGTTTTTGGTAATCCCTGTAACATAGAAGCTATTGAAGCAATTGCCCAGAAGCATCAGCTTAAAGTAATTTACGATGCGGCCCATTGTTTTGGGGTAACCTACAAAGGGGCTTCCATTTTTAGCTATGGCGATGTAAGCACCTGTAGCTTTCACGCAACAAAGCTATTCCACACTGCAGAGGGCGGAGCAATGTTTTCTAATGACAAAGCATTGCAACATCAGCTTTTTTATAGCCACAACTTTGGCCACAATGGCCCGCTGGATTTTCACGGGTTAGGCATCAACGGAAAGATTTCAGAACTGCAGGCAGCAATGGGGCTGGCAGTTTTTCCATATTTGGAGAACATCATTGACAAGCGGAAAAAAATTGTAGATACTTACAACCAATTGCTTTTGGGTAAAAACCTACAGTTGCTGAAACTAAGGGAAAATACAGAGTGGAATTATAGTTACTATCCTGTAATACTTGACACTGAGGCAACGCTTTTAAACTTAATGGAGAAGCTATCTAAACATGCCGTTCATCCAAGAAGGTATTTCTATCCTTCTTTAAGCAACCTGCATTTTTTGGCTGCCGGTTCAGCCATGCCAATAGCTGCGTCCATTGCCTCAAGGGTTTTATGTCTTCCATTATATCATAATTTGGACTTAAGCATGGTAGAAACCATTGCCTCCCTCGTTTAAAAGAACGCCTTGATGAAGCTAGCAATCATGCAGCCCTATTTTTTCCCCTATATTGGTTATTTCCAATTGATCAATTTAGTAGATAAGTTTATTATTTACGATGATGTAAACTTCATTAATAGGGGTTGGATCAATAGAAACAATATCCTGATAAATGGGAAGGCCAACCTGGTGAGTATCCCTCTGGCAAATGCAAGTCAAAATAAACTGATAAATGAGGTTTCGATAATTGGGAATAATGACTGGAAGCTAAAGATGGATAAAACAATAAGCCTGGCATATAAAAAAGCACCGCATTTTAACAAGGTTTACCCATTGATCAAAGAGTGCCTTTTTTTGAATGAAACATCTGTACATAAATACAATGCACAAATACTGAAAATGGTTTGTGCCTATTTAAAGATTGAAACAACATTTACCTTTTCTTCTGAGCAAGCAAATAGCAACAAGGAATTAAAATCCCAATACCGCATACTGGACATTTGTATCAAAGAAAATGCACTACACTACATAAACCCAATTGGCGGTATTGAATTGTATGATAAAGACATTTTTCAAGAAAGAAACATCCGGTTGAATTTTATCAAAACCGGTTCAATAGACTACAAGCAGTACAACAATACGTTCGTTCCTAACTTATCCATCATAGATGTAATGATGTTTAATACGGTTGAAGAAACACATTCTTTATTGCATCAATATGAACTTATATGAAAAAGTATAAAGAAATTGTAGAACATTATGAAGGATGCTTGGAAAAACACGGTGACAATCATTTAGGGGTTGACTGGCCAAACCTGGCGGATGCAGACAAGCGGTACGAAGTGATGCTAGGTGTAATGAATTATGCCAAGAACCTGCACGATGAAGCTTCGTTGCTTGACTTTGGTTGCGGAACAGCACACCTAAAAGCATATATAGATAAGGTATCCAAAAGCAATATCAATTATGCCGGTTTGGATTTGTCGCAAAAGTTTGTCGATGTTTCAAAAAATAAATATCCGGAATGCAGTTTTTATTGCATGGATATTCTAGAGAATGACAAAGACCTGCCTTCGTTCGATTTTATCGTAATGAATGGTGTTTTTACAGAAAAAAGAGGATTGTCTTTTGAGGAAATGTGGCAGTATTTTACCGATATGATTGCCATTGTGTACGGCCATACTAAAGTAGGCCTTGCATTTAATGTAATGTCTAAGAATGTGGACTGGGAACGGGAGGATTTGTTTCACCTGCCACTTGACTTACTGACTGGGTTTCTCTGTAAAAACATTACCCGTGATTTTATCATCAGAAACGATTACGGACTGTATGAGTACACTGTTTACATCTTTAAAAAATAATAATATGTCAAAAGTTGTCATTTTTGGAATCCAGGATTTTGCTGAATTGGCCCATTATTACTTGGAAAATGATTCTGAACATTCCGTTGTTGCGTTTTGTGTAGATAGGGCATATATTCCAGACAACCCATACTTTAAAAATTTGCCGGTTATTGCTTTTGAAGATGTTGATACTATTTATCCTAATACAGAGTATAAGTTTTTTGCCCCCCTGTCGCCTCAGAATATGAATAAACATAGAGAAGATGTTTATAACAGGATAAAGCAAAAAGGTTACGAGCTTATTAGTTATGTTAGCTCCAAAGCAACCCGGTTCAATAATATAATAGGCGACAACTGTTTTATTCTGGAGAACAATACATTACAGCCATTTACCAATATTGGTAACAATGTGGTGCTGTGGAGCGGCAACCATATTGGGCATCATGGCATAATTAAAGACCATGTTACTTTTACATCCCATGTTGTAATGTCTGGCCACTGCATTATTGAACCATACTCCTTTTTTGGTGTGAATGCAACCATCAGGGATGGGTTGACCATAGCAGAAGGTTCTTTGATTGCAATGGGGGCGTGTGTGTTTAAAGATACCGAAGCTTGGGGCGTTTATAAAGGCAACCCCGCAACAAAAGCTTCCATTTCAAGCAAAGACATAAAATTCTAGCATGACCTGGATTAAGAAAGGGCTGGTTTATAGTGCCAATAAAAAATACCATTGGAATCAAAGCCATGCCCAGGTGCCAGTAGTGGATATGATAAATGACGATGTTTGGCGGATTTACTATTCAACAAGAGGGCTAGACAATAAAAGCAACACTAGTTATATAGAAGTAGATGCAAAAGACCCCAGCATCGTTTTATATGAGCATGATACACCCATTTTGGAACTGGGAAGCCTAGGCACTTTTGATGATTGCGGAATAATGCCATCCTCTATCATAAATGTAGGCGACAAAAAATATTTATATTATATTGGGTGGACAACCAGGGGCTCCGTGCCTTATCATAATTCAATTGGTTTGGCTGTTAGCGAAGACGGCGGAAAAACCTTTTCCAAAAAGTATCAAGGGCCCATCATCACAACAACACATCAAGAACCCTATTTTACCGGAACTTGTTTTGTGTTGAAAGACGCAGATAAATTCAAGGCATGGTATCTATCCTGCATTGAATGGAGAAAAGTGAATAACCGGGTTGAGCCTTTATACCACATTAAATATGCCGAATCAAAAGATGGGATACAGTGGGAAAGAAATGGAATGGTAGCCATTGAGTTACAGGATGCAAATGAAGGCGGGTTGGTAAGTGCCGCCGTAACGTATAAAGATGGCGGCTATTTAATGTGGTACGGATACCGTAAACTGGCTGACTACAGAGAGAATAAGGAACAATCCTATAGAATAGGCTATGCAGAATCGGCAGATGGAATACATTGGATACGGAAAGATGACCTGGCAGGAATTGACATAGCGGCCGATGGGTGGGATTCAGAAATGATTTCATACCCTTATGTTGTGGAGCACCATGATACAAGGTTTTTATTTTACAACGGCAATGGATTTGGTAAAACAGGGTTCGGATATGCAATTCAAAACAAATAAGTTAAGTATATGCTTACCGGTAATCAACTAAAATCATATAAAGAGCAAGGTTACCTTTTGCTAAAAAATTTTTTGCAAAAGGAAGAGGTACAGCAAGTATTGGATGATGCAAAAAATGTTTTCTTCAGGCAATTTTTAAACAAAGGCTACCTTGAGAATGCAAGTTTGTCTGATACGTCCGATGCTACGTTTAACAATTGCTTATATCGATTGTTTGAAGAAGACATTGAAACGCTTTCCAATTGCGGCAAACAGGCCCAGCATTTAATCAGCCTGCATGCTTTGTCATTGAATGAAAAAATCCAGAAACTATTAGGGGCAATCCAAATGGGCTTTCCGGTTATCAGTACAAGGCCGGTAATGTTTTTCAATCACCCTAAACTGGCAAAGGAAAAAGTTTTTTATAAAGTGGATGCCCACCAAGACTGGAGAAGCATGCAGGGCTCATTGAACTCAGCAGTTATTTGGATACCATTAATAGATATTGATAAAAGCCTAGGTGCATTAGAAATATTACCAGGCAGCCATTTGAAAGGACTTACAACAGACCATATAGAAAAAGGGTTTGGTATGGTTTCACTTGATGGTATTGCTCCTGAAGATTTTTTATCGGTTGAAGTGGAAGTTGGGGATATATTGCTGTTTTCAAGTTTTCTTGTTCATCAGAGTGGCGAAAATGTTAGTGATAGCCCACGATGGAGCTGTCATTTCAGGTATAACGATTTAGATGAATCAAGCTTTATTGCCCGAAAATTTGCACATGCATATATCTACAAACCGATAGATGATTTGATAACGCCTGATTTTCCTTCAAAGGAAGAAATAGCGAAGGTTTTTCAATAAAACACGGTAACGTATATTTTATCATTAGAGTTTATAACAAATGAAAACAGAAATCAATGTAAGGGGAACTGATATGGTTCTTCAAACACATACAAGATCGCTTGAGCTTTGTGCACGAATGAACTATGAAACAGAGAACCTGGACTTTATTGATCAAATCCCGCAAGGTGCGGTACTGTTCGACCTGGGGGCCTGCGAAGGGCGTTTCTCAATATACGCCGCACTAAAAGGCATCAATGTTTACTCCTTTGAACCCGAGGCCAATAATTATGAAACACTGTATGCCAACGTTACGGATAATGGGCTAAAAGACAGATTGAATATCTTTAATGTTGGCGTGGGCGACAGCACGAAAGAAGCCAAACTAAAAATAGGACAGCCATGGGCTGGCGGCCATCAAAAAGTGGTTGAACATGGAGAAATAAGGGAAGACCTGAATTTTAATTTTGTTGCAGAGCAAACCATTCAAATATGTGATCTGGATAGCTTTATCCTCAACAAACAACTGCCTTACCCGGAGTACATCAAAATAGATATAGATGGATCTGAAATGCCATTTTTGGCTGGAGCAAAAACAGCTTTGTCAAAAGCAAAAAAGATAATTTTTGAATTGGACAAAAACGATAAGAATTACGATACAATCATTGACCAATTACAGCACTTGGGATTTGTAAGCAAAGAAGAGTTTGCTGTGCCCAATGAACCTACGCTCTTCAATATCATTTTCGAAAAATGACTGAGGCCCTGAAAGTAGCGGTATGGATGGTTACGTATAACCATGAGCAATTTCTAAGACAAAGCATAGAAGGGATATTAAATCAACAAACCAATTTCACCTTCAAATTGTTTATTGGGGAAGACTGCTCTACAGATAAAACCCGGGATATCTGCATTGAATTCAAGGAACGCTATCCTGAAAAAATTGAATTGGTACTTAGGGACCATAATGTGGGAGCAACGCAAAATGGCGTTGAAATGTATAAAATATGTTTTGCCAGCAATGCCCCTTACATAACACTTTGCGAAGGCGACGACTACTGGACAGACCCGCTCAAGCTACAGAAACAGGTGGATTTTTTAGATGCCAATCCCGACTTTTCCATTTGCTATCACCGGGTTAACGTCCTTAACCCAAACATGGAGAGCCAGGCCGAAGAGCTTAATTCTTCCCTATTGCCTAAGGTATATACCATTGAAGACCTTGCCCATCAAAATATAATCTTTACGCCGTCCGTAATGTTTAGGAACAATCTTGCTGGGCAGCTCCGGGGCTGGTTATTGGAATCCCCAGTGGGCGATTATGTTCTGCACATGCTCAATGCCCGCTATGGCAAAATATACTATATGCCCGATATTATGGCGGTATACAGGATACACAATAACGGTGTATGGAGTACAAAGTCTGAAAAATATAGGACGGAGAACTGGATAGTGATGCTGCGGAATTTGGTAGGTGAATTTAAAAATGAGAACACGGTATTAAGAATATTAAAGAATAAACTAGCGGAGCATTTGAATTATTTGGCAGAACTGAACAGGGCAGAAAATGCAACCCAAACAAGTATAGAAAACATAAAAGAAGCATTTGCTGTTTCTGATAGCTTTACAGATACTTGGATTAAGAACCATTACGACCTTGTTGTGGATTATGATAAACTAAGGCTAAAATATAATAGCTCTTTTTTTGTACGCCTGCAAAGGGTGGTAAAGCAGCCCGATATAATAATAAATAAGTTATTTAAAAGGCATAGATAAGCATGAAGTGTAGTGTGCTACTTATTACTTTCAACCACGCAAAATATATTGAGCTTGCAATAGATAGCATACTCATGCAGGAAACCAATGTTGAGTATGAACTGATATGCCTTGATGATGCTTCCAACGACGGTACTTTTGAAATTGCAAAAGCAAAATTGAGCAATGCCAAGAACGCCACAATTGTTCAGAATGACGGCAACTTGGGAATTACAAAAAACTATCAGAAAGGCTTTGCTCTCTGCAAAGGGGAATTTGTATTTGTTTTGGAAGGAGATGATTACTGGCTCGATAGCCGGAAAATGCAAAAGCAAATGGATTTTTTGCAAACGCATCCTTTTCATTCCATGTGCTACCATCCTTTTTATGTGCAAAAGGATGATACTTCAATTTTTGAAAATACCTATTCTGATCATGACGGTCATGTAGCAACTGGCTCAATCTCCATACAGGATTTATTGTTGAATGAAGGGCTGATTGCAAATTTTTCTGTTTGCTGCTACCGTAGGTCGCTAATAGAAAAACTGCCGCATGAATTATACAATCATGTTAGTTACGATTGGATCATTAACATGTTCATGGGCCACTTTGGGCTGATTGGAAGACTGGCCGAAAAAATGTCTGTATACAGGCATGTTGAAAATGCAACATGGTCCAGCAGGCCATATACAGAATTGCTAAGCAAAACGAAAGAACTGATACCGGTGTACGACAAACTATTGGAGTACAGGTACACGAAATTTTTTCAAATAAAAAGTGGATTGTTACAGCAACAGATAAACGGGTTGCAACAACGGACACATATAAAAGACTTCATACCAAGAATTGTAATAATAGCGACAAAAATGATATTGCCACCAATACTAATTAAAAGGTTTAAGAGATGACATACAATATACCAATTTACAAACCAAGCCTTAGCGGAAAAGAAAAGGAATATGTAAACGAATGCCTCGATTCTACTTGGATATCCTCCAAAGGAAAGTTCATAGCTGAATTCGAAAACGGCTTTGCCAAGTATATTGACATAAAACATGCAGCCTCCGTTTGTAATGGAACCGTTGCCATTCATTTGGCATTGATTGCATTGGGAGTTGGGCCTGGTGACGAAGTAATTGTTCCAACATTAACCTACATAGCATCTGTGAATGCAATTGTTTATGCAGGGGCCACACCCGTTTTTGTAGATTCTTTGGAAGAGACATGGCAAATGGATCCCGAAGACGTAAAAAGAAAGATTACTGCAAAAACAAAAGCAATCATGGCTGTTCACTTATATGGGCAGCCTTGCGACATGGATGCTTTGTGTAAGATCGCAAAAGAAAATCAGGTCTATTTAATTGAAGACTGTGCAGAGGCTATTGGCTCCAGGTATAAAGGGAAGCATGTGGGCACTTTTGGCGACATCTCAACATTCAGCTTTTTTGGCAACAAAACAATCACTACAGGCGAAGGGGGCATGGTGGTAACCAATGATGAGACCCTGCATCAAAGATGTGTACATTTTAAAGGACAGGGATTGGCGAAGCATAGGCAATACTGGCATGACGTAATTGGGTACAATTACAGAATGACGAACATACAAGCAGCAATTGGCTTGGCACAATTAGAGCAGGTAGAGTTCTTTCTGCAAAGAAAAAGAGCTGTTGCCGAGCAATATTTAAAAGGCTTTGAGAACACGCCATTTATTTTCCATAAAGGAATCGGCGATGTGAGCCATTCGTATTGGATGTGCTCTATTTTGATGCCAGACGCAGAAATGAGGGACCCGATGAGGGAACATTTAGAAAAAGCAGGAATAGAAACAAGGCCACTATTCTATCCCGTTCATACAATGCCCATGTACGCAGAAAAGTACCATCGGCATATAGTTGCGGAGGGATTGGGCTGGCGGGGAATAAACCTGCCAAGCCATCCGGGATTGACTTCTGAAGAAGTTGAATATATCATTCAAATGGTTCAATCATTTTTATGAGCGAATATGCTATAATGGACCTCACAACAGGTAAGCATAACGAGTTACTGAAATGTTTTATTGAGAATTTGGGGGATGCTGCCCTTACATTTAGATACTTTAACAAACGCGACATAGAAGTTGTTAAAAGCCATCTGGTATCTATTCTACTAGTAAAAAACAATGAACCGGTTGCTTACGGGCATCTAGAAAAAGAAGCAAACACTGTTTGGCTTGGGATATGTGTTTTGCCCGAATACAAAGGTCAAAAAATAGGCTCAATCATAATGAAGGAGCTAATATCATCTGGTCAACAAAACAATATAAAGAGCATTGATTTAACCGTAGACATATCGAATGCGAATGCCATTTTTTTGTATGAGAAATTCAATTTCAAAAAGATTTCATCAACAGCGGCTTACTACAGGTACTGCCTAAATTTATAGGACATGAATATTGTGATTTTTACGAAAGATTTTAAGTGGGCCGGTGGTGTTGACTTTTTGCACTCGATCGTATTGGGCTTAAAATCCCAACAGAAAAAGCCGGTTAAAATATATATACTTGTTGACGACCATTCTATAAAAGCCAACCTCTTGGTGCGTGGCATCAACTTCATAAAATTCCTTCCCAGAAGAATAAAAAGAATAAAAGCAAACCTCCAGACCGAACAGACACAACACCAGTCAAGTTTTGATTACTTCAATTACGTTCATGAGGTTTTTACCAACGAAGATGTAAGTTTTGCCTATTTCAATTATTATGTAAAAGGCAGCTTGAATAAAGCTCTCAAAAATATCAATGCAGATGTGGTACTGCCTGTTTTGGTAAATGATTTTGACAGTAAGTCAAATGTTCACCTGGTAGGCTACTTGTTTGATTTTGTGTTTAAGTATTTCCCGCATCTATACACAACAGATTTTATTAATGACATGGAAAAAACTTTTTCCAATACATTAACGCATACCCAAAGCATCATTGTAAACTCTGCCTCCACTGCAAGGGACATTACTAAGTTTTTCCCGCATGTACAGCACGATAAAGTTTTTGTATTGCCCTTTGCCCCTTACGTAAATGTGGATTTTTATGAACAGGCCGTGGCCAACGATGCGGTGCTGGAAAAATACAATATTGCAGAACCTTACTTTATGATCTCCAACCAATTCTGGCTTCATAAAGATCATGAAACTGCATTCAATGCATTAAAACAGTTACACCAAAAAAGTGAATTCAGGAACATCCGTTTGGTTTCTACAGGCAATATGACAGATTTATCGGGTACCAATAAAAGGGAGCTCTTTCTTAGGAATTACGTAGATGAACTAGGGATACAAGTAGATTTTTTGGGGCATATTCCCAAGCTGGACCAATTGGCCTTGATGCTAAGGTCCATAGCTGTATTGCAGCCAACTCAATTTGAAGGTGGCCCTGGTGGCGGCTCCGTTTATATTGCATTGGCCTGTGGTATCAACTGTATCGTTTCGGATATTGATGTGAACAAGGAAATTGGTACGAACCCGCTAGTACAGTATTTTAAATGCGGCGATCCCGTAGATATGTCGGCCAAGATGGAAAATGTAAGCAAGCAGAAAAGAACATTTCTGGCAAAACAAGAAATAGCACTGCAGAATACGCCTAATCTTGTTAAGCTAGGAGAAACCGTATTGGAAAGTATTCAAAAGTCAATAGGGTAATATAAGTAAATAAGCATATTTCAAACCAGCAATGAAATTATTTTACTTGTCAGAGATGTCGGTTTCCAATCAACACGGCGGAGGGCTAACCGTTCAACGGGTGTTGCAAAACGATGTCAACTTGTTTGACCGCTTTATTCATATAAGCAGCTTTGCAAAATATTATCCGCCCATACCGGCAATAGCAGCAAAATGCACGGATGTATATGGTATTGCAGATACCTACTTTAATAGCGGCCGTATCAAAAAAAGAATCAGGCAGGTTCTGAATGGGTACAACTGGTTCAGTAAGTGGAATGCAGTTTATATCGTAAAGCAATTGGTCAAACAAGTAAATCCATCGGATGCTTATTGGGTAATTGTTCCTCAATCGGAACTAAGTGTACAGGTTGTATCGATACTATACAAGCGATACAAAATAAAATACGCTGTATGGCAAATGGATGACCATGTTGTTAAATACAATGAATATAAACAACCATTCTATCCAACAGATATTGATGCATACATGAAAGCGTTTATGCAAGAAGCTCGTTTCCGTTGGGTAATCAGCCCTGCCATGCAAAGCTTATATAAATCAATGTGGGGTGTGGACAGCAGCATCTTATTCGGCCCGACAATACAAAAAAGTGCAACACTCAACAATGCTGCCGATAAAAATCATGCAATCAGGTTTGTTTATTTTGGAGCAGTTACAGCTTGGCAATTGGATGCACTGATTGTATTTGCATCATTGCTGCCGGCATTAAAAGCCGAGTTGCACATCTATTCTGCCAAGGATAATTTACCCGAATCTTTAAAGCTGCCCAATGTTATATACAAAGGCAGTGTTGCTGCCCACCAGATAATTGATATAGCCAATGCTTATGATGGTATTATTTTACCCATAAGCTTTGCCCCATCTTTGGCCAACATGACGCTGTTGAACATTGCAACAAAAATGAGCGAATGCTTGGCATCCGGTACGGTTACAGTTGTTGTTGGCCCCAATGATGCAGCAATGGTGCAATACTTACAACCATATAATTGTGCGGTATTTGTTACAGATAACGCTAATGACAACAATGCATTAAAAGACCTGCAGGTTTTATGGGATGCAGCAAAAAGGACTTCGGTTTTAACGGATGCCAGAAAGCTGGTAGATAATGCATTGACCATTGAGCCCATCTACGAAACCTGGAGAAAGGGTTATGAATATTTAACAAATTGAGTATAAATTTTATTATGAAAAAATTACTTGTTACAGGATCATCAGGATTAATTGGTTCGGAAGTATGTGTGCATTTTGCCAATATGGGCTGGGAAATCCATGGGGTTGACAATAACCAACGGGCCGTGTTCTTTGGCGAACAAGGCGATACACGTTGGAACCAGCAAAGACTGCAAAGCCAGTTGGCTGCTTTCCATCACCATGAGTTGGACATCAGGGATAGGGAAGCCGTAATTGCATTGATTCAAGAAATAAAACCCGATGCAATTGTACATACTGCTGCACAGCCCAGCCACGACAGGGCTGCTGCAATACCTTTTGATGATTTTGATACCAATGCTGTTGGTACTTTGAATTTATTGGAAGCAACACGTAGGTACAGCACTGCTATACCTTTTGCACACATGAGCACCAATAAAGTGTATGGCGATGCCCCCAATAAAATTGCCATGAACGAATTGGAAACACGCTGGGATTATTCGGATGAAAATTATGAGAATGGAATTCCGGAAACATTTACTATCGACCAAAGTAAACACTCCTTATTTGGTGCATCAAAAGTTGCGGCAGATGTTATGGTGCAAGAATACGGACGTTATTTTAACATGCCAACTTGCTGTCTGCGTGGTGGCTGCTTAACCGGGCCTAACCATACAGGGGTTGAATTGCATGGCTTTTTAAGTTACCTGGTAAAATGTAATTTGGAAGGGAAGCACTACACCGTATTTGGCTACAAGGGTAAGCAAGTAAGGGACAACATACATTCATACGATGTTGCCCGTTTTATTGAGGAATTCATTAAAGCCCCCCGTATTGGTGAAGTGTACAATTTGGGCGGCGGAAAAAACAACACCTGTTCCATACTCGAAGCTTTTAGTATAACAGAAAGCTTTACAGGTAAACCAATGCAATACACTTATGATGAGAAAAATAGGGAAGGTGACCATATTTGCTATTACAGCGACTTACGCAAAATGAAAGCACACTATCCTAATTGGGATATTACAAAATCATTGACCGATACCATTCAAGAGATTGTAGAAAATTGGAAGAACAGGAAATGAGCAATAAAAAAATATTGTTCATGCAGAGTTTCTCATTAACGCAACCCGGTGGCGGTGCCGTTATTTTGCAAAAATTAATTGATTTTGCCACAAGTTACAACTACCAAGCAACTGTAGCGGTTGATGTTAATGATATACCGGAACAATGTGTCGAGTCATCGCAGCAGAAAGGGGAGCTTAAATTAAATATCCTTAATAGGCGTTTAAGGTTCGGCTTTGGAAGGATGGTTGGTTTTATTGCAGGCACTGCTTTGGACTTTGTTAGTATAAAAAGGATCAAGCAACTGCTACATCAACAGCAACCAAGTGTTGTGCATATCACTGCACATGGTATTACCTTCCCTTTATTTTTCAAGGCTGCAAAACTATGGGGCAAAGCAAAAGTGGTGGTGTCTGTACACGATTTATGGACACTTTCTGTAAGAAAATATTTGCCCAACTGGTTGGCTAAAAAAATACTGGCAAGCATACTTCCCAAAGTGGATGCCTGTTATGTGATATCAATAGAAATGGGGCAATACCTGCAGCAGCAATTTGGCCTAAAAGATTATTTGATTATACACGATGGCTATATGCCAGAAGCAGATCGCCAAGAGGTAATGCCAACCAAACAAAAGAGATTGCGTTTTTTATATGTTGGCTTACTGCACGACATACAACTAAATGCGATGGCCAATTTAATGGAGGCGATGGCTTCATTGAAAGATGCCTATTTTACGATTGGTGTATGCTCCAATACCACACTTGAAAAAAAAGGGCATCACGACAATATTGAGATCATAAACTATGGATGGGTTGATAGCAAACAGTTGGCCGAAATAAGCAATGACTACGCTTTCGGATTATTGCCACTTTCATTCAACCAGAAAGATGCCCTGTTTTACAGAACCAGCTTAATGACCAAAATACCTTTTTACCTAAAGCAGCAATTGCCCATACTTTGTATTGGTCCTGCTGATTCAGCATCAATCCAACTGCTTTATCGCGAACAGAACGGTATTTGCGTAGTTGAGGAAGGGGTACAGGCATTGCAAAATAGCCTTTCGCATATCAGTAATATGAGCGAAGCAGAATACCATAAGTTAATTGACAATAGCCAGAAATCTATTGAGCAAACATTCAACGCTGCAATAATTGCACAGCGGTTCTATAAAAGCTTCTAAACCCCTATGTACTTTTTTTTACAGAAACTATTCTTTAGGATACGGCTGAATATTAGGAAAATAAAAGCTTATAGCTTACTGGGTAAGTGGCAGATATATCTTTATGATAATGTTACCATAGCTTTTAAACCCAAGAAAACAAGTATCGGAAAAAATTTTACCGTACTGCCCAACGCTGTGCTTGAACTGCATAGCCAATCGGAAATTACGATAGGCAATTACTGCACATTTTCTTATGGTGTTGTATTATGCATTATAGGTAAGTTGCAGATAGGGGATTATGTAATGGTGGGAGAGTACACTTCTATAAGGGATACAACCCACGAATATAGTGATACGAGCCAGCCAATGAAAGATGCACTGGACAAAACGGAATCTGTAACCATTGGCAACAATGTATGGATAGGGCGTGGATGCTTGATACAACCGGGTACAGTTATAGAAGATGGAGTTGTTGTTGCAGCAAACTCAACAGTTAAAGGCAGGTTAGAAGCCAATTCAATTTATGGAGGCAGCCCGGCAAAATTTATAAAGAAGAGATAAGTTGAAAATATTTTTAACCGTAGACCCCGAAATACCTGTACCACCAACTGCCTATGGTGGCATTGAAAGAATTGTGGATGGTTTGGCAAAAGAATACAAAGCAGCGGGACATAATGTGGTATTGGTGGCAAACGCACAATCTACCTGTAGCTACGCAACTAAAATTGTTGGGTGGAAAGGCTTTAGTTCTGGGAAAATTTTGCATACGGTAAAAAATGCCTTTCAGTTGTTGAAACTGGTTGTAAAAGAAAAGCCAGATGCAATCCATAGTTTTTCAAGGCTGCTTTATTTGTATCCTGTTTTTGTTTTTACAAAAACCCGGGTAATCCAATCCTATCAAAGGGCAATCAGTAAAAAAAGCACCGCTTTGGCAGCTGCAATAGCTGGCAATAAATTACAGTTTACCGCATGTGCAGGCCATTTGTTTAAAGACTTTGAAGACAAAAGCAAATGGACTGCCATATATAATTTTACAGATACCGACTATTTTAACTTGCCCAATGCCAATGCAAGAAACTATTTTGCCTTTTTAGGAAGAATAGAACCTATAAAGGGCACGGCAGAAGCAATTGAAGCCTGTTTAATGGCCAAGCAAAAATTAGTGATTGCCGGTAACATACCCCAGGAATACAAAGCTTATTTTGAAGAAAAAGTACAACCATATCTGCAGAAGGATGTGGTTGAGTATATCGGCCCAGTGAATGACAAACAGAAAAAGGAACTTTTGCAAAATGCAAAAGCCATGCTCTTCCCTATTCAATGGGAAGAACCTTTTGGTATTGTAATGGCAGAAGCCTTGGCTTGTGGCACGCCCGTTATTGGGTTTAATAGGGGCTCTGTACCGGAAGTTATTTCAAATAGTATCAATGGTTTCATTGTAAGCGATACAAATGAAATGGAGCAAAAGATTCATGAAGTGGGGAATGTTGACCATCTTGTTGTAAGCAATACTGCAAAAGAAAGGTTCGGTAGTTCAGTCATTGCACGGCAATACCTGTTGCTTTTGAGCCAACAAAAGAAACTGTAAATTTTTAGTATGTCTATAGTCACCAAACTCATACCCGCATCCATCAAAAAAATGCTAAGGGAACGCTGGTTGGTACCAGATATGTTTTGGAGTTTAGAAAACATGAAACGCAGTGGGTTTAATCCTAAAAAGATTATAGATATTGGTGCTTACCAAGGGGAATGGACCAATGAAGTAATAGGCATTTTTCCCAATGCATCTTTTTTAATGGCAGAAGCCATGCCGGGGAAGAAAAGCTATCTAGAGCAGATAGTAGCCAAGCATAAAGGCAAAGTACAATATGAAATTGGTGTTTTGGGCAGCACTGCGGGCAAAGAAATTGTATTTCATGAAATGGAAACGGCCAGTTCTGTACTGGAAGAATACCATAACGATGGGGTAAAAAAAGTAGTTACTTATACAAACACCTTAGATGATTTGGCATCTTCTAAAAACTTTGAAGATGCTGATTTTATTAAATTGGATACGCAGGGTTACGAACTTGAGATTTTGAAAGGAGCTAACAAAATAATGGCAAATGTGCAAGTAGTCCTGATGGAGGTTTCCTTATTGGACCTTCATAAAAATGTGCCCGTACTATCGGATGTTATTGCGTTTATGAAAGAACGGAATTTTGTGGCTTTTGATATCTGCTCCATGACAAGACGGCCATTGGATAAGGCTTTATGGCAAACAGATATCATTTTTGTAAAAGAGAACAGTAGTTTACGAACAGACAAACGTTGGGGCAAGTAACCGCATGAAAACACAATCTAGTAACGTAATTGTAGCAGCCCCATTTTTATCACCCTTTATAAAGCAGGCGGTATTGGGTTATTACGAACAGAATCTATTGGATAAATTCTGTACCAGTTTTTGTTACGACCCAAGCAATAAGTTCTCAAAACTAATTGACAAAATAATACCCCAACTTACAAGGGAACTGAATCGGCGGTCTTTTGATGAATTGCCCAAAAGCTATTTAAAAACATACCCTTACAAAGAACTCCTACGCTCAATAGCAACAAAAAAAACAAATGCAAACCTTGCCGATTTAATTTGGGAGTGGAGCGAACTTTCGTTTGATAATTGGGCCAGCAAATATGTATCAAAGTCAAATGCGAAATATATTCATGTGTACGAACATGCTTCATTAAAAACCTTGCAGACTGCAAAAGCAAAAGGGATTTTTTCTGTGTATGACCAACCCAGCCAGCACCATTCTTTTTTTACCAAAGTTGCCCAACAGCAACTGGCTTTATACCCCTCGCTGAAATCGCAGCAAACATCACTATTGCTGGATGAAAAATCTGTCAAGAGAAATGCAAGACGGGATGAGGAATTGGCCGCCGCAAGTATGGTGCTTTGTGCATCAACCTTTACCAAAAATACATTGAGTGCTGGTGGCGTTGATGCCAATAAAATTAAAATAATACCTTATGGATTTCCCGCCGTAAGCGTACAAAAAAATCATAGCACGAAAAACAAAGTTGTTTTTTTAAATGCAGGTACACAGAACTTACGTAAGGCACTGCATATTTTATACCAGGCTTGGCGTAATTGCAACTTCAATGAAACAGAAGCGGAACTGTGGTTGATTGGTAAAATGGATTTGCCAGAAGATCTAAGAAAGGACTTGCCAGGTAAAGTTGTTATAAAAGAAAGCATACCACATACCGAGTTGATGGATTTATACAAACAGGTAGATGTATTTGTGCTGCCCACTTTAGCCGATGGCTTTGGTATGGTTATAACCGAATCTATGTCAAGGGGCGTTCCTGTTATTACCACACAAAATTCTGCTGGGCCAGATATTATTGACCACATGAAAGATGGATGGGTTATTGAAGCCGGCGAAATAGAACCATTGGTAAAACAAATGAAATGGTGCGTTGAAAACAAGGATTCATTACCAGCTTTTGGCAACGCTGCCATGGAAAAAGCAAAACATTGGCAATGGAGCGACTACCGCAAAAAAGTGTCACAGATAGCTGTAGAAAATTCTGCTAATTAAGATGGGCTATTCAATTTGTTGGGTCACATCCGGGCACTTATGCAGTAACCCACGGTTGCTGAAAGAAGCCAAAGCCTGTAGCAACCTAGGGTATGCAATACATATTATTGCATGTCAATATTTGGATTCAATTGTAGCGTTTGATGAAGAAATCGTACTTCAAAACCCTACATGGAACATACAATTTATCAGGGCATCCAAATCAACACTAAAAACACATATACGTTTACTGTACACGGCAATTGTAAGTAAGCTTGCAAATGTTGCATGGGGCAAAACAAAACTTTATCCCGAATACGCATTGGGCCGGTTTTACAAACAGCAATTGCAATTGGCAGAAAAACAAAAAGTAAACCTGTTCATTGCCCACAACATGGCTGCATTGCCAGTAGCTGTAAATGCTGCCAAAAAACAGAAAGTGCTTTGTGGTTTTGATGCAGAAGATTTTCATAGAGGGGAAGGGGAAAACCAAAATGATCGTCAGCATCATTTAATTGAACAAGTAGAACGGAAATATTTTTCGCATGTCAATTACTTTACTGCCGCAAGCCCATTAATAGCTACAGCTTATCAAAAAATATATCCCAATTACACTTTTCATACAATACTCAATGTGTTTTCCAAGTCTCAATTGCACATTGATAAAAACATGGGCATAACAAATAAAGAAAGGCTTAAGCTTTTCTGGTTCTCTCAAACAGTTGGTTTAAACAGGGGTTTGCAGGATGTATTGAAAGCCGTTAATGTTATTGAAGCCAAAACTATTGTCATTACAATACTTGGTATAGCTTCATTAGAAGTAAAAACTTATTTGCAGTCTTTGCTTACCAATACAAGGCACTCAATTGTATGGTTAAATACCATGAAAGAAGACGACTTGATTGGGGAAAGCTGCCTGCATGATATTGGGTTGGCATTAGAGCCTGCATTTTCAATAAACAATAACATTGCACTGTCAAATAAAATATTTACCTACCTGCTGGCAGGCAACGCAATTATTGCCAGTGATACGGCCGCACAAAAATTATTCATGGATGAAAACCCGGGTTGCGGTTTCTTATACGAGAAGGGTAATGATACACAGTTGGCAACAATTTTGGCAAATTATATACAAGACGATGCCCTTTTGCAAGAGCATAAAAAAAATGCCAGGCAACTTGCAGTAGATAGCTACAACTGGGAAGTTGAACAACATAAGTTCACAGAAATAATAAATAGATTCTTGGCATGAAGATATTGGCATTACTAAGCGGGCCAATTGTTTCCGGAAAAGAATTGGTTGGTATTTCTGTATTGGAAAATCTTAAAAATAAAAATCATCAGGTAACTGTTTTGTGTAATGGCTGGAATGACGGACATTTTCCATCGTTACTTGCTCAAAAAAACATCCCGTACTACACATTCAAATTAGGTTGGTACTACGCCAAAAAAATCCAGTGGAGCCTTAATTCGCTGATACATTTACCTGGTGCCTGGTATAAGTTTTACAAAGTAGTTACAGCTTGCAAACCAGATGTTATTTATATCGATTCGTACAGGTTTGTTATACTGCTTTATCCATTCATAAAAAAGCCAATCGCTTTTCATGTTCATGATGCACATGCCCATAGTGCTAAAGATAAATGGCTGATACAAAAAGCAGCACATAAAATAAACCGCTTTATAAGCATATCCAATTTTATAAAAAACGATCTGCTTCTTTGTGGCATTACTGCTAGCAAGATTGAAACTATTTACAATGGCGTCAATATACCAGATGCACAAGAAGTGGCTACACTAAATAGCCACGAAGTTTTTAATGTTGGTATTGTTGGTCAGGTTGCTATCAGAAAAGGCCATAAAGATTTGATAGAAGCCTGCTCCATATTATACCCACAAGTGCCCATTTGCATTAAGATATATGGGGATGGTGTACCAGAAGCGGTAACAGAAATAAAACACTTGATAGAAGCTAAGGGATTGCAAAAGCAAGTAGCATGGATGGGTTTTGTAAACGATAAGGAAACTATTTATGGCGGTATTGATGTGCTTGTAGCCATAACCCATAGCAATGAGCCATTTGGTTTAATTGCAGCAGAAGCACAAGCATACCAATTGCCTGTTATTGTGGCAAGAAGCGGTGGTTTAGTAGAAATAATAGAAGATAATGTAACAGGGTTTATTATTGAACCGCATGACTATGTAGCATTGGCAGAAAAATTAATGCACCTGTACAAAAATCCCACCGAAAGAAAAGCAATGGGTAAAGCAGGTTATATAAATACAAGGCAAAAATTTAGCGATACTGCTATGTACAACCGTATTGAGGAAGTTTTGGAAACAACTTTAAAATAAATAGTATTAAAAACATACTTATTATATACCCGCATTGGCCGCCATCTAACTTGGCCGGTGTGCATAGGCCAAGATTGATTGCCAATTTTGCGGAAGATTTTGGATGGCACCCTATTGTACTTGCTGTGGATGCGGCATATTACGAAGAACCGCTAGATAACGACATGCTACAGTTGGTTCGAGCCAATGTAGAAGTGGTCCACACAAAAGCATGGGGCATCTGGAATGGGCCAATGCGGATTGGCGATATTGGAATACGGAGCTTTACACATCTGTATAAAGCGGCATTGAATATTTGCAACACACGTACCATAGATTTTATCTGGATACCGATCCCGTCCTTTTATACTGCTTTATTGGGCAGGTTATTATACCATAAAACCAAAATACCTTATGGTATAGATTATATTGATCCATGGGTGAGTAAACTGGCCCCGTATCAAAAAGCTTTCTCAAAAGCCTGGTTCAGTAAACAGGTTGCAAAATTCCTGGAACCGATTGCTGTAAAAAAAGCCGCATTGATCTCTGGGGTTTCTGCAGAATATTTTGAACCTGTATTGCAACGCAATTTCCCCAATGGAAAAGTATTGACCGCTAGCATGCCTTATGGGTTTGACCCCAAGGACCATGACATTAAAGTTGATGGTATTGAAACGCCCTGGCATAATAAAGGGATAGACCATAAACCTTTTATGTATGCAGGTGCTTTTTTGCCACAGTCGCATACTTTTATCAAGGCTTTATTCAACGCTCTTTCTGCTTTGGTAAAGCAAGGGCAGGCCACAACAGATATTCATTTCTATTTTCTGGGAACCGGCAATTATCAAGGAAAATCAATTATGGATTATGCTTCTGAAGCTGGCGTGTCAAATTATGTAACAGAAATAAGGCAACGGTTCCCTTTCATACACATACTTCATTTTCTGCAAAAGGCAAGCGGGGCATTAATAATTGGGTCAACAGAAAAACATTATACCGCCTCGAAAACCTTTCAGTCACTATTGTCCGGTAAACCGGTATTTGCCATGATGCACGAACAGAGCAGTGCAGCAACGGTGCTCAAAGAATTGGCGGCAGATACTTTTTTGGTAAAATATGAAGAAGGCATGGATACAGAAACTTTGAATGAACGTACCATGACTGTATTGAAAATTTTTATTGGTTTGGAGAATGCATGGCAGCCAATACTTTCAAATATTGAAAAGTATTCATCAAAAGCCTCAGCAAGGATTTTGTTTAACGAAGTGGATAAACTTGTTTGATAGATGGGGCTTGACACAATAAAAAAAGCAAGTGATAAAAATGCTACTCACCGTATTCAGCCCATCGATTCCTGGAGGGCAATTGCAGCATTGGGCGTGGTATGGATACATTGTTGGAGCCATTTTGGAAACCCATCTTTATTTATATGGAAAATAGACCTGTATAAATTAATGACCGTATTCGGTAATGGGGTTGACTTCTTCTTTGTAATCAGTGGTTTTTGTTTATATATAGTTTGGCGGAATAAAATGGTTACAATAAACACCTATTGGGTCTTTGTAAAAAAAAGGTGGTTGCGTATAGCCCCTGCATTTTATGCTGCAGCTTTAATCATTGCTACCGTAAACTATATTTTGAGTAAACAGCCTGTCTTGATTCCCATGCTAGGCAACATTTTTTTTGTACAGAATTTTTCTCCTGCTTTTTCTATATCGCCACCATTTTGGTCATTGGCAGTTGAGTTTCATTTTTATTTATTACTGCCCTTATTTATGTACTATGCCTATAAGAACTTCTTTAAAACCTTTTTAGTTACAATGCTTATTGGCATTGTACTATTGGCTTATTATCATAAGCTGGAAAGCTATTATTTTTTACAATCCAAGATTCTTCATTTTGCTATTGGGTTACTTGCCGCATGGTGTTTCTTTGAAAGAAAACCCATAATGCGTTTATTGAATAATTGGTATGCTTTCTTTATAGCTGTAGGTGTACTGTTCATTGGCAGGTTCCTTTTGGCAGATGGTTTTATTGGCGAAGCAAACAAGTTGAATGCCTTATATAAAGTATTGGGCACTGGCTTACTTGTTACTGGCTTTGCAGCCACCATGCTGGTAACGATAACACACACAACAC
This sequence comes from Chitinophagaceae bacterium UBA1930, assembly GCA_002337145.1. Taxonomy (GTDB): domain Bacteria; phylum Bacteroidota; class Bacteroidia; order Chitinophagales; family Chitinophagaceae; genus UBA1930. The sequence continues at coordinate 1,252,780 of DDFK01000001.1, read as the reverse complement.
TTCAAAAATGGTTTAGTAATAAGCCCATGTTATGGCTTGGCAAATTATCCTATAGTATTTATTTGTGGCATGCTTTTACAATAACTATTGCAATAAAAATATTCCCTACGTACCTGCAAAACAATAGATACACGCCCCTGCTTTTCTTTGTATTCGTAACAATTGCCTTGATACCAATTAGTTTTGTTTCGTATGCATTTTTTGAACAGGCTTATTTCAAAAGCAAAAATATTTTTGTCAAAAAATCGTGAACGGAACCCAGTATAAATCTTTGGCTGTAGTTACTACACACCCTATACAATATTATGCACCAATATTTCAGGGCTTAAGTGAGCAAGGAGTAAACGTAAAAGTGTTCTATACCTGGGGCGAATCGGTATTGCAAAGCAAATACGACCCAGGTTTTGGCAAAGTTGTAGAATGGGATATCCCTTTGCTGAACGGATATGAATATACCTTTGTAAACAATGTTTCTTCAAACCCTGGATCATCGCATTTTAAGGGCATTGATAACCCTTCCTTGGTTAACGAATTGAAACAATGGGATCCCGAAGCAATCCTTGTAATTGGATGGAATTTTAAAAGCCATTTACAGGTGCTAAGGTATTTTAAAGGAAAAGTGCCCATCTTGTTTCGTGGCGATTCAACATTGCTAAACCAGCCTCTTGGCTTTTCTCTTAAAAAAATACTGAGGAAGGTATTTTTAAGATGGGTGTATAAACACGTGGACTATGCACTATATGTTGGTACGGCAAACAAAGCCTACTACGAGTTTGTAGGATTAAAAAATGAACAGCTTGTTTTTGCCCCACATGCAATTGACAATAAAAGGTTTTCAAAAAACACTTCGTTTGAAACGGATGAATGGAAAAGGCAGCTCAATATTCCAGGTGATGCAACTGTATTTTTATATGCAGGAAAATTTGAGGCTGTAAAAAACATTTCAGTACTGATTAAATCTTTCATTAAGTTCAATGATAAAAAAGCATACTTGGTTCTGGTAGGGAATGGCCCTTTGGAACAGCACTTAAAATCTATTGCTAACGGATTTGAAAATATTTTATTTCTCGATTTTCAGAACCAGTCAAAGATGCCCCTGGTATATAACCTAGCAGATGTATTTGTTTTACCCAGTTTAAGCGAAACATGGGGACTGGCAATTAATGAGGCAATGGCCAGCGGAAAAGCAGTGCTGGCAAGCGATAAGGTTGCATGCACAATGGACATAATTAACAATAATGTGAATGGCTATATTTTTAAAAATAACGATATAGACGACCTGACGGACAAGCTTTCTTTGCTTGTAAAACAAAAGGGCAACTTGAAAAGCATGGGGAACGCATCCCTACAAATAATTCAATCCTGGAGTTTCGATTCTGTTGTGGATTCTATCAAAAAAATATTAAGCAGGTAATATCCCTATTTATTAACCCAAAACGCCAATATGATAGGAAATGCAATTGCACATTTTGTAAAATGTATAATCGGTTTAGATAAACCACATTCGCAGACCACACTTGCAGAGCAACATACGATTGCGAAATATTCAAGCAATGCTTTGCTTGCAGTTGAGATTGGCGTTTACGAAGGGGTCAATACTGCAATAATGGGTAATAGCATAAACAAAACAGGAACGTTATATGCAATAGATCCCTTTTTTAAAGGGAAACTAGGAATTTGTTACCATGAAAAAATAGCAAGAAGGCATGTTAAAGCAAGCCGTGTTTCTTGTAACGTTACATATATTGCCAAGCTTAGTTTTGACGCAGTTAACGATATACCGGATAATGTTGATTTTATTTTTGTAGATGGGGACCATTCAGAAGATGGCATCAGAAAAGACTGGGCTTTATACGCACCCAAAATAAAACCGGGTGGAATAATTGCTTTGCATGATACTTCAATCCCCGTACATGATGCTACCGTTGCCAATCTGGGTTCGCATAAATATTTTGTGGAACACATTGTCAATGATCCCAACTTTAAACTACTCGAAACAGTAGATTCACTAAACATAATGCAACGCAAATAGGCGGAGCTTCTGCATTTGACAGTATAATATAATTTGCAATATTGGTAAAGTGCCAGTATTGTAGCATTTCTAATTTTTCCAGATGTTCTTTTTCTTACTTGTAACAGCTTTCTTAGTCTTAATATCGGCACAGCCAGCAATTGTTTTCTGTAGCATGGCTATTCTATATGTTCTATACAGGCTCTTCTGGGTAAAAGGTCAACCAAAAATTATTTTTGCGGGATTGTTTCTTTTCTGGTTATCAATAACCGTTAAAGTTTTCTATGCAGATTTTGTTGGGCTTAGATACGAGGACCTATCAATAAGCCCTAAAATTATTGAGACAACATACTTGGCATTAGCATGTTTATTGGTTTTCTCACTTGGTATTTTTGTATTCAGCAAAAATGCACTAAAGAAAATTGATGTTAGTTATACCAAAACCTTCAATTATAGAATCGATAAAATAATAATCTTTTACATAGTTGCTACTGTAGGGGCTTCTGTATTGTTCGGTATCCTGTTTTTTTTCGCAGGGTTCTCCCAGCTATTCAATGCCATTATACAATTGCGTACCGGCTTCTTGTTTCTACTCATTTATTCGGTATATGCACAAAAAAAAGGCATCTCACTGGCGATAATAGTAATTTCAATTGAAATCATATTAAGCTTCGTAAGCTTCTTTTCTAGTTTCAAGGATCTGCTAATTGTAATAGGAATCTCCCTATCCTATTTCCCGTTAAAATTTACGTTCAAACAAATTGTCAGAAATATTGTTATTGTTATTGGGTGCTTATATATGATGCTTATTTGGCAAACAATCAAGGGGGAATATAGGGCGTTCCTGAATGGTGGTGCTGCCACACAAACCATTACTGTTACAACACAGGATGCTTTGTCAAAAATATATGAACTGGCATCCAAAGCCGATCCATTCAGTAAAGACAATGACGTGGTTTATCAGAGTATCGATAGGCTTTCCTATATCGAATTTTTTTCCCAGGCCATGGTCAGGGTACCGAATGAACTGCCGTATGAGAATGGGAAGCTATGGACAAATAATATAGTGCATATACTGGTACCGAGAATTGTGTATCCAGATAAACCAGTTATTGATGATTCTAAAATGGTAAATACTTATTGCATGCGTTCAGTGGCTACAGCAGAACAAGGTACCAGTATAAGCTTGGGCTTTTTGGCTGAAAGCTATATAGATTACGGACCTGTTGGTATGTTGGTTCCCATATTTTTAATTGGATGCCTGTTTGGTTTCTTTTATAAGTACCTCATCCAAAAAAGTATCAACTATGTGTGGGGCTTTACATTCGTTGTGCCGTTATGGTCTTACATTAACTGTAACGGAATTCCCGGAACAAAAATATTGGGATGGTTATTTATGTATGTAATAGCAACCTACCTTTTTAGAAAATATTTAATGACACCATTACATGTTTATATGGGCGGCAGTAAGTTTACTTTCATGAAAAGTAAGAATAATTTAATAGCTTCTAAGGCTGTGTAAATGAGTGCGTTAATTTTTTTTTAAGAGCTTTGTACCAGTTGCAATACTAACTTCACAGGGTAAATGTGTAGAATAGCAGGAATAATCGATCTAACCACACCGCCTACCGAAGGCCTGATAACCAGAATGAGAGACACCATGGAGCATGGTGGGCCTGATGGTTGCGGTATCTACATAGATAACGAACTTCCACTGGCATTTGGGCACAGGAGGTTATCGTTTCTAGACCTATCACCACTTGGGCATCAACCCATGTTGGATACAAGTAAAAAAATTGTACTGGTATTCAATGGCGAGATCTACAATTTCCAAGAAATAAGAAAGGAGCTTGAACTAAAGCAATACCGTTTCATTTCAAATTCCGATACAGAAGTCATCATCAATGCATACCTGGAATGGGGCAAGGAATGCTTCAGCAGGTTTAATGGAATGTTTGCACTGGCCTTGCTCGACAAGCGAATCAATAAACTGATACTGGCAAGGGACCACGCAGGCATCAAACCGCTATACTATTCCATTCAGCAAAACAAACTTTATTTTGCCAGCGAAGTAAGGGCCTTTAATAGCATTGATCCGAATTGGCCAGAACATAAGGACTGGAAAAAATATTTTTTACTGTTTGGGCATTTACCCGAACCCATTACCACATTGCAAAATGTAGTTCCGCTTGAGAAAGGTAGTTTGTTGGAAATTGACCTGCCCTCATTAAAAATAGCGAAACAGAAATTCTTTAACCTTTACTACAATTATACAATCAACGATAAAGATGAGGCGATTGAAAAAGTAGGCAAGGCACTTGTAAAGGCGGTAGAAAGGCATTTGATTTCTGAGGCACCTATTGGACTCTTTTTAAGTGGCGGGCTCGATTCAAGTTTGTTGACGATATTGGCCAAGCCTTTTATACCGGATAGCCTGCATACACTCTCCATCATTTTTGACAACGAGAAATTTTCTGAAAAGTATTACCAGGATATTGTTATTGAACAAACCAAGGCAAACCATAAATCATACATTGTTACAGAAGAGCTTTTTAAGGAATCCGTACCCGATATACTGCAGGCAATGGACCAGCCAAGTAACGATGGCATCAACTCTTATTTCATTTGCAAGTATGCAAAAGAATATGGCCTGAAAGCGGTATTGAGTGGGCTGGGTGCAGATGAATTGTTTGGTGGCTACCAATCTTTCAACAGAACAAAATCCATTAACGCCATTCGATGGTTGCCTGATTTCATGTTTAAGGCAGCAGGCATTTTTCCTGATGACAAACGGAAAAAAGTAAGTTTCCTGGGCATCAAGAATGGCCTCGGCGAGTATCTGTTCAACAGGGGTTTTTTTATCCCTTCGCAAGTTGCAGAACTGTTGGGTTGTACCGAATCGGAAGTGCAAGAAGTTATTGAGCAGATGCAGCAGCACCTGCCTAGCTTCATCAACAAACTGCCGCTGCAGGAAAGGATCAGCTACCTGGAAACAAACCTGTACATGCAAAACCAATTGCTAAAAGATACCGACTACATGAGCATGTGGCATGGCATAGAAGTAAGGGTTCCATTTTTGGATAAAGAACTGATGCAACTGGCATACGCCATAAACCCTGATGTTAGGTACAGCAAAGAGCAGAATAAATATTTATTGATAGAAGCATTCCGTAAACAACTGCCTGAAGAGATATGGAAAAGGCCCAAGCAGGGTTTTACATTCCCCTTCGAGCATTGGATGCAAGCAATACAGCCCCCAAACGACCATACGGGTAAGACACAGGAACTACAGAAAAAACTGGTGAATGGCAACATACATTGGAGCCGTTACTGGAGCTATATATTGAGTCAACAAACCGGCAAGCTTGGCGGTTTAATTACTTCATGAGAGTTTTATTTCTTTATTTAAAAGCATTCTCTTTTACTGGCGGTATCGAAAAATTCAACCGCAGTTTCTTAAAAGCATTGCACGAGTTAAGTGTGGATGGCTTTTTTGATGCAGATGGATTTTCGTCTTTTGATACAGCTACCGACGAAAGGTATTTTCCGGCCCAAAGGTTCAAAGGTTATGGCGGAAAAAGGATGCTGTTCGTAATAGCTACGCTGATACGGTCCTTTAAATATGACACCATCATATTGGGGCATATCAACCTGTCCGTTATAGGATACATGATAAAAAAAATAAGGCCCAACGTAAAACTGATACTGGTAACGCATGGCATAGAAGTATGGAAAACACATGTTGGGCACAAAAAGAAACTACTTGAATGTGCCGATATCATTTTATCGGTAAGCGAGTTTACCAAAACAAAAATCATCGAATTCAATCCTTCTGTTGCAGCAGATAAAATAAGGGTATTCCCCAATACGATCGATCCCTACTTTGTAGCGCCTACCAATTTCGAAAAGCCGGATTACTTGGTAAAGCGGTACAACATAGACGCCGATACAAAAGTGATACTTACCGTAACAAGACTCTCCTTCTCAGAAAAATATAAAGGCTACGACAATACCATTGAGTTGCTGCATGAATTGGGCGACAAAGAAAATAAAGTACGCTACCTGTTATGCGGAAAAGCCGACAAGGAAGAGGAAAACAGGATACAGGAACTTATCAAGGAAAACAATATTGCGGAAAAGATATTGCTTACTGGTTTCATAAAAGACGAAGAGCTGATAGACCATTACCTATTGGCCGATGTGTTTGCAATGCCAAGTAAAAAAGAAGGCTTTGGTATTGTTTTTATTGAAGCCCTTACCTGTGGGCGTAAAGTAATTGCAGGCTCAAAAGATGGAAGCGTGGATGCCTTACTAAATGGCAAGCTAGGCAAACTGGTAGATCCCGACAGTAAAGAAGAACTCATTGTAGCAATACAGGAATCCCTAGACAATGTAAACTACAGCCCATTGCTGTTGCAGCAGCAAGTATTCGATGCTTTTGGCTTTCACCGTTATAAAGAAAGACTTAAGAACTATTTAACCAACAACAGCCAGCAGGATTGAATAAAAAAGTAATTGCAGTAGTGTACGAATACTTCTATCCCGGTTACAAAGCAGGTGGGCCAATACAGTCATTGGTCAATATGGTGCAGGCTTTAGAGCAGGTATATATTTTTAAGATCATTACTTCGGCATACGACCTAAATTCTGAAAACACATACGAAGGTGTACAGTTGGATACTTGGAACAGCATGCAATTGCCAGGTAGCAACTTATCGGTAAACGTGTGGTACGATTCTACAAAAAAGCCTTCCTTAAAAAAAATGCAGAGCGTTATTCTGTCATGCGGTGCAGATGCTGTGTTTATAAATGGGTTCTACACCCCGCAATTTCTGTACCCGTTGGTATTAAAAAAAATGGGGCGTTTAAAAAAGCAGGCCATCATTGTTTCGCCAAGAGGCATGTTACAGGCTGGTGCACTGGCCATAAAGCCCACGCAAAAAAAAATATACCTTGCTTTGCTGAAACTGTTGGGACTATGCAGGCATATTTCCTTTCATGCCACTACCAACGACGAAGCAACGGATATTGTAAAAATATTCGGCAATAAGCCCTTTGTTGCAATAGCAGGCAATGTGCCCAAATTGCCCATGGAAAATATTGCGGATACTATTAAAAAAGAACATAGCCTGAAACTGGTTTACCTGTCTGTGATAACCCCAAAGAAAAATTTACTGTTACTGCTACAGCAGGTTAAAGACTGCAAGCAACAAATAGGGCTGCATATTTATGGGCCTATAAAAGAAGACTGGTACTGGAAAAAATGTACGGATGAAATGCTTAATTTGCCGCCCAATGTACTGGTAGAATATAAGGGCGATATGCCTGCACATATCGTTCAGCAAACGCTGAAGCAATACGATGCATTGGTATTGCTTACAAAAGGCGAAAACTTTGGACATGCCCTATACGAAAGCTTGAGCGTTGGCACACCAGTGCTTACCAGCTTCTTTACGCCATGGAACAGTCTACAAGAAAAGAATGCAGGTTGGAATATAGATATTGAAGATAACCGGACAATTGCCACAACAATAGATGAACTGGCACTAACCAATAACGAACAATGGAACAGGTTCAGACATGGGGCATTGCAAGTGGCAACAGCCTATTATTTTGGACAATCGTTTGTAAAGGACTATAGCCATTTATTCAACAAAAGCATCGAATTAAATTATGCTTAAGGAAGTGAACATTGCTTCTTTTAAAGAAACTTTGAATGTTGGGGCTGGCAGAATGAAATACCTTGCCTGGTACTTTACCAGTGCCTTGGTGTTCAGGCATTCTTTTTTACCTATCAACAAATTAAAGGTTGGGCTGCTGCGTTTATTTGGTGCAAAAATTGGTAAGGGTGTGGTCATAAAACCATGTGTCAATATCAAGTTTCCCTGGAAACTGCAAATTGGCAATTATAGTTGGGTTGGCGAACATGTATGGATCGACAACCTGGCAACGGTAAATATTGGCAACAACGCCTGTATTTCGCAAGGGGCATACCTACTTACCGGCAACCACGATTTTACAGCAACAACGTTTGACTTGGTTACTAAAAGTATAGTGATAGAAGACGGAAGCTGGGTTGGTGCAAAATGTGTAGTTTGCCCCGGTGTGGTCTGTAAAACACATAGTATTTTAACAGTGGGTTCCATTGCCACCAAGCAATTGGAACCCTATGGAATTTATCAGGGCAACCCCGCAATGAAAATAAAAGAGCGGATTATTATTTAAGTATTTAGTTTTTTGGCGATAGAATGAAAGTTTCAATTATTACAGCTACCTACAATAGTGCAGCCACAGTGGCCGATACATTGGCTTCTGTGCAAAGGCAAACCTATGCTGATATTGAGCACATCATTATTGATGGCAAATCAAATGACAACACATTGGATGTGGTAAAGAATGCGGGTCATAACGGGCCTGTTGTAAGCGAGCAGGACAAAGGCATTTACGATGCCATGAATAAGGGCATTGCACTTACCCATGGAGATATTGTGGGCATACTCAACTCGGACGACTTCTTCGCTCACGAAAATGTGATAGAAGAAGTGGTGAATATTTTCAAGGAAAAAAACTGCGATGCAGTATATGGCGACCTGATTTTTGTACATCCCAACAACCCAAAAAAAATCCTGCGTAAATGGATTGCCGGCGGTTACGACAGGAACCTTTTCCTAAAAGGATGGATGCCCCCGCACCCTACTTTTTTTGTAAAAAGGGAAATCTATAACGCCTACGGTACCTTCAATATAAGTCTTAAAAGTTCTGCCGATTACGAATTACTGTTACGCATGATGTACATGCACGCTATAAAAGTGGCTTATTTGCCCGACGTTCTGGTGCACATGCGTAGCGGTGGGCAAAGCACCAAATCGCTCAATAACAGGATCAAGGCCCACAAAGAGGACTATTTTGCATGGAGTATCAATAACCTAAAACCTAGATGGTACACCCTGTTGTTGAAACCTGTACGCAAAATAAAACAGTTCCTGTACCCCAGGATATAAGCCTAAAAGGATAGAATTACTTGATTTACAAATCAGTTTGTAACTTCCCACTTTCAAATACCATAATAAAACTGCTGCCGATAATGAGACGACGTAGTACAATTCTTTTGTTTTGCCTTTTCTTTTCGCTAATAGTTTCTGCACAGAGTTCAATTCAAGACTTTATCAATAGTAAGGACCTGTCAAACTTCAAAGTTGACTTATTAAGCGATGATGATATTGCCAAATACAAAAATTACCTGCAGATAAACGGAATTTCGGAATCTCAGGCAGAACAGTTGGCCATACAAAGGGGCCTGCCTTCCTCCGAGGTACTGAAACTGAAAACAAGGGTAGCCAATCTTGCCAACGGTGGCAATAATAAAACCCCAAAAAATACTAAGCCAAGTTATACGGGCAGGTCTGTTGACTCAACCAACCTGTCAAAACCCGAAAACAATATCCGAAAAAGTACAAGCGACATTTTTGGGGCCGACCTGTTCAATAACCCAAACATGAACTTTAATGGCAATATCAATAGTATTGCCACACCTAAAAACTACATTATTGGCCCGGAAGATGAAATAGCCATTGATATTTATGGCTATCAGGAAACCAATTTGCGGTTAACGGTTTCTGCAGAGGGAACCATCAATATACCAAACGTAGGTGTGGTGCCAGTAAACGGGTTAACAATAGAGCAGGCTACCAGGCGTATCAAGGATAAAATGGCAAAAAATGGTTATGCTGGCATCAACTCCGGACAAACCAAAATAGATATCAGTATCGGCAAAATCAAAACGATAAAGGTTACTGTAATTGGCGAAGCCAAAAGCCCGGGCACTTATGCCGTTTCTTCATTGTCAAACTTGTTCAATGTACTGTACCAGTGTGGCGGCCCAAACGAAAGAGGCTCGCTCAGGACAATTGAACTGGTTAGGAACAATAAAGTAATTGCAAAGCTGGATGCATACGACTTTTTATTGAAAGGCATGCAAACAACCAATGTACATTTAGAAGACCAGGATGTGGTAAGGATACCTCTTGCAAAAACATTGGTTCGCATAAAAGGTGAAGTAGGCCATAAAGGAATTTATGAAATGCTGCCCAACGAAAGTTTAAGCAAACTGATTGAATATGCAGGCGGTTTTTCCAGCAAGGCCTACACCGCATCGCTAAGCGTATTGCAGAACACAGAAAGGGAAAGACGCATCAAAGACGTAAAAAAGGATGAACTGCAGAGCTATTTCCCGGCAAATGGCGATGAAGTTTCTATTGGTAAAATATTGGACAGGTTCAACAACAGGGTTGTAATTGATGGTGCTGTTTACAGGCCCGGTGAATATGAATTGACAAACGGGCTGACACTGGCACAGTTACTGAAAAAAGCAGACGGCATTAAAGACGATGCATTCAGGGAAAGGGGGCTCGTTTATAGAATGAACGACGATTTTTCGAAGGATGTGATCAGCTTTCATGTAGGTAATGTAATGGCTGGCAGGGCAGAAGACATCTTGTTGAAAAAAAATGACTCCATATCCATTGCTTCGGCCAAAGACTTTAAAGAACTATATACCATAACTGTAGATGGCGAGGTGAAGAAACCGGGCGTTTACGATTTTTACAATGGCATCACACTAAAGGATGTGCTGTTTCAAACAGGTGGTTTCACAGATGCCGCAAGTATACAGCATATAGAAATTGCAAGAAGATTAAAAGGCGACAGTGCAAATACCGAAAGGATTGCAGAAGTAATTGATATTGCTACCGAGCAGGACCTAAGCAATAAGGGCAGCGACGTAAAGCTGCAGCCATGGGATGTGATAAGCATTAGGGCAAACCCAGGCTACAAGGCCCAGATTACTGTGAGATTAGAGGGCGAAGTATTATACCCTGGTATATATGTGCTCTCCAGCAAGAACGAAAAAGTAAGTGACCTTATTAAACGTGCAGGAGGTATAACCGTTCAAGCAGATAAGAACGGTGCCAGTATTACCCGCATCAACAACAGTGCATTAAAAGACAATGCAGTGGAGCGTATCCAGCGGTTGAAAAGATCGCAGGACACATCATCGCAGCTGATTGACGAAGTATCAAAGCCTACCGTAAAAATTGGGCTTCAACTTAACCGAATATTGAACAACCCTGACAATAATATTGAAGATATTACCCTTTTGGAAGGCGATGTAATAACCGTACCAAAAGAAAGGAATGTGGTTAAGGTGAATGGAGAAGTGATGTTTCCGACAGAGATTGTATATAAAGAAGGAGCCTCGCTTGAATATTATATTGACAAAGCAGGTGGCTATACAGAAAATGCAAAGAAATCAAGGGTATATGTGCTGAATGCAAATGGAAGTGCTGCCAAGACCAAAAAATTCCTCTTCTTTAAAAAATATCCTACTGTTGGGGCGGGTGCCGAAATATTGGTACCCAAAGTGCCAGACCGTACAGGAAAAGGTTTAAGTACTGGTGAGCTGATTGCCTTGGGAAGTGGCCTGGCATCTATAGCAGGTGTGGTAATTGCAATTATTAATGTGAGCAAAAAATAGTTACATGGAAGAGCAGCATACAATCAAAGAGATACCTGTTTCTACTCTGCCTAGAATCATAAAGCAGTTGATTCGTTTTTTGTTTTCTCAATGGTTGATATTGGGTGCGGTTTTTATTTTGGCATTTTGGGGAGGTGTGCTGAAAGCCTGGTTAAAAGAACCGATATACACTGCAGAAATGATGTTTTCCTCTGAGAGTGATAAGGCTAACCAAATGGGAGGGTATTCTGGTCTTGCTGCCCAGTTTGGGATTGATCTGGGGGGTGGTTCTGCAACAGCTTTTCAGGGCGATAATCTCATTGAATTCCTGAAGACAAGGACACTCATAGAACGAACACTATTGTCGCCTTATAAAAATAAATTGTTGATTGATGATTATCTTCTTAACCACAACCTGAGAAAACAAATAGATAAAAACCCTGCACTCAACAATATTGTTTTTGAACCTAATCCTGAATTGCCGAATAGAAGTAGGGACAGTATTATAGGAGTAGTGCATAAAATAATTACCACCAAGCAGCTTGTAGTTGACAGGGTAGATAAAAAATTGAGTTTTGTTGTTATTAGGATGGAAGATAACAATGAAGAATTTGCAAAACGGTTTGTCGAATTGCTAGCAGAAAATGCCATTAAATATTACACCGAATACAAGGTTAAGAAGGCCAAACAGAACTATGATGTATTAAAGCAACAAACAGATTCCGTAAGGAACATTTTGTTTGGAAATATTGAAAACATTGCAGCAACAAATGACCTTAACGTAAACCCTATTAAGCAGCGTGCAAAAACCGGTACGCAAAAAACACAGGTCAGCTCCACCGTGAATGCTGCCTTGTACACAGAACTGGTTAAACAATTAGGGTTGGCACAAGTAAACCTTCAAAGGGAAACACCTTTGATTCAGATAATTGACAAGCCAGTACTGCCACTTAAAAAAATAAAGCCAGGCAGGCTATTTACAGGCATTACCTATGCTTTTATCGGGTGCTTCTTGGCCATTGTTCTATTGATTGCAATAAAGTTCAAGCCGTATCTAATCGGAAAAAACTAAATGCTTCAGCCACTTCCTCCAACAAGGTCCTATACTGTTCAAGAATTTATAACAGCATTTAAGCATACCATGGCTTATCTGTATAAAAAAAAACTTGCCATAATTATTGTTTCCTTACTATTTGTTTTGGCTGGGTTATGCTGGTCGTATTTTGCTGAAAACAAGTTTGTAGCAACAGTTACTTTTTCCAATGAAACAAATGGCGAGGCAAAAAGGAGTGTAAGTTCAGTTGCAGGACAAATAGGTATTATTTTAGCCAATGACGATAGCTATTATGAAGGTAAGAACCTGTTGGCTTTTTTAAAAAGCAGGGAGTTGATCATGGAGACACTACTATTACCAATTGATGGAAGCAATACAAAAAAATTGCTTGACCTGTATTGCGAAAACCACTCAAAAAATCCTTCGAAAACAAATGAATCATTAACAAGCAGGGCTCAGGATAGTGTACTCAATACAGTATGCGATATGATTTTAAAGAATAAAATAGATGTTGCTAAAACAAAAACCTATTCAAGCTTTGTTACGGTGTCTTTTACAGATCATAACGAGGAGTTCACAAAAATATTTATAGAGAAATTCATCGGCAATGCAATTAAATATTACACAAATTATAAAACTGAGAAAGCTATAAAAGAGCGGGACATACTCAAACAATCCTCTGACTCCTTAGGAAGAATAGTGTCCTATAGAATTGAAGAATCTGCCGATTTCAATGATTTGACTATGGATCCATTAAGGGAGATTGCAAAAACGGCGGTTGACAAAAAAGAGTTTGATAAACGGGTAACGAGTGTTTTGTATGGCGAATCGTTGAAACATTTGGAAGCGGCCAATATACGATTGAAACAGGAAACCCCTTTTTTAGAAATTGTAGAAAAACCTGTATATCCTTTGGATAATATCAAAGCAACTTATTTATTTACGGGCTTTATTTTGGGAGTACTTGGTTTTGCATTATCTATTATGTTTTTTTTAATAAAACGTATTGTTGATGCTCCTCAATCACGTATTTTTATTCCTTCCTTAAAGAGCTTTTTAATTAATTAAAAGTCCTTTAAAGAAATATAGCATGGATATTATCAACAAAAAAAGTCTTGATATCTACATAAAATACAGTGGTTTAGGCGATAGCTTATTTTATACACACGTACCAAGGATTGCAAAGGAAAATGGAATTGAAAAGGTAAGGGTCCATATTCCAAAAGATGTATACCATTCTGCAAAGGCAGAGTTGATATGGTCCTTAAACCCTTATGTTGATGAGATATCTATCAACTCAAGAAATCTTCAATCGCCTTTAAATCCCAAATTTGGGGACTTGCCTCTTTTGGACCAGGTGCTGTACAGTTTTAATTTAAAAACGTCTGGACAGGATTTTGAACCAGAATTATACTATAAGCCAACAGTGGTAGAATGGCTTAAAGATGCTTGCTTGTATGACGGCAACTATATTTCTGGGGCAGGTATTTTGGATAAGTCAAAAATCGAATTTGAATTAAGGAAAGTGAAACGTGCAACGTATGTGATGAAGCACCTTACTGGAAGCAAAAATCATTATATTATTATTGAAAACAGTAATGAGATTGCCGCAAATAGTTTGGCCAACTATTTCGATTTTGTGTACTCGGCCCAAGAGTTTTATTGTGTCGTATCGGGCGGAGCCACGTTGAGAGCCGCATTTGGGAAGAAAGCAACTGTCTTTTATGGAGTGGGGCAGTATGCATTGCATAGACATTCTAAACTGAATGAATATATTGACGTGACACCTGATTCTCTCAAAGGGGTGTATGGAGTAAATTATGTATATAAAGTCTTGCGAAAATTAAAACTGTTATAGCCAACTTAATATGCCAGCATGTTAAAGAAATCTTTTTGGGTAAGTTCTCTTTCTTTATTGGTAAGCATAATAAGTTTTGTAAACCAAATATTCATTGCAAAATTATTTGGCACATCACAACAATTGGAAGCCTACTTATCCATTTCTGCATTGCCCAATTTTATTGCAGCAATTATTTCTTCGGCCCTTAGTTTTTCGCTGATTCCTTACCTGCTTAATATAAAGAATGAAGAAAAAGGGCAGGCCCATCTACATGCTTCAATTCTAATACGGAAACTGCTTTTTATTGCTGCGGGTATAGTTGTGGTTGCTGGAATGCTGTTCTTTTTCTTTGGTAGGTATATCTATAATAACATTCAAGTAGATGGACAGTTTTATACCATAACTGCCATTACTTGGATAACCTGCTTTTTCATGATATGGAGCAGTGTTTACGGTTGTCTATTAAACGTAGAAACTTTGTTCATCAAATCTGTTGCCCTCAACTTCTTTCCTTATTTGTTTGCAATACTTTTTTGTGTAATTGCACACTCAATAATCGGAATTACGTCTTTACCAGTTGGATTATTAATTGGCAACATAGTATCTGTTATTATAGGCATCAAGAGCCTTCCATTCCGCTTGGCAGGTGCACAAGAAAAAAGGCTGACTCCATCTATGCAAATATTCCTGAAGAATATCCCCATTGTTGCAATAGCAATGTTCTGTTTTACTATCTATCAAAGTGTGGATGCTTTTTGGGCACCAACAATCGGTGCATCAAATCTGTCCTATTTGTCCTATTGTCAACGTATACTAACGGCTTTTGGAACTTTGGTCATTGCTGGCCCCTCTGCCCTATTGGTACCACATTTATCCAAGGCATTATCAGAAAACAGGGAAGATGATTTTTTTAGGTCCACAATTACCATAGTTAAAACAGTACTAGTGATTGCAGTTTTCTTTGTGGTGCTGGTATCGGTATTGGCGGTTCCAATAGTTCAGCTAATGTTTCAACGGGGAGCTTTTACAGCAATTGATACTGCTGCGGTAGCTGGTATCATGCCTTATATGTTTACTGGAATGGCTTTTATGTTGAACGTAGTAATACTTTTCAGGGTTTCTTTTTTACGCAATATGCATCGTGTGCTTTGTGTGCTGGGAATTGCTTCCTTGCTTCTTTATTTCTTTCTAAGCTGGATTGGTGTAAAGCAATTTCAATTAAAAGGCATCACCTATGCGTACATAGTAACCTGGCTCATTGTTTTAATAGTACTGTTGCTTTTATTGTTTCAAAAAAAATCCACTGCTTATTTTTTAAATAAAGAGAATGTTTTTTTCGTTAGCAAACTTCTCTTGATTGTATGTATTACAAAAGCCGTTTGCTTGTTGTTGATACGTTACTGCCCTTTGGTATCGGTTACAGTATTTTTGCAGTTGGTGTTTGAGCTTGGTTTTGTTTCGATTGGTGCCGGGGCTGCTTTTATTGCTAGTGTCAGACTGTTTAATATACGAGAAATGCAACCCTTGTTACAAAAAACCTTCTTAAGATTTCCTGTTGCAAAAGGTTAACTTGAATACACTTTTAATGAGTAAAAGCACAAAATTTTTATGATACCTATAGACCTGTTGAGACCATATAAAGCAAAAGACCTTGTTAGGATAGGATCCAGATATGATGGCGGTTATATTCTGCCTGCAGCAGTAATACCAAACATTGATGCAGTGCTTTCTTTTGGCTTGTACTACAATTGGGATTTTGAGAAAGCCATTTTGGAACAATCGCCCCAGCTTAAAAAAATGGTGATTGGCGATCCTTTTACCCCTATAGCATCTCTATATAGCATGATGTTTTTATACAAACGAATGAATGGTGCATCACAGGCTGTTGAAAATAGCGATACAACAACAGCTATTACACCTAAAAAATCTATTTTGGATAAGATAGCATATGCAACAAAAAAGATGTGGCTGTACACCCGGAAATTTTTGGCTTTTCAAAGTTTCCTATCCAACAACAAAGCAAAAGTTGTTTTCTTACAAAAAGGGGTAAGTGGTTTGAAGAAGGAAAGGATGGAAGGTCTTGACTATTTTTTTTCGTTGGTATCTTTTTCCAATCACCTTCTTATCAAGATGGATATTGAAGGGGATGAATACACATTGGATATAGCCCAACAAATTGACCTGAAAAAAGTGGAGTGTTTATTAATCGAATTCCATGAAATTGATAAAAACTATGTAAAGCTCAATGCTATCATTGAGCAGTTGCAACAACACGGCCTCTTTTTGGTGCATACTCATTTAAACAATAGCAGCAAATTGATAAACAACTGTCCATTTACGGAGACGGTGGAACTGAGCTTTGTAAAAGCCAGCTACTTGGAAAATGGTATGCATAAAGTAGTTGCACAGAAATACCCTATTGAAAACCTGGATTATCCATGTGAGCCATCTAAAATGGATATAGAACTTTATTTTAATTAAAGAAATTGTTTTTACAAACCGATTTTAATCGTACCGGCAAGAATAATCTGTTGCAAGGAATGGATAAGGTAAAAGGTGCAACTTTTTTTTTCCTGCTTCTATGTACACAAAGCCAATTCTTCAACTATTTTTTGGGTTTGAAATTGGCGGTACTGGCCCCTGTTGTAGTATTGTGCTTTTTAATATTGGTTTATTGTGAGTATGAGTATATGCTCTTTTTTATTAAAGAATATTTTTTCATATTATTATTCCTACTTCCCTCATTATTCATCAACGCAAACCAGGCAATAGCTGCATTGCTAAAACTGTCAGTCTTTTATTCACTCATTACCAGTAATAGCAAATTTGTAAGTATAACTGTACGGTTGTTTGTAACAGTTCTGTGTCTTTCATGTGTTTTGACCTTCTTTTGGTCCATACTTCATTTGCCAGTAAGAAAAATTGAAATATTAGACGGGGAACATAATGAACTGTTTAATTTAACAAGGTATATTGAAATGAGTCCTTTTGGTGCTTCTGAACCAAGTGAGTTGGCATTTAATAGAATATTTGGACTATTTGGTGAGCCATCTGAAGCAGTGTTTTTTTTGTTCCCATTCCTGTACCATTATTTTTATAAAAAGCAGTATTATTTGGTGGGTTTAATTTTTGCGGCAATGTGTTTTACTGGATCGGCCTCTTTAGTTTTTCTATTTTTACTTATGCTACTAACCATTATTACATCGAAACAAATTAAAGTAGTTAAACGAATTTATATTGCATTGATTGCTTTGATGCTGCTCATTGGTTTTATTGCACTTTTTTGGAATCAACTCATGAATAGGCTTTTTTCATTTGGTTCATCAGAAATACAAATAAGCAGGGTTGTAACATTGACGGCCTTCTTCGAAAATAAAGGAAATGTTGGTGTAGCAGATTTTGCGGCCCCTAATTCATTGATTTTATTTGCCTTCAATCTGCCAATATTGTTACTGCCGTTATTTATAGACTTGCGTAACCGGTTTCGGAATTTGCCAGATGGGTATTCGAGATTGGTTTTCTTTTTATTGCTCTTGTTTCAGTCGCTTGTTTCAACAGCTTACTATGAATCTTTGCCATTTTATTTCTTGGCATCTCGTAAAACAGATCCAGAAAATGACAGCAACAACATGACTAAAATTACTACCTGAATTTAAATATGATTACAGTGCGTTTACAAGGCGGTATGGGAAACCAGATGTTTCAATATGCCTTTGCCCGTTCGCTTTCAATACAAAAAGGCACGGATTTACAAATGGATTTGCGGTATCTATTAGACAGGTCGCCCCGAAAAAAATTTGTCTTTAGGGGTTACGATTTGGATATTCTTAATGTACAAGAAAGTTTTTTCAAACAGGGAAGGAAATTACTGCCTTATCAGGTACAAGCAGAAGTGATAGCTATTAAAGCGTTAAAAAAAATGCCCCAATATTTAAAGGAAAATACTTTAAGGCAAACATATATAGAACCATATTCTCATTTTGATGCTTTATATACAGCAGTTGCTAAAAATTGTTATTGCATTGGCTATTTTCAGAGCTATAAATATTTTCACCACATTCATGATTTATTGCTCCAAGAGTTTTCTTTGAAGCCACAGTTTATTGAGCATAAGAGTAGTGAACTTTACAAAAAAATATACGATTCAAATAGTGTTTGCATAAATGTTAGACGTACAGATTTCATAACAAACAAGGCATATGAGGTAGTACTTGAAAAGTATTATGAAACGGCCTTAGATATTTTATTGCAAAAACAAGCAAACTTGAATTTGTTTGTTTTTTCAGACGATATTGAGTGGTGTTACTCCAATTTGAAATTTAATTTGCCAACCGTGTATGTTTCTGATGAACATGCCGGAGAAAGGTTTAGTAATAAGTTTAACCTAATGGTAAGTTGTAAGCATTTCATTATTCCCAATAGCACTTATGCCTGGTGGGCGGCTTATTTGAGTAATAATGCAAATAAGAGTATAATTGCACCTACAAGCTGGATTACCAACAGAGAGGTAAATGAGCTATACGTTAATGACCTGATACCTGAAAGCTGGATTAAAATATAAACTAAATAGAAACCTTCTTAAATGAATAAAAGCATAAAAGAATTCCTGAAAAAATTTTCAGTTATCGGTTTGGATATAAACATTGCCTTTGACAGAGGCATTTCTTTATTTGGTTTAAATCTTAGTAAAACAAAACATCGCTTAGCTTTTCGTGGCATGCCAGCTTTGGAATACTGTATTGGGCTGGGTTGTAAAACAGTTCTCGATGTGGGTTCTGGAGGCGGGGAACATGCCCGTGCATTTAGCAAAGCAGGTGCATCAGTTACGTGCGTTGATTTTGGTACGTCTATTTATGCAAAAAGTGTTGATGAGGGCAATCGAATCAATGTAATTTATGTAGACTTTAATAAGTGGGAAACCAAAGAAAAATATGAAATTGTTTGGGCATCACATGTGTTAGAACATCAACGCAATGCTGGTTCTTTTATTGAAAAACTGGTTGATTGTTGTAAACCAAACGGGTATGTAGCAATTACTGTACCTTACCCCCATCGAAATTTATGGGGCGGGCATCTATCGCTTTGGACTCCAGGTTTTTTGGTTTACAACTGTGTTATGTGTGGTGTTAATCTCTCCAATGCAAAACTGATATACGGCTATCGCGAATTTTCTTTAATCTTTCAACCTGAAAAAGTTGTGCTGCCAAGTGATCTTAGCTATGATAACGGAGATTTGAAGAAACTGAAATATCTACTGCCCGAAGCTTTAGGAGAAGATAAAAATGCTTGGTATTAAATGAGTTAAATGGCAATGGCTTAAGTCGTTTGGATAATTGTCTTAAGTACCTACTAATTATCATGCGACGACTATAAAATGGATACAATGAAATCAAAACAATTTTAGTTAATATAGCAATGGAAACAATATTAGTTACGGGTGGTGCAGGTTTTATAGGCAGCCACTTATGCGATTACCTGTTAAGGGATGGGCAGAATACAGTAGTAGTAATAGATAATTTCTCTTTGGGCACTAAAGAGAACATCCAGCACCTTTTAGCAAACCCGAAGTTCATACTGTACAATCAAGATATTTTGAATGCAGAACAGACAGAATTGATGTTTCAAAAACACAATTTTGATTTTGTGTACCATTTGGCAGCAAATTCGGATATCGCAAAAAGCTTTACCAAGCCTTCTACGGATTATAACAACACGTTCGGAACTACGTACACGGTTTTGGAATGTATGAGAAAGTACAATGTAAAAAAACTGTTCTTCGCTTCTACATCTGCCATTTACGGCGAAGCAGAAAATGCAATTGCTGAGGATTTTGGCCCATTGTTTCCTGTGTCCCACTACGGTGCTGGTAAATTGGCTTCTGAAGCTTTTATCTCATCTTACAGTTCCAGCTACCAAATACAGACATGGATTACCCGTTTCCCGAATGTAGTCGGCAACAGGACCACGCATGGAATTATTTATGATTTCCTTAAAAAAATAGAGGCTGATAAGGAAAATTTACTTGTTTTGGGAGATGGGGAGCAGGAAAAACCTTATTTGCATGTGCTCGATTTAATTGGGGCTATTATGTATGTAATAGCAAACACAAATGAGCGACTTAACTATTATAATGTAGCAGGAAAGGACAGGATGAAAGTGAAAAACATTGCTACTGCCCTCTTGGAAGAAGCTGGGCAAACAAGAAACATCCTATTTACTGGGGGTAAAATTGGATGGGTTGGCGATGTGCCTAAATTTGCATATGACACGAACAAAATAGAGCAGCTCGGTTGGAAACCCAGCCTTAATTCGGAACAAGCTATACGCAGGACTGTTAGTGATATTATAAAGGAAAAAGCAGAAAAATGATTATTTCAAGAACACCATTTAGGATAAGTTTTGCAGGTGGGGGAAGCGATATCAAGAAATATTACAGCGAGCATGGTGGAGCTGTATTAAGCACCACGATTGATAAATATGTTTATCTGTCCATTCACCCTTACTTTATAGAAAGTAAGTACTTGTTAAAATACTCCTCTATAGAAATGGTAAATACCATTGAGGAGATACAGCACCCGCTAATAAGGGAAATTTTTAAGAAGTACAATATCAGTAGCGTTGATTTTGGTTCAAGTGCCGACATCCCATCAGGCACCGGACTTGCTTCTTCGTCTGCTTTTGCAGTAGGCTTAATTACCTTGTGTAATTCGTTTCTGGATAAATATATTTCCAAAGAGGAAATAGCAAGGCTGGCTTGTCAAGTAGAGATCGACATACTACAAGAGCCAATTGGTAAACAAGACCAATATGCTTGTGCTTACGGCGGATTGAATTTTATTGAATTCAAACCAGACGAATCGGTAATTGTAGAAAAGATCCACTTGAATGAAAATGTAAAAATTGAGCTTGAAAACAGGCTAATGATGTTTTATTTGGGAAAATCAAGGTCAGCTAAAATGATTTTGAACGATCAGGTAAAGCATATGGACAATGATAAGGCCCAAAACAACCTGCATAACCTCGTAAAACTGGCTTACGACCTCAAAAAAGACCTGCGGAACAACAATATCGATACATTGGGCAGCATTTTGCACGATGGTTGGATGTACAAAAAAGAACTTTCAAATAAAATATCGGATACAGTTATTGATGAACTATATTGCAAAGCCCTTAAAGCGGGGGCCAGCGGCGGCAAACTATTGGGGGCCGGCGGTGGCGGTTTTTTATTGTTTTATGTAGAACCCGAAAAACAAGATGCTGTTAGGCAGGAAATGAAGGATTTACATGAACTTAAATTCAAGTTTGACAACAGTGGTTCTACAATAATTTTTTAAACTTTGAAGACTACATTATGCCTGCAATAGCAGAAAATTATATCAAACAACTACAGGAAACCCTCAGCAAAATAAATTTCTCAGAAATTGATGCTGTTGTTTCGGTTCTGAAGACAGCCAAAGAAAATGGCAATTCGATTTATATTTTCGGAAACGGGGGCAGTGCATCCACAGCCTCACATTTTGCATGCGATATAAACAAAGGTGTTTCTTATGGCTACGACAAAAGGTTTAAAGTAATATGCCTGAATGATAATTTGCCTACGCTATTGGCTTACAGTAATGATGTAAGTTATGATGTTGTTTTTGTAGAGCAGCTTAAAAATTTTTTACTACCCAACGATGTGGTAATAGGCATATCTGGCAGCGGCAACTCAAAAAATGTAGTATCGGCCATTGAATATGCAAACCAAAACAATGCAATTACCATAGGTATTACGGGATATGATGGAGGGATGCTTAAGAAAAATGCCAAATACTCCTTTAATGCAGCAGTTAATGATATGCAGGTATCTGAAGACTTGCACATGATATGGGTGCACCTTATGATGAAATGTTTATCTTAAATTGTTTACATTGGATTATTCTATTTCTGTAGTATTATCGGTTTATTGGAAAGAATCCCCAGCGTTTCTCAATAATGCTATGGAAAGCCTTTTTAACCAAACACACCAGGCAGATGAAATTGTCATTGTCTGCGAAGGAGAGCTGTCTGAAGAATTAAAGAAGGTTCTATTCTTTTGGAAAGAGAAGTTTGGCAGCAATGTTGTGAAAATTGTGTATGCTACCACTGAAAAAGGATTTGCAGCCTGTCTGAATTTAGGCTTGCAGAATTCAACAAAGAAATGGGTAGCACGTTTTGATACAGATGATATATGCGAACCTTCCAGGTTTGAAAAACAGATAGCATTTTTACGCAACAACCCCGAAATAGTGCTCTCCTCAACATTTTTGCAGGAATATGATGAAACGTTTACCCAAAAATTGGGTGTTAGAACGTTGCCCATTTTGCAGCATGAAATAGTGAAATACGCAAAATGGAAAAGCCCCTTTAATCATCCATCTGCCATATATAACCGCGAAATTGCCTTGTCTTTAGGCAGCTATCCGCTGCTAAATGCAAATGAGGATTATGCTTTCTTTTCCAAGTTCTTGGTAAACGGCTACAAAGCAGGCAACATGCAAGAACCACTTGTAAAAGCAAGGGCAGGAGATGGGTTGATTGCACGAAGGAGGGGGTGGAAATATTTACGTGGGGAAATAGAGTGTATGAAATTTTTATACCAAATAGGGCTGTTCGGAAGGTTTCATCTGTTTGCACAGATCACTATGAAATCAATAATAAGATTGATGCCCTTTTTCTTGGTGAAATTCATATACAAGCAGGTCCGTTCTTAAACACTTTGATAATAATAGCGAATTAAATGGAAGCAATTATACTGGCTGGTGGGCTTGGTACAAGGTTAAGATCGGTTGTTAATGATAAGCCTAAAGCATTGTCGCTGGTTTCTGGTGAACCTTTTTTAAAGTATGTTCTGGACTACTTGCAAAGGGAAGGGGTTACCGATTTTATTTTCTCTTTGGGATATCTATCTGAACAGGTGCTCAACTTCCTTGCTACGGATTATCCTGGGTTGAAGTATAAATACTATATCGAAGAATCTCCATTAGGTACTGGTGGTGCTTTGGCAAAAGCCATATCCTTAACCAACACTGAAAATGTGTTGATCGTTAATGCAGATACTTTTTTTGAGGTCAACCTGGCGAAAATGGTTGAAGAGCATATTGCAGTAAGTGCTGATTGTAGTATTTCGTTAAAAGAAATGTATAGGTTTGATCGTTATGGAAGTGTTGAACTGGATGAGAATAACAGGATAGTTTCTTTTAAAGAAAAATCATTTAAGGAAAGAGGGCTAATTAATGGAGGGTACTTATTGTTAAAAAAAGAAGTATTTATAAAGGAACTAAAAACGCTTCCTGAAGTGTTTTCTTTTGAGAAGGATTTTTTAGAAATACAGTTAACCAAATTAATAGTACATGGGTTTGTAAGCAACTCTTATTTTATTGATATTGGTATACCCGAAGATTATGAGAAAGCTCAAACGGATTTCAAAAAATAATTTAACTTATATTGGTAATAATTTAAATTGATGAAAAAAGCACTTATTACAGGCATTACAGGGCAAGATGGGGCATATTTGGCGGAATTTCTATTGAAGAAGGGGTATGAGGTTCACGGTATCAAAAGAAGGAGCTCCTTGTTCAATACGGGAAGGATAGACCATTTTTATCAAGACCCACATATTGCTGATCGCCATTTGAATTTGCATTATGGCGACTTGACAGACTCCACAAACCTCATCAGGATCATACAGGAAGTTCAGCCAGACGAAATTTACAACCTGGCCGCCATGAGCCATGTGCATGTAAGTTTTGAAACACCGGAATATACAGCCAATGCTGATGGTATCGGTACATTGAGAATATTGGAAGCGGTTCGTTTACTGGGGCTCACCCAAAAAACAAAAATCTACCAGGCATCCACTTCCGAATTGTACGGGTTGGTACAGGCCGTTCCGCAAAGCGAAACAACACCGTTCTACCCACGCAGCCCTTATGCTGTGGCAAAAATGTATGCGTTCTGGATTACCGTTAACTACCGCGAAGCATACAATATGTTTGCATGCAACGGTATTTTGTTCAACCACGAATCGCCCAACCGCGGCGAAACATTTGTTACCCGTAAAATAACAAGGGCCGTTGCAAAAATTGCACTGGGCCTGCAGGATACATTGTTCTTGGGCAACATGAATTCTAAAAGGGACTGGGGGCATGCAAAGGATTATATAGAAGGCATGTACCTAATTCTGCAACAGGAAAAACCGGAAGACTTTGTACTGGCAACAGGCATTACAACAGAGATACGCGAATTTGTAAAAATGGCTTTCGCTGAAGTGGGAATTGAACTGGGCTTTAGAGGCGAAGCCGAAAATGAAGAAGGATACATTGTAGCAAACAATGGCCCATACGATGTGGCACTCAACAAGGTTGTTGTAAAGGTTGACCCACGCTACTACAGGCCAACAGAAGTGGACCTGTTGATTGGCGATGCAACAAAAGCAAACCAGAAGCTTGGATGGAAACCTAAATACACCCTTGCCGAAATGGTAAAAGAAATGGTAGCAAGTGATGTGGAAATTTTTAAGAAAGAAAAATTTTTGAAAGACAGCGGCTTTGCTACAAAGAACGAATTTGAATAACTATGGATAAGCAGGCAAAAATTTATGTAGCGGGACATAGGGGAATGGTAGGTAGTGCCATTGTAAGGAACCTAGAAAAGCATGGCTACACAAATATTGTGTACAAAACATCCACTCAACTGGACCTACGCAACCAGCAAGCCGTAAATAATTTCTTTGCCGAAGAAAAACCTGATTATGTTTTTTTGGCTGCAGCCAAAGTAGGCGGCATAATGGCCAACAATACCTATAGGGCAGATTTTGTTTACGAAAACCTCATGATTGAAGCAAACATCATTCATGCAGCTTTTGTAAATAAAGTAACCAAACTATTGTTCCTTGGCTCATCCTGCATCTACCCAAAAATGGCTCCGCAACCATTAAAGGAAGAATATTTATTGTCCGGTTACTTAGAAGATACAAACCAACCCTATGCCATTGCAAAAATTGCCGGCATAGAACTCTGCGATAGTTATAGAAGGCAATACGGATGCAACTTCATTTCCGCAATGCCCACAAACCTATACGGTCCTAACGACAACTACGACCTCAATAAATCGCATGTACTGCCTGCACTGCTAAGAAAATTCATTACCGCCAAAAAAGAAGGTGCTGCTTTTGTGGAAATATGGGGCAGCGGCTCACCGTTGCGTGAATTTTTATATGTAGATGACTTGGCCGACGCCTGCTTTTTCCTAATGGAAAACTATAATGAAGTAGGGCTGGTTAATGTGGGCGTTGGCGAGGACTTAAGCATATTGTCGCTGGCAAAACTCATCCAGAAAATAGTCGGCTTTGAAGGCGAAATAAAGTTGAATACATCCAAGCCAGATGGCACCCCACGTAAATTGATGGATGTGCAAAAGCTTACCAACATGGGTTGGAAGGCAACCACCTCATTGGAAGAAGGCATCACTAAGGTATATGAAGAAGTTAAAAACACCGATTGGGGGTAAACGAACTGCCAATAATTTACTGGCACTACTATGAAACCCAAAGTCGTAATTATTTTAAATAGGTTGGTTATTGGCGGACAGGCAGTAGATACCATACCGCTTGCATATTACCTCAAAAACAATTTTGATATACTTGTCCTATACGGTCAAAAAGAAAAGGACGAAGTGGAGGCCTTGTTTCTGCTGGAACAATATCCAAACCTGACACTAAAAAAAATAGCCCCCCTAAAACGCACCATCAATCCCTTGATAGATGTATGGGCCTTCTTCCTCATTCTTCGGCAGATAAAGAACTTCAAGGCAGCAGTTGTACATACGCACGGTTCAAAAAGTGGGTTGCTGGGCAGACTCGCTGCTTATATGGTCAGGGTTCCTGTACGCATTCATACTTTTCATGGGCACCTGTTCCACTCCTATTTCAATACTGCAGGTACATGGCTTGTCAAATTCATTGAAAGAAAGATGGCCGCCATCACATCGGTTATCATTGCCCTAAGTGAAGAACAGAAAAAAGAACTGGTAGAAGTATTTAAAATTGCCCGCAAAGAAAAAGTGGAAGTAATTGGCCTGGGTGTTGATGACAGGAACCTGTTGATGCACGACGATGAAAAACGTATCTCATTCCGGGAAAATTTCCGGTTAAACAGCAACGCAATTGCCATTGGCATCATTGGTAGGGTAGTACCCATAAAGAACCATATGCTGTTCCTGAAAACGGCCCAGCAACTGCTTGATGAAAAATACACCAACCTTTATTTTTTTATAGTAGGCGATGGGGAAAGTAACAACGGTTTAATGGACTATTTGAATACCAACCATATTGCATTCAGTACAAATACCAACCACAACCCATCAGCAAATATTATTTTTACTTCATGGATGGAAGACATGGCATCCGTTTACCACGGCATGGATATCGTAATGCTTACCTCGTTTAACGAAGGCACGCCACTCTCCATCATTGAAGCACAGTTTTGTGGCAAGCCGGTTATTGCAACCAATGTGGGCGGTGTAAAAGACACGTTTAAAGCTGGTGTTTCGGGTATCCTACTTAATAGCCATTCGGTAAGTGACTGTGCCACGGCACTGAAGCAGTTGATAAACGATGCCACCTTAAGAAAATCAATGGGAGAAAAAGCTTTTGGGTTCGCAACCAATAAATTTGCAAAAACGCACGAGGTAAATGCAATAACAGACTTATACTTGCAACAGCTTGCCAAAACTAATTCGTAAATGAAAATCTTAATAACGGGTACAGCAGGTTTTATTGGGTTCCATCTGGCAAACCGGCTTGCAAAAGAAGGGCATGCCATTGTTGGTATTGACAGCATCAACAACTACTACGATGTTACCCTGAAAAGTAACCGCCTTGCCGAAGCGGGTTTTGATGCAGGTTTGATTGCCTACAACTCCAAAGTGCAGAGCCAGAAATTTCCCAACTACGCTTTTATACAACTGCAACTGGAAGATGCAGCTTCCTTGCAACTATTGTTCACCATCGAAAAGTTCGATGTAGTAATCAACTTGGCTGCACAGGCAGGCGTACGTTACAGCCTTACCCACCCCGCTGCATACATCAACAGCAATGTAGTAGGCTTTGCAAACCTTTTGGAATGCTGCCGCCATTACGGAATAAAACATCTTGTTTACGCCAGCAGCAGCAGCGTGTATGGGTTGAATGAACAAGTGCCGTTTGAAACAACCCACTCTACCAACCACCCTGCATCATTGTATGCAGCTACAAAAAAAAGCAACGAACTGATGGCCCATGTGTACAGTCATCTTTTTAATATGCCCGTTACCGGTTTAAGGTTCTTTACGGTATATGGCCCTTGGGGCAGGCCCGATATGGCACCCTTTCTTTTTACGGATGCCATACTGCACGATAAGCCCATCAAGGTTTTCAATAATGGCGACATGATGCGTGACTTTACCTACATTGATGATGTAGTGGAAGGCGTGGCCCGTGTTATAGATACGCCATCTGCACCCAGTAAGGAATGGGATGCTGCCAACCCCGATGCTTCCATTTCCAGTGCACCTTACAAACTGTACAATATTGGCAACAACAAACCGGTGCCTTTAATAGATTTCATTACCTGTATTGAAAATGTAACTGGTAAAAAAGCTTTAAAAGAAATGCTGCCAATACAACCTGGCGATGTGCAGGCTACATTTGCCGATGTAAGCGGTTTGCAAAAAGATTTTAACTACAAACCTTCTACGCCGTTAAAAGACGGTATAGAAGCATTTGTAAAATGGTATAAAAATTATTACAAGAATTAAGCAATATAAAAAATGGGAAAGAACATTTTAATTACTGGCGGGGCAGGTTTTATAGGATCGCATGTGGTGCGTTTGTTTGTGAACAAATATCCTGATTACAGGATCGTGAACCTGGATGCACTCACCTATGCAGGTAACCTCGAAAACCTGAAAGACATAGACCAGAAACCCAACTACTTTTTTGAAAAAATAAACATACTGGATGCCGAAGCATTGGATGCGGTATTTACTAAACATGCCATTACCGATGTCATTCATTTGGCAGCCGAATCGCATGTGGACCGTTCCATTGTTTCTCCATTGGACTTTGTGTACACCAATGTTATTGGTACCGTCAACCTGCTAAATGTAGCCAGGCACCAATGGAAGGATGATTACAGCAAACACCTGTTCTACCATGTATCAACCGATGAAGTATATGGTGCATTAGGCAAAGAAGGGCTTTTTACGGAAACAACCCCTTACCATCCCAACTCGCCTTACTCTGCAAGCAAAGCTTCTTCCGACCATTTTGTAAGGGCCTATGCAGAAACATACCACATGCAAACCGTTATTTCCAACTGTTCCAACAATTATGGTCCCTACCATTTTCCGGAAAAACTGATTCCGCTATTCATCAATAACATCATCACCAAAAAAGCACTGCCGGTTTATGGCGATGGCCTGTACACCAGGGACTGGTTATTTGTAAAGGACCATGCATTGGCCATTGACCTTGTTTTTCATAAAGGCAAAGCTGATGAAACCTACAATATTGGCGGCTTTAATGAGTGGACCAATATAGACCTGATAAAATTGCTTTGCAAGCTGATGGATGAAAAGTTGGGCAGGGCACTCGGCGAAAGCGAACAATTGATTACCTACGTAAAAGACAGGCCCGGCCACGACAGGCGTTATGCCATTGATGCCACAAAAATCAATAAAGAACTGGGTTGGTACCCAACTGTAACATTCGAACAGGGGCTTGCAGAAACCATCGACTGGTTTTTGGCAAACCAGGAATGGCTCAACAATATTACCTCTGGTAATTATGCAAACTATTACGAATCCATGTATGCAAACAGGTAATCAATGAAAGTAGAAGCAACGCAACTAAAAGATTGTTACATTATTCACGATACGGTTTTTGAAGACAGCCGTGGCTACTTCTTCGAGAGCTTTAACCAACAGACTTTTGAGAAATTTACGGGCCTGAATGTTTCATTTGTGCAGGACAACCAATCCAAATCATCCAAAGGTGTTTTGCGTGGCCTGCATTTTCAGCAAGGCGAACATGCACAGGCAAAGCTGGTGCGTGTACTGCAAGGCAAAGTGCTGGATGTGGCGGTTGATATACGCCCCGGCTCGCCCACTTTTGGCCAGCATATAGCTGTGGAACTGACTGCTGAAAACAGGTTGCAGTTTTTTGTTCCCCGTGGGTTTGCACACGGGTTTATTGTACTGGAAGACGATACCGTTTTCTTTTACAAATGCGATAATTTTTACAATAAGGCAAGTGAGGGCGGCCTAATGTACAATGATGCCGATTTGAATATTGACTGGATATTAAAAGAAGAGGAACTCATTTTATCTGACAAGGATAGAACAAATGCAACCCTGCAGGAGCTAAAGAAGCAATTGGGGTTGTAAAATGCAAAGCAAGGTTTGCCTAGGGCAGGCCTGCACCTGACATCAATACTAAACATTTTACCATGAAAGGAATTATTCTGGCTGGCGGTAGCGGTACACGCCTATACCCGATAACCAAAGGTATCAGCAAACAGTTGATGCCCATTTACGACAAGCCAATGATTTATTACCCCTTAAGCGTTTTGATGCTTGCGGGCATAAACGAAGTGCTCATTATTACAACACCGGAAGACTCTTCGCAGTTTCAACGGTTGTTGGGCGATGGCAATGATATTGGCTGTAAATTTTCCTATGCCGTACAGGCTGTGCCCAATGGACTTGCACAGGCATTTGTAATTGGTGCGGACTTTATTGGCAACGATAAAGTAGCATTGGTTTTGGGCGACAATATCTTTTACGGTGCCGGTTTCGGCAACCTGCTACGTTCGTTTAACGATGTGGATGGTGCCGCCATTTTTGCCTATGAAGTAAACGATCCTGAACGCTACGGTGTGGTTGAGTTTGATGAAAGCAAAACAGCCATATCCATTGAAGAAAAGCCCTTGCAACCCAAATCGAACTATGCGGTTCCGGGCCTGTATTTCTATGACAATACCGTTGTGGATATTGCAAAAAATATAGCACCTTCTGCAAGGGGCGAATATGAGATTACCGACGTGAACAGGATTTACCTGCAGCAGCAGAAATTGCAGGTGGGTGTCATGAGCCGCGGTACTGCCTGGCTGGATACAGGCACTTTCGATTCATTGAGCGATGCCTGTGAATTTGTGCGTGTGATTGAAAAACGCCAAAGCCAGAAGATTGGTTGCATAGAAGAAATTGCCTACCGCATGGGTTTTATTGGTCATGAGCAGCTATTGGCCATTGCTGATAAATATGCCAAAAGTGGTTATGGCGAATACCTGCGTAGAATAAAATAATGTATGGAAGCACTTAGTGATAGTAGGTTGAGCTCAACCCTATCCACCTGTTGATGGGTGCGACGCCACTACAGCCCAACCCTGTTAGATGGTTGGTATAAAAAAACTGATCCGTAAAGCAAAATTGTTTTACGGATTTTTTTTGCCACCCATTCAACCTTTTATATTTTGTTGTGTTATACAACAAGCAAAGCCTACCGTGATGAATGCATTTACCATTAAGGACCTTGAAAATATTTCTGGCATTAAGGCACATACTATCCGTATATGGGAGCAGCGTTACTCTTTCATAAGCCCGCAACGCAGCCAAACCAATATTCGCTATTACAGTGGCGATGAATTGAAGGTGATTCTGAACATTGCATTGCTTAACAGGAACGGCTACAAGATTTCGCATATTGATAAAATGAGTGGCGAAGAAATGAAGGAGAACATCCTTTCGCTTACACAGGCACAGCAGGACCGCACCATCAACGAGCTGATACACCATTTGATTGACCTTGACATGGAAGCCTTTGAAAAGGTACTCGGCAACCACATCAAAACAAAAGGCATTGAATACAGCATCACTGAAATTATTTTTCCTTTCCTGGAACGCATAGGTGTGCTTTGGCTTACCAACCACATAAACCCTGCACAGGAACATCTTGTTACCAACAGCATACGCCAGAAGCTGATTGTTGGGATAGAGAATGTGAACTGTAGCATACGTAGCAACAAAACAGTATTGCTGTTTTTGCCCGAAGGCGAGCACCACGAACTGGGGCTATTGTTTACCGACTACCTGTTAAAAAGCAGGGGTATAAAAGTATTGTATGTAGGTGCCAATATTCCCCTGAAAGATGTGGAGTATATTGCCAAACTGAAAAAGCCCGATTTCTTGTATTGCCATTTAACGGCAGTGGCACAGAACTTCAGCCTGGAAAAGTTCATGCTTAAAATGCATCAAAAGCTGCCTGGCTTCAAGCTGGTGATGTCAGGGCAATTGATAAGCAACTACAAGAAAAAACTGCCCGAAAATATTTACCTCATAAAATCATTGCAAGAAGTGGCCACGTTCATGGCTTCGTTATAACGGGCACTATGTATGCATGTTGCTGTTTGGGTGGTGCATCAAATACGGCTTTCACAAAACTTTCTCTCCTTATTGCTGATTCATCCTGCTGAAACAAAAGCCAAGCCTTACCTTTGAACATATTCTTATATGATGACGCAGGAAATAATAAAAGTGGATGGATTGGTAAAGAAGTTCCATAACCTTACCGCTGTAAACAACCTTTCCTTTACGGTTAACGAGGGCGATGTGTACGGTTTCCTGGGGCAGAACGGTGCCGGCAAAAGCACCACTATCAGGATGCTGCTTACATTGATTGCACCAACATTGGGCAGCATTGAACTGTTTGGCATGAACCTGCAAACGCACCGCAACGAGATACTTCAACAGGTAGGTGCAGTAATAGAAAAACCCGATGTGTACAAATACCTTTCTGCCTACGATAACCTTAAACTGTTTGCAAGGCTTAATGGGAAAGTGACGCATAAAAAAGTAATGGACCAACTGGAAGTGGTTGGCTTGGCAGACAGGGCAAAGGATAAAGTGAAAACCTTTTCGCAGGGCATGAAGCAACGTTTGGGCATTGCCATTGCATTGATACATGACCCCAAACTGATTGTGCTGGACGAGCCGACCAATGGCTTGGACCCACAAGGCATAGCAGACATTCGCAACCTCATTCTGCATCTTTGTAAAGAACAAAAAAAGACCCTGTTGGTATCATCGCATTTACTGACAGAGATTGAACATATTGCCACAAAGGTTTTGATTATTGACAAAGGCCGCAAGATTATTGAGGGCTCATCGGCCGATTTATTTGACCCAACACAGACCATTGTTGAGATACAGACCACCGACAATGCTTTTGCATTGCAACAGTTGCAACAAAGCAATTGGAGAAACAGCCTTCAACTAGAAAGGAATGAAGCGGTGGTAATAAAAATTGACAAACAGGCAATACCGCAACTGCACAGGGATCTGGTGAACATGAACCTGCGACTGCTATCGCTACAGCCCAAACATAGTTTGGAAGATTATTTTTTACAAGTAACATCCGGAAAACAACATGTGGACGCTTTTACAAATTGAACTCTATAAAATATTCCGCCGGCCAAGAACCTACATTGCGTTTGTAGCAATTACAGTATTGGTAAGTATTGTGCAACTGGGACTAAAATCCGATGGCAAAGAATACATTGATTTTGTGCTGAGCGATTTAAAGAACAGTCTCTCTATAGAAGGTAAAATATTGAACGGCTACTTTGTTTGCTACGCACTGCTACAAATGCTACTGGTGAATGTTCCCTTACTGATTGCACTGATAGCGGCAGATATGATTAGTGGAGAAGCCAATGCAGGTACCCTTCGCTTTTTACTGACAAAGCCCGTAAGCCGCTTTGAATTTATTTTGGCAAAGTTTCTGGCAGCAACCGTGTACACATTGATGCTGCTGATATGGCTGGCCATTCTTGCCTTATTTGTGAGCCTGCTGCTTTTTGGAACGGGCGACATGATTATTCCAAGAAATGGGTACCTGGTACAGCTAAAGGCATCGGATGTTTTTTGGCGTTATATAGGTGCATTCTGCTTTGCTGCTTTGGCCATGACAACCGTAGCCGCAGTAGGTTTTTTTCTTTCCTTATTTGCAGAAAACTCGATTGGTCCAATAGTTGCCACTATGAGTATCATTATTGTTGCCACCATTCTAAGTACCATGAGCATTCCGTTATTCAATAAAATAAAACCCTTCCTGTTTACCACACACATGGTAGCATGGAAAGAATTTTTTGATATTAAGGTAGACGAAAACAATGCAAGCATTGCAGGAACGGTGCAGCATCCTGAACGCATTACCCGGAGTGCCATTGTACTGGCAATACATATTGTTGCACTGGTTACGGCCTCTGTCTATGTGTTTAAAAGAAAAGATGTGTTAAGCTAGTCAACAGTCAACAGTCAACAGTCAACAGTCAACAGTCAACAGTCAATAAAATGAAACAATTCCTAAAGATACTTCTCTTCCTAACAATAACAGGAGGCTTTCAAGTAAAGGCTTCTGCACAGGACATGACTGCATTGGTGCTGAAAGTAAAAGCCAAGTTGGATGCAGTGAACGATTATGTTGCGGATGGTAAAATGAAAACGGATATCACCTTCATCAAAGCACCTGTAGGCAATGTAAAAGTGTACTACAAAAAACCCAACAAGTTTAAGCTGAAACGTGATGGCGGCATCTCCATTCTGCCCAAGGGTGGCATCTCCATCAACATGGGTTCCATTGTTACCACCAACGATTTCGACGTGCTGTATGCAGGCGAAGAAATGGTTGCCGGTGTCAAAACAAAAAAAGTGAAACTGCTTCCGCGTAGCGAAACAAGCGATGTGGTACTCACCACCATGTATATAGACGAAGCCAACCTGCTCATCAAAAAAGCCATTACTACTACCAAGGAAAATGGCACATACGAAATTGAAATGACCTATGGTAAATACAGCAGTTACGGGCTTCCGGATAAAGTGGTGTTTACCTTCAACACAAAAGACTATAAAATGCCCAAAGGCATCACCATGGATTTTGAAGATGAACCCAAGAAAACAGAAGCTGAAAAACTGAAGAATAAAAAGGGAAGGGTAGAACTGACCTATAGTTCTTACACCATCAACAAAGGCGTTGATGACAGCGTGTTTAAATAATAAATGGAATGCCTCACTAAGCCTGTCAAAGGGTGTTTTGTGAACGGTTTTAAGCAACCTTGCAATATGCTTCATGGCGAACCAAAAACTGATATACAACGGTAAATTAATGGATGCAGATAAGCTGCTTATCTCGCCCAACAACCGCTCCTTCCGTTATGGCGATGGTTTTTTTGAAACCATTAAAGTAAGCAACGGCAATATTTGCCTAGCCGATTATCATTTTGAAAGATTGTTTGCTTCATTGGATGCAATGCTGTTTGAAAAACCTCACTACTACAGTTCCGCATATTTTAAGGAACAGGTACTACAGGTAACTAACAAAAATGGACATTCAAAACTGGCAAGGGTAAGGCTGACCATTTTTAGGGGTGATGGTGGCTTGTACGATGCTGAGAATAATTTCCCCAACTATATCATCCAGTCATGGGAGCTAAACCCGGCCACCAACCATCTCAATGAAAATGGACTGGTGATTGATTTGTTTAAAGATGCCCAAAAAGTATGTGACCACTACTCGCATATAAAAAGCAACAATTACCTGCCTTATACCATGGCCGCATTATGGGCAAAGAAAAACAGGTTGAACGATGCCTTGCTACTAAACCCATACGGTGCAATTGCAGATGCAACCATTGCCAATGTTTGGATAGTAAAAGATGGTGCCATTAAAACGCCTGCACTAACAGAAGGCTGCGTAAATGGTGTAATGCGTAGGTTCCTATTAAAAAGCATCAGGGCCGCATCAATGCCGGTTGAAGAAACAACCATACTGATGGATGACATACTACAGGCCCAGGAAGTTTTTTTGACCAATGCCATTACTGGCATCAAATGGGTTAGGCAGTGCGGCAATTCTAACTACACAATGGCAACAAGCAGCCTGCTACACAGTAAATTTATTCAGCCCCTGTTCTGAACCTTTCCTTTGCAAAGTTGTTAAGCAACTAAACTGTATTGATGAAGCCAATCGTAAATATTGTCTGGTTCAGAAGGGACCTTCGTTTAACCGATAATGCTGCCCTATACCATGCATTGAAAAGCAGCAACCCTGTTGTTCCGGTATTTGTATTTGATAAAAATATTTTGGATGAACTGGAAGACAAGGACGACAGGCGGGTTGAATTCATTCATGCTGCTATTGAAGACATGCAACAGCAATTGCTTGAGCTGGGTAGCAGCTTACAAGTATATTACGATACGCCCATCAATGCCTTCAAGAAACTGCTGCATCAATACCAGGTAGAAAAAGTATTTACCAACCACGATTACGAATTGTATGCACTTCAACGCGATGAACAGATAGGGCAACTTTTGCAGCAGCATGCTGCATCTTTACATACCTACAAAGACCAGGTGATTTTTGAGAAAGACGAAGTGATAAAAGATGATGGAAAACCCTACACCATTTTTACACCATACAGCAAAAAATGGAAAGCCGTTTTAAAGCCATTCCATGTGAAAGCATATCCTACAAAAAAATATTTTTCCAACTTCTACCAACAGACGGCAAGCCGCATTCCATCAGTAAAAAGTATGGGCTTTAAAAATGTGGGCGAAGCTTTTCCTGCAAAGGAACTCAATGCAGCAATCATCAGTAAGTACACCGAGCAGCGTGATTATCCTGCCATACATGGCACCACCCATTTGGGCGTGCACTTCCGTTTTGGTACCATTAGTATAAGAGAAGCTGCACGTAAAGCATTGGAGTTAAACGAAACCTATTTGAACGAATTGATCTGGCGTGATTTTTACCACATGATCATCCACCACTTTCCGCATGTGCAAAAGGGTTATGCCTTTAAAAGAGAATACGATTTGATACAGTGGCGTAACAACGAAAAAGAGTTTCAGCAATGGTGCAATGGCAATACAGGCTACCCCATTGTGGATGCCGGTATGCGTGAGCTGAATGCAACAGGCTTTATGCACAACCGTGTACGCATGATTGTTGCCTCATTCCTCACCAAGCATTTATTGATTGACTGGCGTTGGGGCGAAGCCTACTTTGCAAAAAAACTGTTGGACTTTGACTTTGCTGCAAACAATGGTGGCTGGCAATGGGCTGCTGGTAGTGGTTGCGATGCCGCACCTTATTTCCGTGTGTTCAATCCTGCACTGCAAACAGAACGGTTTGACAAGGACTTGAAATACATCCGTAAATGGGTGCCTGAATTTGAAGGGTTCAATTATGCAAAACCCATCATTAAACATGAAGATGCAAGAAAGCGGGTGTTGGAAGTATATGCAAAAGCTTTGAAGCAAGATAAATAGTTTGCACACGGATATAACGGATGAACGGATATACACTGATTTTATACTGCTTCGCAGTATGTAGATTAATAAGCACTATTATTAATTTTACCAAACAGGATAGAATCAATACAATCTATCTAATCCGTATTATCCGTGTGCAAAGTCACCGTATAAAAATTTCTTTCGCATGCACATTTGTTATTGGATGCAATTGCCCATAAACTTCCATCAACTTTAACACAGCTTTCCTTCCATCATCGCCCAAGCCAAGCGAGTAATCATTTACATACAAATCAATATGCTGCTTCATTACGGCTTCACTCATTTCTTGTGAATGCTGTTTTACATAATCTGTAATCAATGGGTAATTGGCAAACGCATATTCCAAACTTTGCTTAATCAATCTATCCACTTTCAAAGCTATATTGTTGTCCATTTTTTTATTAGCCACAATACCACCCAATGGTATCGGTACCTGCAATTGTTGTTCCCAATATGCACCAAGGTCAACAATTTTATGCAGGCCCTTTGCCTGGTAGGTAAAACGGTTTTCGTGAATAATCACACCAGCATCTACCTTGCCACTTAATACAGCATCTTCAATTTCATGAAACACCATAAACTGCTTGTTCGTAGCATTAGGGTAGGCCAATGAAAACAATAAATGTGCAGTGGTGTTTATGCCGGGAATGCCTATCACGCAATTGGTAACCTGCTCGCTTGCAATCGGTTCCTTGCTGATTAACAATGGGCCAACGCCCATCCCCAAAGCACCGCCACTATTCAGCAAAACATAATGGTCAAGTACCAAGGGCAACACGCCATAACTGATTTTAGAAAAATCCAGCCTGCCCTGCAATGCCCATTGATTAAGGGTCTGCACATCTTCCAATACTGTTTCAAATTCCAGTCCCTCGGTATCTATCTTCTTGTTTACAAGTGCATCAAAAATAAAAGTATCGTTAGGGCATGGCGAAAATCCAAGTGTAAGTTTCATTTCTTATTGCTTTGTATATAGCTTATCAATCAGTTTCAATAACACATCATTCAAATTGTTGATGGCCAGTTTTATCTGCCATTTTGTTTTGTCACGTTCGCCCACATAATTGCTAAGGGCACGCACCTGCATAAACGGAACATTCATTTGCCTGCACACATAATGCAAGGCGGCCCCTTCCATACTTTCAATTACAGGGTTGTATTTTTTCAGTAATTGCTCAATGCGGTTTGGGTCCGTACTTATTTCGTTTATGGTAATGCTGTTTACTTCAACAAGGTTTTCCAGGTTGTACTGCGAAAGCCAGGGGTTGGGTAAACTGCCTTTTTCATAAGGTGGACAATCGGCTTGCTCCAGTTGCATATCAAATACATCTTTCCAAATCCCGTTCTCCAATACACCCATATCTCCCAGGCTTTCTTTGCCAACAGCCAATACTTTCCCCAATTGCATGTTGGTATCAAACGTACCAGCAATGCCTGCCTGTATAATCAAGTCAGGTCGCTTATCATATACCAGCCTTGTCAGCGAAACGGCCGTGCCCAACATGCCCACACCGCTTTGGTGAAACGATACCTGCAACCGCTCATTGCCCCCGGTGTACAGTTGATTGATGTTGGAGTAACTGGGCATCCATTCGCCCTGTGTAGCTGCTGTAATAACCACTTTCATTGCTGTAAAGTTGCAGAAAATTATGCTGATGGGGACTGTTTTTCACTAAAGGCAAACGGTGGCAACTGGTTGCTTTCTATGTTAACACAGGCCATGCCTGAAAATATTGCTTTTAGCAAACGGCCAGTTGCCAATACCTATCGGCTTTTCCTACCTTTGCACCCAAACAGAATTTTTGAAGTGATGGTGTATCTAACAAGACAGGAACATTTTAATGCCGCCCACAAACTCTACAACCCCAAGTGGAGCAAGGAAAAAAACGAACAGATGTTTGGCGTTTGTGCCAACGAAAACTGGCATGGGCATAACTACGATCTATATGTAACCATAAAAGGGGTGCCCGATGCGGAAACTGGCTTTCTGTACGATGTAAAGAAACTCAGCATTCTCATCAAGGAATCTGTAATTGATAAGCTTGACCATAAGAACCTGAATATGGATGTGGATTTTATGGCAGACAAAATGTGCAGCACAGAAAACCTGGCCATTGCCATTTGGCAGCAGCTTGCCCCACAATTGCCCAAAGAAGTACAGCTGCATTGCATTAAGCTGTACGAGACACAACGGATTTACGTGGAGTATTTTGGCGATTAACCGAACCAATTCCTTTTATCATTGTTTATAATTTTATGATGGCCAATAACAGGGTTGCCGTTTATAGAAGGGAGCATTTCAATGCAGCACATAAGCTGTACAATGCTGCGTGGAGCGAAGAGAAAAACAGGGAAGTGTTTGGTCTTTGTGCCAACAAAAATTTCCATGGACATAACTACGAACTGGAAATAAAAGTGGTAGGCGAAGTGGATGCAGAAACCGGTTATGTAATGGACCTTAAAATACTGAGCGACCTGGTTAAGGCCGAAGTGCTGGACAGGTTTGATCATAAGAACCTGAACCTTGACGTGCAGTATTTTAAATCGCTGAACCCAACAGCAGAAAATATTGTGATAGTAATTTATAATTTACTGCGTAAGCAGATTGATGAGAAGTTGGACCTGCAGGTGAGGCTGTACGAAACACAGCGGAATTTTGTAGAGTACCCTGTTTAATAAGCACACTATGGCATACAAGAAAGTTGACCACTACGACGAAGCAACCACAGAAGGGTTGAAAGATATTTATGGAAACGCATTGACGCTACTGGGCGAAGATGCACAGCGTGAAGGGCTATTGAAGACACCTGAACGAATGGCAAAAGCCATGCAGTTTCTTACACAGGGCTATGCACAGGATGCAAAAGCTATTATAGAAAGTGCCAGGTTTCATGAAGATGTTAGCGAAATGATTATTGTGAAAGACATAGAACTGTTTTCTATGTGCGAACACCACATGCTGCCCTTTTTTGGCAAGGCCCATGTGGCCTATATTCCCAATGGAACCATCACGGGCCTTAGCAAAATTGCACGGGTGGTGGATGTATATGCAAGACGTTTACAGGTACAGGAAAGACTGACCACACAGATATTGGATGCAATCAAGGAATCATTGAACCCACTTGGTGTTGCTGTTGTTATTGAAGCCAAACACTTGTGCATGATGATGCGTGGCGTACAGAAACAGAATTCCGTTACCACCACATCGGCCTTTTTTGGGGAGTTTGAAAAGTATCCTACCAGGAACGAATTCCTGAAATTGATTAGTAAGAATTTGGACTAAGTTGTGCTTACTTTGCACCACTAAATAAAATGCTATATGAGTAAACACGCTTATGTTTTTCCGGGTCAGGGTTCACAGTTCAGTGGCATGGGAAAAAACCTGTACGAAACGAATACGCTTGCAAAAGATTTGTTTGAACAAGCCAATACCATTCTCGGCTTCCGTATCAGCGATATCATGTTTGAGGGAACAGATGAACAACTGAAGCAGACCAATGTAACACAGCCTGCCGTTTTTCTGCACTCTGTAATTGCCTATAAAACCTTGAACGATGTAAAACCCGATATGGTTGCCGGACATTCATTGGGCGAGTTTTCTGCATT
This sequence comes from Chitinophagaceae bacterium UBA1930, assembly GCA_002337145.1. Classification (GTDB taxonomy): domain Bacteria; phylum Bacteroidota; class Bacteroidia; order Chitinophagales; family Chitinophagaceae; genus UBA1930. Next base: position 1,212,348 of record DDFK01000001.1, on the reverse strand, counting down.
GGTGGCTAACCATACCTTAAGCTTTGAAGATGCCCTGAAGCTGGTAAGCATACGTGCCAATGCCATGCAGAAAGCCTGTGAGATTAACCCAAGCACCATGGCCGCAGTATTGGCTTTGGCCGATGATAAAGTAGAAGAAATTTGTGCCGTTGTACAAAACGAAACTGGTGAAGTTGTTGTTGCTGCCAATTACAACTGCCCTGGTCAACTGGTTATAAGCGGCTCTATAAAAGGCATTGAAATTGCCTGCGAACGAATGAAAGCAGCTGGTGCAAAACGTGCATTGGTGCTGCCTGTTGGTGGTGCATTCCATAGCCCATTAATGGCCCCTGCAAAAGAAGAGTTGGCTGCAGCTATTGAAGCCACAGCTTTTAACAGCCCACTTTGTCCTGTTTACCAGAATGTGGTAGCAAAAGCAGTTACAGACCCAGCAGAAATAAAAGAAAATTTAATAGCACAGTTAACAGGTGCCGTTTGTTGGACGCAAAGCGTACAAGCAATGGTAGCAGATGGTGCAACACATTTTACGGAAGTTGGCCCCGGCAAAGTATTGCAAGGCCTGGTTCAAAAAATCCATAAAGAAACCGTAGTGGACGGTGTGAATTAATAGAAATACTTAGTTGTAATAGCCATTAGCTTTTAGAAAGGTATATTACTAAAAGTTAATGGCTATCAGCTATAAGCTGATTGCACAATTAAACCACTCCCCATCAAAACTGGCATTGTATTTTTTATAGAAATTGATGGCGGGTTCGTTCCACTGCAATACTTGCCAAACAATGGCATTCAGCTTTTTTTCTTTGGCTTCCTCAATCAGCCTGTCAAACAACAGCTTGCCAATACCTTTGCCCCTTGCCTGCTCGGTAACCAAAAAATCTTCTAGGTACATACGTTGGCCTTTCCAGGTGCTATAACGTATATAGTATAAAGTAAAACCAAGAATAGCATTGTCTTCTTCTGCTACAAAACCCCACCATACGGGGTTGTTGCCAAAGCCACTCTGCTCAAAGTGTTCCAATGTTACGGTTACTTCATCCGGGGCCTTTTCATAAACAGCCAGTTCGTGTATCAGTTCCAATAAGCGGCTGCAGTCTTTTAATGTCGCCCTTCTAATGGTAATGCTCATGTATATCTCCTGTGTTTTCTTTTAAGCAATCAATGTGGAATCAATGCGGCAACTGCTTCGGCACAACCAAAACTCAAGGTAAAGCCGCTGCCGCCATGTCCGTAATTGTGAATGATATTGCCATCCCTTTCAAGCCGCACTTCTTTTCTGTACGGACGAAGCCCTGCCCAACTGCCTATTATTTTTCTATTTTTCAATGCAGGTAAAATAGCATAGGCTTTAGACAATATTTGCTGCAAATCATTTTCATCAACAACCGCATCGTCAACACCTTCTTCATAAGTACCACCAACAATGGTCGCATCTTTTCTTGGAACAATGTACGATGGCGTTTGGTTGTCAATAAAAATATAATCGGGGTAGCCGGGCTCCAGCAACGCAACCTGGCCCCGAACGGGAATAACAGTGTCGTCGTTACACAAAGTTCTTGCTCCCAATGCAGAGCAGTTAACCACAATGTCAAATGTTTCCTGCAATGTATGTAAGCTGCTTATTTCTTTTTCAACAAGGGCGGCTCCTTGTTCTCTCAATCGCTCCATCAGCCAGGGCAGAAACAACTGCGTTTCAATTAAAGGCACCAACGCTTTATAACCTTTGTCATACCCATTGGGCAATTCATGATCCTGTAATGTGGTCAAGGTAGTGGGCGGCATATAATCAACCCAGTTCGTTTCATCGGCCACGCCATGTTTGCATGCTTTTACAATATCAATCATGCGTATGCCCGTTGCGGTATCATTGCTTTTTTCTTTAAAGAATGCATAGCTTTTCCTGCACCATTCCACCGCACGTATATCATTGCGTACATGATATGGAAACCAGAATGCCGCTGCCTTGTTAGAGGTAATGTTGGGCGAAAATGCTTTTGCGAAAACAGTAACGGTATGCCCTGCCTGAAGAAGCATATAGGCGGTGGACAATCCACTGATGCCCGCACCAACAACTGCAATTTTTTTGCTCATCAAAAAAAGGTTTCTAAATGTTATCGTAGAGCCTGTTCAAAGTCGTTCAAGATATCTGCAATGTTCTCAATGCCTACACTCAATCTTATCAGTCCATCGCTGATGCCGAATTTTACCCGCTCTTCCCTTGGCACACTAAAATGGGTCATGCTGGCGGGGTGAGAAATCAATGTATCAACTGTGCCCAGGCTTACAGCACGTACACACATCTGTAACCTGTCAATGAATTTTTTTCCCGCATCCAAACCGCCCTTCAGTTCAAAGCTCATCAAAGCTCCAGGGTGCTTCATTTGCCTGGCACAAACGGCGTGGTCCGGGTGGTCAGTCAGCCCAGTATAGTTTACCTGGGCAACGGCATTATGCTGCTGTAAATAATGGGCAACCTGCATGGCATTGTCGCAATGCCTGTCCATCCTTACTTCCAAGGTCTTCATGCCGGTACTTAACAAAAAGGCATCAAAGGGGTTGGCATTGCCACCCAGTAAGGCAAACCATTTCCACACTTTTGTTTTCATCAGTTCAATATCCTTGCCTACCAATACACCGCCAATGGCCGTGCCATGCCCATTTAAAAATTTGGTGGTAGAGTGAAACACGAAGTCAACACCATACTTAAATGGCTGCTGCAAATAAGGTGTGGCAAATGTATTGTCAACCGTAACCATCATACTGTGCTGTTTGGCAAGCTTGGTTACTGCTTCAATGTCCACACATTGAATGGTAGGGTTGGCTGGTGTTTCAATATGCACCAGTTTAATAGCAGGGTTCTGTTTCAAGGTTTCTGCTACCAGGTTCAGGTCACGCATGTCAATAATAATGGTAGCAATACCCGCTTGTGCCAATACTTTATGCATCAACTCGTAAGTGCCGCCATATAAAGAAAAGTGCGACAGTATCATATCGCCACTTTGCAGGTTGCTCATGAACATCGTGGTCATGGCTGCCTGTCCGCTGGCATGTAGCAATGCTTTCAATTGTAAGGGGCTGCCATTTTCATCCTTCAAACCAAATGCTTCCAATGCGGCAATGGTTTCTTCTGCAGCTTTAAAAGTTGGGTTGCCCCAACGGCTGTAAATTTTTTCTTTGTCCAGGCTCGCAAAACGTTCCATGCCCTGCTGTGCCGTATCAAAAGTAAAAGTAGATGTGGCGTAGATGGGTGTTATATGTGCACTGTCTGCATTGTCATGCCCATTGGTATGCATGGCAACCGAGCTGATACCCGTTAATGGAAACTTACTCATGTGTATAGGTTAAATATTTTTGTACTTGGCTAATGAACAGGAATGAAGCTGCATGGGCGTCGCACCCATCAGCAATGGTATGCATGGCCCGGCTTGTAGCGTAACATAAAGGCAACCCATAAAACTTGCAGCTAATTCCTATCTTCAGCAACCAAATGTAATCAATCGCTATGAAGGAACTGCTTACACAATATGCCGCTTATAATATTTGGGCAAACGGCCAGTTTATAAAACTCATTGTTGGCCTAACGGAGCAGCAGCAACAGCAGGAGGTAACAAGCAGTTTCCCCAGCCTGTACAAAACCATGCTGCATATATGGGATGCGGAAAGCATTGTATGGCAACGGATAAAACTGCAGGAACACATTGTGCCGCCAAGTGCAACACCTGGCTTAACTATGGAGCATATTATAGAAGGCTGGCAGCACCAGAGTAAATTATGGGTCGATTGGGTGGCCAGTGCAAGCAATATGCAATTGGAACATGTGTTTGCTTATCAAAACAGTAAACGGGAGCAATTTAAACAGTCCGTTTGGCAAATGTTGCAGCATGTATTCAACCATGGTTCCTACCATCGTGGGCAATTGGCAACCATGCTAAGGCAATTGGGCATTGATACAATTCCGCAAACGGATTTCCTGATTTGGGTAAGGAGCAAAAAATAAAACAGCAACCTCATTACAAGGTTGCTGTTCCCAATTTCTTCTTCGGCTTTTAATACGCCCACTTGACCCAGGTGGCACCCCAGGTAAAACCGCCACCAAAAGCTGCCAATACAAGATTGTCGCCTTTCTTTAACTGACTTTCCCACTCCCATAAACACAATGGAATGGTTGCGGCAGTTGTGTTGCCGTATTTCTGTATATTGATCATTACTTTTTCTTTCGCCAGCCCCATACGGTCTGCCGTTGCATCTATAATACGCAGGTTGGCCTGATGGGGCACAAGCCATGCAATATCATCGCCAGTCAAATTATTCCGCTCCAACAGTTCGGCACTTACGTCTGCCATGCCCTTTACTGCAAATTTGAAAACGGTCTTGCCCTCTTGGTAAGCATAATGCTCCCTGGCCATTACCGATTCTACCGATGCTGGCTTTAGCGAACCACCAGCTTTCATATGCAAAAAGTCACGACCACTTCCATCGCTTCTCAACTGGCTGTCCAAAATACCATTTTCATCAACTGAAGGTTCCAATAAAACTGCCGCTGCTGCATCGCCAAAAAGTACGCAAGTGTTTCTGTCGGTATAATCCACAATGGCACTCATTTTATCGGCACCCACTACGATCACTTTCTTGTACCTGCCACTTTCAATGAAACTTGCACCGGTAGTTAGGGCAAATAGAAATCCGCTGCAAGCTGCATTCAAATCAAAACTCCAGGCATTGGTTGCCCCAATTTTATCGGCAATAATATTGGCCGTTGCGGGAAAAACCATGTCGGGCGTAACGGTTGCACAAATAATGCAGTCAATATCCTTAGGGTCAATATTCTTTTTGCGGAGTATTTCCTGAATGGCGGGTGCACCCATATCGCTGGTGGCTTTGCCTTCGCCTTTCAGTATCCTTCTTTCACTAATACCAGTCCTGGTCCTGATCCATTCATCGTTGGTTTCCACTATTTTCTCTAAATCGGCATTGGTAAGCTTGTCTTCTGGTACATAACCTCCAACGGCTGTAATTGCAGCGGTAATTTTATTCATCTGGTTAATTTGAGGACTCAAAAAAATTATGTGACGGCAAATATCAGTAATATTAGCGAGTTGCAATTGTTTAAACTGCAATACATCAATTCAAATTTAAACGTAACATTTCACCTAAACCCTTATTTTTGAAATCCTTGTATTTATGATAGCGTTTGTAAGAGGTCAATTTGTGCAAAAGTCGCCTGCCCGTATAGTGGTAGATGTAAATGGCGTTGGTTACGACCTGCATATTAGCCTGCATACCTACTCTGCCATAGCCAACAAGGAAAGTGGCCAGTTGTTTACCTACCTGCATATTACTGAAAATGCCCAAACCCTTTTTGGTTTTGCCGGTTTGGACGAAAAGGAGCTTTTTCTTCAATTGATCAGTGTTTCGGGTGTTGGTGCAGCAACTGCAAGGATGATGTTGTCTGGAATGAGACCCGATGAAATTACCAGGGCTATAATTCAAGGCAACACAAAGCAATTAGAGGGCATCAAAGGGATAGGCCGTAAAAGTGCCGAACGTTTGATAGTGGAGTTAAGGGATAAGCTTAGCAAACAATCCTTAGATTCGCCATTGTCTGCACTAACGCAAAACACCCTTGATTCAGATGCAATTACTGCATTGGTTTCTTTAGGCATAGCTAGACCGGCTGCCGAGCAGGCAGTTAAAAAGGCAAATGCCGCCAATAGCGGAGACATTGCACTGGAAGATTTAATTAAACAAGCATTGAAAAATCTGTGATTTATTGAGATTGAGTTCTACTTAACCAAGGCTTTGACGTTTTGAATTACGCATTTTTTCTTAATAAGAATATACTACTAACTGCTTTTGCATTCATTTGCTTCAGCCAGTTTTCTGTTGCACAAACAGATACTTCCGGTTTAAAATACCCTATCAAAGATAGAAGGGGCGACCGCTATACCTGGCAGGACAAGAACCCCTTTGGCATCAGCAGGGATACTTCATTAATCAAGCAAGACATTCAGTACGACCCCAAAACCAAGGAGTACTATATTGTTGAAACCATCAACGGCAAAACCTACCGACGCCCGACTTTTTTGACATTTGACGAATTTCAGCGGATACAGAACAAAAAGGCAGAAGACGATTATTTCAGGAAAAGGTCGCAGGCACTTACAGCTCTCAATAGAAAGGTGACCAGGCCCAAAATGCAGGTATTTGACAAGCTATTTGACCGGATTTTTGGCGTAGGAAAAAATGGGCTTAAAGTAGACATCAAACCACAAGGTTCCGTTGACATTTTAGCCGGCTATCAGGGGCAGGTTACCAAAAACCCCACATTGCCCGAAGCTGCTAGGAAGAACGGTGGCTTTGATTTTGACATGAACACCAACCTTAGCATGAATGCAAGCATTGGCGACAAGTTGAAATTGCCCATTAACTATAACACCCTTGCCAATTTTGATTACGAGAACCAGTTAAAACTTGATTATAAAGGCAATCAGGACGAGATACTGAAAAGCTTTGAAGCGGGTAATATTTCCTGGGCATCAAAAGGTACATTGATACCCAGCACACAGAACCTGTTTGGTATCAAAACACAATTGCAGTTTGGCAAATTTTTCTTTACGGCAGCATTGGCCAATCAACGCTCCCAACGCCAGTCGCAAACATTGCAAGGCGGTGCGGCAACTACGCAATTCCAGAAAAAATTGGATGATTACGAAGAGAACAGGCACTTTTTAATGGGCCAATACTTCCGTAATAACTTCAACAAGGCAATGAAAACACTGCCTGTTGTAAACAGTCAGGTGCAGATACAACGTATTGAAGTATGGATAACCAACCGCACCGGTGCCACAACAGATGCACGGGATGTGGTGGCCCTGGCCGATTTGGGTGAAGCCACACCTGCCAACCCTGCCAACCTTCCCGGAAATGGTACCACCAATGGCCTGCCCGGCAACTATGCCAATGCTTTGTACGCCAAGCTTACACAGGGGGGCAACTTGAACTCGCCTTTTAGGAAGCCTTCGCAGGTAACGGGTTTATTGCAAGGCATTGGACTATCCGCAGTAAATGACTTTGAAAAAACATTTGCCCGTAAACTAACCACCAACGAATACACGTTCAACCCACAAATAGGTTTCCTTTCCATTAACGCACAGTTACAGCCTGATGAAGTTTTGGGTGTAGCTTATCAATACACTTACAATGGTCAAGTATATCAAGTAGGTGAATTTTCACAAGATGTTGCATTGGATTCTACGCAAGGTGTACAAAGGGTGCTCTTCCTAAAACTATTGAAAGCTACCGCTGCACGTATAAGCCTACCTATTTGGCATTTGATGATGAAAAACGTGTACTCTTTAGACATTGCAGGGGTAAGCAGGGAAGATTTTAAACTGAACGTTTTATACGAAGAGCCAAGCGGTGGCTTGAAAAGATATTTACCAGAAAGTGCCCCATCTGTTGACGGGGTGTCCTTGTTGCGTATTCTAAACTTAGACCGATTAAACAACAGGAACGACCCGCAGCCCGATGGTGTATTTGACTATGTGGAAGGTTTTACCATTTTGCCCCAACAGGGAAAAATCATCTTCCCCGTGCTGGAGCCATTTGGTAGCGACCTGGATACACTTGCCTTCCCCGGTCAGCCACAGTCCATGAAGAACAAATATGTGTACAGGGCCCTGTACGATTCCATAAAAGCCATTGCACAAACCTATGCCAACTACAACCGCTTTGTGATGCAGGGGCAAGCCAAAGGAACGGGTGGCAGCGATATTTACCTGGGTGCATTCAACATACCGCAAGGGTCAGTAAAAATCAATGCAGGCGGCCAGGTGCTGCTAGAAGGAACGGACTATACAATAGACTATAATCTGGGAAGTGTAAAAATATTGAACCAGGCCATTTTGAATTCAGGCATACCTGTAAGTGTTTCGTACGAAAACAATGCAGGCTTTGGCATGCAGCAACGGGGCTTTCTTGGTTTGCGTGCCGATTATATTGCCAACAAGAAACTGAGTTTGGGGGCATCGATGGTAAGGCTGGGCGAAAGGCCATTTTTTACCAAGGTGGATTATGGCGACGACCCTATACGCAACACCATGTATGGCGTGGATTTCAGCTACAAATCAGAATGGCCGGGTCTTACAAGGGCATTGAATAAATTGCCTTTTTATTCAACCAAGGCAAAAAGTACCATTACTGCTTATGGCGAAGGTGCTTATTTAAAACCTGGTCACCCGAAGCAAATTGGTTCCGGATCTGCCGGATTGATTTATGTTGACAATTTCGAAGGCACACGCAACAGCCTCGACCTACGTTTCCCTTCCATTGCCTGGACATTGGCCTCCACACCCGTAACTTCTTCTGCGGCACCACAAAGGTTTCCCGAAGCAAGTTTAAAAGACTCTATCGATTACAACTTTAACCGTGCAAAAATTGCATGGTACAATATCGAGCCCAACTTGCAGGACAAGAACGCAAGCAATAACCCGCTGCGTAAAGACCTGAATGCATTGAGCGACCCAAGGGTAAGACAGGTGTATACCAATGAACTGTTTCCAAACACTACTACCAATATTACCAACGTACAAACCAACACCTTCGATGTTGCTTACTACCCAACCGATCCGGGCCCTTACAACTATGTAAGCAGTTCGGCAGAAATTACGGCTGCGGGCAAATTGCTGAATCCCAAGAAACGTTGGGGCGGTATCATGCGTAGCATAGACCAGACAGATTTTGAAACAGGCAACGTAGAGTATGCCGAGTTTTGGATACAGGATCCTTTTATAAAGAACGGGGCCGCAAACCCAACGGGCAAACTATTCCTGAACCTGGGTAACATTAGCGAAGACATTTTGAAGGATGGCAAACGTTTTTATGAGAACGGGTTAAGAACACCAAGTTCGCCTGCCGCCATGGATACCAGCAAGTGGGGCTTTGTACCTTTGAACCCCATTCAGATAACACAGGCATTCAGCAACGATCCCAATGACCGTCCTTTTCAGGATGTGGGCTTTGATGGTATGACAGATGACAGCGAACGTGTGCAGAAAGCCTACTACCTTCAAAACCTCATCAACAATGGTTTTGGACCAACAACCGACCTGTACAAAAGGGCTTTAAATGACCCTTCAAACGATAACTATGTATGGTTTAGGGATAGCAGGTACGATGCTGCCGGTGTAGGCATCCTGGGCCGTTACAAAAACTACAATAACCCGCAAGGCAACTCGCCTGTGGCCACTACCAGCAGCGATCTTTCATCGGCTGCCACACTGTATCCGGATAATGAGGACCTGAACCGGGACAATACCTTAAATGAAACAGAGTCGTATTATGAATACCAGATAGACCTGTCAAAGAACATGAACGTAGGTGTTACCAAATATGTAACCGACAAGCGGAGCATCAGCGTAACCTATGCAAACGGAACCAGTGGCCAAGAAGACTGGTACCTTTTCCGCATACCGATCAAGGATTATGCAAATGCGGTTGGCGGTATCACCGATTTCAAATCCATCCGCTTTGTACGTATGTACCTTTCAGATTTTGAAGACTCCACCGTGCTGCGTTTTGCATCGCTGAACCTGGTACGTAACCAATGGAGGAACTTTGCTTATAAAGTAGATACAACAGGTTCTTACCAACCGGCCACACCAAGCACTACATTGAATGTGTTGGCAGTGAACCTGGAAGAGAACAGCAGCCGTACACCTGTAAACTATGTTATTCCGCCAGGTATTGAACGTGTGCAATCGTTAAGCAATAACGGCGTTAACCTGTTACAGAATGAACAGGCCATGAGTTTACAGGTATTGAACCTGCAAGACACAGATGCGGTGGGCGTTATTAAGTCACTTAACCTCGACATGCGGCAGTATGGCAAACTTTCCATGTTTGTACATGCCGAGAGCATGCCTAAATACGCACCGGTAAAAGACAATGAACTGAATGCCATCATACGTATTGGACAGGATTACCTGAACAATTACTATGAAGTAAAAGTGCCTTTAAAAATTACGCCACCAGGCAAATATGCATCCACCGATGCAGATGCATTAAAGGTGTGGCCCGATTCGAACAACCTCGATTTCAGTTTAAAGGAACTGGTAGACCTGAAGCTGCGGCGTAATGCAGCAGGGGCCACCATTGATGCCATTTACCGCGAACAGATTGGCAACAAGACCTACTCGGTACATGGTAACCCCAACCTGGGCGAAGTAAGGGGCGTATTGATTGCCGTGGAAAATGCAAAAGACAACAACACCTTCCCACTAAATGCAGAAGTATGGGTAAACGAATTAAGACTGTCTGAAATAGATGAACATGGCTCATATGCAGCTTTGGCAAGGATAGATGTGCAACTGGCAGACCTAGGTACGGTAAGTGTTTCGGCCAATACCTACACGCAAGGTTTTGGAACAATAGAACAAAGGGTTAACGACAGGGCCAGGGATAACCTGTTTCAGTTTGATGCTGCTGCAACCATTGATGCCGGTAAGCTTACGCCAAAAGTTGGCAAGAACAAGGCCCAGATAAGCATCCCGATTTATACAAGCATCAGCAAAACAATCCGTAAGCCAGAGTACGACCCTTACGATAAAGACGTGAAGTATAAGGATAAGCTCAGTGCTGCCAAGACACAGCAACAGAGGGACTCCATCAAAAATGTTGCGTTGGACCAATCAACCACCAAAACTTTCAACCTTACCAATGTACGCATTCAAAGCACGGGCAAGCCTAAGTTATGGAGCCTGAGCAATTTTGATATGAGCTATTCCTATACCAAAATTGAGCAGAGCAGCCCATTGGTATTAAAGAATGAAGTAACCAAACAACGTGGTGGCTTTGGCTATACCTATAACGCTCCATCAAAATATATTGAGCCGTTTAAAAAGCTATTGTCTAAACGCAAGAGTAATTGGTATAACCTGGTTCGGGATTTCAACTTTAACCCGAAACCTTCCTTGTTAAGTTTCAGGGCCGATATCAACAGGCAATTCGGACAGTACATTCCACGTATTGTAAATACCGATGGCACCGGTAAAATTGAAAGGGTAGATACCACTTACGACAAGTACTTTACGTTTGACAGGTTCTATAACATGCGTTGGGATCTTTCACGTTCCCTGAACCTCGATTTTTCTGCCACCAACAATGCAAGGGTAGATGAGCCTTATGGTTTATTGGATACCAAGGCCAAGAAAGACACCGTAAGACAAAACTTCTGGAATGGTGGCCGTAATACCTACTATACGCAGAAAGCTACTTTAAGCTATACATTGCCGCTAACGAAGTTCCCACTAACGGACTGGATTACCGCACGGTACAATTACTCCACCTCCTATAACTGGATTGGTGCAAGCCGTTTGGCCATTAGCTTAGGCAATATCCTGGAAAACAGTCAGGAAAATACCATTAATGGCGAGTTTGACTTAACAAGGCTATACAGCAAATCAAGATGGTTAAGGGCATTGGATAATATTGCACCACCCAAACCCAAAACAGCACCGGGTACCGATCCTAAAAAGAAAAATGGCAAGGATGCAAGTACCAACCCAACCAACAATACCGTAGGCATTACTGTGCCAACAAAAGCAGAAGTAACCAAGGGGCTAACCGGTAAAGCAAAGGAAGCAGCCATAAAGAAATGGAGGCAGCAAAAACGTGATGCAAGAATTGCACAACGCCTGCAGAAGCAGAACCAGCCTGTGGAGATGAACGAATTTGTGAAAGCCGGAGGCAAGCTCATTACCATGCTTAAAAGGGTATCCGTAAACTATGGCGAAAACTATAAGAGCCGTTTGCCGGGTTATATGGACAGTACAAAAGTACTGGGACAGAATTTCAGGAGCATGCAGCCCGGTTTGGACTATGTTTTTGGAAAGCAACCGGATACCAACTGGCTCAACAAAAAAGCGGCACAAGGTTTAATATCCAGGGACCCGAACTTTAACTCATTGTTCCGCCAGAATTTTGAACAGAAGTTAAGCATCACTGCACAGGTTGAACCCATTAAGGAATTCATTATCGACTTTAACCTAGATAAAACCTTCAGTAAAGAATATACCGAACTGTTTAAGGACACAAGTACCGCAGGCAATGGCAAGGCCCAACACTTAACACCTTATGCTGCCGGTGGTTTCAATGTATCGTATATAGCGTTTAGCACTTTGTTCGAGAAAAACAACCCGAACGAGATATCGGAAACATTCAAAAAATTCCAGGACTACCGCTTAATCATGAGCCAACGTGCTGCCGCTGCAAACCCTTACTACAACCCAACAACGGGTGGTGTAAATGCGGATGGTTACGCAAAGGGCTACAACCGTTATGCACAGGATGTATTGATACCATCCTTCATTGCTGCATACACAGGCAAAGATCCCAATACCGTTGCATTGATTAAGCAGAACAACAATAATGTAAGGTCCAATCCTTTTTCGGGCATACTGCCCAAGCCAAACTGGCGGGCAACCTATACGGGTTTAAGCAAGATACCTGCATTGGCAAAAACCTTTAGCAACATTACCTTAACGCATGCCTATAATGGATCGTTGGCCATGAACAGCTACAACAGTGCACTCCTTTTCACCGATCCGTTCCGTTATGGTGCACCAAGCTTTATAGATACCGTAAGTGGCAACTATGTTCCGTTTTTCCTGGTGCCTAATATTACCATACAAGAGCAGTTTGCACCGTTGATTGGTATAGATGTAACCACCATTACCCAACTGAACCTGAAATTTGAATACAAAAAAAGCAGGCAGTTGAGCCTGAGTTTGATTGACTACCAATTGAGCCAGACCAATAGTACCGAATGGGTAGTGGGTGCCAGTTGGCGTAAACGTGGCTTCACGCTTCCGTTCAAGCTGCCTGGTATGAAAGGAAAGAAACTGGAAAATGACATCAGCTTTAAACTTGACCTGGCCATGCGTGATGACTTTACCAGCAACAGCCGTTTGGACCAAGCAAATGCCTATGGTACAGGTGGCCAAAAAGTAATCACTATACAGCCTTCCATAGACTATGTAATGAACAACCGTGTAAATGTTAAGTTGTTCTTTGACCAAAGAAGGGTTACGCCTTACATCTCCACATCTGCACCTACCATTAATACAAGGGCAGGTTTACAGATAAGGGTCTCTTTGGCACCATAGGTAAAGGCTTTGTCAATGCATAAATGTAATTCGAACAGCAGTTAGCTGCTGACCAAAACTGTTTGCCTTGCTAGTAGAAAACTACGATAACAAGCTTTTGTTCCAAAAAATTGTGGACTCGTCGCCACTATTGATATACATATACGATCTTGACGAGCACAAAGCCATTTACAGCAATAAAAAACTGACCGAAGTTCTGGGTTATACAAAGGCAGATGTTGAAGCCATGGGAGCCAATATTCCCAAAACAGTATTGCACCCCGAAGACTTTGCCAAACTGGAGGAAGTACAGAGCAAGGTAAGGCTGTTAAGCGATAGCGAGCAACTGGTAACCGTATCGCGTTACCGCAAGGCAAATGGCGAATACGGCTGGTTCAAGAATACCAGGACTGTCTTTCTTCGTGGGGCCCACGGCTTTGCCAAACAGGAACTGGGCATGGTGCAGGAAGTAACAGAAGTAATAGCCATTGAAAACAAGTTGCAGGATACGGAGCAACGTTTTAAAGCCATCTTCAACAGCACAAGCGACTTCAATTTTTTTCTTGACAGGGACTTTAACATCATTACTTTAAACAATGCTGCCATACAGTATTTTGACTACTATACAGGTGTACGGCTGCTGCCTGGCGACAACCTGCTTACAGCCATGCCACCTGAAATGAAAGTAGATGCAAAAGCTGCCATGGAATTGGCCCTTACTGGCGAAATGGTTGACAGTGTAAGGGACTATCAATCATTGACCGGCGAGCGTATCTGGTTCCGTGCAAAATTCTTTCCGGTATATGACGAGGTTACCAAAAACATAACTGGTGTAAATGTGAATACAAGGGATGTGTCGGCTGTCATCAACTCCAATATTTCTTTGGAGCAGCAGAATATACAGCTAAAGGAAATAGCAAGGATAAATGCCCATGAAATAAGAAGGCCCCTATCCAATATGCTAGGGTTAGTAGAACTATTGAAACACTACGAAGAATCTTTGCCAGACGATGTAATAGGGCTGTTGGATATGCTCAGGCAATCATCCAACGAACTGGATAGCGTAATCAGGAAGATTGTAAAGACGGCCACAAAAAAATGATACCGTTTCAATCAATATAAAAGCAACAATGCCCAGTAAACTTAATTACTGGGCATTGTTATTTTATCCATATTCCATGCAGAAAAAAGTGTACTACCAATTGCTGAACCTGATGCCTATTGCATAAGGGTACTGCTCTAACCTTGTGCTACTATTGTGCAGGGCATTCAGGCTATAGCTGCCGTATAAACGAACAGGGCCCAAACCAACTTCGGCAATGGCTGCCAAACGCCAGGGCTGCAGGTCAAAATCGCCTTTGTATTTCACTTTGCCACGGGCATCGCTTACCTGTTTGTTGCGGCTTGCCACCAGGTAACCGGCACTTACACCTGCACTGAAACTAAAGCCCCTTCTCTTATCGGGTGTTGCATTAATGTTCAGCATAAGCGGTGCGGTAATATAGCCCGCATACAGTTTGTTTTTGGAAAAGCTGATGGAGTCGTTGAATATATAAGGGTTGCTTCCATCTTTACGGTAGCTGATGCTGTTCTCATAACGAAAGTTATACATCTCCAAGCCCAACCCATATTTAAGGTTCACCACATGTTTGGCAACGTTCAGTTTTTGCATAAAGAACCAAAGGTTCACATTGGAGCTCTTACCACGGTTCAGCTTCATGCTGTTTTCGGTTACTGGGCCATCGGCCGGACGACCTACCCTAAGATACGAGCCTGCCTGTGCACTGGCATAATTGGTATTGTCCCTAAGATTGGTAAAGCCCAGGTCCAATATCCACCAGTTGGTGCTGAGGTTCTTTTTCTTGCGGTTGCTGCTATTGCTGCCAAGGCGTATTTCAAACGAATTGTTTTGATTGGCTTTTGCTTTTTTGATGATGACAAAATTGCCCACCTTAACTGTGTCCGGTGCATTTTTGGTTGAATCCGTTTGGGCAAAACCTGTTGCTGCAAACAGCATGATAGCTGTTGCCAATAATGTGCGTTTCATACTTGTGTGTTTAAAAATTTATCTTAATGATCTTGAATGGGTATTAGGGCTTTCTTCGGTAGGAGCGTCTTCGCTTTTCGATTTGCCAAAAATCTTTTTGGCCTTTTTGAAAAACCCATTCAATTTGGTTTTACTGATTTGCATGGAGCCGATGTACACCGATTTGCTTTCATCATCTTCATCCGCCGTATTCAGTTCCCTATAAACAGCAGGCTGTGCCATAAGAGAAGCTGTGTTGGTGTTGGCCACTTTGGTATTGATGGGGCTATTGCTTTCGGTTTTACTGTTGCTTGCCACCGTATGTACCGGTTGCTCGGTGCTTTTGTTGGGTATAACGGCTGCAATAATTGCTTCCTGCTTTTGTTGCGGCTGTGCCACTGTTAAACCATTGCTGCTATTGTTAGTGCTATTGTTGTCAGCTTTGGCAATGCTGTTTGTGGGCAACGTTTTCTGCACTGGTTCAACAACCGTTTTTACTGGCAGCTTTTCGGTACTCTTATTACCCTGTGTTGCCACATCGGCCAATGAATGCTGTATGGTTTGTTGTGGTTCAACAGTATCATCTGTCTTTGTACCTGTGCTTAACGGGACAGTTGTAGTAGATGTTACAGTTGATGCCGAATTTTTTTCTACGGAAGAACCATTGGCCTTTGCCACAGTTGGACCATCGGCTGTTTGCTTGTTGTTGGATGTAAGCATCCATGCCATTACAGCAAACAATAAAATAGCGGCTGCAATGGCTAGCCTCTTGGCCCACATAAAAACAACCGGGCGGCGTTCCTTTTCTTCCTTATACAATAACTCTTTATTGGGGCAGGCAATATGTTCAGCTTCCAGTTTTGTCTGTTTCAACACCGTAAACTGGTCCTGCAATTCAGGATGCTGCAATACAAAAGTTTCCACTCCAGTTTTTGCTGGCTGCTCCAGTTCATTGTCCACATACAGTAAAAAATGCTCTTCGTAATTATGGGTCGTAATGCTAGCTGCATCCAATGATTTATAAAGCGAAGACTTGTCGGCAAATACCAGGTCATTATCAGTAAACAATACTGTTTCCTTCAACATGTCCAGTTCTTCCTTTAAATCTGGGTTGGCTGCTGCAAATGCCTCTACTAGCTGCTTTTGCACGGCATCAAGTTCCCCATCTATATAGAGTAAGAAAAGTTCTTCGTAATTATGTCTGTTGATGTTCATGTTGTTTCTTTAAAAAATCCGGAAATTCAACCTCGGTTCCTATAGCACATTTTCTGGTTTCACTAAATAATCCCTTAAAGCCAATCTTGCACGGTGCAGGTAAACCTTTACCTGGCTTTCCGATAAGTCCATGATTTTTCCAATCTCCTCATAATTGTAGCCTTCATAATCCTTTAGCATTACCAGGCTTTTTTGTGTTTCGTTCAGGCGGTTCAATGCTTCCATTAAAACCCTTTTGGTATGGGTAGAAGTTTGATGCCCGATTTTTGTATGCTCGTCAAATTCTTCCTTTAACTGAACCCGTTTGTTTTTTCGTATATGGTCAATCATCTGGTTGTATGCAACCGTAAACAGGTATGACTTGCATTTGTCGTTCTCTACACTCTCCCTATTACGCCACAGTTTTTCAAATGCCGTCTGCACAATGTCACGGGCATCTTCCTCATGGCGGAGGTTTTTAACGATAAACCTGAACACGTTGTCGGCGTATTGGTTTACACAGTCATTGTAATTTTGTTCAGTCATAAACAGCGGGATATTTTCGGGTTTGCCTTGTTGAATGTGTTACGGTTCAACAGCAATTATGTTACAAAATAACCAAAAAAATCCCTACGCATACCGTAAGGACTGTTTGTAGGGGCTTGGTTTGACACATGAATTGTCAAATCAAGCTTTCAGAAACTGATGGTATAGGAGGTTTTGGAACTGGTTTCGACAGGCTTAGTTTTTACAATAATTCAAGCTATTGAGTCACTTTCGGATTCTCATGCAAAACCAGACAGGGCTATTTTTTGAACAAAAGCACCATTAGCACAATGATAAAAATGCCAAAGCTGGCAAGCAGGTAATAGAGCCCTTTTTTAATAACTGCTTTTTGTTCTGGTTCCATCAATCCGTCAAATTGCTGTGTTATGCGGTCAAAACGTTGCTGCCTGCCGTAAAAAAAATAAACAATAGGGTATAGGGCTGCAATCAACCCAAAGGCCAGCAGCTTGCCAAATATCTTTCCATTCAATCCATGTGTGTCTATCCTTACAATGTTACTCTTGGTAATAACCAGTATAAATAGCAGTGTTAGCAAATGCATCATCAAAGCAACTGAAATAAGTACCACGCCATTGGCTTTGGCACTTTGTCCGCTGCCTTTCATTTTAAGTGCGGCATACTGGCTACAGATAAGCGATTCAAAAATGTTCATGGTGCTTTTTTGAGACAAGGATAATACAGATAGCAGCCCCACGCAATACCGTGTATTGGGTAATAAAAAGAGCCGGCATATTTGCCGGCTCTTTTTATGGTGTTATCAACTAATTAATAATCTATCACCTGTTCTTCAATCGCCGCAGGAATTTCCCTCCACTCGTATTGCTGGTTGCGAAGCTGTGGCTCAAAGCCTGCTTCACGTATGGCATCCTGCATGGTTTTGTAAGTAAAGCGGTGCGGGGCCCCAGCTGCACTTACCACGTTCTCCTCAATCATGATGCTGCCAAAGTCATTGGCACCGGCATTGAGGCATATTTGTGCGGTTTGCTTGCCAACTGTAAGCCAGCTTGCTTGTATATTCTTGATATTCGGCAGCATGATGCGGCTAATGGCAATCATACGGATGTACTCTTCAGCCGTAGTCAAATTATGCACACCGCGTATCTTGGTAAGCAGGGTATCCACATCCTGAAACGTCCATGGAATAAATGCAAGAAAGCCCTTTGCCTCTGCAGGTTTCATGGCCTGCACTTCACGTATCCTTACTAGGTGTATAAAACGTTCCTCTATGGTTTCCACATGTCCAAACATCATGGTTGCAGATGTGGTAATGTTCAGCTTATGGCATTCGTGCATAATGGCCAGCCACTCATCGGCACCGCACTTGCCCTTGCTAATCAGTCGCCTTACACGGTCAACCAATATCTCTGCACCGGCTCCTGGTAAGGAGTCCATACCTGCTTCCTTCAAAGCTTTCAATACTTCGTGGTGGGTGGATTTTTCGAGCTTAGTGATATGTGCCACTTCGGGTGGTCCCAATGTATGCAGCTTAATGGTAGGGAACTCTTCTTTTATCTGCCTAAAGGTTTGCGTATAAAAATCAAGGCCAAGCTCTGGGTGATGGCCGCCTTGTAACAGCAATTGGTCGCCACCATATTTTAATGTTTCCGTAATTTTTTTCCTATAGGTGGGCATGTCCGTAATGTATGCATCTGCATGGCCGGGCACACGGAAAAAATTGCAGAACTTGCAATTGGCCGTACATACATTGGTGGTGTTTACATTCCGATCAATTTGCCAGGTCACTTTTCCGTGCGGCACCTGCTTTTTCCTTAATTCATCGGCCACATACATCAATTCCGTAAGGGGGGCATGTTCAAAAAGGTGCATTCCTTCTTCAATGGAGAGAAACTCGAAGCGTAGTGCTTTCTCGTATAAATCAGACAACTTCATTTCCTTCAAAAATTTTTGATGGGGCAAAGTTAAGGATGTACAGTTTCATAGATGGATGGATATTATTTGCCGCTTACCCAATATGATTGCCATATATACAAAGCCGGCAGCAATAAAGCCATGCCGCCTGTCTTTGATAAAAACCTTTACCTTACTGTATCTTGTAATTGCGGTATGTTTAAAAAAGCCCTTACGGCCTTGCTTGTTCTGGTAAGCTTTTGTATAGATACAGGGGCACAGGAAGAGTTTGTGCCACAACAGGCAAAGTTCATTACCAAACTGCCCTTTACACAGTTAACAGGCGGTGTTATTATCGTTAGGGCCCAGTTGGATGGTCAGCTTTCGGACACGCTCAATTTTGTGCTGGATACGGGCAGTGGCGGTATATCGCTGGATTCAAGCGTTGTTGAAAAATACCATTTGCAGGTAACGCAAACAAACAATGTTATTAGGGGCATTGCCGGTATGAAGCAGGTTTCGTTTTCGTATGGCCATTCGCTGCATTTGGCCGACCTGAAAGTGGATAGCCTTGCCTTTCATATTAATGATTACGAATTGTTGGGCAGTGTTTACGGAATAAGGGTTGATGGCATTATTGGTTACAGCTTTTTAAGAAGGTATATTGTAAAGATTGATTACGACGACCAGATGATTGAAATATACACACCCGGGGCAATCAGGTACCCAAAGGGCGGCATCTTGATGCACCCCGGGTTTACCACATTGCCCACACCTTACTTAACAGTACAAGATGCCAAACAGGTTACGGGGCGTTTTATTTTTGATAGTGGTGCCGGACTCTGCTTTTTGTTGAGCAAGGAATTTGTTGAGGATAGCAGCCTGTTTGAGAAGCACAAGAAAATGTACCCGACCCAAACAGAGGGGCTGGGCGGAAAAAAACTGATGCATATTTCGGTGCTTAAAAGCATAACGGTTGGGCCGTTCAAATTCAGAAAAGTGCCTGCTTTTATTTTTAGTGACGATTACAACGTTACATCGTACCCACAAATGGGCGGGCTTATTGGCAATGATTTGCTGAGGAGGTTCAATGTAATTCTTAACTATCCCGACCAGGCCATACACCTTAAACCCAATACGCATTACAACGATGCGTTCGATTATTCGTACACCGGGTTAAGTATCTATCAAATAAACAGCCAGATACAGGTAATGGATATCATCAAAGGCTCGCCAGGCGATATTGCCGGTTTCCAGAGCGGCGATATCATTTTTGCTGTAGGTAGCCATGTTTCCAAAGACATACAGGTGTTTAAGAATATCTTGCAACAGGCCCGTGGGCATATAAAAGTAGTGGTGCTTAGAAACGGTAGCCCTGTTGAGCTTGATTTGAGGATAAAAAACATTTTACGGTGAGTAGCCCGGACTTGTTCATTCGGATTAAATTTCAGTTAACGGGCATTACTAAATTGTTTTGGCAAGGTTCCGTCCTACATTAAGGTTATCTTCGTTGCCCAATTTTTATTTATGAAAAAATATTTATTGCTTGCTATCTGCTCGTTTTTATTGGGCAATCTTCTATTTGCACAGGGTACGGAAAGCTTTTCCAGCATACCTACAACATCCCCATCAAGCTACAGTACAAGAAACTGGACGGGCGACAATACACTTGCCTGGCAGGCCACACTTTCAAGAACAGACCAAACGATTAATAGCAAGGCCATTTGTACCCAAGCCGGAGCCATTTCCTGTGCCGGCATACCCAATGGTATTGGCGACCTATCGTTTAAGCACCAACAGGTATTTAGCGGTACGGGTGGTGTATTGGAAGTTAGGATAAACAATATACTTGTTGGTACGGCCAACCCCACTACAACCGTACAAACAGCAACATTCAGCGGCATCAATGTAAGCGGCAGCTTTTCTTTGGAAATCAAGGAAACCACAACCGGTTTACGTATAAGCGTTGACGATGTTACGTGGACAGGTTATAGCGGAGCCCCTTGTACGCCGCCAACTGCCCAGCCATCGGCACTGCTTTTTTCAAGTATTACCAATACAGGTTTTGTAGGCAATTTTACTGCTGCTTCTCCCGCAGCCAATGAATACCTGATTATTAGAAGCACCAGCAATACGCTAAGTACCATGCCGGTTAATGGTACTATTTACAACGACGACGATGTAATAGGCAACGGCGTAGTAGAAACAAGGTCAAGCACTACTTCTTTTACTGCTACAGGTTTAAATGCCGGCACAACCTATTACTACTTTGTTTTTTCTGTCAGCAGTGCATGTACCGGAGGGCCGCTTTACCTACTTACTTCACCACTTACGGGCAATGTTACCACAACGGTACCGCCTGTATGTACGGCACCTACAAGCGGGGCTGGCACATTAACCTTAACGCCTGCATCAACCAGTATTAACGGAAGTTTTGTTGCTGCCACTGGGGCAGATGGTTACCTCGTAATCAGGAGTACAAGCAGCACATTGGGTGCAGCACCGGTAAACGGCACTTCTTACGTAGTGGGCACTGCTTTTGGTAGCGGCACAGTCATAAAATTTGGTAGCGGCAATACTTTTGCAGCAACAGGCCTTGCAAACTCTACAACCTATTATTTCAGCGTATTTGCTGTAAGTGGTTTTGCCTGTACTGGCGGGCCTTTATACTTTGCAACCGTTGTTAGCGGCAATGCCACAACTACAGCCAGTGGCGGTGGTGAGCCCCCAACCTATTACAGTACCACAACGGGGTTAAGCTGTGCGGCTTTGAAAACTGCTTTAAAGAATATTACCACCAATGGCAATACCCCTAACGCTTACAATGATTTGTGGGCACAATACATTGTATCCGATATTAAGCCAAGGGAAGTGGGTACAGGTTCAGCCAATGTTATATGGGATATCTATTCGGATAATCCCACAGGGCCCGATCCTTATAATTTTACGCCGGGCGGCACCGGGGCGTTGGGCCAATGCGGTAGCTACAGTGGCGAAGGTGGCTGTTACAACAGGGAGCATAGCTTTCCGCAAAACTGGTTCACATCTGGCACAGCCAATGGACCAGGAACCGATTACCACCATATTTTCCCAACAGATGGCAAAGTAAATGGCGAGCGTAGCAATTTTATTTATGGAGAAGTGGCTACTGCATCATTCACCAGCCTGAACGGCAGCAAGCTCGGCACATCGTCTGTTGCTGGCTTTACGGGAAATGTATTTGAACCGATCAATGCCTATAAGGGCGATTTGGCCAGGGCATTCCTATACATGGTTACACGCTACGAAGACAATATGCCTAGCTGGGGCAACTTAAGTGGCAGCAGTGGTTTACAGGCGGTTGAGCCCAACACTTTCCCTAGCGTGGATATCCCTTACCTGAAGCTGATGATCAAATGGCATAACCAGGATCCTGTAAGTCAAAAAGAGATTGACAGGAACAATGCTGCGTATGCCTATCAAGGCAACCGTAACCCATTCATAGATCATCCGGAGTACGTGAATCTTGTTTGGAACAATACCTGCCCTGGCTTAAGCACATTGCCAGTTAATATTATCTATTTCTCTGGCAAACTGCTGGGAAGCAAAGTTGCACTGACTTGGCAGGCAGAGAACGAAATCAACTTCGACAGGTACGAAATAGAAAGAAGCTTCAATGGTACTTCTTATATAAAAATTGGCGAAACAAAGGCAGTAAATGCTACCAACTATGCCTACAATGATAATGCAGATGCCATTAGGGGCAGGTTGGTTTACTACCGTATCAAAAAAGTGGACAGGGACGGCAGCTATTCTTATAGCCAGGTATTCAGCCTGCATATTCCGTTGAATACAAAATTCACGGTGTATCCAAACCCAGTGGCCGGAAGTTTCATTAACCTGCAAATGAACAACAACTCCAACGGAAACGTACTGGTTCAGGTAAGCGATATAACTGGCAAAGTTGTTATCAATCAATCATTTACACCAAATGCAGGCTTAATAACCATTTCAACCAGCAATCTGGCCAATGGCAGTTTCCTCGTTAAATTATTGGCCAACGGCGAACAATACATCCAAAAAATAGTGGTTGCCAAATAGGTATATGCCAACATCCTTTTAAAAAAGGCCATCATCCCAAAAATGATGGCTTTTTTATTTGGCCACTGCAACCTTTTAAAAAACGGAACCATCTATCAATAATCCGATTCCAATTTAATTCCGTACCCAATAGTCTTGATAGGCCAATTGTAAAAAATCAACAATTGACTTTATGCGTAAATCGCTTGTCTCTTACCCTACAGAATCAGAAATATTGTATAGCAAGAAAGTTGTGCCCAATGCCGAACGCCTGGTTCCTTACTACGAGTTGTATAAATTGATTAACCATGCAGAAGGCAGTATCATTAAATGTGGCATTTCCGCTGATGAAGCATTTTCCTATTTTTCATTCTTTAAACGCATTGGCGGCAATAACAGGCACCCAATGGTTTCTTTTGAGAAGAACCCATCTGTTTTTGAAACAGTGGAAGTGAACAACGAAACGGTTACACTGGTAAAAACAAGGTCCAAACAGGTAACCGAAACACAAATAGACCTGATTAAACAGGCCCGTATAGAAAACATAGATTTTTTGCCAGGCCAGCTTACAGATTCCATACCCGAATACCTGATTGCGAACCCCGAGCTGAAAATTGCCCTGCTTACTATAGATTTGGATGATTACGAAAACACGATTACTGCTATGCAGTACCTGTACCCAAGGTTAATTGGTGGCGGTGTGCTCATCATCAACAATTACTATAAAAGAGACGGCGAATCCGCAGCAGTAGAGGAATATTTTAAAGGCAAGGAAGTTTTTATACGCCATTTTTCACTGGAAAAAGGGCCACATTATATTATTAAGGACTAATAACCTATGGGTTACAATCCTATTTCTGGCAATACTGGTATTATTTTGAAAAAAAAATTGAAAACCTTTCCCTTTTTAACTTTCATACCCTTACCTTTGCCGTCCGTAAAAAAATAAAGTTATGAACGCAGCAGTTCAGTTTGTACATGAGCAGTTAACTGCCAAAAAAGATTATCCAAAGTTTAAAGCTGGTGATAATATTACCGTGAACTATAAAATAGTAGAGGGTGGTAAGGAACGTATCCAAAGTTTCCGTGGCGATGTGATCAAATTACAAGGCCAAGGTGCTACCGCTACTTTTACAGTACGTAAAATTTCTGACGGAGTAGGCGTTGAGCGTTTGTTCCCTATCCTTTCCCCAAATATCGACGGCATCGTGTTGAACAAAGTGGGTAAAGTACGTCGTGCCAAGCTTTTCTATCTTCGTGAAAGAAGCGGTAAAAGTGCAAGGATCAAAGAAAAACGTTTTTAATTCAGTAAGAATATTATTTAAAGCGGAAGTGAAGCCAATGCTAAACTTCCGCTTTTTTATTAAGTCTTAACCCTGATAAACAAATTTTAATAGTGAGGCGTTTCAATTGCCTTACTTTTGTACTTCTAAAATCTTTTATTATGAGCATGCCCGGCGGTACAGAGTGGATCCTAATCATTCTAGCAGTATTAATTTTGTTTGGCGGTAAAAAAATACCTGAATTCATGAGAGGTTTGGGTAAAGGAATCAGGGAGTTTAACGATGCCAAAAACAATGTGAAGAAAGAAATTGAAGATGGTATTAACGAAAAAGACAAAGCTACCACGCAGAACTAATCATTTTCCCCCAATCTCTTAAATTGAATGTAAGCCTTTGTTTAGTTTCACTACAATCAAAGACTATCATATTGAATTACTGAACGGCCAAACCACCTGTGTGGAAGCCGTTCAGTATTATTTAGGTGCTATTGAAGCCAAAGCCAATCTCCACGCTTACCTGGAAATTTTTTCCGAAGAAGCCCTGCAGGTAGCGGCACAATTGGATGCCAAACGTTTATCCGGCAAACAGCCATTGGGCAAAATGCACGGAGTAATAGTGTCCATAAAAGATGTGATCTGTTATAAAGGGCACAAGGTTTCTGCCGCATCTAAAATACTTCCCAATTTCACTTCCATTTACAATGCTACGGTAATAGAAAAATTACTTGCAGAAGATGCCATTATTATTGGCCGCAACAACTGCGATGAGTTTGCTATGGGTAGCAGTAACGAAAACTCTGCTTTTGGCAATGTAAAAAATGCATTGGACGAAAGCCGCGTTCCTGGTGGTTCGTCTGGCGGCTCTGCCGTGGCCGTACAGGCTGGTTTATGCATGGTGAGCCTTGGTAGCGACACTGGCGGCTCTGTTAGGCAGCCGGCCGATTTTTGCGGCATTGTTGGAATGAAACCTACGTACGGCAGAATTTCCAGATACGGACTGATTGCCTACGCTTCTTCTTTTGACCAAATTGGCGTTTTTGCAAATACAGTAGAAGATACTGCATTGACCTTGGAAACAATTGCCGGCAAAGATGATTTCGACAGCACTGTTTCTGAAAAAGAGGTACCGCAATATGCACAGTTATTGGAAGGCGAAAACAAGCCATACAGAATTGCTTATTTTAAACAGGCACTCGAAAATCCGGCTTTGGACCCTGAAATTTCCACTCAGATAAAGTCGTTTATAAAAACTTTAACAGGAAAAGGCTATACGGTAGAACCAATTGATTTTGAACTACTTGATTATGTTGTGCCCACTTACTATATTTTAACAACTGCGGAGGCCAGTAGCAATCTTTCCCGCTTTGACGGCGTAAAATTCGGACATCAATCCATGCCCAAAAACGGCGACTTGACTGCCCTGTACAAAGCATCGCGTAGCGAAGGTTTTGGCAAGGAAGTGCAACGCCGTATCATGCTGGGCACTTTTGTGTTAAGTTCTGGCTATTATGATGCCTATTTTACTAAGGCCCAGCAAGTTAGACGCATATTGAGCGATAAGACAACAGCTATTTTTGCGGAATACGATGCCATTATTTCGCCTACCGTTCCTGCCACTGCCTGGAAGTTCGGCGAAAAGAACAATGACCCTACTGAAATGTACCTGGCCGACATCTATACTGTGTTTGCCAACCTGGTAGGCATACCAGGAATATCCCTTCCTCTCTTCAAGCATAGTAACTCCATGCCCTTTGGGCTTCAGGTTATGGTTTCTCACTTCAAAGAAGTAACTTTGCACTCCCTTGCTAAAAAGCTGATGGAGTTGAAATGACCTATACATACTTTCCATCATCCTGCTTTTAAAGCAACGGCATCAACCAATACCTGCTACATTGTTTAATCTTTTAATGCATTGATGCACATGAAATGGATTGGAATAAACAGGAATAGCCCAAGCAACTACACAAAAATATTTTCGGTTGCTTTTGTATTGATGGCTTTTCTGCACACAAGAACATTTGCGGCTACCTACATAGACTCGCTGAATACAAAAAAGGTAAAGGATACGACTGTTTCATCCAACCAACAGGGTGGGTTGAACACATTGTTCCCTTCTACTACAGACAATACCCTAAAGCCTAATCTGGTACCCTTAAACCCGAAGGCTGTTTCTTTTGTGGACCAGTATGTAAAAAAAGAAACGAAAGAATATGAGCGTATGAAGGTTTGGGGCAAGCCTTATTTTGATATGTACGATAATATACTTACCCAATACGGCATACCTAAAGAGCTTAAATACCTAAGTGTAATTGAAAGTAATTTGGAAAAAGGTACCGTTTCCTGGGCAGGTGCGGTAGGCCCTTGGCAGTTGATGGATTATGAAGGAAGGCGTTTTGGACTTAGGATGAGTGGCGGGGTTGATGAAAGAATGGACTTTTACAAGAGTACACATGCCGCCGCCAAACTGATAAAGGAGCTGTATGCCGAATTTGGCGACTGGCTATTGGTTGTGGCAGCATACAATGGCGGTGTTGGCCGTGTAAAGCAATGCATTAAGAAAGCCAACAGTAGGGATTTTTGGGACCTGCAATATTACCTGCCAGAAGAAACAAGGAACCATGTAAAGAAATTCATTGGCACGCATTACATATTTGAAGGCGGTGGCGGTTTAACCACAATGACGGCCATGGAAGCCGAAAAGTACAAGGCCCAGCTTGCCAATACTACTATTGAACTTACGGCCGAAGAACTAAACAGCACCAGTGTTATTGAAGTGGGCGGTAGGTACCTGTCAAGCGTGGTAAGCAGCAGATTGGTAATGGATATTGACCAGTTTAATAGGTGGAATCCAGGGTTTGACAAGGCTTTGGCAGAAGGGAAAAAATATTCGCTGCGGTTGAATAAAGAAAAAGCAATCGTTTTTCAAGCACAGAAAAGTGATATTTTATTGGAGAGCATCCGGCGTTTGCTGAATGGCAATAACGAATCCTAATATTGCTGATTTCCAATTAAAGCAGGTTCAATTGTTGGTTATTGCCCGTTTTACTGGTGCAATCGTGTACGTAAAATTTTAAGTTGCAGCATAACTATTACAGAAGCTTTACAGTAAATTGTGTGAAATTTACGAACGATGCTTGAACCCTGGCGTACCGGAAAAGTAATCCGTATAGAAGACGAAACGAGCAGCACCCGCCGTTTCTGGATTGAAATACCCGAAGTAGGGCAATTTGATTTTTTGCCGGGTCAGTTTATAACCCTCGATTTACCCATTCACGAACAAAAGAACAAACGCTGGCGTAGTTACTCAATTGCTTCTGCACCGGATGGTACAAACGTAGTAGAACTGGTAATCGTTTTACTGGAAGGCGGTGCGGGAACCAACTACCTGTTCAATGAAGTAAACGTTGGCAGCGAATTGTTGTTGCGGGGCCCGCAAGGCAAGTTCACTTTGCCCGAAACCATCGATAAAGACATCTTCCTCATTTGCACAGGAACCGGTATTGCACCTTTCAGGTCAATGATACAATATGTGAACGCCCACAAAGTTCCCCATCAGGACATACATATTGTATTTGGTTGCAGAACCCTGAGCGACGCATTGTACCTGAATGAACTGAAGGAACTGCAGGCAAAAGAATCCCAGTTTTTTTACCATCCCGTATTTTCAAGGGAAGCAGAAGTGGGCCATGGTATGTATAAGGGTTACGTTCATCAAGTTTATGAGTTGTTGACACAAGAAAACAAGCAACCCGCACGTTTTTACCTATGTGGATGGAAGAATATGGTGGATGAGGCTAAACAAAGAATTATAGCCATGGGGTACGACAAGAAAGATATTCACTTGGAGCTCTATGGATAAAATGCTATGATTTTTACTATTTGTAAACTGGAATGAAAAACGAGCGATTTAAACAACTGTGTCATTTTGTAGCTGCAGTACTATTATTGCCCCTTGCCTTCAAGCTATTTGAACAGAAAAGATTTTCTACTAGCGTGGTTTTTTTGGTGGCCGCAATATTGTTCCTGGCTGTTTCCGGCTCCATGGAACTACTGGAAAAAACAGTTGGCAAATCGTTGAAACTGGTTTATTTGCTTGAGTGTGCCGTTATTTTGCTGGCTGCTTTCTTTCAATACAAAAACGGCAAAAAAATGCCCGCTATCGCTTATGGCGGAGCAGGCATTGTATATTTTTTCCTATTTCTTTATTTCCTGTACGATAAGGATGTGAGCAAAAAGAAACGCAGGAAGCACCGCAAGCACCGTTCGTCATCACACCACCATCATGCACAGCCCTCTGCAACAGATGAAAGAGAAGAAGGCTAATTGCTAAAAAATAGCCTTCATTACAATTTCCTTTAGTTTATCCATAGCAACACGCTCTTGCTGCATACTGTCGCGGTAACGTATGGTTACTGTATTGTCTTCTTTTGTTTGATGATCAACGGTTACACAAAAAGGTGTACCAATCGCATCCTGCCTTCTGTACCTTTTGCCGATTGCATCTTTTTCTTCGTAAAAGCAATGGAAAAACGGTTTGCACGCTTCCATCAGTTCCCTGGCAATTTCTGGCAAACCATCTTTTTTGGTCAATGGCAGAACAGCCAGTTTTATAGGGGCCAATTTTGCCGGGAAGTGCAGTACCACACGGCTATCGTTTGTGCCATCTTCTTTCGGAATGGTTTCTTCCTCGTAAGCATGTGAAAGCAGCAACAGGAACATCCTGTCCAGGCCAATGGAAGTTTCTACCACATATGGAACATAGTTGCCATAAGGCTTGCCGGTAGCTTCATCAATATCATTGTCAAAATACTGCTGTTTTTTCTTGCTGTATAATTGATGCTGTGTTAAATCGAAATCGCTTCTGGAGTGGATGCCTTCCACTTCTTTAAAGCCAAATGGGAATTCAAACTCAATATCACAAGCCTCTTTGGCATAGTGGGCAAGCTTTACGTGATCGTGATAGCGGTATTTTTCCGTAGGCAGGCCAAGGCTCAAATGCCATTTTAGCCTGGTTTCTTTCCAGTACCTGTACCATTCGCCTTCTGTGCCGGGGCGTACAAAAAACTGCATTTCCATCTGCTCAAATTCCCTCATCCTGAAAATGAACTGGCGGGCAACAATCTCGTTCCTGAAAGCCTTACCGGTTTGGGCAATGCCAAAAGGCACTTTCATCCTTGCTGTTTTCTGAACGTTCAAAAAATTCACAAAAATGCCCTGTGCGGTTTCTGGTCTTAAATATACTTTATTGTCTTCGGGATTGTCAGAACTGATTGCACCAAACTCTGTAGAGAACATCAGGTTAAACTGGCGGATTTCGGTCCAGTTGCCCGTACCACTGATGCTGCAAACAATTTTATTGTCCTCAATCAATTGTTTCAGACCGGCAAAATCCTCTGCTGCCAATAGCTCGTCCATTTTTTTTAGCAGGGCAAATTCTTCTTCCTTTTTGCCTTCTGTGGCCAACTGCTCGGCCTTGGCTTCTATTAAATGGTCAACACGGTAGCGTTTGTTGCTATCCTTGTTGTCAATCATCGGGTCGCTAAAGTTGTCAACGTGACCACTTGCCTTCCAGGTAGTGGGATGCATAAAAATGGCAGCATCCAACCCCACAATGTTTTCATGCATTTGGGTCATGCTTTTCCACCAATAATCGCGTATGTTTTTTTTGAGCTCACTGCCGTAGGGGCCGTAGTCGTAAACGGCACTCAGGCCATCGTAGATTTCACTTGACGGGAATACAAAACCATACTCTTTGGCATGGGAAATAATTGACTGGAAACTGTTCTCTTGTTGCGTACTCATAATGGCGGCAAACCTAATAAAAAATGCCGTTATTATAAGTATTTAGATTGTTTGTTAAGCAATCCGGCTTCTTTCTTTTGTAACCAGCAATTCGTTGATCTGCTGTTGCAATTTTTCATTTTTTACTTCCAGCTTCAGGATCTTGGAGTGGCTCCTGGCTATTTCGCTTTGGTATTCCTTGAATTTGTTTTTGGTTTGGGCAGCATAGAACAGCTTCAGTAATATGGCAATTACAATAACTAGGGCTATGGCACCTGCATAATAATACAGCATGCTGGTGAGTAGGAGCATCATAAAACCGGATTTTCAGTTGGTGACGGAATGTGAGTGTTCATAGGTAAACAACTTACTAACGGTTGCTTTGCAATTTTATTGTTTAACCATTGGTATTAAAAAGCGGATTTATTTCTACAGACTGGTGCTCACGGTGTTGTATTTGCAGATTGTTGGCTAAATGGCACAAAGTATGTCGGCATAATTGTAAATAGAAGTATGAAAAACGCATTTTATAGCTGTATGCTGGCTGTGGCAATCATGATAATGGTTGGCTGCGGCTCAGCTGAATACACCGTGGTTTCCAAGCCGGCACGTCCGGTATTTGTAAGGCCTGCTTCGCCCGGGCCGGGATATATTTGGTACAACGGCAATTGGGTTTGGAGAGGCGGCCGTTACGAATGGGAAAATGGGTACTGGAGTGCCCCAAGGCCCGAACGTTGGCACAATGGGCATTGGAGAAAGGTAAGGGGCGGATGGAGCTGGGCACCTGGATATTGGAGGTAGTAACTATTGGAGTTTCTCGTTTTCACGGTGCCTGTTACTGTCACGCTGGGTTTTTTTATGCAGGTTCTTTTGAAATGCATCAGTTAGGTTAATGCCTGTCTGGTTGGCTAGGCATATCAATACCCAAAGCACATCGGCCATTTCATCGCCAATGTCTTTGCCTTTGTCGCTTTCTTTAAAGGATTGTTCGCCATATTGCCTTACCATTAACCTGGACAGTTCGCCCACTTCTTCCATTAAAATACCAAGATTGGTAAGCTCGTTAAAATAACGTACACCAATCGTTTGTATCCAGTTGTCCACTTGCTGTTGGGCTGCTTCAATTGTCATAATTGCCTTTTTTGTATGCCTTGGTGAATGAGTTTTATTTTCATGACAGTGCTAATGGATTCTGCACGCTGTTTTGCACGCTCTGCCACGTTGCCCGTAAACAGTTCGTCAACGGTTTGTTTAAAAAGGTGCACCCAACGGTTAAAATGCCCATCATTAAAAGCTGAAAGTTCATGTATATGCTGATGTACTTTTATAGGATCGCCTTGGTACTTGCCTGTATTCAATAAAACGGTTTCCCAAAAATCGGCAATGGTAGGCAAATGCTTTTCCAGGTCAAGTTTTGTTAGTTCCGTAAAATAGAAGCCAATCAGTTCATCTGCAAAAGCCTTTACATAAAAAGCTTTCATTAGCTGTACAATGTCGTTCCTGTTTGCTATGTCGGCCATTATTCCTTGTTCTTGCTATCAATAATGATGGTTACGGGGCCATTGTTTATTAGCCCCACTTTCATGTCTGCGCCAAAACTGCCTGTCTGTATTTTCTTGCCCAGGTCTTTCTCCAACTGTGCAATTGTTTTTTCGTACATAGGTATGGCAAAGTCCGGTTTGCTTGCTTTTATATAAGATGGCCTATTGCCTTTTTTGGTAGATGCATGCAAGGTAAACTGGCTAATCAATAAAATGTCTCCATCTATATCGATTACACTTTTATTCATTACACCATTCTCGTCATCAAAAACCCTTAGGTTGATTGTTTTGCTGCACAGCCATTCAACGTCTTCGTTAGTATCGGCATCTTCAATACCCACCAATACCAGCAAACCCTTGCCAATAGTGCCTTTTACAATACCTTCTATTGTTACCGATGCCTCGCTTACCCTTTGTATAACTACTTTCATGAATAATGAATTGATTGTATTTTTGGCGTATGAAGATAGATATTACGCCCGAAATAGTTTTTAAAACAGCACGTAGTGGCGGTAGCGGTGGGCAAAATGTAAACAAGGTAGAAACGATGGTGGAGGGCAGGTGGCCTATTGCTGCATCTAACATTGCAACTGAAGAACAAAAGGAAATCATTGCCCAAAAATTATCGAACCGCATCATAGCAGGCGGGTTGCTGTTGGTGAAATCCCAGGAAGAAAGGACGCAGTTGGGCAACAAAGAACTGGTGACCAAAAAGATGAACGAACTTGTGAACCAGGCATTGATAAAAAAGAAAAGCAGGATTGCCACCAAGCCATCAAAAGCGGTAAACGAAAAAAGGATAGAGGGCAAAAAAAAGAATGCCATTACAAAGGATGGCAGAAAAAAAATAAAGCCGGGCTTATATTAAGCTCCGGCCCTACGTAAATCACAGGAAAATATTTTATTGTTTGGTTGCAGCCTTCAAGCCTTCTAGCTGAGCCTGCAATGTTGTTAGCTGTTTGGTTTTTTCGGCAATGTTTTTTTCTGCATCCGCTTTGTCTTTCTCAATGTCTTCCAATTTGCTTTTTGCTTTTTTTAGGTCCTTGTTCAGGTCGCTCACTTTTGCGGTAACCCTAAACTGCTCCAGTATATTGCTTCTTAAATACTCACCAAAACGGTTCAGGTTTTTCCAGGTCTCTGTTTGCGAATTGGCAAAATTGTTATAGCCTTGGCTAACAGCAATGGTTACCACAGTTACATCGGGCCCTTTTTGCTTTTTTGTTTCAACAGTAAAATAAAAATCCAATGCGGCACCCTGCATAAAATCGGCTGAGGCCCTTTTAAACAACATATAAGGCATACTCTTTTTAAAGATAAAACCCTTGCCTTTTTCTTTGTCCACGTGCAGGCTTTCAAAATATTTTTCTATGGCATCTTTGGTATCGGATTTAGACATATCTGTTTCTATCACCAATGCTGGTGCCGCAACGGAATCAACCTGCATTTTGGTTTCAGCAAACTGGGCAAAAGAAAAAGTGGCCATAAGCAACAGTACACTGGTAATAAATGTTTTTTTCATAAAGGGTAATTTTAGTGAATGAATTAAAAATTGCAGGCATATTTTCAATTCACATGCCATCAAAAATGGAAAACGCAGCAAACTGCCGCTTTAATCTTTTCGGAGCATTAACAAGCTGTTTTTAAACCAAAGTCATAATTTGCACACATGAAGTTTTGTTTTAAACAACTATTGCCCCTTTTAGCCGTTGTGCTCATAGCTTTATGTGTTGCATGGCATAATGGTGGTGGGGCATCAAGTAGTGTAACGGTAACTTTTCATAATAAAGTAGGCAATAAAGACCTTGTGCTGTTTGATGAAACCTATACCAACCAATTCAATGAACCCTTTGTGGTGCAACGGTTCCGTTACTATATTTCGAATGTGGTATTAATAGATGCCAATGGGCAACAAAAAAACCTGAACGATTTTTACCGGCTGGTTGATGAAGCCGATAGTAGCTCCAAGCAGATTGTTTTCAATACATCAGGGCTACAGCAAATTGCTTCCATAGAATTTGTATTGGGGGTTGACAGCATCAGGAATGTGAGCGGCATACAGGTGGGCGACCTTGACCCGATGAAAGGCATGTTCTGGACATGGAACAGCGGTTACATTTTTGCAAAGCTGGAAGGCAAAAGCGACTCCTCGCATGCACCATCGCACTACTTTAGTTACCATGTTGGCGGCTATAAACAGAAAGAAAACGCATTAAGAAAAATCAAGTTGAGTGTGCCTGCTTCCATGCAGGCTGCCCATGCAATTAATATTAATGCAGATGTGCTGAAATGGTTCCAGGCTATACATGATAACCCAATTGCACAGTCACCTGTTTGCCACCAGGCAGGCAGTATTGCGGTTAGGCTTGCAGACAATTATGCCAACATGTTTTCAATAGCTGCCGTAAAATGAAAACGGTAGCCGCCATATTATTGCTATTGGGTTTTATTGTTATAGGTGTAAGTTTTGTTGGCATACACAAAACAACGCCGTTAAAATTTGTAGTGCCCAAGGGATGGCCCAAACCCTTATACGATTTTAAAAACAACCCGCTTACCAAAGAAGGTTTTGAATTGGGCAAGAAGCTTTTTTATGATGAACGCCTAAGCAAAGACAGTAGCATTAGCTGCGGATCATGCCATCAACAGTTTGCAGCATTCACAACATTTGACCATAACCTGAGCCATGGTTACAATAATTCTTTTACAACACGCAACGCACCTGCCCTGCAGAACCTGGCCTGGCAAAAAGAGTTTATGGCAGATGGAGGCATCAACCATTTGGACCTGCAGCCACTTGCACCCATTACTGCCGAAAACGAAATGGGCGAAACAATAGAGAGCGTTATCCAAAAACTGAAACGGGACACTGCTTACCTAAGACTGTTCAAGGCCGCTTTTGGCGATGAAACAGTGAATACGCAACGCATGGGTAAAGCCATTAGCCAGTTTGTGCTGATGCTGGTAAGCAGTAATAGCAAGTACGATAAAGTAATGCGTAAGGAAGATACTTTCAACCTGCCACAAAAACTGGGGTATGAGATATTCCAGAAAAAATGTGCAAGCTGCCATAAGGAACCCATGTTTACCGATTATACTTACCGCAACAATGGCATCCCGTTGGACAAAACCCTTAATGATATTGGACGGATGAAAATAACCAACGATGCAAATGATTCCATGAAATTCCGTGTGCCATCGTTACGCAACGTGGCAGTAACGGCACCTTATGGGCACGATGGCAGATTCTTTGGCATATCCAATGTAATGGAACATTACCGCAGTAAAATGGTGGTATGCTCAACAACCGATTCGCTGCTGCGTAAAAAGATGCCATTGTCCAATTTTGAAATAGGGCAGTTAACCGCCTTCCTGTACACCTTAACCGATACAGCCTTTTTAAAGAACCCCATGTTTGCACCACCCGGTTATAACACAACACCAACATTTATACATAACCATTAAAAACAGTTTTCATTACTTTGCTAGGTAATCACTACCTGGAACCTGTTCATGGCATACTTCCAGGTAGCTACTGTAAATACAAATCACTAATTACTTCTCTTGAGCAGCATAAAAAAATTGGCAGGGCAAACAATGTGGTATGGCGTAAGTTCCATTGCCGCAAGGTTCATTAATTACCTGCTTACGCCTTTCTTAACCTACACGGCATCTGTTTCAGTTCCCGACTTTGGCAACATGGGGCTGATCTACTCCTTCATACCCATATTCAACATATTGTTTACGTACGGTTTCGAAACGGCCTATTTCCGGTTCTCCTCAAAGGAAGAAAACAAGAAAACCATTTACAGTACCGCATCGCTATCCATACTGGTATCTACCATACTGTTTACGCTGTTGCTATGGGCCAACCAGAATGCAATAGCCATTGCAACCGGCCTACAGGACCTGCCGCAGCTTGTACAGATAAGTATCTTCATTATTGCTGTTGATGCATTGTCCGTTATACCCTTTGCAAGGTTGCGGCAACAGGGCAGGCCAAAAATGTATGCCTTTTTAAAAGTAAGTGGCATTTGCCTCAACATGTTCCTGGTATGGTTCTTTATTGCATACTGCCCCACGCATACGGGGCAGGCATTGGTAAAAGCCATTTACAACCCCACTACCAACCCTATTGTATATGTACTGCTAGCAAACCTTGCACAGTCCATATTCACGTTGCTGCTGCTATCAAAAGAGCTGCTTGCCATCAATTTCAGGTTCGATACAAGGCTCTGGAAAGAAATGATGATCTACTCATTGCCTTTATTGATTGCAGGTTTTGGCGGCGTCATCAATGAAACGCTCGACAGGCAAATGCTACGCTGGTGGCTGCCCGGCGAAGAGCTGTTCAGGAAAGAGCAGGTGGGTATTTACAATGCCTGCTATAAATTATCCATACTGATTACCTTATTTGTTACTGCCTTTAAAATGGGGGCGGAGCCTTTCTTTTTTAAACAGGCCGAAGGCGACAACCCGCAAAGGGTATATGCAAGGGTGATGAAATTTTTTGTTATTACCATATCGTTCATGTTTCTGGTAGTGATGCTCTTTATGCCGATATGGAAACGTTTTATTGGCCCTAGGTACTGGGAGGGTCTATCTGTTGTGCCCATACTGCTGCTGGCAAATATGTTTCTTGGCATTTACTACAACCTGAGCATCTGGTACAAGCTGGGGCATAAAACCATCGCCGGTACATGGATCACACTGATTGGTGCCTGCATAACCATACTCATCAATTTTATCTTTATACCGCACTTCAGCTACATGGCCTGTGCATGGGCCACTTTCTGTTGCTATGGCAGCATGATGGTGATAAGTTTTGTGTGGGGTCAAAAAGAATACCGCATACCCTATGCCTGGCGAAAACTGGTAGCCTACATGGTAATTGTGGTAATGTTGTTCTTTATCCACAAAGGCATTACGTATTTCTATGCCGCAAGTTGGTTCAGCCTGATAATTGGGTGTTTGTTACTGGCCATGTTTGCCTGGTTTATTTTATTGGTAGAAAGAAAGGAATTCCAAAAAATGCCAGTGATTGGCAAATTCATTAAATAAACCACTAGGTTGGCAAAAGCATAGCCTCTCTTTCCTGAAAGGAAGTAAAGCAAGCAATTTTTTTTACCGTGCCGCACCAAGATGTATTTTTTTACATCAAAACCCCTACTTTTGCCCTCCCTAAGTCTAAAAATACACAACCAAGCGGGTGTGGTGAAATTGGTAGACACGCTAGACTTAGGATCTAGTGCCGCGAGGCATGGGGGTTCGAGTCCCTCCACCCGCACCAAAAACAATCCCTCTCCAATACCGGAGGGGGAATTTTTTAAACACTAAACGTGCGTTATGGCAACTATTACAAGAGAAAATATCGGCAACCTGACCGATAAACTTACCGTAAAACTTTCCAAAGAAGATTACTATAGCAAATTTGAACAGGGTTTGAAAAAGCAGGCCAAATCTGCCAACATCCCTGGTTTCAGGAAAGGTATGGTACCTGCCGGACTGGTTAAGAAAATGTACGGACAAAGCCTGTTTGCAGATGAAATTTACCGTGCCATTGATGCACAGATCAATGAATACCTGAATACAGAAAAGCTGGACATTTTTGCCCAGCCATTGCCTATTAACCTAAATGAAACAGCGTTGGACATGAACAATCCAACCGATTACCAGTTTTCATTTGAAATTGGTTTGAAGCCTTCATTTGAAATCGATCCTAAAAAAATAAAAGTTACCCGCTATAAAGTAAAAGTAACCGATGAAATGGTAAACGAAGAAATAGAGCGTTTACAGACTCGTTTCGGTAAAATGACTGAACCAGAAGTAGTGGAAAGCGATGACAATGTATTGAACGTAACTTTTACTGAAGTAGATGCTGCAGGCAATGTGGTTGATGATGGCATCAACAAAGCAAACAGCTTATTGGTAAAGTATTTTGCCCCTGAGTTCCGCAAGAACTTGCTTGGCAAAAAGAAAGACGATGTAGTGGATGTGCACTTGGCTACCGCATTTGAAGACAAGGAACTGGAAGTAATATTGGGCGATTTGGGTCTGGATAAAAACATAGCCGGTGTGGCCGATAAGAACTTTAAACTGACCATTACAAAAGTTGGCTTGGTAACCAAGGCAGAGTTCAATGAAGAACTGTTCCTGGCAGCTTATCCAAACAAGGAAATCAAGAGCGAAGCTGAATTGCGTGAAGCAGTTAAGGAAGATATTGAAGCACATTTTGCAGCACAAAGCCGTAACCAGGTGCACGATCAGATTTACCACGAACTGGTTGACCATACACCAATGGAATTTCCTGAAAGCTTCCTGAAACGCTGGTTGCAAACCGGTGGCGAAAAACCAAAAACAGCCGAAGAAGCAGAAGCAGAGTTCCCATCATTTACCAACAGTTTAAAATGGACACTGGTAAGCACCAAATTGATTGAAGACAATAAGATTGAAGTATTGCCTGAAGATATACGTGGCTTTGCAAAAGCACAACTGTTTCAATACATGGGCGGCCAACTGGGTGCCTTGGGCGATAACCAACAATGGGTAGAAGACTATGCGGACAAAATGATGAAGGACAGGAAATTTGTGGAAGACAGCTACCACAGGATTAGTACAGATAAAATGTTTACTGCTGTGGAAGCATTGGTAAAAGAAAAAGAAGAAGAGATTAGCATGGAAGATTTTGCTGCCAAATTGCACCACCACCATCACTAATAGTTATTGACTACATAGTAAAAGGCTACCAACTTGGTAGCCTTTTTTAGTTGCAGAAAATGCAACACCTGCAATAAGCCTATATTGTTTTTTTGTTAAGTGTTTAATAAGCACAGTACCTTGCCACTATTATTTTTTACCATTCAAAATGCTTTAAAGAAACTTTAGCATTTGAGCAACTAATATTGCAACGCATATAGCTACCTACCTTTTACTTGCCTGAAATTTAACCCGTTATAAAACGAATACTGAAACAATGACCAAAACTTATTTATTGCTGTTGTTGATGCTGGCAACAGTAAGTTCATTTGCACAAAAATTTACTGTTAGTGGTTCCATAACCTCCAAAACAAAAGGCGAAACCGTAATTGGTGCAACCGTACGTATAGGCAAGGCTGCAACGGTTAGCAATGAATATGGCTTCTACTCCATAACACTGGAAAAGGGTGAGTACAAACTGGAAGTAGGTGCCATTGGCTTTGAGGTAAACACACAAAAAATTACCCTTGACAGAAACATTGTATTGAATATTGGCTTGGTAGATGAATCCAAGGAGCTGGAGTCCGTAACAGTAACATCATCTACCACACGCAGGAGTTTGGGAAACACGCAAATGGGTGTGGAGAAACTTACCACTAAAGAAATAAAGAACATCCCTGTACTGCTGGGCGAAAGGGACATATTGAAAACAATACAGTTGCTGCCAGGCATAAAATCTGCTGGCGATGGCAATAGCGGCTTCTATGTGCGTGGTGGTGCTGCCGACCAGAACTTGATATTGTTAGACGAAGCCCCTGTGTACAATGCCTCGCACTTATTGGGTTTCTTCTCCACCTTTAATTCAGATGCCATTAAAGACATTACCATGTACAAAGCCGGCATGCCTGCACAGTATGGCGGCCGCCTGTCATCGGTATTGGACATTAAGATGAACGATGGCAATATCAAAGACTATGATGTAAGCGGCGGTATAGGACTGATATCGGCCAAACTAAATGTGGAAGGGCCGATACAGAAAGACAAGTCCTCTTTTCTTATCACTGGTAGAAGAACCTATGTGGACATGTTCCTGAAACTCTCCAAAGATTCAGCCGTTAACAACAACAAACTGTACTTCTACGACCTCAACGCAAAAGCCAATTACATATTAGGGAAGAAGGACCGCCTATTTATATCGGGCTATTTTGGGCACGACCAATTGGGTGTTGGCGAAACCTTTGGTCTGGGTTGGGGCAATGGTACGGCAACAGCAAGATGGAACCATATCTTCAGCAACAAATTGTTTTCGAACACCTCATTGATTTTTAGTAACTACAACTACAAAATATCCATTCGTAGCGGTGCAAACGATTTTGATATATTTTCCCAGATACGCGACTGGAACCTGAAAGAAGAAATGCAATGGTACCTGAACGGAAAACACAGCGTACGTTTTGGCATCAACTCCATATACCATACCATCCGCCCGGGCGAAGTAACAGCTTCTTCCAGCTCAAGCATCAACAGTAGCTACTTGCAAAAAAGATATTCCTGGGAAAACGCCGCATTTATATCGGATACATGGAAGGCATCAGACAAAATAAACGTTACGTATGGTGCAAGGCTCACGGCTTTCAGCATTTTAGGTAAGGGCGACTTCTATAATATAGATGCAAATGGCAAGGTACTGGACACCATGACCTATAAAAGCGGTGAGTTTGTAAAAACCTATTTCAATATAGAGCCAAGGGCAGCCGTAAGCTATCAATACAGCAGCAGTGCATCGTTTAAGGCATCGTATGTACGCAATGTGCAGAACCTGCATTTGCTGTCCAACTCAACATCATCAAGCCCTACAGACAAATGGGTGGCAAGTACCAATATTATTAAACCGGAGGTGTCCGACCAGGTTTCTATCGGTTGGTACAAAGACCTGCATAACAGGGAGTATGAACTTACCATTGAAGCATACTACAAAACCATGCAGAACCAGGTTGATTACAGGGATGGTGCAGACCTTTTTATCAACTCCAATGCCATAGAATCTCAACTGCTTTTTGGTAAAGGAAGGGCTTACGGAATTGAATGGTTGCTGAAAAAGAAAACAGGCAGGTTTACTGGCTGGTTGAGTTACACATTGTCCAAAACAGAAAGAAAAATTGATGGCATCAACAACAATGAGTGGTACAATGCAAAGCAAGACAGGACGCATGACATAGCCATTGTAGGTTCCTACCAACTCAACAAAAAATGGGTACTATCTGCCAACTGGATATACTATACAGGTAGTGCGGTTACCTTTCCGGCGGGCAAGTACCAGG
This sequence comes from Chitinophagaceae bacterium UBA1930, assembly GCA_002337145.1. Classification (GTDB taxonomy): domain Bacteria; phylum Bacteroidota; class Bacteroidia; order Chitinophagales; family Chitinophagaceae; genus UBA1930. The sequence continues at coordinate 1,171,897 of DDFK01000001.1, read as the reverse complement.
TGGGCGGGCAAACCGTTTACTATTATACCGAACGTAATGGCTACCGCATGCCCGCATACCACCGTTTGGATCTTGGTGCAACATTGCAGCTAAAGGAAAGGAAGCATTGGAGCCACGAACTTACTTTTAGCCTATACAATGCTTATGGCCGTGAGAACGCCTATACGATTGAGTTCCGCGACAATAAAGACAACCCGAACAAGACAGAGGCATACCAAGTGGCACTGTTTAAATTCATACCATCGGTATCATATAATTTCAAATTCTAACAACCGGGATTTTTTAAATCAATAATATTAAAGCAATGAAAAATTTTGGCATAACAAGATTGGCTTTATGGGTAACGGCCGCTTTCTTTTTCGCTTCTTGCGAAAAGGTAATTGATATAGACCTGAACAGTGCTGCAAAGAAATATGTGATAGAAGGCGTGGTATCAGACAAGGCAGGTCAAAGCAAAGTGTTGCTATCTACCACCAAAAACTTTTCTGACGACAACAGCTTTGCAAGCGTAAGCGGTGCAACCATTACCGTTACCGATAATATAGGTAATATAACCACGTTTGCAGAAACGGCACCCGGTATATATACTGCCCCCGCACTGGTGGGAGCCGTAGGAAAAACCTATTCGCTAAGCGTTACCACCAATGGAAACACTTTTACAGCAGTTTCCACCATGCCACAAAAAGTAATGGTAGATACAGTTTTTGTAAGTGACGAACTCTTGTTTGGCGATGTTACCAAGCTGGTAAACTATGCCTACCAGGACCCCTTGGGCAAAGGCAATAACCTGAGGTTTGTAGAATACATAAATGGACTGCAGGTAAAAAACATTTTCCTGCGTGACGATGATTATACCGACGGCAACTATGTACAGTCCAAGCTATGGTACATGCCGGATAACAACGACGACAAATACAAAATAAAACAGGGCAATAAAATTGACATCGACATTTTCTGCATTTCGCAGGATGTGTACAAATACTGGTTCAGCCTGGACCAAAGTGCCACAGGGGCCAGCCAATCAGCCTCCCCGGCCAATCCGGTAACCAATATCAAGGGCGGAGCATTGGGTTATTTCAGTGCACAGACCTACCAGACAAAGTCGTTCATCGTTCCCTAAAAACGAAAGACCTTTGGTTATTATTTAGCCGCCAATAAGCCAATTACACCGATAACTAGTTGCGAGTTAAGGTGTTTATGTAAAACAGTGACTGTTATATACCATAAACTTCCGAACTTCCGCATTGAAAAAACTTCTCCCTTGAAAAAGCTCCAGCTAGCAGGTTTAAGCATCTTATCGGGTCTGTTATTGTCGGCGGCCTGGCCTGTATCGCAATTCACACTACTGGTTTTTGTAGGTTTTGTTCCACTGCTTTATATCGCATCTACGGTAACAAAAAGAAACAGGTTCTTTCTCTATTCATTCATTGCCATGCTTGTTTGGAATGCCCTCACCACTTGGTGGATGTGGAATTCGACAGATGTAGGCAGTGTTGCCGCCATTGTGGCCAACAGTTTATTGATGTGCCTGCCGTGGTGGGGCTTTCATTTGTTCAAAAACAAATTCGGCAAAAGGATTGGTTATGGTTCATTGATAGCCTGCTGGATGCTATTTGAATACATCCATTTAAACTGGCAATTGAGTTGGCCCTGGTTGAGCATCGGGAATGTGTTTGCCGCAAAAACAAACTGGGTGCAATGGTACGAATACACAGGTATTGGCGGGGGAACATTGTGGGTGCTTGCTGTGAATATTCTACTGTTTGAATGGAGCAGAGAATTCAGGCAAGAAGTACTGGGCGAACAGGTTAAAAAAGTCACCATTATTGTTTCACTGCTGTTTTTCCCAATCATCTTTTCATTCCTGTTATCCATACACCCATCCAGATTGGCAGTTGATTATAAGGTTGCAGTGGTGCAGCCCAATATAGATCCCTACCAAAAATTTGAAGGCAGTTCCACTTCGCAGCAAATTGCAAAACTCATTTCCCTGTCCGAGCAGGCTGTGGACTCCACAACCAAATTGCTGCTTTGGCCAGAAACGGCCATGAGTGCCAATGTTGCCATCAATGAAATTGAAAAGGCAAATGTGTACAAACCCGTTTTTGATTTTGTGAACCGTTACCCCAATATCACATTACTGTCCGGTATAGAAACCTACCAGTTTCTGGGTACCGAAAAAACAACTGCCACCGCAAGAAAGACACAGGATGGCCAATACTACGATGCCTACAATGCAGCCATATCCATACATGCCAAAGAGCCCATGCAATTTTATGTAAAAAGCAAACTGGTTCCCGGTGTAGAAACATTGCCCTCTTTCCTTAATATACTTGCCCCCCTATTTGAAAAGTTTGGCGGAAGCACCGGTGGCTATGCAAAAGATACCGCGGCAAAAGCTTTTGAAAACTCGGGCAACCCATTTGTAACGGCACCCGTTATCTGTTACGAAAGTATCTATGGCGAGTATGTGGCATCCTACATAAAAAAAGGGGCCAACCTTATTACCATTATTACGAACGATGGCTGGTGGGGCAATACACCAGGCCACAAGCAACATTTGCAATACGCAAAACTGCGGGCCATAGAAACAAGGAAATGGGTAGTACGAAGTGCCAACACGGGTATTAGTGCGGTGATAGATGAGTATGGCGATGTACTGGCAACACAGGGCTGGGACCAGGCAGCATTTATTAAATACGGTGTGCCTGCCAAAACAGACCAGACGTTTTATGTAAAGCATGGAGACTATCTATATAAAATTTTCTCCTTACTGGCATTGTTGCTTATTGGCTGGAACCTGGTTCTGTGGTTAAAAAATAAATTTGTGCCGGTAGCAAAACCATAAGTAAACTGGCAATGCAAAAAACAATTCAATATCTTGGCACAACACTGTGCTATACTGTAATAGGCGATGGCAAACCTGTGGTGCTGTTGCATGGCTTTGGCGAAGACAGTAGCATCTTCAATTACCAGATCGATTTTTTAAAGGAGCATTGTCAATTGATTGTGCCAGACCTGCCAGGCTCAGGGGCTTCCCCTGTCAACAACCGGCTTGCAACCATGAATGACTTTGCAGCTTGTGTGCATGCCATACTGCAACAGGAAAATATAGACAACTGTACCATGCTTGGCCATAGCATGGGTGGCTATATAACACTTGCTTTTGCAGAACAATACATGGCATTGTTAAACGGTTTCGGTTTCATACACTCAACTGCCTTTGCCGATAGTGAAGAAAAAAAAGAGAACCGCAAACGTGGCATTGAAATGATGCAAGAATATGGCAGCTATGCCTTTCTGAAAAACACAACGCCTAACCTGTTTGGTAAAAAATTCAAAGAAGCATATCCTGAAAAGATTGCCGGTTTAATTGAAAGCGGCAAACAGTTTTCGGTTGATGCGTTGCAGCAGTACTACAGGGCCATGATGGACAGGCCCAACAGGACGCAAGTGTTGCAAGGCAGCGGGCTACCTGTTTTGTTTATCATAGGAACAGAAGATGTTGCTGCACCCTTAAACGATGTGTTAAAACAAACACATCTTGCAAATTGTTCGTATATTCATATACTGGACGAAATTGGGCATATGGGCATGTGGGAAGCACCGCAACTTTTGAATCAGTACCTGTTAGATTACATCAATAAATAATTTCACCTCTTATGAAGAAACTATTCTTCATAATTTTTTTCTTCTGCACCAGTATGCCACTGTTTGCAAAGCATGTAGCTGGTGGCGAATTGTTTTATGAATGGCTTGGCCCGGGCTCATCGCCCAACAGCAGCCAATACAGGCTTACCTTACGTTTGTTCCGTGATTACTATAATCCTACTGGCACAGGTTTAAACACAGGCCCACAATTGCAAAGCGAGCAGGTTATAGTGGGTGTTTACGAAGGCATTTCGCTTGTTAAAAGCGTGAACCTGCCCATGACGGATATCAGCAGTATAGAATTGAATACGGCAAGTTTCCCCTGCTTGCTTGGTACGCCCCATGTAAAATACGAAGTGGCCTTATACAGTAATACGGTTGAACTGGCCAATAATGCAGCAGGTTATACTTTGTCAAGAAGCGGTTGTTGCAGGGTGGATAACATCTCCAACCTATCGCAGCAATTGAATGTTGGAGCAACCTATGTAACAAAGATTCCCGGAACCAACACACTGCCTGCTGGCCAGCACAATAGTAGTCCACAGTTTGCGGTAAAAGATACCGCACTTGTATGTTCCAATAAAGGGTTCACTTTGGACTTTGGTGCTACCGATAATATAGACCACGACTCGCTCAGCTTTTCTTTTTGCGATGCCTATACTGCACCCAATAGCGGGGGCACGGGCTCGCCACCCACATCTACTTTAAACCTGTCTACGCTGCCTTATTCGTCACCTTTTTCCGGTTCAAGCCCGCTAGGCAATCAGGTTTCCATCAATCCAAAAACTGGTATCATACATGGTATTGCACCAGGTATCGTGGGGCAGTATGTAGTAAATGTTTGCATAACCGAATGGAGGAATAACGTACCCTTTACAGAACATAGAAAGGATTTTATTTTAAAAGTGCAGGACTGCGATTTGATACAGGCCGACCTGCCCGATAAAATTATTCAATGCGATAGCTTTACGGTGCATTTTGAGAACCAGTCCACTTCCAGTGCCATTACTTCTTACCTATGGAATTTTGGGGAACCATCTTCGCCCAATAACACATCAACTGCTCCAACGGTAAATCATCAGTATGCGGATACCGGCACCTACAAGGCAAGCCTGATGGTTACAGGGCCCAACGGTTGTGTGGGCTACGACAGTACCATTGTAATTGTGTACCCTGGCTTCTTTCCAAACTTTACCTATGTGGGCGACTGTTACCAGAACCCATTTGCTTTTAATGATGTTACTACGGCAGCTTATGGAACGGTAAACTATTGGCTATGGGATTTTGGCGACCCCAGCGTGCTGACAGATGTGTCAAGTTTAAAATCGCCCACGTATAAATACAATGTTGCCGGAACGGTAACGGTACAGCTACAGGTTGCAAGCAGCAAAGGCTGTGAAAAAACCATTACTAAAACGGTTCCTGTAAGGGACAAGCCCGATATCAGCCTTCCGTTCAGGGATACACTTATTTGCAGCATAGATACCCTGCCGCTTATTGCAAATGGTACGGGCAATTTTTCGTGGTCTCCCAACTACAATATCATCAACCCCAACACACCCAACCCCTTGGTGTACCCCAAGCATACCCAAACCTATTATGTTACATTGAACAATTTGGGCTGCATCAATACCGATTCCATAAAAGTAAATGTGCTTGATTTTATTACGGTTAAGCTGGGTTTGGATTCTTCTATATGTAAGACTGATACCTTCCGCCTGCATCCAACAAGCCAGGCATTGGGCTATCAATGGACGGCATCCACTGGCGAAGTAGTGGCCCCCGTAAAATATCCACTCGTACAACCATTAACCAATACCAAATATTATGTAAAGGCCAATTTGGGCAAATGCGAAGACAGGGATTCCATATTCATCAAAGTGGTTCCTTATCCCATTAGCAATGCTGGCCTGGACACTTCTGTTTGTTTTGGCACCAAAGCGTTTTTGCATGGCAGTATTGTCGGCTCCTCATTTACATGGAGCCCTACTAGCTCTCTGTTAAATGCCAATACACTGAACCCGATAGCAGGCCCGAGTAAAACCACAAAATACATCCTTACATCCAGGGACACATTGGGCTGCCCCAAACCAGTAAACGATACCATGCAGGTAACCGTAATAGTACCTGTAACCGTGTTTGCAGGTAATGATACCAGCATTGTTGTGAACCAGCCACTGCAACTAAATGCAATATGTAATTTTGATAATGGAACGGTGTATAAGTGGACACCTTCCACGGGTTTAAACGATGTGAACATTCCCAATCCCATAGCAATGTTGAACAGTACCATCGACTCCATCAGGTACCGGGTACGTGCCACCATACCCGAAACCTGCTTTGGCGAAGATGAAATTGTAGTAAAAGTATTCAAAACAGATCCCGACATCTTTGTGCCATCTGGCTTTACACCCAATAGCGATGGCAAAAACGATATTCTGAAACCCATACCTGTAGGCATCCGAAAATTTGAATACTTCAGCATCTACAATCGCTGGGGGCAACTGATTTTTACAACCAATGAAGTTGGCAAAGGATGGAACGGCTTACTGGGCGAGGCCCCACAGCCCAGTGGCACTTATGTGTACATGACACAGGGCATTGACTACACAGGCAAAACAGTATTTAGAAAAGGAACGGTAGTGTTGATTAGATAATATTCCTAGACACTAAGCAAAACCCGTTGCCCTGCCTATTACACGAACAAAGCAGCGAAGCCTGGCTGATTTTTATCTTTATCTGCAATCGTTAAAACCTTTAGGTAAAAGGTGGTACAAGACAAACCTTTTGTATTTTCACCACTTTGGAATTATACAGTATGAGGAAACTTCTGATAATAATTGCTTGCTTACTTGCGTCTACTTCATCTTTTGCCACGCATATTTCTGGTGGTGAATTGTTTTATGAAAGGATAGGGGATGGTGCAGCACCCAATTCAGATAAGTACCGTATTACAATGAGGCTTTTCAGGCAATGTAATTCTACTGGTGGTTCAGGTGCCGAGCTCTCCATAGAAACACCCAATGTTGGAATTTACAATGCTGCCGGCCTTACATTTTTTTCATCCTTGCAATTAACGGCCCAGTTCTCGGGCAATGCCCCGCAAATAGCCAACAACCCTGCCGCAAATCCTTGCCTCACGGGTGATGTGAATGCTTGTTACGATGTAGGTACCTGGACGGGAATAATAGACTTGCCAAGAAGCACCAATGGTTATGTGCTTGCCTGGACGAGGTACACAAGAAGGCTCGGTATTCAGAATGTAAATTCCCAAACCAATACAGGTGGCACATTCATCACATCAATTCCAGGAACCAATGTATTGCCAACAGGTTATAACAGCAGCCCACAATTTGTGGTGAGGGATACGGCAATCATTTGTAAAAACTCACCCTTCTCCATTAACTACAGTGCCACCGATGCCGATGGCGATTCGCTTGCTTACAAATTTGCCCCTGCTTACGATGGTGTTAGTGGCTCATCTAGTGTGCCAGACCCATTTAGCTCAATAGGCCCGCCTGGTGTACTGTCGCTAACATCCTTGGATTATATACCACCCTACACCAGCTCAAGCCCTTTGGGTTCTGGTGTTTCAATTGATACGCATACCGGTGTGGTAAGCGGTACGGCTCCTGTTACTGCAGGCTACTATGTAGTATGTGTGGCTGTGGAAGAATGGAGGAACGGACAGAAAATAAACGAGCACCGGAAAGATTTCATTTTAAAGATTGGCGACTGTACGGGTGTTGCACCAAACGTTGGCCCTGACGAAAGAACCTGCGATGGCTTTACGTTTTCCTTTAGCAACCTGGCACCATCAGCCAATATACAATCCTATCTCTGGACCTTTGGCGATGGTGGCTCATCTACCCAGCCGCAGCCTCCTCCATACACATACACCAGCATTGGCATATATACCGTAAAACTAAAAGTAACTGCAACTGGAGGCTGTCAGGATTCTGCTTCCAAGCAAGTATATGTCTTTCCGGGTTTTGTTCCCAAATTTACAGTGGCCGGTAGCTGTTATTTAAACCCATACCAGTTTACCAGCACCACTTTTACGGCTTATGGTACGGTTGATACCACCAAATGGAATTTTGGCGACCTGACAACTTTGGCCGATACATCTTACCTGCCCAACCCTACTTATACCTATCCTGCGGTTGGTACATACAGTGTTCACCTTTACGCAACAAATACCAAGGGCTGCGAAAAAGATACCACCATCGATCTGGTTGTTGCAGATAAGCCGCAGATTCAACTGCCTTTTAAAGACACGCTTATTTGTAGCATAGACACATTAAAACTTATAGCAAATGCCAATGGTGGCAACTATACTTGGGTGGCAAACCCCAGCACCCCCAATTCCATTGTGAACCCCAACATGCAGAACCCGCTTGTGTTTCCTAAAGACACAACCACTTATGTGGTAACCGTTAACAACAACGGCTGCATCAACAAAGACTCTATAAAAGTAAACGTACTTAATTTTATAACAGTTGATGCCGGACCGGATACGGCCATCTGCCAAACAGATACATTCCGGCTGCATCCGGTAAGTTATGCCCTGAGTTATTTATGGACGGCATCAACGGGTGTACCGGTTGACCCCGTAAAGTACCCATTGGTGCAGCCACTCATTCACACCAAATATTATGTAAAGGCCAATTTGGGCAAATGCCAGGACCATGATTCCGTTTATGTAAAAGTGGCCCCTTACCCACAAGTAAATGTTACAGATGTTGCACCAATATGCTTTGGCGATAAGATACAGTTAAACGCAACCATTGTTGGTTCCAGCTTTTCATGGACGCCAGTGGCCTCACTGTTGAATGCAAATACACTGCACCCCATTGCAGGCCCTAGTAAAACAACATTGTATATTTTAAGTGTAACCGATACGGTTGGTTGCCCTAAACCTGTAAAAGACACGGTAACGGTTGTGGTCATTCCGCCAATAACGGCCAATGCCGGAAGAGATACAGCCGTAGTAATAAACCAACCCTTACAAATGTTTGTTGCCACCAATGCAGGCACGGGAACGCACTTTTTATGGACACCCAATTTTGCCTTGAACAACGATACACTGCAAAATCCCATTGCTACCATAAACATTACTGCAGACTCCATTAAATACCATGTACTCGTTACCACCAAAGAAGGCTGTATTGGGCAGGATGATATTGTGGTGAAAGTATTTAAAACAGAGCCTGATATTTTTGTGCCTACTGCCTTTACACCCAACAGGGATGGCAAGAATGATATACTGAAACCCATATGTGTGGGCATTGTAAAGCTGGACTATTTCAGGGTATTCAACCGCTGGGGGCAAATGCTTTTTGAGACCAGGGAATTTGACAAAGGTTGGGACGGCAGTTTTGGCGGTACGCCACAACAGTCGGGTACCTATGTGTTCATGGCACAGGGCACCGATTATGCAGGCAAAGCTGTTTTCAGAAAAGGTACGGTGGTACTGATCCAATAATGACAACCTTTCGTATAAATTGCTCCGGCTACTTGTATTTTTATCTAAGCTTCTCCATTTTTATTTGCATGTTGCAATAGGGCATGGATGCTTCAACTATATATATGAACAGAATTGTATTGATTACCGGTGCCACATCGGGTTTTGGAAAGGCAATGGCAGAAAAATTTGCGGCCAATAAATGGAACTGCATTGTTACTGGCAGAAGAAAGGAAAGGTTACTTGCACTTGCCAATGAACTAACGGACAAATATGGGATAGCCGTACTGCCCTTGGTATTTGATGTACAGAAAAGGGACGAAGTAACTGCCACTATTGGCAGCATACCCCATGAATGGAAAAACATTGATGTGCTGATAAACAATGCAGGCCTTGCATTGGGTAGGGACAGTTTTGAAAATGCTAGTCTGGACGATTGGGATACCATGATACAAACCAATGTAAATGGGCTGTTGTATGTTTCCAAAGCCGTGCTGCCTTTTATGATAGAAAACAAGAAAGGACATATCATTAATATGGGCTCCGTTGCTGCAAAAGAAATGTACCAGTTTGGCAATGTGTATTGCGGAAGCAAAGCCGCCGTAGATGCCATTAGCCACACCATGCGGATAGACCTGCTGCAGCATAAAATAAAAGTTACTGCAATCCACCCTGGTGCGGCAGAAACCGAATTTGCCATGGTGCGTTTTCATGGCAATGAAGAAAAGGCCAAACAGACCTACACAGGACTTACACCCTTACATGCCCATGATGTGGCCGATATTGCCTATTACTGTGCCACATTGCCACCCAATGTATGCATCAACGACCTGGTAGTTACCTGCACCGCCCAGGCCGATGCCGTTTATTTTCATAGAGAGTAAATGAAAATGGTCTTCTATTGTAAAATCTTCATCCCTTCAGTACAGCCATTTTCAGCAGGCAGGGCCTGTCAATAAATTCAAAATGAATTACTGCCTAATTTTTCTAATTCATGTGTAAGTGATATTTTCACCCACTTTAAAGAATGGAGTTTCTGAATGGATAAAAGAGTTGCTATTATTGGTGCTGGCCCTGCTGGTTTAACTGCTGCCTATCTGCTTGCAAAAGCTGGTGTACCTGTAACCATATTCGAAAAGGAAGCAACTTATGTGGGCGGCATCTCCCGCACCGAAAACTATAAAGGCTTTCATTTTGATATTGGCGGCCACCGTTTCTTCTCCAAAAGCAAAGAGGTAGAAGATTTCTGGACAGAGATACTGGGCGACGAAATGCTTGAACGGCCCAGAAGCTCACGCATTTACTACAATAAGAATTTTTTCTCCTACCCGCTGGCTGCTTTTGAGGCATTGAAAAAACTTGGGCTCCTCGAATCGGCCTTATGTGTGCTGAGCTATATGAAAGCAAAGATTGCACCTGTAAAGAACCCGCTGAATTTTGAAGATTGGGTAAGCAACCAATTTGGCAAAAGGTTATACAGCATATTCTTCAAAACCTATTCGGAAAAACTCTGGGGCATTAGTTGCAAGGAAATTTCTGCTGACTGGGCTGCACAACGTATCAAAGGGCTATCATTGAGCAGTGCCATTAAAAATGCGTTCTTCAAACCCAAAGACACAAACAAGGACAATGTTATCAAGACATTGATTGATTCTTTTCGCTACCCCAAAAAAGGACCGGGCATGATGTGGGAAACCTGCCGGGATAAATGTCTGGCCATGGGTGTTGAAATAAAAATGGATAGTGATGTTACCGGCCTGCATTACGAAAACCAACAGTGGGCCATAACCGCTGGCAACCAAGTGTTCGACGGGTTCAATTATGTACTGTCGTCTGCACCCATGCGTGAACTGGTTACTGCCATTACTCCGCTGTTGCCATCAGCTTCAATTGAAGCATCGCAAAAACTGAACTACCGCGACTTTTTGACCGTGGTACTGATTTGCAACGACAAGGATTCCTTTAGCGATAACTGGATATATATACACGACCCCGAAGTAAAAGTGGGCCGTATACAGAACTTTAAAAGTTGGAGCCCCTATATGGTGCCCGACCAAAAATATGCCTGCTATGGCCTGGAATATTTTTGTTTTGAAGGAGATGGTTTATGGCAAAGCAGCAACGAGACCCTGATTGCTTTAGCCACAAAAGAAATGCAACAGATTGGGCTGGTAAAGGCAGAACAGGTAGTGGAAGGTTATGTGGTAAGGCAACCCAAAGCATACCCGGTGTACGATCAGCTATATAAAGAACATATTGCTACGGTACGGCAAGGACTGCAACCTTATAAAGGGCTGTACCTGGTTGGCCGCAACGGAATGCATAAATACAATAACCAGGATCATAGCATGATGACAGCAATGCTTGCTGCCAAGAATATTATTGCTGGCGAGGAACTATACGATGTATGGAATGTGAACCAGGATGCAGAGTACCATGAAGGTGGCATCAGGGGTGGACAGGAAGGAGGCAGGTTGGTGCCACAGAAAATACAATAGAATTAACTTACTTTATGGTTACTCCATCTAATTGCCTGCTTCATCATCTATGGGCAACCTTACCGTAAACGTGCTACCCTTACCAACCTCGCTTTCAATCAATAATTCGCCATTATGGTTGGCCACTAAATCCCTGCAAAGAATCAGGCCAAAACCGGTACCCTTTTCTTTAGATGTACCTGCTGTGGAGTAATAGGTTTTGGCATTTACCTTAGATAACGTATCAGCATCCATGCCCACGCCATTGTCTTTTACTGATACATATAAGGAACGGTTTTGCTGGTACCATTGAATACTGATGATGCCGTTTACCTGCGAAAACTTGATGGCATTATTGATCAGGTTCCTGAATACGATTTTCAACATTTCCTTATCTGCAACAATGGTGGGTGTCTCCGATAAAAGCTGCGGTATTTTGATGCCTTTACTTTGAAAAGCCATAGACTGTTCGTCTATTAGTCCACTAATAAGTTGGTGTATGCTCAACGGCTTCTTGTCCCTGTTGTTGCCCTTCATTTGCCCACGCAGCCAAAACAACAGGTTGTCCAATAACCCAATACTCTTCACATACTGGTTCTCTAACTGAATCATCAGTTCCCTGGTTTCTTCTTGCGAAACCACACCCATGTTTACCAGCTCTACAATGCTTTTGGTATTCACCATTGGGTGGCGTAAATCATGGGAAATAATGGAAAGCAGCTTGTCCTTCATTTTGTTCTCATCTTCCAGTTTGGTATTCTGTTCGGATATGGCCTTGTTCAGTTCATCAAGCGTTAAAACGTTCTTCTCAATAATCGAATTTTTTGCCTGTAATTCCTTACCCAATTGCTGTTGCTTCTTATAATTTTTGTGGGCTATAAAAGCAATGATGCTTACAATAATCAATATAATGCCTCCCAACAGAATAATAACAATCCTGCTTTTGGCTACTTGGTTGGCCTCAAGGAATTTTTTTTGTGCAACTAGTTTCTGTAGCTCCTGATTCTTGAAAATATCAATGAAATTGATGGCATACTGCTTGTCTTTTTCGCTTTGAACCTGCATGATATGTATTAACGTATCCTGCCAGGCAGATGCCGTGTTGTACTGGCCCTGTTGCTTATAGGCATCGGCTATAAAAAAAATGGCACTGTCCATTAAGGCAGTGGCATTGGTTTGTTTGGCTATTTTAAAGGCTTCTAGCCCATAACTGAGCGAAGTGGTATAATTTTTTTCTTCTTTGGCAACTTTAGCAAGATTTATATTGGAAAGTGCCAATCCATAAAAATCATTTTCCTTTTCATCAATTGCTTTGGCCGATAAAAAATAAGATCTGGCTTTTATTAAATCCTTTTCGGCAACGGCTATAAAGCCCAGGTTTTGGTAAGCCTTTTTTTCGCCATAACCATATTGAATAAGCAGGCTCTCCTGTAACGACTCGTTAAAATATTTTTTCGATTGGCTATAGTCGGATCTTAACATGTACAACTGGCCAATACTGTTTTTGGTATTGATTACTTCCTGCAACTTACTAAGCTTCTGGAATGTTTGCAAAGATTCGATATACAGTTTCTGGGCCCCTTCCAAATCGCCATTGTCTTTTAATGCACTTGCTATTTGTACGTTGCAACGTGCAATGGTAAAGCTGTCATTAATGGCTTTGCTTTCTTCCAATGCCTTGTAATAAATGGAGAGTGCCTTGTTGCTAAAACCGCTTTGCTGGTAAATGCCCGCTTCGTATAAATAGGCCACGGCCAAACCGTGGCGGTAATTGTTCTGGGCAGATAAATTTTGCGAAGTGCCCAAATAGTCAAGTGCCTTTATTACATCGTACCTTTTTACTTTGAATGCCATTTCATTGAGCGAATCAATGAGTTTTACAGTATTGCCTACTTGGTCCTTTTGGGCAAGTATGGGCAGGCAATAATGCATGAATGCCAAAAAAAGTATAAATCCGGTCCGTTTCATTGTATTTAAAGGAAAGGGTAATGCCTATATAACGCTAAATCGTTTAAAATAATATACCAAAATAAAAAGCCCCCGTTACCGAAGGCTTTATTTGTTTATGCAGCATATCTTTTACCCGTTCAGTACTTCTCTAGCAATCACAATTTTCTGTATTTCCGATGTGCCTTCGCCAATGGTACAAAGCTTGGCATCGCGGTAATGCTTCTCCACCGGAAAGTCTTTGGTATAGCCATAACCGCCAAAAATCTGCACGGCATCATTGGCCGTTTTTACAGCAACCTCGCTGGCATAGTATTTTGCCATGGCACTTTGTTTGGTCACTTTTTCATGGCGTACTTTCAGGTCGCAACTCTGCCAAACCAAAAGGTCGGCAGCCATTATTTCTGTGGCCATGTCGGCCAGTTTAAAGCTGATGCCCTGGAAATTGGAAATTGGCTGGTCAAACTGGTGGCGTTCCTTTGAATATTGCAGGGCAGCTTCGTAAGCACCTTTGGCAATGCCTATAGAAAGTGCCGCAATGGAAATACGGCCGCCGTCCAATATCTTCATCGACTGGCGGAAACCATCGCCCACTTCGCCCAAACGCTGTGCATCACTGATACGGCAATTGTCAAACACCATTTCGGCCGTTTCGCTGGCACGCATGCCCAATTTGTTTTCCTTTTTTCCTGCATTGAAGCCAGGTGTGCCCCTTTCCACAATAAACGCAGTGGAGTTGCCGCTGGTTCTTGCTTCGCCGGTACGGCAAATCACTACCGCCACATCGCCACTTTTGCCATGTGTAATCCAGCTTTTGGTACCGTTAATTACCCAGTCGTTACCATCTTTTACAGCCACTGTTTTCATATTGCCGGCATCGCTGCCCGTATTGGGCTCGGTTAGTCCCCAGGCTCCAATAAATTCTGCTGTGGCCAGTTTGGGCAAGTATTTTTTCTTTTGTTCTTCGTTGCCAAAAGTGAGTATATGGTTGGTGCAAAGTGAATTGTGTGCAGCAACGCTTAAGCCGATGGAGCCACAAACCTTGGCTATTTCCTGTATAATGGCGTTGTATTCAAAATAACTTAGGCCCGTGCCGCCATATTCTTCGGGCACCAAAACGCCCATCATGCCCAGCTTGCCCAGTTCCTTAAAAATATGGATAGGAAATTCCTGTGTTTCGTCCCACTCCATTACATGCGGTTTTATGAATTGCTGTGCAAAATCCTTGGCAGACTGTGCCACTTGTTGTGTAAGTTCCGTAGCTAAAAAGTTCATGGTTATGGTATGCTTTAAAAATAATCCCGCAAAAAAATTCTGCGGGACCATTATAGTGATATAGCAATTGTTAGAGGCGTACTAACGGGTGTTAGTTTTACAAATATAGAACTTTGTTTTTTCTCGCCAAATGATTTTATTGAATGGCTAGGTAGGGCGAAATTTTATTGAATGTTTCGTCATTGATGATGGTTATTTTTTTCAAGTCAAGCAAGGATTGAAAACTGCCATGTTGAACCCTATAAGCTATAATGGCTTTTGCTGTGTACTTGTCAATATATGGATGTGCATTTAACTCGAACTCGCTTGCAGTGTTGATGTTTAGTTTCTTTATCTCCATGTTTTTTAATTGCAGATAGGGAGCGATACTTGTAAAAACAGAATCCGTCATGCCCCATGTTTCTTTTACCTGTTGCACCGTTATAAAGCCGCCTAATTTGTGCCTAAACTTGATGATGCGGTAAGGTAGCGAACCGTATATGCCAGGCAATTTTTTAAAATCCTCCGGGGTTGCGGTATTGATATCTACCATTGTGGCAATTCCTTTATTGGGTGCCGTGTAGCGGTTGTTATAGGTTGATGCTGATGGTTGATAGCTACCTTGTGCTGCAACAATTACGGCATAGGGTATAATCCTGTCTGCTTCTTCTTTTCTCAGTCCCCAGATTTTGCGGAGGTCTTCCGGTGTTTTGAATTTGCCACCTTTATTGCGGTAATTGAGAATTGTTTTAGCCGTTTTTTCCCTGATGCCAAGCCTTAACCAACCTTTTTCATCCAACGTATTGGGGTCAAATTTGAACAGCTCGAATTTAACCGGGCTGCCACCCGTTGCTGCATATTCTTTTCTGTACGGGCTGCTGCCTTCGGTATTGGCAGTTGTTGCCGCTTCGGTGTTTTGCTTATTGTTTTGCAGTGAGCTGATTTGCTGCTGCAAAGCAGTATTGGCTATTGCTGGTTTTTTCTTGACGCCAAAAAAATAGGGCAGGGCAATAAAACCGGCAATCAGGAATAATAGGATCAATACCGCAATCCGTTCCTTTTTGGAAAAGGAAAAATAGTCTGCCAGAATCTTTTTCATAAACAACGTTTTAAGGTTGAGTATTCAAAAGAGGTTATACATCTATGGTTAACCCGTCATAAGCCAAACGGATATTTGGGGGAAGTTCATTGTTTACATCTTCATGCTTGCCCAACTGGTGGCTGATATGTGTAAGGTACACTTGCTCCGCATCCAGCTCCTGTGCCATTGCTATGGCTTCTTCGAGGTTAAAGTGCGAAATATGTTTTTCTTTACGTAGGGCATTTAACACCAGTACTTTTGAGCCTTTTATTTTTTCCTTTTCAGCTTCGTCTATCCTATTGGCATCTGTTATATAAGTAAAGTTGCCTATGCGGTAACCATATACGGGCATTTTTAAATGCCAAGCCAAAATAGGCTGAATGAAAATGTCATCAATAGTAAAGGAAGATTGGTTAATGGTGTGTAGAATTATTTCGGGTATGCCCGGATATTTTTTGTCGCTGAACACATAACTGAATTCCCGCTGTAAGGCATCGGCGGTTAACTGGTTAGCATACAGTGGCATGGGCTTTTGCTGGAAATAATTATAGCCCCGTATATCATCAAGACCAGCAATATGGTCTTTATGCGGATGGGTAAAGAGCACTGCATCCAGCTTTTTGTTGTTGATGCGAAGCATCTGGTAACGGAAATCGGGTGTGGTATCTACCACCAAACTGGTTTGTGGCGATTGCACCAGTATGCTGCTGCGTAGCCTTTTGTCTTTTTTATTGGTTGAGGTACAAACGGCACAACTGCAGCCAATCATGGGTACGCCGCTGCTGGTGCCAGTGCCCAAAAATGTAATATGAAGCGGTGGTGTAAGCACGCCCAAATCTACATGCTAAAAATGGATATTCTTAAGTGATTATTTACCGCCTGATGATATATTACAGGATCATGATCCTGCTGCCGGATAGCAGTGGATACCACGCTGAAGCCCTGTGAAGTGGCCTGTGGCGGCGTAGTAACGGATAGCCGGACGGATTATGCTAAATTGACTGCTAATGACAGCCGTAAAATGGTTGTATTTTTTAGTGGTGCACCAGGGAGTTGGCCATTACCTCGTCGTACAATTTCTGGCTGTTGTGGGTGAGTTTATCGAACTCGATTTGCAATTGCGGAATGAGTTCCAGTAGGGTATTGATGCGGCCCTCTACATTGAGGAATTTGTTGAGTACCACCATACGCTTTGCCTCAAGCAGGCACCAGCCACTTTGAAAAGTACCACGCTCGTAACGTACCGTGTAGTCGCTTTCGCCCAAAATATCGCCCAATTTATCTAACGTGGTCTGATTGTACTTCATGCTCCAATTTACTATTGCTTCAAAATTAACCCAGTGGCAGTTTTTTGGCTTTTTGATTTATACACAGAAGTGGATTACTTTATTGGGGTTTATAGGAGGTAACGGCAGCAAAGATGACAGTTTACAGGTATTGGCTGCCAACTCCCGTCTCCCTGTCTGTCAACTATTTGCTCATCATTTTTACCACGGGCACAATCATTTCTTCCAAACTTACACCGCCGTGCTGGAAAGTGTTACGGTAATAATTTACATAGTGGTTGTAATTGTTGGGGTAACATAAGAAGCCATCGCCTTTGGCAAAAATGAACGAGGAGTTTACGGTAGGCACGGGCAGGCCGGCTTCCCGTGGGTCCTTAAATGCCAGTACTTCTTTGGCCTCGTAATTGAGGTTGCGGCCATGTTTGTACCGCAAATTGGTAGTGGTCTGTTTGTCGCCAATTACTTTGTAAGGCGTTTTTACACGCACCGTTCCGTGGTCGGTGGCCACAATTAGCTTAATGCCTTTGTCGGCTATTTTCTTTAATGCCTGGTGCAGGGCACTATGCTCGAACCAACTTTTGGTAACGCTGCGGTAGCTGGCTTCGTCGCTGGCAAGCTCCTTTAGCACTTCCATCTCGGTGCGGGCATGGCTTAGCATGTCCACAAAATTGTACACGATAACGTTAAGATCGTTGCCCAGCATGTTGTGTATATTGTTTACCAGGTGCTGGCCATCGTTGTGGTTTACTACTTTGGTGTAGCTGGCTTTTACATCGTCTTTCCGGTAGCGTTTCAGTTGTGCCCTGAAAAAATGCTCCTCAAACAGGTTCTTGCCGCCTTCTTCCTCATCGTTTTTCCATTGAACGGGAAACTGCCTTTCAATTTCCAGCGGTGTCAATCCGCTGAAAATGGCATTACGGCTGTATTGTGTGGCCGTGGGCAAAATGGAGTAAAAGGTTTCATCTTCCAGTATGCGGAAGCTTTCTGCAAAAATGGGCTGTATGGTCTTCCATTGGTCCAGCCGCAAATTGTCAATCAATATAAAAAAAGTAGGCGTGCCTTTTTCCACATGTGGCAACACTTTATACTGAAACAGGTTGTGGCTCATAATGGGTGCCTCGCTGCTTTTGGGGTTCATCCATTTTGCATAGTTCTTACTTACAAACTTGAAGAACTCCAGATTGGCTTCCTGCTTTTGCGAGGCGAATATTTCCTGCATTTCGGGGCTATCGCTTTTTTCCATCTCCAGTTCCCAATACACGAGCTTCTTATATATTTCCATCCACTGGTTATAGTCAGGATTATCGCTCAATGCCATGAACAGGTCCCTGAACTGTTGCTGGTAGCTGGATGTTGTTTTTTCTGCCACCAAGCGTTTGTTGTCGATAATTTTTTTAAGGCTCAGCAATACCTGGTTGGGGTTTACAGGCTTTAGCAAATAATCCGTAATCTGGCTGCCAATGGCTTCTTCCATCAGGCTTTCCGTTTCGTTCTTGGTAATCATTACAATGGGCAACTGCTGGTTGATCTCTTTGATCTTTGCCAATGTTTCCAAGCCAGTGATACCGGGCATGCTTTCATCCAGTAATACCACATCAACGATATTGTCTTTTACATAATCAATTGCATCGAAGCCGTTGCTGAAAGAAGTAACATGGTAGCCCTTGTTTTCCAGGAACATCTTTTGGCTTTGCAGGCTTTCCATTTCATCATCAACCCAAAGTATATTGGCTATTGGCATTTATTAAAAGTTTAAGGTGTATAAAGCTTGTTTTTTTGATGCGGTGTGCCATGCGGCACAGGATACATACATCCAATAAAATCAAATAGGAACAAAACAATGTAGAAGTATCAGTTCAATAAGGGAAGCTTTTGTAATAATGCATCAAATATATCTTTTCTGTTTACAAGTTGCAAACAGAAAATTTGCTTTAACAAAGTTGCAACAAGGCATTTGGCATAATAATTTCCCTATGGTTATTAACTAAAACCTTTGTTATGTCAACCAATATCATAGAAGCCGTACAAAAGCAAATGGGCTATAAGCCTTTGCATAAAGTAAGCCCTAATACACAGGAGCCAATACAGCAGAATAATGAAGCTTTGGCAACGCCGTTTGAGCAGGCTGTTGTTACTTCTGTGCTGGCAGGTATCTATAAAAAATCGAAACAGGCCGATGGGCAGACCACTTGGGGAATTGCTTCTACAAATATGCTGCATGAAATTTTTGGTAACGATAAAGAAAATGTGGTAACCGCAGTGGCCAACCATGCACACGTAGGCACGCAGAAAGCAGAGAACGAAATGTACCGTGCAGGCAATGTGGCCATGCAGGTGATAGATGAAGCCACGGCACATGGCAATACCGAAAAAGTGAAAGCATATTTGATAGGTCAGCGGACGAATATTCTATCGTACCTGCCTGCTTCGTTGCATATTGGCGAACTGTTGCATGATACCACCATGGATGACAGGACGAATAAAATGGAAGGCCCTGTATCCAACTTTATGCATACCATTGAAAAAGTATTTTCGAACAACAAATAATATTTTTTCGTATAGTAACGGATGCCACACTTGTAAAAGTGTGGCATTTTTATTAACCCCGATCCCATAGCTATCGGATGAAGTGAATAGCCTGGAGTGCATAAACCCCTACAGCGGCTGAAAGCCCTGTTGGCGGTTGATGCATTCCGGGCTAGCAACACAAAGCGAGACAGATGCCTATTAGAATTTGTACAGCCTATGCTACACAAGTGAAATTTCTTATATCTTCCCTTCCTTAAAAATTTTTTATGGCAACGCAGGAACAATTTATTGAGGCAGTTAAAAATGGCTACACATTTAAAGGCGAACATGTAAAGATTGGTGTGGGTATGCTGGATGGGGAAGTAGTGGCTGGTGCCGATATTTTCTTGCCTTTGAAAACAATGAACCGGCATGGCTTGATTGCCGGGGCAACAGGTACGGGCAAAACAAAAACCCTGCAAATGATCAGCGAACAGTTGAGCGATAACAGTGTGCCTGTTTTGTTGATGGACATTAAGGGCGACCTGAGTGGCATTGCTGCTGCAGGTATTGTGAACGATAAGATAACCGACCGTTGTGCCAAACTAAATGTAGTGTACAAACCTGCTGCCTACCCGGCAGAGTTAATGACATTAAGCAACGAGAAAGGCATTCGCTTAAGGGCCACGGTTAGTGAGTTTGGGCCCATATTGCTGAGCAAGATCCTAGGGCTGAACGATACGCAGGGTGGCTTGGTAGCCATGATTTTTAAATATTGCGATGACAGCAAAATGCCCTTGCTTGACCTAAAGGATTTTGTAAAAGTGCTTCAATATATTGGCGATGAAGGCAAGGAAGAAATGGAGAAAACATACGGAAAAATTTCTACCACCAGTACCGGAACGATACTGAGGAAAGTAGTGGAACTGCAACAACAAGGGGCCGAAGTTTTTTTTGGCGAGAAAAGTTTTGAAGTAGAAGACCTGATGCGTATAAGTGATGATGGCAGGGGTGTAGTAAACATATTGCGTGTGATGGATTTGCAGGACAGGCCCAAACTATTCAGCACATTTATGTTGCAACTGTTGGCAGAATTATATGCCGTTTGCCCCGAAGAAGGCGACTTGGACAAGCCGAAACTGGTATTATTTATTGATGAGGCTCACTTGGTTTTTCAAGAGGCAAGCGATGCATTGTTGCAACAGATTGAAACAGTCATCAAGTTGATAAGAAGTAAGGGGATCGGCATATTCTTCTGTACACAGAACCCACAAGACGTACCAGCAAGTATATTGGCACAGCTAGGCTTAAAAGTGCAGCATGCATTGCGTGCCTTTACGGCTGCGGACAGGAAGACCATTAAGCAGGCGGCAGAAAATTTTCCTGAAACAAGTTTTTATGCAACAGATGAATTGCTTACACAAATGGGCATTGGTGAGGGTTTTGTGACTTTACTGAATGAAAAAGGCATACCTACCCCATTGGTGCATACCATGCTTTGTGCACCCAATAGCCGTATGGATATTTTAACCGAAGGTGAGATTGAGAACCTGGTAAGCAAAAGCAAGATTGCACATAAGTATGCAGAGGTAGTGGACAGTGAAAGTGCCTATGAAATATTGACTGCTAAATTGGAAGAAGCAGCAAAGAAAGCACAGGAGCAGGAAGAAGTAAAACAGCAAGAAAAAGAGGACAAAAAAGAACCTGGCTTTTTTGACAACCCCATTCTGAAACAGGTTGGTAGAACTGCAGCAAACGTTATAACAAGAAGCCTGTTAGGTGCTTTGGGGCTGGGCGGAAAGACCAGTAAAAAGAAAAGCTTGTGGTAGCTTCTTTAGCGATAAACAGATGCAGCCAACCAACATAAGATATTCACCAATGGTATGCTCCATTTTGAGGAAGCCAAGATTGAATATGTTTAATGCAAACCCTAACCAGATAATGATACAATACCAACGCAATTCCTTGCTAAATGCTACCTGCGATAATAATAGTAAGGGGAAAAGCCATTGAACGGTATTGTATTGCCCCCGGTTGATGGGTGCAAATAGGTCGGCCACCATTGTAAATGCAAAGCCAAGCATACAGGCATTAAGCAACGAAAATGTCTTTTCTTTTTTGTGCTGCAGAAAATAAAAGAGAAACGAAACTGCAATGATGGCTGCCTCGATACTGTACAATAGGTTTAACGGTATCTGTTGCTTAAAAGCCATCTTCCATATCGTATGAAAATTGCCGCACTCCGAAAATATAGGTGGGGCAATATTGGCACCCGTAACCTTTAAATTGAAACCCTCTACATCTTCAACAACTGGGCAGGACATATTTAACTGCGTAGCCGGGTTGAGATGCTGATGGATTTTTACATGCTCTGCAATGCCTCTTGAATACTGGCTCCAAAGGTTTCTTTGAAAAGCATTGCCTGTAACAATGGCCAAAGCAACAATGCCAAATGCCACCATTGCCAATAATTGCTGCTTATACCGTTTAAACAAAAAAACAAATGGCAATAGCAAAAGGATGCTTGTAGGTCTTATCAATACTACACTGGTGCAGGCAAAACCCACCAGCAATAAATTGAACCATTTGGGTTTTTGTACAAATGCCCAATAGAAAAGCACCAGAAAAAAAGGCACCAACAAATAGTACTGCCCTTGATAGATATGCGTTTTCCATGCTTCTGTATAAGGAAAAGCAATAGCAGTAACCCATACAATTGCCTTTGCCGTAACATGCGGGGCAAGGCTCTGCATAAGCAGGTACATTACAATAAGCAATGCATAACAGAGCACCAGCCATACGGCAGAGAACTTCCTAAAAGGCAGGTCGCAAATAGGAAGCAACAACTCATGTAAATAAGGTGTTGCAGTAATGTTTGCCACACTTAACGAATTGCAATTCTTTATGTCAAGGTAGCGGGTGCCATCACTACTGTTGTAATGATAAAAATAGGGCAGCCTTCCATCCTTGATAAGCCTGGAACCTATTTGCCTGTTCCGCAAGTCAGATGGGTAACTGGCTTCCAGTTTCAGGTCCCTTATAATTGCAGGCACCAAAAGCAACAAGCCAATAATGGCTGCAACAAAAGGCCGTATGTAGTTTTTTGTTTTCAATACTTTATTATGCTTTCTATTAAACCGGTATCACTAATGGTCAGCTTTTTTTCGGCCTGTAAAAAATCAAGCACTTTCCATATTTTTTCCTGCTTAACTGGTTTCAATTGTTGCAGCAACATGTTTACGGTAATGCTTTTGCCTTGTATATGTTGATGGATTTTATCCTGGATTTCCTGAAATGCTGCTTCGGTTAAATCTACAGCTTTTTTGGCTAAGCAAGTATCACAAATACCGCAAGGTTTTACTGCATCATCGCCAAAATAAGCAGCTATGTATTGGCTTCGGCACCTATCATTTAAATGCAGGTATTGAAGTATGGCTTCCACACGTTTCTGATACAGTTTCTTTCTTTCCAGATAGGCTTCGTGGTTAATATGCAAATGCTGTGCTGGTGCCCGGTTCAGCAAAAAATAAATCTGTGGTGTTTCTTTTTGTGGTGTATATGCAATGATGCCGTAGTTATGCAGCGATTGAAGGTCGGCATATACTTTCTCATAAGGAAGCCTGCAAATTTTTGCAAGCAGCTTTTCGTTAATGGATACCTTGTTTTCATAAATGCCTTCATAGGTACGCAACAAGGTCTTCATCACGTTTTCCAGTTGCGGGTAAATATGCTCCACATCATTCAACGTATTTTTGTCGGCCGTAAATATTACCTGCGATGGTATAAAGATAGACTCTGTAAAAGCCAGATGGCCTTCCTGTTCCAACATCTTCAAGGTGTTCATCACCAAGTAGAGATCAAGTTTGAAATTGCTGCAAAATGTAAGTAGATCAAAATCATAATAATTGCCTTCCCCCAAACCAACTGCAATATGCAAGTAATCGGCAATGGACTGGTACACTTGCTTGATAGCTGCAATGGCAGGAAATTTAATATCGGGCAGGCCCATCAGTTCCGTTTCATCTGCAGCATGGTACAATAAAACGGCATAGGCTTTTTTACCGTCACGTCCGGCACGTCCAGCTTCCTGGTAATAATTCTCTAGGCAATCGGGTATGTTGTAATGGATCACTGTCCGTACATCCGGTTTGTCTATACCCATACCAAATGCATTGGTGCAAACAATTACACGGGTTTTGTTCTGCACCCATGCCAACTGTTTTCCGTTCCTTTCTTCCTGTGTCAGCCCTGCATGATAAAAGTCTGCTGAAATATGCTGCAGTTGCAACAACTGGGCAATCCTTTTGGTTTCCTTCCTGTTGCGGCAATACACAATACTGCTGCCTTGTACATTGTTGAGTATATCGATGGTTTTGTTGATTTTGCTTTCCACTTTAAAAGCCGAGTACGAAAGGTTGGGCTTTTCGAAAGATTGACGGAAAATAGCAGCATCTTTTAATTGGAGCTTTGTAACAATATCGCCCTGTACCAATGGTGTTGCCGATGCTGTTAATGCAATCATGGGCACATGGCCCAGGCTTTCCCTCAAGCTGGCTATACGCAAATAAGGCGGACGGAAATCATATCCCCATTGGCTGATGCAGTGGGCTTCGTCAATTGCAACCAAACCAATATTCAGTTCGTGCAGGTACTCTTTAAAGAGGTTTGTTTCCAAACGCTCTGGCGATAGGTACAGGAATTTATAATCGCCTTGGGCCGCACGTTGCAATGCCTGTTTCACTTCAAAAAAACTCATGCCGCTATACAATGCTGTTGCAGCAATGTTTTTTTGTTGCAAGTGCTCTACCTGGTCTTTCATTAAAGCGATCAATGGCGAAATAACGAGACATAGCCCATCCTGCATCAATGCCGGCACCTGGAAACAGATTGATTTGCCACCACCTGTAGGCAATAAGGCCAGCACATCCTTGCCAGCCAAAACGGCCTCAATGATTTTTTCCTGCTCACCCCTAAAAGAAGCGTGACCCCAGTATTGTTGCAATATTTTTTGTGGTGAAACCATGCGATAGACTGTTCAAATATATCCTGCTTTGCCCAATCTGCTTGCACATTAAAACCACCAGAAAATTGATTTCCTAAAAAGGGCTAAAATCGTACTATTGCTTCCTTTTTTAAACGAAGAATAAATAGACGAGGCGATAATTTTTGAAGAATATGGCAACTGAAAAAACAGAAACCAAAGTAGGGCTATTGTTGCTGCCGCAGCAGCTAACAGAAACTTTTTACATACTGGCATCCTTTCATATACACAAAAACAGCCAAGGTATTTCGTACGAAGCGTATGGCCTTGAGTGGAGGGACCTGAAAGTCAACCATACCAACCTACCCAAGCCTGCGGCAGATATTGTGATGCAGTTTTCTGAACGGGGCATTGATGAAGAAAAAACAGCTATTAAACAACGTTATGCCAAACAGCGTGCAGGTGTGGATGCAGATACCTTTTTGCAGAACGCCATGCTTAGGCACCTGCACGAATTGATGAATATGCTAAAGCCCTATTTTGTAACATCGAAATGGTACCATAAAGTATTGCAGGCAGACAGGAAAAACTACAAAACAGCACCATGCATTTTCAGTACCTATAAACCGCAATTGCAATTTGATGTTACAAACGAAAACGGTTTACTGGGCATACAAACCAATATGGTACTGAATGGGACTTCCTATTCATTGGCTTCCTTTAACCGGTACCACTTTTTGTTGGAAAGCAGCAACGAATATTTTTTGTTGAGCTTTAAGGATTATCAGACCATTGAATGGTTGCAAAAGCATGTGGAACAGTACCAATCATCCGCAGAGCAATTTATTGAGCATGTACTAACCAGGCTGGAAGCGGATTACACCGTAAATAGGAACAACCATTTCGCACAGAACGAAATTGAAGCATTGCCAACCAACCGCATCCTGTTAAGCGAACTGAACAATGCCTTTTTGATGCTTACACCACAATGGATATACGATGGATTTTTGGTTGAAGGTGCTTTTGCTGAAAGTTTTGAAACGAAGCAGAACGGTATTGCGTACAGCATTAAACGCAATAAGGAAGCAGAGCAGGGCCTGTTGAAATTGATAGAGACATTGCATGCAAATTTTCCGAAACAAAAAAATGGCTACTACTATTTGTCGTTTGCCGATGCACAAAAAAAGCAGTGGTTCCTGAAAGCCTATCATTATTTGCTTGGAGAGGATATTGATATTATTGGCATGGATATGCTGAAACATTTCAAGTATTCATCTTTTAAAGCCGATACCAAAATTGTGATAAAGGAACAGACCGAAACCCGTGTGCTGCTCACTATGCAAACATCATTTGGTAAAGAAGAAATACCATTAAAAGAATTGCAGAAAATTTTGTTTGCCGGGCAAAAAGCGGTGCTGTTAAAAGATGGTAGCCTAGGTGTTTTTGGCGATGAATGGCTGCAGCAATATACCTCCATTATTAAGCATGGCAAGATCAATGGAAATGAAATTGAAGTGGCACGTTGGCTTGCCATAACAGAGGAAACCGGCAATGGCAATACCGCTATCCTGCAATCGGCCATTAATAAAGGCTGGTGGCAAAAATGGCAGCACTGGCAAACAAAGGAAGAGCCCGTTTATCATGTGCCACATACCGTGCAGGCAACGCTTAGGCCTTACCAGCAAAAGGGTTTTGAATGGCTAGCTTTGTTAGCTGATGTTGGTGCTGGCGGTTGTTTGGCAGACGATATGGGTTTGGGTAAAACATTACAAACAATCTGTTTCCTTGCTTATTATATCCATCAATATCCCGGTACAAAAAGTATCATCATTTGCCCATCTTCTTTAATTTATAACTGGCAGAACGAATTGCAAAAATTTGCTCCTGGCATCAACGTATTGGTATATCATGGAGCCAATAGAAAGGAAGAAGATTTATTGAATGATGAACTGCAAATTATCATCACTAGCTATGGTACGGTAAGGGCAGATAATGGTCAGTTCTTCTCCACCAATTATGGTGTAGCTGTTGTTGATGAAAGCCATAACATCAAGAATCCGTCTGCACAAATTACCAAGGCTATTACTGCATTGCAGGCAAACATCAATATTGCATTAAGCGGCACGCCTGTAGTGAACAATACATTCGATTTGTACTCGCAGCTCAACTTTGCGTTGCCTGGC
The DNA here is from genome assembly GCA_002337145.1 of Chitinophagaceae bacterium UBA1930. Classification (GTDB taxonomy): domain Bacteria; phylum Bacteroidota; class Bacteroidia; order Chitinophagales; family Chitinophagaceae; genus UBA1930. Next base: position 1,145,065 of record DDFK01000001.1, on the reverse strand, counting down.
ATGTTTGGCAACCGTGAATTTTTTAAACGTGAATATGCTGATGCCATTGACCGTTACCATGATGAAGAAAAGATTGCAGCACTACAAAAAATGACTGCACCGTTTATCTTACGCAGAACAAAGGAACAGGTAGCCAAAGACCTTCCGGAAAAAACAGAAAGCATTTTGTGGTGCACCATGAACGCCAAACAACGCTTGGTGTACGATGATATTAATGAGCAGATCAAGAGCAATATTTTTAGCGACATTAAAACAAAAGGACTGAACAAAAGCAAGCTAGCCGTGCTGCAAGGCATCATGAAATTGCGGCAGGTTTGCAATACACCTTTGCTGTTGCCTGTGGAAGAACAGCAGGGTAGCAGCGATTCGATTAAAACGGAAATGCTGATGAATGAACTGCAGAACATATTGGGCAGCCATAAAGCCATCGTGTTCTCCCAATTCAGTAGTATGCTGCATCTGATTGCTGCGGAATGCGATAAGCAGGGTATGAAATATTTTCATTTTGATGGACAAACGCCACCAGCCAAACGTGCGGAAATGGTAGCCGCTTTTCAAGAGCAGGGTTGTGATACACACTTGTTCCTGATCAGTCTGAAAGCAGGTAACACGGGTTTAACTTTAACGGCTGCCGATTATGTTTTTCTTTTTGACCCTTGGTGGAACACGGCTATAGAACAGCAAGCCATTGACCGAACGCATCGCATTGGGCAAACAAAAAATGTATTTGCCTATAAAATTATTTGCAAGGATACGATCGAAGAAAAGATCATCAAACTGCAGCAACGCAAAAAACAATTGGCAGAAGAATTGGTTACAGAAGATGATGGCTTTGTAAAATCTTTGAGTGAAGAAGATGTGGCTTACCTGTTTTCATAAGATGCAATAGGTTGTCCTTCCAACTCTTGTAATTCAGCATCGGTAAATATTCTTGATTGAATATAAAAACGCAAACCCATTGGTATCTCTAAAGAAAAACTACTACCTCTTCCTTTGGTGATGTCCAAGGTTAGTTGCGTATGTTTCCAGTATTCAAACTGGTCGGCCGCCATATAGAATTTGCAGCCTGCAACCTCGCCTAAGCAAACATCAATATTGCCGAGTTTGAAATCGCCTTCTGCAAAGCACATCGGTTGGCTGCCATCGCAGCAGCCGCCACTTTGGTGGAACATCAAATTTCCATGTATTTTTTTCAATTGTTCAACCACGGCTTCTGCCGCTGGTGTTATCAATATTCTCTTTGTCATAACAATCAAATAAAAGGCCGTACCATATATTGATACGGCCTATGTAAACAAACCTTACTACACTGATCTGTATGGTGAAAAAAGTTGAGCCATGTTATGTGGTTGAATGGAGCGTCGCCACTGAAGCCACATGCATATTGCCAAAGCTGGTCACCACATTATCGTCCATTAAAAGAAACCGAGCTTTTGTTTGCTGTAAGACACGAGCATATTTTTTGTTTGGCGATAATGGTTCAGCATCATCTTATGTGTTTCCCTGCCAAAGCCCGATTTTTTGTAACCACCAAACGGAGCATGTGCGGGGTAGGCATGGTAGCAGTTTACCCAAACACGGCCGGCCTGTATGGCACGTGGTACCTGGTACAGTTCGTGTGCATCACGTGTCCAAACGCCTGCACCCAAACCATACAATGTATCGTTGGCAATGGCAATGGCTTCTTCGGTGGTTTTAAAAGTGGTTACGCAAACAACCGGGCCAAAAATTTCTTCCTGAAAAATACGCATCTTGTTATGGCCTTTAAAAATGGTTGGCTTAATGTAATAGCCATGTTCCAACCCGCTGTTTTGATGAAAGGCTTCGCCACCTGTCAGCACCTGTGCACCTTCTTGTTTGCCAATATCGAGGTAGCTTAAAATTTTATTGTACTGGTCTTCGGAAGCCTGTGCACCCATCATGGTATCGGCTGCCAATGGGTTGCCCAGCTTAATGGCATTCGTGCGTTGGATAACTTTTTTCATGAATTTTTCATAGATGTTTTCATGTACCAGTATCCTGCTGGGGCAGGTGCATATTTCGCCGGAGTTCAAAGCAAACATGACTGCACCTTCAACGGCTTTGTCAAAAAAGTCATCATCGGCATCGGCAACAGATTCAAAAAATATGTTGGGACTTTTGCCGCCCAGTTCCATCGTAACAGGAATCAAATTTTCTGAAGCGTATTGCATAATTAAACGACCGGTAGTTGTTTCGCCGGTAAATGCCACTTTGTTTACATTGGGCGATTGTGCCAATGGCTTGCCCGCTTCCACACCAAAACCTGTAACAATATTCAGCACACCTTTAGGCAACACATCGCCAATCAGTTCCATTAAACACATGATGCTGGTAGGCGTTTGCTCTGCTGGCTTCACCACAATGCAGCAGCCTGCGGCCAATGCCGGTGCTATTTTCCAAGTGGCCATTAGCAGTGGGAAATTCCAGGGAATGATCTGTCCAACCACACCAATAGGTTCATGTAAATTAATGCTCACAGTTGTTTCATCATGCTCACTGATGGTGCCTTCTTCGCTACGCAGCACACCTGCAAAATAGCGGAAATGGTCAATCACCAATGGAAGGTCGGCAGCACGTGTTTCCCTGATGGCCTTGCCGTTGTCGATTGTTTCTACAATGGCTAGATATTCTAAATTGTCTTCTATGATCTGTGCAATTTTTAATAACAGGTTGCTGCGGTAAGCTGCACCTGATTTGCCCCATGTTTCAAAAGCGGTATGGGCTGCGGCTATGGCTTTTTCTATGTCTTGTGCATTGCCACGGGCAGCCTGTGTAAATACTTTTCCATCCAATGGAGAAATATTGTCGAAGTATTCACCGCTGCTGGGTGCCACCCATTCGCCGCCAATATAATGGTCGTATTTTGATTTGAATGCTGGCCTAGCTGCAATAGTTGATGCAGCAGGTTTGGCCTCTGTAACTGTACTCATGGTTCAAGCGTTTTAATCGTTAAATAATTGTGCTAAGCTTGTAAACAATTTTGCTATTGATGATAACTATCGTACTTATTTATAGCACAATTGTACCATTAACAAAACAGGTACATAAAAATGCAGTAAACTTGTTTAGCGATTAAGCCGTTGCCATGCCTGTTAAAAAGCATTTGAACAATATTGAACTGACACATCCCAAATACCTGCAAACGTTGGTAGAGAACAGGCGTGTGTTTAATTTGAACAATTGCGAACTGAATGTTTTTGAATCGTACCAGCAAGCCTATCAAGTACCGCTAACGTTTACTGACCTGGTGGTTACAGGAATGGTGCGGGGCAAGAAAATCATGCATCTGTTTGATGACCCAGCTTTTGATTATATGCCTGGCGAAACCGTTATTGTTCCAGCCAATGCAACTATGGTAATCGATTTTCCCGAAGCGGAAGAGAAGAACCCTTCTCAATGTATTGCATTAACGGTCGATTCAACGTATGTTGACAGCACTTTGCATTACCTGAATAATTACTACAATACAGGTGATGAGAAATATGATTGGCAACTACAGTTTAACCAATACCATTTTGATAACAACAACGATATTGCCGGATCGCTGAACAAACTCATCAGCATTTGCAGCAGCAAGGATGTTGCGAAGAATATTTATGCAGATTTAAACTTAAAAGAATTATTGATCCGTTTAATGCAGAGCCAATGTTTGCAACTGGTTTCGCAACAGGCGGCATTGAACAGCAATAGCAGCCGTTTGCATCATGTGCTGGATTATATACAGCAGCATCTTACCGAAAAAATTGCCATTGATGTGTTGAGCAGAAAAGCATGTCTTAGCCGTAACATGTTTTTTAAATGGTTCAAGGAACAGTTTGGCATAACGCCGTTGGACTATATTAACCAAGAGCGTATAAAACTGGCCAAGCAATTATTGACCAACCATAAGAACAGTATTGGCGACGTAAGTTTGCAATGCGGTTTTAGCGATGTGAATTATTTTGTCCGACTTTTTAAAAAAGCCGAAGGTATAACGCCAGGTGTTTATCAATCGGTATGTTATTAAGAAGCCTACAGCACTTTTTTCCATTTTAGTTTGATGCTATTAACGGCCAGTACAACATCGCTTAATCCCATAATCAATGCACCATACGTTGGGCCATACGTACCCAATAGCCCAAACGCTGCAACAGGTACTGCCACTATGTTGTAGGCAAAGGCCCAAAACAGATTCTCTTTAATAGTGATATACGTGTGCTTGCCTAATCCCAATGCCATTGGCAGGTTCTTTAACCCATGATGCATTAAAATAACCTGTGCACTTTGTACCGCTATTTGCGATGCATCGCTTAATGAAATACCAACGGTGGCTTTGGCCAAAGCAGGGGCATCGTTAATGCCGTCACCCACCATTGCGGTTGGCATCTGTGCTGTAAATGCTCCAACTTGTTCTATCTTTTGTTCGGGTGTTTGCTCTGCATATACTTCATCAATGTTTAACTGTTTGGCAACGGCATCGCATTTTTCTTTTTTATCGCCACTCAACAAAACAGTCTTGATGTTCTTTGTATGAAGCATTGTAATAATCTGTTTTGCTTCTTCCCTTATTTCATCAGCAACATCAACCCAGCCAATCAATGCACCATTTTTTGTGATATAGATATTGTGCTGGTCTTCTTTGGTTAACTGTTCAACACCTTTGTAAGACGATGCAGCATACCCGTTGCCTTCTTTATCAATAGCTTTCATACCAAAGCCTTTCACTTCTTCAATCTTTGCCCAACGTATATCATCTTTTATTTTCCATTCGCTGGCAATAGCTTTGGCAATAGGGTGGTTGGAGTATTTTTCCATTGAATACACCATCCGTTTAAATTCTTCTTCGCTACCAACTTCAAACTTGAAACCTGCAACCTGAAACTTCCCGGTTGTCAATGTTCCTGTTTTATCAAACACTACTTGCTTAATGTCTTTAAACACTTCCAGGCTTTTGGCATTCTTGAACAATATACCATGCTTGGCTGCACGTCCCAGGCCAACGGCAATGGCAGCAGGCGTTGCAAGCCCCATGGCACAAGGGCAGGCAATTACCAAAACGGCAATTGCCCTTAACAGGCTTTCAGCAAATGTTACATGGGCCACAAAATAGTTGCCTAATACGGTCAGTATGGCAATGCCTAAAATGGTTGGTACAAAAATGCCGCTGATCTTATCGGCCAATTGTTGCATGGGCGGTTTTTCTGTTTGTGCATCCTGTACCATTTTTATGATGTTGGCCAGCACAGTGTCTTCTCCGGCAGCGGTAACCATTGCTTTTACGTTGCCGCTTTCCACAATGCTGCCGCCAATCAGTCCATCTTTCATCACTTTATGAATGGGTACACTTTCACCTGTAATAATAGCCTCGTTCACATCCACTTCACCGGATAATATCTTGCAGTCCATAGGTACATACTCGCCGCTTTTTATCAGCAACAAGTCACCCACTTTAAGGTCTTTGCTTTCAATAGGAAAAATATGTTCGTTGTGTTCCGCATCATAAGCAATCATGTTGGCCATGATCTTTTTAGATACGGCCAATTGCTTTAAAGATTCCTGTGTTTTTTCAATGGTACGTTCTTCCAAAAAATTACCCAGGAACACCAGTGTTATAATGGTAGCGGTACTTTCAAAAAACATGAACTCATGTGCTTTGCCAATAGCCATTCCGTAAATGCTGTAACCAAATGCCGAAACGGCTCCAAGTGTTACCAATACATTCATGTTGGGAATGCCCTTTAATGTACTGCGTAAGGCACTTCGTCCAAAAAAATCCATACCCACGATGAACACGGGTATTGTTAACGCCAGTTGCACATACTCGTTCATCAATGCATGAATATGTATGATATGTGCCACAAACAATGGCAGCGTGAATACCATGCAAAATATGAACCTATGCCAATGGTTTTTTAAGAATGGTAATATGGGCGATGCATTGCTTGCATGGTCGGCATGGTTGTGGCCTGCATGGTCATGATGGTCTTCTCCGGCCACATGGTAACCCAGGCTTTCAATGCCTTTCTCAATTTTCTCCACATTTATTTCGCCAGTTTTTTCATAGCTCACATCTCCGCTTACAAAATTCACTTTCACGTTTTGCAGCCCTTCTTTTTGCAGGTATTTGGTTATGGACAATGCACAGGTGGCACAGTCCATTCCGCTTACTTTTATGTTTACTTTTTCCATGTTCTATTTTTTAGGTAACCGGCTTTAAATCATGCTTCCACTTTACTGGCGTCGCACCCATGTACTATTGCACATCGTTGAACTTTGCTTACATAGTATTACCCACCCCTTTCAAAAGCATCAATAATTTATGTTCACTTTTGCCCCTCCAAAGAGGGGATGAGCCTAGTTGCACCAACAAATTTACCCCTTACTAAAAATTGGCATCTTTCGGGTTGTGGAATTTATCTTTGCCCTATGGATGCAATTTTTCAGTTGGCACAGATAAAACAGGTGGCCCAGGCCATTTGGAAAAAAAACAAGCAGCATAAAATATGGGCCCTGCATGCACCAATGGGTGCGGGCAAAACAACATTTGTACATGCACTTTGCGAGGCGCTGGAAGTGACAGATGCAATCAGCAGCCCCACTTTTGCCATCATCAATGAATATCAAAGCCCGGTTGCCGGAACCGTTTATCATATGGACTGGTACCGTTTAAAGGATGAGGAGGAAGCCATGCAGGCGGGTGTAGAAGACACATTGCTGAGCGGTGGTTTCTGTTTGGTGGAGTGGCCTGAAAAGGCTGCCGGCCTATTGCCCGATGATACATTGCATATCCATATAGAGGTTTTGGATGCAGCAACCAGAAGGATATTCACACCGCAGGATGAGGAATAGGAGTTTGCCCAAATAAAAGTAATTTTATCATTCAACCTACAAGTACAAGTAATGGCCACAAGCAAACCTGTTATTTCCACATCGTTCAGCTACGAAACATTGGAAGAGACTTTGGATATAAAACCTTCGGGTGCAAAAATGCATATTGGCATACCCAAAGAAATTGCTTTCCAAGAAAACAGGATCGGGCTAAGCCCGGATGCGGTAGGTGTGCTGGTAAGCAATGGGCATACCGTTACGGTAGAACATAATGCCGGCGAGGGCAGCCATTATAAGGACAAGGATTATAGTGAGGCTGGTGCCAATATTGTGTACAATAGGGAAGATGTTTTCAAGGCACCTATACTGGTAAAGAGTGCACCCATTGTTGATGAGGACCTGTCTTTACTGCAGTTGAACCAAACGATTATTTCACCCATTCACTACTCTGCTTTAAAGAAAGAGATTGTAGAAAAAATGATGGAACGTAAGGTTACCGCATTGAGCTATGAGAACCTCAAAGACGATAGCGGCACTTACCCCATTGTACGCAGCATGAGCGAAATTGCAGGCAGTGCATTGATGCTGATTGCGGGTCAGTACCTAAGCAGCTTCAACAAGGGCAAAGGTGTGTTGTTAGGTAGCATTAGCGGTATACCGCCCACAAAAGTGGTGGTAATTGGTGCAGGCATTGTAGGCGAAGTGGCAACCAGGAATGCTTTGGCATTGGGTGCAAGCGTAAAAGTGTTTGACAACAATGTGTACCGATTAAAACAGTTGCAGAACAACCTTGGTCAGCGTGTATGGACCAGTGTGCTGGAACCTAAAATATTGGCCAAACAATTGCGTTCCTGCGAGGTGGCCATTGGTGCCATGAGCAATGAATTTGGCCGTGCACCAGTTGTTGTTACGGAAGAAATGGTGGCTGCCATGCGGCCGGGCAGTATTATACTGGATGTGGCCATTGACCGTGGTGGTTGCTTTGAAACCAGCGAGCTGACCAGCCATGAAAATCCCACTTTTTTAAAGCATGATGTAATACATTATTGCGTACCCAATATACCCAGTGGCTTTGCACGTACCGCCAGCCAGGCCATCAGCAATGTATTGATGCCGTTGCTTTTGCAGATAAGCGATGAAGGTGGCATGGACGAAATTGTATGGCACAACTTTAACATGCGTGAAGGCATTTACATATTTAAAGGGGCACTGACCGATTTTTACATCAGCCAGAAATTTGATTTGAAATTTACGGATTTGAGTTTGTTGATAGCGAGCAGGAGATGATGCTATATTACTAATTGTTGGGTTTTAAGTAACCTACTTTTTTCATGAAAGGAATTTATCTTTTAAGCCCGGATTTATTTCTGGAATCCCTCTACTATTAAAATAAGCAAACAAGGCTTTCCATGTCTTTTTTCGTAAACTACTAGCCACGAAACATTTGTTTTTGTAATTTTTTAAAATAATCTTAAGGCCACTTTCCCCTCTGGCTGCAAATGCATCAAAATGTACTGCAAGGATTTCATCTAGACTATAGTTTTTTTTATAGAAAAACCATATGTGATTTTTTATAATCAACTCGTTTGCTGAAAAAGTAAAATAAAACATTTGAAACCCCATTCCTAAATAAAAAATAGTGATAAAATAGAGATCAACCAAAACAAGGGGTAAGGATAAATCTGAAAAATAAGTTGCTGTAACAATAGCTAAAAAAACTACTATGATACAAAATAGTATCCCATTAGAACATAAAAGAGGATTGTTTGAAAACTGTACCGAACTATTATCTTCCCAATTATGAGAAACAATAGCAGTAGGATTAATGATTGGTATGATTTTACTACTAAATTGATTTTGTAAGCAGTCTCTGATTTCTCCGATGTTCCTGTAATTGACATCTTCAATAAAAATTGATTCCCCACTTGTAAGTATCAACTTAAATCCAATTTTCCATCCATTGCAAACCAATAAATCAATCGATTCAATTTCAGATGCACTAATTTTTCTTGTAGAAAACTCCTTTTTCAGTATTATACATTGATGGACTATTTCTAAATGATAAATAGATACAATAAATCCAATGATACATGCTGAGCCAAGCATTGAAAGGGCAAATCCCCCAATCATCAAATTACTGTTTAGAGATGCATTTTTATCAACAAAAAAATAAAGCATTAAAAGAAAGCCTGCTGAAAGAAAAAGCCACCCAAATACAAGTAGTATTTGCGTATGTATAAAACTAAGCTTGCCCTTTACCATTATCTTGTCATTTACTTCCAATCCAAAATACTCAACCTTTCCTCACAAAAATCTATTTCATTTTCGTCATTGCTGCTAACAATAATCAATTTATTGCCACAATAATTTTCTATGAGTTGATGGTATAGGTCGTAACCCGTTCTGTCCAAATTGGTGCAGGGTTCATCCAGCAACAAAATAGGCGTATCTGTAAAAATAGCCTGTGCCAACTTTACCCGCTGTTTCATGCCCGATGAATAATAGCGTATCTGTTTGTTAGCAGATTTCTCCAGCCCAATAATGTCAAGTATTTCTTTTATGGAATGTGTGAGCTGTTTAAAGGCTGAATGGAACTGTAAAAATTCGGCTGCCGTCATTTCTTCAATTACTTCCAAATAAGGTGCAGCAATGGAAATATGATTGTAAATTTCTTCGGTAGGTATTTGGAATTTACTATTTGGAATTTGGTATTCTATTGTCCCCTCACTCTGGTTGGTGGCGCCGCCAATTACCTGTAGCAGGGTACTTTTGCCGCTACCGTTGGGGCCGGTAACAGCATAGGATTTTTTTGCCTCGAATCGATAATTGAATTTACGGAATATCCAGTCCCTATTGAACCGCTTGCCCGTGTTGGTCAGTTCTACAACAATGCCCCCATCTTTTAAAGGGTTGCTGCTAAGCTGCTTTTTTAATTCGGGGCTGCTGGTACTCATGTTTGTTCAATAATGTGCCGAACGTTGATGGGTGTCCCGATAATTATCGGCATCAGTAAAGTTCAATGCATGTGCAATGGCTGGCTATATAAAACCCAATGCCTAACCTATTATTCCTCGTCGTTGGCCCCTTTGGTAAAACGCTTGATGATGCCACGGCCACTTTCGCGGATGAAAGTTACAATATCGTCACGCTCATCGCTTGCGGATATTTCTTCTTCAATAAAATCTATTGCCTGCGATGTGTTGAAGCCTTTGTTGTAAATAACACGGTAAATATCAAGGATGTGATTTATCTGCTCCAAACTAAAGCCCCTGCGTTTTAAACCCACACTGTTTACGCCGCCGTAGCTTAACGGGTTGCGTACCGCTTTAATAAACGGAGGCACATCCTTACTTACCAGACTGCCACCTGCAATAAAAGTGTGCTGCCCCACATGCACAAATTGGTGTATGGCACTTACGCCACCAATAATGGCCCAGTCGCCCACCACCACATGCCCTGCTACCTGCACGCTGTTGCTCATGATGCAATTGTTGCCAATAATACAGTCGTGGGCAATATGGCTATAGGCCATGATTAAACAGTTGCTGCCCACCTTTGTTTTGCCCCTGTCTTCCGTGCCTCGGTTAATGGTCACAAATTCACGGATGGTGGTATTGTCGCCAATTTCAACCGTTGTTTTTTCGCCGCTGAATTTCAGGTCCTGTGGTATTGCACCCAGTACCGCACCAGGAAACACACGGCAGTTTTTGCCGATTCTTGTGCCTTCCATAATGGTTACGTTACTGCCAATCCAAGTGCCCTCGCCAATATGAACGTCGCCGTGAATAACGGTAAACGGATCTATCTTGGCATTGGAAGCCACTCTTGCATTCGGGTCGATATAGGTAAAAGGATGGGTCATTGTACTTGATTTTCTTTATGGCTTTTGTTTTTCAAAGGGTGGATGAACGTATGCAAATACTGTTGATAAACGAATATTGTTATGGTTAAAGTTAAGTCAGTTACAGCAGTTTATTTGCTGCATGGCCACTAACTTCTTCTAACCACCTGTGCCACCAGGTCTGCTTCGGTAGCCACTTTGCCGCCAACGTAAACAGTGCCACGCATTTCGCAAATGCCACGGCGTACAGGGCCTACAAACTCCATTTTCAGCAACATGGTATCGCCGGGGCGTACCATCTGTTTGAACTTACAGTTGTCGATCTTTAAGAAATAGGTATCGTACTGGCCTTCGGGCATGGTATTGATGCAAAGTATGCCACCTGTTTGGGCCAGTGCTTCTATTTGTAAAACACCTGGCATGATTGGGTTGCCGGGAAAATGCCCGGGAAAGAACCATTCGTTGAACGAAACATTTTTTACACCAATGATATGCTTATCTGTAAGTTCTATTATTTTATCAACCAATAAAAATGGGTGACGGTGCGGCAATGTTTTTTCTATTTGCTGCAGGTTGTAAACAGGCGGCAAAGTAGGGTTGTACACAGGCACATCTTTAACGCTCTTGTTCTTCTTGATGTACTGTTTTATTTTTTTTGCAAACTCCACATTGGTACTATGGCCCGGGCGGTTGGCAATGATCCTTGCTTTGATGGGGTAACCGATCAGGGCAAGGTCGCCCACAACATCCAATAGTTTATGCCTTGCAGGTTCGTTGGGAAAGCGTAGCTCCAGGTTGTTCAGGTAACCTTCACTCTTTACTTCAATCTTGTCACGTTTAAACGCTTTGGCCAAACGTGTCATTTCCTCATCTGTTACAGGTTTATCAACCACAACAATGGCATTGTTGATGTCGCCACCCTTAATCAGGTCATTATCTATCAGGGCCTCCAGTTCGTGCAAGAAGCAAAAAGTACGGCAGGGGCTTATTTCTGTTTTAAAATCCTTGATGGTTTTCAGGCCGGCATGTTGCGTACCCAAAACAGGGCTATTGAAATCTATCAAAGTGGTTATCTGGTAATCAATAGCGGGCATGGCCACCATTTCCACACGTTTGGTATCGTCGTACAGGTAAATGTTCTCATCAATGCTGTACCATGCTTTAGCAGCATCCTGTTCCAATACGCCCACTTCTTCAATCAGGTCTATAAACGGGGCCGAACTACCATCCATGATGGGTATTTCCGGGCCGTTCAATTCAACCAGTACATTGTCTATTCCCATGCCTACCAATGCAGCCAGCACGTGCTCCACCGTGCTCACTTTTGCATCGCCAACCTGCAAGGTTGTGCCGCGGCTGGTGTCGGTTACCAAGTCGCAATCTGCTTTGATGATGGGCTGGTTCGGCAGGTCTATCCGTTGAAACTGTATACCAAAACCAGGGTTTGCCGGCTTCAAAGTCATATCTACCAATACACCTGTGTGTAGTCCGGTACCGCTGATACTTACGGCATTGCTCAGTGTATGCTGTTTATCGGGATTGAAATTTACGTCCATTGCTATTGTATATGTTTTTGGTAACCGATTGAGATGGGCATGTTAGGCACCCAAGGACAGCCGGAAAATAATCGGGCAAAAATAAGCTTTACCAACGAAGCTACCTACATGCCCTAAAAAGCCATTCAAATTATTTTGGAACGATTTGTGACTGTACAAGGCAAACAAAAATAGCCTGACTGGTTTTATAACTATTTTTAAACAGATTCTGATAGATTTTTAGCAAGCCGATAACCATTTTCAACGCTTTGTTTAATCGAAAACCCATGATAAAGAAATTTTTTAAGTACACTGGCATCACCTTATTGGTATTGATTGTATTGGCTTTTTTGCTTCCCATTGTTTTTAAAGGAAAAATTGTAAACATTGTAAAAACAGAAATCAACAAAAGTTTGCATGCAAAGGTTGACTTTAAAGACGTGGACATTTCCCTGTTCCGCCACTTTCCCAAATTATCGGTTGGTTTGAATGAGCTGCAAGTAGTGGGTTTGGATGAATTTGCAGAAGACACGCTGATTGCCGTAAAACAGTTGGATGTATCGCTGAACCTGATAAGTGCCATAAAAGGAAAGGACATCAAAATTTATGGGATCAATCTGGATGAACCACGCATTCATGCAATAGTACATGCAAATGGAAAAGCCAACTGGGATATTGTAAAACCGGATTCAACCGCCACAAAAGATACAACTGCCAGCAAGCCTTTTAAAATGGAACTGGAAAAATATTCCATTAACAAAGGGTATATAAGTTATGTTGACAAGGTTGGCAACATGAGCAGCACGGTTACCAATTTGAACCATGAAGGCAGTGGCGACTTTACGGCCGACCAGTTTACCTTGAAAACAAAAACAACGGCCGATGAAGTAAATGTTACATACGGCGGCATACCTTACCTGAACAAAGTAAAAACAAGTATCGATGCGGCCATACAGGTGGATGCGAAAAATAACAAGTACAGCTTCTCGACCGAGCAGATAAAATTGAATGAGTTGCAGTTAAGCACCAATGGATTCTTTCAACTGGTAAACGATTCCACCTATAATATGGATGTGCAGTTCAAGGCCCCATCAACCGATTTTAAAAACATCCTTTCATTTGTGCCTGCTATTTACCAGAACAATTTTGCTTCCATCAAAACAAGCGGGCAGGCTATTTTTAACGGGTTTGTAAAAGGTACGTATAGCAATACGCAGATTCCGGCCTATAACATAAACCTTGATGTGAAGAATGGTTTTTTTCAATACCCAGACCTGCCCAAATCCGTACAGAATATCAACTTTAATGTAAAGGTCAACAACCCCGACGGCGTAACCGACCACACGGTAGTAAACATTCCGCAAGGGCATCTTGAATTGGGCAACGACCCGTTCGATTTCAGGCTGCTGGTGAAGGACCCTGTAAGCGATATGTTTGTAGATGCTGCTGCAAAAGGCAGGGTTGACCTTTCTGCCATTACCCAGTTTGTAAAACTGGAACCCGGAACAAAACTGACGGGATTATTGAATGCAGATGCTACTGTTGCAGGTAGGGTAAATGCCATGCAGCAACAACAGCTTAATGGGTTTACGGCTGCTGGTACAATAGGGCTGAACAATTTTTTATATGCATCAAAAGATTACCCAACGGGTGTTGCGTTGAGTAACTTATTAATGACATTCAACCCCAAGAATGTAACACTGAACAATGTTGCCGGCACGTTTATGAAAACCAATTTTTCGGCCAATGGTTATGTAAACAATCTATTGGCCTATGCTTTACAGAACAAGCCATTGGACGGTGTGCTGAATGCAAAGGCAGATAATGTGAACCTGAACGAATGGATGGGCGTATCAACAGATACCACAAATAAAAATACGGCAACCGCAACGCCATTTGCCGTGCCTGCAAATTTGAATGTAACAGTAAATGCTGCAATAGATAAAGTTCATTACGACAACCTTGATATTGCAAACCTTACCGGCTCTTTGCTGCTTGCAGATGAAACCGTAAAACTGAACAATGTAAAAGGTAATGCATTGGATGGAACCATTGAAATGGGTGGTTACTACTCAACCAAACTAAGCAAAAAGAAACCGGATATTGCATTGAACTATGATGTGAAGAATGTGGACATACAGAAAACTTTCCTGGCATTCAACACCGTGCAGAAATTGATGCCAATTGGCAAGTTCCTGGCGGGTAAATTAAGCTCGCAATTAACATTAACAGGAAAGCTGGGCGATAACATGATGCCTGACCTGAATACATTGTCGGGTGTTGGCAATGCATTGATGATTGAAGGCGTACTCAGCAAATTTCAGCCCATTGAAAAACTGTCGCAAACCTTGAATGTATCGGCCTTGCAAAACGTCTCGGCCAAAGACATTAAGACTTATTTTGAATTTGCAAACGGCAAAGTATTGGTAAAGCCCTTTACAGTTAAAGTAAAAGATATTGAAATGGAGATAGGCGGTCTGCATGGTTTAAACCAATCCATGGATTATACCATTAATATGAAATTGCCAAGGGCTTTGATGGGCGATAAAGGCAATGCATTTGTGAATAACCTGGCAACACAGGCCAGTAATAAAGGCGTGCCAATAAAAGTGGGCGATGTTGTGCCTGTGCAGATTAAAATGGGTGGTTCCATTACCAACCCAACCATTAAAACAGACTTGAAACAATCAGCTACTAGCCTTGCACAGGACCTGAAGCAGCAGGCTACCAGTTTTGCACAGGCAAAAGTGGACAGTGCAAAGAGTGCCATTAAAGACACGATTAATTCCGCCAAGAAACAGGTACTGCAATCTGCTAAAGATGAGCTTGCAAAAAAATTGCTATCATCAAAAGATACCAGCAACAGCAGCGGCGATAGTAAGAAGAAACTGGAAGAAACGGGCAAGGGTTTGTTGAAGGACCTGAATCCTTTTAAAAAGAAGAAAGACTAGCTCCTCTCAAATAAAATATACCGGTAATAAAATAGGCCCCATGATCATGGGGCCTATTTTATAATTATGGTGAAAGCTTTTTATTGAGGCTGAACCATATCAAAATTCACCATCCAATTGATGCCAAATTTATCGGTAAACATACCAAAGTATGCACCCCAAAAAGTCTGGTTCATTGGCATGCTTACTTGGCCGCCTGCTGAAAGTCCATTGAACAATTTGTCTGCTTCTTCTTTACTGTCGGTGTTGATGGAAACAGAAAAATTATTGCCAACTACTGTTGTTTGGCCAAATGCCTCCGAGCTATCGCTGCCCATTATCACGGTATTGCCAATGGGCAAGGATACGTGCATGATTTTTTCGCCTTCGCTGGGAGGGCAAGTCATGCCATCTGTTGGGGGCATGTCTTTGAACTTTCCTATGAAGGCAAACTCGCCTCCAAAAACCGACTTGTAAAAATTGAATGCTTCTTCGCAATTGCCTGCAAAGGTTAAATACGGGTTTACTGCTGCCATCGTTATTTGTTTTTTGGTTAATGAAATAATGCTGGTGCTTTTGGGAATGTGTTAGCCAGTAAGATGTTAAGGGGCCCAAAGCAAATGGGCAAAATAGATTAGATGTCTGCTTTTTCGGCCAATAATTGCTGTACCAGTTTTTCCAGTTCCTTCACACGTTTTTCCAGGTCCGGCAGGCTCCTGCTTACCGACTGGCTACGTAGTGCCGCCGTATAGTCAAAAGCTGGCGATCCCGTAACTGCCGTGCCCGGCGTTTTGATGGATTTTGTAACACCACTTTGTGCATTGATCTTACTGCCATCGGCAATGCTTATATGGCCAACAATGCCGGCCTGCCCGCCAATCATAACATTCTTGCCCAGCTTGGTACTGCCACTAACACCTGACTGTGCAGCCATAACAGTATTGTTGCCTACTTCTACGTTGTGTGCCACCTGGATAAGGTTATCCAGCTTGGCACCGCTTTTAATGAGTGTGCTGCCAATTGTTGCCCGGTCTATTGTTGCATTGGCACCAATCTCCACAAAATCTTCCACTACAACATTGCCAATTTGTGGTACTTTTTTAAACGTGCCGTCTGCCTGTGGGGCAAAGCCAAAACCATCGCTACCAATTACGGAACCTGCATGAACGGTTATGTTTTTGCCCAATACACAATCATGGTAAATTTTTACACCAGGGTGCAAAATGGTATTGTCGCCAACCTTTACATTGTCGCCAAGAAAAACACCTGCAAACAATTTTACATTATTGCCAATGGTCACTTTTTCGCCTATATAAACAAATGCAGCTACAAAGACATTATCGCCTAAGGTAGCAGTACTGGCAATATAAGATGGTTGTTGTATGCCGCTTAATTGTTGCGTTGCCATTTCCTGGTATTTGGAAAGCAAGGCAGCAAATGCAGAGTAAGCATCCGGTACACGTATAAGGGCGGCCTGCAAAGGTTGCTTCAGGTCCTGACTATCGTTAATGATAATGATGGATGCCTTGGTTGTATAAAGATGTTCCTCGTATTTTGGATTGGCCAGAAACGCCAACTGGCCGGGCTGTGCCTCTTCAATTTTTCCGAAGGAGGCTACAGATGCGTTTGCATCACCTTCTACTTTGCCACTGATGAGCATGGCTATTTGGGCGGCGGTGAAAGTCATATACTGTTTAAAGTTTAAAGTAAAAGGTTTAAGGTTTATATGGACAACACCAAACTGGCCACTTTAAACTTTAAACTCACAACGAACAAATATAAAATTTTTTGACAGCCGAAGAAATAGTTTGGTGAATTAATGGATTGTCAATTGCCGAAATATCCTTAACCGAGCCATCTTTTAATAAAATATTAATGCTCTCATATTCTGGTTTGTACAAAGTGTTGTTGGCCTCGCCTGTAAAAACAAAATAGTTAGCTTCTTCTTCAGAGATGTTTAGCTGCTTAATTGCTGCATCCATCTTTGCTTTTCTTTCAGCTTCTGTAAAAGGCTCGGCTTGGAATTTTATTTTCAGTAATTGCCTGTTCAGCAATCTTCTGCACAGCTCACTCAGTACATAGTCGGTATGATGGCTCCAGCGTTTTATGCCAAACGAAATATCGGCATCGTCCAGCTGACAAAATTTTTCAAGGGTTTCCTTGGTCATATTGCCATCAAAACTATACAGGAAAAAATCGAGTGCACCGCCGGTTTGCAATGAGGCTGCCTGGGTCTTGCTTAAATGCCTTACACGTTTCAGCACATTTACCAGCATGGTTTCTGCCGCCAAAACAGTTTTGTGCAGGTACACCTGCCAATACATTTGCCTGCGTGCCACCAAAAATTTCTCAATGCTGTAAATGCCCTTTTCTTCCACCATCAATTCGCCATCGTGTACCACCAGCATTTTCAAAATGCGGTCGTAACCAATTACGCCTTCGCTAACGCCTGTAAAGAAACTGTCACGGGTCAGGTAATCCATCCTGTCTACATCCAACTGCCCGCTGATTAATTGCAACAGGAATTTTTTGGGGTACCGGTCCGTAAAAATTTCAATGGCCATATCCAACCTGCCACCCAGGTCATTGTTCATGGCCTGCATAATTTGCAAGCTCAGTTTTTCATGATGCACACCGGGCAACAAACGGTTTTCCAATGCATGTGAGAATGGTCCATGACCCACATCGTGCAACAGGATGGCAGCTTTTACCGCAATCTCTTCTTCTTCGGTTATCAAAGTGCCTTTGTCCCTTAACTCATTTACTGCATTGCACATTAAATGATAGGCCCCCAACGAATGGTGCAGCCTTGTATGCACGGCACCCGGATAAACCAGATAAGCCAATGCCATTTGGTGTATGCGGCGAAGGCGTTGGTAATAAGGGTGTGCAATGATGTCGAAAATTAACGGGTCTTTTATGGTAATGAAACCGTAAACCGGATCGTTGATGATTTTTCTTTTAATAGCCATAATATACAATCAGTTTGTAAACTTACTGTCTTTGCCCGAAGGTAAAAACTTGTATAGAATAAAAGCCAACCCGTACGCCAACGCTGTAAATGCGAAAGCGTGGCAACTGCTTATTTTTGTTGTATGAGAAAATCAGTTGCCCTCACTTTTTTGATACTCATTTGCATAGCCGTGCATTTTTCTTTTTTGCCGGGCAGTGCCATTACCACTAAAGCGGCATTGGGCAAAAAACTGTTCAGCGAAAAGATACTGTCCAAAGATTCTTCCATAAGCTGTGCCAGCTGCCATTTGCCCGAATACGGTTTTTCTGATACGGTTGCTTTTAGCAAGGGCATTTATGGCAGGCTTACCAGCAGGAACGTGCCACCCGTATTGAACGTAAAGAACAGGCCGCATTTTTTTTGGGACGGAAGGGCTGCCACATTGCAGCAACAGGCATTGATGCCCATAGCCAACCCAGACGAAATGGGCCTGCCCATTAAAGAAGCCATTGAGCGGTTGAACAAAAATGCGATGTACAAAAGACTGTTTATTGAGGTGTTTGGTGTACCGCCCAATGCAAAGAATTTAGGACTTGCTTTTGCCGCTTTTGAAAAGACGATGGAAACAAGCGAAAGCAAATTTGATTTGTCGGTTGACGATAAAGTGCAACTGACTGCACAGGAGGAACGTGGACGTAAACTTTTTATAAGTGACCGTACGCATTGTTTTGATTGCCACAGTGGCACAGATTTTACCAACGATGATTTTAAAAACATTGGTTTGTACGATGGCAAGCAATTGAATGATAAAGGACGTTTCAACATTACTAAAGACAGTAACGATTTGGGCAAGTTTAAAACACCTAGCCTGCGTAACGTAGCCATTACTGCACCTTATATGCATGATGGCAGGTTTGCAACTTTGGAAAAAGTGGTGGATTATTATAACACACCTGATGCATTTGTGTTTAGCCCCATTAATATTGATTCGACATTGCGGAATCCGTTGGGACTGATGCCCGAGGAGAAAGCCGACCTAGTTGCTTTTCTGAAAACGTTGACAGATAAACGGTATGTGAAGAAGGGCAAGTGAATAGTTGTTAGTAGCTAAGTATGTAGTGGTTATGTGAATTGGGTATGTTGGGTTGTGCTTTACAGTTGATGGGTGCGACGCCTCTGCAGTTCAAATTTGTACTGTTGTTGGTTACATAAAAAATCCTGTTACAACTATCTGCAACAGGATTTATTTAACGTATGCTTTTAGTTGATTGTTTTTATTACAATGCCCGGCCCATTATTGGCTGCTGCTTTTTGTAACCTGAAGGTAAAGCTTACGAGGAAGTAACGTTGCAGAACGTTGTAGCGTACATCTTCAATATAATTTTGATTGGCCGAACGGTTGATGCCAATATTCTGGTTAAGTAAATCGAACACGCTTACTTTTAACTCGCCCCTTTTGTATTTAAGGAAGCCTTTGGCAATGGATGCATTCCAGAAAGGTACTTTGGTATTGTAGCCATCTGCACGGCCAGTGTTGATGGTATAGTTGAAACTGTTGTTCACTACCAAACCCCAAGGCATATAGTTGGTAATTTCGGTGCCATATTGCTGGGTTAAGTAATTGCTGTTTAACTGCTGTTGCAACGAATAACTGGCCTTGCTGAAACGCAGGGTGGCTGTGGTGCGTATATCAATCAAGTTATCTTTTGAATAGCTTAAGGCAACTGATGGATTGATGGAAGTATTGTTGATGTTGTTTTGTGCACCATTGATAAAACCAATGTTCTTAAGGTTGTTGTAGCCAATCGATAAATCGATCCTTGTTTTAATGGGTTTTAGTGGGAAGCCATAGTTGGCGTTGGCAAAAAAGTTGACTGCTCCGTTTGCATTGATGGGCCTGCTTTTTCTTGCACCATTGCTTTGGATTTCATCGGCATACACAATGGAGTTCTGTGTAAAGTTCACAAATGCAAATACAAAGAAGTTACGCCTTGTGGCAGGGTCCGAAGCAAAGTAGTTTACATTGATATTGTGGCTGTAAGAACGTTTTAAGTCGGGGTTGCCCTCTACCACGTTCAATGGGTCGCTTATGTTTTGCAAAGGCTGCAATTGTGCAGTGGATGGTTGCTGTATGGAAGTGCTGTAATCCAACCGCAGGTTGCGGTAATTGTTGAACTTGTACTGAAAGTTGACATTGGGCAGTACATCGGTAAAGCTTTGTTTGATGGTATTGTTATTGGTCTGGTTGATGCTTTTTAAGCTGGCCACCTGTAATGATGAGCCAATGCCGTAGTTGTACTTTTGCCTGTTGCTGCGAAAGTTGATACTGGCACCTGTATAACTATAGTTGCTTTTGAAAGTGTTGCTGAGACTGGCGTTCATGATGTCGTGCTTGCCCGATAGGCTATTGAAATCGTAGGCTTTTTTATCACTTTTACCAATATTGGTATTGTAGAAACCAGTGAACTCGATTAACGAACGCTTACCAATTGGTTCGGTGTATGTAAGGTTGCTGCTAATGCTATTGGTATTGGCATTGTTACTGTTTACCTGGTTTATGAGGGAATCTTTTGGCGGAAGCACGGCATCGTAAAATGTATTCCTCGTGTTCAATGTGCCGTTTTGCTCGCTATGGTTGCTATTGATGGATAGACCGGCAGAAAAGGTCCTTCCCTTTGTCCTGAATTTTTTTCTGAATAGTACATCACCACTTAGGTTGTAACCCGTAGACCTTGAAGTGCTGTTGTTGTACCCATCATTCAATTTTACCTTACTGGTGTTTTCAGAAACATAGCTACTATAGCTGTTGTTATTCTGTTGCTGAAAGGTAAGTACGGGTGTAATTTTTAAGGAAGTGAAACTGTCAATCTTATGGTCAATAGCCATATTCACGCGTTGCTGCTTTATATCCCTTACGCCATTGCTTGTTGAGGTATAATTGTAATTGTTGCCCGGAAAAAGGTATTGCCTTTCTGTATTTCTATCGGTTAGCAGGTGCACATCGCTTAAAGTGCCGCTGGCATTTAGGTCCGTTAGTTTATTCCAATTGTTGTTATAGTTCAGCCCACCAGCAAACGTTCTGGCAACACCTTGTTGGTTCTGCCCAAGGCCTGTTACAGGCAGGCTATTGTTGTCATCGCCGCTGGTTCTTATGGTAACACCGCCGCCGCCGCTACGCATGCCCCTGCCCAACTCACCGGTAAAATTCATGACATCGCTAATAGAAAAGCCTTGCCTGTTGGTATTGTTGCCCATGCCAATTAAACTCATCTGCTTTTCGCCATTGAATTTGTTGATGTTGGTCTGTGCATCGTACCGGTCATGGTTGCCTGCACCGGCAGTTACCTTGCCAAAAGTTGCATTGTTCCTGTCTTTCTTCAGTTTCAGGTTAATGGCTTTTTGCGAGTTGCCATCATCAATGCCTGTAAACTCCGATCGGTCGCTTTTCTTGTCAAACACCTGTACTTTATCAATGGCGTCGGCATCCAGGTTCTTGGTGGCCATCTTTGGGTCGCCATTAAAAAAATCCTTACCGTTCACAAAAACACGACTCACTTTTTGCCCGTTCACACGCACTGTACCGTCTGCATCAACCGTAACGCCCGGCAGTTTCTTCAACAGGTCTTCTACTACTGCATTGGGTTGTGTTTTGAAATTTTCTGAATTGAACTCCAGTGTATCACCGTTGATGACAACCGGCGGACGCTTGGCATTTACCGTAACATCGGTAGCATTGGCAATGTCCGTCATCATGATATTGCCCAGGTTTATTTCGGCCCCGTCCTTTACGGTTAAAGGTTTCCAAACGGGTACATAACCTACATACGAAGTGGAAAGCAAGTATTTGCCATTGTCCACTTGCTTCATCAGGAAACTACCTGTAGAGTCGGCCCTGGTAAAGAGGATCAAGGTAGAATCTTTTGCATTTACCAACGAAACAGTTGCATAACTGAGCCCTTTTTTGGAAAGTGTATCATACACCGTTCCTTTAATGGCAGCTTTTTTTTGTGCGGTTAAAGTGACAGCAGAAAAGAGCAGGAAAAGGAACATAAAAATACGTAGCATGGCAGTCTGTTTTGTGTGGCCAAAAGTAGAAGCCCGCCAAAACAAAAGCGGTTAATGAACTTGGATGTAAGGTTAATGAAGGTTAATGAAATGCATGCAACAAGCTGCATTGCATAAATGGCTGGTTGTGGTACCGATGGCTATCGGCATACCCATCAACTGTTGAATATGTGTCGGCAACACACTGAACTATTCTCTATCTTCACAGGTTATAATATGCAGCAGCCGCAACGCTATATTGCCCATTTTGACCTCGACTCTTTTTTTGTGAGTGTAGAGGTACTGAATGACCCTTCATTGAAGGGCAAGGCCATTATTGTGGGTGGCAGCAGGGACAGGGGCGTAGTATCAACCTGTAGCTATGAAGCAAGAAAGTTTGGTGTTCGCAGTGCCATGCCTATGAAGCAAGCCATACAGCTATGTCCGCATGCTATTTTATTACGAGGCACAAGGGGGCAATACAGTAAGTATTCAAGATGGGTTACGGATATCATTGCATCCAAAGCACCCTTATTTGAAAAGGCAAGTATTGATGAATTCTATATTGACCTTACAGGAATGGATACTTACTTTGATCCATACCAATGGACAATTGACCTGCGTAAACAGATTATGGAAGAAACCAAGTTGCCTATTTCGTTTGGTTTGTCAAGCAACAAAATGGTTTCAAAGATTGCAACGGACGAGGCCAAGCCTAATGGTTATCTTTTTATACATCCCGGAAAGGAAAAGGAGTTTCTGGCACCATTGCCTGTAAATAAATTTTCGGGTGTGGGTCAGCAGACTTTTTTGAAACTGAAATCAATGGGCATCCATTTAATTGGTGATATACTGAAACATGAACAAGCTTATCTTGAAAAGGAACTGGGTAAGTGGGGAACGGAACTGTACAGGAAGGCACAAGGTATTTCAACCAGCATTGTATCGTCGTACCGGGAAGCAAAAAGCATCAGTAACGAGAATACCTTTCATGAAAATATCAACGATGTGGAACTGCTGTTGCAAGAGCTGGTAAAGATGACGGAACGTGTGGCTTATGAATTGCGGCAGGATGAAAAGCTTTGCGGCTGCATTGCTGTTAAGCTTCGCTATCCAGATTTTGAAACAACTTCCAAACAGGTTTCCATTAATTATACGCTGCGTGATGATGAACTGATACCTGTTGCCATTGACCTGTTCCATAAATTATGGCGTAAAGGGAAACCGGTGCGTCTGTTGGGTGTAAAGCTGAGTGAACTTACCAATCATGCTGTACAGGCAAGTCTGTTTGACGATGCTGAAAAGAAGAACAACCTGTACAAAGCCATTGATGATGTGAAAAATAGGTTTGGTAAAACAAAGCTGCAAAAGGCTAGGACAGTGAAGAAGAAGGAAGATGAGGAGTAGGGATTTTTTAGTAGGAAGTTTATAAGGTTTATAGCGTAAATGAACGATATGGTTTAAAGAGTTTGCTTCGCTTTGATAAAAGTTCGGCTTTGTGCTGTTGCTGATGGGTGCGATGCCATTGCAGTTGAAGTGTGTTCTATAGCTTGTTACAAAATATAAACATAACAAAAAATGCAGCGTGGTTTTCACGCTGCATTTACTTTATAAACTTTAGATACTTATTCTACTTCTTACTAAATTATCGTACCAATTTCAATTCGTCTACAATATGTTTTGCACCACCTAATTTGTCGATGCACCACAATACATAACGAACGTCAACACAAATAGTGCGGTTCAAATCTTTATCAAATGCCAGTTTGTGGCTCAATGCTTCGTAGTTGCCATCAAAAGCCAAACCAATTAAGTTGCCATTTGCATCTATTACAGGAGAGCCAGAGTTGCCTCCCGTGATATCATTGGTAGTGATAAAGCAAACCACTACATCGTTTATTTTTTTATCGGCATACTCACCAAAATCTTTCGCTTTGTATAGGTCCAGGTATTTGGCAGGCAAATCAAATTCATAATCACCGGGAACATACTTGGCAGCAACGCCACTCATGGTACAAGCAAAGTCATACTTAACTGCATCTTTTGGAGCATAGCTTTTTACATTGCCATAAGAAACACGCATGGTGAAGTTGGCATCAGGATAAGTGCCATTCATCTTTGTGGGTTCTTTCTCAAACAGGCCTTTCAGGAACAACCTACCTAGGTCGTTGTTCTTGTTTACAAACGCAGTGTATTTAGGGGCGTAGTTTGCAGTGTAATTTTTGACAAATGCACTGGCTGTTTTAAATGCAGGGTCTTTTGCAAGATCGGCAGCATTGGGTTTTTCCATAAATGCCTTCCATTTGGCATCATCAAAAACCATAGAGTTTGCAAATACATCTGCTGCAAACATTTTGTAAGGGTTCTGGTCTATATCGCTGTAGGTTCTAAACAAGTCTTCGTAAAAGCCTTGTGGATGCTGGCTTTTATCTACATCGCTGTAAAACATGGCTACTACTGCAGCAACAATGTTCTGGTCGCTTTTTTTGTTTTCGCCGGCCAGGAAAGTTTTCCTTGCTTCATCTGCGGCAGCCACAGCTTTCTTAATGTCTTCGGGTTTATAATCCTTTTTCAATAATTGTGTTTCAAGGCCCATCCAGCTTGCTGCTTGCGACAGTGCAGGTGAACCGAAAATACCTTCGTTAAGGTATTGGCGGTGTTTTGCATATGGCGTCCACGCATCATAGTTTTTGGCATAGTCGCTAAAAATATTTTCGTATTCAGATTTTCCTTTTGCCCAGGCGATGAAGTCTGTTTCGGTTTTTTGTTTTTGACCATATACATCATACTTCAACAACTGTTTTGTTTCGCCATCAAAGAATTTCCAGTAGTTGGCAATGCCTGCATAAGAAGAAGCCAATTGCAATTTTACGGCTGGGTCTTTCTTCATTTCGTTGAACATGTATTTCAACCTTACATCACGCAATTTTACCAATGACGGGCTGGTGATATCGGTAGCCAATTTTACACCATACGAAGTTTCGTAACGGTTGGTACCACCAGGGTAGCCGTATATCATGCTGTAGTCGCCATCTTTAAAACCTTTGATGCTTACAGGTAAATAATGTTTAGGTTTAAACGGGACATTGCTGGCACTGTATTTTGCAGGTTTGCCATCTGCACTCATGTACACACGGAACACGGAGAAGTCGCCTGTATGACGTGGCCATTCCCAGTTGTCGGTATCGCCACCAAACTTGCCCACGCTTTCTGGGGGATTGCCTACCAGGCGTATGTCTTTATACACATCATATACAAATAGAAAGTACTGGTTGCCTTTAAACATGCTTGCAACCACACCAGATTTGAATTCATCGTCGCCTACAACACTTTTCAATATTTCGGCAGTGATTTCATTTAACTTTTTTGTCCTGTCGGCACCAGAAAGGTTACCTAGGCCGTCCATTACTTTTTTAGTAACGTCTTCAATCCTGTTCAGGAACTTAACACTTAGCTTGCTGGAAATTTCCTTGCTTTTGTCGCTGGCCCAGAAACCGTCACGCAAGTAGTTTGCCTCAACAGTTGATGCGGTAGCAATGGCATCGTAACCGCAGTGGTGGTTGGTGAAGATCAAACCCTGGTCGCTTACGATTTCGCCGGTACAGCCACCGCCAAAAATTACAATGGCATCTTTAATGGAAGCTTTGTTGGCACTGTACAGTTGCTCGGGTTTTAGCTTTAGGCCACGTTTAACCATGTCGTTATACACTTGTTGACCAAGTAACATAGGTAGCCACATTCCTTCGTCGGCATAACTGCGGAAAATGGTTAGCAGTAATGCCATAGAGACAAATAATTTTTTCATTTGGTAGAAATTTTTAGGATGGCAAACGTAAGGAAATATAGTTGTGGAACAAGGGCTTTGGGATGAAAGGCTTTGATTGATTCTGTGATTTATTGGAACACGGATGACACGGATAGTACAGATTGGGAAGAATGTGATTCGAAAAGGGATTTTCTGCTCCGCAGATTGGATTTGTCTGTATTATAAAAATGCGAATTGTTTAAAGAATGGCTAGCCTTTAGGCGAAAAGTAAAATAAAAAAGCAGCTCTTTATTAGAACTGCTTTTGGTATCTGGATCCGATAGCTATCGGATTTTCTTTTTTGATTTTTCATTGCTATGGTGCAACCAACCTGAAACCGTTGCCATGAATGTTCACGATTTCGATATTGGTATCGTCTTTTAGATATTTGCGTAGTTTGGCAATGTACACATCCATACTGCGGCCGTTGAAATAGGTGTCGCTGCCCCATATTTTTTTCAATGCACGCTCACGTGGTAACAGGTCATTTTTATGTTCGGCCAACATTTTCAACAAGTCATTTTCTTTTGGAGATAATGTCTGTGTCTTGCCTTCGTGTATCAGTTCACGCAATTTTGGATTGAAGTGGTAAAAACCCAGGTCGAACTCCACATTTTCACTGATGCGGTTTTCTTCTTCGTTGCGTTTTAGGATGGCTTTTATTTTAAGTAGCAATACTTCACTGTCAAAAGGTTTGGTGATGTAATCATCGGCACCCAATTTATAGCCCGAGATAATATCTTCTTTCATGGTTTTGGCACTGAGGAAGAAAAGGGGAATGTCGGGGTCCACATCACGTATCTCTTCGGCCAGTGTAAAACCGTCCATATTTGGCATCATTACATCCAATAAACAGATGTCGAATTTCTCCCGTTGAAATGCGGCAAGGCCCAGTCTGCCGTCACGTTCCAATATCACTTCATAATCGTTCAATTCCAGGTAATTCTTTAAAACCATGCCCAAATTAGTATCGTCTTCGCATAACAGTATGCGGTATTTTCTTTTGTCTTCCATTTCGTTTTTTGTTTTATTAGTGAAATAAAGATAAACGAATTGCTGCCATTTGTACACGGCAATCTTTTGTTAAAGTGTTAGCAATAGCGAAGTCCTATTTTTTGTTTAAATAAACGTGTTTGTTTAAGTGACGGATTGGTTGTGTAATGGAACAATATTTAATTACGAAGCAATGATTGATGCCCTTTATTAATAGCACATGGGTGCGACGCAACCGGAGCTGATTGAAATGTAAAAGCTGGCAACAATATGTGCCACACTTTAAAAGATGTGGCACATGTTGTTGCCAAATAATTGATCATTCACAAAAAATGGGTGCCACACCTTTGGAGGATGTGGCACCCATTTTTTACTTCCTACTGTAGTTAGGTGCTTCTTTGGTAATGTCAATATCGTGAGCATGGCTTTCTTTCATGCCAGCGTTGGTAATTTTTACAAAGGTGGCGTTTTGCAATGCCTTTATGTTTTTTGCACCGCAATAGCCCATACCAGAGCGTAGGCCGCCTACATATTGGTAAACAATTTCACTCAACGTGCCTTTGTATGCAACACGGCCTTCGATGCCTTCGGGTACAAATTTCTTTACATCGTCTTCTACATCTTGAAAGTAACGGTCGCCGCTACCTTGGCTCATGGCACCCAAACTGCCCATGCCACGGTATTCCTTGAACTTGCGGCCTTCGTAAATAATGGTTTCGCCAGGGCTTTCTTCCACACCTGCAAATACGCTGCCCATCATTACTACGTTGGCACCTGCTGCAAGGGCTTTTACCATGTCGCCAGTGTACCGTATGCCGCCATCGGCAATAACGGGAATGTTCTTGCCTTTTAATGCATTGCTTGCTTCCATAACGGCTGTAAGCTGCGGTACACCTGCACCTGCAACAATACGCGTAGTACAGATGGAGCCTGGGCCAATACCCACTTTAATGCAGTTGGCACCTGCGGCAGCCAGTGCCAATGCCCCTTCGGCAGTACCTACATTACCTGCAATGATCTGTAAGGATTTGAAATTTTTACGTAATGCTTTCAGTGCTTCAATAACGCCTTTGCTGTGGCCATGTGCAGAGTCTAATGTTACAATGTCCACACCTACATTGATCAATGCATCGGCACGGTCCATTAAATCTTTGGTAATGCCCAAAGCTGCACCAACCAGTAACCTGCCATAAGAATCTTTTACGGCGTTGGGGTTATTGGTAAGTTGAAGAATATCGCGATAAGTAATTAAACCAACCAGTTTGCCTTGTTTATTTACAACAGGGAGTTTTTCAATTTTATAGTTGCGTAAAATGGCTTCAGCTTTTGTAAGGTCCGTTCCTTCTGGTGCAGTAATGAGTTTTTCCTTGGTCATTACTTCGCTTACTTTTTTGCTTTTATCTGTCTCGAAACGCAGGTCACGGTTGGTTAAAATGCCAACCAGCTTTTGATTTTTGTCTATTACGGGAATGCCACCAATCTTGTTTTCTTTCATTAAACGCAGGGCATCGCCAATGGTAGCATCCACAAAGAGTGTAATGGGGTCCATGATCATGGCACTTTCGCTACGCTTTACTTTCCAGGCCTGAGCTGCCTGTTTTTCGATGCTCATGTTTTTATGGAGTATACCCAGGCCACCTTCGCGTGCCAATGCAATGGCCAGGTTGGCTTCGGTAACGGTATCCATAGCTGCGGAAAGCATGGGCACGTTTAATACGATGTTTTTGGTAAGGTGCGACTGTATGTTTACTTCTCTTGGTAGAACCTGGCTGTATGCAGGAACGAGCAGTACATCATCGAACGTTAAACCATCAATAAACTTTCTTTGGGAAGAAGCGGTTGTGCGGGGAGATTTTATTGTTGCCATGTGCAAAATTAATGGCAGGAATAATATGGAGCAAGTTTTATTAACGGTTATCAGTTGCTGGTTACTTGTTACTAGTGAAAAGAACTACTGTTTAGGTTTTGTAAGCCAGTTCTTGTCAACCCATTGCATAAATGCATTGAGTTGTTTGCTTAGTTGTTGGTAAGCCATATTGAATTCATTGAATAAGGTTTCGTCTGTTAGAGATGCTGTTTCAAATAGAAATTCTAGATGAAGAATTGTTTCATCGCATTCAGTTAATGCAAATGTGAGGTAACGGAGAAATTCGGGTTTGTAGTTTCTTCTTCCATACCCCTCAACAATAGCAGTGGTTACAGCTTTGGCCGAACGCCTGATCTGGCTTCCTTCTTCGTACAATTCAAATTTGGGTAAGGTCAAGCTCATTTTATGAATGCGGATAGCCAACGCTTTTGATTGTTTGTACACTTCCAGTTCCCTATACGATTTCATAAAAATACTTTTTTGTTTTGTGTCCAATAACTAGCAACCAGTAACTGGCAACCAGCATTTTCTATATCAGTTTATAAACCTTGCCAGGTAAACTTGCAATAACATTCTGCAATTCCAGGTTTAAAATTGCCCCAGCAATGGAACTGCTGCTGAGACCGCTTTTTAAAAAAAGGTCATCGATGCTGGCTGTTTCTTTTTCTTTGAGTATATCGATTATTGTTTTTTCGTCTGGCGACAGTTCCATAAAAAGTTCCCGCTGTTTTTTGGGCTGTTTCTTTTTTTGTTCCCAGTTCATGTCGGCAAGAAATTGCTCCGACGTTGTAAGTATAGTGGCTTTGTTCTGGTGGATGAGTTTCAGGCAACCGGCACTTTTTGCATCGGTTATTTTTCCAGGCAATGCAAACACATCGCGGTTGTAATTGTAAGCCAGTTCGGCTGTAATCATGCTGCCGCCTTTGATGGCTGTTTCTATAACAATGGCTGCATCGGCCATGCCAGCAACGATCCTGTTGCGTTGGGGAAAGTTGTATTTGTCTGGTTTGGTGCTTTTCCTGAACTCTGTCAAAAGGCCACCATTCAGCAGCATTTCCTTTGCCAGCGGTTTATGCTGTGTAGGGTAAATGCTATCCAGCCCATGTGCCAGTACACCAACGGTAGCCATCTTGTTTTGCAGGGATGCCTTGTGGGCAATTGCATCAATGCCGTAAGCAAGGCCGCTAACGATTAGTATGTTTTGCGATTGCAGTTCGCCAATGAATTGTTCAGTTGCCTGTTTGCCGTAATCGCTGTTGCTTCTTGTACCAATGATGCTGATGATTTTTGCATTGTTCAAATCTGCGTTGCCACGGTAGTACAATACTGTTGGTGAGTCGTAGCAGTGCAGTAGGCGTTGGGGATAATCTTTATGGGTAATGAATAAAGGCTGTATATGGTACTTGCTGCAAAATGCCATTTCGGTTTCGGCATCATTGAACTGGTTGAAGTCTTTGATGCTTTTGGCTTTCACTTCGCCAATGCCTTCCACCTGGCTCAAGTCTTTTTTCTTTGCTTTAAAAATGGCTTCGGCATTGCCAAAATGCTCCATTAGCTGTTTGGCCTGCACCGCACCAATATGGGGAATGAGGGTTAGGGATATTTGATATAGCAGCTCGTTACTCATGCGGGAATGAAAATAGTAAAATTTAGTTGCATATAACAATGCGGTTCATGGTCATTTAATAAATTGTTGTTTTTCAAAACTTTGTAATATTGTATTGTTTTCGCCCCCACCATTTTTTAACATCATTAAAATAGCTAATCTATGAAGAAGTTGTACTTCGTCGTGGCATTCCTGTTGTGTGCCGCACCCAGTTTATTTGCCAATAATTTTGCCTCGCCAGGCATAGGGGTGAAATGGACATTGACTGACCTTGTTGCCAATTCGGGTGGTGACGTAACATTTAGCGGGGGCGAGTATTTTGTGAATGATACCGTCTTTATTGCATTGAACGACACGCTGACCATTACTTCGGATGCGGTTGTGAAATTTATTGCGGGCTCGTATTTTGACATTAATGGTACATTGATTGTAAACCCTCCCACCGGTGTTATGTTCACTGCACAGAATGTGAGTGCGGGCTTTTTGGGCATGCGTATCGATTCGAGCAATACCACGGTTTTGCGTAAGCTGACCATGGAGTATGCCAACTCGTTACGCCTGTTTGACTGTAATATTATTATTGATAGCTGTATTTTCCGGTACAATTCGCCGGCCACCACTTTTGGCAATTCGGCTGTATCGCTTAACCGGGCAAGCCCCTTTATTAGAAACAGTAAGTTTTTGGATAACCAGCGTGCTGCCATACAGGGAGGCTCCAATATCAACAATGCACCCAAGATTGTAAATTGTCTTTTTCAAGGAAACAATACCTTGAACCAGAATGTGCCACAAATTAATTTGGGTGCCACCAGTTCGGGCAACGATACAGTAAGGATCATCAACAACCAGATACTGAGAGCATCTACCAATTCGGGGGGTATTGGCTTTTTGCCCATTGGTAATGTGTATGCCGTTATAAGCGGCAATACCATCAGGAACAACCGTTATGGGCTAACATTTAGTGGCGGCTCTAGCATTAATGCCCTGATAAGCTATAACGTGATTGACAGTAACAATACGCAGAATGACCCTAACCTTGGCGGTAGCGGTATCAGCTTTACGGGTGGCAGTGCAACCAGCCATCAGAATAGCATTGTTACAGGCAATATTTTCAGGGCAAACCTTTGGGGCATTACCATACAGAATTTTGCAAAACCTAACCTTGGCGATTTGACGAATGCAGACACGACGGATGATGGCAAGAATTATTTCATCAACAATACCAATGCATCTACACCGGGTATTGATCTGTACAACAACTCTCCAGATGGAATAATGGCACAGAACAATTATTGGAACACCACAGATGCAGCAGTTGTGGAAACAAAGATCTTTCACCAGGTGGATAACAGTGCTTTGGGGCTAGTGACTTATACACCGTTTAATACGGCATTGCCCATTGGGCTTAAGCAATTTGCAGTTGCTGCCAATAAGGAAGATGTGTTGCTGACCTGGCAAACCGAAACAGAACTGAACAGTAGCTTTTTTAGTATAGAAAAAAGCAGGGATGCACAGGTGTTTACTGCCATTGGAACAGTTGCTGCAAATGCTGCAGGCACGATTTACCATTATACGGATGGGAATGCTTTTATGGGCGAAACAGGTATTTATTACCGT
This sequence comes from Chitinophagaceae bacterium UBA1930, assembly GCA_002337145.1. Classification (GTDB taxonomy): domain Bacteria; phylum Bacteroidota; class Bacteroidia; order Chitinophagales; family Chitinophagaceae; genus UBA1930. Next base: position 1,113,046 of record DDFK01000001.1, on the reverse strand, counting down.
TTGAAAATGGTGGATAAGGATGGTAAGTTTACTTACTCGCCAGTGCTGTTTGTAAAGAAGAATGGGGAAACAAAAAATGGGTCGGTAAAAGTGTACCCAACAGTAGCATCAACACAACAGTTGTTTAATGCAACAATTGTAAGTGACAGGGAACAAAACTATACCGTACAGTTTTTGAACACTGCCGGGCAGGTACTGAGTAAGTTGGCAGGTACATTGCAAAAAGGAAAGAATATAGTTTCATTAAAAGCAGCTACGGCATTGCCTAAAGGGCAGGTTTATATGCTTTTTAATGGAGCCGATTTTGTACAGACGGTTGCCGTGTTTGTACAATAGACAGAAAAGATATATTGAATTGCCCCTTGAGATTTCAAGGGGCATTTTTGTTTTTACAAATACGCTTTGATAAAAGCCCCGACCAGTGCAGGCCTTGATGGGTGCGACGCCGGGAACGTTGGGCTAATATGCCTGTGCTGGCTACATTATAGACCCACAATCATGAACTCCGTTCTCCTGTTTTTGGCCCTGCCTTTTTCTGTATTATTATCTGCAATGGGCTTGCCAGATCCGTAGCCTTTATAGGTTAAACGGCTGGCGGCAATGCCTTTGCCAATGAAATAGTCCACAACGGATTTTGCACGGGCAGTGGAAAGTTTGATATTGTCTTCGGGCTTGCCGGTATTGTCTGTGTGGCCACTTATTTCCACTTTAAGTGATGGGTTGTCGTTTAGTAACTGTAATAGTTTATCCAGTTCAACCAAGCTTACGGGCAACAGTTTATAAGCGTTGGTTTCGAACTGTATGTTTTTAAGCACCACGTTGGCGTTTAATTCCACAGGCTGCAATGCGATGTCTTTTTTATAAACGCTATCGGCTGCCTTGGTTTTTAGCTCGTATAACTCGCTATAAAAAAGGTAGCCTTTCCTGTTTACGGTAAATGTATAATCCTTGCCCAGCGGAAGGGTAATGAAGTATTCGCCTACTTCGTCTGTCTGTATTTTCATTAATGCCTTGTTGCTGCTGTTGTCAATTAACTCAATGGTACAAGGCAGGCCTTTGTTTGTTTTTTTATCGGTTACTTTTCCTTTTACATATAACGTTCTGAATGGGCGGATATCATTTCTGAGTTCAAACTTGTAAAGATCAAGCCCACCACGGCTATCACTCCTATCGCTTGCATAGTATGCTGTTGAACCATCGGCACTAACGGCAAAGCTACCTTCATCGTCAATGGTGTTGATGGGGTAGCCCAGGTTTTCGGGTTTGCCCCATTCGCCATCGGCCTGTTTGCGTATCACAAATAAATCGGTACCACCGTAGCCTTGTAAACCATCCGATGTATAATAGAGGGTCTGGTTGTCTGCATGTATATAAGGTGCCAGTTCATCACCAGCTGTATTGATGGTGTCGCCCATATTTATGGCGGGCCCAAAACGGCCATTGGGCTGGCGTATGCTCATGTAGAGGTCCTTGCCGCCAAAGCCGCCGTAGCGGTTGCTGCTAAAATAAAGCACCCGTTTATCGGGACTTAAACTGGGGCTGCTTTCCCAATACTCTGTATTGATGTTTGGGCCCAGGTTTTCGGGTTCGCTCCACCCATCGGGTGTATAAAAGGAAATGTACAGGTCAAAATCGCCAAAGCCTTTTCCGTTGTTGAAGTTGCCTGCAAAAATCATCCATTCGCCATCGGCAGAAACAGTGATGGCCCCTTTGGAGGGCTCAAGGTTTATATCGCCATTAATCAACGTGGCCTTGCCGTATTGTTTGTTGGGCAATAGTTTGCTCTGCATGAAATCTTCCCTGAACCCTTCGCCACGCCGGGTAAAAACCAGCAGGCTATCATCTATGGTAACACTTGGGTAGTACTCGCTTTTGGCAGAGTTTACACTATCACCAAGATTAACTGGAGCAAATACATAGCCATTGTCTGTATGTGTTGTTGCGTAGTTGATGGCAAATTGGTAACAACGCTTTCGATAGTTGCCTGCCTTGATGCTGCGGTCGCTTATTTTGGGAACGGACAGAAAATAATTCACGGCATTCAATGCATCTTGGAACCTGCCCATGCCGGCAAGGTTAATGGAATAGGGCAGGTGGTATTGCTGAAAATAAAGGGTATCTTTTCTTTTGGCTGTTTCGTAGGTAAGTACAGATAAGTTGTGTTTTTTCAACTCGCCATAAACCCCTGCCAGAGAAAGGATGGCATCTACATAATTGGTATCGGCAGCTATGGCTTTTTGCAAAAAGGGAATTGCTTGTTCCAGCAGGCCATCCCTTAATTTTTCGATGGCCTGGTCGTAAATTTTTACAGCTTTGGGGTTTATTTTTTCGGGCTCATAAGTTTGTGCATGAACATGTATGGCCGCAACAGAGAATATAAATAACAGTATCCTTTTCATAGAAAATTATAAGCGTAGGGCAAGTTCGGGAAAAGAAAACCAAAAGCTGTTAAAACGGGTGTAAGAATTGGGTACACAAAAAACTAAGGCACATTGATGTATTTGTGTATCTGTATGCTTAGTTCCCATTTAGGGTTTGCTTTGATATAGTCTATGATTAATGGGGTAACGGCTTCTTTTTTGTCCCACTCGGGCTGCAGATACAGTTTGCAATCGGGGCTTACCTGGGCGGCGTAGGTTTCTGCCCAGTCAAAATCGTGTTTATTAAAAACAACAACTTTTAATTCGTTGGCTGCCTTAACTACTTCAGTTAATGGGGCTTTGAATTTTTTAGGCGACAGGCAAACCCAGTTCCATTGGCCGCTTAGCGGCGAGGAGCCGCTTGTTTCGATATTTGTTTCAAAACCTGCCTGTTGCAATGCTGCAGTAAGTGCATCCAACTGGTGCAGCAAGGGCTCGCCACCAGTTATTACCACCAATGGTTTAGTATTTGTAGCAGGGCGGTTGCTGCCGAGACCAGTTTCCTGTTTTGCTTTTTCAGTAATTGCGTCTATGCTGAATGTTGGATGGGCATTGGCATCCCAACTTTCTTTTACATCGCACCACACACAGCCAACATCGCAGCCGCCCAAACGTATAAAATAGGCGGCACGCCCCTGGTGGAAACCTTCGCCCTGTAAGGTGTAAAAACTTTCCATTACGGGCAGTTTGGTGCTGTTGTTTGTTATCAATGCTTCACTGGTCATCATTTGCTCAAATATGCTTGTAGCGTGTTTTTCAATAGTCCTGCAATGGTCATTAGGCCAACCCCGCCAGGTACTGGTGTAATAGCCGAGGTTTTAGGGGCAACTGCTTCAAAATCCACATCGCCTTTGATCCTGAATCCTTTTTTGGTAGATGGGTCATCTATGCGGGTAATGCCCACATCAATTACTACTGCACCGTTTTTTACCATGTCTGCCTTTACAAATTCTGGTTTGCCCAATGCGGCAACGAGAATGTCTGCCTGAAGGCAAATGTCTTTAAGGTTGGGTGTATGGCTGTGACAAAGTGTTACGGTACAGTTGCCATGTTGCAGGTTGCTGCTTAACAAAATGCTCATGGGGCGGCCCACAATATTGCTTCTGCCAATAACCACAGCATGCTTGCCTTTGGTTTCAATATTAAAATGTTCTAGCATGAGCATGATGCCATAAGGCGTGGCAGGAATGAATGTTGGTAGTCCTTGTACCAGTTTGCCTACACTTATGGGGTGAAAGCCGTCCACGTCCTTTAAGGGGTTGATGGCTTCAATCACTTTTGCTTCGCTGATATGCTTGGGTAAAGGAAGTTGAACCAAGATGCCGTCTATTGCATCGTCGTTGTTAAATTGGTAAATCTTGTCTAACAACAGGTTCTCGTCAACATTTTCATCCAGCCTGACCAATGAGGACTGGAAACCAATTTCTTCACAGTTTTTTACTTTGCTGGCAACATAGGTTTCGCTTGCCCCGTTTGTGCCTACCAGTATGGCTGCCAGGTGGGGTGCCCGTTTGCCATCCGACAATAGTTGCTGCACACGTTGTTTTAGGGATGTTTTTACTGCTTGTGACGCAATTTTTCCGTCAAGTATCATCATGCGGGCAAAGGTAAAGCGATGAATTACACGATTATTTTAAATTTCAACGGTAAAACGGGTTTGATTTTTAGCAAGTGCAGCATAATAAGCTTCGGGTTTGTCAAATTGGTTGGCTTAAACCAATTAATTTAACATACTAGTCATTTTTTTTTAACAGTTTATTGGTAAACCGATATATTTACACCTCAAAAGTTAAGTTTTAAACTTCATGAATTATGAGAAAATTTCTATCCTTAATGCTGTTGATGGCATTTTCGGTTAGCGTGTCGCTTGCTCAGACACGTGTGATTACGGGAAAGGTAACAGATGAAAAGGGAGATCCTTACCCTTATGCTTCCATCAAAATTAAGGATGGTAAAGGCGGTACATCGGCTGACCAAAACGGTGTATTTAAAATTCAAGTAAAAGACGGAACCGTACTAGTTATTAGTGCTGTGAATGGTGCCGAAAAAGAGGTGACCATTACCGCCGGTAGCAATAATATCACGGTAGTGCTTAAGAAAACAAGTACCGAACTGGCCGAAGTTGTAGTAGGTGCATTGGGTATTAAACGTACCGTTAAGTCCACGCCATACGCAGCCCAACAAATATCTGCCGAAAGGTTGACCCAGACCAGGGAAACCGATTTGAATACGGCTTTAACAGGTAAAATTGCTGGTTTACAAGTTATTGGTGCTTCTGGTGCCAAACTTGGAAGCAGCGGTATCACTAGGTTAAGGGGTGTTTCCGGTTTTGCCGATAGGGGAGCCATTTATGTAGTTGACGGAACAATTGTTACCAATGTTTCTGATATCAATATGGACGATGTGGCTTCTGTGTCTGTTTTGAAAGGACCAAATGCAACTGCATTGTACGGTCAAAGGGCAGAAGGTGGCGTTATTATCATTACAACTAAAAGGGTTGGCAAGAACAAACCTTTGACTGTTGAATTTAACTCTACAACTACTTTTGAAAAAGTGAACATTTTACCAGAATACCAAAACCTGTATGGTGGTGGTAACAATTCTGATCCAAATAAAGCCTGGGCCGAAAACGCTTATACCTGGAAATCAACTGATCCAGTTGAGTGGAAAGCATTGCAAGGTTACAGAAGGCAGCAATATTTTGATGATGCTAGTTGGGGCCCTAAGTTTGATGGTGGCGACTACATTCCTTGGTATTCTTGGTATGGCGGCCACTCTAGGTCTTACAAACCTGCTAAATGGACTCCACAAGAAGACAATATCAGGGATTTTTACCGCACAGGTTTAACCACCAATAACAACATCAGCTTATCAACAAGCAACAATTGGTGGAGCACAAGATTTTCTTATACTTATTTATTGCGTAATGGTATAGTGCCACAATCTGACCAGAAGAAACATTATATCTCTACCCAAAACACTTTTGAACTGAACAAACATTTTAGCATTGGTGCAAACGTTGGTGTAACCTTCGAGAAATTCACAGGTGACTCTTACGATGAATATGGTAACAATACTACTGGTTCATTCAGCCAATGGTTCCACAGGGATCTGGATATGGGCATCTTGAAAGAACTGAGAGGCCTTAAAAGCCCTACCGGAACATTTGCTTCTTGGAACCTAGATGATGCTGCCGGAATTAGCCCTACAGCTATTACCAATCCAGCGTTCTGGTTCAACCCTTATACTTGGGTAGATAATTTTAGCAGTGTTACAGACCGTTTCCGTGTTTTGGGAGATGTTTCTTTGACCTATAAACTGAACAACGACTTTAAGGTTACCGGTACTTATAGGATGAACTATAGGACAACTGAAAACCAAGTGAAAATACCTCAGGTTCTGGAAAACAGCTCTGGTACCGGTGGTACTGGTAGCGGTGCACCAGGTGGTGGTACCTACGATGAAGTGGGTGGTACCTTGTACAGCAAATACAAGAAAAACAACACCAAGTATATTGAAAGCAATATTGAAGTAATTGCACAATACACTAAAAAGATCAATAAATTCACATTTGACTTTGTTGGCGGTGGTAACATCCTGAACATTAAGAGGGATGACTCTTCCAGGACAACAAACGGTGGTTTGATTGTACCGGATGTTTTTGCAATCAACAATTCTAAAAGTGCTGCTGGTTTAGGTGCAACACTAAGCTATAGGGAAGTTAGGAGTTTGTTCTTTAAAGGTACCATCGGTTATAAGGACCTTGTGTTCCTTGACTTCTCTGGTAGGAATGACTGGTCTAGCACATTGCCTAAAAACAACAACTCTTATTTCTATCCATCTATCGGAGCTAGCTTTGTTTTCTCCGATCTGTTGAAAAACCCAGACATCTCCTATGCTAAGTTCAGGGCAAGTGCCGCTCAAATTGGTAGCGATCCTTTGAACCCTTATGCATTGCAGTTCCTGTACACAACTGGTAACATACCATTTGGTACAAACCCGTTGAGCACTGTACCTGGTACATTTATCGATCCTAATATCAAATCGCCATTGAATACTTCTTTTGAGTTAGGTTTGGATATGAAATTCTTCAAGAACAGGATTGGCTTCAGCACAACTGTTTACCGTGAAGAAAGGAAAAATGAAATTGTTACAACCAGCGTATCTAATGCAAGTGGTTTCTCTAGCGGTACAATCAACGCCGGTAAAATCATGAGAAAAGGTATCGAGTTCGAATTCAACGCAAAACCAGTTGTAACAAAGAACTTTATGTGGGACTTCTCCTTTAACTGGGCTAAGAACTTCTCCAAAGTAATTACCGTGTCTGACAAAACAGACCTGTTCACTATCTACTCAAACTATGTTGGTCAACCGATCGTAATTGGTACTGCAGGTAAAGAGTGGGGACAAATGAGGGCAAACGGTATTGAAAGAATGGATGGCAAACCAGTGATCGATCCTACTACCGGTTTGTATATGTACAAAGAAGACGTTGACTTTGGCTCAGTATTGCCATTGTACAACGGTGGTTTCTTCAACTCATTTACTTATAAGAACGTAACATTATCTGCTTCTATCGATTTCCAAAATGGAGGTAAATACTTCTCCTTCAGTGATTTCAACGGTAAATACTCTGGTTTGAATAAAGAAACTGCAGGAATCAACGATAAAGGTGTGAATGTTAGGGAACCAATATCTGCAGGTGGTGGTGTACACGTATATGGCGTTACTCCATCTGGCAAATCTTATGATGCTTACGTAAATGCTTACGATTATTACAGGCAGTTTAACGATAACAGCATCTGGGATTACTCAATTTTTGATGCCAGCTACATTAAACTAAGGGAAGTAAGTTTGGGTTATGAAATTCCAGTTAAGAAACTGGGAAGCATCTCCAAAACAGTTAAAAGGGCAAACCTTTCATTTGTTGCCCGTAACCTTTGGATGATATACACAGCTAACAAGAATATCGACCCAACTGAAATGGCTGATACTTACGCAGAAAACGGACAGTTGCCAGGTACTAAATCGTATGGTATCAATTTGAAAATCGTATTTTAAAATTTTTAAAGTTCACACAGCATGAAAAATATTTTTTCTAAAACTATTCTGGGTGCGTCTTTAGTAGTGGCTTTAAATAGCTGTTCTAAATTTGGCGATAAGTATCTAAATAACCCGAATCCACAAGTAAACACAGTTGCAAATACCTCGCAACTCCTTACCAACCTTTTGTATAAAAGCTGCGGAAGGGGTAATGCGGGTGCTGTAAATGGCGACTTGATTACCTTGGGTGCCAAAGAACCTGCATTATTTGTTCAATACATTGCAGAGGCAATTTATCCGTCAGAAGGTCTTTATGCATCTACAAGCGGCGAATGGGCTACTTTCTATTCAGGCCCGCTTATGGATCTGGCTTTCATTATCAACTACAACACTGATGCGGACCTTAAAGGTGTAGCAGCTGCAAACGGTTCCAACAATAACCAAATAGCTACCGCACGTATCTGGAGGGCTTACCTGATGTCTATCTTAACTGACAGGTGGGGGAACGTTCCTTATTCTCAAGCCAATAAAGTTGGTTTGGTAAACCCTGCATACGACAACCAAAAAGATATCTATACAGATCTTTTTAAAGAATTGAGAGAGGCGGTTGACCAGTTTGACAATGGTGCTGCATTTAAAGGCGACATATTGTTCAACGGCGACCAGACAAAATGGAAAAAATTTGCCAACTCACTCAGGATGGTTCTTGCAATGCGTCTTAGCAAAGTGGATGCAGTTACAGGCAAAGCAGAATACCTGTCAGCATCTACCCATGCTGCCGGATACATTACTACCAACGCCGACAATGCAGTTTTTGCTTATCAAGATAATTTGAACTTCCGTAACCCTTGGAACAACCAAGCGGTGGAAAGCAATGCCTTTGGCGTGAGCGATTTCTTTGTGAACCTATTGAAATCATACAACGACCCACGTTTAAATGTTTACGCAACTCAATCCACAACAGGCAACTATAAAGGAGTACCTTATGGATTAAATGCCGGTAACTTGGCTACTGCATTAGCAGCAGCAGGTCCTTACTCTAAAATGGGTACCACTTTTACTGCAAGAAATAGCCCAGGCTACTTTATTACTGCAGCACAGGTGTTGCTTACAAGGGCCGAAGCTGGCTTAAGAGGTTGGGTTACCACAACAAACATCAAAGCAGATTATGATGCTGCCGTTACTGCATCTTTGGCACTAAACGGAATCAGTGCCACAGCAGCAACTACTTATCTGGCTACTACAAACGTTTTGTTGAACCCAACCAACGTATCAGACGGTTTAAATAAAGTGGCAATACAAAAATATATTGCATTATATCCAAATGGTGTTGAAGCATTTGCAGAATGGAGAAGGACAGGCTTACCTGCTTTGACCCCTGCAGTGGATGCATTGAACGCTTCAAAACAAATACCTAGAAGATGGGGTTACCCAACCACAGAAGCTACATTGAATACTGCGGCTTATTTGTCAGGTATTGCTTCTATGGGCGGCGATAACTCAATTGATAGAAGGGTTTACTGGGATAAACAATAAACTGTTACAAAGACATTATATTTAAACTTAAGGCTATGACAAAATTTAAAAAAATACATGCTCTTGCAGTAGCTGCAACTATTCTTTTTGCAAGTTGTGCTACTAAAGACAATAATTTAACTACAACAGATTATACCGGACCTATCCAGGTAAACTTCAACAATTACCAAAACGACAATGGCGATTTTGGTTTTGTGAAAGCAGGTTTGCCAATTAAGGACGAGTTTGTAACTTTTAACATAGAAGTTAAACTGTCAAACACTACGGACCCTGCACCAACAGATATAGCTGTTTACCTGACAAAGGTTGATGCTGTTGTGGCAGAATACAATACAACCAACGGTACTACCTATTCCCCTGTTTCTTCAGGACAAACTGGTATCTCTTTCGACCTTACCCAACCATTGATAATTAAAAAAGGTGCAAGGGTTGGTGCTTTCCCTATAAAAATCAATACAGCCAAATTAGGCTTTGCTAGCCAATGGGCAGTTGGATTGGGTATCTTGAAAGCCAATGGGGCCGAAATAAACGACCTGCAATCCAAATTGCTTTTGGATTTAACAGCTTTGAATGCTTACGATGGTTACTATCAAACAAAAGGAGCAGCATACCACCCAACTTATGGTAACTATGCCTGGAACTCAAATGGCGTATTTGCATGTGGAAGCGGTTTTGCTTTAACTACTGCTGGTCAGTATTCAGTTGACCTGAACCCAGGCCAACCATTACAGAATGGTACGAACCTTTCCTATTTTTCTGCTGTGGTTCCAAGGTTCACAGTAAACCCAACTACCAACAAGGTAACCATTACATCAACCATTGGTACAACCATTTTTGTTGACTATCCTTCTTACGACAGTCACTACGATCCGGCTACAAAAACATTTTTTGTAAAATACGGTTGGAGCACAGACAGGGTTGCAACAGATACTTTTACTTTCTGCGGACCTAGATAATAGGATGTAGAAAATCTACAAATAAGTATAATTCCAAAAAGGCCAGCTCAATGCTGGCTTTTTTGTTATAAAGAATATCGACTTTTTCTTGTTATAAAAAAATAATATATATTCATACTGCATTTCAATAGTGTAACGGCACTTGGTTGATATGCCAGTATTGAAACTTAAACAGTTTGTATGCTTGTTAAAATATTTGGTGCTGCGGTATATGGTGTTGAGGCAATTGCTATTACAATAGAAGTAAACGTAAGCAACGGTCAGGGCTATTATATTGTGGGCCTGCCTGACAATGCAGTTAAAGAAAGCCTGCAACGTATGGAAAGTGCCATTAAGACAAACGGGTATCAAATGCCACGCACCAAAATAGTGGTTAATTTGGCCCCGGCAGACATACGCAAGGCAGGCTCTGCCTTTGATTTACCCATTGCTATTGGCGTGCTGGGTGCAAGCGAACAGATAGGGGAGCCTGACCGTTTAAAGGATTATCTAATTATGGGCGAACTGAGTTTGGACGGAACCGTACAGCCTATTAAAGGTGCATTGCCCATTGCCATACAGGCAAGAAAAGAAGGTTATAAAGGATTGATTGTACCCAAGCAAAATGCCCGGGAAGCCGCAATGGTAAACAACCTGGCCGTGTATGGTGTGGAGCACCTGAATGATGTGGTTCATTTTTTGGCCGATGAAAAATCATTGCAACCCGTTAATGTAAACACTAGGGAAGAATTTTTTGCCAACCAGTACGAATTCGATTTTGATTTTAGCGATGTGAAGGGCCAGGAAAACATTAAACGTGCATTGGAGATTGCAGCAGCAGGTGGCCACAACGCCATATTGATTGGCCCGCCGGGTGCAGGTAAAACGATGCTGGCCAAAAGACTGCCAACAATACTGCCACCATTGAGCCTGCACGAAGCACTGGAAACTACCAAGATTCATAGTGTTGCAGGCAAGCTTCCGGCAAATGCTTCGTTGATTGCTAAACGGCCGTTCCGGTCCCCGCACCATACCATAAGCGATGTGGCATTGGTTGGCGGCGGCGGCGTACCGCAGCCCGGAGAAATTTCACTGGCACATAACGGCGTACTGTTTCTGGATGAGCTGCCAGAGTTCAAAAAAACTGTTCTTGAAGTGATGCGTCAGCCAATGGAAGAAAGGCTGGTAACCATTTCACGGGCAAAAATGGCGTTGGACTTTCCGGCCAACTTTATGTTGATTGCGAGCATGAACCCTTGCCCTTGCGGCTACTACAACCATCCCGACAAGGAATGCTCCTGCCCACCAGGTGCGGTACAGAAATACCTGAACAAAGTGAGTGGCCCGTTGCTTGACAGGATTGATTTACACGTAGAGGTAACACCCGTGGCTTTTAGCGAATTGAGCAATACCAACAAGCAAGGCGAAAACTCTGCCATCATACGTGAGCGTGTAATTGCCGCCCGTGAAATACAGGCACAGCGTTACAAAGAGCATACAGGTAGTACGCATTCAAATGCACAAATAAGCAGCAAGCTACTGCGTGAAATATGTGCCATTGACCATATTGGGGAAGCCTTATTAAAAAAAGCAATGGAACGTTTAAACTTAAGTGCAAGGGCCTACGACAGGATATTGAAAGTAAGCAGGACGATTGCAGACCTGGTTGCCAGCGAAAAAATTAAACCGGAACATGTAGCAGAAGCCATTCATTACAGGAGCCTGGACAGGGAAGGTTGGGCGGGCTGATTATTAAACATGGCCAACCATGCACTTAACCCGATGGGTGTCCCGATAACTATCGGGGCCACCGAAGCCCAATGATGACCAACAGCCTGCAACAAAACAATTAATCCTCCAAATGAAGTGAAATGGTAATCATTCTCGATTGCAGTTTTTCCAATACATTGGAATACTTCAGGTTCGGGTCGCGGGCATGTATATTGGTAAGACCATAACTGAACTTGATTTCGGGCGACACCGTTACAAACGGCAGGTAAAAATTAAAGCCGATGCCCGCCTCCAATGCAAAATCATTTTTCTTCAGCTTCACCAAATCCTCTGCATTACGTGCGGCAGAGTTACTGGCCAGGTCCATATCAAACTTTACGCCGCCCAACAGGTAAGTGCGGAAATTGTTCAACCTGTCCGAATTGAACTTGAAATGGATAGGGAAACTGACAATGGTAGAAGGCAAAGTCTTCTTCTCTACTCTTATAGGATAGTTGGTGATGTAGGTAAAATATTTTGAGCCACCAATGATTAGCTGCGGGTTCACACGCAACTCGTAATAGTCATTCAGTTTCAAAGTGGCCAACAGGCCCAAAGCTATACCGCCACTGGCTCCTGGCTCCACGCTCATGATGCTGTCGTACTGGGTAAACCTTGTATTCTTTGTAGCAGCAAGATAGCTGGTATTATAGGCCAGCGTCATGCCAAAATAATAAGGCATGTCATCATGGTTCTCACGGTACAACTGCTTGTACTGTGCATGTGCATTGCTAAAAAAAGCAAGTGATACAAACAGGATACTTATTTGCTTCCGCAGTAAATGGTGCATATTCCTAAACTAAGGGTTTGTAAATGTGTTTGGGTAAATCCTGCTTCATTCATGATGTTTAAAAAGGTTTCTCCTTCAGGAAAAGCCTGAATGGAGCCGTTAAGATATTGATAAGCATCTTTATTTTTTGCAAACATTTTGCCAAAACCAGGTGCAATAATGTTCATGTACAATTTATACACGCTTTTGAAAGCCGTTTGCTTGGGTTTCGAAAACTCAAGTATCACCGCCCTGCCACCCGGTTTCAGTACGCGGTACATTTCTTTCAGCCCCTTCTCCAGGTTCTCAAAATTGCGTACGCCAAAGGCCACGGTTATGGCATCAAAGCTATTGTCGGCAAAGTTTATTTTTTCGCTATCGCCCAATTGCAACTCAATGCTATGTTGCAAACCTGCCTGTTCAATCTTTTTCCTGCCAAAATCCAGCATGCCCTCGCTTATATCGATACCAATAATTTTTTTAGGGCGAAGCATTTTATAGGTCAGCAATGCTACATCGGCAGTGCCGGTAGCCACATCCAGCACCTGCTGTGGATGTATGTCCTTTAAAAAACCGATGGCTTTTTTACGCCAACGTATGTCTATGCCAACACTCAAAAAACGGTTCAGGAAATCGTAACGAAAAGCAATGTCATTAAACATTTCTGCTACCTGCTGCTTCTTTCCTGCATTGCTTCCACTATCGGGCACAATAGTATCATGTGCAAATTTTGCCATAGGCTGCGAAGATAAGGGTTGGAGCGGCAACCTTGCCTGTGTTGGGGCATTATGTAGCCAGTAGCAATGGCATCCATCAACTGCTATGGTCGCGATAACTATCGGCACACCCATCGGCTATAGTAACATACTTCGTCATTCCTACCTACACGCCCTCCTCCATAATACCAATCAACTAATTAACCAACAACCCTTAACTCATGGCATTGATATTGTTCTTAAAAAAAATCACAATAAACGGGGCACGCAATTTCTCAATCAACTGTACTTTGTACATTCACCACTTCTAAAAAACAACACATGCAAACAGCCGAAGACATACAGCAGCTCAACGAAAAAATACAATACCACGCCGGTTTTGTGCAAAGGCTAAAAACAGAATTGGGCAAAGTAATTGTTGGCCAGCAATACATGGTTGACAGATTGCTGATCGGTTTGCTAAGCAATGGCCACGTTTTGCTGGAAGGGGTGCCCGGGCTCGCAAAAACACTCACCATAAAATCCCTGTCGCAGGCGGTAAATGCACAGTTCAGCCGTATACAGTTTACGCCCGACCTGCTACCTGCCGATGTGGTAGGTACCATGATATTTAACCAGAGCAGGAACGAGTTCGTGGTACGCAAAGGACCCATATTTGCCAATTTTATACTGGCCGACGAAATAAACCGTGCCCCTGCAAAAGTGCAGAGTGCCTTATTGGAAGCCATGCAAGAAAAACAGGTAACCATTGGCGAGCAGAGCTATAAACTGGATGAACCGTTTCTTGTACTGGCAACGCAGAACCCGCTGGAGCAGGAAGGTACCTACCCATTGCCCGAGGCACAGGTAGACAGGTTCATGCTGAAAGTGGTGGTGGGCTACCCCGATAAAAAAGAAGAGCAACTCATCATTCGCCAACAGGTGCAGGGGGCTGCAATACCCACTATTAACCAGGTAGTAAGCACCCATGAAATTATTGCAGGCAAGAACCTGGTACGTGAGATTTATATGGATGAAAAAGTGGAGCAGTACATTATCGATATTGTGTTTGCCACACGCTACCCCGATCAATATGGGTTAGGCAGAATGAAAAACATGCTAAGTTATGGCGGATCGCCAAGGGCCAGCATTAACCTAGCATTGGCTGCAAAGGCCTATGCATTCATGAATGCAAGAGGTTATGTAATACCCGATGATGTAAAGGCCATTGCCAAAGATGTACTGCGGCATAGGATTGGGCTGACCTATGAAGCAGAGGCAGAGAATGTGACCAGCGAAATATTGGTGGATGATATTTTAAGGACGGTGCAGGTGCCTTAATCAAGTTAATTGGTTAATTAGTATTGTGGGGGAGATCAAAGGTGTTCAGGCTGTTGACATAACGTATACAACATAATTTTTTTGAAGGCCCATGCTTACAGCACAGGAAATATTGAAAAAGGTTCGTGAACTTGAAATAAAAAGCAAGAAGCTGACCAATCATTTGTTTACGGGCGAATACCACTCCGCCTTTAAGGGCCGTGGCATGAGCTTTAAAGAAGTGAAAGAATATGCTGCGGGCGATGATATACGCTTTATTGACTGGAATGTTAGTGCAAGAATGGGCAGCACCTACAGTAAGATGTTTGAGGAAGAAAGGGAACTGAGTGTTTTTTTACTGGTAGATGCAAGTGCCAGCAGCCTGTTTGGGACAAACAAACAAAACAAGAAAGAACTGATCACCGAAATATGTGCTGTGCTTGCTTTTAGTGCATTGAACAATAATGACAAGACGGGGCTGTTATTTTTTTCTGACCGGGTAGAAAAATACATCCCATCCACAAAGGGTAGGGAGCATGTACTGTACATGGTTCGTGAACTGCTTACGGTACAACCCAAGAACAAACAGACCGATATTGTAAAGGCATTACAGTTTTTGAACAATATTACCAGGCACAAAAGCATTGTATTTGTATTGAGTGATTTTGCAGATGCAGGCTACCACAACGCATTGAAAATTGCTGCCAAACGCCATGACGTAATTGGTGTGCAGGTATTTGACAGGATGGATGCCAAACTGCCCGATGTGGGCCTGGTGCAGTTGCAGGATGCCGAAACAGGAAGGACAGTTTGGTTGGATACCAACGATCCCATAAGCAGATTTGTGTACCAGAACCAGTTCATAAAAATTCAGGAAGATGCAAAAGAAACCTTTCGCCTGGCTGGTGCCGATTTGTTGCAGATAGCTACCGGCGATGATTACGTGAAGGCTTTACAACAATTTTTTATCCGCAGGGCATGATGGCAAGCAAAAATTTCAAGTTTCAAGTTTCGAGTTTCAAGTTAACGGTATGTTGTCTTGTAACTTTTGTATGCTTGGCTGCTACAACGCATGCACAAAAAGTTTCCGCAACCATTAATAGGGAAAAAATACTGATAGGTGAGCAGGTTGAACTGCAATTGAAAGCCGAAAACATTGACAGAGATAAGGTTGATATTGCCGCATGGTTCAATGTGCCAGATACATTCAACCACCTGGAAGTAGTGAACCGGCTGCCCATTGATACCATACAACTAAGCAATGGTTTTACATACATTCAAAAAATAAACCTCACTTCTTTTGATTCAGGATTTTGGGTACTGCCCCAATTGAATATTGTACTCAATAACAAACAATCGCTCATAACACCGCCACTTACCATTACCGTATTGCCTGTTGATGTTACGGCCATGCAGGACTATCACGATATTAAAGATGTGCTGCAAGTGAAACTGCACAACGATTGGAGAATAATCATCGGCATTACCCTACTTGCACTCATCAGCATTTTTGGTTTGTTGTGGGTATTGTCCAAACGCAAGGAAACAAAAATGCCAAAGCCAAAGCAGGTGCCCGGCTTTGGCAACCCGTATGAATTTGCCCTACAGCAACTACAGGCATTGCAGCAGCGGAACCTTTTACAGGGTGGTCAGCATAAACTGTTTTATACAGAACTGGTAAGCATTTGCAGGAACTTTTCCGATACGCAGTTGCACATCAATTCCTCAACCCGAACAACAGACGAGTATTTGATGTTGATAAAAGGAAGGGTAGGCAATGAAACCATGCAGGTACAATATTTTCAGCTATTGCGTTTGGCAGATGCAGTAAAGTTTGCCAAATTCATTCCTTCGCAACAAGACAATGATGAGGCATTGGCTACTGCTAAAACATTTATAGAAACGGTCAACAGATTTTATACGAAAAACTAATGCTGTACAATTGGTATAAACATATTGAATTTGCTTACCCATGGGTGTTGCCATTGTTGCTGGCAATACTGTACATGATATACTGGTACCTGAAAAACAATCAGCAACAATCTGCATCGCTTACAGTAACCACAGTACACTTTTTACCAAGAACCTTTAGCTGGAAAGTAAGGCTAAGGCATTTGCCATTTGTATTGCGTTGCATGGCATTAACTGCATTGATTATTGCTTTGGCAAGACCGCAGTTGAAGTTTACTGAACAACAGACCGATGGCGATGGCATTGATATTGTGCTGTGCTTTGATATTAGTGGCAGTATGACGGAGCGTGACTTTCAGCCGAACCGCCTGGAAGCAAGTAAAGAAGTGGCAGCAGCATTTGTACGCAACCGCCCCGGCGACAGGATTGGCGTTACCATCTTTAGTAGCCAAAGCTTTACCATGTGCCCCATTACTACTGACCATAATACGGTACTTGCACAAATCAATAATATTCAAAGTGGTTACCTGCAGGATGAAGGCACAGCAATTGGCAGCGGTATTGCCACAAGTGTGGACAGGTTGCGTGATTCTAAAAGCAAAAGCAAGATTATTGTGCTGCTAACCGATGGTGTTGATTTTGGTGGAAGGATACCGCCGGATATTGCAAAAGATATGGCCAAGACTTTTGGTATTAAAGTGTACACCATTGGTGTGGGCAGCAACAAGGAAGTTGATGTAGAAGTGCAAAGTGCCTTTGGTACCACCACCCAAAGAAAGAAACTGGAGTTTAACGAAGGCCTACTTAAGAACATTGCCGATGAAACAGGTGGGCAATACTTTCATGCAACTGATAAGGATGCCTTGATGAAGATATATGAAAGCATTAACCAGTTGGAAAAAACAAAGGTTCAGGTAACTACTTACAATAGGTACACGGATGAATACTTCTGGTTCCTTGTTGCTGGTTTGGGGCTGCTGCTGCTTGAAACAACCTTACGGCTTACTGTCCTCAAAAAATTTCCTTAACTACAAAGGCTATCGGTCGCTTTGCTCCGTCATGTTCAAATCCGTATCAAACGGGCTTTTGGTAAAAGGATACATGCTTTGTTTGACAAATCCTTTTGGATATTGGGCTTCATGCACACCTGTACCTGCGGGCCAAACATTGCCCGGCAAATAATAAGTACCAAAAATCATATCGATAAAAGGAAAGATGGAAGCGAAGTTTTTACCATAATGTTTCGGGTCCTCGCAATGGTGCCAATGATGGTATTGCGGTGTTGTGAAAATGTATTTCAATGGACCAAAGTTGATGCGGGTATTGGCATGTATCAATACTGCATGTATGGCAATAAAAATGATGTATGCATTGAACACGGGCTGCGAAAAACCAAGTATGTACAAAGGTATAAACGTCATGGCACGGGTAAAGAAAATATCAATGAAATGGGTGCGGCTGCCCGCCAGCCAATCCATGTTTTTGGTAGAGTGATGTACCGAATGGAAACGCCATAGATACACATGGTTGTGAAAAATGCGGTGTGCCCAATATTGAAATAGATCCGTTGCAAAAAATGCCAGGAAAAGCCCCGCAACAAAAGGTAGGTGCTGCACCCATAGATGTACTTTGTCAAAACCTATCCAACCAAAAAATAGTAAAGCAGGCTTCTGTGTTATCACACCAAAAAACTGGATGAACAAATGGCTGATGACAAAATACACCAGATCGGTACGCCACTCTTCATGGAATTTTGTTTGTTGATTATTTTTAGGAAAGAATAGTTCCAAAGGAATAAAGATGACAGTCATTAGCAATAAGTCCAACAGCATCCAGTCCAGCCCAAAATGCCAACTGGTGCCTGCCACGCTTCGTCCATGCATACTGAACGCCCCCAACAGTATGGCTACTGCTGCAATGGCCGAACCCGTGAGTGCCCATTTTATTTTCTTGCTCAGCAACAGGCTCAGCAATGCAAAAAAGAAACTGCCAATAACAACTGCGGTAATCAACGTGGCCATGCTTTCGCCTGTATACACATTCCTGAACTCAGGTGTAGTCAGCCTTTCAGGGAAGCGGAAACACAGGATACCACCTACTGCCAGTATTGCCAGGAAAATGGAGATATAGCCACTTATCTGTCCTTCGCCAATTTTTAAACGTTGCGGTTTGGGCATAGAAAAATTTTGAAACGAAAATAATAGGTTATGGGTTAAGTTGGATGGTGGAATTTTATACTGTGTCTTACCCGAAATCTGCAATGCTTATCTTCGCAGCAATGAAAGCCCTCGTTTATAAATCCACTGGTAGCTGGTACATCGTTAAAGATGTCCATGGCAAGCAATACAATGCACGCATAAAAGGTGTATTGAAAATTGATGGCATTACTTCTACTAACCCGATAGCCGTAGGCGATGAGGTGGAGATGGAGTTGGAAAACGAACTGGAAAACACGACTACTATTACCAGTATTTATGACAGGAGGAATTATGTGGCCCGCCGATCGCCGCACAACAAGCACCAACACCATATTGTGGCATCTAACCTTGACCAGAGTTTGTTGTTTGCCACTTTGCGTGACCCCAAAACATCCACTGGTTTTATTGACCGTTTTTTAGTGGCTTGCGAAATGTATCACTTGCCGGCAATCATTGTGTTTAACAAAGCAGATATTTACAGGAAGAAGGAACTGGAAAAATTTGCCGAAATAAAAGTGACTTACGAGGCAATCGGTTATACAGTTATACTTGCAAGCATTGCCAATAACGAAGGTGTGGATGCAATAAAATCTTTGTTGAAAGACAAGACCACATTACTGAGTGGCCATAGCGGCGTTGGTAAGTCAACTTTTATCAATGCAATATTTCCGCAGCTTGATCTTCGTACACAGGAGGTAAGCGATTGGAGCGGTAAGGGAATGCACACCACCACATTTGCCGAAATGTTTGACCTGCCTTTTGGTGGAAGGATCATTGATACGCCAGGCATACGTGAACTAGGTTTGGTTGATGTGACCAAACAGGAATTGAGCGGTTACTTTCCTGAAATGCGTGAACGGCTGAATGGCTGCCAGTTCAACAACTGTATGCATACCAATGAGCAGAACTGTGCTATCAAAGATGCTGTTAACGATGGATCCATTGCTATTGACAGGTATGTGAGCTACATGAACATTTTGGATACGATGGAAGATAAGAAGTATTGAATGCAGTATATTGTTTAAAACAAAAGGGTTCAACATTTGTTGAACCCTTTTCTATTTTGTTATGATGCATTGTCTGTTCAGTAAGCCCTGCTCTCAACATATTTGGCTACCTCGTTCACTGCGTCATTGTCTTTCCTGTTCTGCGTAAAAATGGAGACACCGTTGTAGATGTTATAGTGCAATGTTAAGGGGTGTCCCTTGTATTTAAAATGCCAGTCAACCGTATCGCTATCATCTTCCTTTCCTGAAAATTTTACTTTCAGTTCATGCATCAACATATTGGCAATACTGTTGAATTTTTTGAGGCCGCAGTTGTCATCTATAACTGCTTCAACCGCTCCCTTTGGTGTTGTTAATTGGTAGCTCATCGTTAGTGGATTTAGGATTTTTTATATGGCGTTAGAATTTACTCATCTTATACTTAGGTGCCTTGGGTATGTTCTTCTTTGCTTTTGGGTCATCTGTCAGCAACTTTTCGGCACCTACATTCTTACCATTGCTTGGGCAGCCATTTTTGGAGCCACCGCCACCAAATATGCTATGGAACAGATTGCACGAACTAAGCATAATCACCATTATACCAACAAGTAAAATCGGTTTGTAATTTTTCATCACAGTGGTTTTGTTGTATTATGCTAAAGTACTACTATCCGTGTTTGCCAACAGGCTTGGGTAAAAATTCACCTGTTTTTAATACCAGTATTACCTACAACGTGCAATACAGTTGTTTTATTTTGCCGGGGCATCATTATAATCGCCAAACCAACTTGCATATTTAACATAGTTGTTCGCAATCCGGTCTATCTCCCCATTAATCAATTCTTTGGAAATATCTTTTACTTTTTTTGCGGGCACACCGGCATAAATGGTCCCTGCTTCAACAACCGTTCCTTCCAATACCACGGCACCTGCCGCAATAATGGAATTGCTATGAATAATGCACCTGTCCATAACAATAGCTCCCATGCCAATCAATACATTGTCGTGTACCGTGCATCCATGTACCAAGGCATTATGGCCAATGGAAACATTGTTGCCAATGTTTGTTGGGTGTTTCAGGTAGGTGCAATGCACTACTGCACCATCCTGTATGTTTACTTTGTTGCCCATCTTTATAAAGTTCACATCGCCACGTATTACTGCGTTGAACCACACACTGCAGTCATTGCCCATTGCAACATCGCCTACAATGGTTGCATTGGGTGCAACAAAACAGTTGTTGCCAAGTTGAGGGGTCTTGTCGAGAACGGTAAGTATATAGGCCATTGTACAGTTTAAAGTTTACGGTTTATAAAGTTTAAAGTTACGTACTGCCAGTAGTTTAATTATTTTGAATGATGAAAAAACGCTGCGTACTTTGTAGGTTACATTAAACGCCTTTCATGAACCAGCGACAGTTATTCCTGAATCACGTAGCACAAACATCTCCATCGCCCATTGGTATTGAAATGGTGAAAGCTGAGGGTATTTACTTGCAGGATGCGGATGGCAAACAATACATTGACCTTATCTCAGGATTTAGTGTTGCCAACATTGGCCACTCCAACCCAAAAGTGATAGAAGCCGTACAACAACAGGCTGAACAGTACATGCATTTGATTGTGTATGGCGAGTTTATCCAGCAACCGCAAGTGGCCTATGCCAAACTGCTTGCCGACAATCTTCCTGCTTCGTTAAACTGTGTGTACTTTACTAACAGCGGTGCAGAAGCAACAGAAGGTGCCATGAAGCTAGCCAAAAGGGTTACGGGAAGAAGCAAAATCATCTCCTTCAACAAATCGTACCATGGAAGCACACAAGGGGCATTAAGTGTAATGGGCGATGAATATTGGCGTAATGCCTACAGGCCCTTGCTGCCAGATGTGTACCATTTTGACTATGGCAGCGAAGAAGCCGTTAATGCCATTGATAGCAGGACAGCTTGCGTAATTATGGAAACTGTACAGGCCGAAGCGGGCATTCTTGCCCCAAGCAAAGAATGGCTACAGGCCATTCGGAACAAATGCAACCAGCATTGTGTATTGCTGATATTGGACGAGATACAATGCGGCTTTGGGCGTACCGGAACACTTTGGGCTTTTGAACAGTTTGCTATTGTGCCAGATATTTTATTGTTAGGTAAAGCCCTTGGTGGCGGAATGCCGTTGGGTGCTTTTATTGCGGATAAAAGATTGATGTCTACTTTAACACACGACCCTGTATTGGGACATATTACCACATTTGGCGGCCACCCTGTAAGCTGTGCAGCAGGTAAAGCTGCGTTGGAAGTATTGCTTGAGAACAACTTTATAAATGAAGTAAAAGCTAAAGAGCAAATACTTGTTAAGCATATTCAACACCCTTCCATCATCTCCATAAAAAACTGTGGTTTATGGATGGCCGTACAGTTTGACAGTTTTGAAACCAACCATGCCGTTATACAAAAATGCATAGAAAAGGGAATGATTACAGATTGGTTTCTGTTTGCAGCAGATTGCTTGCGTATTGCACCGCCGCTAACCATTACAGAAACAGAACTGGTAAAGGTTTGTCATTTGTTGCTTGAAAGCATTGCTGAAGCAACAGGCGTGCAATAGAAGCGTATAGTAAAAAGCAATGCTTAACGTTATTATACTAATAGTGCGTACAGGTGGTTATAGAACCTTGTCGCAGCCTGCTTGCCTGCAATACTTACTGTACAGTTTTTCATACACAGGTACAATATTCATGATGTCGAACTTGGATGCCTGTTCAAAAGCAGCTTCTTTCATTTGCTGCAGCCTGTTTTCGTCTTTCAATATATCAATGGCAAATGCACTCATTGCGGTAACATCACCAACATTGGCCATAAACCCAGTAACGCCATGAATATTTATTTCGGGTAGGCCGCCGGCATTGGTGCTTATCACAATTTCCCTTGCTGCCATTGCTTCCAATGCGGCCAGTCCAAAACTTTCATATTCGCTTGGCAACAGGAACACATCGCTTACGGCCAGTATCTCTTCCATCTGTTCCTGCTTGCCTACAAAGCGTACATCTTCATCAATGCCCAGTTCACGGGCCAGGGTTTCTGTTGCAGGTCTTTCGGGACCATCGCCCACCATCATCAGCTTTGCGGGAATATGTTTACGTACTTCGGCAAATATTTTTATCACGTCATCCACACGTTTCACTTTCCTGAAATTACTGGCGTGCAACAATATTTTTTCATTGTTGGGTGCAATCACTTTCCTGAAAGCATCAATGGGTTTCTTTGCAAAACGGTTCACATCAACAAAATTGGTAATAACCTCAATCTCTTTGGTAATAGGAAAATGTTTAAAGGTTTCTTCTTTCAGGTTCTCACTCACCGCAGTAATGGCATCACTCTCGTTAATGGAAAAAGTTACCACAGGTTCATAGGTTTTGTCCCTGCCAACCAATGTAATGTCCGTACCATGCAGTGTGGTAATAAATGGCACATTCCGTCCGGTCTTGTTCAGCACAATCTGTTTTGCCATGTAGGCGGCACTGGCATGTGGTATGGCATAATGTACATGCAGTAAATCCAGGTCATGGTTCATGATCACATCAACCATGGTACTTGCCAATGCTACTTCATAAGGTGGGTAATCAAACAGGGGGTAAGTGGGCACACGTACTTCGTGGTAAAAAATGTTTGCATTAAAAACATTCAGCCTAACTGGTTGCTGGTAAGTTATAAAATGAACCTGGTGCCCTTTATCTGCCAAAGCTTTTCCAAGTTCGGTGGCCAATACGCCACTTCCACCAAATGTTGGGTAGCAAACAATCCCTATACGCATAATCTGTTTTTTGGTTTGTTGTTCATGGGGTTGCAACCTGTCAAGTCGGCTTCCATATCCATGAAATGCCATGCAAGTAACAATTATTTCATCATTCAACGATGCCCATTCACAAATAGGTAATATAAACTCCGTCTTTCAAAAATGGGCAGACGTTTGCCCATCATTTTTATTGTACGGTATCTAACCAACCCATTAACTTTAATGCTATGAAAAAACTATTGCTACTTGTAATGCTTGTGCCTTGTATAGGTATTGCACAAAACGACGATTCGGTTTTCATTAAAAAAATTGCCGATGAAATATTGCGTAATGGCAAGGCATACGACCTGTTGAAACAGCTTACCAAAAATGTGGGCGGAAGGCTTGCCGGATCGCCACAAATGGTAAAGGCAGAACAATGGGGCCTTGCGGCAATGAAGCAGCAAGGGGCCGACAATGCCTACCTGCAGCAATGCATGGTGCCGCATTGGGTACGTGGCACAGGCGATAAGGTTTTTGTTGCCGAAATTGACAATAAGCAAACTGCAAGAAACCTGGATGCTGCTGCCTTAGGTAATTCCATAGGAAACAATAAAGCAATTGTGGCAGAAGTGCTGGCTATAGCAAACTTTGATGAACTGGAAAAAAGGAAGGATGAGGTAAAGGGTAAAATTGTGTATTACAATGCAGGGTTTGACCCTACCAACATACGCACTTTTAAAAGCTATGGCGAAACTGGTGGCTATAGAAGAAATGGTGCCAGCCGTGCTACCAAATACGGAGCCGTGGGCATTATGATACGTTCACTTACGGAGGCTACGGACAACAACCCGCATACGGGTGCCATGGCTTACAACGATTCGTTCCCAATTATTCCGGCTGTTGCCTTGGGTAATCAGGATGCCGATTATGTATGGGCTTTAAGTAAGAAGTCCACGTTTAAAGTTTCCATGGTTACACATGGTAAAATGCTGCCGGATACCATTGGGCACAATGTAATTGGCGAATTGAAAGGAACGGAGTTTCCCAATGAGTACATTACTGTTGGCGGGCATTTGGATAGTTGGGACTTGGCCGAGGGTGCCCATGATGATGGCACTGGTGTGGTGCAGGCCATTGAAATAATGCGTACTCTGAAAGCATTGGGCTATAAACCCAAACACACCATCCGCTTTGTACTGTTTGCCAATGAAGAAAACGGAACAAAGGGAGCGGAAAAATATGCAGAGGAAGCAAAGGCAAAAAACGAGCAGCATATTTTTGCCTTGGAAAGTGATGCAGGCGGTTTTACACCAAGAAGCTTTGGCTTTACCATGGGCAAAGAAAAGCTAGCCAAAATTCAGCCTTGGGCCAAGCTGTTGAAACCTTATGGCATTGATGATTTGAGTGAGGGCGGCGGTGGCTCTGATATTGGCCCATTGGGTAAAATGTTCGGTACACCATTGGCAGGACTTCAACCAGATAGCCAGCGTTATTTTGATGTGCACCATGCGAGGAACGATGTATTTGAAAATGTAAACAAACGTGAGCTGTTGCTGGGTGCCGTAAATATGGCCGCACTGATTTACCTGGTGGACAAATATGGCTTGTAACTGCTTGGCAATGTTTCATGGATATTGTTTATTAAACTTGTGGAAGACCCTTTTACCATTAACAAGACTATGAATATGAAAAAGAAAACTATTTGGATTGTGTTGACGGGCATCATTCTGGTGTTGCTTGTTTTTTGTATTGTACGCTATTCTTATGTGTATGCCTATGGTACAAAGGCAGGGGTGCTGAATACTTTCCAGAACAAAGGGGTCATGTTCAAAACATGGGAAGGCATCATTATTCAGAGCGGTTTTAAGGCGAATGTAGAAAGCAATGTTTTCGAGTTCAGTGTTACCGATAGTAAGTTGGCTGAAACGCTGCAAAGAAATTCGGGCAAGGAAGTGAACCTGCATTACAAACGCTATTTTGGTACATTGCCCTGGCGTGGCATGAGTACTTATATTGTGGACAGTATTTATGAGGTAAGAGGCACTGGTGGCGAAACAACCATCAGCCCCAAGTAATCAAGCCATCAATAAAAATATTGCCAATCTTTTATGGATGTCGGGCTGTTGCTGCTTCCATTGTTTTATTGGCTTGGTAACAATACTTTCTGTTGTGGCTGTTATGTCAACTGCAATGCAAAATTTTGTATCTGCCTGACAACTGTCCAGCACATCTTTAATCAGGCCATTGTTCCTGTAAGGGGTCTCAATAAAAATATGTGTACAGTTTTTCCGTTTGCTATCGGCTTCCAGTTCCTTTATTTTCTTTTTCCTTTCAAGGCCATCAATAGGCAAATAGCCATTGAACTGAAAGCATTGACCATTCATGCCGCTTGCCATTAATGCCAGTAGGATAGACGATGGCCCCACCAATGGTTTTACAACCGCATGTACTTGTTGGGCTGCTTCCACCAAAACCTGCCCGGGGTCTGCTATGCCGGGGCAACCCGCTTCGCTAACAATGCCAATGTTTTTGCCCTGTTTCAAAAGCTGTACAAATGTTGTCTTTACACCATCTTCTGCCTTGTGTATGGCATGCCATTCATAATTGTCAATCACCATTTCCTTCCATAGCTTTTTAAAAAAGCGACGGGTTGTTTTTTCGTTCTCCACAAAAAAAACATCGCATTTCTTTATGTCATCCACTATATAAGCGGGCAGGGTGTGTAAAGCTTCTTCGTGCAAAAAAGTGGGAATAAGGTAAACATGGCCTTGCATAATGTTCTAATTGCTGCAAAGTAATGCCTTTAATTGTTGTTAAAGCCAGCGATGGCAAACGGGTCGTAAGACATTAAAAATGCCGGAATGCAGCATTTGTAACAGATATATGTCTTATATTTAGGGGAATTATCTTAACCCAAATGACAGAACAAACCATTATTGCCGGATGCTTGCATAATGATGCCGCTGCACAAAGGGAGCTGTACAATAGGTACAGTCCTAAAATGCTGTCGGTTTGTTACCGTTTTGCTCATAATAGGGAGGATGCAGAAGACATGCTGCAGGAAGGGTTCATAAAAGTATTTACACAAATACATACTTTTCAGAACAAGGGTGCATTTGAAGGGTGGATAAGGAGGATTATTGTACATACCTGCATCAATTTTTTAAAGAAGTACAAGAAATTTACCGATAATGTTGATTTGGCCTATGCAACAACGGTATATGTGAAAGAGGAAACCATGCCATCCATTATGCAGGCAAAACAGGTGGTGGAATGCATAAGGTTGTTGCCTATTGGTTACCGAACGGTACTTAACCTGTATGCCATTGAAGGATTTAGCCACAGGGAAATTGGTAATATGCTGGATATAGAAGAAAGTACCAGCCGCAGCCAGTACACAAGGGCCAAGTCGATGCTGGAAACAATTCTGGTGAAGAAAAAAATTATTGATAACCCAAAAGAGAACATTGGCTGGCTCGCAGCCTTTAATAAATAAATACAATTGTATTCGGGTGACATAACACAATGGAAAACCTTTTTGACGATAACGAATTGAAGCAGTTTCTGGAAGACGAAACAAAGCAACACAGGATGTATCCTTCCGACAAGATCTGGCGGAACATACAAAGCGAACTGCACGGAAAAAAACGCTGGCCGGCACTTCCATTCATCACACTTTTAATCATATCTGCACTTACTGTTTCTACTTTAATCAATAGCCATCCCATACCTATTACTGCTGCAAAACCTGTTGTTCAACAGGAAAAAAATGTAGCCGTTGCTGATAAAACTGAAACCGTAGCATACAAGGAACAGCTTTTTGCCAATAACCTTACTGCAAAAACATTCGCTTCCATAAAAGAAAAAACCAGAAAAGAGGAATTGAAAGCATACGAGGCATTGGTTAAATCGGCCAATATAACTGCTGCATCTGTAGTAAATGAAGACAGGAATGAAGTGGTTCTTTACGAACCCCATATTGTAGATGCTGCGGACAATATCTCGAAAAACATTACTGCTTCTTTGAACGACACTTACAAAAAGGTTGAAAAAGAAATAAAGAACAGGCTTAATAAAACAGAAAGCAGGCCATTGGCGGTAGTAGCAGCCAATGCAACACCAACAACTGAAAAAACAACTGTTGCACAGAATAATAAAATTATTACGAACGCCTTGTTGAAAGAGAACAAGAACTCAATATTTAAGCAACCTGTAGACGACAACCCTTCACTTAATGAAGAACTGGTAACAGGTACACGTTCCAACATCGCAAAATTGAAAAAGAAACCATCCAGGTTCGAGGTACAATTTTACATTACCCCATCTGTTAGCTATAGAAAGTTGGTAGACGATAAGGAACGTAACAATTACGAACGTCCATCTGTAACCACCATACCTGCCGACTTAAACTCAACCGTTAATCTGGATGATGTGGTTAGGCACAAACCGGCAATGGGTATTGAGTTTGGTGTGGGTGTCATGTACAAACTGACTAATAATTTAAGAATCAAAACCGGCTTACAATTAAACAGTCGCCAGTATTATATAGCGGGCTACCAATCATTGTATGGCGGTGGCAAACTTGCAGCAATAACACTGGTTGAAGGAAACCGTCTTGATACATTGTACCAATACTCCAACTTTAGCAGCAATACCAGCAACGGGGCAAGAAAATCCCAGCTTGACAATAAGCTGTACCAGATTTCCATTCCTATTGGCTTGCAATGGGATTTCCTTCAGGGCAAGCATCTAGGACTGAGCATTGGGGCAAGCATTCAGCCAACGCTTACATTGAATAAGAATATTTACCTGATTTCTACTGATTATAAATATTATACAGATGGCACTCCATTTTTTAGAAGATGGAATATCAATAGCAGTACAGAGCTTAACTTGACTTATAAGGTAGGGTCGTACAAATGGTATATTGGCCCGCAACTACGTTACCAGCATTTGCCAACTTATACAGAAAATTATCCTATAAAGGAATACAGGTTGGATTATGGACTTAAAATAGGATTTACCAAACCGTTGTAACATATTCTTGTTCCACTTTATTAAAAGCTGTTGCAAATAATGTGACAGCTTTTTTATTGC
Organism: Chitinophagaceae bacterium UBA1930; assembly: GCA_002337145.1. GTDB lineage: Bacteria > Bacteroidota > Bacteroidia > Chitinophagales > Chitinophagaceae > UBA1930. The sequence goes on along the minus strand of DDFK01000001.1, from coordinate 1,084,599 downwards.
TGATTGGGATATTTTTGTAAGATGAAAAAACGATCACTTCACTTTTGTGTTCTTTGTGTAATTGCCATTGCTGTTGGCTGTAAAAGCAAAACGGATAAACAGTCGGGCACCACCGTTGAGCCTGTTAACGATACCGCAAAGTTCTACCCGGTAAATGTGTTTATTAATATGGATATTGATAGCGTTTCAAAATCTGCATTTACCATTGTAAAAACAGTAACGGTAGATAAACAGAAAACAGATTCCGTTGCAATATCAATTGATGAGTTTAAGAAACTGGCAGCCCCTTTCCTTCAGAAAGATATTACGCAGCCATTGTTAAAAAAATGGTACAAGGAAAGCATCTTCCGCCACCTGAATACCAACAGTATTATTTTTAATTACACCACGCCCAACAAGGACCTGGAAGTGCAGGGCATTGATGTGAATGTGGAGGATAATACAAATAACCTCAACAGGGTTGACATGCGGGTATTCACATTCAAAAACGATTCTTCCATAAAAGAAAACTATACCTGGGTGTACGGAAAAAAATTCTATGTTGCCAAATATGCAGAAGGTAAGGATGGAAAAGGGGTTGCATCAACAATAGAAGTTTCATGGCAAAAAAACAAGTAAGCTAATTGAATGACCGCAGCAGAATATCAAAATATTGCACATACCATTCCGCACCAGCCAGGCATTTATAAGTATTTCGATTCTGCCAACGAATTGCTGTATGTGGGCAAGGCAAAAAATTTGCGTAAGCGTACAGGCTCCTATTTCAGCAAAACATTTACAGGCTACAAAACGCACGAACTGGTAAAACGCATCCGCCGTATAGAGTTTACCATTGTGGACAGTGAGCAGGATGCTTTTCTTTTGGAGAATTCGTTGATCAAACAGTTCCAGCCAAAGTACAATATCAATCTAAAGGATGATAAAACATACCCTTTTATTGTTATTAAGAAAGAGCCTTTCCCCAGGATTTTTCTTACGAGGAACAAAGTGAATGATGGCTCGGAATACCTTGGGCCATTTACTTCCGCAGGAAATGTGCGTGAACTGATAAGCTTCATCAAGCAATACATTCCCTTACGTACCTGCAAACTCAATCTAAGCAAGGCCAATATAGACAAGGGCAAGTTTAAAGTGTGCCTGGAATATCATTTGGGCAACTGCAAGGGGCCATGCGAAGCCCTTCAATCTGTTGAGGACTATGCCGAAGGATTGCAGCAGGTACGCAATATGCTGAAAGGGAATCTGTCTTCTGTCATCAATCATTTTAAAGATGAAATGGCAGCAAAAGCAGCCAGTCTTGAATTTGAGAAAGCAGAGCAGCTTCGGAAGAAACTGGAACACTTGGAAAATTATAAAGCCAAATCCGTTATCGTAAGTAGCCACCTTTCCAATATTGACGTGTTTTCCATTTTACAGGAAAACGATATTGCCTATGTGAATTATTTAATGATACAGAACGGCACCATTGTGCAAACGCATACCATTCAGTTAGAAACAAGACTGGAAGAAACCGATGAGGATGTGCTGTGTTTTGCCATCAACAATTTACGTGAAGGCTTCAACAGTCTGTCCAACGAAATCATTGTTCCTTTTGAACTGGACTATCCCGATAAAAAAGTTACGGTAACGGTACCCAAAGGTGGCGACAAGAAACGCCTGCTTGACCTGTCAATCAAAAACGTGAACTATTTTAAAGAAGAGTTGCGTAAAAAGAAGATATTGAAACTGGAAGGCAAGAGCGACATGGAAAAGAAAAAAGTGCTGTACGAACTGATGGAAAACCTACACCTGGCAGAGCTGCCTGTACATATTGAATGTTTCGATAACTCGAACTTCCAAGGAAGCTATCCTGTTTCGGCAATGGTCTGTTTCAAAGAAGGCATACCCAGTAAGGGCGACTACAGAAGGTTCAATGTAAAGACAGTACAGGGCATCAACGATTTTGCCACCATGAAAGAAGTGGTTTACAGGCGATATAAAAGACTGGTTGAAGAACAGAAACCCTTGCCGCAACTGGTAATTATTGACGGCGGCAAAGGCCAGCTTAGTGCAGCCATGGAAAGTATCGAATCGTTGAACCTAGTGGGGCAGCTAACGGTAGTTGGCCTTGCAAAAAATGAAGAAGAAATCTTTTTTCCGGGAAATGGGGAGTCGACAAAGCTTCCCTGGGACAGCGATGGCCTGAAATTGATCAGGTTTATACGTGATGAAGTACACCGCTTTGGTATAACTTTCCATCGCAACCAACGCTCAAAAGGCACTTTTAAAAATGAATTGGAAGATATTGAAGGCATTGGAAAGCAAACTGCAACGGCTCTGCTGAAAGCTTTTAAATCGGTAAAGAACATACAGCTAAAAACAGAAGCGGAACTAGCAGAAATTGTTGGAAATGCCAAGGCTGCCATTGTTAAGAATCACTTCAAAATCCCCGATTAAGAACCATTCCCATATAAAGAAAGTTGTCCTGAAAATAAAAAAGGGGCCCGGATAAACATCCAGCCCCGTTTTTAAAATCCAATATCCTATGAAAAACCGCTGCTAAGATATAGGTTGCAAATGATAAAACAATGCTCAAATCAGCCAAAATATTTTTTTCTTTTCTTCAAAACAATTGCTATCGAATGCATTTTTTCTTAATCGGCGGTCAGGAATAATACGTTAATAATCACCAATAGTTTCCGGTAATTGGGCCAATGCACTGGCTAATTGCTCGTCATTTGGTGCAATTCCGTGCCATTCATGGTGCCCTTCCATAAAGTCAACACCCTTACCCATAATTGTTTTCATTAAAATGCAAACTGGTTTTCCATTCCCTGTAAGCGATTTTGCCTTGTCCAGTCCCGCAACCACCGAATCCATGTCATTTCCGTCCATTTCCATTACGATCCAGTTAAAAGCTTCAAATTTTGCCTTCAGGCTTTCCAGGCTCAATACTTTGCTGGTTGGTCCGTCAATCTGCTGGCCATTATAATCAATGGTAGCAATAAGGTTATCTATATTATGGTGTGGTGCAAACATGATTGCTTCCCAGTTCTGTCCTTCCTGCAACTCGCCATCGCCATGTAAAGAGTAAACCAGGTGATTGTCTTTATTTATTTTTTTGGTCAAGGCCGCACCAATGGCAACACTCATACCCTGTCCTAACGAGCCGCTGGCACTTCTAACACCAGGCAAATGCTCATGTGTGGTAGGGTGGCCCTGCAAACGGGAGTTTATTTTTCTAAAACTCGCAAGTTCTTTGGCATCAAAATAGCCTGCCCTTGCCAAAACTGAATAATATACTGGGGAAATATGTCCGTTGGACAGTATAAAAACATCTTCTCCAGTAGCATCCATGTTAAACGCTGTCTTATGTTCAAGCGTATTAAAATACAGGGCAGTTAAAAAATCGGCACAACCCAATGAACCACCAGGATGACCACTTTGTACCGCATGAACCATTCTTACAATGTCGCGGCGAACTTGAGATGCTGTTTCTTTAAGTGTAAATGACATAATTTTTGTTTTCTTAAGCAACGAAGTTAGTTTTTATACGTTCTAATAAAAAACGGATTTGTAAACATGATTGATTGGCTTTCGGATTATTTTTTAGTGGTTTATTGACTTAAGTCACTTTTTTATGTTAAAAAGTCCTTAATTTGCTGGCAACTCAGCCCCCATTGAGGATTAAAAATTAGAACTCTTAATGCAATTTGCATGGAACAAATTATTATTGGCTGTGTACTTTCCTTCATGGTTTCTTTTTATGCAATACCTGTAATTATTACGGTAGCAAATAGGAAAAAACTATACGATATTCCGGACGAAAGAAAAATTCATACCGCACCAATCTCATCGTTGGGTGGGTTGGGCATTTTTATTGGTTTCATGCTGGGCATACTGCTTGCCATGAACGACGTAAAAGTTGTAGATGGCTTTCAATATTACATTGCATCATTCCTGGTTATATTCTTCTTTGGCATTAAAGACGATATATTGGTAATATCTCCTTTTAAGAAACTGGTAGGCCAAATTATTGTTGCCGTTATTTTAATGGTCAAAGCCGGACTGTTGATAAAAGACATGCATGGTTTTTTAGGAATATCCATTATTAATGATACCATGGCTTACTGCCTTACCATGTTTACCATTTTGGTAGTGATGAATGCCTACAACTTAATTGATGGCGTTGATGGCTTAGCCGGAACAATCGGCATTATTACCGCATCCATTTTTTCTATTTTCTTTTTCCTGAATAACGACATCTTTTTTGCCTTGTTGGGCTTTTGTTTTTCAGCCAGTTTATTGGCTTTCCTGATTTACAACTATTCCCCTGCGAAAATTTTTATGGGCGATACCGGGGCAATGCTTAGTGGGGCCATCAATGCAATCCTGGTAATCCGCTTCATTTCCACTGCCGAAGATTCAAGGATACTGCCACTGCTTTCTGCACCTGCCATGGGCTTTGGTATACTGCTTATTCCTTTATTGGATACATTGCGTGTTTTTGCAATAAGGATACTGCATGGCCGTTCACCTTTTTCTCCAGACAGGAACCACCTTCACCATTTACTACTGGATAGGGGCATGAACCACATGGCAGTTACCGCCAGCATTGCAATAAGTGCGGTGCTTTTTATAGTGCTTAGCTATTTTTCACTGGGTATGGGAACCACCAAAGTTATCATGGCACAGGTAGGCGTATTCTTTTTAGGCATTTATATATTGAATGCTACAAAGCCCAAAAAACGTGGCGAAATGCGTGTAATTAAAGGCGATTTGGATGAGAGGAAAACCTTGGGCAAAAGGGCCAAACGCTCTATTTTGTTTTCGGGCAGTAACGCTGCAGCAGTAGTGGAAGAAAGCGAATAAGATAAAAGAACGCAAAAAATAAAGGCCCCGTTTCGGGGCTTTCTTGTGAATGGGTATTTTTTGTTGTACGATTTGTTAGATTTGCCAACTTAAAAAATTATTTATGTCAGACGATGTAACTTTTATACTGGATGATACAAAAGAATCGATGGAAAAAGCCATTAACCATTTAGAGCAGGAGCTTACCAAAATACGTGCTGGTAAAGCCAATCCTTCCATGCTCGATGGGGTTAATGTAGACTATTACGGTGCACCTACCCCTATTGCCCAAGTAGCTAATATTACTGTTTTGGATGCCAAGACAATTAGCATACAACCATGGGAAAAAAATATGCTTGCCTTGATTGACAGGGCCATTATGCAGGCAAATATTGGTGTTACCCCACAAAATGACGGTAACCAGATTAGGCTGTTTCTGCCCCCATTGACCGAAGAAAGAAGAAGGGAGCTTTTCAAAAAGGCAAGCGGCGAAGGCGAGAACTCAAAGATTGCTATACGTAACCTTAGAAGGGATGCGATTGAGCAGATCAAGAAACTGCAGAAAGATGGCCTGAGTGAAGATGAAGGGAAAGACGGCGAAGCAAATGTGCAGGAACTTACAGACAAATTCATTAGTTTGGTAGACAAGCATCTTGCAGCCAAAGAAAAGGAAATGATGAGTGTGTAATAGGTTGTTCTAATTCTACAAGAAAATAAGATCCCGGTTTCCGAATCTATGATTTAGGAACCGGGATTTTGCTTTTTTGATAGTTGGCAACATATACACCCAATAAAATAACCACCAATGCTATTACCTGTAAATGGCTAATGCGTTCTTGGTAATATATACCCCAACCTATTGCCACAAAGGGAATTCCGTAAGTTACCAAAGAGGCAAACAAACCACCCGCTCTTTTTACCAGCATATAAAACAATATAGAAGCCACGGCCGTACCCAATATGCCAAGTATGCAACTGGATGACGTACTATATACATACTTTGTTTCGGAAAGTGGCAATTGAAAGTACCCCGTAAAAAACAACACAAACAATGAAGCAGGAATAAGGCCGGCAAAAGCCAATGCTGCAATATTGATGGAACGTACACCCTGCAATTTTTTTTGCACCATATTTACATTAATGCCATAAAAAATGGTGGCCAATATAACAAACCCAGTAAAAGCGATATATCCCAAAGACCTTGAATGGTCTGCATAGGTAAGTAAGGCACAGCCAATAATGCCAATGATAACACCCAATATTTTTTGCTTGCTGGTGGCAATCTTAAAGAAAAGCACACCTGTTATAATTACAAACAATGGGGTCAATGCATTTAGGCTGCCTGCCAAAGCCCCATCAATTTTTGTTTCTGCAATGCAGAACAGGAAAGCAGGAAAAAAGCTACCCAACAAGCCACTCAATAAAACATACCCAACCACTGTTTTTGGTATTTCTTTCAACGCCTTAAAAAGAAAGGGCAACATCACTATACCGGAAGAAAGCATTCTTAAGGCAGCTACATGGTAAGCAGAAAGTACAGGCTGCTGATGGGCATCATACAATCCCCATTTCATCAAGATAAAAGAGCTTCCCCAAATCAAACAAAGAATAAAAAACAATAGCCAGTTAACGAGCTTTGATTGCACAGCAATAAATTTCAACAAAGGAAAACGATCATATCCGCTTAAAAGAATATTTTTATAGAAATAATGATTAATGGCAAAAATTCAACTATCAAAAATTGGCACCCGTGCACCCAAGGAATTCGATAAGGAAAAAACAAAACAAACAACTGCAAAGCTGATAGAAGAGTTGGATGAATTGCAGAACCTGCTTTTTGCAGAATCCAAACATGCAGTACTAGTGGTGATACAAGGTATGGATGCTAGCGGCAAAGATGGGGCAGTAAGAAATGTTTTCGGTAAGCTTAACCCGCAAGGTGTATTGGTAAAATCATACAAAGCACCAACGGCAGAGGAGCTGTCGCACGATTTCTTATGGCGTATCCATCAGCATGCACCAGCCAAAGGAATGATACAGTTATTTAACCGGTCGCACTACGAAGACATATTGATAACCCGTGTACATAAATGGTGCGACGACAAAACTGCGAAAAGCAGGATGGCTGCCATCAATCAATTTGAACAACTGCTGCAACAGCATGGCAACACACATATCCTTAAATTCTATTTGCATATATCGCCCGAAGAGCAGAAACTACGGTTAGACGAAAGGGTACAAGACAGGCGTAAGCAATGGAAGTACAATGAAAATGATTTTGCCGAAGCCAAGTTATGGAACGAGTACATGAACATGTACGAAGACTGTTTCAGCCATTGCAATAATGTGCCCTGGACCATTACCCCATCCGACCAGAACTGGTACAAAGAATACATCATTGCAAGTACCTTGCACAAACTGCTGAAAGGCCTGAAAATGCAATATCCTGGCCTAAAAAAATAGTTGCGTGAATAACGCTCCTTTATTACTTTCAACAAACGATCTTTTAACAACTAAAAACGAATCTTATGGGAATGGGTAAAGAATTTAAGGAATTTGCCATGAAAGGCAACGTTGTAGACCTTGCTATTGGTGTTATCATTGGTGGGGCATTCGGAAAAATCGTGTCTTCTTTGGTAGATGATATTATTACGCCGGCCGTTTTGACCCCGGCCCTGAAAGCTGCCAACCTTGCCGACCTCAGCAAACTGGTCATTCCGGGAACGGCCATTAAGTACGGAAACTTTATTTCCACCCTTCTTTCCTTTATCATTATTGCATTTGCCCTCTTTTTGGTAATCAAAGGAATCAATGCCGCCAAAAAGAAAGAAGAAGCTGCCCCGGCACCGCCCGCAGAACCCTCTTCTACCGATAAATTGTTGGCAGAAATAAGGGATGCCTTGAAAAAGTAAGCATTTTAACATTATATTTGCTCTACTGCTCTATCTTGGATGGATAAGCCGTAAGTATTTCAAAACCATAATAACCAATATGAGAAAGGTATTATTTTCTACTCTGTTCGTTGCTGCTACTATTGGCGTGTTTGCTCAAAACAGTAAAAAGAAGGAAACCAAAAAAACGGCTACTACTACAAAGGCAACAAAAAAGCCTGCAAAACCAACAATTAAAACCAAATGGTCTAAAGGCGGTATGTTTAGCCTGGCTGTTTCTCAGGGCGGTAGCCGTAACTGGGCACCAGGTGGCGACAGGTTTACTTTGGCTGGTAACTCATTTCTGAACCTATATGCAAATGCCACAAAAGGCAAATGCCATTGGGACAATACGCTTGATGCGAACTATGGTTTAATGAATACTGATAAGTTTGGTACCATTAAAAATGACGACAAACTTGAGTTCACTTCTAAATGGACACATGAATTTGGTAAAAGCAGAAGGGCAGACAGTAGCAAAAGATGGCGTTATGGTGTTACGGCCAATTTCCGTACACAATTCACTGCCGGCTACGACTATGATGGAGACGCCCCCAAACGCATTTCTGACTTCTTGGCCCCAGGCATTTTTGTATTGTCACCAGGTGTTGACTACATGGGCATTATCAAAGGATTGAACTTACACGTATCACCTGTTGCAGGCCGTTGGATACTGGTTCCTAACCGTCCGTACGAACTGGCTGCCAACTACGGTGTTAAGCCAAATCACGAAGTGAAAAACGAATTTGGTACCTATGTTTCCTTGAACTACGGAAGGGAAATCATGAAAAATGTGTACTACCGCAGTAAAGTTGATTTGTTTTCAGACTATATCTCATCCAAACCATTGAACATAGATGTGTACTGGACAAACATGTTTTACCTGAAAGTAAACAAATACCTAGGCGTTATCTACAACTTCGATTTGCAGTATGACGATGATACCAGGATTTTTGGTTATGGTAAAGACAGGCCTGCCACTCAATTGAAATCAATCTTTGGTGTTGGTTTGAGCGTTAGGTTCTAATAATCATCAACAGTTCAAATAATTGTAAAAATCCTGTACTGTATCGGTACAGGATTTTTATTTTAGTGGATAACTAAACAGTTGTTCAGACATATTTTAAAAGTCATTCAATTTTCTTTGCACTTAAAGATTTTGCAGCGTGAACAAAGAATCATATCAAATTAAACTGGAACAGTTTGAAGGCCCGTTTGATCTCCTGTTGTTTTTTATTGAAAGGGACGAACTGGACATCTACAATATTCCCATTACCAGGATCATCAAGGATTTTCTCGACTTTATCCACTCGCAGGAGAAGCTGAACATTGAACTCAGTAGCGAATTCATCCTCTTTGTATCAACGCTGATGCGTATCAAGGCCCGCCTGCTTTTGCCAAGAAAGGAAGTGGATGCAGAAGGCAATGAAGTGGATCCCAGGCAAGAGCTGGTTGACAAGATTCTTGAATACAAACGATTCAAAGAAGCCTCGGCCGAAATGGCCGAAATGGAAGCCGTACGCATGCTGATGGTAAAACGTGGCAACTTGCAAAAAGAGCTGAACGATATTGGTGAAGATGCCGGTGAAGGAACAGAGATACAGAACATCACCATGTTCAAACTGATGAAGGCTTTTGAAAAAGTGATGCAACGGGTACACGACAGGCAAAACAAGCCCGTACACACCGTTGTACGCTACAACTATACCATGGAAGGCAGCCGTGAGTATATGTTAGGCTTTATTGAAAAAGAAAAGACCGTGGCTTTTGAAAAAGTGTTTGCCGAATGCAACGACAGGATACATGCCCTCTTTCTTTTCCTCTCCCTGCTCGAACTGTCGCAGCAACGCTACATGAAACTACTGGTTGGCGAAGGCAGGAACAACTTCATTATTGAGTGGAACGAAACAAGGGAAACCGATTTGAAAGAAGAAGGGATAGACATTAATGAACTGGAAACCGAACAGCAAACGGCAGAAGTTTCCGAAACGGAATAAAGCAACTGGTTTAAACAATCATACAAAGCTATCGGAGCATCCGGTAGCTTTTTTGTTTACAGGAAAACAAAATACTTTAACATTTCCGAAATGTTTCGTAATTCGGATTTCCTCCCTATATTTGATCTACGAAAAAATTAGTAGATAAATAAAACTTACAAACATGAAATCAAAATTACTGGCCGCAACCTTACTTGCAATGATAGTTACCGGTACCGCTTTTGCTCAAACAACAGAAACCGAAAGCGGCAACACCAAAAAGAAAGTAAAGAAAGACGAAAGCATTATCGTGCACCGCAAAGGCGACAGCAAAGAAAAACTGACCATTGTGGTGGACGATGAAAAAGTAACCATCAACGGAAAGCCGATTGAGGAATTCAAAGATGAGAATATAGAAATTGTACGATCCAAAGCAAGAACTTTTAATGCCACTACTTCATTGGCTAAGATTAGGGGTTTTGGTACCACCGATAATGTTGTTACTGGCTTTGCTTTCAATGGCAATAAAGCGGTACTGGGTGTTTGCAGCGAAAAGGCAGATAAGGGCGTAAAAGTTACCTGCATTACCAAAGATGGTGCAGCAGAAAAAGCAGGCATTGTAAAAGACGACATCATTACAAAGATTGGCGAAACCAAAATTGAAACATCCGACGATTTGTACAAAGTCGTTGGTAAATACAATCCCGATGATAAGGTTACAGTTACCTACTTACACGATGGGAAAGAACTTACCGCTAACGTAACATTAACCAAATCGAAAAACACTATCTGGAGTGGCGATAATTTCCGCTTCGAGAACTATGCCGATGGCTATGGCCAAAGTTATTCATACACACGCAAGCCACGGTTGGGCATGCAGATACAGGATGTGGAAGAAGGCGATGGTGTTAAGGTGCTGGATGTTGATGACGATACACCCGCAGCAAAAGCAGGCTTAAAGAAAGACGATGTAATTACGGAAATTGACGGTGCATCCATAAAAGATGTTGACGAATTAAAAACAAAGCTGAAAGACAAAAAAGAAGGCGATTCATTCAAGGTTAAATACAAAAGGGACGGCAAATCGCAAACAGCGGAAATCAAATACCCCAAACATTTAAAGACTTCAAGTCTATAAATATTCAAACACAAGTTTTGTAAACCCTGTCGGTGGCTATACAGCCCCGACAGCGGTTAAACCATTCGGGCAATTTTTATCCGAGTAAAATAAAAGCTTCACTTATATTCAAGTGCTAGCCAAACCTATATCCAATAAGCATCCATTAAAATAGATCCATTAGTGCAGCAATAATTTATTGCTGCACTATTCCCCAAATCTTTAGCCATACCATTTTTTGCTTGTAAACACAGGCCTGTAATGCTATTGCCTAAAACCTTCATCCCGTTTATGAAACAAATATCTTTTTTACTTTCCTTGCTGCTGATATCGCTGGGCCTGGTTGCCCAAACAGGAAATATTGGCGGAAAGATTACCGATACTTCCGGCAAGAAACCCATGTCGTTGGCAACCGTTACCGTGTTTAAAGCAAAAGATACAGCCATTATCACCTACCGTTTAAGTAGCCCCGAAGGCGAGTTCAAGATACCCAACCTTCCGTTGGATATACCGCTACGTTTTATGGTTACCTACTCCGGCTACGAAGCATACAGGAAGGATTTCATACTTACCGCAGCCAATGTTAGCATCAGGTTCGACAGTGTCATGCTCACGGCAACATCCAAACAGTTGGATGATGTAATTGTGTACGCCGAACGTCCACCCGTAATGATCAAGAAAGACACCATCGAGTTCAATGCAACAGCATTTAAAACATTGCCCAATGCACTGGTAGAAGACTTGCTAAAGAAACTGCCCGGTGTACAGGTTGATAAGGATGGTAACATAACCGTTGCAGGTAAACCCGTAAACAGGATATTGGTAGATGGCAAAACATTTTTTGGCGATGATCCCAAAATGGCAACAAGAAACCTGCCTGCCAATGTTATTGATAAAGTACAGGTGGTAGATGATAAAGAAGAACTGCTACGCAATGGCGACGATAACCTGAACAATGTAGGTAAAGTGATTAATATTAAATTGAAGAAAGGAGTGAAGAAAGGTTGGTTCGGCAAGCTATATGCCGGTGGCGGCACCGGCCAGTTATTTGAAACCGGCGGCATTGCAAATATCTACAGGGATACATTCCAGGTAAGCGTGCTGGGCTATGCAAACAATTTAAACAAACCCGGATTCAGTTTTAGCGAACTGATGCAGTCGGGTGGCCTGGACCGTACCAGGAGCAACCTCAACAGCAACAGTACCAGTACATGGAACAACAACGGCGGCAGCGGTATATCCATAAACGGCATAAACTTCGGTGGCTCGCAAAACTATGGCGGCGTATCAACCAGTAAAGGCGTCGGCATCAACCTGAACCATGCACCTAACCTAAAACAGTCATTGTTTGCACAATACTTTTATGGTAGGATCAATGTGGATAGGCACAACGGTACCGATGTGAACCAGTACAGTGCCGACACCATTATAAACAACAACACCCAACTAACGGGCGATGTGATAACCAATGCACACAATATTGGTTTAGGCGGCAGGTTCAAACCCGATTCGCTTACCAATATCACGGCAAATGCAAACTACAGTATCGGTCTTTCCGATGAAGACAGGCTAAGCAGCATACTTAGCAACAACAACAAACTGGGGCAGTTAAGCTACGGCAATATCAACCAGAACAACCTCGGCACCACCTACTACTACAGGCACAGCTTCTCCCTTACGCACCTGTCCAAAACAAAAGCCGGGCGAAGGTTCTCCATCAGCCACAACCTAGATGTAAACAATAGGTTCAACGAGCTTACCACCGAATCGCAAACCAGGTACCTATACCCGGCCATATACGACAGTACGTTGAACCAATTGCGTAAGGAACGTATTCCCCGCACCGATGCAAACTTGGCCATCGCCTACAGCGAACCCTTAAGCAAAGTAGTTACATTGCGTTCCGGTGCCAGGTACGAATATGGCAAACTAACCAACAGCATCAACACGTTCAACAAAAACACCAATCAGGAATACGATATAGCCAACAACAACCTAAGCAGCAAATTCAATAGGGAATACAACCGGGAAACATTTTCGCAAGGTGTCGAATTCAAATGGAAAAGCCTGGTTATTACGCCTACGGCAAGACTACTTATCCAATCAGTAAACAACAACCTGGCTTCCCTGTCTGCCCCCATTATACAAAAGCAAACCAACCTCTTGCCATCGTTATACATAACTTATAAAACACTCAACGTTAGTTACGACAAAAACGTTACGCTAACGCCTTATACAAACCTTATTCCTGTAACAGACAATACAAATCCCTATTTTATTTCAAAAGGAAACCCGAACCTGCTTCCGGCTGAGCGGCACAACTTCTCCATCAACTACTTCACCAACAACCCAAAGAAAAACTTTACGGCAAGCGTATATGCCAACGGCGGGTTAACAAACAACGATGTGGTGCAAAGCATCAGCATCAACGAAAATGGCGTGCAAACAAACATGCCTGTTAATGCCAACGGTAGCAGCAATTTTTACCTCAACTTCAATGTGTACAAACAATACAAAACCAACCAGAAATTTATTTTTTCATGGAACACGGGTGCCAGCTACAACTACAACCGCAACAAGCTTTTGTACAATGGCGAAACCAGTTGGCAAAGCACCATCAGCCTCAACAACTGGGTAGGCACCAGTTTAAACTGGAACGACAAGGTGGAGTTCAACAGCAGCTTCTCCACCCGCTACGGCTTTACCGACTACACAAACCCCAATTTCAACAAACTAAAAATCAATACCTGCTTCTCCGAAAGCGAACTGATAATACGTGCCGTAAAACACTTGATATTCGAAACCCAGCTTGCCTACGATTACAACGGCAACCTGCCCGCAGGGCTACCCAAAGAATCGCTTAAATGGAGTGCTGCCATAAACATCACCATGCTGCCCGACGAAGTGGGCGTATTGAAGCTGGGCGTAAACGACATTCTCAACCGCAACAACCAGGTGTATGCCTATGTAAACAGGAACACCTACACCGCTACAACCACCAATATACTCTCCAGGTACTTCCTGGCCACCTTTACATACAACATACGGGCGGCAGGTGTAAAGAAAAAAGTGGGCGGTAGGGAAAGATTGTTCTTTTTTTAAGGATAGATGCTTTTGTAACTGGCATCCATGCAAATCCGGGCTGTATCGGCGTCGCACCCATCGGCAACGCAATATGGCCCGGCGGGGGCAGCGGGCATCTTAATTAATGGTACAAAGCATCAATGCCAAAATTAAACGTATCTTGTATAGGTATTTATTTTCTCATGTTTCTCAGGTGCATAGCCACTGCGTTTCTACGCAGGGCTTTTTTCTTTTATCGAAAACCGCCCAACTGCCAACCCGCCGCTTGTCTTTATCTTTGCGTCAAATTTCACTGTTATGTTTATACAGCAACTATATACCGGCTGCATTAGCGAAGCCGCCTATTATATTGAAAGCAATGGCGAAGCTGCAGTGGTGGACCCCATCCGTGATATTGAAGAATACCTACAAGTGGCCCAGCAACGCAACGCCAAAATAAAATACATTTTCGAAACGCATTTTCATGCCGATTTTGTGAGCGGCCACCTGGACCTTGCTGCTGCCACGGGTGCAACCATTGTGTATGGCCCGGGTACCGTAACAAAATTTCCGGTGCATGTAGCAAAAGATGGCGAAAAGTTCAGCATAGGCAATATAACCGTTGAAGTACTGCATACACCCGGCCATACGCTGGAAAGCAGCTGCTTTTTATTGAAAGATGAAAACGGGAAAGATACCGCCATTTTTACGGGCGATACTTTGTTTGTAGGCGATGTTGGCCGCCCCGACCTTGCACAGAAAGAAAACGAAATAACAATGGACGATTTGGCGGGTATGTTATATGACAGCCTACAGTCCAAAATTGTACCATTGGCAAACGACATAACCATGTACCCCGCACATGGGGCAGGCAGCAGTTGCGGCAAAAACATGGGGCCGGAAACATACAGCACCATTGGCGAGCAGAAACAGACCAACTACGCCCTACAGGCACAAACAAAAGAAGAATTCATCAAGGCAGTAACAGAAGGACTGGCCACACCGCCACAGTACTTTCCCATAAATGCAAAAATCAATAAAGAAGGCTACGAAAGCCTGGATTCCGTTCTGCAAAAAGGATTACAGCCATTAAGCATAGATGCGTTTAAAATAGCAGCTTCGCAAGACGATGTGATTATATTGGATACCCGGCCTGGACCGGTATTTACAGAAGGTTTTGTACCCGGTTCAATCTTTATTGGCCTGGAAGGCAGGTTTGCAGAATGGGCAGGTAGTTTATTGCCATTTGATAAAACAATGATACTGGTTACGGAAGCAGGCAAAGAAAAAGAAACCATTACCCGCTTGGCAAGGGTTGGGTTTGAAAGGTTTGCCGGCTACCTGCAAGGCGGGTTTGAAGCATGGAAAGCAGCAGGCGAAAAAACGGACCTGATCATTGATGTGGAAGCAGACGAACTGGCCATGGACATTCCATTTGACGAACACCTGGTGCTTGTTGATGTACGAAAGGAAGCAGAGTACGGCGACGGGCATGTGAAGCAGGCCATCAATGTGCCGCTAAACGATTTGACAGACCCGGGAAGCATGGCCGATTTTGATGATAACCACAATATATACATTCACTGCCAAAGCGGCTTCAGGAGCATTATTGCCGCTTCTTTGATTAAAAAGGAAGGCATACACAATATACGAAATGTGGTAGGTGGCTGGAAGGCCATCAACGAATTGAAAGACAAATTTGAGTTTGAAAAAACTGCCGAAGTGGTGAACTGATGTCGTAAAATTATATAATAAAAGCCTGCATTAAAACATGCAGGCTTTTATTTTTCCTATGAGGTTGGATAGCTCAAACAATGCATTGCCGTTCATGGGTGCGACGCCACGAAAGCACAGACATGCACGATAGCTGGTAACATAATTTTTTGAATGCTGCTTGACTTACCGGATGCAATAATCGTACGCAAGCCCAATGGCCCAAACAGCATACTTAAACGTAAAGAAGCCCAACAGGTAAGCCGTGATTGCTTTTACATAATTGAGCAACTTTCTGCTTCCGAAAAACTGCCCGATGCCCCAGCTTATATACATAAAAACCAATAGTGTAGCCACTAACAGGATTACGGGCTGATGCAATAGCCCTACCAGAAAAGCCGCAATGGCAAATAGGAACATGCCCAGCCCCATTACGAAACACAGTAGAACGGTAATTTCATAAATATTGTAACCAGACTTTCTGAAAAATATTTTTACCCAAATGGCAATGAACACACCCATGATAATATTTGCATAGCCCATATTGTTTTGCACCCAATGGCTAATGGTGCTTACTGCCGATTTTGCATAGGCCTTGTCTATTTGCTTTACACTATGCTCGCCAATATGGTAATGATGGTCGATAATTGAATACAGTATCGAAGTAAGGATCAATAACGTAACAGGCTTAATCAGCTTGCTCCTGTTTTCTGTAATGTATTCCCTAATGGTACTACCGGGCCTGATCAATAGCTCCTTGATGGTAAAGAAGATGCCTTTTTCAACATGCAACAGGTGCTGTATTTCGTGGGATATATAATGACTGTCGATTCTTTTGGGCCTTACTGCCAAACCACAGCTTGGGCAAAAGTTTTCGGTAATGGTACTGTTGCAGTTGTTGCAGCTAATCATATAATGTTTAAAATAGTCTTGTTGTGTACTTGGCTGCCGGCCTATCATTGCTTAATCACCAGCTTGCCATACTTTTCTTGATCAAATTCAAACTTCCATCTTCTATGGCTCCATAAATAATTGGCGGGCCTTTTGCGTATGGCCGTTTCAATAAATTCTATCAGCTTCTTGGTTATTTCGCCTTCGGGCAATTCTTTGGGCGTTGTTGTTAAAAGCGTACACTCCATTTTATAATAGCCCCTTTTTACTTTGTAATAATCCATCATTACTACGGCGGTGTTCTGTCTTACGGCACCTTTTTCAGGCCCTTTTACAAAAGGGGCAAGCTTGCCAAAAAAAGGAACCCAGAAAGCACTGTTGGGATTGCTCGGGTTCTGGTCGGCAATAAGACCCAATGCATAAGGCTGCTTGGCATATTGATGGAAAGCAATTTTGAAATCCGGCACCGGAATCAGTATGGTACCGAACCTTGAACGCAGTTTTACAATAAGCCTGTTGAACACTTTGTTGCCCAGCGGCTGGTACACACCAATAAAAGGATAAGCCGATGATTTGCCCATGGCCATATTGGCAAACTCCCAGTTAAAGAAATGCCCCGAATGCACCTGTACATTTTGGCCAGTGGCTTTCAGGTTATTGATGGCATCAAAATTCCTGATGCAACGCCTATCGAACTCTTTTGATGAAATGGATAGTAGCTTTACGGTTTCAATAAATGTATCAATAAAATTGTGGTAAAAATCCTTGGCAATCCTTGTTCTTTCCTGCTCTGTTTTTTCCGGGAAGGCAATCAGCAGGTTCTTCATTACCACTTTTTTCCTATAGCCAAAAACATAGTACACCAAAACATAGATACCATCGCCAATAAAGTACATTAACCGCCAAGGCAATAGGGACAGTGCATAGAATAAACCATAAACAATGTGGTACATAACTGATAGCTGTTGAATAACAGAAGCGAAGATAATGGTTCTGTATGCCGTCACTCTTCTTCTGTCATCTATTGAAATACTATAGAATTATATTCTGCAACAGGCTGCTCTTTCCTGGATGGTCGGTGTTGTAATGCAGGCCCCTGCTTTCCTTTCTGAACTCTGCACCTTTTACAATCAAATAACCTACTGTTATCAGGTTCCGCAACTCGCATAGCTGTGGCGAAACCTTTGTGTTACGGTACAGTTCTTCTGTTTCGGCATACAATAGGTCCAGCCGTTTCATGGCACGCTCCAAACGTACATCGGTACGTACAATACCTACATAGTCGCTCATGATCTGTTGCAGCTCTTTCTGGCTCTGTGTAATCAATATCATTTCACGGGGCTCGGTGGTGCCTTTGGCATTCCAGTCGGGCACTTCGCTGGCAACAAATGTTTGGCTCAGTTGCCCATATCTTTCTACCACATCCAAAAACGCCCTGTGCCCAAATACCATTGCCTCCAGCAGGCTGTTGCTGGCCAAACGGTTGGCACCATGCAGCCCCGTGCTTGCACATTCGCCACAGGCATACAGGTTCTGTATGGATGTGCGTGCATGCTCATCGGTTTTAACGCCACCGCAACTGTAATGTGCAGCAGGTGCCACTGGTATCAAGTGCTGCATGGCATCTATACCAATGCTTAAACATTTTGCATAAATATTCGGAAAGTGATGAACGAACTTCTCTTTGTCCATATGCCTGCAGTCAAGGTACACATGCTCGGTACCTGTACGCTTCATTTCATTGTCAATGGCACGGGCCACAATATCGCGTGGGGCGAGGTCTTTTCTGGCATCGTATTTTTCCATAAAGGCCTCGCCATTTTTATTGCGTAGTATACCGCCATCGCCACGTACGGCTTCGGTAATGAGGAATGATGGCGATACGCCTGGCTCGTACAATGCAGTGGGGTGAAACTGGATGAACTCCATATTCTCTATCCTGCCCTTTGCACGGTACACCATAGCAATGCCATCGCCGGTGGCAATACGCGGGTTGGTTGTTGTGCGGTAAGCTTGGCCACAGCCACCTGTTGCCAGCAAGGTAATATTGGATATGATTTTTTCGATCTTATTGGTATGCAGGTTCAGCACATATACACCATAACAGGTAATGTTTAGTGTAGATTTTGTAACCAGGAAACCTAAGTGGTGCTGCGTAATAATATCCACCACAAAGCAATGGTTAATGATTTCTATGTTGGCTGTTTCCTGCACTTCATGCAGCAGGGCCCTTTCCATTTCCTTACCGGTAACATCTTTGTGGTGCAATATCCTGAACTCGCTATGGCCACCTTCACGGCCCAAAGCATAATCACCTTTTTCATCCTTGTCAAAATTGGCACCATACTCAATAATCTCACGTATCCTTTCGGGGCCTTCCTTTACCACAATCTCTACCACTTTTTCGTTGCATAAACCATCACCTGCAATCAATGTGTCTTCAATATGTTTTTCAAAACTGTCTTTCTGCTCATCCCATACACCCGCAATGCCACCTTGTGCATATTTGGTATTGGTTTCATCTGCCTGCGTTTTGGTAATCACCAATACTTTTTTGTCGGGAAACTGTTTGGCAACTTTTAACGAATATGTCAACCCCGCAATGCCACTGCCTATTACAAGAAAATCTGTTTGCATAATGCTATGTTTCAGTTTGTACAACATGCGAATGTACTTGAAGTTTTTGCACGTAACAATTTGTTAATGACAAGGAAACATAAGCATAACCTGTATGCATGCCTTGCAGCAGGTGCCCCAATTAGTTTTGCCCCGTCAAAATTAACCTAAGCCCCAGGGTACGTATAAACCTTTACATCATGCGAAAACTTCTACTAGCATTTGTATTATTCACTATAGCTTCTACCAGCTTTTCACAAACCATAAAAGGTAAGGTTACGGATGCGAAAACGACCGAGCCGCTTTCTGGTGCAACCGTTGAGTTGGAATCGGGCAAGACAAAGAAGCTTACTTCCGTAAACCTCGATGGCTCGTATGTGTTTAAAAACGTAGCTGTTGGTTCGTACGAAATAAAAGTAAAATTTGTTGGCTATAAGCATAGTAAGGAGCAAACAGTAACCGTAAAGAATGCAACAGATATTGTAGTGCTTAACATTGAACTGAAAGAAGAAAGCAACCAGATTGATGAAGTAAAAGTATCTACAAGGGCCAACAAAACGGATGACAATGCAGTAAGGAGAATGGAGAAGAATGCAGACATTGTTCAGAATATCCTTTCACAAAAAGCCATAGAACTTTCTCCCGATGTTACGGTTGCCAACTCCCTGCAAAGGGTAAGTGGTGTTACTGTGCAGAGAAGCAGCAGTGGCGAGGGCCGTTATGCCATTATACGTGGTATGGACCAACGCTATAACAGTACTTTGGTAAATGGCATTAAGATACCTAGTCCGGATGATAAGTTCCGTTACGTACCATTGGATATTTTTCCTAGTGATATATTGGAAAGGCTGGAAGTAGTGAAGGCCCTGACCCCGAATATGGAAGGCGATGCCATTGGTGGTGTAATGAACCTTGTAATGAAAAGTGCATCGAATAAGCAGACGTTGAACGGGTTTGTTTCAACAGGTGCCAACACTTTGTTTAACGACAGGCCTTTTGCCACATTCAATCATAGTGTCATCAACAAGAAAGACCCTGCTGCCCTTAACGGTAATTCATACATTGCTACCGATAAGGATTTTCCGAGGGCCAATCTGGACCATCAGCCTTTAAAGAGCCCTTTGAACATGCAAGCAGGTGTTACTTATGGTAACCGCTTTTTCAATAAAAGGTTCGGACTTTTAATTGCCGGTAGCTATCAGAATAACTACCGCGGTTCCGATGCTATTTTTAATCAGCAAGATGCACAGCCTACTTACCGCAGGAACCTTACGGTGAATGGTGTGCCTGGAAATAATTACGACAACAATGCCAAGTTTGGCGATGCTAACATCCGTGAATATTCTACTTTGAATACAAGGATTGCCATCAACAACAAACTGGATTACGTGTTTAACGGCAACAATAAAATTTCTTTGTTCAACCTGTTTGTAAGGCTTGATGAGTTTCAGGCAAGGCATACGGTGGATACAAACGTATCAACCAATCCCGGGCAGATTACCTATAACACAAGAAGCAGGTGGCAGATACAAAGTATCTACAACTCTACCTTGCAGGGCGATCATATACTAAGCTCAAAATTTAGGTTGAACTGGAGTGCCGTTTACTCTTTGGCCAAACAGGAAATACCCGACCAGGCCGATTTCAATACAACCAACGTAGCGGTAAATGGGGTGCTGCAAAAAGCACAGAACGAGTTGAAAGGAATGAACAGGGTTTGGACACGCAATACCGATAAGGACTATGCAGGCTACCTGAACTTTATTTACAACGCTAAAGTAAAGGACACAAAAGTTGAGTTCAGCTTTGGTGGTTTGTTCAGACACAAGAACCGCGACAATTATTACAACTCCTATGCATTGTCTGCAAGCGGAAGCTCACAGAACTATATAGACATTTATGCAGCAGATTACAAATTCAACCCAGCAGGTGCCGGTGCTGCCAACCTGAACACACCGAATACCTACTCGTTGACAGAAGAAATATCTGCCGGTTATGCACAGTTTAAATTGATGGCTACATCAAAACTGCAGGTGCTGGGTGGTGTAAGAACAGAATATACCAATCAGCATTACAATACAGCCGCACCAGAAACCTATAACCTAAAAGATGGCCGCATCTGGTACACGGATGTATTGCCCAGCCTGCATTTAAAGTACCTGCTTACCAGCAAGCAAAACATCAGGGCTTCTTATTTCAGCAGCTTGGTTAGACCCGGTTTCTTTGAAATTACCCCATACTATTTAGAAGGTACGGAAGACCAATACCCTACACAAGGCAACCCGACATTGAAGCATACTACGGCCGATAACTTTGATGTGCGTTATGAATTGTTCCCCAATGGTGCCGACCAGGTATTGGTAGGTGCTTTCTATAAAATTATCCATAACCCCATCGAAACTGCTTTCTACAATAAATTGATAACTGGTGGCAACTCTGGTACCAGCACGGCCATATTGACGCCGCAGAACTTTGGCGATGCGAGGAACTTTGGCTTTGAAGTAGTGGCTACCAAATTCTTTGGCAAATTTGGTATCAATGCCAACTATACCTACACGCACTCTTCCATAACAACCAACAAGAATTACTTCTTTTACGATACAACCTTGAACCCAAGCAGGGGCAATACCAAAATATTGGAACAGACAAGACCTATGCAGGGGCAAGCAAACCATATTGCCAACGTATCGCTACTGTTTAAGGACCCCAAATTTGGTATAGATGTGCAATTGGCTTTTGTGTACACCGGCGAAAGGATTGCACTGGTGTCCAGCTACTACGAATTGGATACATGGCAGGCACCTTATAGCCAATTGGATTTCTCTTTTGAAAAACGGATCGTAAAACGCCTCACTTTCTACGGAAAGGTGAATAACCTGGCCAATTCAAAAACAAGGTTCTTCATTAAACAGCCGTATGTACTGGATAATACATTGAACAGGATACCCGGCCAGGATAGCCCGGCAGACCAAATCTTTGTACAAAGGGACACTTACAAACTGGCTTATTTATTGGGCCTGCGACTCAAATTATAATTCATCCAGATAACCTTATACTCATGAAAAAAATACTTTCAACAATCGCTATACTTACGGCACTCATGGTTACCATGAACGGCTGTAAAAAAGTGAACGAAGACCATTATGACCTGTATCAATATACACCGCCCCCAGCAAAACCCATAAGCGATGCTGCCCCGCTTTGCGGAAGCATTTCAGGAACCATGCTTGCAGGTAAAACATACACAGTAAACTGCGATGTGTATGTGAACCCGGGCGACAGCCTGATTATTGAACCTGGTGTTAGGGTCAACTTCCAGAACAATGCAGGTATCATTGTACAGGGTAACTTTTTTTCATTGGGCACAGAAACCAACCCTATTTACTTAACAGTTTCAGGACAAACAAAAACAGATGCACCCACATTAAATTACAATGCCGGTAAGGACTCTGCTTTTGCAGGTAAATGGAAAGGGGTGATTGGCGATAAGACCTGTAAATTCCTGGTGTGTAAATGGACGCATATAGAATATGCAGGAGGCCTGCTTGGCAATAGCGTTGCCCCGTTGTTGGGACTTGCAGCAACAGATAATTCCTATGGTGTGTTCTTCTCTAACAGTGATGGCTATTTTGTTTTTGAAGATTCATGGATTTACGGAACCGTAGATGATGCGATACGTGTGGCTGGCTCTGGCGGTAAGTTTGCCATCTTTAGAAGTACGTTTGAGAAATGCGGTAAAAGTGGCGGCGATGTACTGAACGTTAAAGCTGGTGCAATTGGCGATATGGGTTTCAATTTCTTTATTGGCAATGCTACCAATGCATTGAAAGGTGCCAACTCTGGAAGTGGCCCAGGTATAGCCAACTGTGAGGTACGCATATTCAACAATACATTGATCAACGGTGGTTGGAGACAGACAAAATCCGGTCGTGGTGGTTCCATCAATTTTGAGAAACTGGCCTATGGCATGGCTTTCAATAATCTTATCGTAAACTGTAGGTGGGGCCTGAGGCTTAGCTCGGATGTGCCAGACACAGCCTATATGTATGCTGGTCACTATGGTTACAATTATTATTGGGCTGATAGTATTGTTACTGCCAACCAGATATTCCCTTACACACCTGGTGCGGTTACCAAACCTGTTGCAACAGACTTCCCCAATCCGTTCAACTACCTGCCTGCCAACTACAACTACAGGCCATGTGTAGCTTATGATGGTTCTGCTGCGGTACAAAAGGGCGATCCACAATTCTTCAGTTACCCATTGCCTGTTACCGGTGGCTACAGGTTACAGGATATAACAGCAATAGGCAACTTCAAGTTTACATTAAAGCCAACATCTCCATGTATCGGTAAAGGATACACAGGCTTTCAACCAATGATGGTGGTGCCGGTAGATGTGAAATATGGCATAACAAAATACTCCATGCCCGGCAGCGATATTGGTTGCTACCAATTTGATGGCACAGGCAACGCACACTATTGATTCGATACAACAACTAATCAAAGTCCACATGTACTGTATATGTGGATTTTGGTTTTATTAGAATAACCATTTAATGCATTACTCTTTCCCAAACGAAAGTCTATAGCAAACCATCATACAATCATGAAAAGAATAGTTTTATCAATAGCCTCCCTTGCTATCATCGTCTCTTGTAAGGCACAGGGCACAAAAGATACCGCAGCTTTAAAGCCCGTGGTGATAACAGAAAAAGTGCTGGAAGACAGTGATGACCCCGCTATCTGGATCAACAAAAACAACCCTGCCGAGAGCCTGGTTATTGGCACCGATAAGGACCATACAAATGGCGGTGTATATGTGTTTACATTGGATGGAAAGATTGATAAGAAAAGGACGGTTACCGGGCTGAAGCGTGTGAACAATGTTGACATTGCTTATGGCCTGAAACTGAACAGTGGCAAAACAGACATAGCCGTTGCTACCGAACGTAACACCAACTCCTTACGGGTGTTTAGCCTGCCAGACATGAAAATAATTGATGGCAAGGGTATCGAAGTCTTTCAAGGCGAGGCCGAACAGAAACCAATGGGCATTGCCTTGTACACAAGACCTAGCGATGGTGCTATATTTGCCATTGTAAGCCGTAAAAGTGGTCCGGCAGAAGGCTATCTGTATCAGTACCTTTTAAAAGACAATGGACATGGTACTGTAGTGGGAGAACTGGTAAGGAGGTTTGGCAAATACTCGGGCAAAAAAGAAATTGAATCTGTTGCTGTTGACAATGAATTGGGCTATGTATATTATTCAGATGAACAGACAGGCATCAGGAAATATTATGCCGATCCTGCCAAGGGAAATGAGGAACTGGCTTTGTTTGGCAAGGGCGAGTTTAAAGAAGACAATGAAGGCATCTCCATTTACAAGTTTGATGATGGTACAGGTTATATCCTGGTTTCCGACCAGTCTGCCAACCGTTTCAATATCTATCCAAGAGAAGGGGCAAAAGGCAATGTCAACCTGCATCAACGTATCACTTCCATTCCGGTATCAACCGACCAGAGCGATGGTAGCGATGTTACTTCCATCAGCCTGCCAGGCTTTGAAGGCGGAATGTTTGTTGCAATGAGCACCGATAAAACATTTCAATTGTATCGTTGGGCAGACATTGCCAAGAAGGCTGGCCTGAGAGTCAACAGCAATAAGAAGTAACATACGGGTTACAATTTGTTTACAACCACGTAATGATTTCATAACTGTAATTGCTTCTATAATGCAGCAACACAAATTTTATTTGCACCAAATTAAAAAAAGATGAAAATAAAATTTACACTGATCATGTGCTTGTTGTTTGCAAAGGTTTCTTTTTCGCAAACATTACCCGGCCTGTTTAATTTAAGTTCCGGTAACTACACATTTACTACATGGGCTGCAGCAACCGGTGCAGGTACATTCCCTGCCAATATGAAGATCCATTTCACCAATGACCCTTCTGCTGCATCTGCCAATTTTTTAGTGGAAGGCAATACAGATTATACCTGTGGGTACAACCTTACTGCAAGGAACAGGGTCAACGGCCGTGATGCCGAAGGCTTCAGTTTTGTTGCAACAAGCAGTGCCCAATACGATAACTGTGCAAGCGGCACCGCTGCAAGCACAAGGTTTGTAGGTGCAGCTATTGTAGGTTTAAATACAACTGGCAGAAGCAATATCACTGTTTCATGGTTGGGTAAATTATACGCTGCTGGTGATGGTACGCCAACACCAAGAGAAATGGCCATGAAGCTTCAATACCGTGTGGGTGCAACAGGTAACTATACCGATGTGGTAGATGTAAGTGCCAACCCTGTATTGTTCAGCAGTTTGGGCAGGGTAGCAAATGAAACAGCCACCATTACAGGTACATTGCCTGCTGCCTGCAACAATAAAGCAGAAGTATATGTACGATGGATATATGCACAGATTGCTGCAAACTCTGGCGGAACAAGACCCGAACTTGGTATTGGCAATATCCAGATATCTGGCCAGGCAGTGGCACCGTTGACTTTGAAACACTTTAGCGGTACTGTTGATGCAAACAAGGTTTCATTGACATGGGAAACAATCAATGAATTAAACGTAAGCCATTTTGAAATTGAAAAAAGTACAGATGCACAGAACTTTTCTTTTGTTGGAAAACTGGCAGCAAACAATACCGGTGCAGAGAACAGCTATACCTATACAGATATTGCTACAGGCAAAACAAGTTTTTACCGTTTACGCATTGTTGATAAGGATGGTAGTTATAAATACAGTGGTATTGTAAAAGTGGATGCCAATGAAAAAGGCAGCATTAAATTGTTTCCTAACCCTGTAACAACTAGCGTAACGGTAACACATGCACAGGCAACGAATAATAGCGTAATAAAAATTGTTGCAGCTGATGGTAGGACCGTTCTGGAAAAGAACATACAAACAGGCAGCACCACCAATGCGATTGATGTAAGCAAACTGGTAGCTGGTAAATACATCCTGCTAGTACAAAATGCCAATGGCGTACAAAATGCCGGTTTCATGAAACTGTAAACATAATCTTCTC
Organism: Chitinophagaceae bacterium UBA1930; assembly: GCA_002337145.1. GTDB lineage: Bacteria > Bacteroidota > Bacteroidia > Chitinophagales > Chitinophagaceae > UBA1930. The sequence goes on along the minus strand of DDFK01000001.1, from coordinate 1,058,423 downwards.
CTCAATAAAAAACCCTTAATGATTTTCATTAAGGGCTTTTGCTTTTGTAAGATGTATGCATCAATAAGCAAGACTGAAATCAAAATCGGTTCCTGTGAATTTGGTATTCAGGTCAACATTCTTAAAGAAGGTTACTTCTTTCTTGTTGTCTGATAACGTAAGGTTGCTGCCAGTTGACTGCTTGATGGCCCTTGGTAATTTAATGACTGTTTTGATATTCATCTTCATCAATTCTTTCATTTGCTCGGGTAGCTCTTCTTCGCTTTTCTGATCTGTTTCTTTTTTCTCAATTACTTTTCTGCTAAGGCTTGTACCTGTAAGTGTGTACACATAGTCCCTGGTTGGTGTGCTGGGTTTGTCTTCGGTGTTTTCGCCATCGCCACCAGCCAGTTGCTTGTTTTTGGAACCCAATGCACCAAGCATGATGTCCGATAAGGAACCATACGCTTTATTGTCTGCCATAGCAGTTTGTATGATGTTGAATTCCTTTGGTGATGCAAAAGGGAAAAGGATATTCATTACTATTTCATTATTGGCTTCGTCCAGATGGATTTTGGCATACGCTTTTTTGAATGCAGTTTTTTGTTCGGCAGATAAAGTAGAAACGGTATCAACAATAGAAGCATAGTAAATAACGGTATCAACCTTCTCTTTCTTTTTATTGGACGAGCCCTGCCCGCCACCTGCTGCTTCCATCATTTCACTTAAACCCGTTAAGGCCCTGGTCATGTCCATTTTCTGTTCGTACACGCCGCTGCCATCTTCATTAATAGTAAAGTATTCTGTCAGGTCAATGCAGCTTGTAAATGAACAGGCAATTAGGATGAATGCAATAAATTTCAATTTCATAAGCGGTGTTTTTTACAATATTAAAGAGCTGACTTTATTAAAGTCTCAATTTTTTTTCAAAATCATCAGTAGCGAAAAACAGGGCTTTGTTACCACTCATTTTTAGGTGAACAATTTCTTTTGATTGTAAGTCTAACAAATCTGTTCTAGCTGTTTGGTTGCTTATGCCAAATCTTGTTTCAACTTGTTTTACAGTAAAAGATGTATCGGTTGATTGCAATAAATCCTTTATCAATATAACTTGCCTTTCATTGAAATTCCCAAATTTTAATAAAGCGGTAATTTTTTTTCTTTCTTCTGTTTTATAGTGGATGTATTTCTTTAGATCTTCTAATGCTATATGCAATGCTTTAATGTTATAAAGTGCAAAATATGTTAAGTCATTTTCATCATATTCTGTATGCAAATATGCTCTTGCATATTGTGCAGGTGCTCTTAAAATAACCCTTGATACAGACATGTATTCAATCAGCCAATACCCTTTCTTAAGTAGATACCAATAAAAAATAGCTCTTGCTGTTCTTCCGTTACCATCTACAAATGGATGTATATAACCTATAAGAAAATGTAAGATGATGCCTTTAATGATCGGATGTATAAATTCTGTGTCATTTTCATCATTAGCAAATGAAAAAAAATCGTTTAATAAATTTGGCAGGATATCAAAATCTGGTGGTATGTAAAATACTTCATTGGTTTCATCCATTACCCTAACCTCATTATTTGTCCTGTATTTCCCCTCTGTATTACTATCATCCAATGTGTTATCGGTCATTAATCTGTGAAGGTGCAATAGAACTTCAGAAGTAAGCCTTACATTTTTGTTTTCAACTATCCAACTCATTGTCTTAAAATTGTTGAATATCATTCTTTCGGATCTGTTCTTTGGTGTTCTCTGCTTTTCTAACATTTCCCTAGCTACCTTTCTTGTTGTGGCAGCACCTTCCAATTGACTTGAAGAGATTGCTTCTTCCATTATTGAACTGATTAAATAACGGTTTTTGTCTTCTGTTGGGATAATAGTTCTTCCTTCTAGAAAGCCTCCTAGATTCATATCTAACTCATGCAGGAATTTCTGAATTAAACCTGGTACCGATAAGAAGAAAGTAAACCCAGGGTGCTTGGAGAATAATAGTACCTGTCTGGAAAACTGTCTTTGTCTTTTTAGGAAAAGCCAAATATCCGTGGAGGGGAAATCCCACTTTTTGAGCCTGTATTTTAATTCCTCCCAGTATGGATAATTGTCTCTTTCAATTTTATACAAATCTTCAAGACGGTTTTCCTTTAAAAGAAAATCAATGACTTGTGAGGTCGGTTGATAAAAATCCGGTTGTGTGGGTGGTATTTCGGGTCTTTTCATAAAAAATCCTAATTTTTATAAAATTAGGAATAATTCATTCTCCTAATTTTATATTTTTTAGGAAATATTGGGAGTTGGCTCAATCCAGGCATCATTTTCTTTTAACAGATTAATCAGTTCGTCAACGGCAATCTCGCTATTGATATTTTTCTTTACCACTTCCTTGCCCTTGTACAGCGTTATCTTGCCAACACCGCTGCCCACATAGCCAAAGTCTGCATCGGCCATTTCGCCCGGCCCGTTAACGATGCAGCCCATGATGGCAATTTTTATACCTTTTAAATGATTGGTCCTGCTGCGTATTTTGGCAGTGGTTTCCTGTAGCTCAAACAATGTTCTGCCGCAGCTTGGGCAAGAGATGTACTCGGTTTTTGAAATGCGGGTACGCGTGGCCTGTAATATGGAAAATGCAGTTGAGTTGATGAACTGCTCAACTGTTGCATTGTTGGTGTAGTTCCTTCCGGCTGTTGACTGTTGGTTGCTGGCTGTTGATTGTTGGTAGCTTTCACTGGTCATTCCAAAACACACGCCATCGCCAAAGCCATCCAGCAACAGGGCCCCGGCTTCTGTTGCATAATGAATCAGGTGTTCATCGGTTGTTTGCCAATGGCTGTCCACAATCAATACAACTGGGTTCTGTATATTTTTGTTCAGCAATTCCATGAACATTCTGCGTACTGCAGGCATTGCATGGCTATTCTTATTGCTTAAACAAAGCACAATGGATTTGTCGTTTGCCAGCTCATCCAAATAGGTAAAATCGTTGATGTGCGTATCGTCGTTAAAACAGTCAAGCATCACAAAATTGATAGCTGCATGTTTGCGTTCTGCTTCCACATAGCCCTTGCCATCGTAAATGGGAATGTATTTTAATTGGTCTGTTGCTGCTGCTGCATAGTTGGGCCAGGTAATTACTTTCAATGTACCGGGCAGTGCAAATGAAAGCTCTGCAGTGCCTGTAAAAATATAATCGGCAGCACCATCACCAATATTCCACTTGTCTGTTAATACATCGTACTTGTAGCCTACGCTTTCCAACGATGCAGGCACAATGCTTTCCAGTTTGCTCAGGTCTGCAATTACTACGGGTACATGCGTGCCGCCAATATTGTCAACTGAAAATGTTTTTCTGCGTTGGTATTCAAAAGGGCTATAGGCAATTTTGTCAATTGCAGGAATACTGCCGTCAACCGTCAACTGTCTATTGTCCACACTATACCGTTTCACTAGGTCCCTGCAAACGGGTATTTCAAACTCGGGGTCTTCGGTCAATGAAACACGTACTGTATCGCCAATGCCATCCTCCAATAATGTACCGATGCCTGCCGCACTTTTTACACGGCCATCTTCACCATCACCAGCTTCGGTAACACCAAGATGCAATGGATAGATTTCGCCAAACTCATTGTCCATTTGTTGCACCAGTAAACGGTAAGCCTGAACCATTACCTGTGGGTTGCTGCTCTTCATGCTCAGCACAATATTATGGTAATCCAGGCTTCTGGCTATGCGTAAAAACTCCATGGCACTTTCAACCATTCCGTTGGCTGTATCGCCATAACGGCTCATGATCCTATCACTTAACGAACCATGATTGGTACCTATACGCATGGCTGTACCATGTTCCTTGCAAATGTTCACCAACGGTGTAAAGCGTTCACGTATGCGTTCAATTTCTTCGGCATATTCCGCATCGGTATATTCCAGTTGCTCAAACTTTTTCTTGTCAACATAATTGCCGGGGTTCACCCTAACTTTCTCCACAATCCTTGCAGCAATTTCTGCGGCATTGGGTGTAAAGTGTATATCGGCAACCAATGGTGTATCGTAACCGCGTTTGCGTAATTCGTTTTTTATGTTCAGCAGATTCTCTGCTTCCTTCTTGCTTGGTGCAGTAATGCGTACCAACTCTGCACCGGCTTCAATGCAACGGATGCTTTGTTCCACTGTTGCCATGGTGTCCATGGTATCTGTAGTGGTCATGGTTTGCAGACGGATGGGATGGAAATTGCCGAGCAATAGGTTGCCTACTTTCACTTCACGGGTCTTAAGTCGGCTGTATTGCGTTAAGGAGTTACAATATAACTGCATGAATTCAATTTGCGGATGTATAATAGCTATGCGAGTGCAAATTTGCTTAAAAAAGAAATACTTTTAGTTATATAAATCACAACGATGAAGGGAATATACTGTTTACTGATTGTTTTTGGTTTTTTGCATGCGGGTGCCCAAACGGATTATGGTAAACTGGGGCAGGTTTTCCGTATCGGCTCCTCGCATTCCATGTTTCCCGATTCGATGCGTAATAAAGAGCCTAGGGTGTATCAGGGCAAAACTTTTTCGGCAGCAGAGCATTACAGCGATAGCAGTGCATTTGTGTTTGTACCTGCTTATTTTGACAAAAGCAAGCCTTTCCATTTTGTATTGTGGTTTCATGGCTGGGGCAATTGTATTGATACAGCTTTGAAACAGTTTCAACTGGTTGAACAGTTTAGTGAAGCACATCAAAATGCCATTTTTGTTTTTCCCGAAGGGCCAAAGCAAGCACCCGACAGTTATGCCGGTAAATTTGAACAGCCAAAGCAGTTTGACCTTTTCATGCAGGATGTACAGGACTTTTTGCAAAAAGAAAAAGCAATAACAGCCATGCAGTTGAATGATCTGGTACTAGCTGGGCATAGCGGGGCCTATCGTGCCATCAGCTATATCTTGCTGCATACGCACCGAACAACCAGTGGCGTTTTTTTGTTTGATGCATTGTATGGTGAAGAAGAAAAATTTGCCATGCAGCTACAGAAAAACCCTGCTTGCAAGTTCATTGATATTTATACGGAGAATGGGGGCACCATGCAGAATTCTAAAGATTTAATGGTTGATATGGATGCCTGGAAATGGAAATATGTGCAACTGGAAGAAGATGCCTGCACAGCAGCTGATTTAAAGAGCAACCGCTTTATTTTTCTACATAGCAAAAAAGCACACAATGATGTGATTACAAACAATAACAATTTTGAAAGATTCTTGAGATCATTGTAAACAGTGCAAAAAAATGGCACACGGATGAAACTGGTTAAATGGATATACACTGATTTTTTCTGCTATGCAGAAATGAATGTAGGGATTAGGGATTTTTATTATTGGGGATTTGATCCTTTACTATTTGCAAACTGTTTTAGTTGGAACCCCGTCAACGGCTATTAGCCTTAACGGCGGTTATTTACGGTTAGTTGCTTTTCTGTAAACACAGCTACCAATCTTTTTCAGGCGATGACTGTTTTACTTTTTGTTTCTGTAAATCCTGTTGTAAACGTTTTTCTTCGTTACGCAATTTGTTCAGCTCATTTTCCATTTGCTGCTTGTTCATTTTGGGTTCCTGCTTTTTGTCTTTTGGCTTGTCTTCTTTGTCCTTTTTATCGTCCTTCTTCTGGTCGTCTTTCGGCTTTTGTTTTTGCTGTTCCTGCTTCAATTCATTCATGGCTTTTTGTAGGTTGTCCCTGCTCTCGTTGTCGTTTGGGTTTAAACGCAACGACTCCTTGAAAGAATTGATTGCCTGCTGCCATTGCTTTTGCTTTGCTTCTGTTACGCCTTTATTGTACAACGACTGGGCCTGTATATTGTTGTTTTTGGTATTGCTTATAGCGGCTTCATATTGTTTGGTAGCTTCATCTAGCTTGCCCTGTTTTTGTAAGGCATTGGCTTTGTTGAACTGTGCCGTTGCGTTTTTGCTGTCAATCTTCAATGCGGCATCATAAGCAGTTTCTGCTGCTTTAAAATCGCCTTTTTTATAGGCTTCATTGCCTTTAATGATTTCATTGTTGGCCTTTTGTGCCGATGCAGCAACAACAAATAGTAACAGTAATGGTATGGCGATTATTTTCTTCATGCAAACTTTGTTTTTCTCTCAGGTATAAACACTTCTATCAGCAACAACAATACTGCCAGTCCAAGAAAATATGGAAAAAAGGACTGGTATTCTATAAAGCCACCGGCATTGCTGATGGGCTTTTTTTCTATGCTTGCAAGGTCATTTGCCAATGAACTGGCAACACCCGATGTATTGCTTAAATGGTAATAAGAGCCGCCAGCAGCGGCAGCCAGTTCCTTCAATAGTTTGTCGTTCAGTTTGGTAATAACGGTTTGCCCATTTGCATCCCGCTTGTATTCATTGGTGCCCGGCTCTATAATGGGCGAACCTTCTGCCGAGCCAACGCCTAGCGTGTACAATGCTGTTCCATGATCGGCCATTTTTTTGGCAGATTCTGCAGCTTTGGCATCATGATCCTCGCCATCGGTTATCAGTATTACCGCTTTTGATTTTCTTTCTTTGGTATCTAACGATGCGTCGCATAGGTCCAAGGCTTCGCTAAACACGGTACCTTGCTCGCTTACCAAATCGGGTGATGCGTTGCTTACAAACATTTTGGTTGCACTTACATCGCTGGTCAATGGCATTTGCAGGTAGGCTTTGCCTGCAAATACAACCAGGCCAATCCTGTTGCCATCCATTTTTTCAGTAAGCTGGTTAATGAGTTGCTGTGCCTTGGCCAAACGTGTAGGTTTCTCGTCTTCGCTTAGCATGCTTTTGCTTACATCCAGTGCAAATATTACATCAATGCCCGTGCCCTTGGTTCCCGTTCCGTTTTTGGGCCTGCGTAAATTGGCTGCAGCAACAATGGTTAATGCAATGGCACATAAAACAACAATGATTTTTAAACGGTATTTTTTGGCCGAATAGTTTTGGGTAAGCTGGTTGATGAGACGTTCATCGCCCAGGGCTTTTTTTGTTTTTTGCTTCCACCGCAAAACATATACAAACAAGGCTGCCAGCGGTACAAGTACCAGCAGGCCCAATAAAAATTCTATGTATTCAAATTGCGGCATTGGCTGCAAGCTACACGCAGCAGTTTAAAATAAAAAACTAAAATATTGGTGAAGAAGCGATAGCTGTAAGGGTATGGAGCTAAAAGGTTTAAAAGAATGTTTTTACTAAGAGTGGATAAGAGAAAAAGAGTGAAGGAGGCTTTTTCCCTCTTTTTCTCCCTTAGCTCTTAGTGGTATTCTTTACTCTATTCTACAGCTTAAAATAGAAACTAGGATATTAATTAAGGAGAATAAGGATTGCATGGAATGGACAGGTTCAAAAGGGTTGTTTTACTAAGAGTGGATAAGAGAAAAAGAGTGAAGGAGGCTTTATCCTCTTTTCTCCCTTAGCTCTTAGTGGTATTCTTTACTCTATTCTACAGCTTAAAATAGAAACTAGGATATTAATTAAGGAGAATAAGGATTGCATGGAATGGACAGGTTCAAAAGGATTGTTTTACTAAGAGTGGATAAGAGAAAAAGAGAGAAGGAGGCTTTTCCCTCTTTTTCTCCCTTAGCTCTTAGTGGTATTCTTTACTCTATTCTACAGCTTAAAATAGAAACTAGGATATTAATTAAGGAGAATAAGGATTGCATGGAATGGACAGGTTCAAAAGGGTTGTTTTACTAAGAGTGGATAAGAGAAAAAGAGTGAAGGAGGCTTTGTCCTCTTTTTCTCCTTTAGCTCTTAGCAATATTTACGCTTCGTTAAAAGCCGAAGTATATTATATAGCTGATGGGTGCGACGCCTATGCAGCTGATACTTGTGCCAGTGCCGGTTTAATAAGCTTATTTGTTTCTTAATGCAAACAGTTTTGCAATGCCAATAAATAGCAATGAAACCAATACAAAAGCCATTGTGATAGCAGCACTATTGGTAAGCACTTTATTGTAGCCATGTATGCTTACGTCCATAAAAGGGTAGGGGTAAAACTTGCTGCTTGACCCAAGTAGCAGAATGGCTACCATATAGCAAAAGGGATAGATGAGCCAGGCAAAAAGGTGCTCCCATTTCAGTAATGTTTTTGGTACAGAAATGAACCAGTACAACACAAAATAAATAGGCACTACAGAATGGAGCAGTTCGTTTACAACAAACTGCAAGCCTTGCGGCGACCATAAGGAGCGTAGAACAATATTGTACACCAGGCCCACAATGGTTATGTACACGGCAATGGCTGTGGCCGTAACCGGGTTGCTGAAAAAAATGGCCATTTTGCCATTGGCATTTTTTTGTAAGAGAAAGCTGCAAGATAGGGCCACCAAAATATTGGTAAGCACCGTAAAATAACTGAAAAACCTGACCAGAGTTTCGGGTATGGATACTGTTCTGTTCACAATAATCAAATACAGTTGTAGCAGTACTGCTGCCCAGGCCACAATGGCCCCAATGGCTGCGAAGGTTTGTTGGGTTTTGGTTGTTGGGTGTGTCATGGCAGCAAAATATCGGTTTACTAAATATATGCAATTGTAAAGAATGGCTGTATTTCTTCTGCAAATTCTACTGCGGCCGCCTACCTTTGCGGCACAAAATTTTACAATATGGAATACCGCATTGAAAAAGATACCATGGGCGAGGTAAAAGTACCTGCCGATGTATTGTGGGGTGCACAGACCCAACGTAGTATTGAGAATTTCAAAATTGCCCAGGACATTAATAAGATGCCGAAAGAAATCATCAAGGCATTTGCGTACCTGAAAAAAGCTGCGGCTTTGGCCAATAACGAACTGGGTGTTTTGCCCGAAGAAAAAAAGGTTGCCATTGCTGCTGTATGCGATGAAATTCTGGAGGATAAATTGAACGACCAGTTTCCGTTGGTGGTTTGGCAAACAGGTAGCGGTACACAGAGCAACATGAACGTAAATGAAGTGGTTGCTTATAAAGCCCATGTAAACAATGGCGGTAGCTTGAACGATAAGGATAAATTCATTCACCCGAACGATGATGTAAACAAGAGCCAAAGCAGCAACGATACTTTTCCTACGGCCATGCATATTGCGGCTTACAAGATATTGGTGGAAACAACCATTCCGGGTATTACCAAACTACGCGATACATTGGCTGCAAAGAGCAAAGAGTTTATGCATGTGGTTAAGATTGGGCGTACCCATTTTATGGATGCAACACCTTTAACGGTAGGGCAGGAGTTCAGCGGTTATGTTTCGCAATTGACACATGGATTAAAGGCAATCAACAACTCATTGGCACATTTAAGTGAGCTGGCTTTAGGTGGCACTGCCGTTGGTACAGGCATCAATACACCAAAGAACTACGATGTAGTTGTTGCCAAACATATTGCTGCATTAACAGGTTTGCCTTTTGTTACGGCCGAAAACAAGTTTGAAGCATTGGCTGCACATGATGCTATTGTGGAGGCCCATGGTGCATTGAAAATGGTTGCGGTAAGCCTGATGAAGATTGCCAACGATGTAAGGATGCTTTCTAGTGGGCCACGTAGCGGTATTGGTGAATTGTTCATTCCTGATAACGAACCAGGCTCATCCATCATGCCGGGCAAAGTAAACCCAACACAGTGCGAAGCGTTGACCATGATTGCTGCACAGGTAATGGGCAATGATGTTGCCATTGGTATTGGTGGCAGCAATGGCCATTTTGAACTGAACGTATTCAAGCCTGTAATGATCTACAACTTTCTGCACAGTGCAAGGCTGATTGGTGATGGCTGCGTTAGCTTTAACGATAAATGTGCTGTTGGCATTAGGCCATTGGAAGACAATATTAAGAAACATGTTGACAATAGCCTGATGCTGGTAACCGCTTTGAATACCAAGATTGGTTATTACAAAGCAGCCGAAATTGCACAGACAGCACACAAAAACAATAGTACACTAAAAGAAACTGCTGTGGCATTGGGTTATTTAACACCCGAAGAATTTGATGCCTGGGTTGTGCCTGCGGAAATGGTGGGAGAGATTAAGTAGATGGTTACAAGAGTATCAAGTTTATAAAGTACATAAAGAGGAGTGCCGCTTGAACAATTCAAGCGGCACTCCTCTTTATAAAATCTTCTCTGCGGCTCTAAAAGCTCTATACACCCAATCAACTTTACTATTTCTTCTGCCCCCTTGTAATAGGCTTGCCATACTTTTTCATCATTTGATCTTTTCTGCTAACTTTTTTGTTGACCTTACTGTTCTTGGCAGACTTTGTATGGAACGCAGGACCAACATCTTCTTTCTTTTTTTCTTTCAGTTGCACTTCTTTAACCACAGGTTTTTTTGGCTTTTCATCCTCTGTGAGTTCATCCGAAATAAACAGATCTTCGGGCAGGTCCGTGAAGGGAACAGCATAGTTCATTAACGCTTCTATCTTGGTTAAAAACTTTTCGTCCTTTTCGGTAACAAAGCTGATGGCAATACCTTTCTTGTCTGCACGACCTGTTCTGCCAATTCGGTGTATATAATTTTCCGGTACATCGGGCAGGTCAAAATTAACCACATGCGTTACGGCTTCAATATCCAGCCCCCTTGCTACAATGTCTGTAGCAATGATGAAGCGGTAACTGCCATCCTTGAATTTGTTTACGGTATTAAACCGGTGGTTCTGTTCTTTGTTGGAGTGGATGACACCGAACCTGTTTTCAAATGATTTGTTCAGTTCATCAAACACATCATCTGCCAGCTTCTTCGAATCAACAAATACCAGCACTTTGCTCATGCTTTCATCGGCATCCAACAAATAGGTCAGCAAATTTATTTTGGTATAAAAATTCGGAACATGATAGCCTTGCTGAATGATGTTGTTTAAAGGTGTGCCAGTTGGTGCTGCTTCAATACGTACAGGATCGTTAAAGTAAACATCCAGTATCTGTTCCACATCTTCGGTAATGGTTGCAGAAAACAAGAGGTTCTGTCTTTTGTCGGGCAATAGCTCCAGTATGTTTTTTAGCTGTGTCCTAAAACCAAGATTCAACAGCTCATCCATTTCGTCAATCACTACTTTCTTGATGTTTTTTGTTTTGATGGCACCTGCAAAAACCAGGTCAATCAACCTACCGGGTGTTGCCACCAAAACGTCCATGCCGTTTTCAACCGCTATTTTTTGTGTATTGATATTTACGCCACCGTACACGCCGGCCACACTAACGTTCATATAGGTGGTTAGTTTTTTTACGGCTTCCACTACTTGCGTAACTAGCTCCCTTGTTGGCACAACCACCAATATTTGCGGGTGTTTCTCTTTGGCGAATTTCCATTGCCTTAAACAGGGCAATAGGTACGCAAAGGTTTTTCCGGTACCGGTTTGGGCAATGCCGCAGATGTCTTTGCCCGACATGGCTACGGAAAATACTTTTTGTTGAATGGTTGTAGGGTGCTCATAACCTATGTCGGACAAGGCATTGAGTAAGGGCGTATTCAAGTTCAAATCACTAAAAGTCATGTTGTACTATTAAGTGGGCGAAGGTATCTGTATTTTTCTGCACTTGCAGCTAAAGGAAGCTGTCTAAACCTGTGCCATTCACGGCAGGGCAAACAGCATCTTACATTTTTTAAATTTTTAATTTGGAACCAAAAGAAAAATCTGTACTTTCATATACCCAATAAGAAGAACACCAATTTTTTCTGAGTAACACCCTACTCTTTAAAGACTAACCTACTCCGTTCCCAGTTAACTACCCAAGTGTACCCCAATAGGATTTTGCTGATCCCTTGCATTGCGATTGATGCAGGTGTATTGTTCATTATTCAAAACCTATGTATGCACAAACCTCTATTCAACGGTTGTGGTAGAAAAGCTATGCTCATGCTTCCTTTACTCGCCATCCTCTCCTATGCAGTAAAGGCCCAAACCACTTATTATGTTAACGATGGCTCTACAACAGGAGATGTACTGACCACTGCGGTGGGCAACGACCTGAATGCAGGTACGGCTTCTGCCCCTTTTGCCACCTGTACAAAAGCAATCCTAGTTGCTTCGGCAGGCGATATTGTAAAAGTTGATGTAGGATCGTACAATGAAATGGTGATTGTAAACAAGCAATTAACGCTTCAAGGTGCAGATTCATCAAAAACCATTATTGGCTTTACGGGTACCGTGTCTGGCTCTGCCGTCAAAGCCCTGTTTACGGTTACCGTACCCAATGTAACCATTATGAACTTCAAGTTCAATGTGGATTTCATAAGGGTGCATTCGGCCATTGCTTCATCAGGCGATGTGTCGGGACTTACCATAATGGGCAACTATATACGGGCTGCCTATCCTGGTACGGGCGTAACACTTAGTTATGGTACACGTAACGCCATCAATATAAACCTGTTCGGTACCACCAATGCAATATCGGTCACTACCGAACCACTCATACAAAACGTAACAGTGAAATCGAATACGGTTGACAGTGCAAGCGGCACAGGTGCCGTATTGTTCCGTTCGGGTATATCTGCCGATAGGGTAAGGAATTTAACTGTTGGCGGCAGTGTTGTGAGTGACGGGAACAACTTCATCTCCAGTATCAATCACGACATCATTACCCGTTTCTATTACGGAAGCCAAACCATACGCAACAATATCTTTAAAGGCGGTGGTATCGAAATGTCGTCCCCGCAAGAAGCTGGGGCTTCCATCATTAGTAACAACGTGTTCAATGGTATATGGTCCAAAACCAATGCCTGGGCCATGTTGCGTGTATTGAACGGTTTTATTGCACGCACCATTAGTGTGGCCAGCAACCAGTTCATCGATCAGAAATGGGGAGCCACTTTTGAAAACACGGAAAATGTAACCATTGATAACAACAGCTTTACTGCAACCGTAAACAATTTCAGGCTGGTTACCATCAACACCAAGCTCAGGACCAATGGTGCTTCGCCAACACCGTTGGATGTGATTGATGCAAAGCTTACCAACAACACTTTCAGTACATCCACCGTGTTTGCGGCAGGCAATGCGGTTGAGTTCCTGAACTTTGACCAGCAAAGCGATAACAATTACCGGAAAGGGGTGTACACTATTGGTACCTTGGGTAATGAAAATACCTTCAATGCAAATATTCCACAGGTTATTGCCATCAGTAACAGCAATGGTATCTCTACACAAGACCTGTCATTTATTTCCTTGTTTCCTGAATATAACGATGGCTCCTTAAGTACCGCAACCCTTACCGGTTACTGGACAAAAAATATAGATGCCAGACATAACCGTTTCTTTATTGGCGGTACACTAAAGCTGGCATCATCATTAACTGCCGCAGAGCTGCTTACCTTGGCAGCTTTGATATTTGATAAGAAGGATGACATCAATATTGGTCTTGTGGTATTGGTAACACCTACATGGACAGGTGCATTGAATACGGATTGGAGCAACCCATTGAACTGGAGCAACGGTATTGTGCCGGATGCGGACATGGATGCATTGATACCACTGGTGGCCAACCAACCAACATTAACCACTATATCTGTATGCGATAGCCTTATCATCAATACGGGTGCAACAGTAAACCTGGCTTCCAATACATTGAACGTGTATGGCAATATCTCGAACAGCGGAACGCTGACGGCCTCATTTGGAAGTATTGTATTAGCCAATAGCATATCCAATACCATTACACAGAAACTATCTGGTGGTTTAACTATCAAGAACCTTATACTCAACAATACAGGTGGTGCAACCATTACTGCAGGTGCAGGCAATACTGTAAACATTATTGATACCTATACACCAACTGCTGGTACACTTACTACCAACGGCAACCTTGTGCTGCAATCAACTGCAACGGGTACGGCACGCATTGCAGCAGGTACGGGTAGCTACCTGTCTGGCAATGTAACCGTGCAACGTTATATACAAGGTGGTGCATCCAATGGTACGCCTGGCAAAAGGGCTTTCCGTTTCTTTGGCCATCCATTTAGCAGCTATACGGATCTGCGTCAGCTAACCACACAAATAGATGTTACGGGTACGGGTTCAACTGCTGTTCCGTCTGGTGCAAACTTTGCACAAACGCTCAGCAATGCCCCATCAGCCTTTTGGTTCAACCCGCTACTGGCCGATGGTGCAGTAAACGATGCAGGCTGGCAGGCCTATACCAATACTTTGCCCGTAAGCGGCAGCGATGCCAATGCCTGGCAAGTGGCACAAGGTATAAGGGTTTTGGTAAGGGGTACCAAGGGGCAGGGCCTAACAGGTACTGCTTACACGGCAAACAATGTTACCATCAGTATGAACGGTGCTGTTAATGCAGGCAACACCATCAATACCTCGCTGGTAAAGAATGGCTTGATAGGCGGCGGCTGGAACCTGGTTGGCAACCCCTTTCCATCGCAGATAGAAGTACAAACAAAATTGCGTGCTTTGCGTGCTACCAATACGGGCGGCATCAATAGCAATATTGGTGCAATAGCCTATGTTTGGAACCCCAATAAGATTGGTACCGTAAGGGGTGGCTATGACGCTATTGACCTGACTTTTATTACCAATTATTACCTGCCCATGAATGGTGTAATTGTGGTGCAAACAACAACCAATGGCAATACGGCCTTGAGCTTTTCCGAAAGCGATAAGGCAAGCGGAACACCAAGTGCAATCTTCCGCAATGCAAATACTGCCAATGCGTTGAGCCTATTGCTTATGGATGCAACAGGAAATGAATTGGATGAAACCATGATACGCATCAATAGCAAATCAAAGAAAGAATTTGAATCGAATGATGGGGGCAAATTGCTGAACGATTATGCCATCTATTCGCTTACGGCAGACAATGTAATGGCTTACTTAAACACCAGCCCCGAAATTGTTGATGGCACTGTTATACCATTGGGCATATACAGCAGTACTGCAACAGACCTGGTAATGAGGGTTGGCGATATGAACCTGCCTACCGGTATGGTTGCTTATTTAAAAGACAAGTTCCTGAACAAGGAACTGATGATAGACAACAATAATTACACCTATAGTTTTAGCACCACTGCCGATAATGCCAGCAAGGGCAATGACCGCTTTGAATTGTTGTTCAAATATCAGCCAACAGTTACAGTGTCAACAGGGTTTGACCTGAGCTTGAGCCCTAACCCTGCAACCGATCATGTACTGGTAAGCTTTACCAACGAAGAAAAAATGCCAACTACCATTCAACTAATGAGTAGCGATGGCAAGTTGCTGCGTACAGTAAATGCAGGCAATGTACAGAGCGGCCAGATAACCATTGCTGTAAAAGGTTTTGCAAAAGGCACTTACTTTGTTTCGTTGAACAACGGAAAAAGTACGGCAACACAACAGCTCCAAATTCAATAACCCTATTGTTTGCACACTAAAACTATTATCATGAAACTGAAAATATCAACCATACAGATCATCATCATTGCGGCCTGCTTCCTTGTTCCGAGTTTGCTACATGCCCAACCGGGCTTTGGCGATGATACGGATGATGTGCCCATTGATGGCGGCCTCTCTTTACTGATTGCGGCAGGCGTTGGTTACGGTGCCCAAAAGCTGAGAGGAAGAAAGAAATAGCATCCGGTGAACCGTTGCAACAAAGCCGTTACAGATAATGTAGCGGCTTTTTGCTATGGATAAAATTACCGTTTACCTATTTATGCCTTTCAGTTTTGCTAAACAGGTTACTTTGCAATAGATATAAATTATTCTATTGTTGATTATATAGTTTAGCATGAAATATCTTACCCTACTTATTGTATTGTTTTATACAGGCATCAGCCATGCCCAGGATACTGCGAGATTTAAAAGAGATACAACCAGGCCCAGCCGCAGAAGTTTCGACTCCACCATTTTCAACGATGCCAATGTGCTAACGAAAAGCGATTATTTGGCAGGACTTGAAAAGGTATTCCAGTTGCTGAACAAAGTGCCTGTTGCAACAGGCTCCTTCTCCAACATACAGCAAATAACAGACGACTTGAATGAAGATGATTCGGCACTGGGTATTATGAAGGAGCGTTTGCTGCAAAGCGATAAAACGCTGAACATACGCAACCTGCAAATGTTTCAGACCCTGTTGGAGGAACTGCACCGCAAGAACAAACTGTACACTGCCGAGTTACAAGGATATGATGCCAAGCTGGATGCACTGAAAAAGGAATTGCTCGATTTGCGGAAGGATACTTTGGTACGGCATATTTTCCGGGACTCTGCCTTGCGTGCCTCCCTATTGCCACAACTGCAACAGTTGCGTAGCAAGTGGAAAAATGTGGATAGCCTTGTAAAGTTCAATACAGCGGCCATCAATAATTTAATGGCCCATGCTTCGGCCAATTCAATAGCAACAGATGAGTTGCTGTACCAGACAGATGCCGTGCAGAAAACCGTAAGCATAAGGGCTTTCAGTAAGGAACGCAGGTATATATGGGAAGCAAGGGCTGCCAACAAAGTGCCATCCCGTGGCGAAGGGTTTTCAAAGGCAATTGACAGCGAGAAGAAACTGGCGAAATACTATTTTGCCAATACCAGGAGCAAACGGTTCTTTTTGTTACTGACAGGAGCCGTGTTTTTTTATTGGCTATGGTTCAACCTCAGGAGCCTGAAACGGTTGAACAAAATAAATGCAATAGATGTTTTTAGTTTCAGGTACATTAACAGGCACAACATTGCAGCATCGTTGGTGTTTATGCTGAACCTGGCACCATTGTTTGATATACATGCACCGGCTATTTATGTAGAGTCCACACAATTGCTATTGATGTTTGTACTTACCTGGCTTTTCTGGAAGCAATTGCCCCGTGTGCTTTTTTATCAATGGAGCTTGTTTATTGTGCTTTTTCTGTTGCTTACTTTTTCCCGGTTATTGGGGCTGCCCGTTACAATGCAAAGGTGGTGGACGTTGTGCATCAACACTGCATCGTTTGGGTTGGGCATTTTTGTTTTGCTACGGTTGAAGAAGCATACCATACTTGAAAACAAGGCCCTTTTTTTTGCGGGATGCCTATACCTGCTTTTTAACCTGTTGGCCATATTGTGCAACCTTTTTGGCCGTGTTACATTAATGCAGGTATTTGGCTCAACCGCCGTATATGCATTTGCACAAACCGTAAGCCTCATTGTATTTGTACAGTTGTGGCTGGAAGCATGCATGCTGCAGATACAGAGCAGCAGGGTGCGTAGAAAATATCCAGAAACATTTGAGCATGCTGCTATTGCAAACGGCATAAGGAAGTTTATAGCTGCCATTGCAGTAATTATTTGGCTGATTGTATTTGCCACCAACCTGAACGTGTATGTAATGCTGCAGACCGAACTGTTGGATGTGCTGACCGTGCAACGCAATGTGGGCAGCTTTGGGTTTACATTAAGTGGCGTGATACTCTTTTTGGGTATTATATGGATTGCCAATTTTTTACAGAAATACATTGCCTACTTTTTTGGCGATGTGGGCGACGATGCAGCCTTTGACAACAAGGGCCAACGCTCACGTTTATTGGTTACAAGACTTATATTGTTAAGCCTTGGTTTCTTGCTGGCGGTTGCAGCTTCTGGCCTGCCTATAGACAAAATAACCGTTGTGCTGGGTGCATTGGGCGTGGGTATTGGCTTAGGCCTGCAAAGCATTGTAAACAATTTTGTATCGGGCATTATATTGATTTTTGACAGGCCCCTGCGTATTGGCGATGTGGTGGAAATTAGCGACAATAAGGGCAGGGTAAAAGAAATTGGCATACGCTCCAGCACATTGCTGACTGAAGAAGGTGCCGAAGTAATTATACCTAATGGCGATGTGCTGTCGCACAATATTGTAAACTGGACATTGAGCAATAACCATATCCGTATTCATGTTTCGTTTGTAATAGAAAAGCCTTTTAATACTGATGAAGTGGTGCACCTGATTAAAGAAAACATATTGGCCAGTGGCAATGCTTTTGTACGTAAGGAACCTGAAATAATGATACATAGCATTACAGGAAAGTCTGCAGAAATAAAGGCCTACTTCTGGTGCAAGGATGTAACCAAGGTAGAGCAGATAAACAGCGAAGTGTATGCTTCCATTTACCAGGAGCTGGAAGAAAAAGGGATTAAAGTGATGTAATGCACGGTTGTTTTGCTTGCATGTATGTTGCCTGTCACACCTAACATTGATTTGTATACAACAGCAGATACACAATTAGCAGGCTGCGTAAGGGATTGGAGTGTATGCCCGGCTGCCGCTTGCGGCAGCCGGCAGCAACGTAAAGCCCGACCCACACAGGTGGGTTACGCCCAATAAAAATAATCAGTGAAAAGTTTAATTGCCAAACCTGCCACCGCCACCGCTTCTTCCGCCACCGCCGCCTCCGCGGTTGCCACCACCATTCTGCATCCTGCGTATATTGGTTGGTATGCCGTCCCTGTTCTGCTTGCGGTCGCCTTTTTGTCCAAACTTGCGTAGGTTATAAGTAAAGGTGAGCATGCAATAACGGGTAAGCACTTTGTTCTTTACGTCCTGTACGGTGTTTAATGTAAGCGTACGTGTATAACTGACGTTCTGGTTCAATAGGTCGAAAACAAAGAACCTTATTTCGCCTTCTTTTTTCTTGAATAGTTGCTTGGCAATGCTGGCGTTCCATAAAGGCACACTGTTGTTGTAACCGGCAGAACGGCCTGCACTGTATATGTAGTCAAAGTCTGTTGAAAGTATCCAACCGCTGTTGGTGTAATAAGTAACCTCGGTACTTAATGTTTGCGTAAAATAGTTGGCGTTCTGGTTGCTCTGCAATGTTTGCCTGGCTATATTGTAATTGGAGTTTGAACTAAAGTTCATGTCGAAATTGTCTTTCAGATTGGTTGTCCACGAAATGGTCTCGCCCAAAGATGTGTTCTTGGTATAGTTGCTGATGGTAGTGGCCACATTGCTATTGTCAACATTGGTTACCAGGTTCTGGTTCTGGTTGTACGACACATTGGTGGAGAAGTTGAGGTTGGATTTCGGGTTCTTTAAAGGGAAACCATAATTGAAGTAGCCATTTAAACTATAGGTGCCATTGAGGTTTACGGGAATGGTCAATGTGCGGCCGTTGGTGTACTGCGTAACAGAATTCTGTATGTCGTTCTGTATTATGCTGGCATTGATGGTTGCAAAAATGACCCGTTGTGTTACATTATCAAAAGAGCGGTACAGCAAACGGAACGTATGCGTGAACTGCTGTTTCAGGTCGGGGTTGCCCGAACGTATATTGATGGAATCTGTAGTAGTAACCAATGGTTGCAACTGGTTGATGCTTGGCTGGGCTGTTCGGCCATTGTAAAAGAAACGCAGGCTTTTGGTTTTGGAAAACTCGTAATTGAAATTGGCGGTAGGGTAAAGATTGGTAAACTGCTGCCCTATGTTGATGGCCTTGCTTAGGTTATGGCTTTCACGTTCGCCATACTGTATGCCCGAGCCAACGCTGGCCGTGTACTTTGCACCTTGTATGCGGTAGCTGAGTGTTACCCTGTTGGATTTGTAGTTATTCTCGTACTGGTTGCTCAGCAACGAATCACGCAGGTCGTAGTCTTTAGAAACTGTATTGTAATTATAAGTTGTTCTGTTGCTATTGCTGTTGTTGAACGAATAGTTGTAGTTCAGCTCAATCAACTGGTTCCTGCCAACGGGCTCGGTATAGGATAGCGTAGTGCTTACACTATTGGAGTTGCTGGTACTGTTGAACTGTTGGTTCACCGTTTTGAAACGTGTTGGGTAAGTAATGAACGAATAGTTGTTGCCATCGCCATTATTGGTATTGCCACTTAATGTAACACCAATGGAATAGGTACGTCCCTTTTTTGCGAAGCGGTGACGGAAGGTTGCTTCTACCGTACCATTGTAACCCGTGTTTTCCCGGGTTGAGTTGGATACGGAATTATAGATCAGGCCACCTGCCTTGCTTTCGGTAGCGTTGCTGGAATCGTTGCTGGTGCTGGACGTATGCTGTGTACTTAAATTGGGGCGTATGATGATGGAGTTGCTCGAATCGAACATATGCTCGATATTGAAATTGAAACGGTGGTTCTCATTGTTCTGTAAGGAGCTGGAACCCCTTGTGGTAAAAGTGGTGGAATCCTGGTTGATGAGGTTTTGCGACAAACTGGTTGAAGCATTGTCGGTGCTCTGGTCATTGTAAAAATAACTGTCACTTACATCGGTCTTCTTGCCCCACATATCCCTATAGTTAAGACCCGCACCAATAGTTTTGGTAATGCCGCTGGTACCGCTGCCCCTTGCACCCAATATGTCTTGCTTGGAAAAATTCTGCTTGTTTACATTGTTGGCCTGTGCCAGCAAGGTCATTTGCTGGTTGTTGTTAAAATGGCTCAGGTTAAGGTTATTGTCGTACAGGGCATTGTCTTCATTGGCACCACCACCAACAACGCCTTTGCCAAAAAAGCCTTTACGCTTGTCTTTCTTGGTGGTAATGTTAATGGTCTTTACACGGTTGCCATCATCAAAGCCGGTAAACTTGCTCTGGTCGCTCTGGTCATCAAACACCTGTATCTTATCTATAATATCCGGCGGCAGGTTCTTGGTGGCCATTTTGGGGTCATCGCCAAAAAAGCGTTTGCCATCAACCAGTATCCTTGTTACGGTTTCGCCCTGTGCCTTTACCGATCCGTCTTTGGCCACTTCCATACCTGGCAGCTTCTTTATCAGGTCTTCCACCACCGCATTGGGTTTGGTTTTAAAGCTGCTGGCGTTGTACTCAACTGTATCTTTCTTCATTACAATGGGCCGGGCACTTTGCACCACCACTTCATTCAGGTCGCTGGCCTGCGGCTGCAGGTAAATGGTACCCATTTCCAACAGGGGCTTTTCTTTGGTAAAACTAACTTTTTTATGAAAGGATGTATAGCCCTGGAAATTGATCTGCAGAATGAATGTGCCAAAGGAAATATTCTTCATTTCAAATTCGCCATTGGCTGCTGCAAGCACAAATATTTCCAATGTGGAATCTTCCGCATCCAATAGGGTAACGGTAGCATCTTTTAGCGACTGCTTGCCAACTGTATCAACCAGCTTGCCTTTTAAAGTGCCGGTTGTTTGGGCAGATGCAGCACCGCACAGTACAATAAATGCAATAAGGTAAATCCATTTCATGGCAGCTATTTGGCAGTATTTGATTGGGTGAACATAAATTTTCACTACGACTACAAACTAACTGCATAGATTAACGGTAAGGTAAATTTATCGGTAAGGTAATGTATAAGCTAGGCAGAGAAAGGGTTTTAGCAATACTTTACAGTAAAGCGAACGGTTGTTAGCAGGTGTTGGATAACGAATAGGCGTTGATTAGTGCGGAGATGGCCTCTGCATGTTGCTAGCTGTTACATTTTCTTCAAAGGGTCCAATAATCCCCTTAAACCATTCAGGTTTATTTCGTACATGGTTTGCAGCAGCATGCCAATTTTGCCTTTGGGAAAGCCCTTTCGTTGAAAGAAGAGTATATAATCCTCGGGCAGGTCGCAAATACGCCGGTCCTTATACTTGCCAAAAGGCATACGTGTGTTGATGAGTTCAAACAAGACATTGCTATTAAACAAGGGCTGCTCTTCCATGATCTACGATTCGGTATCAAAAAATAATTTATAGTAATGCTTGCCGCTCATTTCGTCATAGCCTTTCTCCACAAGGTCGCGGCGGCCATGAATATAGATATGGAAATTCTTGTCCAGTTTCAATACAGATTTGAAACCGCGTTCCTGTTTCTTTACGGCAGAAAGGTCAATATCAAACTCGCTCTGTACCTGTACCTGCTTGGCCGTTTCGTAGGTGTTTTTGTATTGGCTAAAAGCATCTATGAGTTCTGTGTGATGAATCACTTCCTGGGCAAATTCATCCAACTGAAAATGGTCCTTGGTTTTAAAATATTCCATGCTCCTGTTCAGCATGTCAATCTGCTCGCTCTTGTTCACTTCAAATTTTTCGGGCAGCTCGTTGTGTATAAACAGCTTGCACATGCCCAATACATCGTTGGTATAATGGTAGTCGTTGGCTACGGGTTCTACCTGCAAAAAATCTTTCACCCAATATTGGGCATCGTTCTGTTTGTTGGTATTGTCAACCACACAAACACGGTAACCTTCGCTTTTGTTCTGTTTAAAAATCAAACAGCCTTTATCCAGTTTATTGATGTTGATGCCATCTTCGGCAATCACTTCCCAGTTGGCCCCATGTGGAAACACTTTTAAAAATGTTTCCTTGGTCTCGCTTTTAAAAATGCCAATGGCTTCCACAAAATCATTTTCAAAAGGCACTTCGTTAAAATGAACCACATATAATTCGCCTTCCTTAACCTTGGCATGTGTGCTTTTGTTGTACAGGAAATTGGCCAGCAAAACAGACTGCTCCGTAAACTTCTTAGGATTACTGAACAGCTCCGAAACATAATGATACACTTCGTTCAGTTCCACATTGCTCATGTGTGTAAAATGGTACTGCTCATGTTCGTTAAAAGGGGCTAGGAAATACTTGGTCAATACGCCCCTTACAATTTCATCGTTTAATGTAAGTGGATTGGCAGAGAGTTTCAGCTCCTCGCCACGCGTTGGGTTGCCTACTTTATGTACAATAACTTTTTCAAGTTGCACGCTGTCTATACCTGTCATAATGCGGTGAAGATAGAGGAGGGAAACAAAATTCCAAGTAACAAAGTTCCAAATTCCATAACCTGGTATCGATCTGCTTCTACGTAACGAAACAATGGAACGGGGGTTGAAATTCCAAATAGCAGAAATCCAAATTCCATACTACTGCACTAATCCATTGCTGCGTAGCAGAACAATCAGTGGGTATCCATCAAGTCCGTACCATCCGTGTGCCCTAATAATCAACCACAAATAATCAATCAAACGCCTGTGTTAATGATTATCTTCATCCATCAAAACAACTGCCATGTATAAAAACCTCCTCACTTCCTTATCCATTGCCACACTGTTGCTGGCATCCTGCAAAACAAATACACCTGTTGATGATAGCGATGGCCTTGCAGCTTTTAGTGCCGATAGTTTGGGCAAGCATATTTCCGTTCTTGCATCCGATGATTTTGCTGGGCGTAAGCCTTTTACCGAAGGCGAAACAAAAACCATCAATTACTTAAAACAGCAATTCATTGCTGCAGGTCTTGAACCTGGCAATGGTGATAGCTATTTTCAGGAAGTGCCCATGGTACGCATTACCACCACGGCTGCACCAACCATGCAGGTGCAATCTGCGAAAGAAAATTTTATTTTGAAAGGTTTTGAAGACTATGTGATATGGACAGACAGGACAGATTCTGCCGTGTCATTTAGCAATGATGAACTGGTATTTGCAGGCTATGGCGTGGTGGCTCCCGAATACAATTGGAACGATTATGCAGGGCTTGACGTGAAAGGGAAAATTGTATTGGTATTGGTAAACGACCCAGGCTTTAACGCACATGATTCAACTTTGTTTAAAGGCAAGACCATGACCTATTATGGCCGCTGGACGTATAAATTTGAAGAGGCTGCAAGGCAAGGTGCAAAAGGCTGTTTGATTGTACACAATACGGATGCGGCAAGCTATCCGTTTTCTGTGGTGCAGAATAATTGGAACGGCAGCAGGTTGCATCTGGACAATAGAGGCAAAAAAGAAAACTATTGCGATGTGATTGGATGGGTTACCGGGCCAACAGCAAAAAAACTATTGACAGCCGCTAGCAAAGACAGTACTTTATTGGCAGAGGCTGACAAGAAAAACTTTAAAGGCCAGCCGTTGGGTCTAAAGCTTTCCACCACGATGACGGTAAAAACCAACTACAATAAATCGTATAATGTAATCGGGAAAATAACCGGCAGTAAGCACCCTGATGAAACCATTATTTACACGGCACATTGGGACCATCTAGGTATTGGCAAGCCCGATGCAACAGGCGATTCCATTTACAATGGAGCGTTAGACAATGCCAGTGCCACAGCAGGTTTGATTGAGCTGGCAAGGGCATTTAAAAGCATGAAGACAAAGCCTGAAAGAACAATCGTCATCATGTCTGTAACGGCCGAAGAACAAGGCCTATGGGGCTCTGCCTACTATGCACAAAATCCCGTTTACCCCGTTGCCAAAACATTGGCCAATATTAATATGGACGGCCTGAATTGGTATGGCAAAACAAAAGACATTACGGTTATTGGCCAGGGCCAAAACGAACTGGAAGACTATTTGAAAGATGCCGCAACAAAAGTAAACAGGGAAATATCTTTTGAGGCACACCCCGAAGCTGGTGCTTATTACCGTTCGGACCATTTCAATTTTGCAAAAGTGGGCGTGCCATCCTTATATACATCCAGTGGTAAAGATGTAGTAGGCAAAGAAAAAGGCTATGGTGTAAAAATGGATGAACAATATACCAAAGACAATTACCATCGTCCGTCTGACCAATACAATGCTGCAACTTGGGTATTAACCGGTGCCATAGATGATCTGCAATTACTGTTTCAGGTAGGCAAACGTTTGGCATTTGCAAGTGTATGGCCACAATGGAAAACTGGCTCGGAGTTCAAAGCAATCAGGGAGAAGCAATAAAACTATATAATGATAAAAGCAGATGGGCTAAAACTCCATCTGCTTTTTTTCCATTTCTTTCTGCCGCTTCTTATCGTTGGTGCCTTTGCGTACCTCACTAATGCTTCTTACAACATATTCATCTTTTTGCAGCATGGCAAATAACAGGAACCTGGTTGCCTGCATGATTGCTGTTCTTGTGGTACTGTTGTCGCCAATAAAACCGGAAGAACGCACTTGTAATGTTTCGGGTATCGTATCGGTCATGTTATAATCCCACTTCCTGTCAATATAGAATTTGCCTTTACCAAATTTGGTCAGGCTAATGGAGCTGCCACCGCTCAGTACATCTAATGTGGTTTTCTTATGCGTGCCTTCTACAATGCTCATCAGTGTAGAATCGGACAGGTTACGCTTGCCCTTATTGTACTCAACAATAAACGAATCAATCACCACCGCATTCCTCGACTTGTATTTCGGCATCTTAAGACCACCGTTATTGGTGCTAGACTGTTGGCTATTGTATTCTATTTCGTACACCACATAATCAATATTGCCCAAATTGATGATGCCACCTTTCTTGTCCACAAAAATCGTTTGCTTGGCCTGGTTATCTACTTGTACGGTATGGTTGCCCAACGAAAGCTTTACAACAGTGGTACTATCGCTTTTGATATTCATGGTAAGCTTATCATCAATTACCACTTTTTTGCTGGCATTGGTTGATGATGCACTATCTGTATCGGATGTGTTGTCTATTACCACATTTACTTCATTGCCTGCACAGGAACTGAAAAGCAGCACCACTAAAAAATACAGGATATATTTCTTTTGTAACATGTTGTTTGGACGGTTTAAAAATTACAAGTTACCTGCAAGATAATATCATTAACCATTTTCATGATATTTGCTGCAAACTTTCTGCTCATGACCATTGTATGGGGACATAATAACTTCCGGCTGAAAACAGTTCATCCACATGAAATTGGCCTGTTCGATGAACCTTTCAAGAACATCACGTTTGAACTTCGGCAAAAATATGCCCACCTTTTCTGGATACCTTTCTTCCCTTTGGGCAAAGTATGGACGGTAAACAGGGGCGATGGAAAAAAGTATGTATGCCACCAGGATATTGTGCAAATGCTCAACCAGCTGCAATTGGGTAAATCAAAGGCTTCCATATTTGCATGGAGCGGCTTTCTCTTGATTATTGCAGGTGTCATCATCTTCAATATTATGGAACAGGTGAACCATATAAAATGGCAGCACTATGAAGAAGTTGCGTTTGCAGAAAAAGCAGAAAGGCTTAATAAAAAAGTGGATAGTGTTGCCATAAACGACCTTTACCTGTTTAACCAAAAAGAGGCAAACGAAAAATATTACAGCTATAAGAAAACCCCATTAAAGGTGCTGAGTGTAAATGGCGATAAGGTTTTGATGGGTGTGTGGACAAACAATAGCGAAGCAATGGATGCATCTGATAACAGTGGTCTTGTAAGGCTTGTAAATAAATATACCATTGAGGATTCTTTTTGGATGGAAAAAGCCATGCTGAAAAATGCAATAGCAACAGATGAAAAAAACAAAAACAGTTTTCCTGGCATAGTAGTGAAAAACCTTTCGGCAGATGCCGTTTTTAAACTGGATGAAATTACCGCTATGCCCAAGCCAATCTTAAAGCAGGACTATAGGGCCGAAGCCAATAGTAAGAGCTATGTGGAGATTGTGAATAGCGGGTTGGATGTAAGGGCAGATTCCATTGTGCCGATAACCAAAGGGGTTAACTGGCAGCTATCCAAAGCAAGAAGCCTAAAGCAAGGCGAGCATATTGCCATTAAAACATCCGATATAGGTAAGGCATTACTGCATTGTACCGATATGCAACACAACCACTACATATTTGAAGTAAGCAACGAAGCAGGTTGGGCTTTTAACGAAACAAAAAATTGATGCCACTGCTTTTATAATTTTTTGCAATACACAATGGCTATTCAAATGGCAGGCAACTATTGCCTGCCATTTTGCATTTGTATAAATGTGAAAGGAAACTTAATCCACTAAAGCCTTTCAGCGAAACCATTTATTTTTCTGTTTCTTAATCCTTAACAACCACAAAACTGCTGCATGGTACGTGCAATGCTACTATTCATTTGTTGCTTCGGTTTACTGTCCGTATCGGCACAAACGTTTAAGGTTTCAGGAAAAATTACCAATAACAAACTAGAACCCCTGGCTTTTGTGAACGTACAAATAAAGGGATGGAAAACAGGCACGCTTACCAAAGAAGATGGAATGTTTGAGCTGCAATTGTACGAAGGCAGTTACGATATATTGGTAAGCATGATTGGCTACAAGCCACAAGTGATAAGCCTAATAGTTAAAGGCAACTATACCCAGAACATTATACTGGAAACTGAAGTGAGCGATATTTCTGGGGTAACGGTAAGCTCTAAAGCAAAAGACCATGCCGAAGAAATAATACGCAACACCATACACCATAAAGAAGCCATAGCACAGGCACATGGGCCATACACCTGCAATGTATATATTAAAGCCACACAGGAAGATTCGCTTGCAATACGGCCAAACAGGAAACCCAAAAAGCTGGACAGTGCAATTGCTGCAAACCCCAATGCCGATTTGAATGGCATGGCAATGGCCGAGATTTTTCTGAAACTCGATTATGCATCTGCACAACACGTAAAAGAAGAAAGGTTAGGGGTTAAAAAAAGGGGCAATCCCGAAAGCCTGTTTTACCTGAGAACCACCGATGGAACCTTTGACGTGTACAATAACCTGATTAAAATGCCGGTTATTTCCGAAACCGATTTCCTGTCGCCTATTAGTTACAGTGGGCTGCTGGCTTACCGTTTCAAAACCGTAAAAGTGCAAACGGTTGACGGAAGGAAACTATATACCATCAGCGTAAAACCACGCCAGCTAAGCAATGCAACAATGGAAGGTGAACTGGTAATAGAAGACAGTACCTGGGCTGTACGGCATACAAGGTTCAGCTTGCCTGCCTATCATTTGCCCGAGTACGATTTTTTTGAAATAGAACAACAATACACATGGATAGCCAATAAAGCCTGGATGGTTACACGCCAGACATTCACCTATTACTCAAAATCGAAAAAGAAAAAAAGCTCAGGACGAACCATTGCCGTGTTCAAGGATTTTGAACTGGATAAACAGTTCGATAAAAAATACTTTGGCAACGAAGTAAGTACCACAACAGAAAAAGCCTACCGGCAGGATTCTACCTTTTGGCAACAGAAACGTACCGAACCACTCTCACAAAAGGAGGTTCGTTTTATTCATTACAACGACAGTATTTACCGGGCAACGCACAGCAAGGCCTATCTCGATTCGATTGACGCAAAAATCAATAAGTTCACTTTAATGAAGGCCCTTGTACTGGGCCAAACATTCAACGACCATGAAAAAGAACGTACCTGGTCCATACCTTCTGTTATTGGCCTTTGGCAACCCCTGCAACTAGGCGGCAGCCGCATCAATCCTTCTGTTTATTACAGCCAACGGTTCCCCTCCAGGAAAAACATTTCACTGTTTGCCAATGTCAGTTATGGTTTCCGTAACCGGGACGTAAATGGCAGCGTGAACCTTACCAGGATGTATAACCCTTTTAACCGTGGGGCATACAGCATTCATGTAGGCAGGGAGTTTCAATATATTTTTCAGGGCGATGCATGGATAAACATGCTGAAGCGGAGCAATATCTACTTGAACAACTCATTGGGTATTGGGCACAATCTCGAGCTGTTGAACGGCCTTGTTTTGTTTACCGATGCAGAAATTGCATTGCGTAGGTCAGTAAGCAATTACAAAACAAACGATCTTGTTGACAGCTTGTTTGGCAGTATCTTAACCGATAACCAAGCCATTGCTTTTGAGCCTTATAATGCAGTGTACGGCAAAATACGTTTGCAATACACACCCGGCCAGCACTACATTAGAGAGCCCAAAGAAAAAATCATCATCGGTTCAAAATGGCCCACATTCTATACCACCTGGCGTAAAGGCATACCCGGCATATTGCAGAGCAAGGTAGATTTTGATTACTGGGAACTGGGCATGGAGCAGGAACTTAAACTGGGCACAGCAGGTATTACAAAATACAATATAAAAAGCGGCAGCTTCCTATCGCAAAAAGACCTTCGGCTAATAGATTACCAGTTTCAACGCAGGGGCGACCCCATCCTTTTCCAGAACCCCGAAGAAAGTTTTCAGGCACTCGATTCCAGCTTCCCGCTGTTCAAGCGTTTTTATCAGGCTCACCTGGTGCACCAGTTTAACGGGGCACTCATCAACAAAATTCCATTGCTAAAAAAATTGCAACTGAGAGAGGTTGCTGGTGCGGGTTTCCTATATGCACCCGAACGCAACTTAAAATATGCAGAAACCTTTGTGGGGCTGGAACGTGTATTCAAATGGCCTTTCAATCCGTTGTACAAATTCAAGATCGGGTTGTTTGTTGTAGGCTCAACCGCCAATAAGTTCAGTAATCCCATTCAGTTCAAAATAGGCTTGGCCAGTTGGGACAAAGTGCTGAACAAATGGCAATAGCTATTTTCAAATCCGCTTTTTATCGAACAATGTGCGGTTGCACAAACAATACAGGGGAAATCATTTTGTCAAAATAATTTGGTTTATATTATAAACTAGTCTACGTTTGTGTCATCAAAATGAAACTGACATGAAAAAATTTATACTTCCCTGGATATTTTTAATCATTGCGGCGGCTGCCATGGCCCAGGCAAAAATAAGCGGCACCGTAAAGGACAACCGCAACCGCCCGATACCAGGTGCAAGCATTACTTTGAAAGGAACATACGATGGTACCGTTGCCGATTCAACAGGTAAATTTTCTTTCAAGACAACTGAAAAAGGGGAGTACATGCTGGAAGTTAAAAGCATCAACTATAAATCCATTGAGCAAAAAATTACCATTGCCAACGATGCTGTTGTAGTCAATTTTTCCTTGAAGGAAGAAGTGAACGAATTGAATGCAGTAACCGTTACCGCTGGCTCATTTGAAGCAGGCGACAAAAAACGTGCGGCTGCTGTGCTTACTTCTTTAGACATTGTTACAACAGGTGGTGCCAATGCAGATATATCGGCCGTTATGAAAACACTGCCCGGTGCACAGCAGATTGGCGAACAGGAGGGCCTGTTTGTACGTGGTGGTACAGGCTACGAAACCAAACAGTTCATTGATGGTACATTGGTAAACAACCCTTATGGTACAAGCATCCCGGACATTGCATCCCGTGGCCGCTTTTCCCCCTTCCTGTTTAAGGGAACCGTGTTCAGTACAGGTGGCTATTCTGCTTTGTATGGTCAGGCTTTGTCTTCTGCTTTGATGCTGGAAAGTATCGACCTGCCCGACCAATCGCAGGCTTCGGCATCCGTATCAACCGTATTTGTTGGTGCGGGTTACCAAGAGCTGGCAAAGAACAAAAAATCGTCATGGGGTGTTAACTATGGCTACACCAACCTTATTGCATACTTCAACATCGTAAAACAGAAACCGGATTATTTTACGATGCCCGAATTTCACAATGGCGATGCCAACTTTCGTATCAAAACAAAGAAAGGAGGCATGATAAAATATTACACTACGTTTTCTTACGGAAGGATAGGCTTAAGAAGACCTAACATTGACAGTGCCGATTTAAAGAATGCTTTTGGCTACACCAACGTAAACTGGTACAACAATGTTAGTTGGAGGGAAACGTTGAGCCACGGCTGGAAATTCAATCTTGGGCTTAGTTACAGCACCAACAAAGACGATATTAAACAAGAGATACAGAACCAGAACAACCAATACACCTATACTGGCAAAGCATATATAGACAGCAACAATTTTGTGTTGAACAGCAGGCAGGACCTGTCTCAAATAAAGGTGGTGCTTGAAAAGAAACTCAAAGGCATCAGTGCCGTTCGTTTTGGCAGCGAATACTGGTATGGCTACAATAAAAACAAATACAATATTTACAGCAGTTTATTGATAGACCATTTTGTGAGTGTTTTTGGCGAAACGGATCTGTACATCACCAACGGGCTGGCTGCAAAAATTGGTGGAAGGTTCGAGTATTCATCCATACTTGCAAAAGCAAATATTGCCCCCCGTTTATCATTGGCTTATAAGGTTGGCAAAGATGCACAGATGAGTTTGGCCTATGGCGATTTTTACCAAAAGCCAGAAAACACACAGTTGATTTCCACTACCAATTTCGGTTACACAAAAGCAACGCACTATATAGCCAACTATCAAAAAACAAACAAGTTTTATACTTTTCGTATAGAAGCTTTCTACAAGAAATACAACGACCTTGTAAAAACATTCCCCGTATTCAATAACGATGGAACAGGCTATGCCAAAGGCATTGAACTGTATTGGAGGGATAAGAAATCAATCAAGAATCTTGATTACTGGATTAGCTATTCTTACTTGGATACAAAACGTGACTATTTGAATTATCCCGGTCAAATGCAGCCCAACTTTGCAGCCACACATACGGCCAGCCTGGTAACCAAGCGTTTTGTTACCGAATGGAAAACAGGTTTCAACTTTACATATAGTTATGCCACTGGCCGCCCTTACTATTTGCTGCAGCAAAATGGCAATAAATACGAAATCAAAGACCAGGGCAAAACAACCGATTACAATTCACTTGGTTTCAGTTTAAACTATTTGCCCAACCTTGGTAAGGCCAAAGCAAAAACCTTTATTGTGTTGGTGGCAAGTGTTACCAATGTGTTCAACCAAAAACAGGTGTATGGCTACAACTACAACTATTCGGGTAGCATTAAACAAGCCATTACACCACCCGCACCGCAGTTCTTTTTTATTGGCTGCTTCCTAAGCTGGGGTGTTGACAGGAGCCAGGATGCAATCAATAACAATCTGTAGGACTGTGGCAGCAAACTATTGCCCAACAAATAAAATTTATGCAACTTGTAAAATATACTTCAATGGAAAATCAGCAACAAAAAGATGAAACCCTTTGGCGTATTGCCAAAAAGCGGGCAGCTTTTAAATGGGGCCTACTGAGCTATTGCGTAGTAAATGCATTTTTGGTGGGTGTTTGGTACTATATCTATAGCGGCTACTTCTGGCCTGCGTGGTGCATGATGGGCTGGGGCATTGGCATATTGATGCAGTACCTCGATGCTTACCATAGCGACAATTTTTTTTCAGTTGACCGGGAGTACAAAAAATTGAAACAGCAACAATAAACATACATTCACTCACCTTCTTATTTTAAAACAACAAACATGAAAAAGTTATTCTTCCTTACCATTATTGCAGCGGGTCTGCAATTCAATGCATCTGCACAAAGCGACAAATTTGTGGATGCCATGAAATCGGCATTGAAACAATATGGCGAAGCAAAAGACAATGGCGAAGCCCTGATTGCCGTAGAAGCAAAATTTGAACGCATTGCCGATGCCGAAAAAACACAGTGGTTACCCTATTACTATGCAGCTTTAATTAAGGCTACCATGAGTATGCAGGGCATTGGTGGCGACCGTGATAAAGTTGCAGATGAAGCAAACGACCTTATTACCAAAGCCGAAGTGATTGAAAAAAACAACAGCGAGATACTGGTTATTAAAAGCATGATACAGACAGCCAAAATGATTGTTGATCCACAGGCACGTTACATGAAAAACGGTGCAGAAGCAGCAAGGCTTTTGGAAGAAGCAAAAAAAGCAGATGCTACAAACCCACGTCCGTATATGTTACAGGCCAACAACCTGAAAAATACGCCTGAGCAGTTTGGTGGCGGTTGCAAGTCGGCAAAGCCAATAGCTGAAAAAGCAGTTGAACTGTATGCTGCCTTTAAACCCAAAAGCGAAATTGCTCCTAACTGGGGCAAAGAAAGCTGCGAAGGCATTATTGCTTCATGCAAATAAGCATAATAAATAGTTAGAGGTAGTTTGGGCTTATGGAAAATGGCAATAACATTTTTCGGTAAGCCCAAACTTGTCCTTTTAAGCAATTATCCAAACCTAACTGATTGCTGGTTCAACTATCACCACTTAAAAACAGAAAGATGGAAAACGATAATGATTTCAATCCGCAACAAAGCCTTGCACTAATTGAAAGCATGATAAACAAAGCCAAGGACCGCTTCAACGAAAATGGTCACTTGTATTTGTTATGGGGGTGGACAGTGCTGCTATGCAGTATCACCCATTTTGTTTTCCTGAAATTCGATGTAATGAAAGAGCCTGGCAGGATCTGGATGCTTACATGGCTTACGGTAGCTTATCAAATGGTAGTATTGAGCAAACGAAAAAAAGAAGAGCGGATAAAAACATATACCGATGAAATCAGGGGGTATGTATGGCTGGCTTTTGTAGCCATGATGTTTATCATGATATTCTTAATGGCAAAGAACGAGTTATGGGACAGGACCTACTCCATGTTCCTGGTTCTGTATGGTATGCCCACTTTCCTTTCGGGCGTACTGCTCAGGTTCAGGCCATTAAAGATTGGCGGGCTTATATGTTGGTTACTGGCCATAGTTTCTGCTTACGTAAGTAACGATAATCAATTATTATTGCTTGCTTTGGCGGTAATTGCAGCATGGATTACGCCAGGATATTTATTGCGGGCAAAATATAAATCTGAAACCGTATGAGCCAAGAAAAAATAATGACCGAACAGGAAAGTCTCAAGCTGATTACCGAGATGCTCCAAAAAACAAAAAGCAACTTTCATGAAAATGGAACCGGTGCCATTTTATGGGGAAGCGTGATTGCTATTTGTGGCATTTTTACTTTTCTGCAATTACAGTTTGACTGGCAGTTGGGCAACTTCGATATATGGTACCTGGCACTGGTTGCAATCATTCCGCAAATTGTGATTGCAACAAGGGACAAAAGGCAACGCGTAGTAAAAACACATATGTGTGCCGCTATGGATGCTGTTTGGCTGGTGTACGGCATCAGCATTTTTGCATTGATATTCTACTTTAACACAGTAGGTAATGCAACGGATAAGTTGAATGCCGGTCAGGGCATTGAACTACTGATTAGAGATATACATACGGGGGCAATGGAGCCTTGGCATCCCAGCGTATTCAGCAAAGGATCATTGCTGTTACTGTTATATGCCATGCCTACTTTAATTACAGGTATTGCACGCAAGTTTAAACCCATGCTTTTTGGCGGCATACTATGCTATATCTTCTTCATGATATCCTGCTTTACTGCAAGCAAATACGATTTTTTGATGAATGGACTTGCAGCAATTTTCAACTGGCTCATTCCAGGTTTCATTTTACGCAGCACTTACCTTAAACAAAAAACTGCCCATGTTTAAGGAACTTGACCCCATATTGCATTCGCAGCTAAGGCTGGCCGTAATGAGTTTACTTATTGGGGTTAAGGAAGCCGAGTTTACTTTTATCAAAGAAAAAACAAACGCTACCGCAGGCAACCTGTCTGTACAGGTACAGAAACTGAAAGATGCAGGTTATGTAGAAGTAACCAAACAATTCAAAGACAACTATCCCCTTACAACCTGCAAGGTTACACCCAAAGGCATTGATGCTTTTGAGGCCTATGTAAAAGCCTTGCAAGACTATTTAAAGGTTGGAAAATAGCCATTGCCACATTTCTTGTTCAACGATAACTTCCCTATGACCAGCATAGTCTAAACAGAATGATTTTTATGTTATGCCTTAACGGAAAGATTTTTCTGCCATTGATATTTGTTTAACTTTATTATGTAATTGTTAAACAGATAATCTATGTCAACACTTGAGTTCAATCATGCTTTGCTGAATAATACAGAGTTCCTAAAGCCTTTTGCTTTTACCCTCACTAGGGATAATGAGCAGGCAAAAGACCTGATACAGGAAACCCTGTACAAGGCACTGGCCAACAAGCACAGGTACAACGTGGGCACCAACCTCAAAGCATGGCTCTACACCATCATGCGTAATATCTTTATCAACAGTTACCGCAAAAAAGCCAAGCAACAAACCGTATTCGATAACACCTCCAACGATTTTTTAATTGACTACAACCAGGCGGCCGTTGCTAACGAAGCCATTGCCAACATCAACATCAAAGAAGTAAAAACAGCCATCCATCAACTACCGGAAATATTCAAGACACCTTTTGTGTTGTACTTTGATGGATACCAATACAACGAAATAGCAGAAGCATTGCAAGAGCCACTGGGCACGGTTAAAAGCCGAATACACTTTGCCAGGAAACTATTAAAGGCACAAATTGAAAGGCACTGATGGTATGTATCCACTCTTCAAAATTTCTTTAACTTCCCCACCAGATAATGGGTAAACAAATAATTGTTATAGGTGCAGGTTTTGCAGGTTTGTCTGCTGCTTCATTCATGGCAAAAGCCGGGCACAAAGTAACCCTGCTTGAAAAACACGCCACGCCAGGCGGCAGGGCAAGGCAAATGAAGGCCAATGGCTTCACGTTCGATATGGGTCCAAGCTGGTACTGGATGCCCGATGTGTTTGAAAGGTATTTCAACCAGTTTGGAAAACATGTAGCTGACTATTATCAACTGCAACGCTTATCGCCATCGTACCGCATTTACTGGAGTGATGGCCCAATGGACATACCGGCCGATTACAATGAATTGAAAACATTGTTTGAATCAATTGAACAGGGCAGCGGCAATGCATTGGATAAATTTTTGGACGAAGCGGCATATAAGTACAATGTGGCAATGAATAAGCTGGTACACAGGCCCGGACAATCCCTAACAGAATTTCTGGATTGGGATCTGTTGAAAGGATTGATGAAACTGGATGTCTTCAATTCCATGAAAAGCCATGTGGCAAAGCATTTCAACCATCCGAAATTGAAAGAGTTACTGGAGTTCCCTGTTCTGTTTTTGGGGGCATTGCCAGAAAAGATACCTGCCCTGTACAGCCTGATGAACCATGCCGACATAAAAGGAGGCACATGGTATCCCCAAAATGGTATGTACAGTATTGTGCAAGCCATGTACAGCTTGGCAGTTGAGCTTGGTGTAGAATTCCGCTTCAATGAAAACGTGCAGGAAATCGTTATTGAAAAGGGCATTGCCCAATCGGTAAAAACCTTCAACACCCAACATGCAACGGTAAACAATTTTGCAGCAGATGTGGTTATTGGTGGTGCCGACTATCATTTTATAGAAACAGGATTGTTGCCCAAACAATACAGAAGCTATTCCGATACGTATTGGAACAAAAGGACCATGGCCCCAAGCTGCCTGTTGTACTATATTGGACTGAACAGGAAGCTGACCAACATCAGGCACCACTCCCTTTTTTTTGATACCAGTTTTGACGTGCATGGCAAAGAGATCTACAACACAAAACAATGGCCCAGCAATCCCTTGTTTTATGTAAGTGCAACTTCCGTAACGGATGCAACGGTAGCACCGGATGGCTGTGAGAACCTATTTTTGTTGATACCCGTTGCAGCAGGACTGGAAAATGATACGGAAGCACTGCGTGAAAAATATTTTGAAATGATTATTGCACGTATGGAACGCCACTTGGGCGAACCAATTGCCCAATATATTGTTTATAAAAAAACCTTTGCACACAGCGATTTCGTACATGAATACAATGCATTTAAAGGCAATGCCTATGGGCTTGCCAATACATTAATGCAGACAAGTATCTTGAAGCCCAGCTGCCGTAGCAAAAAAGTAAGCAATCTTTTTTACACGGGGCAGCTAACCGTACCGGGGCCGGGTGTGCCGCCTAGTTTGATTAGCGGCGAAGTGGTAGCAAAGGAAGTGATGAAGTATTTGGGTTAGTGGTACAGGCAAACTACAACGGGACATACGTTTAGCCAAAAGCCCAGTACCCATGCCTGTGTTGATGGGTGTGTTACAGATAGCTATTGGGACCAGTAAAGCCGATGGATGCCATAAAGTTGGGAACATAAAATATATTTACGCAATGACCAACATTGGGTTGTTTAATAAAATTAGTGAGGATTGCAGCCGCAATACAACCGAGAACTACAGTACCAGTTTTTCTTCGGCCATAAACCTATTGCACAAAAGCCTGCGGCAGCCTATACATAATATTTATGGATTTGTGCGTTTTGCCGATGAAATAGTGGACACCTTTCATGAGCATGACAAGACTGTCTTGCTACGCGAATTTAAGCAGGCCACTTACGACGCCATAGACCGTGGCATCAGCATCAACCCCATATTGCACAGCTTTCAACGAACTGTAAATGCGTATGCCATTGACAGGAAACTCATTGATGCTTTTTTGTTGAGCATGGAAATGGACCTTAGCAAACGCAACTACGACCAAACAACTTACGAAGCATATATTTATGGAAGTGCCGAAGTGGTTGGGCTAATGTGCCTGTATGTTTTTTGTGAAGGCAACGGGCAGGTGTACGAGCAGTTAAGGCCTGCTGCAAAAAGCTTGGGTGCCGCCTTTCAGAAAGTGAATTTTTTGCGTGATGTAAAAGCGGATTATGTGGGGCTGGAGCGGATGTATTTTCCTAACTGCGATTTCAGCAACTTTTCCAGCAATAACAAACAAGCAATAGAAGCCGATATACAAAAGGATTTTGATGCTGCCTACAACGGCATACTGCACCTGCCCATCAAGGCCAGGTTTGGGGTATATGTTGCATATAAATATTATTTGTCGCTGTTCAGGAAAATAAAAAAGATGCAGCCCGAAAAGGTATTGGAAACAAGGGTTCGCATACCGGACTATAACAAACTGGCTATTGTACTAAAAGCTAAACTGCGGTACCAACTCAACTTATTGTAAACTTGTTTATCCAAAAACGGGTAAAACAAATTGTTTTCTGCTATTTTCGGTATCAACAAGTGATTATTAATGGAGCAGGTTATTTTGGTGGATGAGCAGGACAACGAGATTGGGCTGATGGAAAAGATTGAAGCCCATAGACAGGCCCTATTGCACAGGGCCTTCAGCATTTTTATTTTCAACAGCAAGGGCGAGATGCTGTTGCAGCAACGCTCACTAAAGAAATACCATTGCGGCGGAATGTGGACCAATGCCTGCTGCAGCCATCCCCGTGCCAATGAAAGCAATATTGATGCAGCTACCAGGCGGCTGAAAGAAGAAATGGGCATTGAAACATCGCTGGAGAAAATTTTTGATTTTACCTATAAGGCAGAATTTGATAATGGGTTGACAGAACACGAATTTGACCATGTGTTTGTTGGTTATTACGATGGCAACCTTGATGTGGACTATAACGAAGTGGAAGAATTTGTTTGGGCAACCATGCCACGCATTGAAGAGTCGGTAGCCAACAGGGGCTATTTTTATACCCCATGGTTTTTAATTGCTTTTCCAAAAGTAAACGAATGGTGGAAAGCACAACAAGCTAAATAATGAGTTCCAAAAAAGCAATTGTTATTGGTGCAGGCATAGCTGGCATTGCATCGGCCATAAGGCTGGCGGTACAGGGGCTTGATGTAACTGTGTTTGAAAAGAACGGCCAGCCCGGCGGCAAGCTTTCACGTATTGAAATAAATGGCTATGCATTTGATACTGGCCCCAGCCTGTTTACCCAGCCCCAAAATATAGAAGAGCTGTTTGCATTGGCCAATGAGCCAATGGATGCCTATTTTAGTTACGAACGGTTGCCCGTTAGCTGCCAGTATTTTTATGAAGATGGCACACAGCTAACCGCTTTTGCAGATATTGAAAAGTTTGAAACAGAGCTGCAGCAAAAACACGGCGAGCCCGCAGGTGCACTAACCGGCTACTTGAAACAGTCAGCAGATATCTACAACAATATTGGCAAGGTATTCCTGAACTATTCGCTGCACAAACTGAAAACATTATTCAAGGCCCCTGTTGCCAAGGCATTGCTGCGTACCAAAAGAAAATACCTGTTTGGCACAATGAATGCCATGCATGAAAAGCATTTCAGCAACCCCAAAACAGTGCAGCTTTTTAACCGCTATGCAACATACAATGGCAGCAGTCCTTACAAGGCCCCAGGTATGCTTACCCTGATTCCGCATGTGGAACACAACGAAGGTGTTTTTTATCCCAAAGGCGGCATGCATAGTATTACAAAAGCCCTATACGAACTGGCAATAAAAAAAGGCGTACAATTCCGTTTTGATACAACAGTGCAACGTATTATTCAGCACGACAACAAAGTGCATGGCATTGTGGCAAACAATGAAAACATATATGCCGATGTTGTGGTAAGCAATATGGATGTCTACTTTACCTATAAGCATTTGTTGGGCAACGAAACAAAAAGCAAGAAGCTACTAAAACAGGAACGCAGTAGTAGTGCATTGATTTTTTATTGGGGCATCAAACAGGGATTCCCGCAACTGGGCCTGCATAATATCCTCTTCAGCAATCAATACAAGGCCGAGTTTGACACCTTGTTTACAACAAGGCAACCATTTAACGATCCTACTGTTTATATAAATGTCACTTCCAAATGCGAAGAAGGTACACATGCTCCTAACGGTAAAGAGAACTGGTTTGTAATGATAAATGTGCCTGCAAACGTTGGCCAAAATTGGACTATCAACAACCAGCAGTACCGCAAGGCAATCATTGAAAAAATAAACAGGGTACTGCAAACAGATATCGAGCCTTTGATTGAGGCGGAAGAAATACTGGACCCTGTATTGATTGAAAGCAACACATCATCTTACAGGGGTTCGCTATATGGCACTGCGTCAAACACGGCTGGAGCGGCTTTTTTGCGGCATCCCAATTTTACCAGCCAAATTAAAGGGCTGTATTTTGTGGGTGGCAGCGTGCACCCGGGCGGTGGTATCCCCCTTTGCCTGCAAAGTGCAAAAATCATGGCCAGCTTGGTGCAGCATGATTTTAAAAAAGCAAACAAACATTAATGTACCGGCAAAGAAAAAATATAGCTTTAGCTATTGCCTTACTGTTTCATATATGTGGTGCCGTGGGTATATTGGCCACACCTTATAAAGATTGGTTCATACACAATACACCACTAAACCTGTTATTAATGTCGGCACTCTTGGTGTACACACAACAACAACGTAACCTTTACTTCTACCTGTTTATACTTATTGCTTTTGCAATGGGCATGCTTGCCGAAATAGTTGGCGTGCATACGGGCTACCTGTTTGGCAACTACACATACGGCAATGTTATGGGCTACAAGTTTAACGGGGTTCCGTTGTTGATAGGTGTGCAATGGTTTGTAACCATTTATTGTGGCGGAGTGGTAATGCAACAGCTGCATGGCCGGGTAGTGGCAAAGTCGGCAGCAACAGGTACTGCACTTCCATCATGGCTACAGTTTGTTTCATTGATTATTGATGGGGCATTACTGGCAACTACGTTCGATTATATCATGGAACCTGTTGCAATTAAACTGGGATTCTGGCAATGGACCAATAACCAAGTGCCTTTCTTCAATTATGCCTGTTGGTTTGTCATCAGTGCCATATTATTGATTGTTTTCAGGTTAATGCCTTTCAATAAAACAAACCCTTTCGCTTTACATTTGCTGATTATCCAGTTGCTGTTCTTTCTTATACTAAGGTCTTTTTTATGATATGGATAACCCTCATTGTTGCATTGCTCATGTTCTGTTTAATGGAAGCCATCACTTGGCTCACCCATAAATACATCATGCATGGTTTTTTATGGTACCTGCATCGCGACCACCATCAGCCCACTGGCCATTTGCTTGAAAAAAACGATGCCTTCTTTTTGATTTTCGCCATACCCAGTTGGCTTTGCATCATGCTGGGTTTACAACATAATGTTTATTGGGTTGCGGGTATAGGTTTTGGTATTGCATTGTATGGCCTTGCTTATTTTCTGGTGCATGAAGTAATCATACATCAACGCATCAAATGGTTTACACGCAGTAATAACCGCTATATAAAAGCCATACGCTGGGCACATAAAATGCATCATAAACATTTGCACAAACACGATGGTGAAAGCTTTGGGATGCTGGTTGTTGATAAAAAATACTGGGACAAAATAAAACACGACGAGGCATTGCAGGCCAAGTAATTTCAATAAGACATTTAGGGAAATTGTAATGTAGTATTAATTCTATAACTAGAAAAACTAGTATTTATACTAGTAATAAATAGTAATTATTGATAATACTATTCTATGGATTAGTAGTACTGTTGTAGTAAATATCTTTTAATTAACCAAATCCCTACAACAATGAAAGCTACACTGCCAAAAACAAAAAAGCCAATAGGTGCATGTATAATGGTTGTTTTAGCAATGCTTTTTAACGCATGCCAAAAAAACGAACTGCCAACTGCGGTACAGGACTTTAACGGACGTGGCATGGCAACCAAAATACATGTTTGGCTAGACAAACAAATTGCAGCCACTACCCGAAAGGATAGGAAGGATAACCTGGAAAACTTAAAGAACAACCTGCATACAAAAAGTTTATGGGTAGAGGACCTGCGGCTGGGCAAGAAGTTTATAATAGTGCCCATTAGCGAAGGCATGGAAATTAAAGCAAACAAAGGCAAACCTGTTACGAGTTACTTTGTAGCCAGGATAGATGTAAACGGCAATATTACCGAAGGCAACCTGATGCAGTATGCAATGCCCAATAGCCCAGTCAAAATACCCATGCCAGTAAACGCCCTGCACGACTTTTATAACTTCAGGGACTATACGGGTGTGTTTACATACATTACCTTAAAGGATATGGACAGGGTCAGTTTTGAGATGGAATACAGGAACGATAAACTGTACAGGGTTACAAGTGTTGATGCAAAGCAGAACATAAAAGCATTGGCAGGCAATAGCCAATTGGCAAGGGAAACACCTGTATCCTGCGTAGATTATTATGAAGCAACCGATTGGTACGACCAGTTGACCGGTGAGCTGATGAACACCACCTACACATTTTTATATACGGATTGCAGTGGTGGTACTGGCGGAGGATCCAACCCT
The DNA here is from genome assembly GCA_002337145.1 of Chitinophagaceae bacterium UBA1930. Classification (GTDB taxonomy): domain Bacteria; phylum Bacteroidota; class Bacteroidia; order Chitinophagales; family Chitinophagaceae; genus UBA1930. The sequence continues at coordinate 1,016,946 of DDFK01000001.1, read as the reverse complement.
TCCAATCCCGGCGGCCCCGGAACGGGTAATGGCGGGGTAGTGATTGGTGTACCTGGTGGCACGGTGCCGGGTGGCGGACCAATGCATCCGGAGAGCGATGATGTATTTGAGCCTGCAAGTGATATTTCAACTTGGAGAGTTAGCAAATCACCAAATGGAGCCCCATCTTGGGATCTGTGGTCAACAGAAAATTTTACTGGTTTAAAGGCAATAAATAATCCTAGTCAAAATAAAATTGGTTCAATTACACATTCTTTAAGTTTTATAGATATAGGGTCTAGCTATTATCCAGCAACTTGGTCACAATCAGGCTGGGCTGGAAATGTATCGGGTGATTCAGTAAGAGCAAATGCTAAAATTAGTGGTATAGTAAATTACCCTATTAATGCACCTTATCCGAATATTATTATAAGAGAAAAATTACACTCATGGAAAGGATCAACCTTATTCCCATAATGATAAGACCTATACTTAGGTTTCTTTTAATGATTGTTGTTTCTTGTTTGGCATCTTGTTCGACCAGTAAACACAATAATAAAAACATTAGTAGTGGTAAGATTTGCTTAGCAATGAAAAATTATAATAATTGCACTAATACGATGGATTCAATCAAGTATCAAAAAGATCCTATTATCTGGTACAAAGACAGTTGCCTAATAGAAGAAGTTTTTTATTTACAGTATTACGATAAAGTTGATAGCATTACTGGAGAGCAGTTGTGGAAGAACCTACCATATGAGTTTACATTTATTGATTTGCCTCGAAGAGCATTTTATGTGTTCTCATCTTTTTCTGATACTGCATCGTTGGTTAGAAAATATAAGCAACCGGACTCGTTAAAAGGTAGTATTGTTAACTTTTGGGGATTGCCTTCATTCTTTAAAGACAAGGATACCAAACAAATAGGTGATACCATTATACAGGGCTTTACTTATAAAAGGTTTAAAAAAATAGAAAGCGTTGAGGATAGAACTAATTACTCGAGTAAAACTATAAATAGTTGCACCATTGCTTATTTGGCATGTAACAATGCTTTGCCCCAATTATTTACTTTAGATAAACAATTCAGCGAACAACAGGGATGTCCAGTGAAACGTACGGATCGTTTTGTAGTTGGAGAGCATTATCGTTTAGTAACTGAGATACAGTATCTGTCAAATAAACTCACAGATGAAGAAGAAAAGGTCTTTAAAGCCTGGGCAAAGTATGCGAAAGGGCATCCGGTAGAAAAGTAATGTTCAATAAGAAACAAGTTTCTCTCCATGCTTACAATTATGCGGAATAGATATTGCTTTTTGTTGTTGTGTACTTTGATACTTTCAATGTCTTGTTCAACCACAAAAATAGCAAGCAACGTAATTTCTAAGTCATGTGGCAAATTAAGTTTTACTAAGCGTGTATATGATAGTACGGCCAATGTGATGAACACAGTTAGATATCAACAAGACCCATTGATTTATTATAGAGATAGTTTAATTGTTGAGGAAACCTTTCGTGTAGAAATTGAAACAGATATTTTTGGAAATAAAATAGGGCAAATTTATCCTTGGGAAATTACTTTTATAGACCTACCCAGTAGAAACTTTTACGTGTTTTCTTCTTTTTCAGATACCGCTATTTTAATTAGAAAATATACGCAAGCAGATTCTATAAAGGGAAATCTAGCAAACTTTTGGGGGTTGCCTTCATCTTTTAACGATAGTGAAATTAAAAGACAAAGAGATACAGTTATTGATAACATTAGGTATGAGATGTTCCAAAAAGTGGAATATGTATTAGACATAAGTCGATCAAAAGACCCATTACCAGTATATAGTGTTGCTTATTTAACTTGTGATACGAATAAGCCTCCAATAATGACCTTAGATAAAGGGTTAAGTGAAAAACATAAATTTTGTCCTGTAAAGCGAACTGATCGCTTTGTAATTGGTGAAGGGGTTCGTTTAGTAACAGAAATACAATACTTGTCAGACACTCTCACTCTCAAGGAAGAAAAGATATTCAATGCCTGGGCGAAATATGCGAAAGAGCATCCTGTAGAAAAGTGACGAGTAATACGAAATGAACTTCTTGATATTTTGAATTATGTGGAATAGGTGGTTTTATTTATTTATATGTGTTTTGACTTTTTTGTTGTCATGTTCAACTTCAAAAAAGATAAATAAAAATGTTCCTCCAGCCTGTGGCAAGCTAAGCTTCATAATGCGTGGCTACGATAATGAAACAGGTAATATGGACACAATCAAATATCAGAAAGACCCCATAATATGGTACAAGGACAGTTTGATAATTGAAGAAACCTTTTTGGTTCAGTTTTATATGAACGATACAACTTATGAAACTACTTGGGCACATTTTCCTTGGGAATTTACTTTTATAGATTTGCCCAATAGAGGGTTTTATGTGTTCTCGTCTTTTTCAGATACGGCTACTTTAATTCGAAAATACACTCAGCCTGATTCTATAAAAGGTAGCATAGTTAACTTTTGGGGAGATATGTCTCCTTGGGATGCTAATCGCTCTGCTCTCAAGCCTGCTAATGATAGTATTATTGCTGGTGTGAACTATAAAAGATTTAAAGAAATCGATTACCGTAGAGACACAATTAAAAACAAATTAGTAACAAGATATTTTATTTCCTATCTTGATTGTAACGGTAAAGTGCCGCCTTTGTTCTCACAAACAAAGTGGCTTAGTGATAGGGTAGGCTGCCCTGTAAAACGTTGGGATATGATAGTTCCTAATGAGTTTCATTTGGTAAACGATATCTTGTATTTAGCCGACACGCTTACGGCCAAAGAGCAAAAGGTTTTCAAAGCCTGGGCAAAGTATGCGAAAGAACATCCCGTAGAAAAATAATGTTCAATAAGAAACAAGTTTCTCTCCATGCTTACAATTATGCGGAATAGATATTGTTTTTTGCTGTTGTGTATTTTGATACTTTCAATGTCTTGTTCAACCACAAAGATAGCAAGCAACGTAATTACTAAGTCATGTGGCAAAGTAAGCATTGTTATGAGGGTTTATGATAGTGCCACTAATAAGATGGATACTATGCAATACTTGAAGGATCCTAATATCTGGTATCTAGATAGTCTGATAATAGAGGAAACTTTTTATACAAAGTTTTATATGAATGATACAACTTTTGAAAAAACATGGTCACAGCTCCCGTATGAATATACCTTTATTGATTTACCTAATAAGAATTTTTATGTGTTTTCTTCTTTCTCTGATACTGCAATTTTAATCAGAAAATACACTCAACCCGATTCGGTTAAAGGAAGCATAGCGAACTTTTGGGGATTACCATCATTTTTTAAAGATCAAGCAACTGAGTTAATTGGTGACACAATTATTAATGGTATCAATTATAAAATGTTCAGAAAAATAGAATATTTGAAAGATACCATAAACCATGCTGGTGAATTGGTGCCTTCCTATAATATTGCCTATCTAGATTGTTGGACTAACAAACATAGATTTTTTACTTGTGACAAAAAATTCAGCGATCAACAGGGCTGCCCTGTAAAAAGAACAGACCGTTATGGTATCGGCGAAGGCTTCCGTTTTGTAACGGAAATTTTGAACCAATCTGATACACTTACTGCACAAGAACAAAAAATCTTTAAAGCCTGGGCAAAATATGCGAAAGACCATCCTATAGAAAAATAAGATACCTCAATCATCGTATTATCCCTTCTTTTCAATACGCTTAACCCTTATGATTGCTGGTTAAATCAAATGATATATATTTGTAGTTACTGCAACGCTGCACATTAGGTGTGGCGTTGTATTTTTTTTATGTATTTAAACCAAAGATTATGAGTGAATATGTAACTAAAGAAACTTTTGAAAAGATGAAAGTTGAGTTGCACAGGATGAAAACGGTTGACCGTCCGGCGGCTTCCGCGGCCATTGCAGAAGCAAGGGAAAAAGGGGACTTGAAAGAAAATGCAGAATACGATAGTGCCAAAGAGGCACAAGGCATGTTGGAAGCAAGAATTAAACAATTGGAAGGCATTATCTCTACAGCAAAAATCGTGGACATGTCTACCATCGATACAAGCCGAGTAATGATCCTGACCAAAGTGACCATTACCAACCTGGCAACAAAAAAAACGGTTACCTACCAAATTGTGGGCGATAAGGAAGCCGACTTGAAGCAAGGAAAGATCTCGGCATCATCGCCTATTGGCAAAGGCCTGATGGGTAAAGTAAAAGGCGAGATTGCAGAAGTGCAGGTACCCAACGGCATCCTGAAATTCAAAGTGGAAGATATTGCCATTTAATATACTTACTTACAATTCCTGTACAGGCCCTGGATTTATCCAGGGCTTTTTTAATGAATGCCATCGCGTACATTCGTGACAGTAAAATAAATGTCCATGACAATCTTCTCAAAAATCATTGCTGGCGAAATACCAGCTTACAAAATTGCCGAGAATGATAAGTTCTTAGCCTTTCTTGATATCTTCCCCTTACAGTATGGACACACATTGGTAGTGCCTAAAATAGAAGTGGACAGGATTTTTGATGTGCCCGATGAATACCTTGCAGAGCTTCTAGTATTTGCAAAACCCATTGCAAAGGCAATAGAAAAAGCCTATCCATGTAACCGTGTTAATATGGTAACTGTAGGTTTGGAAGTGCCCCATGCACATGTGCATCTTATTCCCATTAACCATACAAGCGACATGGATTTTGCTGCTCCCAAATTAACATTGAGTGCCGACGAGTTGAAGCAGGTACAACAGAAAATAGTGGATCGTTTATAACGTTGATGTATAAAAGCGGGTGCTTGATTTGCTACTTCTTACGTACTACTTTATCGGGGTTCTTCTTAATGAAATCGTCCCAGCCTTTAAAGCCTTTGCCTGCAACATTCAATACCGATGATGTTTGGTAATGGTGGCACATGGCCACGGCAAGTGCATCTGTTGCATCAAAGTATTGTGGTTTCTCTTCAATATTCAAAACCATTTGCAGCATCTTCCAAACCTGTTCCTTATCGGCATTGCCATTGCCAGTAACGGACTGTTTCACTTTTTTGGGTGAGTATTCTGTAACGTCAATCCTGGCCTGCATGGCTGCTGCAATGGCCACACCCTGAGCCCTTCCAAGCTTCAGCATGCTCTGTACATTCTTGCCAAAAAAAGGGGCTTCAATGGCAAATGTGTGCGGCTTGTACAAAGCAATCAATTCACAAACCTTGGTATGTATCTTTTCCAGCCGTTCATAAATATCTTTATACTGGGTCAGCTTCAGCACATCCATCAATAAAACCTGTTGCTTGTTGCCATCAATGCTTAACAGGGCATAACCCAATAACTGCGTACCGGGGTCAATGCCAAGTATGATTCTGGGTTTGTTCATCAGGGCTTAAAAATAGCTTATTGTTGGCATATACTTTTCTATCTCAAATCTAACTCCGTTCTTTGCATTGTATAAAAATGTAGTCCTGAAACGAAAGCAAAAAATACTTCTTAACTATATCGTAGGCCCTGTAGCATTTGTGTTCCTCAGCATCTCCATTTACAAACAAGTAACACAACAGCCTAACCTGCCACATGCTTGGAGGGCAATAGAACAGTCCTTAACCGGTTTTGAAAGCTGGCGGTTTTATGCGGTGCTCCTGCTAATGCTGGTTAACTGGGGCATTGAAGCCAAGAAATGGCAGATACTGGTTACAGGCATACAACAGGTTTCTTTCCTGCGTGCATTCCGTGCCATTTTTACTGGACAGGCCATTGCCTTGAACACGTTAAACGGCGTGGGCGAGTATGTGGGCCGTGTGGTTTACCTGGAAGATGGCAACCGCCTGCGTGGCATTGCCCTGTCTATTGTAGGTAGCCTTAGCCAGATTATTGTAACCATGGTGTTAGGTATTGTTGGCCTCATTTATATAAGGTTCGATGTGCTCAGTGCAACAAGGCACTTGGAGGGGCTGAGCATATTCTGGCTAAACGGCCTTATGTATGCACTAAGTGGCTGCACCATTATCTTCATCCTCATCTACTTTAAACTTTCCTGGTTAACGCAACTGGTTGAAAAGATACCTTTTGTTGCCAAGTACACTTTCTACATCCAGAAGCTCGAAGACTTTCATTGGAAGGAATTAACAAGAATTTTGGTTCTTTCTTTTCTCCGGTACGTTGTATTCGTGGTGCAGTATCTATTACTGCTGCAATTGTTTAAAGTAGATGCTCCATGGTGGCAGTTGGCATCTATGGTATGCGTTTTGTTTTTGGTGTTGGCAGTAGTGCCTACCATACCCATTGCAGAGTTGGGCCTGCGTGGCAAGGCAAGCCAGTTGCTGTTCGGGTTATTAAGTGCCAATACCTTGGGCATACTGTTTACTGCTGCCATCATCTGGTTAATCAACAGGGTTATACCGGCAGTAGCAGGCAGCCTGTTCATACTGGGCATCAGGATATTCAAAAAGCAGAACGAAACAGAAACGGTATAAGCAAACGGTCGAATTGAAATAAACGTAGTTTAATAAGCATCAATAACAATACTAGATGAAGAAAATCCTAATCATACTATTGGTTGCCATAGCAGGCTGGTTACCGCTAAAGGCCGGTGATGAATTCTGTGGCATACGCAATACCTCTTTTCACGATGGCGAGAACATTACCTTCACAATATTCTATGCGGTAATAGGTGTGTATGTAAATGCAGGCTCCGCAAACTTTATTGTTACGCAAGAAAAAATGAGCAACAAGCCTGTTTACCATATTGTGGGCACGGGCACTTCCAACTCAAGCTACGACTGGATTTTCAAGGTGCGTGACCGCTACGAGAGCTATATTGATACCGCTACGCTTCAGCCCCTGAAATTCATTCGCAACGTAGACGAAGGTGGCTACAAAAAATACGAGAACATTACGTTTAACCAGCAAACCAATACGGCCATAACAACCAAAGGTGTGTACAAGGTACCCAATTGCATACAGGATGTGCTAAGCTCTATTTACTATGCCCGCAATATAGATTTCAGCAAATACAAAGAAGGCGATAAGATACCTTTTAGCATGTTCCTGGACGATGAAGTGTACAACCTCTACATTAAATACATGGGCCGGGAAACCGTAAAAACAAAGTACGGAAAATTCAGGGCCATCAAGTTTAAACCATTGCTGGTAAAAGGTACTTTGTTTGAAGGTGGTGAGAAAATGACTGTATGGGTAAGCGATGACCCCAACCATATTCCGCTACGTATAGAAAGCCCCATAGTAGTGGGTACCGTAAAGGTAGATATGATGCAGTACAGTAACCTTCGTTACCCTTTAAGCTCAATGATCAGTTTCCGATAACTGTTTTTGTACCTGGCTGCTATACAAGTATCAGCACTCGTGGCGTCGCACCCATCAAGTGATGTACAATACCCGGCACTGGCTCCGGTTCAACATCTGCAACGCATGTAGTTGCTTGATTACCTACATAACAAAGCCCGCTTTATGGTTAAATAAAGCGGGCTTTGTTATCAATGCCAACAGGTGTATTTACAATATTAATTGTCTTTTCCTGCACCAAAAATATTGTCTACCGCCCCGCCAAGCATCGGGAATTTTTCCTTTACAAAACTGGCAATGGTTTCAATGGCCTTTTGTGCCTGCTCTGCTGTAAGTCCTGCTTCGGCAGTCAATTTTTCTACTAACTCGTTCATATAAAATGTGGTTTAATGCAATGATTATTGGTGCAAGTTAAAATCATCAAACAAAAAAGCGGCGGGAAGTTATTCCCACCGCTTGATATTTTCGGTTGTACCTATTTCCAGGTTATGCTATGCTACTTTAAGCATACTCATTTTGCTCTTGTTAAACATGCGTTCGGCATAGTCAATAGATACAGTCAGTTCCTTTTCTTCGGTACCTGGCAGTTCAAACATGGCATCAGTCAAAATGCTTTCGCAAATGCTACGCAGGCCCCTTGCCCCTAATTTGTATTCCAATGCTTTGGCCACCATAAAGTCCAGCACATCTTCCTCAATGGTAAGCGTTATGCCCTCCAGTTCAAACAGGCGGGTATATTGTTTAATGAGGGAGTTTTTAGGCTCGGTCAAAATGCTCCTCAGGGTTTCTGCATCCAACGGATTCAGGTGCGTTACAACGGGCAAGCGTCCCAATAGTTCCGGTATCAGGCCAAAACCTTTCAGGTCCTGTGCAGTAATAAACTGCAACAGGTTCTTGCGTTGCATTTCCTGCATTTCCTTGTTTACGTTAAACCCAATTGCATTGGTGTTTATACGGCGTGCAATAACACGGTCTATGCCATCAAATGCACCACCACATATAAACAGGATGTTCTTGGTATCCAGTTTGATCATTTTTTGCTCAGGGTGCTTCCTGCCACCTTGTGGCGGCACCAGTACTTCTGTTCCTTCCAACATTTTCAGCAGGCCCTGTTGCACGCCTTCGCCACTAACATCCCTTGTTATGGAAGGGTTGTCGCCCTTACGGGCTATCTTATCCAGTTCATCCACATACACAATGCCACGTTCTGCAGCAGCTACATCGTAATTACAGTTCTGCAATAATCGGGTAAGCATGCTTTCCACATCTTCGCCCACATAACCAGCTTCAGTAAACACAGTAGCATCCACAATGGCAAAGGGCACATTCAGTAATCGTGCAATGGACTTTGCCAGCAATGTTTTACCGGTACCTGTTTCGCCCACCAAAATGATATTGCTTTTTTCAATTTCAACATCATCTTGCTGTACTTTTTGCGTGATCCTTTTAAAGTGGTTGTAAACGGCTACAGACAACACCTTTTTGGCATCGTCCTGACCAATTACGTATTCATCCAGAAATTTCTTTATTTCGGCCGGGCGGCGAACGCTTAGCTTAAAGTTGGCACTTGTATTGGTGCCTGTGGCTGTTTCCTGTTTAAGGTTCAGCTCCTGTGCAATAATTTCCTGAGCATGTTCCACACAGTTCTCACAAATATGCCCTTCCTGTCCGGCAATGAGTATCTTAACCTCATCACGGCTCCTGCCACAAAATGAACAATGCAAATGACTTTGTTTGGCCATTATTTTTCTTTTTAAGATTTCATGGGTTAAACAACCCGCTCAATAGCATTATTACCGCTATTGAGGCATGTTTGCAACCAAACACAAAACTACCGTTATTCTTTTTTAAGAAGAATATTTATTATTTAAACGTTATTAATGGTTATTTCTTACTTGAAGTTAGATTTTTTCCAGAATTCCGTCCACAATACCGTAGGCAACTGCCTCATCTGCGTTCATCCAATAGTCGCGGTCAAAGTCCTTCAATATCTGCTCAACGGTTTTGCCACAGTTTTCGGCCAGTATTTTGGCACCCAGCATCTTGGTTTTTTCAATCTGTATGGCCTGTATCTCAATATCAGCAGAAGTTGCCTGAAAATAGCCGCCCAAACTTGGCTGGTGTATCATCACTTCGCCGTGAGGGAAAATAAAACGCCTGCCTTTGGTGCCCACGCTTAACAGTATGGAGCCCATGCTGGCAGCAAGGCCCATGCAGATGGTGCTTACCGGAGATGAAATCATTTGTATGGTATCGTATAGCACCATGCCGCTTGTAACAACGCCACCCGGGCTGTTGATGTATAGTTTGATTTCTTCACCTGGTTTGTCTGCCTCCAGCAATAGTAGTTTGCTTACTACTTCGCGGATGCTTTTGTCTTCTACAACGCCCCATAAATAGATGGCACGTTTTTCAAAGAACATTTTTTCCATTTTCTTGATCATGGCAGGACCAACAGGCTCTTGCTTGCTTTTGGTGGAGTTGTCGTCCTCTTCTTCATCATCCATGCGAAAAGGGTTTGCTATGTATTTGCTTTGTATCATTTTAAAACAGGTTTGTATGATAATGAATTGAGCCAGAAACCAAGCAAAGAGGCGAGGAAAAAATAAACCTCTTCTTTGCCCTGAATGGTTTCCAGCAAATGGTTTAAAGAACTTTTCAGAACAGGATTGTATTAATCCTTTTTCTCTTTTCTCGGGTTGGTAAGCAGAACTTCATCTACCAGTCCGTATGCTTTTGCTTCGGTTGAAGTCATCCACAAATCACGGTCGCTATCCTTGGCTATCTGTTCTGCATCCCTACCTGTATGATGGGCAGTAATGGCATACAGTTCTTCTTTCAGTTTCTTTATTTCACGGGCGGTAATGCCAATATCTGTTGCCTGTCCGCCAATGGCACCGCTTGGCTGGTGAATCATGATGCGGCTATGCTTCAAGGCAGTACGCTTGCCCTTAACGCCGGCACATAGCAATATCTGGCCCATGCTGGCTGCCATGCCTGTGCAGATGGTACTAACATCGGGGTTAATGAACTGCATGGTATCGTAAACGCCCAAACCTGCATACACACTGCCACCCGGGCTGTTAATGTACATCTGTATGTCGCGGGTACGGTCTACGCTTTCCAGAAAAAGCAACTGGGCAGTGATGATGTTGGCCACATAATCGTTGATGGCTTCTCCCAAGAAAATGATCCTGTCCATCATTAAACGGCTGAACACGTCCATTTGGGCAATGTTCATGGGTCTTTCTTCAATAATGTATGGGGTAAGGTTAGTGGGGTTAAAATGGGTTTGGTAGTTATGTAAAGTGGCACTGCCGATACGGCTGTGCTTTACTGCATATTGTTCAAATTCCTTTCCAATATTCATTAGATATAGTTTTTGCGTTGAAGATAAGTGTTTTGATGTTTCGTGAATTGTTGCAATTCAAATACTGTGCAAATGAAAATTAGCAGACAAGTTGACTGATTTGTGCCGTTTTTTTGATTGCAAAACGGAGATAGTTTTTCTTGGGCGAAAAAATGACTGATTATTAATCTATTATAAAATGCAGAAAATGTAAAAAATGCGTACTGGCACTGTCTAAAATACCGTACCAGCCACCTTGTTGCATAAGGTACAAAGAGATACGTTTGCAGTGGATGTTTAAATTCATTGGGGGTTATACGTCAGCGGCCCTTTTTCTAAAGGGCCGCTTTTTTTTGCAGTACAGCCTTCATTGCTTCGGCCTTTAACAGGCATTCTTCGTATTCTTTTTCGGCATCGCTATAAAAGGTAATACCGCCGCCAACCTGGTAACTGATGTATTGATTGGTTTGGTTGTACATGATGCTTCTGATGACCACATTGAAATCGTAATCCTTTTCGGGACTAATATACCCAACACAGCCACTGTAAATGCCACGGTTGCTTTGTTCATATTCGTCAATCAGTTCCATCACCTTTTTTTTGGGAGCACCTGTCATGCTGCCCATGGGGAATGTGGCAAGCAACACATCTGCCAGGTCTGCATTGTCATTCAGTTCGCCGCTAATGGTCGATATCATTTGATGCACTTGCGGAAAAGAGTAGATGCCAAACAGCTCATCTACCTGTACGCTGCCTTCTTTGCATACCTTGCTTAAATCGTTCCGCACCAGGTCAACTACCATTACATTTTCACTCCTGTCTTTTTGGCTATTGTACAGTTGGTTCTTTAAGGCTGCATCTGCCATTGCATTTGCAACATCCCGTTTAAAAGTTCCTTTAATGGGTTGTGAAATGATATTAGTGCCTGTTTTTTTTATGTACCGTTCCGGACTTGCACAAAGCAGGTATTTATCTGTCAATTTGTAATAGCAAGAAAAGGGATTGGGAGAAACAACCGACAGTTGATTGAAAATATCCACCGCATCTATATCAGTATTTTCTGCAAAAAATTCCTGGCAGAAATTGATCTCATAACAATCGCCCCTTAGTATATGCTGCTGCAGTTGATGTATAATGGAAAGATAGTCTGATTTGGAAATTTTGGGCTTTATTTCAACAGCTTTAAATGGGGCATTGGCAGTTGTGCCTTTGTAGTGTACAATCTCTTCAAAAACCGTTGCAGGATTGCTTTCAATGCATGCAATAACAACATGACCCTGCTGTAATTGAATCACTGTTTCTGGCTGAAAAAAGAACAGGTCGGGAAAGCCGATGGCATCGTTGTGCTTGGAAGCCGTTGTATTGAAAAGATGGTTTTTGAAATTGTACGCAACATGGCCAAACAGCCAGTCGTTGGTGTGGTTGAAAAAATGTTTCAGTTGGGGCAATGCATTTTCTGTTGCCTGAAATGTGTTTACAGCATTTACAGCCAGCAGGCATTCTACATGGTGATGCTTGAAATTGTACTGATGGTTATCCAATAAAACACAAATGTTGAACCGGTTTGCCCAATTCAACATTTGTGTTTTAAACGCAGTAAAATGTTCTATGCTGAAAGATCGTGTGTTTCTTGTCACGGTATTCATTGAATGATGGAGACGATTAATAATCATCATCATTGTCCCCAAAATCGTCTTTATCGTCAAACAAATCAAATTCTTTAAAATCGTCATCCAATTTTAAATCATCATCATCTTCGGCAGATTTTTTGCCACCAGTGGCTTTTTTGCCCTTGCTTTTTGGCACATCAAACTCTTCGAAATCTGGATCCCAGTTATCGTCATCATCGCCTTTTTCCCAATCGTCTTTTTCATCAATATCATCATCATCATCGTCGTCGTCGTCATCCTCATCTTTAGACTTTTTTGCAGCAGACTTGGGTGCTGCTTTTTTGGATGGTTTTACATCCATCTCATCATCTTCAAAATCATCATCGTCATCATCTTCTTCCAATTGCTTTTTGCTTTTTGATGATGGTTTCTCTGCTTTCGATGCAGGTGTTTTAGGTACTGAGGATTTTATATCCTTATCAGATTTCTTTGCCATAGTTCTAATAAGATTAGTTGTTGTAAAATTTCAACGCAAAAGTTTATCAACCAAAAAAAATGGATTGTTTTTTATTTCTTTTTTTATTGCTAAAAAACTGTTATTAAAGTGCAATAATCTGGTCACGCCCAGGGCCATTGGACACATACTTTACAGGTGCCCCAATGTACTCGTTTATAAAGGCAATATAGGTTGACATTTCGGCCGGCACATTTGCTGCATCCTTAATACTGGTAGTATCGCTGTGCCAACCTTTGTAGGCTTTGTATTGAGGGTCTATTGCTACCCTGCTGATTCCATAAGGTATTTCTGTAGTTTCCTTTCCGTCAATTTTATAACTGGTGCAAACGTTCAGTGTTTCAAAAGAATCCAGCACGTCTGCTTTGGTCATGATTACTTTGGTAATGCCATTGATCATGCAGGTGTATTTCAATGCTACCAGGTCAATCCAGCCACATCTTCTAGGGCGGCCGGTAGTGGCACCAAATTCGCTTCCTATCCTTCTCAATTCTTCGCCGGTTGCGTCTTCCAGTTCTGTAGGAAAAGGACCGCCACCAACCCTGGTGCAATAGGCTTTTGTTACACCCATTACTTCGTTAATTTGTTTAGGACTTACACCCAAACCTGTACATACACCTGCAGAGATGGTATTGGATGAAGTGACGAATGGGAATGTGCCAAAATCAATATCCAGCATACTGCCTTGTGCTCCTTCGGCCAAAACCTTTTTGCCTTCGGCTATTTTCTTGTTGATGAAATACTCGCCATTAACAATGTTGAGCGTTTTTACAAACTCAACTGCTTCAAAAAATTCTGTTTCCCATGCACTGATATCTTCTGTGAAATTGAAGTTGTTCAATAAGGTCTGATGCTTGGAGCGAAGCTCTTTATAAAGGGTAGGGAAATTGGCATCCAACAAATCGCCAACACGTATGGCATTACGGCCGGTTTTGTCCATGTATGCAGGCCCGATGCCTTTTAAGGTAGAACCTATTTTGCTGTCGCCTTTTTGCAATTCGCTTGCTTTGTCCAACGCCCTGTGCGACGGTACAATGATGTTTGTTTTCTCCGAAATAAACAGGTTCTTTTTAATGTCTATTCCAAAGCCTGCAACAATGTCGCACTCACGTTTCAAAGTAACGGGATCCAGTACAACACCATTGCCAATAAGGTTAACGCAATGGCTATGGAATATGCCAGACGGTATTTGGTGCAATACTACTTTCTTGCCTTCCACATACAAGGTATGTCCGGCATTGGGGCCGCCTTGAAAGCGGGCAATCACATCGTAATTGGGAGCAAAGAAATCAACAATTTTTCCTTTGCCTTCATCGCCCCATTGCAAACCAAGAATTACATCTACCATAACTGTTTTTTGAGATGCGGCAAATGTAAGTGATGGATGAATGGAAAATCAATGCAGGCAAAAAATTGTAGAGAAAATAATTTTTTGTCAATAGTAGCAACAGATGTTACTTAAATGGGTTGCTGAATTTTTCATCAACAGTAATTTTTTTGTCGGTCAGTGTTTTAAGGAAGGCTACCAATGCAGCCTTGTCTGCAGCACTCAAATTCAGTGTACGGGGGTTGCCCAACGGGTCCTTTAAAATCGGGTCCAGGTTAGGGTTGGGTTTTACGCCACTGTTGTAATGTTCTACCACCTGCTCCAGGCTGGTAAACCTGCCATCGTGCATATAAGGCGATGTAAGCTCTACGTTACGGATGGAGTTTGCTTTAAACAGTCCGTTCATGTTTGCGTTGCCTGTAATGGCCCCCACGCCTGCATCGATATTGGTGGCATCCAGCCCATTGTTCTTTGCTGTTACGGCAGTAAATGTTTCTGAGCCATGGCAGGCGGCACAGGCCAATTGTGGACTAAAGAACAATTGTTTGCCCCTGTTTTCCTCGGCGATAAAATTGAGAAAGTCAACATTGCCTGGCGGCTGATTTACAGCAAAGGCCTGGCGGCCTTCATCGTACTTTGACTGATAAGAAATAATGGAACGTACAAATTGCGACAAGGCTTTCGAAATTTTGTCGCTGGTAATGGTTGTACTGCCAAATGCATTTTGAAACAAAGTATTGTAGTACGTAAGTGCAGACAGTTTCTTTACCAATGTGTCAAGGTTCATCCCCATTTCTGTGTGGTCCTGTATGGGCGTCAATGTCTGTATTTCTAGCGTAGCGGCCCTTTCATCCCAGAAAAACTTCCCGCTAGGGTAGTACCTGGCATTCATCAAACTCATGGAGTTTCTGCCCGTGTTGCCACCCGCAAAACCTTTGCTTAGAGCCGTGGCATCAGCAAAAGCCAGCTCCTGTTTGTGGCAGGATGCACATGCCACTGTATTGTTGATGGAAAGGTTCTTGTCGTAAAACAATACCCTGCCCAAAGTGGCACCATAATCTGTAATGGCATTGTTTGCTGGCGTGTTTATTTGATTGAGTATGGGCGGTGCCACCAAATAGGCAGGCAGGCTTTGGTTGGCATAATTAAAAGGGGTATCCGGTAGGTTCAATACACTGCTGGTGGCATTATCGTTGACAGCGGTGTCATTTTTTGTACAGGCAATGGTAAATAGTGTACAGGCCAAAACAATTGCACCAATAAATGTGGCTGTTTTCCTATGAGTCATAAAGGGTTTTTATACTTAGAAGCTTTTTGTACTAAAAACCTTTGAACCTAGCAATGATGGATGCCTAAATACCTGTCTTTTAAATTTTTAAACTCAAAACCTGCACAAAAGCGAATTATTTGTATTAATTTACGCAGATAAACGCATTTGCTTGCACTTTTTAAAGACTTTTAATTGATATTATGAGAAAAACATTACTTGTATTGCTTGTTACTGTTTTCGTGGTTGGCATAAAAGCCAGGGCCCAGCAGGATACGGTTTTACTAAAACAAATCAACAAGGCAATTGAAGCCGAAATAAGCTACAAGCCAGCAACCAGCCTGGGCCTGCATGCAGATAGCGTACTGATTAATAACGGGTTTCTCAACATCTATTTCAATACAAAACAGTCTTTTATAAAAGGTGCACTTAGTGCCAATGCAATAGAGCTGATGCCCGAAGCCCTGCTGCGTTTTACACGCAAGGCTGGGGCAGCACAATTGATGCTTTATGCGAGGGAAGCCATCACCAACGAATGGAAAACAATTGATTATTTTTCTGATGAACCGGCAAAGCCAATCTATGTAATGCCACCAAACAACGATCCTTACGAACCAATTGTAGGGAAAGGAACAACAGCTACCAGCAGGGTTTTTCCGGGTGGGGGTTCGCCTACGCCAACGGGTGCGTTGTCGGGCAAAACAGTTTGGTTAAGTCCAGGGCATGGTTGGTACAACGAAAACAATGGGGGCTATACCACGCAAAGGGGCACTACCAATGAATTGGTAGAAGATTTTATAACAGCAGAAGGTGTTGACTATTATCTGAATTATTATTTGGCCAATGCGGGTGCCAATGTATGGAGCGTAAGGGAGCGTGACGTGAATGCCAATGAAATTATTGTAAACAACGATGTACCTGCTTCTGGTTATGTAGAAACGGGTACATGGACCACAGGCTCCAGTGCAGGCTATGGCGGCACTTACCGTGTAGCCACAGCAAATGCCACCGAAACTGCAACAGCTATTTATACACCCAATGTTGTGCAAAGTGGCTACTACTGGGTTTCGGTACGTTTTGTAGCAGGGGCAAACCGTGTTACAGATGCATTGTATACTATTTATCATTCTGGTGATAGTACCAAGTTTAGGGTTAATCAAGAAGTGCATAGCAATTCATGGATTTATTTGGGCCAGTTCTATTTTACTGCAGGTGGCAATAACAAGATTATTTTAAGCAACCAATCTGCCGAAGCAGGCCAGGCAGTAATTGCCGATGCTGTAAGGTTAGGTGGCGGCATAGGCCAGGAGCCGGACTGTACCTATACTTCTGCAGGTGTAAGCGGGCAGCCAAGGTTTGAGGAATCTGCAAGGCAATATGCCAGGTTTCAAGGTTACCCAACATGTTATGTTGATGTAAACATAAGGCCATACTATTCTGAATGGGAACTTTCAAAAGGTGTACCTACCGATATGAACAATGCCGTATATGTATCATGGCATACCAATGCAGGTGGCGGTACCGGTACAGAAACTTATTCGTATAATGGTTTGGGTAGCGGTCAACCAAATATCACAGCTGGTAGCGTTGCGTTGCGTAACTATATACACAACCAGGTTGTTTCGGATATCAGAGCCGGTTGGAGATCGACCTGGACGGACCGCGGTGCACAAACTGCCAACTTTGGTGAACTGCGTAACCTGGGTACCATTCCGGGTATTTTATTGGAACTTGCCTTTCACGACTTGGCATCCGATGCAGCCGATCTAAAGCAGCCAGAATTTAGAAGGCTTGCTGCAAGGGCCATTTATAAAGGCATACTGAAATTCTTTAATAATAGGGATGGTGTTCCTTTAATTTATTTGCCAGAGCAGCCTACCAATGTTTTGGCAAAAAATACTGGTGGTTCAGCTATCCAAATTCAATGGCAGGCACCCGTAACAGGCGGTATATATGGCAATGCGGCAACAGGTTACAAAGTGTATGTTAGTACCAATGGAAGAAGCTTTGCAGATGGGGTTGCAGTTTCGGGTACCAGCTATACCTTTAATGGAAACCCGCAAACAACTTACTACTTTAAGGTAACGGCAACCAATGCAGGTGGCGAATCTTTTAGTAGCAGTGTTGTTGCTGCAAGAACGCCCATAAGTGGTTCCACATCGGTACCCTATCTTATTGTAGATGGTTTTGACAGGTTGGATGCATCAGCCATGATTCCTAAATACCAAAATGCAACATTGGGTACAGTAAAACGCATGTTTCTGGAAAGGATGAACAGGTACGATTATA
The DNA here is from genome assembly GCA_002337145.1 of Chitinophagaceae bacterium UBA1930. Taxonomy (GTDB): domain Bacteria; phylum Bacteroidota; class Bacteroidia; order Chitinophagales; family Chitinophagaceae; genus UBA1930. The sequence continues at coordinate 999,292 of DDFK01000001.1, read as the reverse complement.
TGATAGAACATGCACAGGCATTGGCCAATTGCAGTAGCATTGCTTTTGACGGCTGCGAAAACGAAGCCGTAAGTGCCGGTAATATTTTATTGTCTAACTATTTAGCGGTTGATTGGTTTACTGGTGAGGAATCAACTGTTGATAAATCACTCGATGCAACCGAAAGGTCTTTATTGAAAACCTATTTGAATGCAGGTGGAAACCTTTTGTTATCCGGTTCAGAAATTGGTTGGGACATTGGCAGGGCAGCCTCAGCAAATGTTGATCTTGACTTTTACAACAATTATTTAAAAGCAACTTTTGTTGATGACAATGCTGGCACGTACAATTTTGCTGGTACGCCAACTTTATACAATACACAAACTGGTACGTTTGATAATAGTACCAATGGTTATTACGATGTGGATTCACCAGACAGGATTGCTGCAAACGGGGGCTCTGCCATTGCATTGACCTATGTTGGCGGAACTGCAGATGGTGCAGGCGTTGGTTACAAAGGGGCCTATAATTTATTGTACTTTTCTTTTCCTTTTGAAGCCATTACTTCTGCAACGGTGCGTAATAACTTAATGTGCAATGCGGTTGCCTATTTAACGCCTGGTGTCGTGGTGCCTGTTAGCGGTTTAAGTTTAAGCGGAAAAAACAACGGCTCCACCAATACACTTACATGGAAAACTGTTTCTGAAACAAACACCAAATACATGTTGGTGGAAAGAAGCGATAATGGAATCATGTTCAATGCCATTAGCCAACAGATTGCTGCAAAAGGCAGTCTGAATGCAGGTGCCGATTATTCTTTTGTAGATTATACTGTTTTAGCATCGGGCTATTACAGAATTAAAGTAATAGATGCAGATGGCAAAGTATCGTTCTCCAATACGGTATTTATTAAAATACAAAAGCAGGACAAATTATTTACGTTGATCAACAACCCAACACAGGGCAATATCCGTTTGGCCATCAATACCAACGAAAATGCTACGGTACAGTTAAGCAACAGTATCGGGCAATTGGTGTACAGCAATAAAAATATCGGTAACGGAAACGGTGCTATTTATGCCATTCCGGTTGGCTATTTGGCAAAAGGTATATATACATTAACCATGGTTACCGGCAACCAAAAGCAGGTGGAAAAAGTGATTGTACAATAACCGTTCAAATTTAAAAAACCTAAAAGCCACAGTGGATATTTCAACTGTGGCTTTTTTAATTATCCGAAGGTCCGGTGCCGTTGCGTTGTTTGCGGAATTGTGCTTTATTTTAAAATAAAATTGCAGGAAATAGCTGAATTATTATTTTAAATTCCTATATTGTTGCTGTTTACTAGCTGTTTTTAGTTTGTTTTTTGCAAAAAAACGCATCCAATATCTTCTTGATCAATCATTTAAAACTGCCCATTTTTAAATAATTCGTATTGTTTATGAGAAGGATTTCACTCTTGCTTTTAACCTGCTGTACCGTTCTTTTGGCAAATGCCCAGTTTACCACTTTATGGGAAAAAACTGCCGATGCATCCTATGCATGGTTTACCTCCAGCAGTGGCAACACAACAGGCTGTGCCTATAATCCGGTTACCAATAAATTGCTGTTGGCAGATAGGAACAACCTGATTGCAATTATTAATGTGGCAACCGGGGCTTCTGAAGGTACATTGCTTACAACAGGCGTTGGTACGGAATCGTATAAATGGAACAAGATACGGGTAACGGCCGACGGTGTTATTTACGGCATTTCATTGGTTACAGCAGCAGGTACCTGCAAAGTGTACAGATGGGACAACCAAACGGCTGTGCCAACCTTATGTGCATCTTTTGCCGTAACGGAAAGATGTGGCGATGCATTTGGGCTTTCGGGTACAGGCACCAATACCGTGCTGTATGCAAGTGGTAATGGCATTACCGCTTCTTCGGTAAACATATATGTACTGACCACCGCCGATGGATTGGGCTTTACATTGAACAAAACAATCAATATACCCATAACCGGCACCAGTCCTTGGGCGGGTCGTAGCATAGACCCTGTAACCACTGGCACAACATCCGACCTGTGGATACGCTCCCAAAATACCAATACCAGGCGTATCAGTTCTACAGGTGCCGTACTCTATACAAGTGTTGATGGTGCAGGTACGGACCAGGTAGTGACCAACTTTTCCAATGCAAGGTATTTCACCTCTACTACAGGTAAAAAATTCATGGCCTATGTGGGCACAAGCTCCGCAGCAACGGGTGGCTTGCAACTAAGGGTTTTGAATATAACAAATGAGGCAGCCGTAACCAACGTTGGCACTGCAACACTTAGCAATACTGCACTCAACAGCAACCCAAGTGGTATTGGCGAAGTAGCCATAAAAGACAATGGCGACAATACATTTACCTTTTTTTATGTGATACCCAACAATGGTGTAATGGCGGTACTGACAGACAAATCGCTGCCGGTAAATATTTCGGCTTTCTCTGTCGATTATGCAAATGGCGTAGCCAGATTAAATTGGGCAACCGCCAACGAAACCAATAACAAGGGCTTTTATATTGAACGTTCCATAAACGGAACGGACTTCTCGGCCATTGATTTTGTTGAAGCAAAGCTGACCAATAATGCTGTCAATACCTATACGGTTACGGATACTAAAGTGTTGGCTGGTAAAAGCTACTATCGCTTGAAACAGATGGATAGGGATGGGCAGTACATATACTCAAAGATTGTATCCATCAATAACACGGTTGGTAAAAAAGATTTTTCGGTAAGGCTTCTGTCCAACCCTGTGCAGGATAAAATTCAATTGAACATACAAAGCAATACCAGCAAGCAAGTATGGGTTACGGTAACCAATGCCGACGGTAAGGTGCTGATAAAGCAACAGCATACCATAGCAACTGGCGAAAACAATATCGCCATAAATATTGCTGCTTTGCCCAAAGGGGCACTATTTGTGAAAGTGCACCATGTGGATGGTGCCAATGACGAACCAGCTATACATATTTTAAAACAATAAATCATATTAGCTTACTATATTCTTTACAATCGCTTTCAACCAAAAAACAAAACAGTTATGAGAAAATTTACACGAATGCTACAGGTGTTTTTACTTGTGGCCCTTGCCCAAAATGTGATGGGGCAGTTGAGTGGGACTTACACAATTGGTGCTGCTGGTGTGGTGCCCGGTGAAACAGGAAATTATGCCACATTCAGTGCCGCCATCAATGCCTTAAACACCAATGGTGTCAATGGGCCATGTACTTTTTATTTTACCAATAATGGTACGTATACGGAGGCTGCTGACACTTCATTGGGCTGTACGGGTACAAGTGCAACAAATACTATTACATTTAAGCCCTATTTGGGTGTCAATTGTACTTTGAGTTTTACACAGACTACCAATTATGCTCAAACTGCGTCAATAGATGGAAGTTTTGTTATTGGTTCATATCAAGGTAATACCAATACTTTAGTTTCTACTAACTATGTAACTTTTGATGGCTCTAATATAGTTGGTGGCACTACCAAGAATTTAACAATAACAAATGCAGTTACTGCTAGTCAAAAGTCTGTCATTAGAATCTATGGGAACAATGATTTTATAACATTTAAGAATTGTATTATTACGAGTAACTCTACCAATGGTAATACTGTTGCACCATTTAATGTAACAAATTATTTCAATGTATCGAATCTTACCCCAGATAACTTGACCATACTGAATAATACGCTTAATAGTATTGGAGGTAATGGTGCAATAGCAATTAGTCTTACCAATTCTGGTGCTTCAACGGTGGGTAATACCGGTATTGCCTTTCAGGGAAATACAGTGTTTGCAAAAGGTACACGTCCGCTGTCATTCAATAATGTGGCTGATGCTGTTATTTCCGATAATACTATTAGCGTTGATAACCAATTGGGTTCTGGAGCCGGGGCAGCAATATATCTTACAAATAGTTTGACATCTGCTGCTGGTACATTTAATATTTACAATAACACATTTACCAAGCTTTCTACGCTAAACAATTCGTCAGGAACGAGCAATGGCATTATTGCAATAGACAACGGCTTAAGCTCGCCTAAAATTGTAAATATTTATAACAATGTAATTAGGGGTTTCCAAACAACAGCCGCAGTGACAAATAGCAAGATATATGGCATTAGGCATATTGGTTCCAGTACTTCCAATGTTTACAATAATTCAATTTATTTTCCAGACCTAACTAATATGACAAATTTTGGGACATCTTTTATTGCAGGGATAGTATTTGCAACTGCAGCAGAAGGTGCACCAACTGGTACGATGATTGCAAAAAACAATGTTGTTTTTATGGATGAGTCTTCCATGAAAGTGTGGGCTGTTCGTCGTGCAGGAACAGGAGGAACTTTTACGGCAGATAACAATGATCTTTTTATCAACGTCGCTAATACAGCTTCAGGATATGTTGGTTACTACAACGCAACGGATTACCAAACCCTTTCTGCATGGCAAACAGCATCAAGCCAGGATGCCAACAGCGTTAATCTCAATCCTGGTTTTGTAAGTACTACCAACCTATTGCCCACAGCAAACGGTTTAGTGGGTGCCTCTATCGGCCTTGTTACATCCGATATTATAGGTGTAACACGTGCCGCTATCCCAACAATAGGTGCATACGAAGCTCCATATAAATGGAGCCAGTCTGCAACTAGTACAGATTGGAGTACTGGTTCAAACTGGGTTGGTAATAGCGTACCTAGTGCCGTATCGGTTTATATTCCACCAACGGCCAACAATATGCCAACGCTGGCAACTGCTGCATCTATCAAGCAACTTGTCAACAACGGCACATTAACCATCTCTGGTACAAACACATTAACCGTATCAAGCGATATAACAAACAACGGACAAATTTCAGGTAGCACAGCAGGTTTAGTTTTAAATGGAACAACGCCACAAGCCATAACACTTGCTGGTACATCTGGTTTTATAAACATACAGGACTTTACTTTGTCAAATGCAGCTGGTGCAACCATTAGCCGCACATTGGGTATTGGTAAAGTAAACGTTACCGGCACTGTTTCTTTTGGTAACGTAAACGGTGCAACGCTGGCAACTGGCGGCTACCTTTACCTGAAAGCGGGCTACATCAATACAGGAAGGATTGCAGACCTTACCAATGCCGGTGTAAATAGTGGCAACTCTATCACAGGCAATGTTACCTTAGAGCGTATCGTGCCAGGTGGCCGCCGTGCATTCCGCTTCTTTAGCCATCCTTTCAATGCGGCAATGAATTTAAGTGTACTAACCAGTCAGATTGATATTACCGGCAATACGGCTGGCCTGGCAAGCAATCCTGGTTCTGCCAATACCTGCGATGGATGTACAGAAACTGCTACCAATGCACCTTCAGCATACAGCTACAATACGGCTGCATCAAGTGGTGCAGGTGCCGATGGATGGCAGCAATACACCACGGTAAATGCAGGAAGCTGGCCACAGAACCAAGGTGTGCGTGTACTGATCCGTGGCGGGTTTAAAGGCACTGGACTGGATGGTACAACACCAACACCAGCAGATGTGACACTATCTACCAGTGGTGCATTGACAGATAATGGAGGACCCGTTGCCATTAACTTGGTGAATGCAGGAAGCAATTACAACTTTGTAGGCAACCCATTTGCATCGCAGGTTGATCTAAGCCTTACAACAAGAAGCAACTTGGGTACAAGTTTCTGGACATGGGACCCTAATGCTGCATTGAAAGGTGCCTATGTTAACACGCCTTTTTCCAGCTCTTATGTATTGCCATCAAGCAGCGCCTTCTTTGTAATTGCAACCGGTGCATCGCCATCCATTACCTTCCCGCAAACAAGCAAGGTATCGGGTACTGCACAAACCCTTTTCAGGACAAACCAAAGTGCATTCGGTAAAAATTCCATCCAGTTGAAATTAAGTACCGATGCCATCAATTGGGACAGGTTGCTTGTATTCCTTCAGCCACAGGCAAAATCAACAAAGGATGAAAACGATGGTGCAAAAATGATTAACCCAGACGTGAACTTCTATACACTGTCGTCAGATAAAGAAAAATTGTCTATCGATGCCAGAAAGATCAATACAAACGAAGCAATACAATTGGGCTTACAAAGCACAGTCAACAGGAGCTATACACTTACTGCTGCCGATGTTGATATTGAAGCAGGAACCGACTTGTGGTTAAACGATAAATACCTGTCTATCTTAACAAAGTTGGAACAAGGCACTACTTATAATTTTTCAACAAATACAGATGCGGCAAGTCAAGGAGAAAGCAGGTTTGAACTTGTATTCAAACCAACACCACAACCAACTGTATTGGTATCTACATTCTCTGTTAAGCTAAGTCCTAACCCGGCAACAGATGTGGTTAAGGTAAGCTTTAGCAATGTTGACAAATCCAACACAAGCATCAGCATTGTGAATGCAGCAGGCAAAGCAGTAAAAACAGTAGATGCCGGTAATGTACAAAGTGGTCAAATCAGCATCAATGTAAAAGGTTTGGCAAAAGGTACCTACTATGTAACATTAAGCAATGCTACAGATAAGAAAACCGAAAAACTGGTAATACAATAACATGTTCATGGCTTGGGTGTTGGTTGGTCTTGTTATGGCCGGTTCAACATCCAAGCCATACAATACTAAACCTTCACTCAAATAAACGCATACTATGAAACTGAAAATATCAACCATACAGCTTATTGTTCTTGCAGCTTTTTTCCTGGTTCCCTGCCTGCTTCATGCACAGCCGGGTTTTGGCGATGATACGGATGATGTGCCCATTGATGGTGGGCTCTCCTTATTGGTTGCAGCAGGCGTTGGCTATGGTGCCAATAAAATAAAACAAAGAAGAAAAAAACAAACGGAAGGAATTCAATAAAATGAAACACAGAATTTATCTCACAGTTGCCTTGTGCATGTTTTGTTCAATGGGTTTCTCGCAAAACCCGCCCAAGCGTGAATTCAGGGCAGCGTGGCTGGCAACCTATGGAAACATCGACTGGCCAAGTAGTGGTGCAACATCGGCACAGGAACAGTCCACTTTTATACAACGTGTAGAAGAACACAGGCTCACAGGCATGAATGCCTTGTTTGTACAGGTACGTAGCCAATGCGATGCCATGTACCCAAGCCCCTACGAGCCTTGGAGTGCAGACCTTACAGGCACGCAAGGCACTGCACCAAGCCCTTATTATGACCCATTGGAATTTATGATTACCGAAACCCGTAAAAGGGGAATGGAATTTCATGCATGGTTCAATCCCTACAGGGCATTGGGCAACGCCACAACAAGCACCCTTGCCGCACTGCACAGTAGCCATGTCATCAACCAGCATCCTGAATGGATCATGACAGCAGGTTCGCAACGCATACTGAACCCTGGCATACCTGCCGTATGGGATTACGTAATCAAAGTGGTAATGGATGTTGTTCGCAGGTACGATATTGATGGCGTGCACTTTGACGATTATTTCTATCCCTATCCAAGTGCAGGCACTTATACCGACGATGCCGAATATGCATTGTACGGACGTGGCATCAGTACCAAAGCCGCCTGGCGTAGGTCTAATGTGGACTCTTTGGTAAAACGTTTGGGCGATAGCATCAGGGCCGAAAAACCCTGGGTAAAATTTGGCATTTCTCCATCAGGCATTTGGTTAAGTCAGGCCAGCGATGCAGTAAATGGCAGTAATACCAGCAGCGGTGCCACACAGCACTACAAAGACCTATATGCCAATAGCCGCCTATGGCAACAACAAGGTTGGGTAGATTATTTGGCCCCGCAGATATATTGGTACATGGGACAGTCGGGATCGGATTACAGCATACTGATACCTTGGTGGAACAACAATGCTTTTGGAAGGCATATCTATAGCGGCATGGCAGGCTATAAAGTAGGGGACGCGGCACAGAATGCTGCTTTTGCAACAGACAACCGGCAGGTACCGAACCAGGTTAGGCTCAACAGGCAAAGCACCGCCATAGCAGGCCAGATTGTTTACAATACCACCAGTTTGCGTAACAATAAACTCGGATTTACCGATAGCCTTAAGCTGCTCTTCAGCAAACCTGCATTGCAGCCCACTATGGCATGGAAGGACAATACTGCACCCGCTGCCGCAACATCCTTAACAGCAGTGTACACTGCAAGCAATACGGTAAACCTTTCATGGACAAAACCTGCTGCTGCCACCAATGAAATGGATAAAGTAAAACGCTTTGCTATCTACCGGTCAACCAGTGCACCTGTTGATATGACCAATGCCAACAACCTCTTGGCCATTTTATGGAACGATGCGGAAGCTTATGTTGACAATACCATACAGACAAATACATTGTACTATTATGTAGTAACGGCCCTGGACCGTTTGCACAACGAATCGCAGCCGACAAATACCGCTTCTGTAAACACGGTACTGCCTGTGCAATTGCTGGATTTTACGGTTAAGAAACAGGGTGCCAATAAGGCCGAACTGAAATGGGTAACCAGTAACGAAATAAACTTCAGTCATTTTGAAATTGAAAAAAATAGCAACAATACCGGTTTCGGTTTGTACAAAAAGCTGGCAGCAAACAATAGCACCAATACAAATGTGTACAGTATTGAAGATGATTTGAGCAACGCTTCGGGAACAATCAATTACCGTATAAAGCTAATGGATAGGGATGGGAGCTTTACATATAGCCCAATACGTAGCCTGGCAATAAACGAAAAAGCTTCGGCCATAAAAGTGTACCCAACAATGGTAAAGCGGGGTGCGGATTTGCAACTGAGTTTCTCCCAACAACTGTTAAACAAAGTTCAATACAGGATACTGGATGCAGTTGGCAGAACCATGCAACAAGGCAACCTACAAACGGGCAATGCTACCACAATAATTAAAATAAACAATACACTGGCAAGTGGAACGTACTACCTGCAAGTACTAATCAACAACAATACGCAACAATCAACCATTGTTGTTCAATAGTTTCCTGGATACCCTAATAGTTAATGAAAGCCCGGCAATGTCAATTGCTGGGCCTTTTTATATGGACAAACATTATTTTACCGATGGCAAAGGTTTGCTTAGTTTCCCACGTCTAAACCCAAGAACCCGCATTCTTTGTTGAACGAAACCTTATTGATACAGCAACTGCAGCAAGGCAACAGACAGGCTTTTACCCAATTGGTACAGGCCTACCAGCACATGGTTTACAATACGGTATTGGGCATAGTGCAACAGGTTCAGGAAGCAGAAGATGTAGCACAGGAGGTTTTTGTACAGGCCTATTTGAGTGTACGGCATTTTAGGGGCGACAGTAAGATCTCTACCTGGCTATACCGTATTGCAATAACCAAGGCACTGGATAGCGAACGCAAAAAGAAAACCAAGAAAAGGGTAAACCTGGTAAAAAATGTTTTTGGCATTGGCCAAAAAGAAGAAGAACAAGTGGCAGACTTCCATCACCCGGGCATACAGTTAGACAAAAAAGAGGAATCGGCCACACTGTTCAAGGCAATGCAGCAACTGCCCAACAACCAACGTGTGGCTTTTGCATTAATCAAGGTAGAAGGATTGAGCTACGAAGAAACATGCGAAGTGATGCAGACAAGTAAAAAAGCAGTGGAAGCACTGATGCACAGAGCAAAAGAAAATTTGCGGAAGACATTAAAAGACTACTATACCAATCATTCATAAACGATAACGTTATGGAAAATTTGTACAACAAAATAGAAAACACCATCAACAGCATTGATGGGATGCAAAAGGCCGAAGCCCCACCATTCTTTCATACAAGGGTACATGCAAAACTTGAAAGCAGGTTGGGCCAACAACAAGATGCACCATTGCCAATGCGTAAGCCTGTTTGGGTAATAGCAACATTGACCCTACTGCTGGCAGCAAATATTTTTTTGCTTACAACACATACAAACAAACAATCCAGTACGGGTAACAATACTTCCGATGCATCTACATTACAGGGCTTCGCAAATGCATACGGACTCAATTCTTCAACCGGATACTGATAAACCGATAGTATGAACACAATTACTAAAAGCAGGGTATTAAGCACCGTTATTATATTACTGCTGATTGCCAATATAGCAACGCTTGCCTTTTTCTGGTTAAAGAAACGGCAAAACGAACTGCCGCCATACCATCCTCCCATTGGTGGCCCCTATGCGTTTATTGTAAAGGAGCTAGCAATGGACTCCACCCAGATACTTGCTTATGCCGAACTAAGGAACGAGCATCAAAAAAGTATGGATAGCCTGCGTGAAGAAACAAGGGCCGCAAAAGATGCATTGTTTAATTTATTGCAACAACCCAATGTGAGTGACAGCATCTTGCAACAGGCACTGCATGTAGTAGGGGAGAAAGAGGTGAGCTTTGACAAAAGGGTCTTCCTGCATTTTCAAAAAGTACGTACGCTTTGCAAAAACGAAGAGCAACGCAAAAAATTTGATACTATCATAAAAGAAGCCTTACGGATGACACCCGGCATGCAGCCACGAAGGGATGGCCCACCACCTATGGGTAAAGATGGCCACAGGCCGCCGCCGCCAAGCGATGGTGATGATCAACGGCCGCCGCCACCAGAAGATAGAGAGCAGGGAAACCATCCTCCACGATAAAATCATGAACGCTTTGAGATACTTCAAAGCGTTCATGATTTTATGCATATCAATACTTGTTATACAGCCTTACTTATTAAATAGGCATACAACAAACTGCTGCCTTATTTTTGCAAAAAATAGCTCACTTGTCAATACCATCTGTAGCAATCGTTATATTGAATTATAATGGAAGAAATTACTTGGAGCAGTTCCTGCCATCTGTGCTTGCATCAACCTATGCAAACAAAAAAGTAATTGTTGCAGACAATGCGTCTATTGATGACAGCATAGAATTCCTGAAAAATGCCTACCCCGATATTGAACTGCTACTCGGTACACCAAACCTGGGTTTTGCAGGTGGCTACAATAGGGCATTAAAAAAAGTGGAAGCAGATTATTACGTGCTGCTTAATTCCGATGTGGAAGTGACCCCTAACTGGATCGAGCCCATTATTGAATGGATGGAACAGGACAAGCAGGTTGGGGCCTGTCAGCCCAAAGTGCTATCGTACCATCAAAAAACCCTATTTGAACATGCAGGTGCAGCAGGCGGCTGGATAGATACATTGGGCTACCCCTTTGCAAGGGGAAGGATGTTTGACGATTGTGAAAGAGATGAACAGCAATACAACGATGCACAAAAAATATTCTGGGCCACCGGTGCAGCCATGTTTGTAAGGAGTAACGTGTACCATGCCGCTGGCGGTTTTTATGAATACTTTTTTGCCCATATGGAAGAGATAGACCTTTGCTGGCGAATACAACTGGCAGGCAATACGATCTATACCGTACCGGCATCTGTGGTGTACCATGTTGGTGGCGGTACCTTACAAAAAGGCTTCAGGAAAACATTCCTGAACTTTCGCAACAACCTCATCATGCTTTCCAAGAACCTGCCTGTAACAGAAAAAATATGGAAACTGCCCGCACGGTTTGTGTTGGATATTGTTGCCGCGTTCAACGCACTGTTTAGTGGCGATACAGAAATGTTCAGGGCCATTGCCAAAGCCCATATAGCAGTGGTTGGTTGGTGGTTTACCGGAACAAAGGGCCATAACTATAAAAGGAAGCCCCTTAATACACTAGATGGTGTATACAATGGCTCAATCGTTTGGCAATACTTTATTGCCAAAAAGAAAACATTCTCCGAAAATATTCAGAATAAGCTGTGAAAATTTAACCCGCATCCCTATTTTTGCAGCAGCAACTAATAACTATGTCACAAGATATTCAAGATAACAGCAAGAAAGACTTTACCAGCAGTTGGGTAAATTCTTCGAGGTTCTTATTTTACTTGCAAGTGTTTTGCGTTTTGGCCTTCATCAATGCAGGATGTTTCCGTTTGTACACACAACGTTACAAAGGCAAACCCGATGTAGAAGTACAGAGTAGCTCAAAATTTACTCCAGAGTATAAATAAATTTCAAAAAAAATTTTGTAGAGAACTTTGGATTGCTATTTTTGCAATCCCAAATAATTAAAGTTCTTATCACAGGCGGAAGTAGCTCATTTGGTAGAGCACGACCTTGCCAAGGTCGGGGTGGCCAGTTCGAGCCTGGTCTTCCGCTCTAAAATCCCGACTAATTTGTCGGGATTTTTTTTCACTAGCGTGAAGGGATGCCCTGGTGGTGGAATTGGTAGACACGCAGGACTTAAAATCCTGTTCACAGCAATGCGAGTGCGGGTTCAATTCCCGCCTGGGGCACGGATTACAGCCGACTAGAGATGGTCGGCTTTTTTATTTGGTCGAGAATTGGTCGAGAATTTACAAGCCATGTTCCTTCACGCCCAAGCAAAAGGTAGAATTACCGAACAGCTTAAGTAGAACTACTGAATTTTAACCCATTCGTTTTTTTTATTATTCAAATCTATACTTTCACTCCGCATTTCAAATAACCTTAAACTCTAGACGGAACATTTCTTCGGCGATTACTGTCAAAGCAAATGGCCCGCATTCCTAACCCTTAAATAAAACTGAAATGGGGGCTCGCAAACAATTCCTTTCACCATTAAAAAAAGGCACGTTCTACCTTTCTGCAACGCTTTTATGCATTGTGGCAATATATGCCTGCAGAAAGATGGATTCACAGAACGCCCAAGCACAATCAAGAAGTGCCACTGTAACCCGATTCCTGACCCTCCCCGCTACCGCTACCCCGGAAGTAAAAAGGATCGCTGCCGTACTGAAGCAGAAAAACGAAAGGGCTGGCTTCCTTAACGATATGGCGAAGAAGGATGGCTTTCCGGTTTGGGACAAAGTAATTGTGAACACCGCAGCCAAAGCCAACCATAGAGGGGCGAATCTAAGGACAAACAGCAGCAACGATACCATTATCTATATCCCGCTCGTGCTGGACAATGCTAACTATGTGAACGCATTCATCTATGCCAGACTGCATGACAGCATAAGCCTTCAATTGCACCGTGCCAATAATTACGAGTCTTACGGTTTTGGCAGCATAGATTCTGCTACTAACAATGCCGAAAGGCTCGCATTCCAATTCATGATGCTGGACAGGGCCGTATTTGGACACAAAAAATTCAAGCTGCTGGACAAAAGGCTATTCTACAATGCAAACGACCCTACCAACAACAAGCCCAATATCAAACGCTACCTTGAAATAAAGGATGGTGACAGTGCATCGACCACGGCATCACGTTTTGCGGAAGGCAGCATTACGCATTGCGTCTACTCGACCTCCTACCATTGCACCGGAGACATGGTCTGCATTCCCAACTGCGACAATTGTCCGTTATGCGTGACCTCAGGTTGGGACTGCACGACAACGGTATATTACTACTTCGTTGATGATCTGGATGGCGGCGGTACTGGCGGCGGTGGCGGTACTGGCACAGGCGGTGGCGGTGGCGGTGGTGGCAACCCCGACCCGAATGGGCAGGTGCCATGCAATCCTAATCCGTTACTGGATAATGGATTCCTGCCCTGTCCCGAAGGGAACACGACAGGCTGGTTGCCTTTATCGGACCCACCCAAAGGCACGCCTTGCGACAAGATTAAGACCGTGACCGATACCGCTACTAACCCGACGTTTATGCAGAAGGCAAAAGACTTGGCAACGCCCCAGAACCTCAATCTGGGCTATGAAAAAAGCGTTTCGCTTATTGACGGGGGAACGCCAGCCGTAAAAGAAGACAGCGGCACAACCGCTATAGCATCTGTGCAATTACCCGATGTACCCGGCAAAAAATATACATCTTTTGCCCATACCCATCCCAATACCAGCGGCGGGACTTACTCCATATTCTCATTTGGCGATTTGAAAAGAATGTCCTCATTGATGAATAGCGGGCAGTTAGACCCGGGTAAGTTTGTGGCCCTTTTAAGCACCTATAAGGGAACCTATTACGCATTGACAATAGACAATGCATCAAAACTCCAGGATTTCTTTTATTACTTCAACAATACGGGGAATGCCTCACAGGGAAATGTCATGCAATGGCTCAATTCGCAGGTTAAGGCTGATAACATTGAAAGGAAATATTTTAATAGCAAAAACCCGTTAATATTAGAAACAGACACCAATAATAGCAATATTCTTGATAAGTTTTTGGACTTCATGAAAGAGGCTGATTTAGGGGTAACACTTTTTGAAACCAACGCCAATTTCAGTTCCTTTACCAAAGTTGAAAAAGATGCGGCAGGAACGATACAAAGAACCAATTGCAATTAAATTCTTATCTTTAAAAACCATCAATAATGAAAAGGATCATAATTATATCGCTGGCAATATGCCTGACCGCTTTCAAAGATGCCACATTTGTAAAAACAACAAATAGCATTAACCCTCCTCAGGATATACTTGCAGGTACATGGAAATACCAAAGCGGTAATGAGGTATTTATTGTAAGCCTTTTTCGCTTAACGGACGGCTATCAGGGTCATTACAAAAAGATAACCGTAGATGCGAACGGCAACCAGCTTGCTGAAATATACAATTCAAATAAGCCAATAGGTAATACAACTACCAATTGGCCTTACGTAATTTATTCAGACAATATATCTACTAATTACGAGATCAGAGCAATCCTTCATGACAATACTGTTACTAATACACCTAATGGCGGAGGCTTTATTGACGGGGTTTTGGATATGAAAGTTCTAAACCCTAATTGCTTTACACCGCCAAGCAACACTTGTGCATTACAAGCCCAGTGGACCGTCAAGAAAGAACCGGGGCTTCAAAACCCAAGTGACCCAAATTTCAGTATCCCGACAAATGTTATTCTAACAAAGCAATAAAAAAACTGCCACTCAAAGAGTGGCAGTTTTTTTGTCGGTAACCCTGCATCGTGAAATCATTGTTTCTCATGATAGCCTCTATCGCACTCAAGGGAAGTATTTAATATTTTCAATCTCCCCAAAAAATATTCTCCTTTTTTTGTTCATATGCAAACCAAGGTTTGTGTATGAACACTTATGCCTTGTTTCGATGAACCGTGCGGGATGTTGGACTTGCTAAATGCGTTGAAAATCACGACCTCACTTCGGTCTTCCACTACATTTTTTTAGAATGACTGTTCAAAAGTAATCCTTCGTTTACCCATGTACGGTATGCTTGTAATTGTAGCACGTACACATTTGGTCAAACGGACATGTGCCTATGAACAAAGCAGTGCCTTATTACAGGGTGTCAAGAAAACGTCAAGGTATAAGCGGCCTTGGTCTTGAAGCCCAACAGACAGCCGTGAGGGACTATGCCGAGCGGTACAATTTCGAACTCATGAAAGAACATACGGAAGTGGAGTCAGCCAAGCGTAATAAAAGGCCCGTATTACAGGAGGCATTGAAGCTGTGTGAGGAATGCAGTGCTACGCTTCTGATTGCAAAGCTCGACAGACTTGGTCGCAATACATTCTTTATCGCGAAGCTGATGGAAAGCGGGGTTGACTTTATCGCTGTCGACAACCCGGAAGCAAACAAGTTCATGCTGCACGTCATGGCTGCCTTTGCTGAATATGAGGGTGAGCAGATAAGCCTTAGAACAAGAGAGGCTTTGGCAGAAGCCAAAAAGAGAGGAGTGAGCCTCGGCATCTACGGACGCTTGGTACTGTCGCAGCAGAATAAGGAGAATGCAGATGAATTCGCACGGAAGATGAAACCAGTTGTTGACGAACTGAAAAGCAAAGGCTTTAAGAGTGTGCGTTCGCTGACAAAGGAATTCAACAAAAGGAGTATTGCCACCTATACAGGCAAAACACATTGGCATGTGCAAACAGTTTACAGCTTATTGAAACGTATCAAAGATTTATAAATTTTAAAACCAGTAGTTATGTCCTTAACCGTAAAGAAAGGCCAAGTCTCTGCCCTTGACCAGTCAACAAGAACCGTCGGCAGGAACGGTAATATTAATTCCATCCAGTCCTATGTATTCAGGATTGGTACCACAGCGGCCAGCCTGCAAATGACATCCAGCGTCAGCCTCCATGATGGCGATGCCATTACAGCCGTGGGCGAGACAAAGAAAGGCACATTCAAAATCCATGCATTCAGGAACGAAACCACAGGTGCCTATTCTGAACCGTCAGCATTGGTAACAGCTATCTATGGAATCTGCTTGGTTGTGCTTGGTGCTATCACCTTTGTGTTCCTGATTGGTATGGTGCTGCTGCCGATTGGTATCTACTTCCTTTACAAAAGCTGGAAGGCACATAAGGCAAAGCGGATGTTGCGGAATGCCTCGTTTCGCTAACCAGTACGAATCAATTCATAACCCCCAATAGTCATCGGGCAACCAATGACAGACCCTTTGACAGCTGCTGTTGAAGGGTCATTTTTTATAAACTTGTTTAACGGTAATTATTATTTATACACAACTAAAGATTGTTTCCATGCCTTAGTCAAACATACCCCATACTGATGATATGGGGCTTGCTCGGCATTTCTTGAGCCATCGCCCTCGTCATCGACTACTTAAAAAAGGGGTGAATATGCAAACAAGAAGCAATGTTTTCGAACCATTGTTGAACAGAAAAGAAGCTGCAAAATACCTGGGGGTTTCCCCAAAGACACTCGCTGTTTGGGACTGCACGAAACGCTATGACCTCAAGCCTATCAAGGTTGGAAGACGTTCAGTCCGCTATCGTAAAGCCGACCTTGATGCCTTCTTGGATAGCTGCCTGGTCATTAAATCCAATAACTCCAAGACACATTACCGTAATAAAAGTATCAAACAGCCAACATTGAGTGAAGGGGTATTCGCATGAACATGGAACAAGCCAAGAGCATACACTTGTCTTCAATCCTGAATAGAATCGGTGCCAAGGTCTCCAAGCAGAACAGTCATGATATATGGTATTTCTCGCCGTTCAGGAATGAGAAAACAGCCAGCTTCCATATCCATGAAGGCCGCAATGTCTGGTATGACTGGGGAGAAGGCAAAGGCGGCAATACCATCGATTTTGTCTGCCATTACCTCTATTACCAAGGCGAGGACCATACCCCTGCCGATGCCCTTCGCTGGCTGGGAAACATGCATGGCAGTTTCACCAGTTTTGCGGCCAAGGAAGAACAGTCGGCATCCACGGTAAGCCTCTTGCTTCGCGGTGTTGCACAGTTGGAGCATTTCAGCTTTATGCGGTATCTCGACAACCGTGGCATCCCCGCATCCCTTGCTCGTAAATACCTGAAACAGGTACGCGTCGAAAACGTCCGCACCCATAAGGAGTTCTATGCCCTTGGTTTCATCAATGAGAACAATGGCTATGAACTCCGCAACAAGGTGTTCAAAGGTAGCATTGCTCCCAAGACCATTTCCTTTATCAGGGGAGCGAAGACCTTGCCCGAGGATATCCATGTCTTCGAGGGCTTCATGGATTTCCTGTCAGCCCTGTGTCACCAGAAACATAATCAGTTCGATGGCGATGTGATTGTCCTGAACTCCCTTGCCTGCATCCCGAAGGCCATTCCCTATATCAAGAACTATTCCTACAAGACCCTGCATTCATGGCTCGATAACGACGCGGCAGGTAATAGAGGCACATTGGCCCTGATGGAATTTGCCAAGCAGGAAAAACTATTGTTCAGGCCCATGAACAAGCTCTACAGGCCGCATAAGGATGTCAATGCCTGGCATATGCACAGGCTTGGCCGTTAGCTCACCAACAATCCTTACAGGCTATCTTTTTAACAAGGGGGAAATAACCATGATAACCGACATCAAGCCAAGCACCCGCGTCCGTGAAATCGACCTCGTTTACCGCAACAACATTAAGCCTTCCGACCTTCCTGTTATCCTTCACTCCCGTGATGCTTACGACCTGTTCCTTGAAAGCTGGGACATGGACCGTATCGAACTGCAGGAGCAGTTCCGTGTCATGCTGGTGGACAACAAGGCCCGGTGCATGGGGGTCGCCACCGTTTCATCGGGTGGCATCAATGAATGCCTTGTCGATTTGCGGCTGGTGTTCGGCCTTGCCCTTAAAGGCAGGGCGGCCAGCATTATCGTGTCGCATAACCATCCCTCTGGTGCCAGCCAGCCCAGCACACAGGATATCCTGCTGACCGAACGAATGGTGATGGCAGGCAGGCTTATCGGTCTGCCCGTCCTTGACCACCTTATCGTGACAAAGGAAGGCTATACCTCTTTCCTTGATAATAACATCGTCCTGAAAACAGCCCGTGGCAAATCCCCTGCAAAGAAACAGTTGCCAGCTTACTCCCTCAAGCCTGCATGACCCCTTCGGTCATTTAATGGCCACCTTGCCTTACGCGGATGCGGTTCGTGTCAACAGGAAATTCGGCTCCCCCTGAAGGTTGCCCCCAATTTTCATGTATGACACTGCATCCGCTGCTGGCTTTGGGTAGGCATCGCCCGAAAGGGTAACACGCAAAAGAGAAGGGAGAAGAACAATGTCAAACGAAAAGCAGAAGCCAGCATTCTACCTGTTCATGAAGGACGAGCACGGGAATAGCAAGAATGTCGGTGCCGCTTTCCATCGTGACAAGGGCAACGGCCTCAACCTCGTGATTGGCAACAGCCGCTATATGGCCTTTCCGCCAAGGTTGCAGCCTATGACCAGCACCCACGCCATTTCCCTTTTTTCAACAGGAGGAACATATCCCATGACCAACAATGTGAACGACATCTACGACCGCATCACCAATAAAATCATTGCCGACCTTGAACAGGGTGAACTTACATGGCGTAAGCCTTGGAACGACGAGAACCTTGCAGGCAATGTCATGCGTCCGCTCCGCTGGAACGATATTCCTTACACGGGCATCAATACCATCATGCTCTGGGCGACAGCCGCAGAAAAAGGCTATCTCTCCCCTTACTGGATGACCTTCCAGCAGGCCACCACCATGAAGGCCCATGTCAAAAAAGGAGAGAAGGGGACGCAGGTTGTTTATGCCGATACCTTCCAGAAGCAGGAAAAGGATGCCGACGGCAAGGACAGCATACAGAACATCCCTTTCCTGAAAGTCTATACCGTTTTCAATGCCACGCAGATTGAAGGACTGTCGGAAGCCTTTTACAAAATACCGGAGCCACCGCCAGCCGATAACCAGGAGCGGCGTAACGAGCAATGGGATGACTTTTTCAAGCAGACCAAGGCAGAGATTTTTTCAGGCACCAAAGCCGCTTATTCCATCACAACCGACCGCATCGAAATGCCGCCCTTTGAATGCTTTACGGATGCAGGTTCCTACTACGCCACCCTTGCCCATGAACTTACCCATTGGACACGTCACCAAAGCCGCCTCAACCGTGATTTCAACCGCCACAAATGGGGCGATGAAGGCTATGCTAAGGAAGAGCTTGTTGCGGAACTCGGTGCCTGTTTCCTTGGGGCTGATTTAGGTTTTGGGCCTAAAGAATATGAACAGAATGCTGCCTATATTCAGTCATGGTTAAGTGTCCTGAAGAATGACAAGAAATTCATCTTTCAGGCCGCATCCTTTGCACAAAGGGCAGTGGAGTATGTGAGTGGGCTACAGGCCGAAAAAACTGTCTTACCTACGCTTTCTGTTTAGGAAAGGGGGTGATACACATGGATGAGCATGTTACGGTTTCTGAAGCCTTGAACACCCTCAAGATAGGAAGGACGTATCTCTACAGCCTAATGAATAGGGGTGCGTTATCGGCTGTGAAAATTGGCAAAAGAACCTTTGTATCCAAGGCAAGCCTGATGGCATTCATGGCGTCGCTGCCGAGGTATCCTGTCAAATGAATATCCCCTTATACAACCTTTTGCAAGTCCACGACCTTGTCTTTCTGTGCGGCCAATTGGTCGATGTAATCAGCCCACCGCTGCATCATGACTGTCCTTTCATCAAGGAACTGGGCACGGTCATAGGCACGGTCAACCATGCTCCCTGCCGCATGGGCCAATTGCCTGTCAACTACCTCATGCCTGTAGCCCAATTTTTCCTTGATGGTGGTCATAGCCAGTGCCCTGAAACCATGGCCTGTCATCTTTCCGTTGAAACCAAGCCTTTTGATGGCATTGAGGATAGTCGCATTGCTCATATGCTCTCTCGGCTTGATTTGGCTTGGGAAAACCCAAGGGCTGGTCTTGAAGGATTCGGTTTCTTCCTTTTGTGCTTTCAGTAACAATATTGCCTGTTCCGACAATGGAACGATATGGGGCTTTTTCATTTTCATGCGTTCGGCTGGGATTTCCCAAACCTTGTTGTCAAAATCTATCTCAACCCATGTTGCCTTTATCAATTCATTGGTGCGGACAAAAGTGAGCATGAGCAGTTCAATGCCCCTTTTGGTCCTTGCGTAAAGTCTTGCATCATTCCGTCGCAAAATATTCAGGAAGTTGGGAAGTTCTTTGTGGTCAATAGCTGCAAAGTGTTCAGTCGTTTTTGTTTTCAGTGCACCTTTTAAATCAGCGGCATGGTCCCTTGTGCCACGTCCTGTGGCAATGCCGTAGCGGAATATCTGGCCGCATTCCTGCTTGATTCGGTTACTTAGGTAATAGGCACCCCGTTTCTCAATTTTTTTCAGCATCAATAGCAGTTCTGGTGCATCTATATTGGCAATTGGCCTGTTGCCAATATGAGGGAGGACATTCAATTCCAGACGCTTGCTGATGTTGTCGTAATAGGTGCCGCTCCATCTTTCCTTATTCAGTTCAAGCCATTCCTTGCATACGGCCTCAAACGTGTTCCCTGCGTTGATGACAGCTTTCCGCTCCTTTTGTTTTTTGTCTTCGGAAGGGTCAATGCCTTCTGCCAAAAGCTTCTTTGCGTCATCCCGTTTCTTGCGGGCTTCTGCAAGCCCGACCGATGGATAGATGCCCAAGGCCAATAGCCGCTCTTTTTTCAGGTAATAATATTTCAAACGCCAATACTTCGAGCCATTTGGCATAACTTCCAAATAAAGGCCGCGGCCATCAAACAGGCGGTATTTAGCCGCTCTTGGCTTGGCTTTCTGGCATTCGGTATTCGTGAGGGAATTGGCCATGGGGGTATAAGCTTTCCTGGACTGTGTTTGATACCCCCATATGTACCCCTAAATGTGGCGGCTATGGGAGGTTTTGAGCGAATAGCCGTGAACAGGATAGATGCACAAAACGCTTATTTTATAAGCTTTTTTGAGCGTTTGGTCAATCTTGGTGGATGTTGGGAAAAGGGAAAATGGTGCCGATGATAGGATTTGATTTTCTTCTTGAACCTGTTGAATTAATTTATAAAATCCGATTACAGCTTTCTAATATACCCCTTCTTGTACCCCTAAAAAATAAGCATAGGGGAAAGTTTTGAACAGGCGACTAAGTCGTATATCAACGCAAGCAAAACCGCCAGCAACGAAGCTGGCGGCAATAGGTCTTAGTGTGCATGCCATAGCTTACTTAGTTGAACCGCTATCGTCAGCAAAGCACCAATCGTTTTCAAGTAAGGAAGGCACAGCAGTAATATCCTGCGGCATTCCCGTCTGAATGACGGTTTGAGCATCTTCTGCAACAAATTTTAATGATAAAATTTAATAATACCTTATCCAGAGGGAAGGCAATCTGCGGTTTTCTGTCACCTCAAACAAGTGAGGGAAGTACCAAGTCGGAACGGCTATGGGCCGTTATGGTGTAAAGATAAACAAGCATTCTCATATAACGAGACCAAAGGATTTCTTTTCTTTCACAAAGCACTTTACCTTCAACCAATGTTCACGGAAATAGATGATGATATTTTTAAGTTTATTGGCTTGCTTGAAACAAAGCCATTGCCTAAATCAAACAATTCTTCGGAAAACATCCGGGGCATTCCATTGATATATGATTTAGGCGAAGTGCAAGAGTTTAAGCTGACACAACAAGACCCTACAGGCAGCCTTATTTCAGCTTTCAATACTATTGGAGAAAACTTTGTTGGTTTTGGAGAAAGCAATTATGGTGCATTTAAGGAGTGTTTATCGCCTCTCCTTGACATCCCGCCATTTGATAGGTCAGCGACATTCCAGTTCATTGAAACCCATGCCTTTGATTGGATAATCAATGTGCATAAGAACATGCGTGCTGAACAAACTTTAAGCACGTATTTATTGCA
Organism: Chitinophagaceae bacterium UBA1930; assembly: GCA_002337145.1. GTDB lineage: Bacteria > Bacteroidota > Bacteroidia > Chitinophagales > Chitinophagaceae > UBA1930. The sequence goes on along the minus strand of DDFK01000001.1, from coordinate 977,173 downwards.
ATGCTTTGAAAAGGAAAATAGGGACTACACCTTTTACTTTGTGCTTGCTCCTTTAGGTCTTGAAGGCTCTTTGGAGTTTGGGGGCATAGAGATAGCTTTTCTTAGTGACGAGTTTATTCAAGCAGAAAAAGAAAAACTCAAGAAGGCAGCCAAAGAAGTCGAAGGAAGCAATGACCCGTTTGAAGGTTTCAAAGAGAACGTCTATGTTAAGGTTACAGGCTCGGGTGTGCGTGACAAAGCAAAAGAGATTGCTTTTGCCAAGTCAGGATTTGCCATTGATGCCCTTCGCTGCCTTTTATATGAATACGGCATTTATAATCAGCACACGATGCCTGACCTTGAATACAGGGCATATGAAGGGAAAGCATCCACTGTCATCCATTCTTACCCATCTGAACAGTCCACCCTTGAATTCATGCTTTTAAACCGTCAGGGCGTTGCAGTTTTAGAACTTGGTGCTGCTATGCAGAACAAACTTAAAGAAGAAGGACTTGAACTGTTTTCATCCTTCGTGAAAGAGGCATCACAGACAGACTACTGTCTTGTCGTAAGGGATGCCGTAACAACATTCAGTAGGATTGTTTCAGTAATAGATTGGCATGACCGTGTAGCTAAGCTTGTTGCATATTTTGAGGCTGTGTTGATTGATGAAAAATTGAAGAAGGGGAAAGGGTTGACAATCCTTAAAACGGATATGCTACCCAAACTTCTTGCAGCGGATGACGTTAAAATTGGAGGTGAACTTGGCAATTATTTTTATGCTGTCCGTGACGCATTTGTCCATCACGGAAAAAGACGACCAATCGACCATGTAAAGCTTCGTCAATTTCAAAAGATTGCTTTTACTTTTTTGAGGTTCTTGATACGCAATAGAAAAGCGTTTAATTCCATGGATGATTTTTATAAATATCTAGCCTCCTGATGTATTAATTAATAATACTACCCAACTAGGTCACTTGGATTATCAATCCCGATAGTTTCGGTAATTTTCTCGAAAAATATTTTTTTAACCTGCCCAACAATACTCCTCGCCCTTCTCGAAATATCTTCATCGACAATGGTTTGGGCAGCAGAGGCCACCGTTAAAATTCGCCAAAGCAAATGGTAGTTCAGTTCCTCTTTACCTTTTTGCAAAAGGGCTTCAATCAGTTGTGGTTGCCTCAAAAAGACACTATACATTGAATGAGTGGCAATATCGATAATCCCATTCTCCAATGCTAGAAATGTTCCAACTTCAGGAATAGGCTGAACCTTAAACCCTGCAAAGTCTTTGCCTATCCTGCAAATCATTTGCGGGACCGATGCAACGCGATAAAAAACCTCAAGATAAGCTTCATATCCTGTTTCCTCGGTTGCCGTTTCGCCGAGCATTGGACGACTTAGTAGATTAGCTAAAACCATGTAAGGGAAATGTTCAGCGATAAGGACACAGTCTGGCATGTCACTTCCAAATTCCAGTCTCATGGGTTTATCACGACCAGGTAATAACACCATTACTTGGGTTCCTTTTTTTACCGCTTCATCTACAGGTGGTTCCTCCAGCATTGACGATAAGAAATGGTTGAAAAGGTCAACATCAAGTTGACCGACTTTCTCCAGAACCCCATGGGCTACAATGTCACCCGAGGGGTAGGGTGAACAGAAATCAATGAATGTCCGATAGATTTTGTCGGCATCTTCCTCTTTATCGAACTTTGATTTGATGATGCTAAAAATGTAATCTATGGCATTAACAGTAATAAGTTCATCCAGCTTTGGCAGCACTGCTTTCTTACCAAGGGCTATATCTGTTTCAACGACAAGGTCTGTTTTAATGATACTGTCGTATTCATTGCCAACAATTTTTTCGAGGCTGAATTTTGATATGGCGTGGTTGCTTATTGCGGCAAATTTCAAGTCGGGATTTTTCTTTCTTACATTTTTGTCAATGACAAATGCTGCTGCAAGTTGGCTATAGACCAAATGTATTTCTTCAGTGAAAATAGGGTTGGCCGCAATGGTCGTAACAAGCTTCAGATTGGCAACTGATTGTATCTTTTGGTATCCCCCCTCAATAGGCGAACTTGTACGAGGCACTGACAATGCTATCCGTCTCAAAATTCTCACCTTTCTATAATCTGAACAGAATTTGCCGCCATGTTGAATAATGGCATTTACGTTTTTATAGAGCTGCTTGTTTACTCTTTCATACTCCTTCTCATTTAAATCCTTAATGCGGAAAATTTTGGTCAGCTTGCCTAGCAGCGACCTATAATTTCTATCTGGGCTTTTTTTAAGCTGACCATACCCCCATTCATCCACGGAATATATAATCGAGTGCCTCGTTCCCCTGAACATTTCTATTAATTCTGAGAACTCGTTGAAAACCTCATTGGCAACATTTTTTTTCAAATTATCTACAAGCAGTATGAACCGCGTCTGCTTATTGATTTCAGTCATGGAAATAAGCCATTCCCTAATCTTTTCCTTTGAAACCGTTCCTTTTGTTTCCTTCGCAAATTCATTCGCCAGATGCTGAAAAAGTGAAAAGCTTGCTTCTTTGAAATCGACATACAGGACATATTTGTTTTTTTGAAAACCATAGTTCCTGAAAAACTGGTAAAGTATGCAGGTCTTGCCAGAGAATGCTTGGCCGAGCAGGCCAATCACTTCACCTTTTTTCTCAACAGCTTTGCCCATCCTATGAACGAGGCGGCGGCCTATTTGAAATTCCTTGCAAATAGGATTGTCTAAGTCGTAAATATCACCGCATTGTATATCCAAATTGCTTTGGCTAATCTTCCTGATTACTTTCCCAACAAGTTCAGGTTCCTTGTTCAACAAGAGTTCGACCGTGTTCCTGAACTCACTGGTTGCCAGCTCAAAGGACTGCCTTATACGTGCTTCAATAAATGCGAAATCAACTTCCTTGACATCCAGTTTCTGTGCTGAGTAGGTGTCATAAAAAAGATTGTCATGACCATTGGAGATAAGTACCAAAGGGGGCATCTGCTCGATAAGCCGTGTATAAGATAGGCCTTGCTTAACATCTTCTTCATCTAATTGTAGTTCTTCATTTTTTAATTCGACCAGCATCACGTTCTTGCCCGCACAGGTCAGCAGCATGTCAAAAATGGCCCTGTTGGGGTAGGTTGACGGGTCTTTCAAATCAACCTTTACTGCATGATGCCCAAACTTGATGGAAAATGATTGTTGATGAATAACATTCATGTCTCTGAATGTGGGAAAAACGTTTTCCAAGACACTATGCAGTCTTGCTTCAAGGGTTTTTTCATTAATCATTTAAAATTTTTTTTAGGACAGCACCCATAATAGCCTTTTCCAAATTTAATGAATTGCAGTGAGAGAATTTACCTCTAAGGCATTCCGATGAATGCCCGTATCAAGCAAAAAGATATGGCAGCCAAGTTGAATTGAAAAGCCCCCGATGAGTTCAGGGGCTTTTTGGAATTTCTAAGAAGTAACCCGATTGATGCAAGCGAGTTCCGGCGTACTACGTACTTCGTCAAGAAACAATGAGTATTGGGATCTGCCTGCTATCTTTAAAGGACGCTCTGGCCTTACAGAGTAATTCCTCTCATCTGCTTTTGTAACGGTGACAGGTATCGCCTTACTACCGTCCCATGAAATCCACGCCTTATCGCCTATGCCAAACTGCTCCGTAGTTCTCTTTGATGAATGGAGCGGGGTAACATTCTTAAGATAAACAATTTTACGCAACTCATGTTGTTGAATTGTTGACTTCTTGGATTTCGGCTTATCAATCACAGGGCAGGCTTTTCTTTTCAAATAAGCATTATAGCTTCGCCATGCCCTTTTCAAGGCATCATGGGCACGAAAATATGCCCCTTTAAAATATAAATAATTATCGTACTCCTCTAGCGTGTTATATGAAGGCCATGTGCTATCTCGCATCATATCTTGTGCTAAATCACCTAAAGGTGAATCCCTGTTTTTATGCTTGGTCAGCCAATCCGTAAAACTGATTTGTGGTATTACTAAAACTTCTTTAGGCTTAATGACAGGAACAGTTTTTTGCGAAAGTTCTCTTTGACAATGAGCCCAGTTGGAATATCCCTGTTGCCTTGAAATGGCTTCCAATGCTTGTAGGTGGCTTACGCCTGTTTCCCTTTTATATTTTTTTGCCAGAAGTTTGATGAATGCGAGGGTATGTTTCTGATTGTCCATTGAAAAACTATTTTAGTTCCCACTAGAAAAATGTCGCCCACCAACCACTTCTCAATAGCGAGAATAAAAGGTTTTCAAATGTAGTCAAATGCAGTACTGACACAGTTTTGCGATGGTGGGCGTCTGGCTCCTGCTGAGCCAAGTTAAAGATAAAGAATTATTACCAATTGAGCAGGAAAATATGAGTCTAGAAATTAGCAACTTGATTTTTGTATAAAATGTAAGAAGATAAATAATCATTTCCAATATGTGACAAATTCGATATGTTTGATACTTTAGAATCCAATTTCAATCCCATTTGTTTTGCTTTTTTGAAATCTTCAGACGCTGATATGGATTCACCTTTCAAACTCTTTGCGATCCCTCTGAAAAAATATGCTTCTGAAAAGTTTGTATCCATTTCAATAGTATGCGTAAAGTCAGTAATTGCTTCATCATACATATTGGTGTTAGGTGCTTTATGCGACACAAAGGAGTTATAGAAATAGTAGTTATCAAGTTTAATCTTTCCCCTTGCAAAATAGGCGTCTGTGAAGTTTGCCTTATAGGATATTGCGGTGTTCAAATTCCAGATTGCACTATCATGCATCTTAGGGACTTCTGTAGTTAATTTACTATGCCATGCACTTCCAATCATTTGAACAAAAGGAAAATATCGAGCCCTCGTTAATGCCAGATTATAATGTATAGATGGATTGTTAGGGTCAAGTTCTATTGCTTTCTCAAATTTCTCTTTAGCTTCAGCAATGTTGTTAAGTCGGTCTAATATTAATCCGTTTAAATTTAGCACTTCTACGTTATCGGGCTCCACTTTTGCTGCTGAATTTATATCGGAAAGAGCGATGCCAAATTCTTTCATGTCAAAATAAATCGTTGCTCTTTTGACAAAAGCATCCACGTATTTCGGTCGCAGTTTTATTGATTTTGTAAAGCTTTCAATAGCTATGGGAAAATCTTTCTTCATCATGTAAACAAGCCCTAAGCTGTAAAACCCTTCTTCATCTTTTGGGTTTTCAATCGTACTTTGATTAAAGTAAAATAAGGCACTGTCCAAATCGTTTTTTCTTAGAAATGCTTCTCCTTTCGATAAAAATAAATTCACAGGTTTGGAACTCGACTTTTCATGTTGACTTGGCAAAAATGAGGGAAGGGCAAGGGCAAGGGCTAATATAAATCCCAATATTCCTGCAACCCAGGAAAACACTTCTAGCGTTGGGCGACCGTTGATACCCATTTGAGCATTTTTTAAATCAAAATTTTAAATTCGACCTCAATAAAGATAAGGTTTATTAAAATTCGTGTAGTTATAATCTTCAAGCATATTTTTTCCTGCAAAAGTTGTTGTATTGAGAGAAAATTTGAGCGTTCCCTTCGGTCGGGCTATTCGCTGCAAGTCCTCGCCATTCATGCCTCTTGGCTTTCCGCTTCTATCCCTAACGCAAGAATTAGCAATTGTAACAATATTCAAACATTAATCTAAAAATTATAGAAATTAAAAGGTTAGCTTTACATAGAAAAAGGGAGGGCTTTACGTAATGGCGAAAACCAAATCAAATATTAATGTTTTGACAAAGGAGGGCAATTCAGCTAGTGTTGCTGTTGATACTAGCCTTGGAAAAACATTAAGAATTAAGTGGCCAACTGTGCATATCTTAAAAAGCATAAAATTTTCTAACGAATTTGAAAAGCAATCAATTCTCTCAAAAAAAATGAGGATTCTTCACTCTTTACTTGAGAAAGGTTATACTTCAACTTTTAATGAGGCCTCAAAAGACGACAAGAGATACATTATTAAATTTGAGAATAAAATGGAGAAAATTGAAGAAGAATTCAAAAAGGTTTCAGCAGAATTTCATTCAATTAAACCAACCTTTTAGATAGAGATTCCATATTCTTCTATTTATAGATTTTTCTTTCAAATCGAAATGGCCTAGCCACATATCTCCAACCCTCTTCCAAATATCAAGCCCTTGCTTATTTCTAATAAGGCGTTGTAAACATCTATCATCGCTTTTTTCCAAAATCATCTTTTCGATGAATTTTCTCTCGTCTAGCTTACTCATTGTAAAGCCAAATTTGGCCCAAGTGTAATAGCCGTGAAAATACTTTTTATTGCTTTGTTCAGAAAGGCCACCATAAGCTAAGCATTGTAATTCTATAAATCCCATTGCGGTGGCTATTCTCAAATGTTCGGAAAAAGCGGCAGTGGCTCTTTTCTTGCCCGTATCTCTTAATAAAAAATTTTCTGTGAAAATTATTCCATTTAATAAATCAACCTCTATATCGAATTTCACATTTTTATTTTCAGCTCTCATTTTGAATTTGGGATATTCTCCACGAATTAATATTTGACCTTTTGAAATAAAGTCTTCAGGAAATGGAGATACAAAAAGCCCCGTAAGTGAACACCATTCATCAAAAGAGTGTCCTGTAAGTCTTTTCAATTCGCGGCGTTTTATTCGCCTTCCATTTAAATTTTTGTTATAACCTTTCCACATTTATTTGTTTTTTTTAGGGAAGGCTGATATGCTAGAAACCAAAATGGAAAATATTCCTAAAAATAAAATCACTGAACTTACAATTTCAAGAGTAGCTGCTAATTTAGTATATGTGCCCTTGGGAACGAAGTCTCCAAAATTAACAGTAGTGATAATCCCTACACTTACATATAAGGCATCTTTCCAGTCGTGAATATGAGTATAATCTTGATTGAAATAGCAGCGAGACGATAAGAATATATTACCAAAAGATAAAACTATACTGCATATAAATAAAAAAAAGTAAAACAGCCCCAATTTTCCATTGGGCAGACATTCTTGCCATTTAATATAGCCGTCACTAATGTGGGCTGATATAAATAGTATGCCTAATAGCGAAAGGTCAGTAAGTCCAATAACAACCCAAGAAACGGAATTATCCCATTTATATATAATGGATAAAATTGATGCTATTAAAGAAAGAACAGCAATGAATGGTATTAGGAATTTCATATGGTTGATTTATTATTTAGTTTTTTAATTGGTTAACGATGATGGAAGATACACTCTTTTCTGTTTTATTTAATTCAGTATATCTTTTGTCAATTATTTGCACTCGCTTAAGTTCATGGTTCATCAACTGCCCGAACAGCCCTTCAAGGTTGCTTCCTTTCAGCGTCACCGTATGCGTTGTGAACGCAAGCGTGATGCTGCTTTCATCGGGCGTGTATTCGCCCGACACTAAGTAGGCATAGTTCAGGAACATCCGCTTGCCATCTGCCTGAATAAAGCACACGTTGCGGACTGAACTATGTACATCGTAAAGCTCGATGTCCTTTTGCTCTGGCTGTTCTTTGGGCTGCTCCTTGTCGCTTTTAAATGTCAAGCTCATAACCTTCTTTTTGTTTTGTTTTGGATGGTGGTAATTTCGTTATCGGCTTTGTGTCCTGTTGTTTCACACGCTCGGACTGCTGCACAATTTCCTTATGTGTTTTGCTTTTGTTGACCAGTTCCATGGCTGATTTCCTTTCGCCCATCTCGCTTGCATGTTGCAGCAAGGCTTCCTTGTCATCGGTATAGACCCTTGCCCTTTGCTTGCCACGGGAGACCGATACATAGAACTGCTTTGCATCGGTCGCAGGGAATGTCGAAGCTGGCTGCGAGATAAGCACTTCATCAACAGTCTTGCCCTGTGAGGCATAGGAGGTGATGCAATAGGCATGGGCGATATGCCCAAAATCCTTATCAATGCTGTAGGTCGCATGGCTCAATGTGTTGCGAAGCATGATGCTGCCGCCCTTGGTGACGGACTGCACTTCGAGCATGTGGCCATTGTTGAGCCGCTTCTTGTTGTCATCAAAACCGTTCTTGGTGATGCGGAGCTGGTCGCCTTTCGATAGGCTCATCTCGCTCTCCACGAACACGTCAAAGTTCCTGCTCTTGTGGAGCGGCAGTTGCTGGGTCATGCCATCCTTGCTGATGACATGCACTTTCTTTTCATCCACGGTTTCGACACGCCACAGACTGCCACGTATAAAGTTTGGTGCGTTCTGTGTGAACTGCACGAACTGCCCGTTTTGGAAACTCCTTGCATCGGCTTTCTGTGCCTCGGTGAGGTTGAGGTTGGTAAGCCTCTGGACAGTGATTTCTTTTTTGCCGATAAGACTTGCATCCCTCATGCGGTTGCGGATTTCCGTGGTGACCGCTTCGCCCTGGGCATGGGTCGGGGCAATCACAAGGGCAGTCTTGCCCTTGGCGATAATGTCCATGTAATCATCGACCAGAACCTGATTGGGGTTCATCGGGTCGATGGTCTTGATAGACCCCATGGCATCAAGTTTGGTAAAGGCACTTGCGACATCGCCCTTTGACAAATCCTCGACTGCTGATTTGTACTGCTCGTTCCTCTGGCGGTATATCTTGCTCACCTCGGCAGAAGTGATACCAGCCACCGTATTGAGGATACGCAAAGCATCGCCACGCACCACACTTGCATGTTGGCGAGTGTCACCGCCAAGGATAAGCCTTGCATTCTGCTTTGTCGTGACATCCAATAGGGCAAGCATATCCTTTGTACCAAGCAGTCCTGCTTCATCCACCCACAGCACTTGCCCCTTGATGCTTTGCTGCATCTGTTCATCGGTCAGGAACTTGGCAACGGTTTCCGCTTTCTCGAACCCTTCACTTCTCAATACCCCACGGGAGGCGTTGGCGGTTGGGGCGATGACCGTTACCTGTTTGCCAGCTTTGTTGATATGTTCCACCGCTTCTTTCATGAGCGTGGTCTTTCCCGTGCCGGCAGCACCCCTGATAATGGAAACCCGGTGCGGCGTGGTCAGCACATGACTAATCGCTTCGGCTTGCTGACCCGTGAGGGTTAGGGTCGGGGCAACCGCATAGAGCGGCATAAGTCTGCCCTGACCCTGACGGGCAAGTGCGACCATCTGCTTTTCTTCGTTCAGCACTTCCTTGGTCGTGCAGAGGAAACGGGATTTCTCCTGCACATGGATGATGCGGCTGTCTTCCTTGAATGCCTTGGTGATACCATCCACCGAAACCGACCTGTTGCCGATACCGTGGCGGTAAGCCGTTTCAAGCAGGCGGCGGTCGGGCGTCACCGATGCCCGTTCAAAGCAGTGCGAAAGGGCATGGTCGATACAGTGCTGGGCGGTAAGCTCTGGGCTTTCCTTTTCGGGGGCAAAGCGGACGGTTTTTCTCCCTTCGCCTTGTTCTTTCCCGAGGACTTCGACCTGGGCTTTCCATTGCTGTTTCAACTCGTCCATGCTCGTACCTTTCTGTTTCTTGGCTCTCGTTCTTGCCCCAAGCTCACCGAGTTCCTTGGCATCGGTGATGCCCTTCTCTTTTGCCATGCGGCCAATCTCGTCGGTGCGTTTGGAAAACAGCCCGACCACTCGTTCGGGTACGCCCTCAATCTCGAATGACTTGTCGGTTCGCTTGATACTGTAGCCAAGCCCTATCAATCGGTCAGACAGTGCCTTGTGGAACTGTGCCTGATAAAAAGGCATATCCCGTTTGATGTCACGGAACTGCCCAGCCTTTATCCGTTGCTCGGCATCATCCCAAGTGGCGTTGAACACAAAGCAATGGCTATGTAGGTGAGGGTCAGGTGAGAAACCTTCCACAGGCCTTGCCGTCTGGTGGGTGAAGTTCGCCCATATCAGTTCGCCCGTGCTGCGGTCGTCATAGATGCCGCCCTGCCTGACCCTTGTCTTGCTATCGGCTTCTATGGTGTTCATGGTCTCGGCAACGCTCTCTTGGAACGCTTTCAGGATATGGTCGTCTGTGGCGAAGACATGCAGGACGGACACGGATTTCGGACAGTGGAAATTGATGTCATAGCCCGTTGTTCGGTCTTCCTTTGTTCGGGGGGTCAGGTGTTCGCCTGTTATGGGGTGGATGTTTTCGCAGAGGGCAAAGAAATCTTCACGGCTGGTTGCCCCACACACACCGAGCCGTTCGGCAAGTCGCCCTTGCCAAAAGCCAGCAAGCTCTTGGTCGCTGGTGTAGTAATCGGACTTCGACAGGGCATCGCTGAAATATGCCTTGGCATGCCCTGCCGAACTGCTTTGAATCATGCGTATCATAAGTACCAGCTTACAGCCGTTTCCGTAATCGGTCGGCAGTTTGTGTGTTCATGGCAAATGGATAACCTGGTGAGCAGTGCTGGGCTGTGCTTAAGAATGCTTGGGCTTCCGTTAAGCAAAAACCATCAGACATCTTCCCTAAGCACAGCTTAGGAGGGTTTAGGACACGATGCTTCGCACAGCTTAGGTGATTAACGGGCTTCGACTACTTCTTCGGTTTCCACCATTCTTGACATGAGCTTTCTTGCAAGTTCGGGGTCGGTCGGTCTCTGGCCTACCATGTCAAAACCCTTGGTTTCAGCTTTATTGCCCGTACCGAGAAAGGCTTTTTCGAGTTCCTCGTTGCAAATCATTTCATCAATCATGTCCATGATAAAGTTGTCGCCGACACGGTAGGCGGCAACATAGCTTAGGGAATAGCAGATGCCGCAAAAGACCAGAAGATAGCCAAGCCCCTGCCCGAAAAGCATGAACACCAGCCCAGCTAGAAAGAAGGGTAAAGGCTCGAAGATGGTCTCGATGGTTCGGGTATCCGTCCTGATGAATGGCAGGTTTATTTTATAAAAAAAGGGGTTAATCGTGCCGCTGCACTTGCTGTATTTGGCGAAGTCGAACACAGAGGGGCTACGCTTGATTTGTTTATGATGCTTGATGCTGACCGCCACGAAACAGCCAAGGAAAATATACCAAGTGAGATAATATTTAAGAAGATAGGCCTTGCCGTTTACCTCTGTGAATTCATGCCGCAGTTCATTATCCATTTCTCCGCTGCCGCCGCTGCTGTTCATGACGAAGGCTGGAACAAAGGGAATGGCGATAAGGAACAGGGTCAAGGTGATAACGGAGGACAGCCTAAAGTAACGTTCGCCAAAATCCTTGCGGATGAACACTTCGAGCAGCTCACGGGTTGGCGATGCCAAGGAGTTGAAGAACCCAAGGAACCAGTCGGTCAAAGCCCCTTGTCTTTTGATGGTGTTGCGGTAGTACAGGTTTTTTTGCATGGTCAGGTGTTTTGTGGTTGAGGAATATATTCTTGGTTGAACTGTACCTTGATATGGTTCAGCCCATTTTGGAGCGTATTGCCCTGAAGGTGCATGTAGCCTTCCACACGGCTGCCGTTAAGCTGCCCACCTGTCTTTAACTGCCCGAACTCTTCGGGTCTGACCACACGGTCGGTCTTGATGGAACGGGAACGGGAACTGGAGAACTGCCCTGCCGCCGTTGCGGTCTTGCTCGTCTCTTCAAAGAAGTCGTCACCGATAAGTTCCGATGCATAGCGGTTGGTTTCTATATCGGCATTAGCATGGAAGATTTTGGTGGCGAGTGTGCCTAGGAAACTGTTCACTCGGTATTCAGGTTTCGCACCGCCCATATTGGCAAGGTAGTTCGGCAGGTTCTGCGAGATATAGACCGTGGCGATGCGGCTGCTTCTTGCTGTGGCTTGGTACTCTGCATCATGCTCATGCAGGAAGTTCTGAGCCTCATCCGCCCATAAGAAGACAGGGCGGCCATTATCCTTGGTATCCCTTTTCTCCATTGCCCTCTGCCAGATATATTTGAACATGATCTGGCTGTCACGGCCGACCTTGTGGTATTTCTTGACGGGTATGTCCAGCAGGATGATTTTGCCGTTCAGGCAGTCGTCTGGCGTGAAGGTCGAGGCATGGCGGCAGAACAATGAAAAGATGGGTTCCCTTAATAGCGAGAACAAAAATCCCGTCAATGAGAAGTCGATAATCGAACGGGTTTTTTCGTTAAGGTTCAGGAAGCTCTCTGTAAAGAAACGGTCAATCATTTTCAATGTCCGCACATCACCGAGCCTTTCGCAGATTTCAGCTTCATAAATGCCTTTATCATAGGTCAAGTTTTCAAGTTCCTCTTCGGTGAGGGTCTTTAGGTAAGCATGTTCTTGGGTCTTGATATTTTCCTTTGCCAGTTTGAAAGCCTTGTAATAGGCGGAGATGTTTTTAGGGGCTTCCGTCAGTTCGGTTTCCTGCCTCGGCACGGACTGGGCTATATCATAGAGAAGCTGGACAGAGACCTTGCCATAGGCCAATAGGCAAAGGTCGATGACATTGGACATGAGCATATCAAGGGCGTTCTCCCAAAAAGGGTCATTATGCCCACCGCCCGATTTTTGCTCGCTTGCATTGATAACGGTTTTCAGGACTTCGACAATGTTTTCAGTTGTTGATTTTTCCGTGCCGTCAGGCGAGGACACATATTCAAGGATGTTGAAGTAATCCTTTTCTGATGGGGAGACAACAATGAGGTCTTTGCTCCTGCCTGTTATCTTGCAGTAATCATTTTCCCACAGTTCACGCTCATCTGGCTTTGCGGTCAGGACAAGGCCACCGAAGCCAGCTTCAAGGTATTTAAGGGCAACCATGCGGCCAGAGCCCGATGTCTTGCCAGAGCCGATACCGCCAAACACCTGCAGTCCTTCGACGGCATTCCTTACCGTCCAATCTCCTTTGCCAGAGAGGTTGATAAGTGGTGTATCGAGATAGTCCTTATCACTAAATAATGGGTTGTCCATATTCAGGTTTTTTAAGGGGGCTGCATAAACCTACAACAACATATTCAGAAAAAGAAGCAATCGGAAGGATATATTTCTTCATGCTTTATTATTTGTTGCTATCTATTTGCCGAGCAGGAAAGAAGCATCGGCTGCGGCCTTGCCTTCCTTGTGCATGATTTCACGATACCTGATAATCGTCAGCACCTTGTAGTCGAAAGCCGAACTGAGTTGTTCCCTCGTACCAAACCCATATCTGCACATATAGCTTCGCAGCAATAGTTCCGCATCGAGCGAATGGATGAGGTCTGGGTAATATTCAAAGAACAGGAACAGCCTCTCCCTTGCCATACTGATATAGGGTGCATAGTTGTACATGTACCTGTCCATGTCATCCTTGTCATAGATCCACTTTTCAATCCATCCCCCCTTCTCCATGTCGAGGTTGCGGGTTTGCATGATGAGCCTGTAGATATTGTCCTCGAATTCCTGTTGAGGCAGTTCTTTTTTATTCAGGAACCTGTCTATCTCTTTCCTGATAAGGACTTCTTGAGGGAGCAGAACGGCATGAATGGGCAGGTAGCCTAACAAGCGGGTGATGAGTCCAGACGCTTCTTCCTGAAACTCTGGTAGCACCGTTGCGTAGGCCTCAAAATCCTTCCATGCAATGGCATTTGGTGGCGGGTTTTTAAGGACTGTCAGTAGCTGTTCTTCAATATCGTTGGTGAGGGTTAAGAAGCGTTGTTCATGGGCAGCTCCTCGGAGAGGCCCATCCGTTGCGGTGGGTTTGGGAACGTAAAATTTTGAGACGAGAACCTTATGCTGGTGCGGCATGTCAGACCTTCTCAACGGACAGGATTCATGAAGGGATAATTTTTCATATTTTAGCATGACCCTTCTTATTGTTCAATCAAAATCCCTTTTATGGCTGATATATCAAAGGACTATTCGCCGGTCATTGCGGAGATTAACCATGTGGTTTCAACGACGATGGAAGATGTCAGGAAACTGGAAGGCGATATAAGGAAGATAGAGGCAAGGGGCAGAATACAGTTCAACTACAATCCGCCTGGCATGTCGGACGACATCACCCAGACGGCAAAGGACAAGGCAAAGCTCGAAAACAATATCGGCCTGTTCAAGCAACATGCGATGAGTAAGGTTGAAGTCCTGCTCATGAAGCTGCCACAAGAAGTTCAAGAAAAGGTCAGAAAGGAAGCCGAGGAAAAGCTTTATCCAGAGAGGTTTGAGAAGGAGAAAAACATTGATGCCAAAGATGGTAAAAGCAACCTTGATAACCGTCTTGGCCTTCTAAGTTTCAATACCGACAAACGATTGACTGAAATATTTGAAAGGCAAGGCCAAGCTGTTCCAGTATCCCGTTTTGTGAAGGCTGATAAAGCACTTGAACAGGCTGGTATTGAGAAAACGGAAGTAGTTCCGAACGGCGAACAGAAACAGCAAAAATCAAGGTTTGTGGACTTGCTGGGTTTTAACTCCGACAGGCAGCTTGAAAAAATCTCAACCGTTCGCGATAAGGCAGATGATAAGGATGAAAGGTAGCAATCTGTACTGTTACAGTAAATTTAACTAACACTATCTGTAAAGAATAACCGAATATTTATATGTTGACGTATAGCGAACGCATCGAATTAAGGAACAAGTTGGAAAATGGCGAAATTGAAATAGCATTCGCACAAGAACAATATTGGAAGGATTTCGGAGAAGGAAAAAAATCTTGGCATACAAAGGACTGGAAAGAAAGAAGGGCTAAATTGATTAAAGACAAATGTCAAATTTGTAATGGCACAGAGACGTTAACGCTACAGCATCTTTCTCACCCCAAGAAATACTCCGAGTATCTAACAGAAGTAAGAAGGGCATATACTAAAGATTACATCAACACTAATTCTGTAGTTGATAAATCTGAATTTAGAAATCACATACTAAAAGATTATGATTATGCACCCACTTCTTTGTGTCCGAATTGTAAGAGTAGTAATCCTAGTAGAAGGGTAAGAAAAATCCCGCAATATCGTTGCACAGAATGTAAGTGCGAATTTGATGAGCCAGTTTATAAATCAGTTGATGAGCTTATCTCAATCTTTTATGAGAATGAGGACGCAATAGAAGTTCGGGATAAGTGCTTTATATCAAAAAAATGGAAAAATGATCATAACCTGTCAAGTGTCAGGTATTGGTTGCAAAGAGAGCGTGCAGTAGCTAAGGACACCGCAACGATAGAGAAAAAGGCGTTTTTACTTTACCTAAACGATGACATCAAATATCTATCATTCGAGGACACAATAACAGCTTGCAAAAGATGTGCCTCTGGTTACGACCTATATAGGATGGAATTATGCCCTCAATGTAAAGAGAACTACAAGGGCATTCAATATCCAAGCTGCATCCAATGTTTACCAGAGGAAAAGCGGAAGGCTGTATTGGAAAGCATAGCATTTGGAAAAGAATGGCGGGAAATGCACGAAGGACTTGGAATCGACTAAACTGTATCTAATCATTTCAATCGGCCATTGTACATAGTTGGCTGTTGTCATCTATCAAGGTCAATGTCCTTGTCATCTTTACGGGGCGTATGGGTTTTCTCTTTGGTGTTGTCTGAAAAAGTCTTCAACCATTCAGGCTCACGCTCATGTGACCTGTCCAATATAAGTTGTTCCCTGCCGTCACGGAAACCTTCCATGCGTGGGGTTTCGCTCTTGATTTTTGCAAGGTCATTGGAGAGTTCAGGCAGGTGCTTTGTTATAAGATAGCCCTCATTGAAGCCCTGCTGATAGTTGCTGTTGTTATCTTGTGCATTGCCCATGGCTAGAAGGTGTCTTTTGCGTTTTTGTTGAGGTAGTCGCTGATGGAATCACGGTCATAAAGGATAATCCTTTTCTGCGGCTGAGAGAAACGTATCCTTCCCTCGTCCCTTAGCTTCTGCAATGTTGTTTTTGACTTGATGTTGAGCAGGGTCATGGCTTGCTCGTCGGATATCCATTTTTCTTTTTGTTCACTATGGCTTTCTTGCAGGCGTGATACGACCTGCTCGACCAAAGCATAAAAGGCTTTTTCTTCTAAGCAGATAACTTCCATTCATCTAATTTAAACGATGTTTTTTAAAAGACCCATTTTAATGCAATTCTCTTATTCGAAAGGGAATTACATTAATCCAAATGAAAAGGAAAATTTACTTCCTGTTAGCTAATTATTTTAGCAAAGCGTATTTCTTTTTTCCATATTTTTGGCAAAAAAATATTGGCGAGTACAGGGTTAATGCAATTATTGCTTGATTTGGACTTGGTAGATAATCAAGCTGTTTTCTTTTTTGAAAAAAAGGACTGGAAATCTATTGTCTCCAAAGACACTATTAGCAAGCTCAGAATTATTTCACCGACAGCTTTTTATATTTTTAACTCACAGCCTTATATTTTATTTTTTGACCTTACAAGTGGTAACGTTCACAGAGAAGACGAGATACACAAACAGGTATGGTCCTTCGACCAAGCTCCGATTATTTTTATTATAAAAGATAACGACATAGAAATTTACAATGCTTTTGCTTACGATAAAAGAAGTCAAAGGCTCGAAAAAATATCTATGTCAACGGAAGAGAGAAATAAAGAGTTCTCTTTTTGGAATTTACAAAGTGGAGGGACTTGGAGATGGCTACAATTAAACTATTATAAGAAAAGTATTAAAGAAAAACGTGTCAGTCAAAAACTGTTTGAAAATATTAAGTCAGTAAGAGAAAATTTAACACGCATAGATTTTGAAAATAACCTTACAGACGACAAAGCAAATACTTTGATTTTGCGTTTGATTTTTATTAGATACCTGATTGATAGGGGTGTTAAGCTAGATGAAACATATATTGAAGGAACTGATAAACTTAGTCGTAGAAAATCATTTATTCAGTTAATTGAAAAGCCTAGAAAGCTGAACGATTTTTTTAGTGTTTTAAATAACAAGTTTAATGGTGTTCTTTTTAAAGATGTCAAATTTCAAATCTCAAAAGAACAAGCAAACGACTTAGCAAACATTTTTAGTGGCGAAATGCCAGCAGAAGGCAGTTTATTTTATGGACTTGATTTTTATTTTGAAGTCTTCGACTTTAGTATTATACCTGTAGAGTTAATAAGTGGAATTTATGAGGCTTTGATTGACCCAGAAACAAGGGCCTTACATTCTGCAGTTTATACTCCTTCCTTTCTTGTTGACTATATTTTATCGAATACTCTTGATAAGTTCTTTTCAAAAAAAGAAAATAAAAAGATAGCTGAATGTAAAGTATTCGATCCATCGGTAGGATCTGGAATTTTTCTTGTCCAGTCTTTTAGAAGAATGGTTGATAGAGAGATTTCCCTCAATAAAGACCTTAAGGTTAGTAAAGTGCGGTTGCGAGAAATTGCCGAAAACAATTTATTTGGCATAGATATAAATGAACAAGCTCTAAAAGTAACATGCTTCTCTATTTATATTGCTATTCTTGACTATCAAGACCCAAAAACGATTCTTGATAATTTCCATTTCCCGATTTTAATAGATGAAAATTTATTCTGTTCTGATTTTTTCAATGGAGATAATGCTTTTAATGAGGTTATTAAAAAAGAAGAAGTGGATTTCATTTTGGGCAATCCACCCTGGAAGAAAAACAAATCAGAAAATCATCTAAAATGGGTAAATGATAAACAAATTTATACAAAGAAAATAAAGGGCGAACTGGAAATAGCACAATCATTTTTGTTGCGTTCAAAAGAATTCATGTTGCCTAAAACAATCTCGGCTTTAATCGCAACAAGTACAATATTTTATAATGTCTCTTTGACGACCAAAGAGTTTAAAAATGCTTTCTTAACCTCATTTTGCGTTCAAGAATTCTTTGACCTTTCAGCCATTAAGCAATCTTTGTTTGAACAACAAGAAAGCCCAGCCTCGATAGTTTTTTATCGCCTAGCAAAAGGGGACGATTACTTAAAAAATATTGTTAGACATATATCCGTAAAGGCAAACCTGTTTACGAAGTATTATAAAGCTTTGGTTATTGAGAAATTTGACCAAAAACGCATTATACAGTCATTATTTATTGATAATGATTGGATGTTTAAAATTGCTTTGTTCGGTAATTCTTTAGACTTTATCTTTTTAAAGAAGCTCGAAAAAATCAAGGGTAAGGTTAATGATGTTGTGGACGAGATAAATGTATTTAAGGGAGCAGGGATAGCGAATGGAAAAGGTGCTGAACCTTACTATGAACTTCTTAATCTACCAGTTATCGAGAATGACGAGATAAGAGAATATTACACGCCAATTGATACCACCAAAGTTTTGAATGAAGAGGATATTCATTTAGGAAGGGGCAGGAGAGTCGAGATTTTTAAAGGCACAAAAATTTTGCTTAAAGAACAATGTAAGGATTGGACTAAGCCTGTTATTTCATTTGCTGAACAAGATAGTGTTTTCAAGAAAGGCTCTTTTGCAATTACAGGGAAAAACGATGTTCCAATTAAATCTTTGTATGGCTTTCTGATTGCTGATTTATATTTGTATTATATTTTTAATGTATCATGTGCGTGGGGCGTAGGAACGAGACCTGCCATTAGGTTCGATGAAGAGTTCCTTCGCTTTCCATTTGAGGTTCCAAAGAAAGAGGTTGAAAGAGAGATGATAAAGCTCGTTAATGAGTTTTTATTGCCTTTTCAAACACATTATGCCCCACCATTCAAAATGGGCGACCCAATTAAATCAACTTCCACTTTATCTAAGATTAATGAGCTTGTTAATAAGTTATATCATGTAGAGGGGTACGAGGAAGATTTAATCAACTATGTATTAGATATTTCAAGATATCAATTCCAAGAAAGCAAGCAAAATAAGATTATCAAAAGGGTAGATAATGATAATAATAATGAGATTCTTAGAAAGTATGCAGAGGTCTTTTCAAACGAGTTTAGTAACATTTATCAAGATGAGTTTTTAAGAATTGATGTTTATCCGATTGAGCATTTTATTGCAATGAACTTTGTTTTTCAAAAGGAGAAGCCTAAAAGTTATTTTAACTTGATAAGTGATATTACGGATGAAAAGAAAATATTTAATGCTCTTGCCCAGAATATTTCTATTTCACAAGTATCTAAAGACTTACATGTGCAGAAAGACATCAAAGGCTTTGAGCAAAACTCTTTTTATATCATCAAACCTAATGAGTATAAATGCTGGCATAGAGCAAGGGCTTGGTACGATGTCGCTGAAATAAAAGGGGCAATAGAAAACGCTGAATTAGATTATTTAAAACAGCCTAAGCATGCATCTTAATGCAACTAAATTCATACGAAACAGAAAGGACGTTGCAAAAATAACATACGACCGAATAAACACTATAATGTGGTATGTAGTGGAGTGCTTTCAAATCTTAAAGGCAAATGATAAAATTTATAGTAAGTCCGATGTTAAATCCCATTCCACTTATGCATTTGAAGATTATTTAAAGAAGGAACTTGTTGATGAATATTTGGTTAAAAATAAGCATCTATTGAAAACAAGAATGTCTTCATTAGATAATGTGAATTTCCTTTGTGAAACAACAAAAGAGTACAAGGATTTAAACGATGGAAAAGATAAACCTGATAAAATAGATATTTATATTAACCATCTAGGGCTTAAGGATGATTGGGCTGTAGAGGATGAAAATTTATATTTAGCCGTTGAATGTAAACGAATAAATACTTTGTCCGATTGCACCAGCTATACGGGTGACATCCAGAATTTTTGTGATAGGGAATATAAGGATTTACGCATTCCATTCGAGGGACAGTTTGCATTCATCGAGAACAAAAAACTAACTCACAAAAAAGTGGCTAATGAAATTAATAGTAAACTGAATTCATCATCAACAATAACAACTTTAAAGATATTGAGTGGTTTAAAACCTAACCAAAATTTTGATGGAGCATATTTATCGGAACATTCAAGAAACTATGGACGGAAATTGCCATTCTCAATATTTCACTTATTATTAGATTTTTCTGACAAAGTAGTAGCATAGGCTTTTTAGAATCCTACCACCGCATCCAAGGCATCATCTGCATCCTTATGGATGAAGTTCGCTTGATAGCTGATAGTAGTTGTAACTGATGAATGCCTATATAGCTTCTGCAACATTTGAATAGGTATCTTATCACCCGACAGGTTGCCGAATGTGTGCCGTGCAATGTGCATCGTTAAAGGCTTATCAATATCAACCTGTTTTGCTACTTTGAAAAGGTTCTCGTCAATCTTGCGGACAACGGAAGCGATACGCTTCTGCACCTCAAAGGCATTGTTCATGTCATGGAGAATTTCCAAGTCTGGAAACACCAAATCATGCTGTGGCTTCTCTCTCTTATATGTATTGAGTATATCGAGAGCCTTTTGCGGTATCTTTAAAGAGCCAGCTTTGTCATTCTTACCCATGGCATAATAAAGACGGTCGTTTTGAAAGTCAGACCATTTTAAACGTAATAAATCTGAAACACGCATCCCTGCAAAATAGAAGGAGACCAGCCATAGGTTTCGGGCATGGTGCGGCGTGGAATCTTTTGGCAGTTCCAGTTCTTCCAACCGCTTTACTTCTTCGGCTGTCAGCCCAATCTTCAATGACTGCGGAAACCTTATGGTGATTTTGTCAGAGCCGAAAGGAGAGAAGCGTTTTTCGGTCATGCCTGTTTTAACGGCAAAGCCGAACACCGAGCGGATTGCTGCCAAGTGGTTAATAACGGTTCTATCCGTTATCGGCTTTTCCGAATTGGTTTTAGTATCGGTTCGTTTACGGTTCTTCTTTAGATAAATCTTGAACCGTTCCAACAAAGGCACGGTGATGTCGGCAAAGGCAATGTCATCGTCTTTGAGAAATTCTTTAAATCTCCTGATGCGTGGCTTGTTGGCAGAATATTGATTGTGCTTGCCAAGTTCTTTCAGGTTTTCGAGGTATAGTTCGGCTTGGTCAAAAAAGCCACTGCCGCCAGTCGGCTTTAACTTCTGTTTGACTGCCTTTGAAGAAACAAAAACATTATTGATTTCAAGGTCTAGGGAAGTTTGGTTTGCATCGGACAGCTTCTTAAGGATGAGGTTGTTAAGGCGTGTCGAATTGCCGTGTGATTTCCTGACCCTTTGTCCTTCGGCATCCCAGTCCTTTTCAAGAATGTTGTAGCCAAGATGGATGGTCGATGTTTTGTTATTTTTAGATACCTGTAATATGAGAGGTCTTGTGCCATCGGCATTCTCTCTTTTACGCAGGACGATTTTAATGCCCATATCATTCAATTTATGCTTAAAGATACGGAACTCTGGTCGAGGATTGGTCGAGGATTTTGCCTTTTATGTTGTATTTTTGTGAATTAATGAAAAAGTAAAATGCCAGTAAATAAAGGGTTTCAGCACAATAGACACCAATAGAATACATATTTAACAGGACTTAAAATCCTGTTCACAGCAATGCGAGTGCGGGTTCAATTCCCGCCTGGGGCACAAAAGCCGGCTATTACTAGTCGGCTTTTTTATTTTCAAAAATTTTGAGCTGGCATAACCTTGATAGTAAGGTGTTTTTTGCCAGACGTTCTCCTAGTATTTTATTGATCAGCTAAGCAGATATTCGAGGCTTTTTTGTTTGTCGAATTAGTTCTACAAACAAAAATCTGGCAATGTATTTATTTTGAATCCGGACATCCAATTATCCAATCCCTCCAATGGGCTCTCTTTAAATGGTTGCTTGTAGAACTAAGTATACAGGCAACCTTAAAGGGAGGTTGGCTAACGATTCCATTATAAACAGAAAACGATAAACGCAACATGGGTGATTCGCAAAAATGAAAGTCCTTCTTTATATGGCTTCATTTTAAAGTCTATTGAAGCGGAATAAATTATTTTAGATAGCATTATATATCCTACTGATCTAAACCGAAGCGGGCTTGTAAATTGGGGGGCCAATTATAAGTGCCATACAAAGTCATCCTTATAATAGGATGACTTTATTTTTAAAAATGTTCAATGCATTTCTAAGAGAACAACATGACAACAGCAATATTTAAATAAAGGTATATTATAGGTACAGGTGATACCTTATAAATAAGTAGGGCTGGCTATTGTTTAGTTTGCCTTCGTCTGTAACCATTGCACCCCTACCAATAAAAAAAATGGCTTCTTTGTCTTTTTTGTTTTTATACACTTTTGTTTGCTGGTCTGCAGCAATGGATTTTGTGTACAGCTTCATTTCTTTTGCATACTGTTCAGTACAGGCTTCCAGGTTTGCAAAAACCATTGGTTGCAATTGCTCGTTGAATTGGAAAACAATCCAGCCGCCGTTGCTATTGCCCGTTGCATGGCATAATGTTAGTTTGTCGTATTCGGCAAATACTACTTGCCGTTGAAATGCAGTGTCGCCTTTACGTTGAAGGGCAATCCTGTCCAAAGAATCCACTTTTTTCAATAATGCATAAAATTCACTGCAAGTGCTTCCCTGTGCTTTTGCAAAACAGGGAACCAGTGTACCAAACAGCAAAACAAGTAAATATGGTTTCATTTCGTGGAATTTTGGTTGCCACAAAAATTGACTTTCTTCCCAGGCTGAGCAATACGTTGTAAAGGGTATTTTTGGGAACAATTCTACTAGTTGAGGTATAAAAAAGGATTGTAAACAGGCAAAAAAGAGGATTTTCCATGTTTGAAATACCAGGCCAGGCCTCAAAAAAACAGCTCTCAAACCCTCAAATCCGCTAGCGGCAAGGTTATTTTTCGGATTTGAGAGAAATTATTTAGTAATTGTTTGCAGTTTTTCGTTGCAGAGTCTTACTTTTGCCGTCCTAATTTTCAAGAGACATGTTAGCAGTAGTAAAAATCGCGGGTCAGCAATTCAAAGTTCAAGCAGGAGATAGCTTGTTCGTTCCTCACCTGGAAGGTAATACCGGAGACAAAGTTGAATTCAACGAAGTATTGATGGTAGACAATGGCGGAACTGTTTCTGCAGGTAGCAATGCTAAGGCAGTTGTTACAGCAGAAATCGTGAAGGCTTTGGTTCAAGGTGATAAAGTGATAGCTTTTAAAATGAAAAGAAGAAAAGGTTTCAGGAAAAAGCATGGTCATAGGACACACTATACCCAAATCAAAATTGAAAGCATCGCTTAATTAAGAACAGAGGTTGAAACATATAAAACTTTAAATGCATTTTAGTTTTGTTGTTTTTATCTTTTTAAATTTTATACAATGGCACACAAAAAAGGTGAAGGCAGTGTAAAGAACGGCCGTGACTCGAACAGCAAACGTTTGGGTGTAAAAATATTTGGTGGACAACCAGCAATCTCTGGTAACATCATCGTTCGTCAGCGTGGTACACAATACCATCCTGGTAAGAATGTAGGTGTTGGTAAAGACTATACTTTGTTTGCTTTAACAGCAGGCGTAGTGGAGTTCAGGAAAACAAAGAACGATAAAACAATCGTTTCTGTTGATGCTGTTGAAGCAACTGCTTAAAAAAAATTTTGTAGTTACAAAAATGTTTTTATTTTTATGGTATTAACTAACCATTAAATTTCAAAAAACATGGCAACTGCAAAAAAAGCCGCTCCTAAAAAAGCCGCTGCAAAAAAAGCTGCTCCTAAAAAAGCTGCTGCCCCAAAGAAAGCTGCTGCTCCTAAGAAAGCCGCTGCAAAAAAAGCCGCTCCTAAAAAAGCTGCTGCTCCTAAAAAAGCCGCTGCTCCTAAGAAAGCTGCTGCAAAAAAAGCCGCTCCTAAAAAAGCAGCTGCAAAGAAGAAATAATCTTCAGCTATTTAGCAAAATAGAATTAAGTCCCGAATTTATTCGGGGCTTTTTTTATGCTGCTATCCTATCAAGCGTTTACTTTGTTTTATGAATAATGATGCAATCGCCGACAATTTTTCCCTGCTCTCCAAATTGATGGACATACATGGTGACAATAGTTTCAAGGCAAAATCGTACGCTTCTGCTGCATTTGCAATTGAGAAACTGCCCATGCAATTGTCAACCGTGGAACCCGATAAAATATTTTATATAAAGGGCATCGGCGAATCTGTTGGTAATAAGGTATTGGAACAGTTACAAACCGGGACCATGCTTGCATTGCAAGAGTATATTCTAAAAACGCCGCCCGGTGTAATCGAGATGCTGAACATAAAAGGTATAGGTCCTAAAAAAATATCTACCATTTGGAAGCAGATGGAAATTGAAACATTGGGCGAACTATTATATGCCTGTGATGAGAACCGCTTGACCTTATATAAAGGTTTTGGCGAAAAGACACAACAGGGCGTAAAGGAATCGATTGAGTTTTATTTGGGCACATTGGGTAGCTATCTATATCAACAAATAGAAAACTATACTTTGCTTGTTGATGAAAAATTGAAAGAAACATTTGCTGAAGCAGAATTTATTGTAACAGGTGCTTTTAGGAGGCAACTGGAAGTAATTGAAAAACTGGAATGGGTAACTACTGCTTCAAGTGATGAGCTGCAAGTATATTTTGCGGCCAATAATTATGTAGTGGTAACTGATGAAACAGGTTATATTTCTTTTAAAGGAAAAGAGAATGTAACGCTTGGCTTCTTTTGTTGCGATGAGGAACAGTTGTACAATCAATTGTTTGCTACAAGCTGCAGCCAAGAGTTTTTAAAGACATGGATGGAAACAACCGGTTGGGATGCGGCCAATCCATATAGCAGCGAAGAAGAAATTTTTGAAGATTGCAACTGTGCCTTTATTCCTGCTTTTGAAAGGGAAGGTGACAATGTGATTGAATTGGCTTTGCAAAATCAATTGCCAATAGTTATTGAGCCCACAGATATAAAAGGCATTATACATAGCCATAGTAAATGGAGCGATGGGCAGAACACATTGGAAGAAATGGTAAAGGCCTGTATAGATAAAGGTTTTGAATATTTGGTAATCAGCGATCATAGCAAAACTGCAGCTTATGCCCAGGGCCTGCAAGTGGAAAGGGTTATGGCACAGCATGGCGAGATTGATGAATTGAATGCAAAATATCCATCTTTCAAAATTTTTAAAAGCATAGAGAGCGATATTTTGGGTGATGGTAGCCTGGATTATGATACCGCTATTTTATCAACTTTTGATATAGTCATTGCTTCTGTTCACTCCAACCTGAAAATGACAGAAGAAAAGGCAATGATGCGTTTAATGAATGCAATCCAAAATCCGTTTACTAGCATTCTTGGCCACATGACAGGGAGGTTACTATTGAGCAGGAATGGTTACCCTGTAAACCATAAAACAATTATTGATGCCTGTGCTGCCAACAATGTAGTAGTTGAACTGAATGCACACCCAAGGCGTTTGGATATTGACTGGCGTTGGATTGAATATGCTTTGGAAAAAAATGTAATGATTTCAATTGACCCGGATGCACATACCATTGATGGATACAATGATTGCAAGTATGGTGTACTGGTTGCACAAAAAGCTGGGCTGACTAAAGAACAGAACCTTAGTAGTTTTTCTTTAATTGAATTTGAAAAATTTGTTGCAGCACAAAAGGTAAAAAGGAATAATTAATGCAAGTTGATTAGTTGGCTTCATTAAATGTTTGTTGGCACACGGATGACACAGGTTTAACGGATGCCCACTGATTTATGCTGCTTCGCAACAACAGATTGATACAGGAGACTGGAATTTGGAATTTTATTATTTGGAATTTATTTACTGCAACCCCGTTAACGGCTACAAGCCTTGACGGCGGTTATTTAGCATTGGATACTGGAATAAGAACAGGAAGATGATTAGAACGGCGTGAGGGATTGGAGTGTAAAGCACGTATTGCTGTTTGCAACAAACGTATTTGGAACAAAAAGCCCGACGCCAATGCGGGACACGCCCAACCAAAAATGAAAGTTTGTTTACTACAATTATTTATTCTTCTTCGTTCAACAGGTCTGGTCTTCTTAATTGGGTTCTTTGCAGCGACTGTTCGTAACGCCATTCCTCTACTTTTTTTAAATCACCCGTTAAGAGAATTTCAGGCACTTTCCAGCCATTGAAGTCTGCGGGGCGGGTATATACAGGCGGAGCAAGAAGATTGTCTTGAAATGAGTCTGTAAGTGCCGACGTTTCATCGTTCAATACACCTGGTAGCAACCTGCCAATTGCATCAACAATTATAGCTGCCGCCAACTCGCCACCACTTAGCACATAATCGCCAATGGAAATTTCCTTGGTAATATAATGTTCGCGTATGCGTTCGTCAATGCCCTTGTAATGTCCGCAAATAATCAGCAGGTTTTCCTTTAATGAAAGTTGATTGGCGGTTTGCTGGTTAAAAGTTGGGCCATCTGGTGTCATGTAGATGATTTCATCAAACTTTGTTTGTTGTTGCAATTCTTCAATGGCATTAACCAATGGCTCGCACATCATTACCATGCCAGCACCACCACCATATTGGTAATCATCTATCTGGCCATGTTTGTTGATTGCCCACTTACGTAAGTTATGCGTATGTATCTGTAACAGGCCTTTTTCCTTTGCACGCTTCATGATGCTATGGGCAAAAGGGCTGTCTAACAGTTCGGGAGCAACGGAGATGATGTGGATTTGCATGGTGCAAAAGTAATTAAGCTAGCCCTTTAAAGTGAAAGCTATAATGGTGATTGATGCATTTTGAATGATTATAAGGTTGAACTTGCTGGAACAAAATAAAAACACCCTGCAAAATCAGCTTAGACAGTTCTATTTTTCAGGTTGATTTGATGCCTAGTGATAATTGTGTTTTCTTGTTTCAATCCTGTTCAAAAGAGGTAAAGCCTTCAATATCCCTTCTGTTACGTTTGGTAGGCCGGCCAACCTTACTTAAACGCTTGCCTGTGTTAAATGAAGATGGCTGAAACTTCACTACATCCAATTCTTCGGGTGGCGTTATGTCTTCATAATTTTTGATTGCTTCCGGGTAGGCCACACGCTTTTCCAATAGGCCGGTTACTTTGATCACCCATTTGCGTGCTTCTGTCTTTACTTCAAACTCGTCGCCCAGGTTTATTGTTTTTGCTGCCTTTACATTTTCGCCATGCAATTTCACTTTGCCTTTATCGCAGGCATCTGCTGCTTGGCTACGTGTTTTAAATAAACGGATTGCCCAGAGGTATTTATCTATGCGGAGTTTTTCTTTTGTGGTTGCCATGCTACCAATAACTTTATTGCAAAGTAATTGATATGTTCAGAAAAGCTTTGCTTGTTTTTATCCCAATATTGTTTATCGCTCCTGTACTTGCCCAAAGTAAAGCTCCTTCAATAGAAGAGGTAGTAAAAAAGTTCTATTCAAACTATGATGTAAACGCTTTGTCATACCCACAGGTTGATTTTGAAAAGAGAAACATGGATTGGAAAATCACAACCAAACGGGTTGAAAAAGGTGAACTTATAAATGACGGTACCTTTTTGTTTTATGATGGGTTGAAGGAAGCATATATG
This sequence comes from Chitinophagaceae bacterium UBA1930, assembly GCA_002337145.1. Taxonomy (GTDB): domain Bacteria; phylum Bacteroidota; class Bacteroidia; order Chitinophagales; family Chitinophagaceae; genus UBA1930. The sequence goes on along the minus strand of DDFK01000001.1, from coordinate 949,919 downwards.
CAACTTCCAATTGCAGCCAAAGAAGATGTGACGACAGTGGATTACAAAGATCATATAGATGATTACTCTATAAAAAATTACCGCCTACACACTTACTATGGTTATAACGGTTGGTATAAGGATGTAATTGCTGAGTTGGCAAACAAAACAAACTTATCAGATTCTGCTTTGTATAGTTTGGCTAGGGCTTATAGTAGTTATGCAAGCTCGCGTTTATCCAATCAATATGGAGATGCACTGAAAGATGAGATTTTTGTATTGCCGCTTGCCAGGAACTGTATGACTAAAGAGCAAATTGAAATGTACAAAAGTATTGCCCAGAAAGCGATTGCAAGTTTTACAAGCCTGATGAAACAAAATAAAAATTTTGAAACCATTGTAGGCAATATTGCCATTAAGCTGGCCAATGAAGTAATGGTAGCGTTTCATACTTATCTAACATACGCTGATGAATATGCGAAAACAGTTCCCTTGCCAGATAAACTTTACCCTGACAGCATTGTACAAAAAGCAAAAAACGTATTGATGAAATGTCCCGCAGATGCAGTGTTGCTTTCATGGGGCGATAATGATTTTTATCCGATATTATATGTTCAACACAAATTGAAAATAAGAAGGGATGTGTATTTGCTGAACCAAAACCTACTTGCTTTAGATAGATATATTTTCATGGCAACCAATAAACAATTTGATGCCAATGCCATAAAAATTTCTGTTGGCCCGGCTTGTTATGAAGGAAATATGAATGATGTGTTTTTAGTTACTAAGTCTGCCTCCGAAATGAAATTTGAAGACGTAATTAACCAACTTAAAAGTGGTAAGCGTAACGAATATGGCTATATCAAAATACCATCCAATAATTTTTTAATAACAAGGGATAGCATGTATAAGCAAGCAGGCAAAAACAGAAGCGTAACAAAAAGCTATAAGATAACAATTGAAAATGGCTACGTGTTTAAAAATGACTGGGTACTGCTGGATATCTTTAATAACCTGCACGGAAGAAGGTTATGTTGCCAAAGCCAATTGTTTGACTTGTTCAGTGAAATGAATAAATACCTTACCAAAGTAGACGAGAACCTTTTTGTTTATTAAAATAAAAATCCCAACAATTTTGTGTTGGGATTTTTTATTGTACCAGTATAATGTATTACTTCATTTCCGCATAGTACTTATGAAAGTAAGGAATGGTTTCGATGCCTTTGTAGTAATTGAATAAATCGAATTTTTCGTTAGGGCTGTGCAGGTTGTCGCTATCCAGGCCAAAGCCCATGAATACGGTTTTTACACCAAGTATGCTTTCGAACAAGGCAGTAATAGGAATGCTGCCACCACCACGAACCGGAATTGGCGGCTTGCCAAAACTTGTTTCAATGGCTTTGGCTGCGGCTTTGTATTCAACACTGTCAATAGGTGTTAGGTAAGGGTCGCCACCATGGTGCACCGATGCTTTGAACTCAATTGTTTTAGGTGCAATTTTATTGAGGTGGTTAATCAACAGCTCTTCAATTTTGGCTGTAGTTTGGTTGGGCACCAAACGGCAACTGATTTTTGCATAAGCCTTGCTTGGTAAAACAGTTTTTGCACCTTCGCCGGTATAACCGCCCCAGATGCCATTCAGCTCTAAAGTAGGGCGAATGCCTGTACGCTCGTTGGTGGTGTAGCCTTTTTCGCCCCATAATTCCTGTACACCCAAGTCTTGTTTATACTCGGTTTCGTTATAAGGTGCTTTGGCCATTTCTGCCCTTTCTGCCTCGGATGAAACAACAACATCATCATAAAAACCAGGTATGGTTATATGGTTGTTTTCGTCGTGCAAAGTGGCAATCATTTGTGCCAATATGGTAATGGGGTTTGCCACGGCACCGCCATATACACCGCTATGTAGGTCGCGGTTAGGGCCAGTAACTTCTACTTCAATATAGGTAAGGCCACGAACGCCCACATCTATACTTGGGTTTTCCATGCTTAGCATGGAGGTATCGCTGATTAAAATAACATCGGCCTTCAACAGGTCTTTATGGGCAGTCAAGAAATCGCCCAGGTTCTTGCTGCCAATTTCTTCTTCGCCTTCTATTAAAAATTTGATGTTTACAGGTAAGGAGCCAGTTTTTACCATTGTTTCCAACGCCTTTACGTGCATGTAGAATTGCCCTTTATCATCACATGCACCACGGGCAAATATTTTTCCGTCTTTTATCAATGGTTCAAAAGGGCCACTATGCCAAAGCTCTAAAGGGTCGGCCGGTTGAACATCGTAGTGGCCATATACCAACACAGTTGGTTTGGATGCATCAATTATTTTTTCGCCATACACCACGGGGTGTCCGGGTGTTGGATAAATGGTTACGGTATCTGCACCTGCTTCTGTTAAACGTTGCTTTACTGCTTCGGCACACTTGGTCATGTCGTCTTTGTGTTCGCCCCTGGCACTAACGCTTGGTATGCGTAACAGGTCGAGCAGTTCGTTCAAGAACCTGTCCTTGTTTTGTTCCTGGTATTCTTTCCACGCTTGCATGGCAATATTGTTTTGTTGAAAGGCGAATGTAAAACGAACAGTTGAAAGCATGAAAGGGTTTTTGATGAAGCGACAAGCCATATTGGTAGGCTGTTGGGGTTTGTTGCAGACCTTGATGGGTGCGACGCCGAGAAACCTGATGGATGCACCATTGCCCGCAACAAAAAATAATTTGATTGAAAAACCGTTTATATCTTCGAATAAACAAATTATATGATGAAGAAGCTGCTATTTGTATTTGGCCTATGTGCCCTTGTGTTTACTGGCTGCAAGAAAAGTGACGATACCGCCACTGCCAGTTCCGACTTTTTGATTTTGACAGCAGGCAGCAACTTTACTTATCAAAGTGTATCGGGCAGTACTACCACTGTGTTTAAACTTACGGTAAAGGGTACGGACTCTACCATTAACGGCAAGGCATATAAAGTGCTTACCAATAGCAATGGGCCCAATAATTATTGGTTGAAAAGCGGTACGGATTATTACAGGTATGGCATTTTTCCCGGCCTTACGGCAGCAGGTGGTATTGAAGAGCTGTATTTAAAAGATGGGTCAAGCAGTTGGACAAACAACTCTACCATTAGCTATATGGGATCTACCTATGCCGTAGTAGGCACTTACAAAATAACTGAAACAGGTATTACCAAAACAGTAGCAGGTAAAACATATACGGGTGTAACCCATGTAACGGTTGCTTTAAGTACATCCATAAGCGTTGTTTCGCTATCGCTGGGTAGCGGGGATTTTTATTATGCACCTGGTGTTGGCTTGATAAACTATACAGCTACAGTAGGCAATGCTAGCGTTGGTATTGCAACTTCTGCACAAAGCAGCGACCTGATTGCTTATGAAATTAAGTAGCAGTAATGCTGGCCTTATTTAATTTGATGCTTTTGGTTAGAGATAACATTTTCTAGAGTCCATTCCAGTTGTTGCTGGAGTGGACTTTTTCTTACGGCACAATCCTGTTTGATGCATATGCCGCAACTAAAATCGAGGCAGCCATCGGTATGTACAAATAGTTCGATGCTGTCGGCAAATTCATTTTTTATCAATTCGCTTAGGGCATCAATTTCAAGATGAGCTTCATGGATATTGAGGTACCAGGGAACAGTTAAGTGACAGTCAACATGCAATAAGCTGCCATATTTTATTACCCGTAGGTTGTGTAGGTCAACCCAGTTTTGCCTCCGGTTTTTATTCAAGAGATGGATGAGGCGTTTCAATAGGTCCATATCGGCTTCGTCCATTATACCTGCCAATGAAGCACGTATAATTTTGTAGCCATTGTATAGTATAATGATGCTTACCAATAAGGCAATTACTTTATCGAGCCAATAGAGTTTGGAAAACAGCATGACTACCAATCCTATGATGATGGCCAATGTAGAGTAGGTGTCTACCTGCAAATGTTTACCACTTGCCTGCAAGGCAAGTGAACGGTTTTTTTTGCCGATGGAAATACAGAAATAGCCTGCCACATAATTGATAACAGCAGTAATGGCTACGAGCCAAATGCCTGTATCCAACTGTTGTATGGGTTCGTGATGAAAGAATGTGGTTACTGTTTCATAAATAATCAACACGCCGGCTGCCACTATTAAAGTACCTTCTACAGCAGCGGAAACAAACTCGGCCTTACCATGGCCATAAGGGTGCTCAATATCTTTTGGTTTTGCAGCAATGAACAATGCATACAAACCAATAAAGCCGGCAATTACGTTTACAATGCTTTCCATAGCATCGGTAAGTATTGCCAATGAATGCGTAAAATAGTAGGCTACCATTTTGGCAGCAAACAATACTACACTTAGTATGGTGATAAATAACTGAACCCGGAAATTTTGTTTGGCTGATTGCAAGTGTGGAATACTTTAAGGGGCAAAAATAATAAAGCCGCAGTGTTTTATTATCTAAATCTGCGGCTTGTAAGTTGAATGTTGTTTTATTGCTCAAAACGTTTCTGCACAAAATCCCAGTTCACAATGTTCCACCAATTGGTAATATAATCGGGGCGTTTGTTTTGGTACTTTAAATAATAGGCATGCTCCCATACGTCCAGGCCCAACAAAGGGTAACCTTTTACTTCTGCAATATCCATAAGGGGATTGTCTTGATTGGGTGTGGACACTACTTTCAATTTCTTGTCGGCGGTAACAATCAGCCATGCCCAGCCGCTACCAAAACGTGTTTTGGCAGCTTCGCCAAACTGTGTCTTGAATGCATCGAACGAACCAAAATCCCTTGTAATGGCATCGGCCAGTTTGCCCGTGGGCTTGCCTGTTGACTTTGCACTCATGCATTGCCAAAACAGTTCATGGTTGTAATGCCCGCCGGCATTGTTACGCATTTTGGGGGAGTAACGGGATATTTCTCCCAATAGTGTTTTTAGATTTGTGGCAGAGGCTTTTTTGTATTCATCTTGTAATGCGTCTGCTAAATTTTTGGTATAACCAGCTGCATGTTTGGTGTAATGTATCTCCATGGTCATGGCATCAATTACAGGTTCCAAACCATTATAGGCATAAGGCAATGGTTGCTGTGAATAGTTTGGTTCGTAAGCAACCCCTTCCTTTCCAAAATTGCCTGCCAGCGATGGCAGTACGGTTAATGATAAACCCGCAGCAATGCTTGCCTTGCCTGTAGTTGCAATGAACTCGCGGCGTGATGTGTTTTTCTTTTCCATAAAAATATTTTAAGAAGCTGATTTTGATTTTCTAAAGCTATTGATAAACTTTCGAATGTTCCTAAATGATCGGTAATAAAACTCCTGGTTAAACAGTTGCGAATCCCTCATGGCTTTGTAAATAAGAAACAGGGCAATTGGGATCAATACAAATGTTGAAAGCCACATGCCTACAAAGGCACTGGTAACATTTTCTTTCACAAACTTCTCGCCAAAAGTGTTGAAGAGGTGGAATATCACAAAGAATATAATGGAGAATACCAATGGCATGCCCAACCCACCTTTGCGGATGATGGAACCCAACGGGGCACCGATTAAGAACAGCACCACACATGCAAAGCTGAGTGCAAATTTGCGGTGCCACTCAATTTGATGGTACCTTAACGATTTCAGTTTGTTGGCATACTCATCGGCCATTACACCGATGCTTCCTTTGGCATTGTTTACCTGGTTGATGGCACGGTCGTAAACACTCAGCTTTACTGAGTCCGGTATTGTTTCGGCAAATGTTTTTACCGGCTTAATCTGTGCTTTGTCAACAGCAACCCATCCGGTATCTATATACTTAAGAAAATTGAGTATGGGGCTTATCTGGGCAATATTCAATTTTTCTAAGTTCGCATTTACCTTATCCAAGGAATCAATGGCCTTGTTCAGTTGCCTAATGCTCAGCATTTTTGGGTCATACTTAAAGTTCTGCTCGTCGCTCTCGCTCATTTGTAGCTCCCTTAAATCCAGCACCTTTTTATACTCTTTAAAACCAAGCCTTACATAATCCGTATTGATGGTAAAACGAGGGCCTTTTTCTTCATAACGCCAACCGTTGCGTAAAATGAATTCAAGAAATTTCTTGTCGGCCGTTACCCGCATAATGCCACTTTCTGCTAACAGCATATTGTCTTGAAGGCCGGGCGTCTTCTCAAATATCACCACATTGCGTATGGTACTGTCGTCTTTTTCCTTCTTGCCAATCTTTATGGAAAAGCCCCTGATCTGATTATAGAAAGTACCTTCCTTAATATCAAAAGCCGGCTTGGCAACAATGATGTCGGTTTTTAAAGTGGCCAGTTTAAGTTGTGCAACAGGAATGATATTGTTGGCAAACAAAAAAGCAATGCCAGCTATAAACACCGATGTAAGAACCAAAGGACGCATGAAACGCAGTAAGGGAATACCTGCCGATTTGATGGCTACCAGCTCAAAAGTTTCGCCCAGGTTGCCAAACGTCATGATGGATGAAATGAGCAAAGCCAACGGCAAGGCCAACGGTACAGCGGTGGCTGCCACAAACATAATCAGTTTCAATATGGTAAAAATATCCAGCCCTTTACCCACCAGGTCATCGATATACAACCAGAAAAATTGCATTACCAGCACGAACATGGAAATAAGAAAAGTGGCAAAGAAGGGCCCGATAAAGGAACGGATGATGAGTATATCTAGTTTTTTTATCACTTTTACTTTTCTTTATTCAACAACCTGAATGGTGTTTGCTTAAACTTTGTAAGATGGCAAATGTAAAACTTTCGGCTACAGAATTGGAATTGGTTACAAACGCCGATTTTATTTTAACAAAGAATACCATCATCACCAAAGTGTACGATTTATTTGGGCAGCTCAATGTGCAGTATTCGGCAATCATTCAACAAGGCAATGCATTGCCCGTTGAAGTACTCAAAGCATCTTCCAAAATTTCAAGGGGCGAAAATTACGAAGGGCTGCCATGGGTAATGCTCGACAATCCCCGGTGCTTTGGCACAACCGATGTGTTTGCCATACGCACCATGTTTTGGTGGGGGAATTTTTGCAGCATCACCCTTCACTTAAAAGGAAAGTACAAAGAGCTGTTGCACGTAGAGGCTTTACAGGCCAATGCCAATGGCTGGTTTGTATGCACCAATACCGATGAGTGGCAGCACCACTTCAGGCAAAACAACTATCAGCCCTTATCCATTGTTCAAACACAAACCCTGCAACAGTTGCCCTTTATAAAACTGGCAAAAAAAATCCCACTCAACGAGTGGGATAACATCGAAATATTTTGTAAGGGAACTTTCGGCGAAATAATGGAAATGATTGCCTTAGCTACCTAAGCGGTGAAACAGTTCCTTTATCTGGGAATCCCAAAGTTGGCTCTGGTCCTTGATTTCATTCTTCTCGGCAAAGTCAGAAATAATCAATATGGTCTGGCTCGAAATTTCTGTTTTTGCAATCTTGAACTCAAAATATTCACCCTTATCGCTATGCAGCCAATGGTAGCGTATCAACTTGTCCTGCTCTTGCTCCAGAATCTGTGCTTTTTCGGGCACGCCATTGCCCCAGGTAAAGCTATAAACACCTTCCCACTCATCAACCTTGTCTGCAAACCATTCCTGCAAACCAGCAGGGCTACTTAGAAATTCGTATAGAATATTTGGTGAACACCTGACTTTGAATTCTATAGAAAATAATTGTTTCTTACTCATTTAAAAATGCTTTAACTAATCCTGCTTGGCAGGGGTGCAATAATAGCAATTAATAGCAAGCAGCCAAATGTTTTTTTAAGTAAGCCCATTTTTGTGTTTAAAACAGTAGGGTAGCCAATGGCCCCGTAGCCGTAAAACCCTTATGCATCAACTGTTTTAAGCAATTTTTTTTGGAATGGTTACACAAATATGCTTAAATTGTGGTGTGTGAAAATGTGACGCTGCTATTCCATCCACCGCCTAATACCAAACCAAAGCTTAATCATCACCCTTAAATAGTCTGCACTTATGAGTATGCGTCAACTCAAAATCAGTAAAAGCATTACCAACCGCGAAAGCCAGAGTTTGGAAAAATACCTGCAGGAAATCAGTAAGGTAGAACTCATCACACCCGAAGAAGAAGTACAGCTATCCATACGCATTAAACAGGGCGATCAACGGGCTTTGGACAGGTTGGTAAAAGCCAATTTGCGTTTTGTGGTATCCGTTTCAAAACAGTACCAGAACCAGGGGTTGTCGCTACCCGATCTCATTAACGAAGGCAATGTGGGCCTTATAAAAGCAGCACTGCGTTTCGATGAAACAAGGGGGTTTAAATTTATATCCTATGCCGTTTGGTGGATACGTCAGAGCCTGTTGCAGGCACTGGCCGAACAGAGCCGTATTGTAAGGCTGCCATTGAACAAAGTTGGACTTTCCAACCGCATCAGCAAAGCATTTCAACTGCTGGAGCAGGAGTTTGAACGTGAACCTTCGGCAGAAGAGCTATCCGAAATGTTGGAAGTGCCCTTAGATGAAGTAAAAGCCACAATGGATGCAGGCCTGCGTCATGTAAGTATGGACAGCCCAATTGCCGATGGCGAAGATGGCACCCTTGCCGATTTGATGAGCAACCCCAATGCAGAAAAAACCGATGAAAAACTTGTCCATCACGAGTCGCTGAAAAAAGAAATCGAAAGGAGTTTACAGGCATTGACCGATAGGCAAAAATCTGTGCTGTGCTATTTCTTCGGCATAGGTATAGACCATGCACTTAGCCTGGAAGATATTGGCGACAAGTTCCATTTAACCAGGGAAAGGGTGCGTCAAATAAAAGATAAGGCCATTACCAAACTACGCAGTACCAATAGGTGCAGGCACTTGCGGGTATATTTGGGTTAAATGTACAATGGCTTGCCCCGCCTGTGCGGGTCGGGCTATCCGTTTCTGCTCCTCGCCACTTCGTGGCTTGCGGGGCATCCACTGCTATCCCTCACGCATCCACGTTCTTCGGAAAGCCTTCTTAAATAAACAGGTCCGTGCCTTTGTAGGTACAGGCTATGCCATCAGCATCCGGGCCCCAAACAGGCAATGGTTCAACTGCCAATTAGCAGGTTTTAAAGTCACTGCTTATTCCTATTGCCGCTATATTTGCACCTCATTTTGTGAAAGAAAGAAAAAACCATGTTCAATAATTTATCCGAACGTTTAGAGAGTGCCTTCAAGAATTTAAAAGGTGAAGCAAGAATCAACGACCTCAACGTTGCCAATACCGTAAAAGACATTCGCCGTGCATTGATTGATGCCGACGTGAATTTTAAAATAGCCAAAGAATTTACCGATAAGGTAAAAGACAAAGCAACTGGCGAAAAAGTAATCAATGCCGTTAGCCCCGGACAGTTAATGGTAAAAATTGTGCAGGACGAGCTGACCGAATTAATGGGTGGCGAGCCAGCAGAATTTAATATTACTGGCAACCCAGCAATCATACTGATTGCAGGTTTGCAAGGTAGCGGTAAAACAACTTTTACAGGTAAGCTTGCCAATTATTTAAAAACACAAAAAGGCAAGTCGCCATTGGTGGTTGCGGCAGATATTTACAGACCTGCGGCTATAGACCAGTTAACTGTTTTGTCTGAACAGATTGGTGTTGACATATATGCGGAGCGTGAAAACAAAGACGCTGTTTCCATTGTACAAAATGCCATTAAAGAAGCAAAAAGCAAAAACAAGAATGTTGTTATCATAGATACTGCGGGCCGTTTGGCAGTTGACGAAGTAATGATGACCGAGGTAGCCAATATAAAGGCAGCAGTAAACCCTACCGAGATATTGTTTGTGGTGGATTCCATGACTGGTCAAGATGCGGTAAATACTGCAAAAGCCTTTAACGACCGGTTGGATTTTACGGGCGTGGTACTAACAAAACTGGATGGCGATACAAGGGGCGGTGCTGCATTGTCCATCAAATACACCGTTAACAAGCCCATCAAGTTCATGAGCAGCGGCGAAAAGATGGACACATTGGATGTGTTCTATCCCGACCGTATGGCCCAGCGTATCTTGGGCATGGGCGATATCGCTTCCTTGGTTGAAAAAGCACAGCAGCAATTTGATGAGGAACAGGCCAAGAAACTGGAAAAGAAGATCAGGAAAAACCAGTTCGATTTCCAGGATTTCCTTGACCAGTTGCAGCAGATCAAAAAAATGGGTAACCTGAAAGACCTGATGGGTATGATACCCGGCGTAGGCAAAGCAATAAAGGATGTAGATGTAAACGATGACAGTTTTAAGGGCATTGAAGCAATCATAAAATCCATGACACCGGCCGAAAGGGCAAACCCTGACCTATTGGATGCAAAACGCAAAATACGCATAGCCAAAGGCAGCGGTAAGGATATTGCCGAAGTGAATGCCTTTATGAAACAGTTTGAGCAAATGAAGCAGATGATGAGCATGATGAACAAAATGCCCATGGGCATGGGTAAGGGAATGATGAAAGGCATGCGGTAACCATCGGCAAAAACGGTGCAATATCCGGTAAAGGTTTTTTCTATTAATCGTAACAAATTCTTATAGTTCAAACTTGGTGGAAACGAGTTTTACTATTATTTTCGCCTTCCCGATCAAATATTTGAACGGGATTAAACCCAATTTCTTAACGCCTATAAATTTCTATTTAACATGGCAGTAAAAATGAGATTACAAAGACACGGCAGCAAAAAACGCCCTTTCTACTTTATTGTAGTGGCCGATGCACGTGCACCAAGAGATGGTAAGTTTATCCAAAAAATTGGAACTTACAATCCGTTAACTGTTCCTGCAACTATTCAGTTAGACCGTCAAAAAGCCTTAGACTGGTTGCACAAAGGTGCTCAACCCACCGATACAGTTAGACGAATCCTCTCTTTCAAGGGAGTGTTGTTTTTAAAGCACCTTTTACGTGGTGTGAAATTAGGTTTGTTCGACGATGCTACCGCTATGACGAAATTCCAAGCTTGGCACGAAGAGCATGAAGCTAATATTCGTCGCCGCAACGACAGCCACCGCAGTCAGCAACGCCAACGCCGCCAGTACACTCCAGTAGTGAAGAAAGTGGAAGAAGCAGCACCTGTAACTGAGGTATCTGAAGGAACAAGCGAAGCTTAATTAATTCAGCATAACTCCTTTCAAAAAATCCCGAACCATAAAGTCCGGGATTTTTTATTGATATAATAGGCTGTTTCTCTGCATAAAAGGCGAAGTTCAATAACAAAATAAAAATCAAACAACTGTTTAATTTGGCAATTACATGTAGATACATTAATTTTACATTCCAATAAATGCAACAGGTACTAGACATATTGAAATTGGCCCATCGTGGCGGTATAGAACCCAGTATGGATCTGCTCCATCAAAAAGAGCAAAGCATACCCGGCAGTATCAACTACCACATACGCCGCTACTATGCACAGCACCCCTGGGTAGCCGATGATGCAGGCATGATGGTATATCATTACAACGAAAAGAAGCCACAGGAAAACTACCTGGAGCTTCGTTACTGCACCACGGGCAACAAATACTGTTACGACAAGAGCTGCAGTTTCTGCGAAAAACAGCCTACCAATTGCAACGGTCAGCAAACAACAGTTGATGTGTTTACTTTCCATTTCTCATCTACGTTTTTGAACCAGTTTACACACAATGTAAAACTGAGCAACCGTAAAGATGAAGTGCTGGCATTTAAACATCCCAATGCATTTACAAAAGTGTTTCCGGTTTGCAACAAAAAGAGGAACACACTCGATGCCTTGTTGAACCACAGTTACACAGGTGCATTGGAAAATATTTTTATCAATGCAAAAATCCACGAACTGTTGCTGTATAGTTTGGATTGTTTGGTTGATGAAAAAGAAGAAGGTTTTGCCTGTAAGTTTTTGGAAGACGAGCGTAGCCGCAACGGCATCTATCAAGCAAAAGAAATATTGCTGCAACATATTGGCGACCCGATTACCATTAAAGAACTGAGCCGTAAAGTAGCCATGAACGAATGCTACTTAAAGAAAGGCTTCAAGGAAATTTTTGGTACCACCATATTCGATTTCTACCAACAGCAAAGAATGGAGCACGCCAAATACTTATTGTACGAAAAAGGATTGAGCGTAACAGATGTATCGGCTTTATTGGGTTACTCCTCCATCTCCCATTTCTCCGCAGCATTTAAGAAACACACCGGGTTAAAACCTTGCGACCTGTTGAAATAATTCTTATCCTTTTAATATTGGAAAAGTTGAACAGTATCTTTACCGTTCAACTTTTTTTATGCGTAACCTTTTTTACTGCTTACTGGTACTTTGTTTCTGCTCCTGTTCATCCGTTGATAAAGTAGATACCATCATTCATCATGCGGTGATCTATACGGTGGATTCATCTTTCTCCGTTGCAGAAGCAATGGCGGTAAAAGATGGAAAAATTATCGCTATTGGCAAAAACGATGATATACTGAAAAAATATTCGGCCAAAGAAAATATAGATGCACAAGGCAAGGCGGTATATCCCGGTTTTATTGATGCCCATGCCCATTTTGTAGGTTATGGAAAAGGATTGTTTGAAGCCAAGCTGTACAATTGCCAAAGCTGGGATCAAGTGCTGTATAACCTGAGCGATTTTACAAAAAGTGCAGACACGTCAAAATGGATTATTGGCCGTGGCTGGGACCAAAACAAATTTCCGGGTAAACAGTACCCAACCAATGAACTGCTGAACAAACGGTATCCCAATATTCCCATACTGCTTACAAGGATTGATGGTCATGCCGCCATTGCCAATGCAAAGGCTTTGGAGCTTGCCGGCATACAGCCCAACCAAACACTTACGGGTGGCGTGATTGAAACAAAGAACGGTAAACTTACTGGCCTATTAATAGACAATGCAGTGGACTTGATTACATCAAAAATTCCAGCACCATCTAAAAAAGATTATGAGCAATGGCTCACGAGGGCAGAAATGAACTGCTTTGAACAAGGGCTTACAACCATTACGGATTGTGGTCTTATGTACAATGATGTGGAGCTAATTGATGCCCTGCAAAAAGAAGGCAAACTAAGCATGAAGCTATATGTAATGCTTAGTGACGACAAAGCCAACTACGAACGTTACCTATCAAAAGGTCCGTATAAAACCGATAAGCTTTTTGTAAAGGGCATTAAAGTATATGCCGATGGTGCATTGGGCAGCCGGGGTGCATGTTTGCTGCATCCATACAATGATAAACCCAACTGGACAGGTTTTTTGTTAAGTAATCCCAATCATTTCGACTCTTTGGCAAGTGTGTTGGTTAAAACAGGTTTCCAGATGTGTACACATGCCATTGGCGACAGTGCAAACAGGGCAATACTGAACATTTACAATAAATACCTGCAAGGCCACAATGATAAACGCTGGCGTATAGAACATGCACAGGTAGTGAATGAAAATGATTTCGATTTATTTGGCAGGGCATCCATTGTGCCGTCCGTACAACCAACACATGCCACCAGCGATATGTATTGGGCAGCTGAGCGTTTAGGCAACGACAGGATCAAAACTGCTTATGCCTATAAGCAATTGTTGCAACAAAATGGCTGGTTGCCTTTGGGCACCGATTTTCCTGTAGAGGATATTTCGCCTTTTAAAACATTTTTTGCTGCTGTTGTTCGTAAAGATGGCAAGGGCTTTCCGGCAAATGGGTTTCAAACAGAAAATGCCCTTACAAGGCAGCAGGCAATAAGGGGCATGACCATTTGGGCAGCCAGGGCCGATTTTCTGGAAAAGGAAACGGGCAGCTTGGAAATTGGCAAGAAGGCCGATTTTATTATACTTGACAGGGACTTGATGAAAGCTGATGAAAACGAATTGTTAGGTACCAAAGTAAAAGCCACTTATGTGGACGGTAAGAAAGTGCATGGCAACTAAACCAAAAGATTACCAGTTTTTTACAAAGCACTTTAACAGGAATACAGCGAAACAGTATTTTTGCGGTTCAAAAAAAGCGAAATATGAAAAAAATAATCCTGGCAGCTGCAATATTGGTTACTGCTACAATAGCGAAGGCACAGCCACCTGCAGGCAATGCAAATGTTGGTGATACATATGGTGCACCGGTTAAAACTGAAGGTGCAATGGACATAGCCCAACTGCCCGCAAAGCTGGAAAAAGAAGAAACGGTGAATACAAAAGTCAAAGCAAAAGTGCTGGACGTTTGTTCAAAAAAAGGCTGTTGGATGAAAGTGCAGGTAAATGACAGCACAACTGCCTTTGTAAAAATGAAGGACTACGGTTTCTTTGTTCCAACTGCTGCAATAGGCAAAACTGTGGTGCTGGATGCTGAGGCCAAGGTAAAGACAACTTCTGTCAAGGAACTGAAGCACTATGCCGAAGATGCCAAGAAATCGCAGAAAGAAATTGATGCCATTACAAAACCCGAAACGGAAATACGCCTGCTTGCAAGCGGCATTGTAGTGGTAGAGCAATAATAACAGCTACTCAAAACATATAGTGAAACAGCCCGTAAAATTTTACGGGCTGTTTTGTTTTGTGCAAATCTTACGCTTCTATACAGCCCGGCCCTGTACAATTGCTGATGGGTGCGACGCCACTGTAGCAGAAGCATGTGCAATGCCGGTTACAAAAAATATTTTCAGCAATTTGATGAAGTAATACCCTGCCTTACGCAATCGGGAAACCGACCTTACGCAATCAGTAATAAATGTGTCATAATACTTGCTGCACGGCTTGTTTGACAATTCTATGGCAAAAGTTTAGCCATGCTAATGAACTTTTGCCGAAATATTAAAGCAACCCGCTTTTAAGCAAACAAGCATCATGTCGAGAGTATATAAACCTTTAACTGCAATTGCATTACTGACAATTCATTTTTGTACAAAAGCCAATGCCCAACAGGATACCACAGCAAAGCAATTGGGCGAAGTGGTTGTTACTGGGCAATACACCCCACAGCCACTACGTAATTCGGTTTATAAAGTGAGAACCATTAATGCAGAGCGTATACAGATGCGTGGTGCAACAGATGTGATCGGTGTTTTGAACAGCGAACTGGGCGTAAGGATTGGCCAGGACAATACGATAGGGGAGAACAACCTTGTCATGTCTGGCCTGGGTGGCAACCGTGTAAAAATACTATTGGATGGTGTGCCCCTGATTGACAGGGACGGAATCAGCAAGCAATCGCTTACACAGATAGACATTAACTCGGTTGAGAAAATTGAAATCGTGGACGGGCCAATGAGCGTGGTGTATGGTTCTGATGCCATGGCAGCCGTTATTAATATCATTACCAAAAAAGGCAGCAAATCGGGTAACAACCTTTCTGTACATGCAAGGATACAGGAAGAAACTGCAGGCAGTACTTACTCGCCTTTTGCCGATGAAGGCATGCATACCGAAAATGTTTCCGTAAACTGGAACAATACACATTGGCGTGTGTCGGGTTTTGTAACAAGAAATGATTTTGGTGGCTTTACCGATACGGCATCTTTTCCGGCAAAAGTATTTAAGCCAAAAACACAATGGTTGGGTGGCGGTACCCTGGGCTATCGCAACAATAAGCTGAACACTTGGTACAGGCTTGATTATGCCAATGAGGAACTATTGGCTGCCAGCCCTGCCAACGTGAATACGGGCATCAGTTTTCAGCAGCATTTTGTTACCAACCGTTATACGCATCAGGCACAGTTGGACTGGACGTTGACCAAAAAAGTAAAACTGAACTCTGCCGTTTCTTTCCAGGACTATAAACGTGAAACAAAAACCTATAACAAGAGTTATGTAAACGGTTCGGAAACAGTAAACAATCCTGTAGGTTCAGGCTATTGGGACGTTTCCAAATTCCAGACGTTTTTTGTGCGTAGCACAGCCAATTGGACTGTTTCTGATAAGTTGGCATTGCAACCAGGTTTTGAAGTGAAATACGATAACAGTGCTGGTGAAAGGATAGAGACCGGTAAGAAGGATATAACGGATTATTCTGTTTTTGTGTCGTCTGAATACAGGCCCAATTCTATCATCAACATCAGGCCGGGCCTGCGTTTCAGCAAGAACTCCGTGTACGATGCACCACCTGTGATACCTTCTATCAATGCAAAAATCGTGATCAATAAAAAGCTGGATGTGCGATTGTCTTATGCTCGTGGTTTCAGGGCACCTATTTTAAGGGAACTGTATTTCACTTTTCATGATGCCAACCACAATATCGTAGGCAATCCTGATTTAAAGGCCGAAACATCTGACAGTTATATGGCATCGCTTACCTGCAATGCCGTAAGCAACGCAACATTAACGCTTACTTCTAGCATTACAGGCTTCTATAACAACTACAACAATTTTATAGACCTGTATGTGGATCCTATTACGACCAATTATAAATACTTCAACATAAGTAAGTATAAAACCATTGGTGCAACTTTTGAAAATACCATCAGCTGGAAAAGGCTGACCGCTACGCTTGGATTCTCTTATATAGCGTATTACAATGCAGCGGCAGATGACAATACCTTAACTGGTGGCGACCATAGCCAGTTTTCTTGGAGCCCCGAAATCAACTCCAACATTGCCTACAAGTTTCCGAAGCTAAAGGCCAATATTGGGTTGTACTATAAATACACTGGAAAGATCCCGACCTATTTTCAGGGTTCATCCAATGACATCATACTGTCCAAACAAGATGCATTTAGCTGGGCCGACCTTACAGCAACCAAAGAAATATGCAAACGCCTATCCGTACAGGGCGGCATCAAAAACATTTTTGATGTAACCAGGTTATCGAGCAGTGCAGGTGCAGGCGGTGCACACAGTTCAGGCTCTGTAGCCAACTATGCTTATGGCAGGTCATACTTTTTAGGGCTCAACTTTCAATGGAGTAAACATTAATTCTATTTTATACAAGCAACATCTTAAAACAAAGAACAATGAAAACTAAGTTATCGTATTTGGCATTAGCGGCAGGTTTTGCAGCCACAACAATGGTGGCCTGTAAAAAAAGTGATGATACAATAATTGTGATACCTCCATCCGATGGACAAACAGTAACCTTTAATGGTGGTACCGGCGGTGCCAGTGCGGTAAATGCTGCCTATGTAGATATGAGCTCGGACAAAGCAGATTCTGTAAAACGTGCATCATGGGACCTGGGTTTCTATTGCAGTGCAGACTTTAGGGTTATATTGAACAATACCACAAGTGCGGGTGCAAAAGTATTGGCTGCTACCGACCTTGCTGCAGTAGGTGCTACAGATACCATTGGATTGACATTGGCTACCAGCCAAACTGCTCCAGACCCATCTCAACTGGCTTACTTCGATGCTATTAACGGTACCATTACCGGAACAGTGATACCTGCAATTTCTGCAACTGCTACCGATAATAAAGTAGTAGTAATAAACCGTGGTACTGGTGGCGGTATTGCTGCAAGGCCTTGGATAAAAGCAAAAATTACACGTAATGCAAGCGGTGGTTATACAGTACAATACGGTACCATTACACAAACAACTGGTTTTACCAGTGTGGATGTGCCTAAAGATGCAGATTACAACTTCAAGTATGTAACCTTTGATGGCGGTGCCATTGTAAAGGTTGAACCTAAGAAAGCCGAGTGGGATTTTACATGGGGCTACTCTGTATACCAAGCCGATTTCGGTGGTGGTCTGGTGCCTTACAACTTCTCTGACATGATTTCTGTAAACTACCTGGCTGGAGTAAAAGTTGCTTCTAAAGTATATGCTACAGATGTGGTGCGTAATGCAGCCTACACGGCTTTCAATATGGATAGCGTTAACAATACCACTACCACTGTTTTCAGTACAGACAGGTGGTCCATTGGTAGCAGTTGGAGAAGCACACAACCTGCAACCGGTGTTAAAACAGACCGTTTCTATGTAGTGAAAGATGTTGCTGGCAACTACTACAAATTGAAATTCATTTCAATGGGTGTTAACGATGGTGGCGACAGGGGCAAACCTGTATTTGAATACAAACTGATCAAATAATCCATTTCAGGGATGAAATTGATGATAAGGGCCTTGCAGCAATGCAGGGCCTTTTTTATTATTGGCTAGGCACTCGTGCAAGCATTGGGCTTTCGTGGCGTCGCACCCATCGGCATAAGCACATACTTCAACTGGGACATAGCATGTGCCCATTCAGCAGTCAATGTTCCAACTAAAAATTCATCACGAAGGAAAACTTATTTTGCCCATACGAACATTGGGTATGCCTGCAATATTGCCTGCAAACAAATGGCCATTGCCCGCAACGCATTCATTGGCCAATACAGCAAACAGTACGGCTTCTTTTGCATCGGGGTTTATGTTCAGGTCATTGATGTTCCTGAAATCGGCATTGGGCAACTGCTGCCCAAGGTGCTGCATCAATAAAGGGTTGTGCATGCCGCCACCGCTTGCATACACGGCAAACCTATTCTGCTGCATGGTTTGCTGCAAGGCATGTACAATAGTATCGGCAGTAAAACGGTTCAGTGTTGCCATTGCGTCCACATGGTCAATAAAACCAATGCCAGCCCTTTCCATTGCATTAGCCAGGTAAGCAAGGTTAAACAGTTCCGGTCCCGTTGTTTTAGGGAAACCTTCTTTAAAGAAAGGGTTATCCTTTAAAGCCGTAAGCAGCAGTGCATGTATTGTTCCCTGCCTGGCTATGGTTGCATCTTCATCAAAATACTTGCCTGCAAAATGTTGCTGCATATACGCATCCATCATGGTATTGCCCGGCCCGGTATCGGTGCTAAACATGGCTGCGGCATCCATGCTTGCAGGCAGGTACGTAAAGTTGGCAATGCCACCAATGTTCAGCATTACCCTGTTTTCACCTTGTTTGCCAAACAAAAGATAGTCGCCATACAATGCAAGTGGGGCACCCTCGCCGCCAGCAGCAATATGCTTTTGCCTAAAATCGCTAATGGTTATGATGCCCGTGTTTACGGCAATATGGTCGCCATCACCAATTTGCAATGTGGCATTGCCAAACTTCTTTTGTTGATGCAGGCTCTTGGGTGCATGGTAAATGGTTTGGCCATGGCTTGCAATCATATCAATCCTTTCATTCTTTACACCCCATTGCTTCAGGCAGGCATTGATCATGCTGGCATGTTGCAAGGCAATCCATTCATTTAATAGGCAAAGCTTTTCCAGGTCCACCTGGCGTTTACTGAATACGGATTTTACTTCCTGTTTGAAATCATTATTATAAGCTACTGTTTCAAACTGTACAATTTCTACTGTTGTGTTGGTGCCACTGCCTTTGCATTTGCATAAAGCAATGTCAAGCCCATCTAAAGAAGTACCGCTCATTAAACCAATAATAAGCCTTTCCTCTTTGAAAGCAATCTGGTGCAGTTGTTGAATGTTTGTATTCACTATGGTTGAATGATGTTTAAAAGTACAGCATACACTTTATTCAATTCATCTTCTGTAATGCAATAAGGCGGCATGATGTAAACGGTGTTGCCCAATGGGCGAATATAAACGCCTGCTGCCATGGCCTTTTGCGTAATGGTGGCTGAAATATTATTCAGGTATTCATCCTTGCCGTTTACAATTTCAAAAGCCAGTATAGTGCCCAATGTTCTTATGTTCTTTATATGCTGCAGGGTGTCACGCTCATTCAGCAACAAGGCAAACTGCTGGTTCCTTTCTGTAAGCCATGCTATTGCATTGGTGCAGTCACTGTTCAACAACAGGTCCAGGCTTGCCAATGCCGTAGTGCATGCCAAAGGATTGGCTGTAAACGAATGCCCATGAAAAAAAGTTTTCAATTTGTCGTCATGTACAAAGGCATTGTAAATTTTATTGGTGCAAGCTGTAACGCCCAAAGCCATTGTGCCGCCAGTTAATCCTTTACTCAAACAAATGATATCTGGCTTGTGGTTCAGGTATTCGCTGGCAAACAGTTTCCCTGTTCTGCCAAAGCCCGTCATTACTTCGTCTGCTATGCAAATGATATTATTCTGTTGCACGGTGGCTAACACTTCATCCATCAGTGCTGCATCGTACATCTTCATGCCACCGGCACCTTGTACCAAGGGTTCATAAATAAAAGCAGCCGTTTCATTAGCATGTTGCCCTATGACTTCTTTTATTGCATGGATGTTTTCAAGGGTTGGTGTATCAATAAAAACAACTTCAAACAACAGGTCATGAAATGCCAATGTAAATATGCTCCTGTCGCTCACACTCATTGCTCCGAATGTATCACCATGATAAGCATCTTTAAAGGCAAGTATTTTTATGCGGGTAGTTGTAGGCAACTGTTGTGTCTTTTCTGCCTGGTTCCACCAATACTGTATGGCCATCTTCAATGCCACTTCGGTAGATGTGCTGCCATTGTCGCTGTAGAATATCCTTGAAAAATCACTAGGCAACAATGGCAAAAGCCTTTCTGCCAGTAATACAGCGGGTTCGTGTGTAAAACCCGCAAAAATTACCTGCTCTATCTGTAATGCTTGCTGGTACAGCTTTTCAGCAATATAGGGGTGCCCATGTCCATGTAGGGTAACCCACCAGCTACTAATGGCATCTATATAAGTATTGTTGTTGTCATCAAATAACAATGTTGCTTTGCCTTTTGTAATGGCAATGGCAAGCGGCATGTTTTTTTGATGGGTAAATGGGTGCCAGATAACCTGTTTGTCGCGTTCTGCTAAAGTCATGGGCAAATGTAGTATCACAAACCTTTCAATTGTTTATTTGCTGCGGTTTGTGCCCTGATCATTTCGGGGTAGCCCCATTTTTTTGCCAGGGCATTTATGGCCATTGCTATCCTTTTGCTTTTTGTTTCAATGGTCTTGGCACTCTCTATCCATTTACTGAAATAGTTCTGGTGGCCTTTGGCCAATGTGTTAAAAAAAGCGAGTGCCTGGGGCTCATCGTTCAGGCAGTCCATAAACTCGGCATTCAACGCATAGCCTTTTTTGTCTTCTTCCAATATTGCAACAAGTTTGTCGCCTTTTCTTTTGTGTATGCCTTTTCTCATGGTGGCATTCAGGGCCATTATAAAAGCACCTTCACCCATAGGCAGCAGTGCAATACCGGTTATCTCAAAGCTGTCCAGCTTGCCTTTTACACGGAAGCTTTTCTTGTTATCGGGCTTTAGCTGCAGGGCAATCTTTGCGGGTATTTCAATATAGGTCCAACCCGTTTTTTCGCCCTGCTCGGCAAACTGTAAAATCGTTGCTGTAAACTTTACCATAACCTACTGTTGTATAAATTTCAAGTTGCGTTGTATGCCTTTGAACTTGCTTCTTTTTATGGGCGAGTGTTTAAAGATCTCTTTGAAAGTTGCTTCACTCATGGCTTCCCATTCCTTGCTGCTCAGGTTCAGCACTTCTGCAATGGGCGAGAAATTGATTTCGTTATGGGGTTTGGAAAACCTGTTCCAAGGACACACATCCTGGCAGGTATCGCAACCAAACATCCAGTTGCTGAATTTGCCTTTCATGCCATCATCTATCAGGGCATCTTTCAGTTCAATGGTAAAATACGAAATGCACTTACTGCCGTCAATTACTTTATCGGCAAGTATTGCACTGGTTGGGCAACTGTCAATGCACCTGGTGCAACTGCCGCAATAATCTTTTGCATAGGCATCATCATATAATAATTCTATATCAACAATTAATGTGGCAATAAAGTAGAACGAGCCGCTTTGCTTGTTGATGAGGTTGCCGTTCTTGCCCACCCAGCCCAACCCGCTTTTTACTGCCCATGCCCTTTCCAGCACCGGGGCAGAATCCACAAAACCCCTTCCATGAATCTCACCTATTTCACTGTTCAGCCCAAACAAGAAGCCTTTCAACTGTTCCCTGATCACTTCGTGGTAGTCTTTGCCATAGGCATATTTGGCTATGCCGGGCGTGCCTGGGTTCTGCTGCTGTAAAGGGTAGTAGTTCTTCATCAAGGTTATTACACTCTTGGCACCAGGCACAAGCTTCTGCGGGTTTACCCGTAGGTCAAAATGGTTTTCCATGTATTGCATGGTACCATGGAGGCCTTTGCTTAACCATTGTTCCAAACGCCTGGCATCATCGTCCAATGTAACTGCCTTTGCTATGCCGCAATAATCGAAGCCCAGTTGTTGGGCAGTTTTTTTTACAGTGCCGGTATGATGATAAATGGTTTTTATTTTACAGATTTGAATTGCAAATCTCCTTATTTTTAGCCTATTGATTGGTATTTGTTTTCTACCCATAAAACCCCATTGTTGCATGAGAAAAAGCATAATCCCCTTTTTGCTATTGTTTGTTGTTGTAAGCGGTATTGCCCAAAAGAATAAAGTAAAGTATGGCGATGTAAAGGCCGAAGATTTCAAGAAAACAGTTTATGAAATTGACAGCAATGCAAATGCAGTTGTGTTGTACAATTATGGTACGGCAAGGCATGAGGGCAATAGCAAAGGATTTTTCAATGTGGTATATAGGTTCCATAAAAGGGTGAGACTGCTCAATAAGAATTCATTCGATCTGGCAACTGCTTATATTCATTTGGATGTAAGTAACAATGGAATGGAAGAGAAGATTGAGAAACTGGAAGCCACTACATATAATATGGAGAACGGCAAACTTGTGGCAACCAAGATAGATAAGTCGTCGGTGTTTAAGGACAAGGTTAGCAAGGATGAAGTAGTGTACAAGTTTACCATGCCCAATATTAAAGAGGGCAGTATTATAGAGTACCAGTACACGCTTTCGTCGCCTTACGAAAGGTACCTGAAAAGCTGGTACTTTCAGGGCAATGACCCTGTACTGTGGAGCGAGTACGATATTACGGTGCCGGCCATATTCAATTTTGTTATGTTGAAACAGGGCTATCATCCTTATACCATAGATACGGTAGTAACAGGCTCGGAGTTGTACAGCATCATTATTCCTGGTGAGAGTGTGAATGAGCGTAACGAAAACTATTCGTTTACTTCCAATACTTACCATTCTACCTGGGCCATGAAAGATATTCCGGCGTTGAAAAAAGAAAGCTATACCACAACGTTGGGCAACTATATTTCTAAGATCGAATTCCAGATTTCCAGTTTGCGTTATCCCGAACAAGCTGCACGGCCTATGATGAGGACATGGAATCAGCTTGCAGGCGACCTTTTAAAGAACACTTATTTTGGAGCGGACCTCGGAGCCAAAAATGGCTGGCTAAATGATGATATGGTGAAGGTGACACAGGCTGTTACGACCGATTATGACAAGGCCAAAAAAGTATATGAGTTTGTAAGGGACAATTTTACCTGTACCGATCATTCGGCCATTTACCTTACCGAGAACATTAAAAAAGCATACCAGGCAAAGAGTGGCAATGTGGCCGATATTAACCTGTTGCTTACGGCCATGCTGAAAAACAGGGGGCTTGATGCAGCACCCGTTTTGCTTAGTACAAGGGAGCATGGAAAAACGTATGACCTATACCCATTGTTGGGCAAATTTAACTATGTGGTATGCAGGCTTACCATTGACACCACATCCTATTTGCTGGATGCATCGCAGAACAAGAACGGGTTTGGCAAGCTACCCGAAGAATGCTACAATGGTAGTGCAAGAATTATTGCAACCGAACCCAAGCTGCTGAACCTATTGCCTGAATCTATTACAGAAAACAAACTGACTTCCGTATTCATTGCCAATGAAAGCAAGGGCAATATCAGCGGTTCCTTTAACTCCAAACTGGGTTATTATGAATCAACAGACCTTAGGGAAAGACTTGCCAAGACTACCAATGAAGAATTTTTCAAAGACATCAAAAAGTCATACCCGTTTGAAGTGGAAATTGACAAAGGCGAAATAACCGAACTGAAAAACCTGGATGAGCCGGCAGCTATAAAGTATGCTTTTAAAACACCTTTGAATGATGAGGACATCGTTTACTTTAATCCCCTGCTTACCGAAGCATATAAAACAAACCCGTTCAAGTCGGCACAAAGGTTCTATCCCGTGGAAATGCCTTACCCCGTAAATGAAACCTATCTATTGACCATGGATGTGCCCGAAGGGTATAAGGTAGATGAGTTGCCCAAATCTGTTCGTGTAAACTACAACGAAGACGAAGGCAAGTTTGAATACATTATTAAGAACAATAATGGAGTGATACAGATGCGTTGTAGCATTGTTTTGAACAAGGCAACATTTCAGCCTGATGAATACGATAACCTCCGCGATTTTTTTGCTTTCGTTGTAAAGAAACAAAGCGAGCAGATAGTGTTTAAGAAAATAAAATAACCAGATGATGAAACAGTTTTTGGCAGGGGTACTATTGTTATTGTCGGCAACAGCCCATGCACAGGATTATGCGGTGAGTGGCATTCCCGATTCACTGAAAAAAGATGCGGATGTGGTAAAGCGGCAAGAAGAATGGCGTGTGATAATCAAAAGCCCATCGCGTGCCACCATAAAACATAGGTATGCCATTACTGTACTGAACGAAAATGGCGATGGCTTTGCTTATTATTCCAACACTTACGATAAGTTACAGTCGCTGCAGGATATAACCGGGCATTTGTATGATGCAAGCGGAAAGGAGCTCAAGAAGGTAAAGAAGAAAGACATACAGGATGTGAGTTATGATGATGACATGAGCCTGATGACCGATAACCGTTTAAAGCGTCATGCCTTTTATTATAAGAACTATCCTTACACAGTTGAATACGAAGATGAGCAGGATTATGAGGGCATTTTTTTTCTGCCCAATTGGCAACCGGTAGAGTATGAAAAATATGCCGTACAACAAAGCAGCTTCATAGTGGAAGCCCCGGCCGATTATAAACTCAGGTACAAACAGTTTAACTATATAGGCAATGCGGCCATCAATGCACAAGGCAAAACAACAACGTATAAATGGGAAGTTCGGAACCAGAAAGCGGTACAGTTCGAATCGTTCATGCCCAGGTTTCCGGAAGTTACCACCAACGTGTACATAGCACCCACCAATTTTGAAGTAGGTGGCTATAATGGAGATATGGGTACCTGGCAGGGATTGGGAACATTCATTGCCAGCCTGAATATGAACCGTGATGCATTGCCCGACAATATAAAAGCAGAGATACATGCACTGGTTGATGGCGTAAACGACAGGGAAGAAAAAATAAAACTGCTGTACAATTACATGCAAAAGAATACAAGGTACATCAGCATTCAAATGGGTATTGGTGGTTGGCAACCTTTTGATGCAAAATATGTGGCTACCAAACGTTATGGCGATTGCAAGGCATTGAGCAATTATATGGTGAGTGTTTTAAAGGAAGCAGGCATTGCTGCCAATTATGTGCTCATCAACTCTGGCAAAGGGAGGAAGGGTTTGTGGGAAGATTTTCCGGCACCTTATTTTAACCATGCCATTATGTGTGTGCCCAATGCAAAAGATACGCTGTGGCTGGAGTGTACCAGCCAAACTGCAAGTGCCGGCTTCATGGGCTCTTTCACCGGCAACAGGAAGGCCTTGTTGATAAGTGCCGATGGCGGGCATGTAGTGAATACGCCTGTTTATACAAGTGCCGATAACCTGCAGTTGCGTAAGGTAACTGCAACCATAGACGATGCTGGCAACCTCTCCGCCGAAGTGAATACACATTTTACGGGCATTGAGCAGGAACTGCAACATGCCATTATGCACGACTTCACTGAAGAGCAACGTAAGAAATACCTGAACAGCGTTATCAGCCTGCCAACATACAAGATGGAGAAAAATGAATACAAGGAAACGAAAGGCAAGCTGCCTGAAGTGGACGAATACCTGCGTATCACTTCGGCCAACTATGCAAATATTACCGGTAAGCGTTTGTTCATAACGCCCAACATGTTCAACAGGAGCGATACAAGGCTTTCGCTTGACAAGGAAAGGAGATACGACATAGAGTATCCTTATGCCTTCAGGGAAGTGGATACCGTTGCCGTTTCACTTCAGGCTGGCTATGTACCTGAAGCAATGCCCAAGAATATTAATATCAAAAACAGGTTTGGTAGCTACAGCATCAGTTTCAGGATTGATGGCAACAAACTGGAAATGGTACGTGTTTCGGAAATGAGTGCGGCACGTT
This sequence comes from Chitinophagaceae bacterium UBA1930, assembly GCA_002337145.1. Taxonomy (GTDB): domain Bacteria; phylum Bacteroidota; class Bacteroidia; order Chitinophagales; family Chitinophagaceae; genus UBA1930. The sequence continues at coordinate 923,917 of DDFK01000001.1, read as the reverse complement.
ATCCCGCAAGCGACTACACAGAACTGGCAAATTTTTACGAAACAATCTATAAGGCAGACAGGAGCAAAGTGGTACTTGTAAAAAAAGAATAATGAACAAACAGTTCTAGTTCTCTAAGTGAAGCCTGTGAAAGAGCCTATGGGCCAATGGTGCCAATAACAGGCCAATATTGGTAATAAAGGCAACACCGCTAAACAGGGCATAAAAGCTACTGAACCATTTGCCGCAATCAGTCTTTATTTCAACTACCGGGCCCATGCCACTCAATATCATGGAAGCATTGTGCAAGCTGTCCAGCCATGCAATCTGTGCCGTATAATGGTAACCGATTATGCCAATTGACAGGCAGACAAATAAAAAAAGACAGGTGTATAACAGGTTCTTCAGCACACGTTTATAAAAAACATGCTTGGGGGCCAAGGGTTGCCTTTTGTTTTCATACATACGTTAAAAATTAATATCGAAACCAAAAGTCCCAATCAATTCAAAGTAGCCAAAGTTCTGGCTGGCCCTGTTTCCTTTTTGGGCTTCGGTATTGCATAGGGCATTGATGTATTGCACAAAGCCTGTTTTGGCAGTTCCTTCAATAAAGAATTTCTTGAATGGGTACAAGCGGAAACCGCTTTCTGCACTGATGTTGTAGCCTGCTACATGGAAATCGTTATTCAACCTTTCACCTTTCCAAGTAAAGTCCGTTCTGGGAATATTGATGCCTGCACCAACTTTCCATAACCAGGTAAGCAGGTTCCTTTTTGTATCAAGTGTCTTTATCAGGGTCTGTTGCTGCACATAATTTATATGCAACCAATTGGCTCCGTCCGTATGTTCAAAATGCAGGAACCTGTTACCGTCCACTACGCTATCCGCATCAACCTGCTGGCCACCAATGGTGCCTGTTACACGTGCCGTTTGGCCTTCGGTAACAATGTACTTGGCATGGTCAAAATTCAGTTCAATGGCTTTTGTTTTCTGCTTGTTCAGGTAAAAACCAATCCTATAATTGTATTGTGGAATGGAAATATCCAAGGGCTCCTTGCTTATTGCATCCAGGTCCGGTGCATCATGTGCCCTTGCTTTATGCAAGGTAAAATTGTTGCCATTTGCCATCCTGAAATGGATGTCGCTTCGTGTGTACCACTCCGTATTGTAACCCCATTGCAGGTACATGCCCTTAAACAATGGCTCTTTCTTCTTTTTGGTTTGTGCATTCACAGAACATGCCACCAGCACAATTGCCAAAACACCGATAATCTTTTTCATGGATGCAAAAGTAAACGCATTATTACTATTATTGGCAATTGCCGCCAATCACTTTATCTATACCCGACTTAATATCGGTGTACAGCTCTTTTTTTGTTTCGCCCATAAGATCCTTTGTCAAAATGATGCAGGTATAACCACGGCATAAATCAACCAGGAACCAGGGGCCAAACAGGCTTGGCGAACTGATGGTTGTGGCCTTGCCGTCTGCATTCTTTTCCTGAATCAGTCCACCCAAGCCAAAATCGTAACCTTCAAATGCTTTGGGTATGTATTTAACCATTGCCTGTGTCATTTGGGGTGTCTGCATTTCTGCAACAGAGGCTTCACTTATAATCTTCTTGCCATTAAACATGCCTTTGTTGGATAGCATGGTTAAAAAGTTCATGTAATCAAGGGTAGATGATACCGCACCGCCAGATGGGTTAACGGCTTTTTCTGTGGTGAAGGATGTGCCCCGCATTTCCAATGGTTTCAATATCCTTTCCATCATTAAACGCTCAAACGGTTTCTTGGTAATCACTTCCAAAACCCTGGCGGCTATATTGGGGCCAACATTGCTGTACCAAAACTCCACACCGGCATTGTTCTGTATCTCGCGTTTGGCATATTCATTTACCTCGTCTTCCAGTTTGTCGTACTTGCTTTTTTGTGTAATGCCATTTATGTTTTTCTTCGATTCAATACCTGTCATGTGTGCAAGGCAATGCCTTATGGTAATGTATTTTTTGCCATAGGTTGCGTAAATGGGAATGTAGTCAGCAATCTTTGTATCAAGGCTTATTTTGCCTTCATCCACAAAAGTCATCACCAATGCGGCAGTCAGCCATTGGCTTGCCGCACCAATGGGGGCTTTGCCTTTTTTATCGAACTCGCCAAATTTTTTGTCGTACACAACTTTGCCATCTTTATAAATAAGGGCCGCAAAATCTTTACCCAGTTCCTTTTTACTGGCTTCCAGTTTCTGGGTCAGTTCGCTAAAATCATAAGGTGATGGGGCTTCTTGTTTGTTTTGGGCAAAAGCAGGAACAAGAACAAGGCAACAGGCAATAATGGCTAAGGGCTTAAATAGTTTCATAAACAATTTTTATAGGCAACAATGATAGTTAAAGATGCTGTTATTGAAGTTCTAAAATAGATCAAAAGCCAAGGGCCTTATCCATTCTTCTTTTTAGGTCGGCATTTATTTCCTGCCTGCCTTTGTATTGTAGGTTAAACACCATTAAAAAGGCACAATAGTTTCTTTTGTTGTCAACAATGGGTACGCTGCCAAATAGGCCCGGGCTGCTTACTGCTTTGGTTACGCCGTTTTCTTCTTCATCAACCCACTCGCCATAACCATAATTGGTGGCCCGCTTCTGTGCTGGAGTGCTTTGTATATCGGCATTGGCTGTCCTGTTCTTCTGCATTTCTGTAATGGACTGTTCGCTTAAAATACGCTTGCCATTAAACATGCCTTTATGCAATATCATGATCAAAAAATTCATGTAATCATCGGCTGTGCTCCATGCCCCGCCAGCAGCCAAAGGAATTTCCTTCTTGCCATAATCGGTGTTCTTCATATCTAATGGTTGTGCAATCCTTTCTGCAAACAAAGTCTCAAAATCTTTCTTACCAATCTTTTCAACAATAGCAGCACAAATTTGCAAACCGGCATTGCCATAATGGAAAGTCTTGCCGGGTATGCCTTCCATGGGTTGCTTTGCCAGTGCAAGCATGGCTTCATCCATAGAGTGCAGTGCCTGCATGCTTTGTATGCTTTCTTTCAATTCGGGCTGCTGAATGCCTGTTAAATGGCTTAGGCAATCGCTTACTTTAATGGCCCCTTTTCCGTACTGTGTAAATATGGGCAGGTATTTGCCAATACTGTCTATAACGCTCAGCTTGCCCTCATCCACAAAAGTCATCACCAACGCAGCACTCAACCATTTACTGCAACTGGCAATGCGTACACGGCTGCCGGTGGTAAAATCGTCCTGGTTTATTTCCACACCTTTTTTCTTAGCTATGTACTTGCCAATGAATTTTTGTTTTTTGCTCAAATGGTTCTCGTCGTTCTCATACACCCTCTTCCCGTCTTTATAAATTACCAATACGGCACGCCCACCCAAATCCTTTAAATGGTCTTTAAGCCAACCATCTACTTCCGTGAAGTTGTATTGGGCCCTGCCTAACTGAAAGAATAGCATGAAAACCAATAGGGATATGCCTTTCAGGCAGTTTTGATTCATTTTTTGTGACATCATTTCTTGTTTATGATAATGGAGGGTAATTTGTGAATGTGAAAAAGCTGTAAAGTTTAATTGTCCCAAAAGTTAGGTGTGGCAACATAGCATTGCAAACCCGGTTTTGGAGCAATTTTGAACCTTTCAGCTATTCAACAATCAAAACATTTTACTATGAATTTAAACAACTATACTATTAAGGCACAGGAAACCATTCAGGCTGCCCAGCAAGAGGCTTTCAATAATGGCAACCCCAATATTGAAACCAATCACTTGCTAAAGGTTTTACTGAAAGATGAGGACAGCCCCGTAGAATATTTACTGAAGAAAAACAATGTGAATATTGCTTTTGTGGAAAGCAAGTTGGATGAAACCATTAAGCGTTTGCCCAAAGCCACAGGCAGTGAGCCTGCACAAAGTGTAAGCAGGGACCTGAACACGGCCTTGCTTAAAGCCAATGCTTCGCTGAAACAGTTCAATGACGAATTTGTAAGCGTAGAGCATTTACTGTTGGGCCTGATGCAGGTAAACGATGATACTGGCAAAACATTGAAAGATGCAGGCCTTACCGAAAAAGGGTTGGTAGCAGCCATTAAGGATTTGCGTAAAGGCTCTACCGTAAACTCCCAAACACAAAACAACCAATACAACAGTTTGCAGAAGTACGCCAAGAACCTGAATGAAATGGCAGGCAATGGCAAGCTGGACCCTGTTATTGGCCGTGATGAAGAAATAAGGAGGACTTTGCACATCCTTTCGAGAAGAAGCAAGAATAACCCGATTTTGGTGGGTGAGCCAGGCGTGGGTAAAACAGCCATTGCAGAAGGTTTGGCCATGCGTATCGTAAATGGCGACGTGCCAGAAAATTTGAAGAACAAAATCATTTTTGCATTGGATATGGGCCTATTGATTGCCGGTGCCAAGTACAAGGGTGAGTTTGAAGAAAGATTGAAAGCAGTTGTAAAAGAAGTGGCCGATAGCGATGGTGACATTATTTTGTTTATTGATGAGATACATACGCTAATTGGTGCTGGTGGCGGCGAAGGTGCAATGGATGCAGCCAACATTTTGAAGCCGGCTTTGGCCCGTGGCGAACTGAGGGCCATTGGTGCCACTACACTGAATGAGTACCAGAAATACTTTGAGAAGGACAAGGCATTGGAACGTCGCTTTCAAAAGGTATTGATTGACGAGCCCAGTGTGGAAGATGCAGTTTCCATTTTGCGTGGTATAAAGGACAAATACGAAACACACCATCATGTACGTATCAAAGACGAAGCAATCATTGCTGCGGTGGAGCTGTCGCACCGTTATATTACCGATAGGTTTTTACCAGACAAAGCAATTGACCTGATTGATGAAAGTGCCGCCAAACTTAGGTTGGAAATGAATTCCATGCCGGAAGAACTGGACAAGCTGGAACGCAGCATCCGCCAGTTAGAAATAGAACGTGAAGCTATTAAACGTGAAGACGATAAGGACAAGCTGAAAGAACTTTCTCAACAGATTTCTTTGTTGAGTGTGGAGCGTGATACCTTGAAAGCAAAGTGGAACCAGGAAAAAGAAATTGTAGAAAAAATACAGACCGCTAAAGCTTCTATTGAAAGCTTGAAGTTTGAAGCAGAACAGGCAGAACGTAATGGCGATTTTGGTAAGGTGGCCGAAATACGCTATGGTAAAATAAAGGACCAGGAAAAACTGATTGAAGACACTTCGAAAGAGCTTGACCTGATTAGTGAAAGGCGTTTGCTGAAAGAAGAAGTGGATGCAGAAGATATTGCACAGGCCATTGCAAAGGCAACGGGCATACCCGTTAGCAAAATGCTGCAAAGTGAAAGGGAAAAACTATTGAACCTGGAAGATGAACTGCACAAGCGTGTAGTAGGCCAGGAAGAGGCAATTACCGCTGTTGCGGATGCCATACGCAGGAGCCGTGCAGGTTTGCAGGATCCTAAAAAACCAATTGGGTCATTTATATTTTTGGGCACAACAGGTGTGGGTAAAACCGAATTGGCCAAGGCCCTTGCGGAATACCTGTTTGACGATGAAGGCATGATGACGAGGATTGACATGAGCGAGTACCAAGAAAAACATGCCGTATCCAGATTGGTGGGTGCCCCTCCGGGCTATGTGGGTTACGATGAAGGTGGCCAGTTAACGGAAGCTGTCCGCCGCAAACCCTATAGCGTTGTTTTGTTGGATGAAATTGAAAAAGCCCATCCCGATGTATGGAATATTTTGTTACAGGTATTGGATGATGGCCGCTTGACGGATAACAAAGGCCGTATGGTGAACTTCAAGAATACCATTATCATCATGACCAGCAATATTGGTAGCAGTCTTATTCAGGATGCATTTGAAGATGTTACCGAAAGCAATATCGAGGAAGCCACCAATAAGGCAAGAACAGAAGTAATGAACTTGTTGAAAGAAACCGTCCGCCCGGAATTCCTGAACAGGGTAGACGAAATCATCATGTTTCAACCATTGCTCAAGAGGCAGATAAAAGGCATCATTAACATTCAATTAAAAGGTTTGAAGCAGTTAGTTGCCCAAAATGGTATAGAATTGCAGTTTAGCGATTACCTGATCGATTTTCTGGCAGAAAACGGCTATGATGCCCAAATGGGAGCTAGGCCATTGAAGCGGTTGATACAGAAGGAAATAGTAAATGCCCTCAGCAAAAAAATATTGGCAGGCGATATCGACAAGTCCAAACCTGTACTGGTTGATGTTTTTGATGGACTGGTGGTATTTAGGAATGAGGTTAATAACTAACTATAATTTCCGTTCTAAAAACCCTATGTTTGCGGTAATCGCCGGGTAACCGGAGGGTTTGTTTAATAAGGGGCTGCTTTCGGGCAACCCAAAAATCAAAGGAGTTCAGTATGGCTTTTAACAAAGAAGTGGTAGAAATCATTCCACCAAAAAATGTATTTGTAGGAAAAATAGATGCACCTGTAACAATTACCGAGTTTTTTGAATACGAAAATGAAGAATGTGCGAAGGCAAACGAAGTGGTAAAGAAACTGCTGGAAGAATTTGATGGCAAGATCCGTTTCAATTTCCGTCATTTCCCTTTAACAACCATCCATCAGCGTAGCCAGAAGGCTGGCGAAGCCGCAATTGCCGCATCCCAGGACGGAAAATTTTGGGAAATGCACAACGTGCTGTTTGCAAATCGCCGCAATTTGGGCACCACCAGTTTAAAACTGCATTCTAAGGAAGCAGGTATCAACCGCAAGCAATTGTTGGATGAGCTGGTAAACTCAACCTATGGCTGGTACATACACGACGATATTCAGCATGGCAAGAAAATGGGTGTAACTGAAATTCCCTGTTTCTTCATCAATGGAGAGAAATACGTTGGCAAAAACACGTTCGAAAGTTTGAGTAAAGAAATTGAAGCGGCTTTGAAGAAAGCCAAACCTGCTAAAAAAGCAGCAAAATAAATTAGGAAAGGCCCGCTTGTATAGCGGGCTTTTTTATTTGTGGTGTAAGTTTCTGTTTTGCAATGGTTGTAAAAAAGCATGTGATTGAAAACAATGTTGCATCATGGATCATATAAAATAAAAAAGGGAGTTTCATTTGAAACTCCCTTTTTGTAATAACTATAATAGATATTACCAACGACCACCGCCATTGTTGTTGCTATTGCTGAAAGAACGCCTGTTACCACCGTTTCCACCAGTTCTTTCTTCACGAGGCCTAGCTTCGGTAACGTTAATGTTACGTCCTTCTACTGTGCCACCGTTTAATTCTGCAATTGCCTTAGCAGCATCTGCGTCGTTTGGCATTTCCACAAAACCAAAGCCACGGCTTTTGTTTGTGTATTTGTCCATAATAATTTTTGCTGAAGATACTTCACCGTATCCTTCAAAGAAACCTCTTAAGTCATCGTCTTGCACGTTGAAACTTAAGTTTGAAACATAAATGTTCATTCTTAACTGAATTGATAAATAATAAATGCTTGAGAAAAACGCCCTGACAGAGAAGACTAACTATTAGCGAAATGCGTAGCAGAAAAAATCGTTCACTTACAAAATGCTGAAGAACTCAAAATAACCCTGCAAAGATAAGGGTTATTGTTGAAAGGGCTTTTGTTAAATAAATAAGCAGTGACAATTCAATTGAATTAACTGTCAGGCTCAGCCTGTTGAAACCGATTGAACATCCCGTTTAAAATATTTAAACGGGCTCAGTACCGCATTAAACAAGTGGGTTACTATAAATGAATTGGCCCCACAATGCGGGGCCAATTCATTTATAGCGATAATAAAAGCTAGTTTAATCGGCTTTTACGTATTCAAGGTTTTCCCTCGTATCTAAGTCCATCAAAACAACTTTGTCTTGTTTAATGGATATGATGCTGTCCCTGCGTGCCGGACCGCCTGCATTGGCTTGCCTCTCAATATATTTTCCGTTCTCAACAATTTTCCATTTGCCGCCTTGTGGCCCTTGTGGTGTAACAATTTCGTACTCACCATTGTCTTTGTACTCATAAGTAACAATTGCAATCAACTGGTCCAATTGGTCGCCTGCGGCTTCCAGTTGCTCCGCTTGTTCGGGGCTGATTTTCTTTACCTTGGCAATAAGCACTTTTCTGGCTGCAGGATAGCTCGATTCTGCAGTTTTCCATTTTCCAACAATGTCTTTGGGACCATCAAGCACCGTAAAGGCTGTTGCAGCAATAAATACGGTAATAATAAAAACGATTTTTTTCATTGTATGTAATTTAAATAATGAGTTGCTTTTGTTGCACAACTATTACGCAAACTAAGCATATTTTTATTTATGGCAATGCCGTTAATAAAAATGGTCAATTGGAGAGAAGCCCGTATGAATTACTAGTATTAAAACTTCCTTATTTAGATATACACCTATTTGGCATAGGCCACTATTGGTTCGGCGTTTTTTACAGGGTTGGCAATGTACCAGCATAATGCCATTAGTAAGGATGCATATTTGTCTATGTCCTTGTTCTTGTCGGGAAAAGCAAGATTGTTGCCTGTTATGGAAAGTTCACAAACCACCAAGGGCGATTTTTTTGAAGTCTTATAAATAAGCAGTTCATTGTGCTGGGTTGTATAGAAAAATCGGTCACCATTCAGGTCAATAAAACCTTCGTGGCTGTACCATGTTTCCAGCCCAAGCTCGCCAATGGCAACACCGTATTCATTTTTTAGGATGGTCTTGTTCCGCAAAAAGCCTTCTTTCTCAATTTTGAAATTCCTGCGGCTGCTTTCGCATTCAACTTTGGCAGTTTGCGAAAACTGGTTAAAGAAAAGTGTCAATAGGCACTGGCTGTCATTCCACAATTCATACGCGTCATAGCCCGGTTTGGAGGTTACTGCATACCAATGCAGTTTTAAGGTATGGCTCATATTGTAGCTTTTTGGGGATGAAAAGGTAGGTATTGATTTTGATTAAAAGAATAGTTGCACAATAACTTAATATTGGCAGGGCCCAAGGGTGCCTGATAATTGTGCCCAAAACAGGAAAAGCCCGTAAAATCTTCGTAAACCAATCAATTGCCGTTCCCTACCTTTGCCGCCTAATAAAATTTAGGTAATGAAGACAGATAAGAATACGATAATTGGGTTTGCATTATTGGGTATTTTGTTTTTTGTTTTTTTCTGGTACAACAATAGAATGAGCCAGGCCACATTGGCTCAGGAAAAACATATCAAGGATTCCATTGCACTGGTTGAAGCCGCAAAAATTACCCCTGAACAAAAAGCAAAATTTGCACAGGACTCTGCCAAGAACGATACTACGCAACGCATCAGCAAGGCTGGCGATTTTAACAAGGCTGCTATTGGTAAAGAAGATACCTTGACAGTTGACAATGAAGTGATGAAAGTGGTGTTTACAAACAAGGGTGGCCGCATTAAGCATGTATGGCTTAAGAATTACAAGTCTTTTGATGGTGGGCTTGTTAGGATGGGTGGCGACAATGATAAGCTGGGCTATGGCATCAATACAAGCGGTAGCAATACGGTGCAAACCGACGAACTGTTTTTTGAACCATCTACCGTTACCAAGAATGCGGATGGTTCCCAGTCCCTGAATTATACCGTACAGGATTCTGCTGGCAAAATGGTACAGCATCAGTTCATCATCAAGCCCAATGAATACATGATTGATTGGAACGTGAACCTGAACGGTGCCGATAAGCTGCTTACCAATAATACCATGAACCTTTCGTGGCAGAGCCAGACCATGCAGCACGAAAAAAGTGCCAGCTACGAAAGGGCACAAATGAGCAATATCTGTTTTGTGGAAGACAAAGAGTTTGATTATATCTCTTCCAAAACGGAAAGGAAATTTGAAAAGCCTGTGCAATGGATAAGTGTTGTACAGCAGTTTTTCAATACAACGCTGGTTGCAAAAAACAGTTTTGCAAATGGTAACGTAAACTGGAAGCGTAACACGGTTGATACAAGCAAGCAACTTGCAAGCGTTGATGCGAATTTTCAGGTAAAACTGCCTGCCACACCCAATGCAAGCGTACCACTTCAGTTATACTATGGTCCTAGCGACTACAAGATATTGAAGAAACAGACGCCTGCCGAAATGGACAGGATCGTGAACCTGGGTAGGGATATGTATTCTTTTGTACGCCCTATTAACCAATATGTCATTATGCCTGTATTCAACTTCTTTGCAAGTTTTGTAAAGAACTATGGATGGGTTATCCTGTTGCTTACCCTGTTTATCCGTTTGGTAACTGCCCCACTTACCTACACAAGCTATTTGAGCGGAGCAAAAATGAAAGTATTAAGGCCCGAGCTTGATGAATTGAAGAAAAAATTCGGTAGCGACCAACAGGGCTTTGCCATGGAGCAAATGAAACTGTTTAGGGAAGCCGGTGTAAACCCACTGGGTGGCTGTATACCGGCATTGCTGCAGATTCCCATTTTCTTTGCTTTGTACAGTTTCTTTAACTCCAATATTGCATTGCGTGGGCAGGAATTTTTATGGAGCCATGACCTGTCTTCTTTTGACACATTGGTTAGCTGGAAAACGGAAATCATCGGCATTGGCAACCACATTAGCCTGTTTACCATTACTGCAGTGCTTACCAGTTTCCTGATTTCTATTTACAATATGAGCATGACACCTACACAGGATAACCCTGCGTTGAAATACATGCCTTATATCTTCCCGTTTGTATTGTTCTTTGTCTTTAACCGTTTGCCATCGGCTTTAACATGGTACTATACAGTATCTAACTTAATTACACTGGGGCTACAGTTTGTTATACAGAACTACATCATCAATCACGAAAAGATACTGGCCAAGATTGAAGAGAAACGGAAAGCCCCCAAGAAAGGCCCCAGCAAATGGCAGGAGCGTTACAGCCAGGTAGTAGAAAGCCAAAAGAAAATGCAGGAACTAAAAAATAAGAACAAAAAATAATTATCCAACAAGTTTTGTCAAAGCCTTGCAGTAATGCAGGGCTTTTTCTTTAACATTGGCATGAAATTGTACATAGATAAACTGGGTTGAACCTGTATGGGTTTGCAGTGCGGATATAAGAAAGAACAGGATAACCCAATCTGGTTCACTTAAATAAAGTATATGAAAAAAATAGTTACGCTCACCTTTCTTGCATTTTGTATTGTAAGCACTGTGGTTGCACAGCAACGCACTGTTGCCGAATGTACCGTAACATTTGCCATAAGTGCCGATGCGGCAACGGCAGATAAGGAAACGGTAGAATCGCTTAAAGCGGGTTCAAAAACCGTGTACATTAAAGCCAATCAAAGCAGGGTTGATCTAACCAGCCCTTCTTTTTCACAGTCTGTTTTTTACGATAAAAATGCAGCCACTGCTGTTATATTGCGAGATATTGGCAATAATAAATACATGAGCAAGTTGGACAATGCAGAATGGAAAGCCTTAAATAGCAAGTTTGAGGGGGCCACTGTTACCAACAGTACCGAAACGAAAACCATTTTGGGCTATGAATGCAAAAAAGCGGTGTTGCAGCTAAAGGATGGCAATTCATTCAACATTTACTACGCTACCAATATCATCCCTTCTGTAAAGGAATTTGAATACCAGTTCAAGGATATTCCAGGTTTTGTTTTGGAATATGAAGCATTGGAAATGGGTGGTAAGAAAATAAAATACACAGCCACAAAAATCAATTTAAGCCCAGTGCCTGTTTCTAAGTTTGAAATACCAACAAGTGGTTACAGAATGCTGAATTAGTGGTTAAGTGGGGAAGGTGCTTTAAACTTGGGCACTTTCACTTTTATCTTGTAGGGATAAACAAAAGTAGTATTGCCATTGGTCAACTGCAGGTTGCTGTTGCTAAGCATTCCTTCTTGGCCGCTGGTAGTCAACTCCATAGGTTTTATCCTGAATGAATAATGTACCGTGTTCAATGTAGGAACCCTTTTGGAAAATTTACTGATGTTCTTTAATGTGTAGCTGCTGGTTCTGCCTTTTTCGCCAGAATGACCAGAAATTGTACTTGTAAATGCAGCAAAAACAACCTGTACACCCAGCATAAATGCCGTTGCTAACAGTAGCTTTGGTATGTGATTTCTCTTGCTCATTTTATCAAAAATAAGGATTTCTTAAATATTTAACAATTTTTTCCTTATTAACATAACGTTAATAAAAAGTAAAAGTTACAACTTGTACAGTATTTTTTTTCATCTTACATTAGGCAAACAATGTTAAAATGAGAGACAACAATCCATACCGAGAAGACCGAGAGGATTTGAAGGAACTATTGAAACATTACAACAACCTCAAAAATGGTCGCAACCACCCTTTTTTAGAAGAAGAAGCCTTTGAGCGTATCATTGATCACTTTGATGACAAGGATAGCCTTTCAGAAGCTCTTGAGGCAGCTGAATTTGGTCTGGAACAGTTTCCCTACTCATCCCAATTAATGATTAAAAAGGCAGATATACTGCTTGCCTCCCGCAAGTACAGGGAAGCCTTGGAAATATTGGAGCAGGCTTCTTTATACGACAGTAACGACATAGACCTTTACATACTTAAAACCGATGCGTACCTGGCTTTGGACGAACAGCCCAAAGCCGTGGAACTGTTGGAAGATGCCTTGCTGCTATTTGACGGCGACGAAAAAATTGATCTGTTATTCGAACTGACAGATGTGTATGATGACCACGAAGAGTTTGATAAAGTGTTTGATTGCCTGAAAATGATCTTGGAACAGGAACCCAATAATGAGGAAGCTTTGTACAAAATCTGTTTCTGGACGGATTTTACTGGAAGGAACGAGGAAAGCATCAGGCTGCACAATAATATCATCAACGAATTTCCTTTTAACGAAATTGCCTGGTTTAACCTGGCTGCTGCATACCAGGGCCTGAAGCTGTATGAAAAAGCAATAGATGCCTACCAATATGCAATAGCCATTGACGAAAAATTTGATTACGCCTACCGGAATATGGGGGATGCCTATTTGCGTTTAAGAAAGTATAAAGACGCTATAGAAGCACTGGAGAAAGTACTGGAACTGTCACGCCCCGAAGATGTGGTATATGAAGCCATCGGCCACTGTTTTCAACGCTTGGGCAACTACGCACAAGCAAGGCACAACTACAAGAAAGCGGTTCACTTGAACCCTGACGACAGCAAGCTGCACTACAAGATTGCCACAACGTACATGCTGGAAAAGCAATGGCAAAGTGCCATTAAGCAACTGGACAATGCCATGCGTATACACAGGAATATTCCCGAATACAATTTGGCCATGGGCGAGTGCAAGATGAACCTGGAACAATTTAAGGATGCCGTGATCTATTTTGGTAATGTGGTACGCAACAAGCCCAAAAATGTTGCCGGTTGGGAAGCATTGATACGCTGCCTGTTTGTAGCTACTTATTACGAAGAAGCATTGGAGCAATCCATGGCTGCCATGAAAATAACAGAAAGCAAATCCATTTTTATTTTCTACTATAGTGCTGCCCTCTTTTTTACGGGCAAAACAAAAGAAGGACTTTTGCAACTGGAAAGGGCCATGGAAAAAGCCCCGAAACTGCTAAAGAAATTTGTGGAACTGAATCCTGCCATACTGCAAAACAACCTGGTTGTGGATATTTTGGCCCGTTATAAAAAGGGCAAGAGGATTTAACTTTTTAAATGGCAACTGCCGTTGCAATTAAAGGATACTATATTCCGCCGCCAAATCCTTTAGTGACGCCATTTCTGGTATATGGGCATTATTACCCATTGAATCCCAAACCACTATTCAATTTATAAATAGTGGCACAAGTGCAAAAAGGCATTAATGGAAGTAACTGCATTGCCTTACTTTTGCCCCTGCTTAAACAAAATTTGCGAAATGAATTTTAATCTTACCCAAATACCCGACCGTACCCAAAAGCCCCGTAATTCTGGTTTAACAATGGTTATGGACAAGGGCTTAAGCATTAAGGAAGTAGAGAATTTCCTGGATATTTCTGACCCGCATGTAGATATCGTGAAACTGGGTTTTGGCACTTCTTTCGTTACGCCCAAGCTCCGCGAAAAGATTGAATTGTATAAAAATGCAGGTATGCCCATTTATTTTGGCGGCACATTGTTCGAAGCTTTTTTGATACGAAACCAGTTTGAGGACTATATAGCCATTTGTAAGGATTATGGCATCGATTATATGGAAGTAAGTGATGGCTCCATCACCATTCCGCATGCTGAAAAATGTGGCTATATTGAAAAGATGACCAAGCACGGAACAGTTTTAAGTGAGGTTGGCAGCAAGGATGCAGAGCATATTATGGCACCTTACAAATGGATTGAACTGATGAGGGCCGAACTGGAAGCCGGGGCATCTTACGTAATTGCAGAAGCAAGGGAAGCAGGCAATGTAGGCATCTACCGTGGAAGCGGTGAAGTAAGGGAAGGGCTTGTTCAGGAAATACTGACACAGATACCGGAAGAAAAGATTATTTGGGAAGCACCGCAAAAAGCACAGCAACTGTATTTTCTTGAATTGATAGGGTGTAACGTGAACCTGGGGAATATTGCACCTTCAGAAGTCATTCCGCTGGAAGCCATGCGTATTGGCTTGCGTGGCGATACTTTCCGTTTGTATTTGGATAAAGATAAAGCCATTTATTAATGAAATTATATGGGCTGATAGGGTTTCCGCTGGCACACTCCTTTTCTAAGAATTATTTTACCAAAAAATTTGAAGACGAAGGGATCCATGATTGCAGGTTCGAAAATTTTGAACTGGAAAACATTGGGCAGGTAAAGGAAATGTTGCAGCAGAACCCTTTGCTGAAAGGCTTTGCCATCACCATTCCACACAAAAAAAAGATACTTCCCTTTCTTACACATGCGACAGATGATGTAAAAAAGATGGAAGCATGCAACTGTGTTAGGATAGTTGATGAAAAGCTGTTTGGGTTCAATACGGATACGATTGGCTTTGAACAGTCATTGAAAAAATACCTGCAGCCACATCATACCAAAGCATTGATACTGGGTACTGGCGGTGCAGCAAATGCAGTGGAATTTGTATTGGATAAGCTCGGTATCCAATTCCTTTACGTATCCAGGAACAGGGATGTTGCTGTTAATATTATTTCTTACGATGAACTTACAGAAGAATTACTGGCTACGCATACTTTAATCATCAATGCAACGCCTTTGGGCACTTTCCCCAAGGTTGATGAATGCCCAGCCATCCCGTACCAATTCATTACCGCAAAGCATTACCTTTTTGATCTGGTGTACAATCCAGCTAAAACAAAATTCCTACAAAAAGGGGAGGAGCAAGCTGCAGCCATTCAGAACGGTTATGACATGCTGACCATTCAAGCAGAAGAAAACTGGAAGATCTGGAACAGTTAAGAAGCCAGTTTGGTAAGTGCTTCGTCTGGAATGCCACATTTTTTCTTTGACGTATAATCATAGCACATCATGCCTGTTTTTGCCTTGCCGGCAACAATATTCTTTTCGGGGTGCACAATTTCCAATAGGTAAAAAATATCGAACCCAAGTTTGTCAAAGCCATTGGCTGCAACAGAAATTTTTACGGTGTTGCCGTAATGCATTTCTTTTTTGAATTCAATGACAGCATCGGCCATAATGAGTCCTACGCCTGCAAAAGCAAGCTCGGTATAGCCATGAAATTTCAGGAACTGCTGTCTGGCTTCGTGTATCAGGGAAAGGAAACTGTCGTTGCCCACATGCCCGCCATAGTTCAGATCGGTAATGCGAATGTTGATAGTGGTAGAAAAAGGGAACTGATCCGGTAAATTGATTTTTACTCTTTCCATTGATGCAAAATAGAAATTGTAAGCTATATTAACCAATATAGTATTGCTGCAACGGCGGTGGATGCAGCAGCAACCATCAACGCAACGGTTTTGGTTTTACTTAGGTCAATAGCATTGATGGGAGCTATATGTTGCTGTTGCATGTCCAATTTATTGGAAATTTTGTCCCATATATGTTCTGGTGGTGTTATTTGCTCAACCATGAGGTAGGAAATTTTGGCTTCGGATTTTGATTGCTTGTCAGATACAGTAATCCAGTTGTCTTGTAACAACTGACTGTTCAAGCGGCTAGCTGCTGCTGATTTCATAATTGGTATTTTTCAGGATGATCGGAAGGTTAAAGAATGTAAACGTAAAATAAATAATATTTATTCCGCCGTTCATCATTCTTCTACAATTATGATGTAATGATGAAACAAAAGGTTGCAGGAAATAAAAAATAATTCTTCTATTTGGAAGAATCTGTCCCATATTGGGATAAAAATGCAGTAAGCTTATCCGTTGCCTTGCGTCTGTGGCTATATAGGGCCTTTTCTTCCATCGTCATTTCGCCAAAACTTTTGCCGGCACCTGTTGGCACAAAAACAGGGTCGTAACCAAACCCGGAAACACCTTTTTGGTCGGTTATGATTTCGCCTTTGCAAATGCCCTCAAATAGGTATTCCTTGTTGTCGATAATTAAAGAAATAATGGTTTTGAACTGGGCCGCCCTATTGTGCTTGTCTTTCAGGTTCAATAAAAGCTTGTCGATATTTGCCTGAAAATTTTTGCCTTCCCCTGCATACCGGGCACTCAATACGCCGGGTTCTCCGTTTAATGCTTCCACTTCAAGTCCTGTATCCTCGCTGAAACAGTTCTGTTTTGTAAGGTCATGTATCACTTTTGATTTTTCTGAAGCATTGGCCGCCAATGTGTCGTGCGGTTCGGGAATGTCAATATCAATGCCTGCTTCCTTCAAAGTAATAATGTTGAAAGCATTGCCAATTACGCTTCTTATTTCATCAACCTTATGCTGGTTGTTGGTAGCAAAAATCAATGTAGTCATTAGTGGTTATGTTTTATGCCTGTACTGTTTAGATGCCGAATATTTTTTTCAGGCTTAGCCATAGCTTGCTTTTTTCCAGCTTTGCTTCCTGCGAATTGCCCAACATGGTTTGTAAGGAGGGTGCCGTTAAAAAAGTACAGTTGTCATATTGCTGCACCTGGTAAAAAGGTATGCTAAAAGGCAGGTCTATATCGTTTGATGTAACATCGAACAAAAGCAGGAACTTGGGTGATAGTTCTTCCTTCAACACCGGATAGCTGTTTGATTTTGTATGGTGGTTCACAATGGCCACATCACCCAGGTTCAACTTGCATGCACCGAGTATAGAGGATAAGAAATTGAGTGATTCATCGTTCAGGTACACGGCATCGGTTTCTTTCACCACAATTACGATCCCTTTTTTATTGTCGCCCAGGAACATTTTTTCGGGTTGACGTATAATTTTTTCTGTTTGCGGAACCTTTGTTTCAATAGTTGCTTCAACTTTGGTACGTGGTTGAACATCATTCAAAACAACCAATGAATCTTTGTACAAATTGGCCAGTATAAAATCGGGTAACTGAATTTTTTCTAAATCGGTATCCATTGGTAATATTAACAGGCGTTAGTTTTTGAATTTTTCTTTTATTTGCAACAAATATAATCTTATGACAACAGCACTTGGTATTAGCGTTACAAAAGTAGAAAGGAGTAAGCTCAATAAAATGACTTTGGAAAATATTCCTTTTGGAAAATATTTTACCGACCATATGCTTGAAGCAGATTATGAAGACGGTGAATGGAAAAATGTAGAGATAAAACCTTATCAGCCTTTGTTGATGGAGCCTTCGTTGGCTGCCATACATTATGGCCAATCCATTTTTGAAGGTATCAAAGCCTACAAGGATGCAAATGGCAATGCCGCAATTTTTAGACCGATAGACAATTTCAAACGTTTCAATATTTCGGCGGAGCGTATGCAGATGCCTACTGTGCCCGAAGAAATTTTTATGGAAGGGATGCGTATGCTGATTGATTTGGACAAGAACTGGATACCGTCAATGCCCGACCATTCCCTGTATATAAGGCCTTTCATGTTCTCATCCGATGCAGTTATTGGTGTAAAGCCGTCTGAAACATACAAATTCATGATTATCCTTAGTCCCACAGGGCCCTACTATTCGGCCCCAATGAAGATATATGTTGAGGAAACCTATACAAGGGCAGCTCCGGGTGGTGTTGGTTTTTCCAAAAATGCAGGTAATTATGGGGCAAGCATGCATGCAACCGCACTTGCAAAAAAAGCAGGTTACGACCAGGTTTTGTGGACCGATGCTTTTGAGCACAAATACCTGCAGGAAGTTGGTACAATGAATGTGTTTTTCATAATAGGCAATACTGCCGTAACCCCATCGTTGGAAGAAGGGACCATTTTGGCTGGTGTTACAAGGGACAGTGCCATTACCATTTTGGAAGAAATGGGCCTGGCTATTAGTGAAAGAAGGATAACCATTGATGAACTGATTGAGGCCCACAAAGCAGGCGAATTGCGTGAAGTATTCGGAACTGGTACTGCAGCAACCATATCCCTGATAAAAGAATTGAAGTATAAGGATTATGTAATGCAGTTTGATACGGATACCTGGACCATAGCTATTGAAATGAAAAAACGCCTGAACGATATTCGCAATGGCGTAACACCCGATACACGTGGTTGGATGTACCAGATTTAAGAAAAACGGGTTTTTTAGAGCAGGGTTTTTAATGGATATGCATAGATTTTTATAAGGAAACAGTCAATAAAAAAAGATTTTTTTGAATTTGCTGTTTTAATTTTTGGAATTTCGATGGAAGGCAATTACTTTTGCCGTCCGAAAAAAATTAAAAGGTTACAATGCCTACAATACAACAATTAGTAAGAAAAGGCCGTGAAATTATCAGGGCTAAAAGTAAGTCAAGAGCTTTGGATGCATGTCCTCAACGTCGTGGTGTATGTACAAGGGTTTACACTACCACTCCTAAGAAGCCAAACTCAGCCTTGCGTAAAGTAGCAAAGGTTCGTTTGACCAATAAGATTGAGGTAATTGCCTACATACCAGGTGAAGGCCACAACTTACAAGAGCACTCAATTGTATTGATACGTGGCGGTAGGGTAAAAGACTTGCCAGGTGTACGTTACCACATTGTACGTGGTAGCTTGGATACTGCTGGTGTAAAAGACAGGAAGAAGAGCCGCTCTAAATACGGTACCAAGAAAGAGAAAGCTAAGAAATAATCATCTGTAAAATAAGACTGAGTAAAGTTTTAATACTTGAAGAAATTCAGTCCATTCTAAAAATTAAGAGAAATGCGTAAAGCACAAGCCAAAAAATTACCTCTTGCTCCAGACGGGCGTTTCAACGATAAACAAGTTACCCGTTTCATCAACAATATTATGTGGCAAGGCAAAAAAAGCACTGCTATCAATATATTCTACGATGCAGTTGATAAAGTGAGCAAAATGACCAACGAAGATGGTTATGAAGTTTGGAAAAAAGCATTGGTAAATGTTACTCCAGCAGTTGAGGTTCGTAGCCGCAGGATTGGTGGTGCAACTTTCCAAATCCCTTCTGAAGTTCGTGCCGACAGGAAAATATCTTTGAGCATGAAATGGTTGATCCGCTACAGCCGTGAAAGAAACGGACGTACCATGGCCGATAAATTAGCCAACGAAATTGTAGCAGCCAGTAAAGGTGAAGGTGCAGCTTTCAAAAAGAAAGAAGACGTACACCGTATGGCAGAAGCCAACAAGGCTTTCTCTCACTTCAGAGTTTAATTGATTTGAAATATTCGATTTTTCCGAAACCCTTCAATATTGAAGGGTTTTTTATTGTACCTACTTGATAAAGACACCAAAAGAGCAAATTTATGCTTCAAATAGACAATTGAGTGTTTAAAAATGAGCTATTGTGGCTGTTTTGTAAGTATATATTTTTTAATTATGCGATAATGCATATAGGCCTGAAACTACATTTTTATCAGAAAAACTGGACACTGCATTTTTCTTACCTAAAATCCTTTTTAATTAAAATGACATAAAAATGTTTTGGGTGTTAAATTTTTTTCAATATTTTTAACAACCCCAACGAAATAATCACATGAAGAAGAATTTCTACCACAATTATCCTTCAGAATGGACTTCTGTTCCAATGCCTCCATTTCTATTATGCAATAGTTAATTGGTAAGGATTGATGGATGGATAATGAAATTTTTTAGATACTTCAGAACATCTGCCACTGCTACCTTTTTTAACTCAGACGCTGATTTTTCGTTGCTGGAAATTTCAGTCACTTCTCTTCCAAGCTAAGCCAATCCACAACCTCTGAAAAACTACGAACGACTGCCTTCCCTACTGTTGATTTTTGGTTTGCACACTATATAATTTATAAACTACACTGAACTGATATGAGAAATTGTTACCCTGCCACTCTTTTGGTAAAAAAGCGTTCTTTTGTTTTGTGCCTTTGCTTATTGTTAAGCTTGCTCACAAAAGCACAGTTTCCGGCACCATACTGTAATGAGGCATTCCCAAGCAATGTGGAACCTATTACTAAGGTTGTGTTTGGTTCCATTAACAACACAACCTCACCTACCTTGAACGGTACTCCTGCTTTGGAAGACTTTACAACCATGACAACAAGTGTTGTGTTGGGAAGTTCTTACACGATACAGGTTCAGGGTAACACCGATGGTGCTTTCACCACTTATATCAGGGTATTTATAGACTGGAACAATAACGGTAACTTCCTCGATGCAGGAGAGTCGTTTGATATTGGTACAATATACAGTTCAACTGGTGTGGATGGTGTAACTGCATCTGGCACCATTACTGTTCCTACCGGGGCAACAACTGGTAATATAAGGATGCGTGTTTCAAAGAAATTCAATTCGTATGCTGCTAGTTGTAATACGGCAGGCTTTGGCCAGGCAGAAGATTATACATTGATTGTTGCAGCACCAGTGGCCTGTAGCGGTACACCAGTAGCGGGTACTACAACATCCACTCAAACAAATATTACTTGTGCAGGCACACCCATTACTTTAGGCTTATCGGGCTCTACGCTTGCATCTGGGTTGACCTATCAATGGCAGTCATCTACAGACAATATTGCCTGGACAAATATTACAGGTGCAACCGGCTTATCCTATACAACCACACAATCATTGACACTGGTGTATTACCGTTGCATTGTAACCTGTACCAATGGCGGGGCAACAAGTACTTCCACTTTTATACAGGTAACATCTGTTTCGGGACCTGTATATAAGACACTTCCCTATACAGAAAGTTTTGAAAATACCTGGATTGATGGTTGCGGTACAAGGGACATTCCAAATACTTCCTGGAAAACAACACCTGTTACTGGCAATACTTCGTGGAGAAGGGACGATGATGGTGTGGCAGGTGCAGTATGGGGAAGCAATGGCGGAGCCTATACACCAACAGGAAGCGATGGTGTGCACTCTGCCCGTTTCCATAGCTTCAATGCAACATCTGGTACTTCTGGTACATTTGATGTTTACCTGAATTGCAATACAGCCGATCCAACCAAAAAAGTGGATTTTGACTTTATTAACATTGATGGAAGTGATTCATTGACCATTCAGTTATCAACTGATGGTGGTATTACTTTTTCAAGGTTGGACAGTATTAAGACAAGGGCTGCATGGACCACAAAGACCGTATATTTTACCAGCACTTCTGCCACAGTGGTATTAAGGTTTAAGGGCAATAGCGATTTTGGCGGTAGCGATATTGGTATTGACAATATCAAAATAAACAATTTCCCTAACTGTTCTGGTACACCGGTAGCGGGTACTACAACGTCCACACAAACAAATATTATTTGTCCGGGCTCACAGTTTACCTTGGGTTTAAATGGTACTTCTGTTGCTGCCGGCTTAACTTATCAATGGCAATCTTCTACTAGCGGTACAGCAGGTACGTTTACCAATATTACAGGTGCAACGGCGGCAACTTTTACTACTACGCAAAGTTCCCCTGCCATGTATTACCAATGTATAGTAACCTGTACAAGTGGTGGGGCCAACAGTACATCTAACCCTATGCTTGTAACGGCGGTGCCATCGGTTTACACCACATTGCCTTATACAGAAAGTTTTGAAAATACCTGGATCAATGGCTGCGGCACAAGGGACATACCTAACCAATTCTGGAAGAGCTCACCATTAACAGGCAATACAGCCTGGAGAAGGGACGATGATGGTGCCTCTGTTTGGACCGGTACTTCCGGTGCCTATGCACCAACAGGAAGCGATGGTGTACACTCAGCCCGTTTCCACAGTTTCAATGCAACATCCGGTACTTCTGGTACATTCGATTTGTACGTGAACTGTAATACTACAGATGTAACAAAAAGGTTGCAGTTTGATGTGATCAATACAACCGGTACCGATTCATTGTCCATACAGCTTTCGTTGGATGGTGGTGTTACATTTGCCAGGATTGACAGTGTAGGCATAAGGGCTTTGTGGGCCACAAAAACACTGTACTTCAATAGTACCTCTGCTACCACTATTATCAGGTTCAAAGCTACCAGCGATTTTGGCGGAAGTGATATTGGTCTGGACAATATTAAACTGAACAATTTTCCTAATTGTTCGGGCACACCGGTTGCAGGTACAGCAATAACCTCCCAGGCAACAATTGTTTGCCCTGGTTCAAGCTTTACCCTTGACCTTTCGGGCAATTCAGTGGCAGGTGGGTTGGCTTATCAATGGCAATCTTCACCAACAGGTGTAGCAGGTAGCTTTACAAATATTACCGGTGCTACCACCATACCATATACTACTACCCAAACGGCTGCAACATTGTACTACCAATGTATTGTTACCTGTACACTTAGTTCAGTGAGCAGTACCTCTACACGTGTGCAGATAAACAATGTATCGGGACCAACCTATGCTACATTGCCTTTTGTAGAAAGTTTTGAAACTACATGGATCAATGGTTGCGGTACAAGGGACCTTCCAAATATTTATTGGAAAAACGCACCTATTACTGGCAACACATCCTGGAGAAGGGAAGATGATCCTACTTCAGCAGCATGGAGCAGCACCAATGGTCTTTATACGCCAGCTGCAACCGATGGACTGCACTCTGCACGTTTCCACAGTTACGATGCAAGTTCTGGTACTACAGGTACTTTGGATCTATACATCAACTGCTTGACTGCACAGCCATTGAAACGTTTGCTGTTTGATTTTATCAATATCAGCGGTTCGGATATGGACTCCGTATTCGTATCTACCAATGGAGGCACAAGCTTTACATTTATTGATACGGCTGCAATAGCTACAAGCTGGACAACTAAAACATTATTCTTTACAAGCCAATCGGCTACAACCATTATACGTTTTAAAGGACGTGCCGATTTTGGTGTGAGCGATATTGGCTTGGATAACATACGCATTAACGGATGGGCCGATTGTACCGGAACCCCAACAGGAGGTACTGCTGTAGCCAACCCACCAAACAATGCCTGTGCAAGCATACCCGTTACCTTAACTGCAAACAATGTTGCGGTGGGCAATGGCATCATTTACCAATGGCAATCTGCACCTAGCACAGCTGGGCCGTGGACGGACATTCCGAATGCCACCAACCCATCAACAGTAGTAACACAACTTGCTACTACGGTGTACCGTTGTTTTGTAAAATGTATCTTAACCAATACATCTTCCACATCAACTACGGTTACTGTTACCAGTCCTTCATTGCCAGGTGGTACCTATACCATTAACAGTTCTTTACCAACAGCTTGGTCTGGTGCTACTGGTAACTTCAACTCCTTTAACGATGCTTACAATGCCATTAAATGTGGTATCACTTCATCGGTGGTATTCGATGTGCAAACAGGCGCCACTGCTGGTGTGTACACGGAGCAGTTGATTATGTCTGGCATTATTCCAAATGCATCTGCCACAAGAACAGTAACGTTTAAAGGCAATGGCAAAACATTGAAGTTCCAGTCCGCTAACAGTAACGAACGTGCGGTAATTAAATTAAGGACCATTAAGTATATAACTTTTGATAGTTTAAGAATTGATGCAACTGGCGGTACATACGGTTTTGGTGTACACATTACTGCTGATGCGGATTCCAATACAGTTAAGAAATGTACCATCCTTTCCGAACCTGCTACCACTTCAACAAACTTTGCAGGTATCGCAATCAGTGGTTCCGATGCAAGTGCCACTGGTACGGGTACTACCACTGCTCTTTGCGATTACAATATCATTGATAGCAATACGGTTATTGGTGGTTACTATGGTATAACGTTAACGGCCACATTCACCGGTGGTGCACACGGTTACAATAGGGTAACCAATAACCGTGTGGAAGATTTCTACTCTTACGGTATATATGTGTCCGGTACTTATAGCACTACCATTGCTGCCAATAGAATAAGCAGGCCTACAAGAACAAGTGCTGCACTGACTACCTTCTATGGTATATACCTGCCAACACAAAGCAATGATGCAAGCATTACCAGGAACAGGATCTACAATCCGTTTGGTGGCGATCTTACCAATACAAGTTCCTTCTATGGTATATACTTTAGCGGCACTGCGGCTACGGCCGGTTTCTCCAACATCGTTTCCAATAACTTGGTGTATGGTGTAAATGGTAATGGACCTGTTTATGGCTTATACAACAATGGTTCTGGAAACGTGTACTACATCCACAACACCATTTCATTGGATAGTACAGCATCTGGTAGTACAGGCGATACCAGGGGTTACTACCAATTGGGTACTGCCAACGGTATCTATTTTTACGATAACCTGATTTCCGTTACCCGTGGCGGTACTGCTGCCAGCAAAAAATATTGTTTGTATGTAACTACGCCTTTTGCTTTTGCTGACAACAACAACTATTATATGAACGCTGCTACAGGAACAAATAATATTGGTTTCCTTACTGCAGACAGGGCAACAATACTTGACTGGAGAACAGCGGCACAGACTTATGGTTTGGACCAGGCGGCCATATCTGTGATTCCGGTATATGCCGATCCATCATTTGCTGTTGCTGACTATCACCCTAGCAATGCTGGTATGGACAACAAGGGGCTTTATGTTGGTTTGAATATTGATATACTTGGTGCCCCACGTAGCACCACTACACCAGATATTGGTGCATACGAGTTCATACCTTCTCCATGTACATTGCCACTGGTATCGGGTGCAACTACTATTAGTGCAACAACAATCTGCCAAAACCAACCGGTAGTATTGAACCTGAATATTGGTGCATTTGGTGGTGGCCAAACCTTCCAATGGCAAACATCAACCAGTGCTACTGGTCCGTTTACTTTGATTGGCACACCAATGTTGCATCCTGATACAACGATACTATCATCATCAACATTGTACTACCAATGCGTAATGAAATGTTCAAGTGCCAGCACAACATCCAATGCAGTGCTGTTGAATGTTACACCGGCATTGCCAACAGGTACTTATACTATTAACAGTTCGTTGCCTACAACCTATCCGGCTACAGGTACAAACTTTGCTTCCTTCAATGCTGCCAAGGCTGCCATGTCTTGCGGTGTAACAGGAACAGGTAACGTAATATTCAATGTACAAACCGGAGCCAATGCAGGTGTGTACACAGAACAGTTAAGGCTGGATAGTATTTATGGTGTGAATGCCAACCGTCAGATTATATTCAACGGTAACGGAAACACCCTGGCTGCTTCTGCTTCAACTACCAGTGCAGAAAGGGCAGTTATTAAATTGAGTGGTGCTGATTTCATTACATTCGATAGCCTTGTAATCAACTCCATTGGTACCGGTACTTATGGTTACGGTGTGCAGTTGATCAACAATGCAGACTCCAACACCTTCCGTAAGTGTACCATCCTTGCATCGCAAACAGCCGCACAGTCAACAGTAAACTATGCTGGTGTGGTGATCAACTCTGTTGATGCAGGAGCCACAACTGTAGGTAATACCTGGTGCGATGGTAACGTGTTTGACAGGGATACCATTTCTGGTGGTTACTACGGCGTAACGCTGATTGGCGGTACCACCACACAAATAATAAACAACAACAAGTTTACCAATAACACCATTAAGGATTTCTATACCTACGGTATGTATATAGTAGGCACCTACAATACCTTAATTGAAGGCAATACATTTACAAGGCCCACACGTGCCAGTGTAATTGCCGCATACCCAATTTATCTTACCACTGCACCAAGTACAAGAATGAGCATATCCAAAAACAGGATTACCAAACTGTATGGAGGTGCACCAACCAGTACTGCGGGTATTTATGGTATTTACTTGAATAATGTAGATGCCCTTACCGGTAACGAGGTTACCATTACCAACAACTTGTTGTATAGCTTGGATGGTGTTGGTCCAATTTACGGTATGTACAATATCGGGTCTGACAACATCTTCTATTTCCACAACACCATTTCTATAGACAACCTTGTGGCCAATACTGCCGCTACTGTTGGTTTCTACCAAAGTACAGATGCTACTGGTGTTCAGTTCATGAACAACATAGTTACCATACGCAGGGCAAGCACAGGTGTTAAACAAGGTATCTATCTAGGTTCAACCACTACCGATGTTACATCAGACTACAACGACATATTGGTAACCGGTACAGGAACTACCAACTATTTCGGAACAAGGGGAACCACCAACTATACCACTTTGGCTGCATGGCAGGCTGCAACGGCAAAAGACATCAAATCATATAGCCAAGATCCATTGTATGCAGATACCCTTAATGGCAATTACAAACCATTGCTTGCATCTATAGATAACAAGGGTACGGCTTTGGGTATTGCTACAGATATTACCAATGCCAACAGGAGCCTGTTTACGCCAGACTTTGGTGCGTATGAATTTGCTCCGGTACCTTGTGTGGCACCACCAGTGGCTGGTACTGCAAGCGTTACACCAAACTCTGGAATATGTTTGGAGTCGCCAATACGTTTAACGCTTACAGGTACATCGCCTATAGGTAATATTACTTTCCAATGGCAGGCATCCTCAACAGGTGGTGCACCATGGGTTAACATAGGACAATTATCCTATTCACCCACATTCGATACATTAACCAGTGTTACAAGGTTTTACCGCTGTCTGGTTACCTGTGGTTCAACCACTACTGTTTCATCTGTTACATCTGTAACGCTGAACACATTGTTGCCAGCTGGTACCTATACCGTTGATGCAACCTTGCCACAGGCCACTATACCATATACACCAGGTGCCAACTTCCAAACTGTTCAAAGTGCGGTAAATGCGGTACTGTGTGGTATTACTGGTTCGGTAGTGTTTAATGTAAAAGGTACTTATACAGAGCAAATCAGCATACCGTATGTGCCAGGTACAAACGCAGGCAGCACGGTAACTTTCCAATCATATAACGGTTCACCTGCAGGAGCACAGTTAACCTATGCTTCAACTGTTGCTACCAGCAACTATACCTTGAAGTTGGATAGTGCCAGGTACTTCTACTTCCGCAATCTTACATTGGCTGCAACCAACAGCACCAACGGACGTGTGGTTGAATTTGCCAACGGTGCCACCAACGATAGCTTGGCAAGATGCGTAATCAATGCACCAACAGTAACCAGCAATGCCAATACTGCTGCTGCGGTATATGCAAATGGTTTAAGAAGCAATAACCTGTTCATTAAAGGCAATACCATCAATAACGGTTCTTATGGTATCAGCTTTAGCGGTGTTTCTGCCGCAGTGCTTGCACCGGATCATTTAATTGACAGCAACTTTGTGAACAATGCCTATGCTTATGGTATTTATGCAAACTTCACACAGCGTATCAAGTTAACGAGGAACACCGTAAACTTTACTACCGCTACGGCTGCTAATGCGTATGGTGTATATGCAACAGATGCAGATTCATCTTACCAAATAACCAATAACAAAGTAAACATCAGCAATGCTGCTGCCACTGCTACAGTATATGGCCTATATGTTGCCAATTGCGACGGTTCTGTTATAAACCGTGGTAAGTTTACCGGCAACGATGTAGTGGCTACCACAGCAAATGCAGGTACATTGTATGGCTTGTACGTAATCAACTCACCGTTTATTGATGTGTTGAACAATACGGCAGCAATCAATACTACCGCAGCTTCTTCTTATGGATTGTACAACAGTAATTCCGCAAACGGTAACTACTACAACAACTCCATTAACAGTACGGCAACTTCTGCTACCAATAACTATGCAGCATATTTTGCCAATACTACGGCTACGGCACTAAGCATCCGCAACAATATCTTCTCGCATAAAGGTGGTGGTAAGGCTTTATATATAAGCATACCAAACAATGTTGTATCCAACTACAACATGCTATACACTTCTGGTACAACACTTTTACAAAGTGCAACACCATCTGCCAACTATGCAACATTGGCTACATGGAAAAGCTCTGTGTTCCAGGATATTTTCTCTATGGTGTACAGCCCAGCGTTTGTAAGCAATTCTGATTTGAGGCCAGACCTTGCCAACCCTGATGTATGGGCCATACAAGGACGTGGTGTGCAGATTGCAGAAAATACATACGACCATGACAATGCACCTAGGCCAACTACTTTGTTGACAGGTGTACCTGATCTTGGAGCGTATGAATTTTACCCAACTGCATTGCCAACAGTGCTTACTGCCACACCAGCAGTGCCTGCTGCAAATACCGAGCAGACATTTATGTACGGTACAGATACGGTAATGAAATTGAAATGGGGTGCAGTGGCACCACCAAGCATACAGGTGCGTCGCTACTCAGGTGTTGTGCCAACAGGTTTGGCAGCAGGTAACCTGGATTCCATGTACTTCTACACCAAGGTAGACATACCAGGCAATGGTAACTATGATTACAGTGCCAAATTGTACTACCTGGATCCTTGGTTGGGTTCTATAGCAGGACTGACAAGCGGTGTTTACCAATTAGGTTTGGGTAAAACAACAGCTTCGTTTGGTACGCCTTGGGTGGTTGGTTTCGCCAGCCGCAACGATGTGCCTAAACGCATGATCTATGAAAACAATTTAACAGGTGCCAACCTGGATAGGTTTACAGGTTTGATCAATCCTTATGCACCACCAGTGCTTCCTGACCAGGATTCATCCAACAGGGGCAAACGTTTCTGGGTAGCTTATCCGTTGAACCAATTGAATGGTGGGCAAGACATGGTGCTTTATTTAAGTGCACAGGAGCAAGCCAATGTTCAGGTTAAGATAGGCGGTACAAACTATGTACGTAACTACGTGGTTCCTGCAAACACAGTATTCTCAACAGGCTCTGTAGGAGATTTGATGCCGAAGACTGGCCCAACCAGTGCCTACCTTGCCACTGCTGGTATATTTGATCAGGGTATCAGTATTGTGAGTGACGTGCCCATTGTGGCCTACGCACATACGTATGGTAGTGCATCCTCTGGTGCAACCATGCTAATGCCGGTGGGTACATGGGGTTATGAATACAAGACACTTTGTATAAAAGGAAATGGTACTTATGGGGATTCAAGACCTTTCTTCTTTGTAATTGCTGATAATGACAATACGGTGGTAGATGTTACCCCATCAACAACAGTAGCCAACACAGGCATGGTAGCCAATACCAGTACAAGTGTTACCTTAAACAAAGGACAGGTATTGCTGGTACTTGGAACTTCTGCCACAGCCGACCTTTCTGGTAGCGTTGTAAAAGCCTCTGCCAACAGTGCAGGTAAATGTTTCCCTGTGGCGGTATTTAGCGGAAACTCAAGGCTTAACCTGACCGTAAGCGGTGTTGGTAGCGGTGGTGACTTTACCATCCAACAAAACTTCCCATCTACTGCATGGGGCAAACGTTACCTCACTGCCCCTACATCGGCTAGCACAGGTGCAAACATTGCATCGATGAACGTGTATAGGGTAGCAGTGAAGGACCCTGCAACAGTTGTTACAAGAAACGGCGTTGTGTTGAGTCCATTATATAATAACCATTACTATGAATACACTAGTAACACGGCTGATTATATTGAGGCTGACAGGCCAATAATGGTGGCACAGTTTACAGGCGATGGAACCGTATTAGGAAACTCAAGTGCGGTAGGTGACCCTGAAATGCTGTACATCAGCCCAATTGAACAAGGTATCAAGAGTGTTGGTTTCTACAGGAACACATTGCAGAACATTACCACCAACCTGCTTACGATGATCATACCAACCAATGGTTTGACTTCGTTGCAGATTACAGATGGTACCACTGTTGTTACGCCTGATAATGTTTACCCGCACCCATTAAACGGTACAGCCAGCTTAAAAGGTGTCAACTATTCTGTAGTGGTGAAAAGCTGGCCTTCGGCACAGCAGCAGGTAAGGGTTCAAAGTGACAGTGCGTTTACTGGGGTAACCTATGGATTGGGTAGTGTGGAAAGCTATGGTTACAACATGGGTACTTTAGTGAAGAACCTGGGCGTAGTAGCCGATACGTTGATCAACGGTGTTACAGGAAACCTGTACAATTGCGTAGGAACGCCTTTCAAATTCAAAGTGAAGGTTCCGGTTATACCTACCAGCATGACATGGAAATTTAGCCAGGTGCCGTTCCTTACACCAAATGCAGATGTTACGGTAAATAACCCTGTACCATCAGGTACTACCATTGTAAATGGTCAAACCTACTACCAATTTACTTTGAACACGTTCTATAAATTCAGTCAGCCAGGCTTATATGCGGTACCTGTGGTAATAACACATCCGGATATAGAAAGCTGCGACCATACACTTACAAGTATTGTATATGTTCAGGTTATCCCTTCACCGGCTATTGGCTTTACCATAACGTTTGCAGGTTGCCAGGACAATACAGCAACATTTACAGCAGACAATGCTACGTCTGGCGGTATTGGTGTAAACACATGGGATTGGACATTCAATAACGGTGGAACTGCTACCGGCTCTACAGCCAGCTTTACCTATCCGAATGCAGGTACATTTACCGAAAGCCTGCATGTGGTTACTTCCGACGGTTGTATCAGGGATACGGCAAGACAGGTAGTGGTTAATCCTAAACCAATTGTAAGCGTAGCTACGGATTCTGTAGCAATATGCTCTGGCGGTAACGCTTCATTTACTGCAAGTAGCCAAATAACCACAGGTGTTACCTACAACTGGTACACTGCAGCTACTGGCGGTACGCTGGTATATACTGGACCAACCTATGCATTGACCAACGTAACAGCTACTACCATACTATATGTAGAAGGAGTATCATCGTTTGGTTGTATAAGCAAAGTGCGTAAACGTGTAATCGTAAACATGCTCACTGCATTGGCACAACCAGTAGTTACCGTTACTACCAGCGATGCCAACTCGGTTACATTCGGTTGGGCAGCGGTACCAGGTGCAGCAACTTACCAAGTATCGGTTAACGGCGGTGCATACACCGTTCCAAGTTCTGGTGCTACCGGTTTAACGCATACCGTAACAGGTATGGGTGTGTTGACAAATGCAAGCATTGTAGTACAGGCAATAGGGGTTATCACTTGTCAAACAAGTACGTCCACTTCTATTTCGGGCTGTACCAACTCTGCACCGGTTATTACGCCTGATTCTGTGGCCATTTGTACAAATGCAAACTATACCTACCTGATTAATACGCCATTGCCAGCCAATGTGGTGTATACATGGTACACCGTACCAACAGCGGGCACAGCATTAACCAACGGTACTGCATATACAATTAATGCAACAGGCAGCAGTTTCACTGCAAATAGCCTCTCTCCGGCAGGTATCTACAACTTCTATGCTGGTCATGCCAATACAACCACAGGTTGTGTGGGCACACTCCGCAAAAAAGTAGTGATTAACGTACTTGCACCGTTGGCAAAACCTGTGGTAACATTTGTTACGGCATCCACTACACCAACAACGCTAACATTTACATGGTTGGCTGTACCGGGTGCAATCAATGGTTACGAAGTATCTACCAATAACGGTACCACATGGGCCACGCCTAGTACAGGTTCAAATGGCCTGTCGCACACCGTAACCGGTTTGGTACCGAATACTACGGTAACCATTTTGGTAAGGGCAAAAGGTGCTTTGGATTGCCAGACCAGCGTTAGCGATGCTGTAAGTGGCAGAACATTTACCGATGCCGTTTATGTGCCAAATGCCTTCAACCCTAATTCAACAAGCATAGACAACAGGACCCTAAGGGTGTACGGATATGTGATACAGTCCATGCAGTTTATGGTATTTAACCAATGGGGCGAAAAAGTGTTTGAGAGCACTAACCAGAACAGCGGATGGGATGGTACTTACAAAGGCAAGGCCCAACCGTCTGGCGTGTACATCTACTTATTGAAGTTTACTACATTAAGTGGTGCCACACAGGAAATGAAGGGATCGATTAGTTTGATAAGGTAATTTATTTTGAAGAATAGGTGTTGGTATAAACTTGTCGAAAGTAACGCTGGTAAAATAGGTTACTTCGGCAAGTTTCATACCGCCTACTTAACCCAGGTACCCTTACTAAATCCAATATCGGTTAATGAACTTGAAAGAAAAAGCAGGTCATTTTTAAATGTATAGCGTCAATTTTTGAACCAACGTCTTTTAGTAAAAATGAAAAGAAAAGTACACGACAAAGGAAGTAGGTGGGGAAAGGGGATAATACTGTTGTTTTGGGCAACATGTATTTCCGTGATTGGCTTTTCTCAGGCTGTTACCAATACCGGTAAGGAGTTTTGGGTAGGGTATGGGCACCATGAATTCATGGAAGGTTCCTGTGACGGGCTTTCGGCAGGAGCCAACGATATGAACATGAAAATCTACTTAAGTAATACCAGTACGCAAGTAGCACATATTACTCTTACAATTGATAGCTCAGGCTTGCCGAATACAGGGTTGAACTGGTTTACAAGAACATATACCGTTAACCCTGGCTTTGTTGTGGAAACAGAAAACATGCCGAAAGGTCCGGTGAATTCAACAAATGCAAGCGGCAATACCGATCCGAATTACGATGCCCGTTTATGGACAGAACGTCCACCGGCAGGAACAGGTGGGGAAGGACTATTCAGAAGCAAAGGCATACACATCGTGAGTGATGTGCCCATTGTGGCATACGCACATATTTTTGGAAGCACTTCTTCTGGGGCTACCATGTTATTGCCTATCGAATCATGGGGCTACAGCTATACATCTGTAAACAGTGAGCAAAAGGGTTATTCCAAAGTATATAGTTGGATGTATGTAATAGCAAAGGAAGACAATACGGTGGTTGAAATAACGCCATCTGCCTTAAGTAGAATGGGCAAGCCAGCTTGGGTACCTTTCCAGATAACGCTCATGAAAGGACAGATATACCAATTGATTGGTGATGCTGTATGTTCAACAGGCGAGGGTGTCCAATTAACAGGAACTAAAATAAGGTCCATTTCTGGCGGCTTTGGCGATTGTAAACCCATTGCCGTTTTCTCAGGTTGTGGACGTACAGGTGGTGAAGAAACCCTTTGTGGTTTTTCTTCAAAAGATAACGATATGCAGCAATGCTACCCACAGCAGGCTTGGGGAACCAGATACCTTACTGCCCCTTTTTCAAGTGCCAGTGGCAGTTCTTTAAAACCAGCAGATTTTCAGACAAGCGTGTATAAAGTGGCAGTAAAAGATCCTGCTACCTTGGTTAAGAAAAATGGGGTTTTATTAAGTGCAAGCACAGTTTCGGTATCCATTATAGCAAGTGCCACATCCATTTGCCCGGGAACTTCCGTAAAGTTTACGGCTATCCCTATTAATGGTGGTACGGCACCTACTTATCAATGGAAAATCGGTGGCGTAAATGTGCCAGGCGGTACCAATGCCACTTACATAACGGATACTTTAAAAAACAATGATGTAGTAACCTGTTCCATAATAAGCGATGTACTTTGTGCCAATGTTAGAACGGCTTCAAGCAACAGCTTAACCATTACAGTGGCCAATAGTGTTGTTCCATCAGTGGCTATCTATGCCACTTCCGAAGGATTGTGTGGCAGCAACCCTATTGTATTTAAGGCTTTGCCAACCAATGGTGGCACTGCAAGCTATCAATGGCAATTGAATGGCGGCTCTGTAGGTACCAATAGCGATACTTATACTTTGTCTTCAGCAGCAGCGGGCAATACTGTAAAATGTATCATGACCAGTACGACAGCATGTATCAGTGCTACATCTGCAACAAGTAACGTAATAACGTTAAACAATAATGCTACCATAACGCCGGCTATAACGATTAAGGCAAATGTGGATGTTACACAACCTATTTGTGCCGGCCAGCCAGTTACTTTTACTGCTACTCCAACCAACGGAGGCAGTGCACCAACTTATCAATGGCAGGTAAAAGATTATGCTACAGGAACCACTAGCAATGTAGGTACCAATAGTAGTACTTTCACTATAAGCACCTTAGCATTTTTTGATGAAGTTTCCTGTGTTTTAACAAGCAGTGCTGCTTGTGCCAGCCCCGCAAATGCAACCAGTAATAGTATACAGGTAATTATTGGCAACACACTATCACCTACCATGCAGTTGATTGCCAGCTCCAGCAGTTTATGTGGTAGTACTACAACCAAATTCTTCGCGGTGCCGCAAACCAACTATGGCACTGTTACCAATTATCAATGGTATGTAAATGGCTCACCAGTTGGTACCAACGGCCTCGATTCAACCTTTACTTATACAGGGTTAAAAGAATTTGATCAGGTGAGGTGTACCTTAACCAGCAATGCAGGTTGTTTGTCCACAGCAAATGCCAGTGCTGCTGTAGTGATGCAAACACCTAATTTGATCAATAGGTCATATTACATTTATATAAGCAATACTGCAGACTATATTGAAGCTGATAAAGCAGTTATGGTGGCACAGTATATGTCGCAGGGAAGCAATTGCGGTGCCCTTACCTCTAGTGATGGTGACCCGGAAATGGTATTCCTTAGCCCAATTGATCAAGGGATTAAGAAGGCCGTTTTTTACAGCACCAGTTTAGAGCAGATCCGTTCCAATTTTGTAACGGTGATACTTCCAACAAAAGCACTGTCTTCCTTAAGGCTTAACAACAGTAGTGTTTTTGATTATACCTACAGCATTGCCAATAAACCAGGATACTCCGTAGCGATAAAAGGTTGGGCAGCTACCAAGAAACAGTGGACGCTTACCTGCGATTCAGGATTCAATGCCACTACTTATGGTTTAGGTGGTGCAGAAAGCTATGGTTACAACGCCGGTACCAACCTGAACAATATTGATGGATTACCTGCTTATCACAACCTGCCCGATACAAGTGCACTGGCAATTGTACATCCATATACTTATGTAGGCTCACCAATGTTGTTGAGGGCAAATATTGCATTCAGACCTACGCAAATGGTTTGGCGGTTAAGTTACTTGGGCTGCTCTGTAGTTACACCTTGTACAGATGTTACCGTAGTAAATCCGATACCCAATGATTCTACCATTATTGGTACGGCAAAATATTATCAATACACTTTACCAGGTAATTATGTGTTCAATATTCCTGGCACTTATAATCTTCCTATAGAGCTCACCGTCCCTAACTTGGATAACGGTAACTGTAACAACAAGGAAACGGTAACTCCAGAAATACTGGTGAAGTACAAGCCATCCATGTTGTTTACCTATACGCAAGCAATTGGCTGTGGTGTGGATACCGTACGTTTTAAAGCAGATACCATTACGCCTGAACTGTACAAGATTATTAAATACAAATGGCAGTTTACAGGCAACATTCCCGATACTTCCAATTTGCAGAACCCTTCATTCTATTTTACCACACCGGGCGTATATCCGGTAAAACTTTCTATCGTTACCATTAATGGAGGTATTGCCGATACCACTATTAATGTAACTGTTACTGCAGGCAACAAACCACATTCAAACTTTGGAGCCAACCCTAACACAATATGTTTAGGACAGCCGATTAACTTTAAGGATTCGACTGGCTATTTCCCCGATCCTGACTTTTCTTATTGGGACTTCGGCAATGGTTACAGGGATACAGTGCCATTTACCACAATTGATAGGCCTTATACATAC
This sequence comes from Chitinophagaceae bacterium UBA1930, assembly GCA_002337145.1. Taxonomy (GTDB): domain Bacteria; phylum Bacteroidota; class Bacteroidia; order Chitinophagales; family Chitinophagaceae; genus UBA1930. The sequence goes on along the minus strand of DDFK01000001.1, from coordinate 887,989 downwards.
AATGCCATAGGTACTTATATTGTAAGGCATACGCTTATGGGCTCTTCGTTCTCCTGTCTTCCAGATACCGTAAACAGGACAGTGGTAGTAGCTCCTACACCCAATATCACAGGGGCAAGTGGTGTTTCGCCAACTACCTGTGGCGGGTCCGACGGTAAAATTTTATTGACGGGTTTACAGGCCAATGGAACCTATGTTGTCAAGTACACCTTCAATACCGTTGTTTACACCGTTACAGCTACGGTAAACAGTTCAGGCGTGCTTACCGTACCTAACCTTGCAGTAGGCACATACAGCAACATCAATACTTCTATAGGTACTTGTATTTCCAATTCGGTTGGCCCGGTAACGCTAACAAGTCCGGCACCACCGGCACAGCCAACAGCAAGTAGCAACACACCTGTTTGTGTAAACAGTCAAATAAGTTTAATAGCAACACCATTTATAACTGGCGGTACGTATGCATGGACAGGACCAAACGGGTTTACGAGTTCGTTGCCAAACCCAACTATTGCCAACGCAACCACAGCTGCAAATGGTACATATAGTGTAACGGTAACCCTAAACAATTGTACCTCTACAGCAGGTACAACAATAGTGGCAGTAAACAACCTGCCAGCTATTACCAACCCAACAGTTGCCAACCCTACAAGTTGTGCCACAGCTACAGGCTCCATTACATTAAATGGTTTGCTTTCTGCTACAGCATATACTGTTAACTATACATCAAGTGGCGGTGCACAAACTGCAACCATTACTTCTACAGCAAGTGGTGCAGTGGTTATTCCAAATTTATTGGCAGGTACTTATAGCAATATTACGGTTACGTATGGTTGTACATCCAATGCGGTTGGGCCATTTACTTTATCTGACCCTAACCCGCCAGCAACACCGGTTGCCAGTGTACTGGTTACGCCAATCTGTGCAGGCAATACCATCAATCTTTCAGCAACATCATCAACAAGCGGTGTGACCTTTGAATGGTCGGGCCCGAACTCTTATACAGCAACAGGGGCAACTCCTGCAATCACCAATGCACCAACAACTGCAAGTGGAAGCTATACAGTAGTGGCCAAACTGAATGGCTGTACTTCGCTGGCAAGCAATGCGGTAAGTATAGTGGTTAACCCGATACCAGCCACACCTGTTGCCAGCAGTAATTCACCAATCTGTGCGGGTATAACGTTGAACCTTACATCATCCAATGTTACTGGTACGGCAACTTATGTATGGAGTGGTCCAAACAGCTTTAACAGTGCATCGGTTAACCCAAGCATTGCCAACGCCACGCCTGCTGCTACTGGAGCTTACAGTTTCACGGTTACGCAAAATGGTTGTACATCGGCAGCATCCACACCTATCAATGTTGTGGTAAATGCAATACCGGCCATTGCTTCAACAACTGTATCGAACCCTACAACCTGTGCCACATCTACTGGTTCAATAACCTTGAATGGATTGTTGGCTTCTACTATATACACCGTTAACTATACTTCAAGTACAGGTGCACAAACAGCAACACTTGCATCCAATGCCAGTGGTGCTGTGGTTATTCCAAATTTGGCGGCAGGCAACTACACCAATATTAGTGTAACGCTGAATACTTGCGTATCCAATATTGTAGGGCCGTTGTCATTATCCGATCCTAACCCGCCAGCCACACCTGTTGCCAGTGTACTGGTTACGCCAATCTGTGCAGGCAATACCATCAATCTTTCAGCAACCTCATCAACAAGTGGTATAAGTTTTGAATGGTCGGGTCCAAATTCTTATACAGCAACTGGGGCAACTCCTGCAATCACCAATGCACCAACAACTGCAAGCGGAAGCTATACAGTAGTGGCCAAATTGAATGGCTGTACTTCACTGGCAAGCAATGCAGTAAGTGTAGTGGTTAACCCGATACCTGCCACGCCTGTTGCCAGTAGCAATTCGCCTATATGTGCCGGTACAACGTTGAGCCTTACATCATCCAATGTTACTGGTACGGCAACTTATACATGGAGTGGTCCAAACAGCTTTAGCAGTGCATCGGCCAACCCGAGCATTGCCAATGCCACACCTGCAGCTACTGGTGCTTACAGTTTCACGGTTACGCAAAATGGTTGTACTTCTGCAGCATCTGCACCAACTAATGTAACAGTAAATGCAGTTCCTGTAATTTCAGGAGCCAGCTTGTCCAATACCACTACCTGCTCTACGGCAACTGGTTCTATTACCTTAAATGGATTGCTGGCCAATACTGCATACAATGTAGTGTACACATCCAGCACTGCAAGTTTACCTACAACAGTAACCATTACTTCGGGATCTACAGGCTCTGTAGTAATCACCAATTTAACTGCGGGTACCTATTCCAATATTTCCGTTACGTTGAATAACTGTACATCAAATATTGTTGGGCCATTTACATTGACCGACCCAACACCACCTGTTGCACCAACAGTAACCAGCAATAACTCGCCTGTATGTTCCGGTACGGCGATTATATTGACTGCCAACTCTTCTTTATCTGGTGTTACTTATACTTGGACAACGCCTGGCGGATCATCCATTACAGGGGCTACGCTTACTGTAAACAATTCAGCGGCAACAGATGCTGGCACCTATGCTGTAACTGTTACACAAAACAGTTGCGTTTCACCGCCAGTAACCACCAATGTTACAGTTAAACCTACACCAACAGTAACCAGCAGCAGCAGTACCAATCCAACAACCTGTGCCACTGCTACCGGCTCTATAACATTGAATGGTTTAACGGCCGGAACTGCATATACTGTAAACTATACCAAAAACAGTACGGTACAATCGGCCACTATAACAGCCAATGGTAGTGGGGCCGTTGTTATACCTAATCTTGCCGCTGCTACTTATGCAGGTGTAACACTTACACTGAATGGTTGTACATCAACAGCGGCAGGACCGTTTGTGCTATCAGATCCAAATCCGCCTGCAACCCCTGTTATTGTAAGCAACCCTGCAACAACTATATGTACAGGCAATAATCTTACATTAACAGCGAGCACTGCTACCAGTGGAGCTATTGTTTACACTTGGACAAGCAGCAATGGCTTTAGTGCCGCTGGTACCAACCCGGTTGTGTTCAATAATGCCACAGCTGCAGTAGCAGGCACTTATTCAGTAACTGCTACCTTAAACAGTTGCGTTTCCGCTGCTGCATCAGTAACCATAACTGTTAACCCAACACCGGCAATAACCAGTTCCAGTGCCATAAACCCTACAGATTGTGCATCGGCTACTGGTAGCATTACCTTGCGTGGATTGACAGCCAATACAGCCTACACGGTTGATTATACCAAGAATACTGCTGCTCAAACAGCTACACTGTCCAGCAATGCTGCAGGTGTAATTACAATACCAGCTTTAACTGCAGGTACATATAGCAATATCACTGTTACCTTAAATGCTTGTCCTTCTAACGTTGTTGGGCCATTTACCTTAACGGATCCTGCGGCACCTGGGGTTTCTATTGTTTCAAATAACTCGCCTTTATGCGAAGGGGCAACTGTAAATATTATTGCAAGTTCACCTGCTACGGGTGCCACTTTTGCGTGGACAAGTACGAATGGGTACACCACTACAGGCAATGCCGTAAACATAACCAATGCCACTACGGCCAATAGCGGTACCTACACAGTAACAGCTACCAAAAACAACTGTACATCTACTGCAACAGCGGTAATGCAGGTCAATCCTATTCCTGCAGCAAGCTTTACAATGCCGGCTTTTGTATGTATGCCGAATGGTGTGGTGAACTTTACAAACACATCTACGGTTGTGGGTAATGGCAGCATGACTTATACATGGGATTTTGGAGATGGCTCACCAACATCATCTGCTGTAAACGGCTCGCATACCTATACAGCTATGGGTAGCTATCCTGTTAAATTGGTTACTACTGCAAGTGGTTGCAGCAATTCCGCTACCAATACATTCAGTGCTTTTTACGACAAACCAATAGCAGCATTTAAAATAGACAAGGATACGGTATGCCAAGGGGTATCTAATGTGTTCACAGATTTGAGCACAGCACCCAATAGCACCATTACCAATTGGACCTGGAACTTTGGCGATGGCAGTACATCTGTTGCAAGTGCACCTACTAAGCTGTACACTTTGCCTGGTAGCTATCCGGTAACCTTGACTGTGAAAAATGCACAGGGCTGTTCATCCGATCCGTTGGTTAAAAACATAAAGGTTTACCTGCAGCCCAAGATCGATGCTGGTACATTCTTTATGGTGCCACAAGGAACAACGGTTGTGATGAACCCAACAACCAATGATTCAACAACTGTTACCTTTATGTGGACGCCGGCATCGCATTTTGCTCATCCGGATTCATTGAGGGCATCATTGATGGTAATGCAAAACCAGATATACACGCTTACTGCCACTGGCCAAGGCAAATGCCAGGCTTCCGATACTGTAAGTGTTGTGGCCCTTAAACCATTTATTATTCCGAATGCATTCTCTCCAAATGGCGATGGCATCAATGATAAATGGGAAATTGGCAACCTGGCAGACTACACATTTGCAAGTGTGGAAATATTCAATAGAAATGGTCAATCGGTATTCAAGTCAAGAGGCTACAGTCAGCCTTGGGACGGTACCTATAATGGCAAACCATTACCTGTTGGTACCTATTATTACATTATTGATTTCATGAATACATTCCCAAGAAGGTCTGGTTATGTAGTCATCTTAAGATAAGAGAACTAAACTAAAACTATAAAAGCTAAAGACATGAGAGTTAAGATTAAGGTTTCGCTGGTTTTACTGTGCATTGGTTTGGGAGTGGCAAAGGGCCGGGCACAGGTAGATCCGCATTTTTCGCAGTACTACATGTACCCGTCTTATTTGAACCCTGCACTTACGGGGGCCTTTGATGGAGACTACAGGGTTACGGGTATTTACAGGTCGCAGTGGGGCAACATTACTACGCCTTTCTCCACACCAGGTGCTTCTGTGGATTTTAATGGCAACAAGAGCTTGAACTATGGTTTAAGCCTATTGCAGCAAAGTGCCGGCGATGGTGGGTACAACTACACAACTGCTTATGGCAACATTGCCTATACAGGCATCAGGTTTGGTTTAAACGGAAGCCAACGTGTTGTATTTGGCTTACAGGTTGGTATGATACAAAGAAAGTTCAATCCCTCTAAACTAAGGTGGGGCACACAATGGAACCCTTCGTCGGGTTACGATGCATCTTTGCCCGGTGATGTGTTGACAAGAACAACTGCCACCGCATTTGATGCCGGTGCAGGCGTGCTTTACTACGACGCACAGCCAGGCAAAAAAGCAAATATCTATGGTGGTTTTGCAGTATCGCACCTGAATATGCCAGAAGATAAATTCAGCGAAAACGGTGCAGCCAAACTGCCTATGCGTTTTACCGTTCATGGTGGTGTAAGGTTATCCATCAGCGAAACATTTTCCTTTACGCCAAATGCACTGTACATGCGTCAGGGAACAGCTTCCGAAACAATGTTTGGTGGCTATGCACAAATAAAAGCCGATGCCAATACCGATTTGCTGGCTGGTATCAACTACCGTGTTAAGGATGCGTTTTCGCCCTATGTTGGCTTCAACTACAAAAGTTTTACGCTTGGTGTAAGTTATGATATCAACTCGTCCGACCTGAGCAAGATCCAAAAGGGCTCCAATAGTTTTGAACTGTCCCTGTCATTTATCGGACGCAAGAAAGTACAGACACCAGAAACGGAATTTATCTGTCCAAGATTATAAGCATTTGAAAACATTGATTGTAAAACAAAGGTTAACCAACCACTACATGAAAAAAATTACATTAGTAACCCTTATAGTATTTGGCTTTTTTGCAAGCCATGCACAGGTTGTATATGATTATTTGAAAGCTGCCGATACTTATTACACAAAAGGCGATTATTTTTCTGCGGCTAAATACTACGAAAAATATTTAGGGCTTAATGCAACAAAGGCAAAAGGCAACGAATACGACCCCTATACCATTGCTTCCATGAGTAAGCAACAAAAAATAGCTGTAAGCAATAGACAACAAGCCATTTACAAGCTGGCAGAAAGCTACCGTTTATTGAACTACCATGTAAAGGCCGAACCATACTATGCACAGGCAACAGCTTTTAGTACCACCGAGTTTCCGTTGGTAAATTACTGGTACGGCAAAACATTGCGGGCATTGGCAAAATATGATGTTGCAGATTCGGCCTTTAACCATTTTGTGGCCAGCTATACCAGCAACGATACCTACAAGGAAGATGCGAACAGGGAAATAAAGAACCTGGACTTTATTCAAGAGCAATTGAAAAAGGACATCAAATTGTACACAGTTGGCAAATCGGCCAGCATGCTTAATACAAACGGTGCAAGCTATGCACCTGTTTGGATCAATAAAAATGCATTGGCATTCACATCAACCAGGCCAGACAGTTCTGCTGGCAAGAATACAGTATATACCAATAGGATTTACCTGGCTTCTTATTCGGATGGAGTGGTAAACAGTGTTCAAAAAACAGATCTGCCGCAAGCTGCCAATGTGCATCAGGGCGTGGTTAGTTTTACGCCAGATGGCAATACCATTTTTCTGACCAGGTGGACCATTGCAGACGGCAAGAAAAGTGCATCTATTTATAGCAGTAAAAAAACGGGCAGTACATGGGCCGAACCTAAATTGTTGGACAGTTCAATCAACATAACCGGTAGCAGCACCCAGCAACCATTTGTAATGCCTGATGGCAAACGCTTGTTGTTTGCCAGCGATAGGGCAGGTGGCTTAGGTGGTTTCGATATATGGTCTGTTGATTTGGATGCCGCCGGAAATGTTACAGGCATACCAGTTAACTTGGGTGCACCGGTAAACTCCAAATACGATGAGCAGGCACCTTATTACCACAGTGCCTCCAACAGCCTGGTATTTTCCAGCAATGGAAATGTGGGAATGGGCGGTTACGATTTCTTTCAAAGCAAAGGCAGCTTTGGTGCATGGGGCACACCAGAAAACCTGGGTTACCCTTTGAACTCCATTAAAGACGATATTTATTTTGTAAGCAATGGCAAGGCAAAAAATATACTGGGCGATGTAATGTTCAGCTCAGACCGTTCAAGCGAGTGCTGTCTTGAAATGTTTACCCTTAGTAAAATAAGGCCGTTGAAACAGATTAGCGGCAAAGTGGTTACATGCGATGGAAGTAACCCATTAAGCGGTGCCAAAGTAGAAGTAATAAATGCAAGCAACAAAGTAGTGGCCAGTAAAGTAACGGACAGCGATGGTAGCTATGCATTTACAATGGAAGATTTCGAAGACCTGAAAGCAACAGCCAATGCCGATGGCTATATTGAAGCATCTGCAACAAGTGCTGCTATAACTGATGATAACCTGGTGCAACAGACCGTACCAACCTTCTGTTTGGTAAAACCCGTTCCGCCACCGCCACCACCACCGCCAGTTGATACGGTTGTAGTGATGAACAATATCTATTTCGATTTCAACAAGGCATCCATCCTGCCTGAATCGTACCAATACATTGATGCACAGATACTGGAAATGCTGAACAAATACCCAACCATGGTAATAGAAATTGGTGGGCATACGGATGATGTGGGTAACGATGCCTATAACCTGAAACTTTCCGAAGCAAGGGCCAATGCAGTAAAAGCTTACCTGGTAACCAAAGGCATTGCGGCTGAGCGTATGGAAGCAAAAGGCTATGGTGAAACAAAACCAGTGGAGCCTAACAGGATTAATGGTAAGGACAACCCAGAAGGAAGGAAGAAAAACAGGAGAACAGAGTTCAAGGTACTGCACTACTAAGAATTCCCTGTCTACGAATACATTTAAGAAGCTGCCCCGTTTTAAGGGCAGCTTCTTTTTTGGGCTATTTTGAAGTGGATATGACCAAATAATGGAGTTTAAAAAGCCATTTATTGGGCAATACTGTAGCCATTTGTACTAAAAAACAGCAAAGCCGTATTATTATTAAGATTGCGGTTTGCCGTGTTGTTACAAACCCTACCTTTGCGGCTCGAAAATTAAAAAATCAGAATTCTTTATGGCCGACTTAAAATTTCAACGGAACTTCGGTATTGCCGCCCACATTGATGCCGGTAAAACCACAACTACCGAGCGTATCCTACGCTACACCGGTATGATTCACAAGATTGGTGAGGTGCATGACGGTGCAGCTACTACCGACTGGATGGAACAGGAAAAAGAACGTGGTATCACTATCACTTCTGCTGCTGTTAGCTGCCAGTGGAAATTCCCTACCGTAAAAGGTGTGGCTGATGCAAATACAAAAAGCTACTATTTCAATATCATCGATACTCCGGGTCACGTTGACTTTACTGTTGAGGTAGAGCGTTCCATGCGTGTATTGGATGGTTTGATTGCCCTGTTTTCTGCGGTTGATGGCGTTGAGCCCCAATCCGAAACAGTTTGGCGTCAAGCAAACCGTTATAAAGTTCCGCGTATCGGTTTCGTAAACAAAATGGACCGTTCCGGTGCTGATTTCTTGATGGTGGTAAATCAGGTAAAAGAAATGTTGGGTGCAAACGCTGTGCCTTTACAATTGCCAATCGGTGCCGAAGACAACTTCAAAGGCGTGGTTGACTTGATCAAAATGAAAGGTATCATCTGGCATATGGAAACAGAAGGAATGACCTTTGATGAAATTGATGTTCCTGCTGATATGGTTGAAGAAGCCAACGAATGGAGGGCCAAACTGGTTGAATCTGTTGCTGAATACGATGATACGTTGATGGAGAAGTTCTTCGACGATCCAAACAGCATCACAGAAGAAGAAATGCACGAAGCAATCCGTAAGGCTTGTATCGATTTGAGCATTGTTCCGATGATGTGCGGTTCATCTTTCAAAAACAAAGGTGTACAAACAGCATTGGATGCCGTTTGCCGCTACCTGCCTAGCCCGGTTGATATTGAAGATACCGTTGGTACAGATCCGGATACAGGAGCAACAATTACACGTAAAGCAGATGCAAAAGAACCTTTTGCTGCATTGGCTTTCAAAATCATGACCGATCCTTTCGTGGGTCGTTTGGCATTCTTCCGTTGCTACTCTGGCCACTTGGATGCTGGTTCTTATGTATTGAACGTAAGAAGCGGTAAAAAAGAACGTATCAGCCGTATCATGAAGATGTTTGCCAACAAGCAAAATCCAATCGACTTCATCGAAGCGGGTGATATTGCAGCAGCAGTAGGTTTCAAAGAAATTAAAACAGGTGATACTTTATGCGATGAAAAGCATCCGATCACTTTGGAAAATATGTTCATTCCTGAGCCCGTTATCGCGATCGCCGTTGAGCCTAAAACACAGGCAGACGTTGATAAAATGGGTATGGCTATCGCTAAACTGGTTGAAGAGGATCCTACATTGCGTGTTAACACGGATGAAGATACTGGCCAAACAATCCTGCGTGGTATGGGTGAGCTTCACTTGGAAATCATCATCGACCGTATGCGTCGTGAGTTTAAGGTAGAAGTGAACCAAGGTGCACCTCAGGTTGCTTACAAAGAATCTTTCGGTAACACTGTTACACACCGTGAAGTATTGAAAAAACAATCTGGTGGTCGTGGTAAATTCGCCGATATCCAGTTTGATTTAGGTCCTGCCGATGCAGAATGGTTAGCAGCTAATGAAGGCAAGAGCTTCCAATTTGTAAACGACTTGTTTGGTGGTTCAATTCCTAAAGAGTTTGTACCGGCTATAACAAAAGGTTTCGAAACGTCAATGGGTACAGGCGTACTGGCTGGTTACCCAGTAAACAACATGAAAGTGCGTGTGTTTGATGGTAGCTACCACGATGTGGATTCCGATGCAATGAGCTTTGAGCTTTGTGCCAAATCTGCATTCCGTGAAGCTGGCCGTAAAGCAAAACCTACTTTGCTTGAACCGATCATGAAAGTGGAAGTGTTGACTCCAGATCAATACATGGGTGATGTAACAGGTGACTTGAACCGTCGTCGTGGTATGTTGGAAGGTATGGACAGCCGTGCCAACCTGCAGGTTATCAAGGCCAAAGTTCCTTTGAGCGAAATGTTTGGTTATGTAACGCAATTGCGTTCATTATCTTCAGGCCGTGCAACTTCTACCATGGAGTTCTCTCACTACAACCCGGCTCCGAACAATATTGCTGAAGAAGTAATAGCTAAGAACAAGGGTAAAGTGAAGATTGAGGAATAATAAACTTGGAATACAGGACTGGCAAAAGTCCGGTTAAAATAACAAAGCCCCATTCGGTACCGAATGGGGCTTTGCTTTTTTGCATTAAACCTTTTTGCCGGCATCTTATCATAATAGCGGAACAAAAAACAATACTATGAAAAGGAAAATAGGCATCGCAGCATTCATTGCAATTTTATCTGTGCTTTCAACCAATATACAGGCACAGTTTGTAGTAAAGGTTCGCCCAACTGTTGTGGTTAGGGCCAGGCCTGTAGCACCATCCAAAACACATATCTGGATAGAACCAGAATATGTTTGGCGAAACAACAATTATGTAATGGTGGATGGTTACTGGGCGCCGGCCCGGCCTGGCTTTGCATACGTACCCGGCCATTGGAGAAGGATGCGTGGTGGTTATGCCTGGGTACCCGGACACTGGAGAAGATAGGGCTTAAACAATCCGTAAGCTATATTTATAAGCCTTGTTCAATTTTGAATAAGGCTTTTTCGTTATAGTCCGTGAAACAACTACTTTAGCAACATGCTGCGAAATATATTACTCGAAAATATTTTATTGCCTACCGGTGACCTGTTTCTTGGAACATCTTTTATCAAGGACTTGCATTATTGGAGAAATAAAATTGCAGCAATGGATACGAACGAACTGAAAGCACTGCAGCAGCAGCGTTTACATCAATTATTGCAACATGCCAGCAATACCATTCCTTTTTATCAAAAACAGGATATTCAACTTACAGGCAATCCTTATGCAGACATCAGGAACTTTCCCATCATGCATAAAAAGCTGATGAAAGACAATATAGATCTGCTATTGATACATGACAAAAACAAGATGGTGGTAGAGAAGAGCAGCGGGTCATCTGGCTTGCAAGGTGAAGTATATATGACCATGCAGGAAAACCGCCGTTACCAGGCTGTACAAACCTTTTTATGGGAGTGGAGTGGGTATAGGATAGGGGAGCCAATGATGCAGACAGGCATGACCCTTAAACGTGGTTTTGTAAAAGGAGTAAAAGACCGCCTGTTTCAGATCCATTATGTAAATGCCTTTGAACTGGAATATAAAAAGATTGCAAATGAGCTACAACAGGCAAAAAAGGAGGGATGCAAATTTTTTGGCGGTTATGCTTCTTCGTTAAATGTATATGCGGAAGTTGCCATTAAGGAAGGCATTGACATGAAATTTGAAGGGGTGATGTCCTGGGGTGATAAATTGTTTGAACATTACAAGACAAATCTTAAAAATGCATTTGGCAATCCAATGATTACAGAGTTGTACGGAACAACCGAAGGCTTCCAGATGACGGCCACTTGCGAAATGGGTCATCATCATATCATGACGCCCCAAACCTATATAGAATTGCTGGACAAAGATGGCAATGATGTTAAACCCGGCGAAATTGGCCATGTAGTTGCAACAAGGCTGGATGCATTCAGTTTTCCGTTGATCCGGTTCCATTTGGGCGACCTGGCTATTAAGGAAGACGAAACAAAAACCTGTGCCTGTGGCAGGAGTTTTCCATTGATGCAAAAAATCATCGGCCGGGATACAGATATTGTGCATACCCCATCCGGAAAAGCCTTGATCGTGCATTTTTTTACAGGCATATTGGAACATTTTGAAACCATCAAACAATTCAGGGTTGTGCAAAAACAAAGAGAACTTATTGAAATTGAATACATTAAAGCAAAAGAATTTGAGCCTTCCACCTTGCAAGACATCAGCAAAACAATGTTTGAAAAAGCAAATGAAGTATTCAATATCAAATACACAGAGGTAGATACAATTCCCAATACACCTTCGGGCAAGCCGCAAATCGTTCAGAATTTCCTTACACAAAAGCTTGTTTAAAATAATTTTTTGAAATTTCTTTTCAAAATACTTGTACAGTAACAATCATCCCCGTACATTTGCAACCCCAACGAAAAATTGGGTTTTGACTATGTCGCAACGAATCAGAATCAAATTGCAATCTTACGATCACAACTTGGTAGACAAATCTGCTGAGAAAATTGTGAAAACTGTACGCAGTACAGGTGCTGTTGTAACAGGACCAATTCCTTTACCAACCCGTAAAAGAATTTTCACTGTTCTACGTTCACCACACGTTAACAAGAAAAGCCGTGAGCAGTTTCAACTTTGCACGCACAAGCGTCTGTTGGACATCTACACTTCTTCTTCCCGTACTGTAGATGCGTTGAGCAAATTGGATTTGCCTTCTGGTGTTGAAGTAGAAATCAAAGCATAACTAGCTCGGCTTTTTAAAAAGCAAAGCGTTACGCAAAAGTTCTTACAAATGAATATCATCTCTCAATATCTACTTCGATAGATAAAAAAGAGCTCTGACAGATAAAACAAGTTCAACAGAAAAGTTGAACGGAACATATAAACAGGCCCTTCGAGGTTTGTTTACTTCCGGTACTTCTTCTCCCTTATTCTGGGAAACAAAAGAAAAGGTCGGCAGCAAACATAGGATTGAATGAAGCGATTCATCTGGCTTCATGTCCTCCATACCTCCAGCGGGGCATAAACCGCAAACGATGAAAGGAATTATTGGTAAAAAAATCGGGATGACCAGCATCTTCGGCACAGACGGTAAACAAACCGCTGTTACGATTATCGAAGTTGCTCCAAACGTTGTAACACAAATCAAGACCGTTGAGTCTGATGGTTACAATGCAGTACAATTAGCAGTTGGCGACAAAAAAGAAAAGCACTCTACAAAAGCTGAAATCAATCACTTCGCAAAAGCCAACACTCCAGCTAAAAAATTCACTAAAGAATTTCGTGACTACTCCATAGAAAAAGCAATTGGCGAAACTATTTCCCTTGAAATCTTCGAAGAAGGCGATAAGGTAGAAGTTATTGGCACATCTAAAGGAAAAGGTTTCCAAGGTGTTGTTAAACGTCATGGCTTCTCTGGTGTGGGTGAAGCAACCCATGGTCAGCACGACCGTTCAAGGGCTCCAGGTTCCATTGGTGGTTCTTCTTATCCTTCAAGGGTATTTAAAGGAATGAGAATGGCCGGCAGAATGGGTGGCGACAGGGTAATGATGAAAGGCTTGAAAGTGGTAAAGATTTTCGCTGAAAAAAATTATATTCTAATTAGTGGTTCAGTTCCGGGTCACAACAACTCAATCGTTTTAATCCAGAAGTAATCACATTTTAATTGAATTTCGATGCAAGTAGATGTATTAAATATAAAAGGACAAAAAACCGGCAGAACGGTTGAATTGCCTGAAGAAGTGTTTGGTGTTGAGCCGAACGACCACGTTATTTATCTTGCTGTTAAGCAATACTTAGGTGCACAACGCCAAGGTACGCACAAGGTTAAAACCCGTGCAGAAGTAAAAGGTGCAAGCCGTAAACTTCACAAACAAAAAGGTACTGGTGGTGCACGTAAGGGTAATATACGTAACCCTTTATACAAAGGTGGTGGTACTATATTTGGACCAAAACCACACGGTTACGATATTAAATTGAACCGTAAGGTGAAAGACCTTGCCAAAATATCTGCATTGAGCTACAAAGCAAAAGAAAATGCCATTGTAGTTGTTGAAGATATTACATTGGATGCCCCAAAAACCAAACAATTGGTTGAAGTAATGGGTGCATTGAATGTAGCAAACAAAAAAACAATTTTGGTTTTGCCTGAATACAACGACAACGTTTATTTAAGTACACGTAACGTACCAAATGTGGCTGCTACTTTGTTGGCCGACATTAACACGTACGAAATTGTAAATGCCGATGTATTGGTACTTACAGAAAACACTGCCAAAATATTTGCAGACGACAACGAAGTTGTAGAAGCATAATTAAGAAACGTTTCAACTGAAATATAATGAAACTAACAGAAGTATTAGTAAAACCCATTTTAACTGAAAAAGCAAACGCTCAACAAGAAAAATTGCGTCGTTATGCATTCAGGGTTCATAAAAGGGCCAACAAGCTAGAAATCAAAAAAGCAATTGAAGAGTTTTACGGAGTTACTGTAACTGATGTAAATACTGCTGTTGCTCCAGGTAAAAACAAGACCCGTTACACCAAAGCTGGTTTTATACAAGGGGCAAAGCCTTCTTACAAGAAAGCTTTTGTTACTGTAGCAGAAGGTGAAGCAATTGATTTATACGCAAACCTTTAATTTTTAGGGTTCTGAATAAGAACTGAAAAATTAGATAATTAATTATAGTTAGCGGAGCTGAAAATTTCGCATTAAAAAAGAAACAAAATGGCATTAAAGAAGTACAAACCAATGACAGCAGGCACACGCTGGAAAATTGGTAACGCTTATGCTGAAATCACCACTAACAAACCTGAAAAGAGTTTGTTGGAGCCTGTAAAGAAATCAGGCGGACGTAACTTCCAAGGTCGTAGGGCCATGCGTTACATTGGTGGTGGTCATAAGCAACACTATCGTATTATCGATTTCAAACGTAATAAGTATGATGTTGAGGCTACTGTAGTTTCAATTGAATACGATCCGAACCGTACAGCATTCATCGCTCTGTTGCAATATGCTGATGGTGAGAAAAGATATATCCTTGCTCCACAAGGTTTACAAGTTGGAACCAAAGTAATCAGTGGTTTAGATGTGGCACCTGAAATTGGAAACGCCACTCAAATGAAATCCATACCATTGGGTACTGTAATTCATAACATTGAAATGCAGCCTGGTCAAGGTGGTAAATTGATCCGCAGTGCGGGTACATCTGCACAACTTGCGAACAAGGAAGAAAAATACGCAGTATTGAAAATGCCTTCTGGCGAATTGAGAAAAGTATTGATCAACTGTTTTGCAACTGTAGGTGTTGTTTCCAACGGTGACCATAACTTGGAAACTGCTGGTAAAGCTGGTTCTAACCGTCATAAAGGTATCCGCCCACGTGTAAGGGGTGTTGCCATGAACCCAGTAGATCACCCGATGGGTGGTGGTGAAGGTAGGGCTTCTGGTGGTCACCCACGTAGCAGGACTGGTAAATATGCTAAGGGTGAAAAAACCAGGACAAGAGGAAAAGGAAGCGACAAATTGATTATCCAACGTCGTGACGGTAAAAAAATAAGCAAGTAATTTCTAATTGTTAAAATGTCTTGCTTCAACAGCAGGAAAATAAACAAGAAAATATATAACTATGGCTCGTTCGATTAAAAAAGGTCCTTACGTAGACGCAAATCTGGAAGGTAAAGTTCTTGGAATCAATGATGGTACCGCCAAAAAAGGTGTTATCAAAACTTGGAGCCGCAGAAGCACCATCACTCCGGATTTTGTTGGTCACACTTTCGCAGTGCACAACGGTAACAAATTCATACCGGTATATGTAACTGAGTTTATGGTTGGCCACAAATTAGGTGAATTTGCACCTACCAGAAACTTTAGAGGACATTCAGGAAGCAAACAGTAATTCGTTTATGATCCTTGAAAAAGGATCACAAATAAAAATAAAATGGAAGCATTAGCTAAATTAAATAACTACCCTACAGGCCCACGCAAAATGCGTTTGTTGGCTGATGTAATAAGAGGTATGGAAGTAGAAAAGGCTTTGGCTATACTAGAATTTCACCCGCAACACAATGCTACACCGTTAGCAAAACTGTTGAAGAGTGCAATCAACAACTGGGAACAAAAAAACAGTGGTGCTAGTGCAGCAGACAGCAGTCTTGTAGTTAAAACTGTTTTTGTAGATGGTGGCCGCGTTCTGAAGAGAATGAGACCAGCTCCACAAGGTCGTGGCTACAGGGTTAGGAAGCGTAGCAACCATGTAACAATAATCGTAGATTCTAAAAACTAATTGAAACCATAATATGGGTCAGAAAGCAAATCCAATTGGTAACAGGTTAGGCATCATCCGCGGATGGGAAAGTAACTGGTTTGCCACTAAAAAAGAGTACGCTGGTAAGTTAATCGAGGACAACAAAATCCGTACTTACTTAAATGCACGTATCAACAAAGGTGGTATCTCAAAAATTGTTATTGAGCGTACGCTGGGCAAGTTGATTGTAACAATCCATACCAGTAAGCCAGGTATCATCATCGGTAAAGGTGGTGGTGAGGTTGACCGTATCAAGGAAGAGTTGAAGAAACTAACCGGTAAAGATGATGTGCAGATCAACATTCTTGAAATCCGCCGTCCGGAACTGGATGCGATGATTGTTGGTGATACCATTGCTCGTCAAATCGAAAACCGTATCAACTTTAAACGTGCCACTAAAATGGCCATTGCTTCAACACTCCGTATGGGTGCAGAAGGAATTAAAGTGAAACTGAGCGGACGTTTGGCTGGTTCTGAAATTGCCCGTAGCGAAGAATTCAAACAAGGCCGTACGCCATTGCATACTTTCCGTATGGATATTGATTATGCCAACGTATTTGCACAAACTGTGTACGGTAAAATCGGTATCAAAGTATGGATCTGTAAAGGTGAGGTTTTAGGTAAACGTGATTTGAACCCGAACTTTGTAAGTGGCAAGAATGACGGACCAATAGGTGGCGATAGAAGGGATGACAGAAGAGGCGGTGGAGACAGGAGAGATGACCGTCGTGGCGGTGGGAGAGACAACAACAGGGGTGGTGGACCAAGAGGAAGAAATTAATTAGCTAATTAGCCAATGTAAAGTTTGCCGACTTAAAATTTGTAAACGATACATTACCAAATTAAATAAAGATGTTACAGCCTAAAAGAAGTAAACATAGGAAACAACAAAAGGGTCGCATTCGTGAAGTAGCAAAACGTGGTACTTCTATCTCTTTCGGTTCTTACGCTTTAAAAGCAGTTGAGCCAATTTGGTTGACAAACCGCCAGATTGAAGCTGCCCGTCAAGCAATGACAAGGGCAATGAAAAGAGAGGGTAATGTTTGGATCCGTGTTTTCCCAGATAAGATTATTACCCACAAACCTGCAGAGGTGAGGATGGGTAAAGGTAAAGGTAACCCTGAATACTGGGCTGCTGTAGTTGAACCAGGTCGTATCATCTTCGAGTGCGATGGTGTTACGGAAGCAGTTGCAAAAGAAGCAATGGGCTTGGCTTCTCAAAAGTTGCCAATTAAAACAAAATTTGTAATCAGAAGAGATTTGCAAGCTTAATATATAATTCGCTAACCAACATTAGCACATTATCAAATTATTACAATGGCAAACAATAAAGTAGAATTTAACAGAGGCCTCAAAGACTTGAACGAAAGTGATTTGAAAGCCCGTATTGCTGAAGATTCACTTCGTTTAAAGAAGCTTGAATTTGCACATGCCATATCTCCATTGGAAAATCCATTGACGATACGTGGCCTTAGAAAAGACATTGCCCGTTTAAAGACGGAATTACAAAAAAGGACTTTGGCTTAAGAACCAAAAAAATTGAAGACAATGGTTGAAAGAAATTTGCGTAAAACAAGAAGTGGTGTTGTAACTAGCACAAAAATGGCCAAAACCATTACTGTAGCAGTTGAAAGAAAAGTAAAACACCCTATCTACGGTAAGTTCGTAAAGAAAACTACGAAATTCCATGCTCATGACGAAAAGGATGAGTGCACCGTTGGTGACGTAGTAAAAATTATGGAAACCCGCCCTCTTAGCAAGACTAAGCGTTGGAGGTTGGTTGAAATAGTTGAAAAAGCGAAGTAATCAATCCCCGCAAGCTATTAGCCCAAAGCTACTAGCCTATGCAAGAAATATAATTTTGGTTAGCTAACGGTTAACCGGTAAAAGCTAAAAGCTTAAAAAATGATTCAGCAAGAAAGTAGATTAAACGTAGCTGATAACAGTGGAGCCAAAGAAGTACTTTGTATAAAGGTACTTGGTAACAGTGGTCAGGATTATGCCAAAGTTGGCGATAAAATTGTTGTTACTGTAAAAGATGCAATACCTGCTGGTGGCATCAAGAAAGGTACAGTTTCTAAAGCTGTTATCGTTCGTACAAAAAACAAATTGCGTAGAAAAGACGGTTCTTACATCCGTTTCGACGACAACGCAGTTGTATTGTTGAACGCATCGGATGAGCCTCGTGGCACACGTATTTTTGGGCCAGTTGCCCGTGAACTGCGTGATAAAGGTTACATGAAAATTATTTCATTGGCCCCAGAGGTTCTTTAAGAAAAAGCAATTCGCTGTTAGCTACTGGCTAAGCGTTAAAAAATAAGATGATAATCGGCTAATGGCTCAAAGCTATCAGCTCAAAGCTTAAAAAAAATGAGTACAAGATTCAAACCCAAATTCAACATCAAAAAAGGCGATACTGTTGTAGTTATTGCTGGCGATGATAAAGATTTGAAAAAGCCTCGTAAGGTTTTGGAAGTTATTGTTGAAAAAGGACGTGTTATAGTTGAAGGCGTGGCCATTGCTACCAAGCACACCAAACCTTCTGCACAGAACACCAAAGGTGGTATCGTAAAAGTGGAAGCTTCCATCAACATTTCAAATGTAATGTTGTGGGATGCCAAAGCCGGTGCACCAACCAAAATCAAACGCAATAGAGTTGAAGGTAAGTTGGTTCGTATAGCTAAAAAAAGCGGCGAAGTAATAAAATAATACATTCTGTTCCGTTGGAAATGGAACACAAACAAAAGAATTATGAGTACTACAAAATATTCCCCTCGTTTAGCAGACAAGTACAACAAAGATGTGGTACCTGCTTTAATGAAGAAGTTTGCTTACAAAACTGTAATGCAGGCTCCTAAACTGGAAAAAATCTGCATCAACCGTGGTGTGAACGGTGCAGTTTCTGACAAGAAACTGATTGATGTTGCTATTGGCGAATTGGAGCAGATTACTGGCCAGAAACCGGTAGCTACCATCAGTAAGAAAGACATCTCCAACTTCAAATTGCGTAAAGCAATGCCAATTGGTGCAAGGGTAACTTTGCGTGGAGAAAAGATGTACGAATTTTTGGACAGGTTGGTATCTGTAGCATTGCCTCGTGTACGTGACTTTAAAGGTATCAGCGACAAAGCTTTTGATGGCCGTGGTAACTATACTTTGGGTGTTACTGAACAAATCATTTTCCCGGAAATTGATATTGATAAAGTAAGCAAGATCACTGGTATGGATATTACTTTCGTTACAAGTGCAAATACAAACGAAGAAGCATACGAACTGTTGAAAGAACTGGGTATGCCTTTCAAAAACATTAAAAAAGATAATAACTAATATAACATGGCAAGAAAATCAATCGTTGCCCGTCAGGCAAAGCGTGAAGCTCTGGTAGCAAGATTTGCTGAAAAAAGGGCAGCATTAAAAAAGGCTGGTGATTATGCAGCTTTGGACCTTCTTCCTAAAAATGCTTCACCTGTTCGCTTAAAGAACCGTTGTCAGCTTACAGGTCGTGGTAAAGGGTACATCAGGTACTTCGGTATATCCAGGATCATGTTGCGTGACATGGCACTGAACGGTAAAATACCAGGCGTTAAAAAAGCAAGCTGGTAGTACTTACTATAACTTCTTCACTGTGGAGATGCATAGAAAACTAATTTAAGAACTGATTTAATTTTAATACAATGGTAACTGATCCTATAGCAGATTTTTTAACAAGGGTTCGTAACGCTCAAATGGCTGGACACAGAATTGTGGAAATACCTGCTTCAAACTTGAAGAAAAGGATTACTGAAATTTTGTATGAGCAAGGTTACATTTTGAAATACAAATTTGAAGACGATAGCAAACAAGGCCTTATCAAGATTGCATTGAAATACGATGCATCTAAACAGCCAGCTATCCGTTCTCTGGAAAGAGTTAGCCGTCCAGGTTTGCGTCAATATGCAAAACCTGCCGAAATTAAAAGGGTAATCAATGGCTTGGGTGTTGCCATCATCAGCACATCTAAAGGTATATTGACCGACAAGCAAGCCAAAGCCCAGAATGTTGGTGGCGAAGTTCTTTGCTACATCAGCTAATTGAGCAACAATAAAGTAAAACGCGATTGGATAATTAGGCCCCTTAGTCGTGGCTGAACACAGATCGTACATTATAAATCAACAAATAAAAAATCGACTATGTCTCGTATAGGTAAACAACCGATTTCAATTCCTGCTGGCGTTACTGTAAAAGTTGACGACCATAACAACGTTACTGTTAAAGGACCAAAAGGTGAATTGAAACAAGCTATTGACCGTGATATTACTGTAGAAGTAACAGATGGTCAGGTTTTAATTACACGTCCTACAGATCAGATCCGTCACCGTGCAATGCATGGTTTGTACAGGGCTTTGGTTAGCAACCTTGTAAAAGGTGTTACTGAAGGATACAAAAAAGACTTGGAACTAGTGGGTGTGGGTTTTAAAGCTGCTAATACTGGTAATGTATTGGATTTGGCCCTTGGTTATTCTCACAACATTATCTTCGATGTTCCTAGCGAATTGAAAGTGGCAACTACTACCGAAAAAGGTAAGAACCCAACCATTAGCTTGGAAGGTATCGATAAGCAATTGATTGGCCAGGTAGCTGCTAAATTGAGAAGCTTACGTAAACCAGAACCATACAAAGGTAAAGGTGTTAAATATGCTGGTGAGGTATTGAGAAGGAAAGCAGGTAAAGCAGCAGGTAAATAAGCTCATTAAAACTATAAACTTTTTCTTCCGGCAGTATCGGAGGATGCAAATAAGAAACAATGAATACGAAATTAGAACAAAGGCAAAAAATCAGGTACCGCATCCGTAAAAAAGTTGCTGGTACAGCTACAAAACCACGTTTGAGTGTGTTCAGAAGCAACCTTGAAATCTATGCCCAGTTAATTGATGATGACAATGCAGTAACCTTGGCTGCAGCTTCTTCAAAAGAAAAAGAAATCGTAGCCCAAAAAGTTACGAAGACTGAAAAATCTAAATTGGTTGGTGCTTCTATAGCACGTAAAGCAATCGAATTGGGTTTAAGTACTGTTGTATTTGATAGGGGCGGTAACTTGTACCATGGCCGTATCAAAGCTGTAGCCGAAGGTGCTAGGGAAGGTGGATTGAAATTCTAATCACTAACAATTATTAATAGTTAGATAAATGTCTAAAGTAATCGATAACAAAATCAAAGCTGGCGGCGACATAGAACTTAAAGAAAAAGTTGTTGCTATTAACCGTGTAGTTAAAACTACTAAAGGTGGTCGTACATTTTCTTTTTCTGCTCTTGTTGTAGTAGGTAACGAAAACGGTATTGTAGGTCAGGGTCTTGGAAAAGCAAAAGAAGTACAAGAAGCAATCACTAAAGGCATTGAAGATGCTAAGAAAAATTTAGTGAAAGTGCCTATCATGCACGGAACAATACCTCACGAACAATTGTCTAAAGCAGGTGCTGCAAAGGTTCTGATAAAACCAGCTGCTCATGGTGCGGGTGTAATTGCGGGTGGTAGCATGCGTGCTGTATTGGAAAGTGCTGGTATCACAGACGTTTTGGCAAAAAATCTTGGATCAGCAAACCCTCATAACGTAGTTAAAGCTACTATTAAAGCTTTGAACTCTTTAAGGGAACCAGTTCAGGTTGCTAAAAACCGTAACATCAAATTAAGCAAAGTATTTAACGGATAATAATTGTTTAAGGCCTTGTTCATATAGCTAAGGCAATAAACTTTAAATTCACTACAATGGCAAAGATTAAGATAACACAAATTAAAAGCGGTATCGACAGAAGCGAGCGTCAAAAGCAAACATTGATTGCTTTGGGCCTGAGAAAATTGAACGCTACCAAAGAAGTTGAAGCTACTCCGCAAATTTTAGGAATGGTTAATAAAGTAAGCCATTTGGTGAAAGTTGAAGAATTAGCATAAGCAAATTACAGATAGCAGATTCCAAATCCCATTCGCAAAAATGTGGAATTTGGAATTTGTGTTTTAATATTTTTAATAATTGCGAGGGGTGATTCCCCGTAAGTCCAAAATCAACAATAAAATGAAACTACACAACTTAAAACCTGCTGAAGGTTCTACACACAAAGAAAAAAGGATTGGCCGTGGTGAAGCATCTGGTAAAGGTGGTACTTCAACACAAGGTAACAAAGGTGGTCAAAGCCGTGCCGGTTACTCTCGTAAAAATGCATTCGAAGGTGGCCAGATGCCCATTCAACGCCGTGTTCCTAAACGTGGGTTCAAAAACATCAACCGTGTTGAATACACTGTGTTCAACCTGGGTCAGATAGAAAAGATCCAGGAGAAATATGCATTGGCAGAATTCTCTTTGGAAAATCTATACATCAATGGTTTAATCAGCCGTACCGATAAAGTAAAAGTATTGGGCAACGGTGAACTTACATCTAAGCTTACTTTTAAAGTAAATGCTATTAGCGAGAAAGCCAAGACCGCTATTGAAGCTGCAGGTGGAAGTGTTGAAATTGTAAAGTAATTTCAATTAACTTGCACAACGCATCAACGATGCGTTGTTTTTGGTTTTAGGGCTTTAACTCTTACAATCGAATTATCAAGTGAAAAAATTAATACAGACCTTTAAGAATATTTGGGCTATTGATGAGTTGAAAAGCAAAATCATTGTAACCCTTGCCTTTGTTTTTGTATATAGATTGGGTACCCATATCGTATTGCCTGGTATCAACCCATTGATTCTGGATGCTGTAAAGTCAACCAACAAATCAAATGGCCTGCTTGGTCTATTCGATACGTTTGCTGGTGGAGCCTTCTCCCAGGCATCCATACTGGCATTGGGTATCATGCCATACATCTCAGCTTCTATCTTCATGCAGTTAATGACCATTCTGGTTCCGCAATTGCAGAAAGTACAGAAAGAAGGAGAGAGCGGTAGAAAGAAAATCAACCAATGGACACGTTACCTGACTGTTATCGTAACTGCGTTTCAGGCAAGTGCCTACATCGCTTACTTAAACAGTCCTGGTTATGTTGAAGCAATCATCCCTGCATTCAAACCATACTTTGCAATATCAACAGTAGTTATACTTACTGCAGGTACATTGTTTGTAATGTGGTTGGGCGAAAAGATACAGGATAAAGGATTGGGTAACGGTACTTCCATCATTATCATGGTGGGTATCCTTGCACGTCTTCCGCAAAGCATTGCACAAGAGTTTGTAAACAAACAAGAAAAAGCTGGTGGTGGTTTATTGATATTCCTGGTTGAAATAGCCGTATTGGTAGCCATCATCATGGGACTGATTATATTGGTACAAGGTGTAAGGAAAATACCAGTAAACTATGCAAAACAAATTGTTGGCAACAGGCAATTTGGTGGAGCAAGGCAGTTCCTGCCTGTTAAGGTAAACAGTGCCGGTGTTATGCCCATCATCTTTGCACAGGCAATCATGTTCCTGCCAACATTGGTATCATTTACCAACTTAGATTCAGCAAAAGGCATCGTTAAAATATTCAGCGACCATAAGAACTTTGGTTACATGCTAGCCTACTCAATCATGGTTATCGGTTTCACGTTCTTATACACGGCGTTGATATTTAACCCTAAGCAGATTGCAGAAGACCTGAAACGCAACAATGGTTTTATTCCGGGTGTTAAACCGGGGCAGCCAACTGCTGATTACATCGGCTCTATCATGGATAAGATCACTTTGCCAGGAGCCATCTTCCTTGCATTGGTTGGTATCTTGCCTGGTTTTGCAGACAGGTTAGGTGTTACACAGTCATTCAGCACTTTCTTTGGGGGTACAAGCTTACTGATCATGGTAGGTGTGGTACTGGATACCTTGCAACAAATAGAAACCTACTTGCTTATGCGTCAATACGACGGCTTAATGAGCAGCGGTAGGGTACAAGGCAGACAAACAACAAGCTTGCCTACCAGTGCACTATAAAATGAACTGATTTATTGATGATACAGAAACCTGTTAGAGATAATCTAGCAGGTTTCTTTTTAGTAGCATAACAGATAAAAGATTTCAAACAATTTAATGAGAAGGCCCAACGGTATGATTATATATAAGACAGAAGCAGAAGTAGCTTTAATGAAACAATCGGCTTTATTGGTTAGTCAAACGCTTACAGAAGTGGCAAAAGTGCTGAAGCCAGGCATGACCACCATGCAAATTGATACACTCTGTTCGGCATTTGTTCGCGACCACAAAGCAATACCATCCTTCCTCAACTACCGGGGCTACCCATTCACTATTTGTGCAAGTGTGAACGATGTGGTAGTGCACGGTTTTCCCAATAATGTTGAACTAAAGGAAGGCGATATTGTTTCAATTGACATGGGTGTGATATTGAATGGATGGCATGGCGACCACGCCTATACATTTATTCTGGGAGAGGCTGCACCCGAAGTAATTCAACTGGTGAAAGTGACTAAAGAGAGTTTGTACAAAGGCATTGAAAAAGCGATTGTAAACAATAGAATCGGTGATATTGCCAACGCAATACAAGAACATACTGAGAAGAAACATGGCTATGGTGTTGTAAGGGAGCTTGTGGGCCATGGCCTCGGAAGAAGCCTGCACGAAGATCCACAAATGCCCAACTATGGCAAACGTGGTAGTGGCCCCAAATTGAAAGAAAACCTTGTACTGGCCATTGAACCAATGATTAACCTGGGCACAAAAGATGTGTTTACAGAAGAAGATGGATGGACAGTCAAAACCAGGGATGGCAAGCCTTCTGTACATTTTGAACACGATGTATGCATTAAAAGGAACAAAGCGTTGATACTTTCTGACTACAGCATTATTGAAGCAGCAGAAAAAGCAAACGGCAATTTGAATACATCATATCAGGACTAATATTCCTTGTTCCATAAAATCAAGAGGGCCGTATCAATGAAAATAGATACAGCCCTTTTTTATGCAGTGCCTACAGCCAACACTTCTTCATTTACTTTTGTACATTACTTTACTACCTTTAATGAAATGTGTTTTATGAGCGATGAAAATGAATTGCCCGAAAAATTCAGTGACGATGAAGAAGAACATTTACGCATAGAAAATGAGATACTCAAACTGAAACTACAAGCAGAGCTTGGTGCCGAAATGCAGTCACTCGAAGGCTCCGAAAACCTGTCACCCGAACTGGAAAACCTTTTCCTGAAAAACATACTTTCGTTCGAACAGCAATTTGAGTCTGGCGAAACAATTAGCGTGTACGAATTATTGGACAAACCTGCGTTTACAAATATTAATGAACTGGATGAAGACGGCATTGCAGAAGCATTGGAAAACCTGGAAACTTTAATGCGTGAAAAGAACATAGCAGTTGACTATGCACTGGACTATACTGATTGGGAGAAATACCGTTTTATAACGCAAGACCTGTTTGCACATAAAACCATGCCTGTAAATCTTCCTGGTATGGTCATCCATTTTAGCTACGAAGAATTCTATCCCAACCACAAACTGATTATTGAAGAAACAGCCAAGGAATTTATAGAGCATTGGTTCGAAAGGGATTTTACTGAAGACAGCTACGAACTGGCAAATGAATTTATACTAAAGGACAAAAGCGTTCTATCCAAGCAGGATGTACTGAATAAATTTGATATCATCTTTGCATCCTACAAAGGCTTTGAGGAATGTGAATATGAAATTACCAATATCGTTTTTCAATTGCATGCAGATAACAATACCGGCACCGGCTTTGCCGAGGGAACGGTTACATACAATGCCTTATTGGAAAACAATGAAACAGTTGCCATTGAAGGCAGCTTTAAATTAGATATGGTACTGATGGATGGTTACTGGACAATCTGTTTCTTTCAATGGCCAAGCTTTCAATGGTAATGCCTTGCTCAACAAATTATTTCCAAGAACAACAATATGCAGAAACAATTAATAGTGATTGGCGGTGGGGCAGCAGGTTTTTTTTGTGCAGTAAATGCAGCAAGAATCAACCCAGGTTTAAAAGTTGCTATTGTAGAAAAAAGTAGTAAGCTATTAAGTAAAGTAAGGATTAGCGGCGGTGGCAGGTGCAACACTACACATGCCTGCTTCGAAATTCCCGACCTGGTTAAAAAGTACCCACGGGGGCAGAATTTTTTGAAGAAAGCATTCCATTGGTTCAATACAAACGATACCATTAAATGGTTTCAGGAAAGGGGGGTTCAGCTAAAAACAGAAGCAGACGGAAGGATGTTTCCTACAACCAACACATCGCAAACAATTGTGGACTGCTTAATGGCAGAAGCCAACAGATACGGTGTTGAAATAAAACTGAACTGCGATATAAACGAAGTAGCCCAACATGAAGGCAGGTTGCAATTAACTACGGCTGATAGCAAAATATTGGTAACGGATTTTCTTTGTATTGCCTGTGGCGGTTATCCCAAATCCATCATGTTCAACTGGCTAAAAAAATTGGGCCATACCATTGAAGAGCCTGTGCCATCACTCTTTACATTCAACATGCCCAACAATAAGATAACAGAGCTAATGGGCGTTAGTGTAGAGCAAGCAACGGTAAAAATTACGGGTAGCAAATTAAATAGCGAAGGTCCCTTGCTGATTACGCACTGGGGCATGAGTGGGCCGGCCATACTAAAACTGTCTGCTTATGGTGCAAGGGAACTGGCCGATAAAAATTATCATTTCACCATACTCGTAAACTGGCTGCACAACTACACAGAGCAATCTTTACGGGATCAATGGTCTGCATTCCGTCAACAATTTGCAGCAAATAAAATACACAACAAAAGCCCGTTTGGTTTGCCAGGCCGTTTATGGCTTTACCTGCTCAACGAAAGCGGTATCAACCAAGAATGGCGTTGGGCTGATGTTCCTTTAAGCCAACAAAACAAATTGATCAAGAACCTTACGGCACAAGAGTTTTCAGTAAAAGGCAAAACAACGTTTAAAGAAGAATTTGTAACCTGTGGTGGAATCAAGCTAAACGAAATTGATGTAAATACCATGCAAAGCAAATTGATAAACAACGTATTCTTTGCTGGTGAAATCATGGATATTGATGGTATTACCGGCGGCTTCAATTTTCAAAATGCATGGACAAGTGGTTTCATTGCTGCCAAGGCAATAGCTTCTTAGTTGTTATAAGTGATTAGTTTTTTTTCCATTGCAAGAATATCTTCCTTGTCATTATTATTTTGTTTTGCCAATTCAATTGCTTTTTTAAGGTGCAGTATGGCATTGGATTTTTCATTGAGCAAGTAAAATGTATTGGCATAAATTTCATAATAGTAAGCATCTTGATTTACTGGTTCTGCCAAAATGTATTTCATCCAATTATTGGCAGCCCTAATTGCCAAACTACTATTGGTCTTGCAAATGCTCTCTACCCAATCAAACGAAACTTCATAGGTATTAATGAGATGAGGGTTACTAATAATAAATTGGTCATTCGCTAAAATAAAATCATCCCAACGTTTATCATTGGCTATAATCTTCCTTGCTTCCTCATTCATACGTTTAATATATACCCATTTCTTTGCCTGAATAATTGTTGACGATTCTATTTCTTTTTTTGCTTGTTTATATCTTACAGTGCCAGTATTGCCGGAGCAGTAAATGTCATAAACATTGAATATTTTTTTGTCAACTTCCTTTGCTCCATATTTTTCTGAGTATTCTTTTTGATTGGCTACTAAAAAAGTAAAAATGGGGGAATGGGGATTATACACATGCTTCTTTATTATGTCCCAATTAAAAGCAGATAAATAGTCCGTTTTTTTTACTGACGAGAAGTATTTGTCCAATACTTTTTGTGCTTCACATGCATAATTTTCTTCAGTATAAAATGCTGGACTGTTTTCTACAGCAAGATAATCTGCCACCGTTTTAGCAGGGTAAATTCCTTTTCGGAATATTGCTTTCCAAGCTGCATAGTTATCATCTGACAATGCCTGTTGGGCCAATTGCACAAACTTTTTATCATCACTATACCTACCCTTATGAATAACCGCCCCTGCTTGGTTAATAAAAACAAAGCTCGGATTAGAAATAACGTCATACCGCTTCCTTAAGTTTTCTATTGCCGCATTGGGTTTTCGTGAATCACTATAAGCCTCCAGGTTCACAAATTTGCTATTGTACAAATTATATACCTCCTCTTTAATGAAAACATTTTTTTCCATTTTCACGCAGAGCGAACAGCCAGTACCAGTAAAGTAAATCAATATGGGTTTGTTTTCGGCTTTTGCCAATTTTAAGAAAGCAGTATCATCGGCCATCCTAAAATGTATCGAGTCTTGCGAAAGCAACATGCTGCTCAAAAAAAGCACGCATACCATTACCAGCAATATCTTTTTAAGTATATGATTCATGAATTTAAATATACAAAAAAAGCGGAGCTTTAAGCTCCGCTTGATAAATTAAAATGATGTGTTTTGCCAAACACACAATATAATTATGATTTCTTCTTGTTCTCTTTATAACGCATATCAGGAGTGCCATCTTTTTTGGTTGGCCCTGCTGGTTTAGCCGGGGTAGTAGCTGTTTTGTTTTCTTTGAAACGTTTATCAGGTGTACCGTCCTTGTTTACTTTGTCTGTTTCATGCTTCACCACTTTTTTTGTCTTGTCTGCAGGTTTAGCTGCATCTTTCTTTACTTCTGTCTTCGCAGTTTTTGCTTTGTCAGTAGCAGTTTGTTTGGTTTGTGCATTGGTTACAGTTGAAAGTGCAAAAAAGCAAGCAACTGCCAGTAATAATTTTTTCATTGTATAAAAATTTTAGATAGCTAATATACTCATTGCCATAAAAACAAGCAACCATTTTTAGGTTATAAGAATATTAAATTATGCTTTAATTACTGAACGTGAACGGCCACTTTTTTGGTAAGGGGCTCAATACAGCTACAGATGATTGTTTCAAAACAAATGCTTATCCAAGTATGGGTTTCTCGGTAGCAAATAAAAGCTAGTTCCCAACCAAAGGCTTTTTGCCTGCTTTCTTGCTTAAAAAACTACAAAATCCTTGTCCCGATTGGATTTCAAAAGAAAATTAATTGAAATTTCCTGTCTTTTTTGTAATCTAAGTGTTACTTTTGCAACCCCGAATCAAAAACATCGGGTTTTATTATGAATTTATTTCTTAAACAATTAAACGCAGATGCACAGGAAGCAACTGGTGCTACAGAAGCAACAGAAGCTGCTGCGGAAACAAACAATCCTGTGGAAGGTGCTGCAGAAGTAGCTGCTGCAAAACCTGTTGTAGAAGAAGTTGTGGCTACTGCCCACGACGATTTTGACTGGAGTGTTGACAAACGCAACGTGGCACACTACAGCAAAGAAGAAACCGAGAAATACGATCAAGTGTACGAAAACACTTTCGTTAAAATTGCTGATGGTGAAATCCTGAATGGCGACATCGTTGGTTTGACCAAAACCGATGCCGTAATCAACATTGGCTTTAAAAGCGATGGTTTGATTTCTTTGAACGAATTCCGCGACCTGCAAGGTGTAAAGATTGGCGATGTGGTAGAAGTAATGGTTGTTGAAAAAGAAGACAGGCAAGGCAACCTTCACCTGAGCCGCAAAAGTGCAAGGATCTTCCGTGCATGGGAGCGTATCATGGAAGTTCATAAAACTGGCGAAGTGGTTACTGGTACAGTTACAAGCAAAACCAAAGGTGGTTTGATTGTGGATGTATTTGGTATGGAAACTTTCTTGCCAGGTTCTCAAATTGACGTTAAACCTGTTACGGACTACGATCAATTTGTTGGTAAGACAATGGAATTCAAAGTTGTTAAGATCAACGAAACAATCAAGAATGCCGTTGTATCCCACAAAGCCCTTATCGAAAGCGATATCGAAGCACAACGTGCCGAAATCATGAGCAAACTAGAGAAAGGACAAGTATTGGAAGGTACTGTAAAGAACATTACAGACTTCGGTGCTTTCATGGATCTGGGTGGCTTGGATGGTTTGCTGTACATCACCGATATTTCATGGGGCCGTATCTCTCACCCTTCAGAAGTGGTGAAGATGGACCAAAAGATCAATGTGGTGGTTTTGGATTTCGACGACGACAAAAAACGTATCAGCCTTGGCTTGAAACAATTGACTCCACACCCTTGGGACGTGTTGCCTGAAGGTTTGGCTGAAGGTACAGTTGTAAAAGGTAAAGTGGTAAATATCGAAGACTACGGTGCATTCTTGGAAATTCAACCAGGTGTTGAAGGTTTGGTACACGTAAGTGAAATTACTTGGGCAAACACACCAATCAATGCAAAAGAATTCTTCAAACTGGGCGACGAGCATGAAGCCAAAGTGGTAACGTTGGATAAAGACAGCCGCAAAATGAGCCTGTCTATCAAACAAATGACCAACGACCCTTGGAGCACAATCGAAAACAAGTTCCCTGAAAACAGCAAGCACAAAGGTCTGGTTAAAAACATCACTCCTTACGGTGTATTTGTTGAATTGGAACCAGGTATCGGTGGCATGATCCACATTAGCGACCTAAGCTGGTTGAAACGCTTCAACCACCCATCTGACTATGTAAAAGTTGGTGAACAAATCGATATCATCATCTTAAGCATCGATAAAGAAAACCGCAAACTGCAGTTGGGCCACAAACAATTGGAAGAAGATCCTTGGAACTCTTTAGAAGAAACATTCGCTATCGGTACAGTACATGAAGGTACAGTAACACGTAGGGATGATAAAGGTGCTTTGGTACAATTGCCTTACGGCTTGGAAGGTTTTGCCCCTAACCGTCATACTTTCAAAGAAGACGGCAAACAGGTACAGGCCGACGAAACTGCACCATTTGTTGTGATTGAATTTGACCGCAACGAAAAACGCATCGTTCTTAGCCACACACGTATTTGGGAACAAGTACAGGCCGACGAAAAAGAAGCAGTGAAAAAAGAAGCAAAAGCAGAAGCAGAAGTAACCAAGAAAGCAGTTAAAAACATCCAAAGCAAAGTTGAAAAAGCTACTTTGGGCGATTTAGGTGCACTGGCCGATATTAAAGCCAAGTTAGAAGGTAACGAAAGCGAAGGCGAGGCTAAATAAGCCAACTTCCAATTCATATAAACGAATCCCCCTGCAAAAAATGCAGGGGGATTTTTGTTGTATATAACCAACCAGCAATAAAACCAAACCATACCCCACCTATTAAAGCAGCACAGCAAGGGCTATTTTTAGAAAACTCCTTCACAACTAGTTACTTATAGAATAATAAAAAGAAAAACCATTTTTTCCCAAAATAGGACAATATCTCGCAATTGTACATCGTTGTAATAGCACCCTCCGTATAACTATGTGAAAAACAACACTTTATAGTGTATTTGCTAAGCCCTTATAGTAAAAACACGGTAAAAGGTTCGTAACTCTATGAAAATGAAAAAACGTATTACTATCTTAATGGGTATGCTGCTTTGCGTCTATATCAATGTATATAGCCAATGCCCGGCAGCAGCTAACTTGGCAGCTACTACTTGTAGCAGCGGGTCTACTTTAAGTTCCGCTGGTACCTACAATGGCAACACCAGGATAACAAGCAACACAACAATTTCTGGTAATGTAACCATACAGAATGGCGGTTCCTTAAGTATTTGCGGAGCCGTTGTAAGTTTTGGCTCCCTCACCTTAAGCAACAGTACCAATACAGTCATTATCAATGCAGGGGCTTCACTAACCTTGGGTACCACGGGCACACCGTCTAACAGCATGACTTGGGACGGTACAGGTACAGTAATGAACTACGGCACACTCATCTTGAACGACCTCGTAAATTTTAACAACAGTGGCATAACCTTAATCAATGCAGGTACCATTATCAGCAACGACAATGGCGGCTTGAACATTTCAGGAACCAGTAAATTCATTAACAGGGGCACGGCACAATTTGTTGCTGTAACCACACAAAGGCCCAACGTTATTATCATAGAAAACGGTAGCAGCACCACATTCAACGGATACACCCACAACGACCCCAACTCAGGTAATGCCCTACCAATTGTTTTCTGCGGAGCAGGTAGTGCATCCACCACATTCACAGGCAATGTAAACGTAAGCAATGCATCCAATGTAAAGCTCATCAATATCAATGGCCAAACTGTAACTGCTTGTGCTTCGGGTGCTACTTATTCGCCATCCGGTGCAAGCTTCTCAAACCTCGGTACTGGTGTTACCAATGGTGCTTCTGGTGCCGCTGGTACCATAACCGGTACGGCTACTGTTTGCCAGGGGCAAACAGGTGTTGTATATACGGTACCTGCAATAACAAATGCAACAGGTTATGTATGGAGCCTGCCATCAGGTGCCACCATTACATCGGGTAGCAATACAAACAGTATTACGGTAAGTTTCTCTGGTACTGCATCAAGCGGCAATATTAATGTATATGGTACCAGTGCCTGTGGCAACGGAGCCACTTCGCCCAACTACGCAATAACCACAAAAACAGCACCGGCAGCCGCGGGTACTATTACTGGCACTAGGGAAGTGTGCAAACCTGCAACTGGCGTAGTGTACAGCGTGCCTGCAATAGCCAATGCTACAGGTTATGTATGGACCTTGCCCGCAGGTGCAACCATCACAGCAGGTAGCAATACCAATACCATTACCGTAAGCTTCTCCAGTGCTGCGGTTTTTGGTACCATATCGGTTTACGGTACTTCTTGTAGCAATGGTACAGCATCAACATACAAAGTGTTTCCGGTGGTATGCGATGCCGATGGTGATGGTATATCCAATGCCATTGACCTTGATGCCGATAATGATGGCATACCCAATGCTGTGGAGTGCACAAACCCCATATACAACGATCCCTTTGGCGATGCCGACGGCGATGGTATAAGAAACTATTATGATGATACACCAGGTGGTAGCATTGTATGGGTAGATAGTAATGGAGATGGCATTAATGACAACTATGATTACGATTTGGATGGCATCATTAACTGTCTTGATTTAGATAGCGACAACGATGGTATCCCAGATGTTATAGAAGCTTATGGTGTTGATGCAAACGGCGATGGTATGATAGACAATTTTACCGATGCCAATGGCGATGGGCTATCCGACAACATCACGCTTTCATTGCTCAACCCGAGTTTCGAAAGCCCTGCCCAAAGCACCGTTGGAAACAACCTGTTGGGTACCACAACGTTTAATGGCTGGACCATGACAGGTGGCGGTACATTTAATATTGTTAAAACAAATGGAACACTTTACACAGGTGGCCCGGATAATGCACAAGACGGCACGCAATACGTTGATATTACCAATAATGCAGGTTATGTGCAACAGAATTTTACCTTAAATACAAGAAGGGCCATCTTTTTTGGCGGGTACTTTTCAAGTCGTGAGCAATCCGGATATGTAAACTGGACTGGTGTGGTTGAAATAGTAAATGTTGCTACAGGTACAGTTGTAGCTACTTCATCATCAAGGAACTTTACAATAAGCGATGGCGCCGAAGAGCAATTATGGTACTTTTTATCAGGTACAGCTACGCTGCCTCCAGGCACTTATACTTACCGTGCATTCATGGGCGATTGGGGCAATTTTGACAACGCAATCTTAATGCCTGGTTCCCCAGATTTTGACGGCGATGGTATTGCAAATGAATTTGATTTGGATAGTGATAACGATGGCATACCCGATATTGTTGAAAGTGGCGGCACCGATGCCAACAACGATGCTAAAGTAGATGGCTTTACCGATGCCAATGGCAATGGTTTGCATGATGCTCTGGAAGGTTCGGGGGCTCTTTTAAAATCTGGTCCCGATACCAATGGCGACGGTATTGCAGATAGTTGGCCCAATAAGAATATAGATTTACTTGGCTATCCTAACCTCTATGATTTGGATAGTGATGGTGATGGTATATTGGATGTGGTGGAAGCTGGTTTTGGTGGCACCGTTTCCTATTCAAACGGCATTGTAACAGGCAGCTACACCAATGGGTGGGCCAATACGGTAAAAGCACTCGGCACAACTACACTCAACTTACGCAATACAGATGGTGTTGGCCAACCAGATTATTTGGATATTGATAGCGACAACGATGGCATAACCGACAATATAGAAGCACAGTCAACAACAAGCTACAAAGTGCCCAGCGATGCTGATACCGATTATGATGGCATAAACGATATATACGAACTTGCATCGCAAGTTGGCGTTTACGGTGGTGCCGGCCTAACACCTTTTGATTACGACAGCGATGGCATACCCGACTACAGGGATACCGACAGCGACAACGACAGTGCCCCCGACAGGAACGAAGGCGACCGCAACAGCCCATTCAAAACAATAACCCAGGCTACTATTGATGCCAGTGGCGACAGTGATGGCGACGGCCTGATGGATGTTTTCGACAACGTGAACATCAGCTCCCTAACCGCTGGCAACTACTATCTAAACACAACCATGAGCAATATGGGACCATTGGGCAACTTCAACGGCCCCACACCATCCGGCTCATACATACAACTGCAACAGTCCGACCCGGCAGCAGACAGGGACTGGCGTAATGTATCCATACTTCCATTGCAGGTCATCAATTTTACAGTCAGCTACCAGGCACCCATCGCAACATTAAAATGGGATGCTGTCAATGAATACCAAACCAATTACTACCAGATAGAAATAAGCACAAACGGGGTCGATTTTACTGCACTCGCCAACGTAACGGCAAAAAATACAGGCAATACAAGCTATGCATACCAACACAGCGTCAATAACCAAACTTCAAATACGCTGTACTACCGTATCAGGCAAACAGACAAAGACGGAAAAGTATTCTATACCAAAATCATTGCTTTAAAACTGGATAAAACAGTCAAATTCACGGCCTATCCAAACCCGTTCATCAACTATTTGCAGGTAAGTTACAATGCCGACAAAAATGGCAGCATCACACTGCTACTGGTTACCGCAGATGGCAAAACGGCAAAGAGCCAAAACTTTATGGTGGTAAAAGGAAACAACAGTTTACTCTTCGATAATGTAGCAACATTAAGTGCAGGCACCTATTTCCTGAAAATTGCCGCCACCACTTACGAGCCTGCTATTGTAACAATCATAAAAAAATAGCTTATTGATAATTAAACAGTTTAAAAAGAACATAAAAATAAATTTGAATAAGGGGCAATAAAGGGTTTCGTTTTGCGTTTGCAAGGATTGCTAACAAGGTTATCCTAGGGGCAATCCTATGTAAATATTAAATCCAAAATTCTTTATTATGTTCGAAGCCACCACTATAAGGCATGCGAACCCTATAAAACACCCGCTTGTTGAATCTTGTTGTAAACTGGTATTTACAATTTCATTGGTCCTGGCCCTATGCCTGCCAGGTTTTTTATATGGACAAAAAGGAAAAGACGGAGCCTTAAGCTATTCCCCCGGTAGTAGTACCACGGTGATAGCCAACCGCTACTCCGCACTTGCCAGTAGTGCTGCTGCTGGTGCCACGAGTGTCACAGTGGCCAACATAACGGATCTCAGCGGTTCCACCTCCTTTACCAACTCCACCAATGCCTTCGCTACTGCAGCCCTTTCGCCCGGCGACCTGGTAATGGTCATACAGATACAAGGTGCCTCCATCGCCACCACCGACGATGCCAATTACGGCAACATCACCGCCTACAACAACACAGGCAACTACGAACTAAAGACGGTCCTCAGCATATCCACCAACACCATCACCTTCTGCACCGCCCTTGCAAAATCATACACGGTAAGCGGCACCAGACGCTGCCAGGTAGTGCGTGTACCTCGTTTCGGTAACGTGACGCTGGGTACCAATGCCGTCCTTTCAGCAAAGCCCTGGGACGGCACGGTGGGCGGTATATGTGCCATGGAAGTGAACGGAAATCTTTCCCTTAGTGGCAAAATAGATGCAACAGGTACAGGCTTCCGTGGGGCAACGATAGCCAATGCCACCATCACCTACGGCAGCACGGGCTACCGCAGCACTGTGGGTACGGTAGGTGCCCTAAAGGGCGAGGGTATAGCGGGCAACCAGACAGACTATGCCAGCATGAACGGCCAGTACGGCCGTGGTGCCCCAGCCAACGGCGGTGGCGGCGGCGACAACCACAACTCCGGCGGCGGCGGCGGTTCCAATGCAGGCAACAATGGCGTATTAACTCCCTGGAACGGTTCAGGTATAAAAAATACAAGCACGGGCAGCTGGGCAACAGCCTGGAACCTGGAAGCTGCGGGTTTTGCAACGGACGTATCAAGGGGTGGCGGCCGAGGCGGCTATACCTATGGCGACAACGACCAAAACGCCCTGACTACGGGCCCGGGCAATAGTCTTTGGGGTGGCGATAGTAGAAGAAACGTGGGCGGTCTCGGTGGCCGTCCATTGGACTATAGCAGCAACACTTTATTATTTATGGGCGGCGGCGGCGGTGCCGGCGACGAGAACGACAGTTACGGTGGCGGTGGCGGCAACGGCGGCGGCATCGTTTATTTGCTGGTATCGGGCACCGTGTCGGGCACAGGCAGCATCAATGCCAACGGCAATGCGGGTAGCAATACTACGGGTGGCCACAACGATGCTCCGGGTGGCGGTGCTGGCGGTGGTGCGGTGGTGGTGCTCTCCAACTCAACCATTACTGGTGTGGCCATTAATGCCAATGGTGGCAATGGTGGCAACCAACTCATAACAAGTGCCGAAAACGAAGGTCCAGGTGGTGGCGGTGGTGGTGGCTACATCCTTACTACTGCCACCAGTGTCACGCTCACGGTTACTGGTGGTACCAACGGTACCACTTCTTCCTCCTCTCTCACGGAGTTCCCTCCAAACGGTGCTACCAAAGGGGATGCGGGCACTACTGCCACTGGCAGCTATGCAGAGGTCAATAGTTGTTTTAAGGAACTGAATAGTCTCTCTGCACCATCCTGTACCAACAACCCAAGCTCCATATCCACAGCCAATACAGTTATCAATTCCTACTATGCAGGTACCGCATCCGCAAATGCTGGGGCCATTAAAATAAGTGTAGGGGCAATTAGGGGTACCACACCTATTTCCCCGGGCGACCTATTGCTGGTCATCCAAATGCAGGGTTCTACCATCAACTCCACCAATACCTCCAACTATGGGGCAGGTGCGGCTACAGGTCGTGGATACCTAACAACCGTGGCAGGTACCTACGAATATGTATATGCAGCAAGTGGTGTAAGCAGCGGTACCGTTTACCTTACAACCCCATTAAAAAAAGCCTATACCTACGCAGCTTTTGGTACCAACGGGCAATATACTTTTCAGGTAATACGTGTGCCCGAATACAGTAGCCTAACGTTTACCGGCTCTGGCAGTGTGGCTACATTAACATGGAATGGCAGCACGGGCGGTATCATTGCAGCCAATGTTACCGGAACGGTCACATTAAATGGAACAAATTTTAATGCAGCTGCCGCAGGGTTCCGGGGAGGCTTAGGCTTTATTATGCCTTCCACAGGAAACACGGCCACAGTAACGGACTATGTGGGCACTTCTGGTTTTCATGAAGGTGCGTCCAAAGGCGAGGGTATTGCAGGTACACCCCAATACACATACGACAATGCAGGCACCTCATACAATACAACAGTAGAAGGCTACCCGGGCGGAAGCAGTTGCAGAGGTGCCCCGGGCAATGCAGGTGGTGGCGGTAACGATGCAGAAACTTCCGGAAATTTCTATCAAGACAATACGGGTGGTGGCGGCGGTGCCAATGGAGGTGTTGGCGGCCACGGCGGTAGGGGCTGGGCAAACCCTGTGGACGATGTGGGTGGTATTGGCGGTGCAAATTTTGCCCAGGTATCTGCTACCAGGCTTGTTATGGGCGGTGGTGGCGGTGCAGGTACCACCAATACTAATGCTACTACCAGTAGCGGTGCCACAGGTGGCGGTATGGTTTTTCTAAAAGCCAATGCAATGAGTGGCACGGGTACAATAACGGTAGCAGGCGGTGCCGGGCAGGCAACAGCCAACGAAGGTGCAGGCGGTGGCGGTGCAGGTGGCTCTGTATATATATATGCAACCAATACTGCTGGCCTGGCCAATCTTACCATTAATGCCGCTGGCGGTAAGGGTGGTAATGCATGGCCCGGCGTGGCCGATGCAGGGGCCCCTAACGATGGCAATCCCGAACATGGCCCCGGCGGTGGTGGCGGTGGTGGTGTTATTTACACCAATGGCACCATAAATGGGGCAAGCTCCGTGGCTGGTGGTGCAAACGGCACTACCACAACATCCAACCTTGCCTATTTTGCAACGGCGGGTACTACAGGCCTAACCAATACATCGGCCACCAACCCAATAAGCATTATAAAAACATTTTGTGATATAGACGACGATGACGACGGCATTGCAGATATTGCGGAAAACCCATCAGGCGTGGACCCATTTTTGGATGCGGACAATGATGGCGTGCCCAATGCATACGATGCAACTTCGGGAACAGCAGTTGCCTGGGCCGATACCAATGGCGACCAGATAAACGACAATTTTGATAAGGACAAAGACGGCATTATAAATGAACTGGACCTGGACAGTGACAACGATGGCATTGCCGATGTAGTGGAAAGTTATGGTGTTGATGCAGACGGGGATGGTCTTATTGACAACTATACCGATGCCAATGGCGATGGCCTATCCGACAATGCTGCTGCAACAAGTGCCACACTTGGGTTGGGTGCACCCGATTTTGATGGGGATGGCATTCCCAATTTTCTTGACCTGGATAGCGATGGCGATGGTGTGCCAGACGTGTTGGAAGTACAGGGCACCGATGCCAACAACGATGGCTTGGCAGATAGTTTTATTGATACAAATTTTGATGGCATAAACGACAACCTGACGGGGGCAACAAACGCACTACTGAGGTCGGGTGCGGATACCAACAATGATGGTGTGGCCGATAGCTGGCCCTATAAAAACATAGACCAGCTTGGCAGGCCCAACCCTTACGATTTGGATAGTGATGGTGATGGCATACTGGATATGGTAGAAGCTGGTCTATCTGGAACCAATGGTATAGCCAGCGGTGCAGATGCCAATCTGGATGGATGGAGCGATACTGTTGATGCACTGGTTTCATTAACACTGCCCAATACCGATGGCGTTGGACTGCCTAACTTATACGATATAGATAGCGACAATGATGGCATAACCGACAATATAGAAGCACAATCCACCGGCAGCTATAAAATACCCAGCGATGTAGATACGGATGGCGACGGTATAAACGACATATATGAACTGCCTGCACAAATTGGTATTTACGGCGGCGGCGGCCTGACGCCTTTTGATTACGACAACGATGGCACGCCCGACTATATGGATACCGATAGCGACAATGATGGTGCCCCCGACAGGAACGAGGGCGACCGCAACAGCCCATTCAGGACAATAACCCAGGCCACCATTGATGCCAGTGGCGACAGTGATGGCGATGGCCTGATGGATGTTTTTGACAATGTGAACATAGGCTCCCTAACTGCTGGTAACTTCTACAAAAATGTAACCATGAGCAATATGGGTGCATTGGGCGATTTCAACGGCCCCACACCATCCGGCTCATACATACAACTGCAACAGTCCGACCCCGCAGCAGACAGGGACTGGCGTAATGTGTCTGTACTGCCCCTGCAAATTGTAAACTTTACGGTAAACTACCAGGCACCTACTGCAACATTAAAATGGAATGTGGTAAACGAACTGCAAACCAATTATTACGAACTACAGGTAAGTACCAATGGCACCAACTTCAGTTGGGTAACCAATGTAACTGCAAAAAATACGGGCAATGCAAACTATGCATACGCCTACAGCATCAACAACCAAACATCCAATGTTTTGTACTATAGGATAAAACAGGTTGACAAAGACGGTAAATGGTACTACACACCAATCGTTATAATAAAACTCAACAATAACCGTCAAATAGAGGTTAGCCCCAATCCTTTTACCAATTATATCAACATCAGTTATATAAGTACCACAAAGGAAAAACTGGAAGCCACCCTGTTTTCTGCCGAAGGAAAATTGGTTACGCGTAAACCTATAGACCTGGTAAAAGGAACAAACCTGTTCCAAATTACTGCATTAGGCAATTTGCCGGCTGGCAACTACATGTTACAGCTAAAAACTGCAATCGAAACCAAAACAATAAAGCTGCTTAAATTCTAAACAGCCATCCCATTTTTTAATAGCTAATTAAGGCCGCTGTACAATATTATGTGGCTATAAGTCGTTGTTTACCAAAACTACTTGGCTAACCTGTCAATTCAGGCGTCTATTATTAACACCGATACCGTACCGCCGTGAAATTATTTTCTTACTTGCCCAAAGCAAAAGAAAGTTGTTCTACTTCAATTTCCGTGAAGAGGAATTACTTGATAAGCGAGTTTATTATCGTTTTGCTCCTTATACTATTATCTATTGTCTTTCCATTTTTATCACAGGCCCAAAAAAGTAAGGACGGTGTTATAAGCTACGCCCCCGGTAGTAGTACCACGGTAATAGCAAACCGCTACTCCGCCTTGGCATCCAGTGCCGCGGCTGGTGCCACCAGCGTCACAGTGGCCAATATAACCGACCTAAGCGGTGCCACCTCCTTCACCAATTCAACAAATGCTTTTGCAACGGCTGCACTTTCACCCGGCGACCTGGTAATGATTATACAGATGCAAGGTGCCTCCATCGCCACAACCGATGATACCAACTACGGCAATATCACCGCTTACAATAATACGGGCAACTACGAACTAAAGACGGTCCTCAGCATATCCACCAACACCATCACCTTCTGCACCGCCCTTGCAAAATCATACACGGTAAGCGGCACCAAACGCTGTCAGGTGGTACGTGTGCCCCGCTTCGACAATGTAACCCTCGGTACCAATGCCATACTTTCTGCCAAGCCATGGGACGGTACTACTGGTGGTGTTTGTGCCATGGAAGTAAATGGAAACCTTTCCCTTAGTGGCAAAATAGACGCAACGGGCACAGGCTTCAGGGGGGCAACAGTAGCCAACGCTACCGTTACCTACGGCAGCACGGGCTATCGCAGCACTGCCAGCACGGTAGGTGCCTTAAAGGGCGAGGGTATAGCGGGCAACCAGACAGACTACGCCAGCATGAACGGCCAGTACGGCCGTGGTGCCCCAGCCAACGGCGGTGGCGGCGGCAACAACCACAACTCCGGTGGCGGTGGCGGTTCCAATGCAGGCAACAATGGCGTGCTTACCCCCTGGAACGGTTCAGGTATAAAAAATACAAGTACAGGCACCTGGGCAACGGCATGGAACCTGGAAGCATTAAATTTTGCAACAGACGTATCCCGTGGCGGCGGTCGTGGCGGATACACTTATGGCGATAACGACCAGAATGCCTTGGTTGTAGGCCCAGGCAATAGTCTTTGGGGTGGCGATAGTAGAAGAAATGTGGGCGGTCTTGGTGGCCGTCCATTGGATTATAGCAGCAACACTTTATTGTTTATGGGCGGTGGCGGTGGAGCCGGCGACGAGAACGACAGCTATGGCGGCGGCGGCGGCATAGGTGGCGGTATCATTTATTTACTGGTATCAGGTACGGTATCGGGTAGTGGAACCATCAACGCCAACGGCAATGCGGGCAGCAATACCATAGGCGGCCACAACGATGCACCCGGTGGCGGTGCAGGTGGCGGTGCCGTTATTGTGCTTTCCAATTCAACTATTACAGGTGTGGCCATCAATGCCAATGGTGGCAATGGCGGCAACCAACTCATAACCAGTGCAGAAAGTGAGGGTCCGGGCGGCGGCGGCGGCGGCGGTTACATACTTACCACTACAACTAGCGTTACCCGCACAGTTAACGGCGGTACCAATGGTACAACATCTTCTTCCTCCCTTACCGAATTTCTTCCCAATGGTGCCACCAAGGGCGATGCAGGTACAATAGCTACTGGTAGCTATGCCGAAGTGAACAGTTGCTTCAAGGAACTGAACGGGTTGAACGATCCTTCCTGTACTCCGGGTACAGGCTCCATAACGGCTTCTGGTACCATCATCAACTCCTACTATGCAGGTACTGCATCCGCAAGTGTAGGTGCTACCAGGATAAGTGTCGGCACTCAAAGGTCAGGCGGTGCCACTGCAAAAATTTCCCCGGGCGACCTATTGCTGGTTATCCAGATGCAGGGTTCTACCATCAACGCTACCAATACCTCCAACTACGGGGCGGGTGCAGCTACCTATAGCGGCTACACATCTACCGTGGCAGGTACTTACGAATATGTATATGCTGCAAGCGGCGTAAACAATGGGGTGGTTTACCTTACAACCCCACTCAGAAAAGCATACACTGTATCTGCCGCTTCGGGCAGTGCAGGACAATATAGTTTCCAGGTAGTACGTGTACCCGAATATGCATCGTTAAACATTGCTGCCAGTGCATCTATAACAGTGGCAGAATGGAATGGCAGTACGGGCGGTATCATTGCAGCCAATGTATCCGGAACCATGACCTTAAACGGTGGTACGGCCATAACGGCCTCCTCACTAGGTTTTAGGGGCGGCGGCGGTAGGCAATTGGGTGGCGGTACGGGTACAAATACAGATGCCGTAACACTTTCATCTACCAACCTCAACGGATCTAAAGGTGAGGGTATTGCAGGTACACCCAAATACACCCGTTCGCTGGCCAATACCCTGGTGGACAACGGTGCAGAAGGTTACCCCAATGGTAGCTATGCACAGGGTGCCC
Organism: Chitinophagaceae bacterium UBA1930; assembly: GCA_002337145.1. Classification (GTDB taxonomy): domain Bacteria; phylum Bacteroidota; class Bacteroidia; order Chitinophagales; family Chitinophagaceae; genus UBA1930. The sequence goes on along the minus strand of DDFK01000001.1, from coordinate 845,247 downwards.
CAGGCAATGCAGGCGGTGGCGGTACCGATGGCGACCCTACCTATAACGACCAGAACACCGGTGGCGGTGGCGGTGGCAATGGCGGTGTAGGCGGCCGTGGCGGCCGTGCATGGAACAACCCATCGCAATACGGTGGTTATGGCGGTGCGGTTTTTTCGCAGGCAGCTGCAAACCAATTAGTATTGGGCGGCGGCGGCGGTGCGGGTACAACCAACGATGGTACAGGTGCTACAGGTACAGCTGGCTTTAGTAGCAGCGGTGGCTCTGGTGGTGGTATGATATTCTTAAAAGTAAATGCAGTAAGCGGCACGGGTACCATTGATGCCAGTGGTGCTGCTGGCCTTTCCGTTGACAACGACGGTGGCGGTGGCGGTGGTGCCGGTGGCTCGGTTTATTTATATGCAAACAATACTGCCGGCCTGGCAAATGTTACCATCAATGCCAAAGGCGGCAATGGGGGCAATGCATGGGCCAGCCAGCCTGATGATGGTACGCCAAACAATGGTAACCCAGAACATGGTCCCGGCGGTGGTGGTGGTGGTGGTGTTATTTACACCAATGGAACCATTAATGCAGCCAGCTCCGTAGCAGGTGGTGCAGGCGGTACAACCACAACAAGTGCCTACAACTATGGTGCGGCGGCAGGTGCCACAGGTATAAAACTTACTTCGGCTACCAACCCGATAAATATTGTAAAGGTTTTTTGTGATGTGGACGATGACAACGACGGTATAACGGATGTGAATGAGAACCCATCGGGTGTGGATCCGTTTTTGGATGCAGACAACGATGGCGTACCCAATGCATACGATGCAACTTCCGGAACGGTGGTTGCCTGGGCAGATACCAACAATGATGGGGTGAACGATAATTATGATTCCGATAAGGACGGCAAGATCAATGAACTGGATATTGATAGCGATAATGACGGTATTACAGACAATGTGGAGGCACAGGCTACCAATAGTTATAAAATTCCGAGCGATGTGGATACGGATGGCGATGGTCTTTGCGATTTGTACGAACTGCCAGGCCAGATAGGTACTTACGGAGGCAACGGCCTTACACCAGTTGATACCGATGGTGACGGCATACCCGATTATTTGGATACGGACTCTGATAATGACGGGGCACCGGACAGGAATGAAGGTGATAGGAATAGCCCTTTTAGTACGGTAACACAGGCCACCATTGATGCAAGCGGTGATAGCGATGGCGATGGGTTGATGGATATATTTGATAACGTGAACAACGATGCCCTGACCACCAACTATTATAAGAATGTAACCATGAGTAATATGGGTGCATTGGGCGACTTTAACGGACCAACACCTTCGGGCTCCTATATCGGGTTGCAACAGTCAAACCCAGCGGCAGACAGGGACTGGCGTAATGCTTCCATATTGCCGTTGCAGGTAGTGAACCTTACAGTAAATTATGTGGCACCTATTGCTACGTTGAAATGGGATGTGGTAAACGAACTGCAAACCAATTATTATGAAGTGCAGGTGAGCACAAATGGGGTTGACTTTAATGAAGTGGCCAAAATAAGTGCAAAAAATGCAGGCAATACCAGCTATACCTACCCGCATAGCATTAACAACCAAACTGCCAATGTGTTTTATTACCGTATAAAACAGGTGGATAAGGATGGCAAATGGTTCTATACACAAATAGTGGTGGTAAGGGTGGCCAAAGCGGCACAGGTAAGTATTAGCCCTAACCCGTTTGTGTCTTTTATCAATATCACCTATACCAGCGATAGTAAGGACAGGTTAATGATTGCAGTAATTGCTGCTGACGGAAAAGTGGTAGCCACTAAACAGGTGGATGTGGTAAAAGGTACCAATGCCCTGCAATTAAATACATTGGGCAACCTTGCCACCGGAACCTACCATGTAAGGCTACAATCGGCCACTGGGGTTGAAACCGTGACATTATTGAAGCAATAACAAGCGTTTTTTTGAAATGGATGATAAAAAAGGCCTGCTCTTATAGAGTGGGCCTTTTGCTTTACTGACATTGCTGGCGAGGTTTAGAAATCTTTGTGATTTTTTTCTTGTGATTTTTTAAAAATCACAATATTTTTATCACACAAGCTTGCAAAATGAAAAAGCATTACCAGAAACCTACTACCAGAAACCGGCTTGGCCTGCTGCAAGAAGAGTACATTTCTTTTTTGAGGGTTAGCAAGAGTGCACTTGCCATGTACGAAACCAATAAAAGAAGCCTGCCCACCTGGGCAATGATTAAGGAAGCAGCTATTGAAATATGCCTGGATAAACCCGGCAAACCGAAACTGGAAGCAACTGTTGCACCCCAACAACAAGAAACTACCCAATTATTAAAGCATAGGCAGAACGAATGCCAGCTATTGTTGATGCGGGCCGAAAGGCAACTGGGCAAAATGAAGGAAAAATATGGGTGCTGTATAAACATGCTGCATGTGGCAAAACTATTGCCGGATTTATTGCCCACTTTGCTACCCAACAATGAACGGCAACCGCAGGACCTGGAATGGATGGAGATTTACGGCAATAATGCCCTGCATGAACTGAAAACCTGTAACCTGACCAGGCAACGATTGCTTGAACTTAAAATAAACGCTTTAAAATATGAATATAATGAGGTAACCGCATTGCTGGAACAAGCTTGATGACGGTTTTTACTTTTGGTATTTGTAGGTGTATTGCTTTGGCAGCAACCTGGCATGTGGTGAACCTGTTGCACATTGCCGGATCTTGTACTGGTTGCTGATGGGTGCGACGCCCATGCAGTTGAAGCATGCAACACTGCTTAGTAAAACAAATAGTATTGCACTTTGTGTACCCCTACTGCAATAAGCAATAAAAAACGCTGATGATTGTTTCATCAGCGTTTTTTATAAAGCCTAATAAAGTATATGGATTAGGAAACTTTAGCCCTAGCATAATCGGCCAGTTCCTTTTCGCCGGCTTTGTCTTTTTTATCGGCAATGCCTTTTAAGATAACCCCATTGATAAAAGGATTGGTTTGTGTTTTAACAGATTCAGGAATGGCATCCCTGAACTTGGCAATCATATCGATACCACTTTTAAATTTAGTGGCATCTTTTACTTTGGCCAGCAGTTCGGCAAATGGTTGCAATGCCTGGAACTTGGCTTGAGACAAAGGCATTTTGTCGAAAGAAGTTGCAATGAAATCGTACGCACTTTCATCGCCAGACTTTACCATTACAGCAGTAATGGCAGAGCTTAGCCTTCCTTTTGCTGGTTCTTTGGAAAGTTTCTTTGCGATTTCAACAGCACCGGGTAAATCTATTTCTACCAAAGCTTCTAGGCTTGCACCTGCAACGGAATAAGAAGAATCCCTAGTGCCCTGTACAAACATGGCTTTGTACTTTTCGTTCTTCAAACCACCCAATGCATCAATTGCTTCAGAGCGTGTAACCCTGTCTGCATCTGTTTTTGCAATGCTTTCCAGTTTTGCAATGATAGCTTCATCGGTATGGTCGCCCAAAGACTGAATGGCTTTGATCCTCAGTTTTTCGTACTTATCGTTCAAACCTTCTTTCAGCAAGGCAATGGCACCTTCTTCCTTTAAATGCTTGGCAGCATAATCAAGGGCTTCTTTCCTGTCAAGATATTTGCCTGCATACTTATACTGGTGTGCAAATTCGCTCATTGTTTTTGCGTCTTTCTTGCTGGCCAATAATATTTTGTCGCCATCCACATTCACCAGGTCTGGTTTTGTAGGTGCGGCAAAAGTGAAAGTATCTACCTTGTTGGTGCTCCACACATCGTAACGTGTTTTCTTTGCCCCAAAATAAACATCAATGGCATAAGGCAGTTTAAACACTTTATCGCCGCTTTGTGTCTGTTTTACATATACCGAAACAAATTTGTTTTCTGGATTGTAATAGTAGCTAATGTCTAGCTGCGGATGACCGGCACCAAAATACCATTGGTTCCAGTACCAGTTAAGGTCTTTACCGGTAACGGCTTCAAATGCCAAACGTAATTTGTGGGCAGAACCGGTACCGAATTTATTGGTGGTAAGGTACAGGTTCAATGATTTAAAGAAGGCATCATCCCCTACATAATTGCGTAGCATGTGCAATATCCTTCCACCTTTGTTATAGCTAACCGCATCAAACATGTCTTCCTTATCGCGATAGTAAAAACGGGCAAGGTCCTTGCTTTGGCTGCCGCTTTGCAAATAGCCCTGCATGTCTTTAAAGTTCTCATCATCACCCGCATCTTTACCATATTTGTATTCGTTCCACAATACCTGGCTATAGTTGGCAAAGCTTTCGTTAACAGTAAGGTTGCTCCAGCTTTCTGCAGTTACATAATCGCCAAACCATTGGTGAAACAGCTCGTGTGCAATAGTGCCTTCCCAACTGTTGCCATCAACAAGTTCCCTTGCATCTTGCTGTGCACTTTCCTGGTGAAGGGTAGCAGTGGTGTTTTCCATGGCACCACTTACATAATCCCTACCCACAATTTGCGAGTATTTGACCCAAGGATATTCAACGCCCAATTTTTCGGAGTAGAACTTCATCATTTCTGGCGTGTTGCCAAAAATTTTCCTGGCTACTTTTTCGTATTCCTTTTCTACATAATAGTTTACTTCCTTGCCTTTATAGGTATCTTTTACAACAGCAAAATCGCCTACGCCCATAAATAATAGATAAGGTGCGTGCGGAAGGTCCATTTTCCAATAATCCGTCCTCGTACCGTCTGCATTCTTTGTTTGGGTCATCAGCTTACCGTTCGATAGTGTAACATATTTTGCAGGAACGGTCATGTAGATTTCATCGGTTGTTTTCTGGTTGGGCCTGTCAATAGTAGGCACCCAAACAGAAGTGGCTTCAGTTTCGCCCTGTGTCCATATTTGTGTGGGTTTGTCTTTTTCCTCGCCTTTGGGATTAATGAAATACAGTCCCTTGGCATCGGTAATGGCCGCACTACCCTCTACTTTTAAATCGTTGGGCATGGCTGTATAGTCAATGTAAACAGTGTACTCCTCGTTTGATTTATAGGTGCGGTCAAGGGTGATGCTGAGGAAGCTGCCATCGTAATTATATTTCAATATACCGTTCTTGCCGGTTTTAACAATTTCAACTTTGTTGATTTTCATTCCTTTCGCATCTAACTGCAAAGAGTCGGTAGGGTAGAAGTGCGGTTTAAGGGTAATCCATACTTTACCGTTAAGGTAAGAGTTGTTGTAGTCGAATTTCGCATCCAGTTTAGTATGCACAAGGTCATTTACTTTGGTAGCAAAAGCACGGTAGTTCTTTTTCCAGCTATCGTCTTTTGCAGGTGCGGTAGGTGTTTGCGATATGGCCGCTATGCCCATCGACAACCCTAAAACGAAGAAAATTTTTCTCATGTAATTATTTTTTGTGAGATAAAGATATAAAGGCAGCAAGGTTAACGGTTTATAATTTTATAAAAGGTTAAAAGCACCGATTTTTTGCTGTTACATACTGATAAACGCTTTTAAAACGTTTTTAAATTAGATTTGTACCATCAAGCCAGTATTAATGAAATATAAAGATTACCTGCATAAACTTCCACTTTTACTTATTGTCTTTTTGTTGGTTTTACATGCAAGTGCACAGAAAAAGCAGTTTATGTACCTGCAGTCAGAAGACAAGCAGCCCTTCTATGTAATGCTCAACAACAAAAACTACAGTTCTTCCATGAGCGGCTATCTGGTAATTCCGAAGCTTAAACCGGGCAGGTACTTTTTTACAGCGGGTTTCCCTAAAGACATCTATCCCGAACAGAAATTCAGTTGTGTGATAGAAGAGGGCAAGGATGTTGGCTATGCCTTAAAACGTTTTGGCGATAAGGGCTGGGGCCTTTTTGACTATGTAAGTTTCAATATCATTATGGCCAATCCTTCTGGCTGGGAAAAAGACAAAGCGGTTTACGATACCATCAAACTCAGCAATGATGATGCGTTCAATGTTCAGCCGGCAAAACAGCAACCGGCAACAAAACCAGTTGAAACAGAAACCAATGCGGCAACCAGCCATACCGCAACACCTGTTGTTGCCGACACCAAACCTGCTACTGCTGCAGTTGTAAACACCGTTTCGCCACCACCAGTAAAAAATGAACCTGCAGCCACAAGCATTAATACTGATAGGACCGAAATGGTTGCCGTGGCACAAGCCGCACAGCCAACAATAACCAGTAGATACCAGGTAGTAAAAACCTACGACAGGAACAGCAACCAGGGTGTGGACCAGGTGTATGTTGACTATATGCCCAACAAAAACGATACGATCACAGTTTTTATACCGTATAACAATTATTCGAAAGCTGCAGCAAGCGAAACCGCTGCAACGGACACATCTTCTAAGCAATACACTGCCGGCTCTGCCAGCCAATACAACCGATCCTGCGTGAACCTTGCTACAGAAACGGATTTTGCACGCAGCCGCAAATTGATGTCGTACGAAACCACAGACGATAAAATGACTGCTGCGGCAAAGAAATCTTTTAAAGACAAATGCTTTACAACTGAACAGGTAAAGAAATTGGGCCTATTGTATCTTTCTGAACAGAGCCGTTGCAAGTTCTTCATCATGGCAAAGCCATTTGTGTACGACGTGTTCAACTATCCTTCGTTGGAAACCGAGTTTACCATATCCAGTGCAATGGACCAATTCAGAAAATCCACCAACTAGCCATGCCCCGTTACTTTTTGGAACTTGCTTATAAAGGCACCCAGTACAGTGGTTTTCAGGTACAGCAAAATGCAGTTACCATACAGAGCGAGGTTGAGAAGGCCCTCGGTATCTATTTTAATCAGGTGTTTTCATTAACAGGGTCTTCCCGAACAGATGCTGGCGTGCATGCCCTGCAGAACTATTTCCATTTCGATACAGATATAGCTATACAAAGTAGGCAGTTGTACAATATCAACGCCATCCTTCCCAAAGACATTACCGTAAAGAACATACATGCGGTTTCCACTGATGCCCATTGTCGTTTCGATGCCATCAGCCGCGAATACAGGTACTTCATATATAAAGAGAAAGATCCTTTCCTGCAGGATAGGGCCTGGTTCTATCCCTACACCATCGACATGCATTTGTTGAACGAAGCTGCACAGCTAGTAATGGGTAGTCACGACTTTACTTCCTTTTCCAAAAGGAATACACAGGTTACAAACCATATCTGCAACGTCCAAAAATCTGAATGGTTGGTTCAGGGCGATTGCTTGGTATTTAATGTAAAAGCCAACAGGTTTTTACGTGGCATGGTAAAAGGCCTGGTAGGCACCATGCTGCGGGTTGGTAGGGGTATAATTACAGTTAATGAGTTCAATCAAATTATACAGGCAAAGGATTGTACAAAAGCAGATTTCACAACACCCGCACAAGGGCTTTTTCTTACCGCTGTAACCTATCCGAATGCAGTATTCAATTCAACCCATCCATAGGCATTGCATAACATGCATAAGCAATAGCTTATTGAAGCAAACAAGTAATCAACCTGTTTGTTTGCATAACTCTTTATAAGGACCGTTTATTGGTTATGATGTTGCAGTCTTTTAAAGTCTTTCAGCTTTGCCGCTTCAAACATGATAGATTCACTGGTATATCATATACCGATCAGCAATTGTTGTAGAGTAACATGCTTTAAAAACAAGGAAGTAAAAAATATTTTTCCCTTGAAACCCTTATAAATAAAGGGTTTCAATAAATAGGTTAAAACAATTTCAAAAAAACATTTGGCAATAACAAATC
>DDFK01000001.1:0-832500 GCA_002337145.1 Chitinophagaceae bacterium UBA1930 | reverse complement strand
AAAGGTACTCCGGGGATAACAGGCTGATCTTACCCAAGAGCTCATATCGACGGTAAGGTTTGGCACCTCGATGTCGGTTCGTCACATCCTGGGGCTGGAGAAGGTCCCAAGGGTTCGGCTGTTCGCCGATTAAAGTGGCACGTGAACTGGGTTCAGAACGTCGCAAGACAGTTCGGTCCCTATCTGTGGTGGGCGTTAGTAAATTGAGTGGACATGACCTTAGTACGAGAGGACCGGGTTGTACGTGCCGCTGGTGTATCTGTTGTTCCGCCAGGAGCAATGCAGAGTAGCTATGCACGGCAAGGATAAACGCTGAAAGCATCTAAGCGTGAAACCTTCCACAAGATGAGTTTACTTTTAAGGGCTGTCAAAGACTATGACGTTGATAGGCTATAGGTGTAAAGTTGGTAACAACAAAGCCAAGTAGTACTAATTGCCCGTAAGCTTTATTTTTTATTCTTGTAATTGTTTTCCAATATGTAAATTATTGTCTCGGTTTCGCATAGCGTTATCAAGATTACCTTCTTATGGTGGTTTTGCCGAGGGTGTTCACCTCTTCCCATTCCGAACAGAGCAGTTAAGCCCCTCATGGCCGATGGTACTTGGATTCTCCTGGGAGAGTAGGTAGCTGCCATATTTATTAACCTCAATCAGTTTTCTGGTTGAGGTTTTTTTATTTTCTATACTTACCTATTTGACTTGTTCTCCTTTTATAAGTTAACCTAATTAGTAATTAGTCCTCTTTCGCAGTAATAAAATTGAATAAAGGCTTAGTTGAATAGTTTAGCTATTGATGTTATGAGCAATGGCAAGATCAATTAACTCTTTAATATTTTCGGTACCCATTTTTTCAAAAATCCGGTATTTAATTGTGGAGATGGTACTCATCTGTAGGTTCAACATTTCCGACATTTTCTTTGTGCCAGTGCCTTTAAGCAAGTAGTGCAATACTTCCAACTCCCTTGCAGACAGCTTTGAGAATGGGTTACTGTTTTCTAGTTGTTGCCCCACATCAACATTTTGTAATTCAACCGGTTCTTCGAAGAGGAATTTTTTCAGTGTTGCTATAATTAGATCTTCTTCGGCCTCTTTGTGCAGGTAGTCAAACACACCATACTGTTTTAAAATTGATGCATATACTTCGGACGGTTGCATACTAAATATCAGTATTCTTAATTCGGGGTATAAACTACGTAAGGATGGAACGATTTCTAAAGAGTTTCCATCATCAATTAATAAATCGAGTATCAAGTGGGTAGCCAGATTGTCGCGAAGGGAGCTTAACATTTTGGAACAGCTAGCCGCCTCTTCTATGGTTTTTATTCCAAATGAGGTTTCAAGTGTAAGCCGCATGCCTTTCCGTATCATGGAGTGGTCATCGACAATTAATATTTTTAAAGGGTTGCACATGTAGGTTTAGTTGTAGGTCTTTGTATGTTTTTAGTCCGTGGTCATATTTTTAAAGTCAATGTTTTTTTCAAGTAATGCGTTTAGGTATTTCAATATAGATAGTTGAACCTTGACCCAGCTTGCTTTCTATATGCATGTTGGATTTTATTATTTCGAGCATGTCCTTTATGATGAGGTAGCCAAAACCATACCTAGTGGTTTGTTGAGCAACTATATCATTGCTGGGTTTTCCTGGATCCATCAGTAATTGTATTTGCTGCTGAGTCATGCCTGGACCCTCATCTTTTATCTGTAGTGTTACAGTATCATGATTATTGATTGCCGTAATAAAAATATTGCAGTTGTTGCAGTACTTGATGCCGTTGGAAAGCAACTGTAGCAATATGCTTTTATAGGGTTCCAAGTATTGGTGCACTTGAATATCCCTATTTATATTGTTGTGTATCGTAACCTCTTTGAACCTGGCCATTGGTGTTACGTTATTTACTATGAACTGGGTGGCATCATAAAGGTTAAACATTTCCATTGCAAACTTGGTATTGTCGCTATGGTGCTTTATCCAATTGAGCATATTTGTGCTTATTTCTTTTAAACTGCTGCTTGTTTCAACTATTGTTCGCATGGTATCGTCGTAGGTATCGGGTGAAATACTGTCTTTGTTAGTGATCAATTTATTACCGGCATTGGTCATGAAACGCAATGGGGTTATCATATCGTGGCTGATCATGGAAATCAAGCGGTTTTTTAATGCATAATCCTGCTCAAGCTTTGTTTGGTATATTTTCATCTTGGCTACCTGCTCTTCCAACTGATTTTTTTGGGACTGTATTTTGTTTATCTGTTTATCTACTGTAGCTTTTAATAGCTTGTTGCGTTTTTGTAGGTACCTGTTACGCCATATTACAATACCCCATATAGTAAACAACGAAATAATTACTGCTGCCATATAAAATAGCCTTGTCCTGTACCATGGTGCATCAATACCTAGTGCCAATGTATATGTGGTAATGATTTCTTTGTCGTAAACAGATGATGTTTTTATAGATAAAGTATAATTGCCATTTGGGATATTGATCAGTTCAATAAAATTTTGCTTTGTATAGTCCAGTGTTTCCCATTTATTGTCATAGCCATTGAGCCTATATTCAATAATCTGGTTTTTAAGATTGTTCCATAATGGAATGATGAGATGCAGTTTTATTTTCTTTGTACCCGAACCCAATTGTATATGGCCAGAAGGTTGTTGATAAATGAGCGAATCGTTTATGATCATCCTGTCCACAGAAATATCAGCGGGTATTTTTGCTGTGTCTGCAGATGATACATCTGCCACAACAACGCCGTTTATACCGGTATAGACCAGGCTGCCATTTTTTAATTCAATGATGGACCCTTGGTGCCCGCCATTTAATTCTACAATGTCAATGCCGTCTTCCTTACCCAAAAAATCGTAACCAACATAAGATGTCTTGCCATTGAAATAATCAATCAGTGCCTGTGCTTTTGTTCTAAGTACGCCTGCATTCACCCCTATCCAGGCATATCCGTTTTGGTCTATATAAATGTTATGGGCATTAACTATGTATTGATGTGCATCTAATGGAAATTTCTTTAATGAACCATCCTTGTAAGCAAATACACCTCCATCCTGTTCGTAACAGGCCATGAAAAGGTAACCCTTGTATTGTGTTATTCCCCTAAAATTCTTATTGCTGCCTGGGGCTAATGTATCCAGTTTTTTTGTGTGGATATTAAAGCCATACATACCTCGCATTCCTGCAAATACAAGGTAGCCCGGCTTGTACTCTATCATGTCTTTTGCAAGGGATTCCTTACTGATCCTTGCAGAAAAGAACAGACTGTCTTTAGCTGCCGAAAATTCTAGAATGTAGTTGTTGGTAACACTGAATACCCTGCCCTCAGTGGTGGCAAATGCCGATATATCAAAGAATGCATAAGGAAAATTTCTTCGGATTAATTTCTTTTCCTTGTACGACCATGAAAAAAAATGGGAAGAGGAATCGTACAAGAAGACAATACTGTCCTTAATCTTTTTACAACTTACAATATCAGGGAATAGGTGCTGCTGGCTCTTATATTTCTTGGTAGTTAGGTCCAAAACAGTTGCACTGTTAAGCAGCAATTCATTTGTATTGAGTTCAACTGCTGCATAATAAGACTGTACACTGGATAATATGTTGGTAGTATGATTAATGTAAGAAGTGAATATTTTTTTCCTGAAAATATAGATGCCGTTGCCATCTGTAGCAATAGCCAAAACTTGCAGAGCTGCATGGTATTTAATACTGGAAATGCTGATGTTGGCTGGGATATTATTACAAAGCAACGTGCGTTTTATTTGCCCGTTCACCCACTGTAAAAGCCAACAATTGCTTGATTGTACCATAATGGCATTGGGCATGCCTGTACGCCAGAATATATCGGCATCCGGTAATGAAAAACCTGTTGGTACCACCGAAAGTTTTATTTCTTTATCAGGTAAAATGTCAATACGGTAAAGCTGCCTACCTTGTTCATAAAGAAAATCAACACCATCAACCTGTATCAACCTGCCCTTTGCAGAAAGTTTTTTGATTGGGTAGGATTTGTCTGTTAGCCTGTCATAAACAGAGAGTACCTGCTGTTCCGTAAACAGTATTTTGCTTTCATCAATAACAATGGGCGAGGGCCCATTGGCATAAGTGAATTTGCGGTTATAACTTTTGTAGAATTTAGGCCAGAATATTTTGGGTAACTGTAATACACGTGGGTTCAGTTCCGTACGCATTACCCGATAGATATTGCCTACCCTAACCAAAGTGTCTGGCTGTGGCATACGATAGCTGCTGTCAACAATAACCGGCCTGTTTTTTTCAAAACCATAAATATTACCCAAAGCATCGCCAAAAAATAGCTGGCCATTTCCGTTACTGAAAAAAGGGCCGCAATAATCGTTTTTAATAACGTCGGTCCTTGGTAATGAAAATGGCTGTATCCATCTTCCGTCAAACCTTGCAATACCTTTATAGGTGGAGGCCCATAACAGGTTATTGCTGTCCCAGGTAATATCTTCAACAAGATTGCTGGGTAGGCCATCGTTGCTGGTATAATGCTCCATGAAATAGTTTGCCGATTGGGCAAAGCCAATACTATGCCTCAGCAATTGCACAGCAATAAGTGCAGCAACCAGTAAGCAAATTCTTGCGTGGCTTTTGGAATTGGTGCGTACAGTGCAATATTGCTGCATGTAGTTTGGTCGTTAGTGTATTTTACAAATGGCAAGAAAATGTTGCGACAAGCATTACGCTACTTAAAACAAACTTATTTCTTTTCTGATTCTTTACATGTCGAATTAATTCTACAAAATGCTTCCGTTAGCTTGGGTGGTTGATTTACAGTTGATTATGCTGTAAAGGCGTAAATACCTTTTTTGAATACCCCAACATCTTAGCCACTCTTTCAAAATTAAATACAACCAGTCCATTAAACATTTACCTGATAGGCTTCCTATAACAAAACAGTGCAACAGTTTGACAACTAAATTTGGTTGATTCTGGCTTTTAGATTTTAAATAAAAATATTCGATATAATAGCTATTTAATAAAAATACTTCCCCGTGTCGAATTACTTCTACAAACTAATTTGTTGAAATGATTTTCTTTTGGACCAAGAAACAAAAGGTATCCCTTGTTGGACACAACTAACAAAGCTTAATAATAGATCAAGAAATTCAACTCGGTGACGCTGTATATCCTACAGTCGTATAGTTTAGGTCGTAAAACAGCCGTTTCTTTCTAGAAATGGCTCTCTTTTAAACTTAGTTGAAATGATAAAATATTTCCTGCCTGGATGTAACAATAGAAAAAGCGTAACCCGGCTAGGAAAAAGATTTAGGTGTGGTGGTTAAGTTAGTTATAAGGTGGTGGTTCACTGGTAACTAACGGAAGCCGTTCTGAAACAAGAACGGTTTTTTTATGTACCTGCTACGTCATTACGAGTTCCACCTATAGCTATCCGATTCAAAACCAGCCAGGTCCAAAACCCTGTCAACAACAGTGCCAGCAACATCTTCCAACGTTTTAGGCAACGAATAAAACGACGGCGTTGCAGGGCAAATGATACCACCGGCCAAGGTTACCGTTTCCATGTTCTGTATATGTATAAGGTTGTATGGTGTATCCCTGATTACCGCAATCAATTTTCTCCTTTCCTTTAAAATCACATCTGCAGCACGGGTAATTAAATCATCGCTTATGCCACCTGCAATCCTGCCCAATGTGCCCATGCTGCAAGGGGCAATTATCATTGTATTGTATTTGGCCGAACCCGATGCAAACGGGGCGGAGAAATCGTTCTTTTCAAAATACTTGGCATCATAGTTTTGGTAGCTATCGTTTTGTAGCTCCACTTTCCATACCTCTTTGGCATTGTTGCTCATTACAATTCCCAGTTCGCTATACTGGTTTTTTAAAAGCATCAGCTTATCCAATAGCACTTTCGCATAAATGCTACCACTGGCACCTGTTATGGCTACTACAACTTTGTTCATGAAGTGTTTTTTGTTTGCTGCCTGCAGCACTGCAAATGTAATTATCTAACAACCATATACAGGGAATGTTCGGCACTGGCCAATTTTGCTTTTTTGATAAAGTTATGCAACCTGCAGTCATTTCTTATCGTCTAATACTTGGTTTTTCATAGAATATTGGATTAAAACTGGGCTGGATTTCTATCCTAAGCCCTTTTTTTATGAACAGGAACGCCGGGTGTATTCATGCTGCTGCTCCAATACCAGAAACAATCCATACGAAACTGATTTTTGCAAGGTTGAAGTGAATAATTGCAAAGCCCAACTGTTGAAAACAGTTGGGCTTTCTTTTTTTAAAGCAGAATTGATGCCTAGCTGATGGGTATCTGTAGCTAATGGAACAGGGAACAGGTACGGTTTTGCTGTCATTGTAAAACATTCCTTAACGGACATAAAAAATGCCCCATATTGCTATGGGGCATTTTCATACTATTTTTATTCTTTTACGATTTGTACATGATCTCGTAATATTCATGTGCCATGCGGTTGCTGTCAAATTGATGACGGACATCCTGCATGCCCTGTTTTACAATGCCCAACCACTTTTCCTTATTGTCGTAATAGGTCGGAATGATTTCGTTTTCCAGTATTTCATACACTTTATCAAAATCATAATTGTCCAAATCATGTGTGCTCATGTTTTCATAATCTGGTTGCGGCACTACATAACTGTTTACACCATTTTTTGCAAATTCGGGTATCCAACCATCGTTGGTACTAAAATTCACGGCACCGTTCATGGAAGCAGTCATGCCACTTGTGCCACTGGCTTCACGCGGTATGCGTGGGTTGTTCAGCCAAATATCTGCACCCTGTTTCAGGCGGCGGCTAAGGAAAAGCTCGTAACCAATAAGTACGGCCACGTTTTTGTAGTTCTTGCTTAAATGTACCAACTGGTTAAACGTAGTGATGGATGGGTAATCAACCGGGTAAGGTTTGCCGGCCCAAATAATCTGAACAGGATATTTTGTATTGCTCAACAATTTTTCAAAACGCTCAATATTGTAAGCCAACAAATCGGCACGTTTGTAACCGGCAAAACGTCTTGCCCATACAATGGTCAATATATTCGGGTCAAATATTTTACCTGTTTGATCGGCCACAATTTCAAAAGTCCTTTTCTTTAAATATTGCTTCCTGTCTTCAATACCTTCGTTGTTGTCAATATCTAAATTCCTATACAAAGGCTCATCGGCCCAATAGGTGAAATTCTGTGCGTTTGTAATGGAAGTTATGGGGCAAATGCCTTCATAATGGCTCCACATGGCACGGCTCACATCGCCATGAAGCCTCGATACACCATTGGCCTTTCTTGCAAAACGCAATGCTACCAATGAGTGGTTAAACTGGTCGTCTGTTAAACCTGTCAACCTTCTTACTTCATCTAAGCTCAGCCCGCAGAAGTAACCCATTTTATGGCATAGGTAAATATCATGCTTTTCGTTACCGGCTTCTTCGGGTGTATGTGTTGTAAATACCAAGCACTCTTTCAGTTTCTCCACGCTCTTGAACTTGTTCAGTAAATAGAATGCAGAAGAAATGCCATGTGCCTCATTCAGGTGGTAAACATCCGGGTTAAAATTCAGCTCATCCATCAGCTTTGCACCGCCAACTCCCAATAAAATAAACTGGGCAACCTTGGTACTTACGTTGGCATCGTACAGGCGGTGCGTAATGGTTTGCGACACATAATCGTTCTCGGGCAGGTCGGTGCTCAATAAAAACAGCGGCGCACTCTTAAATGTTTCGGGGTTCAGGTACCATACTTTTATCCAAACAGGTGCATCATGTATCAATATTTGGAACTTGATGCCCGTATCTTCTAAAAAGGCATTGGTCTTTTCCATCCATGCTGGCTGCAGGGTCTGGTCCTGGTTACGGGTCTGGTCATAATAACCATACTTCCACAAAATACCGATGCCCACCATATTCTGTTTCAGTTCGTATGCACTGCGTAAATGCGAACCGGCCAGGAAGCCCAATCCGCCACTATAGATTTTTAGGGGTTGATGAATGGCAAACTCCATTGAAAAATAGGCTGCTTTTTTTGAGTACTGCTCATCAATTTCGTAGGGAACCTGATAATTTCTAAAGTTCATGGTTGCTTGTTTGGTTAAGAATCAGCCGCAATATAAAGGCTTTTGTTTCAAATAAATATTGTTCACTATACAGCAGGCAACCGTTATTAATGTCATGGAAAAATAGCCAATTCAATCAATAAAAAATAAAAATTTCAATAAAAACCCAAATAGGCTATGGCAAATTGCATAGGCAATATTGCCTGCAGGCCCTATTGGGCAAAGCAGGTTTCTTAACAACACATTGTTACGCTTATTGCAGGGCAACTATATCTTTGTGGCCATTGGCAACTACATGAAGAAACTTGATTGGTACATAATAAAAAAATTCCTCAGCACTTTCTTTTTTGCTATCCTCCTGTTTACCGTAATAGCAGTAGTAATTGATATAAGCGAAAAAACCGACGATTTTGTTAAGTCCAAGCTCGGGGCCATAAAAGTGATACAGTTGTACTATTTCGGGTTTGTTCCACACATCATCGCACTGCTGTTTCCCCTGTTCGTGTTTATTGCAGTTATTTTCTTTACCAGTAAAATGGCAGGCAAAAGCGAAATCATTGCCATACTTGCCAGTGGAACGAGGTATAACCGTTGGCTGCGGCCCTACTTTATTGGCGGCATCTTTTTGGCAGGCCTGTTATGGATAGCCAACCAATATGTTATACCAAGGGCCAATGTAATACGTACCAGCTTTGAGGCTAAATACATAGATGCCAACTCCAGTTACGAAGCCATTACCAGTGGCAAACGGGGAGCCGACATGTATTTTAAGGTTGATTCGTTTACCTATGCAGGTATAAACAGTTACGACACGGCAAGCAAGCAGGGTGGCCCTTTTTTTATGAACCATATAAAAGGCATTAACGTAGTGGAAAATATACGTGCCGAAGTTTTGCGTTGGGATGCAGTTAAACGGAAGTGGATATTGCAGAACGTGATTGACAGGAAGCTGAACGGGTTGAAGGAAAATGTGGTAATGGATGCAGAACGGGAAATGAATTTCAGCTTTAGTCCATTTGATTTGAAACGTGATGACTATGCCAAGAACAAGCTCACATCGCCCGAACTGAAACGCCAGATACAATTGGAAGAGCAACGTGGCTCCGAAGGCCTAAAGGACCTGAAGGTGGAAAGCTACAAGCGTGACGCCACACCTTTTGCCGTGCTGCTGCTTACCATTATTGGTGCTTTGGTAGCTGGCAGAAAAATAAGGGGTGGTAGCGGTATGCACCTGGCACTAGGTTTTTTAACGGCTGCCATTTTTATTATTACAGATAGGTTCTCTACCATATTCTCCACAAAAGGCAACCTGCCGCCCATGCTTGCCGCCTGGATACCGAATATCATTTTCTGCTTTGTGGCTTTGTATATCTATAAAAAAGCCCCTAAGTAAAACAATGGGACGAAAACCATACTGAACCTTTAAGCCCAGAATACTTGATTTTCTTGGGCCTTGAACCTTTCTTGCCCCTTAAACAATTGTCGATTTTTGAAAAAACTGCCCCCTTTAATTGTTATGGTAACGTTATCAGCAAAGCTTCTGCTTAAATGATTTGCTGTGCATAGCAAGTTGCTTTACCTTTAGCCGCAAACTACGAAACGGGGCCGCCGGGCAACGGGTTCATAGTTGATGGGTGCGACGCCAATGCAGCTTGCAACAGTGCAGGTGCCGGCTACATTCAAGAAAAAATAGCTTACAATAATTACTTGCTATAAAACACAATGAATCATGGGCATTATTAAAGACAAATTCAAGCTGAAGGCTGATGCTGCAAATGCAGAGATCAAAGACATTCTGAAGGAACATGGAACCAAGAAAATTGGTGAGGTAACGCTTGCACAGATTTACCAGGGCATGCGTGGCATTACCGGTCTGGTAACCGAAACCTCTTTGTTGGACCCACAGGATGGTATCCGTTTCCGTGGGTATTCCATTCCCGAATTGCAGGCAAAATTGCCAAAGGCAGAAGGTGGCAGCGAACCGTTGCCTGAAGGTCTTTTTCATTTAATGCTACTGGGCGAACTGCCAAACGAAGAAGATGCACACCATATTTCGAGCGTATGGCAACGCCGCAGCCATGTACCCAACCATGTGTTTCATACCATTGATGCCTTGCCATTGAGTGCACACCCCATGACCATGTTTGTTACTGGTGTAATGGCTTTGCAAACAGAAAGCAATTTTGCCAAGGAATATGCAAAAGGAATCAGCAAGAAAGATTACTGGAACCCGATGTACGATGATGCAATGGACCTGATTGCCCGTTTGCCACGTATTGCGGCCTATGTGTACAGAAGGAAATATAAAATGAGCGAACACATCCAGCCAAACGGTTTGCTGGACTGGGCAGGCAACCTTGCCCACATGATGGGTTTTGAAGATGAGAGCTTTAAAGAATTGATGCGTTTGTACATGACCATTCATGCCGACCATGAAGGTGGCAACGTATCTGCACATACTACGCATTTGGTAGGAAGTGCCCTGAGCGACCCTTATTTAAGTTATGCGGCTGGTATGAACGGCCTGGCCGGACCTTTGCATGGTCTTGCCAACCAGGAAGTGATTAAGTGGATTTTTGAAATGCAGGAAAAACTGGGTACCGATGAGCCAAGTAAAGAGCAGATTGTTGACTATGTAAAGGAAACACTGGCTGCCGGTAAAGTAGTACCAGGTTATGGCCACGCTGTATTGCGTAAGACTGACCCACGCTTTACGGCCCAAATGGAATTTGGCAAAAAACATATGCCCGATGACAAATTGGTAAACACCGTTTGGAATATTTATGAAGCGGTACCACCAATTTTACAAACCATGGGTAAAATTAAGAATCCTTGGCCTAATGTGGATGCCCATAGCGGTGCCTTGTTGGTGCATTATGGTTTGGTTGAATATGAATTTTATACCGTATTGTTTGCTGTGAGCCGTTCATTGGGCGTATTGGCAAGCCTTTGCTGGGACAGGGCCCTAGGCTTTGCATTGGAAAGGCCAAAGAGCGTAACCACCGAAAGCGTGAAAGCCTGGTTGGATGGTAAGGATGAGATTTGGGAATAATGAACTTGAAATAGTAAAGGCCAGGAAATTTTTCCTGGCCTTTTTGTTTCCTGTAAAACCTTCATGAACTGCTTTACGTAACTGCATTCAATACATAGCCCTAACCGTTTTTAATTCCTTATCCTTCCAAAACCGCTAACTAAATATTATTGCAAAAACCAATGTTTAAAAAATTGTTGCCAAACATCACAAGCAACCCAATAATAAACCTTAACCATATCGGTTAAGGTTTTTGCTTTTTGTTATTTCTCGTTGCAATATCTATTAGTTATATAAGAAAAATTATTGTAATAATAATATTTTTTAGATAATTATTTCTTTGATATTATTTTTTTTGAAATGCTTGCAATAGCAATTTTTATTTTATACGTTTGTTTTATAACCTATCTAAACCCAATTTTATGAACAGAAAACTTAAACTTTTCTGTGCCCTTTTTTTACTGGTTAAAATGGGCATGGCACAAAGTTACTATCCCGGAAATGGCCTATCTATCAGTAATGACTCTTTTCATCTTGGTGGAAACATTTCAAGAAACACAACACTAAAAGGCAAGTATGGCGGTACGCCGATGAACTTTTACATGGACACATTCGGATTACTGAACTACAGTGCAAACAGGATCGATCTTGAATCTTTTGACAGCACAAGATTGATCAGTAACAAGCTTATCAAGCTCATGTCTTTAAGCGATATCCATCTTGGGGCAACCAATGCCATCGTGATGGATGGTAATTTATGGTTCAAAAAGTATAAGAAAACAAATTCCAACTCAGGTATATTAACGGTTGACACCTGTGGTCGTGTCAGCATATCTACCGATATAACATTGAACAACTATTTCAAGCAAGGGGGCAACTCTTTCGGTAGTGCTGCCAACTTAGGTACCAATGATGAAAATGATGTCAACTTTTTGGTAAACGGAACCAATAGGCTAACCTTGTCTGCTAGCAGCCCAGGTGCAAACCTAATGGGTGGCATGGTATTCAATAATTCAGGAACAGGTTATGCAGGTGGTCCCGGAATTTATTTTGTTAACGGATCGGGCCATGCAACGGGACGTTATTGGGATGATATAGGGCTGCATATTGGCAACCAGCTTTTCAACGCAGATGGTTTGAGTTCCTATAGAAATGCCACTAATGGCTCTGGTACTAACTATGTGGATATAACGATTAGTGGGGAAGGGGTTAACAATGCGAATGGCGGCAACTTTACAGCAATAAAAGCAGAACGTGGTTTTTATGGTTCAGGTAGAGCGGGCAACTTTACCATGTTTGAAATAGCACCTAGCTTTATGAACAATGCCAGTGACAGTGGTATTTTTAAAGGTCTTAGGATACATGCAGGTAACCAGTCGGACATAAGTTACCGTAGGTACAGGGCATTGGAAGTAGCATCAGGAAAATCATTTTTTTACGGTGCTGCTTGTATTGGTTGTGCTGCAAACGACACTATACATAGTAGTGCAATGCTCGAAATTAAAGGTGAGAATTATGATGGAAGAAAAGGTTTTTTGCCACCCATGAACACCACCAGTCAAAGAGGCGACATAGCATTGCCGGCAACAGGTTTGATCAGCTATAATCCCGATTACGAAAGGCTTGAAATTAAAACAAGCAGCGGCTGGCACAAAGTACTTACTGTGCCAGTTGACAGCCCATACACTTACGCACGCACCACCACCACTTCTTCTGTTGCAGAAAACAGGTCTTCTTTTGTTACGAGGATTGGTGACAGCAAAACCAAAACATTTACGATACAACATGGCTTAAACAGCGACTTTGTAATGGTTCAATTTATTGATTGTGGGGCTGAGGCCAACTGCAATTTATTGTTGACCATACCTCAAGGGGCAAGGCTGGAACTGAATGATAAAAATTCAGCACAGGTTATATTCAAAGATGCCCCCTCATTTAACCGTTACAAGGTCATGTTTTTGAAAGTACAGTAAACACAAAATAATTGTATGAAAATACTAGCCATGTTTTTTTTGTCGCTAACCTTTTTACAGGTTGGTGCACAATATTCAGTGGAATTGCTTGACTCACCAGCAAAAGTCAAAAACATCAGGCCAATTCAATACTACGGTTACGATCCTTATCATAGTATGGAGATCAATACACTCAATGTAACAAAAGGGTACCAAAACGAAGGATTGAGTGCATTGCTGATAGATAAGAAAATTGCGACCAGGGCCCCTTACCCGTTTGATTTTTTACACATCAATCTGGCCACAAAAGCGGTTACAAGGATACCGGTGATTAAAGGGAATGATCCTGCTTTACCACAAACTGCAATGGGGCAGATCAACACGCCACGCTGGAGCCATAATGGAAAGCTCTTTGTACCTACTACAGAGCCTAGCTTTTTGGTATCTTTCGATCCCTATACCAATACGGCACATGATTATGGCAATGTGTTTGGCAATGGCGTGCAATGTGCCAATATTTCAATTGGAAAAGATTCGGCAGTTTACGGCGTTTCAAGTGCTTTAAATGGTAAAATTTACACCTTCAGGCTTGATCCTGTAACAGACGCGATACAAATTAATAGTATCTGCGATTCAGAATCTTTCATGGGTATTGGCGTACAAGGGGATGCACGCTACACATATGTAATAACAGGAAGGGATGGGTCAAGGGTCTATTCTATAGACCGGACTAACGGAGTTGTAGATACCTTGCTGTCTTCTTCAACGGTTTTCACCCACGCATCTACAACAATTGAAAACTATCATGATACGCTCTCATTTGTTTTCAATAACGCAAACTATATGTTTGAGAACGGTGGTGCCACATTATTGGCATCACGCCCTTTTGTGCCTTATCCGTTTGAAGCAATTACCTATCCGGCAGCGGTTAACCCAGATACAATAAACTACCCTTTGGTTGGTTACAATCTAGCCACAGATTCGGTATTCTGGAAATTCAGGAACAGTTCAACCGAAGAAAGTATAAAGATCAGCCCAACCATTTCCACTGTTAATATAGGGGGGCTTTATCAGGTTAAAAGCGACTCATTGATCATTTTCGGTCCTCAATATTCCACTTTTGCTGTATACAAAATTTCATCAGACACTTATTCCAAGTCAATTAATACGGAGTCTATTTATTGCGGTTTTGTAAAAGACAATAAATTCTATAACTGTGCCTATCCCTCTGGTCAGATAACAATCTTTGATCCTGCTTTACCACCAAACATATACAGAAACAGCTTCCTATTTGATCCTGTAAATGAAACGGATACAAATGCCAACCCTAGGTTTATTGGAAATGTTTATTCTGAAGGTGTCGCACCTCAGGTAGTAGTAGCATTAAACCTGTTGCAGGACAGCATATTTGCCTATGCAGGTAATATTAACAGCGATTGTACCAGAAAGGGTGATGGGGCAGGTATAGGTTACATTACAATGAGTGGAAGAAAGGTACTTGTAAATGATCCCTTCTTATTGAATTATGAGATAAGGGGTTCTGCATTGGGCGATAATCATTTCCCTTACTATTCTACCACCATGTACCCTTGCAAAGAAATGGACGCATCATTGAATGCCTGTATTATCAAACACAATGTACTGGGAAATAAAATCGAAAAAATAATACCTTTTCCCGCCAAGGATGCAGGCCTGCTTACAAAAGGAATGGACAATCAAATAGTAGGGTACACATCGTTAAGTACACCAAGTACCATCTATTTTTTGAGCGAGGTTTCGGATGAAATATATAAAACAATCAACCTTCCACTCTATTTACTGGCGGTGCATTTAGGCTACGACAATAAGCTATGGGTATTTGCAAAAACATCTGCTACCAGTTACAAGTTCATTAAAATGGATCCGTATAGTGGTGAATACACTACGATGTTTTCGTTCGACGATTCAACTGATCAGTC
This sequence comes from Chitinophagaceae bacterium UBA1930, assembly GCA_002337145.1. Lineage (GTDB taxonomy): Bacteria > Bacteroidota > Bacteroidia > Chitinophagales > Chitinophagaceae > UBA1930. The sequence continues at coordinate 817,483 of DDFK01000001.1, read as the reverse complement.
TTACAACGACTTTATGTTCGTGAATCAAACCGATGTTTACCTGTCTGGAACGGAAACAAAACGTTTGGCAAGAATACGTGGACTGGTAACACCGGTTTCAAATTCCTACTTATCCAATTACGATAAATTGAATGGCAGATTCAACTTCCAGATATGTGATTAAGGATTTGTTCAGCATGCTGATATTTATGCCTTGTTTTTTTTACCAATCATCAACACACCAACCAGTACCAGTAATGTGCCTATTACCTGCTCTGCAAAAATGGGCTCGCCCAAAACAAAATGGGCCTGAATGATGGTAGATACAGGGCCAATGCTGGTAATGATGACAACATTGTTGCTGCCAATTTTCTTCATGCCATTGCTAATCATGAACGATGGCAATACTGTTGCTATAATGGCCAATGCAATAGTGTAACCCACCAATGTTGGTGTAAAAACAATTGTACCAATAGATCTGGTGGCAATAAAGTGAACAAAAATACCAACAGTTGCAGCCAGCATGGCGTAAGCCGTATAGCGGGTAACACCCACTTTAGGAACGATACGTCCTGTGCCAACCAAATAAACCGAATAGGTCAAGGCACACAGAAAAACCATGAACGAGCCAAAGTAAAATTCTTTGTTGAACGTGTCAATCCTCAACTCGCCAAAATAGGCAATGCCAATACCTGTGTAGGTTAGCAACAATGCTATTACTTGTAGCCTGCTCAGCTTGCTTTTAAAAATAAATGTATTGATGAGTATGGCAAAGGTTGGATATAGAAACAGTATCAGCCTTTCGAGCCCAGCAGAAATATATTGCAAGCCAATAAAATCAAACAGGCTGCTTAAATAATAACCTAAAAAGCCCATCAACAAAATATAGAACCATTGCTTTGCGGTTATGGCATTGATACTTTCCTTTTTCGACCCCAACCATGCAGCCACCAAATAAAAAGGCAACGAAAACAACATGCGTAATGTAAGCAGTGTTACGGCATCAACCTTGGTATGGTTAAAGGCAAGCTTAACAAAGATGGCCTTGGTAGAAAACAGTATTGCACCAGTTAATGTAATAAAGTAACCAGCCAGTGTTGTATGTTTCGGTGCAGTATCTGTCATTGATTTTAATTACAATCTATTGTGCTAAGAGCTTTAAAAGAGAAAGAGCAAAGAGAAAAGAAAATACCAATTCTCTTTTTCTCTTTGCCCTTTTCAGCCACTTAACTAAAAATTATTCGCTTCAAGTATTCATTACTTTTAAACACTCACATTAAACTCTCGCAATGCGTCATTCAGGCTCGTCTTTAAATCTGTACTGGGCTTGCGTTTGCCAATAATCAATGCACAGCCAACACCAAATTCGCCTGCCGCAAATTTCTTGTTGTAGCTGCCAGGTATAACAACGCTTCCGGCAGGTACACGGCCTTTCATTTCAACAGGGGCATCGCCACTCACATCAATTATTTTTGTGGATTGTGTCAATACCACATTTGCCCCCAACACGGCTTCTTTTTCTACAACAACACCTTCAACAACTATGCACCTGCTACCAATAAAGCAACCATCCTCAATAATTACGGGTGTTGCCTGCAATGGTTCCAATACACCGCCAATACCCACGCCACCACTTAAATGCACGCCTTTACCAATTTGTGCACAGCTGCCCACGGTTGCCCAAGTGTCAACCATCGTTCCTTCATCAACATAGGCACCAATGTTTACATAGCTTGGCATCAGTACAACGTTCTTACCAAGGTACGCACCATAACGTGCCACCGCATGCGGCACTGCACGCACACCCAATGCTGCATAATTGCTCTTCAATAACATCTTATCGTAAAATTCAAAAGGGGCAAGCTCCCATGTCTGCATTTTCTGTATGCCAAAATACATCAGTATCGCCTGCTTCACCCACTCGTTTACCTGCCAACCATTTTCTGTTGGCGATGCAGTCCTTAATCTTCCTTTATCTACTTCTTCAATTACAGATTTTACTGCTTCAGAATACTGTACATCTTTCAGCAATTCACGGTTGCCCCATGCTTCCAAAATCAATTGTTGTAATTCCATAAGTCAAAATTTTTACAAACATAAATCAATGATGGCATTGCGGGTTTCTTTATCAGGAATTGTTTGGCCTGTCATTGTACTGCAATTGTTCATGTTCGGTCGGGCTATCCATTGCAAGCCTTGTATACAACCGCCGGCAGGGTTTGCAACCACTTCCGGGGTTTTTATACAAGGGCTTTCCACTGCTATCCCGCAGCAGTTCATGTATACATTACTGCTTCATGTTTGCTGGAAGAAGGTTCATATAAATCCTGTTTTCTTGATCATGTTCACCAGTATTGCGTAAGCAAAAACAAGTGTGGCAAAAGGTATGCTGCATGTATACTAATGAACGTTTGTTGCCAATAAATCAAAAATATTTTTTTGCAGTTTCAATTTTCTTCCTTCTCTTTACGTCGCAATGAAATCAAACAGCACATACAACTTCTTCTTTTTTTTCTTTTACTACTTTACCCAAAGTAGCAGGGTTGTATTTGTAAAAGCGTAAATTTTAAACAAATCAAAATACAGTCCTGGCTCACAAAGTCGGGACTTTTTATTTTATGGCAACAAAAGTATCTATACAAGGTTACGAAGGCAGCTTTCACCAGGTTGCAGCAAGGCATTTCTTTGGAGAAGACACAGCTGTTATACCCTGTGCCACTTTTAGGGACGTAGTGAAAATTGCCTCCAACAAAAAAGAAAGCAATGGTGGTGTTATGGCAATCGAAAACTCCATTGCCGGCAGCATTTTGCCTAACTATACTTTGCTGCAAAAAAGCAACCTGAAAATTGTAGGCGAAGTGTACCTGCGTATAGAACAGAACCTTTTGGTGTACCCGGGCATAAGCCTAGAAGACGTTAAAGAAGTACATAGCCATCCTATGGCATTGCTGCAATGCATGGACTATCTGGAAAAATACAATTGGAAGCTGATTGAAACAGAAGACACCGCTTTAAGTGCCTTGCACATCAAGAAAAAGAAAAGCCCACATACCGCTGCTATTGCAAGTGTGCTGGCCGCAGACCTATTTGAACTGGAAGTGCTGGCAAAAAACATCCATACGCAAAAAGACAACTATACAAGGTTTCTTGTACTGCAACGTGAAGATGTTGCAAGCGAAGTGGCAAGTGCAGATAAGGCATCCATCAATTTCCAGACAAACCATACTAAAGGTAGCCTGGCAAAAGTGCTGTCAAAAATTTCGGAAGAAGGCGTAAACCTAAGCAAGCTGCAAAGCATGCCCATTGCCGGAACCAACTTTAAGTACAGCTTTCATGCAGACCTTGAGTTTGACAATGTAAAGCAATTCAACAAAGCTATGAGCAGCATCAAGTCACTTACAGAAGAAGTGAAAGTTTACGGCATCTATAAAAATGGAAATAATCACTAGTCATGCAAACAGCAAAACGATTGGAAGGTATTGGTGAATACTATTTCTCCCAGAAACTAAGGGAAATAGATGAACTGAACAAGCAAGGTAAAAACATTATCAACCTTGGTATTGGTAGCCCCGATCTTCCACCACATCCGGAAGTAATAAAGGTATTGCAAGAAGAAAGTGCAAAGCCAAACGTACATGCATATCAGTCATACAAAGGTTCGCCTGTATTGCGTAATGCAATCAAAGACTGGTATAGCAAATGGTACAACGTAACATTGAATGCCGATACAGAAATACTGCCGTTGATTGGGAGCAAAGAAGGTATCATGCATATCTGTATGACGTATTTGAATGAGGGCGATGAAGTGCTGGTTCCTAATCCTGGCTACCCAACTTATAGAAGTGCAGTGAAACTGGCTGGCGGCACATGTATTGATTATGACTTGCAGCAAGCCAATAATTACGAACCGGATTTTGATGCATTAAGCAAAACGGATTTAAGCAAAGTAAAACTGTTGTTTGTAAACTACCCGCAAATGCCAACGGGTACCAATGGTAACAAAGCTTTGTTTGAAAAAATTGTGGCTTTTGGTAAGCAACACCATATTTTAATTGTGCACGACAATCCCTACAGCTTCATTTTAAACAATGAGCCTTTAAGTTTATTAAGTATTGATGGTGCAAAGGATATTGTAATTGAACTGAACTCCTTAAGCAAAAGCCATAATATGGCAGGCTGGCGTGTAGGTATGTTATGTGGTGCAAAAGAACGTATAGACGAAGTGCTGCGTTTTAAAAGCAATATGGACAGTGGCATGTTCCTTCCGGCACAATTGGCTGCAGCAAAGGCTTTGAGCCTGGAAGAGGAGTGGCATAATGAAGTAAATAAAATATACAATGAACGCAGGGAAAAAGTTTTTGAGCTGTTGGATTTGTTGAATTGTACCTATTCCAAAAAACAAGTGGGTATGTTTGTTTGGGCATCTATTCCAAGCAAATACAAAACAGGTTATGAATTAAGCGATGAAGTATTGTATAACGCAAATGTTTTTATAACACCAGGTGGAATATTTGGTAGTGCAGGAGATAATTATATAAGGGTTAGTTTGTGTGGAAGCATCGAAAAATTCAATGAAGCTTTAACAAGCGTAAAGCAAAATATCAATAAGGGCTAAAAAAGAAAAGGAGTGGATAGAAGAACATCATCTCCTATTCTCTTCTTATTTGAAAAAACAACAAATATGTTCAATAATGTAACAATAGTAGGTGTTGGTTTAATATCCGGTTCATTTGCCCTGGCAATGAAACAGCACGGCTTTGCAAAAAACATTATCGGTGTAAGCCGTACAAAAGCCAGCGAGCAAAAAGCATTGGAGCTTGGTCTCATTGACGAGGCATTGCCCTTGGAAGAAGCCGTAAGGAAAAGCGATTTTATTTATGTGGCCATACCGGTAGATGCTACCATACCTGTAATGCAACAGATCATGGACCTGGTAACAGATAAACAGATTGTAGTAGATGCTGGTTCCACCAAACATGTGTTGTGCGAAGCAATGACAGGCCATCGCAATAGAAAAAGGTTTGTTGCCACGCATCCCATGTGGGGTACGGAATACAGTGGTCCTGAAGCTGCGGTAAACAATGCTTTTGCTGGTAGGGCCTGTGTAATAAGTGAGAAGGAAAAAAGCGATGCAACTGCTGTGGCGATCGTAGAAAAAATATACAGGGCACTGGGCATGCACATTATTTACATGAATGCTGATGCACACGATATACATGCTGCCTATGTAAGCCATATTTCGCATATCACATCCTTTGCACTGGCCAATACGGTACTGGAAAAAGAAAAAGAAGAGGATGCCATTTTTGAACTGGCAGGTGGTGGTTTCGAAAGCACGGTACGTTTGGCAAAAAGCAACCCTGCCATGTGGGCACCCATTTTTATGCAGAACAGGGAAAACGTATTGGATGTGTTGAACGAACATATATCGCAGCTAAGAAAATTCAAAGCTGCATTGGAAAAGGAGAATATGGATTACCTGAACGAACTGATGGAAAACGCCAATAAAATCAGGAGGATTATTAAATGATATTTAGGGAAGCCACTATAGCAGACATTCCGCAGATAATGCATGTGCGGTTTGCAGTAAAGGAAAACGTGCTCAACAACCCATCGCTGGTAACTGATGCGGATTGCATTGAATACCTGACTGTACGTGGAAAGGGATGGGTTTGCGAAATGGATGGAAGTATAGTAGGCTTTTCAATTGCAGATTTGAAAGAACATAATATATGGGCCTTGTTCATGCATCCCAGCTATGAAGCAAAAGGCATTGGTAAGCAGTTGCACAAGCTAATGATGGATTGGTACTTTTCGCAAACGAAAGAAACCGTTTGGTTGAGCACAGAAGCAAACAGCCGAGCCGAAACATTTTACAAAATGAATGGTTGGAGGGAAGTTGGTATATATGGTAAAGACGAAGTGAAGTTTGAAATGGATTTCGAGGACTGGATAACTTAAAATATAGCTATTTATGAAGGTTAACAGATTGAATGAACAGGTTTATACAATTGAGGGGTTTCTTTCAAAAGAGAATTGTGTTCGTTTAATAAATCAAAGTGAGATAATAGGATATAGTGATGCAACTGTTGAAACTGAAAGAGGGGCTAAGCGAATTGCTGAAGTAAGAAATAATCAGCGGGTTCTTTTTACGGATTATGATTTGGCTGCAACTTTATGGAACACAGCAAAAGAGTATGCTCCTGTAAAAATTGGAAACAGTAATGCTATTGGATTGAATGAACTTTTTAGGTTTTATAAATATCAGGTGGGGCAACAATTCAAAAAACACATTGACCAAAGCTTTATTAGAAATGAAAATGAAGCCAGTTATTATACGTTTATGATTTATTTGAATGATGATTATGGAGGCGGTGAAACCTTATTTGATGATATCATAGTTAAAGCAAAACAGGGCATGGCTTTGATTTTCCTTCATTCGTTAGAGCATGAAGGTGCGAAAGTAAACAGTGGAAGTAAATATATTTTGAGGAGTGATATTATGTATCGATTGACGGGTGATTAGTGCTTCAAAAGCTGATGGGTGCGACGCCACTAAAGTGCAGCTATGTACAAATGCTGGTGAAATAAATAGCTGTGTCAAAGGTCTGAAACCCAATGCCAGCAAGGGTTTTAAAAGAAAAAGCGATAAGGCGGCTAATTAAGTTACCTTTGCCGCAAATTTTATATTATAATGACAACATTTAGTGAGTTAGGATTGGACGAGAAATTGGTTAAGGCAACCGATGCGTTGGGGTTTGTGAACCCAACACCAATCCAGGAAAAAAGCATTCCTGTTTTATTGAGCGGCACCAAAGATATGATTGGGCTTGCACAAACAGGTACGGGCAAAACAGCAGCATTTGGCTTACCGCTGCTGCATTTGGTAGACGAGAAACAAAGGTTCCCGCAGGCATTGGTGGTTTGCCCAACAAGGGAATTATGCTTGCAGATTGTGACTGAAATGGAGAACTTTAAAAAGTTCATGACGGGTATGAACATTGTGGCTGTATATGGTGGCACCAGCATTGGCATGCAGATACGTGACCTGAAACGCGGCGTTCAAATAGTTGTAGCAACACCGGGCCGTTTAATTGATTTGATTGAAAGAAAAGCAATTGACCTTGAGCAGATAAAATATGTGGTACTGGACGAAGCTGATGAAATGCTGAATATGGGTTTTAAAGACGACATCGAATTCATTTTGCAGAACACGCCACAACGCGAAGCAACATGGTTGTTTAGTGCTACTATGCCACCCGAAATAAAAAGGGTGAGCAAGAAGTACATGACCGATCCTTTTGAAGTAACCGTTGGCAAAACAAACAGTGCCAGCAAAAACATCGACCACCAGTTCTTTGTAGTAAATGCACATCACCGTTACGAAGCGTTGAAAAGGTTGATCGATTTCAACCCGGGTATTTATGGTATCATCTTTACCAGAACGAAGCTGGATGCACAGAACATTGCCGAAAAGCTTACCAGGGATGGCTATGATATTGATGCCTTGCATGGCGACCTTACGCAGCAGCAACGCGATAAGGTAATGGGTGCCTTCCGTGAAAAGACTTTGCAGTTGTTGGTAGCAACCGATGTTGCAGCAAGAGGTATAGATGTAAAAGAAATATCGCATGTAATCAATTTTGAATTGCCGGATGATATTGAAGTGTACACCCATAGAAGCGGCCGTACTGGCCGTGCAGGAAGTTTGGGTATCTGTATGAGCATCGTTATGAACAAGGATGTGTACAAAATCCGTTCTATTGAAAAAATGGTTCAGGTAAGGTTCAATAAACTGGAACTGCCAAGTGGTAAAGATGTGTGCAGGAAGCAGTTCTTCTCCATGATGGAAAAATTGTTGAGTACCGATATCAGCCATGGCGATTACCAGACTTACCTGCCCATGTTGCAGGAAAAGTTTGCCGATGTGACCAAAGAAGAAATTTTGACAAGGATGGCCGCATTGGAGTTTGACCGCTTTTTGAAATATTATGAAAACGCAGAAGACCTGAATGTGCGTGAGCAACGCAGGGAGAGAAGGGAATTCAACGATAGGTCAATGCAAAGTGAAGGAAGGCAGCGTATAGGCGATGATAGGAGAAGGCCGACACAATACAGCGATGGTGATACCATGCGTTTGTTTGTGAACCTCGGTACAAAAGACGGCTTTTACAAAGCAAGTTTTTTACAGTTCATACTGGACATGAGCGACCTGCCAAAATCTGCTTTGGGAAGGGTTGACATGAAAGACATGAACAGTTGGGTAGAAGTAGACAAGAAAGTTGCCAACCAAATGATCAAAGCAATTGATGGCAAAAACTACAGGGGTAGAAGAATCAGGATGAACGATGCCAACAGCAGATAAAAAGTTGAAGTGATAAGTTGTAAGTGGTAAGCCTGCACCATTTACAGCCTTCTCTTACAACTTATATATACACTTTATAACTTAATAAAATGGAACAAGCAGTAGAACAAAAACAATCAATCCTAAGTGTGTGGAACAAACGCCCACTCATTATTTCAGGGCCCTGTTCTGCCGAAACGGAAGAACAGGTACTGGCAACCGCACAACGCCTTGCAGCAACAGGCAAAGTACACATGCTGCGTGCAGGCATCTGGAAACCCCGTACACGTCCTGGCCAGTTTGAAGGCATTGGCGTAAAGGGCCTGCCCTGGATGGCCAAGGCAAAAGAACTTACCGGCCTGCCCATAACAGTTGAGGTAGCCACCGCAAAACAGGTAGAAGATGCACTCAATTTTGATGTGGATGTATTATGGATCGGTGCAAGAACAACCGTTAACCCATTCAGCGTACAGGAAATTGCCGATGCATTGCGTGGCGTGGATGTGCCTGTGCTCATCAAGAACCCCATAAACCCAGACCTGGAACTATGGACAGGTGCTGTAGAGCGTGTGTCAAAAGCCGGTATCAAAAATATTGGGCTGATACATCGTGGCTTCTCCTCTTACGGCAATACCGAATACCGCAACGCCCCCATGTGGCACTTGGCAATAGAAATGAAACGCCGTAACCCAGACATGATGCTCATTTGCGACCCATCGCATATCAGCGGCAGGAGGGACATCCTACAGGAAGTTTCACAGGTAAGTATCGACCTTGACTATGATGGCCTCATCATCGAAAGCCATATTGATCCGGACAATGCCTGGAGCGATGCCAAACAACAAATAACACCAGAAGTATTGGGCGAAATGCTAGGCGGAATCGTTTGGCGTAAAGAAGATATAGACAATGCCGACCTGCACACCAATATGGAAAAAATGCGTCAGCAAATAAACCAGCTCGATGATGAACTGATGCAGATACTCAGTGCAAGAATGAAAGTGGCCGATAAGATTGGCCAATACAAGAAAGACAACAACATCACCATCCTGCAAACCAACCGTTGGAATGCAATACTGGAACGTGCATTTACAAAAGGCGAAAAACTGGGACTAAGCAAAGAGTTCATCACCAAATATTTTGATGCGGTACACATGGAAAGTATCAACCATCAAAACAAGATCATGAATTCATAAGCATGGGCCAGGTGTCTGACGCCTTTAAAGCGTCTGACACCTATAATGTAAATTTTACCAGCAACCGTATTTCAATAAAGCTTTACTGGCGTCGCACCCATCGGCGGTTGTACCAGTTACAAGCTTTGCCCAAATAGGATATTCAACACAAAGTTCACCGGCCAAAGCCTATGTGAGCTTTGTGTTTCCTTCAGCTTCTTTGTGCCGTAACTTTCAGCAATATGGAAAAACAGACTTTCAGGTTCTCCTCCGCATCAACCGATATATACTTTGCCAATGGCATCAGTCACCTCAAGGAAATGGTAGATGTAAAACACGCCATTTTCATTACCGACGAAAACGTGTTCAACGCCCATCAAAAACGCTTCAAAAATTACAACACCATTGTACTAAAAGCAGGCGAGGAATTCAAGACACAGGCAACAGTAGACTCCGTTATACTACAGTTGATAGAAATGGAGGCCGACAGGAAAACGATACTCATTGGTGTTGGTGGCGGTGTCATTACCGACCTTACAGGTTATGTGGCATCCACCTACATGCGTGGAATTAAATTCGGTTTCGTTCCTACTACATTGCTGGCCTTGGTAGATGCAAGCATTGGTGGCAAAAACGGTATCGATATTGGCGTGTACAAAAATATAGTAGGCACCACCAGGCAACCTTCCTTTATACTGCACGACCTCATTTTCCTAAACACCTTGCCCGAAACCGAATGGCAGAACGGATTTGCAGAAATCATTAAACATGCCTGCATAAAAGATGCTGCCATGTTTAAACAACTGCAAAACTACTCCCTGAAATATTATACCATCAAAAAGAAAGAAGCCTGCCTGCTTATTCAGCGTAATGCAAAAATCAAACTCAAAGTGGTACAGGCCGATGAGTTTGAGCAGGCCGACAGAAAGTTGCTGAACTTTGGCCACACGCTAGGCCATGCATTGGAAAACCAATACGAACTGTCGCACGGCCAGGCCATATCCATTGGCATGACTTACGCCAGTGAAATATCGGAACAACTGCTGGGCTTTAAACACACCAGTGCAGTAACACAGGTGCTGGAGCAATATGGCCTGCCAACCTATGCCGACTTTGACAAAAAGCAAGTGTTTGAAGTGCTGAAGATGGACAAGAAACGTGCAAGGAAAGAAATGAATTATATACTGCTGGAAAAAATTGGTAAAGGCATTGTAAAGCCAATTCCGTTAGATGAATTGGAACATTTAATATCAAACCTATAACAGCCACAAGGCATGAAAGCAACCATACAGCCATCCATATTAACGGGCAATATTTTTGCACCTGCATCCAAAAGCTCCATGCAACGTGCATGTGCAGCAGCATTGGTAAGAAAAGGGGAAAGCATCATCCACAACCCTGGCATCAGCAACGATGATAAAGCTGCCTTGGATATTATTCAAAAACTGGGTGCCGAAGTAATTATGGATAATGAAGCATTGATCATTAAAAGCGATGGTGTAAACCCAATTGCCAAAGCAATCAATTGTGGCGAAAGTGGCCTTAGCATAAGGATGTTCACCCCAATTGTAGCATTAAGCCAACAGCAAATCACCATCAATGGAACCGGAAGCTTATTGACAAGGCCCATGGATTTCTTTGATGAAATACTACCGCAATTATCCATTGATATAAAAAGCAGCCAAGGCAAACTTCCTCTCGAAATTAAAGGTCCATTGCAGGCAAATGATATAGAAATAGATGGCAGCCTAAGCTCCCAGTTTCTAACAGGCCTGCTCATGGCCTACGCTGCAAGCAATGCAGATGCCACTATCAAAGTAAACAACCTCAAAAGCAAACCCTACATAGATTTGACTTTGGATGTAATGAAAGCTTTTGGCTTGAATGTGCCCATCAACAATAATCATGAAACTTTTACCTTCTCACCAAAACCAATTAACGAATCAACCAACCAACCAATTAGCTACACCGTAGAAGGCGATTGGAGCGGTGCATCATTCTTGTTGGTAGCAGGTGCAATTGCAGGAAATATTGTTGTAAAAGGATTGGATGTCCAATCAACGCAGGCCGATAAAAAGATACTGGAAGCATTGTCCGCATCTGGTTGCAGCATATCCATTCAGCCCGATCAAATCCAGATTGGCCCCGCACCTTTAAAGGCATTCCATTTTAATGCTACCGATTGCCCCGATCTGTTTCCGCCTTTAGTGGCCCTTGCAGTCTATTGCACGGGAACAACAGCAATAGAAGGTGTAAGCAGGTTGGCACATAAAGAAAGCAACCGTGGCTTAACTTTACAGGAAGAGTTTGGCAAGATGGGCGTGGAAATAGTTTTGCAGGATGACCTGATGCTGGTAAAAGGCGGCAATGGTGTTAAAGGTGCCAATGTGCATTCACGCCACGACCATCGTATTGCAATGGCCTGTGCAGTGGCCGCTTTAAAAGCCAATGGCGAAACAGTGGTAGAAGAAGCAGAAGCCATCAACAAATCATATCCCAATTTTTACGGGCATTTGCAAAAACTGGGAGCAACCGTTCAATATTAAAAACATTGTATGAATTCATTTGGACGCATATTCCGTGTAAACATTTTTGGCGAATCGCATGGCGAATCTGTGGGTATCAATATTGATGGGGTACCTGCGGGGTTGGCCTTGACTGAGGACGATTTGCTGCCAGACTTGGAACGCAGAAAGGGCGGTAAGCAAAAAGGCACCACGCCACGCCAGGAAGCCGATTACCCGTTTTTTAAAAGCGGTCTCTTTAACGGAAAAACAACGGGCTTCCCCATCACCATCTTATTTGAAAACAACAATACACGCAGCGAAGACTATCAAAAGCAAAGAAGCTTTCCACGCCCCGGACATGCAGACTGGGTGGCCCATCAAAAATTTGGTGGCCATGAAGATTACAGGGGCGGTGGGCATTTCAGTGCAAGGCTTACCACTGCTTTGGTAGCAGCTGGTGCCATTGCCAAAAAACTGATGCCCCAAATAACAATCGCCGCATTGGTTACAGAAATCAATGGTGAAGCCGACCTGGAAAAGGGCCTGCAAAATGCCATTGATGCAAAAGATTCAGTTGGCGGTATTGTTGAATGTAAGGTAAGCGGTGTACCTGTTGGCCTTGGTGAACCTTATTTCGATTCATTGGAATCCTTACTGGCCCATGCCATGTTTGCTATTCCCGCTGTAAAAGGCATTGAGTTTGGGGCTGGTTTTGCTGCTGCAAAAATGTTTGGCAGCCAGCACAACGATGCCATTGAAAATATGCAAGGCAAAACCGTTACCAACCATGCTGGTGGTATTGTTGGTGGTATTAGCAATGGCAACGAACTTGTTTTTAGGATTGCCATCAAGCCAACTTCATCTACACCTAAGGAACAACAGAGCCTGAATTGGGAAACCGGGAATGTGGAGGCTTTCTCCATCAAAGGCCGTCACGACCTATGCGTGGCCCTGCGTGCCCCGGTTATTGTGGAAGCGGCTACAGCCTTGGTGCTGGCAGATTGCATGTTGATGGAGCAGTTGATTCCCCGGGTGATCCGTTAAAATATAGCTGGTTTACAAGGCACAAAACTGCTTTATAGCCATTTTACCAGATTACTTGTCATGAATGCGACTATTTTGGACATATTTCCCTACTTTCGCCGTCCAAAAAAAATTATATAATGAAAACAGTTACAATCGAAGGACAACTGAGGACCGAATTTGGCAAAAAAGCCACCCGCCAAGTACGCTCTCAGGAAGCAGTGCCAGCTGTAATTTACGGGGGTGCTACAGAAGTTAATTTTTCAGCTCCTGCAAAAGCGTTCAAATCTCTGGTGTACACTGCCGATTTCCAATTGGCAGAAATAAAAGTGGATGGTAAGTCCTACACTTGCATCTTGAAAGATTTGCAATTTGACAAAGTGAGCGATGCTTTAATTCACGTTGATTTGTTGGAATTGGTAGAAGGTAAAAAAGTAATTGCTGACTTGCCTTTGAAATTCACCGGTAACTCCATTGGTGTTAAAGATGGTGGTAAGTTGGTGATCAAAATGAAGTCCATCAAAGTAAAGACTTTGCCTAAGTTCTTAAAAGAAAACCTTGAGGTTGACATTACTAACCTTAAAGTAAACGAAAACTTACGTGTACAGGATGTAAATGCAACAGATATGGAAGTAATGAACTCTCCACGTATCCCTATTGCATCTGTAGTAATGACACGTCAGTTGAAACAAGACGAAGCAAATGCTGCAAAAGAAGAAAAGAAGAAATAGTACAAACGGTCTTATATTTTACAGATCCCCCGGCATTTGCTGGGGGATTTTTTTTATGCGGCAGGAATGCTGAACGTAAATATGCTTCCCTTTTTCTCCTGGCTTTCGCCCCAAACCATCCCGCCGTTTTTTTCAACAAACTCTTTGCAAAGCATTAGCCCAAGGCCTGTTCCCTTTTCATTTTGTGTGCCGTATTGCGAAGTGATTTCGCCCTGCTGGAAAAGCGAATCGAGTTTTGCGGCATTTATACCAGTCCCAAAATCCTGTACGGAAAACAAGATAAAAGGTTGTTCATGCTTTGCAGACAGTACAATCCGGCCATTGGGATAACTGTACTTGATAGCGTTGGAAATAAGATTGCGTAAAATCAACAGTATATGGTTGGCATCGGCATATACATTAAATGACTCTGTTACGGCAAAATCTATTTTAATGTTCTTACTCGATAGGTTCTGTTGCAACAGGTTCAATGTATCCAACACAATTGGCTTTAATGAAACGGTAGCTTTCTTGGCTTCAATGCCGTTCATCTGGCTACGGCTCCAATACAACAGGTTATCCAGATTGTTCTGTAGCTGGTTTACCTGTATGGACAGTTCGGTAGAAAGCTCGGTAAATTCCTCTTTCGTAATCGTATTCTGGTTAAACAGTTCAAGCGATGTTTTCAGGCCTGCAATAGGGGTGCGTATATCATGTGCCACTATGGAAAAAAGTTTCTCCTTTGTCTTGTTCAAGATCTGTAGCTTATTGTTGCTGTCCTCCAATTGATACTTCTGTTCTATCAATTGCTGCTGCTGCAGTTCCAGCAAATTATTCTTCTCCTCCACATTGCTTTGGTAATTATAGTTCTGCCTTTTCAGAAAATACAACAACATCAAAAAGAACGCTACCCACAGGGAAAGATTAATGTCACGTCTGGTTTCGCTAACAACATCATAGGTTACCAAATGCTTGAACATATAAACACCCAAAAAAAGCATGGCATTAATAAAGCCAATGATAAAAGCCACCTTTCTGCTTCGCACCAATGTTACTGTAGACGTTACAATAAGCAGCAGATAAAACTCTACATTGTTCTTAAACAGAACCGCACTGCCGCTAAATACAAGCGATAGGATAGAGGTCATGACAATATAACCCGACCGGTAATTTTCCCTGTAATGAAAATGGATTACCCCAAAAGCAGCAAGGGCCGAAAACAGGTTGAAGATGCACAGCACATAAATGCCATGAAACAGGTTGATACAGAAAAATATCAAACTGGAATTAACGCCTAATAAGGCAACCATGTTAAAGGCCCTGGTCTTGCGTTTCTCCTCAAAAGAGAGCTTATCAGTAACACCTATATTTAAGAGCTTGTTCAGTAAGGGCAAAAAAGGTATGGGGGTTCTTGTAGTCTTCACGGTTACGTTGCTGGTTATTGTACAAACGAATTTCCTTGATTTATATTGAAATGCAAATTGCATTGTTAGTATTATTTTTGTGCACTAAGCATTATGAGTAAATTTTTAATTGTTGGTTTGGGCAATATTGGCAATGAATACCGCCACACACGCCATAATATTGGGTTTGATGTAGTGGATGCATTTGCATTGAAGCATGGCGGCATGTTTAAGCTGGACAGGCTTGCAGAAGTGGCAGAGGTAAAATGGAAAGGCAAGATTTTTATTTGCATAAAGCCCACTACCTACATGAACCTGAGTGGAAAGGCCTTTAAATACTGGCTTGACAAGGAAAAAATAGCTATTGAAAACACATTGACCATTGTGGACGACCTGGCTTTGCCCATGGATAAATTGAGGCTTCGTGCATCTGGTAGCGATGCCGGGCATAACGGGTTAAAGGATATCCAATTCATGCTCAATACCGATAAATACCCCAAGTTGCGTTTTGGTATTGGCAATAACTTTCCTAAGGGTATGCAGGCCGACTTTGTGTTGAGCAGGTGGCTGCCGACCGAGCAGCCCATTATCAATAAAAAGATTGAAAAATCGGTTGAAATCATAGAATCCTTTGCCGCAATTGGTATAGAAAGAACCATGAATACGGTAAATAATTTGGGCTTTGCATAATAAAACGGCACAGAAATCTGTTAATAGTTAAAGAAATATAAATATAAATAGCCTATCGCCACCTTTGTTCATTTTCTAATGAGTTTAGGTAGAAGCTATTTAATTGTTATTTTAAACAGCAGCCATGAAAATATTTTGTGTAGGTAGAAATTATGTTGACCATGCGAAGGAACTTGGAAACGATGTTCCGGATGAGCCTGTTATATTCATGAAGCCCAAGAATGCACTGCTTCAATCAAACACCCCATTCTATTACCCCGAATTTAGCAACGAGCTTCATTACGAAGTTGAACTGGTGCTACGCATCAGCAAGAATGGAAGGTACATTCCCGAAAAACAAGCCAATAAATATTATAACGCCGTAACGGTAGGCATAGATTTTACCGCAAGGGACATTCAGGCAGACCTGAAGAAAAAAGGCCTGCCCTGGGAAAAAGCAAAGTCCTGGGACAATAGTGCAGTGGTAGGCAAATGGATTGACATAACGCCTGGTATGTTGAAAGCCCCGGTCAATTTCTCTCTCCAAAACAATAAGCAAACCGTTCAGCAGGGCATTACTACCGATATGCTTTTTTCGTTTGACGAAATTGTGGCCCATATTTCCAATTATTTTTCATTGAATATTGGCGATATGGTATTTACAGGTACGCCAGCCGGTGTGGGCGAATGTGTTGTAGGCGACGTGCTGGAAGGTTTTTTTGAAAAAGAAAAACTGTTTGAACTGGAAATCAAGTAAAGTGGACAACTCTGCTTCCATTCAAAACTTCTTACCATTCCCTTTTTCTGCAATGAAGTAGTTAGATATTTACAGCAATGCTTAACCCCGAAACTTTATTGAAGGCATACAAGCTCATGGTTACTTCAAAGTCCATGTGCGATACATATGATGCAAACCGCAACATCTGTAAATATGTGCATTCTTCTTCTCGTGGGCACGAAGCCATACAGATAGCCACTGGTTTGCAATTGCAGCAACAGGATTGGGTTAGCCCTTATTACCGTGACGACAGCATTATGCTGTCTGCAGGTTTTAAGCCTTACGAATTAATGCTGCAACTATTGGCCAAAAAAGACGACCCTTTTAGTGGTGGCCGTTCCTACTACTGCCATCCTTCCAATAAAGATGGTATCCGTCCTTCCATCATCCACCAAAGCAGTGCAACTGGTATGCAGGCCATACCAACAACGGGACTGGCACAGGGCATACAATTTATAGAACAGCATCATCAGGCAATACTAAAAAAAGGCAACAATGGCGAAATGCCGGTTGTGGTATGCTCATTTGGCGACAATAGCATTACCGAAGGTGAGGTAAGCGAAGCCTTTCAGTTTGCCGTGTTGAAACAGTTGCCCATTATTTACCTGGTACAGGACAACCAATGGGGCATTAGTGTAACTGCCGAAGAAGCAAGGGCCATGACTGCCTATGAATATGCACTGGGCTTTAAAGGGCTAAAACGTGTACAGTGCGATGGTAGCGACTTCATGAGCAGCTTCGACACCATGCAGTCTGCATTTGAGTATGTGCGTACCGAACGTAAACCTATACTGGTGCACGCCCGTGTACCATTGCTGGGCCATCATACAAGCGGTGTACGCAAAGAATTTTACAGGAGCAGGGAAGACTTGTTGAAACATGGTTTATACGATCCTATTCCCAAGCTACGCCTATTGTTAAACGGGGTAGGCTTTAACGAACATGAAATAACCGAGGTTGAAAATACAGTGCAGCAAGAAGTGGCCGAAGCATTTGCAAAAGCACAACAGGCTGTAGAACCAACAGCAGATTTGGTAGAGCAGCATGTATTTGCCCCTGCCGCAATAAAAGAAGAGCGGGGCATCAGAACGCCAAAGAATGCGGAGAAAACAATCATGGTAGATGCAGCCCTGCACGCCATGGAAGAGTTGATGGAAGAATATCCAGAAGCGATTTTGTATGGGCAGGATGTTGGCAGGCGGCTGGGCGGTGTATTCAGGGAAGCAGCAACCTTGGCCGAAAAATTCGGCGACCATCGTGTATTCAACACAGCTATACAAGAAGCCTATATCGTAGGTTCAACCATAGGCATGAGTGCTTTGGGGCTGAAGCCGATTGTGGAGGTACAATTTGCAGATTATATATACCCAGGGCTGAACCAATTGATAACGGAAATTTCCAAATCCTGCTATTTAAGCAATGGCAAGTTTCCCGTACAAATGGTATTGCGTGTGCCAATTGGTGCATACGGCGGCGGCGGCCCTTACCATAGCGGAAGCGTGGAAAGCACCTTACTTACTGTTAAAGGGATAAAAATTTGTTACCCCAGTAATGCGGCAGATATGAAGGGTTTGATGAAGGCGGCTTTTCTTGATCCCAACCCCGTTGTAATGCTGGAACATAAAGGCCTATACTGGAGTAAGGTTCCTGGAACGGAAGATGCAAAAACAGTAGAGCCTTCAAAAGATTATGTATTGCCTTTAGGTAAAGCAAATGTTGTTGTGGCTGCTGAGGCAGATAAGGTAAAAAAAGGCGAAACAGTTTGTATTATTACTTATGGTATGGGTGTTTATTGGGCCAAAGCTGCAGCAGAAAAATTTGCAGGCAAAGTAGAAATTATCGATCTGCGTACGCTGTACCCTTTAGACGAGGAACTGGTTTTTTCAAGTGTTCGTAAACACGGAAAAGTATTGGTACTAACCGAAGAGCAGCAAAACAATTCGTTTGCAGAAGCATTATCGCTCCGTGTATCCAATCAATGCTACCATTTTCTAGACGCCAAAGTAGAAGTAATGGGTGCATTGAACTTACCTGCAGTGCCCATTAACCTTGCATTGGAAGCAGCCATGCTACCCACTGCCGCAAAAGTTGCAGAACGTATAGAACGGTTGCTGAAATACTAGATTCATTCATTCCAATCAACAGATAACCCCGCAACATTTGCTGTTGAACCAAAAACTTTTGGCCCTACTTCCACTATTTTAACCAAACCCCCTATATTTGCAGCCCAAAACGGTGGGGTAGCTCAGCTGGTTAGAGCATCGGATTCATAACCCGAAGGTCGGCAGTTCAAGTCTGCTCCCCACTACAAGGCCCTTTCAGGGCTTTTTTTATTCCCTCAATTGCAGGAGGTCATTTTCTCATTCCTCAAATACATTTCCCGTTTGCGTAACTCCGATTTACCCTTTCCGTAAGTCATTGAATTGTCATTGCAGTTCTTTTGTCACTCAATTGTAAAACTTATATTAATAATGAACAAAAGACTGATCACTTCTATACTGTTATTGGCAACAGTAGTTTCTGCCAGGGCCCAGCAGCAAGAGGGCAAAAAGAATATTGAAAAATTGTGTGGCTGCTTCGATGTGGATTTTAGGTATGCCGAAACATTTGCTCCAGACACAACTTATAAATTCCACGACCGTGAACATAGCCACGCCACTGCCGAGTTGGCTTTGCCTATTGCCGTTTCCAATAACAAAATCATCATCCAGCATTTATTGGTAATAAATGATACCATGATTGTAAAGCACTGGCGTGAGGATTGGGAATACCAGGCAAACGATATCCTGGTTTACCAAGGCAATAAGCAATGGACAAAACAGGCCATTCCTGCTGAGGAAACAAAAGGAAAATGGACACAAACTGTTTGGGAAGTTGATGATGCCCCGCGTTATCAAGGTACCAGTTCATGGATTACTGCCAATGGCAAAACCTATTGGGAAAACACAACCAATGCCCCCTTGCCACGTCGTGAATATAGTACAAGAAACGATTACCAGATACTGAAAAGAGGCAACCGTATTGCCTTAAACGCAGCTGGTTACCTGCATGAGCAAGACAACGACAAGATCATCAAAGAAGGCAATGCCGAGAAATTATTGGTACAGGAAAAAGGGTTGAATGCTTACGTGAAATTGCCCGACAGCAAATGTGCTGCTGCAAAAGCCTGGTGGGACAAAAACGGTGCTTTTTGGACCGTTATCAGGACGCAATGGGATGCAGTGGTTAAGGCACAGTCTGCCATCAACTTAAAAAATAAAGTAGAGAGCAAAAGATTGGATGAATATTTTGGTTCATTGCAAAAGCAATGGAATGCCAAAACAATTACACTGGATGAGGCTGGTAAGCAAGCCAAAACAGTAATTGAAAAATTTGTTGGAGCCGATAAAGACGTAGCTGTAAAATAGTATTTAGCCCCCAGAAAAAATAGAGCCAGCCCTTAAGGGCTGGTTTTTTTGTTTAATAAAATACAAGGTTTTGTTTGGAATATACATAGTAGTTCTATGTATATTTGTACAAACACTTAGAACTGCTATGCCTGATTTGCCAAAAGACCTTATTGCCGCATCTTCATTTCCCATGATACTGGCTGTACTTGCCAAAGGCGAAAGCTATGGATATGAAATTATTAAAGCCATTAAAGAACAAAGCAACGGCCAGCTGGAATTTGCCGAGGGTACATTATATCCTATATTAAAAAAAATGGAAGCCCACCAATGGATCGCATCTAAATGGTACAAGGCCGAAAACGGTAGGGAGAGAAAATACTATAAGCTTACGTCATTGGGCAAAAAGCAACTACAAACAGAAAAAGAAAACTGGCAATCCGTAAACCAAATATTACAAAACTTATGGCAACTGAATTTCAATTATCAATAGCTATTGATGCATTCGTGCACCAGCTATCGTCTGCAGGTACAATAACCAGTAATGATTCGAGGGAATTGAAAAGTCATTTATACGATACTGTACAAATGCTTCAGCAAAAAGGCCTGACAGCTTTTGAGGCGTTCGAGGTAGCCAAAATTCGTTTGGGCAATAAAGATGAACTGATACATGAGTTCAGGAAAGTAAATGGTACCCACATTTTGAATAAAGAATGGGTGTTTATTTTTATTGGTATAGGGCTCACCATTTTAATAAAGAACATCCTGGAGTTTTCAGAGATATTGATAGGTTACACCAATGCATCGGGTAAAATGGGTACCACAAATGCAGCTTTGGTGTTGGCATGCATACACTTGATTATTTTGCTATTGGTGGTATTGATATTTAGAAACGGGGAGCGTATTAGCAAATTTTTCAAAGAAAAGGTGTTTGACAATAATATTTGGGTAGTTTCCTTATTTGCAATGATGGTTGGTCTGTTAACCTGGATTCCGCTTGGCAAATTCTTAGGAACCAACATGTATCTCCAATCCCGCCAAACAATGGGCGATATTATTTATGATAACAGGTACACAGAGCTAATCATTAGGGGAACGCTCCCGGCAACTGTTATTCTCTCCATTTTTCTTTCTGCCCAATCGGTCAATAAAAAATTGGACTGGCAAACCTTGTTTAAGGCAAACAATTATTTCTATATTTTCCTGCTAAGCCTTGCTACAGAAACTGTTGCAGCTATGTTTGGCCGCATGTTATCGCTTGGCCCATGGTTAAACCCCATTGTTTTTGGGCTAATCATTATTGCATGTATAGTTGCGTTTATCTACCACAATAAAAATGCTGGCTGGTTTAAAATTGGCTGCTTCATTGCCTTCCCGCTGGGGGTAGAGCTGTTTGCAAGCATATACAATGCCCAGGCAAGCTGGATTTCCTCGCCATTGTTCAGCTATGGCATTGCCATCATCATCAGCACAATAATGGGTATTTTACTGGGTATATGGTATAAAAAGTACAGAATTGCTGGCTAAAATTTTTCCACTCATATCCTTACCTTCGCTCTCCTTAAAATAAAGACCTTCATGGTCTTGAAACTGAACGATGATATGAGCAGCAAGTACAAAGAATTTTCAGGCCTCAACCTTCCCTCCATAGAAAAAGAAATATTGGCAAAATGGGAAGAAACCAATGCGTTTCAACAGAGCATCGACCTAAAGGAAGGTGCTGAGCCTTTTGTGTTTTACGAAGGCCCACCCAGTGCCAATGGCATGCCAGGCATTCACCATGTTATTTCAAGAACATTGAAAGACCTGATTTGCCGTTACAAAACCATGCAGGGCTTCCAGGTAAAACGCAAGGGTGGCTGGGATACGCATGGCTTGCCTGTTGAACTAGGCGTGGAAAAAGAATTGGGCATTACCAAAGAAGATATAGGTACCGGTAAGAAAGACAAATTCGGCAACGAAGTAACCGTTGAGTATTACAACCAAAAATGCCGCGAAGCCGTTTTGCGTTACAAGAACGAATGGGACGGCATCACCAAAAAAATGGGCTACTGGGTTGATCTGAATAACCCTTACATCACGTTCGAAAATAACTATATAGAAAGCCTTTGGTGGATTTTAAAACAATTATACAATAAAGATTTACTCTACGAGAGTGTAAGCATACAGCCTTACTCACCTGCAGCGGGTACAGGTTTAAGCAGCCACGAACTGAACCAACCTGGTACGTATAAAGACGTAAAGGACACCAGTGCGGTAGTCATGTTCAAAGCGGTAAAAAACGACCGGTCAAAGTTTTTGTTTGATGCTGCGGGTAACGATGATGTTTTTTTTATGGCATGGACAACCACGCCATGGACCCTTCCTTCAAACCTTGGGTTAACGGTTGGGCCAAATATTGATTATGTGCTGGTACAGACATTCAATCCATATACCCACCTTCCTGTAAATGTGGTGCTTGCCAAAGCCTTGATAGGAAAATATTTTAAAGAAGAAGGGGAGAACGGCGACTTTGAAAATTACAATGCAGAAGTTAAACTGTTGCCCTGGAAAATATTGACCGAGTTCAAAGGCTCACAAATAGAAGAATGCCGTTACGAACAACTATTACCTTATGAAGCAAACAAAGAAACCGGCGGCGATTCGTTCCGTGTAATTGTGGGTGATTTCGTTACTACCGAAGATGGTACCGGTATCGTTCACACAGCACCTGCTTTTGGTGCAGACGATTACCGTGTAGGTAAAAAATACGGCATCGGCATATTGACCATGGTTGACAAGGAAGGAAAATTTGTGGATGGCCTTGGCGAATTCAGCAACCGTTACGTAAAAAATTACAAGGACGAAAAGGATTACCAGGATGTGAATGTTGACATCTGCGTAAAGCTGAAAAAAGAAAACCGTGCCTTTAAAGTAGAAAAATACGAGCACAGCTATCCGCATTGCTGGCGTACCGATAAACCGATCCTGTATTATCCGTTGGATGCCTGGTTCATAAAAACCACTGCCCTAAAAGACAGGATGGTTGAACTGAACAAGACCATTAACTGGAAACCAAAGTCAACCGGCGAAGGCCGTTTTGGCAACTGGCTGGAGAATATGGTGGACTGGAACCTTAGCCGTAGCCGCTTTTGGGGTACGCCTTTGCCTGTTTGGAAATCAATGAATGGTGATGTTCAAGTGTGTATTGGAAGCGTAGATGAGTTAAAAAGCAGAGGTTTTGTTCTAGACAAAAAACGATTTGCAGAAGACTATAAAAATGTCGAAGGGACATTGCCTTTTGAAGTAAATGAACATTTGCAAAAAGTGACTTTGGAAGATGCTTACTCAACATCTTTCAAAACATTTCATGATGTGTTTTCAAACCCCAATTTTGGCCTATTCAGTTTGCAGGCTGCAAGGTTCTCATTTGATATCCTTAAAAATTATTTAAAACCATTATCGGAATTTGAGGAACTTGATTTACATAAGCCTCTAGTTGACGAAATCCTATTGTTTAATGATGGAGAAATACTTTTAAGAGTTCCAGACCTAATTGACGTTTGGTTTGACAGTGGTGCCATGCCTTATGCACAATGGCATTTCCCGTTTGAGAACAAAGAAATTTTTGCCAAAAACTATCCTGCCGACTTTATAGCCGAAGGCGTTGACCAGACACGCGGCTGGTTCTACACCCTACATGCCATTGGTGCCCTGATAAAAGAAAGTGTGATAGAAGAATTGCAGCAAGCAGGCCTGCCAACCGATAAAGTAGATGGACGTGCCTACAAAACCGTGGTAAGCAATGGTTTGGTGCTTGACAAGAATGGCGTTAAAATGAGCAAGCGTTTGGGCAATATTGTAAACCCATTTGATACCATTGAAAAATATGGTGCCGATGCCACCCGTTGGTACCTGGTTACCAATGCATCGCCTTGGGATAATTTGAAATTCGATATTGCGGGCATACAAGAAGTGCAACGCAAGTTCTTTGGTACACTATACAACACCTACCAGTTTTTTGCCCTGTACAGCAACGTGGATGGGTTTGCCTTTAAGGAAGCCTACATTCCCTTGCAACAACGCCCGGAAATTGACCGTTGGGTGCTGTCATCCCTCAATACGTTGATTAAGAAAGTAACCGAAGCAATGGAGCAATACGAGCCCACCATTGCCGGCCGGCTGGTAGAAGAATTCGTGGATGAGCATTTGAGCAACTGGTACGTACGTTTGTGCCGCCGCCGTTTCTGGAAAGGTGAGTACGAAACCGACAAAATTTCAGCTTACCAGACTTTATACGAATGCCTGGAAACCGTTATCCGCTTAATTGCACCCATATCGCCATTTTTTAGCGATGCGGTTTTCCAGAACCTCAATGCCGTTACAGGCAAACACAACTGCTCGTCCATACACCATGCACCTTTTCCAAAGGCAAATACGGAAGCAATAGACACGGCACTGGAAGAAAGGATGCAGTTGGCACAGGATACCTGCTCACTGGTACTGTCGCTACGCAAAAAAGTAAATATCAAGGTACGCCAGCCATTGCAAAAAGTAATGATTCCGGTACTGAACCCAGATATGAAAGTGCAATTGGAAAAGGTTGAAGACCTGATTAAAAGTGAGGTAAACGTAAAAGAGCTCGAATACATTACTGAAACAGAAGGAGTTATAAAGAAAAAGGTAAAAGCCAACTTTAAGAGCCTGGGGGCAAAGCTGGGAGCAAATATGAAGGAGGCGGCTGCTTTGATCACCAATTTTAACCAGCATCAGATTGCTGAACTGGAACAGAACGGTTTCATCAACCTTAAGCTTTCAACGCTGGATTTTCAGCTTGAAACTGGCGATGTGGAGATTTCGGCCGAAGACATTCCGGGCTGGAGCGTGGCATCCAAAGGCAGCTTAACGGTAGCCCTGGATATTACCATTACCGAAACCCTTCAAAAAGAAGGCAATGCCCGGGAGTTTATAAACCGTGTACAAAATATTAGAAAAGAAAATGGTTTTGAACTTACAGACCGTATATTCGTGCAAATACAGCAGGATGGCTTGCCAAATGAAATCCTGAATGCTGTAAATGAATTTAAAAACTATATTTGCGGCGAAATTTTGGCAGATAACATTGACTTGGTGCCACAATTAAACGGTGGCATTGATATTGAAGTTAATGAGGCTCTGCTTAAAGTGGCAGTAACCAAAAAAGGATAAAAACTCATGGCTACAAAAAAACCTGCAGCTAAAGCTAAAACTCCAGCTAAAGTAGCAAAACCAGTATCAAAACCTGTTGCAAAAAAAGCTTCGGCCAAAGCCCCAGCCAAACCTGCAAAGCCGGCAGCTAAACCTGCCGCAAAACCTGTAGCCAAGAAAACTGCCCCTGCCGCAAAAGCAAAACCAGCTAAAGTGGTTGCCAAACCTGTTGCCAAGAAACCGGTAGCCAAAAAGGCGGCACCTGCCAAACCTGCACCCAAGGCCCCTGCTAAAGCTGTAAAGCCAGCACCTAAGCCTGTTGCAAAAGCTGATACAAAAAAAGCCGCTACCGCTGCCAAACCAGCACAAAAGGCAGCACCCGTAAAAGAGAAAATTGTAGAAAAACAAAAGATAGAAAAGCCGGCTAAAGTGTCAAAACCAGAAAAAGCAGAGAAACCAACAAAGGCATTTAAACCTTATAAGCCACCAAAACCTGTGGCCAATAAAGTAAGCGGTGTGGAAAAATCCACAACAGTCATTCCTTTAAAGCAGCTTCCGATGAAGAAGAAGGAAGAACCTGTAAAAGAAATGAAAGTGCCCAAAACAACAACTAAAACAAGTGTACCTTATAACCCCGGATATACAGCTTTGGAAAAGAGAACAGAAACAACAAAATCGAATGAGCCGCTTGTAAGATACAGCGATGCAGACTTGAACGAATTCAGGGAACTGATCAATAAGAAACTGGAAACATCCAAAAAGGAACTGGCCTATTTACAGGGTCTGATAACCCGTAAGGATGAAATGGGTGGCGATAATGATGATGCACGTTACATGACAATGGAAGATGGTAGCATGAGCATGGAACGTGAGCAGTTGAGCCAGATGGCCAGCAGGCAGATTACTTTTATAGACCATTTGGAAAAAGCCATTAGGCGTATTGAAAGCAAAACCTATGGAATTTGCCGTGTAACCGGTAAATTGATAGACAAGGCAAGGCTTAGGGCGGTGCCACATGCAACACTGAGCCTGGAAGCCAAGTTGGGCCTGGTTAAACCAAGCGGTGAATAATTATACATTACTACATATAGCTTTAGCCCCGAAAGGGGCTTTTTTATTTTGACTATCGGATGAAAGAAAGTAGTTCAAGATATTTATTGCCATGCCGAAGTATGATAAACGGAATCTTAATCAAATACCAGTTTCGACAGGCTCAACCTGACATATACCTTCTCTCATCCGATAATCAGTTTTTGTATATTGGTTCCAATCCAGTTTAGACAGTCCCGATAACTATCGGGACAACCTGATATTCGTTAAGCTGATACACTACTTAAAAGTTCGGCTCTGTTCTTTTGCTGATGGGTGCGACGCCACTGGAACTGAATGATGTGCTGTTGCTGGTAACATGAATCCACTAAACAGCCAATGGCATGGTTACAAAAAATGTGGTTCCCTTGTTTTCTTCGGTCTGGAACCAGATATGCCCATTGGCATGTTCTATAATGCCTTTACAAATGGCAAGGCCAAGGCCGGTACCCGACGACTTGGTAGTGAAGTTGGGTGTAAATATCTTGCTACGCATTTCTTTGGGTATGCCGTTGCCATTGTCTGTAATGGAAACCTGTATAAAACCATCAATGATTTGTTGGTGGATGGTGATATGGATACTCGTCTTTTCATCGGCAGATTCAATGGCATTTTTGAGGAGGTTGGTAAGCAACCTGTTGATCTGGAGTTTATCGGCCAGCACCAAATATGTACCCTCTTCCTTCTTCCATTCGATATGTACTTTTTCATTGGCCTGATGCAGTTGCACCAATGAAGCAATGGTTTCGCTGATGTCGAATTTTTCGGGGCTAACATTGCTGATATTGGCAAACTGCGAAAAATCGCCAGCAATATTGGACAACTGGTCTATTTGCTGCACAAGTGTTTCGGCCACTTTTTTGGACAGCTCTTTTACATTGTCTGAGTTGTTGTTAATGGCACGTTGCAGGTACTGTATGCTCAGCTTCATGGGCGTTAGAGGGTTCTTTATTTCGTGGGCCACCTGCTTGGCCATTTCACGCCATGCACCTTCACGTTCGTTCTGGGCAAGGGCACGGGCACTTTGTTCCAGCTTGTTTACCATTTTGTTGTACTCGTTTACCAATACGCCAATCTCGTCTTTCGATGTCCATTCAATTTCTTCATTCACTTTACCAATGTTTATTTCTTTCATCTTTTTTGTAATCAATCCAAAGGATGAAGTGATGCGGTTGGTAATCAAAAATGCAGTGGCACCTGCCAGCAGGAAAATAAAAGCATTCAGGTTGATGAGCGTAGCCAGGAAGCCGGATATTTCCTGGTTCAGTTCGGCCTGCGAATTAAGGTAAGGTATGTTTAAGTAAGCATAGGTATTGCCTTCTTCGTCGCTAATGGGTATATAGATGCTGAGGTAAGGAAAGCTGCCAATTTTCTCGGATTGTATATACCGTATTTTTTTATTGATGCTAAGTTCGTAGTAGGCTGTTGGGTCAATCTTGTCGCTCAGTAAATGTTTGTTGTATATATAGGGCTGTGTGGATGCAATCAAGGTGCCGCTTGCATTGTAAAAGTTCACATCAACATTGTGCACATCAGAAACCTCGTTTATCTTACGCTCCAGGTCGCTGCCAAAACCAACATCGTTAATGGTCAGCACATCATCAAAAGCAAGTTGTGAACGAACCAGGTTCACTTTCTCCTCAATCTCGTTGCTCATGACCTGTATGGACTTTGACAATCTTTCCTGGTTGCCTTGGTTGAAACGGTAAATGAAAAACGAGATGGTTGCAATGCCAATTACAATAAAGGAAAAGAAACTAATGAAGATGATGGTGGCATGTATTTGCGAACGTATATTGAACTGGAACACCTGCTTCAACTCGTGTGGCCTGAACCTGGTGCGTAACAAAAAACCGCCAATATGAAAAGAAGCAATCACCAAAAGGAACACACAGAACAAGTAGGCAAACAAAGTAATCAGCTCTAGCGACCATGCATTTTTCTTGGCAACAATTACCCACTTGCCATTGCCCGCATTGTACCAAAGTTCTGTATAGCCATCAGCACTTTTTTGCGACGACTGTAATTTGGGCAGGGTAATCTTGTCCAGTTCGGTAGGGAAGCTGTAATCATTGTAATGATTGATCATTTTGCCATTGTTATAAACAGCATAAGCATAGTTGCTGTTAAAGTCCGAAGTAAGGTCCTGCACCTGCCTGAACAGTTCGGGGTACAATGCTTCGCTTTTATAACGTTTGGGTTTCACTACCACAAACAGATAGCCCAGCGTTAATGATTTCCTGAAAATCTGTTTCTCGTACAGGTAGGCAAATTTTTTATTGGCGTTATCGTAGCTGTACAGGTCCTTAATGCTGGTTAGTTTGCCTTGATTAATGATGATGGTTTTGATAACCGGGTAGCTTGTTGAATCGTCATTGAACAAAGGATGGAACAGGCTGTCGAATGTATATATCCGGGTATCGTACTTATTAAGGTAGCCCGAGAAATTTTCGTTAATCAAACTGTCTTTAATGAACTTATTGGAAAACTCGCTTTGCAGCCTGTTATAATTGGCCGAAAGGAAATCGTCGCTAAAATTGGTGGTGGCAATGCTTAACAGGTTTTCGCTTGCGGGGTCTGCCTGCAAGGCAAGGTTCTCTGCATATTTCTTTCGCTGCTCCAACTCGTTGTTGCTGTTCTGGTACATGACCAATGTAGCCACAGACAATGCAAAAAACATGACCCAGAAAATAGCGAATGAAGAGCGGAGTATGGAAAGGTTGATGTCGCCCTTTCGGTAATTGCAAATAAGCAGGTACAGCATTACCCAGCTTATGATTACCAGGTTGGATGCAATGGATGGATGCCCGATATTAAAGCTCAATAAGACGAGGCCCGATATAGCCACAGCAAACAGCTGTAAGTAAATGGGCATATTATTTTCAAAGACCTTCCGTAACAGTATATGCGATAAATGAAAGAAAGACAACGCACCAAAACATAAGATGACAAAGCTGATGAAACTGTAAATAGTAAGGCTGAAGAAATTGCTTACATCAAAAGATATTTTGGAATCGATAACCAAGCTTCTTACAATAATGGCCAAGAGCAATGCGGCAGCCGTTAAAACAAAAATATTCAGGTAAGCCGTTGCTTTGTTGGAACCTGTTTTGTTGCTGCTGTCAACCGTGTTGAACTTATAGAAACCTGCAAGCCAAAAGCACAGTACTGTATTGATCAACAGATCGCCCAAAGAAGGATGCAGGAAATTGGATGCATAAATGGATGGATCGAACAGGGCAAGCTCATTAAAATTGAATGGAAACGGAACGCAGTAAGTAAGCAGCCTTAACAGGAAAACGCTTACTGCTAAAAAAATCATTCCCTGTCTGAAACTGTTCTGTCTTACTATTTCATTGGCCAATGCATTCAAAAAAAACAGCAGCAACAGTATGGCCATTGTACGCAGCACAATGGTTGCAACGTCGTAATGCGGTTCTTTGGTGGCTTTAAGCTGTATTTTAAATAATGGTTGCTGCAGGGCGTTCTTCACAACAAATGCGTTGGGTGCATTGGTTATTTCGTATTGGCTTTCCAGGCTGGGAAAGTTGGCAAACCCTGCTGTTAAGTACTTGTTCTCTATAAAATAATCCCAGCGTACCGGAACCATTGCCGTAAAAACATATACCTGCTTGTTGATGCGGAGCGAACGTTTGATGAATTCAAAATCGCCATTCTGATAATGCAGAAAATAGTTACTGTCTTTTCTTGCAAGGTCCTCATGGGTTGTATAATACTTATTGCTGTTCCAGTACGAGATAATGGGGTTGCCAATATCGTTCAATGCATAGGCCGCAATACCAAATGTTTCTTTGGTAAGTGCAATTTTTTGTGGGGACGCAACTGTGTCGTTTATAAGTGCATTGGTAAAAGAAGTATCTGCAATAATGGTTTCAAAACGTTGTTCACTTGCAGCAAGGTAGTGTTCCAATTGCTGCTGTACTTTTTTGGGCGAAGCGGTGTAGCTAAGGTAATTGTTTACAATAAATGAAATAGTGTACAGCCATGCAGCCGTAATAATTAAATACCCATGCTTAAAAATTGCATTGCGTAAGTTGGTAATCAATTATACTTGCTTTTGTTTTTTTACTTCATTCCAAATGGCATCCATTTCTTCAAGCGTCATGTCTGCAAGGGCCTTGCCGCTGGCTGTTGCAATGGATTCCATCTGCTGGAAACGGTAAATGAATTTGCGGTTTGTTTTTTCCAGTACGCCTTCGGCATCAACTTGCAAAAACCGTGCATAGTTTATCAGGCTAAACAGTACATCCCCAAATTCCTCTTCAATATGTTCCTGGTTGTTTTCGGTAATGGCTTCTTGCAGTTCGCCCATTTCTTCTTCCACTTTCTTCCATACATCTTCTTTGTTCTCCCACTCAAAGCCCACCTGCTTTGCTTTTTCTTGTATGCGGGTTGCTTTTACAACTGCCGGTAAAGATGTGGGAACACCACCCAGTACGGTTTTGTTCTTGTTTTCTTTCAGTTTTATTTTTTCCCAATTGCGTTTCACGTCCTCTTCATCGGCCACTTTTACATCGCCATAAATATGCGGGTGACGGCCAATCAGTTTATCGCACACGCCATTGATCACTTCATCCAGTTCAAACTGTTGCTGCTCACTTCCAATTTTTGCATAGAACACCAGGTGCAGCAATACATCGCCCAATTCTTCCTTAATGCCTTTCCAGTCATCCGTTGTAATGGCATCTGCCAGCTCATAAGTTTCTTCTATGGTTAATGGCCTTAATGTATGTATGGTTTGCTTTTTATCCCATGGACATTGTTCACGCAACTCGTCCATGATTTTTACAAGACGGAGGAAACTGTCGGATACTGCTGTTTTATTCATAACTAATTAAATAGAGAATACTGAAAAAATACCAAAGGCTACAAATAGAAAAACCATTAGAAAACAAGTAAGGAACATGAGTATAATAAACTTAAGAATGGTTTTGCCCCTTCGCTGTTCATAAAAATTCCTAAACGATTTGTACCAATAAAGCATGGTTGCAAAAAAGATGATTGCCCTTAAAAACCCGGGTATCACGGCATGGAACCAATGAAAGATGCTGCCAATCCATAAACGCAATAGCAGGATAATAAAAGTGCCGCAATACAGGTGTATCACAAATATTGCATGGTTCATGTAATAGAACCTTTTCTGGCGTACATACAGCAATTGTAGCATTAAGGCAAACAATGGCAGCGAAGTAAAGAGCAGTTGCGGAAAATGGTGAATGAAGTTTTCCTTTAGATTTTCCCAGTAAGCTTTTTTGTTGTCGCCATATTTCAGTTGTTTTTTTATATCCAATTTTCTAATGGTGCGGATAATAAATCCGTCCCTTTCATCTTTTGGCAGGGTGTTTTGTATTGAATCATATGCAGCAATGGATGTGTATTTCTGTTTATCAGAACTTAAAGGAAGATCGGGAAGTTCTTCATCGTCCGCTATAATTTTCTTTTTAAATGTCGAGTCCCGCTGCAATAAGGCAATATTGCTATCAATTATTGCTATCTTTTTTTTCAAAACAGTAACTGTTGCGGCGGGTATGGCTTTTACTTGTATGCTGCCTTCATATGCTGCTTTCTTTTGTTGCAGATTTTCAATAATACTGGCAACATTCTCTGATGAAGAACCTTTCTTTTCAACAAGTTCTGTTTCTTTATAAAAACTAAAAAAGATCAGGAAAAAAAATGCAGAAGTAAAAACATACAGTTTAATAGGATGCAGGTAACTGGCCCTGCGGCCCCTTAGATATTCATTGGAGAGATAGCCTGGCCTGAACAACAGGTACTTGATGGTACTGAAAAATTTGCCATCAAAATGCGTGATGTCGTAAACGAAATGCGTAACCAAATGCCAGAAGCTTTCTTTGGTCTCAATATTTTCCTGCCCGCAAACATGGCAGTAACGGCCATAAATGGCGGCACCGCAGTTTAGACAAACTTTTTCCTTTCTTTCTTTTAAATGACTCACCTTGTTAATGTTGGGCTAAAAATACAGAACTCTTGCAAAGCATCAACAACATTGTGCAGTTGTTTTTGTATGTTGATGAACCTGTTGTTACATTTGAAGCTGAATTTTGACAGACCATGAAAAAAACAATCCTCTTTATTATACTCACTGGTTTTATAGTAATGGCCCATGCACAATACTATTACAACGATATTGTTGCCAACCAACAAACCAATACCAATTACAAACAGCTACGCAGCAACAAAATAAGAAAGGTAAAAGCCATTAGCAAAGATGCCAATAACGAAGTTGCGGAAGGCTTTTCGGTATTGCAGGAACTGAGCAGCGATGGCAAAACAATGACCACTGCCACATCAACATCCGATGGCGTGAGTTCCGAGTTGACAAGCTATTACGAAAATGGCCGCATCAGCAAAACAGAAGAAAGGTCCGTTAACGTAACCACCACGGTTGACTACGTGTACGATGAAGCCGGAAAGCTGCAAAGTATTGCCTCTGTTAGCTTTGATACCACCATTAATGGCTACCAAAGCGAAATGCATGTATGGCAATACAACAGCAAGGGACAACCTGAACAGATGCTGAAAATTAAAAACGGTACCGATACCACCAGGATCATTCTGGTGTACGATGAAAAAGGCAACCCGGGCATTGAGCAATGGAGAAAAAGGAACAAGGCCAACGGTGTTGATTATATAAAAGAAACCTACTACTATTATTTTGATGCAAGCAACAGGGTTACGGATATTGTAAGGTACAACCAAGACAATGGCAAGATGCTTCCCGACTGTTTGTACGAATACGATGCCGATGGTAAGCTTACAAAAATGACACAGGTGAGAACTGGTGGATCCAACTACCTTGTATGGAAGTACAGCTACAACGAAAAAGGCTTTAAGGCAAAAGAAGTTTGCTTTGACAAAGCCAGGCATGTACTGGGCTTTATGGAATACACCTACAATTAACAATCGGCATCAGCAACAGTTGGTGCTTCAAGATTTGAGGCATGAATCTAAAATCACTCCTGGCAAAACCTTTTGCCAATTACACATACAAACAGGTAAAAAAGAATATGGCCAATGCTGTGGCAGACCAGCAGGCCATACTGAACAACTTGCTTAAAGTGGGCAGGCATACCCTTTTTGGCAGGGACCATCAATTTACCAACATCAACAATTACACGGAGTTTGTACAAGCTGTACCCGTTCGTGACTATGAGCAGATCAAAACATACATAGAGCAGATAAAGGAAGGCAAGCAGAACGTGCTATGGAAAGGCAAGCCCATATACTTTGCAAAAACAAGCGGCACTACAAGTGGTGTAAAATACATTCCCATTACAAAAGACTCCATTCCCAACCACATCAACACGGCACGCAATGCCCTGTTATGTTATATGGCCGAAACAGGTAACACCGCTTTTGCAAATGGCAAAATGATTTTCCTGAGCGGCAGCCCCGAACTGGAAAGGGTTGCAGACATACCAACCGGAAGGTTAAGCGGTATTGTAAACCACCATGTGCCCCGGTATTTACGCACCAACCAGCTACCGTCCTACGAAACCAACTGCATAGAAGATTGGGAAACAAAACTGGACAAAATAGTTGCGGAAACCATTCAGCAGGATATGACGCTGATTAGTGGCATACCACCTTGGGTGCAGATGTACTTTGACAGGCTTACAGAAAAAAGCCAGCAGAAAATAGCCGCCCTCTTCCCCAATTTCAGCATCATGGTACAGGGCGGTGTAAACTTTGAGCCCTACAAAGCAAAACTGTTTGAAAGCATCGGTAAAAAAATAGACACACTCGAACTCTTTCCGGCAAGCGAGGGCTTTTTTGCCTTTCAGGATTCGCAAACAGCAGAAGGCTTGTTGCTGAATACCAACAGCGGCATTTATTATGAATTTATACCCGCTGCCGAAATATTCAACGAACATCCAACAAGACTATCGTTACAGGATGTAAAAGTGGGAGAGAACTATGCACTCATCATCAACAGCAATGCTGGTTTGTGGGGTTACAATATTGGCGATACCGTAAAATTTGTAAGTACCAATCCCTACCGTATTGTGGTGAGTGGCAGGACGAAGCATTTTATATCCGCCTTTGGCGAACATGTAATTGGCGAAGAAGTGGAATATGCACTGCTAAAAGCTGCAAACGAAGAAAACATAAAAGTGGTGGAGTTTACCGTTGCCCCCAATATTGCACAGGGCAAAGGCAAAAGCTACCATGAATGGTTTATTGAATTTGAAAATGAACCTGACAATATAGATGCGTTTATTCAAAAAGTGGACGATAACCTAAGGGCCAAAAACGTGTATTATGACGACCTGATTACGGGCAACATCCTGCAACGTTTGCAGGTAAGGAAATTGCGTAAGAATGGCTTCATCGATTACATGAAATCTATTGGTAAACTTGGGGGGCAGAACAAAGTGCCACGGCTGAGCAACGACAGGAAAATTGCCGATGGATTAATGCCTTTTTTAGCCTGAAACATTCTTTAGCTTTCCCCTATCTTTACCCCGTTTCATTTATCCATAGAATATGCCAACAAAACGCATCGCAATATTTGGTTCCACAGGCTCTATTGGCACACAGGCACTGGAAGTGGTTGCAGCCAATCCCGAACTTTTTTCGGCCGAGATACTTACGGCCCAGAACAACGACGAATTGCTGGTGAAACAGGCATTGCAGTTTAACCCGAACTGTGTGGTAATTGGCGACGAGAAAAAATACGAGAAAGTAAAAGATGCTCTGTCCCATACCGATGTAAAAGTATTTGCAGGCGAAAAGGCCCTGGAAGAAGCGGCGGCTATGGACTGCTACGATATGATGCTGGCAGCCATTGTTGGCTATGCGGGCTTAAAGCCAACTTTAATGGCCATTGAAAATGCAAAACCCATTGCATTGGCCAACAAGGAAACCTTGGTAGTGGCAGGCGACATCGTGATGCAGAAGGCGGTGGAAAAAAGGATACCCATTATTCCTGTTGATAGCGAACACTCGGCCATTTTTCAATGCCTGGTAGGAGAAGGAAGGAACAAAATCGAAAAGATCGTACTTACCGCAAGCGGTGGCCCTTTCAGGGGAAGGAAGCCGAATTTTTTGGTGAACGTAAAACGTGACCATGCCCTGCAGCATCCCAATTGGAGCATGGGGGCAAAAATAAGCATAGACTCTGCAACCCTTATGAACAAAGGGCTGGAGATGATTGAAGCAAAATGGCTGTTCAATTTACGGCCAGAGCAGATACAGGTAGTGGTACACCCGCAAAGCATCATACACAGCATGGTGATGTTTGAGGATGGAAGCACCAAGGCACAGATGGGCCTGCCCGACATGAAGCTGCCCATTCAGTATGCGATGGCTTTTCCGCAACGCATACCCAACAAGTTTCCCAGGTACGATTTCAGGAAACCGGATACCCTCACTTTTGAGGAACCCGATTTACGCACGTTCAGGAGCCTTGCTTTGGCAATAGAAGCACTGAACAAAGGTGGCAATATGCCCTGCATTTTGAATGCAGCCAATGAAATTGCCGTGTATGCTTTTTTGCGTAACAGGGTAGGCTTTTTGGATATTACAGAAATGGTGGAACGTACCATTAACAAGATTCCATTCATTGAAAAACCGACATTGGAAGAGCTGTTTGAAAGCGACGGCGAGGCCCGTAATTTTGCAGCCACATTAATTGAAATGTAGCTGCTGTAAGGTTTTGGGCAGAATGGCTACTGATATATGCAATGTAGTTGGCACAAATGTTCATCCCCTCTTCGGAGGGGCAACAATAAACACAAAGCATCAATGCTGTTGAAGGGGTGGGTTGATACGCTTGAATAAAAGCACAATTATTCTTAACAGCTCATGGGTGCGACGCAACAGCAGTTGAACCAAGTGCTAAGTTGATAACATACTATTACAAATAAAAAAGTTGGTCCTCCTTAATTGAGGACAGGCATTATGACATTATTAGCGATTGATTGGGGTGGGGTGGCTGTTAAGGCCGGGCAGTTTGTTTTATCATTCTCCATATTGGTGGTGCTGCACGAACTGGGTCACTACTTTCCTGCCAAATGGTTCAAATGCAGGGTAGAAAAATTTTACCTCTTCTTCAACCCATGGTTCAGCCTGTTTAAAAAGAAAATTGGCGAAACGGAATGGGGCATTGGTTGGATACCGTTTGGTGGCTATGTGAAAATTGCCGGAATGGTAGATGAAAGCATGGACAAAGAAGCCATGAAACTTCCGCCCAAACCAGATGAATTCAGAAGCAAACCAGCCTGGCAACGACTGATCATTATGGTAGGTGGTGTGTTTGTAAACATCGTTCTGGCCATTGTTATCTTTATTGGCATCATGTGGGTTTGGGGCGAGAAATATGTGCCCATGGAAAACTTGAAATATGGTCTGTATGCCGATAGTCTGGCCAGAAAAATAGGTATGCAGGATGGCGATAAGATTGTAGCTGTTGCTGGCAAGCCTGTGGAAAAAGTAGGCTCTGTTGGTCCGGAAATAATCATGAGCCAAGCAAAGGAACTGACCATTGAAAGGAATGGCCAACGCTCTAACCTTGCCATACCTGCAGGCTTCATTGAAAACCTGAACAGGAACAAGCTTGGTGGCTTTACCTATGTACGCTATCCTTTAATTATGGATACGGTGCTGAAGAAAGTAAAAATTATAAAAGGCGACCTGCACAAAGGCGATACCCTGATTGCTTTTAATGATACGGCTATTACCTACTCAACAGATGTAATGAACCTTACAGTGCCAAAGGATAAAAACGTGGTGCTGAAATTTTTAAGGAACGGAAAAGACACTGTTTCTACCGAAGTTTATTTTGATAAGGACGGGAATAATTTTATTGCCTTTAAGCCAATGGATGAAGTGTTGGGAAGCAAATATATTACCTACACATTTGCACAGTCCATACCTGCCGGCTGGAACAAGTGCTGGGAAACATTGAACCGCTATATCCAGAACCTGAAACTCTTGTTCACATCCAAAGAAGTAAAGGTGAAAGATTCGCTGGGCAGTGTGGTAAGCATTGCCAATACTTTTGGTAGTGAGTGGGACTGGCAGGGTTTCTGGACATTGACAGCCATCTTCTCCATCATCCTCGCCTTTATGAATATACTGCCGGTACCCGGTTTGGATGGCGGCCACGCACTGTTCTGCATATTTGAAATCATTACTGGCCGCAAGCCTAGCGACAAGTTTATGGAGTATGCACAAACAGCAGGTATGATATTGTTGCTTGGACTAATGGCCTATGCATTGGGACTTGATTTCTGGCGGATATTTAAGTAGTACACAACTAATAGAATATTCAAAAGCCCTTGCTGTAAAGCAGGGGCTTTTTATTGTAATCAACTATTAATGATCAGCCTTCTTTTGTTCTCCTTTTCTCCTTAGCTCTTAT
The DNA here is from genome assembly GCA_002337145.1 of Chitinophagaceae bacterium UBA1930. Lineage (GTDB taxonomy): Bacteria > Bacteroidota > Bacteroidia > Chitinophagales > Chitinophagaceae > UBA1930. The sequence goes on along the minus strand of DDFK01000001.1, from coordinate 779,847 downwards.
TGCAAAAAACATTTGCCCTTTATTACTCAATTCATCTCAATACCAATCTTACGCATCAATATCGATGCATTTAAACTCTGGCAAATGCCATCTTTTAATTTGTAGTCAAAATACAGTTCATCATTGGCCACCTGCACATCAAAATGGTAATTGCTGATGGCTTGCGGAAAATTACTTTCCATATTGGCCAACTCCACATCGTGCGTAGCAATAATGGCTACAGCATGTTGCTGTATCAGTTGCTTGATGAGTGCTTTAGAGCCAGTATGCCTGTCCAGCGAATTGGTGCCCCTCAATATCTCATCCAATAAAATAAACACTTTCCTGTTTTCTTTTACTGCTTCAATAATCGTCTGCAATTTTTTGAGCTCCGCATAAAAGGTAGAAGTACTTTCCGCAAGGTTGTCTGCAATACGCATGCTGCTCATCAGCTCAATATTGCTGATAGTAAAACGTTCGGCACAAACAGGCGAACCCATCAATGCCAGCACTGTATTTACGCCAACACTTCTTAAAAAAGTACTCTTGCCGCCCATGTTGGAACCCGTAACCAGTGCGGTTTTGCCGGTTCCGACCAAGATAAATGAATTACTCACCCTTTTTGCGGCAGGTATCAAAAGATGGCCAATTGCCTTTCCTTCAAAAACAAAATGCTGGTTGCTTATGTCAGGGAAACAGAACATAGGCTGGTTGTAATGCAGCGTTGCCAAACTGATGGTTACTTCTGTTGCAGCAATGGCATCAAACCATTTGTTTACATAGCCTGCATTGCGTTTCTTCCAATCTATTAATGCAAGCATCTGCCGGGTATCCCACAACAAAAAACTATTCAGGAAATAGAATGCAAACACATTCAGGCGAGCATCAAACCTGTCCAATATTTTTTTCAATGCAAGTATCTCTGTTGCTGCACTGGTTTGCTGGTTTGGTTGAATGCCTTGTTTTAATTCGTTGAAATACTTGTTTTCAAACGGCTCCTTCTCTAGCCAGTCCAACTGCTGCCATAAAGTGGCCACTTCATCCACAACTTTGGAAAGCAGCAAATAAGTGGCATGTATTTTTTTGCTTTGGTAAAAGGAGAATAGGAAATAGATAAACGTCAATAAATAAAATGCATTGCTGGGAATTACATCTGTTATGTACAATACAAAAGAGGTTAATGTAATAGCAGTATAAATATTTGCCAGCCATTGCCAGCCACGCCATGTAAAAGAGGTTTGTTTTTCCTGCAACCAATGATTGATACGCTTCTGTGTTGCCTGCGTAACAATATTGCTAAGCCCATAAGCACTGAACTGCTGCAACCACACGGGTTTTGTCGCAAGCTCTTTAACAGCTTCCTGTTGCTGTACTATAAAAGCGGTAGGTTGGGCTGCAAGCAAGTGCGTTGCCAATAATTGCTTGCCTTGTTCCGAGGTGGTTCTGTTGATGTATTGGTATAAGGAAGCCTTGCCAAAAATATCCAGGTCGTTTGCATAGGCGTGTGTGGGTATGTTGAAATGCTCTCCAGTTTCTCTATGTAAATAATTGTGGTTTAATATTTCAATCTCTTCTTTATTCAGGTAAATCAAACGCTCCATGTTTGCCTGTTTCTTCTTATTGTCTGTGTTAAGCGATAATAAAAATAGAAACGCGGCAATACCTGCAAGGGCAATGCATAGCAGCAAAACAACGCCACTACCCCATAATTGATAAATAGCAAATGCGGTGGCAATAAAAACGCATAAGCGTATCCATGCAATACGGGAGCTTGCTTTTTTCAAATGTGCCAATTCCTTTGAAAGTATTGCCACCCGTTCCTTATAAAATTCAGCAGCTGTTGTTGTGTCCATAAATTGCATTAATAAAAAGGAAGTTTCAACTTCGTGTACTTTGTGCCTTCGTGGTAAATAATTTGTCTTTTCTTTTGAACGTGCAGAAAGATTGGATGATAAATATAGTCAACAACCCCAACAAAAAATTGTAAGTTTGCCGCCAGTCTTTTGGGGCCGTATTGGTTTTGACAGCAAAGTTCTTTGTAGGTGTAAGCATGTGGTGCGTTGTATAATTAGCACCTTAATCTGAATATACAAAACTCAAATGGCAATACTCAGTATGCCATGGCTGCTTAATCAGTGATTAAGTAACCATTTGGGCCGCCGCACAGGTTTAGCTTTTTTCCATGTGCCGCCGCCGACTCAAAACAAAAAAAGATGCTGTTGCAATAGGCTGTGCCTGCAACCTAAGACTATCCAGCTAAGGAAGTAATTGGTCTGTCTGTTCCCGGCTATTTCCCTACAATTAATTACGGACTAAACATGTAGAAAGCTTATGGCGGATTTGTTTGGACACCGGTTCGAGTCCGGTCGGCTCCACTTTTATTTTAAAAAGCTACCAGTTAAGGGTGGCTTTTTTTATATAACCAGCAATGGAATATACATCAACTTTACTGGTCCCGATAACTATCGGGACACTCATCAACGTTTAGATTAAAAATAAGCTTTTATCTAAGCGTAGATTGAACGTGTCGTAACAATCTTAGCTAAGAGCTTAAAAGGGTAGGTCAAAGCTTTTATCTCTTTTTATCCTATCCACTCTTATTGATATACTTTTAAAAACCTGCAATCATCTTCACACAAATATTCCTGCCCATATTGTACATACCCAAACTGCCATTGGGCGATGCATTGTAATACTCAAAATACTTTAACCTGCTAAGGTTGCTTTGATAGGCCATGTTGAATAGATTGTTCACCTGTAGCTGTAATTGAACAATATTATTTTTGGTATAGTTCAGTTGTGTACCAACGGTGCAATGAACTAATGCATAGGCTGGCGTAGCTGTTTCGGTATTGTACAAAGCTAGGTAACGGTTCTGTGCGGCACAATATTCAAGCTCTACTTTTGCGGTTAATACAGTGAACATGCTTCGCTTCGTTTTTATTTCCTGGCCAACGCTGCTTAACCATTTCGTTGGTGGAATCAATGGCAGGTATTCACCTTCTATGCCCTTGTTCCTAAGCCCCTCTTTTGTATTGATGCCATGCACAATAGATAGGTTGCTGGTAAAGCTGAAACCTTTCCATGCTATCGGGTGTATGTCCAATGCCGCTTCCAGCCCATACAGTTGTGCAGCAGCCTGCTGGTATTGGAAGGTTTTATTGCCCTGTGCATCCACAATGGCATTGCCACCAGCATCAACCAATTGCGTCAGGTAAATATAATGCTGCACATTGTTGTTGAAAAAACTTAAAGATGCTGCTATGTTGTTGAAATTTACACTGATGCCCAGGTCCTGCTGAAAGCTGAATTCCGGTACAAAATCCCTATTGCCCAAATACACAATATGTGCACCAGGATCCAACCCGTTGGATGCTATTTCGGTAATGTTCGGACTTCTGTAACCCCTTGCTATATTGGCTTTAAGGCTTACCTGCTCACTAAATGCATAAGCCAAGCCAATGCTTAAGGATATGCCATTGAAATGTTTACGGATGGATGGGAACTGTAATTGGGCCCCTGTAGTATCTGGTAAAAAATACTGTTTATCAAACCCTGTAACAGCATTTTGGCCTACATAAAAATCAGGACTATTCAAGCTTCTGGTATCATACCGCAACCCACCACTTATGATTAGTTTATCATGCTTCCACTTGCCATAGATATAAGTACCAATATCCAGCAAGTTATAATCGGGAATGGGAAAGTCCGTAGCATCCTTGCTCTTGTTGTTTTGGTACATGCCATTTATACCAATGGTAATATCCGTATTCGCAAAGGTGGGTGCATTGTACCTAAAGCCATAATTGATGGTATTCAGCCGCACAAATAAACTTGCTTGCCTGGGTACGGTAGGGTGGCTGTATTCCCTTCTTATATTCTGTTGTAAGCCAATGGTAGCGTCTATTTCACCTGCTGCCAATTGATAATGGTTATTGCTGTACAGTCTGTAATGTTGTATGTGCTGGTGCAAGGGACTTAACGCATAACTGTCCAGTTCCGCATCGGTAACAATGGGCCTGTTCAATATATCATCCAATGCCCCTTCATGAATTTGTTTGGTGAATTTCCTTGTTATCGAATCCCTGCTGCCATCCGGAATGCCCTGTAGGTTATTGTACAAAGTAAAGTTCAGGTTGCTGTAACCTTTACTGCTTGTATAAGCAGCAGTTGTAGCTATATTGGTCTCCCTAAAACCGGTATTATAAACCCTGCCATCTATACTGTTGCTGTAATTTTTTGCCATTCGGTAACTGCCCCTTGCAACCCATAACCAATGGCCATTATTATGGCCCAACCTGAAACCATTTCCTATAAGGCCATTGTTGCTTTGGTACTCACTCACCACCCGGCCATGCAGGTTGCCATCCTTTTCCTTTGGCAAAAAAGGGAACATGCTTACCACGCCGGCCACGGCATCGGAGCCAAACATTAAACTGGCTGGCCCTTTAATTACTTCGGCCCTGTCAATATTATAGGCATCCACTTCAATGCCATGCTCATCGCCCCATTGCTGCCCTTCCTGCCTAATGCCATCATACAAGGTCAGCACACGGTTATAGCCTAGGCCACGAATAAAGGGTTTGGAAATATTGGGGCCTGTCTTTACTGCATTCAATCCCGGTACATTCTTCACCAATGCATCAATAATATTGGGCTCAACCGTTCTGTCAATAGTTTTTGACGATACGTTACTAATAGCAACAGGATTTTCTTTTAGCAGGGTGGCTTTAGTCACACCCGTTACCACCACTTCATTCAATGCACCTTGTACGGGTTTAAGATAAATGACATAATGGGCCTTGTTTGGCTCAATTAAGGTAGTGTCCACCTGGTAGCCTATATAACTGGTAATAAGCTTTTGCTGTTGGGCTATTGCGGAAATCGATAAAGTGAAATTTCCGGCTGCATTGGTACTTGTGCCTGCTTTACTATTGGTCACTGCTATACTGCAAAAACTTAAGGCCTCTTTGGTGCCTGCATCTTTAACGGAACCTGTTATATGCAGGTTCTGTGCATTGGTCTGTATATAAAGCAGGGAGAGGAGTAAGAGCAGTTGCTGTTTCATGATCGTAGTTATGGCGGTAAAATTATAAAGTTAGATTAATCTAACAAATTTATTTTGAAAAGTATAATCTATATCCGCGAAACTGGCTATTTTTATGGAATGATTACCTTGACCGAAGAGAATTACCTGAAAGCCCTGCACCGCTTGTCACAAACGGAAGAAGCCATTACCGTAAAACGGATTGCCCTGTTACTGGACATCAAAATGCCTACTGTAAATAGCATGGTGAACAACCTTGCCGAAAAAAAATTCATTAAATACGAGAAGTACAAGGCAATAGAGCTAACAGAGAAAGGCAAGAAACAGGCATTGCTTATTTTGCGTAAACACAGGCTTACAGAACTTTTCTTAAAAGATGTAATGGGACTTGGGTGGGAAGAAGTGCATGATATAGCCGAGCAGATTGAGCACTTGCAAAGCGACCTTTTCTTTAACCGGATTGATGAAATGTTGGGTTATCCAAAGTTTGATCCGCATGGAGAACCGATACCCGATGCGAATGGTAAACTGCCGCAATACAAAGCCATTGCTTTAAGTAACTGCCAAATAGGAAAGAAGTACAAGCTCAGCGGCGTGCTGAACCACGACGCATCATTTCTTACCTACCTCAATTCTTTGGGACTTTCCTTAGGGTCGGCTATTGAAATAATGGCCATACAGGAGTTTGACAAATCGATGGCGGTGCAGTTGAATGGCAAGACCAAGACTGTATTCAGTTCCACCATTTGCCAGAACCTGTTGGTAATTTGATAAAGCCCAAGTGCGTGCTGCCTAACAAAAAAATCATTTTTCTTTCTACAGAAATCTTTCTACCTTCTCCCTCTAAAAACGAATGCCATATGATAAAATTTAGCGACATTAAAGTTGGTGACTTTGTTATGGGCGAGTACGGTGACAAAATGTGGGAAGGAGAAGTGACCCGCCTGAACGGTGATGAAAAACAGATTGAGCTGAAAACGGAAGTACAGGAATTCTGGTTTGAACAGGACCACCTGCACCCGATTCCACTAACAGAGGAACAGCTACGGAAACTGCGTTTTACCAAGCAGGAAAATGAAGACGGATCTGCCAAGTACATGAAAGGTTCTTTTAGGATTGTACTGCCACATGGAGGTGATTTTTCGCAAATGGAAATGTGGTATCGGGAAGACAGGAGACATAATCCCGATGTGCACTATGTGCATCAACTGCAGAACCACTACCACGATATGACAAAGGTTTACTTGACCAAAGAACCAATGTAAATATTGGTAACAATAAAAAGAAGATGGATAGTAATTTATTGCTATCCATTTTTTATGCAACTTTGATAGCAATGAATAGATGGTTAAAGCTTTTATTGGTAATGTATGGCTGTTTTTTGTGCCTGAAACCCCATGCACAAACCGATACGGCTTTCTGGTTTGTTGCACCAGAAGTAACATACAACGGGGGCAATATTCATGGCGATAGGCCAATCTACTTACGTATTACGGCGTTGAACACAGATGCTGTTGTAACCATTACGCAACCTGCAAATAGTTTCTTTGCACCCATTACGGTAAATGTGCCGGCCAATACTTCTCAGTCGTACGATTTAACGGCAAATATTGAGATGGTTGAAAACAAGCCTGCCGACCAGGTACTGAATTATGGACTGTTGATACGCTCCACTGCTTTTGTTACCATATATTATGAAGAAGCATCGGTAAACAATCCTGAAATATTTGCCTTAAAAGGCAGGAATGCCTTGGGCAACAGTTTCTTTATACCCGCCCAAAACATAATGACAAACAATACATCTTTTTCACCAAAACCAAGCTCTGCATTTGATATTGTAGCCACCGAAGATGCAACAACCATAACCATTACACCCGCCAACGATATTGTTGGCCATGCAGCGGGCATACCCTTTACGGTATTGCTGAATAAAGGCCAAACCTACTCTGCTACGGCAGTGGCCGCAACGGTGGCAGCCCATTTAATGGGGTCTACAGTCACTGCTGATAAACCGATTGCCATTACCATAAAAGATGATTCAATTGGCGGTGGCGGATATGGAGGCTGTTTTGATTTGGCTGGCGATCAGATAATACCTCTGGCATTGGTAGGTACAAAATACATTACCCTTCCCGGCTATTTAAACAACCCATCCACACAACCAACAGACCAGGTTTTTATATTGGCCACACAAAACAATACAACTGTAACCATAAATGGAATACTGGTTGCCACATTGGGTATTGGCCAAACATACAGGCAGGGTTCCTACAACGAAGTTTTTTATATTGAAACCAGCAAACCTGTATATGTACTGCACCTTTCTGGTTTTGGTTGCGAAGTGGGCCATGCCATGTTGCCACAATTGGATTGCTCCGGTTCCAGGACAGTAGGGTTTACAAGGTCTGTTACCTCGCCTTTATATGTAAATATTTTAGTGAAGAGCGGTGGCGAAGGCGACTTTAGTTTTAACGGTGGCACAGGTATCATCAATGCCTCACAGTTTTTGGATGTGCCTTTTTCGGGAGGTCAATGGAAATATGCAAGGATACAGTTGTCCACCAGCCAAATGCCTGCTGGTACTGCGGCCATTGTAAAGAACAGCTCACAGGATTTTCATTTAAGCATCATCCATGGCGATGCTGCAACGGGTTGCAGGTACGGTTACTTTTCTGGCTTCAACCGTTTTGATGCAACAAGTTTCAGCAATACTAGCAATAACAAACCCGCTTGTAGCGGAGATACATTGAAACTGTTTTGCGATGTAGGGGCAACGGAAGGTATCCTGTTTTCATGGACGGGACCCAATGGTTTTGTAAGCACAGACCAGAACCCTGTTATTCCCAATGTGCAAACAAGCCATGCAGGTACCTATACCGTAGTAGCCAGTAAACCGGGTTGCAATACCATTACGCTTACCACTGTTGTAAATGTCAATCAAACTCCAGATGCTTTTGCAAGCAGCATAAGCCCCGTATGCGAAGGCACCAATGTGCAATTAAATGGCAGCTCCACTTTTAGCGGAGTAAGTTATTCATGGAGCGGGCCCGCATTAGGCAATTGGCAACTGTACACCAGTACCCAACAAAACCCAGTATTAACAAGTGTGGGGCAATACAGTATGGGCAACTATATACTCACCGTTACGAAAAATGGATGTACGGCTAAAGACACCGTAGGGCTTGTTGTAAACTATATTCCTCCCTTTTTAGCCTCTGCCAGCTCTCCTGTATGCGAAGGCGACAACATTCAGCTGTCTTATATTGTTGCAGCCATTTGGTCAAATGGCGAAAGTTATTCCTGGACGGGTCCCAATGGGTTTACGGCAAATGTGCTGCTTGCGTCTGTACCTAGTGCAACACTGGCAAGTGCAGGCGTATATACTTTGGTAGGCTCAGCACCAGCCTGTCCCACAAAAACATCTACAGCAAATGTTGTGGTTACACCAAAACCTGTGGTAAATATTGTTGGCAACAATAGCGTATGCACCAACGAAACTTTACAGCTATCCGTGCCTGGCCTTTTTACCGTGCCCTATAAGTGGACTGGTCCCAATGGCTATACCAGCAACCAGCAAAATATTGCCATTGCAAACCCTGCTTTAAATGCAGCAGGCAACTATACCTTTACTGCGGGCAATATTGGGTGCACGGCATCTGCCACCAGTAACGTAACGGTAAAGGAAACACCTTCGGCACAACTGCAGGCAATATTGCCAATATGCAGGTTCGATACCTTAAGGATAACCAATAACAATACATTGGCCAATTCAAATTATTCCTGGGTAGGGCCCCATAGTTATACCGGCAGCCAACAAAACATAGTACGTAACAATTATAATTATACAGATACAGGCAAATACTATTTAACTGTTACTGCCAATGGTTGCATCTCTATTGACAGTATCAATGCTACGTTAAAAGAAAGCCCCATTGTTCAATTTGCAGCATTAACGAATATCTGTGAAGAAGCAAGCGGGTTTCTGTTGAATGCAAGTGAAACAACAGGCATTGCCGGTAATGGCAACTATACAATGGATGGGACTACGGCATCAGCATTTTTTAATCCTTTGGCTGCTGGTAAGGGAACACATTTACTTCGCTACACCTATAATGCCAATAATGGCTGTACTGCTTTCAAGGAACAACCTATTGAAGTGTACGCCACGCCAATTGTTGATGCAGGCAGTAACAAAACAATACTGAATGGAAGCGGTATTTTGTTGAATGCATCGTTGATTGGAACCCCAGCAAGTATTGTATGGACACCCATTATTGGTCTTGACAATGCAACATTACTAACGCCTTTTGCGAAACCTATACAAACCACTACGTACAAGTTAGAAGTAACCAGCACAGACGGTTGCTACGGATATGATACCGTTAATGTAAAAGTATTGAACGGTATAAAAATACCCAATGTGTTTTCGCCCAATGGCGATGGCATCAATGACAAGTGGTTTATTGAAGGATTGAATGATATGCCCAATTGCGATGTGGAAATATTTGACCGTAGCGGACGGGCAGTTTTTAAAAGCAAGGGCTACTCAACAAGCTGGGACGGTACTTTTAACGGCAAGCCATTGCCTGTTGCCAACTATTATTACATTATCCGGTTGAATGATGGCTTTAGGGCGGAACCTTTCTCTGGCTCCGTTCTATTGTTAAGATAAAGTGTTTGCCATAACTTCAAATCAAAAATGAACTATGCGTTACTGCATTGCTTTCCTGTTGCTATTGACTGCCCTAACCAACAAGGCACAACAATTTGGTGCCACACCTGCTACTGTTAAATGGAAACAGATAGACACCGATACGGCAAGGGTCATCTTCCCCAGCGGGTTAGAGCAACAGGCACAACGTGCCGCATCCATCATACATGCCATGCAGGCAAACCATGCAGCAACCATTGGCAATGCTTTAAAAAAAGTGAGCATTGTACTGGATGCCTATACATCCTACTCAAACGGCTATGTACAATTGGCCCCTTTTAGAAGCGAGTTTTACTTAACTGCCCCGCAGGATGCTTTCGGGTTGGGGGCACAAAGCTGGGTAGATAACCTGGCCATACACGAATACCGTCACGTGCAGCAATACAATAATTTCAATAAAGGACTGTCCAATTTTGCATCCATCATTCTTGGGCAGGAAGGTAGGGCCGTTGCAAATGCCGCCGCTATACCCGATTGGTTTTTTGAAGGTGATGCAGTGTTCAACGAAACCAAACTATCGCAACAGGGCAGGGGCAAGCTACCCTCGTTTCTAAATAGTTACAGAAGCCTGTTTAATGCCAACAAACAGTATAGCTACATGAAGTTGCGTAACGGCAGTATGCGTAATTATGTGCCTAATCATTACCCATTGGGCTATATGCTGGTGGCCTATGGTTATGAAAAATATGGCAACGGTTTTTGGAGCAAGGTAACAGATGCTGCCGCAAGGTTTAAACCATTGTTCTACCCCATGCAAGGTGCCATTAAACAACAGGCAGGCATACCCTTTAAACAATTCGTAAACGATGCATTTACGTTCTACCAGAAAAACTGGGAAGCAACAAAAACAGCAAATGCCACCTGGCTTACACCACTACAAAAAAATACAGTTACGGATTATAAATATCCTTACCAGACCGAGGATGGTTCGTTGATTGTATTGAAAGACGGCTATAAAATTGTACCTGCTTTTTACCATATAAAAGATAAGGTGGAAACAAGGATTGCTACCCGTGCCATTGCATACGACGATTACTTTTCCTACAACAACGGCAGGCTGGTATATGCTGCCTACCAGCCTGATGCAAGGTGGGACTATAGGGAATACAGCATACTGAATATATTGGATATAGCAACAAAGACAGAGCATTCCATTACCACAAAAACAAGGTACTTCTCGCCTGATATTTCGCATGATGGCAATAAGGTTGCTGCGATAGAGCTTACACCGCAACAACAATCGAAGCTGCATATACTAAACAATCATGGAGAATTAATAAAGACTATTGATGCGGTAAATGGACAATTGTACTCCTGCCCAAAATTTTCTGCCAATGATGATGCCGTATTCTTTGTTGTAAGAAATGCCAGCGGAGAAATGGGCATTGCCAAACAGCGTATAGATGGTGCAAGTGAGGAAATGCTGGTTCCTTTTAGCAACAGGATCATCGGTTTTTTGCAGGTTAAAAACGATACCCTTTTATTCAATGCCACTTATAAGGGCAATGACCATTTGTTTGCCTGTATGGTAAACAATAAAACCGTTTACCAACTCGCATCCTATTCAACCGGCGTGTACAAAGCAGCATTGCTGAATGATGGAACCATTGCTGCATCTGTGTTTACGGCAAATGGCTATCGCCTGGCATCTTTCAGTCCGCAATGGCAGCCAACCAATTTTGGCGGCGATGCATTGACTGATTTGTATGTGGCACCTGCTTTTGATCAGGCCAACCACCAGTTTCTGTCAACACTGGCTACACGAAACTTCAAAACCAGTAAATACCATAAAGCAACTGGCCTGCTCAATTTTCATAGCTGGCGGCCTTATTATGATAGCCCCGAAATTTCATTTACGGTTTATGGCGAAAATGTGCTGAATACTTTTCAAAGTGAGCTGGCTTATACGTACGATCGAAATGAGGGCAGCAGTAAAGTTGGCTACACAGGTGTGTATGGTGCAGCCTATATACAACCGCTCTTCAACATCAGCCAAACATGGCAACGCAATGCATTGTACAACCCAACAACAAGGGTTTATTGGAACGAGTTCAATGCCAATGCCGGCCTGCAACTGCCCCTGAATTTTTCTGGCGGCAAACAGTACCGCTATCTTACTTTGTCATCACTGTTCAATACATCGCAGGTAACATGGACGGGCATTGCAAAAGGTGCGTTGCAAGATTATACCATTAACTACCTTACTACCCGTTTGCAATACACGGCACAAAGCCAAAAAGCGGTGCAACATATATATCCGCACTGGGCTCAAAGCATTTTGATACAGTATAAAAATATTATAAACAAATACACGGCCAACCAGCTATTGGTAAACGCTGCCCTGTACCTGCCGGGCATTGGTACCAACCATTCATTGGTTATAACAGGAGCATACCAAAGCAGGGATACGGCCAATCAATATTATTTCACCAATAACTTCCCTTTTTCAAAAGGCTACCGTTCGGTCGATTTTCCCCGTATGTATAAACTTGGTGGCAACTACCATATACCGTTGGCATATCCCGATTTTGGCTTTGCCAATATGGTGTATTTACTGCGTGTACGTGCCAATGCCTTTTACGAATACACACAAACCAAAAGCTTACGTACGGGCAACACGTTCAACTTTAGCACGGCAGGGTTGGAAATTTATTTTGATACCAAATGGTGGAACCAACAGGCTGTTTCGTTGGGCATACGCTACAGCCACTTGCTCAACAATGAGTACAGCGGCACCACCCAGCCCAATCAATGGGAGGTTATACTGCCTGTAAATTTATTTAGGTAAGGCAGCTTTTTGGGAGTCAACAAAACAATATTGCTACAGCCTATAATAGGTACATAATAAAAAACCACTAAGCATTGCTTAGTGGTTTCAGAAATTTTTGTTGTACAATAACAAATATTAGAACAGGCCAAATAGCATACCGTCTACCTTGCTGATGATTTCGCCCAGATGCTCTTCGTTTTCACCAAACTTGTTCTTGTCGCAATCAATCACCAATAAAGGCCCTTCTTTATAGCCATCAATAAAACGGGTGTACAGTTCATTCAGTTTCTTCAAATAGTCAAGGCGTATATTCTCTTCATACTCACGGCCACGTTTCTGTATCTGTCCAACCAATGTAGGCACCGAAGCCTTTAAATAAATCAATAAATCTGGCGGCTCCACCATTGTTTTCAGGGTCTGGAAAAACTTGAAATAGTTTTCAAAGTCACGTTTGCTCATCAGTCCCATGTCATGCAGGTTCGGGGCAAAAATATGTGCGTCCTCATAAATTGTCCTGTCCTGTATAATGGTTTCCGTGCCACGTTGTATGTCCAGCAACTGGTTCAGGCGGCTATTCAAAAAATAGATCTGCAGGTTAAAGCTCCAGCGGGGCATGTCCTCATAAAAATCCATCAAATAAGGATTGTGGTCCACATCTTCAAATTGTGGAATCCAACGGTAATGCTTGCTCAGCATCTCGGTCAACGTGGTTTTGCCGGCACCAATATTTCCAGCTATTGCAACATGTTTTGGTTTCTTAGCCTTTGCCATGAGAGGTTCAAAAGTTTATAATTTACAACACTAAAATTTAGCATTGTACGGGCTGTGAAAGTAGGGTTTATCACCAAAAAACAAAGAAATAAATCAGGTAAGTTTTCAAGTTTATCCCAACACCGCCTTTCTTACCAATTTAATGGTTTCGGCTGCACTGGCCCTTGCCTTGTCTGCCCCCTGTTTTTTTATTTTTTCCAATAGTTCCTTATTGTTTTGCAGGTCGGCCGCCTTTTCACGGATTGGTTTTATGAAGTTCACCATGTCTTCGGCCAGTTGCTTTTTCATATCGCCATAACGTATGGTGCAGTTGTTGAAGTCATCATCAAATTTTTTCACTGCATCCTCGGTACTCACAATTTTCATCAACGTAAACAGGTTCTCTATAAAATCGGGCTTTACTGAATTGGGTTCAACAGGTGCCACATCCGATTTTGCTTTCATGATCTTTTTACGTACCACCTCATCTTCATCTGCCAAGTACAAAGTGGCCAATTGGTTTTCGCTCTTGCTCATTTTTCCATTGCCATCAAGGCTCAGTATCTTAACCAGTTCGCCACCATAATTAAACGCATACGGCATGGGAAAAATGTCGCCATAACGGTGATTGAAGCGTTGTGCAAAGTTCCGGGCCATTTCCATGTTCTGCTCCTGATCCTTGCCCACAGGCACTTTCAGGGCACGGTGTATCAAAATATCTGCTGCTTGCAATACGGGGTAGGTCAGCAAACCGGCATTCACATTGTCCGGGCTAAGCCTTGCTTTTTCCTTGAATGTGGTTGTTTTTTCCAGTTCGCCTTTATACGAAAGCATGTTCAGGTACAGGTACAGTTCCGCAATTTCGGGCACATCGCTCTGCACGTACAACGCCACTTTTTCGGGATCAAGGCCACAGGCAATATTCTCGGCTACAACCCTGTTCACTGCTATGCCCAGTTCCCTTGTGTCGGGGTGCGTGGTAAGGCTATGCCAGTTTGCAACAAAGAAATAACAGTCATACTCATCCTGCATACGTACATAATTACGCATTGCACCAAAATAATTGCCCAGGTGAAGGAAACCGGTGGGTCTTATACCGCTTAAAACAACCTCTTTTGCCATAGTTGGCGAAGATAAGCGTAGAGCCCAAACCAGTAAAGATTGTGTAACAGTTTTTTGGTAATCAGCAATGGGATATGGCCCAGCTTTCGTGGCGTCGCACCCATCTGCGGTTGAATGGGGATGGGCTTTTATACAAGTGTGGGGTAAAGTCAGTTATTCCATCCAAAAAGGGTTCCTGCTAAAATGGAATATAGCAGTAATCTTTATTAAGCAACTGCTTTCGTCAATCGTATAATGTAAGGTGTAAGGAAATATTTTACACGAAGCCATTCTCATAAAATCATATTTCTCAGCAGCATAGTAAAGTAAGGGTTGGCTTTAATTTTATTCACGGTTTGCCTTACATCTTCAACCAGTTTCTTACCCAATCCCTTTTGTTGCAGGTTATACCACTACTTTGCTTCTTTTAGATCTAGCAGGGCATTGGGTGAAAAAATGAGTTTATACTTTTCCATCTTCATCCATTTCCACCTGCTTAAAGAAGTCGTCTTCGTTTATGGCTATTGAAGGGTTGGTATTCATTGCTGCCAAACGTTTCAAGGATTCTTTTTTCTGCCAATCAGGTATCCCATCTTCTTCCATTATTTCTATGGCATCAATTTGTTGCAGGTCTTCCAGTATAGCAGAAGCATATTCCTTTTTAATTTTAATATGGTAGGTAACATCACTCATCTTGCATCTTTACTCAAATTTACGCAAGGCAATTTATTTCTCCACCAGTTTCTCCAGCACAAAATGTACTGCTGGGCAAAACGTGGAATTCTTTAGTGTAATGGCTGGCCTTTTCAGCAATACATCTTCATCCGTATAAGGAAAACGGTGGCAATCGCTGGGGCGTTGGTCATAAATGTCACAATAATTGTCGGCTCCCAAAAAAGGGCAGGGGGATGATTTTACCACATAATCACCTTCCAGGTCAAGTGTTAAATAGGTATCAATAAAAACACTCTCCTTCATGCCCAGATACTTGCTGATCCTTTTAATATCCGGTGTTTTAAAACGGGGCGAATAGTTTTTGCAGCATGCGGCACATTGCAGGCAGTCAATTTTACTAAAAGCTTCTTCGTGCAGGCTGGGCAGTTTTTTCAATACCTTATTCTTGTCTGCACGCTGCAGAAAGTTCCTGTAAACCTTTTGCTGGCTTTCACTTTTCTTTTTCCAGTTATCCAGGTCCACTTCTGCCATTTACTTTTACTTTGCAGCAAAAATAGCCACAAAGCCAGTAACCGGCATTTCTTTGTGTAATGATATGGATACCGTTAAAGAAAATATTTTACTGCTTATTTCAACCCCGTACTATTTTATTATTATAGGTATTGAAATACTGCTGTCGCACCTGCATACCAAAAAGCTGTATACGGTTAAGGATACGTTTACCAATTTGTACCTGATGCTGCTGAACTCTGGCATCGACCTGCTTTTCAGAATGGTATATGTAGGTATCGTGTTCCAGTTCTGCTTCAACCACCGCTTTGTAAACTGGCAAATAGGTATATGGTACTGGATTGCACTGGTGCTGGCCGAAGACTTTGTATATTATTGGCTGCACCGGTTTGACCATGAGATACGTTTTTTCTGGGCCACGCATGTTACCCACCATTCGTCCGAAAAAATGAATTTCACAGTAGGCTTCCGCTCTTCTGTTTTTCAGCCGTTGTACCGGTTTATCTATTTTTTGCCACTGCCTTTATTGGGTTTCAAGCCATTGGATATTGTATTTATTTATTCTGCCACGCAGATATGGGGCATTTTTGTACATACGGAACTGATCAAAAAAATGGGCTGGCTGGAGTATATTCTGGTAACACCTTCCCACCACCGGGTGCACCATGGCAGCAATCCGAAATACCTGGACAAGAACATGGGCATGTTTCTGATTATATGGGACAAACTGTTTGGCACTTTTCAGCAGGAGCTGGACGAAAAGGAATACCAGCCCATCAGGTACGGTCTCACCAAAAACATTGAGCAGCCCAACGCCGTGAATATTGTTTTTCACGAGTGGGATGCCATTGTAAAAGACATCAGCCGCAAGGACATTTCATTCAAGCAGCGGTTGCTGTACCTGTTTGGCAAACCGGGCTACAGCCATGATGGCAGCAGGCATACGAGCGAGCAGATGCGAAAAAATGAAGAAATTGACACTAGGCAATAAATAATAATTTGTATTAAAAAAGCAATACTTTTAGTGTATAAAATAGATAATGATGGGAGTGATATACGCAGATATTGAACTGATTAATGCTGATGACCTTGCAATGGTACGCAGGCACATTATAGGGGAAGAAGAAGTGAAACGCATGCATGTGCAAATGCTTGTTGATACCGGTAGCGTATACATGTGTATAAACGAAACCATACAAGAGCAATTGCAATTGGCAGTAGTAGAAAAAAGAAAAGGTCAGTTGGCCGATGGAAGTGTGGTGGAATACGATGTTGTTGGGCCAATAGAAGTGCGGTTTAAAAACAGGCGTTGCGTGGTAGATGCAATGGTACTGCCTGGCGACAATGAATTGTTATTAGGTGCAATTCCTTTAGAGGATATGGATGTTTTGGTTCACCCGTACCGCCGGGAATTGATTGTAAACCCTGAGCATCCTTATTTTGCCCAGATGAAATTGAAATAGCCAACTTTTTATAATACATCGTTTGTACTTGGCTTTATTCCATTCACAGTATTTCCCCAACGCAAACAATCGTTCGTTTTTGCTGTTTTTAGCATGTACATTTGCGGCACTTTAAGCAAATGGTTAGTGGGTTTGCATGGGTGCCGGGACCTTTTCCTGACCTTCATGGGTGCGACGCCGAGAACGACCATACCCCTACCAAAGCTGGTAACATAATATTTTTTAAACGCAAAAAGTAGTCCTCCTTTTTTGAGGGCATGGGTTTATGAATTTATTTCAACAACAGGACACGGAGTTTCAAAAAAGGCATAATGGACCCAATGAAGCAGATACGCATAAAATGCTTGCTACAATTGGCGTGGATAGTTTGGATGAACTGATAGACAGAACCGTTCCTGCATCCATCCGTTTGCAGGAAACATTGAACCTGCCGGCTGCAGTGAGTGAGTTTGAATACCTGAACAATCTGAAACTGGTTGCTGCCAAGAACAAACTGTATAAAACATATATCGGGCAGGGCTATTACAATACTATTACCCCAAGCGTAATACTGCGTAATGTTTTTGAAAACCCAGGTTGGTACACACAGTACACGCCCTATCAAGCAGAGATTTCCCAAGGCCGTTTGGAGAGCTTGTTGAACTACCAGACAATGGTATGTGACCTTACAGGATTGGAATTGGCAAATGCTTCTTTGTTGGACGAAGCAACCGCTGCTGCCGAAGCAATGGCCATGCTGTTTCATCACGGAGATACCACGAAGAAGAAAAAATTTTTTGTAGATGAAGCTGTTTTTCCGCAAACAAAAGATTTGTTGCTTACAAGGGCTACACCTATAGATATTGAACTGGTTGTTGGCGACTATAAAAATGTATTGCTAGACGATAGCTATTTTGGAGCAATACTTCAATACCCCAATGATAATGGCAGTATAGAAGACTACCGTGGCTTTATTGCCAACGTGCATAATATTGGTGGCTATGTGGTAATGGCAACTGATTTATTGGCATTGACTTTATTAACCAGCCCAGGCGAACTGGGTGCCGATGTTGCGGTGGGTTGTGCCCAGCGTTTTGGTGTGCCATTGGGTTATGGTGGCCCACATGCTGCATTCTTTGCAACCAAAGACGAGTTTAAACGTGGCATTCCCGGCAGGATCATTGGCGTAAGCATTGATGCACAAAACAACCGTGCACTGCGTATGGCCCTGCAAACAAGGGAGCAACATATTAAACGTGAAAAAGCAACATCCAACATCTGCACCGCACAGGCATTGCTGGCCAACATGGCTGCCATGTATGCAGTGTATCATGGTGCCGATGGATTGAAGACCATTGCAACCCGTGTTGCTACATTGGCACAGGTGTTAAGCGACAGCTTGAGCGAACTGGGTTTCAAAAATGTAAACAATGCCTATTTTGATACGTTGAAGGTGGAAGTGGACGCTGCACATATACGCCCGATTGCCGAGAAGAACCAAGTGAACTTCCGCTATTATGATGCAAAACATATAGGCATTAGCCTAGATGAAACCACTACACAAAAAGACGTACTGGATATTGTGTACATATTTGCCGAAAGCCTTGGTAAAAATGAAGCAGAGATTGAATTTGACAGCGATGATGAACTTGATTCCATTCCTGCTTATGCAAAAAGAACATCGGTCTATTTAACGCATCCTGTATTTAACACGCACCGCAGCGAAAGCCAGATGATGCGTTACATGAAGCAACTGGAAAACAAAGATCTGAGCTTGAATACCAGCATGATTTCATTAGGTAGCTGTACAATGAAATTGAATGCTGCCAGCGAAATGATACCGGTAAGCTGGCCCGAGTTTAGCCAACTGCATCCTTTTGTGCCTGCCAACCAAGCCGAAGGCTACCAACAAATTATTGATGAGCTGGCGGAATACTTATCTGTAATAACCGGCTTTGATGCTTGTAGCCTGCAACCCAACAGTGGTGCACAAGGTGAGTATGCAGGTTTGCTGGCCATTATGGGTTACCATCAAGCAAATAACAACGCACATAGAAATGTGGTATTGATTCCAACATCGGCACATGGTACCAACCCTGCAAGTGCGGTAATGGCGGGCATGAAAGTAGTGGTGGTAAAGAACAATGAAGACGGAACCATCAACATAGAAGATTTAAAAGCAAAAGCCGAACAGCACAAAGACAACCTTGGTGCATTGATGGTTACTTACCCAAGTACCTATGGTGTGTTTGAAGAAGGCATTAAAGAAATATGTGCCATTGTGCATGAGTTTGGCGGACAGGTTTATATGGATGGTGCCAACATGAATGCTCAGGTAGGCTTAACAAGCCCTGCAACCATTGGGGCAGATGTTTGCCACCTGAACCTGCATAAAACATTTGCCATACCGCATGGCGGTGGTGGCCCGGGCATGGGCCCCATTTGTGTAAAGGAACATTTGAAACCTTATTTGCCAGGGCATGTGCAGGTGTCAGACGTTTCTAAAACGTCAGACACCTACCAAACAGGTGCCGTTTCCGCCGCACCTTATGGCTCTGCTTCCATTTTATTGATCAGTTACGGCTACATCAAAATGTTGGGCTACGATGGCGTTAAAATGGCAACCGAATACGCCATACTAAATGCCAACTACATGAAAGCAAGGCTGAAAAAATATTACCCCATTTTATATACGGGCAAAAACGGCACCTGTGCACACGAGTTCATTGTTGACCTGCGTCCGTTTAAACAAAGTGCAGGTGTTGAAGCAGAAGATGTGGCCAAACGATTGATTGATTACGGCTTCCATGCACCAACCATGAGCTTCCCCGTTGCAGGTACCATTATGATTGAGCCAACGGAAAGTGAGGACAAGGCCGAGCTTGACCGTTTCTGCGATGCATTGATTTCCATTTACGAAGAAATAAAAGCCATTGAAGAAGGCAGGAGCGACAAAACAGACAATGCCCTGCACCATGCACCGCATACACAGGCTGTAATTTGTGCAGACGAATGGAACCATGCCTACTCACGTAAGGAGGCAGCATTTCCGTTGCATTATGTAACCCTGAACAAATTCTGGCCAAGCGTTGCCAGGATAAACAATACCTATGGCGATAGGAACCTGGTTTGTAGCTGCGAACCTATTGAAAGTTACATGGAGATGGAAGTGGAGAAATAGGTGTGTATAGAGTATAAAAAGTATATATAGTATATAAAGAAAGCCCCGTTTTTTCAGCGGGGCTTTTCAATTATAATAATACGTGCCGCAATCAATATTCCAGCACTTTCACATCTGCTTTGTCCCCGTTTACGGTTACAATAAAAATCTTATTGTACACTGCATCGTCCAAGTCTTTAAATCTTTGTTCTTTCAATAAAGCATTGGCCAATGCAGGCACTGTATTGCTATGTCCTGCTACTAAAATGGTCTTGCCTTTTTGTTGCAGCAACTGTTCTGCAAATGCTTTTGATGGTGTGTACACCTGTACTTCTTTTTCAAACTTCTTGGCCACAGGAGTTACGGTAGATTTTGTACGTATATAATTGGTTGAATATACTGCATCAATCGTATAATTCTTTAATGCATCTACCAGGTTAATGGCCCTCTGTTCGCCTTGCTTGGAAAGTGCTGGGTCGGGGTTATTCTTTATACTGGTATCTTTTTCCGCATGCCTAACCAAAATATAAGTAGATGTTTGTGCAAAGCTTATTGAAGCAAAAGCAATCATTGTTACAAACAATACAACTAGTTTCTTCATACAGTATTTTATTGAAGGTAATCATTGTGCATATAAGCAATGGCCATTTATCAAAAAACAATCCGGCAATACAGGTTTTGCTATTTGTTTCTGTATCTTGTACATTCCAAAACATACAACATGAGAAAGGCTTTATTCTGCTCTTTGCTTCTTTTGTGCTCCATCAATCTCTTAGCCCAAAAAAAACCTTTGGACCATACCGTCTATGACAGTTGGCAAAGCATTGGCGAAAAAATGATCAGTGACGATGGTAAAATTGTGGTGTACACCATTACGCCACAGGAAGGCGATGCCACCCTGGTTGTTCAGCAAAGCAACGGAAAGAAACTGCTTGAAATAGCCCGTGGTTATATGGCTAAAATTACCCGTGATGCAAAGTTTGTAGTGTTTAAAATAAAACCAACTTTTCAGCAGACCCGTGATGCCAAAATAAAAAAGAAGAAACCAGAAGAAATGCCCAAAGACAGCCTGGCCATTTTTGATATTGCCAACAATACGATAGAGAAACACGCACGTGTAAAATCGTATAAACTGGCCGAAGAAGACAATGGCTATGTGGCGTGGCTAAACGAAAAAAATGAAGGCGAAAAAAAGAAAGATGATGAAGAAGGTACCCTGTTAACCGTGAAGCATTTGGCCAGGCAGGCCGTGGATAGCTTTGCCAAAGTAAGCGAATATGTATTTGACAAAAGCGGCACAAAGATGTTGATAGAGATTACCGCAAACAAAAAAGACTCTTTACGGACCGCAGTAGTACGTATGGATCTTTTGCGTGAACATAAAGACACTTTGCTTAAAAACTTTGGCGATGCCCGTGGCTATGCATTTGATGAAGAGGGCAATAACCTTGCTTTTGTTGCAACAAAAGATACGGGTAAAATAGAACAGAAAAATTACAGTCTTTATTATTGTGCATTGCTATACCCGGCTGGTGGCTTCAACATCCGCACTATAGACAGCAGCAATACCGGTCTTACTGCCAAATGGCGTATCAATGAAAATGCGGTACTCTCTTTCAGTAAAAAAGCAAACCGTTTGTTCTTTGGAACATCACCTGCGTTGCCTATAAAAGATACCACGTTACCCGAATTTGAAAGGGCAAACGTAGATGTTTGGCATTACAATGACGACGACCTGCAACCTGCAC
This sequence comes from Chitinophagaceae bacterium UBA1930, assembly GCA_002337145.1. GTDB lineage: Bacteria > Bacteroidota > Bacteroidia > Chitinophagales > Chitinophagaceae > UBA1930. The sequence continues at coordinate 757,954 of DDFK01000001.1, read as the reverse complement.
AACTAAAAAACCTGGAAACCAATTTAAAGAAAAGCTATACTGCTGTTTATGATATTGCAGCGTATAAAATGATTCAACTGGGCAACGAAAATTTTGAACGTGTGCAACAAACATTGGAAGGGGATGGGGCTGTTTTTTATACTGCATCCGATTCGGGCAAACGTGTGGCTGGCCAATGGCAGGGCTATACATTGAAAGATGTGTATGCCATCAATCCCGAAAATGGCAAAAGTGAAATCATCTATAAAAACCTGAAAGGCAATCTCCACCCATCTTACACAGGTAAATATTTACTGATGTACGATGAAAGAAAGAAACAATACCTAGTGTACAACCATCAAACCAAACAGGTGAATGCAGTTGCCAAAGACATTGCTTACCCTTTGTATGATGAAGAGAACGATGTGCCCGATGACCCCAATGCGTATGGTATTGCTGGTTGGGAAAAAGATGATAAATATGTTTATGTGTATGATAGATATGATATTTGGAAAGTTGAGCCTAATGGAAAAGAAAAATCCAGTTTGGCAAATATGCCTTTTGGACGAAAGAATAAAATAGTTACACGTTATAACAAAGTAGACATTGATGAAAAATATATTGACCCTTCCAAAGAATCCTTTTTTAAATTATACAATGAGAATACAAAATTAAATATTTACACAAAAACTACATTTTCTAAACCATTTGAAGCAACGGTTATAATTGGAAATAATCATTTTTTATGCAATGGACTAATAAAAGCAGACAGTGCAAATGTTTTTATGTATTCAGCAGAAAATGTTTCTGCATCTGCTAACATTTATATTGCCCCATTGCAGTCACCATCCCGAGCTGATACTACGAAAGGATGGCATGTATTGATTGGAGAATTAGGTACTCAACTTTCCAACCTCAACCCCCAACAATCCCAATACAATTGGCTTACCGCCGAACTCTTTAAGTGGAAAGCCTATACGGGTAAAGAAACCGAGGGCATACTATACAAGCCAGAAAACTTCGACCCGAAGAAAAAATATCCCATGATTGTTTATTTCTATGAACGCAACAATCAAACCTTATACAACTATTTGGCCCCATCACCAACACCGTCTCGTTTAAACATCCCATTCTTTGTAAGTCGTGGCTATATTGTTTTTGTGCCCGATATCTGGTACAAAACAGGCAAGCCTGGTCAAAGTGCATATGACTACATTGTAAGTGGTACAAGGGCTGTAGTAAAACAAGGCTTTGTAGACAGTACAAAAATTGGCCTGCAAGGACAAAGCTGGGGTGGCTACCAAACAGCCCAGCTTATTACCATGACCAAACTGTATGCAGCAGCCTGGGCCGGTGCACCCGTTGCAAACATGTTCAGTGCCTATGGTGGCATACGCTGGGAGAGTGGTGTAAACCGGCAGTTTCAGTACGAGCATACACAAAGCCGTATTGGTGCAACTATTTGGGACAGGCCAGACCTGTACATCGAAAACTCACCCCTGTTCCATCTTAAAAAAGTAACCACACCGTTGGTTATTATGAGCAACGATAAAGATGGTGCCGTGCCCTGGTACCAAGGCATAGAACTGTTTACTGCCTTGCGTAGGTTGGATAAGAAAGTTTGGCTGCTCAACTATAACGACGAAGCACATAACCTGGTGGAAAGAAGGAACAGGAAAGACATACAGATACGTGAACAGCAATATTTTGACTGGTTGCTAAAAGGCGATAAAGCACCTACATGGATCACCGAAGGTGTGCCCGCTATCATGAAAGGAAGAACATGGGGATTGTAGAGAAGTAGTAAGTAAATAAAGTATATAGGGTGTATAAAGTAGTTAAGTATGATTTTGTGCTGCTACTTTATACACCCTATATACCTTTCTACTATAGATACTTCTTCCTAGCTTGCCCTACTAATATACTTCACCAAACTCCATTTAGCCATGGCAGTAATGTTTCCTCAATCGGAAAGCTGAAATCTGTTCAAACGGCTTACATAGCAAAAGGCAGCTTGTTTTATCGCTAGTGTTTGCTAATTTCTTTCCAGTGCCCTTTCGTAAAAAATACATTCCCATATCTGGGCGATTTGAAAACATAATAAAAAGTCCATGTGTCTCTATAAAGAGCGGGCCTTTCTTCTATTATATGATGCGTTGTGCTATCCATGCTTATTGTTATTCTCGGTATACGGTATGCCTCAAGAAACCCGATTTTCCCTTTATATGTTTTTGTTATTTTTTCATTGCATGTTTCATGAAATAGGAATTCGTTTTGTTGCGTTATCTCAAAACGGAAATGATTGTACTGCCAATCTGCTTGCCTTCCGTTAAACTTTGTTCGATCAATGATATACTCACCGTAAATGTCTTTTTTATGAAGCTCTTTTTTACCCCTGGCAATAGAAATGATATTCAATAAAAAAACAAACCCAATTACAACAAGCCATACAATGCCAATTGCTTTTCCATAGATCGTTTTCTTTGATGTAAACCAGATAATGGCAAGTATAATTGTTAGGGGCAACAGGATAACTACAAAAAATGAAATAAATAAAAACCCACCCATTGCATTTTATTTAGTTGGTACAACACGGTTACTACAAACGCTTTTCCTAATCCATCGTACTCGGATGCCTTTCAATTTTTGATTGTGTTTTATCAATGGTAAATAGCAACATCAATTGGATGGAGTTTTTGCCTGAACCATCGTCTGCTTTCCTGTAATCGTACTGACGTATAAACCCGCCCTGCAATAAAAACGATTTGGTAAACTGGTAGCCCAATCCACCAAACACACGGTTGCGTAAAAAATAAGGTGCTTCGTTACTAAAGAACACTTCATCAAAAGCGGTAGCATACAAAGTGTTTGTGGTAATGGTGCTTTTGTTGATAGGCACAATGGGATTGAACCGATAACGGAAACGGTTCAAGAAATCGCCATTTACCCAACGCTGCTCAATACGGTAGCGGTGCTCAATTTTTATGCGGTCAATATTATTGATGAGTACCAATTGCTGCCACAGCCTGAACTCCTTGGTATTTGCCGGCGATTTGAAAGTACCTGGGTAATCGTATGTCTTATAGTCTCCCACACCAAACAGCACCGACCCTTTTTTGGGAAAGTTGTACTGCAGCCCCGCCTTCAATTCATGGTAATAAAAATCCTGTGTAAGCTTCTGGCTACGGGTCTGTGTCTCCGCATAAATGGTCCAGTTCTTTTTCAGGTTCATGTTCATGCCTATAATATCCCACGAGCCCAGTTCGCTGTTCTGTGCATCAACAGCCGTACAAAAAAAGAAAGCCACCAAAAAATAGGTGGCTTTTGTTATGTTCAATTGTTTCATGAATCAATCAAAGGGTTGTTGTATAAGCTCAATCACACATCAAAAATCACACTTCTTCTACCATTCCCTGTTGGTATCCCATTTTTCAAACTCCTTGGCAACGGCCGTTAAAAAGCTGGCACCAATGCTGCCATCCACAATGCGGTGGTCATAGCTCAGGCTCAGGTACATCATATGGCGTATGCCAATGGTATCGCCCTCTGGCGTTTCCACAACCACTGGGCGTTTCTTAATGGCACCCACAGCCAGTATGGCCACCTGTGGCTGGTTAATAATCGGTGTACCCATCAGGCTGCCAAACGTGCCCACATTGGTAATGGTAAACGTACCATTGGCGGTATCGTCCGGTTTCAGTTTATTGTTGCGTGCAGCATCGGCTAGTGCGTTTACTGTCTTGCTCAGGCCCACCAGGTTCAGCATGTCTGCACCTTTAATCACGGGCACAATCAGGTTACCGCTTGGCAGTGCAGTAGCCATACCAATATTGAAATCTTTTTTCACAATGATCTTGTCGCCATCCAACGAAGCATTGATCCATGGAAAACGCTTCATCACTTTTGTAACGCACTCAATAAACATGGGTGTAAAAGTGATCTTGCTATTGTTCTCCCTTTCAAACTGCTTCTTCACCTTGTCCCTCCACAGCACCATATTGGTTACGTCTGCCTCGGCAAAGCTGGTTACGTGTGGCGATGTATGCTTGCTGTCAACCATGTGCTTCGCAATCATCTTACGCATCCTGTCCATTTCAATAATCTCCACATTGCCAGTATAGCTGGTGGCAGGTAGTGGGGCGGCATTGCTTGCCGGTTGCGGTTGGTTGCTGGTTGCTGGTTGCTGGTTGTTGGCTACCGGTTGTGGCTGTGCAATAGGTACAACAGCTTGGGGTTGGGCAACAGTACTGGCTACTGGTTGTGGTTGACTTACGCCAACTTTCCCTTCCCTCTTATCGGCAATATATTGCAACACATCTTTCTTGCTTACGCGGCCATCCTGCCCAGTGCCCGGAATGTTTTCCAGTTCGCTCAGGCTAATGCCTTCGCTGTTCACAATATTCAGTACTAAAGGCGAGTAGAATTTATTGTTGCCACCTGCTTTGGGTGCGGCGGCAGTTGTTGCTACTGGTACATAAGGCACTTCTTCCTGGGCCACTACTGGTTGCGGTGCGGGCTGTGGCGTTTCAACCACTGGTGCTGCCACAGGTGCGGCAGGCTCGGCTACGGGTTGTGGTGCGGCGGGTACACTACCTGTGCTGCCACCGCCGGTATCAATACGTGCAATCACGGTACCAATAGGCACAACATCGTTTACTACAAACAATATTTCGGTTATGGTACCGCCAGCAGTGCTGGGTACTTCGCTATCAACTTTATCGGTGGCAATTTCCAATACCGTCTCATCCTGCTTCACAACATCGCCTACATTTTTGAACCACTTTAAAATGGTGGCTTCCATAATGCTTTCGCCAAGTTTGGGCATTACTAAATCAACTATTGCCATACTAATTGTTTCTTTAAATGTTTAATCTGTAACCGGCTGCAAATGCTCACTCCGTCCTAATTGCATTGCCCAATAACCATTGGGTTTGTACGATATATCCACAGGCAGCTTTTGGTGCTGCAAAATAAAGGAAGTATTGTTTAAACCATGCAAGCAATCCGGCTAACCTTTCCTATACCATGCAATAGTGTATAAGATGCAGTTTATCCACATGTAAAAGTAGTTTTTCAACAAGTAAAGTTATTCCTGCTTTATCCACAGCAAGCAAAATAGTGGATGGATCAGGCAGCAACCGCTTTTACGCAGCTACTACAAAAACACTACTTTAGCTACTGCTTCATTGCAGGCCATACCATCCTGGCATTGCACTACCCAAAAACGATGTTATGACAGTAGAAACCATTATGGCCCAACTGGAAGCCAAAGGCAGCGAAAGCATCAAGAAAATTTTGCTGAAGCATGGGGTAAAAGAGCCCTTTTTTGGCGTAAAAGTAGAAGACCTGAAACTGATACAGAAAGAGGTGAAGAAGGACTACGAACTGTCCAAAAACCTGTACAACACAGGCAATGCAGATGCCATGTACCTTGCTGGGCTGATTGCTGATGAAAGCAAGATGACGAAGAAAGACCTTAGTGCCTGGGTAAAAAAAGCCGTATCCAACAACATTAGCGAATACACCGTGCCCTGGATTGCAGCCGAAAGCAATTTTGGTTTTGAACTGGCCCAGGTGTGGATTGACGCCAAAGAAGAATTTATTGCCGCTGCAGGCTGGGCCACGCTATGCAGCGTTGTGGCCATAAGGACCGATGACAAACTGGACATGCCCGCTCTAAAAAAACTGATGGACCGTGTGCAAAAAAACATACACAAGGCCCCCAACAGGGTACGCTCTAAAATGAATGCGTTTATCATTGCAGTAGGCAGCTATGTGGCACCGCTTACCAACGATGCCATAGCCACTGCACAACAAATTGGCGAAGTGCAGGTAATAGTAGAAGGTACCGCCTGTAAAGTGCCTGATGCCATAACCTACATCAATAAAGTAAAAAGCAAGAACGCAATAGGCAAAAAGAAAAAAATGGCGAGGTGCTAGCACCAATACAGGGTTAAAGGTTAACTGGTTAAATGGTAGAGTAGTACAACGTTTAAACCTTAAACCTGAAATTGATTTTAGGTACCCTGTTGATAATTGTGTAAGGGTTAACTGGTTAAATAGTGGAATCGTAAAACCGGTTAACCAATAGACCAATAGACCAATAAACGAATGAACCAATGAACCAAACTTTAACTCATGCAAATTGATAACTTACTGCAACAGGTTTCGTTTATTAAAGAAATAGACAAGCTGAAATACATACAACGCAAAACCCGGTTGTTTAACAGCAACAGGCACGAGAACGATGCCGAACACAGTTGGCACCTTGCCATGATGACCATTGTTTTGGCCGAACATAGCAACCAACCCATTGATGTGTTGAAAGTGGTGAAAATGGTACTGATACACGATATTGTAGAAATTGATGCAGGCGACACTTTTATATACGATACCACAAAAAGCCATACCAATACCCACGAGGAACTACTGGCAGCCAAACGCATTTTTGGGATGCTGCCCCCCGAACAGGCCCAGACCTTTATTGATATTTGGCAGGAGTTTGAAGAAGGCATTACCAACGAAGCCAAATTTGCAAGGGCCATGGATAGGTTTGAGCCCCTGCTGCAAAATACATCCAATAACGGCGGCACCTGGGCCGAGTACAATGTGGACTATACAAAAGTGTACGAAAAAAAGAAAGCCATCAAAAACGGCTCCGATACTATTTGGAACTATGCCGAAGACCTGCTGAACCAAAGCGTGCAACAAGGCATTTTAAAAAAGGCAAACCCATAACAAATTATCTTTTATTGCATATAAGGTGGTGTTGCTCTAAAACATATTGTGCATAGTATAATGCTCACCACTATAGCAACCCAGTCATACTAAAAAAGCTGGCCCCATCTAAACTACATTGTGTAATAAGCATTTACAAAAAGCTGTTCGGCCTAGCTGCACCAGTTTTGCGTAGTTATACGCAGTTTTGTGGCCATGCTGCTTGCATAGGTTTTGTTTAACAAAAAATACCATGTGGCAGCCATGGCCCAACGGCCTACTTGTTACTGGCCGGTAACTGCACCAGTTGCTTGATACTTATAATAATTGCTTATAAAGTAAACAACAAAAGCACGTATAGTTTCAGCACTCCAAAAAGCTTTTTTTGCTACAGGCAAAAGAATAACAGGTTTCATATATATAAATAACCAATACTTTCACTTTGGATGTAATACCAATGTTTAATGAATGTGCCAGCAGCTGTAAGGGCTGTTGGTAACATAATTCCTTAATCCTTAAAACCGGTATCAACATGGTTACATCCAAATGCCTATTTGCAACTGCCCTTGTACAAAGGTTGCAGCTTGCAGCCATCATTATTGCAAGCATCCCTATTATGTTTGCCTGCCGAAAAACCGATATGCAGGCCATGCAACAAGCACAGCAAAAAGCTGTTGAAAAATTTCTTGCACTGCCCCCGTACACCGCCGCTGAAGTGAAACGTGTTGCAGCCTTGTTGAAAGACAGGCACGAGCGGACTGGCTTCCTGAAAGAAATGGTACGGCAAAACGGTTTTGCCCTATGGGATAAAGCCATTATAGGAAGCAATGGCAGCAAAAAAAGCATGTTTGCCCGTTCAGGCAACAGCAGTAGCGATACCATCATTTACATTCCCCTTGCCCTCGAAAATGCCAACCATGTAAATGCATTCATTTACGCCACACTCAATGGCAGCATAGAGCTAAGGTTTTACCGTGCTACCGATTACGAACGGTTTGGTTTTGGTAGCCTGCAAAGCCCTGCAAGAAATGCGGACAAACTCGCTGTGCAGTTTATGCTGCTTGACTACAATGTGTTTGGGCATAGCGATTTCAACCTGCTGGACGACCGGCTATTGAAAGACACTACCATGCCACTGGGCACATCCACCCGTAACAGAACGGTGCATATAGAGCCTGCCACCAATATGGGCAGTAGGTACGAGATACATACCGTAACCCTTTGCAACACCACTTCGTACCTGCAATGCACTACCAACCATAGCTGTTGTCCCGATGGTAGCTGCCCTGCCTGTCAAGCTGTATGCTGGCACACAAAAACTGTATGTACCAGTTTTACCACTGTTGTTTTTGTGGATGATGATAATTGGGGCGGTGGTAGCAATGGCCCCGGTAGTGGCATGGGCGGCGGTGTTGGTACTGGTGGCTCCGGTGGTATTGGTGGGCCTACACCCGGCTGCAACCCCACGCCCATAATTGACAATGGCGAATTGCCTTGTATTGAGGGCGACATGAACGGGTGGCAGCCGCTACTTACACGACCACCTTCTACGGAAGAATATTTAAAGAAGCTGGTTAATGCGGTGCATAAACAGTCAGATTCCATTTATGCACTTTCGCTGGCACATAACCCAGCAGTAGAATACGGTTTCCTGGTTTGCCAAAGGGCTACAGGAGAGCCTTATGCAAGGAATATTAAAACGGATGGATTACAATATGAGGTTAATTATAATCGAAATATTCAACCAGACGAAACCATTGTGGCGTTGCTGCATACACATCCAGACTCAGATACAACATTACTGCAGGCCCCATCCGATGGGGATCTTAGCGGTATGAGAAAATTTGGAAATAGACAAAACTTCACAAAAATTGTTGAATGTGGCACCAAGCGGTATGCTCTTGTAATTACCGATCCTGTGAAGGCAATTACATTCTTTAATAATCACTCCGAGGATGATATGGAAAAAGATAATATCCAGTACCTCGAAAGCAATTTAAGTAATTCAACCCCAAGCATTGTTACTGAAAAATGGTTGCTTAAATACCTAGGGCCATCTGGCAACTGCGGTATAGGGCTTTATATAGCCACTAACTTGCCAGAAAAGAACAATTTCAAAAAACTCAATTAATTTACAGTTATGAAAAAGATAATAGCACTCATAGCATTTATCTCCATCTGTTATATGGCTTTTGCCGATGGCGGTTATACATATACTAATAGGTACACCAACAGGGTTGTAGTGGATAGCACTACCAGCTTGATACTACAACTGGACTTCGAATCGTTCAGGGGCAAGCCAATCGATTCGTTTCTGGTTAAGCTGCCACAGAACTATTCAAGCATCCATAAGTTTTTTGCAGGTGCCAAGGTACCAGGAGGGTTATTGATAGAATATGCAAATGGCAATTATGTGCGTATATATATGCAGCACCCACTATGTTGCATATCCAACCCCCATGCAATGCCATCGCAATGGAACCTGAATGAGCTTAAAATGGAAAAAGCGGCCGACATTACTTTGAATGATGGTATTAACTGTTTAAAAGGCTGCCATCCCGATAAGGAATATGATTGACAAAATATTACTGTTATTGAAATAAAGGCATCCATATTTTTTGCGTTCCATTTTCCAATTGCTTATCAACCCAATTAACCCACAGCCATGAAAAATATAATAACAGCAATAGTATTCATTGCCCTGTGCACTATGGCTTTAGCCGATGGTGGTTATAACCATACTAATAGGTTCATCAACAAGGTTATAGTGGATAGCACTACCAGCCTGATACTGCAATTGGACTTCGAATCATTCAGGGGCAAACCTATTGATTCATTTTTGGTTAAACTGCCACAGAATTATTCAAGCATCCGCATGTATGGTGCAGGCGTTAAGGGGCCACTTAATCTCACCATAAAATATCCTAATGGCAATTTCATTTTTGTATATGTGCAACGCCCTATTTGCTGCGTATCCAACCCTGGTGCAAGGCCATCGCAATGGAGCCTGAACGAATTTAAAATGGAGAAAGCCGATGATATTACACTGTATGATGGGGTAGCATGTTTAAAAGGATGCCATCCGGATACAGAGTACAATTAAATGGCCTATTGTATTAAAGGTAGGTTTCAAACAATGGTTTGTTAAAGCAAAAAAGTAATAACCCAATTAACCCACAGTTATGAAAAAGATAATAGTACTCATAGCGTTTATCTCCATTTGCACTATGGCTTTTGCCGATGGTGGTTATAACCATAATAACAGGTTGCAAAAAAGAACCATCATTGACAGTATCACTAACTTGATACTGCAACTGGATTTCGACTCTTTCAGGGGCAAGCCCATTGATTCGTTTCTGGTTAAACTGCCACAGAACTATTCAAGCATCCGCATGTTTGGTGCAGGTGTTAAGGGGCCACTTAATCTCACCATAAAATATCCTAATGGTAATTTCATTTTTGTATACGTGCAACGCCCTATTTGCTGCGTATCAAATCCCGGGGCAAGACCATCGCAATGGAGTCTGAATGAGTTTAAAATGGAAAAGGCTGCAGACATTACTTTATATGATGGGTCGTCAACATGCCTAAAAGGATGCCAACCAGATAGGGAGTACAACTGATAAAGGAAGATGTTAATATGTATGCAGCGGGCAATACGTTTGTTTCCGATAGATTCAATAACAGCATTAATTCACAGCCATGAAAAATATAATAGCATCAATAGCATTTATCTCTATCTGTTATATGGCTTTAGCCGATGGCGGTTATAGGTACAATAACAGGGTTCAAAAAAATAGTATCATTGACAGTACTACCAGTCTTATACAACAAATAGATTTTGGCTCATTTAGGGGCAAACCTGTTGATTCTTTTTTAGTCAAGATACCCCAAAATTATTCCAGTATCGAAAAGCTACATACCCGTGCAGCAACACCTCATGGCTTCGTTATCACTTACCCCAATGGCAACTATATTTATGTGTACATAAAGTATCCGCTTTGTTGTGTGTCCAATCCACATGCACTTCCTTCCAAATGGAGTATTGGTGAGCTTAAAATGGAAAAGGCAGATGATATTACCTTATATGATGCAGCAGGTTGTGTAAAGGGGTGCTACCCAGATAAAGAATATAATTAAACTGGTAAACCCAATTAACCCACAGTTATGAAAAAGATAATAGTACTCATAGCGTTTATCTCCATTTGCACTATGGCTTTTGCCGATGGCGGTTATAACCATAATAACAGGTTGCAAAAAAGAACCATCATTGACAGTATCACTAACTTGATACTGCAACTGGATTTCGACTCTTTCAGGGGCAAGCCAATCGATTCGTTTCTGGTTAAGTTGCCGCAAAATTATTCAGCTATTAATATGTATGGTGCGGGAGTGAAGGGGCCGTTTAGGCTCATTATTGAGTATCCTAATAACAATTACATTTTTGTATATGTTAAACGGCCTATTTGCTGTGTATCCAATCCAAAAGCAAGACCATCGCAATGGAGCCTAAGCGAATTTAAAATGGAGAAAGCCGATGATATTACACTGTATGACGGGGTGGCATGTTTAAAAGGGTGCCATCCGGATACTGAGTACAACTAAATTGGTACGGATAGCATAGTTATGCAATAGTAGATACTTGTCTATTTAAAACAGATTCAAATAATAATGTGTAGAATGGAAATGATCAACAACCTAATTTATATGCAATCGTAAACAAAGTAATAACATCAACAGCTGGCTAATGCTATTACTTATAATCGGTTGTTACAGTTCAATAAAATCCACATGCTGCAAAGCAGCATCAATCAGTGGGTATCTGTTCTACCCGTATCATCCGTGTGCCAATACATGCAACAATTATCAGGTACATGTTGCTAGCCTTGTATATACTACGCAGCCACTTACGTACAACTACTGAATTTTATAAAAATAATGCCCCATAATTTTTAAATGCTGGCTATAGCAACTACTTTGTTGTTAGGCAGCATACCATTTGCTGCCGGTAAAAAAATCTGTTAACACCAAAACTAACAACCATGAAAAGCAATGTTTTTATTGCAGTGCTATTATTGTGCTGCACCACCATGATGGGCTTTAAAAACCTTACAGGCAAAGGCACAGGCAACAACGGTACTTTGTACGTAAAGTTTAAACACGACCCCAACAAAGGCAATATTCACCTTACGGTACGCAGTGCGTCGGGTACGGTTAAATTGGCCGATGTGCAATTGGCACCTAACGAGGTTTTTGAAAAAACTTTTACCGGGTTGGCAACAGGTACGCAATCATGGTACCTAGTAAGTGTGGATTGGCCAAACACCGATTTCCATAACCAAAGTGCCGGCACAGGTAGCACCATTGCCAATGGTTTTCCGGTTACGGCCAACAATGCCATTGCAAGCTGGCAAATTGCCGGTACAGGTGCTTTTGGTAGCATACCTATCTTGCTGCCATAACAGCCGGGCAAATTGGGGTACATTAAAAAAGCCGTTATGCAACTAGTGCGTAACGGCTTTTTGGTATCGGTAAATAGGTAAATAGTTGGGGTTTAAAGTTTAAGGCTCGAATGTTTAATCGTTGAACCTGTTACGGAGTTGGTACTGGTGTTACGGTTAATTGGCTTATTGGTAAACTGAATATTGCTCGTTAACCCCGTCAAGGTTAGGCAACAATCAACTTACGCAGCATATTAATGGCATTGATGGCGGTAATATGTATGTTCCTGGTCCTGTCGAACCTGAAATTGAATTGCTGTGCAACTACCTGCTGCCTGTTGGCAACGGCAATCCATACTTGGCCCACTGGTTTCTCGTCGGTAGCACCGCCCGGGCCCATAATGCCGCTTACAGCAATGGCATAATCGGTATCCATTAGTTTTATAATGTTGGCCGCCATAAGGGTTACGGTTTGTTGGCTTACGGCACCCACGGTAGTAAGTATCTCGTTGCTTACACCCAGCAGTTGCGTTTTTATTTTGTTGTCGTAGCAAACCACACTGCCCGTAAAGAAACTGCTTGCCCCGGAATGTGCGGTAAACAACGATGCAATGTGTCCACCCGTGCAGCTTTCGGCTGTGGCTAGGGTCTGTTTCCGTTCTTTTAGCAATTTGGCCACGGCCTGCTCTAACGGTATGTCTTCATCTACCACTAAAAACTCCTGTACCAATGTTTTCAGTTGTGCAAACTGGGCATCCAATTCGTTGTTCAAAGTGGCTTTGTCAAAGCTGTTGCCCGTTAGGCGAAGTCTTACCATGCCATAGTTGGGCAGGTAGGCCAGTTTTATATGTGACGGTATTTTTTCTTCCCATTCCTTTATCAGCTCGGCTAGCATGCTTTCGCCAATGCCTTGGGTAAGCAGGGTGCGGTGCTCAATAAATCCGGTCTCGAATTTTTGCTGTATAATGGGTATTACATGGTGCGTGGTTATCCATTTCATTTCGTGTGGCACACCGGGCATGGCTATAAAAATGGTGCCGTTTTTTTCAAACAGCATGCCGGGGGCCGTGCCTACTTCATTTTTTAAAACGGTACATACATCGGGTACTTCGGCCTGCTTCCTGTTACGCTCCAGCAATGGGCCGGTGCGGTTAAACACTTTTTCAAACAGGTATTGCACGTGTGCCAATGTAGGTTCATCCAGTACCATCTTTCCACCAAAATATTCGCACAGCAAAGGTTTGGTTATATCATCAGCAGTAGGGCCAAGGCCGCCTGTCAATAGAATGATATCGGCATGTTTGCTTTCCTCGTCCAATGCGTTCCATATATCTTCATAGCCATCGCCCACGGCCAGCCTATGTTTTACGGGTACGCCAATCTTGTTCAGTTCCTGTGCAATAAATGCACTGTTGGTATCAATTACTTGACCGATCAGCAATTCGTCGCCAATGGTTATGATAGATGCAAATAGTTTTTTCATACAAATCCGTTCTGCTAATTTCACTGCAAAGTAATACGGTAAATGATAAATGGGCCATGCCGCCACTTACTAAAAGCGTAATGATTGTAGGTAAGGGTTCATTTTAAAAAACTTGTTTGTACATGAAAACACTTGGATTATTGGTGGGTGCATTATGGATGACCCTACATGCTTTTTCGCAAAATGTTACGCAGCGGTTAGATGCAGCCGTAAAGACTATGTTGCAGGATAGCAGTATGAAGCATGCCATTATGGGCCTCTATGTGGTAAACAGCAATACCAAAGAAGTGGTTTATAACTTGAATGCAGAAATGGGACTTGCACCTGCAAGCTGCCAGAAGGTTTTTACCAGTATTGCTGCATTGGATATACTGGGCAAAAACTACCGATGGAAAACGGAACTGGGTTACGATGGCGAAATAAACAACGACACGCTAAACAGTGCCTTGTATATTATTGGCTATGGCGACCCCACATTGGGCAGCTGGCGGTATGCGGCCACAAAACCAGATACCCTGTATAAACAGTGGATAGCCGCTATGAAGAGCATAGGCATTAAAAAATATGCAGAATATACTTTGGGGTATGATAGGAAGTGGGAGAGTGCCACCATACCCGGTGGCTGGATATGGGACGATATTGGTAATTATTATGGTGCTGGTATAAGTGCATTGAACTGGGGCGAGAATCAATACGAATTGAAGTTGAAAGCAGGTGATAGCATTGGGGCAAAAGTGAAAATGGATGTGCGTGCATTGGGTAACGAAGATATTTACCTGGAAAATGAACTGGTAACGGGCAGGCCCAAAACGGGCGACAATGCATACGTGTACCTGCCACCCTACAGCAATGCAGGTTATATAAGGGGCACTGTTGGTATTGATAGTAAAAATTTAAGCATTGCAGGCTCGGTACCCAACCCATCGTTAAACATGGTAAATGCATTGGCCCAGGCAATGGAAAAAGAAGGCATTGGCAAAAGCAGGTATGTGGGTTCGTTTAATAGCTCTGTTATAGAAAAGAAAGACCTGCCCATTGCTTACAAAACATTTTATACGTATTATTCGCCAACGTTAGACAGTGTGAACTTCCATTTTTTAAGCCGCAGCGTGAACCTGTATGGCGAAGCGTTTATTAAAACCATTGCTTATGAGAAAACAGGTTTTGGCAGTACCGATTCTGGTGTTGCCATTGTAAGAAGGTTTTGGCAAGAAAGGGGCATTGAAAAATCGGCCTTACGCATGATAGATGGCAGTGGCCTATCGCCACAGAACCGTGTTACCGCAAACAGTTTGGTAACGGCTTTGCAATATGCCCGGACAAGGGAATGGTTTGCGAGTTTTTATGAAGCATTGCCCACCTATAACCAAATGAAACTGAAAAGCGGAACCATTGGTGGCGCAAAAAGTTTTGCAGGCTACCACAAAGCAAAAGACGGAACGGAATATACCATTGCTATTATTGTGAACAATTTTGACGGTGCTGCCAGTAGCGTGGTAAAGAAAATGTTTGTGGTGCTGGATGAGTTGAAGTGAATTTGGTGGCACACGGATGACACGGGTTGAATGGATGCACACTGATTGCATGCCGCAAGGCAGCATGTGGACTTATTATTGTACATAATAATTTGATGGTACAGTTTTTTGTATTATAAGTTTAATTGTTTGTAGCTTTAAAAATCATCAACCCAAAACAATTGTATGAAAGAGCAAAATTTCAGCAACCATAGCCGTTATGTGCCCCTGTACCATTTTATTGCAAGTGCACTTTTATTGGCCATATTAATTGGTGCATCCATCAATTTATGGTTCAATGCAAAACAGAATACTTATTCATCCTGTCTCATTTTTGCGTTGACCGTTTTAGTGGGGCTGGTTTGGTATTTCTCCCGCACATTTGCCCTAAAGGCACAGGACAGGGCCATACGTGCAGAAGAGAACTTCCGCCATTTTATTTTAACTGGCAAGCCTTTAAGCAATAGCTTACGTATGAGCCAGATTATTGCATTGCGTTTTGCAGCAGATGAGGAACTTGCGGGGCTTGCAGAAAAAACAGTTACGGAAAATTTATCCAGCAAAGCAATTAAGCAGCATATTAAAAAATGGAAGGCCGATCATCATAGGGCTTAACCAATAAACGACAAACAAAAGCAGTTACTTACCACAAAGGGCACAAAGTGAAAATAGAATTTTTCATTTCGTGCCCTTTGTAGTTCTTACTACTTACTAAAATAATGCTCTATCTTTTCATGCATGGCTGCAGGCATGGTTGTTTTTCTTCTGGTTGCTGCATCCAAAAAATACAGCACCACTTTGCCAGAGGTAAGCAACTTGCCAGCTTCATTAAAAACTTCCTGGTAAAAAGTTATCTGGTGGTCATGTGGCAGCTCACGTATCTGTGTCTTTATCGTTATCAAATCATCATAGGTAGCGGGGCGTAAATATTTTACCTGCATTTCCACCACGGGCATAATAACGCCTTGCTGCTCCATATCCTTATAGGTATAACCCAACTGGCGTATGCTTTCCACTCGGCCCACTTCAAAATACTGTGCATAGTTGCCATAATAAACCACATTCATCTGGTCTGTTTCTGCATAGCGTACCCTTACCTGTGTTGTGCTCTCGTACATACTAAAATTTGTTGGTAAAGTTAATAGGCTTTGTTGTTTATCCACAAACGGCCTTATTGCCCAGCCAAAACTTTGCTGCACGGTAACTTTAAAGCGATTTTGCGTTTTATTAAGAAACAAAACGGGAATCTTTGTTATTCAAGTTTCACCTCCATATCTATGCATACAACTAAAAAAATATTTGCACTGGGTATTTGTTGTGCAATGATGCTTGTGTCGCAGGCTCAATTCACCAAAACAAATAACGACCCGGATGAAGACTTCAAAACTGCCAAGGAATATTGGCAACGCGAGCAGTACAGTTTGGCGTTCCCCATTTTCAAGAACCTGTATTACAATGGCAGCAATAATAGTTTGTTGCCTGTAAGCGTATTGATAGAAGCAAAATATTACTCGCTTGTTTGCGGACTGAAACTGAACGATGCAAGCATAGAGCCTTTGGCGGTTGAATTCATCATGCTGGAACACAATGCACCCCGTGTGCAGATGATGAGCTTTCACTTGGCCGAATACTATTACCGCCAGAAAAAATTTGGTGATGCCAATGAATACTACGCTAAATCCAACATAGACAACCTGAGCAATACGGAAATTGCTGCGATGAAATTCCACCAGGCTTATGGCTTTTTTACACTGCAACAGTTTGATAAGGCAAAGCCCCTGTTCAATGCCATACGCCAGTTGCCAGATGATGCCAACTATATAGATGCCAATTACTACTATGGCTTCATTTCCTTCTACGAAAAGAATTACAAACAGGCATTGGAGAGTTTTAAAGTGGTGGAAACAAACCCTGCCTACCAAAACATTGTACCGTTTTACATTGCGGAGATCTATTATTTTAATGGTGAGCGTGACAAGGCCATTGATTATGCCGACAAAGCCATTAAACGTGGTGGCCAATACTACGACTTGCAATTAAAGCAACTGGTTGGGCATTCTCTATTCGAGAAAAGGAAATATGCAGAAGCATTGCCTTACCTGGAACAGTACGTTAACCGCAACGAAAAAGTAAGACGTGAGGATCTGTATGAATTAAGCTATTGCTATTACGAAGCCAGCAGTTGGAACAAAGCCATCAGCGGTTTTAAACAGTTGGGCGGCAAAGAAGATTCATTGGCACAGAACAGCATGTACCTATTGGCCGATGCCTACTTGAAAGTGAACGACAAACCCAATGCTAGAAATGCCTTTCTCTTCTGTGCATCCAACAACAGCAATGCGGTGCAAAAAGAAATCTCCCTGTTCAGTTATGCAAAGCTGAGCTATGAACTGGGTTACCTAGATATTGCTTTAAAGGAATTGCAGAATTTTATTGCGGCCTATCCAAAATCCACTTTCATACAGGAAGCAAAAGAACTGCAGGTAAGTGTACTCACCAATACCAGCAACTACAAAGAAGCATTGGCCCTGTTTGAAAGCCTGAAAGAACAAAGCGAAACGGTAAAGAAACTCTACCCACGCATATTGTACGGGCGTGCAGTGGAACTGATAAACGACCAGCAGATCGATAAGGCCGATGACCTGTTTAACCGCATATTGCAAGTGCCCTACAACAGCCAGCAGATACAGTATGTGTATTTCTGGAAAGGCGAGATTGCCTACAGAAAAGGCAAGACAGATGAAGCATTGGGCTATTTCCAGAATTATTTGAAGGATGAAAAAACAAACGGCGAAGTAAACCCCGTGAATGCCAAATACAATGCAGCCTATTGCTTATTAAAGAAAGAGGAATACAAAGGGGCTTTGGGTTATTTTGAGCAGGTTACCAGAAGCGTTTCTACCTCATCTACCAGCATACAGCAAGATGCTTATATACGCAGTGCCGATTGCTATTTTATGGGCAAGGACTACAAGCAGGCATCTAAAATGTATGAAGATGTAATTGCCAACAATCTGCAACAGGCCGATTATGCCCTGTTCCAGAAAGCAATCATAGCTGGTGCCACAGGCAAAGGCAACGAAAAGATAAACCTGTTGCAGACACTGCCGCAACGTTACCCTAACTCGTCATTGATTGCAGAAACCAATATGGAGATTGCCAATACTTATCTAGCTGATGAAAAATGGCAAGAAGCCATTCCATATCTGGAAAAAGTAGCAAAGGATAAGAAAGCAACAGCCTTATACCCACAAGTATATTTAAAAACAGGTATTGCCTATTTCAATTTAAACAAGAACACAGAATCGCTGGTGTACTTTAAAAAGCTGGTGACCAGTTACCCCAATTCTGCCGAAAGCGACGATGCAGTGGAATACATTAGAAAAATATTTGTGGAAGACCAGAAGCCAGGTGAATTTGTAACCTTTATGCGTGACAACGGTAAAACCGTTACCTACAATGAAGAAGATTCACTCACTTACCGTTCTGCCATGTTGCGTTACGATGCAAAGGATTTTGCAAGTGCCAAACAGGGCTTTGCACAATACATTTCCAAGTTCCCCGATGGTAAATATGCAATCGAGTCAAACTACTTCCTGGCCGAAATCAATATTGTAAACAAAGACTACAATGCTGCATTGCCTTATTACAATGCCGTGGCCGCCAAAGCCCCTAACCGCTATGCAGAAAGGGCTTCGCTGCAAAGTGCACGCATCTATTATTTTGATTTGAAGGACTACGCAAACGCCGAAAAATACTATTCGCAACTCAAATCGCTTTCAACCCAACAGGAAAACAAATTGGAAGCCATGCGTGGTTTGTTGCGTTGCCAATACAAGCAACAGAAATGGGCCGAAGCCATGCCAAATGCACAGGACCTGTTAAAGGAAAAAGGTATTGCGGCAGATGACCGGATGATGGCCAACATGGTAGTTGCAAAAAGCAACCAACTGGCCAATAAGCTGGATGAAGCCACTGCAGCCTATAAATCCGTTATAGCCATTGGTAAATCTGAGTTCAGTGCAGAGGCACAGTACCGCATTGCAGAAATACTGTTGCAACAGAACAAGCTGGCCGATGCGGAAAAAGCAGGTTTTGAAACCATCAAGAAATATGGTAGCTACGATTACTGGGTTACCAAAAGCTACATCTTATTGGGCGATGTGTACTATGCCCAAAAAGACTACTTCAATGCAGAAGCCACTTATAAAAGTGTAAGTGAAAATGCCTCATTGCCCGAACTGAAAGATGAAGCGGCAAAGAAGCTTGCCAAAGTGATTGAGGAAAAAAACAAAACAAATAAAGTTGAACAACAGTAAAACTGGTGACCAATGAACAGACTGAAAAAAATATGCATACTGATACTTGTTGCAATAACCCCTTTTGCCAACATTGATGCCAAGGGCAAGCAAAAGAAAAAAGCAGCAACACAGAAATCAACTGCCAAGAAAAAAACTTCGCAGGCCAAAAAGAAAACAGCCACGGCAAACAAGGCCAAGGCTGGTAGCAATGCCAAAAAAACGGCCACTGCTGCCCCTAAAAAAACAACTGCCAAAACAGTAGCGGTAGCCCCCAAAAAAGAAGCGAAAGAAACGGATGAACAAACAACCGTTAAGGTAAAAGATACTACCAAGCCAGATGTGGTAGTACTATACTCCAGCTTTAAACCAACCTTGCGTAATGCTGCCAAAATAAACTTTACGGCCGCCACGCCAATTCTGGATACTACCCGTATTGCATTAACCTATAAAGTACCGGCACAGAACCTCTTCTTCTCCTACCAGCCAGTAGCCATAAAACCATTGGCGTTATACGTGGACAGCAGTGTGCATTGGCAAAACGACAAATATGTAAAAATGGGCTTTGGCAACTACTCAACACCTTATCTGGAAGCAGGTGCGGCTTTTGGCGATGGGGTAAAAGCATTGACCAGCGTACATGCAAAATATACTTCATCAAAAGGCAGCAAGGACTTTCAACAGTTCAGCAAAGCTGGCATCGAGGCATTGGGCAACTATACTTCGGGTAACCTGGAATGGAACGGTAAACTGTTTTACGATAACAGTACCCAATACCAATATGGTTACGACCCATCAACATTGGTGTTTGCCAAAGAAGACCTGAAGCAACAGTTCAACACCATTGGATTAAACATAGGCCTGCGGAACAAACAGGCCAACAGCTATGGCATTACGTATAAACCTAACCTGGGCGTAAGCTATTTCTTTGACGGAAGGGACGGCAAGGAGCTGGACTTTGTGGCCAAGCTACCCATCAACAAATCTTTCGGAACCATGTTTGCATTTGATTTAGGGCTTACTGCAGACATCACATCTTACAAAACCAGTACACAAACCATCAAGAACAACCTGTTTTACCTAGAGCCCACCATACAGTTCAAAACCCCCAACCTTAAAGTCAATTTTGGTATAGTGCCTGCGTGGGACAATCAGAACAATTCCATACTGCCAAACATTTCTGCCGAAGCAAAAATCAACGGCGAAAAATTTGTACTGCAGGCAGGCTGGGTTGGTTACTACCAAAAAAATACTTATCAGTCTTTAGCAGCTATCAACCCCTGGCTACAGCAACCTTCGGCTCTGTTCAATACCAAGATACGTGAACAATATGCTGGTTTCAAAGGCTCCGCCGGAAGTCATTTTACCTACAATGCAAAACTCTCTTTCATGCAATTGAACGGGCAGCCACTGTTTGTAAACGATGTGGTTGATGGCAAGTCATTCCTTATCCTAAACGAACCCGAACTGCAAATGGTAAAAATTCATGGTGAAGTTGGCTATACTGTGCAGGAGAAATTTTCTTTGCTGGCAGCAGCCACCATCAACCAGTTTACCAAGCTGTCTGTATATGATAAAGCCTTTGGCTTATCGCCTATGGAACTGACAGGTTCCTTACGCTGGAAAGTATTGAAGGACTTGCATTTCAAGAGCGATATCTTCTTTTGGGATGGCCCACGCTACCTGAGCAAAACCCTGCAGACACAAAAGCTGGATGCGGCTGTAGACCTGAACATGGGGCTTGAATACAGTGTTATGCCCAAGCTTAATTTATGGTTGCAATTCAACAACCTGCTCAACAACCGCTACCAACGCTGGAGCCAATATGAAGTATTAGGGTTGAATGTTGTGGGTGGCGTGGTGTATTCGTTCAAATAACAATACCAAGTGCACAGCATGCAAGTATAGCAGTATCTCGTAGTGCTTATGCTACTGTAAGGCCATTGTGTACATGCTTAGTTTACAGAAACAAAAGACAGCGTTGATTCAATAAAACGCCCATTCTAAAAAGAGGATTCAAATAGCTAGACCTTCTATTGAATATGGTTCGCATTATGTTTAACTGTCTTCTGTCAACTCTCCACTGTCAACTGTCCTTCTTCCTTCTTCAACGGATACATACTCAATGTAGCAGCCACCACTGCATAAGCCGGTGCCAACACCCAGCCCACAAAGGGCAGCAAATGCATGGCATAAAAGCAAAACCCATTGCCTATGGCAAGCCCTTTATGTGTGCCAATGTATTCAATGCTTTCGGCGGGCGATTTACGGTGCCGCTCCATACTGTAATCCAACATAGAAAAGCCATAATAATAAAACTCAACCAACAGGCTTATTACCGGCGTAAGCAGCCCTGCCACGGGCACAAGGCTCAACAGTAAAATACTAAAGGCATATACCGTTTGCCATAGGGCATTACGCAGGGCTATGCGTATGCCCCGCACAATATCTTTGGTAAGTTGTGCAAAGCTGAAGGGAAAATCCTTGCCCTCAATAATGGCTTCTGTTTTTTCGCTCAGGTAGGCAAATACGGGCGAGCCTACAATTAGAAAGAAAAACTTAAATAGCGAAAAGTAAAACAGCATCATGGCCACCCAAAGCACCAGGCTGCCCAGTGTAAACAAAAAGCCAAGGAAGCCATTGTTTATCCTGTCCAACCAGCCTTTTAAACCCGTTTTCAGGTTTAGCCAGCCAATAAAGCTATTGCTGGTATGGGCAAAATAGTACATGCTTACGCAAAACAAAAGGGTGTAAATAATGCCCGGTACTACAATCCACTTCCATAGGTTGTGCTTACGTATAAATTGATGGGCCTTAAAATAGGCCTCAATGGCTATGATTATTTCTTTTAGCAACTTGGGGGTAATTTGCGTTGCTAAGATACTTGTTTACCAAGTTTAAACAACATGTTACAAAAAACGCCAAAGCATTGGGCAAAGCTGCCCGCAAGTTTTTACCAACGTAGCAATGTGCTGCTCATAGCCAAAGAGCTGCTGGGCAAAATACTGGTTACGCATTTTGATGGTGTACTGACTGCTGCACGTATTGTAGAAACAGAAGCCTATAATGGTGCGGTTGACAAAGCATCGCATGCATACAACAACCGCCGCACGGCCCGTACCGAAGTAATGTTTGCACAGGGCGGCACCGCTTATGTGTACCTGTGTTATGGCATACACCACCTGTTTAATGTGGTTACCAATACCCAAGGCACACCACATGCAGTATTGATACGTGCTGCCGAACCTTTGCTGGGTGTTGAAGATATGCTGTTGCGTACCGGCAAGCCTAAGTTGGATAGTACCTTAACCCGCGGCCCGGGCAATGTATCTAAAGCACTGGGCATAGCCACTCATCATACCAATACCAGTTTGCTACAAAGCGAAATATATATTGCCTGCGATGGCTACCAACCCACCAAAAACCAAATAGCTGCCACGCCCCGTATTGGTGTTGATTATGCAGGTGATGATGCTTTGCTGCCTTACCGTTTTATTGTAAAGGATAGCGTTTATGTAAGTGGTAAGAAGGGATCGACTAAGGGGTGATGGTACCCCTCCCTTGCATTACCATCATTTGCGAATAACTGCGGTGTTATTGGTTGATTGGTTTATGTGTTAGCTGCACTGTAAAGCAAACTCCGTTTGCTTGGTAGCCCCGTCATAAAAAAAGTAAACCAGCCCCATATCGCCCCACATAAGCCCTGCATTGTCTTCGGAGTCTATTTGAAACAACAGTGGCATGGGTTGGCCATTACTGCCCACGGGTGTGCTTTCGCCCTGTACCCAACAGGGGTAGCCACCAATTTGGCTGCTGTAGTTTTGCTGGCCGGTTAATTGCTCTATGGCTTTTTGGTAACTATGCCAAGGCTTGCTTTCGTTTAATATGCAAGATAGTTTGGCCGCTGTTTCGTGGTAGGTGTTTAGCCCTTCCCAATCGGGCAGCGATTGTATTGCCTTGAACGATATGTTGCAGTATTTCAATTGTTCAATACCTGCCGGGGTATCAATCTGTATGGCAGATGCTGTGTTTAGGGTTTCGTATATTTTAATAAGCCAGCCGTCACTTTCCGTATCAAACGCAAATTCTTCCATGCCGTAAAAAAACTGCACCAGTTTAATATTATCCGGCAGGTTTATTTGCCCATTGTTGAAAATTTGAAGAACAAATTCCAGGTGCTTTCCATTTTTTGCCGTGGGCCATTGCCCGCCTGCTTCAAAATAGGGCAGTCCACCAAAATGCGAAAGCAATGGTGCATTTTCGGGCGGCTGCTTCGATGGTGGATGCACTTCCAGTTTTGTTGCGTTTCTAAGCAGTGGCCTAAGCAGGCTTAAAAGGTCTTCGAAAGAAGTAAGGTTTTGGTCATTCAGCTCTTTACGGTAACCATCGTAATGCGATGCGGTTTTGGCTGGCTTTGCTGGCTTAAAAAGGGCTAAAAGCTTTGTCAAAATATTCATGGGTCAGTGGTTGCTATTCATGTAATAGATAGGCTGAAAAAATCAAATCAGTAACAAGCCAATTCAAATATAACAGATGCTGGCTATGTGGTAAACTGGTATAAGGGCAAACCTGTTTAGTTAACTTATACTTCATGTGCAAGGCAGGCAAACCGTATTCGGAGGCTGCATCTGTCTGCAAAAACAAAAATTATCGCCGCAATTCTGCCATAACATTTAGTTTTGGCCCATAACTGAAACTTATGATAGTAAACCTTAGCGGGCAGCACAGCCTTGTAAGTAATTGGGTAAGCGAATTGAGGGATGTAACCGTACAGGGCGACCGCCTGCGTTTTCGCCGCAACCTGGAAAGGATTGGCGAAATTGCTGCCTATGAAATAAGTAAGGAACTGGCTTGGAAAGAAGTGGAAACACAGACCCCGTTGGGTACGCATAACAGTAAATTATTGGAAACCCAACCTGTATTGGCCACCATTTTACGTGCAGGCCTGCCCTTGCACAACGGTATGCTAAACTATTTTGACAAAGCAGACAATGCCTTTATATCGGCCTACCGCAAGCACCTGCCCAGCGGTAGCTTTGAAATAAGCCTTGATTATATGAGCTGCCCATCGCTGGAAGGCCGCACGGTAATTATTAGCGACCCCATGCTTGCCACAGGGGCTTCCATTGTAAAAACCATTAACGTAATGCAGGCCGATTACAACCCTGCCAGCATTCATGTGGTATGTGCCATTGCCAGCAGTATTGGTATAGAATTCATTCATCGTGAATGTGGTGAGCATGTAAAAGTGTGGTGTGGCGATATTGACGATGAGCTTACCGCCAAAGGTTACATTGTACCCGGTTTGGGCGATGCCGGCGATTTGGCTTTTGGTACCAAAATGCAATCCTAGGCAAGCGGTTGACTATACTGTTGGGCTTGTTGAAACCGCTATGATCACTACATAAAATCGGCTTCTACAGGCTTAGCCTTACAACTTATTTTTAAACTGGCTTATTCTGATTGTCGCAATTGTTAAATCGTGTATATATTGTAAATACATTTACAGCATTATTCTTACATTCGGTATCTAATTGTTTCGATGAAAAAAATTCTCACACTTGTTTGCACAGTCTTGCTGTTCCTCTCTGCCCAGGCTCAGGATCCGCATTTTTCACAATTCTTTTCATCGCCACTAACATTGAACCCTGCTTTTACGGGTAAATTCAATGGTAGCTACCGCGTTACGGGCAATTACCGCAACCAGTGGCCCGACATCAACAATGCGTTTACTACAGCTACGGCATCTATCGACTTTCATATATTGGAAAACAAGATTGCCTATACCGACAATTTTGGCGTGGGCATTATGGCCTATAACGACAATAGTGCCAACGGTGCGGTAAAGTTCAATTATGCATCCATATCAACCGCTTACCATTTGGGGTTGGATGAGGATGGCTATAGCCAGATAGGCGTTGGCTTTCAGGCCACATACGCCAATATGCTTATTAATACGACCAAATTAAAATTTGAGGACCAGTTGACTACATTGGGTTTTACAGGCGTAACGTCAGAAATATTCAGCAACCCGTCGGCGTTGAAATCGAACTACTTCGATTTGAATGCAGGTGTATTGTACACTGGCAGCAGCAACGACAGGAACAACTATTATATTGGTGCCAGTGTGTACCATATAACCAGGCCCAAACAAAGTTTTTCAGGTGCCAATTATTTGTTGAACCCAAGGCTTACCATACATGCTGGGGGCTATTTTCCCATGGGTGAAACAACAACGTTGCATGTAAGTGTCTTACAAAACATGCAGGGCCAGGCAAGTGAAACCGTTGTGGGTGGTGCCGTACAATTTAATGTTGGCGGCGATGACCCCGACAAGCCTACGAGTTTTTATGCAGGTACCTGGCTACGCTTAAAAGACGCTGTTATACCTTATATAGGGCTGGAGTATGGCGATTTTAGGCTGGGTGCCACGTACGATGTAAACACATCTTCCTTAAAAACGGCCAGCAATAGCCGTGGCGGTATAGAGGTATCATTGATATACACCCGTCGTCCATCTACCGAAAGAAATATACATTGCCCTAAGTTTTAGTGGGGTTGCTTCATTCGTATTTATTTAATTAAAGTCCTGTTATCAGGTTAAGCTCCCCGAAACCGCGTCGGCATTTCTTTATAGCCTTCCGCATGCCGATAGGCATTGAAATAGGCTGATAACTTGCTCCCTCTTTTACACAAAGCAAATAATTACGCTTTAACAACTGCATTGAAAATTTTTACGACTGCAATTATGTAATGCTGCAAAAAATACCATCTGGTGGGTATTCAATTTAAAAAAACTATCAGTATGCAAAGAGTATTTATTGCAGTTATATTATTGCTAAGCATTAATATAAACCATGCACAAACAAAAAATGCAACAACCGTTACTTCTCAGCTAACCAACGCCAATGTGTTTTATGGTTATGGTGCCGAACTTTTGCATAAAGCAAAAGCCAACCTTGTTACTGGCCAGCAGGAGGTTGTTATAGAAAACGTAAGCAATGTACTTGACCAGAACACTTTGCAGATTAGCTGCCCGGAGAATGTGGTGTTGTTGAGCTATCACTTCAATACAAAAACCATCAATGTGGCATCGCCCATAAACCCGTTGACAAAAAAGATGGAAGACAGTATCAAAATGCTCAACAAACAAATAAATGCCAACCAGCAAGAAGCAACCGTTACAGAAGAACTATTGACGAAAACCACAAAGATCATTGACAACTATTCTGCCGCACCAGATAAAGCCATGAACACAACTGACGTAGTAAAACTAATTGAATACTACAACGGCAAAGTACAAACCTATCGTGCTGCCATATATACGCTGCAACTAAAAAGGAATGATCTACAGGAGCAGGTAAACGATATTAATACAAGGATATATGAATTGAAATCAAAGGATGGAGCTGCTTACACAAAGTATATCGGACAGCTTGTATTGCAGTTAATGGCCAAAGAAGCAGGCAATGCCGATTTTTCCATATCGTACTATACACAAAAAGCAGGCTGGGTACCTACTTACGATATGCGTGTTAAAAGCATTGACAACAGTTTTAAACTGGTATATAAAGCAAGTGTAAGCCAAACAACAGGTATTGATTGGAAGCAGGCAAAGCTTACGCTAAGTACCAGTAACCCCAATCAGGGTACCAACATGCCCGTGCTTACACCCTGGAACCTGCAACTGTATGTACCTGCTGTTTATGAACAGATGCTGAAGGGCAGGGCAGCAGGCGTACAGGTGAATGTGTACAATAGGGCACAGAGCATGGCCAAAGAAGAAGTGGGAGTTGGTTATGAAACCAAAAAAGATGATAGGAAGTATTTTGACATGAGCGACATTAGCAGCTACACCACTTTAAACGAAAGCCAACTGTTTACCAGTTTTGAAATTGACCTGCCTTATGATATACCTACAGATGGCAAAGCTTACAGTGTGGCCATAAAAGAAGAACCCATTAAAGCAACCTACAAACATTATGCAATACCAAAGTTGGATAAGGATGCATTTTTACTGGCCGAAATAAGCGATTGGGAAAACCTTGACCTGCTACCTGGCGAAGCCAATGTAATTATGGACAATGTGTATTTAGGCAAATCATTCATTGACCCTAATACTACCACGGATACTTTGAACATATCGTTAGGACGTGACAAGCGTATAGCGGTGAAACGATTGCTGATGAAGGAAAACAGCCGGACCAAATTGATTGGCAACAACAAAACCGAAACCTTTACCTATGAAATAACGGTAAAGAACAATAAGAAAGAAACAGTAAATATGTTACTGAAAGACCAGTACCCATTAAGCAGCACCAAAGAAATAGAAGTAAAGCTGGATGATAGCAGCGGGGCAGAAGTGAATGAAGAACTGGGAATATTGAATTGGAAAATAGCATTGAAGCCTGGCGAAATAAAGAAGTACCGGTTTACGTATAGGGTTACCTACCCAAAAGATAAAAAGATTGGCAACCTGAGATAGTCTGCTGCAAAAGGTTGATACGGAACACCGTTTCGTATCAACCTTTTTTCTTTGTGTACTTGCAGCCTTTGTGGTAAAGAAAAGCAACTATGTATGTAATGATGGTAATTGAGGTGGCTGTTATAACGTACATTGCCTTTTAACCACTTGGCACAACAGGTTTAATTTTTAACAACCTGCTTCAAAAGTTTTTTGTTTCTTAGTGTCAATAAACCTTGAACCATGAAACAACTTATTGCAGTACTGTTTGCCTGCACAGCCATCATTGCATGTAAGAATGATAAGCAAGAAAAAAAGTTCAACGAAAAAACCTACGAAGAAAATAAAGAGAGCCTGGCGGACAAAGAAAAAAACAGCCCTGCCCGTTTTTTGACGGTTGACAATAGGGACAGGAAAAACCTGATCGGTCAAACAGTAGTGATAGGCCATCTTACCAACAATGCAACGGTTTGTACTTACAAAGACGTTGAAATAAAATTGTCTTTTTACAGTAAAACAGGTGTTAAGCTGGATGAAGGCATAGAAACCATTTACGAAACCATACCTCCGGGCGAAAAAATAAAATTCAAGACAAAATACTTCTCGCCAAAAGGTACAGATAGTGTTGCCATACAGGTATTGAAAGCAGGTGCGGAAGTGAAGAAGTAACGATTAAAAGTTGATAAGGTATATACAGTAAATAGGGTATATAAAGTAGGTTTAACTGCTTACTTTATATACCCTATTTACTTAGTTACTTCTTCCATCTTATTTCACAAACTCAAACTTATCTCCATCAAACAAGCCTTTATCGCTCAACTTTAAATGTGGTATTACCAACAATGCCATAAAGCTGAGGGTCATAAACGGAGCCATTAAAGTGCTACCCAGATCTTGTTTTGTCATGTTGTCAATGGCTGTATAGGCATCGGCAACTTTATAGCCATCGTTGGCACTCATTAAACCGGCAACGGGTAAACCAAGTACCATTTCTTTATTGGCACTAACTGCACTAACACCACCTTGCTCTTTTATTACCAGGTTAATGGCTTTCATCAAACTTTCATCATCGCAGCCTACAGCAACAATATTGTGGCTATCGTGTGCAACAGACGAAGCCAAGGCTCCATGCTTTAAACCAAAATTTCGAATAAAGCATTTTGCAACAGGTGCATTGTGGTAACGGTTTACTACAACCATTTTAAGTATGTCATTCGCAACATCACTAACCAAAGTCTTGTCCACTGTCTTCCCTTCCAGCATCAGCCTGTTGGTAATTAACTGGCCATCCAAAGCTTCCATTACAGGTATCTTGCCATCTTCATTGGGGTATTCATCTACTGCAATGCTTAACTGGTCAATAGTAATTTCATTGCAATCAAATTGGTTGATGGCAGTAACATCCACACTTTCAATAAATGATTTTCCATTCTCCGCAACCAACTCACCATTGATATAGGTTTGTAGTATGTTGAAATTTGTCAAGTCTTCAGCCACAATAAAATCAGCAGCATCGCCCGCTTTCAATAAACCCACTTTCATTTTGTAATGCTCAACCGGGTTCACACAGGCAGCCTGCAATACCTTAAACACATCAATACCTTTGGCCACGGCCCTTGCACACAACTGGTTAATATGTCCAACAGCCAAACTGTCTGGGTGCTTGTCATCGCTGCAAAACATCATCATGGCATAATGTTCATGCATCAGGTCAATCAATGCTTCAAAGTTCTTGGCGGCACTTCCCTCACGTATCAAAATCTTCATGCCGTATTGCAGTTTGTCCAATGCTTCTGCGGCAGTAAAGCATTCATGGTCGGTACTGATGCCTGCATCAATATATTGTTTTGCTTTTTCGCCCATCAGCCCTGGGGCATGTCCATCTACAGGTTTACCCAGTTCATGTGCATGGGCAATTTTTTTCATCACTTCCGCATCCTTAAACAGCACACCGGGAAAATTCATCATTTCACTTAAATACAGCACTTCATCCTTTTCCAACAATGCCCTTACATCATCGCTGTTCAATGCTGCACCTGCTGTTTCAAAAACGGTAGCTGGCACACAGCTTGGTGCCCCAAAGTTGAATTTGAAGTTGACCTTTTTGCCGTTCTCAATCATGAATTCCACACCTTCCATACCGCATACATTGGCTATTTCGTGCGGGTCGCTAATAGTGCCCACTGTGCCATGTACTACGGCCAGTTTTGCAAACTCGCTGGGTACCAACATGCTGCTTTCCACATGCACATGGCTATCTATAAAACCGGGAAGTAAATAATGCAGTGGCAATGCACTGTCAGCCGCAGGTAGCGGGTTAATGGTTTTAATGCGTCCGTCAACAACTGTAACTTCTGCCGGGTAAATACGTTTGCCAATAATGTCTACTAAGTTGCCGGTAACTGCAAAAGTGTTTTGTGCCATAAGATTTTATTAAAAGATTTTCAGCAATCGGTTTATAACGTTCAGGCCGCTAAATTTGGCAAAATTTCTTATATAAAATAGTATTATGAAAAAACTGTCGCTCTTTATTTTTTCCATGTTGGCATTGGCCGCAGTACAGGCACAAACGGTGGATGAAGTTATTGAAAGGTTCCTGCAGGCCCATGGCGGTAAGGAAAGGTTGAACAGCATTACTTCCTTACAGGTACAAAGCTCGCTGAACCTAGAGCAGATGGGCATAACGATTACCATTAACAATATCAAAGAAAAGAACAAGCTTTTCCGCATACAGTCATCAAGCCCCATGGGTGGGGAAGAAAGCTATACCATTATTACCGATACGGTTGGCTATAGTTATATGCCTGCCATGAATAGCCCAATGGGCAGCACAGAAGCCAGCCTTACCAAATTTTCGCCCGAAGAGTTAGCGAACCAGGCTTATCAAAAAGACTGTGCAGGCTATTTTGGCCAGTTGGTTGACTATGCTACCAAAGGCAGCACGGCCGAATTGACGGGAACAGAAAAAGTGAATGATACGGAATGCGACAAAGTGAAACTGAAACTGAAAAGCGGGCAGGAAATGGTGTTTTACATTGCCCAAAACAATGGCCAGGTTAAACGCCTGCAAGTGCCTGGTGCCGTTGCCCTGGAACTGATGGGCATGAGCAATGCCATGAAGGCATTTGGTGGTGCATCGCGTATGGGCGACAGGAAGATTGCCATTGATTACGAGAAGTACAAAATATTTGATGGCTTTCCTTTTCCAACCAAACAAAGCATCCAGCTTGGGCCAATGCAGTTGGTTATAGAAAATACAAGCATTAAAGTAAACCAGCCTGTGGATGCAAAATGGTATGTAGTAAAAGGGGCGTAACACATCCATTAAAACATAAAAAAAGTGCTGCCGAATTTTATTGGGCAGCACTTTTTTTATGGATACATATTTTATCAGGCTTCAATTAATCCATGCTTTACGGCATACAGTATCAAGCCTGCGGTACTTTTGGCACCGGTCTTTATTTTTAGCCTGTCGCGTATGGCTTCTACTGTTCTTGGGCTTATTTCTACAATCTCGGCAATTTCTTTGGTACTTTTTTCATCACACATCAGCTTCAGCACCTGTATTTCCTTGTCGCTAAGGTCTGCTTCTTCTCCATTTAAGCCAGTAGGTGCAGCTTGTTGGGTGCGTAAACCGCTCAACATGGCCCTATTGGTAAACTCGTTAAAGTAGAATTCGTTCTCAAAACAGGACTTGATGGCTTGGTAAATCGTGTCGCTGTCAGAGTCCTTGGTAAGGTAGCTGTTGGCACCAATGCCCATTAATTTGCTGATGAGGGTAACTTCATTGTGCATCGTCAGCATGATCACCTTTACATCTGGCAGTATTTTCTTCACTTCGGGCAACGTAGCAATACCATCCATTATTGGCATCTGTATATCCAACAAAATCACATCTGGTTTAAGGAATTTAAGCAGGTTCAGCAATTGCATCCCATTCTCCGCTTCGCCCATAAACTCAATGTCCTGGCGAAAACTTAGGGCAGATTTTACCCCCTGTCTAAACAGGGCATGGTCATCCGTAATCAAAACTTTTATTTTCTCACTCATATTGTCATTATTGGTAGGTCGTGGTTGGCTGCCCCAAAAGGGTTAGTAAATAACACAAAAAGGAGGCGGGTTAATTTACCACGAATGTATTAGAAAATTTACGAAGGGAGAAACCCTATTTTTCCCATACGGCTTCGCTATACTGAAGTTCTAAAAAAGGGAAGTTTTGCTCTAGTTCTGGGAATAACCTGTGCGTATGTTTGCATTGTCAATTTGATACAACGGTTTACCCCGTTTTATTCAATATCCAAGAAAAACCAAAGAGCTGCAGGGCAGCAAAATCCGAAAACCGAACAACAACAATAATCCGAAACCTAGAGAAGACACCGGAGTATTAAAGCGACAAAAACCAAATCCGATCCTTAGAAAAGCTGAACCCGTTTTTGAAAGTCCAAGCGTGAAAAACCAAACCTGCACCAATCCATGCAGGGCCAATATCCTAAGCGTGAAAAATCGCAATCCAACATTCCTGGAAGCTATAAGGCCCAGGTTAATGACCAGGGCCTGATGACAACATCAGGCCTTTTTTATGTATGGCAAAGCCTTTGGGGAGGCAAAATGCTACCCTTCAGTTCAGTCAACCGCTACTACTTGCTTGCTTCCTGTTCTGGTAACAATGAATTTTTTGCGGGTCACTACGGGTGTTCCCTTACTGTTTGCGGTATTCCTGTTTTCTTTTAATTGCTTGATTTCCTGTTCCTGTTTGTTTACCTTCTGTTCTAGGGCGGCTATTTTTTGGGCAACTGTGGTATCAGTAAAAGTTACTGATATGCCAGCATTTGCTTTGTATGCTGACAAGGAGAGAAGCAGTGCGGCAACAATGGATATCTTTTTCATGTGTGCGAGTTTTAAAGTATTGGATGATTCGTACCAACAAAAGTATGCTAACGGGTGTTAGTATCTGTAAACACAACCTTAAAGTTTGGTCGATTTTTCCTTTCCTTTGGGGATGCCATGTTGCAATAATGGAAATAAACAATACACATGAAAATTGCCGATATTATCCATGTACTGGAAAAAGCCGCCCCACCATCCTTACAGGAAACCTATGACAACGCCGGGTTGATAACAGGCGATGCCGGTTGGCAATGTACAGGCATTATATGCACGCTGGATGCAACAGAAGCAGTTGTACTAGAAGCCTTGAGCAGGGGCTGTAACCTGGTTGTGGCACACCATCCCATTGTTTTTAGTGGACTGAAAAAGCTGAATGGCAAGAACTATGTTGAAAAGACAGTCATTGCTGCCCTTAAAAACGATATTGCCATTTATGCCATACATACCAACCTGGACAATATGTTGCAGGGCGTAAATGGTAAAATAGCCGATAAGCTTGGTTTGGAAAATAGGAGCATATTGGCACCCAAAACCGGGCAATTGATGAAACTGTTCACTTTTGTCCCAACAGACCAGGCCAACCATGTACGCAATGCCTTGTTTGAAGCGGGTGCAGGCCATATTGGCAACTACAGCGAAACCAGTTTTAATGTGCAGGGAACCGGTACTTTTAAAGGCAACGAAAACGCCCAGCCCTTTGTTGGTCAAAGCGGCAAACGCCATAAAGAAACGGAAACAAAGATGGAAGTTGTTTTTCCGGTTTGGCTAAAAAACAGGCTGGTTGCTGCATTGAAAGCCGCACACCCGTATGAGGAAGTGGCTTACGATATAGTGCCCCTGGCCAACGACCTGCCCTTGGTTGGCAGTGGCCTGATTGGCCAACTGCCCGAACCTATGGAAGAGACAATGGTACTTAACATGCTGAAAACCAGCTTTAACCTTGCTGTTGTTCGGCATACACCCTTACTGGGCAAACGCATTAAAACAATTGCTGTTTGTGGGGGTGCCGGTAGCTTTTTAATAGGCAAAGCCATTGCTGCGGGGGCAGACCTCTACGTTTCGGCCGATATTAAGTACCATGAGTTTTTTGATGCGGACGGAAAGTTGGTAGTAGCCGATATTGGACATTGGGAAAGCGAACAGTTTACCATAGAACTTTTAATGGAAATTTTACAGTATAATTTCCCTACTTTTGCAATCCTTAAAAGCAATGTGGATACCAATCCTGTTAAGTATTTTGTCTAGCAAGGTTGCACTTCATTCCCGGCTTTTAAACTTTAAACTTTAAACTTAATATATGGCAGCGGTTAAAGATTACTCTGTTGAAGAAAAGTTGTTAAACTTGATAAAGCTTCAAAAAATTGACAGCAAACTGGATGAGTTTCAAATTTTGAAAGGTGAGCTTCCTTTGGAAGTAAGTGACCTGGAAGATGAGATACAGGGCCTTCACGCACGCCGCACACGTATTGAAGAAGAAGTGAACGGTATCAACGAATTTATCGAAAGCAAAAAAATTGCCATCAAAGAAGCAGATGACTTGGCCAAGAAGTACGAGAAACAAAGTACCAATGTTAAGAACAGCCGCGAATTTGAAGCCATTAACAAAGAAATGGAAATGCAGCAGTTGGAGATGAAACTTGCAGAGAAGCATATTAAGGATGCAACTGAAGAATTGTCGGACAAGGCAAGGTTACTGGACGGTGCCAAAAAAACAATTGCCAGCAAAGAAGGCGTATTGAACCACAAGAAAAGCGAACTGGAAAAAATTATTACAGATACAGAAAAAGAGGAAACAGATTTTAAAAAGAAAAGTGCCGATGCTCGTACACATACCGATGAAAGGTTGCTGTACAGCTACGACAGGATCAGGAAAAGCTACCGCAACGGTTTGGCTGTAGTGCCTGTAGAGCGTGATGCATGTGGTGGTTGCTTCAATGCCATTCCCCCACAAAAGCAAAGCGAGATACGCCTGCACAAAAAAGTAATGGTTTGCGAAAACTGCGGACGTATACTGGTTGATGCAGACCTGAACGATAGCGTAGAAGTAAAATAAATCCTACAATAAGTAATTTAAAAGGGTAACCCATAAAACGGTTACCCTTTCTTATTTTTATGAAGATGAAAAAATTGTTGCTGCTTTTTGGTTTAATCAACTGCTTTGTTGCTGCAAGGGCAGAAAAAGTATTTGAGTTCAACACTACCTGCCAACAAGCCTACCGGGAAATAATGCAACTAAAGCTGAACAACGGACTGGCACTGGTACAAAAAGCCAAACTGCAAAACCCCGATAACCTGATACCGCTTGTGCTGGAAAGCTATATCGATTTTTTTACCCTGTTCTTTAACGAAGACCCCGCAGAATTCAAGATACGTGAACCCAGGTTTGACGAACGTATTGCAGCTTTAAAAAAAGGTCCGGACAATTCGCCTTTCTACAATTTTTGCTTGGGGGCAGTTTATCTGCACAAGGCAGGTGTGAACCTGAAGTTCGACAGGCAGTTTAAGGCCGGTATCGACTTTCAGACCGGGTATAAATATTTAAAGCAAAACAAGAAACTCTACCCAACTTTTGTACCCAATCAATTATTATTTGGCGGCCTGCAAGCCACTGTGGGCACCATACCCAAAAGCTATAAATGGATAGCGGGCATATTGGGCATTAAAGGCTCCATTGCCGATGGCATGAAAACCGTGAACGGCTTTGTAAACAGCAGCGACCCTTGGGCAAGGCTTATGTTTAATGAGGCCATTTTTTTGGACTGCTACCTGATGTTCTACATTGAAAACAAGAAGGACGAAGCCCTACACCTGATTGATACCAAGAAGCTGGATGTGATAAACAATCACCTGTTTACGTATATGGCCGCAAACCTTGCCATCAACAATAAACAAACAGAATATGCAAAGAATGTGGTACTGAACAGGAACAGGTCTGCCGATTACATGCCTACAACAGTATGGGATTTCCAGTTGGGGTTCATTTACCTGCACCACCTGCAAACGGAGGAAGCCATCAAGTATTTTGAAAGCTATATACGCAATTTTAAAGGCAAGTTTTATGTAAAGGATGTGTACCAGAAACTGAGTTGGTGCTATTACTTACAAGGCAATATGGCTGCGGCAGAAGAAGCAAGAAAAAATGTGATTAGCAAAGGGGCCGCCATTTCCGATGCTGACAAACAGGCGTTGAAGGATGCAAAAACCGGTGTTTGGCCAAATCCTGTGCTGTTGAAAGCAAGGGTACTGAACGATGGCGGCTACAATTACGATGCACTGATGGTATTGCAGGGCAAAAGCACCAGCAGCTTTACAAAAGAGGTAGAGCAGTTGGAGTATTGCTATAGGGTAGCAAGAATTAATGACGACCTGAAAAATGACGATGCTGCCATCGCTTTTTATTTAAAAGCAATGGCCATTGGCATTAACCGCACCGAATACTATGCAGCCCGTGCCGCATTGCAGATAGGGATGATTTATGAAAGACGTGGCGATAAAAAGAACGCCATTGTTTATTATGAAAAATGCCTGGACATGGATGACCATGATTACAAAAACTCATTGGACCAACGTGCCAAGAGCGGTATTGCCAGGTGCAATGGCGAGTAGATAATTGGGTAACTGATAAATATGTCAATTGAGCAATGGTTGTTAGGCTATTTAAAACGGTTACCTGTAAATTTGGCTCCTAAAACTATTGGCCAATTGGCATATTAGCACCTATATATTATGCTTCAGAAACTGCACATACAGAACTACGCAATTATAGATGAAATTGAAATCGCCTTCTCTCCCCGGTTAAATATCATTACGGGCGAAACAGGAGCCGGTAAAAGTATCTTAATGGGTGCATTGAGTTTGATATTGGGCGAACGTGCCGATACTTCCGTACTATTAAAGAACGACAAGAAATGTTTTATTGAAGGCTTCTTTAAAATTGATGACAAAAAAGAGATCAAACAATTTTTAAAGGAACATGAACTGGATGAAGAAACTGAATTGGTATTAAGAAGGGAAATAGCAGCGAACGGTAAAAGCCGTGCCTTTATTAACGATACGCCAGCAACCTTGCAACAGTTAAAACAACTGGCTTCTTTGCTGGTTGACCTGCACCAGCAATTTGATACATTGGAGCTGGGCGATACCGATTTTCAACGTGAAGTAATAGATGCATTGGCAAATAATACGGCCAGGGTAGAAGCCTATCAAAACCTGTACACAGAATGGTTGCAGGCAAAGAAAGAACTGGGTGTGTTGCAGCAGCAAAAAGCATCTTTTAACAAAGAAGCAGACTATAACCAGTTTTTGTTTGATGAACTGAATGAAATAAACCTACAGGAAAACGAACTGGAAGAATTAGACAATGAACTGAAAATGCTGAGTAACAGTGAGGGTATTAAAACAGCATTGTCGAGGGTTTATTTTGATTTGAAGGAAAGCGAGCAGCCGGTTGTTACTCTATTGAAACAATTGGTGAATCAGTTAAATGCCTATGCTGCCTATCACCCGGACTTACAGGGAATCATAGAAAGGTTACTGTCTGCCCAAATAGAAATACAGGACATTGCAGGTGAAGTGGACAGGATAAACGATGCTGTTAACTACGATGAAAAAAGGATTGAGTGGATCAATGAAAGACTGGCAATTGGGTACAAGCTATTAAAAAAGCATGGCCTGCAAAATACCAATGAGTTACTACAATTGCAACAAGGGCTTGAACAGAAACTACAGGCTGTGTTGAATATTGATGATGCCATCATTAATCAGGAAAAGAAAGTAGCAAGCTTGCAGGATGAAGCCAATAAACAGGCGGAAGAAATATCCAAGGCAAGAAACAAACAGGCAAAGCCCCTGGAAGAAAAAGTGAACGAACTGCTGGCCCAGGTAGGTATGCCCAATGCCAGGCTGAAAGTGGAAATAAAAGAAACGGCTTTGAACAATTTTGGTAAAGACAATATTGAACTGCTTTTTGATGCCAATAAAAGCAACCGTTTTGAACCCATACGCAAAGTGGCAAGTGGCGGTGAACTGAGCAGGCTGATGCTTTGCATAAAATCGTTGGTTGCACAGAGTATCAATTTGCCCACCATGATTTTTGATGAAATAGATACGGGCATTTCTGGCGAAGCTGCAAAACAGGTAGGTGCCATCATGAAAGGTTTGGCTGGCAGCCGCCAGATCATCTGTATTACCCATCAACCACAAATTGCAGGCAAGGCCAATGCACATTTTTTTGTGTACAAAGAAATAAAAGACGAAGCCGTTAAAACAAATATCCGCCTGTTGAATGATGATGAACGCATAACGGCCATTGCCAAAATGCTGAGTGGCGAAAAACCTTCTGCCGCCGCATTGGAAAGTGCGAGGGAGATGATGAACTAAACAAGCAAATCAACAAAAAGTAAATCCAAAATTCCTGGCGATATGAAAAACGTTCCGCATTGGCAATGGTTCATGGTTCTTTATTTTGTACTGGTAGCGGTTCCGGTTTATATAGCACATGTTCAATTAAAGAAAAAGCTTTTGATCGATAAAACTGTACAGAACATCCTGTACTATTTTGTGGCAGTTATTGCAACGGCATTTGTGATGCATTTTATAACGATGCTGCTATATTATAAATTCATCTTTTCCAATCACAAGTGAAACATTATTTTTACCGAATCATACATCTTAAATCAAACATCATAAATCGATTACTATGGCATACAACTTATTGAAAGGCAAACGTGGTATCATAACCGGGGCCTTGGATGAAAACTCCATTGCCTGGAAAGTAGCAGAAAAGGCACATGAAGAAGGTGCAACATTTGTATTGACCAATGCACCCATTGCCATGCGTATGGGCGAGATCAATAAGTTGGCAGAAAAGACAGGCAGCCAGATCATACCTGCAGATGCTACCAGTGTG
This sequence comes from Chitinophagaceae bacterium UBA1930, assembly GCA_002337145.1. GTDB lineage: Bacteria > Bacteroidota > Bacteroidia > Chitinophagales > Chitinophagaceae > UBA1930. Next base: position 719,263 of record DDFK01000001.1, on the reverse strand, counting down.
GAAGAACTGACCACCCTGTTTACGCAGAGCCAGGAAGTGCTGGGCGGCAAGATAGATTTTGTACTGCATTCCATTGGCATGAGCGTGAACATACGTAAGAAGATACCTTATACAGAAAGCAACTACGATTATTTCATGAAAGGTATTGATGTAAGTGCCATGAGCTTTCATAAAATGCTGGCCGTTGCAAAAAAGCTGGATGCCATCAATGAATGGGGAAGCGTGGTAGCATTGACCTATATGGCCGCTCAAAGAACCTACCCGTTCTATACGGATATGGCCGATATTAAAGCCATGCTGGAAAGTATTGCCCGCAGCTTTGGCTACCATTATGGAGTAGATAAAAAAGTACGTATCAATACCGTTTCGCAATCGCCTACCAAAACCACTGCAGGTACGGGTATCAAAGGCTTTGGCGATTTCTTTGATTATGCAAATGCCATTGCCCCATTGGGTAATGCCAGTGCAGAGGACTGTGCCAACTATTGCATTACTTTGTTCAGCGACCTTACAAAAATGGTTACCATGCAGAACCTGTTTCATGATGGTGGCTATAGCACTACAGGTGTTAGCAATTATGTAATGGAGAAATTGGGAGTTGAGTAATAAAAGTTGATTAATTAACTAGTTCATTAGTTGATTGATGCCTTGTATTGGTATTGGAACGGATGGAGTAGTTACTGTAAATTCAGCTTGATATGTTATATAATAAAAGCCGGTGCATGAATATGTATCGGCTTTTATTTTTAGCTTGCTTCCGTAAATATTGTATATGACACTCCTGTTTAGCCTTACACCCAGCCAGATTGCCTTGATTGGCTACATTGGTTCTTTCCTTACATCCGTAACATTTATACCGCAAGTGTATCAGGCATGGAAAACAAAAAGTGTGGGCGACTTAAGCATCTGGATGATTGCCATTGTAATTACCAGTACCCTTGTGTGGCTGGTGTATGGTTTTGGTATAGAGCATGGCGGGCCTGTAATTGTAGCAAACCTTGTAGTGCTGGTGCTTACATTGGTACTGTTATATTTCAAGTTTACGTTTAAGAAAAAAGAATAGTTGCAACCTGTTTAATGCAAAGGTCTTTTCTTGATCATTCCACCTTTAGTATCCTTCACGCTGTTCATTACCACAAAAGAGTTTGGGTCTATCTTTTCAATTTCTGTTTTTAGCTTGCTTATTTCCAAACGGGTAATTACGGTGTACACAATGTCCATGTCTTTAGTAGAGCCCGTTTTGCCGTAACCACGTTTGCCTTTGTACACGGTTACGCCACGCCCCAATACATTAATGATCATTTCCCTTATTTCTTCGTTGTGCGAAGAGATAATGGTAACGCCTGTATATTCTTCAATACCTTCTATAATAAAGTCAACGGTTTTGGATGCCGCCAGGTAAGTGATCATAGAGTATAGTGCCGCTTCAATAGACAATAAGTAAGCAGCCACTGCAAAAATAATGATATTGAACAATATGATAATATCGCCAATGGTAGTGCTTAGTTTTTTGCTGATGAATATTGCCAGTACTTCCGTACCATCCAGTACAGCACCGCCACGTACAGATAGGCCGATACCTGCACCCAAAAAGAAACCACCAAAAACCGCTACTAATAGCTTGTCGTGTGTAACATCGGGAAAGTGGACAAAAGTTACACACAACGCCAGCCCGATAATGGCAGCCGATGCTTTGAGTGCAAACGTTTTTCCGATGGTTTTGTAACCCATCAAAACAAAAGGTATGTTAATGATGAGTAGCCATATCTGTACGGGCATCTTTGATTTTTCGCTTACCAATAGTGCAATACCCGTAGCACCGCCGTCAATAAAATTATTGGGCAACAAAAAACTTTCCAGTCCAAAAGCCGCACAGCAAATACCTGTGCCTATCAATAAAATATCCTTTACCCAACGCAGCACATTGATCTTTGCTTCACGAAAAGCTTTTGCCATGGCAAAGGCTGAAAGCTCTTTCTGTGAACCTGATTTTTGCTGCTTCTTGGCTGCGGACTGTATAATAATCTGTTTAAAAAATGGGCTTATAGACATAGGCTAAATATAAATAGGTTCGCTTGGCTTTAATGATGCGATAGCAATATGCATTACCATATTCCTATCTATGCTTCAATAAAACTTTACTGTGTTTTCTTTCAATTAATGTTCCGATAAATCATGCGGAACAATCTTGTTTTGTTGAATGAACTGGCAACAATATTTGTTTACCATTTAAACATCAACTTTAAGTTAACCAATCTAGGGGTTAACCTATTGGGCATTGCAAAAGTGTTGTTCTGAAAATCCTTTACCAGCAAATAACTAATGGTATTTGCACGGTCAATTAAGTTAAACACTTCCAAGCTTGCCCAAATGCTTTCGAAGTTTTTAAAGGGTGAGTGACTGCGTCGGTTTTGTTTTTCAGGGTCAAGTAACAAGGCACTTAAACCTAAATCAACACGAATATAAGGGTCTATAACTAAGGCGTTCCTATATTTAACACTTCCAGGAATATTGTATGGTAAATTACTTCCATACAAAGTATTCAGATAGAGCTTGAAATTTTTGTTGGTACTTAAATAATCTTGAAAGAACATACCAAAAGTTATCAGTCTGTCTGTTGGCCTCCGTAGCCAGCCCACATCAACTGTTGTGCTGTCTATGGGCCTGTTCTGTGCATCCAGCGTATAATTTTTATAAGTGTCGTTGTTAATGTTCTCTTTGGTGTTCATGATGCCAATGCTTATCCAGCTCTCTGCATCTTTTACCAATTCGCCATACAGCCTAGCTTCAATACCCATTGCATAAGCCTTGGCATTGTTCTCGCCAAAATAACGTACCCGAACATTGTCTACATCATAAGGCACTACATCTGTCATGTTTTTATAATAGGCTTCTGTGGTAAACCTTGCAGGGCGGTCCATCATCTTAAAGTTATAATCAAGCCCCAATGTTGCCTGCCAACTTTTTTGTGCTTTTAAACCCGTGTTCACTGTGCCATCATACCTCCTTAGCTCTCGGTAAAATGGCGGTTGGTTGTAGGAGCCAACAGATGCTTTTACTACAATGTCTTTTTTCCATTTCTTGGGTATGAAAGAGATGCTTACCCTTGGTGATACCAGGAACTCTTTGTTCAATGTATTGTAGTTGTAACGAAGGCCCAACTGCATGGTAAAGTCCGATGAATCCTTGAACTGTATATTATCCTGTATATAACCACTGAAGCGTGTGATGTCCAGGTCTGCTTTATTCTTTAGCACCTTGTTCAGTTGCAGTGTGGGGCCGCCATAGGGCAGGGCATAACCCGCACTGTCATTATATTCCCATTCATTCAGCTTATCGTTCACCAATTGTTTCTGTATGGTATTGCCCCATTGAAAAAAATGCTTGCCTTTGTCCAGGCTGCCTTTGTGGCTTGCATCCCAAACGGTAATGTCTAAACTGTTCCTGGAAAAATTCTGGTAAACGCCGGCACCCAAAGGGTTGGTGATCAACCCATAGCTGGCAGAGCTTCTGTCAAAATCACGGTCACCAAAAAGATAGGCACCTGTTATATCTATGTTTTCCTTTTCGTTGTTGTTGAAGCGGCTCAGCATCCATTTCAAACGCAGGTTCTTATTGGGTTGGTGTGTTGCCGACAGACCAAGAAAATTGGTGGAGTAGGCATCTTTCTCCTGCCCTTCAAAATAGATGTCCAAACCAAAATTGGCCGTATAGTAAGGCGAGAAAACAGAGGATGACAGCTTGCTTTCCTCTGGGTACAAGGTGAATTTTGTTGCAGATGTATTGGCAAATAACTCTAACTGCCATTTGTTGCTGGGGGCATACGTAACCAGGGTCTGCAGGTCGTTGGATGTAGGGATATAATTGCCCTTGGTATCCTGACTGCTCAACAGGTTCCTGTTGCTGCGGTTACGCAGGCCAATGAGATAGGTGACTTTGTTTTTGGCTGCTGTGCCTTCTAAATGGAAACCCTGCTCCAACAGTCCAATATAGGCACTGCCACCAAATGTTTTTGGTTTGCGGTAGCTGATGTCCAGCACACTGCTCATTTTGTCGCCATATTTTGCCTGAAAGCCACCGTTGTAGAATTTCAGGCCGCCTGTAAGTTCGGGATTGATAAAGCTCAGCCCTTCCTGTTGTCCATTGCGTACCAGGTAGGGGCGGAACACTTCAAAATCGTTTACATAAATCAGGTTCTCATCGTAACTGCCGCCACGTACAGAGTATTGGGAAGTAAGCTCATTGTTGCTGCCCACGAATATCTTAATCAATTGCTCAATCCCAGTAATGGGCGATGGGTTTACGGCCGTTTTGGTAGGGTCTATATACACACGGCCTGTTTCCTTCCTGTCGCGTTTGTCCTTAACCGTTACGCCTTTCAGTTGGGTGGTATCTGTTTTTAATTTGATGGAAACGGTTTCTGTCTCGCCTTCATTTAGGATATAATTTTTTTGAACCGACCGGTGGCCTACGCCCGAAAAAACAAGTGCTGCAACTTTATTGGGTGTAATGTCCAATTTAAAAAAACCGCTATCGTTTGTGGTGGTGCCTTTTTGTTTACCCAGTATCTCTATGGAAATGCCAATCAATGGCTTATCATTCTCGTCCAGTACTTTACCCTTTATTGTGGCTTTTTTTTGTGCATATATGGAAGTGGAAAATAAAATAATTGATAATGTAACTAAAATAGCCTTCATGCCTGTTTATTATAGCAATGAAGATAGGGATTGGGCCTTGAATATTATCTGTGGATTAAAAAAATGAAGTTTTGATTAAAAAGAACTTAAGAAACACGTATTTTGTGGAATCATTTAAAAAATTATTGTTATGAAGAGAATCTTTACACTCTGCCTTTCGTTAGCAACGCTTGGAGCAATTGCCCAAAACACTCAAAAAACAGCAGCGGCTTTTGGGGCAGGCAACTTGGTAGTTTTCCGAGCTGGCGACGGATCTGCGGCTTTAAGCAATGTTGGAACTGCGGCTTTTTTGGATGAATATACTGTTACTGGTACATTGGTTCAGTCTATTGCATTGCCTACTACAGCATCAGGCAGCAACAAACGTCTTATTTGTAGTGGTACCGCTACAAGCGAAGGAATGATTCAAAGAAGTACAGATGGTGCATATCTGTTAGTAACGGGATATGATGCTGCTTTAGCTACTGCAAGTATAACCAGTTCAGCTTCTGCCAGTGTAAACAGGACAGTAGCCAGGGTAAATAGTGCAGGTGTTGTAGATGCCTCCACTTCATTAACGGATTTTTCCGATGGAAGCAACCCTAGAAGCATCATTTCTACCAACGGTACCGATATGTGGGGAGTTGGCGGAGCAGGTGGTGTAAGATATTTTACTTATGGCAGTACAACTTCTACACAAATTTCTACTACCAGTACGAATATTCGTGCAATTGATATATTTGGAGGACAGCTTTACATTAGTACAGGTTCTGGCTCTTTACGTGTAGCATCTGTAGGTACTGGGTTACCGACAGTTGCGGGTCAAACAATTACGCAATTACCTAGCTTTCCTACTACTGGTAGTCCTTATCAATTTTGGCTTGCAGATTTAAGTGCAGCAGTTCCCGGACCAGATGTACTTTATGTTGCTGACGATGCATCAGGTACAGGGATACAAAAATATTCTTTGGTAGCTGGATCTTGGGTAGCAAACGGAAGTGTTGCCGTTACAGGAAACGGTGCACGTGGTATTACTGGTTCAGTTGCTGGCTCTGTTGCTACTTTGTATATTGCAAATGGTACCAATATTTTTTCATTGGTTGATGCTACTGGTTATAATGTTACTATAGCAGCAACAAGCCCAACCTCTATTGCAACAGCTGCAACAAATACAGCATTTAGGGGTTTAGATTTCGCACCAGGTTCAGTTGTGCCTCTTTCAATGCAATCATTCACCGCTTCATTGGTTGGTGGTAAAGCTTCTTTGGCTTGGTCTAGCATAAACGAAATCAACGTTAGCGGTTTCGCAATCGAAAAAAGCAAAGACGGCAAAAGCTTCACCCAGCTTGATTTTGTAGCTGCAAAGAATGCTTCAACCAACAGTTATAGCTATACCGATGCAGTTGCTGCAACTGGTACTACATACTACCGTTTAAAAATTACCGACAAAGACGGTTCTTTTAAATACAGTGCAGTTGTTGCATTGAATGCCAAACAAAGCATTAGCCTGGATGTGTTCCCTAACCCGGTAAGCAGCACAGCTATTTTGTCGCACACTAAAGCCAACAATGGAGCAACTATTAAAGTGTTGAGCATTGAAGGCAAGAAACTGATGCAATACAGCGTACAGGCAGGTGCTACACAAAGCAGCATCGATGTAAGCAGGTTGGTTAAAGGCAACTATCTGGTTGTATTTGAAAACGCAGGTACAATGAATGCTACAAAATTCATTAAGCAATAACTTTTTTGAAGATACACAACAAACTAAAAGGCTCTCCATTGGAGAGCCTTTTAGTTTGTGTACCATGTTTTCTAATACCTGTCTAATAAATTACTTTTAACTCTCTCGTTACAATGCTTTCAGTCGGGCAATGGTTTCAGTTGGGTTGGCAGACCTGAAAACGGTATTGCCAGCTACCAATACATCTGCACCGGCTTCAATAATTTCCTTAGCATTGTCAAGCGTCACTCCTCCATCAATCTCAATATGCAAAGGCTTGTTCCTATCATTGGCCATTTGCCTTAGCTGTTTGATTTTTTCCAAGGTCTGAGGAATGAACTTCTGCCCACCAAAACCCGGGTTCACACTCATTAAACAAACCATGTCAATATCCTGAACAATATCAACCAGCGATGCAATGGGTGTGTGCGGATTCAATGCTATGCCCGCCTTCATGCCCAGTCCCTTTATTTGTTGAATGTTACGGTGCAGGTGCGTACATGCTTCTACATGCACGGTAAGTCCATCGGCACCGGCATTTTTAAATTGCTCGGCAAAATGCTCAGGCTGCTTAATCATTAAATGCACATCGCAAAACTTGGTAGTGGCCTTGCGTATAAATTCAATAATCATGGGGCCAAAGCTGATATTGGGCACAAACCTTCCATCCATGACATCTAAATGAAACCAGTCTGCCTGGCTCTCGTTCAGCATATTGCAATCGGCCTGCAGGTCAATAAAATTGGCACTTAATAATGATGGTGCTACAATGGGCATAAAAGGAAAATTTAATTGTTTAATCGGGCTAATGCAGCAAAGGTATTGTTGTGCAACAATTATCTAAGCCGTCTTTCTTTTATCTATTCATTCTTACTTTAACCGCTTCAATGCTGTTGCGGCGTCATCAAAACTTTTGTCTATCGACAATGTTTTTTCATAATTGCTAATGGCTTCTGTTTTGTTGTTCATCGCCTCATAACATTTGCCTTGCCAATAATAGGCATACACATAGGTGTTGTTTATAGAAGCAGCTGTTTTAAAAACATCCAATGCTTCTTTGTACTGTTTGTTTTCGTAGAGCAAAGCACCTTTTTCTACGTAAGTATCCATCAATGTGTAATTGTAATTGATGCAGGTATTGAACAGCTCTAAGGCCTTTTCTTTATTGCCGATCCTTGCATTGTACACACCTTCAAAAAAAGCAGCTTCTCCCAAATGTTCCCTGTCTGGGTACAACTGCTGAATGGTAGCACAAACTGCCATTGTTTTATTGTTCCTGGTTTCTGCGTATAGGTTGGCCAGCGATAACAAAACATCAACCGAAGGGTAAATACGTATGGCCCTGTTGTACGAAACAATGGCATTAACAGTATCTGCAGCATGTTCCTGTACCATCCCCTTCCTGAACCAGAATGCATTGTTCAGGCTGTCCTTGCTAATCAATATATCCATTTGTGCAAGTGCATCTTTATACAGGCCTGCACTGTCTAATGTGCTTACTAAAACCAACCTAAGTCTAACGCTGTCGGGGTTTTTGGCCAATTGTTTCTGTAAGTTACTGATATAGGTTGCCGGAATTTTCTTTTCGTTCTCATCCTTACAGGCCAACGCCAGCATCGAGATGCAGCAACAAATGAGCAGGTACTTTTTCATGCTGCAAAAATAGTCCTGCTTTTTGCATCGTGACTTTTTTCTGACATTTACTTCGATGGTACACAATAGTTTTGGCGATTATTTTACAATAGTCAAAACCTGTTGCCTGACTCTAAAACAGTGGTACAGGTTTGATGGTGTTATTAAAAACAAAAGCTTACATGAAAAAACGATCAATCTCCTTTCTGGCCCTCTTGTTCACTATCCAGTCATTTGCACAACATGGCAACCAGCCCGCAGTTGCCGATTCTGTTCACTATGCCGATGAAAAACATTTTAAAAATGTACAGCAACTAACTTTTGGTGGCGACAATGCCGAAGCCTATTGGAGCTTTGATGGCAAGTACATTATTTTTCAGAAAACAAACCCTAAGGAAGGTTTGCAGTGCGACCAGATTTTTCTTGCTAAAGCCCCTACAAAATACGGCGAAAAAATAAACCCCAAATTGGTAAGCACTGGTAAGGGAAGAACTACTTGCCCTGCTGTATTGAAGGATGGTAAACACATTATTTATGCATCCACACATTTGGGTGCAGATACCTGCCCACCATTGCCCGATAGAAAAAAATATGGCAACAAATACATTTGGCCCATTTATGCCAGCTTCGATATTTTTTTGGCAGATACTTCTGGTAAAATCATTAAGCAATTGACCGATACCAAAGGTTATGATGCAGAAGGTACCATTTCGCCAGATGGAAAGACAATGGTGTTTACTTCTGTTCGTGATGGCGATTTAGATCTGTACCTGATGGACCTGAAAACCTATAAAGTAAAACGCTTTACCAATACATTGGGATACGATGGAGGTGCATGGTTTAGTCCCGATGGCAAGAAAATAATCTGGCGTGCAAGCCGCCCAAAAACAGAAGCGGAAATAAAAGAGTACAAGGACTTTCTTGCACAGGATTTAGTGGCACCTACCAATATGGAAGTTTGGGTGGCCAATGTGGACGGAAGCGATGCACATCAGGTAACCAATTTTGGACAGGCAAACTGGGCACCTGCATTTATGCCCGATAGCAAACGCATCATTTTTGCATCCAACCAAGAGTATAAAAGGGGCTTTCCTTTTAACCTGTACACAATAGATGAAAAAGGGGGCAACCTTACTAAAATCAGCCATGACAAGGGTTTTGATGCCTTTCCCATGTTTAGCCCCGATGGCAAGAAAATTATTTTTTGCAGCAACCGGAACAACGGTGGCACGCACGATACCAATATTTTCATTGCAGACTGGGTAGAGTAGGTGAGTAGTGTATTCTGTTTAAAACAATAAATTGTCAAGCCGAACAATGACATGGTAAGCTTGTTAACCATGGCATTGTTCGATACTGGCAACAATTTAAAATGTGTCAATACCATAGGTTTAATTATTGGTGGTTTGTGGTTTGTAGGTTTACTTTGCCTTTTTATAACCAAAAACCACAGTTATGTACACCGGACTGCTTCATTTGCACAGTTTATTGCGTTGGGTAATCATTGTTTTATTAATCATAAACATTATAAAACTGTTTGGCGGCAATAAGGTTATTGCACTGAGTAAATGGCTGTTGATTACTGCACATACCACTTTGGTGTTGGGGCTATGTCAGTATTTTTTTGGCCAGATGGGTTTTGAATTATTGAAAACCTATGGTGCCGAGGCCATGAAAATAGCCCCCATACGTTTTTGGGCAGTAGAGCATATTACAGGGATGATATTGGCAATAGCACTGATCACTATTGGCCATGTATCACTTAAAAAAACTGGGAACACCAAAAAAACAGCCATCCTTTACACCATTGCCTTTATCCTGATACTGGCAGTTGTGCCTTGGCCTTTTAGGACTGGCGTTGGCAGGCCCTGGTTTCCAGGAATGCACTAATACCTATTGGACAACTTTACAATAAAAGGCTTCAATTGAAGCCTTTTTCTTTTATTTGCAGCATGAAAAAAAACATGGTGGCTATATTGTTTTTGGGTATGCTGGTTACGGCATGCGGCAATAAGCACCACCAGGGGTATGCCCATATAACCGAACGTAAACATTTGGCAAGCGGACAACTGCGTATCAGCTACTGGTTTAACAACGGGGGCAAAATTTATAAGGATAGTGCAGAAGTAAACAACACGGTTATTCCGAACGATTCGGTGCCGATTGTTTTTTCTTCCGAGAATCCCTTAGAAAACAAACTCCAGATTCCTTGATACCAAAGGCTTTCAGGGTTTTTGTTCCATGAAATAAAAAACCTGAAAAAAAATCTTTTCAAGAATTTTGTTGGTATCAGTTTTCCATTACCTTTGCCATCCCGAAAAAAGGAGTAGTTCTTAAGTCTTTGGAGATAAAATAAGCCGAGGTAGCTCAGTTGGTAGAGCAGCTGATTTGTAATCAGCAGGTCGTGGGTTCGACTCCCTTCCTCGGCTCAATAAAGTTCTTGATTTTTTGGGCAGATGGCCGAGTGGTTAAAGGCGACAGACTGTAAATCTGTTCTCTCACGAGTACGTAGGTTCGAACCCTACTCTGCCCACAGTTCTTTGAGTTTAAAGTTGATGGTTCTGGTTTGGATTTTTATACCGAACATTTTCTTTAAACAGGTTTTTTACAAGCGGAAGTAGCTCATTTGGTAGAGCGGTAGCCTTCCAAGCTTCAGGTGGCCAGTTCGAGCCTGGTCTTCCGCTCAAAAAATGGAAGTCACTTAGTCAATAAGTCAGGGTCATTTTTGTAATTGCAATGGCTTATTGACTATCACTGACTCAATGACTTTGTAAAGAAGCCGTTGTAGCTCAGGGGTAGAGCACTTCCTTGGTAGGGAAGAGGTCGTGAGTTCGATTCTCACTAACGGCTCCCCGCCCGGCTTTAGGTTGGGCACATCTTGTAAACCAGATGTAAAAGGTTTAAAAACAGAAAGCTATGGTCGATAGGCAAATGCTTGTTGACAGCGATTTATAAACAACACTAAAAAACGATAAAGATGTCTAAAGAGACCTTTAAGAGGGAGAAACCTCACGTAAACGTTGGTACCATTGGCCACGTTGACCATGGTAAAACAACATTGACAGCAGCTATTACTACCATCCTTTCTCAAAAAGGTTTGGCACAAGCTAAGAAGTATGATGAAATTGATGGTGCTCCTGAAGAAAGAGAGCGTGGTATCACAATCAACACGGCTCACGTTGAGTACCAAACTGCTAGCCGTCACTATGCACACGTTGACTGTCCAGGTCACGCCGACTATGTGAAGAACATGATCACTGGTGCTGCACAAATGGACGGTGCCATCCTTGTAGTTGCTTCTACAGATGGTCCTATGCCACAAACTAAAGAACACATCCTTTTGGCTCGTCAGGTAGGCGTTCCTAAAATGGTTGTTTTCATGAATAAAGTTGACTTGGTTGACGATCCTGAATTGTTGGAACTGGTTGAAATGGAAATCCGTGAAATCTTGACTAAGAACGGTTTCGATGGCGACAACACTCCAATCATCAAAGGTTCTGCAACTGGTGCTTTGGCTGGTGAAGCACAATGGGTTGAAAAAGTAAACGAATTGATGGAAGCGGTTGATACTTACATTCCTTTGCCTCCACGTCCGGTAGATTTACCGTTCTTGATGAGCGTTGAGGACGTATTCTCTATCACTGGTCGTGGTACTGTTGCTACTGGCCGTATCGAAAGAGGTCGTATCAAAGTAGGTGAAGCAGTTGAAATTGTTGGTTTAATGGAAAGCCCTTTGAACTCAACTTGTACTGGTGTTGAAATGTTCAAAAAATTATTGGACGAAGGTGAAGCTGGTGACAACGCAGGTCTGTTGCTACGTGGTATTGAGAAATCTCAAATCCGTCGTGGTATGGTTATCTGTAAACCAGGTTCTATCACTCCGCACACTGAATTTAAAGGTGAGGTTTACGTATTGAGCAAAGACGAAGGTGGACGTCACACTCCATTCTTTAACAAGTACCGTCCTCAGTTCTACTTCCGTACTACAGACGTAACTGGTGAAGTTATGTTGCCAGAAGGAACTGAAATGGTAATGCCTGGTGATAACGTAAGCATTTCTGTTAAGTTGATCCAACCAATCGCGATGGAGAAAGGTTTGAAATTCGCTATCCGTGAAGGTGGACGTACAGTAGGTGCCGGTCAGGTTACTGAAATTGTTAAATAAGTATAAGGATAGCTATTAGCTTTTAGCTATTGGCATATAGCTTTCGCTATTGTTAATAACATAAATAGTCTATCTTTACAAAATAATGCTAAAAGCTATTGGCTCATTGCTAATAGCTTTTAGCTTTCTACGGGCATGGTGCAACGGTAGCATACGGGTCTCCAAAACCTTTGATCTGGGTTCGAATCCTAGTGCCCGTGCTAACATTTTTTAGTTCAAATTGTTTAGGGTTTAAAGTTTAATGATAGATAGTACATTGAACTTTAAACCTTAGGCGTTAAAGGTTTTTCGAATGAACAAAATTTCAACTTACTTTAAAGACAGCTACCACGAATTGGTAGAAAAAGTTACTTGGCCTACTTGGGGCCAATTACAGCAAAGCACTGTAATTGTATTGGTAGCTACTGTTATTATTACCCTTATGGTATCGGTAATGGATTTAGGCAGTAACCAATTGCTGAAATTGATTTATTCATTGTTTAAGTAATTGAAATCATGGACGAAGAGATAATTGCAGTAGAGAAGCCCGAAGTTCCGCAAATGGCAGACAATACCAAATGGTATGTGCTACGTGTGGTTAGTGGCAAAGAACGCAGTGTGAAGGAATACCTGGATAAAGACATAGCCCGTAGTGGTTGGGTTGATATTATTAAGCAGGTTTTTTTACCAATGGAAAAAGTGTACAAAGTACAGAATGGTAAAAAAGTAATGCGTGAAAAGAACTATTTTCCAGGATATGTAATGCTTGAGGTAACGGATGGCAAGCTAACGGATGATATTGTACAGCACGTAAGCAATATATCCAATATCATGCACTTCTTAACCGATGGCAAGGGGTCAAAAGGCAATATCATTTCTTTGCGTAAAAGCGAAGTGAATAAGATGCTGGGCAAGGTTGATGAAATGAATGATATGGGCGTAACCATCAGTGAACCATTTATTGTTGGCGAAACCATTAAAATAATTGAAGGTCCATTTAACGATTTCAATGGTGTTATTGAAGAAGTGAATGATGAGAAGAAGAAACTGAAAGTCGTAGTAAAAATATTTGGCCGTTCAACACCTGTGGAATTGAGCTATATGCAGGTGGAAAAACTAAGTTAGTTGTAAAGCTAAGAGATAAGGAAAGGGTCCCGTTTCATTTTTATGGAACGGGATTTTTTATTCGGGCAACTCAAAAATGATTTCAAAGCTAAAGGTTGAGCCCTTGTCCAACTCGCTGCTCAGCATGATTTTGCTGTTCATCAGCTCCAGTAGGTTCTTCACAATACCTAAGCCCAAACCTGTACCGGCGGTGTTTTTGCCGGATTTTGATTGCTGGTACAGCTCAAATATCTTTTGCTGGTCTTCCTGCTCAATGCCCACACCTGTATCAATGATGGCAAAATACACTTTCACCAATTGGCTGGTCTGCTCACGTACTGTTGCATTTACTTTTATCATGCCGTTACGGGGCGTAAACTTGATGGCATTGTTGATGAGGTTGCTGATGATCTGGTTCAAACGTACCGGGTCGCCAATCAGCACTTGCGGAATATGGTTGTCATAATTCAAATGGTACAGGATATTTTTCTCCCGGATATTGGCACTGTACAAATGGTGCACCTGCTGGAAAATGTCCTGCAGGTCAAATTTGATATGGCTGATTTCCACATTGCCCGAAACAATTTTCTGATAGTCTAGTACTTCGTTCAATAGGTTCAGTAAATGTGTGGAAGCCTTCTTCTGATAATTCAAGTATTCCCGCTGATCGTTGGTGGGATTGGTTTCCATCAATAAATCAGTAAGCCCGATGATGCCGCCCAATGGGTTCCTGATTTCATGTGCCATAAACGAAAGGAACTTGTTCTTCATTTCAAGGCCATCCTCAATCTGCTTTTTCTGCTCTGTCAAAAGTTGGTTGTAGTTCTCCAGTTTCTGTTGTTGAAGTCGTTGTATGCGGTTCATGCTTTTTTGCCGCCTGAACATTAAACCCAGCAACAATGCAAGCGAACCAAAAAGTATGCTTGCTATAATAAAAGTGATGCTTTCTGCTTTGGCCTCCTCTGTCTGCTCTTTGAATTTTTGCAATTCTATAGCCTGTAGATTAAGGGCATAGTCTTTTTCTTTTGCAATCAGTTCTGTTTTCAGTTTTGTACTTGCCAATGTATCCACAATCCTTTCAGAAGAATCCAAGGCAGCAAATGCCGTTTTATAATCACCCTTCTTCGCCGCAATTTTTGAACGCAATGCAAAACATTGCTGCAAATAGTCCTTGGTGCCCGAAGCGATAGCTATTGCAAAGGCCTTATTCAGGTAGGTTTCGGCATCTTGCAACCTGCCTTGCTCAGCCAGCATGTCGGCATATTCCTTATACGAGTTCAATGCTGCAACCTGTGCTTCCAATTTCTCCTTTAACTGTATCGATTTTTTGAAATACAGTTCGGCACTATCAAACTGGTGCAATTGCTTGTATGCATCGGCAACATTGTTATAAGAATAGGCAATATAGGTTTCATTACCAGTAAGCAAGTCCCTTTCCAATACCTGTTTAAAATGGCTAAGGGCCAACGCATGTTCGCCCAATAAGTCTTCAACAGCACCAAGGTTGCTCAATGCCATGCTCTCCTGGTCGTAATATTTTTTTTCTTTTGAAATAGTAAGGCATTCTTCAAAATAAGACCTTGCCAGTTTTAAGTCGCCTGTATTCTGGTATATAAGTCCGATATTATTCTTAACCCGAACATATCCCACCGAATCTTTGGCCAATACAAAAGCGTGTAGCGACTTGTTGTAATTATCCAATGCCCTTTTGTAATCGCTTTTATAATCGTAACAGATGCCTTTCTCGTTCAGTATTTCAGCTGTAAGTGCAAACTGCTTCAACGTGTCCACCAGGGCCAATGCCTTGTTGGCCATTGCAATGGCCGAATCGTAATTGCCTTTCAGGCTCTGTATGCTGGTAAGCATAAGCCAGCATTTGGCTTCGCCGTCTGTATACTGAATGGATCTTGCTTTTGTAAGAATTGTGTTACACACAACAGCAGCACTGTCGGGATTGCTATAGGCAGATACCTGCAATTTCTTTAAACTGGAATCTATGGAAACAGCCCCTGCGGATTTTGCTTTGATGGATGTGTTGGTGCAAGCAAAAAGTAGAAACGACAGTACCAGAAATAGTAATGTTGGGATTAGGATTTGGCTTTTTTTTCTTTTGCGGGTAATAAACATTGTTGCAAAATAGTTGCATGTATTTGCAGTAAAATAAAGCTGCAATTTCGGGAAAAAGTGTTTAATCTACATTTATATTATACAAACGAACTTTTGCTTCTGCATCTACAAAAAATGTTTAGTTTTATGATATGCCATTGAAAAGAAACTTCACTTACTGGATTGATAAACGCAAATGGAAATATGTTTTCCTTTTGGCCACGTTGGAACTTAGCCTGCCATAGCAGCCTGATCTTATTACAGGCACACTCCATGCGGCAATGCAATTCGCCGCAGCCGATATATATATATAACTTTTTCTTACTTCAATTAACTTTGTTATATGCCACATTATTATAAACTGGGAAACATTCCACATAAACGCCATACGCAGTTCAGGAAGCCAGATGGCAAGCTGTACTCCGAGCAATTGTTTTCAACCGAGGGTTTCAGTAATGACTATTCCTTGCTGTACCATGCACATCCGCCAACACAAATCATACAAACAGATGAACCAATAGATGTTGCACCCAAAATTGCCGAAGAAAAAATGTTGAAGCACCGCAGCTTTGAAGGGTTCAATATTAAACCCGAGCCTGACTTTTTACAGAGCAGGAAAGCGGTATTGGTAAACAACGATTGCCATATTGTATTGGCCAGTCCGCAAGAAAGTATGCAAAGCTATTTTTATAAGAATGCCGATGCAGACGAACTGATATTTATTCATGAAGGTACCGGTAAGCTGCTTACCCAATATGGTGAACTTGAATTTGCTTATGGTGATTATATTGTAGTACCAAGGGGAACAATTTATCAGGTGCATTTTAATGATAGCAGCAACCGCCTGTTGATTGTGGAAAGTTTCAGCCCTATACGCTATCCCAAACGTTACCTGAGCAAGTATGGACAGCTACTGGAGCATTCACCTTACTGCGAAAGGGACATACGTCAGCCAAAGAACCTGCAGACAAAAGATGAAGCAGGCGATTTTGTAATCAAAACAAAAAAGAAAGGCGTGCTATATGGCTTGCATTATGCACACCATCCATTTGACGTAGTGGGCTGGGATGGTTGCTGCTACCCGTATGTTTTTAGCATTCACGATTTTGAACCGGTAACGGGCCGTGTGCATCAGCCTCCTCCCGTGCACCAGACATTTGAAGCACATAATTTTGTGGTATGCAGTTTTGTACCACGGCTGTATGACTACCATCCACAGTCCATTCCTGCACCTTACAACCACAGCAATATTGATAGTGATGAAGTGCTGTACTATGTGGATGGCGATTTCATGAGCCGTAAAAATGTTACCAGGGGAATGATTACGTTGCACCCGGCGGGCATACCGCATGGGCCACATCCCGGAGCGGTTGAAAAAAGCATCGGTAAAAAAGAAACGCAGGAACTAGCCGTAATGGTTGATACCTTTCACCCGTTAATGTTAACGCAGGCCGCTTTGGAAATTGAAAATGAAAATTATACAATGAGCTGGGCAGAGTAATTATTTACCCTGTTGTCATGCATGCTTTACCTAGGGAGCCGTCTTGCTTGGCGGCTCCCGTTTTTTGAGTGCCGTGGCTTTCGGTATCTAAATTACTACATGCCAACTGCTGGTTACTTTTTGCCTTTTACCAGGTTATAAGAATCATCAATGAACTGCCGCATTAGTTTATTGGATAAGCTGCCGTCTACAACAATCGTGTTCCAATGCTTCTTGTTCATGTGATAACCAGGCAACACACTGGTTGGGTATTCCTCCCTTAACTCAACAGCCTTGTCTGGATTGCACTTTACGTTGAATTGTAATGGATGTGCATCCAACCCCGTTAATAAGAATATCTTATTGTTTACCTTAAAAACCAATGTTTCATTACCAAAGGGAAATGATTCTTCTGCATGGGGTTTACTGAGTGCGTATAGGCGAAGCTGTTCAATATCCATAATATCTGTTGTTGTATAAGTATATAAAAATGTGTATCGGCCACTGTAAAGGTGCAGGTTTACAATCACAAAAATTGCGTAATAATACTCTATACGGCCTTGAAAACTTTTTGTACAATTGTTGTACAAATTGCACAAGCTAAAAATTTTACAAAATGAACAGGAACCTAAAAAGCAACATTGGCCAATTGCTGGTTTTAGCAACACTTGTAATAGGCATGAATGCCTGTAACAAAAAAGTTATTGTGGATATTGGTTACCCTGCCGATAAACCAACTATGGCGGCAAAAGTAAATATGTGGTTGAACAAGCAAGCCGCTGATGCCCATAAGCAGGAACAGAAAACCCAAATAGAACTGCTTACAAACAATTTGGCCATCAATAAACTTTGGGTAGAAGTGTTACAGGAAACGGAGAAAATGATCCTTGTTCCTATTAACGACGGGTTTGCAATCAGTGTAAACAAAGCAAAACCTGTTACCAATTATTTAATGGTGATATTGGATGTTGATGGCAATGTTAGAAAAGGGCAGTTGCTGCAATATACCGAGCCCGGCAAAAACGTAAAAGTTCCTTTACCTATTAATGCCATGCATCGGTTCTACAATTCCGAGCACCCCAACGGACAGTTTACAGCAATACTCATCAACAGCATGAACAGGCTGCTTTGGGAAGTGGAGAACAAGAACAATGAATTGATAAGATTCAGCAAGACCGAACCCAGGAAGGGAGCCGGTGGTGGTTTGGACAATAGCTCAACTAATAGCCTTTCTTGTACTTCATGGTATTTGGTTACTACTACTTACTATAGCGATGGTACATCTAGTTCAACCTCGGAATTGTTGTTTGTTACCTGTGAACAGACCGACATATCCAATGATGACGGCAGCGGTGGTGGAGGAACTGGCGATAGTGGGCAAGCTGCAAACCTTGAACCACTTACAGGACAGAAAACATGGTATCCCAAGCAGGATTATTATGGAATATGGAAAGTAGTTTCTACGGAAGGTTTTACTGGCTATAGAGATACGGTATGGCATATGCCTAAGTTTACTGCTACAAGCCATAAAGGGGATGCTTTTTCAGCACCGCCAAACACAGGTACCTGGACAAATACTGGCGTAACAAATAGTCTTACATCTGATGATATGGCAAAAGTGTATATTAGTGGAACTATTAATCTTATAAATCAAGATCCAATAATACTTTTAGATAAACAAAATCGGTTTCTAGCCATTGAAATATGGCCTTAGCTTATCTTAAAGCGATTAATCTTAGAGTTCATGTACAAACTATTGGTGCAATTTTTCTTTTGCATAATGATTTTTAGTGTAGCTAATTCACAAAACGGCTGTGCTATATTTAAACCGAGATTTTATGATACTGTGAATAACAAATTCGTATTAAGTCGTTATCAACGTGATACAAAAAAATGGTTTAAGGGTGATAGCACTTTAATAGTCGAAGTACCTGGTGTGCATATTTTAACGGATGAATTTGGCAAAGAAACATTTAGCACTCTTGTTGACAAATACATTTTTATTGATTTAAAAAATCGGTTATTCTACGAGTATAAATCATTTAGCGACACAGCTACGCTTATAGCAAAATACTTTCAACCGGATTCGGTTAAGGGGTGGACTTTTAATTTTTGGGTATATAATCCGTTCAACAAATTAGAAAACACATACCCGATTTCTGATACTGTTATGAATGGCGTATTGTATAAAAGGTTTGCAGAGAACAAGCTTTTAAGCGATTCGGTAACAAAAAATGACAGAAGCATTTATACCTACTACTTAAACTGCTCAGAAAAAAACACCTTTTTTACTTTGTTCAAAAAGTTAACAGAAGTAACGGGATGCCCCGTTTTATATACCACATGGTATTGGCCAGATAGGAACCAAACTATAGCGAGTGAAATAGAGCATGTTTCAAACCGTCTAACAAAAAAAGAATTGAAAGTATTTGCAGCTTGGGAAAAAAATGCAAGGGAGCATCCGGTACAAGAATAAGATTGCTACAAATAAAAAGCCCTTGCATTAACAATCCATGCAAGGGCTTTTTATTTGTAGATTTTTTTCTTTACACCAACAACTTCTTCACTTCATCTACCAACTCGGTTTTAGTAATAGGCACACCCATAATTTTATTGTAAGCTTTGGCATCAACCATAAACTGGTCGCGTATGATTTTTACCAGTTGGCCATTGTTTATTTCGGGTACCAATACCTTGTCAAAGTTCTTGATGATATCGCCCAGGTTCTTGGGAAATGGACGAACATAACGTATATGTGCATGGCTCACTTCGGTATGGCCTTCGGCATGTAGCTCCATCAGGGCACTTTTAATGGCCCCATACGTGCTACCCCAACCCAATACCAGTACCTTACCTTTTTCGGGACCGCTATCCAGTTTCTGTTCGGGAATATATTCAGCAATCTTGTCCACTTTTTCCTGCCTTATTTTCACCATCAACTGGTGGTTTTCTGGCTCATAGTTTACATTGCCGGTTATGTTCTGTTTTTCCAGGCCGCCAATCCTATGTTCCAGACCTGCGGTACCCGGCACGGCCCATGGCCTGGCCAGTTTCTCATCACGCAGGTAAGGCATGAATTTTTCTTCATGGTCGCCCAACTGTGTCTTGAACTCCACTTTTATTTTGGGTAGGTCATCTGCTTTCGGGAACTTCCAAGGCTCGGCACCATTGGCAATATAGCCATCGCTCAAAACAATTACGGGCGTCATGTGCTGCACGGCAATACGTACTGCTTCATACGCCACATCAAAGCAATCGCTTGGGGTAGACGATGCAATTACTGGCATGGGGCACTCACCATTCCTGCCATAATAGGCCTGCATCAAATCGCTCTGCTCGGTTTTGGTAGGCAAACCTGTTGACGGGCCACCACGTTGCACGTTGATGATGACCAAGGGTATTTCCAACATTACCGCAAGCCCCATGGCTTCGGCTTTTAGGGCCATGCCCGGACCAGAAGTAGTGGTTACGCCCAGCAGGCCACCATAGCTTGCACCAATGGCCGATGTAATGGCTGCAATTTCGTCCTCTGCCTGAAATGTCCTAATGCCAAATGTTTTGTATTTGCTCAGTTCATGTAAAATATCCGATGCAGGAGTAATAGGGTAAGAGCCCAAAAATAAAGGCAGGCCGCTTTTGTCACTTGCGGCAATAAGGCCATAAGTTAATGCCTGGTTGCCCATGATGCTGCGATAGACACCTGGCTCCATTTTGGCCTTTTCCACACGGTATCTTGTAGTAAAGGTTTCGGTGGTGTCGCCATAATTGTAACCGGCCTGCAATACCTTGATATTGCTTTGCAGGATCATTTCGTTTTTACCGAACTTCTCTTTCAGGAACTGTATGGAGCTATCCAGTGTACGGTTATACATCCAATAGATATAACCCAGTACAAACATGTTTTTTGCACGGTCACGTTCTTTGTTGCCAAGTTCGGTAAACTCCTTAACCGCTTCACGGGTAAGTTTGGTAACATCTATTTTGGTTACGTTGTAACTGTCCAGGCTGCCATCTTCCAAAGGGTTCACACCATCGGGATAGTTGGCCAAACGCAGGTTCTTGGCATCGAAGCCATCAATATTGGCAATGATTTTTCCGCCTGGTTTCAATGCTTTCAGGTTCACTTTCAAAGCCGCTGCATTCATGGCTACCAATACGTCTGCAATATCGCCCGGTGTATATACCCTGTCGCTGCTGAAACGCAACTGAAACCCGCTAACACCTGGCAGGGTGCCGATTGGGGCCCGTATTTCGGCCGGGAAATCGGGAAATGTGGCCAGGTCTATTCCAAGTAAAGCAGTATTGTTGGTGAACTGCGAACCCGTAAGCTGCATACCATCCCCACTGTCGCCAGCAAACTTTATAACTACGTTCTGTAAAACTTCTTCTGTGGTACTCATCGTTAGACAAAATTAATTATGCGAATGTAACAATTGTGGTGAGGAATACGGGTTGATTTTTTTGGCAACGTTGCCAAAAAATGGAGCAGGAACCGTAAGCATGATGCGGGTTGGATGGGGTACAAAACAGATGGTAATAATGCAGTTTTTATACCTGCAAGTTGGGATTGATATAATGGATATTGCTTTTACAAGCTACCGGATTGCGTAAGGGATAGGAGTGGATGCCCCGCAGCAATGCTTGCATTGCGAGGAGCAGGAACGTATAGCCCGGCCCGCACAGGCGGGTTACGCACGAATTTTTTTTCTGCAACTGGTAAATGGCTTGTATTGACTGGTTTTGTATGGTGTATCATTGTTGTTTTGATAAGTCCAGGCCAGCAACCATGCAATATGCATTACTGGTCAATGGTTAATCAATTTATAAATACCTATCAACACTTAGCTGCTATATGTTGCCAAATGTTACCTTAGCCGCTCCTTAAACATGGTTATGATTAGCAATAAAAACAGGTATATGGCAGGTATGTTATTGACTGCATGCATCGCATTAGTATTTGGTTGCAATAATGCAGCAACCGATACAGGCAAAAAGGACAGCCTGCCCGATGGCAAAAGCAAAGCTACCGTAACCACGCAGCCCGCAAAGCCGATTGATACCGTTGACCATAAGTTTGACCGTAAGCCTGTTACTTATGACAGTACCAAGAAATACATTTACCTGACATTTGATGACGGCCCAATGGGCGGTACCCGTGAATGTTTGGAAGTATGCAAGAAACTTGGCGTAAAGGCCACTTTTTTTATGGTGGGCAGGCATGGCAGCGATAAGGGCGGGCAGGAAGAGGTGAAGATTATTAAAGAGAACTATCCACAGATATTGTTGGCCAACCATAGCTATACACATGCCAATGAGCATTACCGGTATTTTTATGAACATCCTGATATGGCAGAGCAGGATTTTTACCAGGCCCAAAAAAGCTTGAACGTGCCTTACAAAATTGTACGCTTGCCGGGCAACAGTGCCTGGGTGCGTAAAGGCGAGAACAAGAGCAGCCATTTGGTAAGTGCCGTTTGCAAAAGGCTGGACAGTGCCGGTTACAATGTTATTGGTTGGGATGTGGAATGGAATTTTAGCAGGGGGCTATCATACCCTGTGCAGAGCCCTGCCAAGATTGCCGGCGAAGTGGATTATGCAGCACAGGGGCATAGTCATACACATAACCATGTAGTATTGCTGAGCCATGACAGGATGTTCAGGACACCAAACTATAAAGATTCGCTTACAAAATTTATTACCATACTGCAACAGAATCCGAACTATGTTTTTGAAACGATAGACAATTACCCGGGGTTGAAGTTTTAGGGGAGGTATGTTATAGTACGAAAATTTTTTTGAGTGTAAAGCCACATGATGAATTGTCTACAACGCAATTAAACACAATGAGCCGTTCCATGCAATTGCCTTTTGCATCTTTTACATTGTTGCCAATATAAAAATCAAACCATCTAAATTCGGGATCAACAGAAACATATATGATGTCTTCGCAATCATCACTTTTGATAGGATTGAGTTGAACATCCTTATACATCAGGAAAGATTTACTGGTTGTTGTTAAGCTTTCACTGAAATCTGAAAAACGAATATGTTGAATGAATTGTTTGTTGTAGGTATTGAAAAATCTTGAATAATATTTTTTAAAATCAGCTTCATTTTGAATGGATAAGCCGATACGCTGAAATGCTTTACATGGATAGGTAAGACTTTTTGCAAGTTGAACCGAGTCGTTGTTTTTGATGCATTGCTGAAACTTTCTAAAAGCTTTTTGCAGACATGCAGACTTAGGGTCCAGACTGTCTTTTTGCAATAGAGTGTTGTTTACATTGCCTGCTTTTGTAATATGGCAAACAAGCAAAAATGCGAAAAGGAAAATACCGGAAATTGGTTTCATGATTAATAGCTGATAGATTCTTACATCCTGCCTTCTAAAAAGCCCAACTGCTTCAATATACCCATGAGTATATTTTTTCGTGCATCCATCATTTTTGTGTCGTGACTGCCTTCTACATTCAACACAAAAAAGTAGGGATGTTTGTTTTCTTCAACCCAGCCAACAATCCAGCCCAATGCATTGCCGTTTTCTTTATAACCCAGCCCGGTTTTGTATGCCAGTATGTAATTGGCGTTTGCTTCACGCACCATTACCTTTTTTACAATGTCTTGCGTTGTTTTGCTAAATGGCAACTGGTTGAAGTAAAGTTTTTTTACAAGGCCAAGCTGCTCGTCGGGTTTTATTTTTAAGGAATTGTCTATCCAGAAATGGTCAATAGAAGTAGTGATTTTTTTTGTTCCATAGTTCAGGCTGTCCAACCAACGTTGCATGGTATCCCTGCCAATTCTCCTGGCCACTTCTTGATAATAGGGCAATGCAGAAACCTTGAATGCCTCTTCCATGGTCAGATCCTTGTTCCAGTCTTTGGCAGTATCCCCATCAGGAAAGGTCCTAACAACACCATCCCATTTAATGAGCATTTTTTCGTTTACGATCCTACCGGTTTGCAGGCCAATCAATGAGTTGACGATTTTGAAAGTGGAAGCAGGCTGGTAGGCCGAATCTTTGTAACGTGACAGGTTATAGACCGTAAAATTGCCCTGTGCGTTATCGAAAATGCAGAAAGTTCCTGTTACATGATTGCTGTCGAAATACTTTTTAAGACTTGCATCTTCTTTTACATTGTTTGGACTGCAGGCTGTGAATAGAATGACTGCTGAAAGGATGGAGAAAACAGTTAAGAAACGCATGGTTCAATTTTTATGAACCGCAAAGTTATACTGCGGTATTATACGGTTGCCAAAGCAATGGTTATTTCTAGTGGATTGCCGTAATAAAAAATCCCGGTATGTACCGGGGTTTTAGCTGTATTGCAATGTTGCTTTATTTCTTTTTGAATGCCGTGGCACCGAGTACAATGGCAATTAACCAGAATGCAATGAAGATGAAGAATATAATTTTAGCGATTGATGCAGCACCGGCAGCAATACCGGTAAAACCAAAAATTGCGGCTACAATTGCAATAATCAAGAATGTGGCTGTCCATTTAAGCATACAATTAGATTTTAAGATGAATAATGTTTGGATGGCTACTAACCATTATTCAAATTGCATACCTTGTTTGGTAATGCTTTAATGCAGGGCTAGAGTAGGGGGTTATGTGGAATATAATACACGGTTACACCTACTTCAACACACCCAACTCTTTACCCACTTTTGTAAACGCAGCAATGGCTTTATCTAAATGCTGCTGTTGGTGTGCTGCACTTAGCTGTACACGTATCCTTGCCAAGCCTTTGGCCACAACAGGATAAAAGAAACCGATTACATACACGCCTTCATCCAACAGTTTTGCTGCAAAATTTTGTGCAACTGTTGCTTCGTACAGCATAATGGGAACAATGGGGTGGTCGCCGGGTTTTATGTCAAAACCGGCTTCGGTCATTTTTGTACGGAAGTATTTTGTATTGAATTCTAGTTGGTCCCTAAGCTCGGTTGTTTCGGTAAGCATGTCAAGCACAGCAATGCTTGCACCTACAATACTTGGTGCCACTGTGTTGGAAAAGAGGTATGGCCTTGAGCGTTGACGCAGCATTTCGATGATTTCTTTTTTGCCCGAAGTAAAGCCGCCACTTGCACCACCCAATGCCTTGCCCAAAGTGCCGGTAATAATATCAATGCGTCCCATTACATTCCTGTATTCATGTGTGCCACGGCCTGTTTTGCCCAGGAAGCCCGACGAGTGGCATTCATCAATCATCACAATGGCGTCGTACTTATCAGCAAGGTCGCAAATCTTGTCCAGTTGTGCAATGGTGCCATCCATGCTAAAGCTGCCATCGGTAACAATAATACGGCTACGCAGGTCTTTTGTTTCAACCAGTTTTGCTTCAAGGTCGGCCATGTTGTTGTGCTCGTAACGGTAACGTTGTGCCTTGCATAAACGAACGCCATCAATAATGCTTGCATGGTTCAGTGCATCGCTGATAATGGCATCCTGTTCGTTGAACAGTGGTTCGAACACGCCACCATTTGCATCAAAAGCGGCAGCATATAAAATGGTATCTTCTGTGCCTAAAAAAGTGGCAATCTTTTGTTCAAGCTCTTTGTGAATGTCTTGCGTACCGCAAATAAAACGCACACTGCTCATGCCATAGCCGTGCGTATCGATGGCTTTGTGTGCAGCTTCGATTACTTTGGGGTGCGATGATAAGCCGAGGTAGTTGTTGGCACAGAAATTAAGTACTGTTTTTCCATTGACCACAATTTCTGGTCCTTGCTCGCTGGTTATGATCCTTTCTTTTTTGAAGAGGCCAGCGGCTTCTATTTCGGCTAGCTCTGTCTTGATCCTTTCGGTAAATTTTGTATTCATGGTGCAGGCAAATTTTATGTGGGCAAAGATAGAAGGAAGATGTTTTGCGATAAAAGTTTGTTGATGATAGACGGAAGCCCATTAGCAGGTTGCGTAAGGGATAGGAGTGGATGCCCCGCAGCAATGCCTGCATTGCGTGGAGCAGTAACGGATAGCCCGGCCCGCACAGGCGGGATACGCACGGAACTGCATAAAGGTTAATGATTTTAAAATAATGCAGAAAGCAGGGCATTGATAAGTATGTTGCCTTATTTTTAAAGTAACTGATTTTTGTATGAATAGAATTATTGCCGCATTGTTGTTGTGCGTGGTGTTTTGTGGGGCTGCACCTGCCCAAAAAGATTCTTCGAAGAACCACACAGTTTGCTTGAGTGCCAATGAATACAGGTTGTTTGAACTGATAACGCAGTACCGTAAGGAGCTTGGCCTGCCGTTTATACCACTATCGGCTTCGCTTTGCTATGTGGCACAGATGCATACAAAGGACCTGTTTGTGTACAGGCCAGACAGGAATGGTTGCAACATGCATAGCTGGAGCAGGAACGGGAAGTGGAGTGCCTGTTGTTATACACCCGACCATAAGCAGGCCACTTGCATGTGGAATAAGCCAAGGGAACTTACAAACTATACCGATGATGGATATGAGATTGCTTTTAGTTCCGTACACTCCGACGATGCGAATTATGAACCTACGGCTGCCGAGGCATTGGATGGATGGAAGCATAGCCCCGGGCACAATGAGGTAATTACGAATAAGGGCATTTGGAAAACAAGTACGTGGAAGGCAATAGGCATAGGCATTTATAAAGGCTATGCCGTTATTTGGTTTGGTACTGCGACAGATGTTGCAGGTGTGCCGGCCAAATGCAATTAGTTATGCAACAAACCTGTAGCCCACACCTTTAATGGTGAGTATTTCTATGGCTGCATCTTCTTTTATATAGGAACGCAGTTTGGTAATGTACACATCGAGGTTGCGGCTGTTGAAGAATGAATCGTTGCCCCAGATATGGTTCATTAAATCTTTGCGGTCAATAACATCGTTCCTGTTCTGGTACAGGTATTTGAGCAGTTCGCTTTCGCGGTAGGAAAGCTTGCGTTCTTCTTCTTTAAGTGCCAGTACCTGTTTGTTCAGGTGAAAAATGTATTTGCCAACTGCAATGGTTTCGCCGGCGGCAATAAACATGTTTTCCTTTTTTACACGCAGCAGGTTCTCTATACGCACAATCAGCTCTTCCATACTAAAGGGCTTGCGTATATAATCGTTGCCACCCAGTTTAAAGCCTTTTACCACATCGTCGGTTTCTGTTTTTGCAGTAAGGAAAATTACGGGCACATCGTCGTTCAGCTTCCGTATGTCTTCTGCAATGTCAAAGCCATTTTTATTGGGCAGCATTACATCCAGCACACAAATATCGGGTTGCTGTTCCATGAACAGGGGCAGCACTTTGTCGCCATCGCTTTCCATGATTACATCAAAGCCACGTCCTTCCAATGTTTCTTTTACAATCTTGCCCAGAAACATTTCGTCTTCTACATATAAAATCTTAATGCTCATAGATGGTTGCCTTGCCGCTGTTTATATAGGTTATGCAATAGGGAATTTTACGGTGAAAACGCTGCCAATACCTTCTTCGCTTTTTACCTGTATACTGCCATTGTGTTTTTCCATAACATGGTACACATAGCTTAGTCCAAGCCCATAGCCTTTTACATTGTGCTTGTTGCCGGTTGGTACCCGGAAAAATTTTTCGAATACTTTATTGGTATAGGCAGCAGGAATGCCAATGCCTTTATCGGCAATGTGCAATTCAATTTGTTGCGGCAGCTTCTTTAATTCAACGGTAATAAAAGGGTTACCGTTGCTATATTTCAGGGCATTGTCCAATAAGTTGTACAGCACGCTGGTTATATGTATATGGTCGGCAGAAATCATGAAGTCTTCGCCTTCAACCTTTAGCTCTACGGTTGCGTGGTGCTTGTCAAATTGTAGCTTCATGGTATTCAGCACTTCGTTGGTGAGTTGCTGTAGGTCAAATGTTTCTTTCTTCAATTCTATTTCACGGTTCTCGAACATGGAAAGTTTCAATACCTTATCAACTAATAAACTCAGGCGTTGCAGTTCGGAAGCAGAAATGTCCAGGTATTCTTTTGTCCTTTCAGGGCTGGTTATTGCACCAAAGCTCCTTAGGGCTTCTATGGCCACATTCACGGTAGCAATGGGTGTTTTCAGTTCGTGGGTAATGTTGCTGATGAACTCGTTCTTCATGTCGGCCAAACGTCTTTGTGCCAAAAGGTTACGGTAAAGGCTTATAAAAGAAATAACCACAAACACAAGTAGCAAAAATGAGCCGCTGATTTGCCAGCCCATTTTTTGAACAATGAACCCAAAGATGTTGTTGAATTTTGCCTGGTAGCAATAAGGTGTGTTGTAGCCTACAAATACCTTGCTGGTTGCAAATTCTTTGCCGGTGCCTTTTAGTGTATCGGTTTTTGCAATGTCATCCTTACTGCCTGGCTGCAGGCTGATATAGTAATGTATTTTTTTATTTGCCTTGGCAAGTTCTGTTTTGTAAGCCGAATCTAAAGTAGGCACCGGTATGGAGTCGTTGATACTTTTACTGGTTCTTAGAAACCGGATAATGGGCGATGGCTGCTTTTCGAACAAAGCGTTTTCGTTTACATATTGTTTTCCGGGTACTTTCTTTTTGGAACTGTCCAGTTTGATGACGATGTTTTGTGCAATGGGAAGGTTGCTGATGATGGAATCCTTTTCCTGTTTGGACAGATGGCGGTCGCCAAATTGGGTAGTATAGGTTATGCTGGTAATGGTTGTTTTGCCAAGTGAATCCTTTTTGATAAACAGGTTGGAGTCGCCCTTTATTCTTTGTTTTATAAAAACTTCTATCAGGCCGGGAGGCGGGGCAGCAAGTGGTTCGCCCTTGGCCTTAAATACCCTTACGCAATCAATTTTTGAAGGGTCCAGGTTCCTGAGTGCTGCAATATCTGTCACTTTGCCAACGGTAACTGTGGTGTTGGTTTTAGTGTCTTTTGACGTGCGGTAAAAGGTATTGCCAGCTTTCTTGTTGCCATCCATAACAAAGGCTTCCTTAATAGGATGACCTGCCAGCAAGGTATCGTTCTCAAAACGTTGTTTCTGTAACTTATAAATTGTTTCCCTAAAAGTAACGTCCACTTCTTTTTGTAGACTATTGTATTCATCCTTGTATAGCTTGTGAAGCCAATAGCACTGGAACGCCACTATTAAAGCAATGGCCGCAATCATCAGGTTCCTTGAAAAGTGCAATTTTTTCATCATTGCAAAAGTATAGATACGCTGTTGAGTAAGTATGGCCCTTAACCTTAATTAACCTTTCAGCAACCCTGTTTAACACCTGCCACGGCTAGTTTTGGCAAATAAAATTAACGCATGAAGAAAATAGTTTTTGCAGCTATGGCTGCTTTAAGCATTGGCACAGCAACAGCACAGGTTAAAGAAGGTACAGTAGTGTATGAAAGAAAAATTAACATGTACAAACGCATAGCCGATGAGCAGATGCGGGCCTATATGCCCGAGTTCAGGACAAGCAAGCACATGCTGCTGTTTAGCGACAGTACTTCTATTTACAAAGCTGTGCCCGAAGATGAAATGCCCGAACCCAGCGAAGGTGGGGCAGCAGGTGCACCACGTGTAATGTTTAAGATGGGTGGTGGCGATGCGGATGAACTGTACAAGAACTTTGCAATTTCAAAATCGATAACGCAAACAGAGCTGGGGGCCAAAACGTATATCATTGAAGATAGCATTCGCCAGCAGCAATGGAAACTGACGGATGAAACCAAGAAGATTGCAGGATACAATTGCAGGAAAGCCGTTACCAAACAGAAGCAACGCCTTGGTGTTATGAAGACGACCATTACTGATGGGCATTCAAAAACAACAGATTCGAGTAGGAGTGGTGCAGGGGTACAAATGACAGAAGTGGAAGTGGTTGCCTGGTATGCAGAGGATTTGCTGAGCCCTGTTGGCCCGGAAAACAATGGTGGCTTGCCTGGCGTGATACTTCAATTGGATATCAATAAAGGGGAAACTGTTTTCACTGCCTTGGAAGTAAAAAATGCGGTAAACAAGAAGGAACTGAAAGAACCATCCAAAGGTAAAAAAGTGACCAGGGAAGCATTTACCAAAATGCAGATGGAAATGATGGGCAATATGCAGGGCAGTGGCGGAAGGACGATACGTTTTGGCAATTAAAGCAACAATGCAAACGAGTACAAAGGGCTGCACCTGTAAAAGTGCAGCCCTTTGTATTGCCTGAAACTCAATTAAATCAAGCATTTTGGCATCATAGTATTTTTAAAACTCTTATGGTTTTATTTTGATGTTTAAACATTTAGTAAGATATTTGGATATTCCAGTCAATTATTTACCATGAAAGCTGTTAAAAAAACATTGTTTCTTATAGATGATGACGAGATCTATCTCTTTAGCACCAAACGGCTGATTCAGATGAATGACCTATGCGATAATGTGATGCAATTTCACAACGGATTGGAAGCAATAGAATTTTTGACCAAGATAAAAGACAATTTGAATGAGCTGCCCGATGTGATATTGCTGGACATAAACATGCCGGTAATGGATGGTTGGCAGTTCATGGATTCCTTTGCATTGCTGAAGCCTTCATTAAGCAAAGATGTTGCAGTGTATATGGTAAGCTCCTCGATAGATGATTTTGATATTGACCGTGCAAAATCCATACAGGAAATTTCGGACTTTATTTCAAAACCTATGGGCTCGCAGGAACTGGTAAATATTTTAGGAGATGCAGTAGCTGCTTAACGATTTTATACCCCCATATCCCGTTTAGTAGAAGAGTCCATTCCTAAAAGAATGGACTTCTTTTTAGGAATGGACTCTTCTAATGTATCGCTATAAAAGAATGGGGGCTTAAAGCCGCCCATTCTTTATCTCATCAACAATATTGGGATCAAGTAATGTGGATGTATCGCCGAGGTTTCCTGTTTCGCCTTCGGCAATCTTTCTTAATATCCTACGCATTATTTTACCACTGCGTGTCTTAGGCAAACCACTCACAAACTGTATCTTGTCGGGTTTGGCAATGGCCCCGATTATTCGGGTAACGGTAGCCAATATGTCTTTCTTGTACAGGTCCTCATTTTGGTTGCTGCCACCATTAAAGATTACATACGCATAAATGCCCTGTCCTTTAATATCGTGCGGATAACCAACCACGGCACTTTCCACAACGCCTGCGTGCATGTTAATGGCGTTTTCCACTTCTGCCGTACCTATCCTGTGCCCGCTTACATTTAGCACATCATCCACCCTGCCGGTAATGCGGTAAAAACCATTTTCATCCCGCATGGCACCATCGCCTGTAAAATATAAATTGGGATAGGTAGCAAAATAGTTGGTACGGCAACGCTCATGGTCGCCATAAGTAGTTCTTAATATACTTGGCCAAGGTGCTTTGATGCAAAGGTTGCCCGAAACGGTTTCATTGCCTTCCGCAACTACTTCTTTCCCGTTCTCATCAACCAGTAACATCTGCACACCAGGCATGGGCAATGTTGCCCAACTTGGTTTTGATGGTGTAATACCAGCCAGGTTTGATATGAGCACGCCACCCGTTTCTGTTTGCCACCAGGTATCAACAATGGGGCATTTCTTCTTGCCAATATGCTCATCATACCAATGCCATGCTTCTTCATTAATCGGTTCGCCAACCGTACCCAAAACTTCCAGGCTTGATAGGTCCTTGCCTTGTAGCGGCTCTAAACCAAAGCCCATTAAGCTTCTAATGGCAGTGGGTGCCGTATATAAAATATTTACTTTGTACTTATCAACAATGTCCCAGAACCTGCCCGCATCGGGATAAGTAGGTATGCCTTCAAACAGTAAACTGGTGGCACCTGCACTCAATGGACCGTAAACAATATAGCTATGGCCAGTGATCCAGCCAATATCTGCAGTACAGAAATGTATCTGTCCGGGTTTGTAATTGAACACGTTTACAAAAGTGTAATTGGTATATACCATGTAGCCGCCACAGGCATGTACTACACCTTTGGGTTTGCCTGTTGAACCAGAAGTATATAGAATGAACAGCGGGTCTTCTGCATCCATTTCTTCGGCTGCACCAAAATTGGTATGCGATGGAACATCCAACCCTTCGGACACGATACGCATTTCATCTTCCCACCAAACATCCCTGCCTTTGAGCATGCTTACAGGGGTTCTTGTTCTTGTGTACACAATTACCTTTTTTACGATCTTGTTACCAATCAATGCATCGTCAATAACACTCTTTAAAGGAATGTCCTTTCCGCCGCGATAGGCACCATCGCAGGTAACAATAAATTCGGCCTTTGCGTCTTCCAACCTGTCTGCAATGCTCTGTGCCGAAAAGCCACCAAAGATTACGCTATGTATGGCCCCAATTCTTGCACAGGCCAATACGGCATAGGCCAGCTCTGGTATCATGCCCATGTATATACAAACACGGTCGCCTTTTTTTACGCCATTGTTCCTTAACACCTGTGCAAACTGGCAAACCCTTTTGTGCAAGCGGTTATAGGTTACCACTCTGGGTTTTTCTTCGGGGTTGTTGGGTTCCCAGATAATGGCGGGCTTTTCGCCCAATGTTTCCAAATGCCTGTCCAGGCAGTTTTCGGTAATGTTCATTTTGCCGCCCTTGAACCATTCTATTTTGGGTTCGGTAAAATTCCAGTTCAACACCGTATCCCATTTTTTACGCCAGGTAAAATGCCCGGCAATCTCAGCCCAGAATGCTTCTGGCTCTTCTACGCTTTTCTTGTACTGTTGCTTGTATTCTTCAAAAGAGGTTATCTGGTATGGGTAGCTCATGGCAAACTTTTATTTGGCAATAAAATTAAGGGATTGAAAAGTGAATCGTTTTTACTTTTTGAAACTAACAATTGATAGCTGCAGGCAGCCTGTAACGGCAAAGCAATTTTTTGCGGAATGGCATTTATGCTGTATGTTCATTGCGTTATTGCTGCCTGCTTAATGTGATTGCTTAAACACCACTAATTGCTTTAATCTATGTCATCTGAAAAAGGTATCTGGAAAGTTATCGGAGCATCATCCGTTGGCACTTTGATTGAATGGTACGACTTCTACATTTTTGGGAGCCTGGCCACTATTATTTCCACTAAGTTCTTTCCGCCGGGCAATGCAACTACGGCATTCTTGGCAACGCTGGCCACATTTGCTGCGGGCTTTATTGTACGCCCTTTTGGTGCATTGGTATTTGGACGGCTAGGCGATTTGATAGGAAGGAAATATACCTTCTTGTTGACGCTGGTTATTATGGGCGGCTCTACTTTCTTGATAGGATGCATACCGGCTTACCAAACATTCCATTTTGCACCTTACCTTATTTTGATATTGCGTTTGCTGCAGGGTCTTGCATTGGGTGGCGAGTATGGTGGTGCCGCAACTTATGTGGCAGAACATGCTCCTGCAAACAAACGTGGCTATTACACAAGCTGGATACAGACCACAGCCACGCTGGGTTTGTTTGTTTCGTTGATCGTAATTATTGCTGTTCAAAAAAGTTTGAGTACCGAAGCCTATAACGATTGGGGCTGGCGTTTGCCATTCTTGTTAAGCATTGTGCTGGTGCTTGTTTCCATTGTTATAAGAATGAAGATGAACGAGAGCCCCCTGTTTGCAAAATTGAAAAGCGAGGGCAAAACAAGTACCAACCCATTAAAGGAAAGCTTTGGCAAAAAGCAGAACATGAAAATGGTTTTGTTGGCTTTGTTTGGTGCCACAATGGGGCAGGGCGTTGTATGGTACACTGGCCAATTTTATGCACAGACTTTTTTGCTGAAGACCTGTAACCTTGAACCCACGCAGGCCAACACTTGGATTGGTATTGCCCTGTTATTGGCTACGCCATTCTTTGTTTTTTTTGGATGGTTAAGCGATCGGATTGGTCGCAAGGGAATCATGCTTGCAGGCATGTTGCTGGCCGTAATCTGTTACAGGCCCATATTTACGGCTATGTACACTATGAGCGATGTAAAGACAAAGCTGGAAGAAAGCTCCAATATAACCACAAAAAAAATAATCAACCCAGATAACAGCAACGATTCCCTGATTGTTAAAACAACAGCAGCTTCGTTTGTTGATGGCAGTAAGCTGTTGCAAACAGACAAATACTCACAGGCAGTTATACAAACGGGCAATAACAAGCCATTGGAAACAAAAAAAACAGTTACGCTTGCTGCTTCCTATCAATGGAAATTGATAGCATTGATATTTACGCTGGTAATTTTTGTAACCATGGTATATGGCCCTATTGCCGCATTCCTGGTTGAGCTGTTCCCAACAAAAATCCGTTACACCAGCATGAGCCTGCCATACCATATTGGTAATGGTGTGTTTGGCGGCCTTGTGCCCTTCATTGCAACATTGATAACCGTAACGCCGGGCAGCAACTATTTAAGCGGCTTATGGTACCCCATTGGCGTGGCGGCCGTATGTTTTGTAATTGGCATACTGTACCTCTCCAATAAAACAGACGAGAACGTGAACGACGATGTGAACGAATACATTCACCCTAAAAATTGATTTTCATGAATCCTGTAAAAAAATATTTGGGTCTTGTTTGGATAATGGTTGCCATAGCTGCTTTTGGCCTGCTTGTTCAGGCAGCAGTTATCCATATAAAAGCTGGGGGCAGTCTGGACATCAACAAGCCAATGCCCTGGATCATCATCATCACCATTTTTACACCCATTGTTATTGGCCTGGCATTGTTTGGCTGGTATGCTTTTAAAGAGGAGTACAATTCGGGCAAATAGGAGCGGTTGAACGTTTGAAAAAACAGCCGTAGCCTGACAATAATCCTGAATGGATCACTGCCAAACAAAGATGCTTTTCGTCAATTGCGGTTTTTTCTACAATTTAGTGCCAAATTGAACTACCCTTAATGGGGTAGTGCTATTTTTGCGATCTACAATTTCTAAAATAAAACCAATCTTAGGCTTCTGCAACTAACCAAGGTTTTTGCATAAGGCATAAGGTTCAAGCGTATGATAGTAAGATATTTTCTTTCACATTATCATTACTACTGGTTATTGCTTCTAGTAATAATTGTGTTTAAGATAGTGCTTTCTTTCTTCTTCAATAAAAACCTGGAAGGGGTCTCAGGCTTCCTGTTTGCCATTTTTAAATGGTATGGCGAGGAAGACCAGGAAATGGCAGAAACTGCCAAATCGAGAACCTTGATGCGTTTTTACAACGTGCTTACGCTGGCCATGTACTTTATGCTGTTCGTTATTGTCATGGTGTCAATTATACCGCTGTTTATAAGTGTTTAGTTTTTTCTGCTTAATTTGGCTGCACGGAATTTAAAATGCCCTACTACAAATGTCAATTGAGGTTCAACAATTATTGAAGCAATACGGTACACAAAAAGCGGTAAACAATATTTCGTTTACCATAAACAAAGGTGAAATTGTTGGTTTTCTCGGTCCGAACGGTGCAGGCAAAAGCACTACCATGAAAATTATTACCGGTTACACAAAAGCTACCCAAGGGCATGTAAAAGTATGTGGTATAGATGTAACGGAAAACCCAATTGAAACCAAGAAAAAAATAGGCTACCTGCCCGAAAGCAATGCATTGTATTACGACATGTATGTAAAGGAATACCTGAAGTTCATAGCAGGTGTGCACCACATTGCACAGACAAAAGATACAGTTGCTGCCGTGATAGAACTCACCGGCTTACAGGTGGAACAGAAAAAAAAGATTGGCCAGCTTTCCAAAGGGTACAAGCAACGTGTGGGACTGGCCGCAGCCTTGATACATAAACCCGAAGTGTTGATACTGGATGAACCGACAAGTGGTCTTGATCCCAACCAGATTATAGAAATAAGGAACGTTATCAAGGAACAGGGCAAGGATAAAACGGTTTTGTTCTCGAGCCATATACTGCAGGAGGTTGAAGCCATTTGCGACAGGGTAATTGTAATAAACAAAGGCGAGATTGTTGCAAACGATACGCTTACCAGCCTGAAAAGCAAAGGCGACAATTTAGAGGAAGTATTCAGGAACCTGACGCAGGCTGTGGCAGCAACAAACGATTAACGATAACAAAAATTATAATATAAAATCAAAGCAAGCAAACTATGAGTTACATTATCGAAGTCCATGCAAGGCAGATATTAGACAGCCGTGGCAACCCTACAGTAGAAGTTGATGTATTAACCGATGACGGTGCTTTTGGGCGTGCTGCAGTACCAAGTGGTGCAAGTACGGGCATTCACGAAGCTGTTGAGCTGCGTGATGGCGACAAGAAAAAGTATGTAGGCAAAGGCGTATTGAAAGCCGTAAAAAATGTGAACGATATTATCGCTAAAGAACTGATTGGTTACGATGTGGCACAACAAGCAGCCATAGACCAGGTGATGATTGACCTGGACGGAACGGCCAACAAAGGAAAGCTTGGTGCAAATGCCATCCTTGCTGTAAGTATGGCTGTTGCAAAAGCTGCTGCCGAAGAAGCCGGCCTGCCTTTGTACCGTTACATTGGTGGCACCAATGCCAAAACATTGCCCGTGCCCATGATGAATATTGTGAACGGTGGTGCACATGCCGATAACAAAATAGACTTTCAGGAATTCATGATCATGCCGGTTGGTGCATCTTCTTTCAGCGAAGGTTTGCGTTGGGGTACCGAAATTTTCCATACGCTAAAAAGCGTATTGAAGAAAAAAGGCTATAGCACAAATGTGGGCGATGAAGGTGGTTTTGCACCCAACATTCAAAGCAACGAAGAAGCAATTGAAACCGTACTGGAATCAATTACCGCTGCGGGTTACAAAACAGGCAGCCAGATAGTGATTGCCATGGATGCTGCCAACAGCGAACTATGGAATGCCAAAAAGAAAAAATACGTTTTCCATAAAAGCAGCGGCAAAGAAGTAAGCAGCGACGAACTGGTGAAATTCTGGGAAAGCTGGGTGAAAAAATACCCTATCGTTTCCATAGAAGACGGTATGGCCGAAGACGATTGGAACGGTTGGAAAAACCTGACCGATACCATTGGCAAAAAATGCCAATTGGTAGGCGACGATCTTTTCGTGACTAATGTTGACCGTCTTAAAATGGGTATCGATAAAAATATTGCCAATGGCTTATTGGTTAAGGTAAACCAGATTGGTACCTTGACCGAAACCATCAACGCTGTAACCATGGCACAACATGCAGGCTACAATACCATCATGAGCCATAGAAGCGGTGAAACAGAAGATGTGACCATTGCAGACCTTGCAGTGGCTTTGAACTGTGGCCAGATTAAAACGGGCAGTGCAAGCCGTACCGATAGAATTGCAAAGTACAACCAACTTTTGCGTATAGAAGAAGCATTGGGCACAACAGCTATCTATCCAAAAGGCATCAAATTCGGTAAATAACGTAAAACAGGCCCTGAGGCAGGTGGGGCTATAAACATCTGTTAATAGTTGATGGTTGGTGGTTAATGGCGTTACCATTAATTTTACTTCCATCAACTATTTTTATTGGAGCGTTATGAAAAAAATTCCTTCCATTATTCTTAACAAATACGTGCTTGCCGTTAGTTTCCTATTGGTATGGATGATTTTTTTTGACCAAAAAGACTTTTTTTCCGATATGGACAGGAGGGCCGAACTGAAGAAACTGCGGCAGAAAAAGGAATATTATACCACCGAAATTGCGAAAGCAAAACAGGAACTCGCTGATTTACAAGGAAATGCGGCAGCTATAGAGAAGTTTGGACGTGAAAGGTACATGCTCAAAAAAGACGGGGAAGATGTGTTTATTATTGAAGATACATTGGCAACAAAAAAATAACATTCACAATATACTTTGCTTTAATGTCGTTTTAATATTGTTGTTTCGGAAAAATCGGATTGTTCACATTTCTACAAAGTATTTATGCAAAAATTTAAGCAGGAAGTACTTATGCAATATTTGTATAAGGAAACTTCTACAGAGGTAACGCTTGCTATAGAATCGGCTTTATCGGAAGACTGGGAGTTACAGGATGAGATTAACACATTGAAACGAACCATGAAACAAATGGATATGCTTAATCTCCGTTCACCCCGCAAGTCAACCATAGCTGCCATACTTAGTTATGCAAAAGCTACCGATGAGGTACCTCATCAGTAAATCATTCAAGTAATCAACTTTAAAAATTAATTGTAAGCCGGTATCTTCCTTTCTTTGTTGCATAAAAGTTATGACAAAGAAAGAAAGATACCGGTTTGTTATTGGCTACTTCGAAGAGCATGCACCCAATGCAGAAACTGAACTTATTTACGATAACCCTTACCAATTGCTGGTTGCCGTAATACTCTCTGCACAATGCACCGATAAACGGGTGAACCTTACCACGCCTGCCATTTTTAAGAAATACCCTACACCGGTGGAAATGGCCAAAGCCAGTTTCGATGAACTGTTTCCCTTTATTAAAAGCATTTCGTACCCCAACAACAAAACCAAACACTTAATTGGCATGGCCAATATGCTGCTGGAAAAGTTCAATGGCCAGGTACCCATGACGGTAGATGAATTGATACAGCTACCAGGCGTGGGCCGCAAAACCGCTAATGTTATTACCAGCGTTGTTGACGAGCAGCCCAATATGGCCGTTGATACGCATGTGTTCCGTGTAAGCAAACGTATTGGGCTGGTAAGCGAAACCGCAACCACGCCATTGGCCGTTGAAAAGGAGCTCATCAAAAATATTCCGGAGGAACTGGTGCACAAGGCACACCACTGGTTGATACTGCACGGGCGTTACATATGTATTGCACGCAACCCCAAATGCGATCAATGCGGGCTTACAAGGGAGTGCAAATATTATCAAAGGTTATTGAAGAACCAGTAATGGTTGGATGTATTTGTAGGTAACCAGCAATAGAATAACATGCAGCTTTACTGGCGTCGCACCTATCAACGTCTAGGCCAAAGCTGAACTTTTACCAAAGCGTATGGGGAGCACAAAGAACACTAAGTATGCACGAAGCTCACAACGGCATCATAACTCAATTGCTTTAAAAACATAGCCCAGTTTGCTGAAATGCTCCAACACTTTTGGTAAGGCAAAATGCATACGTTCCCATGCTTTGGTGCTATCGTGAAAAACAACAATGCTACCTGCTTTTGTATGCCGCAATACATTGCTTAAGCATTTGTCGGGAGAAATGGACGTATCAAAATCGCCACTCAACACATCCCACATAATTACCTGGAATTTGGAATTTCCCTTTTGGTATTTCAATCCGTTCGCTTGCGATTTCCTGATCCTTCCATAAGGTGGCCTGAACAAATGGCTATCAATTACGGCAGTAGCTGTTGCTATATCCTTCAAATACGCATCATCATTGGTTTTCCAGCCATTTAAATGGTTCTGTGTATGGTTGCCAACAGCATGGCCTTCGGTTAAAATTCTTTGGTAAATAGCAGGCTGGGCGGTTACGTTTTTGCCAATGCAAAAAAAACTGGCTTTGGCATTGTACTGTTTTAACTGGTCCAATACAAAGGGTGTGGTTGTTTCGTGCGGACCATCATCAAATGTCAGGTAAATAGTTTTTGTATCTGTTTGTATGTGCCAAACATAATCAGCATAAAAAGCTTTTAGCCACCAAGGCGTTTTAACAAGATACATGGTTCAAATATACAAAGCCCTCAATTGCCATAAGCCACTATATGTAATGGCTTTTTGTTTTGTACAAACATTTTACCGTGGTGCTGCAAAAATATTTTTTGTGATTCTTCGGTGGCAAAAAGCCTGTCGGCAAAAGCTGCCAGTTTGTTGTGTGCAATAGACAAGGGCTTGCCCGTAGCTACTGCCGCCTGTTGATACGCAAGCACTAGGTTAGTGAAATTGCTGCTGGCCAATTGTGCATTGGCAAACACATCGCAGCCAATAATGGTGGTATCCGATACTGCTATAAAACCTATACAACTACTGTCGCTCTTTGCCAGGCGGTTCATGAAATAATTATAGCAGGTAGTGTCTTTACTCAATAATTTTTGTTGCACCTGTAAGTAAGGGTAAGTGGTTGATGTGGTATTGCTATGTTCAAACTGCTTTTCAATTTCTGTCCATACATTTTGTTGTATGCCTGTGCTGTCTGCCACCTTTCTTACATTACTGCCTGCAAAACCTGCATGGGCAAAGGGTTTTGGCTTTTTGCTCCACCGGCCTTTTTCAATACAGAAAACATTCAAGTATTCAGCTTCCTTACCCGGGGCTATCATCTTTGTTTCGGTAATCATACGGTCCTGCTTGCCGCCTTGCAACAGTTCGCCATCTGTTACCAATACATGTTGTGTGGAGTTGTTCTTTATTGTCAACGTCCTTACGTCTGCATTGCCCTCAAAATAATTTTCCTTTACCTGTACCTTTTTTTGCTGCATGGCTTGTGCCAAAGAAATAAAGTTTGTTGGGGTTGTACTGTTGTTGTCTTTTGCTGTTTTGTCCTTATACCTAATAGGTATCAATTGAAGGTGATTGCATGCCCAGACAGAATCGTATTCGATTTTTATATTGCTATATACAAGCTGTGCATTGCTAAAAATTGCAATGGCACAGCATACAATAAATAAAACGAGTTGTTTG
Organism: Chitinophagaceae bacterium UBA1930; assembly: GCA_002337145.1. Lineage (GTDB taxonomy): Bacteria > Bacteroidota > Bacteroidia > Chitinophagales > Chitinophagaceae > UBA1930. The sequence goes on along the minus strand of DDFK01000001.1, from coordinate 678,901 downwards.
AACATAACCGGGTTGCCGGGTAAAGATATATCCTTCATGGGTGCGACGCAACTGCTGCCGATTGAAATACTGTTGCCGGTTTCCTAATTTTCAATTTATGTGTATGATTCGCATGGGCAATGAACGATCATTATCTTTGCGGCATGAGTAAAAAAGTAAGGGTACGTTTTGCCCCAAGCCCTACGGGGGGCCTGCATTTGGGCGGTGTTAGAACCGTATTGTTCAATTATCTATTTGCCAAAAACTTAGGTGGCGATTTTATTGTACGTATAGAAGATACTGACCAGACACGTTTTGTGCCGGGTGCGGAGGAATATATTTTTAACTGTTTGCAATGGTGCGGTTTGGAACCGGATGAAAGTCCGTTACATGGCGGCCCTTATGCACCTTACAGGCAAAGTGAGCGTAAGCCTTTGTATAGGCAATATGCAGAGCAGTTGATAAAAGATGGTTATGCCTATTATGCATTTGATACGGCTGAGGAGTTAGATGCAAAACGTAAGGAAGTAGCCAATTTTCAATACAGCCAGCATACCAGAAGCGGTATGCGAAATTCATTGACTTTAAGCGAAGCCGAAACGCAGCAGTTATTGGCAGATGGTGTGCAGCATGTAATACGCATTAAAATGCCTGCGGATGTGGAAGTGAAGTTTGCCGATATGATACGCGGTGAAGTAAGTTTTAATAGCTCATTAGTGGATGATAAGGTTTTGCTGAAAGCCGATGCAATGCCCACTTACCATTTGGCTGTAGTGGTAGATGATTATTTGATGAAGATAAGCCATGCTTTTCGTGGTGAGGAATGGCTGCCCAGTGCACCCGTGCATGTATTGTTGTGGCAATATTTGTTTGGTATAGATAATATGCCGCAGTGGGCACACTTGCCATTGATATTGAAACCCGATGGCAATGGTAAACTGAGCAAACGTGATGGTGACAGGCTTGGCTTTCCGGTATTTGCAATGGACTGGAAAGACCCGAAGAACGAAGAAATGACAACAGGTTTCAAGGAGCGTGGCTTTTTGCCCGAAGCCTTTGTGAACATGCTGGCCATGCTGGGCTGGAATGCAGGAACGGAACAGGAAATTTTTTCGATGGATGAACTGATAGCAAAGTTTTCGATGGACCGTGTACATAAAGGCGGTGCCAAGTTTGACTATGAAAAAGCAAAATGGTACAATGGCGAGTGGATCAAAAAATTAGATGTTTCAAGTTTCAGGTTTCAGGTTTCAGGTTTGTTGGCAGAAAAAGGTATCGTAGTTGCTGATGACGAAAAATTGATAAAAGTATTGAACCTTGTTAAAGACCGTTGCACCTTGTTGCCCGATTTTGTACAGCAGGCGGCTTTCTTTTTCAAGCAGCCCGAAACCGTTGATATTGCTGCCATACAGCCAAAATGGGATGAGAAGAAGCAACTGTTTTTTGCAGAAGCCATACGCATGTTTGAACAAAGTGCTTTATGGCAGGCGGCAGACTTGGAAGCATCGTTTAAGGAGCTTGCTGCTGCCAACCAACTGAAACCCGGAGAGCTGATGCTGCCTTTGCGTATCATGCTGGTAGGGGGCAAGTTTGGTCCAGGTGTATTTGAAATTGCAGAATTGATTGGCAAGGCCGAAACAGTTAGCCGGATAAAAGCCGTATTGACCGAATTGGGTTAACATGCATTAAACATATATACGGATAGCCTGTCTTTTTTCTAAACAAACAAGAAATGAAGACAGGCTTTTCTTTTTTGCTACTGGGCATTTGCTTTCTGCTTTTTTTGAGGGTTACTATTGCTACAAACAGCCCGGTTATACTACAGCCATTGGCTACCAAGAATTATTTTTTATACAGGGTTTATATAGTAACAAGTACTTCAGCCGCTTACCTGGCAGGGCTGGTGGCGTATGGAGGGCGTTATGCTTTGCAGCATCTCAATCCATTTTTTTACAAGGTTAAAAAAGTACATGTAATGCAATAGCTTGGCTGTTCTTTGAATTATGTAGCCAGCAGCAGTATATGGCTGGCCTGTTGTGGCGTCGCACCCATGGGCAGTGGAACGGGGCGGGACTTGCCCGGGCGTAGATTTGCCCATTCTATAATCAGCGTATGCACTGAAACTTATTTCAGCTATTTTTGGCCCTTTATTGGATTGCCTAAATAAGATTGCCATGAACAGACCAATACGCGTTTTAGTAGCCAAAGTTGGGTTGGACGGACATGACCGTGGAGCTAAAGTAATAGCAACGGCCCTGCGTGATGCAGGTATGGAAGTTATTTATACCGGCTTACGCCAAACCCCCGAAATGGTTGTGAATGCTGCATTGCAGGAAGATGTGGATGCAATCGGCATCAGTATATTGAGTGGGGCACACAATACCGTATTTCCTAAAGTAATTGCGTTGATGAAGGAAAAAGGCATGAACGATGTATTGCTTACCGGTGGTGGCATCATTCCCGAAGACGATATGAAAGCATTGAACGAAATAGGGGTGGGCAAGTTGTTTGCACCCGGTACGGCAACAAGTGATATTGCTGTTTTTATTACAGATTGGGTAAAGGCGAATAGAAGTTTTTAAGAAAGCTGTTAGCCTATAGCTGCAAGCTGTTAGCTAACGACTAACAGCTCTTCACCTATCGAACCATTTCTTAAACGATGGGGCTTTCTCCCTGCTAATGTCAATTTCCATTTTTAATGGTAACCGCATACATACACTGAGCTTCTGGTTCTCGTGTGGCTTTACATTTTGTATAGCATTGATGTTGATGATGCTCTGTCTATTGGCACGGTAAAAAATAGCTGGGTCAAGCAGTTCCTCAATATCTTCCAGGGTAGAAAAATCCAGCATGTACCGCTCCCCTTGAATGGTGTGCAGGTAATTCAGGTTGTCACGCACAAAACATGCAATGTCGCTGGTGTTAATGGGTATCCAACTGTTACGCATATGCACAATGAATTTTTCTTTGTACATATTCTTCTGCTGCGGTTGGGCAAGTGTCTTGATCAACTGCTCCATATCCATCGGCATTTTCGACTTGCTTTCCACTACGGAGCGGCATTTGTCAATGGCTTTTCTTAAATCATCTTCATCCACGGGTTTCAATAAATAATCAACCCCATTTACCTTAAATGCACGTATGGCATACTCATCATAAGCCGTGGTGAATATCACGGGACAGCTAAGGTTAAAATGTTCAAACAGTTCAAAGCTTACCCCATCGCCCAATTGAATATCCATGAACATCAGGTCCGGCTCCGCATGCTGCATGAACCATTTTTTGGCAGTTTTTAAACTGGGCAATACTTCAACAATATCTATATCGGTTGTTACATTTTTTATTTTGGTAACGAGTTCCTTTGCTATCAAACTCTCGTCTTCAATAATAAGGGCTTTCATGTGTTTTGGTGTTTAGGTGTAGTTAGTTATGGTATTTGTTATATCAATGGAATCTTAACGGTAAAGTATTGCCCGTCTTCCGCTATCAGCAGTGGCTTGCCAGAAAGGTACCTGTATAGCGATACAAGATTGTCAAGCCCTTGCTTATTACTGGTTTCAACAAATGTTTTCTTCTGTAGGTTGTTCCGTACAATCAAAAAATCCTGCTCAATGAATATGTCAATGTACAAAGGGGTTTCATCATCCACAATATTGTGCTTAATGGCATTTTCTATCAGGTTCTGCAGGCTTACGGGTACAATCTTTCTCAACGCATAATCCTCGCTTACGTTAATGGTTACCTGCAGGCCGTTGTTGAACCTTGTCTTCTGTAAATGGATAAACGTCTGTACAAATTTCAGTTCGTCTTTCAGGTACACCAGTTCGCTGTCTTTGCTTTGCAGAATGTACCTGTATATTTTGCTCATTCCATCCAGGAACGAGATAGCCATTTGGGGATTGATGCGTATAAGGCTGCCCAGCGATGTTAATGAGTTGAACAGGAAATGCGGATTAAGGTGCTGCTTCAGGTTCTCGTACTGCACCCTTGTTTTTTCTTTCTCCAATGTTTGTGCTTTTGTTTCGAGCAACAATATTTGCCGTTGCTTCTTTAGCCGGAATAGATAGAAAATATAGATGCCAAACAGTATGGATAAAATGAAGATGGAAAAGAACCACCACTTTTTATAGAAGGGGGTCTTTATAAAAAAAGGTATGGACACTTCGGTCTTGCCCCAGTCGCCCTTTGCCATGCCCGACCTTACTTTGAAGCGGTAATTGCCGCCAGGTATATTGGTATAGCTTACCGAATGCCTGGTGCCGCAAGCAATCCAGCCCGTATCAAAACCTTCCAGCATGTATTCGTACATATACGATTCGGGCCTGCTGAAATCAATGGTTGTGAACTCAAAATAAAAAGAGTTCTCGTTTGCTTCCAGCATTACTTTGCCCCTTTCTTTTACCTCTTTTTCAAAAAGTTTGTCAATGGCGTTTACGGCCATAATCATAATAGCCAATGGTTGTTCTTTTGGTTGCAGGGCAGGTGCACTGGGGTTGCATTCGTAATAGCCGCCCTGGCATAGCAGCCATATTTTGTCGCCAACAGTTACCAGCCTCAGCACTTCGCCCGATTGGTTGATGCCATCCCTGAACCCGTATTTCGTAATCTTGGAAGTGCTGGCATCAATCATGCTTACGCCATACACCAAAGGTTCCAGGCACCATATATTGCCTGCTTTGTCTTCGGTAAGTTCCACGATCACTTCGGAGCGGAACCCATCTGCCACCGAATACTTTTTTACAAAAGTTGGCTGGGGTGTATTGCAATCTATTTTTAGTAGGCCTGTCTTTACAGAAATCCATAGGAAGCCCTTGCTGTCAACAAAGAAGCTGCTTGTTTTTTCTTCGGCAAGGCCAGGCAATATTTTATTGATTGCTGTTGCAGGCTGAACAATTGTAGTGTTGGGCTCGCAATAACTGATGTATCCCCTGTTGCTTGCAAACCATACCCTGCCTGTACTGTCGGTGGCAACACTGGAAATAAGATTGGTGGGCACATTGTGTGCAGCATCACCTGCGGGAAAAAAATGGTCGTACGTTTTGTTCCTGGTATTGTAACGGAACATGCCATTGCGTAAAGTGCCAATCCAGAGGTTGCCCTCGAAGTCGGGCGATATGTCTGCAAATACATTTGATTCTTTGTTGTTGTAAACAACGGGTTGTACAGGTTTCATCAACTGCTCCGTTGCAGGGTTGAACTGATAAATAAAATCCCTTGTGCATACCCAAACATTGCCATCCTTGCCTTGCTTTATCCTGTTTGCCTTGTTTACGTTTTCCTCAACTGTGTTTCTTTCGATGGGCAGTATTTTTTCGTTGCCATTTTTTTTGTTGATGAGGTGAAGGCCGCTGGTAAAGTTGGTGGCAATCAAGCGTAGGCGTTCATTTTCCCATACATCCATCAGTTCAAAAAAAATATTGTTGTCGCTATGTGTTACGGCAAGCCTGTGAAACTGGAACCTGTAATCGGATGGCCTTATTTTCATCAGCCCCATTTCGTTCAATGCCCAAATATTGTCATCCTTGTCAAATGCCACTTTGGTCCACAACCATGCTGGAATGTTTTTATAAAGCGGGTTGTTGCTGAACGGGATAAACTTTTTGGTAATGGTATTGAAGGCCATGAAACCCTTATCGGCACTGGCTATATACAGTATGGAATCATTTTTTACAATGAGTGAGTGTATGATGTTGGCAGTATGCGATTCTTTATGTTCAAGATCGAACTTGAATATTTCGAGTTTACCGGTACCCAAGTCGTACGATGAAAGACCACCACCCCATGAACCTATCCAAAGCTTGTTGCCCTGCTTTACAATGGCCCTATAACTATCATCCCTAAAAGCATTGGGTTGGGCAGGGCGTTCAATCAATTTTTTCATTTGATGGGTGCCTCTGTTAAAAGTGTACAGCCCATCAGCAGTGGCCATCCACAGCATGTTCTGCCCGTCTTCATAAATATTCAGTACCCTGTTGTAGAACTTCCTGATCTCGGGTGAAAAATGGGTATCGCTTTCCGGTATGATTTCAAACACTTCGGCGTTGCCGTTTGCTGTATTTATTTTTACAAGCCCCCTTCTGGACACACCAAGCCAAAGATGATTGTCCCTGTCAAAAAACATGGATTCGATGCCACCCGGTTTTTCGTTTGTGCTATGTGGCGGATACTTGATGGTGATGTTGGTGAAGCTTCTTGTTATGGGGTCAAATTTGGCAAGGCTTCCGTCAGCAAATACCATCCATATATTCTGCTGCTTGTCTTCTGCAATCTTGATAATGGAATTGGTGAAACCATTTTGATTGGTAAATTTCTTAAAGCCATGCCCATCAAATTTTATGAGCCCTTCGTAGGATGCGAACCAAAGAAAGCCTTGTGAGCCCTGTACAAAGTCCGAAATGCTTTTGGTGGTAATGCCGGCAACTTCTTCATAAGGCGTAACAATGAATTGCTGTGTCTGTGCATTGTTGCTGGTGACCATGCACAACAGGAAAAGAAGGAACAGTATGCGTCCTTTGACTGGCATAGGGGGTGTTTAAATTGCTTAGTGCTACAAATTACTGAATATCGTTACTGTTTATGGATAGTTTTGGCCGAAACGGTATAAAATTGAAACAAGGCGTTGCAAAACTTATATGAAGCGATTAAAAAAGCCCCTTGTGGAAACAAAGGGCGTGCTAAACCAACTGATATATGTATAGAACCTTTTATGAATGTGCCATTGTTTCAACTGTATGCAGTTGAATGCTTTTTGCATTTACCGAAGCAGCGGCAACCTTTGTATAACCTGCTGTTGCCTGGTTTGATGCAGCGGTATCTTTGATGACCTTATTGCCCGTTTTTATTGCAAGCAGCAATGTGGTAGATAAGGTGATTCTTTTTTCCATAGTGATATTGTTTTTGTTTGACAGTGCAAATGTGGCATTGATGCAGTGGCTGATGAAATCTTTAAAACCCAAGCGTAGTAAATATTGTATAAGGCTTGATAAAGGCCAACTCAAACGTTTATGTTTTTTCGTTGGGGTATGCAGCATTTATCATGGTGTGGGAGATAGTGTCGTAGCATAGCGTCCATGCATCATTCAGTTCATTGTTCCAATCTTTACCCAGGCCTTTTTCCAATGTCCACAACAAGGTTTTGCCAACAATAGCATAATGCGAAGGGCGTACACCATAAGCTACATGGCGTATGGCCAAATCTGCCAACTGTTCGTTGATTTCAGTAAGGTCGTCAATTTTGGAAACGATATAGCTCAGCATGTCAATGAGCTTGCTGTATTGGTCGGTCATTTTGCTATTGAATAAGGTACGTAAGGAAGGCATTTCGAGAAAGAGCCTGCTATAGAATACATCACCTACCAATGAGGTGTCGATGATCTTGAGAACCTTCCAGCTGTTTTTGATGAGTATTATTTGTTTTGGGGTCATGATATATTAGGGGTAATACGTGCAACAAATAAGGTAATACAAATTGCCCCGCTATGTTGCAAGCGGAGCAATGGTTCCGTTCATAGGTGTGTGCATTATGCAGCAACCTGTGGCTGTTGGGCTGCGGCAATCATGGCGTTTGACAATGTGGTATAGCAAGTGATCCACGCTTCTTTTACTTCATCAGTCCAATGTTCGCCCAGGCCTTGGCTCAACGTCCAAAGCAAGGCGGTACCAACAATGGTATAGTGCTCATTTTTTACACCATACTTTACATGGCGTTGTGCAAGTTTCTCTACTTCTTCAATAATGTCTTCCAGTTTGTCGAGCTTATTGATCACATAGCCAATCATACCCAACAGTTTCTTTGATTGTTCGGACATTGGGTTTGCAAACATGTGCCTGAGTGATGGTACAATTTCGAACAGGCGGTTATAGAATAGGCTACCTACTGTTATGGTATCCAGTTGTGCCACTATACCCCAGGTAAATTTTACATGCTGTATCTGTTGTGTAGTCATAGTTTGTTTTTTTGAATGAACAACACGAAAATGACCAGTAAAAAACAGTACAAAAACTTTTTGTAGGTGGAATGTTTGCAATGCTACACGAGCCGTAGATGAATACAGTTAAACCGTTGCTGGTTGATGTATGAATATTTGCACCACCAGCTTGCAGTTTGATTGATATCATGGTGTTGCATTGTTAAAGGCATGGCTGTTGCCCAATGAATGAAATGGCATGCAGGTTTTTGCATGGTTGCCAACGGTTCGTTTTTTATTTTCTACGCTTCAACAAAAAGATGCACAACCTAGTGCGGTAATTATTGTTTATGATACGCATCCGGTGCAGTTTTACATCGTTAAACAAGCAATAAACAATATCCTAAACAAGAAATACCATGATACTTATTGAACGGATGAATTTTAAAAAATTATTGATGGCAATTGCCTTGAAAGTAGCCATAGCAGTTGTTGTACTGATTTATAGCAAGAAAATGGTAGCGGTAAAAGTGGAGTGTGAAGAAACGCTTTCCAGTATAAATATCGAGATACAAGTGAATAAAAGTATAATGATCAATTGTTAACCTGATTTTGAAATCCAATATCCTATACAGCCTTTCCTGAACATTTCAAGTGAACAACAATCCAGCAATCCAATATCCTGTGAAGCCATTATCCAAATCCTATACCCGTTTCTTTTAATCCTATTCTATACACTTGAAACATGTTGGGCCGGTACTGCAGGGGTACCGGCTTTTTTTATAATTTTTCCAGCATCTGTACCACACCTTCTTTTTTAAGGATCAAATAACCCAGCCTGTCATTGCTGATGCCTTCTTTTAACTGATAGCTAAACACCAACTGTTCGTTGGCCACGCTTGTTTCAAAATACCTGAACTGTATATTGGCGTACTGTTTCAGGCTATCGCCAATTTCGTATAAGTGTGTAGAGAGTACAAACAGGGCATTGTCCATTTTCCGCAAACCTTCAATTACAGTGGTGCTGCATTTCATGGCATCTTGCACATTGGTTCCCTTAAACAGTTCGTCAATCAGTATCAGCCATTTTTTGCCATCACTTATTTTTTCGATGGTACTTTTTATGCGTTGCACTTCATTGAAAAAATAACTTTCGCCTTTAATGATATTATCGGCAACCTGTATATTGCTTAGCAGCCCATCAAATAGGCTCAACTGCATTTTTTTTGCAGGCACGCCCATGCCAATATGTGCCAGATAAACACCTATGCCCACTGCCTTTATGAAAGTGCTTTTGCCTGCCATGTTGGCCCCAGTAAGAAAAAGAAAATTCGATTCTTTGTTTAACTGTACCGTATAGCTAACAGGGATGTCCAATAGCAAATGGTACAGGCCTTCGGCTTCAATGAAAGGTTGTGCAGATTCCTTGAATTGGGGAAAGCAGAAACCATATTTTGTACAAGCTGTTGCCAGGCTAAGGTAGGCATCCAGCTTGCTGTAAATGGTAACCAGCTCGTACAGCTCATGCTTGAAACTGTACCGTAAAAAATTGCCGAACTTCAGTACTTCAACAGGTGTAAGTACCTGCTTCTTTTCCCTTTGCAGCATTTGCTGTACCATGGGTTTATGCAATAGTAGCTTAATCCGGCCAACGTTTACCTGTAAGTGATTGCTTGCTGGCTCGTGCAATACATCCACTACTTGTTGCATACCTTTTACAAAACTGATGCAATGATCTACTGTATATCTTGTAATGGCATAATCGGGATAGTTTACCAGCTTGTAAAAAAAACTGCTGATGGCTGTAGGATGGTTGGGATAGGTATTTACCTGTGTATCAAAAAAACGCTCCACAACCATGATGGTGCCATTGGTTATGGTAGCAGGCCATTTGTTGCTAACAGACTGTAATTGCTGAATTGTTTTCTGTGCATCCACAATGGCAGCCAGGCTATCCAACGGCTTGCTCAGCAACAGTCTTAAATGCTCCCTGCCTTCGTTGGTATGCGTAAAGTTGAGATGATGAAAAACAGAAAGCTCTTCTTCGTGGTTAAAAATGGAAAGGTCGGAGAGGGTGGTTTTGTCTGCTTGCATGTGTTTTGTTGAAGGTTTAAAGTGTTGATGCGTACTTGTATGCTATCGCTCAAACTTCATTCTTTGCCCCATTTGAGATTCATCCCAAACACCGTTTCCATAAGTCAGGTGCCCATTTACAAAAGTGTGGGTAATGGCTGCCGGAAATGTGAAGCCTTCCAACGGGCTCCATCCGCATTTGTACAGAATATTTTCTTTGGTGGCAGTGGTATGTTGGTTCATGTTTACCATTACGAGGTCGGCAAAATAGCCTTCACGTATAAAGCCACGCTCTTTTACCTGGAAGCAGGTGGCAACGGCGTGGCTCATTTTTTCTACCACTTTTTCCAGGCTTATTTTTCCTTGTTGTACATAATGCAGCATCAGCAACAGTGAATGCTGAACCAAAGGAAGACCAGCATGTGCTTTCTCGTAAGGTTCATTCTTTTCCTCCCATGTATGCGGTGCATGGTCGGTAGCTATTACATCCAATCGGTCATCTAACAAAGCCTGCCATAAAGCTTCACGGTTATGCGGGGCCTTAATGGCGGGGTTGCATTTTATCTGGTTGCCCAGCCTGTCGTAATCATTGCTGGTAAAATGCAAATGGTGCACACATACTTCGGCTGTAATCCTTTTATCTTTCAATGGCAGCATATTGCCAAACAGTTGCAGTTCCTTTTCGGTACTGATATGCAGTATGTGCAGGCGGCTATTGTATTTCTTGGCAAACTGTATTGCCTTGAAGGAGGATTCAAAACATTCTTCTTCATTGCGTATGATCGGGTGGTCCGAGGCATCCAATACCGCTTTCTCCTTTTTCCGTTGTTCAAAGTTCTCCCGTATCATTTTCTCTTCTTCGCAATGCGTTGCAATCAACAGTTCGCTGCCGGCAAAAACCCGGTCAAGCATCAGTGGGTTATCTACCAACAAATTGCCTGTTGAGGAGCCCATGAAAATCTTTACACCACAGATATCGTTTTTCCTGTTATTGGCTTTCATCACTTCTTCATAATTATCATTGCTGGTGCCTATAAAAAAAGAATAATTGGCCAATGCCGTTTGTTGGGCAATGCTGTACTTTGCCTCCAACAGTTCGTGTGTAAGGCTTGGGGGGCTTGTGTTTGGCATTTCCATGAAGCTGGTAACACCACCGGCTATCGCAGCTTTTGCTTCCGTGTAAATGTTGGCTTTGTGTGTAAGTCCCGGCTCCCTGAAATGCACCTGGTCGTCAATGGCACCAGGCAGTACAAACTGGTTGCTGCCATCTATTTCAACCATGTTTTCAACGGTGTTGATAACTCCGCCGACTTTGGCTATGCGTTGGTTTTTTATCAACACATCACCACTAATCCTTTGCCCTTCGTTGACGATGGTTGTATCTTTAATTATATAATTTTTCATCCTGCCAATTTATCTGTTTTAACCGAAAGTAACATGACGCAAAGTATTAAAACTCTTCTCAAAATTATCCTGCTGCTCATTCCCTTTGCCTCCTCTGCACAAACATCTTATATAATGCCCGGTAGCAAGGACTATATTTTGATGGAACGTCTGGAAATAAAAGCAAGAACGGAGGGGTTGAACCATTCTTTTATCAGGCCGTTTAACCGCAGGTTACTGGTAGAGCAGGTACAAATGATAGATAGCCTGCAACGCAACCAGAACCGCATTGCCGCTGATATTACACCTATTGACCGTTACAACATGACCAGGTTTTTGATGGCGGGCAAGGAATACACCAATTCAACTTCATCATTCAATAACAAAAAGAGCAGCAGCAATTTGGTTGAGGTGAACAGGCCCAATTTTTTTATGGTACTGAACCCTGCATTGCAATACCAGCAATCGTTTGAGAGTTATGATAAGCAAAGCGTGTACCTGGCATCGGGCGGGGTTGTGTCGCATGGGTTGATTGCAAAGAAGCTGGCTTTTGATTTTTACATGACGGGCAATCAGGAAAGGACGCCGTATTATGTAAGGCAGTTTACTAACAAATTCCATGCGGTGCCTGGTTTTGGCAATTTCAATGTTACCGATAGCAATGCAGTAAGGTATTACGACGTAAGGGCTTCATTGCAGTGGACGGTTGCCAAGCATATAGACATGCAGGCAGGTTATGACCGGAATTTTTTAGGCAATGGCATACGTAGTTTGTGGTTGAGCGATTTTAGCGGTAGTGCGTTGTTCTTTAAAATCAATACAAGGTTATGGAAATTTAATATTGAGAACCTGTACATGAAACTTACCCCGCAGTTTGGTATCGTTAACCAGGCTGATGAGAAAAAATATTTACGCATCAATACCATCAGCTTTAATGCAAACCGTTGGCTGAATATCGGATTGTTTGATGCGGTTGTATTTGGCCGTAAGAAACAGTTTGACCTGAACTATGTATTGCCGTTTACCTTTTTGCGTGCAATGGAACAGCAAAGCGGTAGCCCTGACAATGCCTTGCTGGGGCTGAATGTAAAGGCAAATGTGAACCATCGTTTACAGGTATATTCCCAAATTATATTGGATGAATTCCTGTTGAAGGAGGTAAAGGCAAACAGTGGTTGGTGGGCAAACAAATTTGGCTACCAGTTGGGTGCAAAATATATAGATGCATTTGGTATCAAAAACCTGGACCTACAGGTGGAAAGTAACCGTGCAAGGCCTTTTACGTATACGCACTATGATTCCGTTTCTAATTATTCAAATGCCAGTCAGCCATTGGCACATCAGTTAGGGGCAAGCTTCCAGGAATTTATTGGCATTGCACGTTATCAGCCTTTGAAGAAATTGTACCTGCAGGCCAAGCTGATGTATTATTATCAGGGGCAGGATTCTGCAGGGCAGAATTTTGGCAACAATATACTGAGTGATTATAGGGTTAGGGCAATTGACCCAGTCACGGGCCTGGCTAAGGAGCATGGCTGGAATGTGGGTAGCGGCGATAAAGGAACCTGCATCTATGCATCAGCGAATGCTTCTTATGAAGTAAGGGAAAACCTGTTTCTGGAAGCAGGGTTTACGCTGCGTAACTATAAACTTTCATCAGGCAGCAAGCAGAATACCACCATCTTCAATGTAGGCTTTAGATGGAACATTGCCAAACGCGAATTTGATTTTTAAATGAACAAAAAAGGGATAATGAAAATTTCAAAATATATCGTCAATACATTGTTGGTTGCATTGCCAATGGTTGCTTCATCACAAACAACCTATCTTATTGCAGGTGGCAAAGAGGAAAGTTTGTTAAACAGGCTGGAAATAAAGACCAGAACAAAGACACTTTCGTTTTCGAGCGTTAAACCCTACAACAGGAGGGATATTGTAAAGGATGTGGAATTGTACGACAGTTTGTATAATGCAGGTGACAAACGTGCAAAAGGGATTACCGATATTGACAAATACAATATGCAACGCTTGTTGATGAACAACAGTGAGTGGAGCAAGCCAAGGGAAACCTATATCAGCGAAAAGCCGATACTTAAATATTTCTATCAAACAAGGGGCAATATGGTAGAGATGAAGAGTAAAGATTTTACCTTGATTGCAAACCCGATTATCCAATACCAGCAGGGGAGCAATGGCGGTAACCCTAGTGGCACATTCATCAACCAACGCGGGGCAGTAATACGTGGCATGATTGGTGAAAAAATTGGGTTTGACTTCTACTTTACAGAGAATCAGGAACGGCAACCAATCTATGTGCAGGATTGGGTAAACAAATATGGTGCGATACCTGGTGTGGGTTTTAGAAAAGGGTTTAAGGTAAATGGTTACGATTACTTTGATGTACGCAGCAGCCTTACATGGAAAGTGGCGAAATTTATGGATATGCAATTGGGCTACGGCAGGAATTTTATTGGGGACGGCTATAGGAGCCTGTTACTAAGCGATTTTAGCACCAATGCCATGTACCTAAAAGTAAACACGCATTTTGGCAAGTTTAATTATGAAAACATTTTTTCTGAACTGGTGCCACCCTTACATAGAATTGGAGGCGATTATTTATACCCACGCAAATACTATCGTGTAAGCTATTTAAATTTTAACGCAAACAAGTGGCTTACGCTTGGGCTGTTTGATGGGGTGATGTTGGGTAAATCCGATGCCTTGAGTTTTGGCCTGTTGAACCCCGTTATCTATGCCCACATACCCAATGACAATAGCAATGGTATAAAAGATAAAAGCTATACAGGCTTTACGGTAAAAATGAACCTGGCTAAAAAAGTGCAACTATATGGCCAGGGCATGATTGATAAAATAAAGCTGGATGAATTGAAGAACAATTGGTGGGGAAATAAGTTCGGTTACCAGGCAGGTTTGAAATACATTGACGCATTTGGTTTCAAGAATGTGGATGTTCAATTGGAAACAAACCGGGTAAGGCCTTTTACTTACTCATCTAGCGATTCTACAACTAGCTACAATCATTACAACCAGCCGTTGGCACATCCATTGGGGGCGAATTTTGAAGAGTATATTGCCATTGTAAAATACCAGCCAGTAAAGCAATTGTATTTGGAAGCGAAAGCTATCTATTACAGGCAGGGGCTAGATAGCAGCATTGCGGGCATCAACCAGAATTATGGCGGCAATATTTTTTCTTTCAATAGTACAAGGGCATTGGGCGATAATGGCTGGACAGTAGGTGTGGGTGACTTGGCAAAATGTACCATCATCACCTTCTTGGTGAGTTATGAAATAAAAGAGAACCTGTTTTTTGATGTTTCCTTCCTTTCTCGTCAATATAACCGCATGAGCACAGGCAGTGCAAACACATCCGTTTTTTCTGCCGGCATCAGGTTCAATATCGGAAGAAGGGAGTTTATGTTCTAAGTATAATAACTGGTTGTTCAAATAGCTAATGGCGGTATCCATTTCTTACAATAGAAATAGATACCGCTTTTTTAGTATATGCCCTTGAAATGCTTGATAATTAGGCCTTCTTGGCCTAAAAAAGAATGAGCCGAGGTAGAAACCTCAGCTCGTTTTTAATCCGTACCCTATGAAAACTAGTTTAAAAATATATGTTTTGCTCTAGCATAAAGAATAGCATCTTGGATTAATGCTTCTAAAACCCTTTTTGACTGTATGATTGGCTTTAAGGGTTATGTCTAAATGCTTTGTAAAGATTGTATTATGTGTTGTTTGTTTTTTTAAGCAATCAAAATTTCCAATAGTTCTGAAGTTTACAACCTGAAAAAGTGAAGAAAAATCAAAATGCAACATTGTATTTATTAAAACGATTTTATTGCTGTTTAATTATTAAGTGACAAATTTATTTTGAACTTTTTTTTCATCCGTTCAAAATAGTTGTTATACATAAACGCTAAGCGGTGCACTTTTATTCTTTGTGTCATTTTATTTTTTATAAAGAAACCGTTAATGAATGGACCTGATTTTTGACTAACAATAAATTCGCTAAAATTGCATCATGACTTTAATAGATACACATTGCCACTTATACTTACCAGAGTTTGAAAATGATATTGAACAAATAATACAAAGGGCTGAAACCCTTGGTGTACAAGGGTTTTATCTGCCCTGTATCAATAGTGAAGTAATTGATGACATGCTGAAACTGGAACAGCGTTTCTCAAACAGATGCTTTCCCATGATGGGACTTCATCCCTGTTATGTAAAGGAAGATTACAAACAGGAATTGCGGATTGTTGAAGAATGGCTGAATAAAAGAAAGTTTGTTGCGGTAGGGGAGATTGGCCTTGATTTTTATTGGGACACCAATTTTAAGACACAGCAATACGAAGTTTTTGAACAACAGATGCAGCTTGCATTGCAACACGGTATTCCTATCGTCATCCATTCACGCAATGCCATTCAGGAAGCAATTGATATGGTAAAACCATTTTCTGAAAAAGGTCTGAAAGGCATTTTTCACTGTTTTGGCGAGGGGTACGAAATGGCTACGCAAATCATTGATATGGATTTTATGCTGGGTATAGGTGGGGTGCTTACTTACAAAAAATCTGGTCTTGCAGAAACCTTGGAAAAAATTGGTTTGGAGCACTTGGTACTAGAAACGGATGCACCTTATTTGACACCCGTACCTTTTAGGGGCAAACGTAATGAAAGCAGCTATCTTGAATACATCATTAAAAGGCTGGCGGAGGTGAAACAAGTGCCTGTTCAGGAAATTGCAGCCATTACAACTACAAATGCAGAAAAAATATTCGGTAGCTAATTTGTAACCGCTATTTTTGCCGCCCAACAACAAACAGAGAGGTGTCCGAGTGGTTGAAGGAGCACGCCTGGAAAGTGTGTATACGGGAAACTGTATCGAGGGTTCGAATCCCTTCCTCTCTGCTGAAACGCCGTAAGGTCAATAACCTTACGGCGTTTTTATTTGTACAGACTTTTGTTCATCTTTTTAATTAGTGAACGACTGTCGATTGGGTAGTATGCTAAAATCATGTCACAATAGTTCCTATCAATGCAATATTTTTATAGGAACAAAAAACTTCAATGGGATGATGGAACACTTCAGAAAAAAGAGCATAAAACCGTGGCTGTTTGTAATTGCTATTGGCCTTGTTTCCTTTACCATCATCCGTTTTCAGCAAAAGCCTGTATTGTATATCATAGGCGACTCAACCGTACAGAACAGTGATGGCAATGGCAAGAATGATTATTGGGGTTGGGGCAGTTTATTGTACCCTTACATGGACACCAACAAGATAGCGATAAGGAACCATGCAAAGGCCGGCACCAGTACACGGACTTTTATAAGCGACGGTAGATGGGATAAAATATTGGCCGTGTTGAAACCCGGGGATTTTGTGATGATGCAGTTTGGCCATAACGATAATGGCCTGTTGGATGATACTGCAAGGGCAAGGGGTACGATAAAAGGAACAGGAGAAGAATCCAGGACTATTTTTAACCCGATCACCCAAAAGCAGGAAACCGTATATACTTATGGCTGGTACTTACGCAAATTTGTGAATGAAGCAAAAACAAAAGGGGCCACTGCTATTATTTGCTCATTGGTGCCAAGGGATAAATGGAAAGACGGCAAAGTAGTGGTAGAAGAACAGTACCCTGCATGGGCAGAAGAGACAGCCAAAACAACGGGGGCATATTATATAAACCTCAATAGCATCATTTCAAGACATTGGGAAGAGATGGGGCAGGAAAAAGTGAAACCCTTTTTTCCGGGCGACCATACGCATACCAATTTAATGGGAGGGCAGTTTAATGCACGTTGCGTTATTGAGGGGTTGAAGCAAATAAAGCAATGTGGTTTAAACAGTTACCTTAAACAATAAATGGTTGCTTTACCAATTGTTCATCTGTTCCTTTACAATCCTTTCTGGCTCTTCCAGTTTATGTTCCTTCCACTTAGGATCGTACTTCACGAACCAGCTTAACCATAAGCTCCTGGATAAACGCATAAACAACGGCTGCAATAAAATCATCAATACCGAATTTACACCAAGCCACCAGAATACGCTATTGTCTTGTATGGAAATGCCCAGCAATACCCACCATGCAATAAATGTAGCTACGGAAAAGGCAACAGTAAGTGCATAACTAACATAGGCCGTGCCATAATAGAAACCCACTTCTATTTCGGTTGGCTGGCCACATACGGGGCAACGCTCGTGCATTTTTACATTGTTCTTAAGGTCGTAGGCATTGGTGCCTTTAAAAATATATCCTTCCCTGCAGCGTGGGCATTTGTTATTGAATGTGCTGATTAAATAGTTGGGCTTTTTAGTGTATGCTTCTTTCATTATGGGTGCAAGGTACTTATAAAAAACTTGTCCTAGCTTTCCAGGACCTTTTCCATTTGCATGCTCCTGGAACCTTTGATCAATAAATAGGTATGGTCAAAATGCTGTTGCCTAAACCATTCACGGGCTTCATTAGAATTGTTTAGATAAATAAATGGATGGGCCAGTTTTTCATAATCACCGCCTACCAGCACCACATCTTTCCATGTATATTGTTGTATTAATTGTATGATGCTTTCATGTTCTTTCAGGCTTTCATCGCCAAGTTCCATCATTGCACCTAGCATCAATACTTTGCTTGTTGCATGCAGCTTTGCAAAATTTTCAATGGCAGCTTTCATGCTGGATGGGTTTGCATTGTATGCATCCAGAATAATTTTGTTGGTGCCTTTGTCAACCATTTGAGAGCGGCTATTGCTAGGCACATAATTTTCAATGGACGATTTTATTTTTTCTTCAGGCACATTGAAGTGCTTGCCAATAGCTACCGCACATAAAACATTGGGCAGGTTGTATTCGCCAACCAAGTGTGTTTTGATCAATGAAAGGTGGGTACCACTTGTAAGCGATACTTCCAAAAAAGGTTCACTGATGCTTACCGAACCGGTTATTGTTGCGTTATGCGTACCATAGGTATAGATATCTTTTATACCGGTACCCATTTGCTGCAGGTAATCGTAATCATTAAATATAAAAGCAGCTCCATTATTATTGCGTAAATAATCAAAGAGCTCGCCTTTGCCTTTTCGTACGCCTTCAATGCCGCCAAAACCTTCTAGGTGTGCCTTGCCGCAATTGGTGATAATGCCATGTGTTGGCAGGGTATAAGAGCAATAGCTTTCAATTTCTTTTTGATGGTTTGCTCCCATTTCTATAACCGCCATTGCTGCATCTTTCCCTACGCTCAAAATGGTCAGTGGCACACCAATATGATTGTTCAGGTTACCCTGCGTTGTATAAGTAATATAGTGCGATGAGAGTACCGTACTTACCAGTTCTTTGGTAGTTGTTTTACCATTGCTGCCTGTAATGGCAATAAAAGGAATGGTAAATTGTTGGCGATGGTATTTGGCCAGTTGCTGCAAGGTGGCCAGGCTATCACTTACCGTAATCAGCCTTGCATCGGTTGTGTCTAATGGCTCATCAATAATTGCGTAGGCTGCCCCAAGCTCCAGTGCCTGCAAGGCAAAAAGGTTGCCGTTAAAATTGGGTCCTTTCAAAGCAAAAAACAGGTCGCCTTGTTTAAGTTTTCTTGTATCTGTCTGAACACTGGGATGCTGTATAAATAATTGGTAAAGCTGTTCTATAGTCACAATCAAAAATTTAGTGTATCAAAAATAAAGGCTACTGGGTATTTTGCAAACCGTTACTGGTTTCAGTTGCTACATGAATCCATAAAAAAACCATCTGTGTTAAGCAGATGGTTTTTCTTTATAAAAGAATCTTGATTTATTTCTTTTGTTTCCTTGCAGGGAAGAAGTTACCGGTTTTGGTAGCTGCTTTTGTTCCTTCTGGGGCACCATAATGCGTCATCGCACAACGGAAGCCAATGGTGCTGCTGCTTTGGTCTTCTTCAAGGAAGCGGCGGGCTCCTGGGCTTAACCAATATGGTCTGTCGTTCCAGCTACCACCTTTAATAACCCTTGATTTATCAGAGATCAAAGTAGTTACGCCATAGTTATAGGTTGCACTGCGGCCATCTAAAGTAGAGTCACCATCAAGATAATCGATTGCATAAGATTTTTGGTAGTTCCTACGCTTTCTCAACAAAGAATCCGGCTCGGCTTCCATTTTAACACGACCCATGCTGTCTGTGCTTGCTTCGCCATCCGCATTTTTCTTTACCCTTTTAAATACGTTACCCCTATAAAAGTTGAAGTCATCTCCATCAATTGAATTCAATGGCCTGTACACGTCGGCAACCCACTCACTTACGTTACCGCTCATGTTGTAGATACCAAAGCCATTAGGGTAGAAAGAAGTGATTTCGGCAGGTATGGCAGAACGGTCGTTCAAACCACCTGCAACACCCATGTTATCACCTGATCCACGTTTGAAGTTTGCAAGGAAAGCACCTTGGAAAGCACCTTTACGGGTAGAACGCAGGTTGTCAAAACCATCGTTTCTCCAAGCGTATACTTGTTTGTTGGCGATTACCTCTTCACCACGGTTCTTTTCGGACCTACGTTTTTGAGGATTTTCCATTACATAACCATAAGCAGCGTATTCCCATTCAGCTTCTGTTGGCAAACGGTAGTCGCCATACAAGATACCATCAGAGAATTTAGCAGCACGTGGCATGCCTTTAGCATCTTTCAAAGGGCTTTTCTTTGTTGGAGGCGTTTTCGGATTGTATAAACCCATCAAATAAGACTTTGTATTGAAGTTACCAGAGTCAACATTGTTCATACCGCCTTTTTGGTAATCCTTTACGTTGATTACACCTTTATCCATCAGGGCTTTTTCGTTCACCCTGTCGGTACGCCAGATACAGAAATCGTAGGCCTGTTTCCAGTTTACGCCAACTACTGGGTAGTAGTTGTAAGAAGGGTGGCTGAAATAATATTCCACATAAGGCTCGTTGTAGGCCAATTCGCTTCTCCAAACCAAGGTATCAGGTTTGGATGCCTCGATAGCCTGTTTGTAGGTATCGTAGTTAAAAGTGTTTTCCAACCAGTAAATGTATTCACGGTAGTGAACGTTGGCTACTTCTGTCTTATCAATAAAGAAGGAGTTCACGGTTACACGCTTGGGAATGTTGTTCCAGTCGCCCATTACATCTTCCTGTGTAGCACCCATTGTAAAGGTACCGCCCTGCACAAAAACCAATCCTGGGCCTGTTTTGATGTCCTTAGGTTTGGCAACGGTAAAATTGTTCATTTTTTTATCGTTGTAATTCCATCCGGTAACAGAAGACTTTTCTTGTTTTTTCTTACAAGAAGCCATTGAACCTAGAACGGTTATTAGCAAACTAAGGTTCCTGATTCCTTTTAGCATTCGCATTGTTGAAATGTTTGAGTGTATTGAACGTTGGTTTTACAGAAATATTGTCTAATGAAGACGTTGCGAATATAACAGAATTATCCAAATAACTCCCAAAAATCCAAATGCAACTATTGTTAGTGAAACGATAATTTCTATTTGGGCAGATAATCGGGTAACGAAGGGGATACTTTTTTCTGATTTTTGCCAAAATGTTCCCGTTTGGGTCATTTTTCTGTTATAAACAAGGTTCTAAGGCGAAATAAACTGGACTGTTTTGCTCACCAAACCAGTTATATTAAAATTCTAGCAGCGAAAACCCATGTGCGATTGTCTAAATTTCAGTATCATTGTAAACAATTTACAAAGGTCAACGATACCTCATTGAACTTTGATGTCACCAAATTTAACTGAATGGTTTGATTTTCTACACTAGGTAATATTTCCACTACAACAAGATTTGGCAGTGTGGAATATTCTTTTATTTTTACAATTCATTAACTAAATCATTGACTTCGATGAGACAATCAACATTGAAAGCTGCTGCTGTTTTGCTATTTACCGGCTCATTCTTTTCCAAAATCTCTGCTCAGACTGAAACCATTAATGTAGTTACGACTGCTGTTCCTTTTTTAAGAATTTCTCCTGATGCCCGTGCCGGCGGTATGGGTGATGTTGGTATTGCCACGTCTCCAGATGCAAATGCTTCTTTTTGGAACCTTGCAAAAACCCCGTTTGCCAAACAGAAAACTGCTTTGGGTGTTACTTATACTCCTTGGTTAAAAGACCTTGGATTGAGCGATGTTTACCTAGCCACATTGGGTGGATACCATAAATTGGATGATGAACAAGCTATTTCTGCCTCGGTTCGTTATTTCAGCTTGGGTAACATACAATTTACAGACTTTGCAGGTAACGACCTGAACTCTTACCGTCCAAGGGAATTCTCTTTTGATATCGGATACTCCCGTAAACTAAGCAGCAAATTTGGCGTAGGTGTAGCATTAAGGTACATCAACTCCAGTTTGGCCAATGGTTCTGTTGGTGGCGTAAGCTACAAAGCAGGTACCGCTTTTGCTGGTGATATCTCTTTGTTCCATACAGGTGTAAACGAGCAGGGACAAGGATTTAACTGGGGCATTACCCTGTCGAACCTTGGTTCTAAAATCGGTTATACAAACGATGCACAAAATAAGGATTATATACCAGCCAATTTAGGTTTGGGCCTTTCTTATACAACTGTATTTGACGAAACAAGCAAACTTACTTTTGGTTTGGATGTTAATAAACTATTGGTTCCTACACCTCCAACAAGTGTTGACAATGGCGGTTCTATCGATTCTGCTGCACTTGCTGAATACAGGGGTTACGGTATCTTGAAAAGCTGGACCAAATCTTTTGGTGATGCAGGCAGCTTTGGTAGCGAATTGAAAGAGTTCCAGGTATCGCTTGGTGCTGAATATACTTACAATGACCAATTCTCTTTAAGGGCTGGTTATTTCTACGAAGACAAAACAAAAGGCAACCGTAAATATTTCACCGCTGGTGTTGGTGTAAAATACAATGTTATCGGTTTGAATTTTTCTTATTTGATTCCTTCTGGCAACGGTGTTACAAGAAACCCATTGTCTAACACACTTCGTTTTGGTTTGACCTTTGATTTAGGTAGCGATAAATAATTTATTTTATTGATGTAAATAAAAGGCGAAGGTATCTGTTACCTTCGCTTTTGTTTTTTAATGATTGATTATGAATATTAGAATTGGCTTTGGAACCGATTTTCATCAATTGGTAAGCGGTAGGGATTTATGGATTGGCGGTGTAAAAATACCGCACCACAAAGGTTCCTTGGGGCATAGTGATGCAGACGTACTGCTTCATGCCATTTGCGACGCCATGTTGGGTGCGTTGAGTCTGGGTGATATCGGTGTGCATTTCCCGGACACATCAAACGAATTCAAAGACATTGACAGCAAGATACTGTTGAAAAAGACGCTTGATTTAATAAAAAAAGAAGGCTATAAAATTGGTAATGTTGATAGTACGCTTTGCCTGGAAGCCCCTAAAATAAA
The DNA here is from genome assembly GCA_002337145.1 of Chitinophagaceae bacterium UBA1930. GTDB lineage: Bacteria > Bacteroidota > Bacteroidia > Chitinophagales > Chitinophagaceae > UBA1930. The sequence goes on along the minus strand of DDFK01000001.1, from coordinate 656,140 downwards.
GCCATTCGTTGCAGAGATGCAACAGGTCATTTCGTCCATATTGGAAGTTACGTTGAAAGATGTTTCCATTAAAGCCACCACTACAGAGAAAATGGGTTTTGTGGGTAGGGAGGAAGGGCTGGTTGCTTCGGCTGTAGTACTGTTGGAAAAAATATAGCAGCCCTTTTGGGCTTATCCTTATCTTACTTCTTTAATAGTTCAAACAAGACAAATAATGGCACTCAATCTGGCAGACAGCAAAATTGCAATAATTGGTTTGGGATATGTTGGCTTACCATTGGCCATAGAATTTGGCAAAAAATTCGATGTGCTGGGTTTTGACATCAACGAAAGCAGGATCAAGGAATTGAGTGAAGGAAAGGACCGCACGAATGAAGCTGATTTGGGAGCACTGAATGAAGCCGTTTTACTGAAAAGGAACAACGGAAAAAGCGGACTGGCATTTTCATCAAATGTTGAGGAATTAAAGAATGCCAATATTTTTATTGTTACCGTACCTACACCCATTGATAATTTTAAAGCCCCTGACCTGAAGCCCCTTCTTGCAGCTTCTGCCATGATTGGCAAGATTTTGAAGAAGGATGATATTGTTATATACGAGTCAACCGTTTACCCTGGTTGTACAGAGGAAGACTGTGTGCCTGTACTGGAAAAGTGCTCGGGTCTTGTTTTCAATACGGACTTTTATTGCGGTTACTCGCCAGAAAGAATAAACCCAGGCGACAAAGTGAATACGCTTACAAAAATCAAAAAAGTGACTTCTGGTTCAACACCGGAAATTGCCGATTTTGTGGATTCCCTTTATGCAAGCATTATTGTGGCCGGTACCCACAAAGCCACCAGCCTGAAAGTTGCAGAAGCATCAAAAGCAATTGAAAATGCCCAGAGGGATGTAAATATTTCTTTTGTAAATGAATTGGCATTGATTTTTGACAGGATGGGCATAGATACCACCGATGTTATTGAAGCTGCCGCCACCAAATGGAATTTCCTGAAATACAAACCAGGCTTGGTAGGTGGGCATTGCATTGGTGTTGACCCTTACTACCTGGCCCATAAAGCAGAAAGCCTGGGTTACCACCCACAAGTTATTTTAAGTGGCCGTAGGGTGAATGACAATATGGGACTTTTTGTGGCAAGCAAAGTGGTAAAGCTGATGATACAGAAAGGACAAAAAATCAATGGGGCAAAAGCCCTGATACTTGGTATAACCTTTAAGGAAAACTGCCCGGATATACGCAACTCCAAAGTAATAGATATTTACAGGGAGTTGCAGCAATACGGCATCGCAATAGATGTGTTTGACCCTCATGCGAATGTGGATGAAGTAAAACATGAGTTCGGAATAAACCTTACCAGCGAAATCGCATCCCAATACAACGCAATCATATTGGCAGTTGCCCATCATGAATTTGGCAGCCTGGATTTTGATACACTGGCCAACGGGAACGATGCGGTTATTTTTGATACCAAATCGTATTTGGATAGAAGCTTGGTAGATGCAAGGTTGTAAGTGTTTTTAGACCAACTAATAGTTTATGCCTTGTTGGTTTTATAGAATGAATCGTTTGTTCCATAAACGCAACTTGTTGCGGTTTACTGTTTAGAAAAACACGACCTTTGCCTTTTATTTATTTATGTTAAGGCACTTATGAAAGTAGTAATATTAGCAGGAGGATTAGGTACCAGACTAATGGAGGAAACAGAGGCCAGGCCTAAGCCCATGGTTGAAATAGGTGGTAAGCCAATTCTATGGCATATCATGAAAATATATGAAGCTCATGGGTACAACGATTTTATTGTTTGTTTAGGGTATAAAGCCCAAACAATCAAGGAATACTTTTTGAACTATTATCTATACAATTCTGATGTCACTATTGAGTTGGAGAAAAATAAAGTAGATGTCCATTTTTCCAATGCAGAATCCTTTAAAGTTACTTTGGTTGATACTGGGTTAAACACCAATACTGCTGGCCGCATAAAGCGGATCCAAAAATATATAGGCAACGAAACTTTTATGTTGACCTATGGAGATGGTGTGTCGAATGTAAATATTAAAGAACTGGTAGCATTTCATAAATCGCATGGCAGGCTGGCTACTTTAACAAGCATACAGACTCCAGGACGTTTCGGCAATATTGAAATGGATGTAAAAGGAAACGTGGACTATTTTGTTGAAAAACCCCAAGGTGACGGTATGTGGATCAACGGCGGGTTCTTTGTATTGGAACCACAAATATTCGATTATTTACAAGGTGATATGGACGATGTGCAATGGGAGAAAAAACCTTTGACAGACATTGCCAATGACAAGCAATTAACGGCCTTTAAGCATTATGGTTTTTGGAAACCCATGGATGCTCTCAGGGACCGCATAGAACTGGAACAATTGTGGAATAGTGGTAAAGCCCAATGGAAAATATGGTAGCAGATATTCTTGACAATTACAAAGGCAAACGGGTATTGATTACCGGTCATACTGGTTTTAAAGGTGCCTGGCTCACATATTTGTTACAAAAAAATGGAGCTATAATAAAAGGCTATTCGCTTGCTCCGGAAACAACGCCCTCATTGTATAATTTATTGGAAGGGGTTTTGACAATTGACTCTGTTATTGCTGATATTAATGATGCTGCCAAACTACAGCAGGAAATTGTTTCTTTTCAACCGGATTATATCTTTCATTTAGCAGCTCAGCCATTGGTGAGGAAATCGTACAATGATCCTTTAAATACTTTCAATACAAATATCATTGGCACGGCCAATTTATTGAATGCTGTAACAATGCTTGCAAAACCTTGTACTTGTGTTTTAATAACTACAGACAAGGTTTATGAAAACAAAGAATGGAACTATCCATACAGGGAAACCGACCGCTTGGGTGGGTATGACCCATATAGTGCAAGTAAAGCATGTGCCGAACTAGTCATAAATAGCTATAGGAATTCTTTTTTCAATCCTGCTCATTACCACCAACATCAAAAAGCAATAACAAGTGTACGTGCCGGCAATGTAATAGGTGGCGGTGATTGGTCTGAAGACAGGCTATTGCCAGACATAGTTACATCGATAGCCACAGGTAAGGAAATTATTATCCGGAATCCCAATTCTGTACGCCCTTGGCAACATGTAATGGAACCTGTTTTTGGGTACTTGCAATTAGGTGTCCTGCTTTCTAGCGAACCATCAAAATATGATGGGGCATGGAATTTTGGGCCATCCAATGCAGATAACCTGCCTGTTATAACAATTGCACAACGGGCAATAGATATTTGGGGAAAAGGAGCAATAAAATTGCAGGTTGACCCCAATGCCTTGCATGAAGCCAAACTCTTAAAACTGGATATCAATAAAGCTATAAACGAATTACAATGGCAGCCAATGATGGATACATTCATGGCCATTGAAAGAACAATACAATGGTACAAGTCTTTTTATGATGGGAAACAAACATCCGTTCATCAACTAATGGACGCTGATATTTTATATTATCAATCTTTATCAACTAAATAATGGATTCTTTATTTACCAATCTTCATGATAAATCTGTAAGGGAAAGTTTAATACCGCTCTTTAAAGATAAAATAACAAGAACCATTGTTCCTGGTAGTGACTATATACCAGTTACTGGCAAAATAATAGATGAGGCAGATGTATTGCTGGGCATAGAAGCAACTATGGATGCCTGGTTGACGGCAGGCAGGTTCAGTACGCTTTTCGAAAGGGCCTTTGCCAGATATATGGGTAGCCGTTTTTCATTTCTGGTAAACTCAGGGTCCTCTGCCAATCTACTGGCTTTCTATACGCTTACATCACCAAAACTTGGCGATAAAGCCATTAAACCCGGAGATGAAGTGATTACCGTAGCGGCTGGTTTTCCCACCACCGTAAACCCGATGATACAGTTTGGTTGCATCCCTGTTTTTGTGGATGTGGATATACCTACTTACAATATCAAGGCCGATGATATAGAAAAAGCAATCTCCCATAAAACCAAAGCCATTATGATTGCCCATGCCCTGGGCAATCCATTCAATTTGGATGCTGTAATGGCAATAGCCAAGAAATATGATTTATGGGTTATTGAGGATGATTGCGATTCGTTGGGGGCAACTTACAACAATAAAAAAACAGGCACATTTGGCGATATTGCAACAGTTTCATTTTATCCGGCACACCACATTACAATGGGCGAGGGAGGTGCTGTATTGATTAACAATGCATCGCTTAAAAAAATTGCAGAAAGCTTTAGGGATTGGGGCAGGGACTGTTGGTGTGCCCCTGGTTGCGACAATACCTGTGGCAAACGTTACGATTGGCAATTAGGTGGGCTGCCAGATGGGTACGACCATAAATACACCTACTCTCATATTGGTTTCAACTTAAAGGTTACAGATATGCAGGCAGCTATTGGGTTGAGCCAGCTATCTAAAGCTGATGCGTTTATTGCCAAGCGGAGAGAGAACCATATTAAATTAAAGGAACGGTTTAAGCAACTGGAAGAATATTTTATTTTACCAGAAGCAACCGAAAACAGCGACCCAAGCTGGTTTGGCTTTATGCTTACCATAAGGGAAGGCGTAAAAATTGACCGCAATAAATTGGTAGAGTATTTAGAGAGCAACAAAATAGGGACACGTTTGTTTTTTGGCGGCAATATTTTGAGGCAGCCAGCTTATGCAAACCTGAATTACCGGAAGATAGATGATTTGCCGAATACCGATATCATTATGAACAATTCATTCTGGTTAGGTGTATGGCCCGGATTGAACGAAACCCATTATGATTACATCATTGATAAGGTAAAACAATTTATAAACAAGTGAAAAAGGTTTTAATAACAGGAGCTTCAGGTTTCTTAGGGTCGCATATAGTTGAAGAATTGCTAAACTGCAATTATGATGTGTATTGCTTGAAACGTACAACAACAGATATTGGCAAAGTAGATTTTTTTCAAGACAAGGTTACTTGGATAAATATTGATGAACATGGATGGAAGCAACATATAATTGATAGTGCACCAGCAATTTTTATACATAGTGGCTGGCACGGAGTTGGGGTAAGTGATAGGATGGAATGGGATACACAATTCAGTAACCTGAATTTTTTAATGGACTTATTGGATATAGCTGCAACAATAAAAAGTTCAAAATTTATTTCCTTTGGTTCACAGGCCGAATACGGCGTTTTTGCTGGAAGTATTACAGAGGAATTTCCGGTAAAGCCAACAACTGCATATGGTGCGGCAAAACTTGCTTCATCTGTACTTGTGAAGCGTCAATGTACCGCCAACAATATCAGTTGGTATTGGTTAAGATTGTTTTCTGTTTTTGGGGAAAGGGAAAGCGGGTCTTGGTTTATTCCCACGGTAATAAACAGTTTGCTTCATCAAAAAGAATTGCAATTAACAGGTTGCGAACAGGTTTATGCATACATGTATGTAAAAGACCTGGCATCATTGGTGCGTAAAATAGTAGAATTAGACATTCCATCTGATATATATAATGTAAGTTCAAAAGAGGCCCATGCTTTAAAAACAGTAGTTGAAAAAATTACAGATATCATACAGCCGGAATTTTCAAATATTCAATTTGGGGCCATACCATATAGGGAAAACCAACCAATGCATATGCAAGGGGATATAAATAAGCTTTTATCTAAAATGGATGGTTGGAAAGAAAGTAATTTTGAGCAAGCGTTACAAACGACCGTTGAATATTTCAAGCAGCTTAAAGACAAAGAATCAAATGGTTAATCACTCAATTGAATTTGCGAGGCAGATAAGAGCACTGACGCTAAAATTGGTGTATAATGCCAAAGCCTCCCATATTGGTGGGGCACTTTCTATGGCAGATATATTAGCTGTATTGTATGATGGCATTTTAAATGTTGATCCAGGTGCCCCTGATTATGTAGAGAGGGATAGGTTCTTGCTTTCCAAAGGACATGCCTGTTCTAGTTTGTATGCAACACTTGGCTTAAAAGGATTTTTTGATTTGAACGAACTGGATGGTTATGCCACAAATGGTAGTTTATTCCTTTCTCATACAAGCCATAAAATACCCGGTATCGAAGTTTCAGCCGGAAGTCTTGGTCATGCTTTACCCATAGCATGTGGCATTGCGTTAGCAGCTAAAAGAAAAAAGGAACAATGGAAAACTTTTTGTCTTGTAAGTGACGGCGAGTTGAATGAAGGCTCAAACTGGGAAAGTATTTTATTGGCTCCGCAATTGAAGCTTGATAACCTCATTTTGATTATTGACTACAATAAAATACAAAGTTTTGGCTTCGTAAAAGATATAGTTGATTTGGAACCCTTAAGGGCCAAATTTGAAGCATGCCGTTGGAACTGTTTTGAAATTGACGGACACAATCATAGCGAATTACACGACACTTTTGTTAAATGTAAAGAGTCTGCAGATTCGGCACCTAAAGCAATCATTGCCCATACCACAAAAGGAAAAGGGATCAGTTTTATGGAAGATAGCTTGTTATGGCATTACAAGTCTCCAAGTGAAGAACAGTATCACATGGCATTACAAGAACTCAATCAGTACAAATGAGAACAGCTTTTATTAACCAATTAATTGAAGAAGCAAGTAGCAATAACAATATATTTCTTCTTGTAGGCGATTTGGGTTTCTCTGTGGTTGAACCATTTGCAGAAAAATTTCCTGATAGGTTTCTCAATGTAGGCATTGCAGAACAAAACATGGCGGGAATTGCTGCTGGCCTTGCAATGGAAGGTTACTGTGTTTATATCTATTCTATTGGGAACTTCCCTACATTAAGGTGCATGGAACAGATACGCTACGACATCTGTTACCATAACCTCAACGTAAAAATTGTGGCAGTTGGTGGCGGCTATGCTTATGGGGCTTTAGGCCCTTCGCATCATGCAACAGAAGAGCTGGGTATGTTAAGAACCATACCCAATCTTGTTGTATGTGCCCCCGCTGATCCTTACGAGGCAAAAGCTATAACAACATTTACCGCTTGCTACAATGGGCCTTGTTATATTAGACTGGGTAAAGCAGGAGAGCCTGAGGTACACAAACATACAAGTGATGAGTCAAAGCAAATTGTAAAAGGAACCATATTGTCAATAGCAGAAACAGGCAATACTACTGCAGTGTTTTCAACAGGAAGCATGCTTAAATATGTCGTGGATTTTATAGAAAGAAACAATATTGCTTCATCTGTTTATAGCTTTCCTTTTATAAAGCCGATTGACAACACAATGCTTCTAAACTTATTTATAAAATACAAGTCTATCATTACCATAGAAGAACATCAGGCAAGTGGTGGTTTCGGCTCCGCTATTCTTGAATTGCTGTATGAATTTGCCAATCAGGGCTTATTGGCACAGAACCAGTTCCCTAAAATGAGGAGAATTGCAATTAATGACCAGTTTTATTCCGTTGCCGGTTCTCAGGAATACCTGCGTTCAGTTGCGGGATTAGAGCTGAAAATGGAATATTTCGATTAGCAAACCTGATTTGTAGGTGAGTTTAAGTTTTATGCTCATAGTACTAGGACTACAAAAATTTCTTTGTAATAGCTTGAAATTCAAAATATATGTTGATGCTTAACTAAGCAAATAGTATAACATTCGGTTTAAGGTGAAATTAATAATTAAACTTGGTTTAATATATTGGCAAAACTATATTTGCGGCTCTTATGGGTAAAATTGATAATGAAATTTTAAACTCCCAATTGAAATTTATTATCAGATTTTTTGCTTTGTCACTGTGACTGAGGTGGCGAAGCTATATTTGTAAATGAATAATTAGACTCATTATGAAAGGTTCCTTTTTGATATTGGCAATGTTTATTTGGTGTTTTGTGAATGCACAACTGCCGCAAGATATGAGCAAGGTTAAATCTGCCGATATTACGGATGCCCAACTGCAGGAATTTTTACAAAAAGCAGCTTCATCTGGTTTATCTGAAATGCAGATTGAGCAGGAATTCTCAAAAAGGGGGATGCCTGCAAACGAGATTAATTTGGTTAGATCAAGAATCAATAACCTACCAAAAACTGCAAACCTGATTTCAGAACCAACAATTGTCAAACAATCTGCCAGAACGGTTTCAACAACAAGCAATGTTGTTGGTAACAAAGTCAATACGAGTAATGTTTTTGGCTCTGAGCTTTTTTCAAATCCAAGTAGCTCTTTCGAGCCTTCCATAAATATTCCCACTCCTAAAAACTATACCTTAGGTTTCGGGGATAAAATACTGCTGGATATCTTTGGCGTTAACCTTTCTCAACAAACATTGGAAGTAAATGCTGAAGGTACCGTATATGTAAAATATATTGGCCCAGTTTACGTAAATGGGTTGACAATTGAAGAAGCTTCAAAAAGAATAAATGTAAAACTTTCGAAATACTATCCAGCTATTCAATCGGGTCAAACGAAGGCTCAATTATCGTTAACCACTATTCGAACTATAAAGGTTATGGTATTTGGTGCTGTACAAAAACCTGGTACATATTCTGTCTCATCGCTATCTACCTTGTATAATGTATTGTATCTGAGTGGTGGGCCAACTGAAAATGGTTCTTTTCGAAATATTGAAGTAATAAGAAATAGTAAAAAAATATTGACGGCTGATTTGTATGATTTTCTTTTATATGGCAATCAAAAAGGGAATATACGTATTGAAGATGGCGATTTGATTCGAATTCCATTTGCTAAGTTGAAAGTCACTTTGACGGGAGAAGTAAACCGCTCAGCTGTCTTCGAATTGCAAAGTGGCGAGACTTTAAAAGATGTTATTGGTTTTGCGGGAGATTTTAAAGTTACCGCTTACAAAGCGAGAATTACTGGAACAAGATTAACTGATTTTGATAAATTGGTTCTCGATATATCTAAAGATTCTATCGCTTCTTTTAAACCTTTAAATGGTGATGAATACAATGTAACTGGTATAGTTGATAAATTCCAGAATCGCCTTACAATTGAAGGGGCTGTGTTTAAACCCGGAAACTTTTCGTTTACAAAAGGAATGTTAGTGAGAGACTTGCTTAATAAAGCAGAGGGTCTTAAAGAGGATGCTTACACTGGTAGGGCTGTCATTGTTAGAACACGTGAAAACCTTACAAAAGAATATATTAACCTAAACATAGCAAAGGATTCAAGTGGCCAGACCTTTTTGCTGCAAAAAGAAGATGTACTGCAAATCTCATCCATTTTTGATATAAGGGATCAGTTCAGTGTAACTATTAATGGAGCAGTAAGGAAGCCCGGAACATTCGAGTTTGAAGATAGTCTATCCTTGAAAACAGTGATACTTAAAGCTGGTGGGTTTGCTGACAATGCAACAGGCATGGGCCTTCAAATTGCCAGGCGGAAAAAAGATGTTGATGTCAACAATCCAAACAGTCCCATTGTAGAGCTCATAGAAGTTAATGATACAAAAGATCTTACCCAAGGCTCTGCTGATTTTATTTTAAAACCTTTTGATATAGTTTCAGTTAAGGTTAATCCGTCTTATAAAGACCAAATTAGTGTTGCTGTAACCGGAGAAGTATTGGCACCTGGTAGTTTTTCATTGTTGAGCAGGGTAGAAAAAATTAGTGATTTAATTAAACGTGCTGGTGGCGTTTTATATACCGCAAATATTTCAGGTGCCAGGCTAAGAAGAAAGAATAATTTATACGATGTTGATCTAAAAGTGGTTAAGAAAATTGCAGAATCTTCTGCAAGAGATTCTTCCGGTGTAACGTATGAAGCTGAGAGAAAACCATATACTGAAATAGCAATTGACTTACCTAAAATCTTACAAAATCCTGGAATTAAAGAAGATATATTACTAGAGGAAGGCGATGTAATCTTTATACCATCTATCAATAATATGGTGTCTGTTTCTGGTGAGGTTTTTAAACCACTTGACATAAGCTATGACGACAACAAAAGCTTCCAAGATTATTTGTCTGATGCGGGAGGGATAACTAATTCGGCTAACAAAAAAAGAATGTTTGTAGTATATCCTAATGGCAGGGCCGCCAAAATAAAGCATTCCTTTTTCTTTTTTAAGAAATATCCGGTAATCACTGCTGGGGCAAAGATTTTTGTACCTAAAGAACCAGAAAAAAAAGGAACAGACTACGCAAAGGCTGGAATTATTATTTCTGGTGTATCTGCGGTTATAACTGCTATTGCACTGGCCTACCAAATTACTCGATAACCTTTTTCAAACCAGTCTATAATTTTACCCATTAATGGAAATAGAAAAAGATAATGAAGATGAAATCTCTCTAAAAGAGATTGTACTAAACATCAAAAGCCACATTAATTATTTAATTACTCAATGGTTTAAGATTATTGCTATAGGTGCTATTGCTGGTTGTTTGGGTTTTTGTTGGGCTTATTTTACACCTGTTACCTATTCCGCAAAGCTTAGTTTTGTTGTAGAAGAAAGCAAGTCCAGTTCTGGTAGTTTGGCTTCTTTGGCTGGACAGTTCGGATTTGATATAGGTTCTAGTGGTGGTAATGGACTTTTATCGGGAGAAAATCTCTTGTTGTTTTTAAAGAGTGTAAGCTTAACAAAAGAAACTTTATTAACTCCTTATGATTCTAGTAAAAATTACTCTTTGGCAGACGAGTACGCAAACTTGTATAAACTAAGAAGCAAGTGGGCTTCTTCAAGCAAGATTGGAAAAGAAATCTTCTTTCCGCCAGGAACTTTAAAGCAGCCATACACCCGGTTGCAGGATAGTCTTCTTCAAACTATAATTACAACTATTTTAAAAGGAAAATTGATTGTTGAACGGCCGGAGAAAAAAGCAGCTTTTATAACTGTTGAGACAAGTATGAAAGGGGAGCTATTAAGTAAATACTATTGTGAAAGACTTGTTCAAAAAGCTATCGACCGATATGTTCAATCTAAAACTAGAAGGCAAAAATCCAATGTTGATAGATTGCAAGCCAAAGCGGATAGTATAAATAGGGCATTGAATAATAAAACTTACAACAATGCATCAGACTTGGAGAGAACGCTGGATATTAACCCCGGCGAAAAGACAGCTACTGTTACTGCGGAAGTAAGTTCAAGAGAAAAGATGATGTTGGTAAACATTTATGGTGAAGTCGTAAAAAATTTAGAAATAGCCAAAGTACAATTAACGCAAGAAACACCTACTATACAGGTAGTTGATGAAGTGATGCTACCCCTGAAAATAATTAAAAAAAGTAAATTAATTACTACCATTATCTTTGGCGTTATTGGTGTCTTTTCGATGATTGCTTTTTTAATAATCAAGAAGCTGTTTGAAAAAGCAATTTGATTTCTTGCTTTACTAAACAATTGCTAAAGTGTGAATGTTTTACAGTGAATTTTGGCAGACTCTTGCAATAAATTCCATAATTATTTATTAAATCAAATCTATATGCAAAAAGTTTTAGTTACCGGTGGTGCTGGTTATTTGGGTTCTGTCCTTGTTCCTACTTTATTGAAAGCTGGCTATAAGGTTCAGGTTTTGGATAATTTAATGTTTAACCAAAATACATTGCTTGATAGCTGCAGTAACAGCAATTTTGAATTTGTTCATGGTGATGTTAGGGATTATAGATTATTGGACTCCTTGGTTAAAAAGGCAGACATCGTAATTCCTTTGGCTGCATTGGTTGGCGCGCCACTTTGCAAGAGGGATGAGGCTGGTACAATCGCTATTAATAAAGATGCAATTATCCATATAAATAGGATACGTTCAAAAGAGCAATGGGTTATTTACCCAACAACTAATAGTGGTTATGGCATTGGGCAAGATGGTATATTCTGTACAGAAGAAACACCTTTGAACCCAATTTCTTTATATGGTACAACCAAGTCTGATGCAGAAACAGACCTGTTGCAAACAGACAATGTTTTAACCTTTAGATTGGCAACTGTATTTGGATGTTCCCCACGTATGAGGCTTGACCTTTTGGTAAATGATTTTGCTTACAGGGCTTTTTCTCAAAAATATATAGTGTTGTTCGAATCGCATTTCAAAAGAAACTTCATTCACATTAGGGACGTTGCAAAAGCATTTTTACATTCTATTGAGAACTTCCAAACAATGAAAAACAATACTTATAATGTAGGGTTAAGCAGTGCCAACCTCTCTAAAATGGAGCTCTGTTTAGAAATAAAAAAACAAATACCTGACTTTTTTATTGCAGAATCAGAAATAAATAAAGATCCTGATCAGCGTAACTATATTGTTAGCAATGAGAAAATTGAAAAAACCGGGTATAAGCCAGATTTTGATATTCAAACGGGTATTACAGAATTGATCAAAGGTTTTAGCCTTTTAACAAATAACAAATATTCAAACGTATAATATAGAATAATGATTATATCAAAGACACCTGTTAGGATCAGTTTTTTTGGAGGTGGTACTGATTACCCAGATCATTACAAGCAACATGGGGGAGCTGTACTTTCCACGAGTATTGATAAATATATTTTTATTACTGTAAAGTCTTTAGAAGGGCTTTTAGAATACAAATACCGCATAGCTTATTCAAAGCTTGAATTATGCAATGATATAGAGGAAATTCAGCACCCTGTTGTAAAGGCTTGTATCAAGTTTCTCGAAATAGAAGAGGGGCTTGAAGTAAACATTATATCGGATCTTCCAGCACGAACCGGTATCGGATCCTCTTCTTCGTTTACGGTTGGTTTACTAAATGCATTGTATGCCCTAAAAGGAAAAATGGTTTCTAAGGAAAAGTTGGCTCATGAAGCAATACATATAGAGCAGGTAATGCTTGGAGAACGTGTAGGTGTACAAGACCAATGTGCTGCTGCGTATGGTAGTCTTAATCAAATGAACTTTGAACCTTCTGGAAGAATATTGGTGAACCCTGTAATTATAGGTGACGAAAGAAAAAACCAGTTACAAAAGAACCTTATCATGTTTTATACAGGAGTATCACGATATGCCCATCAGGTATTGGAGGAACAGATACAAAAAACCAAGGAAAACAAAATAACTCCAGATCTCAATAGAATAAAACAAATGGTTGACGATGGTATGGATATTATTTGTAATGGCAAAGATTTGAAATTATTTGGTGAACTGATGCATGAAGGGTGGACAGCCAAGAAAAGCCTTTCTTCTGCCATATCCAATAATTTTTTGGATGATATATATGAACGGGCAAGGAATGCTGGTGCAATCGGAGGTAAACTTCTTGGTGCAGGTGGCGGAGGTTTCTTTGTATTTTATGTAGAAGAACCCCAAAGAGGCAACGTTAGAAAGGCATTAGCAGAGCTGCCTGAAATTCCATTTAGGTTTGAAAATGATGGAACAAGGATAATTTTCTTTTCATAGAACAGTAGATGCAAAAAAAACAGTCCCTAAAGCGAGTTCTGGAGAATAAAGCTGTTGTTTTCAGCCTGCTCAATAAATCAGGTAATGTACTGTTTGGAAGTATTAATATTTTCCTAATTAGCTTCTTCCTGTCTCCAGAAGTACAAGGCTTTTATTACACATTTAATTCCTTGATTCTATTTCAGGCTTTGATTGATATTGGATTTGGAACTGTGCTTTCGCAATTCGTTAGTCACGAATTTGCTTTTCTGCAAGTGTCAAAAAGTGGCCTCATTGAGGGGGAAGAAAATCATAAAGAAAGATTTGTTGCATTGGTAAGCATAGGCAAAAGATGGTATAAACTATTGGCTTGCTTGTTTTTAGTAATCATTGGTATTGCAGGTAGCTTTGTGCTTCTATCAAATCCGCAGGTAAATTCTAAACCATATTTGCTTCCATGGTGGATATTGTCACTAACCACTTCGTTATCTATGGTTCTTCTGCCATATCGCTATATAATGGATGGAATGAATCAAATAGCTGTATCGCAGAAAATTCTATTCTGCGGAACTTTATCTGGTTTTTTGTGTTCTTGGATTAGTATGTATTTTGGTGCTGGCATCTATTCTCTCATTGTATATTCAACAATAAACTTGATTGTTACTTTATTAGGAGTATTAAGATGGGCCAAGCTAATACATAACATTAAGCCTCCTAAGCATTCGGAGTTGCTGAAGTTCTGGAAAAAAGATTTTCTCACGCAACAATGGAAGATTGCCCTTACAACCATATCAGGTTTTTTGATGTACCAGTTATTTGTGCCCCTCCTGTATAAAGTAAGTGGCCCGGTTGCTGCAGGTAAAATGGGGGCAACATTACAGATCTTTAATGCAATACTGGTATTTGGGTATCTTTTGCCATCTCTTAATGCGCCTAAAATGGGAATGTTGGGAGCAAAAAAAAAGTACAAGGAAATTATGCAATTGGTTAATAAGCTAAGCTTGGTTGCTACCATTGCAGCATCTATTATGGTAACACTAATCCTTATGGGATTCTGGGGATTGCAGTATTTTGGTTATACTAAAATCATCGATAGGTTTATTGATTTTAAGTGGATGGCGATTTTTTTTATTACAGCAATTGTTATGCAACGTATTGCAACGGAATCCTTCGCTGTTCGATTTCAAAAACAAGAACCTTATATTGTATCTTCCCTTGTATCTTCTCTAATATCAGCTTTGCTAATGTACATACTTGCCAAGAAGTACTCTTATCAAGGCGAAATAATTGCATTTTGGATTGGTACAATATTAATTGGGTTATCGTGGTCACATATAATTTATAATAATTTTTTTAAAAAGAAACTTAATGAACCAAATCACGAAATGTCCAATTTGTAATTCGGAAGAAATAAAAAGTACCTTTCCAAATTATAAAGGGTATGACTTGGTTAAATGCAGAAAGTGTAATGTTGAATTTGCTTTACCTTTCAAGTGCCCTGATCCTGAAGAATTCTATTCCAATTCAGAGGACTTAGCATCTAAAGAACGACATGAACATTTATTTACGTGGTATACAAATCATCCAAGCCAACAATCAAAATTTTTAGAAAACGGACAAGGAAAGAAATTACTGGATATAGGTTGTGGCAACGGGGCATTTGTTGAGTTTGCGGAAGTTAGGGGTTTTGATGTAGTGGGACTTGACTTGGATACTTATAGCTTGGAAATGGCGAAGAGAAGAAATTTGAAAGCTCGTCTTTTTAAATCGGACTTAAAAAACTATATAACAGAAAATCCGGATGTCAAGTTTGACATAATAACAATGTTTGAAGTGCTAGAACATTTGGACAACCCAAAAGAAATACTAGAGCTTGTTTATCAATTATTGAAACCCGGAGGACTTTTTATTGGAAGCTTGCCAAATGAAGATCGCTTCTTAGCGAAGAAAATTAATATGGACTTTGCAAGTCCGCCTTTTCATTTGACATATTGGACATGCCAGTCTTTTACACATGTTTTAGAAAATAACTTCAACTTCTCAAAAATCACTTGTGCAAGCAATATTTATTATGGTTACGTATTTAATGTTTCCAAGCATTTATTGATGCAAAAGCATTCAGTCAGGCAAAACAGCCTTTTGGGAATTGCGATAAGGGGAAGCTTTTGGATTATGAAGCAGTTTGAACGCCCTATAGAAAAGTTGCTGCAAAATGGCTCAAGTTTTTATTTCGAATTTAAAAAATAAATATGAAAATTATTGAATCCAAAAAAGTACTGGATCTTAAACTGATTCAGCCCGATGTTTTTTATGACTTCCGTGGCGAATATGTTGAAACCTTCAATAAAAAAATGTACAACTTTGTAGATCGCCATGGCAACAAGGTAGAGTTTGTGGAAGATGATATTTCAATGTCAAATCATGGTGTTTTGCGTGGGCTGCATGGCGATGAAAAAACGTGGAAGCTTATACAATGTTTATATGGCCAGATTTATGTAGTAGTAGTAGATATGAGAAAAGACTCTCCTACTTATCTTAATTACGAGACTTTTGCTGTAAATGAAAAAAATAGACATCAGGTACTTATCCCTGCTGGTTGTGCAAATGGTCATTTGTGCCTATCAGACAGGTGTATTTTTTCTTATAAGCAATCGGAATACTATTCTGGGATGAGCAATCAGTTTACGGTACGTTGGGACGACCCTGCGTTGAATATATTCTGGCCAATCAAATTTCCACAAGTATCGGTTCGTGATTCTTCGGCTGATTTCATAACAAAATAATTCTAATGAAAACAGTACTAATAACAGGTAGTAGCGGCTTTCTTGGTAAAAGACTCGTTCCTTATCTTCAGGCAAAAGGCATAGATGTGACAGCCTTGAACTCCAAAATTTGTGACCTTACAGATAGTGCTTCATTGGTAAATATACCGGTGAAACAGTATGACCATATTTTCCATTTGGCAGCGTGGACCCAAGCTGGAGATTTCTGTTTGCATCATAGCGGAGAGCAATGGATTATAAACCAGCAGATTAATACCAACATATTAGCTTGGTGGCAGAAGCATGCCCCTCAAGCTAAAATGATTGCTTGGGGAACCAGTGTATCTTATGCTACAGAGAGTGATTTGGTTGAAACAAAGTATATGCAGGGAATACCAAGTGATAAATTTTATGCCTATGCCATGAGTAAGCGTATGTTACTTGCTGGTTTAGAATGCTTGAAGAAGCAGTTTGGAATGAATTACCTCTATGTAATACCTTCTACCTTATATGGGCCAGATTATCATATGGATGGGAGGCAGATGCATTTTATCTATGATTTGGTGAGGAAGATTCTCCGTGGCAAACTTTATGGAGAAGAAGTAGTTCTTTGGGGTGATGGAGAGCAGCGTAGGGAGCTTGTTTATGTAGATGACTTTGTAGAAATACTTTTTCAGTTGAATCACAAAGTAAGCAATGATTATTTCAATATTGGGGCTGGCGAAGATTATTCGATAAAAGATTTTGCAAGAATTATTTGTGAAGTAGTGGGATATGATATGGGCAAGATTAAATACGATATTAACGGTTATGTAGGTGCTAAATCCAAGATATTGAATAATGAAAAAGTTTTGGCTATTGTAAGTCACAATATGACTCCGTTACAAAAAGGAATTACTGAAATAGTTGGATGGTTCATGTCTAATAAAGAAACACTATTACCACAAAATATATGAAAAAAACGATAAAAAAAATAATACCTTCTTTTCTGTTAGAATATTACTATTTGAGCAAGAACAAAGGGAAGTACAAAGGGGTATCGACAGAGAAAACTTTTACAGATATCTATGAAACTAATTTGTGGAGTAATGGGGAAAGCATGTCTGGCCCTGGCTCTACTTTAAAACAAACTGAAATAGTCAGAGCTGAATTACCTCGTATTTTTGCTCAATTTGGCATTAAATCAATGTTGGATATCCCATGTGGGGATTTTAACTGGATGAAGGATGTTGATTTGTCAAATGTAGATTATATTGGATCTGATATTGTAAAGGAAATGATACTAAAAAATGAATCAACGTATTCAACAGACAAGATTCATTTTCGACAACTGAATTTATTGAAAGATGATTTGCCTCAGGTGGATTTGATTTTTTGTAGGGATTGCTTTATTCACTTTTCTTATAATGATATATCCATAGCAGTAGAAAATATCAAAAAATCCAAAAGCAAATATCTGTTAACTACTACCTACTTTAAAAGGAAAAAAAATATAGATATTGTAACTGGTGACTTTAGGCCAATAAATTTAGAAAAAGAGCCATTTTCCTTTCCAGCTCCTTTGTATAAGATTAATGAGGAATGTACAGAAGTGGCAGACCTTTATGCAGATAAATGTCTTTATTTGTGGCAAATTGATACTCTTTAAGCGTACTCTAAATCTTTCTTTACAATAAATGCTCTTTAATTCTTTTGATTTCCTTCTCTTTTTTCCAATTGTAACGATTTTATATTATTGTTTTCCGCATAAGCTAAGATGGGTACTACTGCTTATTAGCAGCTGCTATTTTTATATGGCATTTGTACCAATTTACATACTTATACTTGGTGCTACAATTGTCATTGATTTTTTTGCTGGAAAATATATTGAAGGATCAACAGGGGGTAAACGAAAAACTTTTTTGATTGTTAGTTTAGTAGCCAATATTGGGGTTTTGGCAGTGTTTAAATACTACAACTTCATTGTTGACAATGCTACTTTTCTCTGTAAGGAATTGGGATTTACTAGTTCATTGCCTTATTTGAATATACTTCTTCCAATTGGCCTGTCTTTCCATACTTTTCAGGCAATGAGTTATACTATTGAGGTGTATCGAGGAAATCAAAAAGCAGAAAAGCATTTTGGCATTTATGCATTATACGTAATGTTCTATCCGCAATTGGTAGCCGGTCCCATTGAGAGGCCACAAAACTTATTGTTTCAATTCTACAAAAAGCACTCATTAGATTATGGTAATGTTGTTAATGGCCTTAAACTAATGTTGGCAGGTGTTTTCAAGAAAGTTGTCATTGCAGATAGATTGGCAATTTATGTAAATGCTGCTTACAATAACCAGGAAAACCATAACGGAACCACATTATTGATTGCAACCATTTTTTTTGCTTTTCAAATTTATTGTGATTTCTCTGGTTATTCTGATATGGCCATTGGTGCGGCACGTGTTATGGGTTTTGATTTAATGAAGAATTTTAATAGGCCTTATTTTTCAAAATCTGTATCGGAGTTTTGGCGTAGATGGCATATTTCATTGTCAACTTGGTTTAAGGATTATCTGTTTATTCCGTTAGGTGGTAGCCGATCGAAAAAAATGGCTCGTGTGTTTTTCAACTTGTTTTTTGTGTTTTCAATAAGCGGTCTTTGGCATGGGGCAAGTTGGACTTATGTTGTATGGGGGGCATTGAATGGTATTTATTTGATTTTCGGGATACTTATCACAAAATATATCTTCAAGAAAAAAGAGAAGCAATCTAAATTATGGCCAATTGTAAGTATTCTTTTTACATTTATTCTTATTTGTTTGTCATGGGTTTTTTTTAGAGGAAACAATATTCATGATTGTATATCTATCATCCACAAGATTCTTTTTTCGTCTGGAAAATTGTTTACAGGTGACGCTGGTAGCAGGGATTTTATTTATGCGGTAACATTCTTAATAGGATTAGTGATGCTGGAAATAATACAAGAATATAAATTGTTTAGCGGGTTTTCTTTCTATAATAATAAAAGCACATTGATACGCATGACATCTTACGTTGTTACTATACTACTTATATTAATGTTCGGTGTTTTTGATGGAAGCCAATTCATCTATTTTCAATTCTAGGACGGTGTATGAAAGTAAATAGCAAGTCTTTTTTGAGAAAGCTCTTCTTTTTCATGTTGCTAGTGGTGGTTATGGATTATACAATAGGACACTTGCTCAAATTGTATTATTTCAAGCAAAAATCTGGTGTTCTTTACAATTCTACCTATGCAATAGACAGTACAAAAGAAGACGTATTGGTTTTTGGTTCTTCAAAAGCAATGCATCATTACGTGCCATCTATATTTGAAGATAGTTTGAAAATGAGTTTCTACAATTGTGGCAGGGGAGGGCAGGATCTTTTTTATAGTATGGCGGTTTTTTCTGCAGTAATTAAGAGGTACCAGCCTAAATATGTTTTGATAGATATTCTGCCCAATGAATTTACTTATTCTAACAGAGATAGACTTGCCAGCATCCTTCCTTATTCAGATAACCCGACTATAAAAGAGTTTGTGCCATATAAAGGCAATTTTGAGAAATACAAACTGCTATCTAAAATCTATCCATATAACTCCTTGTTGGTAACAATTCTTAAAGGGGATTTCGGCAAAAATGATTTGAACGATTACAAGGGGTTTGTAATGCTGTCAAATGTGTCTAAAAATCATCCAGCAAAAGAAATTGCTGAAACTGGAAGTATCGATATGGAGAAGGTTAATTTACTGGGTAGAATAGTAACACAGTTAGATCAATTGAAAATCAATAATTGCATTGTTATTTCACCTTCCTACCTTAAATACAAAGAAGGAGGGCCTACACCTAATATTGCTGATAGTATCTGTAAAAAGAGTCATTATTCTAAATTCGTTAATTATAGTGATAGAAGTGGTTTTAGGGATTATCGATTATTCTCTGACGATGAACATCTAAATGGCGATGGGGCTCATTTTTTTTCAAAAAGCTTAATCAAGGAACTACGGCTTTAAATTTTTTTGGAGAAGATTAAAAATATAAGTCTGAATACAAAAAAGCGTTTACCTAATGTTAAGGAAATCAATTGGGCAATCTTTTTGTATTGCTCGGGATTATCTGATTCGTTAAGTCTTATCAAATTTCCCCTTTTCGGAACAACCGAAATCAAAATAAGTGATTTCATATTTTTTCTACCGGTTATATGTATTGTACGAAATTGGAAGTTTATAAATCGGGCAATTCGCTCTACTAGGAAAAAGGGGGGCTTTCTTTTTTATTCGTTTTCTGCATTCTATGTTTCTTTGGCTATAGGTATTGTACTAGGAATTGTTAGGGGTAATCCTATAGGTTTAGTGTTAGGCGACGCAAGAGGGGTGCTCTTTATCTTGATTGGTTTCCTTTCTGCATTTATCATCTACTATAGAATAGACATCTTTGCAACAAAAAAGCTAATTTTCTTTAGCTTGGTTGTATTCATTGCCCTCCCAATTCAGATGTTTATTTTGAGGGATAATATCGTTTTATTTAATTTCCACCAAGATGCATACACAAACTTTCAGGAGGGCTATGGAAGGTATATTTTGCCAGTAACAGGAGTTGTATTTATTTCTATAACTACAACCCTTTTGTTCAAAATATTGAGGAGCAAGCGTAAAAGGTTTTTCAACATTACCTTAATACCTTTCTTTTTGATAACAATTTGGGGATCCCAATCAAAAAGTCTCATAATTGTTCTTCTTATATTACTGCTGATTGTTTTTATTGTTTGGATTTACCAAAAAATGAAAATGGTATTTTATTTTGTCGCAGTTACAGCGATAGTAATAATGGGGATTTTTTTTTCCTTGCCTTATAATAACTCAAATCAGGATCTGGTGTCGGTTTCTGGGAGGGAGCTTCCGGGCCTTGATTTTTTTGTGGATCCAGAGTCTTACCAGAGCAGCCTTCCTGAAGCATACGACAGATATGATCAATATGTAGATGCATGCGACTATATTACGCAAAACTCTGTTTCTATCTTAGGAGGGGGGGCAGGCGTTATTTATAGAACGCCAACATGGAACTATTTAGAAAGTTCAGTAACTAAAAAAGATAATTATTTGACATTCTCCGATAGTTTAACGCCGTATATAATTGTTAAGCAAGGTTTTTTGGGCTTATTTACGCAACTTGTTTATATGGCTATAATTTTTGCTTGTTCAATTAGACTAATTTCAAGGTCATTCGCAAAATTTAATGAACACACGTTAATTATAGCATTGCTTGGGGTAAGTTGGTTTTTTTTGATTTCGTTTGTTAACCCAGTTTATACAAATGATATGGGTTATTTTTTAGGGCTATTCCCAACACTAACCATACTTTTAGGAAGAAAGAATCCAGTACAACTAAATGGTCAATAAATCAAAAATATCGGTTATTACACCGAATTATAACTGTGCACCTTTCTTAATGCAGGCAATAGAAAGTGTAAAGAATCAAACCTATCAAAATATTGAGCATATTGTTATTGATGGGGCATCAACAGACAATTCGGTTGATATACTAAAACAGTACCGCCACCTTATCTGGAAATCTGAGCCGGATAAAGGCATGAACGACGCTGTGAACAAAGGTTTCAGGATTAGCACAGGCGATATTCTTTGTTATCTGAATTCAGATGATTTTTTTTATGCAAACGCTTTGCAGGAAGTACATGATTTTTTTCAGGAACATCCTCATATTGACATGGTGATTTCTGATTTTGATGTATGCGATGACAATGGGGAAATTATGATGAGCAGGAAAGTGGCACCATTAAATTTTAAGGAGTTGCTTTTTGGAGGGGTTTTTATTTGTCAGCCAGCTGTTTTCTGGAGAAGATCATTGTATGAAAAAGTTGGCGACCTTGATATCTCATTAAGGTTTGCACCCGATTATGACTATTTCTACAGGATGGGATTGGCAGGAGCCAAAACCGGTATTATTAAAAAAAATATTGTTGCTTTTCGACTTAGGATAGATAGTAATACAATAGCATTGCAAAATACAAAAAACGGTGGCCTGAAGTTTATAAACAAGCACTGGAAACCCTTCTCGCATAATGAAAGAGTGAATGAAATTTTACTTAGGGTTTATAAATTTTATTTCCGTGGCCAGCATTTTATCAGGCGTCTGGTATATCGAAAAGGTTATATAGTAGTTATTTCTGGCAACGCCAGAATCAGGAAAAAGTACAAAGGAAAAGGTTAAGTAAAAAAGAATGAGGATACTGATATTACAGCCTAATCTTTGGAATAGAAAAGGAGCTGCACCGGTATTGGTGATGAAGAACTTAGCAGCTTCATTGAAACCATCACATGAATTCTTTTTTGTCTCAATTTGTAAACTTGAGCCAATAACACAAAAAGAGCTATTTACTGCCGGGCACAAAGTTGAGAATTTGAATGTTCCGAAATGGTTACCCATTTTTCGTTCAAAAAAACTGGTATCCATGATATATGATTGGAAACCTGATATCATACATATAAATCAATTACGTAGCGAACTGCTTGCTGCATCCATCAAAAAGCATTTTCCATCCATTTCAATAATAAGTACCAAACACGGATTCTATGAGTATTTTGACCCATCCAGAAAATGGCCCTATTCATTATTAAGACTAAAGGCATTAAAATACGTTCAGAAATCTATTGACCATACAGTTTGTATCAGTCATTTTGAAAAAGGATTTTATGTGTCACATGGAATTCCGGCAAATAAGATAAGCGTTATCCATAATGGTATTCAACCAACCCTATTGTTGTCAAGGTCAAGTACACCAACCTTCAACATTATAACTGTGGGGAAATTAGAACCAAGAAAAGGAATGGATAAATTTATAGTAGCTGCAAAAAAGGTGTTGCAAAAAGGATATAAGAACTGTAAGTTTAAAATATTTGGAACAGGTTCGGAGCAAACCTATTTGGAAAAGTTGATATTGGAGACTGGGTATGGAGAGTATATTAAGCTAATGGGTTTTGAAACAAACAAGGATAGGATATATACTGATGCTTCCATTTACGTACATGCAGCAAGCAACGAAGCTTTTGGGTTGTCTATAGCAGAAGCCATGCATTATGGCCTACCGGTAGTGTCTTTCAATGTAGATGCTGTTCCAGAAATAATAGAGCATAATGTTACTGGATTTTTGGTACCGCCAAACGATATTGAAAAAATGGCTGAAAAGGTCGAGGCATTGATGCTTGATAATAAATTATTAGAGGTAATGTCTGCAAAAAGTCATAAACGGGCCATTGAAGAATTTTCACATAATAAGATGGCTGATAAATACGCAAACCTGTATAAAGAAATTTTGGACATTCCAAATAATGAATAATTATAAATCTTATTGGCATAACAATGCTGATTTGATTATATAGCATCGAACCAATATGCCCTTTGCAGCCTTCTTCTTTATTTTGTTGTATGCTTTTCATGCAACACCTGTAGTGGCTTACCCAACCACTACAGCTAAGCTTGAATGGGTCAATATAAAAGATTTTGGTGCTATCGGCGATGGCGTTCATGATGATACCAAAGCTATATCCATGGCAATAGGTGCTACCGATAGTGGCGTTATCTGGTTTCCAATGGGCAACTATCGCTTAACCAGCAGTATTGCCATTAAAAGCTTTATTTCATTAAAAGGAGAAGTTGGGGGTACCCATTTGTTAATGTCATCTAACAATATGGATAACCAGTGTTTTATGTTTCAATTTTCAGACAATAACAATAATTTGGAGAATTTTTCAGTATCAGGCATGAACGTGACTTATATGGGTAATGCAGATGCTGCTGGCAAAGAACCAAATGCATTTTTTTTACTTCCCAACAAAGGCAGGCATACAAAAAATATTAGTTTCTCTAACTGTGTATTCAGTGGCTGGGCAAATGCAATAACGTTTAATTGTAGGGATTTTGCAGCTATTTATCATTATTACCCCTCCATCACCAATTGTAGTTTTCAAAACTGTTCTTATTCCTATCACAAAGAAGCGACTAACGACAAAAAAAGAAACAGTCAAGCAATTTGGCTGGGCAGCGTGTTTCGCTACAATGTATCGGGTTGCCGTTTTGTAAATTATGAGGTAAACAACTCTGACGCTTATGCTGCAACTGTTGGCTTATACGCTTACCATTCTGCAAATGGTACAATAACCTCCAATATTTTTACCAGTGGGGTATCAGGACAAATACCCGCAGTAATCAACACCGGCTATGGGATATGGCTCTATTATGACAAGGGTACTTACATTACTGGAAATACTTTAAAGAATCATCATAATACTGCAAAAATTCAAAACTGTTCAAAGGTTGTACTTTCCAATAATAATATGGAAACCTTTGGACAGGATAATGCATTGGAGCTGGATGGAAGCAGTAACTGTATAATTAGTGGCAATACTATTACTTCTGCCATTATGTGCGGCCTGGCTTTGTTCAAGGACAATGAGAGTTCTTATTCTTCCAACAACAACCGGCTTGTAAACAATAATATTTTCAATTGCGGGGGTGCTGGCATTCTATTATCGCATAGTAATGCCAACTATATAAATGGCAATACTGTCTTTAATAATGGCAATGGCAGTGATCCTTTAATGGCAGACAACAAACAAGGAATTTATTTGGACCATGTTTCGGAAACGAAAATTATACACAACAAAATTTTCGACGACAGAGAAAACAAGAAACAAGAGTACGGCATTTTTATTAATGCCACTTCTTCAAATAATCAAGTTATAAATAACAATATACTTTCGCATAAGCTGGGCCTTATATCAAATAAGGGCATTGGTAGTAAGATAACAATTGCACAATAAAGAGAAAAGGATAAGATGAACATTCTTATTATCAATCATTACAGGAGATTCAAGAATTGGCGGTGGGGGCGTATGTACTCTTTGCCCTATGAACTTGCAAAGCGGGGACATAAAGTAACGCTGTTTGTAGTAGCAGATACTGAAAAAAAGAAAGTAAAACAATATCAGGAGAATGGGTTTACCATAGTAGAATTCCCTGATTTGCTTAAGGGCAGTTTGCGTTCAGGGTGGGACCTTTGGTGCATATATAGTAGGAAAAAATATTTACGATCTGTTGAGCAGAAGTTTGATATTATACACCTCTTTGAAACAAGGCCCGCTACTATTTACCCTGCATTGAACTACAGAAAAAAACACCATGTACCTTTTGTAATAGATTGGAACGATTGGTGGGGCAGAGGTGGGCTTATTACAGAAAACAGGCCATCTTGGTATGCAGGCACTTTGGGCCATATTGAAACATTTTATGAAGAGGCTTTCAGGAAATATGGTAGTGCACATACTGTAGTATCGGATGCATTGAAAAACCGGCTGATCAATATGGGGATTGATAAGGACACTATTCACTGGATACCGAATTGTGCCGACATCGATCAATTTATACCAAGAGATGCAGTAACAGCAAGAGCTTCTTTGCGGCTGCCACTTAATGTACCTGTATTTTGTTTTACAGGTTACGAAGTGTTGAGTGATTTAGATCTGGTACTTGACTCATTTAAACTGGTTTTAAAAGTATTACCCAACGCATTACTGTTACTAACAGGAAAGGTAACAGAGAAAACGACTGCTTTTGTTGCAGAAAACCACTTGGAGAAAAATATTTTACAACTAGGTTATGTATCGGAAGATGATTTAAAAAATGTTATTGCTTCATCCGATATCTGTTTAATGCCTTTTCGGAACAAGATTTCCAATTTAGGTAGATATCCCGGAAAAGTAGCCGAATACCTAAGCATGGGCAAACCGATAATAAGTAATGATGTTGGTGAGGTTGGGAAACTCTTGAAAAATTGCAAAGTAGGCCTGCTCGCTGAACCATATCCTGAACAATTTTCTAATTGCATGATTGGACTTATTTCTAATAAGCAACTTTTAGATGCTTTCGGTATGAATGCAAGGGAATATGCAATGAATAATTTAAATTGGACCATTCAAGCAAAAAAACTGGAAGCTATTTATAAGAACTTGGTTGAAACTAAAATACTTTAAAAACTCAAAATATTTTTAACAAAAATAAATGATAATTGAGTGCTAAAAAACAGTAAGAAACATTTTAATGAGATACCCCTGGTTATTAAAAAATTTGCAGTCAAATGTTTAATAATGTTTATAGTGTGGGAGTCTTTATATCATTTGGTAATGATCCCACTCAATCAACCAGATAAATGGCTTACACATTCAACGGCCATTGTTACTGCTAAAGTATTGGCTGTAATAAAAGCTGATGGCCCATATACGGTTATGGATGTTTTTGACAAACAAACGGGAATAGATGCAGGCAATGCTCCGGTTTTTAAATCACTAGTTTTATTGAATAACAGGAAAATTATAGGGATAGCAAATGCCTGTAATGCACTGGAACTGATGGTGCTGTATATAGGTTTTTTATTTTGCCTGCCTACAACATATAAAAGGGCAATTGTTTTTAGCATTTGTGGGTTAATAGCAATTTTCGCTCTCAATATTTTACGATGTGCCTTAATTGCCTGGATTAACTTAAATGGGCACCATCAATTAGCAGATATGGCACATCACTATTTGTTTAAGCTGGTTATGTACCTACTAATTTTTGCAGCTTGGGTATGGTACAGCAAAAAAATGCAAATTGAAAAAAGCTAATAAAAATAATATACTTGTAATTGTTGTTTTGACTTTGTCGGCTTGGCTTGCCTGGCGTTTGTTGTTTGACAATGAAACGTATAAATGGATACCTAGAAAGTTCAGGCATTATTATCAATTCGGGTTTCTCTTTTTTACTTTTCTGGTCGGTTATCTAGGACTTAGGAAGAATGATTTGAAGTGGATTAAAACAATTTGGGTTATTGTATATGGAACTTTAGTAACCTTATTAGTGGCAATGGGTTTGGTTGACAGATTTTTGTACCCGCTTTCTTTAGAAATGAGAGTTGGTATTGCAGGCATCCGTGATTTCTTTCTTACCCCGTTACCCTATTTGATTTTGTGGTTGTTTTCAGCAGTTCTTAAACCGATGGCAAATAATAAATGATTAAAGATTGCATGTAATGTATTTAATGAACAATCTTGTAATACAAAAATGAGCTTTTGAAGTATGAAGAAATTTTTTTCTCTTATTCTTTTTATTGTTGGAGCATTGAACAGTTATTCTCAGATTAATGAGTCAACGAATAACACTTCTTATGACTTTTTATACCGAATGGCACAGAAAGGATTAATAGAAATCCAGGATTATATTACTCCGCTTTCAAGGGATGAAATAAATAAGTCCTTACAAGCATTAAAGCTAAAAGATTCTTTACTTACTAATGTAGAGAAAAAAGAGCTAGCTTTTTATATAAGGGATTTTTATTATGATAATTACGAAGGTTCAGTAAAAGAAAAAGCATCTTTCTTGAAAAAAGATAAAGCAGACAGGTTTCGCACTTTATACATTGTTGATGATAAAGTAAGATTTTTTCTCGACCCTATTGTTGGGGCATCCTATTCGCACTACAATAATGGGATGCACAATATTTCATATTATAATGGTGTAAGGTTATATGGAAACATTGGTAAGCATATAGGCCTGAATATATCTTTTCGCGACATTACCGAAAGTGGCGATTCACTCAACTCAACGAAAAAATTTACCCCTGTTACCGGGATAATAAATACTAGTCAAAAAGCTTCACAACTTAACTATAGTGACTTAAACTTCAATATAGGTTACAAATGGGCAAATGGCTCAGTCAATATTGGGAAGGATCATTTAAATTGGGGGTATGGAATCGCCGGGAAAATAGTGTTGTCTTCCAAAGCACCTTCATTCCCTTATATAAGCCTGGATTATAAACCTTTTAAATGGCTTCGGTTTAATTATTTCAATGCTTGGTTGGCTTCCAATATCGTGGATTCTTCTAGAAGCTACAATACAGGTGCTCCTGGTGCTTCCATTTACCGTACTGTTGACCGTTCAAAATTTATGGCCCATCACTCAATATCTATTGTACCTGTCAAAGGATTAGATATATCTATTGGTGAGTCAATGATCTACAGTGATAAACTGGATGTTGCATATCTAGTACCGGTTAATTTTTTTAAAGCATACGACCAATATGCAAGTAATTATGGGTTGAATAGCGGAAGTAATTCCCAGTTTTTTGGGCAGATAAGCTCAAGAAACCAAATCAAAAACACCCATTTGTATTTAGTTTGCTTTATTGATGAATTAAAACTTTCAAAAATTTTCGATAGGGTTCAAAGCAGAAACCAGCTCGGTTATACAATTGGAGTAAACCGGACCGATTTGTTTGCCAAATACCTCACTTTAGGATTTGAGTACACGCACATCAACCCTTTTGTATACAATAACTTAATCCCCGCTCAAACATATGAAAGCTCATCCTCTGTTATGGGTGATTGGATGGGCAACAATGCCGATAGATTATACCTGTATTTAAAATATACTCCTATAGCCAGATTGAAATTCAACTTATGGTTTCAGTCAATAAGAAAAGGCGGGGCTGGTACGCTGCAACAACAGTATAATATTCAGCCACAACCCGATTTTTTATTTGATAGGATGTTTGATAAAAGAAATGTTGGACTTGATGTTTCTTATGAGTTGATAAATAAGCTAGTGCTAAATTTCAATTACAATAATGAAAAAACAAAATACTATAACGGATTGCCGACAACCGTTATAGAAGCGGTTTCATTAGGCTTTTCCTACGGGCTTTGATTTTATTTGACTTCAACTGTTAGCTTTTCTGTACCTTGCATCACCCCCTGCAATTTGAAATAATACCTTAATATGAATCGAACTAAGTATTTATCCAGATTAGGGGTAGATATTGTCATCATCGCTGCATGCCTGATTATAGCTGAGAGAATCTCACCTTTTAGTGATTCTTTTTTCTCTAAAAGGCATATCCTTTTTCTGACTTATGTCATTACTTTTTGGTATTTCGCCTCACAGATTACTTCTCTATATTATGAATTTTTAACTAGGTCACTGTCCCAAGAGATTATCACTGTTATCAAAACCATTTTAATTCAGGATACATTCATCATCATAGTGCTTTTTTTTGTATCTCGAAATCCATTGGAAGCTAAATGGTTTATGGGATGTTTCATAGCTATTCAGTTTGTGACATTGCCATTCTGTAAATACTTTACCAGGTGGTATTATGCTTCAACATTAAACAAGGGCAAAAGGGCCATTTCAGTATTAGTTGTGGGAGCAGGGGAGCTAGGCATGAACTTCAATTCAATCATTTGCAACAACTACCAGTTTGGATATAAAATTGCTGGTTTTGTAGATGATGTCCCTAAGCCATACTTAAATGGACAATACCTTGGCAAGATTGCAGATTTGGATAATGTTTTACAAGAAAGGCAAGAAGTGAATGATGTGATAATTGCACTTCCAAACAGTGCTATTGATAAAATAAAATATGCAGTAAAAGTGAGTGAAGAAAATGGTAAAAGGGTTCGATTGATTCCCGATTATTTTGCACTCTCCACATCTGTTACCATTACGTCGTTTGGTACGTTACCGCTTGTTTCATTGCGTAAAATCCCTTTGGACGATGCCGAATTGAGGTTCTTCAAACGTGCATTTGACATTGTTTTTTCATGCTTTTTCTTTGTTTTTATTGCCAGTTGGTTGTTTTCCATCCTTGCAATTTTGATTAAACTAAATTCAAAAGGCCCGGTATTCTTTATTCAGGAAAGATGGGGATTGAATAATAAGAAGATTTTTTGTTACAAATTCAGGTCAATGGTATCTACAAGTAAAGATGTGGATGAGAATGGAGTTTATCAGCAGGCTACAAAAAATGATTCAAGGGTCACATCAATTGGGAAATTCTTGCGTAAAAGCAACTTGGATGAATTGCCACAGTTTTTAAATGTACTCAAAGGTGAAATGTCGATTGTAGGTCCCAGACCACACCCTACTCCTTTGAACCTATATTCTAAAAATACAATAAACAATTACATGCTCAGGCATTTGGTAAAGCCGGGTATTACAGGTTGGGCACAAGTGCATGGTTACCGTGGGGAGACAAAGGATGCCGAATCAATGCAGAAAAGGATTGATTTTGATATCTGGTACATTGAAAATTGGAGTTTTTGGTTAGATTGCCAGATAATTATACAAACTGTTATCAATATGATTAAGGGCGAAAAAAATGCCTATTAAATCCTCTTCAATGCAAATTTCAATCATCAACCAATCCTCCAACCAGCTTCCTGAATATGCAACCATAGGATCATCAGGAATGGATATCCGTGCCAGCCTTGAGTCTTCCATCACGCTGCAATCCTTGGAAAGAACCTTGGTACCAACTGGCATCTTTCTCGAAATACCGCAAGGCTATGAAGCACAGGTACGTCCACGTAGCGGTCTGGCCATAAAGCAAGGGCTTACCTGCCTTAATTCCCCGGGCACAATCGATGCCGACTACCGGGGCGAAATCAAAGTTATCCTCATCAATCTCTCCAACGAAGCACAAACAATCAATCATGGCGACAGAATCGCCCAAATGGTTTTCATGAAGATTGAACAGGTTGAATTGCTACCTGTTGAAATTATTAACGAAACAGAAAGGGGCACGGGTGGCTTTGGTCACACAGGAAAACAATAAATTCGCAGCATGAAAAAATTAGCACTATTCATTATACCGTTCTCGGTATTCATATTTTCATGCCGTACAACCAAGAAGGTACAGACCATACAGACTGCGATTACCAAAAAAGACACCATCCAAACCGTTAAGGTAAAAGAAGCCCCAACGGTTGATTCTGCGGCTTTGATCAAAAACATCATGGGCAAAGTAATGCAGCAACGTATCGATTTTACCACTTTCACAGCCACCATAAAAGCCGATTACGAAAGTGCTTCCGATAGCAAAAGCTTCAAAGTGTACTTATACATGAAAAAAGACGAAGCCATTTATTTGAGATTGGTAGGCAGTTTTCTGGGTATTTCCAAAGAGGGTTTCGCTGTAAAAATTACTAAGGACAGTGTGGTGGTGGTAAACAAGATTGATAAAATAGTGCAGTACAGGAGCCTGTCCTATATACAGGAAGTAACCAAGATCCCTTTCGATTTCAAGACCCTGCAGGACATGTTTATCGGCAATCCTGTTTTCATCAATAACAATATTGTTTCGTACAAGGCCGGCGGATCGCAACTCTCCGTGCTGATGGTGGGTGATATCTTCAAACACATGTTAAGCCTGGACAATAGCGATTATAGGGTATTGCACAGCAAGTTGGATGATATAGAAGACATGCGTAGCAGGACCTGCGATATATCTTTCAGTACGTATGAAAACAAATCTGGATTCAATTTCTCGACATACAGGAAAATTTCCGTTGCCGAAAAATCGAAACTGGATGTTTGGCTGGATTTTAAGCAATATGCCTTTAACGAGCCTTTAACCTATGTGTTTAATATTCCTAAAAGTTACAAGAAGCAATAATTTTTTTTATGTATTCGCCGTTAGCTTGTAATCATTAACCTTCTAACCACTAAATTCTTTTGCATGAAAAATAAACTGTTTTTATTGGTTCTTTTGTCAGCAGGTGTATTGTTTGCCAATGCACAAACCAAAGACGAACTGCAAAAAAAGGAAAGCGATTTAAAAAAGGAGATTACTGAATTAACCAATTCGCTTACACAGATACAGAAAAGCAAGAAACTGTCCCTTAGCCAAGTGGCATCTGTGCAACGCAAGATTGCTGCTAGGGAAGAGTTGATAAATACAATAAGCAAACAGGTAAAGTTGTTGGATGAAACCATTTACCAGAATGAACTGGATATTTACAGGATGGGCAAAGAATTGGATACCCTTAAGCAGAAATATGCCCAAAGCATTGTATTTGCCTATAAAAACAGAAGTAGCTACCAATACCTCAATTTCCTTTTTTCTGCTACCAGTTTTAATGACGCCCTGAAAAGGGTAACCTATTTAAAAAGCTATAGGCAACTAAGGGAAACACAGGTAGATAATATTATAAAGACAAAAGAAGTATTAGCTCAAAAAAGAAATACGCTTGACGTAAGCAAAAAGGAGCAGGGATTGGTTCTGCAAAATCAAAAAGGTCAATTGGTGGATTTGGAAGAGGATAAAAAGAAGCAGACCGAAATCGTAAAGGACTTAAAGAACCAAGAGAAAGAAGTATCTGTTCAGATAAAGAAAAAAGCCAAACAAAGGCAGGATATGCAAAGTGCAATTTTGGCCATCATTAGAAGGGATGAAGCGGAAGCAGCACGCAAAGCAAAAATTGCAAAAGACAAAGAGATTGCCGATGCTAAAAGGTTAAAAGATCAAAAAGCCAAAGAAGATGCTATTGCAAAAAGTAATGCAAACAAACCTGCCACAACAACTACTGTAACACCGAAACCCAAAAACAACGATCCTGTTACCGGCATGGTAACCACAAAAAAGGACGATCGTGCCCCAAGTAAGCTGGAGTCGACAGAAGAAGTAAAAGAAGTTTCTATCAATTTCGAGAAAGGTCGTGGCCATTTGCCCTGGCCAGTTACCAGCAACACGATACTTGTTCCGTTTGGTACCTATGGGGCAGGGGGTAAACTTACCGGTGTAAGTGATGGAATTGAAATTGCCATGCCAGAAGGCAGCAATGTAACCTGTGTGGCAGATGGCAAGGTTTCGTATGTGGGTGATGTTGGTGGCGAGCAGGCTGTAATAGTGAAACATGGAAAATACTATACTACTTATAGCCACCTGTCTTCCGTAAAGGTTTCCAAAGACCAGGAAGTAAGGTCCGGAACTGTATTGGGCAGCTCAGGAACCGATATTGATGGGCAAGGATCATTGTTGTTCATGATCAATAACGATAAAGGTACCCCTTTGAACCCCAAGCTTTGGTTGAGGGGCAGGTAAAAAACGTCCATTACTGAATATATTGTACAAAAGCTGCCCACACTGGGCAGCTTTTTCGTTATAAAGCATTCATGCTCACTTATGTTATGTACGTTGATGGGTGCGACGCCAGTAAAGCTGGGCTGGAATGCTGCGGCTGGCCACATAAAAATCTACCAAATGTTGAAAATTCCTCTTTTTTGAAAGCCCCAGAACCTTACCTTTGCCGCCAAATAAAAAACCTTATCATATATGGCTACAAAAGGTAAGATCAAGCAAATCATTGGTGCGGTTGTGGATGTGCATTTTCCCAACGATACCACTTTGCCTGAAATCTATAATGCGTTGGAACTTAAAAGAGAAAACGGCGACACTTTGGTGCTTGAAGTACAACAGCACTTGGGCGAAGACAGTGTACGTACCATTGCAATGGAAGGTACCGAAGGTTTGGTACGTGGCATGGAAGTAACTGACACTGGCAAGGCTATTACCATGCCTATAGGTGAAGGCATCAATGGCCGTTTGTTTAACGTAACAGGCGATGCTATTGACGGTTTGCCACAGGTGAACAAAGCTGGTGGCCGTCCTATTCACAATAAGCCACCATTATTTGAAAACCTTAGTACTGCCAGCGAAGTGCTATATACTGGTATCAAAGTAATTGACCTGATTGAGCCTTATGCAAAAGGTGGTAAGATTGGTTTGTTTGGTGGTGCCGGTGTGGGCAAAACAGTATTGATTCAGGAATTGATCAACAATATCGCTAAAGGCCACGGTGGTCTGTCTGTGTTTGCAGGTGTGGGTGAAAGGACCCGTGAAGGGAATGACCTATTGCGTGAAATGATTGAAGCGGGCATCATGAAATATGGTGACGGTTTCAAGCACAGCATGGAAGAAGGTGGATGGGACCTGAGCAAAGTGGACCTTGAAGGACTGAAAGATTCAAAAGCTACATTCGTATTTGGACAGATGAACGAGCCGCCAGGTGCACGTGCCCGTGTTGCCTTGAGTGGTTTGACCATTGCAGAGTATTTCCGTGATGGTGACGGTACAGGAAAGGGTAGGGATATCCTGTTCTTCGTAGACAATATCTTCCGTTTCACGCAGGCAGGTTCTGAGGTATCGGCACTATTGGGCCGTATGCCATCTGCGGTGGGTTACCAGCCAACATTGGCAACTGAAATGGGATTGATGCAAGAGCGTATCACATCAACCAAAAACGGGTCCATTACCTCTGTACAGGCGGTATATGTACCTGCGGATGACTTGACTGACCCGGCTCCCGCAACAACATTTGCCCACTTGGATGCAACTACGGTATTGAGCCGTAAGATTGCGGATTTGGGTATCTACCCTGCGGTTGACCCATTGGATTCTACTTCACGTATACTTACGCCAGCCATTGTTGGTGATTCTCACTACAATACAGCCAACAGGGTTAAATTGATATTGCAACGTTATAAAGAGCTTCAGGACATTATTGCCATCTTGGGTATGGATGAATTGAGCGATGACGATAAAATGACAGTACAACGTGCAAGAAAGGTACAGCGTTTCCTATCACAACCTTTCCACGTTGCCGAACAGTTCACTGGTCTGAAAGGTGTATTTGTAAGCATTGAAGATACCATCCGTGGTTTCAACGCCATTATGGACGGTGAAGTGGACGAGTATCCAGAAGCAGCTTTCAACCTGGTTGGTACATTGGAAGATGCAATAGAGAAAGGCAAAAAAATGATGGCACAGGCTCAAGGATAATTATGTTTAAAGTTTGAATGTTCAATGTTTAGAATTGATGTAAACATTGAACATTTAAGCCTTAAAACTTAAACGCATAACAATGATATTAGAAATACTTACACCAGAAAAAAAGATTTACAGCGGCGATGTGTATGGTGTGCAATTGCCAGGCGTGGACGGTTTGTTTGAAGTACTGAACCACCATGCCCCATTGGTAAGTGCATTGGGAAAAGGCAATGTGAAAATTTTGAAAAGCAAAACAAGTTTTGAGAATTTTACCATTACTGGCGGTTTTGTTGAGGTATTGAACAACAAGGCAACCGTACTTGTAGAGAATGCTGTAGAAGCTTAGTTAGGAGATTGACAGAAGAAAGTTGTTAGATGACAGATAGTAAAAGCCTTCAACGAAAGTTGGGGGCTTTTTTATGCTTCGGATTCTTCGTTTTTCTTTTGCTTCCTAACATGCTCTTTATAATAGAGAAACAACAATGCCATACCTAAAATGATAATGAGCAAGGAACTTTGTTTAAATCCGAACAAACAAATCAATATACCAAATAGAAGGTACCAAGAACGCATATCGTAAGGTTGCGGGGCAAAAATTTTATTGATCTCATCTTCTGAATATCCTTCTGCTTGTAGCTCATTTTTTAACTCACTTTCAGGTAAGCCTCGGGTCAGTTTCTTTTTAGCCTCCTTCATCTTTTCTTCTGTAAGCAGCATGAATAAAAGGTTTTGCTATTTTAAATTGAGTAGATAAGGTTTGTGTAAGATATTCAAAAATATCTTGTAGAAAACTTACTACAATAAAAAATAGGTCTTTTCAAAACCAAGCTTCCCCTTATGCCGTAACTGTATCCGAAACACACATTCAACAAACACTCAAAATTACAGTTATGAAAAAGATTGCTTTAATGCTTGTATCGGCATTTTTATTCAGTGCCACTTTTGCCCAGGACAAAATGGAAAAAACAGTTACAGTTGGCGGTGCAGCCATGTACCCATCCAAAAACATTGTAGAGAATGCAGTTAACTCCAAAGACCATACAACATTGGTAGCTGCCGTGAAAGCTGCAGGTTTGGTAGAGACCTTGCAAGGCGAGGGACCATTTACCGTATTTGCACCAACAAATGCCGCATTTGACAAACTGCCTAAAGGAACCGTTGAAAACCTAGTTAAACCAGAGAACAAGGCAACGTTGACCAAGATATTGACCTATCATGTTGTAGCTGGCAAATGGGATTCAAAAGCAATTGCAGCCAAAATAAAAGAAGGCAATGGCACAGCAGTATTCACAACGGTTGAAGGCGGTACTTTAAAGGCTTCCATGAAAGGCAACAAGCTAATGTTATGGGATGAGAAAGGTGGCATGGCCATGGTAACAATTAAAGATGTGTACCAAAAAAATGGTGTGATACATGTAATTGATACAGTAGTAATGCCTAAATAATAAGGAATAACAACATAGATAATGCTGAACGGTTGATGCATATTGCATCAGCCGTTTTTTATTGCATGCATCAAATCATAACAAATGTATTCCCGCATCCATTTCTTGATAGGAACAAACCCTGTACTACTCAGCAATTAAGTAGGGCCTTATATAGCATACGAATTATTTTGTGTTGCAATGCAGATTATAGCGAAGTTTGCTTGACTCTTAAACAAACTTTGAGATAGATGCGTTACAGAATCCTCATCTTGTTATTAATGGCCATTGGATGGTATGTATTCATTACCGGCATACTGCTGCCTATTTATACGGGCTATGAATATTTTACTATGTACGCTGCTACCATCATCAATAAAAAGCAAAGGGTTG
The DNA here is from genome assembly GCA_002337145.1 of Chitinophagaceae bacterium UBA1930. Taxonomy (GTDB): domain Bacteria; phylum Bacteroidota; class Bacteroidia; order Chitinophagales; family Chitinophagaceae; genus UBA1930. The sequence goes on along the minus strand of DDFK01000001.1, from coordinate 619,598 downwards.
ATGCTATAAGAGAACATTTGTCGCCACACTATTTCCACTACATAAAACTGGTTGTATCGTTTGCCGCTGTGCTATTGGTATTGCTTACGGGTTTGGCAGTATATAAAATTAACCTGTTGTGCAGGGCAGCTTCCCGCTGTTTTGCAGTATTCAAAAAAGCGACAAATGTATGGAAACGGAACTGGCATGACAGCATGGTTATAAGCAGGTGCATTTTTACCATTGCAATGGTTTATACAATCGGCAGGGCACTGTACCTGATGCATACCATTCCCTACACGCATGATGAAACCTATACCATACCCAATTTCATTTTGCCTGGTCCCATAGTGTCCACTACTTTCTACCCTTATCCCAACAACCATATCCTGTTCTCCATTGTATGTTGGCCATTCAAATATTTGCCACTACCGCCGGAATATGCTTTTCGCCTGCCGGCACTTTTTGCTATAGTGATTTGCTGCTTTATACTGTACTTGTTGTTTAAGCAATTGACCAATGACTTTGTTGCAAGTATAGGTATCAGCATTTTTGTGTTGCTCTTGCCTGTAATGACTTATTCGTTCCTTGCCCGGGGTTATGGCTTCGTGTTTATGTTCTTTGCATTTAACCTGTACTGTGTCATCAATTTTATAAAGACAAAGAATAAAACCTATAGCAGGTTATTCATACTGTTTTCCGTACTCGGTTTGTACACGGTACCAAGTTTCATATACTGTTACGGCAGTGTAGTAATTGCCGGTTTTTTTCAACTGCTATGGTTAAGGCAGAAAGAACAGTTGCGTGCATTCATTAAAAGCATTGCAATTACAGGTATGGTTACTTTGTTGCTATACATACCCATCATGATCGCTTCTGGTGGATGGAAAGGCTTTTTAAGTGTCATCTATTTTGGTTACGACGAAAGCTATGGTCCGTCTTTTGCCCGTATATGGCGCCTCGCATCAGATATTTACCTGTTCCATTTTTTTGAACAAAGACCCCTTACTGCAATCTTTTTTGTTGTGGTGTTTGTATGGTTGGTGTTATATGCATTTGCCAGGCAAAAAGAAAACCGTTACAATACCTTCATTGCATTGCCGTTTGCACTTGTGGGCTTAAGCATACCCCTTTTAAGTTTTATAGTGCAACATAAATACCCACCCGAAAGGATACATGGATACATGTCGCTTTGTATTGCCTTACTAATCGTATTAATATTAGGTAGCTTTAGAAAAGCAGTGTACAAAAAAGTAGTTGGCATTGCTGCGGTACTTGCTTTCTTGGGATTGAATATTGCTTTTGCCTTGAAGAGTGCCATCATTCACAACGAAATAAAACCCGATACACTGGCTTGGGAAATAACAGACAAACTATTCGAAAACCGCAGTAGCGGTACAGATACCTGTTACTCTTTCAGTGTTTTCTTTATTACCACTATACAAATGAAATGGGCACTTGCCCAAAAAGACATTGTGGTGTATCAGGTTGAACCCAATAGCCCTTCAACCAGGTTGTTTGATCTGAATGAAAAATATCCTTGGATCATTACTTCTTACAAATACCCTTTAAACGATTCGAATAAGTTGCATGCAGAATATATTCCTATCTTGACCAGGAAAGAAGCTGTACTATGGAAACGGAAACAACAGTAAAAAGATAGCAACTGCAATGAAGGGAAAAATTCTTATCATATTGCTGGCAATAATGGCACTCTGCATGTACTTCTTTTGGGTGTACCTGCCAGTGCATAAAAGCTATGGTGACTTTGTTGCCTATGTTGCCGGCATCATTCATAAGAAGCAACGGGCTGATGCAATTGCACAATCCGTTACACCACACCTGCATGGTATATTCAAGACATTGACTTTAGTAGTTGGTATATTGTTATTGGTGCTGGTTGCTGTGGCGATCAGATATGCAGAAAAACTGACAGCATTGTTGAAACGTTTCCTGCATTTCCTGCTGTATCCATTTCAGTCTTTTTACGCAACATGGAAGCAGATGGAAAACCTGTCCAAGGTTGTTTTGTTTGCTGCATTAACCATACTAATTGCTCAGGGCCTTTGGTATATTATGCACTATGCCGTAACGCATGATGAGGCATACTCCATGAACAACTTCATGATGAATGGCCCTGTGGTTGCTGCCACTTTTTACCCGTATCCCAATAATCATATACTGTATTCGATGGTAAGTTACTTTTTCGGTTTCCTGCCTGTTCCGTATGCTGTTGCCTACAGGTTACCATCTTTAATGGCCATGTTTATTGGCTCAATAGCATTATTCAAATTGGTAAGGCATTTTGCCAAAGATGTAATAGCTGCACTGGCGGTAACCATATTTGTTACTGCCCTGCCTGTTGTGGTGTATTCTTTTCTGGCAAGGGGATATAGTTTCCTGTTCATGTTTTGCAATGCTTCTTTATTAGCCCTGGTCAATATTGAAACTGGCAATAGGAAAAAGTACTGGATATATTTCACGGCATTTTCCATTGCAGGTTTATATACTATACCCAGCTATATCTATGTTTACACTATAATGATGGTTTCTTGTTTTTTGTATTGGTTGATGAATAAAAAACATGCCCAGCTAAAAAGCCTATGTATAAGTGGGATGGTTTGTGCTATTATTACTTTATTGCTTTATCTGCCTGTAATTGTTTCCTCTGGCGGCTGGAGTAATTTTCATAAAATATTGTATGTTGGTTACGATAAACTGCCAACTATTACCGGTGCCGATATTGCAAATTTTGCTTCCATTATTTACGACTATAGCTATAATGAAAAACCAATGGCAGCATGGGCACTGATTATTGTTGTTACAATAGCAGCAATTGCGTTATGGATAAAAACAGGCAGCACATCTGCTACCAACAATAAACTCAGGTTGGTGCTGCACATTGCAATAGTGGGCTTCTATTTCCCTATTTTTTGTTTCATGATTCAACGTACCTACTTTGCCCACCGGATCTTCTTCCATCTTGTTGCATACTCATTGCTTTTTCTGGTAATGTCAATCAACGTATGCATACCTGCAAAAAGACAGTTTGCGATAATGGTGCTTTGCTCGGCTTTTTTTGTTTCTTGTTACGGGTTGTTTGGCAGGAAAAGCATTATGGAACACAGCCACTCCGATGAGGATAGATCTGCATGGCTTATAAGCAAAACCATGCTGCAACAAAGCAATACTGCAATAGATACCTGTTATACTTTCAGTGCCTTCTTCCTGCCTGCATTGCAATTGGACTACCGGGTAAAGGGCAAGGAGCTATATGTGTACCAGCAATACCAGGGAAGTCCATCCACAAAGGCATTTTCTTTCAATGACAATTACCCATGGGTCATTGTAGACACTGCAAGCCATATACCAGAGCTGGCAACCATTGATAAGTATTACAATGCAGTTATTGTAAGGAACAATGTTGTGTTATGGAAACGCAAGTAAATATTTTCCGGATAAACTATCATTAATAAACCAATTAAGTCATGTCACCTATCATCTATCATATTACTACAAAAAACGAATGGGAGGCCGCCTGTAAACAAGGGTTTTATACGGCACCTTCTTTGGCTGCGGAAGGCTTTATACATTGCAGTACTGACGGACAGGTTGCTGGTGTGCTGCAAAGGTATTTTGCGGGCAAAACAGGGTTGGTAAAACTTGTAATCGATACAGCAAAGCTTACGCATGAACTGAAATACGAATTGTCCCCATCCATCAATCAGGCATTTCCACACGTATTTGGGACAATCAATCTCGATGCAGTGTTACAGGTTATTGAAATGGGATAGTGTTATTGCTTTAGCAATTTCCTCATCTTTTTAAAGTCCAGGTCAAGCAACTCAAAACGCTGTGCGGCATTGGGCAGGTAATAATGCCACCATTCTGTATCCAATGCAACAAAGCCATGCTTCTCCATTACGGTTTTTAGCAGCTTCCTGTTTTTAAGAACCATACTGTCTAACTGCATGTAACTATGATGGGCCTTCTCGGTAAAATCATCAAACGGGGTAGGCATGCACAATTCGGCACCAGTGTCTAAATCATAAAGGGTCAAATCTACTGCGGCACCACGGTTATGTCCGCTGCCTTTGGCAGGATTGGCAGCATAACGGTCATCAGGCACCGCTTCCCACATTTTCATGGTAACGGAATAAGGGCGGTAACTATCAAATAGCTTTAGGCCAAGATGCTGCTGCTTCAATTCTTCATTTACCCGGTACAGGGCTTCTGCGGCTTCTATACGCATACAAGCCAAAGGGTTTTTATACAAAGCCTTACCAGTGAAATTGGCAGAGCTGGCATACCTCCAATCCGTATTCAGGGGAACAATAAAGTTGCTTAATGCCACCATCCGCTTGGTACTGTCCAGTTTTACTGACTTTATATAACCTGCTTTGCTACTAATTACCTTTAGCCCATACCTGCTGTGGGCTATCGAGGCGGGTGTTGCACAAGAAATAAGGCCAAAATATGCCGCAATGGCAATGGTTACACAGGATTTAATATTTTTTATCATGTGGATATCTGGTGTAATTGGAACAATACGTATACAATGTCTAAATATTTCTTTACTTCATTGAGCATTCATCTACAAATACGGCAAAATAATTGGTGATAATTATTTCAATGTTAATGTACACATAATAAGATACACACCTTATTTTTGCCAAATTAATAAAACTGTTTTTATGAAGAAACTTATCATGTCTTTGTTGACTTTCGGTTTTCTGGGTGCCACATTTGCACAGGAGGCTGTAAGTTGGAAAAAAAGACCAACCCTAAGCGTCAATTTTTTCCTGAAAGATTTTAAAACCCCCGACCTTATTGGAAGCACTTCACTTGCTACCGTATTGGGAAATAAGCAATGGGCAAAGTTTTCTGAAATGACCCCTGGTTTAAGCCTGCAGTATTTTCAAGGTTTGAGCGATAAGGTAGATTTTATGGGAACATTGGCCGGTTCATTCCTTGACTATCCTTTTTTGACCCGTGGACAATACGGTGAAAATAAATTTTTGCTTGAAACCGAAGCAGCCATCAACCTTAAATTGTTAACAGACAAGTATGTTGTGGTTCCTTTTGTATCTGGTGGCGTTGGTGCTTCCATGTACGGAGGCAGCTTTTTTGGGGCTTACATCCCTGCAGGTGCCGGTCTTCAGTTCAATTTAGGCGGCGGCGAATCTTTTATATTTTCCCAAGTTTCTTACCATATACCTGTAACTACTGCCAATGTTAACTACCACTTAAATTATTCTATTGGCTTTGGTTCTCCATTGGTTGACAAGAAAGAAGTAAAGGTGATTCCACCACCACCACCACCAATGAAAGTTGAGCCTAAGGATACAGATAAAGACGGCATTGTGGACAGTCTTGACAAATGCCCTACTGTACCAGGTGTTGCTAAATACAATGGTTGCCCTGTACCGGATACAGACAAAGATGGCATCAACGACGATAACGATAAATGCCCTACTGTACCAGGTGTAGCCAAATACAACGGCTGCCCTATCCCTGATACAGACAAAGACGGCATCAACGATGAAGAAGACAAATGCCCTACTGTTCCAGGTTTGGCACGTTACAAAGGTTGCCCAATACCGGATACAGATGGTGATGGCATCAACGATGAAGAAGATAAATGCCCTACTGTTGCTGGTCCTGCAAGCAATGGTGGTTGCCCGCTTCCTAAAATAACAGAAGAGAAAAAGAAGAAAGTAGAAAAAGCAGCTACCAATATTTATTTCGCTACTGGTAGTGCTGTATTGTTGAAGAAAAGCTATGCATCCCTTGACGAGATTGTTGCTTTGTTGAACGAAACTGACAACTCAACTCTTGGTTTGGATATTGAAGGCCATACAGACAATACAGGTTCTGCGGCTTTGAACAAGAAATTATCCCAAGCCCGTGCAACTGCGGTAATGACATACTTTAAAAAGAAAGGTATTGCAGAAAACCGTTTAAGTGCTACTGGTTACGGTATGGAAAAACCAATTGCAGACAATAAAACTGCGGCTGGCCGTGCCAAGAACAGAAGGGTAGAAATGAAGCTTAGAGAGCTTTAATAGATAAATTATTCAGTCAAAAACCCCACTTTTCAGTGGGGTTTTTGATTTGTTTTGAAAGGCATTTAGAAAGAATAAATAAATTCCTTAAAAAACTTTCTTTTTTATATGGATATTTCGGCACAAGTGCTTACTTTTGCCGTCCCGAAAAAAAAATGTGTTATGGCTAGAGTATGTTTACTTACAGGCAAGAAGCCTCAAACTGGAAATAGTGTTTCTCACTCAAACATTAAAACCAAGCGCCGCTTTTTACCAAACTTGCAAACAAAACGCTTCTTCTTTGCTGAGGAAGACCGTTGGGTTTCATTGAAGCTTTCTGCAGAAGCAATCCGTACCGTTAATAAAAATGGTCTGGCTTCTGTAATTAAAGATTTAAGGGCCCAAGGCAACAAAATCTAATTTAATTACAATTACACACCACAAGGTAAATTTCCTATACAATGGCAAAGAAAGGTAACAGGGTTCAGGTGATTTTGGAATGTACCGAACATAAAACTTCAGGTCAGCCCGGCACAAGCCGTTACATCACTGTAAAGAACAAAAAGAACACTCCAGAACGTATGGAGTTGAAAAAGTTCAATCCGATTTTGAAAAAAGTAACTGTTCATAAAGAAATTAAATAATCATGGCAAAAGCAGCTTCTAAAAACGCTAAGGTAAAAGACTTAAAAGCCGCCGCTGAGGCAAAAAACTGGACTAAAGTAATTAAGGCTGTTCGTAGCCCTAAAACTGGTGCATATACTTTTAAGGAAGCTATAGTGCACAAGGATAAAGTAAAAGACTTTTTGGCTGCCAAATAATTGGCAAGGCATACACTATATTAAAAGCTGTTCCACAACAAGGAATGGCTTTTTTAGTTTGATAGAAATTAAGTAAAATCATTGCTATAATCAATAACCATGGGATTTTTTGATAAACTATTTGGCAAGAAAGAAAAGGAGAGCCTGGATGAAGGCCTGCAGAAAACCAAAGAGGGCTTCTTTTCTAAAATAACCAAAGCCATAGCAGGCAAAAGCACCGTTGATGAAGAAGTGCTGGACAGTTTGGAAGATGCATTGGTAAGTGCCGATGTAGGTATTGACACGACCATACAGATAATTGAACGTATTGAAAAACGCGTTAAGCAAGACAAGTACATCAATACTTCCGAACTGAATAAGTTATTGCAGGAAGAGATCAGGAATGTGCTGATTGATGCAGATGACAGCTCCTACAAGAATTTTGAGATACCCGAAGGCAGGAAACCCTATGTGATACTGGTGGTGGGCGTTAACGGCGTAGGCAAAACAACAACCATTGGCAAGCTGGCACATAACTACAAAAAAGCCGGGCACAATGTAATTTTGGGGGCGGCAGATACTTTTCGTGCCGCTGCAGTTGACCAGCTAACCATCTGGAGCGAAAGGGTAGGTGTGCCCATTGTAAAGCAGGCCATGGGTAGCGACCCTAGTGCAGTAGCTTTTGATACCGTGCAAAGTGCCGTGGCAAAAGGTAGTGATATTGTAATTATTGATACCGCCGGCCGTTTGCACAATAAGGTACATTTAATGGATGAGCTTAGCAAGATTAAACGGGTTATTCAAAAAGTAATACCCAATGCACCACATGAGGTAATGCTGGTACTGGATGGCAGCACCGGGCAGAATGCACTGGAGCAGGCCAAACATTTTACAGCAGCTACCGATGTAACTTCATTGACCATTACCAAATTGGACGGCACAGCCAAAGGCGGTGTTGTTTTGGCCATTGCCAACCAATTTAAAATACCGGTTAAATTTATAGGTGTGGGCGAAAAAATTGATGACCTGTTGATTTTTGACAAAAAGGAATTTGTGGATAGCCTTTTTAAATTAGAAGCATAATTTTTAATCATTAAAATGTTTGTTATGAAAAAAATGATTGTTGTTGCCATTATTGCAATGGGCATTTCATCTGTTTCCAACGCACAGGGAATATTGGACAAAGCAAAAACAGTAGCATCTGCTGCGGGTTTTGATGTAAACACCTTAACGAAAAGCATTACGGACAAACTTACCACCAAGCTGGGTTTAAGTGCAACGCAGGTACCCAAAGTAACCAGTGCAGTTTCCACCTTTATGCAGGCAAAATCGCAGATACTGCCTTTGTTGCAAACCAATAAAACAGCCTACAAAGAAAAACAGGCAAGCCTTTTAAGCAATTTAAAGACACAGCTTGCAGGTACTTTGGTAAAAAACCAGATGAATAAATTTCTGGGATTGAAACCTGCTACAAACGACGCCAGCAATGTATTGTCCAATCTTTTTTACTAATGGGTACTGTGGCAAATAATCCACAATATTTGCCACACTATTTAAATAATGATTGACAGTTTTAGATAGCAGGTTGCCCAATATTGTTCTTTGGCTGATGGGTGCGACGCCACTACGGTCCAACCTGCATACCAAAGCCTGTACAAAAAATAAAAGGGTGCATATTAAATGCACCCTTTCTTTATGATGGAGTTGCTGTATTCTAAAAAGTGTACCTGATACCAAGGCCACCCCAACCGCCTTCAAAATAATTATAGCCAACAAAGTTGAATGAAGGCTGCCAGTCGAAGCTAAGGTTGATAGGGGCACCGTTAAACTTGTAATCAAGGCCCAATACGCCATCTATACCCAACTGTAAACCACTTTCGCGACTAGGGTAATCCTTTTTCCATTTATCGTTCCATGTACCAATGTGGGCACCTGGGCCAACATACCACTTCAACCCCGGGGCACCGTTTATGTCGCCATGAATTTCATATAGTCCCGTAACCCGGAAACCATATTGCCAGAAATAACCCAGCCCTTCAATAGCCCTGTTACTAGCGGTGAAATGCTTTACGGACAAGGCTCCTGGATATATCTTTACACCAACAGCCGTGGTATAACTTGAGCCCATGCTTTGTGCAGATGCTGCAATGGTACAGGTAGTAGCAATGAGGCTTAGGATGAGAAACTTTTTCATAAGTAATGTTTTTAGTTCATCTTCTCTGATAATAAAACCATGCCAGTTTTTAATTTATTCCGCTGCGTGCAAAATGGAAGTGGATTTTCTATTAGGTTTGTACCATGCATTTGTTAAAAGATTTAGTTAATGATTTTGCGGAAAGGTTTGCGGTTGCACACTTTCCCGAACAGCCCTCCACCTTATACGAACCCAACAATTATTTTCTGTCCATGGGGGGCAAAAGGATAAGGCCCGTGATGTGCCTGATGGGCAACGAACTGTTTGACGCAATACATGCCGATGCATACCATGTGGCCACTGCCATAGAACTGTTTCACAACTTTACGCTGATACACGACGATATAATGGATGCGGCCCCGCTAAGACGTGGCATGGAAACCGTACATAAAAAATATGGCGACAATACCGCTCTGTTAAGTGGCGATGTAATGCTGATACGCTGCTACGATTACATCAACAAAATAAACACCCACTACCTGCACCGCATATTGTCCGTTTTCAATAAAACAGCCAGAGAGGTATGCGAAGGCCAGCAACTGGATATGGATTTTGAAAAACAGGAAACTGTTTCGCTGGATGAGTACATTCACATGATCAGCCTTAAAACCTCTGTACTTATAGCGGCAAGCCTGCAAATGGGGGCCATTATTGGTGGTGCAAGCGAAGGCAACTGCAACCACTTGTATGAATTTGGAAGGAACCTAGGCATTGCCTTTCAGATTCAGGATGACTACCTGGATGCTTTTGGCGACCCCGAAAAATTTGGTAAGGATGTTGGTGGCGATATACGGCAGAACAAGAAAACCTTTTTACTACTGCATGCCTTGGAAGTAGCATCTGATGCACAGAAAAAAGAAATGAAGGAACTAATGCAACAGAACCCTGCAGACAAGGTTGAAAGGATACTGGCCATATTCAGGGCCTGTAATGTAGATGCATGGGCCAGGGAACTAAAAGAGAAATATGTACAAACAGCCTATAAGCATTTAGAAGATATTGCAGTAACCTCAGTACGCAAAAAGCCGATGGTTGAGCTGGCAGAGTTCCTCGTACAGCGTGATTATTAAGTAAATAAAATATAAGGGTGAAAGGGACGCCAGCATGTCTACTCTCACCCTTTTGTTTTTCACGACTGTAAAATTCAAAACCGCTTTTTTGTTTTTCCGCTTATTCCCTTAGCTTTAAACCTTCTCAACCAAAACAACACTGTACATGGCCAATTCCATCTTCCGTACAAAAAAAATAGGCAAAATCATTGCTGATGCCGCAGCAAACGAAGAAGGGCATTCTTCCGGCTTAAAACGTGTACTGAATGTAAAGGACCTTACCTTTTTTGGCATCGCTGCCATATTGGGTGCAGGCAGTTTCAGCAGCCTGGGTGGTGCGGTTTTCAATGGTGGTCCTGGTGTTGTTGTACTTTTTGTTATTACGGCAATTGCATGTGCCTTTACTGCTTTCTGCTACTCGGAGTTTGCAAGCCGCATACCTGTTGCCGGTAGTGCATATACTTACGCCTATGCAAGCTTTGGCGAACTGTTTGCCTGGATCATTGGATGGGCCCTGATCATGGAATATTCCATTGGCAATATCTACGTAGCCTATAGCTGGAGCGATTATTTTACCTCCTTCCTGCACAAATGCAATATCCATATTCCCGAATACCTATGCACCAGTTATATGGAAGCAAAACATGCCGTGACCGATGGTAGCAGCAACAAAGAATTATTGGCAGCATGGGCTAACGCACCTGTTATTGGTAGCTTAAGAATCATTCTCGACCTGCCGGCACTCATCATCAACATACTCATTACCTACCTTGTTTTCCGTGGCATTAAAGAGAGCCGGAACTTTAGCAATGTAATGGTCATACTGAAACTGGTAGTGGTACTACTGGTTATACTGGTTGGTGGCTATATGGTTTTTTCGGGTGGGTTAACCAGTAACTGGACACCAACAAACGATGCAGGCATCAAATCATTTATGCCAAACGGTTTTGGCGGTGTAATGGCAGCAGTAAGCGGTGTGTTCTTTGCCTATATTGGTTTTGATGCGGTAAGCGTACTGGCCGAAGAAAGCAAGAACCCCCAACGCGACCTTCCCAAAGGCATGATACTTTCATTGGTCATCTGCACCATTATCTATATCCTGTTGACACTTGTATTGACAGGCTCTGTAAACTATAAGAATTTCGATGGCATCGGCGACCCACTCGCATTCATATTTGAGCCACAGAACCTCAACATTGGTTGGATGCAGTTCCTGGTGGCCATTTGTGCAGTAGTGGCCATGACAAGTGTACTGCTCGTATTTCAAATGGGCCAGCCACGTATATGGATGAGCATGAGCCGCGATGGGCTATTGCCACCTGTATTCCAAAAGATACATCCAAAGTTCAATACGCCTTCCTTCTCCACCATTGTTACAGGCTTGGTTGTGGGGGTGCCCATCCTGTTTACCGACAAAACCTTTGTATTGGATTTCACCAGCATAGCAACCCTTTTTGCATTTGTACTTGTTTGCGGCGGCGTACTGTTAATTCCCCGTAGGGAAAAAGAAGCAGGCAAGTTCCATATACCGTTTATCAATGGCCGCTTCATTTATCCTGCAATCATTATTGGGGCATTGATCATTTTGGCAATATGTACAAAAGACTATTTCCACAACCTGTTCCAACTTAGCCTAACGCAGGCCCAAACGGAAAGCATCACTAAATCGGTAAGCAACCCAACAGCCAAAAAAATTCAGGAAGCCCTTGCCGATGCATTGTTGGCAAAAAGAACGGTCAACATATCAACCATCATATTCTGGGCAGCGGCCATCATCATGTGTATCGTAACATTCATCAAACAATACTCCCTTATTCCGCTACTGGGCCTTACCACCTGTTTGTATCTGTTAACGGGCATGACGGCATTGAACTGGGCATGGTTTACGGGCTGGCTTGCAATTGGTCTGGTTATCTATTTTATGTATGGCTTCAAAAAAAGTAAACTGGCAAGCGAGGTATAGCTGCTGTTTACGGGCAGCATCACTTCAATGAAGGTTTCTGCTCAGCTATAGGGACACCCATCGGCGTTTGGTCCTTCAGCACGGGACCTTTATACAAGCCTAGGTTGTTGCGTGCCAAAGGCACGCAAACATGTTTAGCCATTCAGCAACTTATGCCGCTTGATTGCTTTTCCTTGTTTCAGTTTCAAAGAATGGTAAACGGTTGGTACATCATTCGTCCATTTGTTCAATATCAGTATAATGGCAACTATTTCAAGCCTTGTAATCATCCCGATCCAGAAACAGCAATTGAACAGTAGGGTAGATTCGCAATGCACCATTATTTCTACCAACGTGGCAAACAATAGCAATGTCCATAGTTTTGCACCAATGGTATGTGTGGCAACCTCTTTCCTGAATTTCAGGAAACTGATAACATAAGTCAATCCCTCCATACTAAAAAGCACCACTAGTTTTACCGCATTCAGCCTAAAAAAGTTAGGGCATTGAATATAGGTTGCCACGGCAACAGCTATAAAAAATACCTGGTCCACTGCCGAATCCAAACGTCTTAGCTTCTGTGAAGAGATATTGAGTTTCCGGGCAATGATGCCATCGAAAATATCGGTAAGCAACCCGATGGTTAAAAGGGAAATGGCAACTACTGCATACTGCTCTATATGCATGGCACTGGCTACTACTATTGCCGCCCCTATAAAGAGCCTTGAGTAGATAAGTGCAATAGGAACGTGTTTTATAAGGTTAGGCATTTGGTGAAAATAAGCAATCAAAAATATGCTCCATCTCAATTAACAATGTAAACAAATTATCTTCACGCCTCTTATGCTAGCTGCAACAATCCGCTTATACAAAAATGCATACCAAGGCTTAACCAAAGAAACATGGTTACTGTCGCTGGTTATCCTAATCAATAGAAGCGGCACTATGGTACTGCCATTCATGAGCATTTACTGCACACAGAAGCTGCAATACAGCATTGGGCAAACCGGTTTTGTTATAAGCATGTTTGGGGCAGGCTCCATTTTGGGTGCACTCATAAGCGGTAAGCTGGTTGACAGGATAGGCTTTTACTATGTACAGTTTTTTACATTGCTTATTGGTGGTTCCATGTTTTTTGTAGTGGCCCAGTTGCAACACTTTATAAGTCTATGCATAGGCGTTTTCTTCCTCAGCTTATGCAATGAGAGTTTCCGTCCTGCCAACTCCACTGCCATCGTGCATTATAGCAAAGAAGAAAACCGCACCCGTTCCTACTCACTAAACCGGCTGGCCATTAACCTTGGGTTTTCGTTTGGCGGTGCATTGGGCGGCTTCATTGCATCCAGGAATTACCATTGGCTGTTCTGGGTAGATGGTGCCACAAATATCTGTGCCGCATTGCTGCTGCTAAAATTGCTGCCGCCGGTAAAACACCACCATCAACAAAAGCAAAGCGATGCAAAAGGCATATCGCCTTACAAGGATAAAAATTTCCTTTTCTTTTTGGCAATGCTGGTACTGTTTGCTATTTGCTTCATGCAATTGTTTGGTATGCAACCCGTGTTCCTAAAAACAGTATGGCATATCAGCGAGCAGCAAATTGGTATGCTCATGGCATTGAACGGGCTGATGATTGTTTTTATAGAAATGGTCATGATACATTCGTTGGAAGGTAAAAAGAACCCATTGTTCTTTATCCGCATAGGCATTGCATTAGTCGCATTCGGTTTTGTATGCATGAATATCATGCAGGGCACATTCCTTTCTGCCACCGTTTCAATGATACTCTTCACCATCGGCGAAATGTTTGCAATGCCATTTATGAATACCTACTGGATATCGAGAACGCATAACAATAACCGTGGCAGTTATGCAGCACTCTATACTGCAGGCTGGAGCATTGCCCAAGTGGCAGCACCCACCATCGGTTCGCAAGTTGCTGCCAATGCAGGTTTCAATGCCTTGTGGTGGGGCGTTGGCATTGTGTGCATGGTGGTAATAGCAATGGCTTTTGTTTTGCAGAACAATCACAAAGATGTTATGCTAGTTGGTTAAAGATCATTATTTTCATGTGAAAGCTTTAAAACCTTGAAAAGAGTCTCACCACTAATCATCTGGTTCGGCATCATGTTCCTGATCGTGGTGGCCGGAGTGGCCGGGTTTATGGTCATTGAGCACTACCGCTTCCTCGACGCTTTGTACATGACTGTTATAACCATCACCACCATTGGTTACACGGAGGTAAGGCCATTAAGCGATGCAGGCCGTGTGTTCGACATCATTCTCATCATTACTTCTTTCTCCTTATTTACCTACGCACTGGCAAGCCTTACACAGTTTATTGCCAGCGGCGAAATGGCCTTATACTTTAAAAACAAAAAGATCATGAACGAAATGGACAGGCTTCATGGCCACGTAATCATTTGTGGCTTTGGGCGAAACGGAAAACAGGCTGCCAAAACCCTGCGTGCACACAAGGTTCCATTTGTAATTATAGACCAGAACGACGAAAACCTGGAAGCATACATGCAAGAAGATGCAATGCTGCTTTATATAAAAGGCGATGCAACAGACGATGCTGTTTTGCGTCATGCAGGTATCGAACGTGCCAGCAGCCTCGTATGTGCATTGCCTGCAGATGCCGCCAATGTATTCATTGTACTGTCTGCACGTTCCCTCAATTCACGAATGCGTATCATCAGTAGGGCATCGGCTGCCACATCCATTGCAAAACTTAAAAAGGCAGGGGCCGACCATGTAATCATGCCCGATAAAATTGGTGGTACACATATGGCAACATTGATAAGCAAACCCGATGTGGTGGAGTTCATAGATTACTTGAGCGGCGAGGAAGGTGCGGGCATCAACATTGAAAGCGTAAGCTATGACATGCTGCCCGATAGCATACGCGACAAGCCTTTACAGGTAATCATGGACTGGAAGAAGACCGGTGTAAACTGTATTGGTGTAAAGGATAAAGGCGGCAAATTCCTCATCAACCCGCCATACGACACCATTATACAGGACGGCATGAAAGTAATTGTATTGGGTACAAGAACACAGATCAGCAACATGAAAAACAATGTGGGCGATGAATAGCTGCCACTGATAACGATTGCATAAAAAAGCCTGCATACTAACAACTGTTTGCAAAAAATCATCCCAACTTTAGGGGCTTAAAGGCCCGTGCCGATGTAAGCAATGTTTCTTTATCTTCGGCATCCTTAAACAATGATTGGTTTACAAAAACATTTCTAATTTGCTCCCATCATGAATGAAAAAATTGGCAGGTATCGTTGGACGATTTGCGGACTGGTTTTTTTTGCTACGACCATTAACTACATTGACCGAAATGTAATCAGCTATTTAAAATCCACGTTCACTGAAACACTTCACTGGACCGATGCTGACTATTCCAATGTAGAAATCACCTTTAAAATATTTTACGCAATTGGCATGCTTGGGGCCGGAAGGATCATTGATAAACTGGGTACCAAACTTGGCTATGGGATCTATACTTTTTTTTGGAGCCTTGCAGGTGTGGCAACGGCTTTGGCAAATGGTGTTGGAGGCTTCCAGGTTGTACGTGGTGCCTTGGGTGTTGCAGAAGCGGGCAACTTTCCTGCTGCCATTAAAACAATTGCAGAATGGTTTCCCAAAAAAGAAAGGGCATTGGCAACAGGTATCTTTAACTCCGGTGCAAATATCGGTGCCATTGTAACACCCATTTTTATTCCGATGATATTGGAGCACTGGGGCTGGAGATGGGCCTTTATCTCAACCGGGTTGCTGGGCTTTGTTTGGTTGATTTTCTGGTTTGCTTTTTATGAGATACCAAGAAAGAATAAAAAATTAAGCAAAGAAGAACTGGCCTTTATAGAAAGTGATGTGGACGAAGTAAAGGACAATGTGACGGAAGAAACACAGGTAAAGCTTAGCTGGTTGAAACTATTGGGATACAAACAAACCTGGGCTTATGTTATTGGCAAATTCTTGACAGACCCTATCTGGTGGTTCTATCTTTTCTGGTTGCCCGACTTTTTTGAAAGCGTGTACAAAATCAAATTACAGGCGGCAAGCTGGCCGGTAGCCACAGTTTATATTATTTCAACAATTGGTAGTGTAGGTGGAGGTTGGCTTCCTTTATACCTTATCAATAAAAAGGGATGGCCTGTGTTCAAGGCACGTAAAATAAGTATGTTGCTCTATGCATTTTGTGTATTGCCCATCTTCTTTGCGTTGGTGCTGGGCAAAATTGATATGTGGCTGGCTGTAGGCGTAATAGGCCTGGCTGCAGCTGCACATCAGGCATGGAGTGCAAACATATTTACAACAGTAAGTGATATGTTCCCCAAGAGCACCACGGCTTCTGTAACGGGTATTGGTGGCATGTTTGGTGGTATTGGCGGTATTGTACTTTCTATGTTTGTGCAAAAGCAAATGTTTGTGTACTACCGCAGCATCAACCAGATAGAAACTGCTTACTATATCATGTTTGCCGTTTGTGGCAGTGCCTACCTGCTTGGTTGGGTAATCATGCACTTCCTTGTTCCGAGAATGAAACGGATAGAAGCATAAGCTCTAAAAAGTTGCTTAGAAATATACAGTAACCTGTAACAATTGCATTTTATAACAGCACTTGTTACAGGTTTTTTTATTGCATATTTCACCAATCAATATTTAGATTTGTATGGCCTGCATCAAACTAAAACTACTGTAAAATGCTAAAGAAAAAAGTGCTCTGTTTTGGTGAACTGTTATTGCGGATTTCCCCTGCACCCAGTGAAGATGCAGACAAGCATCCGATGCTTTTGTATATGGGCGGTGCAGAAGCCAATGCGGCAACAGCTTTGGCTGGCTGGAACGTACCCACAAAGTACTGTACCGTATTGCCCGATAATTTCATGAGCCATCATGTAATTGACTACCTTGAATACAAAGGCATTTATACTTCTTCTATTCTACTGGCAGGCAAACGCATTGGTGTGTATTACCTGGAGCGTGGGGCCGATTTAAAGGGCAGCATGGCTTATGATAGGGAACATTCCTCGTTCTCCGAACTGAAACGTGGTATGATTGATTGGGACAAGGTTTTACGGGATGTGGAATGGTTCAACTTTACGGCCATTAGCCCTGCATTGAATGCCAATGTAGCCGATGTATGTTTGGAAGCTTTGGAAGCAGCATCAAAGAAAGGGATCACTATTTCGGTTGACCTGAATTACCGCTCACGTTTATGGCAATATGGCAAACAACCTGTTGATGTAATGCCCCAACTGGTGGAACATTGCGATGTTGTGATGGGCAATATCTGGAGTGCCAACAGCCTGCTTGGTACATACATCGATGAGCATATACACGACAAGAAAAGCAAGGATGCCTACTTGCAACATGCACTTGCTACCTCTAAGGAAATTATGCAACGTTTCCCTAAATGCAAAACAGTAGCCAACACATTCAGGTTTGATAGCGAAGGCAACCATTTGTTGTATTACACCAGTTTGTTTACCGGTAATCAGCAATACAATTCACCGGAGTTTACCTGCGAAGGCGTGGTTGACAGAAGTGGAAGTGGCGACTGTTTCATGGCCGGATTGATTTACGGTTTATACAACCAGCACGAGCCACAAGAAGTGCTGGATTATGCCACAGCAGCGGCTTTTGGCAAGTTGCAAGAACATGGCGACAGCACAGGACAGGATGTTTTGACGGTGAAGAAAATGGGCAAGTAGTGCTTTGCAAGCAACCTTAAACAAATTTGAAAGTGAAGATAAAGTATCTTGACCTTAGTCATTTCCATCTATTATAATCGAATAAAAGGGTTTTATAATGCAGACAAATCCATTCTGCGAAGCAGATAATCCCTTTTCAAAACCTGTTCAATTCGTGTTATCCGTGTCCTACAAAAAACAAATCCCGCCATTACAGCAGGATTTGTTCCTTTAGTTTAAGAGTAACTGTTGAGGCGGTTGCTGCTCAACAAGCAGTTAGATTTTGGGTGCGGCGGCAAGTATCTCTTCGCTAACACCATTCTCATATTTCTCGAAGTTCTTCACGAACTGTTCGGCCAGTTTTTTTGCTGTTGCATCATAAGCCAACCTATCGGCCCAAGTATAACGGGGGTTCAGTATGTTTACTGGAACACCAGGGCAACGTTTTGGTATCATCATACCAAATACAGGATGTGCCTCAAAATCAACATTATCAAGTTCCCCGTTCAATGCAGCTGTAATCATGGCCCTTGTGTAAGAAAGTTTCATACGGTTGCCAATGCCATAGCTACCGCCGCTCCAGCCAGTATTGATCATCCACACATTTACTTTATTGGCCTTCATTTTCTCACCCAACATTTCGGCGTATTTACCGGGATGCAATGGTAAGAAAGGTGCACCAAAACATGCACTGAATGTGGATTTAGGCTCTGTAACACCTGCTTCGGTACCCGCAACTTTTGCAGTGTAACCACTAATGAACTGGTACATGGCCTGACCAGGTGTAAGTTTACTTACCGGAGGCAATACACCATAGGCATCGCATGTTAAAAAGAAAATGTTTTTGGGCAAACCGCCAATGCTTGGTTCCAATGCATTGCTGATAAAATCCAACGGATAGCTAACCCTTGTGTTCTCGGTAATTGCCTTGCTGCTGAAATCAATTTTATTGGTTCCTTCATGAAAAGTAATATTCTCTACCAATGCACCCGGGCGTATGGCATGAAAAATTTCCGGTTCCTTTTCTTCACTCAGGTCAATGGTTTTTGCATAGCAACCGCCTTCAAAGTTGAATACGGAATCTGCAGTCCAACCATGTTCATCGTCGCCAATCAGTTTACGGTTAGGGTCGGCACTCAGGGTTGTTTTACCGGTACCGCTTAAACCAAAGAACACGGCTACATCGCCATCGTTGCCCATGTTGGCAGAGCAGTGCATGCTCAATACATTTTTATCGTGTGGCAATACATAGTTCAATATGGTAAAAATGCCTTTCTTCATTTCGCCGGTATAACCCGTGCCGCCAATTACAATTGTTTTTTCTGTAAATGAAACCACGGCAAAATTGTGCTGGCGTGTCCCGTCAACTGCAGGGTCTGCCTTAAAACCTGGAGCCTGTATAATGGTCCACTCAGGTTCAAAGTTTTCCAGTTCTTCTTCCTGTGGACGAAGGAACATATTATAAGCAAACAGGTTGCTCCAAGGGTTTTCGTTAATTACACGGATGTTGGTCCTGTACTCGGGGCTTGCACATGCATAAGCATCACGTACCCAGATTTCTTCCTTGCTGCCCAAATAGGCAATTACTTTCTTTTTTAATTGCTGGTAGTGTTTTTCTTCAATGGGAATATTGAAGTTGTTCCAATGCACACTGCTTTCTGTTATAGCGTCCTTCACTATAAACTTGTCTTGTGGGCTACGGCCGGTAAACTCGCCTGTACGGATGCACAATGCACCAGTATCGTTCAGCACGCCTTCGCCTCTTTGAAGCGTCTGCTCTGTCAATTCATCGGGCTGTAACTGGTAGTGGATGTTCGTGGCATCGGATAAGCCAATCTGCAACAGTTTTTCTGTTGGGATAAAAAGCGTAGGTAATGACATGGTAAACTATCGTTTGTTAGTTTAGCAAAAATAAGGGGTAAACAATATTCAAAAAACAGTTGTTGATTGTTAAACATTTTGAGAATATCTAATAACGGTATATGCTTTTTAGTGCTTTTCGATTTATGGTTTTGATAGCGAGGGTTTTGTAGCGGGGATGGGGTGGATTGTTGGATGGGGACGAAATTTTTGGGAAGCAAAAAAGAATAAAGGATTTAATGTAGCCAACAAAAGAATATATATAAGCTGCATGGGCGTCGCACCCATCAACTGGAGAATATGACTAAGCTTTTTTTGTGTTGTAATCCTCCGCCTGTTTCGGCAATCATGATATCTGCGGTACTTACCTGACACTCCACGCCGATACTCTGACGAAAATTTCTTATTGTAACTTTTACATATATTTGGTTAGTGTTTATTTTGTTATACACCAACTATTTCATCGTATTTTGAAACAGCCAACCAACAGAACAAAAAGCATATTGGTATTGATGCCCATTTTAGGGGTATTACTTTTTGTGGTACTTTATATTGTTGCCACATTTTTATACCCTGGCGGTTCGCAGGTTGACCAAATTTCTATTGGGTTTAGTTGGGCAAACAATTATTGGTGCAACCTGTTAAATGAGCGGGCCATTAATGGCCAGTTGAACCCTGCACAACCTGTTGCCCTGACAGCCATGTTTATACTCTGTTTAACGCTTACATGTTTTTGGATTTTATTTCCAAAGCAAATGAACCTTGACAGGAAACTTAGGCTTACCATACAGGTTTCAGGAACGCTTGCTATGACCGTTGCTTTCTTTTTGTTTACACATATAAACCACGACTTGATAACAAACCTTGCATCATCATTTGGGGCAATTGCAACAATCGGAACTTTTGTTGGGCTTTATAAAAAAAAGTGGACGGGTCTTTTTAGGTTTGGTCTTTTGAACATTTTACTTGTGGTGCTAAACAATTTATGCTATTACAATAAAGCATGGATTGTTTATTTGCCAGTTATACAAAAAATAAGTTTTGCAACATTTTTGATTTGGATCTGCTGCATAAACATACACCTCTATAACGAACAGAAAAAAACAGCTAACAGCATTGATATTGCTGAACCCGGCAGCACAGTTTAAAAACAATTTCAAACCAGCTCAACCTTTTTCTTCAGTTGATGGGTGCGACGCCTCCGCAGTTGAACCATGTACTGTTGCCGGTAACATAAACAATTATACAACCTTGCCAACCGAACCATCCTTTGTTGCCGTTAACTGAAAAACAGATTTTGGTGAAAGCCCTTCTTCTATACGGTGCGATACATAGATGATGGCAGTGCTACTTGCCTTGGCAATTTGGTTGATGAGTGCGATGACCATTGCTGCATTGCTGTCGTCAAGACCCGATAATGGCTCGTCCAAAATAAGTAGCGGCGGATGTTTTACCATCGCCCTTGCAATTAATGCCTTGCGTTGCTGCCCAACAGACAGGTTGCAGAAAGGCGTATTGCCCAAATGCTGCATCTGCAATAGTTGCAGCCATTCGTTAGCCAGTTGTATTTGCAGGTCCGATGGTTTGATGTACAGACCAATTGAATCCACAAAACCAGAAATAATCATTTGCTGCAAGGTATGCCTGGTGCTAAAAAGGTCGGTCATGGCCATGGTGATGTAACCTATTTTTTCTTTTATCTCCCACACGGTTTCGCCACTGCCTTTGCGTTTGCCAAATAAAGTGATGTTCTGCCCATAGGCCTTGGGGTTATCGCCCGTTATCATGGTAAGCATGGTGGTTTTGCCCGAACCATTGGGGCCTATCAATTGCCAGAACTCGCCTGCATTGATTGTCCAGCAGATATTGTTGATGATGGTCCTATCGTTGTATTGTACGGTTACGTTGTTGAACTGTATGAGTTCTTTATTGTTGATTGTATATGGATGAATGGGTGGTGGAATTGTTACAGCACTGTCATTGATAACGGATACGTCTTGTTCTTCGGGTTCATCAACAATTACATTGTGCTCACCTAGGTAAACGCTATTCGTAATAAAAGGCAGTAGGTCGGCCTTGCGTTGAACAAGCTGTATGAAAGTAATATGGCTGGCTGCTTCTGTTAGCATGCTACGTAAAGCCGCCTGCGAAGCAATATCCAGGTTATCAAAAGGATTGTCGAGTATAATGAACTCGGGCTGCTGTGCCATCAAATGCTGCAGCAATGTTTTCTTTTGCTCGCCGCTCGACAATGTTTTCAGTACCCTGTTGGTGTATTTGGTAACATCGCTGTATTCGTGCCGGGCTTCTTCTTCAATCAGTTCTTTTAATACGATGCTTGAAAACAGTAAACCTTTTTTATTGTTGAATGCATCAAAAGGTGCTTGGGCTTTTGCGTTGAGTATTTGCTGCGTCAATAAATGGGTTTTGGCATTGTTGGATACAAAGACTGCCCAGTGGTGTTGATGGTTGCTCATTGAAAAGTGTGATGTTTGTATGGATTGCTTAACCTGCATACCATAGCTTAATATAATTTTTCCAGCTCTCGTATATACTCAAACTGCAGGTCTTCGTGCAGGCCCTCAATTGCTTTGCTTATTTTTTTGAGTTGCGAGTCGTACAGGTTGCTCAGTGCTGCACTTTGCTTTTTATGCAGGCCCAGTTGTTTAAACTTGCTGCAATAGTGTAGCAGTAGTTCCACTTCTGCCTGTTTGTTGCTAGCGTACTTTATATGTTTGTTGGCCGTGCGTAATATTTTACGCAATGTTTTTTTGGCAAAATAAACATGGCTGGTATTGATGCCTGTAAATAGCCCCTCCATTTCGGCCTGCACATTTTTAATATAGTTGTCTATATCATGTGCTTCAAACAATAAAAAATTGAGCAGTTCCTTGTTCTCTTTTTTGTACCTGGCCAAACGCAGGCACAAAGCAGCCAGCTCAGTTTTGCTGAGGCTGTTCAGTTCCTGTTTTATTTCCTGTATGGAAGCTGCTTTCATGCTTTCAATTGTAAGTTTGGCCGTAGCGTTGGCAGCAGGCTGCCCGCTAACTTTTGCAACGGCACCACGTAGTATGTTCAATATTTTGCCAGCCATTGATGCGTTGTTGTTATTCGTAAAATTCCATCAGCGAGCGGAAGTAATTATGTGTCCAGCCCTCGGTCATGTCTTCGTAGGCTTCATCTGGAATATTGGTATGGCGTAGCTCCGCCGATGTTCCATCCTTGTGTTTATGCAAAATGATGGTTACAATGGATGGTTCGTCCTGACCATCAAAATACCATTGCTGTACCATTTTTTTGCCTTCTACAAATTCTATGTTCCTGCCTTCAATGTCGCCACCAAACAAAGAGAATTCAGAACCGGGTTCTGTATTCATTACGGCTTCCTCACCCGTCCACAATCGCAATGTTTGTGCATTGGTCAATGCCTGGTAAACAATTTCGGGCTCTTCGGTTATGATGTAGTATTTTTTGAAATCTTTCATGTTGTATCTGTTACGGGTATAAAAATACGGCAACCAAAGTTTGCCCTTATCTATTTCATTCAATTAACTTCGGCAGCATGAAAAACATATTGCTTGTTGTGGCCATTGCCATGGGCCTTTCTTGCTTTGCACAGCAGAAGAAAACAGAAAATATCGTGATTGTTACTTTGGATGGTTTCCGCTGGCAGGATATGTTTCGTGGAGCCGATTCGGCTATACTGAATAAGAAGCAGTTTGCCATGCAGGACTCAACAGCACTATTCAATAAATATTGGGCAGATGACAGGGACGAACGCAGGCAGAAATTAATGCCTTTCTTTTGGAACAAACTCATCAAGGCTGGCCAGCTATATGGCAATAGGGATGATGGCAGCTATGTAAACGTTACCAACCGTTACTGGTTTTCTTACCCTGGGTATAACGAAATATTTACGGGCTATGGCGATACATTGATCAACTCCAATGACTTTGGTTTGAACCCTAACAAGAACGTGTTGGAGTTCATTAACCAGCAGCCAGGTTTTGAGAACAAGGTAAAAGTATTTGGTTCATGGAAGGCCTTTACCCGAATATTGAATGTGCAACGCAGCAAGCTGGATGTTACGGTGGGCCTGGCAGATACAGCCGAAACAAGACAGGCCATTGCATACATGCAACAGGCAAAGCCCCGTGTGCTCTATATAAACATGAGTGCCACCGACCATGAGGCCCACGACAAGCATTATGACAGCTATTTAGATGCTGCCCACCGGGAAGATTCTTTGATTGGTGCAATATGGAAATTCATACAGCATAACCGCTTTTATAAAAACAGGACAACCTTGTTTGTTACGGTTGACCATGGCCGGGGCGATGCAGCAAAGTTTACTACACACAATGCCAAAACGCCACATTCAAACGAAATATGGTTTGCTGCAATTGGGCCCGATACAAAGCCACTGGGCGAAATGAAACAGGGACGTTTTTACCAGAACCAGTTTGCAAAAACAATAGCTGCTTTTCTTGGACTTGATTTTACAAGCGACCACCCGGTTGGGGAAAAGATCAATGCACCTTTAATGGATTAGAAGAACCGTCCACCGCCTTGTATCTTTTTATAAGGGGTTGCAAAAAAATGGTCAACCGTTGTGTTGAATGCATCGGTATAAACAATAGGCGTGGCATGACCCGATGCAGGCAATATCCATAAATAGGCTTTGGCAATATGCTTGTATATTTCCATGGTATGCTCTTCCTTAATCACATCATGGTCGCCACCAATAACCAGGGTCGGTATGGCAATCCTGCGCAGGTCGGTTACAGGTATATTGGGCTGTTCCAACAAAAGCTTCAATAGTTTAAAGCCCGCTTTCTCTTCTTCTGTCAAAGGTGTTTTCTTGTTCTTCACCATATTGTAGCTTGGCTTTACCATATTGAGTACTTCGGGATACACCGCTGTTGTGTCCGGCCGCAGGTTGGCACCTGTTACTGCCAGCTTCCTTACTTTTTCCGGGTGCCGTATGGCCAATAGCAAACCATTGATGCCTCCATCGCTCCAGCCAATCACAAAAGCCGAATCCACTTTCATGGCGGTAAGCAATGCAGCATAATCATCGGCCATCATTTCATAGGTCAATGAATCGCCTGCGTCTGCGGATTTTCCCTGTGCCCTGCTATCGGCAATAATTACTTTGTACTTCTGCGAAAAATAGGGGATCTGTTTGGCGAAATTGTCGATGGAGCCACTGTTGCCATGTATGATTAACAAAGGGGCACCTTGACCATAGGTTTCGCAATACATTTTAAAGCCACGTATATCATAGTACTTGCCAACAGCATCGTTTTTGCCATAGGTGGTTGTTTTCAATAAGCTATCGAATTCCTTTCTTATTTGATTGATGTCTGACTGGCTGAATGCAACAAGGCAGGCAAGCTGAAACAGCATTGCAACAGTAATTTTTTTCATAGCAGGTATATTTATTAATGATAATAAATATAGCATATAAAACTAAATGCCCAATACTTCTTTCAGCTTTGTATAGCCGGCCTTGCTTACTGGAATTTTTGCCCCTGTATTCAGCAGTGCCAGGTGGCTGTCTTTTTCGTAAGGGTCAATTCTTGTAATGAGCGAGGCGTTGATGATGTAGGAGCGGTGTACCCTTACAAATTGCTGTGGCTGTAAACCTGTTTCAAAAAACTGCATGGTTTTCTTTTTAAGGAACACACCATCTGCCGTATGTATTTTTACATAGTCATCTGCCGCCTCCAGGTATTGCACCTGTGCAATGGGAATGATTTTTATTTTGCCACCATCCTTTACCACAATGCGATGGTTTTGTACAGGCGACTGTGCAATGGTTTCCAGCACTGCATTGGTTTGCTCCGCAGCGTTTTTTTGTTGCAGCAGTTTTTGCATGGCCCTATCAAAACGCTCCTTGCTAAAAGGCTTCAATAAATAGTCCACTGCATGTGTCTCAAATGCCTTAATGGCAAATTCTTCAAAAGCAGTGGTGAAAATTACCTGTGGCGGGTTGTCTATCAGTTCCAGCATTTCAAAGCCCGTAATCTTCGGCATCTGTATATCCAGGAAAATCAGGTCGGGCTGGTATTGTTGAATGGCTTTTACACCTTCGAAGCCATCATTACATTCTTGCACCACTTCAATATGTGTATAGGGCTGCAGGTATTCTTTTACCAGTACCCTTGCCAATGGTTCATCGTCTATTATAATTGCTTTCATGTTCTATGTTTTACAGTTGGCCTTAGCTTGTTGAAGGCAAGTTGAAAACGATTTTCATAAACGGTTTCAACAAGTTCAACCCAACATGCGTTTACCCCTTTAACTGCGGAATGGTTACCGTTGTTATAAAATGCTCGGCTGTTGTGGTGGTATGCAACAGGTCTTGCCTGGCAAATAACAGGAACAGCCGTCTTTTTATGGATGCAAGGCCAAAACCTGTTCCGTGTAAGGGCTGTGCCGTTGCTGCATCAAAAGGGTTCTGCACGGTTACTTCCAAATTGCCATTGCTGTTGCGGGCATCTATTACAATGGTTACTTGCCCAATGGTATCGTATAGCCCAAACTTGATGGCATTTTCAACAATGGGCTGTAACAGCATTGCCGGAAGTTTCATGTGCAGTGCTTGGCCATCCAGGATGGTTTCGGTTTGCAGCCGGTAGCCAAAGCGTACCTTTTCAATATCCAGGTACAGTTGCAGCGATTGCAGTTCCTCTTCCAATGTACTCCATTGCAGTTCTTCTTTTTTCAGGGTGCCACGCAAAAAGTCGGACAGTTGCTGAATCATGTGTCTGGCTTTTTCTGGTTGCGTACCCGTTAATGCACTAATAGAATTCAGGCTGTTGAACAGGAAATGCGGCTGCAACTGCTGTCTTAATTTAAACAGTTCGGCTTCTTTGGCCAGGCGTTCTGTTTCGGCTTTCCGCTCGTCGCTTTCCTGTTGCTGCTTTTGTGTTTGCCACAAAAGGTTCATCATGGTCATGGATCCATTGATTAAAAATGCAATGGCATAGCGTATGTTGGACGAGTTGGATAGTTGCATCATGTACACCGTATCCTGTTTATAAAACAGCCACAACAATGTTCGGGTGGCCAATAGCCACAATGCACTAAGCCCTAGGCTCACCACCAGTACATACCAGTATTTTTCCCTGCGGGGCAGGTAGTAACGCATATTGTTGGTAATAAGCAGGCACGACATTGCCAACAGGCAGTTGCTCACCATGCTATCGGCAATGGCGGTAAAGTGGGGCACACCAAAATCAATCAGCACCACCGTATGCATAATGGTCCATACTGCCCACCAAATAGTGAAAGCAACGGTAAACCCTTTCCCTGATAAAGAAGGTGCTGCCAATGTATTGCTAGTTTAGTCTGAACGTTCTGTTTACGCTGCTTTCCAGTAAATGGTTGGCACGCAAATGTGTAGTGCGAATGTACATATCGGGGTTGTCTTCCTCGCAAATGCGTGAATACATTTCGGCACCATCTATTAAATTGTTCAGCGGGTGCAGTTCGGCCACATCAATGAATTTCCATTGCACAGGTTTGGCAATATGGTTCAGGAAACTGTCTTCTTCCCGTTCACCAATCAGCCTTGCTTTTTGAAAGGCATGCAGGTCGTCTTCTGCTGCCACAAGCCTTAGTTGTTCATCAAACTGTGGCGTGTGCTCACCATCGCCACAAATAATACGGTAGATGATTTTTGCGAGGTACCATTTCATATTGAGAAGGTTTATTTTTTGCTAAGAGGTTAAAGGAGAAAAAGGGTTGAAGGAAGCTTATGTATTAACTCTTTTTGCTAAGAGGGTTAAAGGAGTAAAAGGATAGGAAGGTGTTTATGGATTGCTTTTTTCTCTTTCAATCCCTTAGCTTTTAACGGTATTAATAGCTCCTTATATCCACACCGGCAAACATGCAGGATCCTTTCAGTACAAGTACTTTGCTGGGGTCGGGCATACTGGCTGCATTGTAGTTGCGTTTATCGTCCACGCCATGAAATGCACCATCAATTTCGTTCTGCACGTTCCAGTGTGGTGGTATCATCAGTTTGGTTCCGCCAAACGCCTGTTCAATGCGTAATACCACCCTTCCGTTTATATCGGCCTGTGTCAGGTCTATTTCGGCACCGCCAAACATGCACGATACGGTACCCCCCTTAAAGTTCTTGGAAAGGATGGTGCGTTTAACGCCGCTAAAAACCGAATTGATTTTTAAATAGTCCGCATCCGTGATGGAGCCTTCATCTGCTGCTTCCTGTGCAGCAGAATCCTGTGCATTGCTGCCCCAACTGCCAAACCTGTTATTGTTTCTCCATTCCCTTCTTTTCCTGCTAAACTCCCAGCTATGTTTGGGCCTTAGTATAAACAGGGCACCTACGCCAATTACAATAATGGGCACAATGTATTCGTGCAGGTCAAGCTGTGGCATCTGCTCGTCTATCAAAAAAATGGAGCCGATGGAAATCATGATGATCCATCCTGCATTATGGAACCTGTGCTTGATGCCACTGAGTATGCCAAGAAAAATAAGCAGCACTTCCCAGGAAAAGATCCATTTGGGTATGGGTGCACCCAATTTGTATGCTAGTAATAAAAAGCCACCAGCTACCAGCATTACGCCCATTATTACACGGTTGTTGTTATTAAAGGGTCGGTTCGTTTCCATTGTTCACTGTTTTTATTTGATGACACAAAACTATATACTGCCGTATACCAGCACAATGGTGTTTAGGCTATTGCATACAAAACGGCGGTAAGTGGGGCTGTTTGGTAGGTGAAGCTTGCTGCAGCAGGTTGCATGGCCCTTGAGCCATAGACTTTGTGACAGAATTGTTTGTGACAAAAAAACTGTCACAGGAAAAAATGTCACAAAAGAATCGGTGAATTTTTTAGCCTAAAAATATTGGACCTGATTCTATATCAAACGCATTTGTATTAAGAGGATGGATTTTGGTGGTTGGCCACATCATGTCCCTTTAAGCTTACCTTCGCCCATATATTTTGTATCATGATCAAGATTGGGGAGTTCAATAAATTAAGGGTTTTGCGTATTGTAGATTTTGGCCTGTACCTGGATGATGGTGCGGAAGGCATACTACTGCCCAAGCGTTTTATGCCCGATAATGTGCAGGTAAACGATGTATTGGATGTGTTTCTGTACCATGATTCGGAAAACAGGATGATTGCAACAACCGAGCAGCCCAAAGGAGTGGTGGGCGATATTGTGCTGATGGAATGTGTAGCCGTAATGCGGGCTGGTGCCTTTTTGGATTGGGGCTTGATGAAAGACCTGTTTGTTGCCAAGTCGCAACAGTTGGTGGGCATGCGTGTTGGTGGAAGCTACCTCGTAAAGATTTACCTGGATGAGCAGACACAGCGTGTGGCAGCAACGGAAAAGATAGAATACCAGTTGAGCAATGAGGAACTTACCGTTAAGGAAATGGAAATGGTGGACTTAATTGCTTATCGCAAAACGGATTTGGGCTACGTAATGATTATTAACAACAGGCATACTGGCCTGTTGCACGATAGCCAGGTGTTCCGCAATATTGAAGTGGGCGACAAGATGCAGGGTTTTGTGAAAACGATTCGCCCTGATAATAAAATTGATATTGTGTTGGGTAAGCCAGGCTACCAGAAAGTAGAAGATGAAGCGGAAAAAATTATACGCCTGCTGCACGAAAATTATGGGTATCTGCCTTATACCGATAAAAGTGAACCGGAAAAGATATACAGCTTTTTTGGCATGAGTAAGAAGGCGTTTAAAATGACCATTGGCGGTTTGTACAAGCAGCGTAAGATTGATTTTGCAAAGGAAGGGATTGTGTTGGTGGAGGAGGAGTAGTTGTTGGCACACGGATGCGACTGGTTGAATGGATTCACACTGATTTGGTTCTGCTACGCAGACCAAGGTTTATGGAGGCGTATGGAATTTGGAATTTCTCTTTTTTGATTTGTTCCTTTTGTTGGCACACGGATGCGACTAGTTGAATGGATTCACACTGATTTGGTTCTGCTACGCAGACCAAGGTTTATGGGGTCGCATGGAATTTGGAATTTCTTTTTTTTGATTTGCTCCTTTTGTTGGCACACGGATGCGACTGGTTGAATGGATTCACACTGATTTGGTTCTGCTACGCACACCAAAGTTTATGTGGCGTATGGAATTTGGAATTTATTTTTTTTGATTTGTTCTTTTTTGTTGGCACACGGATGATACTGGTTGAACGGATACTCACTGATTTGGTTCTGCTACGCAGACCAAGATTTATAGGGATCGTATGGAATTTGGAATTTATTTTTGGGATTTATATTTCTATAGAATTAATAATCAGTTGTCCAATGAAAACCTTCTTGCAATAAGGGCAGTTTTTGAAGATCTATTTTCTTGAGGCGGATACGCAGGGAATCCTCGTATAATTTTCCATCCAGTTGCAGGGCGGTATCTGCAAAGTTCTGGTAAGTAAAAAAATGGATGGAACTGTCTTCCGTGTTCCTGATGGTAAGTTCGTGTTTGCTGGAATCCAGTTGCAATTCGTAATCCCTCATTTCATCATTCATCAGTTGCGTTATCAAATATCCCCTGCGGTGCACAAATACCCTACGCCAGCGAACGGGGTCGGTTGTTAGGGGTGGCAAGGTATCTCCATTGTGGATGAATGTTTCCACATTATAGGCCCCATGCAGATAGGGGCGTGGTTGTTTGTCGTCGTTAAAGTTTTTTGAAGAAAAATAGGTTGATAGGCAATCAAAAAGTATGCATGCAATTACTGAAAATTTAATAAGCCTGTACAGCCAAACCCTTTTGTATAAAGGGTATTGAAAGGCTGGATGTTGTTGTGCCGCAGTATTGTTAAGCAAGAAGAAGGCATACATCCTTTTTGTATGTGGGGCTATCACCAACAGACAAAGCAGCAATAGGAATATGGCATACAGTTTTACCGAAATGTCAAACGAAATATTGATCATCAGCACATTTACCATAATACCTGTAGCAATACAGGCAGCAAGCAATTGCGTTTTTCTGAAAAATAATAGCAATGCAATAAGCACTTCCAATAAACCTGTGAAAACGGAATAGGTACGTGAAACGCCCATTGTGCTCCAGTACAGTAAATCTTTATACGTATTACCCAATGTGGTGAATAAAGTATTGGGCTCGGGCAAATAAAATTGCTGTTTGAATACTTTATTAAAACCATATACCAGTAACTGCATGGCCAGGTAATACCGTATAAAAGCAAGGAACCAGTATTGGCATTGGGCATAGTTGGTTCTTTTATATAGTAGCCCCCACAATAAGGCAATCACTACTGCAAGCAATAGTAATACCAGGGCATTGATGTACATACCTGTTGAATCGGAAATCAGTGCTACCGTATAAGGTTGTTTAAGATGTAGGATATTGCTGCCGAACCACTTGGCCATTCTTTCAAAAAAAACATGCGTGTGGCTGCCAATATCGGGTATGTACCTATGCGGAAAGGAAAATGAGCCTATGAACAGCAACACATATGCAACCGTAAACCTGAAGCCGGTTTTGCGTGCACTGCCCCATTGCCCAATTGTTAAATCTGTTGCCATATTGTACAAACCTAAAGGGATGTAAACCGTTTTTTATATCTTGAAAATAAAAACAAATCATGAAACGCTTTTTTATAATGATGCTGGCAATGGCATGCACGGTTGCTGCGTTTGCACAGACCAAAAAAATTGAGCACCGTAGCCATAGCGGTACCGATAGGACCTTCACCACAAAGGGCGAC
Source organism: Chitinophagaceae bacterium UBA1930 (assembly GCA_002337145.1). Lineage (GTDB taxonomy): Bacteria > Bacteroidota > Bacteroidia > Chitinophagales > Chitinophagaceae > UBA1930. The sequence continues at coordinate 588,271 of DDFK01000001.1, read as the reverse complement.
AGCAATTTTGGCCTGAGCCCCGAAACCAAACGGCGGATGGATTCGTTGAGAAGGGTTGATATGCGAAGGGACAGTATTGCCAAGGCCAAAAAGGCGGACAGCCTGAAACGTGCTGCTAAAAGCAGGAAAGATTCAACAAAGGTCAAGGATAGAAACAGACAGAGTTCATAATAATTTAAAAGTAGAAGGGCATTTTCTTGAGTGTTTTTGGGTTTTTTTGTAAGTTGTACCCTTAACCTTAACCCAAGTATTGCTTTTATTATTTGATATGCGAAGAATTGTATCCTTTTTACTTCTGGTTGTTTTTTTGATTTGTGGAAACATACATGCACAGACAGTACTGAACCGTGGCGACCTGGCGATTGTAGGCGTGAATGCAGCGGTAAGCGGTAGCCGCGACGAAATAAGTTTTGTATGCTTTAAAGATATTGCAACAGGTACCGAAATACAGGTTACCGATAATGGTTACGAAAGCTGTATGGCTGGTTTGTGGAGCGGTGGCGAAGGCGGTGCCATATTGAAGAGAACGGGTGCCATGATACCTAAAGGTACGGTGATTACATTCAGGACGGCCCCTTTTGCCTTTACCTATCCGGATGCCAACTGGAGCATCAGCGACCTTTCCACCAATCAGTTGTCTTCTGCATTCAATATGAACTCAACAACTGGCGACCAGTTGTATTTTGCCCAGGGTGGAACCTGGGTGGAGCAGAGTTCGACCTGTACCATTACAGGACCAAGAACGGACCCCAATGCTATTTTCCCCGGTAATGCAGGACGTATTTTGTTTGGTTTTTCCACGAGTGGTTCTTGGGTAAGTTTTGCAGCTTCGTCAGGACAATCGGGACTGTATCCCGGTATGCAATGCTTTAGCATGGCACCCACAGCAGGTGAGGCTTTCAATAAATATACGGGCCCATTAACGGCCACTACACAAACCGATTGGATCAAGCGGATAAGTACGGCTGCCAACTGGACAACCTATTCATCTTCTGCCAATTATACTTCTGCCAACCCCAATTTTAATGTTACCAATTTTGTATTGCCCATCGTTGCCGGTGGCGATATACCCACTGCTACGTGGACAACGCCCAGTGCATTGTGTGCAAGTGATGCGAGCATTAACCTGAACAGTATGGTTACAGGTACAACGGGCGGAACCTGGAGCGGTACCGGCGTTAGCGGAAGCACGTTTAACCCTACTGGATTGAATGGCAACTATAATATTACCTATACCATTAACTATACACCCAGTATCATTACCTGCCCCATTACCCAAACCAATACCATTGTGGTAAAGGCAACACCAGCAGCCCCTGTGTTGCAGGTGACCAATAGCTGTGGCAGCTCAACCGTTACGGCAACAGGCGTTACTGGAACATTGACCTGGAGCGACGGTGGAACAGGCAACCCAAGAACGGTAACCAGTGCCGCCACTTTTACGGTAACACAAACTACCAATGGATGTACCAGTGCAAGCAGCAATAGTGTAACCACGGCACCTGCTACTGCACCGCCGGCACCTGTACTGCAGGTAACCAACAGTTGTGGCAGCTCAACACTCACAGCCACAGGTGTTACGGGTACACTTAACTGGAGCGATGGCGGAACAGGCAACCCAAGAACGGTAACCAATGCAGCTACTTTTACCGTAACACAAACTGTAAGTGGTTGTACCAGTGCAAGCAGCAACAGCGTAACAACGGCACCAACTGCTGCACCTGCAGCACCAATGGTTACAACACCTATTGGCTATTGCCAAAATGCAACTGCAACTGCACTTGTAGCCATGGGTGCCAACTTGTTATGGTACACGGCTGCATCGGGTGGTAGTGGCACTACCATTGCACCCGTTCCGGTAACCACAACAGTTGGTACCGTTAATTATTATGTGACGCAAACAGTGGGTGGTTGCGAAAGTCCAAGGGTATTGATTGCAGTAAACATTAGTGCGGCGCCCACCATTAACACGGTAGCCAACCAGTCTGTTTGCAAAAACTCCTTTACAACAGCCATTAATTTTTCAGGTACCGGGGCGGCAGTGTATAACTGGACGAACAATACTCCTTCTATTGGTTTGGCTGCCAGTGGTACAGGCGATATTGCTTCTTTCCAAGCGTTGAATGCAGGCACTACACCTGTTATAGCCACTATTACAGCAACACCAGTTTCCACCGCATACGCCTACGTGGCCAATTACGGTACCGTGCTTTCGCCAGGCAATACTGTTTCCATTATCAATACGTTGACCAATACAGTAACGGGTAGCATACCTGTTGGCAACAATCCCTTTGGTGTGGCCGTAAGCCCCGATGGTACCAGGGTATATGTTACCAACTATAGCCCTGCTTCCAATTCAGTATCTGTTATCAATACGGCTAGCAATACTGTTACTGGTACCATTGCTGTTGGCAGCCAGCCAATGGGTGTGGCCGTAAGCCCCGATGGTACAAGGGTGTATGTAGCCAACCAGATATCCAATACAGTATCTGTAATCAATACGGCTACCAATGCTGTTGTGGCAACCATACCGGTATCGTTACAGCCGCAGGGTATAACCGTTAGTCCCGATGGCACCAGGGTATATGTGGCCAATGTGAACTCCAACAATATTTCCGTCATCAATACTGCCACCAATGCAGTACTCAGTACCATTGCCGTAGGTGTACAGCCCATAACGGTTGCCATTAGTGCAGATGGCAGCAGGCTTTATGTGCCCAACTACGGAACAAACAATGTATCGGTTATCAATACAGCTACCAATGCAGTCATTGCTACCGTAACGGCAGGTACAAACCCCAATGGTGCGGCAACAAGCCCCGATGGCAGCAAAGTGTATATAACCAACCAGGCCCCTTTAAGTACTTCCAGTACGGTTTCCATTATTAGTACTGCTTCCAATACGGTAACGGCAACTGTGCCTGTTGGGGCCACACCACAGGGTGTAAGCTTTACTTCGGACGGAACAAAAGCGTATGTGGCGAATGCGGGGTCAAATAATGTATCGGTTATTAATGTTGCAACCAACACCGTTACAGCAACCGTGTCGGTAGGCAATGTGCCACGTTCGTTGGGTAATTTCATCACACCAAGTAATGGTTGCACAGGTACGCCTATTACATTTACCATAACGGTTACGCCATCGCTGTCTGCCACATATACCTATGCAAGCAGTGTGTACTGTGCTACGGGTACTGCCACACCTATTATAACGGGTACCACAGGTGGAACATTTAGTGGAAGCACGGGCTTGGTTATTAATTCTGCAACGGGTGTCATTGATCTTGTTGCAAGTACACCGGGCAGTTATTCGCCTAAATACGATTTGACTGGTTGCGGCAACTTTACTGCTACGGCCAATAATATTACCATTTATGCTTTGCCTTCCGTACCTGTGGCGGCTGCCACATCGCTTTCATGTGCTGCCACAACGGGAACAATTACCGTATCATCGCCGCTGAATGTTGCCTATGGGTATAGTATTGATGGAACAACTTTTCAGGCATCGCCCGTTTTCAATAATGTGGCACCTGGAACCTATACAGTTACGGTAAAAGATGCGGGCTCGCAATGTACCAATACATCGGCTCCTGTTGTTGTGAGCGGTCCGTCATCGCCACCTGCCAACCCGGTAGTTACAGCCACACAGCCAACCTGTACCGTACCTACGGGTAGTATCACGGTTACTTCTCCAACAGGTACCGGCTTTACCTATAGTGTTGATGGTACTAACTATACCAATACATCAGGTACCTTTACCGGCTTGGTGCCCAACACGTATAATGTAACTGCAAAAAATGCTGCTGGTTGTGTTTCGGGAGCTACTTCTATTACAATAACTGCTGCGGCTGCTGGTTTTCCGGCCCCGGTTTCTTCAGTTACGCAGCCAACCTGTACAGTTGCAACAGGTACCATAACCGTTACAACACCAATTGGTGCCGGGTTCTCCTACAGTCTTGATGCGGGCAGTTTCCAGACATCGCCCACATTTGCCAACCTTGCAGCCAATACATCGTATCAGGTAAACGTAAAGGGATCAAATGGATGTATTACCACAGCTACTGTTGCAATTGATCCCGTACCTGTTATTGCCATACCGCTGTTTAGTATTACCCAACCAACCTGTACTGTGGCTACTGGCAGCATTACTGTAACTGCACCAGTTGGTGTGGCTTATACGTATAGCATTGATGGGGTCAATTTTCAATCATCCACTTCTTTTACCAATATTGCTCCCAACTCCTATACCTTAACAGTAAAGAATACAAGTGGTTGTAGCAACAATGCCAATTTTACCATCAATGCTGCACCTGTAGTGCCTGCTGCACCTGGGGCAACAACGCCTGTTACTTATTGTCAGGGTGCTGTTGCATCGGTAACGCCATTGGTTGCTACTGGTGCAAACCTGTTATGGTACACTGCAATAACAGGTGGTACAGGCAATAGCAATGCCCCAACGCCATCTACGGCAAGTGTTGGGTCAACCAATTATTATGTAAGCCAAACAGTAGGCGGTTGCGAGAGCCCAAGAAGCACTATTGTAGTAGATATTATTGCAGCCCCTGCAACACCTGTTATTACTGCTTCGGGGCCATTGCAGTTTTGCCAGGGTAAAGATGTTATTTTAACAAGCAGCTCACCTACTGGCAATCAATGGTACAAAGATGGCGGATTGATTGCAGGTGCGGTGGCCCCAAGCTATACGGCTACAGAAAGTGCATCGTACACCGTTGTGGTAACCAATGCAACCAATTGCAGTAGTACATCATTACCAACCATTGTTACGGTTTGGCCATTGCCAATTGTTTCGGCTGGGCCCGATATACTTGTATTGGAAGGTGATAGTGCAAGGCTATATGGTGCTGCTTCTGTAGGAACGGTGTTTACCTATCAATGGTTCCCGGGCCAGTATTTATCCAATGATGCCATTGCTACGCCATGGGTAGTGAGCCCGTTGACCGATATGTATTATATACTGGAAGCAACCAATGAAAACGGTTGTTCCAATACCGATATGGTTTTTGTGAAAGTGCTTCGGGAACTGATCATTCCGAATGTATTCTCTCCAAATGGCGATGGTACTAACGATACCTGGGTAATACCCAAACTTAGCGATTATGCAGGCTGTACCGTGGAAGTATTTAACAGGTATGGCCAGTTGATCTTCAGGTCGATTGGCTACAATACCCCTTGGGACGGAACATATAATGGCAAGCCTTTGCCAGTAGGTACTTACTATTATATCATCAATCCTAAAAACGGGCGTAAACCGAAGTCGGGCCCAATAACCATATTGCGTTGATAAAATAAATATTGGATAGCTTTTATCACAACTGATCGCATGAAAAGGATATGCTTACTGTTTGTTCTATTGGTTACAATCAACATAGCGTTTGCCCAAAAGCAGACCTGTGGCAGTTTCAAAGAAGGTTACTTTAGAATTACCGATGAGTATGCCACGGTATATATAGAAAGAACCAAAGCGTTTCAAAAAGAAATAGCAACAGACGGTACTGCTGTATTGCTAAAAATTAAATGGATAAGCGATTGTGTTTATACTTTGGAACTGGTTAAATACATCAACAATCCCAATAATTACCCTATTCATAAGCAGGGAATCCTTACTGTTAGGATAATGGATATTACGAACAATAGTTATTACCAGGAAGCTACTTCAACCGAACATTCAAGAACCTATACATCTGAAGTGAAACGGATAAGTAAGGAGGAAATGCCGAAATAAAAAAATGGCCACTTGTACAAGTGGCCATTTTTTTATAATGATAAAGTGAGGTAATTATTTTACTTCAACTTCAGCACCTGCTTCTTTCAATTTAGCAGCGATATCATCAGCTTCTGCTTTAGATACACCTTCTTTAACTGCTTTAGGAGCACCGTCAACTAGGTCCTTAGCTTCTTTCAAGCCTAAGCCAGTCAATTCCTTAACTACTTTTACAACACCTAATTTACCAGCACCTGCGTTAGTCAAGATAACATCGAAAGATGTTTTTTCTTCAACTGCTGCTGCACCGCCGTCGCCACCTGCTGCAACTACAACTGCTGCTGCTGCTGGTTCGATACCGTACTCAGATTTCAAAACGTCTGCTAATTCTTGAACGTCTTTTACTGTTAAGCCTACTAATTGTTCAGCTAATGCTTTAATGTCTGCCATTTTTTTACGTTTTAACCGCCTTCATAGATTATCTCCGGCGGATGGTTAGTTAATATGCCTTGTTTTAACCTCACAGGCTTTGGTTATTCAATTTGCTAATTAGCCAAAATGCTAATCTGCTATTAAGAAACATGTTTTGCAAAGAACCAATTAGCATATTATGCTAATCAGCATATTATCCTAATTATTCAGCCGCTGGAGCTTCTGCTTCTGGTGCTGCAGGAGTTTCAGTTGCTGGTGTAGCTTCTGCTGTTGGAGCAGCAACCTCTTCAGCTACCGGTGCAGTTTCAACACCTGCCGCTTTTTGTTCGTGGTGGTGCAACAAAGCTGCAATCACACGTTTAGCAGGAGATTGTAACAAGCCAATTACTTCACCAATCAATTCGTTCTTTGTCTTGATTTGAGTAAGGGCCTTCAACTGGTTGTCGCCGCTGTAAATATCACCATTAATGAAAGCAGCTTTCAATACAGGTTTCTCTGCGTTGTTGTTTGCTTTACGGAAAGAGGAGATGATCAATGCCGGTTCTTTCGGGTTTTCACTGAACATCAATGCAGTTACATTGTTCAATGATTCGTACATACCTGCATATTTTTCAGCATCCAAACCTTCCAATGCTTTTCTGATAAGGGTGTTTTTGGCAACCTTCATTTCAACTTGTTTGCTGAAGCATTCAGCACGCAGTTTACCAATTTGTGCTACCGTCAATGATTCTGTATCGGTAACATAAAAGTTATTGTATTGTGAGAACTTCCCTTTGAGAACTTCAATCACTTCGTTTTTTTGATCTTTAGTCATAACTAAGTTTTATTAAACCCGTTTCATTTTCCCTGCCCTTCGGCAGAAAATCCACAGGATTAGTTAGATAATGCTTTTGTGTCTAAGGTAATGCCAGGGCTCATACTAGCAGCCATGCTTACAGCTTTAAGGTAGGTACCTTTAGATGTAGATGGTTTCAGTTTCATGATGGCATTGATTAATTCTGTACTGTTTTCAGCAATTTTATCCGGTGCAAAAGATATGCGGCCGATAGATGCGTGAACGATACCTGCTTTGTCAACTTTAAAGGCAATTTTACCACCTTTAACTTCATTAACAGCAGCAGCAACATCGTTTGTTACAGTACCTGTTTTAGGGTTTGGCATCAAGTTACGTGGACCCAATACTTTACCCAGTTTACCAATTTTAGGCATTACAGATGGAGTAGCGATGATTACATCAACATCTGTCCAACCGCCTTCAATTTTAGCAATGAATTCATCCAAACCAACATAGTCGGCACCTGCAGCTTCGGCAGCAGAAACTTTGTCTGGAGTGCAAAGAACCAATACTCTTTTGGTTTTACCTGTACCATGTGGCAAGGTTACTGTACCACGAACTTGTTGGTCAGCTTTTTTAGGATCAACGCCTAAACGGATATGCAGGTCAACTGAACTGTCAAATTTTGTGCAGTTGATTTCTTTTACAAGGTTTGCAGCTTCTTTAAGGGAATAGTTTTTATTCTTATCCACCTTAGTATTTGCAACTTTTCTTTTTTTAGTCAAAGACATGGTTATAAATTTTTAGGTGAATATTAATTGTTTTCCCAAGGGGCTTTACCGTCAATAGTTAGGCCCATGCTGCGTGCAGAACCGGCAACCATTTTCATGGCACTTTCAATAGTGAAGCAGTTCATATCGGGCATCTTATCTTTGGCAATAGCCTCGATTTGTTCCCAATTTACCTTGCCAACTTTGATACGGTTACTTTCTTTGGAACCTTTTGCAATTTTTGCAGCTTCCATTAACTGGATTGGAGCAGGAGCAGTTTTGATAACGAAATCGAAAGATTTGTCAGCATAAACTGTAATTAAAACAGGAACAACTTTTCCTATTTTGTCTTGAGTCCTAGCATTGAATTGCTTGCAGAACTCCATAATGTTCACACCCTTGGAACCGAGTGCAGGCCCAACTGGAGGTGCAGGATTGGCTTGACCGCCTTTCACCTGCAGCTTCACGTAGCCAGAGATTTCTTTTGCCATTGTTTACGATTTAATTGGTGATAACGTCTTGAAAAAAGAAATCCCAAATTGGAAATTCCAAATTCCATGACTCCCAAGTAGCATCTTTTTCAAGATGACTTTCAATCATTCTTAATTGTAAAGAACTTTTTGGGATTGCAAAAGTAAGGGTATCCGATGGAAAAAGAGCAATAAGTGGGCAGTTTTTTTAACAGGAGTACTTGGTTTGCCCATAAATAAAAAAAATCCCGCCATCGTAAAATGGCGGGATCCTGAATTTTTAAGCGGCAAGCTTCTGTTTTTTTCGTTTTATCTGGTTAGAAATGGAATCTAATGCGTTATCAAAAGACTCTTCAAAGGATTTGGAGGATGCTTTTACAAAAAAATCATGCCTCGGTACATGCACTTTAATTTCAGCAATTTTGTCCTTAATCGTATGCACCACATTGTCAAGTTTCAGGAACACATCCACTTTTACAATCCTGTCGTGAAAGGTGTTCAACTTCTCGAGTTTGCGGTTTACATACTCTACTAACTTTTCATCTGCATCGAAGTGCACTGTTTGAATCATAACGTTCATAACAACTCACGTTTAAACTGTGAAAAAATAAAATTTAAAAGAACTACTAAATGTAACGTTAGAGCATAGGCTTTTTTGTGTTTTTTTACTGATAACAAGGTAAGGCAAAATCTTGTGAAAAGAGCATTTGAAAAGCCATTTTTTTGCCAATAATTTTCTGTCGTTTCAGGCTATAGGGTAACGGTTAAAAGGGCAGGATTATTATGCTTTTGGGTGTGCTTTTTTATAGACGTCCTTTAGCTTCTCGATGGTGTTGTGGGTGTACACCTGTGTAGCGGCCAGGCTGCTATGGCCAAGCAGTTCCTTTACGGCATTCAAGTCGGCACCATTGTTCATTAAATGGGTGGCAAAACTGTGGCGGAGTATATGCGGGCTGCGTTTTTTTATCTGTGTGACTTCAAATAGACGCCTCTTAACAAATGCATATACGCTACGTGGCTGTAGCGGTTTGCCTTTTTCTGTAATAAATAAGTTTAGAATTTCCGAGCTTTTTATTGGCTTTTCAGCAATATAAGATTGAAGGGCATTTTTTAATTCAGCAGATATAGGCACAATCCTTTCCTTATTGCCTTTACCCAATACTTTTACTTGTTGATAAGAGCCATCTAACTGGCTTTCTTTTAGGTTAATGAGTTCACTTAAACGCATACCCGTAGCGTAGAAAAGTTGAAGCACCAAGTTTTCCGTCCTGCCCTGCCAACTGTCCTCAAATTCAACGTGGTTGAATAATGTATCCAAATGCTCTTCCTGAACAAAAACTGGCAAGCGTTTATTGATCTTGGGCGAAACAATGGTGGTCATAGGCGATTGTTGTATTTCACCCATTTTCATTAAGTATTTAAAGAAAGATTTTAGCGTAGATATTTTGCGGTTAAGGCTTTTGGCAATTATTTCATCTTCCTTTAATTCCATTAGCCAAGTGCGTACAAAAGATGCAGTAATATTAGTTACTTGAATGCCATCATACTGACTTAGAAGAAAAGCTGCAAATTGCTCTAGATCGGTTTGGTAAGCTATAATGGTGTGCTGCGAATACCTTTTCTCGAATTTGAGGTAATCCACAAAACGCTGTATTTGCGGGTATTGTAGGCTTATATCCATAATAAAAAAGTAGCCTAAAGTTATTCACTAAAGGCTACTTGAATATATTTGGGAATAAAAGGTTGATTAGCCTTCTATTTTTCCACTTGCCATTTGTTGCTTATAGATCGCTTTCAACACTTGACCACGGCGAACTACCGATGGTTTAGTGAAGGTTTGACGCTCCCTTAATTGTAACAAGGTCTTACTTTTTTCAAATTTCTTCTTGTACTTCTTAAGTGCTTTGTCAATGTTTTCGCAATCTTTTGAGTCAATAATAAGCATAACTGATATACCTCCTTTGGTGAATAATGGCGGCAAAGATAAGGTTTGCAATCAAAAATCCAAATGATTATTTCAGTGTTGGGTCGGTAAACTCGTCGTAATAATATTTTACCGTAATTCTATTGGTATCAATAGCAGGGTTTATCCATTTTAAACCCCTATTGAAACCCATTCTAAAAACAGGGATGCGATGTACGGTAAGCTTTAGAGTATCTATAATAACAGGTTCAGCAGACTGGGCTGACTGTTTGAACACTTCATTTTGTGTCTGCAACACATATTGGGACGCATTTCTGTAATGGCTGGCAGATTGGTATTTGCCCCAGCCCCAATAACAAACCAATATCAACAGCAGGGGCAGTAGAAACTTTATGGATTGTTTTTGCAGGGAGAAAAAACTGCCACAAAACATAGCAATACCCATTGCCAAAAAAATGGAAGGCATATACAGGTACCTGCCGGACTCGTAGGAACGGATGGTAATACCCAAAGAAATTATGGGAATGATTAGCAGAATAATGGAACCAAGTATAAATAATAACGTGTTTCTATTAGTAGCTATCTTTTTTCTGTTCGTAAAAAATAAAAAACCTAGTACACAAATTGACACTGCCGTTGCAATTTTATAGCAACCAACTGTTGATGGGTTTAACCACAACCTTGTAATAAGCCTACCTGTATTTGCTATTAAATGCGGCCAATTTCTTGTTATGAAATTGCCGCCTTCATAAGACCCTACAATATCTGCTGTAATTATTTTTCTTGCTATGATATATATAACTGCTGCTAGTGATAGGCAAAATGTATATGTCATTTTTTGTTTGCGTTGCCCTTTATCCATACATGCCAACCAAAACAAAATGGCCGGTAATAAAATGCTTTGTTCGTACGTAAATAAAGTGGCACTAAAAAAAACGAAACCTAAAAAATAATGCCTTACGGTTATTTTTTGATCGAAGAAGAAGCGTAACACAAACATTAAAAAAACAGCAGAAAGTACCGGTGTACGCCCTAAAACCCAAGCAAGGGATTCTGTATGCTGCGGATAAATAAGGAACAATGCCGTTGCCAAGAAAGCAGTGTTTGTTGCCTTTGCCCTATCGGCCTTTAACCAATTTGTTTGAATGGCAAAACATAGATTGTATAGCTGAAAGCACACAATACCATGCAGTAGCAATGCTGTTATATGAAAGCCATAAGCTTGTTTGCCATACAAGAGCAAATCGAGTTTAACCAGCAATTCATGTAAGGGGCGGATGGAATTGGTTTGAAAAAACTTGCCTTCGGTGGTTAAGGGGATATGGATAAAATCATCGTTCAAAAAAAACAGGCTACCAGGCCAGAATAACAATAGGTTTATTGCACCGAGCAATAATACAATTGGTATCCATGTTTTTTTGCCCATAATCGTGTTGCAGAAATTAATGCGAACAACATTACACGTTTTTTTTAATTTGCCCAACAATTCAAATTTATGTTCACAGGTATCATTGAGGCAACAGGAACCATTACGGATGTTTCTAGTAAAGGATTGAATGTAACATTCAGTATCCGTTCTGGTATAAGCAACGAATTAAAGGTTGATCAAAGCCTTTCGCATAACGGTGTTTGCCTTACCGTTGAATCAATCAATGAAGGCATACATACCGTTACTGCAATAGAAGAAACAATACAGAAAACAAATGTGGGCAATTGGAGAGAAGGCGATACCGTAAACCTTGAACGTTGCCTTCAGTTCAATGGCAGGATTGATGGGCATATTGTGCAGGGACATGTAGATGCAACAGGCATTTGCGTAGGTAAAACCGAACAGGATGGTAGTTGGGTTTACCGCTTTCAGTTTGCAGAAAACTTTGCACCATTAATGATCGAGAAAGGGTCCATTTGTTTGAATGGCATCAGCCTTACTGTTTTTGACGTAACAAGAACAGAGTTTTCCGTTGCCGTTATACCTTATACATACGAGCATACCAATATTAAGGAAGTGAACCTGCGCGATACGGTGAACCTTGAATTTGATGTATTGGGTAAATACCTGAACCGCTTTCACGAATTGATGCAGCCCAATAATTAAGGGCTAATGATTAGGGAAGTATCCGTAAAACGCAGCCATGTATCTGTTGCCGGGTTATACTGCAGCCCAACGGTGTCTTTAAGACTATAGGCACCTGTCCTGTTGCTTTTGTCTCTTGCCCAAAAGCTTTTTACAGTAATTCGAGAAGTATCTATTTCATGGATTAAACGGAAAGTATTTGAATACTGCTCCCTAATCTTCTCGTCGCTATCATCTTTGGAAACAATAAAAATGCTTGGGGCAAAAGATGGATGCAGCCATTGCATGGCTTCTTCAAACCCCAACCTAAATACCACTGCACCTTTATTGTATTGCGGCATATACTCTATAAAGATGGATTGCTTGTTGGATAGCTTATACACTTCGGCAATGGTGGTTTGCTCAATGAAACCTGCTTTGGTATAGCAGCAACGCGATTGCTGCAGGAATAAAATGTTTATGCACAGCCAAACCGTAACAATAGGCACGAACCATGCCTTGCTAAAAATTCCATTGAATACATACAATAGCCAAAAACAGAAAAATACAGAAGGAAGGTATAAGTACCGCTCACCTTCAACACCATGTGTATCTATACCCAACGATAGGTAGGGTAGGTAGGATAGGAGCCAGCATACGCTTATGAACAAGAATAATTTCCTGGGTTGCCTATGCCTGAAAAACTTGAAGGTTACAGCAATAATAAGCAGCAATGCAACTACAAAATACAAGAGCAATGACCGTGTTTGTACAAATGGAGGCAGCAGGGTTCTTGCAAATAGCCTAAAGAAATTTGCTATTAGGTTCTTCATGTTTAAAGAAAGCAATGTGCCTGTGTCGTATTGGTTCAATACCTGTCCGGTAACCTTGAACCGCAATGCCAGGAACAGGATGAATACAAGCCATACAATGGCTGCATACATCATTTCCCTTTGTTTGGTTACGGTATTCTTGCTTGCATCCATATATGCAATAACTGCTACAAGCAAAGGAAATACCCATGACGATTCGTAGGCAAGCAATGCCAATATAAAGCACAGTACCGATGCAATAAAGTAGCTGATGCTTTTGTGCCTTTGTACATATAATATCAATGCTGGCAAAAAGAACAATGCACCCAAACTGCCCGACCTTCCGATGATCCAGAAAATGGATTCGCTATGGAATGGGTAAACAAAAAACACAACTGCTGTAATGCCCGACAGCATGGGGCCAAAAGGGTTGGCAGTATCATATCTCCTGATCAATACCCTTACCAACAAAAACACAAAAAAACTATTTAAAACATGCAATAATAAATTGGTGATATGGTAGCCCAATGCCGATGTATTGCTAAACAAAAAATCCAGGTGCAGTGAAATATTGCCTATGGGACGTAACGAATTTCTTTGTGCCCATATATTGCTGGCACTTTCTGGAATATGGATAAAGTCATCTGCCAAAAAAAACAGGCCTTGCGGACGGTAAACGTAAAAGCCTGCTGCAACAGCCAGTACGGAAATGATGAAAAGGAAAATCTTTTTACTTTGATCCATTGTTGTAAAGAAACAAAAAAGAAGCGTAGCAAATACTTGTATTTCCTATGCTTCAAAAAATGCATTATCCATTGAATAGGCAAGCCGCAATTGCATACCTGCGATTGATTTATTCAATCACTTTGCCTTTCAATGCACCGCTTACGGCCACATCCATGGCACGTTCTGCAAATGGGCGGCTTATATCATTCAGCTCTTCAATCTTGGTTTGGATCAAATTCTTGTCATCCATAGTTAAAGCCAATTGCAGGTTCTGCATGGCCTGTGCAGTGGCAATCATCTCTTCTTTCGTAATCAACTCGCTGTTCTTTGTAAGGAATTTCTCTGTCACTTCCAGTATCTGTTCACCTTCGGTCTTTGCCTCTACCAAGGCCCTTGTGGCAATATCATCTTTGGCATGTGTAATGCTTTCCAATAACATTTTTTCAACTTCGGTATCGGTTAAACCATATTGCGGTTTCACTTCAATGCTCTGCTCCACACCGCTACGCAGTTCTTTTGCAGTAACCACCAAAATGCCATCGGCATTGATTAAGAAACTCACTTCCACTTTTGGCATACCTGCTGGCATACCCGGAATATTGGTCAAGTTGAACTCAGCCAGTTTTCTATTGTCTTTTACCAGGTCCCTCTCGCCTTGAAACACAGATATACGCATGCTTCCCTGCCCATCTTTATGTGTGGTATATTGCCTTCCTGCTTTGGTAGGTATTTTAGAATTACGTGGAATCAATACATCCATTAAGCCACCCATTGTTTCAATACCAAGACTTAAAGGTGTTATGTCCAGCAATAAAAAATCCTTGTTGTTACCTGCTAAGATATCGGCCTGAACTGCTGCCCCCAATGCAACAACTTCATCCGGGTTCACACTATCGTTTACAGGCTTGCCAAATAATTTGCTCACCGATTCTTTTACCAACGGAACCCTTGTGCTGCCACCAACCATTACCACCACATCAATTTCGCTTAATGCAACACCGCTATCTTTTAATGCATTGTTGCAGCATTGTAATGTTTTATCAACTAACGGCTGGATCAGCTCTTCAAATTTTTCTTTGGTAATAGATAATGTGTATCCATTAAATACCGCATTGAATTCGTTGCTGTTGCTTAACTGTTTCTTTGCTGCTTCTGCACGCAAACGCAAACCTTGGGCAAGCGGTTTATTGCTGCTTAAGATTTCTGTAGTAATATTTAATTGGCTGCACCAGTACGCTACAATGGCGTGGTCAAAATCATCACCACCCAAATAGGTATCGCCATTGGTACTTAATACTTCAAAAATACCATTTACGATTTTCAGTATCGAAACATCAAATGTGCCGCCACCTAAATCATATACGGCAATTGTTTTTTCATCGGCAGTGTCAACACCTAAGCCATAAGCCAAACTTGCAGCAGTTGGTTCATTCACAATCCTTAGAACATCAAGCCCAGCAAGCTTTCCAGCATCTCTAGTTGCCTGTCTTTGTGCATCATTAAAGTAAGCAGGCACTGTAATCACAGCCTTGCTTACAGGTGTTTTTAAAATATGTTCGGCACGTTGTTTCAGTTCCTTTAAAATAAAAGACGACAGTTCAATGGGCGAATAGAATTTGTCGCCCACCTGCACTTTTACCAAACTGTCTGTATTGTCATCAATTATTTTGTAGGTAAAAAAATCAGCATTCGTCTTTACATCGCTATAGCTTTTACCCATTAAACGTTTGGCAGAAAAAATAGTGTTCTGCGGTTCCGTTTCCAGGTACTGCTTTGCAGCTTCGCCAACAGTGATATTACCTATGTTGTCAAAGTGCACCACACTCGGTACGAGGCTGCTGCTATCGTGTTCCTTCAATGCAATGGGTTGCTTGCTTTCCGGATGGATGATGGCCACCAAACTATTGGTTGTGCCCAAATCAATGCCCACAATCATTTCGGCCTGTTGCAAACTTCCTGTTGCTATGTTAATTGCTATTTTAGCCATTTGTTCAAATCTTTGATTTATTCAGTTGGTAAAAGTACCCGTTTCTCTAAAACTTATTTTTACTGTTTGGGGAATAAGAACGAATTATCACTATCAATGGGCGTGCCTGGCCTGTGCCAGTCGGGCTGTTCACTCCAAGTACGCAGCAAACAGGTTTGCTTTGCGGGCTTTGCGTTCCCATCCCTCACGCAACCGTTAGCTGTTTATGGGTGCTTCCATAACAAACAGCCATCGCCATAACTCAAAAAACGGTAACCGTTTTGTAATGCATGGTTATAGACTTTCTTCCAGTCATTACCTACAATGGCTGCTACCAATAATAATAAAGTAGACTGCGGTTGATGGAAATTGGTAACCAGCCCCTTTGCAACTCTCAGTTCATATCCCGGTGCAATAATGATTTGTGTTTTAGCAATCAATCTTTCCAAACTATTTTCCTTCATCCATTTTAATAAACTGTTCAAAGCATCAGCCATACGAATATCTTGTGGTAATTCGTAAGCATCCCATTGGTTAATGCACCGTACTTCTTCTTTTGTCTCTTGGCTATCGCCCATCGCCTTTCTTACCCCCATCCAATACAGGCTCTCAATTGTCCTCAAACTTGTTGTACCAACAGCAACAATTGTTTTATCTGCATATTCAATCAATTGTTCAATGGCAGCAATGTCTACATCAATAAATTCTGCATGCATTTCATGGTCCGCCATGATTTCGGCTTTCACAGGTTTAAATGTTCCCGCACCTACATGTAGCGTTACATAGCTACGTTGAATATTTTTTGTTGCAAATTTCTCAAACAGATTTTCTGTAAAATGCAACCCTGCTGTTGGTGCTGCAACACTGCCATCATGCTTTGCGTAAATGGTTTGGTAGGTTGTTTTGTCGGTATCTTCTGCATTCCTATTTAAGTAGGGCGGCAAAGGAATAACGCCAGCAAGATGCAGTAAGTCTGCAAATGAGAGTGTATCATCATCCCAACTTAACTCAATCAAAAAATAATCATTCTTTTTCTCTACAATCTTTGCTGTTAATGCTATGGTCTGTTGTCCATCGTCTATCGCCTTCCTCAACACATCTTCTTTCCATTTTTTTGCACCACCCACCAAACATTTCCAAAACACTTTTCCTTTCTGTAACATGGCCGAGGTAATGTCTGCATATCGTTCATCAGGTTCCAAACAAAAAATTTCAATAATGCCTCCTGTCGATTTCGTAAAAAGCAATCTCGCTTCAACAACCTTTGTATTATTAAAAACAAGTAAGGTGTTTTCTGGAAGGTAGTTGTCTAAATGCTGGTAAGTATCTTCTATAATATTGCCATTGTTATAAATCAGCAATTTGCTCGTATCTCTTTCCGCTAAAGGGTAGCGTGCAATTTTTTCTTCGGGTAAATGATAGGTGTAATCGTTAATGGACAAATCTTTTGGATGCATGGGACAAAAATAAATCAGCGGCGTTCTTTTCTCAATACAATCTTTAAGCCACTCCATAATTCACTTACGGCACAAACTTTTACATCAACCCAACCTGTTGGTAAAACAATTTCACGGATCGTATCTTCAGTAATATCGGTTTCCATTTTTGCAACTTTCTTGTACCAGGAAATCCAAATGACAGCGGTAGATGGAAGAATTTTTATCAGTTTGGCGAACTGTTTTTCCAGTTCAACCCTTTTTGTTGCAAACAAATGGACCATATCGGCCTTGTTACCACTTTTTACCACTTGTGCTGTTAAATCTGTGCCCAAAAGCTCAAAATAGTTGTCTGGGGCATTCAAAAGAAGCAGTTTGTCTGTTGCTTTTATGCCTAATTTTTTAATCAAAACAGTATTTGAATAGCCAACTGCTTGCATGTTTTGCACAGTTTAAGGGTAAATTTTGGTATAATTTTCCCACTTTAGGTATGGTAAATCCGCTGAAACCCTTTGCAGCACAGCTTTTCCACAGTAATGCACATTTAATTCACGCCAAATTAACTTTAACATAAGTGAAACCCAATACTGGTAAGGGTTTCAGCCTAAAAAAAGCTGTGGATAAATACACGGCATCAAAATGACTGTTTACGGTGGTAAAAAGTGTTATTTTGTGGTAATAAATGGTAGTCCTATTTCAAATTCAACTTACATACCAAATCTTCTAGGCGAATACGAAGCAACGGTCGATTCAAAAGGCCGTTTCTTGGTTCCTGGTGGCTTAAAGAAACAGCTGCCCGATGGGGACAACCGTATGGTGATAAGCCGTGGTTTTGAAAAATGCCTTACCCTTTATCCTTTGAAAAGTTGGGAGCCGATTGTTGAACGTATCCGTAAGCTAAACGATTTCGACCCAAAAGTAAGAGAATTTAAACGTTTGTTTTTAGGTGGTGCAACCGAAGTTGAACTGGACAGTGCGGGCCGTTTATTGTTGCCACCCCAATTAAAAGAATTCGCAGGCCTCAGCAAAGACATTGTGCTTGCTGCCGACCTCGACAAGATAAATATCTGGGATGCTAGTAAGTACAAACAGTTCTTTGAGGATTTTTCACCCGAGGCATTTAGCAGCTTAGCTGCCGATGTTATGGCGGATAAAGGAAGTAGCGGAATTAGTATTTAGGAATGCGTAAAAATTAACAGTGATGAGTGAAACAAATTCCAAACAACAAATTCCAAGCTCCGATTACCATATCCCTGTCCTCTACAACGAAACACTGCACGGTTTAGCCATTAAACCAAACGGTATTTATGTGGATTGCACATTTGGAGGCGGTGGCCATAGCAAAGGTGTTTTAGAAAGCTTGAATGCTGATGGACAGTTGTTTGCGTTTGACCAAGATGCAGATGCACAAAACAATATGTTGCAAGATGAACGAGTGGTTTTTGTACCACAGAATTTTCGTCATATTCAACGCTTTTTGCGGTTGAACAAAGTGCAGCAGGTTGATGGTGTGTTGGCAGATCTTGGCGTAAGTTCTCATCAGTTCGATGAAGGTACACGTGGTTTTTCTATCCGCTTTGATGGTCCGTTGGACATGCGTATGGATGCACGCCAAACCTTTACTGCTGCTGATATTATTAAAACGTATACAGAGCAGCAACTGCATAAAATGTTTGAACAATATGGAGAGGTAAGCAATTCAAAAACGCTTGCAAAACATATTGTAGAACATCGCAAACATCAGCAGGCACAAACCATCGAGCAGTTTAAGATGCTGATACACCCGGTAGTGAAAGGTAATCCCAATAAGTACTTGGCACAGGTGTTTCAGGCATTGCGGATAGAAGTGAATGACGAGATGGGGGCATTGAAAGAGATGCTGCAACAGTTAACTGCATTGCTTAAACCAGGTGGCCGCGTGGCCATCATCACCTTCCATTCCTTAGAAGATAGGTTAGTTAAGAATTTTTTCCGCAACGGCACTTTCGACGAAGAGCCAGATAACCCCTTCATGTCTGTTGCGAAAGAGAAACATTGGAAACTGGTGACTAAGAAACCGGTTACCGCAACCGATGAAGAGTTGAAAAGAAATAAAAGAAGCCGTAGTGCAAAGTTGAGAGTGGCAGAACGGATGTAAATAGAGTGGTTCACTTTCTTGAAGTGGGCAACGCTTGAAAAATAATAAATAACAAAACATAATAAATCCCCCTTTAGGGGATAGGGGTATGGCAGAAACAACAACAAATACAACCAATACAGAAAAAGTTAAAAAGAATTTTTCTTTTAAAGCTGTTGGCGGTGGCTTGTTGAATGCGAAATGGCTTACAGGAAACATGAACTTTTTTTTGTTTTTGAGTTTGTTGGCAGTACTGTATATAGCCAACGGTCACATGGCAGATAAAACGATACGCAACATCAATAAAACACAAAAGGAATTAAAAGACCTGCAGTTCGAATACAAAACAGTGAAGAGCGAAGTGATGTTTAAAAGCGAAGAAGCACAAGTGCTGAAAGCTGCAGAACCATTGGGTTTAAAGATAAGTAGCGAAGTGCCGCAACGGTTGCAGTTAAAGAAAACGGTTGAAGACAAAAAGAACGATTGAGTTATAAATGGATGTAAAGAAAGACATACTCTGGCGTGTTTATCTCTGCTACATAGCAGTGGCAGTAGTATGTGTGGTTGTGTTGGGTAAGGCATTTTACATTCAGCAGGTACAGGGAAAATATTGGAGAAGCATGAGCGATAGCCTTCACCAAAAGATAGAAGAAGTAGATGCAGAACGTGGTACCATATATAGTGAAGATGGGCAAATGTTAAGTACCAGTATTCCGCAGTTTGACGTGTTCATTGATTTTGGTGCAGATGGTTTACGTGATAAAAGCGGTAAACGTTTTCGAGAGAACCTTGATTCATTAAGCATTTGCTTAAGCAATCTGTTCAAAGACAAAAGTGTTGGAGAATACAAACAAATGTTGCAACAGGGCTATAAAGAACAGAACCGGTATTTTGAATTGAAGAAGAACATGTCGTTTAGGGAATATCAACAACTACGCACATTCCCTTTGGTAAAACTTGGAAGAAACAAAAGCGGTTTTATAGCAGAAGACAAAACCATCAGGTTGAATCCGTATAAACTATTGGCGTATAGAACAGTTGGTTTGGATAGAGAGAACGCACAAAAAATTGGACTGGAACAAACCTATGATAGTTTGCTGAAAGGTAGGAGTGGTAAGCGTTTGGTAAGATACATAGCAGGTGGCGTAAGCGTACCAGTTGACGATTATCAGATAGAACCCGAGAGCGGTAAAGACATTGTAACAACATTGGATGTTTTTATACAAGAGGTTACAGAAAATGCTTTGATGCACATGATGGTAAGCAATGAAGCTGAACATGGTTGTGCCATGGTAATGGAAACAAAAACAGGAAAGATTAAAGCAATAGCCAACCTTGGTAAAAGAAGCGATGGCAATTATTTTGAAGATTTCAACTATGCCATCAACCCTTCTGAACCAGGTTCAACATTCAAGTTGGCAACAATGATATCGTTGCTGGAAGACAAAAAGATTTCTTTGACATCGCAGGTAAACTTACAAGGCGGCACATGGCAAATAAATGGCCAAACTGTTTATGATAGCGAACAACATGGCCGCAATGAAGTATCGGTTAAGCAGGCTTTTGAACTGAGCAGCAATGTAGGTATGGCAAAATTGGCTTGGGGCAGTTATGCATCAGCACCGTCACAATTTTTAAACCACTTACATCTGTTGAAGATGGATACGCTAACAGGCATTGATATTACAGGCGAACGCAAACCTGTTATCTACAGACCTGGAACCAAATATTGGAGTTCAACAACATTGCCTTGGATGGCCTTTGGTTACAACCTAACTGTCACACCATTGCAAACATTGATGCTATACAATGCGGTTGCCAACAATGGTAAAATGATGAAGCCTTATTTGCTGAATGCAGTAAAAGATGAAGGCAAGACATTGAAAGAGTTTCAGCCAACAGTTGTTGTTGAAAAGATATGTAGCGATGAAACGCTGGCACAGTTGAAAGAATGCTTGCAAGGTGTTTGCACAGACGGTACAGCAAAAGACCTGTTTAAGAAAACGCCTTATAAAGTTGCGGGAAAAACAGGTACCGCATTGGTAGCAGATGGCGTGAATACCTACGCAGACAAGGTTTACCAAACATCGTTTGCAGGATATTTTCCGGCAGATAACCCGCAGTACACCATTGTTGTAGTAATAAAAAACAAGCCACATGCAGCATTGCATTACGGAGCATCTGTTGCAGGGCCAGTGTTTAAAGAAATCAGCGACAGGCTATACACAACCTATGTACGCCAGGCCAGTTTCAATACGGTGCAGGCACAAAAAACAGACAGTTCTTTCTTCAGCTATACCGGTATGAAAAACGATGTGCAACAGGTAATGGGTAAACTGAAGATGGGTTACAAAGATGTGGACTCAAGAGGCGATGAATGGATCAATGTAACAGGAAGCAATGCTTCCACATTTGTAAACAAAAGAATGGTTGACAACAAAACAATGCCGCAATTAAAAGGCATGGGATTGAAGGATGCCGTGATTGTATGCGAGAATGCAGGATTGAAAGTGAATGTAAAAGGCAAAGGCAAAGTAGCCAATCAATCCATTGTTGCCGGGCAAGGTATTGCAAAGGGGCAATTGGTAAACATTGAACTGAATTAATAACAAGCAATGGCAAAGCTGCAAGACATATTGTACAAAGTGCATTTAAAAGAAGTACATGGCAATACTTCGATAGATGTAACGGACATACAAATTGACTCCAGGAAAGTGGGTAAGGGTTCTGTGTTTGTTGCCATTAAAGGTGAACAAACAGATGGTCACCAGTTCTTTGATAAAGCAATTGAGTTAGGTGCAACGGTTATTGTATGCGAAACCCTACCTAAAAATTTTGTTGAAACAGTTACTTATATAGAAGTAAACAACTCGCATGAAGCTGTGGCGTATATGGCACATAACTTTTATGGCGAACCTTCTACAAGGGTGAAACTAGTTGGTGTTACTGGTACAAATGGTAAAACAACCATTGCTACCGTACTCTTTAAACTGTTTACGCAAATGGGTTACAAATGTGGTTTGATAAGTACCGTACAAAATCAAATTGCTGATGAAATAATTCCATCAACACATACAACACCAGATGCGGTTAGTTTAAATGCGTTGTTGAATAAAATGGCAGCAGCAGGTTGCAGCCATGTATTTATGGAAGTGAGCAGCCATGCCATACACCAGCACCGTGTTACGGGATTGCATTTTGTTGGCGGCATATTCAGCAACATAACACACGACCATTTAGACTATCATAAAACATTTGACGAATACATTAAGGTTAAGAAAAAGTTCTTTGACGATTTGCCCTCAACCTCTTTTGCCATAAGCAATGCAGATGATAAGCGTGGTGCAGTAATGCTGCAAAACACACACGCAAAAAAATATTACTACAGCTTAAAAACGGTAGCGGAGTTTAAGGGAAAAATATTAGAGAATGCATTGACTGGTTTACAAATGTTGGTAAACAACAAAGAAGTGCATTTTAGATTGATAGGCGAATTCAATGCATACAACTTACTGGCTGTATATGGTGCTGCGGTTTGCTTGGGCGAAAACAGCGATGATGTACTGACTTCGTTAAGCATATTAAGTGGGGCAGAAGGTAGGTTCGATTACATTATCAGCAACCAATTGATTATTGGTATTGTGGATTACGCTCACACACCAGATGCTTTGGAGAATGTACTTGCAACCATAAAAAAATTACGTAAGGGTCACGAACAAATTATAACAGTTGTTGGATGTGGCGGCGACAGGGATAAAACCAAACGCCCCATCATGGCACAGTCTGCTTGCGATTTAAGCGACCGTGTTATTCTAACAAGCGACAACCCTAGAACGGAAGATGCAGCACAGATTTTAAAAGACATGGAAGAAGGTTTGAACAGTGCAGCCAAAAGAAAGTACATAGCCATTGTTGACAGGAAAGAAGCCATTAAAACTGCTGTGAGTTTGGCAAAAGAAGAAGACATCATTTTAGTAGCAGGTAAGGGGCACGAAAAATACCAAGACATCAACGGAATAAAATATCCATTTGATGACAAGGCAGTACTGATGGAAATGTTTGAAGTTCTAGGAAAATAGTTAATAGGTGATAGGTCATAGTTCATAGTTAACACCATGAACCATAACCTATGAACCATCAACCAAAATTGTATGCTATACCATTTATTCACTTGGCTAAACAAAGAGTTTCACATTCCGGGTGCAGGGCTTTTCCAGTTCCTCACATTCAGGATTGCGATGGCAATTTTATTGTCTTTGATTATTGCAACAGTATATGGTAAACGCATCATACTATACCTACAAAAAAAGCAGATTGGTGAGAGTGTAAGGGATTTGGGTTTAGAAGGACAGATGCAAAAAAAAGGTACGCCAACAATGGGTGGCATCATCATACTGCTAAGCATTTTGATACCAACATTGTTGTTTGCAAACCTCGATAAAGTGTACATCCGTTTAATGGTACTATGTACGGTATGGCTTGGTGTGATTGGTTTTCTGGATGATTACTTTAAAATAAAATCACGCAAAGCAGCCAAGGCAAAAGGTGAAACATACAAGAAAAAAGACAGCGATGGATTGGCGGGTATAAGTAAAATAATTGGCCAGGTTGGATTGGGAATAATCATTGGCGTTACGCTTTACTTCAGCAATGCAGTAACGGTTGAAAGGGAAGTGGTAACAGATTTACAGCACACACTGCAAACAGGTGAAAAAGTTGCAAAGAACCAAGATGTCGTAGTTAGAAAAATGGATGGTGTTGAAAGGGCTTTTGTAAAAGTTAAAACACCCATCACTTCCATTCCATTTGTAAAGAACCATGAATTCAACTATAGTAAACTGATTAGTTGGATAGGGCCTGGAGCAGAAAAATATACTTGGATCATTTACATACTCATTGTTACGTTCATTATTACAGCAGTGAGCAATGGTTCAAACCTTACAGATGGTTTAGATGGATTGGCAGCAGGAACAAGTGCCATTATTGGTGCAGGCATTGGCATATTTGTTTATGTAAGTGGCAACTACAAGTTTGCCGAATACCTGAACATCATGTACATACCCAACCTTGGCGAACTGTCCATTTTTGTTGGTGCATTTGTTGGTGCTTGTGTGGGTTTCCTATGGTACAATGCTTACCCGGCACAGGTTTTCATGGGCGATACCGGAAGCCTTGCCCTTGGTGGAATCATTGCATCGCTGTCCATTATTGTAAGAAAAGAATTATTGATACCTATTTTTTGTGCCATATTTTTTGTAGAGACCTTAAGCGTAATGATACAGGTTTCTTATTTCAAATACACGAAGAAAAAGTTTGGTGAAGGGAGAAGGGTTTTCTTGATGAGCCCATTGCACCATCACTATCAAAAAAAGGGGTTTCATGAAAACAAGATTGTAATGCGGTTCTGGATCATCACCATCTTATTGGTAGTAGCAAGTATCATGACGTTGAAGATAAGATAGGCCCCTATCCCCTAAAGGGGGATTTGGATGGAGGAGATAGAAGCGAAAATGAATATATGATGGGAAATATTAGGTAAGATAAGGTGAACAACGTTATACCGCTCATGGGTGCGACGCCCATGCAGCCCAATTGAAAAACAAAAGCTGGTAACATAAAACAACAAATGGCACATCGGTTAGTAATACTTGGAGGAGGCGAAAGTGGTGTAGGTGCTGCATTGCTGGGCAAACAGAAAGGTTACGATGTTTTTGTAAGCGATGGCGGAACAATAAAAGACAAATACAAACAAGAGCTCTTTGATAACGGGATTGAATTTGAAGAAGGCACACATACAGCCGATAAAATTCTGGATGCAACAGAAGTAATGAAAAGCCCTGGCATTCCTGAAAAAAACGAAATGGTAAAAGCCATCCGTAAAAAAGGGATTGAAATTATCAGCGAGTTTGAACTGGCTTACCGCTTTAAAGGTAACAGCAAGATAATAGGTATTACAGGTAGCAATGGTAAAAGCACTTGCACATCGCTTACCTACCATATCTGCAAAACCGCGGGACTTGATTGTGCATTGGTGGGCAACATTGGTTACAGTATTGCCAAACAGATGGCAGAAGCACCAAAGGACCTGTATGTGGCGGAGATCAGTTCTTTTCAATTAGATGATATCAAGACTTTCCGTCCGGATATAGCCATACTGCTCAACATTACCGAAGACCACCTAGATAGGTATGAGTACAAATTTGAAAACTATATCAACAGCAAGTTCAAGATCATTGAAAACCAAACAGACAAAGACTTCTTCATCTATAACATGGATGATGAAATAATCAATAAACATTTAGAAACAATAAGCAACCATAACCATACTAACCCACTACCATTTTCTATGAAGCACGAAGTAAAAAAAGGCGGATACATCAAAGGCGATCAAATGATGTTACGCATACAGGAAGAAAGAGTAAGCATGAGCATTTATGACTTTGCTCTTAAAGGGAAACATAACAACTACAACACTATGGCAGCAGGTATTGCCGCAGCTACGCTCGGCATCCGCAAAGAAAAGATCAGGGAAGCGGTTAAGGATTTTCAGAGCCTTGAACACAGGATGGAATTTGTAACAATGGTTCGTGGTGTGGAATTTATTAACGATAGTAAAGCAACTAACGTTAACAGTACATGGTATGCTTTGGAAAGTATGAACAAACCAACAGTGTTGATTATTGGTGGTACGGATAAGGGTAACGACTATACGCTCATAGAAGAACTGGTGCAACAAAAAGTAAAAGCAATTGTTTGCATGGGGTTAGACAACAAAAAAATTATTGAAGCTTTTAAAGACAAAGTGCCAACAATCATAGAAACAGACAATGCAAAAAAAGCAGTGAACGCAGCTTTTAAACTAAGCACAAAAGGTGATGTTGTTTTATTGAGCCCAGCCTGTGCAAGTTTCGATCTGTTCAAGAATTACGAAGACAGGGGCAAGCAGTTTAAGGAAGCAGTAAAAGAGTTGTAATAGAAGTAAGTATTGAGTTGGAACAAATCATAAATCAAACATCATAAATCAAACATCATAAATCAAATATCGGCTCTTGGCAGATACGTTAAACATAAAAGACATTTCATTCGCATCGCTCAACAAGGAAAACTTAATGAAGCGTACCCGCGGTGACAAGTTTATATGGGGCATTGTTATACTGCTTGCCATTATATCTGTACTCGTAGTATACAGTGCTACCGGCTCTTTGGCATATAAAATGAATAAAGGCAACAATGAAATTTACCTGTTCAAACAATTGGCATTTACGGCTATTGGGTTAATGGTCATTTATTTTCTGCATAGAATTAATTACACCATCTTCTCCAGGATAGCAACCATCCTGTTTTTCATCTCCATACCATTATTGTTATATACATGGTTGTTCGGTGCAAAAATCAACGAAGGTAGCCGTTGGATAAAACTGCCTGTTATCAACCTCACCATTCAATCAAGTGATGTAGCAAAGCTTGCTTTGTATATGTACATCTCAAAAATGATGAGCAAGAAACAAGAGGTTATCAAAGATTTCAAAAAAGGGTTCCTGCCAGTTGTAACACCTGTGTTCATCATCTGTGCATTGATTATGCCAGCAAACTTGAGTAACGCATTGCTAACAGGTGCAACATCATTAATGCTCATGTTTATTGGTAGGGTAAGTGTAAAGCATATACTGCTTACAATCGGTGTGGCACTCGTTCCTGTACTGCTGATTGTTTCGGTTGCTGTTATGACACACAAATCAAAAGTAAAAGATACAGACAAACCAGTTGCCGGAAAACTGAAATCATTGGGCCGCTTCGGTACATGGGTAAACCGTGTGCAAGACTTCATGTACGCTAAAAAAGAAGAAACGCCTTACCAGGTACAACAAGCAAAAATAGCAATAGCAGGTGGTGGCGTACTATTAGGCAAAGGCCCAGGCAACAGCACACAAAGAAACTTTTTGCCACAGGCCTACAACGATTTTATCTATTCAATCATAATAGAAGAATACGGCTTATTGGGTGGTGCAATTATCATCATCATCTACTTGGCATTTCTGTTCAGGTGTATAAAAATATTCAGGCGTTGCCCGTTTGCATTCGGTGCATTTTTGGCACTGGCACTAAGCTTTACGTTGGTAATACAGGCCGTAGCAAACATGGCAGTAAATGTAAACATCGTACCGGTTACAGGGGTAACGCTACCGTTGGTAAGTATGGGGGGCAGTTCCTTTTTGTTCACATGTGCAGCCATTGGCATTATATTAAGTGTAGCAAGAAACGTTGAACAATTGGAGGGTAAAGAAGAAATTCTCGATCCATTAATAACAAGGGAGAAGAAAGAAGAAGTAGTTGTTAAACCAGCTATATAACATCATTCAACTGTAGTGGCGTCGCACCCATCAACAGAAGAACAGGACTGGACTTTTATCGAAGCGTAGAATGAACAATTTTTAAAAAATAAATGAGCAAAAAAATTATCATAGCAGGTGGCGGTACAGGTGGGCATATATTCCCCGCCATAGCCATAGCCAATGCTCTGAAAAGTTTAGATAATGGAATTGAAATCCTGTTCATTGGTGCCAAAGGCAAAATGGAAATGGAAAAAGTGCCGCAAGCAGGTTACGAAATAAAAGGATTGGATATAGCGGGGTTCAACAGAAGTTCTTTGATAAAAAATATTGGCTTGCCATTCAAGTTGATTAAAAGTTTCTTTCAGGTAAGAAACATTATCAATGCTTACAAACCAGATGCGGTAATAGGTGTAGGTGGTTACTCCACTTTTCCTGTGTTGAAATATGCACAGAGCAAAAGCATACCAACCTTCATCCACGAAAGCAACTCATTTGCAGGCAAAGCCAACATGATGCTCGGAAAGAACGCAACAAAAATTTTTGTTGCCAGCGATGCAATGGATAATTTTTTTCCAAAAGAAAAAATAATGCTAACAGGCAATCCTGTTCGTAAAGCCATTGTTGATTCAAAGGTTACAAGAAGCGAAGCCATTAAGTTCTTTGGGCTAGATGAAACAAAGCAAACAGTATTGGCAGTAGGTGGCAGCTTGGGTGCAAGAAGCATCAACGAAGCACTGGCAACCAACTTGGATGAATTTGCAGACAACAACCTGCAACTCATTTGGCAAACAGGCAAAACAACTGCAACTGAATACAAAGCAAAAGCTGCTGGCAAACAGAATATCTGGTGCAATGATTTCATCACCCAGATGGAAATGGCTTATGCAGCAGCAGATGTAGTCATCAGCAGGGCAGGGGCCATGGCCGTAACTGAACTATGTGTAACAGCAAAGCCAACCATATTTGTACCGTTTCCATTGGCGGCAGAAGACCATCAAACAGTGAATGCAAAATACCTGGTTGATAAGCAAGCGGCCATAATGATAAAAGACAGCGAAGCAAAAGAGAAACTGGTAGCGACAGTGGTAGAGCTTTCAAAAAACGGAAACCTGCAGAACTGGTTAAAGCTAAACATTGCATCATTGGCAATAACCAATGCAGATGAAATAATAGCAAAGGAAATTTTAAAGACAATCGCATAAAGGCTCCGTAGGAGTTGATAATAGGAATGAGTGAACTAACAAAAAATAGTAACGTTTTACAGAACTCCCCTTTAGGGGATGGGGGCAAAATATATTTCGTAGGAATAGGTGGCATTGGTATGAGTGCATTGGCACGCTATTTCAAATCAAAAAACTGTTCAGTAAGCGGTTACGATAAAACGTCCACACCACTTACACAGGCTTTAGAAAGTGCAGGTATTGATATTCACTACAACGAAAACGTAGATGTCATTCCGAAAGATGTAGATGTAGTAGTGTACACGCCAGCTATACCTAAAGACCATAAAGAGTTGGTGTACTATCAAACCAACAACTACAAGGTTGTTAAACGTAGCGATGTATTGCAATGGATAACAGAAAGTTCTTTTAATGTATGTGTAGGCGGTACACACGGCAAAACCACTGTTACCAGTATGATTGCACATATACTGCGTGATACGGGTTACGGCTGCAACGCTTTTTTAGGTGGTATTGCTGCCAACTACAATACCAACTTCTGGAGCAGTGAAAGAAATGTTGCAGTAGTTGAAGCAGACGAATACGATAGAAGTTTTTTGAAATTGGTACCAGATGTGGCCGTTGTAACAGCAATGGATCCGGACCATTTAGATATTTATGGTACACCAGAAGAAGTAGAGAACGCCTTCATTCAGTTCTCGCAAAGGGTAAAACCCAATGGATGTTTGATAAGCAAATACGGATTGAAAAGAAGCGATGAACTAAAAGCGGCACATCATTATACATACAGTTACAATGATAGCAAAGCCGATGTTCATGCAGCAGATATAAGGGTTATAAACGGCAGCTATGTTTTTGATGTGATTGCCAAAGATTGGGTACTGCAAGATGTGGTACTCCACATGGGTGGCCTACACAATATTGAAAATGTAACAGCAGCAATAACGGTTGCCAAATATTTGAATATTGAGGATAGCAAGATAAAGCAAGCAGTAGAAACATTCAAAGGTGTTAAGAGAAGGTTTGAATACATCGTAAAGAACGAAGGGCATGTATTGATTGATGATTATGCACATCACCCAGAAGAACTAAGGGCATTGATAACAGGTGTAAGAAGCATATTCAGCGATAAAAAAATGACTGTTGTTTTTCAACCGCATCTCTTTAGCAGAACCAACGATTTGGCAACAGAGTTTGCACATAGCTTGGATTTGGCAGATGAAGTGATACTGTTACCCATCTACCCTGCAAGGGAACTGCCAATGGAAGGTGTAAATAGTGAAATGATTGTAAACAGAATGGCTTTAAGCAATACGCAAGTATTAAGCAAAGAAGCTATGAAAGATTGGGTAAAAGAAAACAGACCTGAACTATTGGTAATGGCTGGTGCAGGGGATATTGATGCATTGGTACAACCGATGAAAGAGATACTAAGCAAGTAGTAGTGAGTATTGATGAATGGAATTTGGAATTTAAATTTTGGGATTTTATAATATATGTGGAAGCAGAAGGCAATACAAGTTTTATGGATCATAGCAGGCATCGGGGTGGTGGTACTGTTGGGTGCCGCTATGCAACAAAAAAGCCATAAAACTTGTAGCGATGTGAAGATTGAAATTACCGGTGCAGAAGAACACATGTTTATTGATGAGAAAGACATCATGGAGATTCTGAACAATGGCAATGAAGTAAAAGGCAAAGAAGTTGCAGCAATTGACTTGAGAAAAATGGAAGAGCAATTGGAACAAAATCCTTGGGTAAAAAATGCAGAACTGTTCTTTGATAACAATCGGGTATTGACGGTAAGTATAGAAGAACGTCAACCTATTGCAAGGGTATTTACTACGCAAGGCAATTCATTTTATTTGGATACTGCTGGTACACGTTTGCCATTGAGCGATAAGCTAAGTGCCAGAGTGCCTGTGTTTACAAGCTTTCCAAGCGACAAGAAAATTATGGCTCAAAGCGATAGTCTGTTATTGCAAGATGTAATTACCATTGGTGCATATATTATAGAAGACAGTTTCTGGATGGCACAAACGGCACAGATTGACATTACACCACAATCAACTTTTGAATTAGTACCTGTTGTTGGCAACCATATTGTAGCCTTGGGCAAAGCAGATGATTTGGAGAATAAACTGAACCGCTTGTACACGTTTTACAAAGAAGCGTGGTTGCAGAACGGCATCAACAAATACGAGAAACTGGATGTGCAGTACAACAACCAGGTAGTGGCAGTAAAGAGGGGCAGTTATAAAACCATTGTGGATTCTGCCAAAGCTTCGCAAGTAGTAAGCGACTTGATGAATGCACATGCAGCAGATACTACCAACGCTATTTCGGTTGAAGCAGTGAACAGGATGAACAATACAAGAAGGGATACAGTGAGGCATGTGACCACACCACCCAAGCCTGCTGCACGTGCAAATGACAAACCGGTTGCAAGGCCTAGCACCAGCAATGCAAGACCTGCCCAACCAAAACCTCCAAAACCGCAAACGGGCAATCAGCCTAGAGCAGTCTTGGAAAGAAGGAACTAAACAAGCATAAACGCATTTTATTATAAACAACACCTTTTCGCAAACAACAAAAAACACATATCTATGAACCAGAATGATTCACCCATTATCGTTGGCCTCGATATTGGTACAACCAAAATTGCTGCAATTGCCGGTCGCAAAAATGAATACGGCAAACTAGAGATACTCGGCTTTGGGCGTGCCAACAGTAATGGTGTGCAACATGGTCAGGTATTGAACATCGATCAAACCATCAAAGCCATCCACCAGGCTTTGCACAATTGCTATGAGAGCAATCCCGACCTCGAAATCAGTGAAGTATATGTTGGCATTGCAGGCCACCATATCAAGAGTTTGCAAACCCGTGGCGACATGGTTAGGCAGGACCCTGAAAACGAAATACAGCGTTGGGAAATTGACCAGTTGATAGAAAATCAACGCAAGACTTTCATACCTGCTGGCGACCAGATCATTGATGTGATACCACAAGAATTTCATGTGGACAATATCCAGAACATCAAGCAGCCTGTTGGTTACAATGGGGTAAAGGTTGGCGCCAACTTCCATATCATCACAGGTGATAGGAATGCCATACGCAACATCAACCGTGCGGTTGAACGTAGCGAGTTAAAAACAAAAGACTTGGTTCTGCAACCATTGGCATCTGCAAGTGCAGTAATGAGCGAGGTTGATATGGAAGCAGGTGTTGCCATACTGGATATTGGTGGCGGTACTAGTGACCTTGCCGTTTTCTACGAAGGCATATTGAAGCATACTGCTGTTATACCTTTTGGTGGCGAGAATATTACCAACGATATACGCATGGGTCTGGGTGTGTTGAAGCAACAGGCCGAAGCCATGAAAGTGCAGTTCGGTTCTGCTTTGTCAGACGAAGCAAAAGCAAATGCCTTCATTACCATTCCTGGTCTAAAAGGAATGCCTGCAAAAGAAATCAGTGTTAAAAACTTGGCACAGATTATACAGGCACGTATGAGCGAAATATTGGACTTTGTTTCTTATCATTTAAAACAAGTTGGTTTAGATAGCCGTGCACTGAATGGTGGCATCATACTTACAGGTGGTGGTTCTCAATTGAAACATTTAATCCAGTTAACAGAATACACAACTGGTTTAAATGCAAGAATCGGTTTGCCGAATGAGCACCTGGCACCAAACCATATTGAAGAGTTGAAGAAACCAATGTACGCAACCTGCTTGGGCCTGATATTGAAAGGCTATAGCGATTACGAACACAAATACAAAGAGTTCAACGAAAAATTCAAGAAGGTAGAAGTGCCCAGGAACCTGAAAACAGATACTGTTGAAGCTGCACAACCCGTAGCTGTTGCAGAAGCAACTGAAACAACAGTAAACGTTGCAGAACGTGCACAGAAAATGAAGTTCTGGGACAAGTTCAAAAACAACCTGATTGATTTATTTAAAGAAGAAGAAGATAAAATGATTAGGTAAAAGCTACAAGAAGCAGGCAGAGCAAGCTTTCAGGTCTACGCTCATAACTTGCTTCCTGTTTCTTGAAACTTGATTTTTTATAATTATACTACTAACTATTCTACTTACTTACTAATCCATTAAACAAACAACTATGATACATTTTGATTTGCCGAAACAGAAATCGTCCATCATCAAAGTATTAGGTGTAGGCGGCGGCGGAAGCAATGCAGTAAACTTCATGTTTTCACAAGATGTTGAAGGTGTTGACTTCATCATTTGTAACACAGATGCTAAGGCTATTGAACAAAGCAAAGTACCTAACAAAATTCAGCTTGGGCCACACCTTACACAAGGTCTTGGTGCAGGTGCCAACCCAGAAGTGGGTAAAGCAGCAACTGAAGAAAGCCTGGAAGAAATAAAACGCATACTGGAAGTGAATACCAAAATGGCTTTCATTACCGTAGGTATGGGCGGCGGTACAGGTACTGGTGGTGCACCTATCATCTCCAAAATTTGTAAAGACCTTGGTATACTAACTGTAGGTATCGTTACAACACCTTTTGGCTTCGAAGGACCACGTCGCATGCTACAGGCACAAGAAGGTATCAACCAATTGAAACCGCATGTAGATACATTGCTTGTAATCAGCAACGACAAACTGCGTATGCAGTTCGGTAACCTAAAAATGAAAGAAGCTTTTACAAAAGCCGATAACGTTTTGGCTACCGCAGCAAAATGTATTACCGATATCATCAACAGCCGTGGCCATATCATTGTTGACTTTGCCGATGTATGTACCGTAATGAAAAATGGTGGTGTAGCCATATTGGGTAAAGCAGAAGTAGAAGGCGAAGACAGGGCACAACGTGCCATTGAAGAAGCGTTGAGTTCTCCTTTGTTGAATGATAATGATATCCGTGGTGCCAAATGGATCCTGATTAACATCAACAGTGCAGAAGGCGATGATGAATGCACCATGGATGAATTGGAAACCATCAACAACTACCTGCGTATGCAAGCTGGTGAAGACACCGATGTAATCGTTGGTACAGGTTATGACAACACGTTAGATAAAAAAATAGGCATCACTTTAATTGCTACTGGCTTCGATGCAAAAGACCCTTTTGCAAAACCGGTAGAAGCAAAGAAAGAAGAGCCAAAGCCTGAAAAAATTATCATGACTTTGGGTGTTGAAACCGAAGAGAAAAAAGAAGTTCCAGTAATTGCACAACAACCATTGGTTATTGAAGAAATGGATGTGTTTGCACCTACTATGATGGAACCAGTAATGACCCAACAACCACAGGCTCCTGTTGTTGCACAGTCACCTTTCATCTCTCACGACTTTTCCACCACTACTCCACAACACGTAGATTTACGAGCTGAAGTAGAAAAAGAATCTGCTACTTTACATTTCGAGTTAAGTACAGAAGAAACCATTGTTCCGCAGGCAACAATGCAACCAGAAGAAAAGCCGGTTGTTGAAGAGCAACCGCTTAACAATATCACGTTAACTGAAAGAGTTCAAGAAGCCGTTAATCCACTCAACAGCTTTTTATCCAAACCATCCAATATCTATGCAGAGCCTAACTATGAGAAGCCGTCGCAAATGTCCGGACATCTTATGGAACCCGCTCTTCCTGCACAGCCCATCAACGAGCTACCGGAGCTTGAGATGAAGTTGGTAGAAAGGGCCGAAACTCCAGAAGCGGCGGATGAAGCCTTGGTGAAAGCTCAACAGGAGAATCAAAGAAATATGTCTACAGAGGCACCGGCGATGCTGGACGATGTAGAGGAACATAAACGCAAAGCTGCAGAAAGGATACAGAAATTACGTAACTTATCCTTTAACGTAAATGCAGCCGATTCTAGTAATGAGTTTGATGCCGTTCCGGCTTACGTCCGCCGCAACATGGAACTCTTTGGTAACACATTGACTTCTGTAGAAAATTTCTACAGCAAGTACACGGTTAACAAAGATGAAAATGACAACACGCAAATTTCCACCATCAATACTTTTTTAGACGGCAAGAAACCGGATTAGTAGGCCGCATGTCATACTGAGCTTATAAAAGTATGACATACAAACAAGTCTCATCTTTGATTCTTTATAAGTGTTTTAGTTGTTGTTCCCCTCGGTGAAAATCGGGGGGATTTTTTTATGTAACCAGCAGACGTGCATACTTGAACTTCATAGGCGTCGCACCCATCAACGGTTGCAAAATATCCGTACCAATGTGTTACTTTTAATATATGTATTTCAACAATAAACTGCATCCATGTAATAAAAAAATGAAAAACGCCATCCGGTTTATTGTATTGTTTGTCATTATGGGTATGACAAACAGCTTACAAGCACAAAACAATATCATGTGCCTAACGGCCAATATCCCTATACCAGCTTCATTTGACACAGTGCCCGCGGCTGCTTTGGCGGATGATTATTATTTATGGGACAATGGAAAAGTGCTTATTGTAAAATTCATGAACGGTAGTATTCCCTTACAGGAAAAAACAAAAAAAATTGCCCGGCAATGGGAGCAGGCAGCCAATATACGTTTTGAATTTGTTACAACAGGCAACTCGCATATACGCATCGAGTTTAACAAGGAAGGGTTTATGCAAAGCACAATAGGCACATTGGCTGCGACGTGCCCGCAGGATAAGCCAACAGCTTTCATTGATACATCAGCATTCAATAACCAGGAGCTTATGCAAGGCATGGTATTGCATTTGTTTGGTCATGTATTGGGCCTGCAGGACGAAGTGTATGTGCCTAAAAACGGAAACAATTGGAATGCACAGGTTTTGAACAACTATGCCTCCACAATAAAACTATCCAATGCAACGGCCCAAGAAGTGATACAGGAAAAATATAATATCAACCATGCTAACTGGTTAAAGTACGATGGGCAATCCATCATGGCCTCACCCATCGTGAAACGATTGTTGGTCAATAGTTATCCAGTACGGTGGAACAGCAATATATCAACCAAAGACAAAGCCCTGATTGGCTTATGGTATCCTAAAAAAGCAGTCCATTACGATAATGCAGCAAAACCTTCCATAAACTTTACAGGTTTGAAAATGGCGAAAAGTGATTTCAAAAAAGGCATTTCATTCTTTCCTGTTTTTGATTTTGTGAGCAGGGGCAATGGCGTTGTTTCTTTTTTGCTGGTATTGGTTGATAAAGAAGGCAGGCCCATACAAACCTATAATCCCTATTATAATGTACTTAATCAAACTGGTACTTTCATACGGCCGCATTTTGTTGGGTATAGTGTGTCTGCAATCAATAAAAACAACCTGCAGGATATGGAACTGTTCATTCCTTCTTTTGCCATTGAGGGCATAAGAAAAGAAGATGGCCTATTTGCCATCTTCAAAGTGTTCTATCAAAATTTTGGCGAAGGGGTTTCGGGTTGGGTATATGTTTCCAAACCCTACGAAATAAAATAGGCATTACGCATTCACCGGCACACTATGCACGGCCGCTGCCATTTCCTTGATGAGTGAAAAATCCTTTTCAATGGCATTGCCCACAACAATAACATCAGCACCTGCCTTGCAGTTACGATAGGCTTTTTCGGGGTCAACGATACCACCGCCAACAATCAAGGGGCTTTCAATATGTGTGGCCACTTTTTCAATCATGTTTTCGGTAATGGGGCGTTTGGCTCCACTGCCTGCATCCATGTAAATCAGTTTCATGCCCAGCATTTCGCCAGCCATGGCAGTACACATGGCAATTTCATTTTTATCGGCAGGTATGGGTGCTGCGTTGGATATATAGGAAACCGTAGTAGGGGCACCGCCATCAATAACCATATAGCCTGTAGGCATTATTTCCAGTCCGCTCTTTTTTACAAAAGGGGCAGATACCACATGCTGGCCAATGAGCAATTCGGGGTTACGTCCGGAAATTAAAGAGAGATACAACAAAGCATCGGCATAACGGCTTACCTGCGAAGGCGAACCCGGAAAAAGTATAACAGGAATATCGCAAGCTGCTTTTATCTGTTGGATGCAATCGTCTAAATGATTGGAAATGACCAATGAGCCGCCCACAAAAAAATAGTCCACTTTGGCTTCCAAAGAAAGCGATACCAATTGTTCAATAGATGTGGCATCCACCTTGTCGGGGTCAATCAATACCGTGAAGGATTTCTTCCCTTGTTTCTTCTTTGCCGCAAATTGGTTATATAAATCCTGCTTCATTCAATTGATTATGTGATAATGCAAAAATGCAAAAAACTTTTTTCTTAATACGTTTTAACTCAAGATAATTCATTTTTCGTTGTTATTGAGCAATTTAGCGGCATTCTCGTCCAAAAACCAATACAAAACGCCTTTATTTTCCGGGTTTATTAATTGTGCCGGATAGTTTTCTATATCCTTTTTGCCCGTTGCCACTTCTTTCACAACAGCTGCTTTGTTACTACCAGATACGAGAAAAGCAATGGCCGCAGCCCGGTTTACAACGGGTGCGGTTAAAGAAATGCGGTACATCTGCTGTTCTTCCAGCCAGAAGCTTTTTACCCAGTTTTTTTGTTCATGCAATATTTGCGTGTGCGGAAATAGCGATAGTGTGTGGCCATTATCGCCCAGGCCAAGCAATACCAGGTCAAAAGTAGCAGGCTGGTTGTCGAAATACTGATGCAGTATTGCTTGGTATGCAGCGGCTGATGTTTCTGGTGGAAGCGTGGTATCGAAGGCATGGATATTGCCCGCCTGTACATCCACTTTGTTCAGCAAAATTTCATAAGCCATGCGTGCATTGTTCTGCTCATCCGAAAATGGAACAAAACGTTCATCACCCCAAAAAAAATGTACTTTCTGCCAGTCGATGGAGCTTTTATAAGGCTCCTGTGAAAGTAGTTGATACAGATTTTTGGGCGTACTGCCGCCGCTTAATGCAATAGTAAACCTGTCTTGTTTCACAAGGGTTTGTTGAATATATGCAACCATCCAATCGGCAATGCCGGTATTGAATGCATCAATGGATGGATATATGTGGAAGTTCATTATTTACTATTTAAACAATTTTTTACCGCTAAGACACAAGTTGACTAAGTAAGAAGAGGAAGGTTTTTCTTTGTGCCCTTCGTGCCTTTGTGGTCAACATCTTTCTGTTCTTACTATGAACATTTAAAATTGTTAGTTGAACATTGAGCATTCATAAAATGCATTACTCGCTTTTAAACGTATTGTGCACCGCCTGGTTAATCCATGTATAACCATCTTTCGCAATCAAAGATTCCGAATCTTCCGGACCCCAGGTGCCCGGTTGGTAATCCGGGAAATCGCTTGGCGTTTTCATCTGCCATGATTCCAGTATGGGCATAATCACTTTCCATGCAGCTTCTACCTGGTCGTCACGCATAAATAAAGTGGCATTGCCTTCCATTACATCCAGCAGCAATGTTTCGTAGGCTTCCGGTTGTGGCAGGTTGTAAGATGAATAACTGAACACCATATTCACCGGGTTCAATATCAAGTTTGGACCAGGGCGTTTTGCCTGGAAACGCAAGGCAATATCCATCTCCGGTTGAAT
The DNA here is from genome assembly GCA_002337145.1 of Chitinophagaceae bacterium UBA1930. Taxonomy (GTDB): domain Bacteria; phylum Bacteroidota; class Bacteroidia; order Chitinophagales; family Chitinophagaceae; genus UBA1930. The sequence goes on along the minus strand of DDFK01000001.1, from coordinate 550,027 downwards.
GCTGATGGTCAACACATTGCTACGCCATGTTTCTGCAGCCTCCGGTGGAAAGGCAAAGTTGGGCGTACGTTTAAAATGTATGGTAATGCTGGTTGTTTTCTCCTGCAGGAACTTCCCGGTGCGTATATAAAAAGGCACGCCTTCCCAACGCCAGTTGTCAACGTACAACTTCAACGCAGCAAAGGTTTCCACGTTCGAGTTCGGGTTCACGTTATCTTCTTGTCGGTAGCCCTTTACTTTTTTGCCTTTGATCCAGCCTGGTCCGTATTGCCCACGCACACTCATGTTCTGTACTTCTTCTTTGTTTATCTTTCGGATGGCATTCAATACATCCACCTTCTTGTTGCGTATTTCATTGGCATCAAAATTCACGGGAGCTTCCATGGCAATCATGCATACCAGTTGCAGTATATGGTTCTGTACCATGTCACGCAGGGCGCCGCTTCTTTCATAATAGTCGCCACGGCCCTCAATGCCTATGTTCTCGGCATTGGTTATCTGTACATGATCAATATAGTTTTTGTTCCAAACAGGTTCTAGCAAAGTGTTGGCAAAACGTAATGCCAAAATATTCTGCACTGTTTCCTTACCTAGGTAATGATCAATACGGTAAATCTGTTTTTCTTTAAAGATGCTTTTCAGTAAGGTGTTTAATTCCTGTGCCGATTGCAGGTCGTGTCCAAAAGGTTTTTCAACAACAATGCGTGTCTTGCTACAGTCCCTACAATAATCTATGCTGCCCAAATTGGTGGCAATGGGTTTTACCAACTGTGGTGCAACTGCTAAATAAAACATGGCTGCAGGTGCACTGCCCCAATCTTTTTCTTTTTGTTTAATGATCTGTGGAATGATGCTGTACGATTTTTTATTGGTGGCATCCAATACCGCATACTGTATATGCTGCGAGAATTTTTTCCATTGCTTACTGGTTGCATCATCGTACTTGTTGCGGCTAAAGTTTTTAATGCCTGTAAGTATCAGTTTCCTGAAACTAGCATCCAGCATGGGTTTGCGGCCCATGCAGACAATATTGAAATTCTTCGGCATCAAGTCGTCCAAATATAAATTGAACAAAGCAGGCATCAGTTTGCGTTGCGATAAGTCGCCACTTCCGCCAAAAATAAAGATCACCGTATCTGTTACAATCTCTGTTGTATTTGCCATGTGTTTGTAGTTGTAATGCTATTGGGTTAAAGTTGTTAATGATGTATCAATGGTTCAACAGTCCCAACTTGTATTGAATGATTTGTTTTGTACAATCTGGTTTAGCCTTCCCACTCGGTATGGAAACTACCCTCTTTGTCTATACGTTGATAAGTATGTGCACCAAAGAAATCCCTTTGTGCCTGTATCAGGTTTACCGGCATCCGCTCATTGGTATAGGCATCCAAATAACCGATGGTGCTTGCAAAGGCAGCAGCAGCAATTTTATGGTTAATGGCAAGCGAGGTAAACTGTCTTAACCCGTCTTCTTTTTGTTGCAACAGCTTTGATATGGATTCATCCAGCAAAATATTTTGTAGGTCAGGGGCTTTTTGAAAAGCGTCATAAAAATTGCTCAACACTTTCGAGCGTATAATGCAGCCGCCCCTCCATATTTTAACCACCGATGCCAAAGGTATATCCATTTGCAATTGCGAAGATGCCTGCTGCAACATAGACAGGCCCTGTGCATAGCAAATAAGTATGGCTGCCTGTAAGGCATCACCTGCCATAGCAATAACCTGTTCTTTGGACAGGCCAGATGGATTGATTTGTTTGTTGTATAATTTGGAGGCAGCAACACGTTGATCTTTATAAACAGATAGGTCACGCATGGCAACAGCAATATCAATAGTGGGTATGCTTACAGGCAGGTCCATCGCTTCTTGAGATGTCCACTTACCTGTTCCTTTAGAACCTGCTTTGTCCAATATCATGTCCACCAGATCATTACCCGTAACATCATCTTTTTGTAAAAAGACAGCAGCGGTTATTTCAATCAAAAAACTTTGCAGTTCACCTTTATTCCAAGTGGCAAAAGTTTCGTGAAGCTCTTGGTTGCTCAAACCTGCCGAATGTTTCAACACGGCATACAGTTCACTGATCAGTTGCATAATGGCATACTCGATACCGTTGTGCACCATTTTTACATAATGCCCTGCTGCATGGTTGCCCATATAGGCCACACAGGCTTCGTTGTTTATTTTGGCACTTACAGCTTCCAGTACCGGTTGCAGTTGGTGCCAGGCACTCTTGTCGCCACCGGGCATAATGCTGGGGCCCCTTCTTGCACCCATTTCGCCGCCAGAAATGCCCATGCCCACAAAATGGAAACCTTTGCCCGACATATACTCCACACGTCGTTGCGTGTCTTTATAAAAAGAGTTGCCGCTATCCACCACAATATCGTCCTGCTCCAAAAAAGGTAATAGCTCTTCCAATACACTATCCACAATTTTACCTGCGGGTACCAGCATCAAAATCTTTCTGGGTGTTTTCAGCTTGCCGCACATTTCCTGCAAGGAGCCTGCTACTGCTACGTTTGGTGAGTTGTTCGCTTCCGTCAATAACGCCTGTGCAGTAACTGTGTTTTTATCAAAGCCAATAACAGAGAAACCATTGTCTGCCATATTCAATAACAAGTTCCTGCCCATTGTTCCTAAGCCAATCATGGCTGCATCATATTGCATAAGTGTAATCTATTTTTTTAAAGGTAATTATCTTTTGTATTACTAGCCAAGTTGTTGGATGCATGTTGCCCCTACATTAAAAAATTGTGACCAGGCGGTAATATGCAACAATAAGATTAGTACAAAAAATTCCGCATCTGGCAAGCTTTGTTTTCAACACATGCCCGGCATATATGTGGGTATCGCAGCAAAGCCAACGTGGCTATGAGGTGTAAAATTATTGGCTGTCCTTATCCACAAACTGTGGATTTTAAGGCCCTTGAATTGTCAACCCGGAAAGATATTTTCGTTAGCACGTAACAATTAGCTAACCTAAGCCCTTCGGAAACCGAAACCCATTATTTTCCACCTATAAATTCAATCATCACATGGCCAGCATCAGCAACCAACGCTTGCAGTTTAGCCGTCGCTTTACTAAAGAAGGCATCAGCCCCTTTGACCAGTTTGAGTACGATTACAGAACCAGTATCATTAAAAATCCTACTGGCGAAACGGTGTTTGAAATGAACAATGTAGAAGTGCCGAAACAGTGGAGCCAGATTGCCACCGATATACTTGCACAGAAGTATTTCCGCAAGGCAGGTGTGCCACAGGCAGATGGTAGTTTGGGAAGGGAAACTTCGGCCAAGCAGGTTGCCCACCGCATGGCCAATTGTTGGAAGGTTTGGGCAGAGCGTTATAACTATTTTGATACAGCAGAAGATGCAACTGTTTTTTATGAAGAATTGGTGTACAGCATCCTTAACCAAAGCTGTGTGCCCAACTCGCCGCAATGGTTCAATACAGGTTTGCACGAAAGCTATGGTATTACAGGCAAGCCGCAAGGGCACTATTATGTGGACCCTGCAGATGATGTATTAAAAAAATCGCAAAATGCATACGAACGTCCACAACCGCATGCCTGTTTCATATTAAGTGTAAACGATGATTTGGTAAATGATGGCGGTATCATGGATCTATGGGTGCGTGAGGCAAGGATATTTAAATATGGTAGCGGTGTTGGTACCAACTATTCATCTATACGTGGATCGCAGGAAAAACTGAGTGGTGGCGGCACTTCCAGTGGATTGATGAGCTTCTTGAAAATTGGCGACAGGGCAGCGGGTGCTATCAAATCGGGCGGCACTACCAGACGTGCAGCCAAAATGGTTTGTCTGAATCTTGACCATCCTGAAATAATGGAATTCATTAACTGGAAAGTGGAAGAGGAGAAGAAAGTATCTGCCTTGGTAGAAGCGGGTTACGATAACAGTTACGAAGGCGAAGCTTATGCAACGGTTGCAGGACAAAACTCCAACAACTCTATACGCATACCAAACGAGTTTTTTAAAGTACTGGAAGAAAACGGCGATTGGGAATTGAAAGCAAGAACCGATGGACGTGTAATGAAAAAAGTACCGGCCCGTGAAGTATGGAACCAGATTGCCTATGCAGCCTGGCGTTGTGCCGATCCGGGAACACAGTACGATACCACCATCAACGAATGGCATACCTGCCCACAAGGCGGAAGGATCAATGCAAGCAACCCTTGCAGCGAATACATGTTCCTAGACAATACTGCCTGCAATTTGGCTTCTATCAACCTGCGTAAATTCTTTGATGAAAGCAACAATACATTGGATGTGGAAGGGCTGGAATACATCAGCCGTTTATGGACCGTTGTATTGGAAGTAAGTGTATTGATGGCACAGTTTCCCAGTAAAGAAGTGGCTCAGCTTTCTTACGATTACAGAACATTGGGTTTAGGCTTTGCAAACTTGGGAACCATTTTAATGATTAGCGGTATTGCTTATGACAGCGAAGAAGCAAGGGGCATTGCTGGTGCAGTAAGTGCAATCATGACGGGTATTGCCTATAAAACATCTGCAGAAATGGCCAGCTTCCTAGGTGCATTTGCAAAATACGAAGACAACAAAGAAGATATGCTGCGTGTGATGCGTAACCACCGTGCAGCCGCTTACGATGCAAACGAAGCCTACGAAGGTTTGGAAATAAAACCACAAGGCATCAACGCAAAATACTGTCCGGAAAATTTATTGAAAAGTGCAACCAAAGCATGGGACGATGCTGTTCAAATGGGAGAGCAGTACGGTTACCGCAATGCACAAACAACCGTAATTGCACCAACAGGAACCATTGGCTTGGTAATGGATTGCGATACCACTGGTGTTGAGCCAGACTTTGCTTTGGTAAAATTCAAGAAACTAAGTGGTGGCGGTTATTTCAAGATCATTAATGGTGCAGTGCCCAATGCATTGAAAACTTTGGGCTATACGCAAAAAGAAATTGATGCCATTGAAAAATATGCAGTAGGTGCCGCAAGCTTTGATGGTGCACCTTTTATCAATAGCCAAACATTAAGTGCCAAAGGTTTTACGGCGGAAGAAATTGCGAAACTGAATGGTGCTGCAAAAGCTGCCTTTGAAATTGGCTTTATTTTCAACCGCTACAGCTTAGGCGATGCAACCTTGCAACGCCTTGGTTTTACAGAAGAGCAATACAGCGACTGGAGCTTTAACATGCTGGAAGGTTTGGGTTTTAGTGAAGAGGAGATTGCAGCAGCCAACGATTATGTATGCGGTACCATGACGGTTGAAGGTGCCCCTTATTTAAAACAGGAGCATTACCCTGTATTTGATTGTGCCAACAAATGTGGCAAGAAAGGTGAACGCTTTATACATGCACATGGTCATATAAGAATGATGGCTGCCTGCCAACCATTTTTAAGCGGTGCCATTTCCAAAACCATTAACCTGCCACATGAAGCAACCATCGAAGAAATTGCAGATTGCTACAAAATGAGCTGGGAACTTGGCTTAAAAGCAAATGCCCTGTACCGCGATGGCAGTAAACTATCGCAACCGCTAAGCACCAAAGGCGACAAAAAGAAAAAGAAAGGCGATGAAGAAACTGCTTCTGCTGAACTGCAAGAAACCAGTAACCAGCAACTGGCAACCAGTAACCTTGTTGACCTTGCTACTTTGTCAGATGAAGAATTATTGGTTGAGGTAAACAAACGTATGGCTGCTTCAACAGATACCAAATTGAAACGGCAGCTGTCGCGTATTGTGGAACGTAAAGCCTTACCAGCAAAGCGTCGTGGCTTTACACAAAAAGCAAAAGTGGGCGGGCAGGTTATCTTCCTCCGCTCTGGCGAATACAACGATGGTACCCTGGGTGAAATATTTATTGACCTATACAAAGAAGGTTCTACCGTACGCAGTATGATGAACTGCTTTGCCATTGCTATTTCCGTTGGTTTGCAATACGGTGTTCCGCTGGAAGAGTTTGTAGAGAAATTCGTGTTTACCAAATTTGAACCGGCAGGTATGGTTGACCATCCAAACATCAAAACAACCACCTCTCTGGTCGACTTCGTGTTCCGTGCATTGGCTTATGAATATTTGGGCAGAACAGATTTGGTACATGTACTGGATAAACCAGAAATAGGCAACACTGGTGGCGATGAAAGTGAAGTAACCATGTTGGGGCAACCGGAACTAAGCAATGTGCATGTTACGGCAGCGCCTGTTACCGCACACAAAACACAACGCACAGCCGTTAAAGCCGAAGCAAGTTTGGATGCAGTAAATGCGGCTGCTAAAAATATGCAAAGCGATGCACCGCCTTGCAATACCTGCGGACATATAACCATACGTAGCGGTACCTGTTACAAATGCCTGAACTGCGGTAACAGCATGGGTTGCAGTTAAGCATTACAACTATTGTATAAAAATGAAAGCCATCTTTACAAGATGGCTTTTTTATTGAAAATACTTTCTACAATCCTATAATTATTGAGGCAAGCTGGCATTACTTTATAAGTAGTAATTAGGTTTGAAACGCAATCTTATTACCAGTGTCAGCCTGAGCTTGTTGAAGACATTTTAAAATGAACATTGATCAGTTTCGACAGGTTCAACCTGGCAATAAATTCAAACTGTATCACCATCTTCCATACAAATTTTGGTCAACCAGATATTTCAAGCTAAATTTGAAACAACCCTTTAAGAAAACACCTAGTGGAAAATACCATTCAACTTCTGATAGTTGAGGATGATTTATTAATTGCCCAAGACTTACAAGAAATCCTGGAAGAGGTAGCCTATCAAGAAATTTTTAAAGCCCGTAACTATCAACAGGCTGTAGATATTCTGACTTCCCAAAGCATTGATTTTGTTTTGTTGGACATCAATCTCAACGATTCATTGTCGGGCATAGAACTGGCAAACCATATTAACCAACACTACCAGATACCGTTTATTTACATTACTTCGTATTCCGATGCAGGTACCATTGCCAGCGTAAAACAAACAAGACCAGCAGGCTTTTTATTGAAACCTTACAGTAAGGAACTGTTACTTGCAAAAATTGAAATTGCACTGTTCAATTACTCCAATAAATTGAATGCTGCGGAACAGCAGTTAAATACACTGGCTGCTTCAGATGCAGAAACGGACCTGGTGATCAATAACCATTTGCTTATAAAAAATAATTACCGCTACATTAAAGTGCCTTTGTCTGACATTCTATGGTTTGAATCGGACAGGAACTATGTAGAAGTAAAGACATCGGAAAGGAAATACACCATCCGCTGCTCCCTGAAAAAACTAACGGAACAGCTTCCTGAAAATGGGTTTATAAAATGCCATAAACAATTTATCATTAATGCAGCTCATGTGGAGAGCTTTAGTGCAAACCTGGTTTTTATAGCAGGCCAGGAAATACCCATAGGCCGCAATATGCAAAGCGATGTGTTCAATAAATTAAAATATGCATCCATATGAGAATGCTCTGTTGGATGATGATATATATGTTGCCTTTAATAGCAACTGCACAAAAAACAAATCTGGATAGCCTTGTTCATGTTACAACAGGCATGAAAGACGATTCTTCTAAAGTGATCAATCTCATTACTGCATCCAATAAATTCAGGGTAGAAAAAATTGATTATCCCAATGCAAAAAAGTATGCGGCACAGGCATTGCAGCTATCTGCTAAAACAGGCTTTGCAAAAGGCATGTTTAAGTCAACCATTGCACTGGCGTATGTAACAAGGGATATGAGCCTGCACATGGAAGCGATTGATCTTTTAAAGAAAGCCATAGCCATTTATGAAACCAATAAAATATTGGCCGCAGATGAGACCTTGCATGTAACGCATATATACACATATACTGCACTTGCAGACCTGTACACCTACTTGCCCGATTACAAAAACGCACAGCAATACGCTTTTAAGGCAGTGGATTTGTCTGAAAAATATGGTATTGGCATTGGGCAATGTTGGATAACCCTGTCCATTATTTTTTCCAAGCAAAAAAATATGGAAGAAGCAAATAGCTATGCATTAAAAGCGGTGGAGTATTTTAAACAGAAAAGTGCTTTTGATGACCTGGCAAGGGCTTATGCTTTCTTGGCCAGGTATGCCTATACTGCCGATGATTTTTCAAAAGCCATAGATTATTACCTGGCATCGTACGAAACCTATAAACAGGCCAACAGCCTGTTTGGTATGCGTATAGCATTGTATAACCTGGCAGAGATTTGCCTGAAGACAAAAGACTATGAAAAGGCCGATTATTATATTGATGAAACCTTGAAAATAAATAGTGTTTCCAGCGATGATGTTGTGTACATTTTCTACATCAATCAACTGAAATTTGAAATAAACCTCAATAAGAAAAATTACAGCGAAGCCATCAACGTAGGCAACCTGTTACTGGATTATGCAACCAAAGAAAAAAACCTACGCAAAATAAGTGCAGCTTACAGTAACCTGTTTTCGGTATACACCGCTACAAAAGATACTGCCAACGCATTTGTGATAAGCGAAAAGATAAGTGCTTTGAAAGATAGCCTGTACAATACGGATATGGCAAAAAGTACTGCTGATTTAGCCAAGAAATATGAAACCGAAAAAAAGGAGCAGCAGATCTTTTTTCTGGATAAGGAAAACAGGCTGAACCAGGACAAACTCAGCAAGGAAAAAGCTTTATCTGTTTCGCTGCAAAACGAGAACCTGCTAAAAGAAGGGAAACTGTATCAGGAACACTTATTGGGTGAGGCACTGGAACGTGAAAACAATTTAAAAAACAATGAACTGAACAGGGAGAACCTGCTTAACCAAGCCCTGCAATCACAAAACAAATTGATGGCCCAAAATATCAAGAACCAGTCTTTGATACGTTGGTTGATGATAGCCCTGCTTATCGGGTTCACGGTTTTTGGCATCAGCTACTACAGCAATTACAAAAGGCAAAAAAAGGATAATGTCAAAATACTTAAGCAGAGCGAAGAGCTAAAGACCTTGATGAGCGAAGTACATCATCGCGTTAAGAATAATTTACAGGTAATAGTTGCCATGCTACGTATGCAGGCCCGGAGTATCGATAACCAGTTTGCAATTGATGCTTTGGTGAATTCGGAAAACAGGTTGCAGACCATCGCAATGGTTCATGAAAAATTGTATAAATCCGATACCTATGGACAGGTTTCATTGAAAGACTATCTTGGGGAACTGATGGAGGTATTGGTAAGGCAATACCAGAAACCGGCATTGTCTTTTACCTACAATTTATCTGTAAGTAACGAATTGTTTACCAATTTAGATACAGCCATACCCGTGGGCTTAATTGTAAACGAACTGGTGACCAATTCATTTAAACATGCTTTTGGCAACATCAACCAGGCATATATACATATTGAATTGAATGAAATACAGGATGATACCTATCAGTTAATTGTACAGGATAATGGCACTGGTTTGCCCCATGGTCAGCTTCCCAAGCAATCAGCCAGTCTTGGCCTAAAACTGGTACGTTTATTTACCGAACAATTAAATGGTACCATACAGTACAGCTTCAACAAGGTTTCCAGCTTCACCATAACTTTCAAACCGCTTACTGCTTAATACGCAACTGTATCCAAATAACAGTTGTGGGGATGTTTTAAAAGTCAACTGCCAGCACATTATATACAAAAAGCCGCATTTCGTCCCACTTGTTTTAGTATGTCTGTAACCAAAAGTAATTTGGCTTGTTATAACAACCGTTACCTACCAAACAAGCAACTTATGAAACTTTTCTACAAATCTGTGACCACAGGTTTTTTACTGGCATTCTTGCTAATTACGCAAACAGTCTCCGCACAATGGAGCAGTAATACTGCAACCAATACACCGATAGAAGTGTATCAGCCAACTTCAACACAAGCCTATAATCAGCAAACCGTTAGCGATGGTGCTGGCGGTACATTTATTACCTGGATGGATAGCCGTTCCGGTAACTACGATGTGTATGCACAGTACCTTGATGCAAGTGGTGTGGCCCAATGGACCACCAATGGTGTGGCAGTATGTACCGCATCGGATATACAAACCTATCCCAACATCATTACCGATGGGGCTGGTGGTATTATCATTACCTGGCTGGATAAACGGAATGGCAACTGGGACATCTATTCCCAAAAACTGAATGCAGCAGGTGCAGCACAATGGACCGCCAATGGTGTGGCCATCAGTACAGAATCGCATAACCAGGGAACATTGTATGGCTATGGAGGCGAAAACGGGATGAAGATGACCACCGATGGTTCAGGCGGTGCCATTATTGTATGGAACGATTTCAGGGCTGCCAATAATTTCTGTAGTATCTATACACAAAGGATCAACTCAGCAGGAACAGTACAATGGACTGCCAATGGCGTTGCTCTTTATACTTCTTCAACCAATACCAACTATCCACCAAACGATATGTCCATTCTTGCAGATGGATCCGGCGGTGCATTTATCCTTGCATCAGAAAACAGGACTACGGATCCTGATAACCATGATTTGTATGCTTACAGGGTCAATGCTTCAGGAGTGTCGCAGTGGACTGCAAGCGGAGTAGCCATTTGCACAGCAACAAATAACCAGACGGGTCAATCAATGGTAACGGATGGGTCAGGTGGATTTATCACCACTTGGATAGATGGCAGGATCAATAATTACAATAATTTACAATTATATACCCAACGTGTCAACGCATCCGGCGCTGTACAATGGACTGCCAATGGAATAGCCCTTACAGGTAGTTTAACCAATAATACCAATAGGCAAAACCAACACATTGTTTCAGATGCTGCCAATGGTGCCATTATTTCTTGGGACGATAACAGGAACGGAACCTGGGATGTGTATGCACAAAGAATCAATAGTGCTGGTGCAGTACAGTGGACAACCAATGGCGTAGTAGTATGTGGTGCCACAGGCGACCAATCCTCCAATAACATTACTACCGATGGCAGCAGTGGTGCCATTGTTACCTGGACAGATTCAAGAAGCGGAACACACGTATATGCCCAAAAAATAAATTCGGCAGGTGCTGTGCAATGGACAGCCAATGGTGTGCAGGCAACTTCGGGTAATGGAGAGGGTGCACCCGTAATCAGCACCAACTCCGCTGGTGGTGCAATTGTAGTGTTTACCGAAAACAGGTACAGCATCTATGTTACATCCATCTCTGCACAAAACATTAATGCCAATGGTACATTCGGTATACCGCCTGTGCCACCAACCATTACTTCCTTTACACCAACATCTGGTGTGGTTGGTACTTCCGTAACCATTACCGGAACAGGTTTCAATACAACAGCCGCTAACAACATAGTATATTTTGGGGCTACCAAAGCTACTGTTACGGGCACGCCTACTGCTACAAGCATTACGGTAACTGTACCTGCAGGTGCCACTTACGCACCTATTTCGCTATTGAATACAACAGCGGTTTATTCTTGTGTAAGCAGTGCAAGGTTTGCACCGGTATTTGCACCAAGCAAAACAAATATTTCAGTCAATGATTTTGCTACAGTAGTAACAACCAGCATTGCTTCACCTACAGGAATTTACAGGGCCGTAAGTGGTGACCTTGATGGCGATGGCAAACCTGATATAGCCTTTGCAAACAGAAATGGCAGCGGCATCACTGTTATGCGTAATACCAGTGCTTCTGGCTCGGTAAGTTTTGGTACAAGACAGGAATTTAGTACTTCCTATCAGGAACCTATGACCGTAACATTAGCTGATGTGGATGGCGATGGCAAACTGGATCTTGTTGTGCCATGTGGAAACCTGAATGGTGCCGGTCTTGCAGTTTTATTGAACAACAGTTCATCGGGAACGATCAGTTTTGCGCCATCTATTGGTATGTCAATAGATCAAGGCAATGCTTCTGTTGCCGATTTTGACAAAGATGGCAAACCCGATATCGTGTTAACATCTGGTGACCGTTTGGCTATTTACAGGAACACCAGTACAGGTGTAGGCAATTTCAGTTTGGCTGCCCCTGTATATACAGCCAATGGTACCATGAACAACTATGTTTCTTCTACGCATACCATTGCAGATATTGATGGCGATGGCAAGTTGGATATTGTAAGTGGAAACGGTAACAACATGATTGTATTGCTGAATACAAGTACAGGAACAGGCAACATTAGCTTTGCTGCTGCAACCAGTTTTGCTACAACGAGCAATGTGTACAGGGTAGTAGTAGGCGATTTCAATGGCGATGGCAAAATGGATGTTGCTACCAGCTCTTCATACAGCTCGGCAAATACCAAATTAAGTGTTTTCCAAAACACCAGTTCTGTAGGCAGCCTCAGCTTTACCAGAAGTGAATATGATTCCTACGACCCAGGTGAATTAATGGTTGCCGATATTAATGGTGATGGCAAAGTAGATATTGCTTTAAGCAGTTTAGTATTTAATACATACAATACAGCGTTGGGTGTGTACCAGAACACCAGTTCCACAGGTGCCGTTTCATTTGGTGCCAGGATAGCGGTAGGACCGGTCAATTCTTTCTCCCCTTATTTTGCCTCAGCATTTGATATTGACGGAGATGGCAAGCCAGATGTGCTAACTTCGAACGACAATTCTTATTCTGTGTTCCGCAACCTGTCTGTTGTAAATGTATGGACAGGAACAAGCAGCACTGCGTGGGGTACAACTACCAACTGGAGTGCAGGCACTGTACCAACCAGCACCGACGAGGTAAGCATACCATCAGGTACCACTTACGCCCCTACATTTAGTGCAGCACCTGCAACCATTGCAGGCTTGGGTATTGCAAGCGGTGCAACATTAACCAACAGCAGTATATTAACCGTTTCAGGTGCATTAACCAATGCCGGTACCATTACCGGTGGTACATTCAATGTTGCCGGCAACTTAACCAATACAGGTACTATTATCAATAACGTGGCATTGAACTTAAATGGTTCATCTGCCCAAACCATTTCCGGTACAGGTACCATTAAAAACCTTACACTAAACAATAATGCAGGTGCAACCATAAGCAGTGGCACCACTTCCATAACAGGTACCTACACACCTACCGCTGGTATATTAACAACCAATGGCCTGCTTACTTTGGTAAGCAACGCAAGTGGCACAGCCAATATAGCAGCAGGTAGCAGCAGCGGCAACTATATATCGGGTAACGTAAACGTGCAACGTTATGTACCCGGTGGCGGCCTTGCTTCAGCTTCGCCAAGCAAAAGGGCATACCGCTTTATAAGCCATCCGTTCAGCACTTCCATTGCCATTAGCCAATTAAAAGGCACTACTGGTTTTGATATTACAGGTGCAGGCGGCAGCACCAATGGCTTTACAACTACTGCTTCCAACAATCCATCTGTATTTTGGTACAATACCACTGCAGGTAATGGTAACACAACAGCCGACCCGGGTTGGACAGCTTATACAACAGCCACCAACTCAACCAACGGCAATGCCAATGCATGGAACACCTATCAAGGTGTCAGGGCATTGGTAAGGGGTACACAGGGCCAAGGTTTGGATGGCAGTACCGCTTATACAGTTGGCAGCCCAACAGTTGCATTAACAGGTGCATTGAATATGGGTGATAAGACTGTTAGCCTTGTAAACAGCGGTGCCAACTGGAACCTAGTGGGCAACCCTTACCCATCTGCCATAAACCTTAACCTTGCCACAAGAACAAATGCAAGCAATTTTATTTATGTATGGAAAGTGGATCAAGGTGTAAGGGGTGCTTATTCAATAGCACAGAACATTGGTACTACAGCATACAACCTTCCGGCCTATAGTGCATTCTTTATACAATCTACAGGAAGCACGCCTAGCATTGCTTTTCACGAAACAGATAAAACTGCAAGTGTAACTTCGGATGTGCTGTTTAGGAATGCAACGGTAAGCAATACCTTAAAGATGAGATTGGAAAGTGCAGATGGCAGTATCTTCTGGGATGAACTGAATTTCAATTTCAACAAAGACTACAAGGATACCAAAGAAGCCGAGATTGACGGTCTCAAAATGTTCAATCCCGATGTGAGCTTATACAGCATCACCAGCGATAACGAAAAATTATCGGTTGATGGCAGGTCAATAAAAGAAGATGCAATTATACCATTGGGCCTTGCAACAGCACAGGCAAGAAGCTTCAGGTTTATTGTAACGGAACTGAACAATGCAGCGGTTAACGAACAGTCCACCGTTTACCTAAAAGACAAATACCTGAACACACTTACCAAATTGGAAACAGGCACTACCTATGACTTTGCAGTTACTGCAAATGCTGCAAGCCAGGGCGAACAAAGGTTTGAGCTGGTACAAAAAGTATCGCCTGCTTTGGCAACCAATAGCAACTTTACTGTAAAGGTTTCACCAAACCCGGCTACCGATGTGTTAAACATCAACTACGATGGCCTGAACAATACAGCAACCACCACCATTAAAATAGTGGATATGAATGGTAAGGTTATGCAAACCATTGAAGCCGGTAAAGTACTTTTAGGTAACCAAACCATTTCTGTAAAAGGCTGGAGCAACGGTATGTACAATGTACAGTTACTGAATGGCGACAGTAAAAAAACAGTCACTGTTATCAAACAATAAACCTAACCGCTCCATTAACCCAATCATTTATTATGAAACTGAAAATATCAACCACGCAGCTAGTAACTTTTAGTTTACTGTTCGTACTTTTTATGCTTCCCTCCTTATTGCATGCCCAACCAGGTTTTGGCGATGATACGGATGACGTGCCCATTGACGGCGGCCTATCCTTACTGGTAGCCGCAGGTGTGGGCTATGGTGCAAAAAGGTTAAAGGAAAAAAAGGGAATGAAAGCAGCCAAATAAGTTGATCCCTATGGTACTATTACAAGCCTGTCCTGTAAAAGGGGCAGGCTTTTTAATGCCTGCCCTTATTGCATTGCCAGTAAATAGAATGCAGCTCCAAAAATTCTTTCTATACATTTGCTGCATTCAAAAATTCATATGCAGTTCAGTTTCTCGTACAATAAAAGCAAGACCTTACAGGCACTACGTTACCATTTCATCTCCCGCAAGGAAATAAAAGTGATGATGATTTTGGTAAATGTATTTGCGGTTGTTTCGGCTATTCTGTTTTACACCAAAAAAATAAGGCCCGAACCTTTTTTGCTGGGCTCTGCAATATGGGTATTCATGATGCTGGCAATCTGGTATATATTGCCCTTTAGCATTTACCGCAAGGCAGCAACCTTTCAGGACCATTTTACCATACAGTTCCTAGACTCGGCGGTGCATCTGGAAAACAGCAGGGGCTATACCAATTGGACCTGGAACCAGTTCTCCCGTTTTTTTGAGAGCCCGCATTTCTTCCATTTGTATTTTGATGAGAAGTCTTTCTTTCTTGTACCAAAAGAAAACATGCCCGATGAAATGCGGCATGAACTTAGGGCCATGTTAGATGCCAGGGTCGGCACAAAAAAATAACAGGAGCGTTTTACAGTTCCTTTTCCATTACATAATGCGGAATGGTCACTTCAAAAAATTCATTGCCAACCGTTTGGTAACCCAGTTTCTCGTAAAAGCCAATGGCATTTTTACGGGCATGCATGTTTATCTTCTTAAAGCCCCTGTCCCGTGCGATATTTTCTGCAAAATTCATCAGTACCCTGCCAATGCCCTTGCCCTGCAAGCCGCTGGTAACGGCCATTTGACGCAGCCGTACCGTTTTCTCGCCCTCTTTGGTTAGCAGGCAGCAACCTTCCATAATATCATCGTCCTCAAAACAGCCAATCAAAATATCATCTTTTTCCCTTGCCAGTTCTTCCGGTGTAAACGAAAGGCCTAATGGCTTGCGTAATATCTGCATCCGCAGGTCCACCATTTGCTGGTATTCCTTGGAACCGTGGTAAAGAATTTTTAGTGCCATAGTTGTTAGTGTGGGCTTACAAGATAATAATCATTTTTAAAATAAGCAGCGAAACACGGAATTATTAGTTGGATCAAGATGTTGCTTCAGACGAAATAGGTACTGTGTAACCAGCCAATGAACACGATTCAACTGCATGGGCGTCGCACCCATCAACAGGTGTACATACTTGAACTATATGATAGGAGAGGCCTGTATAGAAAGGAAATACCGGGTTAATGATTGTGCATTAACGCTCCATGGCCTTTTTCTTCTTCTTGGTTGGATTGTACAGGCGGTTGGCTTTTTGTACCAATGTCAAAAACTCTGTCTGCGAATAATCGGCAGTGTTTACTGCTGTTTGGGCAAGATTCAGCACATCTGTAAAGGAATAGCCTGTTGCATATTTGGACAGTTTCAACAAACTGCCAAACATGGCTACCGATGCGGCAAAACGTATGGATGGATCTGCTTTATAGATGTCTTCAATTTTATAATGCACATCAAACCGCTGCACTTTTGTTACATCTGTATTGGGTATCTTATACTGCAATACTGCTTTTGCAAAAACTACGTTGCTGTCAACTGTTGTATTTTTTGGGGTCACTTCAAATATGGCAATCATAGAGTGGCCACTGCCTACTTCGCCACCTTCCAGCTCGCTTGTGCTGTCTTCTACCGAAGCCTTCCTGTTGTCAAAGCCAATCAAACGGTATTCCTTAACCGCATCCGGATTGAAATTGATATTCAAGAAAGCATCATTGGCCACTGTGTACAATGTTTTGGTAAACTCTGTTACCAGTACCTTCTGTGCTTCTTGCAGGTTATCTATATAGGCAAAATTGCCATTGCCTTTTTTGGCAAGTGTTTCCAGTTTACTGTCTTTATAATTGCCCATGCCAACACCAAGGCAGGTAAGGTAAATGCCCGATTGGCGTTGCTGTATAATCAGCTCCTCCAACTGCTTCTCCGATGTTTGCCCTACATTGAAATCGCCATCGGTAGCCAGTATCACACGGTTATTGCCGCCTTTTATAAATGTTTCCTTAGCAGAGTTATAAGCCGAACTAATGGCCCCTTCGCCGGGTGTGTCGCCACTTGCAGTCAATGAATCTATCACCGATTTTATTTTCTGCTTTTCCGCACCACTTGTGGGGTTCAATACCCTTGCCACACCGCCGCCATATATAACAATGGCTACGGTATCCTTTTCACGCAGGTTGTCTGTAAGCATATTGAATGCACTTTGCAACAAGGGCAAACGGTTGGGCTTATCCATTGAGCCAGATACATCAATTAAAAAAACAAGGTTGCTTGCAGGTACGGTATCAAGGTTCAGTTTGGGTGCGTTCAGGTTCAGGAAAAGCAACTGGTTGCCTTTGTTCCAGGGGCAATTGGTTACATAGCTTTTGCAAGAAAAGCCGTCTTTACGGGATGATTGTTTATTGCAACTGAAGCTAAAGTAATTCAGCATTTCTTCAATCCTTACAGCATCTGTTGGTACCAGTACTTCATTATTGATAAAGCGTCTTGCATTGCTATACGATGCACGGTCTATGTTTAATGCAAAACCTGTTTCGGGATACTTCTTGGCATCTACATAATCGTTTTCAATAAGGCTGCTATAGCTTTCGCCCATGGCACCAAAAAGCGATGTATGCTCCTTCAATAGGTTCTTTGTAACGGAACTGAGCTTGTTCTTCATGAGGCTTGCGGTTGCAACCGTCATCTTCATTACAAGCGATTGGTATTTTCTGGACTCAACTGCTTTTTTGGTTATTTCATAACCCTGATAGGTAAGTGTAATGGTATCTATTTCCAGGTTGGTAGGAATGCCAAAATAGCCCGAGCTGCCACTATTATATGAGTAATTGCCTTTGGAGTAGAGGTTGATTTTTACATCGGGCATAAGCCTGCCTTTCTCATCCTTTACCTCGCCCCGCAAATAGTATTGGGCGTTCAGATGAAGGGCAGTCAGGGTTATCAGCAATGCAAGCAACGCTTGTTTCATTGGTTAGGCGATGGGTTTAACCTGAAGATAACGCTGAAAAAGCCAAAATAATATACGCAGTGGGCAATCTTTACAAAAGATTATGCATTGCTAAGCTGGTAAATTTCGCGGATGTTACGTCCAAGACCGTCATAATCAAGTCCGTAACCCAGTACAAATCTGTTTTCAATTACAAAGCAGGCATAGTCAATAGGTACTTCAAACTGTCTTGGTTCTGGTTTGTCCAACAGCACGGCCACTTTTAATGATGCTGGTTGTTGGTTGTGTAGCTGTGGTAAAAATGTATGGAGTGTTTTGCCGGTGTCTATAATGTCTTCCAGTATCACCACGTGCCTGTCCTTGATGTCCATGTCAAGACCAATGGCAGTAATAACCTGTCCTGATGATTTGGTGCCTTTGTAAGAAGCCAGTTTTATGAAACAGATTTCGGCTTCAAAGTCCAACTCTTTAAAAAGGTCCGATGTAAACATGAACGATCCGTTCAGTATTGCAATAAACAGTGGACGTTTGCCTTCGTAATCGGCTTTTAGCTGGGCTGCCAGTTCCTTTATCTTTTCAATAATAGTCGCTTCTTCAATAAAAGGTACAAACTCTTTATCCAATACTTTTAAAGGCATAAACAGAAGTTGATGAAATGATGATTATTTGGTTGCCTTTACAGGCGTGATGGGGCGAAGATATATTTTTTCACCTTTCTTTACCTGGCTTCCTTTTTTAAGTTTGTTGTACGTTAATAAACTTTCCAACTGCACGCCTTCAGACTGGCAAATGTCATGTATGCTTTCGCCATCTTGCACAACGTGAAAGTCGGTAGCACCTTTCTTTAATTTCTTTTCTACAAAAACCAAACGGTCTATGTCCAATACATCCATCTCCTGTATGTCATTAAACTCAAGCAGTTTGCTTAAGGTAATACCAAACTGGTTGGCCAGCGACAGCAGCGATGTGCCTTCTTTTGCATAGGTGGCTTTTACATGGTTAATGGTCAATATGCCTTCGGGATATTTGCTCTGCTTTTTTGCAAGGGCATCGGTTTGCTTCACCGCTGGTGTGATAACGGTTTCGGAAGTGCTATCTATCGGCTCTTCTTTTTCTTCTTCCTTTACTGCAATGGGTTCAATTATTTTGGTATCAACTGCTGTTGATGCCATGCTGCTGTTTGCATCATTATCGTTGTTGCCTTTTTGCTTTAGGGCAAGTAAAGTGTATTGCTGCAGGTTGTAGTTGCTGATCAATTGTATCAACCTTTGCGGGTAGTCTTTTTCTGTTGCATAGCCTGCTTTTTTCAGCCCCTTTGCCCAGCCTTCATAATCTGTAGGGTCCAGTTTAAACAAAAACGCATACCACTCCCTGGTCTTTAAAAATTCTGAATGGTCCTTATAGCTTTCCGCGGCAGAGGTGTAGGCCCTAAAGCATTCGCCCCGTGCATCGTCATCATGGTACACTTTATCGCCCGTCCAGTTTTCTTTGCACTTGATGCCAAAATGGTTGTTGCTTTTCTGGCATAGTTCGCTTTGTCCATAGCCGCTTTCCAACATGCCCTGTGCCAGTGTAATAGATGCAGGCACGCCACCACGCAACATTTCGGCCACGGCAATGTCTTTGTACATATCAATGTATTGCTGTGCCTTTTCTTTTTGTGCAAAAGAAACAATGGTCAATAACCAGCATGCAACCATCAATAATAATTTTTTCATTGTACTTTCTTTTTAATGAGTAACAAACCGTCGCGTACGGTTAGTAAAACTTGTTCTGTCCTGTTGTCTTTTGCTACATGCTCATTAAATGCATGAATGGCTTTTGCACTTTTGCCTTTTATTTCCTCTTCCAGAACCTGGCCATGAAACAGCACGTTGTCTGCAATAATGATACCCCGGGTATTTAGCTTAGGCACAATCAGCTCGTAATAATCGGTATAGGCTGTTTTGTCCGCATCAATAAAAACAAGGTCCCATTCCATATCCAATTGGGGGATGATTTCCTGGGCATTTCCGATGTGCAAATTTAGCTGGTTGCTGTATTTTGAGTTGCTAAAATTTATCCTTGCCGTGTTGGCATCTTCTTCCCTTAATTCTATGGTATGCAATTGCCCTTGCGGGTGGATGCCTTCAACCAAGCAAAGGGCACTGTAGCCCGTAAACGTGCCTATTTCCAAAATATTCTTTGGCTGCAGGATGGAGCTTAAAAATGTTAAAATTTTTCCCTGCACATGGCCGCTGAGCATGTGTGCATGGGCGTGTTGCTGGGTTTGTTCGTTTACCTGATGCAATAGCCCGTCTTCTTTCGATGTAAAGGCGGCTGCATATTGTTCTGCTAATTGGCTGATGAGTTCCATTTTGCAAAACTAAGGTTTTGCTTTGGCAGGTTTTGAAATCAGCAATAATCCAATAAAAGTCAACAGGCCATTGATGATCAATAATTCAATGCCTATTTGGTAGCCATTGAACCAGTCTTTGGCATGGGCACTTAAAAAATACGACAGCACCGGTGCAACAAGACAAACAAGCGTTACCACGAACGAGTTGGGCAATTGTTTTTTGGTCAATATGCCAAATGCAAACAGACCCAATAATGGGCCATAAGTATAGCCTGCCAGGTCGAGTATCTTGTCGATAATGCTATTGTCGTTCAGTTTGTAGAATACCATGATGCAGATAAGGAATATGACTGCGAAACTTAAATGCACGGTAAGCCTTGTACTTTTTTGCTGTTTTTCAGTAAGGTCTTTTCTTTCACGCAACCCCAATATATCGATGCAGAAAGAAGAGGTCAATGCAGTCAGGGCACCGTCGGCACTGGGAAAGAGGGCCGATATCAATGCAATGATGAAAATGATGCCGATGGCTGTTGGCAAATAGTTCAAGGCTACTGAAGGGAACATACGGTCACCGATAATATTGGTGCCTTGTAGCAGAAGTTCTTTTTTACCAGTGACTGCATTCAGCTCGTACACTGCACCATTGCTGGTTGTGTATAGGTACAGCAAGCCGCCCAGCATCAGGAACAGGAACAGTACGGCAAACAATACAATGGATAGTGTGATGACGTTCTTCTGCGAATCGCCCAGTTTTTTTACGCTGATGTTTTTTTGCATCATTTCCTGGTCAAGACCCGTCATGGCAATGGTAATAAAGGCACCGCCAATAATCTGTTTCAGGAAGAAGCCCTTGCTGTTCACATCAAAATTGAAAACATTTAAATAGCCTTTGTCTTTCATTATATGCAAGGCTTCACCAGCCCCAAGGTGCAGGTGGTTGAGTATATAGATAACGCAAACAACCAGTCCAAGAATCATGAGTGAGGTCTGTAACGTATCTGTATATACAATGGTTTTTACACCGCCTTCAAAAGTGTACAGCAATATCATCAATAATATTACCGCTGCAGTTACTACAAAGGGAACGCCCATCCTGTCTAGTATAAAAAACTGCAATACATTAATTACCAGATAAAGCCTTGCGGTGGCTCCAACGGTACGGCTGATGATGAAGAACAGGGCACCTGTTTTATAGGTTATCCTACCAAAACGCTGGTCCAGGTAATTATAGATAGAAGTAAGGTTGAGCCTGTAATAAAGCGGCAGCAGCACAAAGGCAATGGTAGCATAACCTATCAGGTAGCCAATGGCCACTTGCATATAGGCAAAGCCTTTAAATGCATTGCCTGCCGCATCGCCAACGCCACCTGGCACGCTTACAAATGTTACCCCACTAAGGCTTGTGCCAATCATGCCAAAAGCCACCAGTATCCAGTTGCTGTTTTTATTGCCAATAAAAAAAGATTCATTGTTTGCATTACGGCCTGTGTACCAAGCAACTACTAACAGAATAACAAAATACGCACCTACAAAAGACAATAAGAGTGTTGGGTTCATTGCAGCAATGTTTTAATTGGCGGAAGATAAAAACTTTATGTGAAGTTGATAAGTAAAATGCGGGATTATGTTGTAACATACTAATATTGCTGCGTTAATATGCAGTTTATGAGTGTACAAAATATTGCTGTTTTCTGTGGCAGCAAATCGGGCAATAACCCTTTGTTTGCGGCACATGCAAAACAGACAGGTGAGTGGCTGGGCAAAAATGGCATTGGACTTATATATGGCGGCGGTAGTGTGGGGCTTATGGGTGTGGTGGCCGATGCAGTAATGGCCAGTGGTGGCAATGTAGTTGGGGTGATACCCGAAGTATTGGTTGCATGGGAGCAGGGGCATAAAGGCATAACACAGATGCATGTTGTAACGGATATGCATGTACGTAAGAAAATGATGTACGAGCTGTGCGATGCGGCCATTGTGCTACCGGGTGGCTATGGCACATTGGACGAACTGTTTGAGATCATTACCTGGAACAACCTGAAGATACACGACAAAAAAATAATCCTGCTAAACTCAGCAGGATTCTATACACATTTGATTGCACATATTGAAATGATGCAGAACGAGGATTATTTGTATGGCAACTGGCGTGAACGCATTATTGTTTGCGATACGCCCGAAGCTATTTTTTCCTACTTGGATGCAGGTAAAAATTGATGCCCCCACGTATTACGGGTACCATGTTGCCATAACCATCGCGGTAAGGCGAGAACTGTTCGCTACCTAAGTCAACCATGATTACGGTAAAGAAATTCATTTGCCCTATAATCCTTTGCCCATAACCAAGACCTGCCAGGAAGCTGGTTGCTTTAACGGTATTTTTCTGCACGGGTATCGTTGGCTGGTTCTGTACGGTCGATTTATAGGAAATCCAGTTGTACTCCGGCTGAAGCTGGATGAAGAAACCATTGAAAGGATAGATCCTCGTGAACACCCCTGCACCATAGTTGAATGAGTTCTGTTTTATATTGTAAGGCCCATCCGTATATTTTGTAGTGTTGAAAATGGCATTGAATGCAAGGCCAGCATCTATCCATTCTGCAAATGAGTAACCAATTTCGGGGTTGGCACCAATTACAAAGCTGCTACCGCCATATACGCCACTGGCCGATCCATAACCCAATGCCAGCGTACCGCCCAAAAAAACATTCTCTTTTTTAAAGCCACTTTTTTCTTCTATTGTTTCTTTTTGGGCAAAGGCCGATATGCTAAAAAGGGTTGCTGCTAAAAATACGATCTGCTTTTTCATGATATAGTTTTTGGGTAATGGGCTTTTATCCTGCAAAGATGCCTAATCAATTCAAATCAAAAATTTTTCCTGCATTTAAAATATTGTTAGGATCAAAGGACTTTTTGATGGCACGCATCAATTGAAGGTTGGCATTGTTGAATACAATGTCCATATAGGGCTTTTGGATAAGGCCAATACCATGCTCGCCACTAACAGTGCCCCCCAAACTTTTTACCAGTTGAAAGAGTGCCCTTAAAGCATTGGTCATTTCTTCGTTGCCATGGCTGTTTTTGATGGTTGGGTGGTTGATGCGTATATGCAGGTTGCCATCGCCGGCATGGCCATAACAAACTGCGTGAAAGCCGTATTGCCTGCCCAAGTCCTTTACGCCACGAATCAGTTTGGGCAGTTCGGCCCTTGGCACAACTGTATCTTCCTCAATGGTGTAACCGGCCATTTTCACGGCTTCTGCAACACGCCTGCGTAGCTTCCATAGCTCTGCTTTCTGGTTGGCATCGTCTGCAAAGAAAACATCGCCGCCGCCAAATTCCATCATCAGTTCGCTAATGGCTTCCATGTCTTTCATCAGTACATCCATATCGTTGCCGTCCACTTCCACAATCAGGTGTGCAGCAATGTCATCGGTTACGGGTACGGCATGGCTATCCACCATTTTGCTTACAATCTGTAGGGCATCAATTTCCACAAGCTCCAATCCGCTTGGGGTAAAACCCGCACGGAATATGGCACTTACGGCTTCGCTTGCCTTTTCCAAATCGGTAAAAGGTACCAGCATCAGTAAATCGTATTTGGGCAATGGTATCAGCTTCAATACAATTTTTGTAACAAAGCCCAAAGTGCCTTCGCTGCCTACCAATAGTTGTGTAAGGTTGTAGCCGGTGGAATTTTTGAGTACGTTGGCACCTGTCCAGATAATTTCGCCGTTGGGCAACACCACTTCCAGGTTCAGTACATAATCCTTTACCACACCGTATTTAACGGCTTTGGGGCCGCCGCTGTTTTCGGCAATATTGCCACCAATAAAGCAACTGCCACGGCTGCTAGGGTCTGGCGGATAAAAAAGGCCTTTTTCCTTTACGGCATTCATCAGTATTTCTGTAATCACACCAGGTTCGGTGGTTACCTGCAGGTTGCGTTCGTCAATTTCAAGAATGCTGTTCATCCGCTCGGTGCTTATCAGCACACCACCCAAATGGGGTAGGGCACCACCGCTTAAACCGGTACCTGCACCCCTTGGTGTAACGGGAATAAGGTCGGCATTGCACATTTTCATAATGGCAGCAATTTCTTGGGCAGTTCGTGGCTTAACCACTGCTTCGGGATTGAACTGTAAGCGTTCGGTTTCATCATGTCCGTAATGCAAAAGGTTTTCCTCATCGCAAAAAACAAATGCTTCGCCAACAATCTGTTTCAATTGCTGTATATGCCCTTGGGTAAGAATGGTTGCCATTAAAAAAATTTTGGCAAATGTAATTCCTACAGACGAGATAGAGTAACGCAACCTGCGTTTTTATGCAGGAAAGACCATTTGATGCATTGGCTATTAAGCAACAAAAAGATTTGCCTGTTGTTAAAAAAATGAAAATACCGTAACTGCTGTAACATTATACGAAGTTGATCGTATATTTGTACGACAATGTTCGTATAATATCAATTCAAACAATAAACCTACAATCATGAACAATGAAAAACAATCACCGAAACTATTATTGGCACTTAGTTTATTGGCTTTGTGCATTACCGTTTCTGCATGGAAATACGGCAGTGATGGAAACCAAAAAAACGGCCCCGAGGGCAGCAGTAGCAACACAGGAGATACCACTAAACCTAGAAAACATGCTCATGCAAAAGATGGGTATGTAGCAGGCGATGTAGATGCTGCCATGAAGGAACTGGACAAAAGCATGGCAAATTTGGATGCGGAAATGAAGAAGCTGGACTTTTCGAAAATGGAGAAGGACCTGCAAGCAGCCATGAAGGAAATTGAGGCCATTGACTTTGCAAAAATTGGAAAGGAAGTAAATGAGTCGCTTAAAGAAATTGACTGGAAAAAGATGCAGGCAGACATGGATAAAGCCATGAAGGATGTACAGGTGAACATGCAACATATAAACCTTGACAAAATGCGTGAGCATCTTGAAAAAATAAAAGTGAACCTTGACAGGCAAAAACTGAACATTCACTTGGATACAGATAAGATAAAGGAGCAGGTAGAAAAAGGTATGGCACATGCCAGGGCGGGGCTTGAAAAGGCAAAGGAAGAATTGCAGAACCTGCAATCGTTTACCAATGAACTGGAGAAAGACGGTTTGATTAATAAGAAACAGGGCTACAAGGTAAAAGTAGAAGATGGTGCATTGTTTATAAACGGAACAAAGCAGCCTGCCGAAACCTATGAAAAGTACAGAAAGTATTACCGTAAGGACAGGTTCACGATTTCAAGCGACGGAGAAAATATTTCCTCTATATAAATTAGGCCCCCACGTAATGCAAATGCCATCAATTATTCAATTGATGGCATTGCTGTATCGGTAAGTAAAGATTTAGAATTTTACGGTTGGGCATTTGATGCTTTTTTCGCCGCTGCTGTACAACCCGCTTTTTACAACAGACAGTTCGTAGGCACCCCTTGTTTGGTTATAGCTTTTAAAGGTAGAAAACGTGGCATCGTAACTAAAGGTAAATTTGGTGTTCCTTATATCGAAGCCAACGGTTGGTATAACTGCATCGTTTTTTCTGTAATAGCCACCGGCAATGAATTGCAGGCTGCCATTTTTATCTGCACTCAGGTCTCGCTGAACCATCATGCCAAAAACAACTTCGGTGGCGTTGCCCATTTTGCTTACATAGATATTGGGGTTCAATATCCATAAATCGTTCACTTTTAAACTTGCGTTTCCAAAGGCAGTGTAGCGTATCTCTAGCCTGTCGTCGTTATTGGACTGTGCAAAGAAACTTTCCCTTGGCCTGTTGATGTTGCTCATGCTTACGCCAGCATTTAAATACAAATTGTCGTTGGCAAAATAGGCATAGTTAACACCTGCCTGTAAGGTAAAGTAGTAAGAGGAACTGTAGGCAAAAGGTTCGTTGGCAGGTACTGTTGCATCAAAGAACTTACCGTTCCATTGGCTGTTGAAAGTAAGCTTGTTGATGTCGATTGTTTTTTGCGTGAACCCAATATTGAAACCGCCGCTTAACAGGCTCCTGAAACCAAGCAACTGGTGGTATGCAATGGATGCAAAGCCCTTGGTTGATTTTAGGTTGCCTGCACCTGCCACATCCTGTAGCAATGCACCACCAACACCAACCCATGCATCTTCGAACTTGTTGTTGAAGAGTTGTGCATCTGCCCAAACGCTCATTGTTTTATAGGGATTGTTGGATACAGTGCTCCATTGGTTCCTGTAATTGCCACCAACCCTATAATCAAAATCGGGATTAAAACCTGTATTGGCTGGGTTTACCAATAAAGGTGCATTGAAGTATTGGGAGAAATGCAGGTCCTGTGCCTGCACATGATATGAAGCAAGCATCAACAGGCTACCAATAAATATTTTTGTACGCTTTGTCATTGTCACCTCCTTTCTGTTTTATTGTTCTGTTTCTCTTTACAGTTACCGTGTTTACCGCAACAAGGTTATGTCACCCGTTTTGCTGTATTTCTGTCCATCGCTATAAATAACATCCAACCCATAATTATATACGTCTTGCGGTTGCAGTACACCTTTGTACCTTCCGTCCCAGCCAGCCCCTTTGCCGCCGGTAAACATCAATGTGCCCCATCTGTTGTATATACGCCAAACCATTTTTTCTATACCAAAACCATTTACGTAAATAACATCGTTAATGCCATCGCCATTGGGCGTAAATGCATTGGGCACATCCAGTGCAGGCACAATACGGGCCTGTATGTTTTGGCAGGTAGTATCGCTACAGCCATATACATTGGTGGCAACCAGGCAAGCCACATATAATTTTGTGGCATTGTACAAATGCTTCACATCTGGTGTCAAACTAGTAGTAAGCAACGTGTCCGCATCGCCAAAAATCCATTTGTATTTTATGCCTCCCAATGAGTTGTTGATAAACGTAACCGGTGTATTGATTTCTGGTGGTTGTGGCGTATAAACGTATGCGGCAGTGGGTTTGTCGCTTACGGTGATGGTAAATGTGGTACTGTCAATTTTATTACAGGTGGCTGTGTCAATGGCAATCAGTTTAATGGTATAAGTGCCAATGTTGCCATAGAAGTGAACAGGGTTCACGTCTGTTGATTTGGGTGAATTGTCGCCGAAGTCCCAAATGAAATCGGTACCTGCCAAACTGGTATTATTGAATAAGGCATTGTAAGGTGCACAACCAGAAGCAGGTGTTTCAAACTGTGCCTTTACCAATGGTGCCACACGCAATGTTTTAGGAACGCTATCGGGTTCATTGCAATAATTTGTATCTATCAATACCAACCGCACATTATACACGCCTGGTGCAGCGTAGCTATGCGTTAAGGTTTGGTTGCCACTGATTACAGGAGGGGTATTGTCGCCAAAGTCCCAACGGAAACTGTTTGGCTTGAAAGGCTTACCAGCCGGTGCCACAGATGTGTTCACGAAATTGTATTTAAGTGCATCGCATGGCAGTTGCTTGATGGCATCAAAAGACAATGCTGCATCATCGTTCCTTACCCGCAAAGTAGTGTAGGATGTATCGGAAATATTGCAGGTAGATGAATCCACCGAAATAAGCCTGACATTGTAATAACCAATGGCATTGTATAAGTGCGATGTTGTTGGAACAGTTGTTTTTATTTCTGGCGAACCGTCACCAAAATTCCAGATATAGCTTTTGCCCTGTGCTACCACATCGGTAAAGCTTACCTGTAAAGGCACGCAGCCCGAAGTGTCTTTTATGCCATTGATGGATGACTGTACCTGCCCACCAACACCTGCCAGGTTGAAAGCCATTTTTACGGCAGCGAGGTTACAGCGGGAGCCGCCGTTTACTTCGGACCATACGCCCGGTGTGGTAGGAAAAACAGTACCACCTTCGCAATTGGCACATATAGCCTGGTAAATGATTCCGTTTTTATCGAACCTGCTGGTGCCACCATCCACATGGTCCGGGTACGCACCACCGTTCTGACCAAAATAGCTTCCATACAGTTGCCTGTTGGCATTCCGTTCTAGCACAAAAAAGTAGAAGTCACTTCCGTCTGTTGTAGGTTTATAGGCATCCGGTGTTACTGTTAGCCCCGCTGTGGAAGTACCTTCATATTGTTGCCCGGTATTGCCCAAGCCACCCCAGCCGGAAACATAGATGTTTTCGCAACGGTCAACCAGAAAAGCGGTAGGTGAAATATCGGGTTCGCTTCTTCCGGCACCAAACACGGTTGAATAGATCCAGCCCGAAAGGTCCTGTTTCAATTTTGCAATGAATTGTTTGCCATTTGTTTGGCTAAAAGGTGCAGCCACCACTGGCCAGTTGCCTGTTGTGGTACCCATGATATAAGGAAAGCTGAACTTATCGAACTGGATGCCATAAATAAGGTCCACACCGGATGTGCCGATATACGTGGATTGCAGAAAGATGGAACCGGTATTGTTGAGCACCTGAATAAAACCGTCAATATGGTCGGCACCCGGGCCACCCTGGTTTGCCGGAAAAATGGAGCCGGAAAAATTGCCGGGCATATTGGTACTCCTGGTGGCACCCGCTACATAAATATTGTTGTTGGATGGGTTGATGGCCAGTACAAAAGCGGCATCGTCATCTGTGCCACCCATCAGCGTACTGAATTGGATAGAACTTAACGTGGGCGATAATTTCAGCACAACTGCATCCTGGTAGCGGCCTCCGCCGGGATTGCCCGGTGTTGTTTGTGCTGCACCAACAGTTGTTGGAAAATTTAATGATTGTGTGGCCGAAGCCAGGTACACGTTGCCTGCATTGTCTATGATTACTTCGCTTCTGGCATCATCGCCATAATTACGGCGTAACGATTCCACACCCGATGTGCCTGCATATTTGGGCCTGATGTTTACACCGTCATCATCCGTACCGCCAATTCTTCTACTGCCTATCAATTGTGTGCCTGCTGCATTCAATTTAGTAAGGATGATATCCCAACCGCCGCCCGGTCCATAAACCGTAGTACCAGCGGGATACAGTGGATAGTCCGAAGAGGATGTACGCCCGGCAATAATCAATTCGCCTGCATCGTCAACCACCAAACTATGTGGTTGCTCAGCCCCATTGCCACCGCCAAGATAGGTTGCATATACGCGGTTGGTGCCAAGGTCATTGAATTTCATGATGGCAATATCATAAGGGCCAATACCTGAATCGCCGCTACCTGTACCGCCCTGGAATGTTGTTTGGTATGCACCATTGCTTACCGGGAAGCCCTGGCTGAAAACGATACCACCCGCATAGAAATTTCCCTGTGCATCATAAGTGGCCGTATAGCCCCAGTTGTCTGCAGCACTGCCCGTAAAAGTAGAGAAGATCATGGTGGGGTCTATCACCAAAGTGGCTTCTTTGCTAAGGTTGGCTGGAATATTGAAGCGGACAATATTGCCCCTTACATCGTAGGAGCATGCAACTTCCGTTTTTGCCGTTTTGGACAATTGGTAGGAGTAAGGGGCCAGTTCCTTTATATCGCCCACACTTGTTTTGATGATGAGTTCGCCATTCTTTGTTTTTACATCGTCAACCCCATCAAAATACATGGCTATTTTACTGGCATCGCCACCTGGGTTTACAATAATGTCGTATTTCAGGTGGTTGTTATCGGTATAATACCTTACGTCGATATTGGGATAGATATTCTTGTACGTTACCGTTTGGTAGATTTTGCAATTGCTTGCCCACTTGTTTTTGTCGTTGCCAATAAAGTAGTTATTGTAAGTGGTGATTGGTTTTTCTGCAATAATGGTAGGATTGTTGTCGGCACCCAAGAATTTTACTTCGTATGCATGGGAGTGTACCGTAACAGCGTTTTCGTTAGAGGGTTTTTTTCTGGAACCAAGACTATTGCCATTATTGTTTTCATGGTACAGTTTAGAAATGGCCGTTAGGTCTTCTCCTTTGCTGATGTTTACCCTGTACCCGGAAGGCTGTAATGCAAAAGCACCATTTACCATTAAACCCTTGTATTTTATTTCTGTACCCCATTGCCCTTTATTCTCCACAAACTCCAGATAGGACTGAGCACATGAATGCTTTGACCAACCAATGATGATAAGTAAACAGGCTAATATTCTAAATCCTTTCATTAACTATGGTGTTTATGTTGAAACGCAGTTGCATCGGCATCGAAAAAAAGAAAACAACGAAAATTGCTACAGAAATAGGAGCATTATTTTACCCTTACGATATTTTGCTCCACCCTGCTTTACCTTTCCGACTTTGAAGGTATTTCTTTAACGGCAAATTTTTTGCCATGTTTATGTCAATATCCGCTTCTAGTAAATTTTCTGCTTCAAACCTTGCCATTTCAAGCAGTTCCTTGTCATTGACAATAGAAGCCAGTTTAAAGTTTAAGGCACCACTTTGCCTGGTTCCTTCAATTTCGCCAGGGCCACGCAGTTCAAGGTCTTTTTCTGCAATTTTAAACCCGTCGTTGGTGGCACACATAATGGAGATACGTTCTTTGGCGTCAACGCTTACCCGGCTGCCTGTTAAAAGAATACAAAAGCTTTTGTCGCTGCCACGTCCGACCCTTCCCCGTAACTGATGCAGTTGCGACAGCCCGAATTTTTCCGAGCTCTCAATTACCATTACGCTGGCATTGGGCACATTAACGCCTACTTCAATAACGGTTGTGCTTACCATAATATTTGTATCGCCACTAACAAAACGCTGCATATTGGTTTCTTTTTGATCGGCAGGTTGCCGGCCATGCACCATGCTTATATGGTATCTGGGTTCAGGGAAATAGCTTTTTACCTGCTCGTAACCCTGCATCAGGTCTTCGTAGCTCAGTTTTTCGCTTTCTTCTATCAAAGGATAAATAATATAGGCCTGCCTGCCCTTGCTTATTTCATCCCTGATAAACTCCATGACCTTGAAACGCTGTGTTTCATTGCGGTGCACAGTTGTAATTGGTTTGCGGCCAGGTGGTAGCTCGTCCATTACGCTATAGTCCAAATCGCCATAAGCCGTCATGGCAAGTGTGCGTGGTATGGGTGTTGCGGTCATTACCAGTATATGCGGCGGTATGGCTGCCTTCTTCCATAAAGCTGCACGTTGGGCAACGCCAAAACGGTGCTGTTCATCCACTACCACAAAGCCCAGGTTCTTGAACTGTACGGCATCTTCAATTACGGCATGTGTGCCAACCACAAAATGGATGGTATCGTCCAAAAGGCCCTGCAATATTTCCCTGCGTTGCTTGGTTTTGGTGCTGCCGGTTAGCAGGCGTAACTCAATGCCCGTGCCTTTTAATAAACCTGTTAGCCCATTGTAATGTTGTTGGGCCAGTATTTCGGTGGGTGCCATCAGGCAACTTTGGTAGCCATTGTCTGCAGCCAGTAACATACTTAGTAATGCCACAATGGTTTTGCCGCTGCCCACATCGCCTTGCAGCAGGCGGTTCATTTGGTGGCCACGGGCCGTATCCTGCCTTATTTCTTTCAGCACCCGTTTTTGTGCATTGGTTAACTGAAAGGGCAGATGGTTATTGTAAAAATTATTGAAATAGCCGCCTACTTTTTCAAACACAACGCCATGGCTGGCCTTATGCCTTTGCAGGCGTACCAGGTTCATGCGTACCTGTGCGATGAACAGTTCCTCGAACTTCAATCTTTTTATGGCAGCTTCATATTCATCGTTGTTCTGCGGAAAATGGACTGCACGGTATGCTTCGTTCCTTTTAATGAGCTTTAGCCTGTTGCACACATCTTCGGGAATGTTCTCCTCAATATCCTTTGGTTGCAGTTGCAGGAACAATTGGTAAGTGAATTTTGCCATTTGCCTGCCATTCAGACCCCTTACTTTTAATTTTTCGGTAGATGGATATACAGGCTCCAGGTAATTTTTGCCATCTGCTTTTGCAGGAACAAACAACTCTATTTCCGGATGTACAATTTGTGGCCTGTTGTTAAAAAAGCCCACTTTGCCAAATACCAGGTAGGTATTGCCTTCGGAGAAATTCTTGATTACCCAATTGATGCCCTGAAACCACGCAAGCTCCAATACACCCGTGCCATCTTTTAAATAGGCAATTAAACGCCTTCCTTTTTTGTCGCCCATAATGGGTGCAAACTCCAGCCTGCCTGCAACCTGTACATATTCTGTCTGGAAGTTGATGTCGGCAATTTTGGAAACTTTTGTCTTGTCAATATGCCTTAATGGAAAATGGTTCAGTAGGTCCTCAAACGTATGGATGTCCAGTTCCTTCTTCAGCATGTCGCCACGCAAAGGGCCAACACCTTTCAGGTATTCGATGGGCGAGGCAAGTATGGATGCTGTTGCGTTAATTGGTTCATCAATTGGTTGCCACAAATATCGGTTTGCAATTTTGTTTTTTGGTCAACT
Organism: Chitinophagaceae bacterium UBA1930; assembly: GCA_002337145.1. Taxonomy (GTDB): domain Bacteria; phylum Bacteroidota; class Bacteroidia; order Chitinophagales; family Chitinophagaceae; genus UBA1930. The sequence continues at coordinate 517,477 of DDFK01000001.1, read as the reverse complement.
TAAATAGGAATGGTTTTTTGTCCAATCAATATTGGCTGCAATTGAACCTGCTGTAATGGCAACTGTACCCGCTCCGCTTCATCTGTCTTTTTATGCACTTCAATGATGTTATTGCTTGCCCTGTTTCAATAAATTTTCGGGCACTTATGCGTTGGGCTACTTTGTTGGTCATTTACAAACGTGAATCGACTACTTATGAAAAAGAATACTACATTTTTGGTGCTACTCTTATTGGCACAACTTCAATTAATTGCACAGGGGCCTGCACTTACATGGGCCAAATCAGTAAAAAGCCAGGTAATGCCCGGCAACCAGATTGTGAACAACCCCAATGTGGTGGTTACCGATGCTGCGGGCAATGTGTACATGACGGGACAGTTTACAGGTACGGCAGACTTTGACCCCGGTGCAGGTACGGCCAACCTGACCAGTGCAGGCAGCAAAGATATTTTTATAACCAAGTACGATGCAAGCGGCAACTATGTTTGGGCAAAAAGCATTGGTGGCAGTGGCGACGATGTGGGGCTATCGCTTGCCGTAGATGCCAGTGGCAACGTATATGTAACAGGTGTATATGTTGGTACGGTAGACTTTGATCCCGGTGCAGGTGTGGTTAATTTGGGTGGCTCGGGGCTGCATAATTCCTTTATTGCAAAATTCAGTTCGGCAGGCGTGCTTATTTGGGCCGATGCCTTAACAGGCTCCGATGTGTATAGCTGCTCACTTGCATTGGATGCGTCGGGTAATATATATACTACAGGGTACTATCAATTAACGGTGGACTTTGACCCAGGTGCAGGCGTAACAAACCTAAATAGTGCAGGTGGCTTTGATATCTTTTTGGCCAAATACACCAATAGCGGTGCATTGGCCTGGGCACAAAGCTTTGGTGGCACTGATTACGAACTGGCCTATGGCCTTACCGTAGATGCCAGCAATGCCGTATATATAACGGGTTATTTTGGTAGTGCCACGGTAGACTTTGATCCCAGTGCTGCCGTTGCCAACCTTACCAGGGTTGGCGGTACCGATGGGTATATTGCCAAGTACAGTGCTACAGGCAATTATATATGGGCAAACGATATTGGCGGTGTCGCAGGAAGCCCTACTGTACGCTCCATTACCACCGATGCAACAAACAATGTGTACATAACAGGGCTTTTTACCGGTACGGTTGATTTTGATGCAAGTGCAGGTACGGCCAATTTGATAAGTACCAGCAGTACCGATGTGTTCTTTGCCAAGTACAATAGTGCAGGGACATACGTTTGGGCAAAAAGCATTGCCGGCAGCGGCCCTGATGACTGTTATGGAATAGCAGTGGACCCTGCCAACAATGTGTACATAACTGGATATATAGGCGGTTCCGCAGACTTTGACCCGAGTGCTGCCACGGTTACTTTGTTCCCAAGTGGCTTTGATATTTTTATGGCCAAGTACGATGTAAACGGCAACTATGTATGGGCAAAAAACTTTGGCAGCAGTGCAAATAGCAATGGCGGTAATGCAGTTGCTACCGATGCTGCAGGCAATTTGTATGTTGCCGGCACTTTTACGGGATCGATAGATTTTGACCCGACAGCAGGCACTACTGTTTTAACTACAAACCCTGTAGGCGTGCTGTTTAATGCCGATGTGTTTGTGGCAAAATACACAACGGGTACAGTGGTGCCTTTGCAGGCCAACTCTTTTGCTGCAAGGCTAAACGGTGCTGTGGTTACCTTGCAATGGACAACAGTTTCAGAAACAGCCAATGAACATTTTGTAGTGGAAAGAAGCAACGATGGTAAACAGTTTTATACCGTGACTACTGTAGATGGCAAAGGCAATGCACTGGCACAAAACAGTTATACTGCTTATGATGCAACAACAGTAAACGGCACGGTTTATTATAGGTTGAAGCTGGTGCAGGCAGATGGTGGCTATACCTACAGTAAAGTGGCCATTGTAAAAAATGACGGATTGTTACAGGTAGCTATTTATCCGAACCCCGTAACCGATAGGATAACCGTGCAATGCAATGCTGATGCATACCATACATTGCTGTTGTTGGATGCAGCAGGCAAAACCTTGCTTACAAAACCAGTAGTAGCAAATATGCAATTGGATATGGCAGGGCTGGCCACAGGCATATACTGCATACAGTTGGTTGGGGTTAATGGAGCTGTCAGCAAACAGGTAATAAAAAAATAATAGGCATAAATAATAAGAGGCCATTGCAGCAAAACCTTGGTTTTGCTGCAATGGCCTCTTTGTGTTGAGTAGTATTGTGCCAACAGTGCAGCCTTGGCTTAGGTACTGTTCAACCCTGTACTGCCGTTGATGGGTGCGACGCCACGAAAGCCGAATTATATTCCACAGCTTGTTACATAAATCTTATTTCAAAACTTTATATTGCAGCCATCAAAAAAAATGTATGAAATACCTTCCTTTAAATCCCGACATTTTCATCAATAACCGCAAGCGTTTTACAAGCAAGATGCAGCCCAATAGCATTGCCATTTTTGTAAGTAACGATGAGTGGCCAAGCAATGGAGATGCCATCCATACGTTTAAGCAGAATAGCGACCTGTATTGGCTTTCGGGTGTGGAGCAGGAAGACAGTATGGTGATCCTTTTTCCGGATTGCCCGGACAGGAAGTACCGTGAAGTGCTGGTGCTGATACGCCCCAACGAACTGAAAGAAAAATGGGACGGCAAAAGGTTAAGGGCCAATGAAGCCACGGGTATTTCCGGCATCAAAACAATTGTATGGCTTGACAGCATTGATGCATTGCTGCAGACTTGGGTGCACCTGGCAGATACCATTTATTTGGATACGAATGAAAACGACCGGAAATCGCAATTGCCCCGTAGCCGCGACTACCGTTTTGTGGACGAAATGAAGAGCCGTTACCCCTTGCACAATTATGCGAGGGCAGCAAAAGTGATGAAAGAGCTTCGTGGTATAAAAACCAAGGAAGAAGTGGAAGTGATACAAAAAGCAATAGATATTACCGACCTTACTTTTAGGCGTTTGTTGGGTTTTATAAAACCTGGTGTAATGGAGTATGAGATTGAAGCAGAAATTATGCATAGCTTTTTAAGCAACCGTGCCACAGGCGAAGCTTATGGAAGCATTATTGCCAGCGGCGACAGGGCAAGAACCCTGCACTATATTAGCAATAACCAGGAATGCAAGGATGGTGAACTGATACTGATGGATTTTGGTGCATCGTATGGTGGTTATAATGCAGACCTTACAAGGACCATTCCCGTGAACGGCAAGTTCAGCAAAAGACAGAAGGAAGTATATAATGCCTGCCTGCATTTACATAACTATGCCAAAAGTTTATTGAAGCCCGGTATAACCATTAACGACTATACCGATAAAGTAGGAGAGGAAGCAACACAACAGTTCATTAAAATTGGTTTGCTTACCAAGGCCGATGTAAAGAATGAGGACAAAGAAAACAGGGCCTACCGTAAATACCTGTACCATGGCATTAGCCATCATCTAGGTTTGGACGTGCATGACCTTGGAACAAGGACGGAGCCCATAAAAGCAGGTATGGTGTTTACCGTAGAGCCGGGCATTTATATTGAGCAGGAGCAGATGGGCATAAGGATTGAAAACAACCTTTGGATAACAAAGAACGGGCATGTGGACTTGATGAAGAACATTCCAATTACGGTAGAAGAGATAGAAAAGCTGATGAAGAAATAGTACTACCATAACATAATATTTTAAATGACGGGTTTTAAAGATGGTACATTAGCCATTACTTATAAACGCAGTATGATAAGACAGATTCCAAACGTATTTACGCTACTCAACCTATTCTTTGGCTGCCTTGCCATAATAGCAACGGTACAAACAGGGTTGACGATTGGCGTAGACAGCAATGGGCAGCAGATAGTGGAGATACCCGAAAGGATTTATTTGGCAAGCATTTTTATTGGCATTGCTGCCGTAATAGATTTTCTGGATGGCTTTGTAGCAAGGCTCTTAAAAGTACCATCAGAAATAGGCAAGCAATTGGATAGCCTTGCCGATGTGGTAAGCTTTGGTGTTGCACCTGGTATGATTGTGTACCAGTTTCTGCGTTTGAGTTTTGCCCAACAGGAAAACGGATTGGATATAGCAATGTTCTGGTTACTGCCTGCATTTATTGTTCCCTGTGCAGGGGCATACAGGCTGGCAAGGTTCAATATAGATATGGAGCAGTCTTACGGGTTCAAAGGTGTACCCATACCTGCTGCCGGATTATTCATTGCATCCTTTCCGCTCATATACTGGTTCTCTTTCGAAAAAAGCCTATGGATACTGCCCGTGCTTACCAGCAAATGGTTCTGGTATGGATTGGTCATATTCATCAGCTACTTAATGGTTTCCAAACTTCCCATGATGGCTTTAAAGTTTAAGAAAAAAGAAATAGATGAGATTAATATTTTAAAGATAAAGGATGACTTTAGTGGGAAAAAGATTACTCTTAAAACAACAAATCTTACTGGAAATTTTAAATTATTGATGCCATTTATCATTATTGCCATTGTAAGTTTAATAAGTGCCATTTTTTTAGGCTGGCTGGCCGTGCCGATAGGGTTTATTGCCTATGTAATTTTATCTTTGGTCTTTAAACAGCATACATCCAAACAACAATAACGAATCATGATATATAATGTACAGATTAAAGTAATGCCTTTAAAAGATTTGTTGGACCCACAAGGTAAAGCCGTACAAAGTGGTTTAAGCAATTTGGGCCTTACCAATGTAACCGATGTGCGTGTGGGCAAACACATTACCCTGCAAATTGAAGCATCCTCTGAAGACGAAGCAAAAGCCGTTGCAGATGAAGCAAGCAAGAAACTATTGGCCAATGCCGTAATGGAGTTCTACGAAATTGAAATGATCAACTAAGATAGTTAGTGGTTAATTAGTTGATTGGTTGATTCGTTAACTGGCTGGTTGGCTAAAAGATTACTGTTTGCCCAAATACTAATAAACCAGTAAACCAATGAACTAGTAAACCAATAAACCAATCAACGAATTCCTTCTCCATGCTCTACCTTGTTCCCACACCACTTGGCAATTTAAAGGACATGACTTTTCGTGCAGTAGAAATATTGCAGGCCGTGGATGTGATACTTTGCGAGGATACCAGGACATCCGCAAAGCTGCTGAACCATTACCATATACAGAAACCACTTTCGCCCTACCACCAGCACAACGAACATAAAATTGTACAGCATCTTGCCGAGCAGATGCAATCGGGCAAAACCTTTGCATTGATTACCGATGCAGGAACTCCCGGTATTAGCGACCCTGCCTTTTTACTGGTTCGTGAATGTATAAAGCATGATATTAAAGTGGAATGCCTGCCTGGTGCCACGGCTTTTGTACCTGCATTGGTTAATAGCGGACTGCCTACCAACAGCTTTGTTTTTGAAGGCTTCCTGCCTTTAAAAAAAGGGAGGCAAACAAAATTGAAACAGCTGGCTTTGGAAGAAAGGACTTTTGTAATTTATGAAAGCCCCATGCGTTTGGTAAAATCACTGGAAGAGTTTGCCGTTTATTTTGGTGCAGACAGGATGTGCTGTGTAACCCGTGAGCTTACCAAAATGTTCGAAGAAAACAAACGTGGCACCTTACAGGAAGTGGCTGCACATTTTAAAGCAAAAACAGTAAAGGGCGAAATTGTAATTGTTATTGCCGGCAAGGAATAAGATGGTACAATACTTGTAAACGCTTCCTGAAAATAATTGTATGAAAAAATACCTTGTTGCCCTGTGTACATTCATTGTATTTGCTGCCACGGCACAAATAAGAAAGATACCTGCCGAAGTAACTACAGCTTTTGATGCAAAATACCCCAAAGCCGAAAAAGTGGAATGGAAAGACAACCTGACCAATTTTGAAGCAAGCTTTACATACGAAAATGCAGAAACATCGGCCAAGTTTAACAGCAAAGGCGAATGGCTGGTAACCGAAAAGAAAATTGAGTTTGATGCATTGCCGGCAGCAGTAAAAGATGGCTTTAAAAAAAGCAAGTATGAGGACTGGGAGCTGAGGGGCGTAAAAATAATTGACGAAAAAAGCAAGGCCATTAATTACCGCATACTGGTAAAGAAAAACGATGTACAGAAAAAATACCTTTTTTACGATGCCAACGGCAAACTATTAAGGGATCCCATAGCCTTATAATGCTAAAGGCATAAACTTATACCATCAACAAGCGGGCACTTGCCCGCTTTTGTTTTGCCATTGATGAAATAGCAACTGCTTGTTTGGTTTTAACTTCTTGCATCTACTATATTTGATGAAATTTGCTGTTGCTGTATAGGCGTTAGCCTTACAGCCATTGTTTAACTGTTGGGTCTTTTGCCGAACGTTGATGGGTGCGACGCCGAGAACGCCCATGCCCATTACAGCAGCCGGCCCCAAAAATGAAAATCTAAATTTTGCTAAGATGGCCAAAAAAGCTACGCTATTTACTGTTACTGCTGTATTGTTATCGCTTTCCACTTTTGCCCAGCCCGACCGTTGGCAGCAAAAAATAAAATACAATATCAATGTGGCTATGGATGTTGCCAAGAACCAGTTTACGGGAACGGAGAAACTGGAATACACCAATAACTCGCCCGATACATTGAACAGGTTCTTCATGCACTTGTACTGGAATGCATTTCAACCAAATAGCAGCATGGCCGTAAGAAGGAACGAACTGGTGAAAACAATTATTGGTACCGATAAGGATGGCAAAGATGTGCACGACAACGATGCAAGAACAAAAGCAGCCATCAATACATTGAAGCCCGATGAAATTGGCTATCAGCATGTGAAGAGCATTAAGATAAACGGTGTTGAACAAAAGTTGGTTGAGCATGAAACCATTTTGGAAGTACTGCTCGCAAAACCTTTGCTACCCAAAAGCAAGACTGTTATTGATGTGGTGTTTGAAGCACAGGTACCCATATTGATAAGGCGTGCCGGCAGGGGCGACAGCAGCGGTGTATGTTATAGCATGGCACAATGGTATCCTAAAATGGTGGAATACGATTACCAGGGATGGAATGCCAACCCTTATATAAACAGGGAGTTCTATGGTGTTTGGGGAGATTTTGATGTGAAGATAACCATGGATAAAAGATATATGGTTGCCGCAACAGGCCTGCTGCAGAACCCCAATAGCATAGGTATGGGATACGCAGAAAAAGGGGTAAAAGTTGCAAAGACAACAGACAAGAATATTACCTGGAACTTTATTGCAAACAATGTGCATGATTTTGTTTGGGCTGCAGATACTGCATACATGCACATTTCGAAGGAAGTGCGAAAGGACCTGACATTGCATGTTTTTTATAAACGTACAAACCCAGGTAACGACAGTGCCTGGAACAATGTGCTATGGGCAGCAGACAAAGTATTGCCATTTATTGAAAGCAAGTTTGGCAGGCACCCTTACCCGCAATACTCATTTATACAGGGCGGCGATGGCGGAATGGAATATGCCATGGCCACATTGCTGAAAACGCCCGGCTTTGGTGGGGTGTTTCACGAATGGATGCACAACTGGTACCAGCAGCTAATGGGCAGCAATGAAAGCCTCTTTGCCTGGATGGATGAAGGGTTCACCACATTTGCCGAATACCAGGTGGCCAATTATTATGATACGCATTGGGCACAGCAATCGCCTTTTGCACACGACTCTACAAAACTGGCAACGGCAAAGGCTGTTGAAAAAAGCAAGACACAATACCCATTGATACATGCGGAAGCCTATACCAAATACTTTAACCTTGCCCGGAGTATTTTTGAAGAACCCATGACCACTCATGCCGACCATTTCAATACAAACTATGCCTACTCACTGGCATCGTATTTTAAAGGCTCGGTATTTTTGGGACAATTGGGCTATATAGTAGGGGAAAAGAAAAGGGATGAAATTTTATTGGAGTACTATAACCAATGGCGTTTTAAACATCCCAATGCAAACGATTTTATACGCCTGGCCGAAAAATTGAGCGGCATTGAATTGCAATGGTACAAGGAGTATTGGGTATATGGCACCAAAACAATTGACTATGCGTTGGGCAATGTGAATATTGATACCATAACCGGCAAGACATTGCTTACTTTGAAACGTATTGGCAAAATGCCCATGCCAATTGATGTGCTGCTGACTTTTAAGGACGGCACCAAAGAGCTGCACTATATTCCATTGAACCTAATGTATGGTGCCAAGGAAGCAGAAGACGGAACACCAAGAACCGTACATACAGAGTGGAGATGGACGCATACTGAATACACTTTTGAAACAAGCAGGAAAATTGGGGAAATCAAGTCCATTGAAATTGACCCAAGCTACCGCATGGCAGACGTGAACAGGAACAATAACAAAGTAGTGATACCGAATTAGTGCATACACCTGTCCTGTGTAATGGTAACCCTTATTGCCTCTGCACGGTTGCGTACATTGAGCTTGGTGTAAATATTGCGTACATGCTTTTTTACGGTTTCAATACTGATGGAAAAAGTGGCAGCAACTTCTTTGTTGAGTTGTCCTTTGATGACTTCGCTTAATATCTGCTTTTCCCTTTCAGACAAAGGCTGTTGGTGAATGGTGTCTGTATGCATTTTTTACAATAATTAGTTGGATTTAAAAAGTCCCGGCTAGGAATAGCTGGGACTTTACTGTTTTACGAAAATTGCCCCAAATGAGAAATTAACACGCCACAAACATATAATGCTGCAATAGGCCATGCAACGTGTAATACCCCTTTGGGGGAGGGGGATTTTCCCGTTGATGTTATGGTGTAAGGAATATGTTATTTACTGGGAATACCCGTTTACTAGGTGCTGCTGCCAACCTTTTAGATAAGTACGAATGCGGTAAAATTGAAGTGCTAAAACTGGTTAACTGTTATGGGGCAACAGTACTACTTGCTTGCATAAATGATGAACTTCTCCTTAAAATAGTCCTCGCTAAAAATATCATATATGCTCATCATCTTGGGTCTGGTACCACTTTCAAAAATCTCCTGATGAAGGTCGCCACCCTTTAGGCAAATCAGGCCATTGTTCATCTCATTTTTGTTTTCTTTTTTAAGCAAAGGCTTTGTCCAGGTCCACAGTTCTTTTAATGGGGCCACGGCACGGCTTACGGCAAAATCGAATTTCCTGTTCTTGATTTCTTCGGCCCTTGTATGTTGCGTGGTAATATTGGCAATGCCCGCACCTGCTGCAACGGCTTCCACTACCTTCAGTTTTTTGCCGATGCTATCAACCATGTGAAATCTTGTTTCCGGGAAAAAGATGGCCAAAGGCACACCGGGGAAGCCACCACCGCAACCAATGTCAATTATGTCTGCACCGGGCTTAAATTCCACTATAGCCGCAATGCTTAGGGAGTGCAGCACATGGTGCAGATATATCTGGTCAATATCCTTGCGGGATACCACATTTATTTTTTCGTTCCATTCCTTGTACAATCCTTCCAGTGCAGTCAGTTGCTGCAACTGTGTAGGGGTAAAGTCAGAAAAATATTTCAGTAATGTATCTAGGCCTTGCATAGTGCAAATGTAAAAGTTAAATGGTTGAAATGTATGTTGCAAGCAATGCTGCCATTCAGTTTAGCTCCAGTTGCGTTGCGGTTTTTTCCAGATTGCAGGCAAGGTGAAAAGGAAATAGAAAGGCATCCATATATCAAATGCCAGGAACCAGGGCCATAAATCCTTTTCGTTCAACTTTATCATGGCTTTGTACAACACTATGGCCTGTACCAAAAGCCTCAACCCAAACACGGCCAATGCCAACCACCAGCAATAAAAAATCATGCTTATAATGAACAATGGGTAAACGCTAAACAGGCTAAAGGAATACAGCCCCAACAAAAATTTATGGATGGGTTTATAATACTTGGCTGTTGTGTAATGGCGGTATTTCTGGTTCATCCACTCCGTCCAGGTACGCTTGGGCTCACTTAGCGTATGGGCTTCTTGGTCAATAACAATGGCAATATTGTTTTTATTGGCCACCTGGTTAATGAACAGGTCATCATCGCCACTTGGTATCTGGTTGATGGATGAAAAGCCTTTGTTGCGTAAAAACACATCCCGTTTGTAACTCAGGTTCCTGCCAACACCCATATAGGGTATGCCTGCCAAGGCATAGGAAAAATATTGCAATGCGGTATGGAACGTTTCAAAACGGATCAGTTTGTTTAAGATGCCCTTGCGTTTGTTATAGGCACCATAACCCAATACCACTTCTATATTGTTGCTATAAGCGTCCTGCATTTTATGCATCCAGTTTTCGCTGGCGGGTACACAGTCTGCATCGGTCAGCAACACAATTTCATGTTTGGCACTCTTGATGCCAATACTCAATGGGAATTTCTTCCCGCTGATCATCTTCGCTTCCTGTGTCAGTTCAATATGGTTCAGGTTCTTAAAACTCTTTTTGAATTCATCCAGCAAATATTTACTGTCATCGGTTGAATTGTCGTTTACCACCACCACTTCATGGGTGGTTTTATAATCCTGTACCAGTATGCCGGGCAAATGATTGGCCAGGTTATGTGCTTCGTCCCTTGCACAAACAATAACAGAAACGGGGTACTCCATTGAAGTGCTTTTCAATGGTTGTTTATAGAAAGCCAGTCTTCTGAAAAAGAACAGGTAATAAAAAACCTGGAGGGTAATTATAAAGCAGAAAGCGTAAAAAATAACTTGCCAAACTATTGGCGGAATCGAAATCATCATGCTGCAAAAGTAACAGTTGCGTATAGTTATAGCAGAAAGCTTGTTAAGATGTGGAAAAGATGCCATTTGTGGCAATGGCAATAGGAGATAGGGCTATTTGCCCATCAATTTTGAACAGTGCATTGCAGCACTTATTTTTGCAGGCTTATGCCGCAACTACAGTTTCAATTACAGCAATCGGATAGCATTACCAAAGCCAGGGCCGGCACCATTACCACCGACCATGGCGAGATACGTACACCCATTTTTATGCCTGTTGGTACGGTTGGTACCGTTAAGGCCGTAACCCAGCAGCAATTGAATATGGATGTGCAGGCACAGATTATTCTGGGCAATACTTACCACCTGTACTTACGCCCCGGCATGGAAGTGCTGGAAGCTGCAGGTGGGCTGCACCAGTTTAATGGCTGGCATAAGCCCATATTGACAGACAGCGGCGGCTACCAGGTTTTTTCGCTGGCAGCCAACCGGAAAATAAAAGAGGAAGGCGTAACCTTTCAGAGCCATATTGATGGTAGCAGGCACCTGTTTTCGCCAGAGAAAGTAATGGATATTGAAAGGAGCATCGGTGCGGATATCATCATGGCTTTTGATGAATGCCCACCTTACCCAAGCGATTATATCTACGCCAAAAAAAGCATGGAGCTTACGCACCGCTGGTTGGAACGTTGCGTGAAACGGTTGGCGGAAACGCCCGATAAATATGGTTATACCCAGAACCTTTTTCCTATTGTTCAGGGAAGTACGTATAAGGACCTCCGTACTGCATCCTGCCAATTCATTAGTTCGGTTGGGGCCGCTGGCAATGCCATTGGCGGTTTAAGTGTGGGCGAGCCCATAGAAATGATGTATGAATTTACTGCATTGTGTTGCGAGAACCTGCCTGCAGACAAGCCCCGTTACTTAATGGGGGTTGGTACACCTTGGGACATTCTGGAAGGGATAGCTGTGGGGGTTGATATGTTTGACTGCGTAATGCCAACACGTAACGGCAGGAACGGGATGCTGTTTACAACGCAAGGTGTCATCAACATCAAGAACAAGAAATGGGCTACGGATTTTTCTCCGATGGATGCGGGCCTGCCTTCCGAGATGAGCAATTACTATAGCAAAGCTTATATGCGTCACCTGTTTGTGGCCGATGAAATTTTGGGGCTGCAACTGGCCAGCCTGCAGAACCTTACCTTCTATTTATGGCTTGTGGGCGAGGCCCGCAAACATATACTTAACAATACTTTCAATAGCTGGAAGGCAGATATATTGCCAATAATAAAGCGGAGGTTGTAATACAGACCGATAGGGGTAGGGTATAGCAATGGAGTGATCAATTCTAAATAAAAAAATCGCTTTGTTTAATATGCTCTTTTATTTCCATGCAAACGCAGTTGTGGATAACTCTATAAGCAATCTTTCTTTCTTAACATCGTTCCCATTTTAGTGACCGGTAGAAGAATGGATGGTACTTTTATAGTGCTTACTAATCCGTTATCTATGATGTCCAAAAAAATATACATCCATCTTCTATGGATGTTTCTTTTAACAACATTAGGTGCAAATAGTCAGTCTGGTTTTAACCCAATGGGCTATGCCTCTTCTATGAAAGATGCACTAAAGGATCCAGCCGCTATATCAACGGTTAGTGTTTACTATAACCGTGGTATGATCTTCGACGTGGAGCAGGGCAAGATTGCTCCTGATGAACCATTGGAAAAATTAAAGGAACTGAACAACCTTAGGCAACTGCGTTTGAATGGCTGCCCGGTGAACTTTAGCCAGGAAAAATTCTTTTGCGGTCTATCGGGACTAAAGCAACTGGAACTGCTGGAAATACGCATGAGCTATAAGCAGTTTGGTGCATTGACTGAAAGGTCCGTTAACTGTCTTAAAAAATTAAAGACCTTAAAACGCTTGAACCTTCCCAATCAGTATCCGGCAGAAGAAGTAACCAAGTTGCAGCAACTGTTGCCCAATTGCGAAATCATTATCAATACTTATCCCGAAGGGGAATAATATAAGTGGAACCCATTAAAAAAGGAGCGTGCTAGTTACGCTCCTTTTTTATGTGGAATATGTTGATGGCAAATCTACGCTTCTATAAAAGCCAACCATGTATTGCTGCTGATGTACCGAAGCTATCGGGAGCAACGTTGAAACAGTTGGGAAGTCTCACTAATAATAACCTACAATGTTTTTAGGTATTCTATCAGGGCCTTTCTTTCTGTGTTGGTAAGATTGTCGCCAAAAGTGTGGCCATAATTGCCATAACCAGGCAAAGTAGTGTTGTAGCTTTTTTTACGTTTGGGTTGGGCCTGTGTCTCGTACTGCCATCCAACCTGTTCATAATTATAAACCGGGTTCTTGAAATCGCGGCTCCAATAAGTGGGCCTTGTTTTGCTGTTGAGCAAAGCCTCTAAAGTTGGTACGGAACCATTGTGCAGGTAGGGTGCCGTAATCCAGATGCCATCCAATGGTGGTGCTACATAGCCATTACTGGGCTCTAGCCTTGCAGGGTACTGGCCCTGTGCAAACCAGCTTTTGTTGAACCAATCGATGAACTGATAATTTTGGTAGTTGGCCTTAAACAGCAAAGAATCTGTACGTATCAAACTTTCGGGTATCAGCAGGTTGGGATAGCTTTCATTGCTGCCATAAGTGCCGTGGCAACGGCTGCAATTGTTTACAAAAATGGTTTCGCCATCGGTGGCCAATTGCCTGTCAATTGCATAGGGATATTTGGGTGCCTTAATGGATTTGATGAAGGCCAGCACATCGCCAAAATGGGTGTACACTTCTGCGGCTTCTGCAGTGTCTTTTACGGTAAGTATATTGCTCAGCATCAGGAACCGGCCAAAGTCGCCACGGCCAAAACCATTGTAAAACATGGCATTTTTTTTATTCATCATCCACCAGGCGGGTACATCGGTTGGTATGGTTTCATCGGGAATATTCAGCAGGGTTTCATTGCTCCACTCCAATGTTTGCGGATTGCGGTGTGCCACCAACAATATGGCCAGCCTGTCGGCCGCATTCACGCCACGTACTTCTGTTTCCATGTAGGGGTTCACTAGGTCAAAGGTTGTAATCATTGGCTTTGCTGCATCGTACAGTTTGGGCGAAAGGGTCTGCATGGCTTTTACTGCCATATTGTTCAGCAGGTTGTTCTGCTTGCTGATGTTGCTGAAATCAATCATGCTATTGCCCAGGCCCACATACAGCGAATCGTTGAACACCTGTGCATGGCATTGCAGGCAGGTAGGTATCACAATGTCCACACCATCGGCGGTGGTTACCACATTGTAATCGTGCCCAACCGTTGCATTTTTGCCCGTGCGTTGCAGGTAATTGTTCTTGTCTTTTCCAAAAAGCATTTGATAGTACTTGTAAGGAATGCCACTGCTTAAGAAATTGCCCGTAGTAAGGTAATTATAACCCTCCGTTGCATTGCCAGAGCGTTGGGTGCTTGGCGGTATGAACATGGGCCTGTCGCCCTCATTGAAATGACGGATGAATGCTGTTGCAACAATAAAGCCCAGCAACAGGGAAAGGATGATTGCAAACTTTTTCATAACCAGGATTACGCAATGAAATTACTTAATCGCAGTTGATGCAACTGTTTATTTTTTGATGCTATTTGTTGGCCGGCAATGGTGCAGGGTTGGGCTGCGGTGGCGTCGCACCCATGAGCTGAAGAATGTATTGGGGCTTTATGAATGCAATTGAAATGGCAGTCCATCCATTGTTGATATAGTATCAATTCACGGACTTAACAATACCATCCTGCTTTTTAATGAAATAGAGTTTCTTGTTTTCCAGGTAATCGGGCACAATGTTTTCTTTCTTCAACTTTACCGGTTGCACATCAAATTCGTTGAACACCGTGAAATCCTTGCTGGACAAGTGGTTCACAAAATCGTCTTTGTATTGCAACAATAATTTGGTAAAGTGGTACATGCTTTCGTAACCCTTGAATACCCAATCGCTTGCCCTGGCAAAATAAATGTCTTTATATTTTTTAGTAAGGTACTTGCTCAGTTTTTCGTTGCGTGAAAAATTGTAAGGCGATGAGTAGATGATTTCGATGCCTTTGCTATCAAGGGATGCAGCTTGGTTCAGGTCCTTTATGCCATCCCATGTAGGCATGCCAATGGCAACTGCCTGGTACCTTCTCGATGCATTGAGCGTTTTAACCAGCCTTGCACCAAAGGGTTCGTTAATGGTACCGCAAATAACAATGTTTTGTTTGTTGCTATCCAGACTGCTTAATAATTGCTTGCTGCTAAAACTGTCCGTCAATTCAATGGTTTTGTATTTTAATGGAATGGATGGCGTGTTCTTACCCATTTCGGTAAAAATGGACTGTATCATGTCTTCTACCGCACCTTTCCTTTTAATGTACACCAAGTTACCTGTTGAATAGTTTTTTTGGATATACCTGTACAGCCCTTCGCAATGGGTACGTAAGGTGGAGTTGATGAGGATGAAGAACGGGTTGTTGCTGGTGCCCCCATCGTTAGGAAAAGTAGATGATATAAGTGGTATGTTTTTCTTTGCTGCAAAATCGGCCAGTGGCTTTACATCGGTCCTATTGTTGAACGATGCAATGATAAGTGATACACTGTCCCACACTGGTTGTGCAAGCACTTTGTTCATGGGCTGGTCGCTGCTCTTGCTATCAAAATACAGTACTTCAATATGGGCATTTTCGCTTTGCAAACTGTCAATGGCCATCATTACGCCAGTATAGAATTCAAGACCGGGCAGTATGTTTTTCGGGATGTTGCTGTTGCCCAATTTGTAATTGTTGTTGGTAAAGGCAGAGTCCAGGTACACAGGAGAGAATACGGCAATCTTTACAGGCTTGCCGGCATCTGTTTGGGCAGTTGCGTGTATGGTAAAGAGCGAACAAAAAGCAATCGTAACAACAACTAGAAATTTCATACAAAAAATTTGATGCGACAAAGTAAGCAAAAAATCTGCCATAGATGTTTGGAAGAGGTCACTGCTTCTCTATAGGCACACTAATAGGAATGAATCAGGCGGATGGAATTTGGGAATTTATCGTAGTAGTAGTTAGTACAGGAGTAGCAAGGCGTACAATGGAGTTTGGAATGTACAATTGGAATTTATTCCAACACATTTCCCAATATATTGAAAGGACAAACAAGAAGTTGCATATTTTCTTGTTTGTCCTTTCCTGTTTTTATTCCCATTCAATGGTAGCAGGTGGTTTGCTGCTGATATCATACACCACACGGTTAATACCGCGAACGTTGTTGATGATTTCGTTGGAGATGTTTGCCAGGAACTCATAAGGCAAATGGGCCCAATCGGCTGTCATGCCATCCACACTTGTTACGGCACGTAAGGCAACAGTAAATTCATAAGTCCTTTCATCGCCCATAACACCTACGCTTTTTACAGGCAAGAGTATAGTGCCTGCCTGCCATACTTGGTTATATAAACCTGCTGACTTTAATCCTTTGATATAAATGTCGTCGGCTGCCTGTAACAGTTGTACTTTTTCTTCGGTTATATCGCCCAATATCCTGATGGCCAGTCCGGGGCCAGGAAACGGATGGCGATTGATCATGTCGGCAGGTATGCCCAGTTCCAGACCAACTTTTCTTACTTCATCTTTAAACAGGAAACGCAATGGCTCTACCAGGCTCAGCTTCATGGTATCTGGCAGGCCACCTACATTGTGGTGCGATTTAATGGTGGCACTTGGCCCATGTACGCTTACGCTCTCAATCACATCCGGGTAAATGGTTCCCTGCCCCAAAAATTTGGCTTCGGTAATTTTCTTTGCTTCGGTATCAAACACTTCAATAAATAGCCTGCCAATTGTTTTGCGTTTTGCTTCGGGGTCTGTTTGCCCTGCAAGCTCCTTATAGAACAATGCTTTTGCATCCACGCCCGTAACATTCAGGTCAAGTTGCTTATAGGTTTCCAGTACTTGTTCAAACTCGTTTTTACGTAGTACGCCATTGTCCACAAAAATGCCGTGCAATCTTTTGCCAATGGCCTTGCTAATGAGTGTTGCGGCAACTGTACTGTCCACACCGCCACTCAATGCCATGATAACATGTGCATCGCCAATTTGCTGTTTCAATGCTTCCACGGTTTCGGTAACAAAGGAGGCTGGCGTCCAGTCCTGCTTGCAGCCACATACATCCACCAAAAAATTCCTGATTATTTTTTTGCCTTCTTTAGAGTGGTACACTTCGGGGTGAAACTGTAAGCCGTATAAAGGTTGGGTATCGGTAGTTGTTTTCTTGAATGCAGCAACGGGTATGCTTTCGGTTGTGGCCAATACTTCAAAACCCGCCGGTAATGCCACAATGCTGTCGCTATGGCTCATCCATACCTGCGAGTGATCGGCAATATTGTTCAATAGTACATCCTCTTTTTTCTTTTCCAAAGTTGCACGGCCATACTCACGTTTGTTGCTTTTGTCTACCCGGCCACCAAATTCTTTTGCCGTTAGTTGTGCACCATAGCATACGCCCAGCACTGGCAACTGACTGATAAAGGATGGAATGTCAACCGTAGGATTGTCCACGTCGTTCACACTAAACGGGCTGCCACTTAAAATGATGCCTTTTAAAGTTGCATCAATGGTAAAGGGTTTGTTGTAGGGAATGATTTCGCAGTACACATTTGCTTCGCGGACACAGCGTGCAATTAATTGGGTGAACTGGCTGCCAAAGTCGAGGATGAGCATTTTTTCAGTCATGCCGCGAAGATAATAGTTTGTGTTTTTTGTTGCCCGAATTGCATGGATTGGGCATGAATATAATTTCAATAGGGCAATTTTGTTTGGCACACAGATGTTATGGGTTTGACGGATTGGGAGGGTAGGGTTTACTGTTTGCAGTAAGTGGAATTTTAAATTTATAGGCACACGGATGGTATGGGTTGTACGGATTTGGAGGATAAGGATTTACTGCTTGTAGCAGGTGGGAAGGTGTTTCCACAATTTTATTGGTGCAATTGGTGGCAGTTTTTTTGCAACAAACAAGGATAATTGCAATTGCCTAACCGGTAATAGTACGGCCGGTGATAATTTGTGCAAGCATTCTCAAATCATCTTCGGTATGCAAGGCATTCAATACAGCCCTGTTTATTTTTTTGCCTTGTGTAGTTGGGTAGGCAAATGAAGAAATAATGGTTTGGTGTTTTGCAAAAAAAGTTTCATCCAAAACTTCGGGCAATACAAAAACAGGCAGACGTTCATCATTAATGATACCGTCATGTGCAGACAAAAAGGTTTTAAGTAGGCTGATATTGTGCATCAGTTTCGCTCTTTGTGCTGCATAAATAGATTGGCCTTTAATAAATGTATATGCCAATGCTGGTGAGAGCGATGTACTTGCCGTAAAGTCGGGCAGCGTTCTTATGGCATCTGCTGTTGCTTTATTGGTACAACTGATGGCACCGCCATTAATGCTGAATGCCTTGGACAATGAGTAGGTAATGATGTATTCAATGTTTTCTTTGCGGGGCAGCAGGCTGCTGATGCCTTGGCCTTTATTACCCAATAGCCCAATGCCATGCGAGTCATCCACAATTACAATTAAAGGGCTTTCGATGTATTGCAGGAAATCGAAATCATTCACTTCGCTTGTAAGGGGGTTAACTGCATCTGTAATCAGCACGGGTGTTTTGTCGAAACTGGTTTCATGTATTGCATGTAATGTTTTCTCGGCCCATTTGTCAAAACCTAGACTGGGCTGCTGTAGCTTGTTTATTGCAGGGTGTGCTTCGGGGCAAACGGCAATTGCATGGTTCCTGAACAGGGAGGAAGCAATGGTGCCTGCACCAAAGCCCGAAGCAAAACAGATGGAATCGCTTGTATGGGTCAATGCGGTTAATGTTGCTTCCATTGCTGCAAAAACATCCAGTTGCGTATTGGATATTCTGGATGAAGGGAACAGCCATCCATATTTGCTGATGCCTTGCTGGAACAGGGAAACAAACTCATCTACATGCTGTACACCTAAATAAGCATAACCCGAGAAAAATAAAAACTCTTTTGTATCTATGGTTGCCGTTCTGCCCGGCGTGTTGGATAATTGAAACATGTTGTTATAAAAGTTGCGATAGTAATAGGCAGCAAGGGGCTGCTTCTGTATTGTGAGCAATAATCATTGCCTATAACAAACGATGTGTTACAAACATTACTTGTTCTGCTCTTTCATTAAATTGTTGAATTGCTGACTATCGCCTTTGGGTATGCTCAAACTTTTCCATTCGGCATCTTTTAGCATCCTGCCAATGTAAACAATCTGGCCCACATGGTAAGGATAGTGTGCCAGTTGCCGCAAGATGGCATCATATACTATCAATGGCTCTGTGCGTATGTATATGGTTTTCTCCAAGTCTGCTGGCTGTAAGCTTTCCAGCGTGTCCAGCAGGCACTTCCAGCCATTGTTCCAAAGGGCCATAAGTTCGTCTTTGCTTTTGTTGGCCACTTCAAATTCGGTGTCGCGGTTACGCCACTCTTTTTCGCCATCCTCGGTCAGGAAATTTGTCCAACGGCTCAGCATATTGCCATACATGTGTTGAATGATGACGGCAATACTGTTGCTTGCTTCATTGGGCTGGTACAGGAAATCCTTGTCGGTTAGTTGGTCAAAAGTTTTGTCGGCAAGGTCCTTGTAATATTTGAACCGCTTGATGGTGTCTTTTAAAAATCCTGTTTGCATATGATGAATGTTTTTGGATAAATAATGTTATTAGGATATCGTATACTTTTGTTAGAAGCCTGCTACACTATCATCACCCCTTTTGTCAGCAACAGCCTCAATCTTATTCTGTGCATTGATGCGTATTACTTCGGTCCTGCTCCATGGGCCACGGTCAACGATCTTATAACCCATTGCTTCTAACTGCTTCCTGGTATCTAAGGGAAAGCCTTTCTCCACATATACTTCATCGGGCAGATGCTGGTGATGGAATTTTGGTTTGTTCACTGCGTCGCTAGCAGTCATGTTAAATTCAAGCAGATTCATCAGTGTCTGGAAAACAGAAGTAGGTATGGTTGTACCACCGGGTGTACCAGCAACAATATAGGGTTTATTGTTTTTCAATACCACAACAGGGCACATGCTGCTCAACATTCTTTTGCCGGGTTCAATGGCATTGGCTGCACCACCCACGGCACCGTAATAGTTTGCCACACCGGGTTTGATGCTGAAGTCATCCATTTCGTTGTTCAATAAAAAACCTGCACCGCCAACAACGGTTTTGCTGCCGTAGCCACCATTTAAAGTGGTGGTTACGCTTACCATATTACCTTCTGCATCGTAAATGCTTAAGTGCGTGGTTTCTTCGCTTTCCTTTATTTCACCCGCTTTTATATCGCTGCTTTTGGATGCTTTGTTGGGGTCGTAATCTTTCATCCGGTTGGCAATGTAGGCATCGCTGCTCATGGTCTTTAAAGGCACTTTCCAAAAGTCTGGGTCGCCCAAATGTTCGGCACGGTCGGCATAGGCCCTGCGTTCTGCTTCAACCATTAACTGCACGGCCTGTGCACTTTGAAAGCCATAGGATGCTATGGGGTACTTGGCTACCATTTTCATTACCTGCAGTAGTATGATGCCGCCACTGCTTGGTGGCGGAAAGCCAACAATATTGTATCCCTTATAATTGAATTCGATGGGGGTTCTTGGTTTGGCCTTATAGTTTTTCAAATCTTCTAGTGCAATAATGCCGTTGCCTTTCTGCATTTCTTCCACAATCAGTTTAGCTGTTTCTCCTTCATAAAAGCCCTTGACTCCATTGTCGCGTATGCGTTTCAATGTGGCGGCCAGTTGCTTTTGTATCAAAGTGTCGCCTGCTTTCCATTTTGCTTGCTTTACAAATGCCGGTGTAACGGTATTGTATTTTATGAATGCATCCCTGTTGGTGTTCAGGTTATTGGCTTCCCTTTCGGTAATTACAAAACCATATTCGGCCAGGTCAATGGCAGGTTGGATGAGTTGTTTGAACGGAAGTTTGGCGTAGGGCATGGTGGCAAACAAACCCGCAACGGTACCGGGCACACCCGCAGCAAGGTGCCCATTTTGCGATAGGTTGGTTTGGGCATTTCCATCTTTATCCAAGTACATATCTTTATTGGCTTTGTGGGGAGCTTCTTCTCGGTAATCCAGACCAATTAGTTGTCCCGTTTTCCTTCTCGCTATCAAAAAACCACCACCACCAATATTGCCTGCCCCAGGGTAAACCACAGCCAGTGCCAGTTGTGTTGCAATGGAAGCATCAAATGCATTGCCGCCTCGCTTCATGATGGTTGCACCCACCATGCTTGCTATAGGTTGTGCAGAGGATACGGCCCCATGCTTATACGTAGCTGATTTTGTTTGCTGGTAATGGTAGGGGTCTACCTGTTTGCCTGCACCCAGCCATTCGCATCTTTTTTCTTGGGCATGCAGTACATAGAAGGAGCCTATAATAATAAGGCCTAGCAACATTCTTTTAGTCATACAATTCATCATTTTATTGGTAATGGGCCCTTGTGCCCAAGCAGTTTTAAAGCAAGTCATTCCAGTATGGCCATCATGGCAAGTGCAGCAATCCTGTTTCTTGCTGTTGACTTGTTTTGTCAATTGAATGGCTAAAGTTATTAATAAAGTTCAATTGAGCTTTTTTAGGTAAACCTTATCTTTTCTTTCGCATTTTGCAGTTGCTTGTGTAATATTGCCATTAGTTTAACAATGTTTCAACATATTTGTTAGGCCTACTACGACTCAATTTGTAAACAAAAAAAGCTGTTATGAGAAATTTTGCTGTAAAGCTCCGCTCTATTGCATTAATGGTACTTTGTACTCTGTTTGTCCAGGCAACCATGGCACAATTGGCTACCATCAAAGGTTCCGTAAAAAATTCAAAAGAAGGGCTGGAAGGTGCATCCATTGTACTGGAAGGTAAAGGCCAAGGTACGCATTCAAACACTACAGGTGGCTTTGAACTGAAAGTTAAAGCCGGTACATATACTGTAACTGTAAGTTATGTGGGCTATCAAAAAAAGACATATACCATAACATTAACCGCAGGGCAGGTGTACACATTGGATGTGGAACTTGCAAAGAACCAGGATTTGCAGCAGGTAACTGTTGTGGGTTCACGTTCGGCCGTATCAAGGTCAAATACGCAAACGGTTGCTCCTGTTGATGTGTTCACATCAAAGGAACTGGCTTTGACTGGCCAGGTTGAGCCAACGCAGATGTTGAACTTTGTTGCTCCTTCTTTCAATTCATCCCGCCAAACGGTTTCTGATGGTACTGACCATATTGATCCTGCCACTTTACGTGGTTTGGGGCCAGACCAGGTGTTGGTGCTGGTAAACGGTCAACGCAGGTACAATACTGCTTTATTGAACGTAAACGGTACTATTGGCCGTGGTAGTGTTGGTACCGATCTGAATGCCATACCAACATCCATGATTGAAAAGATTGAGGTGTTAAGGGATGGAGCAGCGTCACAATACGGTTCTGATGCGATTGCAGGTGTTATTAACGTGGTATTGAAAAAAGATTTGAGAAGCGGTGGACTTAATTTTCATTATGGCAAACAATATGCTGGCGATGGACGCACCATTTTGGCAAGCGGAAGCCTTGGAACTGCCCTTGGTAAAAAAGGTGGCTTTTTTGATATTGGCGTTGATGTACGTTTAAGGGATGCTACCAATAGGGTAGGTACTTACGGTCTGCGTCCTGATGGTACTTATTCAGCAGGTGTATATTACAATTATGCCAACTATGCTGCTGGCCCAATAAGGGATGCGATTATTGCACAGGACAATGCATTGATTGCACAGCGTGGTTTTAGCCGCGATAACAATATGTTGGTGGGTAACTCCAAGTCCAACAACTACAACTGGATGTTCAATATGAGCATACCATTGAGCAGCAAAATAAACTTTAGTGCTTCTGGTGGTACAGGACACAGGGATGGTCTTGCAGCGGGCTTTTACCGTTATGCATACCAGACTTCCCAGGTTATTGCTGCATTGTACCCAGACGGGTTCTTGCCAATGATCGGTTCAAAAATCAATGACAAGAATTTGAGCTTTAGCTTGAATGGTGCTTTACGTAACGATTGGAAATGGTCTTTTGCCAATACTTACGGAAGCAACGATTTTGGTTTTACCGTTTCTAACTCAAACAATGCCTCTCAATATTTACAGGGTGTAAATGCACAAACATCTTTTGATGCAGGTAAATTGACCTACCAACAAAACACCACTACTTTCAGTATTGTAAAGGATTTTGGCAAGCAGTTGAACCTGAAAACGTTTAACGTAGCTGGTGGTTTGGAACACCGTTTTGAAAACTATCAAATTGGTGCCGGCGAAGATGCAAGCTGGAAAAATTACGACCCTACCAATACACATGCTGCTGGTGCACAGGTTTTCCCTGGTTTCCAACCAAGCAATGCTGTTAATAAGAACAGGTATATCCGTGCTGGTTATATAGATGTTGAAAGTGACGTTAACGACAAGTTCATGTTCAATACTGCTGTACGTTACGAAAACAACAGCGACTTGAAATTCAAAGATGCAAGCGTTGCGGGTAAACTATCTGTACGTTACAAAATTGCCAACGCATTAACTTTAAGGGGAACTGTAAGTAATGGTTTCCGTGCCCCTTCTTTGCAACAGGCAAACTTTAGTGCAATCAGCACCACATTTATTTCCTCTGGTACAACATTGGTACCTGTTCAACAAGGTACTTTCCGTAATGGAAGTGATGTTGCCAACGCATTCGGTATTCCTAAGCTGAAAGCCGAAACATCTATGAACTATAGCGTAGGTGCTACCAGCAAATTGTTGAACAACAAATTGTCTATTACTGTTGACGGTTACCTGATCAACATCAAAGACAGGATTGTATTGAGTTCTTCTTTACGTAGAACAGGTGCTGCCGAATCTGCTGCCGTAAATGCCATTTTGAGTGCTTACCCAGCTTTGAATGATGTGAGCTCTGTTGTACTGTTTGCAAATGCAGTAGATACAAGGACTAAAGGTATCGATGTAGTAAGTGCCTATACCGACAAATTCGGTAAAGGTTTGTTGACCATAACATTGGCTGCCAACTTTAATAAGACAGAAATTGTAGGCGACCCACATGTTAGCACAATTACTGATCCTACATTGAAGGCTCGTTTATTTGGCCGTGATGAAAAAGGCAGGTACGAAGAAGCCCAACCAAGGGATAAAGTATCATTGGGCCTTACACACCGCGAAGGCATTGTTACTGCAAACATTAAAGTAACGCGTTTTGGCAAGGTAGCCACAAGAGATGCAAGTAACCCTGCATTGGACGAGTTCTTCGATCCTAAGTATGTTACTGATGCAAGCCTTTCTTTCCGCCCGGTTTACTTTATCAATGTAACAGTTGGTGCAAACAATATTGGCGATGTATATCCTGACAAATTAAAGAACTACGCAAACACAGGCGATGGCCGTTTTGTATATAGCCGTAATGCTACACAGTTTGGCTTCAATGGCGGTTACTGGTACACCAATGTTGCTTTTGACTTAGGCAACATACACAGTGCACCTAAATTGAAACCAGTGCCAGAAGCTCCGGTAGTTGTTGCCCCTAAACCTGTACCACCAAAAGATACAGATGGTGATGGTGTACCTGATAAAGATGACAAATGCCCTACTGTTGCCGGTGTTAGGTCTTTAGGCGGTTGTCCTGATAAAGACGGTGATGGTGTTACAGATGCAGAAGACAAATGTCCAGATGTTGCCGGTGTGAAAATATTTGGTGGCTGCCCCGATACAGATGGTGATGGTATCGAAGATTCAAAAGACAAATGCCCTACACAACCTGGTACTGCTAAATACGGTGGTTGCCCTGTACCTGATACAGATGGCGATGGTTTGAACGATGATTACGATAAATGCCCAACCGTAAAAGGAACCATTGCAAACAATGGTTGTCCAGAAGAAACCAAAAAACCAAAAGAAGAAACACAAAAGAAAGTAGATGTTGTAGCTAAAAGCATCCTGTTTGAAACAGGAAGTGCAACATTGAAAAAATCTTCTGATGCAGCTTTGAATGCCATTGCAAAAGAACTGACAGATGATGCTTCTTTGAACCTGGATATAGAAGGCCATACAGACAATACTGGTTCTGAAAAAATAAACCAGGCTTTATCTCAAGCCCGTGCCAATGCCGTGAAGAAATACCTTGAAAAGAAAGGTATTGCTGCAGGCAGGATCACAGCTACTGGTTATGGAAGTACACAACCAATTGCAGACAATAAAACTGCTGCTGGCCGTGCACAAAACAGAAGGGTAGTAGTAAAATTGAAATAAGGTTTATAGCTTATAGAATAAAAAGAAGGTCAGCCATTGCAATGGCTGACCTTCTTTTTATGAACTTAATAACAATGGTATGATTAGCGGAAACCACCTGCTGCAACAATGGCTTCACCGGTAACCCAAGTTGAATCATCGGATGCAAGGAACAATGCTGCTTTGGCAATATCGTCTGGCTGTCCAGTACGGCCAAGTGGCGTTGTTGCTTCTATCTGTTTGTGGAAATCGCTACCAATAAACTGGGCAGCGGTTGAACCTTCTGTTTCAATCAAGCCTGGGCTTAAAGAGTTGACACGGATATTGCGTGCACCCAGTTCTTTAGACAATGATTTGGTAATGGCATCTACTGCACCTTTAGTGGCACTGTACACCGAGCCACCAGCTACGGGTGCCTGTGCAACCAATGAACTGATGTTGATAACGCTTCCGCCTTTGTCATCAAAATGTTCAGCGGCTTTTTGTGTGGTAAGTATCAGCCCCAAAACATTCGTGTTGAACTGCCTGTTGAAATGCTCTTCGGTTACTGCTTCCAATGGCGAAAATTCATATACGCCTGCATTGTTCACCAGTATGTCCAACCTGCCATAAGCTTTCTTTGTTTCATCAAACAAATAATTGATATCGGCCTGCGATGCCACATTGGCTTTTACTGCGATGGCTTTACCACCATTGGCTACGATCTGCTCCACCACTGCATCTGCACCTTCTTTGCTGGTTGCGTAATTAACTACTACCGATGCCCCATTGGCACCTAACTGTTTTGCAATGGCTGCACCTATACCTTTAGATGCACCTGTAACAACTGCTACTTTGTTTGCTAATCTTGACATGACTGTGTTTTTTAAATTTGATTGTTGTTGTTTTTAATTTGGAAGAAGGATGGCACACGGATGGAACGGGTTGTATGGATGCTCACGGATTTTATTCCATCATTTCTGCGAAACCGAACAAATCCTTTTTAATCCATTCAATTCGTGTTATCTGTGTGCCACCATTTCCAATTTCTTATTTCCAACCGCCACCCAATGCTTTGTACAATTCAACTTGGGCAGATAGTTGTGCTTTTTTAATAGATGCTGTTTCCAATTCACTTTGCAGCACATTGCTTTGTGCAGTAATCACTTCCAGGTATGTTGCCATACCATTTTTAAACAGCATATCGGCGTTTGAAATGGCTTGCTGCAAAGTGTTTTGGCGTGTTGAGGCAATGGCTTGTTGTTCTTTTAACTTCTTAATTTTTACCAATGCATCCGATACTTCGCCAACGGCATTCAAAACAGATTGCCTGAATTGTATCACTGTTTTTTCCCTGTTGACTTTTGCTATTTCGTATTGTGTTTTCAGTTGCTTTTTTTGGAACAATGGCTGGGCAATATTGCCTGCAACCGTACCGAATAAGGAAGCGGGTATATTGAACCAGTTGGTTGCCTTAAAGGCATTTACACCACCTGCTGCCGTAATGCTTAATGATGGGTACATATTGGCCTTGCTGATGCCCACGTTGGCATTGGCAATGTTTAATGCCAGTTCATAACTTCTTACATCTGGCCTGCGGCCAAGCATTGCAGACGGTATTCCGGTAGATGGGTTGTTGCTTACAGCAACGGTATTCAATGTGGTATTGCGTACTGTTTTAGTGGGTAATGTGCCTGCCAAAATGCTCAATACATTTTCCTGTAATGCAATTGCCTGCTCAAACTGTGGAACCAGTTGTGCCGCAACCAAACGTTGTGCTTCCGCCTGCTGAACGGCCAATGCAGTTACCTGCCCGGCATTGTATTGCAGCCTGATGATGCGGAGCGTGCTGTCATTCAACAATACATTCTTATTGGCTATATCCAACTGTGCATCCAGCATTAGCAGGTTGTAATAGCCTTGTGCAACGTTGGCAACAATATTTGTTTGTATGGCTTTTCTTGCTTCGGTTGTTTGCAGGTAAGATGCCAGTGCCGCAGCCCTTTGGTTTTTGATCTTGCTCCAAATATCTGCTTCCCATGAAAGGTTGATACTTGTTGCATAGTCTTCTATATACGATTTACCAAGAAACTGGCTTATGCTCAAACCATTCAGGCTATTGTCTGATGGGCGGTTGATGCTTGCACCCAATTGCAACTTTGCATCTGGCAGATAAGCATATTTTGTTTGTGCCAATGTTAACTGTGCCGTTTCAATATTCTTCAATGCAATCTGCATGTCGTAATTTTTAGCAATGGCACTGTCTATGATTTTTTGCAGTGATGCGTCGGTAAAAAAACTTTTCCACTCCATGTCTGCAATGCTTGCCGTGTCTGCATTTGCTGCATTCCTGAAACTTTCGGGAAGTATAACCTGAGGCTTTTCTATGTCTTTAGATACGTTGCAGGCACTGGTAAAGGCCAGTAACAGTGCAATGATATATGTGTTCGTTTTCATTGTGTTTTGTTTGCTTAATTCATTTATTGCTAGTTGCCAGTTACTGGTTGCTAGTACTGGGTCTTTAACCGATAACCAGTAACTAGCAACTTGTAATTACTTGTTATGTTCCAGTTTGTCAATGATCCAATCATCATGTTCTGCAATTTTTTTAACGCTGATTTTTTCTTGCAGCTTTTGAAAAATGACAAACAGTACCGGGATGATGAAGATGCCCAACAGTACACCTGTAAGCATGCCGCCAACTGCACCTGTACCTATGGAGCGGTTGCCCATGGCCGATGCACCTTTTGCCGTAAGCAATGGCAACAAGCCTGCAATAAATGCGAATGAGGTCATTAAAATAGGACGTAAGCGTAACCTTGCTGCTTCTATGGCTGCATGGTGAATGGTGAGCCCGGCCTTTCTCCGCTGTACTGCATACTCCACAATCAGGATGGCATTTTTGGCCAGCAAACCAATAAGCATGATTAAACAAACCTGTACATAAATGTTGTTATCTATGCCTGCTATGTTGATGAATGCAAACACACCCAATATACCTGTTGGTACAGAAAGTATGACAGCCAATGGAAGTATATAACTTTCATATTGTGCAGCCAATAAGAAGTAAACAAACACTAATGACATTACAAAAATCAATGTGGTTTGTGTACCTGCCTGTTGCTCTTCTCTTGTTAAACCACTCCATTCGTAACCATAGCCACGAGGTAGGTATTGTGCAGCCACTTCTTGCACTGCTTTCAATGCTTCGCCAGAGCTATAGCCAGGTTTCGGTATGCCATTAATGGTTACTGCATTAAAGAGGTTGTTACGGGTAACGGTTTCTGGGCCATATACTTTTTCCAATGAGATCAATGTCTTCACAGGAATCATCTGGCCGGCATTGTTCTTTACATGCACGTTGTTCAAGGTTTCGGGATCAACACGGTAATTGATATCCGATTGGAGTATCACTTTGTACTGCTTGCCAAAACGGTTGAAATCTGATGCTTGGAAGCTACCATAATACACTTGCAATGTCTGTAGCAGGTCGCTTATGGAAACACCCAACTGCTTGGCCTTGCCTTCATCTATATTCACTTTGTATTGCGGGTTGCCTGTACTGAATGTGGTAAACGCATACAGTATTTCCGGGCGTTTCATCAACTCGCCAATAAAACCATTGGTGGTGTTGCTCAGGTCTTCCAGCTTGCCACCGTTCCTGTCTTGCAATAGCAACTCGAAACCGTTGGTGTTACCAAAACCTTGTACGGTAGGCAATGTAAAGGTGAAGAGGTTTGCTTTTGATATGACACTGATGCGTTGGTTCACTTCGCCCAGTATGGCATTGATGTCTTCCGTTTTGCCACGGGTTCCGGGTTTCTTCAGCTTAACAAAAGCCAATGCACTGATGGGGCTTGTGGCATTGGTAATAATGTTCATACCCGCAACGCTGTATATCTTTTCAACACCTTCCACTTTTTGAATAATGGAATCTACCTGGTCAACAACTTTCTTTGTCCGCTCCAACGATGCACCTGGCGGCATGTTTAATGAATACAGGAATATACTTTGGTCTTCTGTTGGTATGAAACCCGATGGAGATTTTTTTACAAGTACAACTGTTGTAACGGTTATCACAATCAAACCAATGATGGCTACCCATTTTGCTTTGATCAAAAAGCGTAAGCTACTTGTGTAGCGGTTGGTCATGTGTGTAAAGGAAGTGTTGAACGCATGGAAGAACCTTCCCTTGATGCCTTGTGGTTTTTCGCTATTGCCATGGTTGCCCCTTTTTAGGAACAATGCGGCCAATGCAGGACTTAACGTTAATGCGTTCAATGCAGAGATAAGGATGGCGATGGCCAATGTAAATGCAAACTGTTTATAGAATATGCCTGCAGGGCCTTGCATGAAACCAACGGGCACAAACACTGCAGCCATTACCAATGTTATTGATATAATGGCACCAGATATTTCACTCATGCTTTTAATAGTGGCGGCTCTTGCGGGCAGGTGGTCCGTTTCCATTTTGGTATGCACGGCTTCCACCACTACTATGGCATCATCCACCACGATACCGATAGCCAATATCAATGCAAACAATGTAAGCAGGTTGATGGTAAAACCAAACAACTGCATGAAGAAGAATGTGCCTAAAATAGCCACAGGCACTGCAATGGCGGGTATGAGGGTTGACCTGAAATCTTGCAGGAACAGGAATACCACCACAAACACCAATATGAAAGCTTCGATCAATGTATGCTCCACTTTATCAATGGATGCATCCAAAAATTCTTTGGCAGAATAGGGGATGAAGGTGTTGATACCTTTGGGTAGAGACTTCTTGGCTTCCTCCACAATTTTGTTTACCTCAATCAATATATCATTGGCATTGGAGCCGGCAGTCTGGTAAATCAATATACCTGTTGAAGGGCCATTGTCAACCTTTGCACTGGCGGTATAACTGAACGAACCAAATTCAATGCGGGCAATATCTTTCAATCTTATAGTAGAACCGTCGGCATTGGATTTTAAGATGATGTCTTCATATTGTTTATCATCATTTAATTTGCCTTTGTATTTGATCACATACTCAAAAGCTTCTTTGCTCCCTTCACCAAATTTACCTGGTGCCGCTTCTAAGTTTTGTTCTTTAATGGATGCTAGAACTTCTTGTGTAGATAAATTGTAAGCTGCCAATCTATCAGGCTTTAACCATACACGCATTGCATAGTCTTTAGAACCGAAGATCAATGCTTGTCCAACACCATGCACACGTTGTATTTGTGGTATGATGTTTATTTTGGCATAGTTCTGCAAAAAGCTTTCGCTGAATGATGAGTCCTTTGTATATAACACCACACACTGTATAATACCGTTTTGTTGCTTCTGTGTGGTAAGTCCTGCCTGTATTACTTCTGCTGGTATCAGGCTTGTAGCTTTTGCAACCCTGTTCTGTACGTTAACGGCTGCTATATCGGGGTTGGTACCCGAAGTAAAGAACACGTTCAATGTCATCGTGCCATCGTTGTTGGAGTTGGATGTCATGTAGGTCATGTTCTCCACACCATTGATGGATTCTTCTAAAGGTGTTGCTACAGAACGTGCCACTACCTCAGCACCGGCACCGGGATAGTTGGCTGTTACCTGCACACTCGGTGGGGCAATATCCGGAAACTGTGTAATAGGAAGGGAGAATAAAGAAACAAGGCCCACCAACACAAGTAGTATGGATATAACTGTTGAGAGTACTGGGCGTTCTATGAATTTTTTGAACATAAAAATGATTTGTTGTTAGCTTGGTATTGTTTGAGAAGGGCACATGTATGTCGTTTGAGTATGGCACACAGATGTCACAGATTGAACGGATGTTCAATGATTCAACCGATGCTGCTCATAATAAAGGATGGATTGTTTTATCGCTTCCTGCTTCGCAAGAAAACCCCTTTTTAATCTTTTACATCCGTGTTATCCATGTGCCAATTTTTATAGGCTTGCATGCAAAACGCTGTCCAGCGAAATGTGCTGCGGAGCAATGACGGCTCCATCCCTTAAACGCTGCAACCCACTGAACACAATGGTTTCGCCACTTGCAATACCTTTGTTTACTAAATAATTGCTGCCGCTTTTCCCACTTACGGTTATCTGTTTGCTTACCACTTTATTGCTGTCGCCCATGGCAAAAACGAATATTTTGTCCTGCACTTCGTAAGTAGCTTCCTGCGGCACAATCAATTGCTCCTGGTGTAGCGAAGGAATGCGTATCCTGCCTGTGATGCCGGAACGTAATTGCTTGTCTGCATTGGGAAAAATGGCCCTGAAGCTGATGGTACCTGCAGTTCGGTCAAACTGGCCCTGCACCAATTCTACTTTGCCCTTGGCAGCATAAATACTGTTGTCTGGTAACTGTAGTTCAACAGCAGGAATATTCCTAACTTTTTCTTCAGTGGTCTTGCCTGCTATGTTGGCAATAAACACCAGGAAGTCCCTTTCGCTCATGGAGAAGTAAGCATGTACATTGTTCACCTCAGAAAGTACAGTCAATGGTAGCGTTTCACCTTTGCCAATCAGGCTTCCTTGTTTAAAAGGAATATGGCCAATATATCCACTAACAGGTGCTTTGATGAGGGTATAGCCAACAGTTATATCGGCACTGCCTTTAGAAGAAGTGGCTTGTGCATAAGCTGCTTTTGCTGCATTCAAATTGGCAACAGCAGTTTTTAACTGCACATCGGCAACCACCTTGTTCTGTACCAATGGGGTAATGCGGTCTACCTCAACCTGTGCCCTTTCTATGTTTGCTTTTGCAGCTTGTATAGATGCACTGGCATTGTTTGCATACTCATTGTACTCGTTGCTGTTTATTTTAAACAGCGGCTGGCCTTGTTGTACATAAGTACCTTCTTCAACATAAATTTTTTCTAAGTAGCCGCTTACTTGAGGGCGTATCTCCACATTGGTTGTTCCTTCAACAGATGCGGGGTACTCCTGCCAGGTAGTGGCAGAACCGGTGTTTAATTGTATAACGGGTAAGGCCTGTGGCGGTGGTGGTGCCTGCTTTAGTTGGTTGCCAGCACATGCAACCAGAAACAGGAATGCGGCGGAGTAGAATACTTGTTTCATAACGTAATTAAATTGTTTAACGGTGTTAAGTTTGTGTGATTAAAAAAACAGCGATGGCTGTTCTACGGGTATTTTAAAAATCCATGGGTTAGTTGATATGTTTTAAGTTGACGATTGTAACATGATTAAATTGTTTAACGGTGTTAACTTTTTTTCAAAAAAATTTTATTTCATAGAATTGATGATGCCTGTAATGGCATCCCTTAAAACTTGCTTATTGATCTCATCCGAACGGTGTTGATTGGTCAGGTTAATGGAAATCAATCCATGCACAACACTCCAAAAAGTATAGTACTTTGTACAGATATAGTCCTCCGTTCTTTTATCTTCGGGAATCACTTCTTCAATCTTGTCCCACAACATGTTGGATGGAGCTTTCATATCCGGGCAGGCATTTTCAAACACGCAACAGTTCACTTCCACACCATACATTACTTTGTACAGGTCTTTTTCCGCAAAGGCAAAATTCCAGTAGGCCAGCCACATGGCTTCCAATTGCTCGGCAGGGTCTGTAAATTTGTCTCTGGCTTCTTCCATCTGCCTGGCCAGCTTCACATAACCCATTCTTGTCAGCTCATTCAAAATGGCGTCTTTATTGGCAAAGTATTCGTAAATGATGGGGGCTGTGTATTCAATTTTGTCGGCAATCTTACGCATGCTCAACGATTGCCAGCCTTCTTCTTTCACAATATCAAGCGAGGCCTCAAGGATGTTGCACCTTGTTTCCTCTTTTAATCTTAATATTCTGTCCTTACTGGCCATTTTCGCTTTTTGACGGGGATTAAATAATTTAACACCGTTAAGCAAAGTTAATGTCCACTTTTTCAAACCGCCAAATCTTTTTCAAAAAAAATTTCCTTTCGCTACTATCTGACGGTTTTATTTAAGTGGAATGCTTAGGAAAGTTGAGTACAAACCGTTCATACACAAAGGGCGAATCAACCTTGAAGTCTGTACATCAAAATTTTCCCGGCTGCTTTTTTTCTTTTATTACATTCACCGTTCAATAAAAAAATATGAAGAGATTATTGCTTGCAGTTGCTGGCTTTCTGTTTTCGGTTGCACTATTTGCACAGGGACTGCAAAGCCCTGAGCAGTTTTTAGGTTATAAAGTTGGTACAAAATTTACCCCGCATTATAAGATTGTCAATTATTTTAAGGCAACTGCCGCAAACAAAACCGATATGGTTAAACTGGAGCAGTACGGCGAAACCAATGAAGGCAGGCCCTTATTGCTTACCTATATCTCTTCGACAGAAAATATACAGAAACTGGATGCTATACGTATAAACAACCTACGTTTGGCAGGACTGTCAAAAGACAAAGCTGCTGCCCAAACCAATGATGCACCAGCCATTGTTTGGTTAAGCTACAATGTGCACGGCAACGAACCTTCATCCAGCGAAGCGGCCATGCTTACACTGTTTGCCTTGGTTGATCCCAACAATGCACAGACAAAAGCATGGCTGAAAAATACAGTAGTGATTATTGACCCATGCCTGAACCCCGATGGCAGGGACAGGTATGTGAACTGGTACAACCAAATGGTTGGCAAGAACCCCAACCCCGACCCGCAAACCCGCGAGCATAGCGAACCCTGGCCCAACGGCAGGAGCAATCATTATAATTTTGACCTGAACCGTGACTGGGCTTGGCAAACACAGGTTGAAACACAGCAACGCATCAAAAAATACAATGAATGGATGCCACAGGTGCATGTGGACTTTCACGAACAGTATTACGACAACCCTTATTATTTTGCCCCGGCTGCAGAGCCTTTTCATGAAGTGATAACACCATGGCAACGTGAGTTCCAGACACAGATTGGCAAGAACAATGCAAAGTATTTTGACAACAATGGATGGCTGTATTTTACCAAAGAAAGTTTCGATTTGTTTTACCCGTCTTATGGCGATACTTACCCCTTATACAATGGCTCCATTGGCATGACCTATGAACAGGGCGGGCATAGCCGCGGCGGTTTGGCCGTGGTTAAGTCTGATGGCGATACCTTGACATTGGTTGACAGGGCAACACATCATTTCACTACAAGCCTATCTACCATTGAAACAACTTCAAAAAATGCACAACGTGTAGTAACGGAGTTCAAGAAATTTTTTGATGATGGAAAGAACGGCAAGTCCGGCGAATACAAGACCTATGTATTGACAAGCGATGATGAGAACAAGATACTGGCAGTTAAAAAATTATTGGATGGCAATGCCATTGAATATGGAAGCATTGCCGGTACCAGCATGAAAGGTTTCAGTTACCAGGATTTGAAAGAACAAGATGCAAAGCTTGCAAAATATACGGTGGCCATTTCTGCTTATCAACCCAAAAGTGCCTTGGTGCAGGTACTGTTTGAACCAAAGAACAAATTGGTGGACTCTGCCACTTACGATATCACTGCCTGGAGCATTCCCTATGCATACGGAATAGATGCTTATGCCTTGAAAGAAAAAAGGGATGTGAAAGTGGAACAGGCTGTATCAACAATGGCAGACGACAATAAGGTAAACCTCATCAGTACGTATGGTTACATCGTTCCTTATACTTCTGTAAGCAGTGTAAAGTTTCTGGGCTATCTTTTAAAGAAAGGCATCAAAGTGCGTTATGCCGAAAAGCCTTTTACTTACAAGGACAAAATTTTTGACAGGGGTTCATTGGTAATCATCAAATCGGGCAACAATATTGCCACCATCAACAATGCTGTTAATGAAGCCGCAGCAAAATTCAATGTGCAGCCAACATTTGTTGAAACAGGCTTCATGGATAAGGGTGCAGACTTTGGAAGCCCTTATTTCAAAACAATTGCTGTACCCAAAGTGGCTTTGCTTACGGGCGATGGCGTATCATCAGCCGCAGCAGGGGAGATATGGAACTTTTTTGAACAGCAATTGGATTATCCGTTGAGCTTGATCAATGCAAATGATGTATCAAGAATCAATTTAAAAAACTATACCACATTGATTGTGGCAGATGGCTATTACAAATCGTTGAACGATAAAACAACGGGCGATAAACTGAAGGAATTTGTAAGGAACGGCGGCAAAATAATTGCTTTGGAAGGTGCAGTTTCGCAACTGGCTTCGGCCGACTTTGGCTTTAAACTGAAAGAAGACAAGAGCGATGATAAGGATAAAAGCAGCAGTGACTATAGCAGCTTGAAGAAATATGGCGACAGGGAAAGGGACTGGTTGCCCAACAGCATTCCAGGTGCCATTTACAAGGTTGAACTGGATAATACGCACCCACTGGCTTTTGGTTATGGTAACTATTATTATACCTTGAAACAGGATGCCAACATATACGAGTTCATGAAAGATGGTTGGAATGTGGGTGTACTTAAAAAAGAAAACTATGTAACAGGTTTCAGTGGTTTTAAAGTAAAGAGCAAGCTAAAAGATGGAACCGTATTGGGTGTTGCTGAAATAAGCAACGGCTCATTGGTATTCTTTGCAGAAGACCCATTGTTCAGGCTGTTTTGGGAAAATGGTAAGCTGCTTTTTTGCAATGCTGTTTTCTTGACTGGCAACTAATTGCAACATTCAGTCTTGCCTACATTGAAAACATATTTATGAAGTCTGCTGCATTTGCTGAAAAGTAATTGTAATAAATTCAGCAGGGCGAACAATGGCCAAGTTTACGGTAATTCTCATGATGCCATCCAATATATCGTCGGGTATCATAGTAGCACCAAGCCCAACCTGAACATCAAATGCATCTTCTGGTGCAGGACCAACAAGTGCACCCTGTTTCCATAAATTGGTCAAAAAGTTGCTGCACATGCTTTTAACGGTTACCCAGGTATTGGCATCGTTGGCTTCAAATACATAGGCCCTTATAGCCAGTTTCAATGAGGTTTCTATCATGATCAAGGTCCTTCGCACATTCACATAACGCCAGTCCTGGCTATTGCCATCCAATGTACGTGCACCCCATACCAAATTGCCTATACCGGGAAAGGAACGGATCACATTGATGGATTTGCCAGTCAACACATCTATATTAAGTGCCTCCTGTTGCTCATGCGATATATTGATGGATGGTGCATTTACGCTGCTCAATGAAACATTGGCCGGGGCCTTCCATACGCCCCTGCTTGCATCAACCAGTGTATAGATACCTGCAATAGCAGCACTTGGCGGCAACAGGTTCAATTTGAATAGCATGGCATCCATGATCAATTTATAGGTAGGGCTGGTTATCAGCAACAACTTATGTGCTTCGCTAATTTGTTGGTCATTTGCAGTAGTGCCAGCTTGTATTATCTGGTCAACTGTTTTTTGTGCTTCTGCCTCCGGCAACATGGCCAATACCGTTAAATAGTTGGCGAGGTAAGTATAGTTAATGTGTGAATTATTTGTAATACTTGTATTGAGCCAAGGGTAATAAGCAGCTCCGTAGTTTAAATAATTATTACCTATACCATTACGGAACTGGTCAATATCCAATTGTAGATTGCTAGGGGTTGATTGCGGTACATCCAGTATGGCAAACCTGCTCTGCATATCATTGCAATGGGCCAATGCTTTTTGTTGCAATGCATAAGCATCTTTACTGTTTGCATGAATATCGGGCATTACAACCAGGGTAGGTTCAAACTCTTTTTTCAAAATGTCAAATACGTTATTGGAACCGTTATCATTAACAAAATCAGCAACCTGTACCACAAAACTTTTTTCACTGGCTGCATAAGTGCCAACGGAAAGGACGTAACATGCGTTTCCACCATTGGCATAAAACAACTGAATGGATTTGTAAAAACAGGAATAGCTATCGATGTTTAAAAGCAATTGCATTTTTTTACCGTTCAGGAAAAAAGTGCCATCATTTGCATCTGCCGGTGCATCCTGTATCAAAAACTGTGGTGTACAGTCGCCCCCAAAATATGTTTCATATTCGGACAAAGAACTGACCTTTGTAGGTACACGTAACAATGGTTTTCCGTTACGCTCTGCCTTTTGCGTATAACCTATAAAAACGGGTATGGCTGTTTCCACTGCAACTGCAGTATTGGGGAAAGCGTTTTTTTCCTGTATATAGACACCGGGTGTTTTGTAAGAGTTAGCCATAGTGTGTGGGTTGATATGTGTAACTAAATATAGTGTTTTTTATTTGCAGGTTGTTCCAATACCATAACGTAGCAACAGGCAGGTGTATTACTTATTTTGTTTTTGATATAATGATAGGGTCACTTGTTTTCAGTATATATCAGCAACAGGTCAACATAACTGCAAGCGTTTTCAAAATGCAGGCCACTGCTCTTTTTTTGTGCAAATGGTAAACGCACAATGGCTGCTTCTACTAACTTCGTTTCACAAACCTTACCATACAATGCGTAAAATAGTATCTGTTATTTTATTGTTCCTCTTTCAATATTCACTACCCGCACAAACATCCAGCAACGAAATATACATGAAGCTAAAAAAGCTCGATGTGTTGGGCAGTGTACTCTACATAGCTGCTCACCCCGATGACGAGAACAATGCCCTGCTGCCTTATTTTGCCAAAGAAAAAATGTACCGAACTGCATACCTCAGCTTAACGCGGGGCGATGGTGGGCAGAACCTCATAGGCAGCGAACAGGGCGTTGAACTTGGATTGATAAGAACGCAGGAACTGTTGGCTGCAAGAAAGGTAGACGGTTCCGAACAGTATTTTACCAGGGCCTATGAATTTGGCTTTAGCAAAAGTTGGGAAGAAACTTTGAAGATATGGGACCACCAACAAGTGCTGGCCGATGCCGTTTGGGTAATAAGGCAATACCAGCCCGATGTAATCATAGCAAGGTTTCCGCCAGATAAAAGGGCAGGACATGGGCACCATGCGGCAAGTGCCATTATTGCCCAAGAAGCTTTTGTGGCAGCGGCAGACAAAACAAAATTCCCCGAACAGTTTGCCTATGGTGTACAGCCCTGGCAGGCCACAAGGATCGTTTGGAACACCTTTAATTTTGGCGGCAACAATACCACTAGCGAAAACCAGTTGAACATGGACATTGGTGTGTACAATCCATTGCTTGGTGAAAGCTATGGCGAAATTGGCGGCGAGGCAAGAACCATGCACAAGAGCCAGGGCGAAGGCAGGCCAAAACGCAAAGGCAGCATCAGGGAATATTTTGCATACGTAAACGGCGACAGTTCATTTGCCAAATACTTAATGAACGGCATCACCATCAACTGGCAAAGACTCGAAGGCGGTACTGCCATTCAGAACCAGCTTAACCGCATTATTGCCACCTATAATTTTGAAAGGCCCCAACTGAGTCTTCCCTTGCTGGTACAGCTGTACAGCAGCATACAGCAACTGCCAGACGGTGTATGGAAAAACAAGAAGCTACAGGAAACACAGCAGATCATTGAAGACTGTGCCGGTTTGTTTGTTGAAGCCACCACAGGCCAGGAGTTTGTAATACAGGGCGACATATTAAAAGCCACTTTCTTTTTAAATAAACGCAACAGGGATGGCGGTACAGGTGAACCTACCGAAATGGTATTGAAAAGGATCCAATTGGAAGGCTATGATACCACATTGGAGAAGCTGATGGAAACAAACGACAACATCAGCATCAACAAAAACATAAGCATTGCTGCCAATAAAAAAATAAGCCAGCCTTATTGGTTGGAATATCTCAAAAGCGAAGGCATGTTTGATGTAAGGGACCAGGCACTGATTGGCAAGGCAGAGAACGAACCTTCGTTAGAGGCAAGCTTTGTGGTGTCCATCAATCATGTTGATTTTGTGATTAAGCGTGCAGTACAGTTTAAAACAGTTGACCCTGTTAAAGGCGAAGTGTACCAACCCGTACCCGTGCTGCCGCTAACGGAAACAGCTTTTGACAAGGAAAATTATCTGTACATCAACCACAGGCCCATCTCCGCCAACCTCATCAATAAATCATATAATAAAAATACCGGTACCTATAAGGTCGAAACAATGCCTTATAACCTTGGGCTCGATACCATGAAAGACAATTCCAAAAAAGAATTGCAGCATAATGGCTTAAGCACACAGACCATCAGGTACGACCATATACCTACCATCACTTACTTCAAACCTGCAAAAGCAAACCTTGTTTCTGTTGACCTTAAAACAACAGGAAAGAAAATAGGTTATATTATTGGTGCAGGCGATAAGGTTCCGGATGCACTGATAGCAATGGGTTACGAAGTAAAGTACCTTAACGAAAAAGACCTCAACGAAGCCAGCCTTCAACAGTTCGATGCCATTGTAACAGGTGTGCGGGCATACAATATGTTGGACTATTTAACCAATAAAAACGATGTGCTTAACCAATATATACACAATGGCGGCAACCTCATTGTGCAATACCTAAAAAGCAATACGGTTGGCACAAACAAAGTAAAAGTTGGCCCATACAGTTTTGTGGTAAATGCGGGTGCAAGGGTTACCGAAGAAAATGCCGATGTAAAATTCCTGCTGCCCAACCATGCCGTGCTTAACTATCCCAATAAAATCACCGCCAATGATTTTAAAGGTTGGGTACAGGAACGCAGCACTTATCAGGCCGAACAATTGGATGCACATTTTGAAACGCCATTGGCCATGAACGATACGGGCGAAAAAGAAAGCAACGGCAGCCTGGCCATTGCAAAATATGGCAAGGGCAATATTGCCTATGTAAGCCTCGTCATGTTCAGGCAACTGCCTGCTGGCATAGCAGGTGCCTACAAACTGATGGCCAACCTGATTGCACTACCACAAAACAAATAACATGCAAAGAAGGAGAATGACAGCCATCATGCTTATTGTAATCGGGTTAAGTGCAGGACTTTTTTTAAAGAATATAAAAATTGGATTGATTATAGGATTGGTGTTGGGACTGCTTTCTGGCGGCCTGCTGAGTGGAAGGGGTAAATAGGAAAGGGCTTAATGATATGGGTGCAATAGCTCATGTACTTAGCTATAGCACACATCGAGCAGCGTTCGTGGCGTGGTTTCCGATAGTTATCGGGACATCAGCACTTAAACACATCCCAGCACATACCAATCAACCATATACCAATGAATAAGAAACCAGTTGATATGAACAGTAAACCGCCATTGTTTTCATCATGGACCAATTGGTACATATTCGTGATAGCTGTATTGGTTATATTGATTGTATTTTTTGCATGGATCACTAAATATTTTTCATAAGGTACATGGGGCATGTATGCTATACAGAACAGATGTCGCATGCTTTCGGTATGCCTTATGATATAAACAGGCAACTTTCTTAAAACAAAACGATGAGCCAATTAGATTGGATAGTACTTTCTTTCACCCTTATAGCCATCATCTCTTATGGCTTGTACAAAAGCCGTACAAGCAAAAACCTCGAAGGCTATTTCCTCAGCAACAGGAGCATGCCCTGGTACCTGGTGCTGTTGAGCATTATGGGTACACAGGCAAGTGCCATTACTTTTTTATCGGCACCTGGCCAGGCTTTTACGGATGGAATGCGTTTTGTGCAATACTACTTTGGCCTGCCCATAGCCATGGTTATACTCTGCGTAACTTTTGTACCACTGTTCAATAAGCTAAAAGTATTTACGGCTTACGAATTTTTGGAACAACGCTTCGATATAAAAACAAGGTCCTTTACTTCGTTCCTATTCCTGCTGTCGCGTGGGCTAAGTACAGGAATCAGTATCTATGCACCTTCCATCATATTGTCATCCTTACTGGGTTGGGATATTTTCTGGACCAATATTGTAATGGGTGGCCTGCTCATTATCTATACCGTAAGCGGCGGTGCCAAAGCGGTAGCTTATACACAGCAACTGCAACTCGTTATCATTTTTGTGGGCATGTTTATAGCAGGCTATATGGTAGTGCACCTGCTGCCCAACAATATCGGGTTTATAGATGCTTTGAAAGTGGGTGGGGCAAGTGGTAAGATGAATGTGATTACCACGGGCTTTACCAACAAAGGCTTTGATTGGAAAGACCGTTACAATATCATCAGTGGTATTATTGGCGGCTTCTTTTTGGCATTGAGTTATTTTGGTACAGACCAGAGCCAGGTGGGCAGGTACCTTACTGCCAAAGACAATACAGAAAGCAGGGTAGGTTTATTGATGAACGGGTTGGTAAAAGTGCCCATGCAATTCTTTATACTGCTACTGGGTGTATTGCTGTTTACCTTTTACCAGTTTAAACAGCAACCTATTTTTTTCAATAATGCACAGCAGGAAAAACTGTTGACAAGTAGCAAAAAAGACAGTGCCTTATTGTTGCAGCAACAGTTTGCAGTGGTAAATGAAGCAAAGCAAAAATCGTTGCAACAGTTTACTACAAATGAAGCTGTTGCCAGACAATCGTTGCAGCAGTTAAATACGCAAAGTGATGATTTAAGAAAGCAATACAAAGGTCTCATTAAATCAAGCGAAGTAAAAGGTGATGACAACGATACCAACTACATCTTTCTCCGTTTTGTGGTAGATTATTTACCAAAGGGGCTGGTTGGGTTATTGATCGCCATTATCTTTCTGGCAGCTTGGGGCAGCATTGCAGCAGCATTGAATTCT
Source organism: Chitinophagaceae bacterium UBA1930 (assembly GCA_002337145.1). GTDB lineage: Bacteria > Bacteroidota > Bacteroidia > Chitinophagales > Chitinophagaceae > UBA1930. Next base: position 475,840 of record DDFK01000001.1, on the reverse strand, counting down.
TTGGCAAGCTGCACCATGATTGACTTTCACAAAAGGTTCAGCAGCAAGAACAGGCACAGCTTATCTACGCAGCAGTGTGAAGCAGATTATAGAACATCCAAGCTGTACACATTGGCCTGGGGTATATTCAGTGTAATTGTTGCAGAGTTTGCAACAGGTATGGGCAGTTTAATTGAAGCGGTGAATGTGCTGGGCTCTCTGTTTTATGGTGTGATACTCGGCATATTCCTGGTAGGCTTTTACCTTAAAAAAATACAGGGTAATGCCGTATTTATTGCTGCCATTATTGGTGAGCTGATTGTTGTTGCCATTTTTATATTGGATAAAATGGGCATCATTGGTTTGGGTTTTTTATGGCTCAATGTTATTGGTGCAGTAGTGGTGGTATTGCTAAGCTGGTTGATACAAATGGTGATGCCGAAGAAAGAATTGGTTAATTAGTTAATTGGTTACAAGAGTGGCTCACTCCAAGAGCGTGAGCCACTCTTGCAATATTTGATTCCGCGAAGGTTTAATTATTCCGTGATTATAATTAGATTGCATGCAAACACTGCTTATATGAGAATATTCCTGTTTTTGATGGTCCTCTTTTTTACATTATCTGCCCATGCCCAAACCGATAGTTCAAAAATGGCAGAAGTCTATTTCTTAAGGAGCAATAGTGCGATGGACCTGAAAAGGCATAAATTTTTTATTGATGATGTGTTTATTGGAAAAATTGGTGAAAATAAATATATGATCCGCAAAGTGATGGCAGGCACACATCGTTTTTCTGTTCAGTTCAACGGCAAAAAATCAAAAAAGGGCTCGGAGAAACTGATTATTGATATTGAACCGGGCAAGAAGTATTATGTGCAAGATGTGGTGGAACAGAAATACCCCTTTCCCAATGTGTATTGTATAGAACTTACGGAACAGAGTGCCCAACGCATTCTTCCCGCCTTGAAACCTATGAACGAATAAATTGAAATCATGATGAAATTGTTTACTGGTGCATTGGTTTGCATAATACTATGCTGTTGTACATCCATCAAAGCCCAGAGTAAAGATTCGGCAACTGTTTGCTTCTTACGAAATGTAGGCTGGTACAACAATTTTGGGGCTATATCTGTTTTTGTTGATTCCGCGTTTCAATGCAAACTTGATGAGAAAAGGTATTTTTATAGGACATTCCCGACAGGGGTGCATAAATTCAGCTTGCAATGGTCCAGCAAAAAACTCAATAAAAAAATTGAACAGATTTCAATCGATATGAAGGGTGGTGAAACCTATTATTTACAACCTGCTATCACTTCTGGGGTTTTAGTCGAATACATGTATCTGGAAGAAGTTACAAAAAACACGGCCAACCTCATGTTGCCGAGATTGAAGCAGGACCGGTCCTGTATGAACCAATGACGATTGCAAAAATTGGAATTTACGGCTGCCAAAACTGATTTGACAAATACCGACCAGAGTGCCTAATTAAAAGGCCATTCCTTATTCCTGTTGGCTTTTAATAAATAGGCAACAATACCCAACACAATTACTGTAACACCGCCAATCATCATCTTACTTCCGGTACTGTAAAAAATAAATGCCCACATAACAATGGCCAGCAATGCAGGTAGGGGATACAAAGGCATCTTCCACGAAAAATGTTTCAGCCCTTTTGCCTTTACCAGCAATATCAGCCCGATACTTTGCCCAATAAACTGTATCAATATACGCATGGCCAAAATGGCATCAATTACATCGCCCAACCTGAACAACAGGCTGAACACAAAAGCAACGCAACCCAATACCAACAAAGAAATATGTGGGAAATTTTTGGTTGGATGCAGCTTCGCAAACACTTTAAAAAATGCACCGTCTTTTGCGGCTGCATAAGGTACGCGACTATACCCCAATGTGGCACTGAACACCGATGCAAATGCTACCCACAATATTAAACCCGTAGCCACGGTTGCCGCTGCTTTACCGGCAATGGTCTGTACAAACTCGCTTACTACAAAGCTGCTTTGCTGTATCTGTTTTAATGGTAATACAGATGCCACACTGATGTTCATTAATAGGTACAAAGCAGCAATACAACCAATGGAAATGAACATGCTGCGTGGTATGTTCTGTTGTGGGTTCTTTATCTCGCCACCCAAATGGCACACATTGTAATAGCCCAGGTAGCTATACACTGTTTTTACACCCGCTGCACCAAGGGCAGCAACAAATGCATAGTTTACAGTAAGCCCATCGTTTATATGTTGTATAGGTGCAGCAAAGTTGCCATGCAATATGCCACCCCCAATGATCCATGCCATGGTTATTAAAACGCCCATCCAAAGTAGTACACTTATTTTACCAATGGCTTCAATTTTACGGTACAGCAATACAACAATCAATACCACCACACAACCGCTGATCAGCTTACCTATAATGACATCAAGTGATAAGGCATGGCCAAACCAGGTAACCGTTTCCTGCATATTGAAAATAAAACCTGCATAATGTGCAAAACCAATGGCTGCGGATGCGATGACCAATGGTGCCTGTATCATGGTTTGCCATACAAAAAGAAAGCTCATGAGTTTGCCCCATTTTTCGCCAAAGCCTGCTTTTAAAAAATTATAACTGCCACCGGCCAAGGGGTAGGTGGCACCCAATTGGCTCCATACCATGGCATCTATAAACGATAATAATGCACCGCCAACCCATGCATACAGGAACCAAGGACCATTCATTTTTGTTGCAACAAAACTCAATACCACAAAAGGGCCAATGCCAACCATGTCAATCATATTGATGGCCGTTGCCTGTAGCAGGCTTATTTTTCTTTCGAGTTGAACTGGTGTCGCAGTACCGGTATTTGACATTGCTGCATTGTTAGTTTTGGAACGCCAGCGTAAGGGATAGCAGCGTAAAGCCCGGAGCCATGTAATGGCGAGGACTTGAAGCGGATAGCCCGACCCGCACAGGCGGGTTACGCACAATAACTTTATTAGAAGTTGAATTGCAATTTAAAAGTATTGATAGCAAATGGATACTTGATTACGAATAGCGATTTTAAAAACTATTGAAAATATTTCTTTAAAGCACTTGTTACAGACAGGAGGAAGAACCTGCCAATGGGTATCTTGGTATTGCCCACTTCCACAAAATTGCTGGTGAATGTTTTTACCTTATTGATGGCAACAATGAAAGAGCGGTGTACCCGCAAAAAAGAATCCTCGGGTATCTTTTCTTCCATCTCCGAAATGGAATGATGTGCACGGTACACTTCGGTTTCGGTATGTATGAGCAGGTAGTTTTTCTGTGCCTCAAAATAGAGTATCTCGTCCAGTATCAGCTTCACCATTTTCTTTTCGCACTTGATAAAAATGAAAGGCTTTTCTTTTTGGTTGCTGGTAATGTTCTCGATGCCGTTCTTGGAGTTTTTCAGTTTCAGGAAACGGTTCACTGCTTTAATGAAACGCTCAAAGGATATGGGTTTCAGCAGGTAGTCCACCGCTTCCAGGTCAAAGCTTTCCACTGCATATTCAGAGTAGGCTGTGGTAAAAATGGCACTGGGTGCAGGTGATAACGAACGCAAAAAATCGATACCCGAAATGCTGGGCAGGTTGATGTCTAAAAACAACAAATCAATTTTTTCTGAATTGAGCATTTTAAGTGCCTGTGTGGCATTGGTAAACTTGCCCTTCATTTCCATAAAGTCCATCCTGGAAATATAGAGCTCCAATAGTTCGGCAGCAGGCTGTTCGTCTTCTATAATCAGGCAACTGAATTTATTGGTTGTTTGCATAGAGTTTTATTTTGAGCGATACAAAGAAGCTTTCTTCACCTGGTACAATCTTTAGTACATGGGTATCGGGATAGGAGAGTTCCAACCTACGCTTTACATTGTTTAACCCGATGCCATGATTGTTCAGTTGCGAAGCGGGCAGGTCTTCTTCCTGTACTTTGTTACTGCCAATGCTGTTCTCAATCTTCATGGTAAGCCATTCATCTTTTACCGAAATGTAAATGGTGATCCATCCATAACCCGACTCTTCTGTATTGCAGTATTTAAAGGCATTTTCAACGAAAGGTATCAATAAAAAAGGTTCAATGAACTTGTTGTCGTAATCGGTGGTAATGGTGCAGCTCAATTCAAGCTGTTTGTCAAAACGCATGCGTTGCAGGGCAATATAATCGTTGAGGTAACTGATCTCTTTTTCAAGGCTGATCAAAGGCGTGTTGATGTCGTACAAAGTGAAACGGATAATGGAAGAGATCTTCAGCACAATATCTGCCGAGTCTTCTGATTTGTTCAGGATCTTTGAATACAGGCTATTCAGCACATTGAATATAAAATGTGGATGGAACTGGTTGCGTAAAAAGTTCAGTTCTGCCGCCATCTTTTCGCCTTCAATAAAATAGCTTTTGTTCTTTTCTTTTGCCAGGTACGAAAACAGTTTGAAAGAAAACGGTATGGCCGCCACAAACTGGAACTTGAGTATGTTGTGCACATAAGGGCCGGGTTCCAGCAAGGGCTGCATCTCCCAATGCAAGAAATATTTAATGTTGATATAATTGTCGGCAATACGCTGTATAAAAGCAAATAGTAACAGCAATGCCAAATAATACAGCACATATACCAGCGAACGTTTACTGTACAGCAGTTTCTTCATGAACACATCCAGCACAATATATACAAAGAGGATTTTCAGTGGAAGGCTGATCAACTCGGTCAAAAAAGCAGTGAGGTACTGGTGCTGGGCGCCGGCCTGCAAAAAAGTAAAGAACAGGATATAGGTGAACCAGTAAACAAAATACACCCGCCATTTGTTCAAACGGTCTATGGCCAGTATATCGGCCATGGGCATGGGTCTACTCGTTCTTGTCATATGGCTTTTTGTAAACCAAATCTATTCATTTTGGGTGTACTGCCTACCAATCTTTATACAAACGACGATGTTTCTTATACAAACAGCATTAGTAGTGTTTTTGGGTTGTTGATGGAAATAATGCTGTTGTATAAATAAGCAGCAGTACAATACTTTTTTTTGACTTTACATTTGTTAAGATTTTAACAAAACGAGTTTGCTTGTCATACATCTGCCTTATACACTCTTTAGAGAAACTACTGCTTTTGTAATGACTTACCATAAATAAATATTTCATTTTTTAGGACCGACACGACTGCTGTTACTTCTTTAAAACTGAAAAATGCCGCCTTTAGAAAACGACTGTACCAAACACTTTGTTTAACGGTGATTGCTTAGCGTATGAAATATATATTTACTGCTCTGCTCCTGTGCTGCCTTGCCACAGCAAATGGCCAGTTACTTAAATGGAACCCAGGTTTTATTGACGAAAATGTTTCGGTAGTAGACATTACCTGCGATGCCACCATGGGCAACCAGGGCCTGCTGAATTATACACCAACCAGCGATGTGTACGTGCACTTGGGTGTAATAACCAATTACAGTACCAGTTCCAGCGACTGGAAGCATGTACCTTTTGCCAGCTTTTCTACTGCATACCCTTTGGCCCAATGCACAGTTGCGGGTACCAACAAATGGAAGTACACCATTAATGGTGGCCTGCGTACTTTTTTTGGCCTAACAGACCCCAATGAACATATACTCAAAATTGCCATCCTGTTCAGGAACAGTAATGGTTCCAGCAAACTGGCCAATGCTGATGGGTCAGATATGTATGTGCCTGTATATACCAACAACCTATTTGTACGGATTGATGAACCTTACCGCAAACCCAACTACTTGGGTACTACAGAGCCCATTACAAAAGTGGTGGGCAATACGGTTTCCATAACTGCCAATGCAAGCCAGGCATCTACTATGAACTTGTACTTTAATGGCTCCATCATCAACACGGTTTCATCAGCCACACAAATTACTGCTGTGCCAACCATTACGGTTACTGGCACGCAAACCATCGTTGCCGAAGCAATAAACGGTGCCACAACCGTAAGGGATACGGTAACGTTTTCCGCAGGCAGCATTGTAAATGTTGCCCCATTGCCAACTGGTGTAAGGGATGGCATTAACTACAATACAAGCGACCCTACTACTGCAACATTGGTACTGTACGCACCCAATAAAACACGTGTTGCTGTATTGGGCGATTTCAATAACTGGACAGAAGCCACAGCTGCCCAACTGAACCAGACGCCCGATGGAAACCGTTACTGGATAACACTTACAGGGCTTACTCCAGGTGTGGAATATGCATACCAATATTTGATTGATGGAAGCTTAAGAATTGCCGATTACTATACAGAAAAAGTATTGGACCAGGACAACGATCCTTATATACCTACTGTAACCTATCCTGCTTTAAAAGCTTACCCATCAACCAAAACAACAGGCATCGTAAGCATTTTGCAGACACAGAAACCTGCTTATACCTGGACGGCTACCAGTTATGTACGACCCGATAAAAAGAACCTGGTTGTATATGAACTATTGCTGCGTGACTTTATAGCCAGGCACGATTGGCAAACCCTGACCGATACATTGAATTACTTTAAACGTTTAGGTATTAATGCTATTGAACTGATGCCTATCAATGAGTTTGAAGGCAACATCAGTTGGGGCTATAATCCAAGCTTTTACTTTGCCCCCGATAAATATTACGGAACAGAAACGGCACTGAAACAATTTATTGATGCATGTCACAACAAAGGCATTGCCGTAATCATGGACATTGCCATGAACCATTCTTTTGGTCAATCGCCCATGGTTAAAATGTATTGGGATGCTGCCAACAACAGGCCCGCAGCCAACAGTCCCTGGTTTAACCCCGTTGCAAAGCACCCATACAATGTTGGTTACGACTTTAATCACGAAAGCCAGGCCACCAAAGACTTTGTTGATAGGGTAACGGAACATTGGCTCACCAATTATAAGATAGACGGTTTTAGATGGGACCTCTCCAAAGGCTTTACACAGGTAAATTCTTGCACCACATCAAGCTGCGACCATCAAAGTGAAGTAGACAACTGGGGCAACTATGATGCAAGCCGCATTGCTATCTGGAAAAGGATTTACGACAAGATGCAATCACAGTCTGCCAATGCTTATTGCATACTAGAACACTTTGCCGCCAATGCAGAAGAAATTGAACTGTCTAACTACGGCATGCTATTATGGGGCAATGGCAACCACGACTTCAATGAAGCAACCATGGGTTGGGTACCAACATCCAATTTCCAGTATAGCATATTTACCAACCGTGGCTGGACAAATCCCTTTCTTGTAAGCTATCAGGAAAGCCATGATGAAGAAAGGCTCATGTACAAGAACCTTCGCTACGGCAATAGTTCCAATACTGCTTACGATGTAAAGAACCTAAATGTAGGTTTACAGCGTAACGCCATGGCAACAGCTTTCTGGACCATGATACCCGGCCCTAAAATGCTATGGCAGTTTGGCGAATTGGGTTATGACTCATCTATCAACCTTTGCGAAAACGGCATCAATAAAGACAGTTGCCGCACTGGCCCCAAACCTATTAAGTGGGACTATTATCAAAACACCGATAGAAAAGCCCTGTACGATGTGTATGCAAAACTCATCAAGCTAAAAACATACCCGCTATACTTCAATGCATTTACTACCAACAATATCAGTTACAACCTGGGTGGTGCCATTAAAACAATGGCCGTAACAGATGCCTCTTTAAAAATATTTGTGATAGGCAATTTTGATGTGGTTCCTCAAACCGCCTCTATTGTTTTTCCCGGTGCAGGCTTATGGTACAGTTACTTAACGGGCACAACCAAAACAGCTACAGGCACGGTGGAATCCATAACACTGCAACCCGGCGAATACTATGTATATACCGACAGGAATGTTGCGGGCACTGTATTGTCGCTCAGCACAACTACCATCACTAACCCCCGCAGGGATTCATCAGGCTATGTAGATGGGTACAAAGTCAGTATATATCCCAACCCATCTGCACAGCCCTCAACTGTTGAATACAGTTTGTTGCAAAGTGGCAATATGCAGATGTCATTGACGGATATCAACAGCAAACCTGTTGCTGTACTGGTAAACGGATACAAACCCAAAGGCACTTACAAAATATCCACTGCCACAGCCATGCATTCCAAACTGTTGGCAAGTGGCATGTACCTGTTGCAGGTACAATTCAACGATAAAAAAAGGACATTAAAATATTTGGTGACACCATAAAATCTTTCACTCGAAAACAGAAAACTCAACCAATTATGAAACTAAAACGACTGCTTATTGCAACTATCCTGCCGATGCTGCTCTTCAGCCTATCGGCAATTGCACAAGACAAGGTTGTGTCTGGCAAGGTGACCGATTCAAAAGACGGTACCGCCTTGCAGAACGCAACGGTAATGGTAAAAGGAACAAAGATCGTTACACAAACGGGTGCAGACGGAACCTTTAAGGTAAAAGTGCCTGCCACTGCAAAAACACTGGTCATATCATCCATTGGCTTTGCCGATAAAGAAGTGGCCATTGGTGCAGGCGATATTACCGTTAGCCTTACACAATCCAATAGCGAACTGAATGAAGTAGTAGTGGTGGGTTATGGTGTGCAACGCAAGAAAGATGTTACAGGTGCCATTGCAAAAGTGGGTGGCGATAAAATAGCCAATGTGCCCGTACCCAGTTTTGAAGCGGCTTTGCAAGGTAAGGCCCCCGGTGTACAGGTAATACAAGGCAACGGTTTGGCAGGCTCTGGTTCCGTAATACGCATCCGCGGTATCGGTTCCATTTCTGCCGGTGGCGACCCATTATATGTAGTGGATGGCATACCCATTATTTCTGATCCATTCCTAAGGGGCAACCAGGGTGCCATGAACCAGAATCCATTGTCTTCCATCAACCCCAACGATATAGAATCTGTAGAGGTTTTAAAAGATGCGGGTGCCACCGGTATATACGGAAGCCGTGGTGCCAATGGTGTTATATTGATTACTACCAAGCGTGGTAAAAATGGTAAGCCCTCATTCAGCTATTCAGCTAAACTTGGTTTCTCTTCTGCCGCAGCAAAACCCCAATTCGTGAACGGTGCAGAATGGCTGCAACTGCGTCAGGAAGCATGGAGTAATGATGGTAAGCCCGGGCAGGCAACGTTGCCCGGCTCGCTTACATGGGCACAGGCACAGGCCACTAATACCGATTGGTGGGGGCTGTTGACACAGACTGGTTTCATCAACGAACATAGCCTATCCATGAACCAAGGCACGGCCAAACTAAAAACCTTTGCCAACATTACCTACAGCAACAATGCAGGTTACATTAAAAGCAATGCATACGAAAGGTTAAGTGCCAGGCTGAACGTGGACTATAAATTATTGAAAAATTTAAAACTGTCTTTAACATCGGGCTTTAACCGTGGCATCAATAAAAGGGTGCCAGCTGCATGGGATGGCGGCATTGGCGATGCCATGAGTGGTGCCCTGCCCATCTACCCCGTGTACAATGCCGATGGTACTTACTACATCAACGGTGCAAACCCCGTACGCAGGATCAACGAAACCAAACGCCGTGAGATTGACAACCGTTTGATTGGTGGTTTGGCATTGGAATATGAGCCCATTAAAAACCTTTTCTTAAAGGCACAGGGCTCTATGGAATATACTACCAACATCGACGACCAGTTCGAGTCTTACAAACAGACCTTAAAGTCCGTTCCTGATTCTGGTTATGCCAAACGCTTTCCTTTTACAGGTACCAACTGGTCCACAACTTTTACAGCCAATTATTTATGGAACCCATCTGTAGACAGCAGGTTCAACTTTCTTGCAGGTACCGAGGTACAGGAAAGTAAAACCAAAGGTTATTCCGGCGAAATTGGTGGCTTCTACGGTTCACCTTATTACATGCATGCAAGCGACTACCGTTTTCAGAAAGATACCCTTGTTAGCAAAGGCTATATTACCGAAACAGAAAAAGATGCGTGGACATTCAACAGCTTCTTTGCCCGTGTAAACTACGTGTACAAAAACCGCTACGCATTCCAGGCAACTGCAAGGGTAGATGGTTCCTCAAAATTCGGTGCCAACAACAAGCATGGTTTCTTTCCGGCTGTTTCCGGTGCATGGACCATGAGCGAAGAATCCTTCATTAAAAAAATCAAACAGATCAACTTCCTAAAGCTTAGGGCCAGCTATGGTATTGTGGGTAATGCCAATATTACTTCGGGTATCTACTACGATAATTTCAGGATAGGTTCCAATCCTTACAATGCACAAAGTACAGCATACCTGGATGCATTGGGCAACCCCGACCTGAAATGGGAAACCATGCGTAACATAGATGCCGCCGTTGAGTTTGCTTTATTTGGTAATAAACTTACTGGCGAAATTGCCTACTACCACAAAACAACTACCGATATCATCCTGTATCCTGCGGTGCAACAATCAACTGGCTATAAATCGTTGCCCAGGAATTTAAGTGACAGCAAGATCCTGAATGAAGGCATTGAGTTCAGTGCCAACCTGAAACTGGTTGACAACAAGAAAGTGCAATGGAGCATTGGTGGCAATATTGCCAAAAACAGGAACGTGGTACTGGAATATGAGTTAGGTCCAGATGCAGTAACGGGCGGTACCAACGATACACGTATTGTAAAGGGCCTGCCATTGGGCGTGAACTATTTGGTAAGATACTATGGTACAGACCCTGCTGACGGATTGCCCATTTGGTTAGACAAAGCAGGCAAACAAACAAAAACTTTCTCATTAGACAATAGGGTATATGCTGGTAGCGTAATGCCCGATTATATTGGTGGTTTCAATTCATCGCTTAGCTACAAAGGCTTCAACCTTTCTACCTTGTTTTCTTTTGTTATTGGTGGAAATATTTATGAAAACTCTGCCAAATACCAGTTCCTCGGTATATCTAAAAAGAACTGGAACTTCCGTAAGGACATGTTGGACCGCTGGCAGAAACCCGGTGACCTGTCACAATACCCAAGACTAACAAGTGATGCAACATTGTACCCCGGCGTACCTAGCGAAGACCAGTTCAACTCAACCATGTTCCTGCGTGATGCAGATTATTTACGACTGCGTGAACTGACTTTAAGCTATAATATAGACAAGACCCGTTTAAAGAAACTTGGCTTAACGGGCATACGCTTATCGCTTACGGCAACCAATCTATTAACGTTTACAAAATATCCTGGCGGCGACCCTGAAATAACAAGGGACTTTGAAAATGCACAGGATAGGAACCTGAGCCCGAACATTACTTACCTCACTGCACCAACGCAAAGGTCAGTCGTGTTTGGTTTGAATGTAAACTTTTAATTGAACCCTAATAACAAAACAAATGAAAGCAAAACATATTATATCAGCAACCTGTTTAAGTGCCGTACTCTTAACGGCATCTTGCAAGAAGTTTTTGGAAAGGCCACCAGAAGGCCAGATGACGGAAGAAGTTGCGTTGAAAGACGAAGCAGGCGTGGCCGCTTTTTTAAATGGTGGCTACACCTATTTGGCCGATGACGATTTTATGGGTGGGCGTGTACAGGTAGTGAGCGAACTGCTGGCCGACCATTTGAATGGCGACAGGTTTACAGGCGACTATGCAGAGATATTCAAAAGGCAGAACTCCATTAATGGAGATACAAGGGACAATATGTATTCAAAAGGATACAAGCTTATTTCCATGAGCAACAGGGTACTGGCAAACCTAAGCAAGGCCAATACCGATGCAGTCAGGCAATCCTTTGAAGGACAGGCAAAATTTTTTAGGGGTGTGGCACATTTTGAATTGGTGCGTCTGTTTGCACAGCCTTATGGCTACTCTGCCGACAATTCGCACAACGGTATTGCTATCCGTTTAAATGCCAATTCAGAAAACCTGCCACGCTCAACCGTAGCACAAGTGTATGCACAGATTATTGCAGACCTGCGTACGGCAGATGCACTGTTGCCAACAACAACCGACGGTGGCAAATTCTACACAGCTTCCAAATGGGCAGCAGATGCCTACTTGGCCAAAGTGTACTTTCAGATGAACAGGTTCGACTCTGCCTACTTCTTTGCCAATGCAGTCATTGCAAGCAACAAGTTTCAGTTAGACAATAACTACAACGACAGGTTCTCCGATGGCAACTCCAAAGAGCCCATCCTGCGTATTGCCAACCAGGTTGGTCACTACACACCGGGCAATGAACTGCGGAACAACTTCAGGTCAGACCAAAGCATACCCGGTTGCAACTTCACTGCATCCTTCTTCAACTATGCCACTTTAAAACCCTACGATACAAGAAAAGCCTGGTACAGCAGCACATTGCAGGCAGGTTACTTCGTATCAACCAAATACAACAAGAACTATTTTGAAGTACCCATTGGGCACTTAACCGAAATGAAACTGATACGTGCAGAAGCAGGTGCAGAAATGGGTACCGCAACATTGGCAACGGCCATTACCGACATCAATGATATTACCACCAGGGCCTACGGAAGTACCACGTACAATTTGTTGCCAACTGCAAGTGCAGCATCGGTTATTGCCACCACACGTTTGGAGCGTGAACTGGAAATGGTAGCAGAAGGTAACCGCCTACAGGAAATAAAAAGGATTGGTGTAAGAACAGGTAACAACCTCGACAGGAGAAGCCCTTCATCTCCCTGGAACTGCAATGGCTTCATACTGCAATTCCCCAAATCAGAAAAAGATGCTTATGCACCTTTTATCATGAACCCCGAAGGAGGTTGCTTCTAATCATAAACCAGCAAAACAATTCAATATGAAAAAAACAATTCTAAATATCATGCTGCTTTCTGTTGCGGTTTGCCTATTGCAATCCTGCGAACCGAAAGACTATAAATCCGTTGGCGACCCTGTAACCCCCATTACCTCATTGATGGGTACCTGGAAAATAAACAAGGTTACACAGGCAGACGAAAATGCAAAATACCTGGCATTCAACAACCCATCCATCAATGTACAGGAACAGGACATTACAACCGTGTATCCATACGCCGACCTGCAGATTACATTCAACGGAAACGGGCTTACACCAACAACTTTCACTACCGTACTGGGCAATTCACCAGCCATTGTAAAACTTACCAATGGCAACTGGACAACTGACAATCCAACTGTACCAACCATCATAACGCTAACCAATGGTACCATCACACAACAATTAACCATCAGTGCTTACCCAACACCAGCAAGCCCAGTGCTTAAATTGATTGTGCAAAAGAAAGATGCCACCACCAACAAACTGCTGGTTAGCTACACGTACGAATTCATTAAAAAATAATGCTTAAATACCGCGTCATGAAAAAAATATTGTCAATACTGTTCCTGTCCTGCCTGCTTATGGCAGCAAAGGCACAGAACCCAACATTCTCGCCATCCAGCTTCACGGCACTCGACCAGGTAACCCTCACTGTCGATGTTACGGGTACGCCCATGGCAGGCCAGTCAGAAGCATATATCTGGATATTCTCCAACCCCGCAGGCAATGGCCCTGCAAAGGATGGTATTGTAAATGGTAGCTGGACAAGCTCATCCCTTGACGGAAAGATGACCGCAGCCGGCACCAATAAATGGAGTTTCACTTTTACAGGTATTACCCTGTTTCAATTGACACCAGGTGAACTGAACAATTTTGGTTTCCTGGTAAAAGCAAAAGATGGCAGCAAACAAACACCGGACTATAAGCCATATTACTTCGACCCGTTGGTATTTGTTCCAAAAGCAATACGTGTGTTTCCTGCAAAGGTTGATGTGGATGATATTGTGAACATGAACTACGAACGCACATTAACCACCACTACCGATGAACAGCGTATGACACCTGTATCAGCCACCATCACCATGTTTGATGACGCCAATAACCAGGTAGGCACACCACTAACCGTAACCAATATCAGGAAAACGGGTACAGATGTATGGACGGTCTACTTTATCCCATCCACATCCTTTACACCGCCTGCTGGTAAAAAGCTAATGAAGTTCAGGTGCAAATTCAATGGCACTTTATTGAACACATCAGGAGCAACGGTTACGGTTACCTCATCAGAGGTTGAAACAACATTCACCACAATGAAATAATGTTTATGAAAAAAATAATCTATATACTTACATCAACTGCCCTGTTGTTTACAGCATGTAAAAAAGCAGACCTTGCAGGTAATGATGCAACCGGCGAAGGCCTGGTAGGCTTCACCTTGAAATCGCCTGTTTCAAGTACCAACCTAAAGCTTAACTCGGCCGTACCAAACAACACCATCGACTTTACCTGGGGGGCTGCAAAACCGGGACTTACAACGGCACCTACTTACAAAGTAATAATGGCCTTAAAAACCACGGGTAGTTTGGATGCACCACTGATTTCTTTTACTGCAAACAATAGCGGTAAGGATACAAAACTGACCGTAACCTACAAACAACTGGACGATGCCCTTGCTGCAAAGTCAATAGCAGCAGGTGCTTCAACAGATCTTGTTTGGAGTGTACAGGCCGATAATGGCGATGTGAAGATACTTGCCACCAACTCCTTCTTCATTACCATTACACGTTTTCAAAATGGTACCGCACCCTTTGTACTGCTGGGGCCATCCTCTTCATTAACGCCATTGGCAATGGATCCGGGTTCAACCACCAATACGGTAAAGTTCAACTGGACCAAGTCCATTCCTGCAACAGGTAGCCCTGCAGTTAAATACAGCGTGTATTTTGCCCAAAGGAAACTGGATGCACAAGGTGCAGAAATAACGCCTGATTTTACCAATCCATTGTTCTCTATTGCATCCGACAATACCGGTAACGATAGCTTGCTGACCATCACCTACAAAGCCATCAGCGACAGCCTGAATGCACATGGCCTTACCAACCTGAGCGTGGCTGCCGAACTGAAATGGACCGTTGCGGCAACCAGCGGTACATGGGTTCAATGGTGCGATTACGTAAACACATTTGTTGCATTAAGAGAAGTACGTATGTATATGCCAGGTAGCTACACCACACCATCATGGGATCCGCCAACAGCACCTGAATTGGTTAGGGACCTAAGGGCTGGCGGCGGCATCAACGCAGTGTACTTTACGTATGTGTACCTAATCGCAGGCACTTCGTTCAAGGTTACGCAAGGCCGTGCATGGGATGTGAATTATGGTCCAGCCACTACAACTACAGGTACAGGTGGTGCACTGCAATTGAACAGCTCCAACAACTTCAACATTACTACAACAGGCGTATATCGTTTTAGTGTGGACAGGGTAAACATGACTTACGACCTACGTTTGGGCCGTATGGGTTTTGTAGGTGGAGCCGTACCGGGCAACAACTGGACACCAGCCACCACTTTTACCGACCCGCTTTCGCAAATGACCAATTTTGCCCGTGACAGGTTTATCGGTATCGTGAACCTGAATGCAGGCGGCTGGAAAATGATTGACAACAATAGTTGGAACGGCGGTGGTGTAAACATTACCGATACCAGAAGCTATGGTGCCACCACAGATGGCAGCGGCAATGGAACATCATTACTTATCAATGGCCCTGACAATCTGCCCGATGTGGCAACAGCAGGCCGCTACCGTGTTATTTGGGATGGTGCCGATGTAAACAACATCAAATACCTGTACAACTCCGCATCGCAAATGCGTGTGGTTGGCGATGGCATCAACCAGGCAGGCGTCAACGATTGGGACCCTGCATCTTCACCACAAATGACCTACGCAGGCAATGGCAAGTGGACCATTACACTGACGTTAAAAGCAGGTAAGGACATCAAGTTCCTCGCAGGTTCGGCCTGGGGTGCATTTGACTACGAAGACAACAGCGGCCAAAGCAATGCCACAGGTACACCACGTAAAATGGTATGGGATGGTAACAACAATTTCAAGACACCGGCGGCAGCAGGCACCTATACCATTACGTTAGACGAGCTGGCACAAACAGTAACCATTCAATAAATAGAATTTCAACTCGGTTTTTTTCATAAGAGGGTTTTATTTCAAGGGCAGTGCAATTGCTGCCCTTGAATTTTGGCAAGGTTCAGCAACTATCAACACCTGAATCAATCACTCCAATTCCTGTCATTAAAATATTCAGCAACATGTGTACAATGAAAGCTTCGTTTATCTGCTTCCTTTCCCTTTTTACAATAAATGTATTTGCCCAAACAACTGTAGTAAATACAGGCAAGGTAAACAGTACAAAAATTGACGGACAGAAAATCAATATACAAGCAGAGAATGCACAGGTGGAAATTACTGTGTACACCGCCAATACCATCAGGGTAAGAATGGACAGAAAGAAATTGGGTGCCGATTTCTCCTATGCTGTCATAGCACAACCAACAGCCACCAGAACAAACATCAGCCAAAACGAAAACGAACTCTCCATAACAACCGACTCTTTAAAGGTCATTGTACAAAAGAAACCATTCAGTATTGCATGTTATACATTGGATAATGAACTTATTAACCAAGATGAAGCCGGTTTAAACACCAGTTGGGTGGGCGATGAAGTAACCACTTACAAACACATGCAACAAGGCGAAAGGTTTATTGGCCTTGGCGAAAAGACGGGCAACCTGGACAGGGCTGGCAATGGTTACACCAACTGGAACTCCGATGTGTTCGGTTACCAAACAGGGCAGGACCCTCTGTATTCCACTATTCCATTCTATATTGGTATTCATCATGCCATTAACTATGGCATTTTCCTGGACAATACCTACCAGACAGATTTCAATTTTGGTGCAAGCAATAACCGCTTCTCCTCTTTTGGTGCAAGGGGTGGCGAAATGAACTACTACTTTATCTACCACAAAAACCTCGCAGATATCATTACATCGTACACGGCACTCACAGGCAGGATGAAGCTGCCGCCATTATGGAGCATTGGCTATCAGCAAAACCGCTACAGCTATTATCCTGAAACAGAAGTAATGCGTATTGCACAGACGCTGCGTGAGAAAAAAATCCCTTCGGATGGCATTACACTTGACATTCACTACATGGATGCCTATAAATTATTTACCTGGAACAAGAGCCGTTTTCCCGAACCCAAAAACCTGACAGACAAATTAAAGTCTATGGGTTTTAAAACAACCGTTATTGTGGACCCCGGCATTAAAGTAGAGAAAGGTTACGGTGCTTACGAACGTGGTGTAAAAGACAGCATTTTTTTAAAGTACAGCGATGGCCAACTATACACAGGACAGGTATGGCCGGGCTGGTGCCACTTTCCCGATTTTACAAGCGACAAAGGAAGAAGCTGGTGGCGTAATGAAATAAAAGCCTATGCAAATGTTGGTGTGGATGGTATATGGAACGACATGAATGAAATTGCTACCTGGGGACAAAAGATACCTAGCAATGTTTTGTTCAATTACGACAATCATCCAACTACGCACTTGCAAGGACACAATGTATTTGGTATGCAAATGGCCCGCAGCAGTTACGAAGGCTACAGGCAGGCAAACAGCAACCAACGTTCGTTTATGCTTACACGTGCTGGTTATGCAGGGCTGCAGCGTTACACTGCAATATGGACAGGCGACAACCGATCCGAAGACGATCACATGATTGCAGGTGTAAGGTTGCTCTCCAGTCTTGGCCTAAGTGGCGTTGCTTTTACGGGTATGGATATTGGCGGCTTTACGGGCAACCCATCTGTAAACCTTTTTGTTCGCTGGATGCAGATTGGTGCATTTACCCCTTACTACAGAAACCATACAGCAGTCAATACACCTTCGGCCGAACCTTGGGCACATGGCGAAGAAGCACTGGAAATATCCAGGAACTATGTAAACCTCCGTTACCATTTGCTGCCTTATCTATACAGCAGTTTTTATGAAGCCACGCAAGATGGTTTGCCTGTGGTACGCAGTTTGGCCATAGACAATGCATTCGATGCAAAAGTGTACGATGGCCAATTCCAGAACCAGTATTTTTTTGGTAAGGCATTTATGGTTGCACCGGTAACAAGCAACCAATCGTTTGTAAAAATATATTTCCCCAAAGGCAAATGGTACAACCTCTATACAGGCGAAGTGGAACAAAGCAACACCGAAAAAATTGTGCAGTTGCACATGAACAAACTTCCTGTGTATGTAAAAGAAAGCAGCATTGTGCCCATGCAGTCGCTCATACAATCAACAAGTGAAAAACCCACGGATACATTGACCATCCATATATACAAAGGAGACCTTACCAACTCCTTTGTATATTATGAAGATGACGGGGCATCCTACAACTACGAAAAAGGCGACTACTACAAAAGAAGTATCGTGTACGATCCTGCCAACAAAAAAATCACTTTTGAAAAAGTGGAAGGTAGCTTCAAAACAAACTTCAATACAATCAGGTTGATGCTACATGGTTTCGGTGAAACAAACGTAAACATGAACGGTAGCAAAAAAGAAATGGAAGATGCGTTTGCATCCTTTCTTACGCCCATATCAACCTTCGACCCCCTGGGCTCGCCAAACAGACCGGAAGGCTATACGGTAAAAAGCCTCTTGATAAAAAATGACAGTAACACGATTACCATTAACTATTGATATTTTTAATGGCCTTAATAGAAAAAACAATTAGATGAAGCATCGGATACTGTTAGGCTGGCTATTGGTTTGCTGTGTTACTGCTATCAGTGCACAGTTGCCCGCATTGGAAAGGGTAGAACCATCATTCTGGTTCACTGGCATGAAGAACACCCAATTGCAATTACTGGTGCACGGAAAAAATATCGCATCAAAAAAAATACGGTTCAGTTATCCTGGTGTTAAGCTAATCAAGGTAAACAAAGTAAGCAACAGCAATTACCTGTTCATCGATATTGACGTTACAGCGGCTGCAAAGCCTGGCAAGTTTACAATCGATTTTGTGGAAGCAAACCAGTCCACCTTGCATTATACCTACGAGCTAAAAGCAAGGGACAAATCGCCCAACCGCATACAGGGTGTAACCAGTAAAGACCTGATTTATTTATTGATGCCCGACCGTTTTGCCAATGGCGATACCACCAATGATGTTGTTGCTGGCATGGAAGAGAAAAAAGTAGAACGCTCTTTACTGTATGGCCGCCATGGTGGCGATATACAAGGCATCATCAACCATCTGGACTATATAAAGGAACTTGGGGCAACAACCATTTGGTGCACGCCCGAAGTGGAGAACGACCAGCCACATGCATCCTATCATGGCTATGCCGTAACGGACCATTACAGGATAGACCCACGTTACGGTACCAATGAATTGTATAAAAGCTATGTAGAATTATGCCATGCGAAAGGGTTGAAAGTAATCAAGGATATTGTGCACAATCACATTGGCAGCCATCACTGGTTCATGAAAGACCTGCCCACTGCCGACTGGGTACATCAATGGCCCAAATACACCAATACCAATTTCAAGGATCATGCGGTAATGGATCCTTACGCTTCGGCCATTGACAAAAAAATAATGCTGGATGGATGGTTCGATGGCGGCATGCCCGATCTGAACGAAAGCAATCCCTATGTTCAGAACTATCTTACACAAAACAATATCTGGTGGATTGAATATGCTGGTATTGATGGGTTACGTTTGGATACCTATCCTTACAACAACCCTATGTACATGAGCAAATGGGCAGCACAGATTAAAGCAGAATTTCCCAGCTTGGGCATTTTTGGCGAGACATTGGTAAGCTCCGTATTGAACCAGGCTTTCTTTACAGAAGGCAGAACCATTCATCAACAAATTGATACGCATTTGCCTGGCATTACTGATGCACAAATAAAAGATGCCATTTACGATTTACTCGAAGGCAAGAACGATGCAGGTGCAGCAGGTGGCATTAACCGCTTGTATGCCACGCTGGCCAATGATTTTGTGTACAAGAACCCCATGAACAATTGCATCTTCCTGGACAACCACGACATGCACCGCATGTACTCATTGGTTGGCGAAGACCTGAACAAATACAAATCAGCCATTGCCATACTGCTTACAACAAGGGGCATACCCCAGCTATATTATGGCACTGAATTGCTGATGAAAAACATGAGCAAGCCCGATGGGCTGGTACGTGAAGATGTAAAAGGCGGTTGGTTAGGAGATAGCGTAAACAAGTTTACACCACAAGGCCGTACCATAAAAGAAAATGAAGCCTTCAACTTTGTAAAAACGCTGGCCAATTACCGTAAGAACAATACCGTACTTCAAACAGGTAAACTCATGCAGTTCGTGCCGGATAAAGGCATCTATACTTTTTTCAGGTATAACAACGAAAAAACAGTAATGGTGGTGGTGAACACAAACGACAAGGAAGAACAACTGCCTACAGAACGGTATGCAGAACGCATCAATAAATTTTCTGCTGCAATAAATATCACCAACGGTTCTACCATCAACTCATTGCAGGTATTGACACTGCCTGCAAAAACAACATGGGTATTGGAGCTGAAATAGGAATAATATACACTACAGACAATCCTGTACAGTTTGTTCATTACCCAAAATGGATGTTGCCACCAAAATGCATTACTTTGGTTAAAAGAGCAACCAGATGGCCATACATTTTCCTACTGTATCCTGGGCAACAGGTGCAAACATATACGAAGTAAATATCCGTCAATACACGCCCGAGGGTACATTCACATCCTTTCAACAGCACTTGCCACGATTAAAAGATATGGGTGTGGATATTTTATGGCTTATGCCCATAACGCCAATAAGCCTCGTAAAAAGGCAAGGCAGTTTAGGTAGTTACTATGCGTGCAGTAGCTACACAGCCATCAACCCGGAGTTTGGAACATTACAGGATTTTAAGAACCTGCTACAGCAAGCACATCAATTGGGTTTTAAAGTAATCATTGACTGGGTAGCCAACCATACCGGTTGCGACCATCCGTGGACGGTTGAACATCCGGATTGGTACCTGAAAGATGAACAAGGTAACTTTACCGAAGTGAATGGATGGCAAGATGTGATAGACTTGAACTATGCCAATACCGATATGCGTAATGCATTGATTGGAGCCATGCAATACTGGGTAAGGGAATGCGATATAGACGGTTTCCGTTGCGACATGGCACATCTTGTTCCGTTGGATTTTTGGGATGCTGCAAGAACCCAATGCGAAACCATGAAGCCTTTGTTCTGGCTGGCCGAATGTGAAGTGATGGAATACCATACTGTATTTGATGTAACCTATGCCTGGCAATGGATGCACATTACAGAAAAATACATGCAGGGCAATGCATCGTTGAACCATGTGTATGATGTGTTGCATACCTATTCGCAATACCCGCAAGGAGCAAAGAAACTGTTCTTTACTACCAACCATGATGAAAACAGTTGGACAGGTACCGAATATGAAAAATATGGCAATGCCGCCAAAGCTTTTGCTGTGTTCGCTTGTACGTGGCAAGGTGTGCCGTTGGTATATAGCGGGCAAGAAAGCCCGAACAAAAAACGTCTGCAATTTTTTGATAAGGACCTGCTAGAATGGAACAACCCTTTACAATTGCATGATTTCTATAAAACATTGCTGACATTGCATAAAACAAAGCCTATTGCAGATGGGGAAACATTCATACTGCCTAGCGGCAATGCAGAAGTGATGGCTTATTTGAGAAGAAAAGATGATGCGGTCGTGCTGGTAATATTGAACCTTTCTGCCAAAGACAGACTGGTGCTGAATGTGGAACACGAATGGCTAAACAACAGGTTTGTAAATGCGTTCTCCGGATTGATCTACCAGTTTAGTGCAAATGAAAAATTTGAACTACAACCTTACGAGTATCTGGTGTATTGTTCGCAATAAATAAGTACTGTTATAAGCCAATAAAAAAGTGGATGCATTCAATGCATCCGCTTTTTTATTGATTAACTGCTGTTGTATGTGGCTATTGCTTATTCTTCTGCTTCGCCTAAATTCAATGGGTAAGTATAAGTGCCCTCATAACCAGGGTAAATACCATCAAGCCTTACTTTGCCATCTTTTACTTTGGCCAGTTCTGCTTTCAGTTCATCAAGGGTCTTTACTTCCACGCCGTTAACGGTGGTAATAACAAAGCCTTCCTGCACTTTTGTTTTCGATAGCGAACCGCTACCCAGTTTCTTTACCACAACACCACCGGCAATATCGTTGGCAGTAGCTATTTTTTTATCAACGTTTTCCAAAGTAGCACCCAGTTTGTCAATTACGCTGTTGTTGCCTGCTTTTACGATGTCAGTATTGCCTACTTTGTTTTTCAGGGTAATGTTCACCGTGTTTTCCTTGCCGTTGCGTTTATAGGTAATGGTAATTTTGTCGCCTGGTTTGTACCTGGACAATTGGTCCTGCAACTCTGGCCCGCTGGTAATGGCAACGCCATTGAACTTGGTAATCACATCCGCTTCCTTAATGCCTGCAGCAATTGC
The DNA here is from genome assembly GCA_002337145.1 of Chitinophagaceae bacterium UBA1930. Lineage (GTDB taxonomy): Bacteria > Bacteroidota > Bacteroidia > Chitinophagales > Chitinophagaceae > UBA1930. The sequence continues at coordinate 453,489 of DDFK01000001.1, read as the reverse complement.
GGCACCACCATCTGTAACGCCAGTTACAAAAACACCTTCGTTGGTCTTCCAAGCATTGCCATATTGTTTGTCAAGATCGGCTACTTGTTGGTCGGGCAAACCATCAATAGGATAAGATATGCCCATGAAAGCCCTTTGTACGGAGCCGAACTTGATCATGTCTGCAATCACTTTCTTTACAATATTCACCGGTATGGCATACGCATAACCAGTATAATATCCGGTTGGTGAGGCAATAGCCGAGTTGATACCTACCAGTTCACCATTTGTATTGATCAACGCACCACCGCTGTTGCCGGGGTTTACCGCAGCATCAGTTTGTATAAAGCTTTCAATAGGTGTTTTGCTTTGACGGCTGTTGATGTTGATGCTTCTTGCCTTTGCACTTACGATACCCGCAGATACGGTAACATCCAGGTTCAACGGATAGCCAATGGCCAATACCCATTGACCCAGTTTCACATCATCACTGTTACCATACAGCATGTATGGCAAGTTGTTGCCTTCAATTTTGATAACGGCCAAATCACTGCTGGGGTCGGTACCAACCACAGTTGCTTTATAGGATTTCTTATTGGTCAGTGTCACATTTATTTCATCGGCACCATCCACAACGTGGTTATTGGTTACAATGTATCCATCGCCACTGATAATGACACCGCTACCGCTTGCCTGCTGCTCGGGAATTACCTGCATGCGTGGGCCATTAAAGAACTGGTCAAACATATCGCCGCCAAACATGTCGCCAAATGGGTTCTGTTGACGTGGCTGGTTATTGCTCACCTGCCTTGCTTTTGTTTTTGTTTTAATGTGCACAACTGCCGGTGTTGCAGCAGTGGCAGCGGCTGTAAAATCGACAGCACTTGCCGGGGCGTTATTGCCAAAAAAACCTGCATAATTTACAGGCAGCTTTCCGGGTTGCTGCGTACCCGCATACCTGCTTTCCATCCATTTACCATAGCCAGCCACACTCAAAATGGCAGTAGTGGCACTAATGGCCACAATAGCTAGAACGTTTTTGAGTTTCATATTCATTGTAGTTTAATTTTTTTAATTAGGAAAAGGTTTTTCAAATTCTATGCCTTTTGATGTACAAATAAACAAACCTGTTTAATCGTCAGGTCGCCATACATAATCATTTAACAATGTTTTACGTATGCTGCTTAATTGTTCAACAAATGTCAGTTGCCCTTTCAAATATAAAACTTAGTACTTACTTAAAATCGGGCAGCGGCTGATTTGCCTGGTTGAATGGGCGTAGGCAAGTGTTGAAATTTTTTTTGCCTGTTTTATGTAATTGCCTGCTAGCCTGCATCGTGCCATGTACAAACAACTGCTTATGAACCGGATATTACTGGTTTTATTATGTGCATGCCCCTTTTTTTCAATGGCACAAAGGGATTGGGCCAAACTCCGCAAAAAAAGCTATGAAACATTTGCATACCGCATTCCTGCCGACAGTGCAGAGAAATACATTCAACAGGACAGCATCCCGGTAGATATATTCCTGCTACAGAAACCCGCTTTTGTGTTCAGGACCGATTCGTTGGTTACGGAAACATTGCCCAAGGGGCATTTTGTTTTGTTAAGTATAACAGACAATAAAATTGAAGCGGAATTGTTGGGTATTACAGATTTGGTCATTTATCCTTTACTGAACGAGCAGGTACATATAGTGGAAGTAAGGAACAAGCAAGGGGCTTTTATTGATGATGCAAAAGTTTGGGTAAACGGTAAGCTGGCAAAATATGATAGGGATGCAATGAACTACCATCTTCAACAAAAGAAGCTACCAGATGAACCTTTGATAAAAGTATATGCGGCAGGCGATACCAGCTTCCTGAGCTTCGATTACCAAAAACCACGGTATAGTGTGGCCAAGCAGAAATGGCAATGGTTTAAACGTAAAAAACTGGGCAAAGTTATTACCTGGATACCAAGAAAGATAAGCAGCCTGTTGCATGGCAAAAAGAACTATAGGTACAAGAGTAACAATATAGGTGCCAATGGTTATGTAGTGTTTAATCAACCCAAATATAAACTTACCGATACTGTAAAACTGAAAGCTTATATCGTAGACAAAAAATGGAAGCAGTACAAAGAAAATGTAAATGTGTACCTGATGTACTATGCAAGAGGCCAGTACAAACAACAGTTATTGACCACATTGCAACCACATACACCGGGTTCGTTTATATATGCGTTTCCGTTAAGCGACACTTTGGTAAATGATATCAGCTATACCATTGAATTTAAAACAACACAATCAAACAAACGGGTATTGACAAGCAGCTTTCTGGTGGAAGATTATCTGTTGGATGAAGTGGCCCATTACAGCTTCCGTTCGGAGAAAGATGAATATTATAAAGGTGATAGCATGGTATTTTATGCAAGTGCAAAAGATGCCAACAACCTGCCATTGCTGGATGCGAAAGCCAAACTGATTTTGTTGAACAATGGTGTGGACCGTTATGAGCAGGACAGTATATATATTGCCGATACATTGTACACGGAAGAAAAGACAATGCTTACACAGGGCGATACAAAATTTGTGGTTCCTGGTTCATTGTTCCCATCGGCCAATCAGCATGTGCATGCATTGTTGCAGTTTAGAAATAGCAATAACGAAATCCAGTACGAAGAAATTGATGTAAACTGGGCTTTATACAACAGTCAACTCCGGGCAAGAATAGTTGCGGATACCGTATATGCAACCTACTATAAAAATGGCACCGAAACAGAAGCAGATGGGGAACTGGATATTGATGGTGAAAACAATGTGAAGCAGCACATGAAAGTGCATTTTCCCTTCAAGATAAAAGTGGATGCCCTTGCTGAAGACTACTATTTTTATATACAGGAAAAAGGGAAGCCCGCTGTTTCTACATTTATTGATATAGCGGATCGGTACGAGGTCGCTTTTTCCAGGATAAGCGTGCACGATACCGCAGGATTCATATTAAACAACCCATATAAAGTTCCCGTTAGTTACTTGGTACTCGATGGCAGCAAGATCATCGCAACGGGCAAAAGCAACAATGCTACCATAACCTGGCTCAACAAAATAAAAAACCGCAACAAACTCTATACTTTAAAATATAGCTATGTATGGAAAGGTAAGCCTTACGAAAAAAGTGAATCAATTGGTTTGCTGTACAAAATCCTGAACATACATATACAAGCAAATAGCCAGGTTTTTCCTGGCCAAAAAGATTCCATTACCATTGATGTGAAAGACTACAAAGGCAGACCAGTAGCCAATGTAAACATGGTAGCTGCCAGCTACAATAGCCAGTTTAAAAACGATATTCATGTGCCCGAGCCACCTTACCTGGTTAAGTACAAACAGCACCAGCTTTGGCGTAGGGGCTTCTATAAAATGGAAGATGCAAACCTGTATTTTAAAAGCAAGTACCTATTGGGCAACCATCAGCAATGGAGGCAACAGTTTGGCATGGACAGTTTGCTTTATTACCAGATGCTTTTTCCTGAAAAGCAATTATTGGACATTGCCACTTACAATACCACATTCATGCCACAGCTAAGTGTACATGTAGTACAGAAAGGAAAGCCTCAACCCATTTACCTCTTGTACCTCAACAAGCAGTTGGTATATTATGAAGGCACTACTGCAAAGATGGCCGATAGTTATCAAGCCAACAACTATTACACACAACTGGGTATAAGACTATTGGATAGATACATTGAACTGGACAGCGTGTATGTTCAACCGAATTACAAACACGATATTGTGCTGGACTTAGACAACCTGCCAGCTGCTACCAAGATATTCAATAGGCCTACCTTTTATGAAGCTGCAGAGCAATCGATAATTGAAAACAGCATCTGGCAATTGGATAACCGTTTTGGAAACCTATATGTTTGGCAAGACTGGCGTGTTGCTACTGTTGGCAATTCAACGTATGCGTATGCACCACATTTAGTGGGTCCATTTAAAAGTTATGATAGTCTGCACTTTTTTTCGCCACGCAACTTTGATAGTCATTTCAGGTTTGAACCGGGTTATATCTACAACCTTTCCAACAAGATACTCCGGTTGGAAAAGAATGCCATTTTTAAACCATTAAGCAACAATGCCCAATACAACCTGCCCGTTAAAAAAGAGTACAGTTGGACAACTTTGGGCGATACTTTAAAAGCTCCGCCAGTCATTGAATACCCCCAGCCTGTATATCAACCCTATTTGGAATACACTGCGTTTAGGGATTATAATGAGTACATGTCACAAATGGCAGGCAAGGGAAAATTAGAGTTCATGGTTCCATCGGATACCGCCCTGCATTATGTGGTATTGCTGCCCATAGATACCAATACCAAAGCTTTGGTACTGCAGCCCGGAACAAGAAAAATCATGAATATACAACCGGGTACTTATCGGTTATTATTGGTAAACTATAGATGGCAAACCGCTGCATTGACTGTAGCAATAAGAAAAGATACAACGCTGTACATAAAAACAAACCATTGCATATACAGCTTCAACAACAGCAGTGTGGATTCTTTGCTTGCAGCAATCAATGCAAAAAAAACGGTTACTGTACAACCAAAGGAGCAACAACCTGTAGTAACAAATGAAAAGCCATTGCCTGTTGTTGCAAATGGCAATGGCGTTATACGGGGCGTTGTAAAAGACGATAAAGGTGCAAACCCAATACCCAATGCAAGTATAGTAATCAAGGGCAGCAGAACGGGTGTTACCAGTAATGTGCACGGGCAATTTGTATTGAGTGTAAAACCCGGTACCTATACATTGTTGATAGCATCGCTTGGCTATACAGCTAAGGAACTGAAAGTAGAAGCCACTGAAGAACAGGACAGGCTGTACACCGTGCTGTTAAGCCCCGCCAATCAAAGCCTTGATGAAGTAGTGGTAACAGGTTATGGTGTTTCCAAACGTAAGGAAATGACGGCATCTGTTAGCATTGTTTCGGCAAAGGAACTTACAACAGTAACCCTGCTGGATAGTACCCTTGCGGGAAAGGTTGCTGGACTATCCATAGTGAATGCAAACGGCCAGCCAGGTGCCGATGTAAAAATAGTGCTTAGGGGTGTATCCGCTGCCGTTGGTAACAAGCCCTTATATATAATTGATGGTATTGTGTACGATGAGATGCCCAAAAACATTACACCCGAAATGATGGGCAGTATAGAAATATTGAAAGATGCATCTGCTACGGCTATTTACGGCTCACGTGCGGCAGATGGTGTGGTGGTGATTACTACCAAAACAAAAACATTGCGTACACAGTTTAGGGACTATGCATTTTGGCAACCCGAATTTTTTACGGATAAGAACGGCAGGGCAAGTTTTACTGTTACCTATCCCGACAACATTACGAGTTGGCAAACTTATGTACTGGGTATGGACAAAAAAAGAAGGATGGGCAAAGCCATAACATTTACCAAAGCATTTAAACCAGTAATGGCCCAGCTAAGTACACCGCAGTTTTTAATTGAAGGCGATCATGTGCAGTTTATTGGTAAGGCTGTGAACTATACAAACGATAGTTATACGATAAAAACAAGCTTTACACTACAGGATAAATTGATGGAAGAGCATGATATTCCGATAGCCGGCTCTGCATCGGCCATTGCACCATTAACGGTAATTGCCGATGCGGGCAGGGATACATTGAAAGCAAGGTTCCAGTTGCAGACAACCACAGGCTTTAATGATGGCGAAGAAAGAAAAGTACCCCTGTTTAAAAAAGGAACCGAAGAGGCAACCGGCCAGTTCTGGATGCTTGACCATGATACCACCATTTCTTTCAAGGCCGATAAGCAGGCTATTGCCATTGAAATAGTGGCACAGAACAATACATTGAATGTGCTGCTTGACGAAATTGACCATCTTAAAAAATACCCTTACTACTGCATGGAGCAGACTGCATCCAAACTACGCGGACTGGTATTGGAAAAGAAGATACGTGAAACATTGAATGAGCCTTTTACCAATGAAAAGGAAATGAACCAGCTATTGGGCAAATTGCAAAACGCACAGCATTTTGATGGAAGCTGGAGCTGGTGGGAAACAGGCCGTGCAGACTTGTACATTACCAATTATATTCTGAATGCCCTGTTGCCTTTGCGTGGCAATGCGTTGGTAGAAACCAATGTACGCAACGGTTTGCTGTACCTGCAAAACCAATTGCCCTATTTAAGAAAAGGGCCTTTGCTGGCCACTTTAAGTACCTTGAGTGCCGCTAATCACGCAATCAATTATACCGATTACCTGACGGCAATTGTATTTGACTCCTTATCGTTGCATGAGCAATGGCAATATGTACAAATAAAACAACACCTGAAAATTGATTATGCCAGCGAACTGGATTCTTTATTGAAGAGGGCCGTGCCTGGCATGCTTGGTGGACTGCATTGGGGCGAAGAGAACTACCGCTGGTACAGCAATGCAAATGCAACAACCGTTGTGGCTTACGATGTATTGCGTAACAATGAGACACAGAAGCACCTTACCAATAATATCATCCAGTACTTTTTGGAACAAAGAAGCCATGGTTACTGGAGAAACACGGTAGAGAGTGCCAATATACTTGCAACCATTTTGCCTGATGTATTGCAAAGGAATAAGGCATTTCAACAACCTGCACAATTAAGCATTAGCGGTGATACTGCTTTTGCTGTTTCCACCTTTCCGTTCAAGAAAACGATAGGCAGCAACAACCAATTGTTGCATGTACAGAAAACAGGCGGCGGTATTACTTACCTGACCATGTACCAAAAAATATGGAATGCCCGACCAGCGGCTGTGACAAACAACTTTGAAATAAAGACATACTTTGAAAAAACGGGCAACCTGCTACAGTATATTAAATCTGGCGAAAGGATGAAGATGATAGTAACGGTTGATGTGAAAAAAGAAGCCGACTATGTAATGCTGGAAATACCCATACCCGCTGGCTGTACCTATGCAGCGAAGAAGCAGGATAATTGGGGCATGCACAAGGAATTTTTAAAGAACAAAGTACTGCTGTTTGCAGACCAGTTAAGCAAAGGCATACACAGTTTTGAAATTGAACTGGAACCAAGATACAACGGTAAGTTTACCTTGAACCCTGCCAAAGCAGAGTTGATGTATTTCCCTACGTTTTTTGGCAGGAACGAAATGAGGGAAGTGGAAATAAAGGAACAATAAATAACTGTAGCTATTGTATGGGTTATTGAAGTATGTGCCATTGCCGATGGGTGCGACGCCACTACAGTTGAAGTATGTGTTATAGCTGGTAACATAAACTTTTGTCATTCTACGCTATACTAATTAACCAATTAACATGTATCAACAAGAAAGTCAATCTGCATAGATTGATTTTCTTGTTGATACAATATTTAAAGAAGATTATTTCACCGCACCATTATTGTTCCAGTCCCTGCCAAAAACACGTTGCAGTGTAGGGGTTGTTCTGGCAGCAGCATTGGTACGTATGGCTACTTCCTGCTCGGCAATTTTATTGAACATGGCATTGGTTACAACGCCAGCCAAAAGATTGTCTATGTTCAGGTTCAGTTTTACTTTGTTGCCCAGCACAAGTTTAGCGGGTGCTACCAATTTGTCCCACTCCTGCGTTAGCTGGTATTGATCCAGGGCAGTTTTCATAATGGGTGCCACTGTGTTCCTGAGGCTGTCGCCAATTTTTGCTTTCAGGTAATCGGTAGCTGCAGTGCCGCCATTTTTTACAATGCCTATTGCATCGATAATGCTCATGCGTTTAATGCCACCCACAAAAACAGGGATGGAGTTGGTGGCCGTTTGTGCCGCTGCGTTAGACAATGTATTGGTAAACTTATCTACATCCTTACTTAAACCCAACTGCTGCAACTTGTTCAGTACACTGTTTACCTCCGAAGGCAGGATGGCGTTCATTAAAGATTCTTTGCTGATGAGTGCATTGCCGTTGCTGCCAATGGTGAGCATTTCTTTGATGGCACTTGCTGCATCAGCCTCGCCCAGCACATTGTTGGCAATGCTTTTTAAAGTGTCGCAACCGCTAAAAGTAAAAGAGATAGCTATTAAAGCTATGAGTGAAATTCTTTTCATGTAATTGGTTTTGGTCGTATAACAAATAATGATGCCAAATTTAGGCAACTGGCGTGTAGTGTGGAATAAATGTGGTAAATAGTCCGATTTTACTGTACAAAATAATGATGCCTGTACTGTTTTTACGGCTATTTTCACGCCTCGAAAATTTGATGAGGAATGCTGCATTTTAATAACATAAAGGAGCTGCTGAACCTGCTTGCACGTACCAAGGATTTGCTGGCAGAAATGTTTGAAAAGCGGAAATCATTTGCCTACAAATACGATATGGCATTGGAGTTTGCCGAAGAAGATGTGATTGAGACATTGATCAATAAAGGTGTGCTAAGGCAGAATGGAGCATTTATAGAACTGGATGAACAGTATCTTGGCTTTTTTGAGCAGGTGCTGGAAGTGAACGAAGAAATAAACACGGCTTATATACAGGAGAACATTGGGCAGGTAAAACAGTACATCAATTACTATTTGCAAGAAAGTAATGAGCATAGGAAATACGGGTATCTGAAAAATATCAAGTCGGCTTTGCGTAAGATTGGAAGGATAACCCTGCGTAACGTGATTGACCTGAACCGCAATATTGAGAACGCCTTTAAAAGCGAACCCAATTATAAAATAAAGATCACCAGGCTGGAGAATTTTGACCAGAAACGTAGGGACATACAGTTGCTGGTGGACCAGGCAGACAGGATGATAACAGGGGAGGAGGAGCAGACCTTTTTTAAAACGGCCATGGATGATGAACTGAAGCATATTACCGCCCAGTTGCGTATAAAGCTTACGGAGGTTAGGCATAACCTTATTGAAACGCAGAAACAGGTAATTGAATACCTGAACCAGGTAAAATTCCAGAGCCGTTTGGTAGAGAAAATTAAACAGGTGAAGTATTTGAAGGACCAGTTTGAACTGAAAGCAAAAACCAATTTGACCGAACTGTTGCAGCAGAACAATGCGGTTGCTTTTGAAAGCAAACCTGCTTACCCGTTACGTTTAAGTTTGGAATACCTGCAAAGCGATGAGGCACGCAATAGCCTTGAAAAAACGGCACATAAACTGAAGCTGGGCAGGCGTAATGCTTTGCCTGTGGCCGAAGGTATTTCTGATGCTTACTTGCAAACAGAAACGGAGGAAGAAGTGTTCATTAATTTACAAGCCATGCGAAACGGTTTTGCAGCTTCAGGTAAAAACCTTTTCCAATTTGTGATGGAGTACAATTATCCCCGTGAAGTTGCCTTTGATGAAAAGCTTACGGTGTTCTGTCAAATGGTGTCTATGTATGAACTGGAGTTTAAAGTGGATGATGATTATGGAAAGGCTGACAGTATTGAATACGCAATGGTTTATCCCAAATAAAACAAAACCCAATCGAAAGATTGGGTTTTGTTTTATTTGTTCATACAGTTAGTTTATAGCATTTCCATTGACATGCGTTTGTTGTCCATTTCATGTAACGGTGCATATTGTGAATGATTAGAAATGATCCTCTTCACTTTTGTAAAACTCTTCGCATCTTTTTCCAACTTGTAGATATGCCTATAATCCATGGCATTGGTTTCTGTTGGTGAGCCATTGATTAAAAGTATGTTCCTGTCGTTGGCAAATTGCAGGATACCCTTTACGTTGTTGGGATGTAGCTTGCCAATTTCATCCATCATGCAATGCAGACGGAAGTCTTTGAAACGCTTGGATGCTCCTTCTTTAAACACGTTCAGCAACATAATGTTGATCATGGCTTTTACCAATACATCTGTTCCCTCGGAGCCAACATTGGCCAGCTTTTCCACCCAGCCTGTATCGTTCTGGTTCTCTTCGATCCTGAATTTCAGTTCAAAGGAATCGGATAAGGAAATGGTATCTTTTTTATACTCGTTGATGGACTTGCTCAACTGTTTCAACAGGTCAACTGCTTTCCTGTTCTTGGCTTCAGAATCGAGAGAAGAAAAGAGGTTCAATCCACCAATATCAAATGCATGTTCATCGTTGAATGTCTTGATGCTTTGCAGCAGATGCACTACACGGTTGGCACTGGCATCCAGTTTCAGCTCAATTTTTTTGATGGCTCCCACAAAGTTCTTACGGTCAAAATCCTTGTTAATGTTGGTGATTACTTTCTGTATCTCATCGCCCTTACTCATCAGGTTGGTGGTTTCCTTACCAACGCTGTGAATGATGTTGGCAAACCTTTCGTTAATGCGTTTCTCGAACTCCTCAATCTTGTTATCGGTAATAAAATCATTCAGCTGCTCGGCAAAATCAAGGTATTGCTGCTTGGCAATAAGCCCTGTTGCAAAGTTGAAAATGTTCTGCGATGAGAAATTGCTCAGGAATTTATTGATGGCTTCTTTTAGTTCATCCAAACGTTTGATGCCATTGTAATAGCTCCTGTTCAGTTCGTCAATTATAGTTTTGGTACGTTTGTCTGTTCTGTTTTCTTCTTTTGCTTCCCTGTGTATAGGTGCAATGGTTGCATAGCATTCCGTTTGCTGAAAGTTTGTAAAAGAAGCAATATCGTCTTTTGCTTTTTGCAGGTCGGTCGTTAAGTGTATGATGTTTTCTTGTATATCCGCAACTTCGTCTAAATGTTTTTGCTTTTGTTGGGCATGTTTTTGCTCCTCGTTTTCGCAACGGTGTTCCAGCAACTGCTTTTCATTTTTAAATGCATCTGCTTTATCCAGTAACTCACGTTTGTCTTTTTTGAACTCGGCAATAATGTCCCTGTTCTTTTCAATAAAGTTCAGTTCTTTTTGCAGTAATACGAGTTGTTCTTCTATGCCTGCCAGTTGCTGTGTGTTTGCACCTTCGCCGGCAAGTTCGGTTTGCTGTTGCTTTAACAGTTTCTGCTTCTGCTTTTCGTAGTTGTTTTTGTTATTGGCTATATCTGCATCCAGAAACTGCAATTGGGTATCGAGCGTTTCTTCTTCAATGGTCAGCTTCTTGTCGTGCTCTTTTTCTTTTGCCTTCAATTGTTTTTGCAAAGTGTCGTCAATGCTTTGCAGCAGTTGTTTGGCTTCTAAATGTTTTTCCGTTGCTGCGTCAATCAAAGCATCGGCATTGTGCAAAGCTGCTTGCTTTTCTGCTGCTGCCTTTAGCTCAATGTCTTTTAAGATAAGCTTTGCATGGTCAAGTTTCACGACACTTTGTTCCGCTGTATAGCTTTGCTCTGCAAGGCTTTCCTTGTATTCTTTTATTTTGGGTTGATGTTTGCGTTTCAGTTTTTCCTGTTCATCGGTCTGCTTCTGTAACAGGTCTGCTGCTTTCTTTTTGGCAGATTCGATGGTGGCGGAAAGCCTGTCTTTTTCTGCTTTGTAATCTGCAACCGTTTTTACCTTGCTGGTAATTTCGTGCAGGTTAATGGTCAGGCCATAAAAAGATTCGGAAGCGGTTGCTTTTTGTGGTGAAAGGTCATTTTGAAAAAGCAGTTCCTCGTCAAACACTTTACCAATGGTGTTTTCCCAACCATGGTGGTGTTCGTTCAGCCAGCCATACAAAGAGTCTTTGCTATTGTTTATTTTGGTATCAATGGCATCTATCTGTTGCTGGTGCTTTGCAATGGTTTCGTTGAGTTTTTCGGTTTCCCTTTCCGAATTTTGTTTGAGTGTTTTATCCTCCAGTTCCCATTGCTTCATCAGGTTGTCTTGCTTGCCTTTCAGCATTTGCACTTCGTTGTTGCTTTGCTGAATGGCCAACTGTAAATCGGCCATCTGTTGCTTTGCTTCAACCAGTTCATCTTCATAGAAGCGGCTATGTTTTAAAGCTTCTTTTTTTAATCGGGCTTCTTGCAAGGCCTGCTGTTTCTGTTCAATCTCTTGCTGTGCCTGCTCTATACTTTGTTTGTTGTTCTTTTTTATATCGGCCAACAATTTGTCCAATTGATCTTTCAACTGGTTTTTTAAAACAAAGTGGGCATCTTTTAGCTCAAACTTTTGTGCGTTTTTGTTTTGCTCGAACTCCTTGAAACTGCTTTCAATGTTCTGCAACAGCAAATCGTATTTCTGTGTTGTTTCTTTGAACTGGAATGATAACAGTTCCTTATCTTTTTTCAGTTTCGCCTGCTCTGCTTCAATATCCGTTTTCTTGGCAACACGTTCTTCTATTTCTATAATCTTCTTGTTGTCGTAGTATTCCCGTTTTTCTTTGATTGTTTTTAGCTTGTCTTCCAAAACGGTTACTTCACCTTTCAGTTTCTGTAATTTGGATTGGAACCTTTTGTCAGATTCTTCTATCTTTTGCTGTAAGGTGATTTTGTTGTTTTCTTCCCTTTCTTTTTTGTCGTGCAGTTTGGGTTCGGTACGTTGCACTTGTTGAATGCTGTGGGCAAGCTGTAAGGAGTACTGAATCTTTTCCCTGTCCAAATGTCTGATGGCCGTATGCAGTTTTATTACGTTGTCTGCTTGCTTTAAGACGGAGCCTTGCTTGAAAAGATTGATGTCGGTGAGTTGTGCTTCAAAATCCTTTAAATGGTGCGTATAGCTTAGCAGATCAATTTCAATGTCTTCTTCGTTTAAAGACATGATAATGGTCTGCTTGATGAACTCCGCATCCAGCTTTGAATTGAGGAATACATTCTGTATCGTTCTTGGAATGTTCTGGTACTGCTTGCTTTCCAGTAATGCATATTTCTTGAACTCTTTCCTGGTGTCGTTGTTGCCGTATAGAATATCGCGGTACTCTTCGTAACGGTCAATTTTTTTGGTATAGAATACTTTGTCTGCATCCAATAAGGTCCTTGTTGCATCCCAGCTTTCAAAAGCTTTGCCATCAGCAGCAATAAAATATTTTTTGTCGTAACCGGTATCGGTAAACCGGAAGCAAACCTTGCCCTGCGATTTGAATGCAATGATGCTGTAGCTGCCGGCTTCTGTGGTTACTTCGTATATGAGATAGGAGTTCTGGTACGGAAAGTAGTATTCGGCAAAGCTTTTCTTTTCTTTAGAAATGCCCAGTTTTAACGTATCTGCATTATAAAAGAAAAGTATGGAGCGTAGCAGGGTACTTTTACCAACACCTTGTGTACCGATAAAATGCACATTGCCATCAATACTTACTTCTGCATATTTAATGGTGGCACTATTTATAAACGTAATCTTATTGAGAAATCTCATGTTGTGTTTCTTCGGAAATTGTAATGCTTACAATTAATTGTTCAATGTATTTAAAAGAGGCAACTACTTTGTATTGTTGCAGTATCTCGTTTTCCAGTTCGGCATATCCGTAGTTGCATAGTTCGTTGATCAGTTTTTTGATGCGTTCGCTGTAACTGCCATCGCCTACCAGTCTTTTCATGGTATCCAATTTGTCTTTCAAACTTGCATCTACCCTTAGTTGCTGGTCAATTTGCGATGGGGAGAAACGGAAGCCTGCACCGAAAGCATTGTCGAATGTTTTGCAGAAGTCTACAATGTCAATCCATTTATAGGTCTGCTCTATTTTTCTTTCCAGGTCTGCCTTCAGCTCCTTGCGGGAAAAATAGAAATACTCGTCACCTTTCTCCAGCACAAAATCAATGGCCATAAAATATTCGTACAGTTCATCAAAATGTGTGTCTACTATATTGTACAATTTCCGGTTATGGTCTTCTGCACTGTCCGAACAAAGGAAGTTTCCTTTGCTCAGCAATTCAAAGATGTCGGAAGTCTGCTTGGGTATGTTCATGGGGCAACAAACTTAGTGGTTTTGATGGTTTGTAGTGCAATCGGTACCTAACTGGCTATTATCGTTAAAAAGCGGTGGATAATTTTATTTTAGTTAAAGCTTTTCTAAAAAGAATGTGTTATACAACTGTGGTGGCAAACTTGTATTTATAGCTGTAAAAATTGCTCACCTTTAAAATTTACGGTATGAAAACTCTTTTACGCTCGGTGTTTGTTTTGTTCATTGTTGCTTCTTTGGCCAGTTGTACCAAAGTAGTGGTTAACCAAGGCAGCAGCCTTTCGGGTTCATGGATATTGTACGATGCGGCAAGAGCCACCAATTATGGCTGGCAAACCATCAATACCGGATTGGAAAATGGTGTGTTTACTTTTTATGATGATGGGTCGGTTACTTATCGTGATAACCAGATAACCATGCGTGGAAGCTGGTACATCTATAATTCAACCGGCGATTATTTTGATGATGGCGGTTACCCACGTTATGGTGCACACCAGAGTTTGAACGTGCAGTTAAGCGGCTATAATAACAGTTATATTACTTTGAACTTTGAAAACTTTTTATACGGTGGTAACAGTTTTGTGGGTACGGATTATTATGCAGGCCGTGCTGAACGGTATGAGTTTAGAAGGTATTAATAGTTGATATACGGAAGGATAAAGTAATGGCGATGCTTTAGCATCGCCATTACTTTATAAACTTTTTCACTTTATTTACTAGCTTCGTCTTTATTCTTTACTTCCATCAATTCCATCAGCTTCATACCCAACAATCCGTTAATACCACCATCGGTACCGTTGCTGCCGTTAATTAAAATATCTGGTATTACTTTAATGTTTCCCTTGCCAATTTCTTCGGTTACTTTAAAACGGGTAAAGTTGTCGCCGCCCATGGCCTTTACCTGCAACTCATAGGCTTCTGCGGTGCTTTTACCAATGGCCATGATCTTTTCTGCTTCGGCCAAACCTGTCTTGCTGATTTTCTCTGCATCGGCACTGGCATTTAGTTTGGTGGCTTCGGCCTGTGCACCTGCTCTTGCTTTGGTAGCCTCTGCTTCGGCATTTGCACGCATCTTGGTTGCTGTGGCTTCTGCATCTACCTGTAGCTTGAGGCTGTTGGCATCACCTTCTGCTTTTTTCACGGTTGCATCGGCTGTGCGTTGTGCAATCTCTACGCTTTGTTGTGCCTTTACAATTTCTTTTTGCATGTCGGCAATGGCTGTTTCTTTTTCCATGCCCTGTCTTTGTTCCTGGGCCATTTTCTGTGTCTGATAGGTTTTTTGCTCTTCTTCCGCAATCTTCCTATCGGTCAGTGTTTTCATCAATGCTTCCGGCGGAACGATGTCGCCAATCAGCGTATCCACTGCGTTTACATTGTACTCATCCAGCACGGCACGTATATGTTCCTTGGCACTGCTTTGTCTTTCCTTACGGGTTGAGAGGAAGGAGATGACATCACTATCCTGTGCAGAGTTCCTGAAGTAGTTACCGATGGTTGGTTCAAGTACCTGGCTTACCAGGTTGTTCATGCTGCCGAAACGTGCAATTACTTTTGGTGCTTCGTTTGCGGGTATGTGTATGATCTGGCTTACATCTAGGTTGAATGGGAAGCCATCGCGTGAACGCACGGTGATGGTACTTAAATTTTTGTCCAACTGATGGCTTTCGCTTCTGGCGTTGGCCCAGTTAAGTACCAGGTTGGTGGTAGGTACCAGTTCCACTTTCATGGTGTACTTGTTAAAGGGATATTTACCGGGTCCGTAAGGTTGCATCCATACACCACGGAAACCTTTTTCGACAATATTGCCGTGCTTAAAATTATCGCCTGTAAGGTCCTTGCCATCCTGGCCAATATAACTGATGACCACACCTACATAACCAATGGGCACATCGGTCATGGGCACTTCTTCAATCTGTACTGCCCAAGGGTTTATATTGTAGCTACCCGCAAGAATAATGGTTGGCTGCAGACCCCTGTTACCTTCATGTTGCAAAAAAGTATCAAAGTCCTGGAAGTTGTTGTGCCCATCCACAAACTTGCCCGCTATCTGCCCACTCTCAATGGGGTGGCCATCCAATGTTGTAACAATGCCCACCATGTTTTCGTGAATGATGACCATGTCGGCAATGGTTAATGTAAAGGCAAATGTGTTGATACGGTAAGTACCTGCGGTGATATAGGCTGTTTGACGGCCTTTTTGCCCGCCGTTCATTAAAAACTTTTCGGCATCCTGAAAGTTGTCACTGTCAACACGCCTGCCCAATATGGCACCCGTGGGTATTTCGGAACCGTCATTGCTTAATACCAAACCAATCCTGCCTTCGGGTATCACGGTAAAAGTCTGCATGTCCACACCGTACTGCCAGGGCCACATGCCCCAGTAAAGTCCCGGTGCCAGGGCTTTTGCCTGGAAGCCCGCTTCGCCCTTGGTGGCAATGATCCTGCCATCGGGCAGGCTTTTGTTGGCACCAAAGAGAACGAATTTCTTGGTTACCAAACCGATCCTGTTTTCGGGTACGATGACCATACCAAAGAAAACACGGAGTATGAATTTGTAAAAGATCAAACATAGCAACAGGATGAGTATCCATCCATAGGTTGCAAAAAAATGTGCTGCGTCCATGGTTGTAAGTTTTGTTCCCCTCTATAATATGAGGGGTATTGTTAATGGTTGATTTGTTTGTGTTGCCAGCTTTGTGCATGGATGGGCTTTACTGGTCCCGATAGCTATCGGGACACCCATCAACGTTCAGAAAAAGTCCGGACTTTTATCTAAGCGTAGTACTTATAGTGGCTTACTCTTTTGGAGTGGGCCACATTAGTTAATCAAATGTGGCACAAACCTGCTTTTATTGTCGGTTATTAAACTATTGGCTTCCCTAATGCCCATGCCTGCAGGCTCCTGGCCAATTACCCAACTGCCAATTACAGGGTAGTTGCCGCTGAATGCTGGCAGTTCAAACAGTTCCTGGTATATATAGCCTTCTTTGCCGTAAGCACCTTCCGTTTGTTGAACAGTAGTATTGTTCTGAACAACCTGTATGTTGGCACCTTCCCTTGAAAGTATGGGTTTCTTTACATAGTTCATCAACTTGTCTGCATCAAAATAGGCAGGCAATAAGTATGGACAGTCTGGGTACAGTTTCCAAAGAATGGGCAGTATGGCTTTGTTGCTGAGGATCATTTTCCATGCTGGCTCAATCCATAATATTTTGTTTCTTTCGGCCAAAATATGGCTGCCAAATTCGTCGTTTACCATCCATTCCCAAGGGTATAGCTTGAAGATGTTTTTAATGGGTTCATTTTCCATGTCAACAAATTCCTGTGCATGTTCATCCCAGCCAATATCGTCTACAAAAACAAGTTTGGTGTCAAGTCCCGCCTGCATGGCACAGTCACGCATGTATTCTGTGTTGGTCAGGTCTTCCAAGGTTTCTTTTAGGCAGGTAAAATGCAGCGTGCCTTCGTACAGAAATTCCTTCAGGTATTTCCAGTAAGCAATCAGCTTTTCGTGCACGCTGTTGAACTGGTCTTTGCTCTTGTCAAAATCCTGTAGCCAGAACCATTGCACAATACCTGCTTCGTATAGGCTGGTGGGTGTGTCGGCATTGAACTCCAATAATTTTACCTGGCCATTTTTATAACAGAAGTCAAACCTGCCATAAATGGCGGGATGGTCTTCTGTCCAGCTTCTTTCAATTAAAGGAATGAATGATTCAGGAATGCCAAAATGTTTGTACAGGTTATTGTCCATAACATGCTGTACGGCACCCAGGCATAGGTCCCAAAGTTCGGCAGTTGCTTTTTCTATATATAGCACTTCGTCCATGGAAAATTCGTAGTACACGCTTTCGTCCCAGTAGGGCACATTGCTAGTGTGGAAACCGAAGCCCAGTTTTTCTACGGCCGATTGCCAGTTGTTGCGTGGGTTTGTTATAACTCGTTTCATTGTTTACACCTATCCCCTAAAGGGGAATTATTTAGTTGATTAATATTGTTTGTTTTGTCCTTTTATTTATTGGAGCAATGGCTTAGCTACTTACAGAATAAGCACCCTTGCCAAAGCCACCCCTTACCACGCCACTTTTAAAACTGTTGCTGCCAATATTACTGCTGGGTTGTATGGCACTGGAGTAGTAACCTGCACGTTGGTAGCTGCCGTTGTAGTAGTTGCCATAGGGGCGAAAGGCATAGTACCAGAGCAGTGCAGAGCCAATGCCACTGTGGTGGTGTACCCTTGTATAAGGTGCTGTACTGTCGCTGCGTATATGCGTTTTGTTACCAGAGTCCCAGTCGTTGTTGGGTTTGGGCTGGTTGCAACTTGCCAGTATAGCAGTGATCAGGATGAGTTCGATATGTTTTGTTTTTTTCATTGTTTGTTGGTTTGGTAGCGGAACTTATTTGGTGTTCGATTGCCCAGTAACGTTTAGGACGTACATGGGTGCGACGCCAGTAAAGCCCATTGGTGTACTGTTGCTGGCTACATTATTTTACCGTTATAAAAATTTCGTAATCCTTTTTTACGGTTACGTTTTTTGTATCGCCATCTTCATTTTCGGCACTTGTATGTTCGGTGCCCAGCGCAGGAATGGTGTCCCTGTATTCGATGGTTTTGTACGCAACATTGTTGTTCCATACTTTGTGAGTGGTAATCAGTATGTCGTGCAGACTGTCTGCATGCTGAACGGTTACCGAGCTTTCTACCGAACCCATTTTGTTTACTTCGTTGGTTACGTCTTCGTTCTTTTTCTCGCTACAAGAAAGCATTAGCAGTAGGGCACCGGCAAGTATTACCAGTACAATTGGTTTCATTTTATTCATGTGTAAATTGTTTTTGAAATCGGGTTTGTGCAAGGGTTCCCCAGTCCACTGTTGTGGTTGAATCATACAGGAAAATTAGCAGGTATATGGATACATTGGTGTGGAATATATCCACATAATTCTTTATGCCTGTGTTTCCTGAAAATTGTTTGGGGAAGTGCAGTTATTGCCGTGGTGGGTTTTCCCTTAACCTGCAATTGGTAAAGAGGGCCCTTATGTAGTGGTTCATGTTGCATTGGAGCAAGGCTCCGTTTACTTTGAAGACATAAAGATATAGGAACGCCGAACAATACACAAAATATTTCAGTGAACAGCGGGACTTGCGATAGGAAGATTGGTAGCGGGAATTGATGAGTGGTTAATAGACGGAATTGCGGGAGGGTGGTTGTGGAGCTCTTTTTTGTTACACGGTTTCAAATTTAATTTTTGGTGAAGGTTTTACTTTTCGATTACGGGATGGAATCCGGCAAGAAACGTGATTTCTGTAATTGATATGAATATGATAATTTACAAGCCTGATTTAAAAACTACTACTGCATGAATAGTTACCAGCCCGGTACCCATATAATTGCTACACTTACAACTAATAATGAGGATAGACTTTTACGTTTTGCAGGGTGTAAAAAATTAATAGATGATTTGATACTGCAATATAGCTTAAGGAATTTAGGGGAAGTATATCATAATTTTTCACCTGCGGGCTTTACAGGGGTAGTCTGTTTAAGCGAAAGCCATATATCGATACACACTTGGCCAGAACATGGAATAATTAACCTGGACATTTATTTAAGCAATTTTGAACGGAATAATGATGGTACTGTCAGCGCTATTTTGGATGCATGTGTAGCATACTTTGACGGAAATATTGACAAGCTTCAAACCATTTACCGTTAGTTATGGGAAAAGCTACAGGATTATATCAATGTGTCAATTGCATGCAAAGCGTTAGTTTCAGGCATAGTGAAACTAACTATACAGTTTGTAAAAGCTGCAATAGTGTATTGGAGAGAATAGTGGGCGATACACTTATTGTGCAACATGATTTTAACTTAAAGGAGGCTTATGAATTGCTTCAGCCTGGAACAAAAGGCATCTGGAATAAGAAGCAATTCACGGTTCTTGGAAGGATGCGTTTGTGGATGCAGGAAACAGTCTTTAACCATTGGACAATTTTATATGAGGATGGCACTCTTGGGATATTGGCAGAAGGTTATGGATTGTATGCAATATTGATAGAAAAGGTAGTAAATCAAATTGGCATTACAGATATTAAATCCCTAGATATTGGTAAATCTTTAAACTTTAATGACAGTTCGCCTTATTATCTCCAAAGAAAATACATAGCAAGAAAATGGGAGTTAGAAGGGGAGATATATTTACCAGGCTGGAAAGGTATTTTAGAGATACTTGAATTTTCTGCAACAGATGGTACCCATATTGAGGTACATGCTTATCTGAGTAATTTGATTGTTGCCTATGAAACAGTCTATACTTCGTTTGAAGAACTAAAGTTAACCAATACCCGCAAATCAAGCTTTAAAGGCAAAAAAAATCGTTGCCTTAATTGCAGTACTGAAATAGTTGTAAAAACTTGGCCTTATGCACAGAGTTGTGCCTGTAGCGGTTGTAAGGCAAGGTATGAACTAAAGCAAACGGGCGAATTTGTAGAAAAGGGAAAAGATGAAGCCGAAATTAAGTTTGAGTTGAGTATTGGCTTGACGGGAATTTTTAATGGTATAACGTATGAAGTAATTGGGTGTGCACAAAAACAGGAATTGAATGCGTATAAAAGCAAATGGAAAGAGTATACACTTTTTAATGAGCAAGATGGTTACGCTTTTTTAAGTGAATATGAAGGGCATTGGATTCTTGTAAAAGAAAAAGGCGATACGCCTGTAATGGAACTATCCAATGATTCGTCATTTAAATACGGGTCGGATGAATTTAGACTTTATAATGAATATTCATGCAAGGTAATCGACTCGGTTGGTGAATTTCCTTATAATATATACGATGATCAAAGCCTTAAAGTAAGGGAGTATATCAATCCGCCAGAAATGTGGATACGGGAAAAAAGCAATGCTGAGGGTATTAACTGGTTTCTTGGGCAACATGTATCCAAACATACAGTATCCAATGAGTTTGCAGTAGGACTGCCATGGAAAAGTGGGGTAGGTGCGATAGAGCCTAAGGGATATTTAGCCCCCCGTAAATTGATAATAGTTACACTGGCAATGCTGCTTTTAATATTTGCCGTACACGCAATTATGGCTAGCAGCATGAAAGAAAAAGTATTGTTGCAAAATGTTTACCAAATGCCTGATTCTATCGCTACGTTAAATGTAGTGAGTGATAAGTTTGAATTGCACAAATGGAAAAGTAATCTTGCATTCGATATTAAAGCACCGGTAAGTAATAACTGGTTTGAATTGGCAATAACATTGGTGAATACAACGACAGGGCAAGAGTTTACATTGGAGCAAGGCGTTGAATACTACTCTGGCTATTCTGGCGGGGAAAGTTGGAGTGAGGGCCGCAATGCGGAAACTGCCTATTTGAGTAGCATACCTGCTGGTACCTATTTTTTGCAATTGCAGGCAAGTAGCGACCCGAGTAATAAGGTGTCGGACTTTCAATTGAAAGTAACCAACGATATGCCTATGGAAAAGAATATGTGGGTGATGGTATTCCTGGTTTTGTTATGGCCTTTGATTAAGTACCTGTTTAATAGGTACTATGAAAGGGAGAGATGGAGAAATAGCGATTATTCACCTTATACGTATGAATCATGAAGAGCCTAAATTTCTTTAAACAGGGTTCGCCCTATTATTCGTTCAGGTGGTTTGTTGTAACGGTATTCATAATGGCTGGGTGGCTAGCTTATGCCGATTATACCGGATGGCGTATCTTTTCTTTTAACAATCAACAAACCTGGAGTGCCTCCGGACCCGGAGGGCATAAGTAATAAAACATTAAAACAAAGTATATGCAACACTACATTATCAGTTCGCTTATTTATTCTGCCATTGGTATTGCTGTCCTATTCATATCATTTGCAGTTATAGAATTGCTGACCCCAAAACACAATATCCGTAAAGAGATATTGGAAAAACAGAATATGGCAGTAGCTGTACTTGCTGGTTTTTTTATGTTGGCAATCGCTATTATTATTGCATCGGCCATTCACGGATAAAACAAATTCATGCAAGTAAAGAGTAACAGTGCCCAGTTGATATTGCTCGTAGCGGTTTTTGTGATTGCCACTTGTGGTTTAATTTATGAACTTGTTGCAGGTACATTAGCAAGTTATTTGCTAGGGGATAGTATTACACAATTCAGTATCATTATAGGTGTCTATTTGTTCTCAATGGGTGTAGGGTCTTATTTCTCGAAGTTTTTTAATAATAGCTTACTGTCATGGTTCATTCGAATAGAATTATTGGTTGGACTTGTTGGAGGTTTTAGTGCATCGGTGTTGTTTGTTGTATTCCCAATTGCTTCTTCTTTTAAGCCGATACTGTATGCGTTTGTTTTTACAACAGGAATGTTGGTAGGATTGGAAATCCCTTTGCTAATGCGGATTCTGCAAGATAAAGTTGAATTCAAAGAACTGGTAAGCCGTGTATTTACATTTGACTATATTGGTGCATTGCTTGCCTCCCTTATTTTTCCATTATTGTTGGTACCCTATTTAGGTTTGATTAGGACTTCTTTATTTTTTGGCATCCTGAATATTTTTGTTGGATTATACCTGTTAAAGAAATTCAGAAAAGAGATAAAGTCTGCAAAGAGTATCCAATTGGTTGCAATTGTTATTCTATTGGCCGAACTGGCAACATTTGCCTTGTCTGAGTCACTAATGAGTTGGAGCGAGACCCTCGCATATAATGACCATATTGTTTATTCAACATCTACACCATATCAACGGATTGTTTTAACAAGAAACAGAAAGGAGTTAAGACTGTATCTCAACAATAACCTTCAATTTAGCTCAGCCGATGAGTATAGGTACCATGAAGCATTGGTACACCCGGCTATGAGTGCATGTGATCAACCAAAACATATTTTAGTACTTGGAGGTGGCGACGGCTTGGCTGTTAAGGAAATTCTAAAATATCCATCGGTAGAAACTGTTACACTGGTTGATTTAGACCCTGCAATGACTAAGTTGTTTTCTACACAAGAGGTACTTGTTACGCAGAACAATCATTCACTAACCAATAGCAAGGTAAAAATAACTAATGGTGATGCGTTCGTTTGGTTAAGGGATAACCATCAACAGTTTGATTGTGCTATTGTTGACTTTCCTGACCCCTCTAATTTTGCAGTTGGAAAATTGTATACAACAGCTTTCTATCAATTACTTAAAAAAGCGTTGAAACCGGAAGCGGTTGCTGTTATTCAAAGCACCTCTCCATTTGCTGCACCCAAAAGCTTTTGGTGTGTAAGCGAAACATTACAGTCAGTTGGTTTTATTGCTACTGCTTACCATAATTATGTGCCTTCGTTTGGTGAATGGGGCTATGTAATGGCTTCGCAGAAAAAATATTCAATACCCGATACATTTCAAATCCCCCTCAAGTATCTATCCAAAACCGTAATGCAACAGATGCTTAATTTTCCTGAAGACATGAAAGCACATGAACCCCTTGCTATTAACAGGCTGAACAATCAGGCCCTCGTTAATTATTTTGAAGAGGAATGGGGCAAATATTTAGAACAGTAAGTTTAATGAATGAAATTTGAAGCGAAGAAAATTTATACAGCTCTCAGCTACATTTGCCGCATTGGCTCCCCTTGCTTATTCATGTAAGCAACAGCATAAGCCCATAGCTGGTTCTATTATTGGTGCGTCATCAAATATTGGCCACTTGATACGTAATGGAAAGTTTGATGCCCCTATTGTTACAGCAGTTGTTGACGTAGCAATTGTTGGTGGCGGCATTAGCGGGTTATCGGCTGCAAGATGGTTGTTGAAGAATGGGATAAGTGATTTTACCGTTTTAGACTTGGAAAAGAAAATGGGCGGGAATGCTGCTTATGGACAAAATGATGTTTCTGCTTATCCTTGGGGTGCACATTATGTGCCCATACCCAATGAGGGGCTAAACGAGTACAATGATTTTTTGGTTGAGTGCGGTGTTGTTACGGGCTTTGATGATAAGGGTCTCCCTATACTAAATGAGTTTTATTTATGCCAGGACCCACAGGAGCGGTTATTTATTAATGGGCAATGGCAGGATGGATTGATACCTCATTTCGGGGTGCCAGAGAAAGATAAAAAAGAAATCCAGCAGTTTCTGCACATTATGCAGGAATATAGACTGGCTAAAGGAAAAGATGGAAAAGATGCTTTTGCAATACCAATAGATTCATCAAGTAATGATGTGGACTTTACTAATCTTGATACAATGAGCATGAAAGATTGGTTATTTAGTAAACAATTGAAAAGTGCCTATTTGCATTGGTACGTTAATTATTGTACAAGGGATGACTTTGGAACACCATACAATATAGTAAGTGCCTGGGCCGGTATACACTATTTTGCAGGAAGAAAAGGAAAGGCAGCAAATGCGGATTATCACGATGTTTTGACCTGGCCTAATGGAAATGGATGGTTAAGCGAGCAATTGCAAAACCCTTTGCAGCAGCATCTTCAAAATAATGCCTTGGTTATAAAAGTATTTGAGAAAGAAAACAAAGTAGTGATACATTATTTTGATGTAAATACAAAACAGGTAAAAGCAATACAGGCCAATCATTGTATAATGGCAACGCCACAATTTGTGAATAACAGATTGTTAGTGGACAATACGGAAAGAAAGGAGATTGTGCATAAAGAACTTTCTTATGCTCCGTGGATGGTTGCCAATATTATTGTTGGAAAGCTAACAGATAAAACCGGGGCACCTTTGAGTTGGGACAATGTTCTTTATGAAAGTAAGTCTCTGGGCTATGTTACAGCCACGCATCAGTTATTGCAACAAAACAAAACAATCAATAATTTAACTTATTATCTCCCATTAAATGAGTTACAACCAACAGATGCAAGAAGAGATGCCCAAAAAATGAGTCATGCAGATTGGGTAAACCTTATTTTAGAAGACTTAAAGAAAGTTCACCCCAACATTGAAAAAGTGGTTAGCAATATCGATGTAATGATATGGGGGCATGCAATGGCTCAGCCGGTATCAGGAATTATACATGGTGGGGTACGAAAAAAATTGCAAGCCTCTATAGGCAATATACATTTTGCACATACAGATCTGGCTGGCATTAGCATATTTGAAGAAGCATTTTATCAAGGCATAAATGCAGCAAAAAAGGTGATCGCAACAAAAAACTAATTATGCAATTACTGCGGAAACAACCTTGGATAGGTAGAGCATGGATAGATATTGTATTTATCTTATTGCCACCATTTGCTTGTTTGGCAATAATTGCTGTTTGTCCAAAACTGTTTCAGAATAATAAAAACTTGCCTGACTATTGGTGGGTAATCTTGATATTGCTGGTTGATGTAGCCCATGTATACAGTACTTTATACCGAACCTATTTTGATAAACAAGCCTTGCATAAACAACGAAGCTTGTTATTTACTATTCCATTTGTTTCATTTGTTGCTAGCGTAATGGTCTACTCAACTAATAGTATACTTTTCTGGAGCATAATGGCCTATATCGCTGTATTTCATTTTATAAGACAGCAATATGGGTTTATGCGTATATACAGTAGGAAGGAGCGGGTTAATAAATGGTACAAAAGGATTGATGCCTTTACTATTTATGTAGCTACATTATTTCCTATAGCTTATTGGCATCTAAATGCCCCTAGAAATTTCAATTGGTTTGTAAGCGGAGACTTTTTCTATTTTAAATCCACCACTTTGCTTACTGGTTGTTACATTATTTATATAACTCTACTAACAGTATATGTTATTAAGGAAATAATAATGCTGGTTCAATATAAGCAGATAAATATCCCACGAGTTGCTGTAATAATTGGTACTGTAGTTTCTTGGTATTTTGGCATTGTATATTTTAATGGCGACATGGCTTTTACACTGTTGAATGTGGTGAGCCATGGCATCCCTTATATGGCTTTAATATGGATATATGGCAATAAGAACTATAATAAGCAATCAAAGAGCGGTAATTTCTTAAGAATAATTTTTAGTAAGTATGGCATTGCAGTATTCTTGGTAATCATTTTTCTATTGGCATATATTGAAGAAGGCTTATGGGATATGACCGTTTGGAAAGAACATCAAAATATCTTTAAAGTTTTTCGTTTGATAGATGTACAAATAAGCGGTCAGCTATTGAATTTCCTTGTTCCATTATTGGCCCTGCCTCAAATTACACATTATGTTATTGATGGCTTTATCTGGAAGATAAAGAAAGATGATTTTAAATGGAATAATGAAACTTCTAAACTTGCTGCAGAACAAGTAGTATAATATTTCTGAAACTGCTTTGTTACATGGTTTCAAATTCATCCTTATGTTTTGGCTTCCATATCAAGTAATAGAAAGCGAGGAACAAAATACCAATGAAGAACGGGATAATAGCGAGGTGTTTGTATGTGTACACGCCAAACAGATGTTTGGTGTCGAAGCCGGCAAACTCGCTGATCATCCAGTAGCTGTTTGCGGTAATCCAAACGGTAATGGCAAGGTTGTGGCATAGCTCGCTCATGTATTGCCTTGTTCTCCATGCAATGATGATGGATATGATCAGTGTGGGAAAGATCATGATAATGCCCAAGGGTTTCCAGACCATGCACCAGGCTACATCTTTAAACAGCCAGAATACAATATGCAGGTTTTCCATTTTGCGGTATTGCAAGGGAATTTTATATACTTGTTCGTTGGGTATTTGGTTGCTCATGGTTGTTGTGTTTGCAGTTGGAAATAAAAATAAAGAATGAAGCATATAATGCTATGTAAAAACTTGCCCTAAAACATGAAGTTGCAAAAGTAAAATTGTTTTGTTTTAATAAGAGTGGACAGGAGGGAAAGAGCATAAAGCTCTTATAAAGCCTCTTTTTTGGGGCAGGCATTACAATTACCTACTTAATATTTTGCTGAAACGTTGCACATTGGCCAATGGGTTTATGGGTTTGCCATTGATTAAATGCTCAGCAAATTCGTATGCAAAATAAGGGGCAAGCGAACAGCCTTTAGTGCCCATACCGTTTAAGATACCAATGTTTGGATGCAAAGGGTGCAGGCCAACAAACGGTCTGCGCTCCATATTGGCGGGTCGTTCGCCGGCAATATGGTCAACGATTGCATAAGGCAATTTTAGAAATGAATTGAGCTGTGTAATGGTTTTTTGTTTGAAGGCTTCGGTCGGCGCTGTTGTTTCAAAGTTCCATTCGTAGGATGAGCCTACCCACCATAATCCGTTTTTCCAGGGAACAATATTCAACCCCTGTTTGTAGATATTGGTTCTTGGCAGATCCGGTATGGAAACAATCAGGGCTTCCCCTTTCATTCTTGTATAAGGCAGGCTACTAAAATAAGGATTGCTGAAACCTTGCACACCATCGCAGAAGATAATAGTTGGTTGTAGGTTTACTGTTGAAGGTTTACTGTCATTAATGTTGTATGATTCTTCTATTAATTGACTCTTTTGTTTCAGTTGCTTTCTCCATTCAGTTAGTAAGGTATTGATATCTACCAACCAACAAGGATCCGTTTCGCCAATGCCAAATGGGTAATTGAAGTATTGCTGCCATTGGTTTGGGTTGCTGACCTGTTTCAGATAGGTTGTTTCTTGCGGTAAACGTTCGTCAAATGCCAGTTGCATTTGTGGTGTTGGGTGAAAGTCCAGGATATTTGTTTGCTGAATGAGTGCTGTGCTCAACTCTTTTTCCAATGATTGGTAGGCCGCAACAGCAAAGGGCATTACTTCTTCGATCATCCATGTCCTGACAAGTCTTCTGCCTGTTACAGGGTTTATGACGCCGCTTGCAATTTTACTTGGGGTGTCTGGCCTTGCTTCATCGTACACCAATATGTTTTTGCCTGCTTTGTGCAGGTAGTAGGACAGGAACGTGCCGCAGATGCCTTGGCCAATGATGAGGTAGTCGGAAGTATTCAGTTGCAAATTTTTAGCCATGTTGCAAATGTATAGCTGTATCTGTTTGTTTTAACCGTGACAACGGCTTTGTCAACGGCTATGCGTTTATTAAGCGGGATCTGTTTATGTAACCGCCGTCAAGGTTTGCAACCGTTGACGGGGTTTGTTTGATGATGTTTATGATTATTCTTTCACTGTGATCTTTATCCCTTCGCTATGGCTTGTAAATTCTGGTGCGTACATACATTGTATGGTAGCAATGCCTACACTAAAAGTGCCGGTATGTGTTACGTACAATGGGTACTCAAATACATACACACCTTTCTGCATCCTGTCTATAAAGAAATTGGTACTGGCATCTTTGGTGGCTTCGTAGTAACCAAGATTGTCTTGCCATTTGTAGCTGCTCAATGTATTTACAGGTTCCGTGCCGCTTGCACGCATGTCTTTCAAGTGCAGGTACTGCATTTCCCGGTCGCTACGCAATTCTATACGTACAATGAGTTTGTCGCCTACTTTCAATTGATTGGTATCACTAACGGGTTGCAGCAGTTTCCCATTTGCTGTATTGGTTTCAATAAAGAGTTTTTTCTTTAATGATAGGGGCGAAGTAGCTTCGGTAATCTTATCCAGGTCTTCAAAGTATTGCCAGTAAACAGCACCGTAAGAAGGTTGACTGGTTGTTGGGTTATTACGATAGCTGTCGGAAGGTTGATTGGTTGTTACTATTATATTGCCCATGGAAGGTTTTACCTTGTCGCCCTCAATTCTTTGTTTGATGTAACCTGGATTTGTTGCGGGCTGTTGATTGGTTGCTTGCTGAACAACAATGCTGCCTAATTTTATTTGTACCTGTTGGTTATTGTCTATCCAGTTGCTACCTGTATTTAACAAAGCATAACAAGCATCGGCGGTTGCCACGGTTGTTTTCCAGTTGTTGGCTTGTTTGTTTAATATCAGCCATGTTTTGGCGGCATCAACCAAACTGGTTTTATCGGATGCTTCACTCAACAATTCAATCATCATGCTTTGGTGTTCAATGGGCGATGCGTACCAGAAACAGGTATTCCTGTCCTTCCAGTAAACGGTTCCCTTTGCTGTGTCTTCAATCGCATTTTCAGTAATGGATGGCAGTATATTGGCAGTCACAAATTTGCTTTCGCTGTTGCGATTCAATACAAGTCCAATCATGGCTGCGTTGTAGCTGTTCTGTTTGTTCCAGAACTGTTTTGCCTGGTTGTAATAATAATTGTATGCCTCTTTGTTTTTTATTTCTGTAACAAAAAAACTTCTCATGTACAGATATTGTATCTGTGTTGATGTGATCTGTTGTTTGGTTAGATCGGCTTTGTTTTTCTTGAAATTGTTGTAATCGTCTTTCAGCTTGTTGTCCAGATAATTTAATCCATTGCTGAAAATAGGGAAGAGGTTGTCTGCCTGTTCCTGTGTCAAGCAGTTCATTTTTTTCATCCTGCCAATACCCGTAAGTATGTAGTTGGTAATGTACCTGTCTTCCCTGCCACCTTTAAACCATGCAAAGCCACCACTTTCCATTTGCATCTGTTGCAGTTTTTGTATGGCTGCATCTATGCTTGTACCCATCTGTGCCATATTGAACAACTGGGCAATATTCTTTTGTTGCTGTACTTCATTTTGGGCATTAAGTACCCAGGGCGTTTCTTGCAGCAGTACCTGCTTCAGTTCCTCGTTTTGCTGAAGGTTGGATTTGAATGCTGTACTGTCTTTTTCCCAGGCATCAAACAGGTTTTTTATTTTGGGGTATTTGTTTACAATGTTTGCTGCCAATGCATTTGCATAAAATCGGTTAAAGGTCTGCTCTGCACATTCGTAAGGGTATTCCATCAGGTAAGGCAAAGCCTGTACAGCATTCCAGATCGGGTTGGCTGTGTACTCAACCGTAATACTTTCATTGCTTAATGATTCACTTTTGTTGTTTAGCAGTTTATCGAATGTGAAGGTCTTTTCTTTATTGCCGGGTTTCATATATAGTGGCAATGTTTCTGTTACCAACATGCGGTTGGTTAAAACGGGCAAGGTATTTTCTTCGCCATCACTATAGTCGCCTGCCTTTGCAATTACACGCCAGGTAAGTGGCTTGTTGTAGTTGAAGGGCACCTGTACGGGGAATTTTACAGATGCACTTTGCCCTGCAGCGACAGTGAAATATTGGTTGGGGAAAACATTCTGGAACCAGCCATCCACACTTGTACCGGTTGCTGCATCAACCAATTCCAATGTTGCCTGTCCGGTTAGTTCCTTGTTGCTTAGGTTCACGATTTTTGTAACAAACTCCAAATTGTCGCCCTCACGCATGAACCTGGGGGCATTGGGTTGAACCATCAATGTTTTTTGTGTGATGATGGTTGTACTGTTGCTGCCAAAAGAAAGGTCTTTGGTATGTGCAAGGCTTTGCCATTTCCATTGCGTCAATGCCTCTGGTATGGTAAAGCTGAATGTATAATTGCCGCTTGTATCTGCGTATAGATTGGGAAAGAAGAAAGCGGTTTCATTGAAGTTTTTGCGGGGTTGAATTTTGGGTTGTTCGAATTGTTTTGCATAGGGCTTGTCTATTGTTCCATCTTCATCTTTGACAATTTTAGGAGAAGTGAATTTTGACATTTCGTACTGAACCGATACATTACCCATTGCTGAAATGCTTGCACTTGGGAGGCTTTTTAGTTCAAGCATATCAGTAGATCCATTGAATAATTTTCTGGTTGACATTAATAATTTATTATTACCAGCTGCCGATTTAGAGCTTTCATTAAAATCTCTATACGCAGCATCTCCTGGATTCAACCACCACAAGGGCTGCACCCTATTTAATTGTACACTGTTTTTTACTAACCGGTCATACACCACTGCAAACCGTTTTTCTTTATTAAGAAAATAGTTTTCATTAGACTGGCTTGTGTTGAAGCCGATCCCGTTTTGGAAATCTGTTTCATGGTACTTGCTTTTCCAGATATTGGGGCGGTACCAGTCATGCGAAGTAAACTGGTCAAGGCTTGCATCGTACATGCTTGTCAATAATTCCGCTGCAACTTTTTCTCCCTTGCTGCCTTTGATGCTTACCGTCCAGGTTTCTTTGTTGCCAGGTTCGGTCTTGTTCCTGTAGCTGGCGTAAGTAAGATTTAATACTTTGTTGCTAAACGGTACATTGATCTCGAAACGGTGCGTATAGAAGCGGTTGTTGATAACGAATGCTTCCGTTATGGCAACATTGCCCCTGTCTGTTTCGTTTACTTTGTACTGTATGTTGTGCAGGCCTTTGTTGCGGATGAAGCTTGTTGTTACTGGTTTTGTTGTTGGTGTGGCAGTGCGTTGCACAACATATACCTTGTCGGCCATGCTGCCTGCAATGAATGCTACTGTATCGTTTGGTTCTGCTTCGTTGCGAAAAGCATACTTGAAATTGTATTGGGGATAGGCGATTGCATCTTTGCCAAACAACTCCATGTATTGCACATCTTTTATGGCATTGCCGTATCTGTCTTTTGTGGTTGCTTCTATTTTGTAATAACCTGCTTTGAAGCTCGCAACAGGTAGTAATAGGGTTGAAGTGTCTTTTGTATTGATTGTTTGTTCAAATAACAGGTGCCCCTCTTTCCAATTGCCTTCGTTCAGTTCGTCTGCATAATCGTCATGGGGAAAGTAATGGATATATGTTTCCTTGTTCATCACAAACTGGTCGGCACGTGGCCACAAACTTCTCCTGATTAAACGTTGCGGGGGCTGTAGCGGATAGATTTTTACCGTTACATCCGCAGGCTCATGTTCATCACTTAAATTTTTTGTGGTGATGGTGATTCGCTGTACACTGTCTGCACTTGCAAGCTCCGGTACGGTTGCATTCAGCACCAGACTTTTGTAACCTACTGTTACCAAGGTATTGCCGCTTCTGGTTTCACCATTTATATCGGTCACATCTGCAGTGATGGAGAAATTGAAAAGTGGGTCCGTGTTTTTGTCAAGCTTTTCATCAGCCGATGCTTTGAAGGTAATCTTGAATTTACCTGCTGCATCCGTAACGATTTCCCCGTTGTCAATTTCCTTGCCTTCGCTATTGGGGGTGTTACGGCCACGCCATAGCCAATCGTAAATGAATCTTGTGTTGCGTTGTATATTGAACTTTACCTTGGCACCATCAATAGCATTGCCTGCATAGGCTTTTGCTATACCGGTAACGGTTACGGAATCGTTTAAACGGTAATTGCCTTTTACTTTTTCAAACTCCACATAATATTTAGGACGTTTGTATTCCTCTACGGAAAAACTGGTTTGGCCCTTGTCTGTTTTTAGGATGAATAAACCCGGTAATACGTTTTCTGGAATTTTAAATGTTGCATTGAAAGAGCCATAGTCATTGGTTGTTAAAGTAACGGAATCAATGGTTTTTTCATGTACATCCTGTAGATATACCTTCCAATTTTTTTTGTTTGCAATAACCTTGCTTAGCCCTGTTGTATAATCCTGAGTAATGGCTATGCCTTTAAAATAAATGGTTTGACCAGGACGGTAAATGCCCCTGTCAGTAAAAAAATACACAGCTGTCCTGTCTGCCTCGTACAGGGCTATTTTGTTTTTGTAATAATCGCCCTTGTCATCTTCGTTATCCCTTGAATAAGTTATATAATCCTTGTCACGCAAATGCAGCCTGTCGTTGCTTGAGGTGAATACGAATTCATAATCATTGTTGGTTTCTTTGGGCAGGAACCTGAAATAGCCATCCTTGTCTGTGCTCTTTTCGGCAACAATGGTAGTTTCGTTTTTTTGCTTCTTGCTGTTCCATGTTTCTTTGTACACTTGAACTTTTACATTCTGTAGTGGTTCGCCTGTTTCCCGGTGCAATACAAAATAGTCGCTGCCATTTTTGATATAGCTGATGTTGGATACATAGATTACCTGGTTGCTCATTTTGTGTAACGAATCAACAAAACCCGCACCACTACTGGTTAGTAAAATGTATTCACCAACAGGCAATGCATCCAGCTTGATTTCTACCGAATGTGTCTGGTGGTCGTTTGTTGGGGGCAATACTTGCTGGAAGCTGGTGTATGGCTTTTGTTTTGCCAATGCTTTGAAGTCTGTGCCATAACGAGCAAAATATTTTTCATTGCCTGTTTCAATCTTGATGAGTCTTACAAAAAGGGTATCAATATTCCTGTAGCTTACCAATGCCCTGAAAGGTTGGTTGGGAACGTTTACCTGCTCGGTTTGTATGTTGATTGACTGTTGCAGTATTTCATTGCGTAGCAGCTTCATGTTGCTGGTACCTTCATCTGCTGCTTTGTGTTTTGTCAACGCCTTGTCGATAATGTTTAACGCTTTTATGTAGCCAAATCGTTGGGTGGTATCGCCCAAAGGCTGATAAGTGAAGGCTTTGTTACTTGCCTGTTGTGCCAGTAAATAACTTGCTTGTGCGGCCCTGCTTTCGGTATGGCTGGCAATTGTTTCAAGTGTTGCTATGTATTGTTCTTCTTTATGGTCGTCTGTTAAATTGTTGTACACCCATTGCACCCTTTCCAAATCAACATCAATCAATGCGTTTTTATCCTCGTCGTTTAAATGGAACTGTATCAGTTGCTTGAACAATAGCAACGATTTCAGTAAATGGGATGCCGTGTCTTTTGTTTTGAATGTGGACTGTAAGAATGTTTTGGCAGGGGCAAGTGCGTCAATGTTTTTTAGTTCAAAAGCATAACTCGGTTTCGTTAAATAATAGTCGCCGCTTTTAAAATAGTCCAATGCTTCGTGTGCCAATAAATCAAACAGAGTAGGGCGTAGCCTTCTTGCATTGCCTTTTAATATAATGGCATCAAAAGCAGTAAGGCTTGTTTGTTGCAACAGCTTTGCATTACCCATGCTTTTTGTGTAGTACTCGCTAATGGCATTGCCAAAGTCGTCGGCATTCCAAGTTTCTATATCTTCTTTTTTAAAATTGGTGGTTTTGCTTCGTTCATACAACCTGTAGCGGTTGTTGTTATAGTATTGCAGGTAACGGTTGGCCAATAGGGAGTATAGTATGGCTTTAGCCGTTTCGTTTTTTGTATTGCCTATTTCTATTTGCAAGGTATTGATGGCAGCGTTTGGCTTATTGTCGTTTACCCTGTCTTCGAGGCTTACCCTATAAACCAGGCATTTGATTAGCTGTACATCCAATTTTTTTGCCGCTGCTTTTTTGTACAGGGCATTCACCTTTTCCAAGGCAGTTTTCGGTAGGTTCTGCTTGATGATCAAGGAATCGATTTCTACCCATTCTTTTTTAAACGTAGTATCGCTTGTTTGTGCCATAACGGAAAATGCCATGAATACAGCTAATGCGGTAAGAAGTTTTTTTGCCAACATGCAGTAGGAGTTTGAGTGGGTAAAATAAAACCTTTAGCCCAGTTTGATGCAAAAGCCGTGTTAATTGCACAAATAAAAAACTTCCTGCCACTAGCAGGAAGCCTCAACCCCCGTTGAAATAGTTGAATAAATTAACGGTCGCTAATAAATTCGGTTGCAAAATGCAGCAATAAGCATTGGCAAACAATACCCAATTTGGGGTATTTTGTTCTTTTGTCTTTTTGGGGCTACATGTTGGTAGTAGGTAAATTGAGTATATGAGGTAAGCAAAGCGGCAATCAGAAAAATTCCGGGGCAATAAAAAAGCAGTTGCATTAAATGGATGCAACTGCTTTTTAACTTTATAAACTCTTTTTACTGCTTGGTTTTTACCAGCATTATTTCAGTTTGGCTATTTCGGCAGCCATTGTTTTACCAATATCTGCTGGGCTTGCAACTACTGCGATGCCACATTCAGCCATAATTTTCATTTTGGCAGCAGCTGTATCGTCTGCACCACCTACAATGGCACCCGCATGGCCCATTCTACGGCCGGGAGGGGCAGTTTGGCCTGCAATGAAACCAACAACCGGTTTTGTTTTATTGTCTTTTATCCAACGTGCTGCATCTGCTTCCATGCTGCCACCAATTTCACCAATCATGATGATGCCATCCGTTTCGGGATCGTCCATTAATAGTTTAACGGCTTCTACGGTTGGGGTACCAATAATGGGGTCGCCACCAATACCAATTGCAGTAGAAATGCCCATACCAGCTTTTACTGTTTGGTCTGCTGCTTCGTAAGTCAATGTTCCTGATTTAGAAACGATACCAATACGGCCTTTCTTGAAGATAAAGCCTGGCATAATGCCCACTTTGGCTTCTTCTGCTGTAATAACGCCTGGGCAGTTAGGGCCAATCAGCCTTGTTTTGGAACCCTGTAAAAAGTTCTTCACTTTTACCATGTCCTGTACAGGAATACCTTCTGTAATACAAACCACCAACGCAATACCTGCCTCGGTTGCTTCCATAATGGCATCGGCAGCAAATGCCGGTGGCACAAATATGATGCTTACATTGGCACCTGTTGCCTTAACTGCATCGGCAACCGTGTTAAAAACTGGCCTGTCCAAATGCGTAGTGCCGCCTTTGTTTGGGGTAACGCCACCAACTACATTGGTACCGTATTCAATCATTTGAGTAGCATGAAACGTACCTTCTGTTCCGGTAAAACCCTGAACTAGAATCTTGGAATCTTTATTTACTAAAACTGCCATGGCTGAGGTTTATTTGGCGGCAAAAATAGGAGAAACGTTTTGTAAATAAGCAATAAGCAAGCGGAAATGGAAAATAGAGTTTTTGGCAACGTTGCCGAAATACTACGAATTGCTGGAATAGGGCAAGATGAATGAAAAATGGATAGAATTGTTGGGACACGGATGGTACTGGTTGAACGGATGTCCATTGATTTTACTCTGCTTCGCAGAATTGGATTGATAGGGTTGATATGGAATTTAGGATTTGTATTTGGGATTTATGATAAAACGGTTGTTGGCACACGGGTGGCAAAGGTTGAACGGATGCTCACTGATTTGTCCTGCTCCGCAGGATTGGATTTGATAGAGGTAGCATGGAATTTGGGATTCGTCTTTGGGATTTGTTTTTGAAATTTCCTTTTTTACATGAGTCATCAAGCCTGTGGCTTCCCCTTAAAATCGCTTTGGTTTTGTAATTGTTAATCTTATATTTTTGCGGCTCACAAATTAACCAATCAACCGTATGCGTTCAATTGCTTTTAGAGAGGCCCTGCGTGAGGCCATGAGTGAGGAAATGAGGAGGGATGACCGTGTTTATTTAATGGGCGAAGAAGTAGCCGAATATAATGGTGCCTATAAAGTGAGCCAGGGAATGCTTGCGGAGTTTGGCCCTAAAAGGGTAATAGATACACCGATTGCCGAATTGGGTTTTACTGCGGTTGCAGTGGGATCGGCACAGAATGGCCTGAGGCCGATAGTTGAGTTCATGACATGGAACTTTGCTGTATTGCCATTGGACCAGATATTGAACACTGCCAGTAAAATGTTGGCCATGAGTGGCGGACAGATTTCTTGCCCCATTGTTTTTCGTGGCGGCAACGGAAGTGCGGGCCAGTTAGGTGCCCAACACTCAACAGCCTTTGAAAGTTTGTATGCAAATATTCCAGGACTGAAAGTCGTATCGCCAAGCAATGGTTATGATGCCAAGGGCTTGTTGAAACAGGCCATACGTTATGAAGAAGACCCCGTAATGTTTATGGAAAGTGAATTGATGTATGGCGATAAATGCGAAGTGCCTGAAGAGGAATATTATATACCATTGGGCAAGGCCGATGTAAAAAGGGCAGGCCGTGATGTAACCATCGTGTCTTTTAACAAGATGATGAAAGTGGCATTGGCTGCAGCAGAAGAACTGGAGAAGGAAGGTATTAGTGCAGAGGTGATTGACTTGCGTACCATACGCCCATTGGACTGGGAAACTATTTTGGAAAGCGTTAAAAAAACGAACCGCTTGGTAATTGTGGAAGAGCAATGGCCATTTGCAAGCGTAAGCAGCGAGATTACTTACCGCATACAGAAAGAAGGGTTTGATTACCTAGATGCACCGATACGCCGCATAACCAGTGCCGATGCACCTATGCACTATGCACCCAACCTGGCCGAACTTGCCATACCAAACGTAGCAAGAACAGTGAAGCTGGTAAAGGAAGTAGTTGGAACAAAGAAATAATGACAACTTAAAAGAGAATAACAAAGAACCCCGAAGCTTCGCTTCGGGGTTCTTTGTTATTTGATGTTGTATTGCAGTTGCAATAGATTATATGTTGATGCAATTGTGACTTAATGCGTGGTACTTTTCTTTTTTGTTTTTGCCTGTTGGTTTATAAAAGGCAGGTTGAAGTAGGAGGGGAGAATCGTTCTTACTTTTTTTCTTTCAATGGCTGGTTTTTGGTACTCGGTATAATAGATCTTTAAAAGAATGAGGAAATAAGAAATAATCAATGGGCCAAAAATGAGCCCTGTAATGCCAAAATATTTAAGCCCAATAATTACACCCAGTACGGTAACAACTGGATGCACATCGGCCATTTTTTTTGCCAGTGCAAAACGGATCACATTATCGCTTAGGCCAATAACAACCAGGCCCCAAGCCAGTAAAAAAATACCCTGCCAGGTATGTCCTGTAGCCAGTAAGTACACACTAGCCGGAATCCATACAATGCCCGTACCAATTAGTGGTATTACAGAAGCAAAACCTGTTATTACACCCCAGAAACCTGCTTGGTTCATTCCGGTTATAGAGTAAGCCAAAAATGCAAGCAACCCATGTACAACGGCAATCAACGGCACCCCAACTGCATTGCTGAATGTTTGTGCCACAAGTTCATGACCAAACATTTCGATCATTGACCGTTTGAAAGGAAGAAAGAACACAATACTTGCTTCAAGCCGGTTAATCTTGATCAACAAAAAATACAGGAAGAAGTACATCATGGTAATGCTGCTGAAAAAGTTGAGACTGGTATTTAATGCCATTGATACCACACCAGTTGCAAAGTTCTGAATGCTTTTAAAAGAATCACCAGAGAGCACGCTGATATGGAAACGCTGGTAAATGGTCTGGTCCAGTTCCTTCAACGGTTCAATAATGGCCTGCGGGTTTGCAGCAACCAGGGTTGCTTCTTTGTATAGCATTGCCCCAACCAATAGCAAGGGCAACAGAATGATAAAAAACGAAATAACGATTACCAGCATGGCTGCATGGGGCTTTTTCCATCCCTTACGTTTAATCAACCATTCCATGGGTGGCCTGCTCAATACATAAAACATGATGGCACCCAGGAACGCAGTAAAAAATTCCATCATGCTCATCAGTAGCATAATTGCAAAGAGAAAAATGAAAGCCAGAAATATGTACCGGTTGATTTTTTGGTCGGGGCGATTTTCCATGTAACGTTTAAGTTGTAAAGAATGATTGTAAATTACATACTAGTTATTCAAACATCAAACCAATTTTTATATGAAAGGGAGTGACCGTTTTCTTGCAGGTATTTTATTAGGTGCCGCTGCCGGGGCAGTAGTGGCTTTGTTTTTGAAGAGTGATAAGGGGAAGGAATTGGTGGCCAGCCTGAAAGAACATGTGGAAGATTTGGGAAGCGACATCAAAACACGTTACGAAGCTTTTGAAGAAGAGCTGGAAGCCTTGCTACAGAAGGGCAGAAGCCTGGTAAACGAAATGGAAAACGAACATAAAGAAACTACAACCTAGTAATTATGGAAACAGAAGAACATTTTTTTACTGCATCCAGAAAGAAGATAGAAGAATATGTGCATGACAGGATATTGCTTGTGAAACTGCAAGCTGTGGAAAAAACTTCCCAATTGGCGGGCAAGCTTTTTTCCGTGCTGATTATTGGTATGTTGATATTTTTTATTTTATTGTTCCTGAGCATCATGGCCGGCTATCTATTTGCGGAACTGACCGGCAGTTTATATATAGGCTTTGGCATTGTGGCACTGGTATATATTATTTTGCTGGTTGTTATATTGAAACTCCGTAAAAGCCTGATTGAAAAGAAAGTAATCAATGAAATTATTGAGACCGTTTTTGACAAAGGTGCCGATGCAGAATAAAATAGCCACTTATTAAAGAACAGCCCACTTAACTAGCAATTGTATGAAAGAGAACCTGACCGATATTAATACATTAGAAGATTTGCAGGCAAGGATAAGGCTCTTGAAAAGTAGAATAAAAGAAAGGGAGCAGGACATAGAAGCCAGATGGAAAAGCCTGCCCGAAGAAACATTTAAAGTTGCAGTAGGCTATGTGGTACCCACTTTTTTAAGCAACAAATTGGCAGGGGGTACCTGGAACTTATTGAAAGGTGCAATTGGTCTTATTAAAGGCAATAAAACAAAAGAGCAACCCGAACAACAACCCGAAGGCTGGAAAGAGAAGCTGGCAGGGCCTGCAAAACAGGTTGGTATTTTTGCCTTGCTTAAAATGCTTTACGGGTTCGTGAAAAAATAGTTTCGGAGCCTATAGATTATCTATCCGTTCATCAACCGCATTGGCAAACATTCTTGCACTCATTTTCTTTAATGGGTTTTGCCTTGCTTCCATATAGCCCATTCTCCTCCGGTAAATATCCACTGCTTCATAAACAGATGCCAGGTAAGATGCATGGTCGGCTATATTTTTGCCCGCAATGTCAAATGCGGTACCATGGTCCGGGCTGGTGCGTATAACAGGCAGGCCAGCGGTATAGTTCAGGCTTTCGCCAATGGCCAAAGACTTAAAGGGTATCAATCCCTGATCATGGTACATAGCCAGTACTGCATCAAATTTTTCATATTGTGCCCTTGCAAAAAAAGCATCGGCACTGTAAGGGCCAAATACCAGCATGCTGTTTTTGGCTTCCTTAATAGCAGGTTTAATAATGGTCTCTTCTTCGTTGCCTACAAGACCTTCGTCGCCGGCATGCGGGTTCAGCCCCAGCACGGCAATCTTTGGTTTGGTAATGCCAAAATCCTTTTGCAGGCTTGCGTGAATGATGCGTAGCTTACTAATGATGTTTTCTTTGGTAATA
The DNA here is from genome assembly GCA_002337145.1 of Chitinophagaceae bacterium UBA1930. Taxonomy (GTDB): domain Bacteria; phylum Bacteroidota; class Bacteroidia; order Chitinophagales; family Chitinophagaceae; genus UBA1930. The sequence continues at coordinate 413,888 of DDFK01000001.1, read as the reverse complement.
TATTGTGCTACCTGTGCAAGCGGCACGTGTTCGGTAACCAGGCCCACCCGCAGGTTTTCGGCAGTCAAAAGCATGACCACATCCTTTACTTCGAAAAAAGATTTCAGGAAAGGGGTATGCCCGCTGTATTTAAAATTATCGCCATAAATATTTTTCTTATGTATGGGCGATGTTACCATGGCATGTATATGTCCATCTTTCAATGCCTGTGTGGCCTGTTGCAGGGAAATAAGGGCATACTTGCCGCCTATTTCGTTTAGCTGGCCTGGTGTAATGGCCACTTCTTCTTCCCAGCAATTGAATACATTGGCCTGTTTGGTATTGAGCCTAGTAAGTTCTTTGCAACTGTTGTACGAGAAATTAATGTCGGGCATGCTCTTCCGGTAGAAATTGATGCTTTTATTGCTGGCAAATACCACTGGGATGCATATATCCAGGATGCGGCTGTCCTGTAATGATTTTATGATAAGCTCCAACCCGATACCGTTCAGATCGCCACAGGTAAAGCCAATTACTGGCTTTTGCAATTCATTGCTCATGATATTCATTTAAAGGTGTGAAGATACGGTTTTGGTATGAGTGAAAAAACCGCCGTATGGTTGATGAAATAATTATGGTTGCACTAAACGAAAACACAGTTTATTTGTTAGGTAGAATGAAAGGCTATTTGAAGCTAACCGTGCAATGGAACGATTGCATAAAAGCCGGTATATGTACATGACGTTGATGGGTGCGACGCCGTAACTGCCCGTATATGTACCGCTGCCGGTAACATGGTATTTAAAACGAAAAATATGCGGACAGTTTTAATAACCGGGGGAACCGGTTTGGTAGGCAGCAGACTTACACAGTTGCTTATGGCAAAAGGCTATGATGTGATTGTTATGGGCAGGCATTTGAAAAAGAACGATGCCGTGAATAGACTGACTTATGCGGTATGGGATATTGAGCAGCAGACAATAGACCTGGCTGCCATTGCAAAGGCGGATTATATTGTTCACCTGGCAGGGGCAGGGGTGGCCGAGAAGCGGTGGACAGAAAAACGGAAAACGGAAATAGTGGATAGCCGCACCCAAAGCAGTGCATTGCTTGTAAAGGCATTGAAAGAAAACAGCAACCAAGTAAAGGCTGTAATTAGTGCCAGTGCCATTGGCTGGTATGGTGCCGACCCAGCCATACACAAAGATGGTTTTAAGGAAGATGATGAACCTGTAACTGATTTTTTGGGCGAGACGTGCAGACTGTGGGAAGCAAGTATTGAGCCCGTAACGGAACTGGGCAAACGTTTGGTAAAATTGAGAACAGGTATCGTGTTAGGCAATGGCGGTGGTGCATTGCAGGAGTTTATGAAGCCGGTACAGTTTGGCGTGGCCGCCATTTTGGGTGGGGGCAACCAGGTTATTAGCTGGGTACATATTGACGACTTATGCAACATGTACATAGCAGCCATAGAAAACGCCAACATGCAGGGTAGCTACAATGCAGTGGCACCAGCCCCTGTAAACAATAAGCAGCTTACGGTGGCATTGGCCAAAAAAATAAGGGGCAAGTTTTATGTGCCCATTCATGTGCCATCGTTTGTACTGAAAATGGTGCTGGGCCAAATGAGCATTGAAGTGCTAAAAAGCACAACGGTTAGTAGCAGCAAGATACAGGCAGCAGGATTTTCTTTTGCATACCCTACTGTTGATGATGCGTTGAAACAGTTGATTGGAAATAACCAACAAGCTTAGAGGTCACGCTTTTTTTGTATGTAAAAGCAGAGCCACCAGATGCCGGCTGTGAAAATGCATGTGTACAATACATGCCAGGGAATGGCGTTGAGGCTTTCGTTGTATGCTTCGGTATCGAACATGCTCCAGAATGCAGGCGGTGGTATAAGCCTATCCGAAACTTCCAAAGGCAGGTAATGCGAAAGCGACTTGAAAGGGGTATGCTCCTTGATTAGCCAGATAAAAACATTTTCGAGTATCAGGAAATAGAAAAGGAAAGCACCCAACGAAATAAAGGAACGCTTGATAACAAACCCCAGCAAGAAAGCAATGCTTAGTTGCGAAAAGGTCTGCAGCAGGAATAGCGGCACATATTTTATCTGCTCTGCCCAACGGCTAACCGCAATTTCGGAAGAGGTAGTAAAACCAAAAAACAGCCCGATAACAACTACGCTTAATGTAACCACGAATGAAATGAGCAATACATCGATCATTTTGCTCCATACAAACTCGCTTCTGGTCCAGCCATCAATGATATTCTGCCGATGCGTCTTGTACGTGTATTCGTTGGCCACGATCATGATAACCAACGTGGCAGGAATCATGACAAATAAAGAAGAAAAGAACGCAACGGAATGCCATGCTTCGGGAAAACTGAAAGGGTTGCCAAACAGTGAGGCAATGATTTCTGTTCTTGGATTCTTGCTTCCTGATTTGTTGGAAAAAACAAAATTCGCAAACATGTTGATGCCCGGGTTGGTTAACGCAACAATTACCAGCATCCACCAAAAGGCAGGATATTTTTTTATTTTAAGCCATTCAATTTTTAATAGGGATAACATATAATTAATGGGTTGTGTGTTGTAATGGATGTTGTATTAGTTGTTGGTCAACTCAAAGAATTTTGCCTCAAGGCTTTTGTGCTTTAACAGCAACTGGTTAAGGGTTATGCCTTTGCTGAAACAATATGCATTGATGTCGTCCAACTTGGCAGTGCCCAACGGAAAATGCAGTTGCACTTTTCCGCCCTCATGGGTGATGCTGGTACTACCGGCAAAGTTTTTCAGTATGTTGAACAACTGTTCGTTATCGGTTGCACCAACTTCTGCAATGTCTTCATTGGACATAACTTCATTTACTGCACCCGCAGTTAGCAACGTGCCTTTTTTAAGCACCGCCACATGCGTGCATACTTTTTCTACTTCATCCAATAAATGGCTGGCCATAATAATTGTTTTGCCTTCATTGGCCAGGCGTTTTATCAGCTCACGTATTTCTGCAATGCCCACGGGGTCAAGTCCGTTGGTGGGTTCGTCAAATACCAGTACATCGGGGTTGCCAAGCAATGCCGCACCAATGGCCAGGCGTTGCTTCATGCCCAGGCTATAAGTACTGAACTTGCTTTTCTTTCTATGTGCAAGGTTCACTGTTTGAAGTACCGCTTCAATATCGTTTGCATTGCCACGGTGGCTGATGGCTTGCGTTACTTTCAAGTTGTCGATGGCTGATAGGTAGTGATAGAAATTGGGTGTTTCCAGTAAGGAGCCAATCTGTTTACGGGTATCCGGACCACTGGGCTTACCAAACCAGTTAAAGTTGCCACTGCTTGCCTTCAATACATCAAGTATAATGCCCAGTGTAGTTGTCTTGCCACTGCCATTGGGACCAAGGATGCCAAACACGCAGCCTTTGGGCACTTCGAAAGAAATACCGTTGAGGGCCTTTATGCTGCCATAATTTTTTGCAAGGTTGTGAATGGATAAAATGGGCGTGCTCATTTTATAGAGGGTTTTAATGATTTGAATACAATGGAAACCACCTGTAAATAGGTGCTGGTTGAAGTTGGGGGCAACAAGATAGGAGTAAATTGCAGCATTGCAAAATAACTGTTGGTGCTTTTTAAAATTAGAATTTTTTCTACTAAAAACTAGTAATACTATTACTGGTTTTACAGTAAAAATCAGTTAGCTTAGTTAAGTAATAATATTTTGTGTGAATGACCCCAATTCAAAGATTGCCAATCCCAATTCCTATTAAGAAAACATTCAAAAAAGTATTGCTTTCATCCTGCTTTTTTTGCCTTTCTGTTCTTGTTTATGGCTTTACAGATACTGTTCCGGCTAGGCTGCAACAAAAGCTGGCAGAAGCCGGTACCGATTCCGCAAAAGCAATTGCCTTAAAGAATATATGTTGGTATTACCGTTATAGCAGTCTCGATTCCTGCGTTCTTTATGGCAAGCGGGCAATTAGCGAAGCACAGCTATGTGGCAATAAGAAACTACAGGCAGATGTTACCCGCTTTATTGGTGTGTCCTACTGGCATTATGCCTATGAAGAAGAATCGGTTGAATGGATCTATGGATCGTTGAAAATAGCAGAAGAGATACAGGACAAAAGTGGCATGGCTTATTGCTACGACAATATCGGCAAGAGTTTTTTCAGCCAGGGCCTTTACGATAAAGCGTTGGACTATTTCAAGAAAGCAGAAACAATTTTTACCCAGTTACAAGACGAGCAGGGAATTGCATACGCACAGTTGCATTGCAGTTGGGTGTTTCTTGAAAGGAATGAGCTGGACAGTGCCTTGAATGCTGCACAGGTTTCTTTAAAGCTAAGACGCAAGGCCGGTGATGGCTATTTAATAAACGGGGCAATGGGGGCCGTTGCAGATGTGTACCGTGCCATGGGAAAATACGAAGAGGCACTGGCCATTTGCAGGACCATACAGTATAGTACCGATACCACATACGCCCATTTTGGTTTTGCAGATTATTACCAGCAGATAGCAGAAATATACCGCCTTGCGGGAAACAAGGATTCCGCAATTTTTTATGCAACAAAAAGCTTGAACATGTCTTTGCAATACAAGAATTACCGGCAGGTGATTAAAACTGCAAGGACCTTGCAACAGACATACACAGCCGATAAGAACTATGAGCAGGCATTGTATTATCAAGACCTGTATTATGAAAATAAGGAGCGGTTGCTGAAGGACAGGACAGGGCTGTTGCTTGCAAGAAAGGATGCGGAGCATGAATACAATATACGGGCCGAGCATATAAAGAGCAGGAGCCTGATGTTGATTACTGCCCTATCGGCCTTGTTGCTGATTGCATTGGCCATTGCATGGATCAGTTATGGAAAGAACAAAAGGATCAGGACGTACAATGGCTTACTGGAACAGAAGAATGCAGAAATTGAAAAACAGAAACAGATATTGGAACTGCAAAAAACAGAGCTGAGCAAGCTGAATGATGTAAAGAACAAAATGTTTTCTGTTGTGTCGCATGATATACGGTCGCCATTAATCTCTTTGCAGAGCATGTTTTACTTGTACAATAACCAATTGATTACCCCGGAGGAAGTAATAGACCTGATGCCATCGGTAGAGAAGCATGTAAACAATACCGCCAACTTTGTGAACAACCTTTTGTATTGGGCCAAGAGCCAGTTTGGTGGACTTAAGATTACCAGGACTTTCTTTAACCTGAATGATTGCATTCATGAGGAAGTGGTGTTGCTGGAGAAAAGGGCATCAGAAAAAAGTATCCAGTTTAAATGGGACAGAAGCAAGGCTTTTCAGGTACAGGCAGACAGGAACATGATTGGCATTGTAGTAAGGAACCTCTTGAACAATGCGGTGAAGTTTACCCATCCCAATGGCACTATTTCCATTAGTACAGAAGAGCAGGCTAGCGAAGTAATCATCTGCATAAAAGATGAAGGTAATGGTATGACCGATAAACAATTGGACAACCTTTTTATCAGTAGCCATACAACTGTGGGAACTGCAGATGAATTGGGAGTAGGACTTGGCCTGCTATTGAGCAGGGATTTTATTGAAAGCAATGGTGGAAAGATATGGGTGGAGAGCAAGCTGGGAGAGGGGAGCAGCTTTTATGTGGCATTGAAAAAGGAACTATAAGTGCGTATGCATACCAAATAAAAAGCACCCAATGCAATTGATTGCCGGGTGCTTTTTTTATCGCCTAGTTTTTCATTGTTAGTTCCTTAATGGCTTTCCGCTTTTCAGTACGCTTTGTATCCTTTCCAGTGTTTTCTTTTCTCCGCAAAGCGATAGGAATGCTTCACGTTCAAGATCCAACAGGTATTGCTCGCTTACAAATTGTGGCTCGCTTAAATCGCCGCCACACATTACATAAGCAAGCTTACGGGCAACGAGTGCATCATGATCGGTTGCATAGTTGCCACGCCACATGCCATTGATGCCGGCCAGGAAGGCACCCAAGCCCAACCTGCCCAATACCTTTATATCCTTGCGTTGCTGTGGAATGGTATAACCAGCATCATATAGTTCAATTACACTTTTCTTTGCTTCGCTTATCCTTCGCCCAAGGTTCATCACCACTTCGTCGTGCCCCTTGCGTAGTATGCCCATATTGAAGGCTTCCTGTGCAGATGTGGCCACTTTGGCTGTGGCAATGGAAAAGAACCTGTCTTTTAATGTATTTGTTTCGGGTTCATCCGCATGCAGTTCATCGCTGGCACGCAGCACGAATTCTTTGGTACCGCCGCCACCAGGAATAAGGCCAACGCCCAGTTCCACCAAGCCAATATAGGTTTCGGCAGTAGCACAAACCTTATCGGCATGCAGGTTCATTTCGCAACCACCGCCTAGGGTAAGCCCATGCGGAGCAGTAACTACAGGGATGTTGGAATAACGCAAACGCATCATGGTATTCTGAAACATGCGTATGGCCATATCCAACTCGTCATATTCCTGTTCAATGGCCAGCATGAATATCATTCCAACATTTGCACCCGCACTAAAATTGGCCCCATCGTTTGCTATTACAAGCCCTTTGAATTTTTCTTCTGCAATGGCAATGGCTTTGTTTACACCTTCCAGCACCTCGCCACCAATGCTGTTCATTTTAGTGCTCCATTCAAAGCCAGCAACGCCATCGCCAATATCATACATTTTGCAGGCCGAATTTTTCCAGACCAGTTTATCTGCATGATTGCTCAGTACAATAAACGCATCGCCGCCAGGCAGTGCCTTATATGTTTTTGTGGCAACATCATAATATAAACGTTTGCCGTTTTCAACTTTGTAGAAACTGGTGGCACCGCTTGCAATCATTTCATCAACCCATGGTGCAACCTTGTAGCCATTGGCTTTCATGGCTTCAATGGTTTTTGCCACGCCCAATACATCCCAGCTTTCAAAAGCACCAATTTCCCAACCAAAGCCGGCCATCATGGCATCGTCCACACGGTAAATTTCATCGCTTATTTCAGGTATGCGATGTGAGATGTAGGAAAATAAGGAATAATGGAACTGGCGGTAAAAATCACCAGCTTTGTCTGTGCCTGCATTGAGGGCTTTTAACCTTGTCTTTAAATCATCTATTGGCTTGGCTGTTTCAAGCGTTGCAAATTTTGGTTTTACCCTTGCAGCGTATTCCATAGTCTGCAGGTTCAACGTCAATATTTCCTTACCTGCATCCGATTTTGTTTTCTTGAAAAATCCTTGACCGGTTTTATCGCCAAGCCAGTTATTGGCTACCACTTTATCAAGCCAGTCAGGTATGTTGAATATGTCTTTTGCTTCGTCTGTTGGGCAGTTATCGGCCACCCCTTTTGCCACCTTCACCAAAGTATCGATACCAACAACATCTGCAGTTCTGAATGTGGCCGATTTTGGACGGCCTATAATTGGGCCAGTCAACGCATCCACTTCGTCGATGGTAAGCCCCAGTTTTTGCATGATGTGGAAGATGCTCATAATGCTGAACACCCCAATCCTGTTGGCTATAAAGGCCGGTGTGTCTTTACATAACACGGTTGTTTTGCCCAATTGCAAACTGCCGTATTCCATAAGGAAATCAACCACAGCCTCATCTGTATCTGGTGTAGGTATTATTTCGAGCAGTCTTAGATACCTGGGTGGGTTGAAGAAGTGTGTGCCGCAGAAATTCTTTTTAAAATCATCGCTTCTGCCTACGCTAAGCATGTGTATGGGAATGCCGGAAGTATTGGAAGTGATGAGCGTGCCTTGTTTACGATACTGTTCTACTTTTTCATACACCTGCTGCTTAATGTCCAAACGTTCAATCACCACTTCAATAATCCAGTCGCAACTGGCAATATCTTTCATGTTGTCATCAAAATTGCCCGTTGTGATTTTCTTTATTACGTCTTTGGTAAATACTGGGCTAGGATTGCTTTTGATGGCAGTAGACAATGCATCGTTCACAATCTTGTTTTTCAAAGCCGGTTTTGCATCGGCAGGTGTGTCTTTGGGAACAATGTCCAGTAGCAGCACCTGTACACCGATGCCTGCAAAATGGCAGGCAATTCTTGAACCCATTACACCGCTACCTAGTACAGCAATTTTTTTAATGACTCTTTTCATACAACAAATAATGTTTGAGTTTGATGTCGGGTATCAAAGCTAAATAAAAATTAGTTAGCTATGCAACTATTTTTTTGGACCATAAAAAAAGTCACCGTAGGGTGACTTGTACAATAACACTTTTTATAGGTTGAATAGTGCTTTTAGTTCCAGTGCATCATCGGGTTTCATTTTACCTGCTAGTATCAAACGTATCTGCCTGCGGCGAAGGGCACCATCGTATAGCCTTATTTCGTCTTCACTTTCAGGAATAAGTGGTGGTACTTCCCTGGGTTTTCCGTTGGGGTCCAATGCAACAAACGTAAAGTAGGCTTCGTTGCTTTCATATTTGTACTGGTGCAATAGGTCCTCGCCCCAAACCTTTATATGTATTTCCATGGATGTGGTGAAAGCCCTACAGACTTTAGCTTCAATATGTACCACATTGCCCAATTTAATGGGTGTCTTGAAACTGATATTGTCAACGCTTGCCGTCATGCTGGGCGTATTGCAATGCTTGCCAGCAGCAATACCTGCGGCAATATCCATCCAATACATTAAACGTCCGCCCATCAGGTTACCAAAAGTATTGGTATCGTTGGGTAGAACGAGTTCGTTCATAATCGTAAAACTGTCACTAGCTTTTTTTGCTTCGGCTGCCATTCGGTAAAATTTGTGGCGAAGGTAAAGGAAGGATGTTTGGTGGAAGAATGGTTTTATATCAATTGTACTACAAACACAGGTTTATTAGTAATTTTTATGTTTTGAATATCGGATGGAATACCATGAAAAACCATAGCTGCTTTGATACAAATATGATCAATCCCTTAATAATATACCGCACTAACAAATAATTCACACTACTGCATAACCATTATTTTTTTATAACCGACTAGCGTCCGATATTCGCAACATTAACGGGTGTTAGTATGGCTCAGATTTCATTCGACAATACGGAAAATGCTTTTGCTTATAAAACGGAGAAGGAACTTAAAAAAGCCAAGTTTCTTTTTAGTACCATGGGTTATCCCTTGTTTGTGCCCATTGGTACAAGGGTTACGCCGTTATTGATAAAGGGTAGGCTGCCTTTTATCAACAAAATTGTACGCAATACCATTTTTAAACAGTTTGTGGGTGGCGAGAGCCTGGAAGAGACCGCTGTGGTAGGCGAAACCCTTGGCAAATATGGTGTTCAGGTTATTCTGGACTATGGCGTAGAGGGCAAGGAAGGCGAATCGAATTTTGATGTTGCCACCGATGAATTTATACGTGTGATCAACTATGCGGCCACACAAAAAAATATCCCGTTTATTAGTGTGAAAGTTACCGGTTTTGCCCGCTTCAAATTACTGGAAACTTTAAATGAAGCCCCACGTTTGCGTAGTGGTGTGCATGACCATGAAGATGAAATTGCGGAGTGGGAGCGTGTAAAGGACCGTATGTATGCCATTTGTGCCACTGCTGCCGAAAAGAATATCGGCGTTTTGGTAGATGCGGAAGAAAGCTGGATACAGGACCCGGTGGATAGGCTTACCATGGAAATGATGGAAGAGTTTAACAAGGAAAAAGCCATTGTATTCAATACCATTCAACTGTACAGGCACGACAGGCTGCAGTTCCTGCAACTGTCGCACAGGATTGCAAAGCAGCAGGGCTTTGTTTTAGGGGCAAAACTGGTAAGAGGTGCCTATATGGAAAAGGAAAGGAACAGGGCATCGCAAAAAGGTTACCCTTCGTTGATACAGCCCGATAAGGAAAGTACGGACAGGGACTATGATGCTGCCGTACGATACTGTATTGACAATATAGAGACCATTTCTGTTATTGTCGCTTCGCACAATGAACAGAGCAATTTGTTGGCCTACGATTTATTGGAGCAGAAAAGTATTCCACATAACCACCCACATATACATTTTTCGCAGCTGTATGGCATGAGCGACAATATCACTTTCAACCTGGCGAAAGAAGGATGTAGCGTAAGCAAGTATTTGCCTTTTGGCCCTATTGGCGATGTCATTCCTTATTTAATGCGAAGGGCACAAGAAAATTCGTCTGTAAGCGGACAAACGGGTAGGGAACTTACCTTGATAAAAAGGGAACTGCAAAGAAGAAAGTAAGCTTAGCTTGTAAGCTGTTTGATGATATCCGGTATCATTTCAAAATCAATCGACTTATCCACGAACGAATCGGCACCCAGGTCCATGCACAGGTCCCTGTACTGGTCTGCAGGCTGACTGGTAACCATTACCACTTTTATATGTTGCTGGTTTAGTTTAATGTATTTCAGTACTTCGAGGCCATTTTTTCGGGGCAGGTTTATATCCAGCAATACAATATGCGGCTGAAAGTTCTGCACAGTAAGTATGGCATCATCGGCATCAAAAACAATCACCATTTTTTCAATCTGCAATGCTTCATGCAACATGGGTTGCAATCGCTGCAATACAATATTGGAGTCGTCTACCAGTAATATTTTCAAACCGCTGCCGTGCATAATATAAAATGTAAAAGAATGGAAACAAACAACCAGTTGTTATAGTATAAAGCATGTATAAGTTGTAGTTGTTTTGACTACAGCGTTTTTGGCGTTGCAGATGCATAAAAAAAGGCCCCTAAAAGGGGCCGAAACAACAGCCTTTCGGCCGAGTTTTCATCAGGGGCGTTTTTTTAGATGTAGCGGATTTCTTTAGATGGGTGGTGGTTTTTCATAGTGAATACATATATCTAGTTGATGTGCTTCCTGTCTATTTTATGTAGCAATCCGGGAATGTGCTCAAAGCCGTGATGTTTGTCAACAAAAAATTCGGCACCCAGGAAATTGCAGATGATCTGATAGTACTCTGTAGCCAGGTTGCTTACCACAATTACCTTAATGGTCTTGTCAAAAGCCTTGATTTCCCTTAATATTTCTATACCGCTTTTGCCTGGAAGGTTAAGGTCTAACAGCACCACAGATGGCCTGTTTTGTTTTACCTGCAGCATGGCCGAGTTGAAGTCCTGTGCCAGGAAAATATGCTGTACGGGCTTTACTTCGGCAACCATCAGGTGCAATTTGTCACGTATGATGTTGCTGTCATCTACAATTAATACACGCATGAGTTGATTGTTCATTTGGTTGTTTTTCTACTGCAAATGAACAATCAAATAAAGGCGATACAAATAGGGAGAAATATGAAACCGCGGTAGTGTTAAAGGTTGTTGCTGTAGCAATTCTTACTACAGCAACAACCTTATTGCTGATGGTTAAATGAGCTTGTTCTTTATCGTATAATGTGTAAGCTCTGCGTTGGTAGACATCTGCATTTTGTCCAGGATACGGGAGCGGTAAGTACTGATGGTATTTACACTTAATGAGAGTATGTCCGCAATTTCGGAAACGGTCTTGCCGGAAGAGATCAGCTTCATCACTTCAAACTCACGGTCGGAGAGGTTTTCATGAGCAGGCTTGTCATCATTGTAGCTTTCGGCAAGCATCTCGGCTATTTCCGGTGTTATGTATTTCCGTCCGCTAACAATATGCTGTACCACTTTTACAAGGTCATCGGGTGCACTTTCTTTAGTAAGATAGCCCGATGCACCTGCTTTTATGGTGCGTACTGCATATTGCTCGGCAGCATGCACACTTAAAACCAGTATCGGTACTTTGGGTGCAATTTCTTTGAGGTCCTTCAATATGTCCATGCCAGAGCGGCCAGGCATGGATATGTCGGTAATGATAATGTCCCACTTGTCTGCATCGGCCTGTTGCAATAGTTCGGCACCGTCCCTTGCTTCAATAATCTCCGCAAACGGAAAGGCTTCTACCAATATGGTAATAAGTCCTTTCCTTACAACACCATGGTCATCTGCTATTAGAATTTTCATATTGCTTAAATAGAAATTATAATGGTAATACTGGTTCCCCTGCCGGGTGCACTACTAATATATAATGCTCCGTTTACGTTGGCAATTCTTTCTTTCATGCCCAAAATACCCAATGTCTTGGTTTGTTTGGTAACATCGTAACCCTTTCCGTTATCGGCTATCTGCATGGTCAATAGGTTTTTTTCCTTGGATATTTCCGTTGTTATTGCCGTGGCTTCTGCATGCCGCATGATATTGGTCAATGCCTCTTGAAAAACCCTGAACAGCACCACTTTTACTTCATCGCTACAATCAATGCTGTCGCCTGCAAGGTTATTGATCTTGCATTGTATCTGTGTACGTTTTTCAAAATCTTTTGCCAGCCAGGCCAGGGCATCTATAATGCCCAGATCATCCAATATGCCAGGTCTTAATTCGGAAGATATCTTCCGGATTGTTTTTACCGATTCATCCAGCAGGCCAATACTCTCGTTCAGTTTTTCGGTAAGCTCTGGCTGCTTTTGAATGATGCGTTGCTTTAACCAACTGATGTCCATTTTAAGACCGGTGATCAATTGTCCCAACTCGTCGTGTATTTCCCGTGCTATATATTTCCTTTCTTCTTCGCGTATGTTTTGCTGGTGCGTGTACAGTTGCCTTAGCTCGCCGTTCAACTTCAATAAGGCATCTTCTGCCATTACCTTATCGGTTACGTCATTGGAAAGTATCAGTCTTGTTTTTTGCTCCAGGTAATTGATGTCGTGCGATGTTATTTCTACTTTTATCTGTGTGCCATCTTTTTTTAAATGTGTCCAGATGCCGGCCTTCCTGATGGAGCTGTTCTTTTGGTTGGATGCAGCTTCCATTTTGGCTATATCTTCAGTAGGGCGTATATCGCGGATATTCATGCCAAGGAACTCAGCCCTTGTATAACCGTAATGCTCAATGGCAGCTTCGTTCACATCAACAATATTCAAAGTGTTCACGTCAATCATCCACATGGGCAACGGGTTATTGTCAAAAAGCAGCCTGTATTTTTTTTCGGAAGCCACCAATGCATTCTGGATCTTTTTTGCTGCTGTAACATCTTTGTAAAAAAAGGTAAGCCCGTCTTTTGAAGGATAGATTTTTACCAATGCCCAAATATTCAAAGGGGCAAAGAAGCCCTCAATTTCACCTACTACTTTAGTCTGCATCACTTCCTGGTACTTTTTCCAGAAAGGTGTATGTGCAAGCTCGGGCCTTATTTCCAAAAGCGTTTTGCCCAGCATCTCTTCACGGGTGCGTGCAATATTGGTCAAAGCAGCATCGTTGATGAACGTGTACCTGAAGTTGTTGTCAACAGATATTACACCATCCGTGATACTGTTCAATGCCGTATGCATGTCGTTGTAAACTTCACTCAGTTGCTGCTCGGCTTTTTTCTTCTGGGTAATATCCCGGATAAAAATGGTCAGGCCATTTTCAGAAGGGTATATATGGTTCTCCTGCCAAAGGTCAAGCGGCTCAAAATAATCGGTATTCACCATGTATTGCTGGCTTTGCATGGCCTTGTTAAAAGCATGGTAGGTATCGGTGCCAACTGCATCGGGAAATTCGTCCCAAATATATTTGCCTATCAAGGACTCGGGGTTCCTATGCGTTAATTCGCCTGCTTTTTTATTTACATGTGTATAGCGGAAATCCTTGTCCAATGAAATAAAACCATCGGCAATCCTTTCAAAGATCGAATTCAGTTCGGTTGTTTTTTTGTCAACTTGCTTCGATAGTACCGCATTCAATTCTTCCAGTTCCTGCTGCAGCCGTTTTCTTTCTTCCACTTCGGCCAACAGTTTGCTGTTGCTTTCTTCCAGTGCAATGCTTTGCTTTTTTTCCTGCATTTGCAGCCTGGTGTATTCCGTTACATCCTTTACGGAATTGATGATGTAGAGCAGTTCGTTTTGTTTATTGAGCACCGGTTTGTTGAGAATGTCCCAAAATTTGGTCTCAAAACGCCCATCAGCATGTTGTATGTCATATTGCTGTGTTGGCATGGCATGTGCCTGCCTGTTATGGGTCACATAATCGAACGATTGCTTTAAATTGAATGAACCTGTTGTTGCTGCATCGGGGTTGTCTGGAAAAACATCAAATACATATTTGCCTACTATGGCTTCTTTACTGGTTAGGGTTGTTTTTAAATAATTGTCGCTGGCAGTAATGATCACGAGGTCTGGCGAAAGAATCAGGTACAGGTCTGGTGATTCTTCGAAAAGCAATTCGAATTGTATGTTTGGTATCTCGTGCTTACCTGGAGACATAAGATTGTTTTAGTATAAAACTATTGCGACTGTTGGATGTGTTTATTTGTACCCAACCATTTGAAACAGTAGGGCAATATAAACTGCATTGCGTAAAATGGAAAAACAACAAACAGTTGGCAACAGCCATATCTGGATTTACTTTATTGGTTAGCAGCCTTTTGGCCTTGTTGTTCTGGTGTTTGCGAAAGGAATATAAAGTTATTTGTTTAAACCAAATAAACGTTATAATTCTTCTTGTTTTATATCAACAATACGTGTTTCTACGCAATACCATGATGGGCTTTTCCCTTCAATCATTGGGTTGGCATGTGGACTAATCTTCTTAACAGATTCTCCCCATGTAAATTTTATAGGGTTGTACCTGCCAATAGGTTTCTTTAATTTGCAGCTATGCAACAGTATCAGCAATTACTACAACATATATTGGACAATGGTGTGCAGAAGCATGACCGTACGGGCACGGGCACTATCAGTTGTTTCGGTTACCAGATGCGGTTCAACCTGCAGGATGGTTTCCCCATGGTGACCACAAAGCGGTTGCACCTGAAAAGCATTGTGTATGAGCTGCTGTGGTTTTTGAAGGGCGATACGAATATTCAATACCTGAAAGACAATGGTGTAAGTATATGGAACGAGTGGGCCGACGAAACCGGTGACCTTGGACCTGTATATGGTAAGCAGTGGCGTAGCTGGCAAGGTGCAGATGGGACCGTGGTGGACCAGATTACGGATGTGATCAATCAGATTAAGACAAACCCCGATAGTAGGCGGCTGATTGTAAGTGCCTGGAACGTGGCCGAGCTGCCTAAGATGGCATTGATGCCTTGTCATAGCCTTTTCCAGTTTTATGTGGCTGATGGCAAGTTGAGTTGCCAGTTGTACCAACGCAGTGCAGACGTGTTTCTGGGCGTGCCGTTCAATATTGCTTCGTATGCTTTGTTGACCATGATGATTGCACAGGTTTGCGACCTGCAACTGGGCGATTTTGTGCACAGCTTTGGCGATGTGCATTTGTACAACAACCATATAGAGCAGACGCAATTGCAGTTGACACGTATACCTTACGAGCTGCCCACCATGAAACTGAACCCTGCCATTAAGAATATTTTCGATTTCAAGTTCGAAGACTTTTCATTGGAAAACTATCAGTTCCATCCGCATATAAAAGCACCTGTTGCTGTTTAAATGTAAAATATTGAATGTTAAATTTAAAATGTAAAAGTTGATTATGTAGAAGGATATGGAAAGCGAAAAGAAATATGATTTAGAAGATAGGTTAGTGAAGTTTGCTATCATGTGTCTTGGAGTTTGTGAAGCACTTCCATCATCAAAAGTGGGACAGAATTTAGAATATCAACTTTCTAAAAGTGGTACTGCTCCCGCACTTTTATATGGGGAAGCTCAAGCAGCAGAAAGTAGGGCAGACTTTGTACATAAGATGAAAATTGGTTTGAAAGAACTAAGGGAAACAAGGATAAATTTAAGGATCATAAAAGAAAAACCACTTGTTACCAGTACACATATTGAAAATGCTTTTAAAGAAGTAAACGAATTAATTGCCATATTTACAGCAAGTGTAACCACAGCAAAAAGAAACACAATTGCTAAATAGCAGGTGCTTTCACTTTTACATTTTAAGTTCTACATTTTACATTCAACATTTACATTTGTCCAATGCTTATATCCCTTATCGTTGCAGCTTCTACCAACAATGCCATTGGCAAAAACAACCAATTGCTTTGGCATTTGCCAAACGACCTGAAATTTTTTAAGAACACCACTTGGGCAATGCCTGTGGCAATGGGCCGCAAAACCTTTGAAAGTCTGGGTGGCAAGCCCCTAAACGGAAGACTGAATATTGTCATTACCCGACAAAAGGACTGGCAGGCAGACGGTGTGGTTGCTGTTGCGAGTTTGGACGATGCAACGTTTCTGGTAAAGGAACACCAATACAAAGAACTTTTTGTTATAGGTGGTGGAGAAATCTATAAAGAGTCCATCAAAAAGGCTGACAGGATTTATATGACCCGTGTACATACCGAAATTGATGGCGATACTTTTTTTCCCGAAATTGATACCAGCAAATTCAATCTTGTCTCAAACAAGGACATGCCGGCAGATGAAAAACACTTATTTCCTTACAGTTTTCAATTATGGGAGAGGAAATAAACCATGTTTTTTGATTTTATAGATACCGCTTACTCCTTTGCCATCATACTTTTTATTGCTGCTTTTTTTATTGTAAAAAAGCAATACAAAATATATTGCAGCAACCTGGTTACAGTAAATAATACGGTACTTATTTTTTATGCGTGTTATTTAATAAGGCAACTGTATAACCTTGTTCAGTTTGCATTGTCATTAAAGGTCGACCCAAAACAGTTGCCCAAAGAAACCCCACCCATCGGTTGGTTCGAGATACGTTACCTGTTATTGATAGTATTGCCATTTTTATTTATTTCAAAAAGATTGGCAAAAAACAAAACCGCTTCATTGGTTATGCTGCTCCTGTTACAATGGGATATTGTTAGCATATTGTATAACACAGTTTGCAAAGGGCAGCCATCTTCCGGCTTTATTTTTTACCTGCCATACAATATAGAATTCAAGGTGCTGCATTTTATATCTTTATTCATTGGCACTTATGCCTTACTTTGGCTGCTTAAAAGGCTGCCAAGCCAACAAGCAATTCAATAATGTATTCACCGGTACAGTTAGCATTCAAGTATATCAACTATTACTTAAAAGCCAGCAATGGCAAGGGGCATGGCGTGCATTCGCCTTTTGTTTTTGCATTTGTAAAAGACGTGCTCAACGATAAAAGGGGCTTCTATACATACAATCAGGTTGAGCGGGTAAGACATCAATTATTGACGGATGCAAGGCAACTGACCATCGAGGATTTTGGTGCAGGCTCGCACACAGGCCTAACCAAGCAGCGAACCGTAAAGGCAATTGCCAAATCATCCTTAAAGCCCAGCAAGTTTTCGCAGTTGCTGTTCAGGATGGTTGACTATTACCAACCCAAAACCATTGTAGAACTGGGAACATCTTTAGGCATTACCACGGCCTACCTGGCTGCCGCAAAACCAGATGCTACGGTAATTACTATGGAAGGCTCAACTGCTGTTGCAAACATTGCCAAGGAAAATTTCCAGAAACTTCAACTCCACAACATACAACTAGTTCAAGGCAATTTTGATGAGACACTTACCACCGTTCTGGCCAACCTGCCAACATTGGATCTTGCTTTCCTTGATGGCAACCACCGCTACCAACCCACCATCAATTACTTTAACGAAGTGCTGAAAAAATCGAATGAACACACCATCATTATACTGGACGACGTGCATTGGAGCCAAGAAATGGAACAGGCTTGGGAAGAAGTGAAACAGCATCCGCAGGTAACCATGACCATCGACCTGTTTTTTATTGGCATTGTACTGCTGCGGAGGGATTTTAAAGTGAAGCAGGATTTTGTGGTAAGGTTCTGATGAGGTTCATCCCCTATTTGGAGGGGCAAGAAGGGACACGAAATGGAATATGATCTTTAAAGGGTGGGTTCACACCCTCCTATAAAAGTTCAGCTCTATTCTTCACTTGATGTACCAATAGCTATCGGGAGCAACGCCGATAAAAGTACTTACTTGACGCCCTGTCAACTATCAACCATATCAACCAAATACTACCAACTTCATAACTGCTTCGAAAACGTTTGCACACAAAACATCCATTGTTTCAATAAAAGCAATAATTTCACGCCCAATCAAAACAAACTCCATTGATTGTAGGTATATTAAAAGAACCACAAGGCGAAAACAGGGTATCCCTATTGCCCGAGCAAGTGGAAGCACTCCTCAAAAAAAATGTACAGGTAGTTATTGAAGACGGTGCAGGTGCAAATGCCTATGCTACCAACGAAGCCTATACACAAAAAGGGGCAAGCGTTGCAGGCAGGAGCCAGGTACTGCAAAGCGATATTGTACTGTCGTTGAACCCATTAACAACAAACGATGTAAACGGTCTAAAAAGCAATGCCGTGGCACTGGGCGTATTTCAGCCATTGTTCCACTTCAACGAAATGAAACAATGGGCCGCCAAAAACGTTTCCACTTTCAGTCTTGACCTGATACCACGTACCACCCGTGCACAAAGTATGGATGTACTGAGCAGCCAGGCAAATATTGCCGGTTACCGTGCAGTGCTATTGGCATCTACTTTACTGCCACGTTACTTTCCTATGTTCATGACGGCTGCCGGAAGCATACCCCCAGCCAAGATGTTGATATTGGGTGCAGGTGTTGCAGGCTTGCAAGCCATTGCAACGGCCAAACGTTTGGGTGCAGTAGTGGAAGTGTTCGATACTCGCCCAGCAGTTAAAGAAGAAGTAATGAGCCTGGGTGCAAAATTTGTGGAAGTGGAAGGTGCGGCAGATGCTACCAAAGCTGGTGGTTATGCAGTTGAACAAACAGAAGAATACAAACAAAAGCAACAACAAAAAATTGCAGAAAGCGTAGCCAAGGCAGATGTAATTGTTACCACCGCACAAATTCCGGGTAAAAAAGCACCGATATTGATTACGGAGCAAATGCTCAACAGCATGCGTAACGGCAGCGTAATTATTGACCTTGCAGCCGCTACAGGTGGCAATACCCCACTTACAAAAAACAACGAACATGTTGTTACAAGTAATGGTGTACTGATTGTTGGCAACAGCAACCTGCCAAGCGGAATGCCTTTTGATGCAAGTAAAATGTACGGTAAAAACGTACTCAATTTTTTACAGTTGATCATTACCAAAGAAGGCGAAATCAATTTGAATTTTGAAGATGATCTGGTAAAAGGCTGCTGCATTACACATGGCGGTGAAGTAGTGCATGAAAGGGTGAAGGGATTATAAAAAAGTTTGAAGTTGAAAGTGTAAAGTTTGATGTTCTGAAACCGGTGTCATACTGAGCCCGTCGAAGTGTGAATGGAGAATGAAAATTTTGTATTTAACAACAGCACATACTTCAACTTTCGTGGCGTCGCTCCCATCAACTGACGAATATATCTGAACTTTTATCGAAGCGTAGCTTCAAACAATAAATGAACAACTCATGGAAACTGTTTTGAATTTTATTCAGGAAAACCAGCAAATCATTTACATCGTAATACTGATGGTTTTTTTGGGCATTGAAATAATTGGCAAAGTACCAAGCGTACTGCATACACCTTTAATGAGTGGTGCAAATGCCATTCACGGCGTGGTAATCATTGGTGCCATCATTGTAATGGGCAAAGCTGAAGCCGATAATTATTTGGCATTGATACTTGGCTTCCTTGCAGTGATACTGGGTACATTAAACGTGGTGGGTGGTTTTGTGGTTACCGACCGTATGCTGGAAATGTTCAAGAAAAAGAAGTAGCAAATAATAATATACAACAGAGAAGCTGTCATATTGAGCCCGTCGAAATATGACCCATACCATCAAACAAAAAAAATATAATGGAAGCATTGGCACAACACATACTCACCATCTGTTACTTAATAGGTTCCATCACTTTTATATTGGGATTGAAAATGCTGTCCAATCCTGCATCGGCACGTAAAGGGAATTTAGTGGCAGCAGCAGGTATGGCAATTGCCATATTCGGTACCATCTTTTTATACAAAGATGATAGTGGTGCTAAGCTTCATAACTACCCGTGGATATTTGGTGGTTTAATCATTGGTACCATCGTTGGTACACTTGCAGCAAAAAAAGTAAAAATGACTGCAATGCCAGAAATGGTAAGTCTCTTCAATGGCATGGGTGGTGCCTGTGCCATGTTGATTTCAGTAATCGAATTCAATCATGCTTCACATTCCTTATCAGAATTCCCTGCTGAACAAAGTGGGTTGTTGTTGACGATATTTTTAGGTGTTATCATTGGTTCTGTTTCTTTTGCAGGTAGCATTATTGCCTGGGGCAAATTGAATGGCAAAATAAAAGACTTCGCATTTCTGGGTCAACAAATTGCCAACATGGTATTAATGGTTTGTACATTGATCTTAGCTGGCTACCTAACATTCAATCTTACAGCTTCCAACTACCACTTGTTCTATTTGGTACTTGCACTTTCATTGGTGTACGGAATCCTGTTTGTGTTCCCTATTGGTGGTGCAGATATGCCAGTAGTAATTTCTTTATTGAATTCATTTACGGGTGTGGCTGCTGCTTGCGGCGGTTTCTTATACAACAATAAAGTAATGCTTACGGGCGGTATATTGGTTGGTGCAGCAGGTACATTGCTTACCATATTGATGTGTAAGGCAATGAACCGTAGTTTGAAAAACGTATTGATCGGTTCTTTTGGCGGTGCCAAGAAAACTGCTGGTGGCGGTTCAAAAGAGCAAGGCAGCTATAAAGAAATTTCCATTAGCGATGCGGCAACGGTAATGGCCTATGCTAACCGTGTAATGATTGTACCGGGCTACGGTTTGGCTGTGGCTCAGGCCCAGCATACCTGTCATGAATTGGAAAAATTATTGGAAGAAAAAGGTGTTGAAGTAAAATATGCCATCCACCCAGTAGCAGGACGTATGCCAGGCCACATGAACGTTTTATTGGCCGAAGCAGATGTTAGCTACGAAAAACTATTGGAGATGGAAGATGCTAATGATGTATTCAAATCTACCGATGTTGTATTGATATTGGGTGCAAACGATGTGGTGAACCCTGCGGCTAAAAACGATCCTTCTTCTCCAATTTATGGTATGCCTATTTTAGAGGTTGAGCAGGCCAAAACAGTTATTGTAAACAAACGTAGTATGAAACCGGGCTATGCTGGTATTGAAAACGACCTGTTCTTTCAACCAAAAACTTCTATGTTGTTTGGTGATGCAAAAGCGGCCTTGCAACAACTGGTTACAGAAATAAAAAGTATGTAGGCATTCAATAAAAGTAATTGACTGTTTCTTCTTTTCAGGGTAATTTCCCTCCCATTTGGCAGCACCATAAATATAATGGTGTGGCAAAGAGTAAGCTATAACAACAAGGCTATATTGAGCTTGCCGGAACCCTTTGCAAAACTGGGCATAAAGGCTTCCAGCAAGTTTGTTGTGCTATTGAAAGTGTATGATGTCAGGCCATGTTGTATGGCTGATGGGTGCGACGCCTATGCAGGTGAGCCCTGTACAGGTGCCTGTTTAACCAGTAAAAAATTGCTACGCTTGCTTTGTTGCCTCGGCCAATAATATTTTAGACCTGTCCACACAATACGGCCCATAATCATTCAGTTTTGTTTTGCCGCGGTTGGCCCTGGCCATACGTGAAAAGACAGACATTTTTTTATCGAACAGGAACTGGAACAGCAATGCGGTGTACGATGTATGGTGATGGAGGGAAGTATAATGCTTACCGCCAATTGCTTTTAGTTTAGGCAACTTGTTCCAAGGTATGGAAGGGAAATCGTGATGCTCATTATGGTAACCAACATTTAAGTTTACTGTATTTAATGGGCCATAGTAACTTTTGGTTTCCTGCTCACCATGCGTTAGGTAATGCTCCTGCACCCATCTTGCACCCAATGGGTGAAGCCCGACAGAGAAAAAGAAACTGGCCAATAAAAATATCAATGCTTTGATACCTAAGAAATAAGTCAGGAAACCAATGAACACCACTTCTACAACCATGTTGATGACAGTCCATGTATCCCATAAAGAAATTTCTTTGAGCCTTGCTGGCCTAAGCATTTGAAACAATGGATAAAATAGTAACCATATTGCTTTGCCGAAACTGGAGTTGTTAATTAAGCGTGCCTCCCAATGGTAAGGCATATCGCCATCCAGCTCTTCCACACCCTGAAAGCTGTGGTGCTTGATATGGTATTTTTTAAAAGAAACCGCACTGGGCAGTACCATGGGCAAGTTGGCAATAATGCCAGCAATGGTATTCAGGTAGCTTTTTTTAAAAACCAGGTTATGTGCACATTCGTGTATGCATACAAACAAGGTATGGCAGGCAAAGGCACCTATAATATACGCCGCACCAAACACCAGCCACCAGCTTTTATCTTGCAGGTAATAAGCCAATGCAATTTGAACACCCACACAAAAAAGTATAATTAAAAATGTATATGGGTTGCGTCCAATCAAGTTCCTAATTTCAGGATGCTGCTTGATGATTTCTTGTGTGCGTTGCTTATGCGGCTCGCAACGCTCACTCCATGTAAAACAAGTTACTTTTTTCATATTGCATTTTTCGGATTACTGCAACATAAGCAAAATATTCTACTAAATAGGTGTGGAATAAATTGCACAGCCTTTATAGGTTAATATTTTTGTATGTATGCTTGCGTTGATGCAGTGCATGCTTTGTAGAATAAACGGTAAAACTGAGCTTGTAAAATACGTTTGGGTATGCAGTGTCCGTACTGTTTCAACAAGATTGGGCTAACAATAATTTAATATGAACCACGGCCCGTTCATGCCTGTCTGTCCAAATCTTCTTCAATGCTTATCTTCGCCCGATGCTACCCCAACCGCTGATACAGTCACTGCAAAACGTTAAAGGCTTCAACCAGGAAACCTTTGAAGCAGTGCATGCTTCTGGTGATCAGATAACTTCTGTAAGGGTCAATCCACTAAAGCAATTGCAGCATCCTGTAATCGGTAGCCCTACAGCTTCTGCTGTGCCCTGGTGCCCTTATGGCTATTATTTGCAGCAACGGCCTTTGTTTACCATCGACCCATTTTTTCATGCTGGTACATATTATGTACAGGAAGCAAGCAGCATGTTTTTATGGGAAGCAGTACAACAATCTGTAGGCAAACCCAACCAACAAAAAGTACTGGATCTTTGTGCGGCACCAGGCGGCAAAAGCACATTGCTGGCAAGTTACTTTACAGATGGGCTGGTGGTAAGTAACGAAGTAATAAAATCGAGAGCCAACATACTGGTAGAAAATATTGCAAAATGGGGAAGCGATAATGTGGTTGTTACCAACAATGACCCTAAAGACTTTCAGCAATTGCCCAACTATTTTGATGTGCTGGTGGTGGATGCACCCTGTAGCGGTAGCGGTTTGTTTAGAAAAGATGTACATGCAATAAATGAATGGAGCGAGGCTAATGTGCAGCTCTGCAGCCAGCGCCAGCAAAGGATACTGGCCGATGTGCTGCCTACATTGAAAGAAGAAGGGGTGCTTGTTTATTCAACCTGCTCCTACAGCAGGGAAGAAGATGAAGCCATTGCAGACTGGTTGATAGCGGACTGTGAACTTGAGAGCCTACAATTACATATACCAGCAGAATGGGACATTGTTGAAACGGTTTCTGAAAAACATGGGGCTTACGGCTACCGCTTTTATCCTGATAAAGTAAAAGGAGAAGGTTTTTTTATAGCAGTATTCAAAAAGAAGACAGCAAGTGACGATAAAAAGTTGAAGGAACACCTACTGCCACAACCCACAAAGCAGGAGCTGCAAGTGCTGCAATCTTTTGTGGCGTTACCATCAAATTATACTGTTTTTAAACATAGCGACTATTTAAGGGCAATGCCGCAACAATGGTTCACTGCATTAAAAGAGCTGTCGGCCTATTTATATATTAAAAAAGCCGGGATAGATCTGGGTTCCGTAAAAGGAAAGGATTTTGTACCGCAGCATGAATTGGCCATAAGCTGCATCCCTTTGAATGGCATCCCATCTATCGAACTGTCCAAAGAAGATGCTTTACAATATTTGCGTAGAAAGGATTTGACCATTCAATCAGAAAAAAGGGGATGGGCATTGGTGAAATACGAAGGGATAGCTTTAGGATGGATTAAAATGCTGCCCAACCGCATTAATAATTACTATCCACAAGAGTGGAGAATATTAAAATATTAACTTCGCAGCTCTTGACCCCAATTTTTATGAAGAGAACAGCTTTAACCATTACCTGTTTTATTATAACCCTTTGCACAATTGCACAACGCAAGATTATTGTGCAAGGCACTTACCCCGATTTATATATATCGCATACGGTAGCTGCCAAAGAAACACTTACCAATATTGGCAAACTGTACAATATTGCCCCTGCACCCGTTGCAAAACTGAACGGTTTTGACAATGGCGGCACTTTAACGATTGGAAAAGAAATAAAGATACCTGTAAACAAAACCAACTTTACGCAAGATGGGCAATGTGGCGAAGGCGAGGTACTGATACCGTTATACCATATTGTACAAAAAGGGGAGAACCTCTTCCGCATCAGCCAGGTGTTTGGCAAAGTAAGAATCGATTTTGTGCGTGAATGGAACGACCTGAACAACGATGTGATACAGCCCAACCAGAAAATAATCATTGGCCACCTTAAGGTAGCAAAAGAAAAAGCAGGCGATATAATGGATGGCATAGCACAGACAGGTACCACCACCGACAATGGCTATGATGTAAGCAATGACAATACATCCAGAAAAGAACCCGAAACCAAACCTGCACCCACATCACCAACAGTTACGGCTGCCAGCAACGACGATAGCGAAGGGTTCTTTGTAACGCAATATCCATCGGATATAAAAGACAGGCAAGTGGTAAGCAAAGCTGGTGATGCGGCAACATTTAAGACAACCAGCGGCTGGAGCGACAAGAAGTATTATGTGTTGATGAACGATGTAACACCCGGCACCATCATAAGGATTACAGCAACCAATAACAGGAGCATTTGTGCCAAGGTACTGGGTGCATTGCCCGACATGAAGGAAAACGTTACTGTATTGCTACGTATGAGTAGTGCCGCAGCTTCTGCATTGCATATTACCGATGCAAAGTTTCAGGTACAGGTCAATTTCTACAAATAAACCTGCTGCTAAAAAGACATCGCTAGCACATAATCAATTAGTAAATAAATCCAATCTGCGAAGCAGAAAATCAATTTCAAATCTATAACACCACTAATCCGTCCCAATCTGTACAATCCGTGTGCAATAAACCTTGCTAAAAACTTTCCACTAACTAATTACTCCACTCATTTTTATATCCCCTCAAAAAATCTTCCACCATCATTTTCTTTTTGCCTTCCAATTGCATATTCAGTACATGTATATAACCATCGGCACAGGCAAATTTTAAAAATGTTTTTCCATCACTAACTGTTTCGCCAATGGAATGTGTAGGTTGCGTATGTTCTTTTCTACTGCTGTATATTTTCAACATCTTGTCATGTAAAAAACTGAATGCTCCCGGAAAAGGCGATAGGCCCCGGATAAGGTTATGTATTTCATCCACAGTTTTGCCCCAGTCAATCTTACAGGTTTCGGTAAAAATTTTGGGTGCATGTTTTAACGCAGTTGAAGGTGCAAGGTTTAATGTTTGAGGTTGTTCGGTTAATGAACCTTCTGCTAGGCTGGTAACAGTATTAACTAATGCCTGGGCACCTAGCTCTTTCATACGGTCATGCACTTGGCCAGCATTTTCATCATCGCCAATGGGCAATACTGCCTGCATTAAAATATCGCCGGTATCAATTTCGTGTTTCAGTTTAAAAGTGGTTACACCGGTTTCTTTTTCACCATTGATCACCGCCCAGTTGATGGGGGCGGCACCACGGTACTGCGGCAACAAAGAACCATGAACATTTACGGTTCCCATGGGTGGCATGTTCCAAACAATTTCTGGCAGCATCCTAAACGCAACCACAATTTGTAAATCGGCTTGCAATGCTTTCAGCGATTCAACAAATTCCGGGCTTTTCAATTTTTCTGGTTGCAATACTGTCAAGCCCTGTTCAACCGCATATTTTTTTACGGCACTCTCGGTAAGCTTCATGCCACGACCTGCAGGTTTATCGGGTGCAGTTATAACACCAACAATATTGCAGCCTGTATTCACCAAGGCACTCAAAGATGCTACAGCAAATTCTGGTGTACCCATAAAAATAATACGGAGGTCCTTATAGTTCATGCGGCAAAAGTATTGTTTGGGGCAATAAAAAACCTTGCACTTTTCAATGCAAGGTGTATGATACATTTTTTTTCTTCTTAAAATTTCAAGGCAAGCCCGCCCTGCAAAATGTATTTACCGTAACCCGCTTCCACAAATAGCCCCGCATTCTTGCTAAGGTTAAACTTTGCACCTAGACTAACTTGATAGGCCAGGTCAGGAAGGTTTACAGGTGCTACCGCGGCTTTGTTGCCATTGGCATCCGTATAGGTCTGCGTCCAGCTATTCACGCCAATCGCCGTTCTTAAATAAGGTGATACTTTGGTAGTATTGGTGGGCATATAGTTCACTAGGTTCAGCATAAAAGCCCAGTTATCCAGTTTGGATGTAAATGAAGGCACTGTTGCCGATGAATAATCATAATAAGGGGCATTAACCGTACCGTGCGTTACCAGTACACCAATACTCATGTTCCTGCTAAACTGATAGTCCAGCGAACCCGCTATTGGGCCGTTCTGCGAAACATTGCCTGAGTAGGCATTGTAGTACTGTGGCAGGCTGTTCTTGTCAAGGTTGGGAAATCCATAGCCGATGGATAAGTTGACGGTAGGCTCAAACTTTGGCAGGTTCTGTTTGGGTGCCGGACGGGCTTGCTGCCTTGGGCGGGGCCTGGCATAGATACGCCCACCCATGCCAATCCTCGGTCCAATAATAACTTGGGCACCAGCAATTTGGGTCAATCCCATTGCAACAACCAACACGGCAAAGAAATAACGCTTGTTCATAAAATTGATTTTAGGTTGAGATATTGCCATGCCCTAGTAGTTTAATTACCAAATCGTTAAAATACTTTTCCATTGTTTTTTTCCACAATCAAAATTTCGGCTTAAAATTTGTTTTTTCCATTCGCCTTCATTCCTTACTTTTGCCATCCTTTCAAATTTTGGTAAGCTAGCTCAGATTGTTATGTTCATGGCCGTGATTGCATAACTCTCTAAAAATCAGTATTAAGAGAACTCAATTTCTCTTCCAAAATTATTTTATTGCAATAAACCGGATTTACAAAATATGTCAACAACACAATTGAACACGAGGGTTAATTTCGGTAAGACCAAAAACTTAGCGGAAACCCCAGATCTTTTAGACATCCAGTTAGAATCATTTAGAGAATTTTTCCAGTTGGAAACTACGCCCGATAAGCGTAACGTGGAAGGTCTCTTCCGTGTATTCAAGGAAAACTTCCCTATTACTGATACACGTAACATCTTCGTACTGGAGTTCCTGGATTATTTCATTGACCCGCCCCGTTACTCCATCGACGAGTGTATGGAGCGTGGATTAACTTACGCTGTTCCTTTAAAAGCCAAGCTGCGTTTAAGCTGTAACGATGAAGAGCACGTAGATTTCCAAACAATTGTACAGGATGTATTCTTAGGAAACATCCCTTACATGACCCCCCGTGGTACTTTCGTGGTAAACGGTGCGGAGCGTGTGGTTGTAAGCCAATTGCACAGGTCACCCGGTGTATTCTTTGGCCAGTCCACACACCCGAACGGTACAAAAATCTATTCTGCCCGTGTGATCCCTTTCAAAGGTGCATGGATGGAGTTTGCTACCGACATCAACAACGTAATGTATGCTTACATTGACCGTAAGAAAAAATTCCCGGTAACAACCCTGTTGCGTTCCATTGGTTTCGAAACCGATAAGGACATCCTGGAACTTTTCGGTATGGCCGATGAAGTAACTTCCGATAGAAAAGAATTAGAGAAACACCTTGGTAAAAAATTGGCTGCCCGTGTTTTGAGGACCTGGGTAGAAGATTTTGTGGATGAAGATACAGGTGAGGTGGTTTCTATTGAGCGTAACGAGATCGTGATGGAACGTGATTCCATTTTGGACGAAGATGCAGTGAACACCATTATTGAAATGGAAGTGAAAAGCGTATTCATCCAGAAAGAAGACGTTGGTGGCGATTACGCAATCATCTACAACACATTAAATAAAGATACTTCAAACAGTGAGTTGGAAGCGGTTCAGCACATTTACCGCCAATTGCGTGGTGCCGATGCCCCCGATAACGAAACTGCACGTGGTATCATCGATAAATTGTTCTTCTCCGACAAACGTTACGATTTAGGGGAAGTGGGCCGTTACAAAATCAACCGCAAGCTTGGTTTGGATTACCCAGTGACCAAAAAAGTATTGACAAAAATCGATATCATCGAAATCGTTAAATACTTGGTTCGCTTAACCAATGCCAAAGCAGATATTGATGATATTGATCACTTGAGCAACCGTCGTGTAAGAACCGTGGGTGAACAATTGTATGCTCAATTCGGTGTTGGTCTTGCCCGTATGGCACGTACCATCCGCGAAAGGATGAACGTTCGTGACAACGAGGTATTTACTCCGGTTGATCTGATCAATGCAAGGACGTTGTCTTCTGTTATCAATTCATTCTTTGGTACATCTCAATTGTCGCAGTTCCTTGACCAGACGAATCCACTTTCTGAAATCACCCACAAACGCCGTATCTCGGCTCTTGGACCCGGCGGTTTAAGCAGGGAAAGGGCAGGTTTCGAGGTGCGTGACGTACACTATAGCCACTATGGCCGTTTGTGTACCATTGAAACTCCGGAAGGACCAAACATTGGTTTGATATCCACACTTTGCGTACATGCTGCCATTAACGATATGGGCTTTATTGAAACCCCTTACCGTAAAGTGGAAAATGGTAAAGTAAACACCAAGGAACTTGTTTACTTAAGTGCCGAAGAAGAAGATACCGCCAAGATTGCACAGAGCAATACGCCAATGGATGACAAAGGCAATTTCACAGAGAACAAAATCGTATCCCGTGAAACTGGTGACTTCCCGATTCTTGACAAGGCCGAAGTGGAATACATGGACGTTGCCCCTAACCAGATTGTTGGTTTGAGTGCTTCCCTGATTCCATTCTTGGAGCATGATGATGCCAACCGTGCCTTGATGGGATCGAACATGCAACGCCAGGCCGTACCATTGATCAGGATGGATGCCCCAATTGTGGGTACCGGACTGGAAGGTAAAGCTGCCCGTGATGCACGTATCCAGATACATGCAGAAGGTAAAGGTGTGGTTGAGTTTGTGGATGCAAACGAGATACACGTTCGTTACGATAGGAATGACGAAGACCGTTTAATAAGTTTTGATGATGATTTGATTGTTTATAAACTGACCAAATTCATCAAAACCAACCAAGCTACCTGTATCAACTTACGTCCTGCCGTTAAGAAAGGACAGAAAGTAGTGAAGGGTGATTTCCTGACTGAAGGCTATGCAACCCAAAACGGTGAATTGGCTTTAGGTAGAAACTTGCAAGTAGCCTTCATGCCTTGGAAAGGTTACAACTTCGAGGATGCGATCGTGATCAATGAAAAAGTGGTTCGTGAAGACTGGTTCACATCCGTGCATATTGACGAATACGAACTGGAAGTACGTGATACCAAATTGGGCGAAGAGGAATTGACACCAGATATCCCCAACGTATCGGAAGATGCAACAAAGGATCTGGATGAGCATGGTATCATACGTATCGGTGCAACCATTAAAGAAGGCGATATCCTGATTGGTAAGATCACGCCTAAAGGTGAAAGCGATCCTACACCAGAAGAAAAACTATTGCGTGCCATCTTTGGCGACAAAGCAGGTGATGCAAAAGATGCTTCATTAAAAGCTCCAAACGGAACTGAAGGTGTTGTAATCGACAAGAAACTGTTCCAACGTGCCAAGAAAGATAAGAACGCTAAGGTTCGTGAAAAAGCCTTGTTGGAAAAAGTAGAGAAAACGCACCAACAGAACGAAGACGATATCAAAGAGCAATTGTTGAACAAATTGCAGTCATTACTGAAAGACAAATCATCTCAAGGTGTTGCAAACAACTTTGGTGAAGTGTTGGTAGGTAAAGGTGCAAAATTCAATCAGAAGAATTTGTCTACACTTGACTATGCGAATGTTAACCCATTAGGCTGGACAGGTGATGCCAAGACCGATGATGCCATCAACACCTTGTTGCACAACTATAGCATCAAATTCAACGAAGAATTAGGACGTTACAAACGTGAAAAATTCAATATCTCTATTGGTGACGAGTTACCAGCTGGTGTATTGAAATTGGCCAAAGTGTACCTTGCTGTAAAACGTAAGTTGAAAGTGGGTGATAAAATGGCGGGCCGTCACGGAAACAAAGGTATCGTTGCAAAAATTGTTCGTGCTGAAGACATGCCTTTCATGGAAGATGGAACACCGGTTGATATTGTGCTGAACCCACTAGGGGTACCTTCACGTATGAACCTGGGCCAGATCTATGAAACCATTTTAGGTTGGGCAGGTAAAAAATTGGGAATGAAATTCGCAACACCAATTTTTGACGGTGCCACTACTACTGAAATTGAGCAATACTGTAAAGATGCAGGTATACCTTTAAACGGGCACACTTATTTATACGATGGTGAAACAGGCGAACGCTTCCACCAGAAAGCAACTGTGGGTGTTATCTATGTAATTAAACTGCACCACATGGTTGATGATAAGATGCACGCACGTTCCATTGGGCCATACAGCTTAATTACGCAGCAACCTTTGGGTGGTAAGGCACAGTTTGGTGGTCAGAGGTTTGGTGAGATGGAGGTTTGGGCACTGGAAGCTTATGGTGCAGCCAACATTTTACAGGAACTGTTGACACTTAAATCGGATGATATTATTGGCCGTGCAAAAACCTACGAGGCAATTGTTAAGGGCGATAATATACCTAAGGCTGGTGTACCGGAATCATTCAATGTATTGGTACATGAATTAAGAGGTTTAGGTTTGGATCTGAAATTCGAATAACACAACCGAAGGTTAATTATACCAACTCCCATACGATAAAAAGTATGGGAGTTTTTTATTTATGTAAAGTTTGTTTTCATCAAACAATTGGCATGCTTGCTTCGAAAAGTTTCAAGCCTTTACAAGCGTTGTAAATATTCATAAATAGTTTACCTGCAAACATTGTTTTCCTTCTAATCGTTTCATGCCCAATCAAGGCTTTTCATGTTATAGTTTAATCTTAATTAAAGCATTTGCAAAGCCCGTTCATTTATCTTCGACACTCTTTAAAATACCTAACTGTACATGCGTAACAAATCTATCTGCAAATTGCGTTTGTGTTTGAGTGCCATTTTTTTATTGGTTTCTTTTGTAGCCTTTAGTCAAAAAAACGATGACCAACAAAAGGCATTTGACCTGATTAAAAAGAATGCTCCGGTTGAAGGTTTATCGTTAGATGATATAGCAAACATGGCTGTTGCCAATGTGTATTTCAACACCATATCCCAAACCTTAATGGTGTATGTGCAACAGACCTATAAAGGCATTGGCGTGTACAACGGCATACAGGTTTTTGCATTTAAAGACGAAAAACTGGTATCAAAAGCCGGTGAACGTATCAGAAAGGTTGCCAATAAAGTAACTGCTGCAGAAGGGCTGCCAGTGCTATCTGCAAGCGATGCATTGCGTGCAGCTGCCTTACACGTCAACAAACAGGTGCAGCAGGCAATTGCACCTATTGATGTACAGAACAGCGGTAAAAAAATAACCTATCCTTCGTTGGATATTGCAACGGATAATATAACAGTGGAACTGTTATGGGTGCCAGCCGATAGTGGCAAAGTGAAATTGGGCTGGCAGGTACAGCTTGCTCCCAAAGGCGTTGCAGACCATTGGTTGATTAGGGTGGATGCCTTGAACGGAAATATTATCGGCAAAGACAATTTCACCGTGTCTTGCAAATTTGATGGACCACACGGACACCTAAACGATTGTGTGGAAGTGAGGAACTATACTTCAAAATCAACGGTGGCACAAACCCAAAGCATCAATGCGGTAAATGCCATCAATACGGCTACTTATAGGGTTTCAGGCTTTCCTGCGGAAAGCCCACAGCACCCCAATGGAGCTTTGGCATTAAAAACAGATCCTTGGTTATTGGCATCTGTAGGCAATGCAGCTACCACATTAAAATGGCATAACGATGGAACCACTGATTATACCATAACAAGGGGCAACAACGTGTATGCACAAGAAGACAGGGACAATAACAATAATACGTTTGGTTTGTCGGCTACTTCAACCACAGCAAGTCCTTCGCTTACTTTTGACTTTCCGTACAACCCTATACAGCCACAAAATATACTCAGTCAAAATATAGCCATCACCAACCTGTTTTACTGGAACAATATCATGCACGATATTTCTTATCAATATGGTTTTGATGAAATATCCGGAAACTTTCAGGCAAGCAATATGGGGCGTGGCGGTATCGGTAACGATTATGTAATTGCAGATGCACAGGATGCTGGCGGTACCAACAATGCAAACTTCAACACACCGGCAGATGGTGGCAAGCCACGTATGCAAATGTATTTTTTCAATCCGGTTCCTGCATCGGCCATGTATGTAAATGCACCTGCAAGCATGGTGGGTTATAAGTATGCAGTTGAAAGTAATTTTGTTACAGGCATACCAACTTCTACTTCTGTTATCTATAACAAACTTGCCAGGATAGGGCCATTAACAGGCGATATTGTGGTGTATAACGACGATAATACAGGAGCCAATCATTTGGCCTGTGCCGCAGCTTTTAATACGGCACAGCTTGCAGGTAAGATTGCTTTGATAGATAGGGGTACCTGCAATTTTAACGATAAGGTAAAGAATGCACAGAATGCAGGTGCCGTTGCTGTGATAATGGTAAACAATATATCAGGCACGCCAACTGTAATGGGAGGCAATTATGATGTTACCATAACGGCCCCTGCATTTATGGTTTCATTGGAAGATGGTGCCGCAATAAAGTCTGCACTGGCAGCCAACCAAACGGTAAACATTACCCTTCAACCCATGGATGGCGATATGGACAATGGCGTAATGGCACATGAATACACACATGGCATATCCAATCGATTAACGGGGGGGCCTGCCAACTCGAGCTGTTTACAAAATGCCGAACAGATGGGCGAGGGTTGGAGCGATTACATGGCATTGATGGTTACTACCAATTGGGCTACCGCAACCGTGAACGATGGTGGCAACTCAAGGCCCATAGGTACCTATGTTACAGGCCAGGCCATTACCGGTAGCGGTATAAGAAGGTATCCCTACACAACCAATATGTCTGTAAACCCGTGGACCTATGCAATGCTGGCAACGGCTACCAGCGGCGAAGTACACAACATTGGCGAAATATGGTGCACCGTTTTATGGGACATGACCTGGAACATTATTCAACAGGACAATGCCATTAATACCAACTTGTACAATGCTACGGCTGCGGGTGGCAATACAGCTGCATTGAAACTGGTGATGATGGGTATGAAACTGCAGCCTTGCAGCCCGGGCTTTATTGATGGCAGGAATGCCATTTTAAAAGCCGATACATTGTTGTACAACGGTAAATACAGTTGCTCTATATGGAATGCCTTTGCAAGAAGGGCAATGGGTTACAATGCCAGCCAGGGAAGCAGTGCAAGCTATACAGACCAAACGCCCGACTATAGCTTGCCCAGTGTTGCCACGCTTGTAAAGAATGTAAGCAAAGCCACTGTTGCCATGAACGAAGAGCTTACGTACTCGTTTAAAGTTACAGCACAATGCAGCCCCATAAATTCTTATAAAGTAATAGATACATTGCCCGCCAATGTTACCTATGTTACGGGCAGTGGCGGCACTTATGATGCAACATACCGTACCGTAACGTTTTCAAATATCAGTTTGGCTGCTTCGCAAAATGCAGTATATACATGCAGGGTAAAAGTAAATACGGGTACGTATAGTGCACCTGTTCAGCACATCAATGAAACAGTTACAGGTACGGCATTACCATCGTCATGGGCAAGCAACTCTTCCACCACTACACAATGGGTGGTGTCATCATCGCAAAGCTATTCGGCACCATACTCGTTTTATTGCCAGGAGCTAAGCACGCCCTCTTTGCAGACTTTGACCACTACAAATGCTTATAGCCTTACCAGGGTAAGCACATTAAGCTTCTACCATTTTTACAATACAGAAAGCGGTTACGATGGCGGTGTTGTAGAAATAAGTACAGATAATGGGGCCAACTGGACCGATCTTGGCCCATACATGAAAACAAACGGATACAATACGGTTATTGCTGCCGATGCTGCAACTGCGTTGATCAATAGAAATGCGTTTTCCGGAACCTCAAATGGGTTTATACAAACCATTATTGACCTGTCTCTTTTTGCAGGAAGCACGGCCAAGTTCCGTTTCAGGTTTGCTTCCGATAATGGCGGTACCGTAAATGGCTGGTATGTGGATGATATCAATGTAAGAAGCGAATCGGGTGTTTACAATAAGGCCAGGTTGTACGATGGCTCTAACAACGCTTTATCCGTTTCTGATACAACGTCTATTATTGCCAATGTTGTACCCGTACAATGGGGTTCATTTACTGCAGAGAAACAAGGTACCGGTTCGTTACTTAAATGGACAACCATACAGGAACAGAACAGTTTGAAATTTATTGTTGAAAGAAGTATTGATGGCAATGTGTTTGCGGAGATTGGCTCCATCAATGCAGTTGGTAATAGCAATACCACAAAGGCTTATACATTAACAGATGCATTGCCGGTTGCAGGTATCAATTATTACAGGATCAAACAAGTTGATGTGGATGGAAGGGCTGTTTATACAGATATCAAAGCTGTTACCTTCAATCCGTTTAAAGGTAACATTACAGTAACACCTAACCCCGCAAAAGATAAGATTGCTATTACGGTTCCGGGTAATAGCAAGACCTTACAAATAACAATCGTAAATGCTGTTGGGCAAAGAGTTCAGATAACCAATATCAATGGGCAATACAATCAACTGCAATTGAACAACCTTGCACCAGGTTTATATTATATTAAGATAAGTGGTGAGGAAGGGGAGCAGACAAAGAAGCTGCTTATTCAATAGCCTTCTTATAAGCAAAAAATAAAAGTCACCTTTATAAGGTGACTTTTATTTTTTATACAACAGCAATATGATCTATATCAAGTAACCAAACATTTTATCATCATTGTTGATCTCTGAATAATCGATCTGGTAATCTTTCATACGCTGCATCAAATTGTCATAATCATGTTTTGATGCAAGTTCTATACCTACCAATGCAGGGCCACTTTCCTTATTGGTTTTTTGCATGTATTCAAACCGGGTAATATCATCTGTAGGGCCAAGTACATGGTTCAAAAATTCCCTTAGTGCGCCGGGGCGTTGTGCAAAACGTACCAGGAAATAATGCTTCAATCCTTCGTATTGCAGGGAGCGTTCCTTTATCTCTGGCATGCGGTCAATATCGTTATTGCTGCCACTAACTATGCAAACAATGGTCTTTCCTTTAATGGCATCCGCATAAGCATCCAATGCCGCAATACTCAATGCCCCTGCGGGTTCCACCACAATGGCATCTTCGTTATATAATTTTAAAATGGTGGAGCATACTTTGCCTTCCGCTACCAAATGCATATCATCCAACACATCTTTGCAAATGGAAAAAGTAATGTTACCGATGCGTTTTACGGCAGCACCATCTACAAAACGGTCAATGCTTTCAAGCGTAACGGGTTCACCTGCTTTCAGTGCTGCAAACATGCTTGGGGCACCTTCTGGTTCAAGGCCAATTATTTTTGTGGATGGTGAAAATGTTTTGAAATAACTGCCAACGCCTGCACTTAAGCCACCACCACCAACGGGTACAAAAACATAATCAATGTTGCTAAGTTCTTCCAATATTTCCATGCCAACAGTTGCCTGCCCTTCAATAATTTTATAATCATCAAAAGGCGGAATGAAAACCATGTTATGTTCCTGTGTAAACTGTTTGGCAGCAATGGCACAATCGTCAAACGTATCGCCCACCAGTTTTACTTCAATGAAATCTTCGCCAAACATTTTTGTCTGGTTTACCTTTTGTTTGGGTGTTATAATGGGCATGAACACCACACCTTTGGCACCCAGTTTTTTGCAACTGTATGCAAAGCCCTGTGCATGGTTGCCGGCACTTGCACAAACCACACCAAGTTGCAATTGGTCTTGCGGCAGGCTGCCCATCATATTATAGGCACCACGCAATTTATAGGATCGCACCACTTGCAGGTCTTCGCGTTTTAGATACACATTGCATTGGTATTTTTTGGAGAGATGCAAGTTCAACTGCAAAGGTGTTCTGGTAGCAATGCCTGTAAGCCTTGCTGCTGCTGCTTTGTAGTTGAGTTGATAAGTGGATGTAGTGCTGCTCATAATCTATATGGTGAGAAAAGATGCTTGCTGTTCTGTCGTTGATGGGTGCGACGCCCATGCAGTTGCCATGAAAACATGCTGCCGGTAAACAAAGAATAATCAATAAGTGATGGAGGCTTTGTTGAACTTTCATCACTTATATATCTTATGCTACGGTATGGATGGTTTTCATCTCTGTCATGGCCGCCCTCAACACTTCGCCCACCTGCTCTACGCCGTGGGAACGTATGGCTTTGTTTACTGCAATGAGTTCCTTGTTGTCTACACCCGCATCTTTGCCTGCGTTGAAGTTGGTGCCAATTACATCTTTGTCGATCTTCTTCATGAACTCCGTCAATAAAGGCTTTGCTGCATGGTCAAACAAATAGCAGCCATACTCTGCAGTGTCGGATATCACACGGTTCATTTCAAACAGTTTCTTGCGTGCAATGGTGTTTGCGATCAATGGTGTTTCGTGCAGGCTTTCGTAGTAGGCACTCTCTGCTTTAATGCCCGACTGTACCATTGTTTCAAAAGCAAGCTCTACGCCGGCCCTTACAAAAGCAACGAGCAAGAGGCCATTGTCGAAGTATTCCTGTTCAGAAATTTTTTCAGTAGTTGGTGCAGTTTTTTCAAAAGCGGTTTCACCAGTTGCTGCCCTCCAGGTCAA
The DNA here is from genome assembly GCA_002337145.1 of Chitinophagaceae bacterium UBA1930. Taxonomy (GTDB): domain Bacteria; phylum Bacteroidota; class Bacteroidia; order Chitinophagales; family Chitinophagaceae; genus UBA1930. Next base: position 376,805 of record DDFK01000001.1, on the reverse strand, counting down.
TAAGTTTTTATCATCGTTTGCCCAGTCTTCCATCATGGTCTTGGAGAACTCGCCACTCATGATATCGTCCTGGTGCTTTTGGAACAACGGACGCCAGATGTTTTTCAGTTCTTCACTCAGTTCAAATGCTTTCAATTTGGCAGGGTTAGAAAGCCTGTCCATCATAGCTGTGATGCCACCTTGTTTCAACGCTTCGGTAACCACTTCCCAGCCATACTGTATCAGCTTTGCAGCATAAGCAGGGTCAACACCTTTCTCTACCATTTTATCGAACGATAAAATGGAGCCTGTTTGCAACACACCACATAAAATGGTTTGCTCACCCATCAGGTCGCTTTTTACTTCGGCCACAAAAGACGATTTCAACACACCAGCCTTATGCCCGCCAGTGCCCGCTGCATACGCTTTTGCCTGTGCAAGGCCCTTGCCTTCTGGATCGTTTTCTGGATGCACGGCAATCAATGTAGGCACACCAAAGCCTCGTACATATTCGGCACGTACTTCACTGCCCGGACATTTTGGTGCAACCATGATCACCGTTAAATCTTTGCGTATCTGTGTGCCTTCTTCCACAATATTGAAACCGTGTGAATAGGAGAGGGTGGCACCTTGTTTCATCAATGGCATGATGGCCTTGATAACAGCCGTATGTTGTTTATCGGGTGTAAGGTTCAGTACCAGGTCGGCCGTTGGTATCAATTCTTCATAAGTGCCAACGGTGAAGCCGTTTTCGGTTGCGTTCTTCCATGATGCACGTTTGGCTTCGATGGCTTCTTTGCGTAAGGTGTAGGATACATCCAGCCCAGAGTCACGCAGGTTCAGCCCCTGGTTCAGTCCCTGTGCACCGCAACCTACGATTACAATTTTTTTACCTTTCAATGCATTTACACCATCTGAAAAATTACTGCCATCCAGAAATTCACATACACCCAGTTGGTTGAGCTTTTCCCTTAGTGATAGTGTGTTAAAATAGTTTGCCATTGTAAGTTGTTTAAATTTTAAATGTTTAAAGTTGTATTGAATGTTTGTTTTTATGTATCGGGCTGTTGAATAGGTATGTAGCAGTGGTGGCGTCGCACCCATCGGCTATGGAACTTTGTTCAGCAGCGTATTATGTGTGTTTGCGTTTGCCCCTCCAAGGAAGGGATGTGCTCGTACTTGCCTATACATCACATAGAGAACACTGCTTCGCCTTCATTGAGGTATTCGTTTTCTATGGCTTCTTCACCCGGTGTAAAGGCTTCAAACTCTTTCAGCTTTTCGTGGAAGCCATTGCTGTTCTTGATAATGGCCACCCTTGCACTACGTACAAATTCTATGAGGCCATAAGGTTCCAAAACCTTTATCAGGTTTTCCGTTTCTTCCCTATGGCCGGATACCTGGAACACGGTATAGTCTTTTCGTATAACTACTGTGTTGGCTCCATGTTCACGCAACAGCCTTTCCACTTTTACTTCTGCAGCAATGATGTCTGTGGGTACTTTGTACAAAGCCATTTCCTGCCAAATGATCTCTTCATTGGTATTGTAATAAGCTTTCAATACTTCTACCTGTTTTTCAATTTGGCGGCAGAGCTTCCTTACCACATCTTCTGTTTCGGTGATGACGATGGTAAAGCGGTGCACACTTTCCACTTCAGTTGGGGAAGTATTTAAACTCTCGATATTGATTTTCCTTCTTGAAAAAATAATAGCGATGCGGTTGAGTAGGCCAACCTGGTTTTCTGTGTAAACCGTTACTGTAAATTCTTGCTTGCTCATAACCTTTTATTTTTCTTACCACAAAGGCACGAAGGCACAAAGTGTTTTTTGTTGATGCGAAAGCGGATGCTTTCTTGTTCTGCCACGAACTGCACGAATAGGCACGAATGTTTTTTATGTTTTATTCGCGTTCATAGGTGTTATTCGTGGCTTATATATTCGCTTTAATAAAGTTCATCATCATTTCCCCCTTTAGGGGATAGGGGCTTCTATACCTGTTCCTTGCTCAATACGATTTCTGCAACGCCCCTGCCTTGCGGCACCATCGGGAACACATTGTCTTCTTTGCCTACCATCACTTCCAGTAAATAGGAACCATTGTGGTTGAGCATGGTGGTCAATGCCTGCCTAATGTCTTCACGCTTTGAAATGCTTTGCCCTTCTATATTGTAGGCTTTTGCTACCATTACAAAATCGGGACTAGCAATATCGACAAATGAATATCTTTTATCATGGAACAATTGCTGCCATTGGCGTACCATACCTAGGAACTGGTTGTTGAGTATGAGGATCTTTACATCCACTTCCGTTTGCATAATAGTGCCCAGTTCCTGTATGGTCATCTGTACACCGCCATCGCCAATTACGGCAACAACGGTCCGTTCTTTGGCACCGAATTTTGCACCGATAGCAGCGGGCAATGCAAAGCCCATGGTGCCTGCACCGCCACTGGTGATATTGCTTTTGGATTGATTGAATTTTGCATAACGGCATGCTACCATTTGGTGCTGGCCCACATCGGTTACAATGATGGCATCGCCATTGGTGAGTTCATTCAACACGTTGATCACTTCACCCATGGTCAGTTCATCAGTTGTAGGGTTCAGTTCTTTGTTGATGCAGACTTTTTCTTCTTCCTTTCTGTATTCGTTAAAACGTTCCAGCCATTGCGGGTACACTTTTGCTTCGATGAGTTCTGTCAATAAAGGCAGTGTTTCTTTACAGTCGCCCCAAACAGGAACAGTTGTTTTTACGTTCTTGTCAATCTCTGCCGGGTCAATATCCAAGTGGATGATCTTTGCTTGTTTGGCATATTTATCTAAACGGCCCGTAACACGGTCATCGAAACGCATACCTACTGCAATCAATACATCGCATTCGTTGGTCAATACATTGGGTCCATAGTTGCCGTGCATACCCAACATACCAACGTTTAACGGATGTTCGGTTGGCAAGGCACTTAAACCGAGTATGGTCCATGCAGATGGCAGGCCAGCTTTTTCAATAAATCTTTTGAATTCTTTTTCTGCTTTACCGAGTATAACACCTTGCCCAAAAATGACAAATGGTTGCTTGGCTTCGTTGATGAGCTTTGCGGCTTCTTCAATGTATTGCTTGCGTACAATGGGTTTGGGGCGGTAGCTCCTGATATGCTCGCATTTGGTATAGCCTTCGTAATCGAATTTCTGGAGCTGTGCATTTTTGGTAATGTCAATCAACACAGGCCCTGGCCTTCCTGTTCTTGCTATATAGAATGCTTTAGCCAGTACATGCGGTATCTCGTTGGCATCGGTAACCTGGTAGTTCCATTTGGTAACGGGTGTGGTAATGTTTACCACATCTACCTCCTGAAAAGCATCTGTACCCAACAGGTGTGCAAACACTTGCCCGGTAATGCATACAACAGGAGTGCTGTCTATCATGGCATCGGCCAAACCAGTAACAAGATTGGTTGCACCAGGACCACTGGTAGCAAACGTTACACCCACTTTGCCACTGCTGCGTGCAAAGCCCTGTGCAGCGTGTATGCCGCCCTGCTCGTGACGTACAAGTATATGTTTCAGTTTATCATGGTAATCGTACAACGCATCGTAGATGGGCATGATGGCACCACCGGGGTAACCGAACACGGTTTGCACACCTTCGGCAACCAATGCTTCCAGCACAGCCTGTGAGCCACTGATCTCGGTAGTTGGTTTGGTGATGGGTTGTGCTGCTGTTATTTCTAAGGTTTCCATGATGGAATAGTTTTAATGATTTATTTAACTTCAAAGACTATCGATTGACGAAGGTGAAAAGGGACATTCTTTCCATATAAAATTGCTGGTTCCCATTTTGGACTTTTTTTCAAGACTCGGATAGCTTCTTCTTTGGTGCCATAACCCGGATCGTTTTCAGCGGACACATTAACGATGTTTCCAGACGGACTTACCTCGAAATTTAATATAACTGTATATTCCCCTGTGGGTGCTTTTTTCTTTATAGGGATATTGGTTTGTAAGTTTTTTTGTAAATATTCTGTCCAGCCTTGTTCACCATCTTTAAATGATGCTAATTTTTGAAATATGAAATTTGGAATGATATTACCCAAACTATCGTACGCAACAGTGCACCTAAAAAGCTGTTGGTCTCTGTCAAAGAATGCATGGGCACAAAGGTTTCCATTTTCATAAAAGTGGGAAGATGTAATCGTTTCTTCGTTTTTGCCGAAAACTGAATCTTCTAAATTTCCACTTTTATAATAGGTGTATTTAAAAGCGTAGTTCTTAGTAGCATCATCAAAGAAGAAAGTAGAGTCTTTCTTTCTTCCATTCTCATAATAGCGAACCATCAGTCCAACTCCTTTTTTAAAAAGGGTATCAGCAAAAGTTGACCTGCCATAGAGTTTGTTGGAAGGCAAATAATATGAAGTGCATTTATACACCGTATCCTGCTTTTCAAACTGCGTATAGAAGGATGCTTTTTCTTTTGCACAAGGCTTCCAGGTGGAATCAAAATATTTCACGAATGAATTATCCTGTGCAGTAGCAGTTACTGCAGCAACAAAAAATAATATCGTTAAAAAATACTTCATACAATTTTCACTTCAATCATTATCCAATCAGCACATTAGCACATCAGCTTATTAGCATATTATCAATCCTCATCCGTTACGCAACCTTCTGCTGCGGTCTTTACCAGTTTGGCATATTTGTACAGTACACCACTGGTGGCTTTTAATGCAGGTTGTTTCCAGTTGGCTTTGCGTTGAGCAATTGTTTCTTCACTCACTTTTAAATTGAGTGTGTTGTTCACTGCATCAATTTCAATGATATCGTCGTCTTCAACTAGACCAATCAAACCGCCATCAAATGCTTCTGGTGTAATGTGTCCCACCACAAAACCATGTGTGCCGCCACTGAACCTGCCATCGGTGATCAATGCAACTGATTTGCCCAAACCCGCACCAATAATGGCTCCTGTGGGTTTCAGCATTTCGGGCATACCGGGTGCACCACGTGGACCGATATAACGTATCACTACTACATCACCTGCATGTACCTTGCCTGATTGTATGCCTGCTATCAAATCTTTTTCGCCATCAAACACCCTTGCTGTTCCTTCAAAACGTTCGCCTTCCTTGCCGGAAATTTTTGCAACGCTTCCGCCAGTAGCAAGGTTGCCGTAGAGTATCTGTAAGTGACCGGTAGCTTTTAATGGTTGCTCCAACGGCATTACAATATGCTGTTGTTCAAAGTCAAGGTTGGCAATGCTTTCAAGGTTTTCTGCAACTGTTTTTCCGGTAGCGGTCAGACAGTCACCATGCAACAAACCCTTGCTGTACAAGTATTTCATTACGCTAGGTACACCACCTACTTTGTGCAGGTCTTCCATCAGGTATTTGCCGCTTGGTTTAAAGTCGGCCAATACTGGTGTCTTGTCGCTGATTGCCTGGAAGTCATCCTGCGTCAAATCAACACCCACACTTTTTGCAATGGCTATCAAATGTAGTACAGCATTGGTGCTGCCACCGAGTACCATGATAACCGTAATGGCATTTTCAAATGCCTTGCGTGTCATGATGTCTTTTGGCTTGATATCTTTTTCCAACAATATTTTAATTGCTTCGCCAACCGCTGCACATTCTTTTTGTTTCTCTTCGCTCAATGCTGGATTAGATGAGGAATAAGGCAAACTCATACCCAACGCTTCTATTGCAGCAGCCATGGTATTGGCCGTGTACATGCCACCGCATGCACCAGCACCGGGACAGCTATGCTGCACCACGCCTTTAAAATCGGCCTCACTTAAATTGCCTGCAATCTTTTGCCCCAATGCTTCAAAGGCCGAAACAATATTGAGGTCTTCACCTTTGTAATGGCCAGGTGCAATGGTGCCTCCGTACAACATAATGGAAGGACGGTTCAACCTGCCCATGGCCATTACGGAACCGGGCATGTTCTTATCGCAGCCGGGTACGGTAATCAATGCATCATAGTATTGTGCACCTGCATTGGTTTCGATACTGTCGGCAATAACATCGCGGCTTACCAAACTGTACCGCATACCATCTGTGCCCATGCTGATGCCATCGCTTACGCCAATGGTGTAGAAACGAAGGCCCAGCAAGCCTTCTACGGCATCCACACTTTTCTTTGCCTCAGTTGCCAGATCGTTTAAATGCATATTGCAAGGGTTGCCGTCCCAGCCCATACTGGCAATGCCTACCTGTGCCTTGGCAAAGTCTTCTTCTTTAAAACCAATGGCATAGTACATGGCCTGTGCACCGGGCTGCGTTACATCCTGCGTTAATGTTTTGGAGTATTTATTTAATTCGCTCATAATTATTTTGTTCATTGGTTATGGGTGATAGGTTATAATGAGCTTCTACACTATAACCTATGATCTATGGGCTATCAACTATTTTTTATGCTTCTTCCAACACAAATGTTTCTTCCATCACTCTTGCCTTGTATGCTTTTTGAATGATGGCACTCAGACTGTTATCCCAGTTCTTTTTAAAAGGCACATCATCCAATGAATCCAGTGCCACTACTTCTGCTGCTGTTCCGCAGAAGAAGCCTGCATCCGTGCCACGCATTTCTTCGGGCGTGAACAGTTTCTCTTCAACAGGTATGTTGAGTTCGTTACATAGTTCCAACACGGTTGCCCTTGTTATACCGGGAAGGATATTGCCTTTGGGTGCAGTGTACAACACACCATCATTCTCATAAAAAATATTGGCACCGGAACTTTCTGCCACATAGCCTTCACTATCCAGCACCAATGCTTCATCATAGCCTTTGTCTTTGGCTTCTTGGCAGGCGAGGATGGAGTTTACATAATGCCCGCTTACTTTGGCATCTACATGAAAGGCATTTGAATTGGGGCGGCGGTAAGATGATGTTGCAATACGCATTTTGTTGCTCATGTAACCGTTTGTCCATTCCCATGCTTCAATGGCCAGGTAGCTTTCTTTGCCTTTTGATAAAGACATATTGGGCGAGCACAATACAATGGGCCTTACATATGCATCGGTAAAGTTGTTGCGTTGCAATACTTCATAGGTCAATGCAGTCAGTTCTTCTGTGGTATAGTTGAAAGGAATCCGCATTACATCGGCAGAATGTTTGAGCCTGTCGTAATGCTCTTTTGCTTTAAAGATTTTTGTACCGCCATTAACGGGGTAGGAGCGTATGCCTTCGAATACGGCGTAGCCATAGTGCAGGCTTTGGCTGTACAGATCGGTCTTGGCTTCCGTTGCTTTGATGAACTGACCGTTGAAGTAAATGATCGTGTTGCTGCTGTAATACATGTTGTTTTTATTTTGTTGAGGCATTAAAAAACCCGCCTCGATGGAGGCGGGTTGTATGTTTGATTCGTTTATGTCAACATCAACTTGCACCTCCATGCATAGCAGGAATAATAATGACAACCACCACAATAATTATTGCAGTAATAACCCTGATTGCATTATGTAATTTGCTTTGTTGCATGTAGATGTTTGTGGAACGAATATAACGCCGCCTCTTGAAATAACAAAGAACTTTCTTTAAGCCATAAGCTAACAGCTATTAGCTTATAGCTTAGTATTATGGTGAAGGTTTGATGTTTAAAGTTTAAGATTGATCAATTATATAGTCCAACTTTTAAACACTTCAACCTTTCAACTTTAAACCTCTATATAATGGTTGACTTCCTCAACTCTATATTCTGTGCATGCACCACACCGGGTATATTGTTGCTTACAAAATCAGCAATCAGATCGCCTAGTGTTGATGTGAAATAAAAGTTGATGGGGTCAATATCTTTAGAAACAAATTTGTGCTCCAATGTCCATTCAACAGCTTCACGTACCAACTGTGCTTCTTCGTTCATACCTAAGTATTCCAGCATCATAGCCGTTGATAAGATAGAGCCTGTTGGGTTTGCAATATCCTTGCCCGCAGCTTGTGGGTAGGAACCATGAATAGGTTCAAACAACACAGAGCCTTTGCCAACAGAAGCTGATGGTAACAAGCCTAAAGAGCCTGCCAACACACTTGCTTCATCGCTGATGATATCGCCAAACATATTTTCTGTAAGGATCACATCAAACTGTTTCGGGTTCAGTATGATCTGCATGGCTGCATTGTCAACAAACATATAGTCTACCGCAACATCAGGGTATTGCTTGGCTACATCCTGTACCACTTTACGCCAGAGCCTAGATGTTTCGAGTACGTTTGCTTTATCAACCAGCGTTAGTTTTTTTCTTCTCTCGGGTTTCTGTGCAAAGTGGAATGCAAGGTGTGCCACACGTTCTATCTCTTCCACACTGTACACGCATTCATCAATGGCAACGGTACGTTCTTCGTTCAGTTCCTTTTTACCAAAGTAGATGCCGCCTGTGAGCTCACGGAAGATGATGAAGTCAATATCTTCCAGCAACTTTGATTTCAATGGCGATAAATGATGCAAGGAAGCATACGTTGTAACAGGGCGTATGTTGGCATACAACTGTAACGATTTACGCAGCTTCAACAAACCTTGTTCGGGACGAACTTTTGCAGTTGGGTCGTTATCGTATTTAGGGTGACCGATTGCACCAAACAGCACCGCATCGCTGTTTAAGCAGGATTCAATTGTTTCGTCTGGTAATGGGTTGCCTGTTTTATCTATAGCAATGGCTCCCATCAACTGGTAGTCGTAGCTAAATTCGTGATCGTATTTCTTTGCAACGGCTTCCAGTACCTTAATGGACTGTGCGGTTACTTCTGGCCCAATGCCATCACCTTCAATTACGGTTATCTTCTTTTTCATAAGCCCCTATCCCCTAAAGGGGGATGATTATGTTGTGTTATTAAATTCTTTCTATTTCGAATGCTTCTATTGCTGGTTTGATGTTTAGTAAGTAATCGATATCATCAAAGCCATTGAGTAGGCAGGTTTTTTTGTAATTGTTTATGTCGAATTGTTCTGAAGCACCAGTGCTATTAATGGTGATGGACTGTTGCTCCAGGTTCACCGTTAATGTAGTGGCTGGATCTTTTTCAACTGCTTCAAAAATTTTGTTCAAAAATTCATCGCTTACCACAACCGGCAGCAGGAAGTTGTTGAGTGCATTGTTTTTAAAGATGTCTGCAAAGAAGCTGCTTACCACTACATCAAAATCTGCATCTTTAATGGCCCATGCTGCGTGCTCACGGGAAGAGCCACAACCAAAATTTTTACCTGCAACCAGTATGCTACCTGAATAGATAGGATTGTTGAGCACGAAATCTTTTTTGGGTGTTGCTTCGTTGTCGTTCTCGTAACGCCAGTCGCGGAACAGGTTCTTGCCAAAGCCGTCCCTGCTGGTTGCTTTTAAAAAACGTGCAGGAATGATCTGGTCGGTATCCACATTTTCGTTGTGCAAGGGAACGACTGATGATGTAATGGTATGGATTGCTTTGCTCACTTTGTTTTTGTTTATTGAACCACTAATTTTTTTATTGCCATTGCATAGCCTGTATGTATACCATGATGGAACAAGGCATAGTTGATGGCGTAGTCTATGCTGCCCACTTCAAAACCAGTACTTGTTGTAAAAGGTTTGAAATCTTTGAAATGATTGTTTGCATAATCTGCTTTCAATTGTTCAATACCTGTTGTAGCGTACTGTTTATAGGTACTGTATTCATCCGCTGTAACAAAGGCTTCTGGTTTGGTGCCCAATTTGTACCGCTGTACAAATGTTTCGTCAAGCCTTGTTGCCAAACCGATCCTTGTATAGCAAAGCATTTGAATGGCAGAAACAATATGTGCAAAATTCCAGATCAGGTTGTTGTTGAAACCTGTTGGTATTTGGTTGATCTGCTCAATGGTCAATGCATCCAATTGCTTGGCCAGGTTCTGTTGTGCCAGTTCCAGTAACTTAAACTGTGCTTCCATGTTCTTTAGTTGGTGGTTCATGGCTGTTAAATAAATTCCCTTACATCACCAACTTCTCCTGTAATGGCTGCTACTGCTGCTGTTAAAGGGCTTGCCAGCAATGTTCTTGCATTGGGGCCTTGCCTACCTTCAAAGTTCCTGTTGCTGGTGCTGATGCAGTATTTACCCGCAGGTATCTTGTCTTCGTTCATACCCAAGCATGCACTGCATCCGGGTTGGCGTAGCTGAAAGCCTGCTGTTTCAAACACTTTGTCCAAACCTTCGGCTATGGCCTGTGCTTCTACCTGTTTGCTGCCCGGCACTACCCATACTTCCACATCGCTTGCTTTTTGTTTGCCTTGCACAAAAGAAGCTACCATCCGCAAGTCTTCGATGCGGCTGTTGGTGCAACTTCCTATAAAAACATAATCTACTTTTTGACCTTTAATATTGGCACCTGCTTGCAGACCCATGTATTGTAAAGCTTTTTCGTACGATGCTTTTTCTTTGGTGTCCACTTCGTTGATGGCAGGTATATGCTGGCTTACACCAATACCCATACCGGGGTTGGTGCCATAAGTGATCATGGGTTGAATGTCTTTTGCATCGATGTTTATCTCGGTATCGAATACTGCATCAGCATCACTGAACAATGTTTTCCAGTAAGCCAGTTTGTTTTCCCATGCTTCGCCTTTGGGTGCGAATTCACGGCCGTTGATATAACTGAAAGTTGTTTCATCCGGTGCAATCAAACCGCAACGGGCACCCATTTCAATGCTCATGTTGCAGATGGTCATTCTGGCTTCCATACTTAAGCTGCGAATGGCAGAGCCTGCAAATTCAACAGCATAGCCAGTGGCACCGCTTGCAGAGATCAATGAGATGATGTATAGTACGATATCTTTTGAAACAACACCTTTGTTCAGTTCGCCTTCTACATTGATACGCATGAGCTTTGGTTTGCTTTGCAACAGGCATTGCGTGGCCATTACCATTTCTACTTCACTGGTGCCAATGCCAAATGCAATGGAGCCGAATGCACCATGTGTGCTGGTATGGCTATCGCCGCAAACAATGGTCATGCCCGGCTGTGTAATGCCTAGCTCGGGACCAATTACGTGCACGATGCCTTGATAGGGATGGCCCAAACCATATAGCTCAATGCCGTGATTGGCACAGTTCTTTGTCAATGCATCTACCTGTAAACGCGAAAGCTCTTCCTTGATGGGAAGGTGCTGGTTGAGTGTGGGTACATTATGGTCGGCCGTTGCCACGATTTGTTTTGGACGGAAAACCTTGATGCCCCTTTTGTCCAGTCCCGCAAAGGCTTGCGGAGATGTTACTTCGTGGATGAGATGTTTGTCGATATATAAAACAGATGGGCCACCGTCAATCTCTTGAACGATGTGCTTTTCCCAGATCTTATCGAATAATGTTTTTGACATGTTTTTTGGTTTTTGCAACGGTTGCACACGAATAAAATTACGCTTTAAAAAGGCCCAATTATATTCCACTGTTGTTGTCCCGATTGCTATCGGGAGCGACGCCACTGAAGCTTAATAGTAGTGCTTCAGCTAAGTACATAATAATTACGCAACAGCACTTGTTTGATGGATGCTTGCCATTGCATGCAGGTCATCATCGTTCACTTCTTTCTTGCTATCTGCCACACGTAAAAATTCTTCGTATAAAGCATCCACATCGTCCCGTTTAAAGGTATAACCCAGTTTCTGGAAACGGAATGCCAATGCACTTCTACCGCTTCTTGCAGTGAGTACAATTTTACTGGTATCGGCACCTACATCAACCGGATTGATGCTTTCGTAGGTAATGGCACTTTTCAGGAAACCATCCTGGTGTATACCCGATGAATGTGCAAATGCATTGCTGCCTACAATGGCCTTGTTGGGTTGCACGGGCATACGCATGGTATCGCTTACCAGTCTGCTCAAAGGGTTCAACTGTTTGCCGTTTACGTTGGTGTGTAAACCAAGTGATTGGTGCTGCTTAATAATCATCACCACTTCTTCCAGCGAGGTGTTGCCTGCACGTTCGCCCAAACCATTGATGGTGCATTCTATTTGCCTTGCACCTGCAATAACGCCTGCAATGGAGTTAGCAGTAGCAAGCCCCAGATCGTTGTGGCAGTGGCAACTGATGATGGCCTTGTCTATATTGGGTACGTTGTTTACCAGGTAGGCAATCTTTTCGCCATATTGGTGCGGCAAGCAGTAACCTGTTGTATCGGGAATATTGACAACGGTGGCACCTGCTTTAATAACGGCTTCTATTACACGGGCCAGGTATTCGTTGTCTGTACGGCCTGCATCTTCTGCATAAAATTCCACATCGTCCACAAAGTTCTTGGCCCATGTTACGCATTGTATGGCACGTTGCAGAATGTCTTGCTGTGTGCTGTTAAACTTGCCTTGTATATGGTAATCGCTGGTGCCAATGCCTGTATGTATACGTGGGCGTTTGGCATGCTTCAAAGCCTCGGCGGCCACTTCAATATCTTTTTGCACGGCACGTGTAAGCCCACATACTGAAACGTTTTTAATGATCTTAGAGATCTCGTTCACGCTTTCAAAATCGCCGGGGGAAGAGATGGGGAAGCCTGCTTCAATAATATCAACGCCGAGGTCTTCTAAAGACAAAGCGAGTTCTATTTTTTCTTTGGTGTTGAGTTTGCAGCCTGGAACCTGTTCGCCGTCCCTGAGTGTAGTATCAAAAATATGTACCTTATTAGAATCGGACATAGCAAAATAAATGAAGGATAAAAATTGCAGGTTGATTAATTTTGTTGGATTGCCTGCCGATTACTCATTAAACAACCTGCGAATACGAACTTAGATTTGTTTTTGGTATAAAATAGATCAAAATTGATGTTGTTTTACGCTAAGTAAATGGTTGCTGGTTAGTGGAAACCCTTTACTGTAAAGGGTTTTATATAAAATAGATTACGATGCCTAATAGGAATACAGATACATTGTTTCAGTTGGTTAAATCGCTTGAAAAAGGGGAGAAGCGGAATTTTAAACTATATGTACAGCGAAATTCGGGCAACGAAGATTTGAAAGTAGTGCAGTTGTTTGATGCGTTGGACAAGATGGACGAGTATAACGAAGAGCAGTTGCTGAAAAAAAACAAAGAGATCAAAAAGCAGCAGCTATCCAACATCAAGGCTCATTTGTACAAATTGATATTGGCCAGCCTGCGTTTGATTGAAGATAAAAACAATATCGATATACTGTTGCATGAGCAGCTTGACTTTGCCCGCATATTGTACAACAAAGGGCTGTACCATCAAAGCCTTAAAGTGCTGGATAAGTTGAAAGAAACCGCAAGGCAGCACAAACAGGTCACCTTTCAGTTGCAAGCTGTTTTCTTTGAAAAAAAAATAGAGGCCCTGCACATAACCCGCAGCATGGAAAACAGGGCAGAGCAATTGTCTAAAGAATCCGATGGCATCAATAGCCATTTAACTATCATCAACAAACTCTCAAGCCTTGCATTGGAACTGTATAGCTGGTACATTAAACATGGCCATGCCCGCGATGATAAGGATGTACATGCAGTCAAATCTTTTTTTGAAAGCAACCTGCCTGTTGTCAATAAAAACGATTTGGGTTTTTATGAAAGGCTTTATCTATATCAATCCTATTGCTGGTATGGTTTCATACTTCAAGACTTGTTGGCCTATTACCGTAACACACAAAAATGGGTTGACCTATTTGATGAACTGCCTGCTATGAAAACCATAGAAGCAGGGCAATACATTCGTGGGTTGCATAATTTAATTAGTGCACATTTCAATTTAAACAATTACGAAAAGTTTGATGAAACCGTGAAACGGTTTGAAAACTTTGCAAGCTCCGAAGCTGGTACCATCAACATCAATGTGAAAATTCAAGTGTTTGTGTACCTGCATATTGCTAAAATAAATAAGCATTTTTTGGAAGGTACTTTTACCGAAGGTTTGCAGCTTGTGCCTTATATAGAAGTGAAGCTGGATGAATATTACCTGCACTTGGATAGGCACCGTGTGCTGGTATTCTATTATAAAATTGCATGCCTGTATTTTGGTAGTGGCAATAATGAAAAAGCGATTGATTACCTCAACAAGATCATTAACTGGAAAGTGGACCTGCGTACCGACCTGCAATGCTATGCACGGCTGCTGCACCTGATTGCCCATTTTGAACTGGGCAATTACAACCTGTTGGAATACCTGATAAAATCGGTGTACCGCTTTATGGCAAAAATGAATAACTTAAGTACAGCCGAAGAAGAAGTGTTCAAGTTCATCCGTAAATCGTTTTCACTGTCGCCGCAAAAACTTACACCAGCTTTTAAATCACTCAAAGAAAAGCTGGAGAAGCTACAAGGCAACCCATTGGAAAGCCGCTCCTTTATGTACCTCGATATTATTGCCTGGCTGGAAAGCAAGATACGCAAAGTGCCTGTGCAGGATGTTCGTAAAGAGATCTTCATGCAAAGCAGGCGTAGGAAGAAAGACTAATGTCTTTTCAGATTATTTCCTTGTGTTTACAACAATGGCATTTTCCTTTTCGGTCTTTGCCTGTACAGGTAGGTTAATGGCTTCCGCAACTGTATGGTCCGTTGCAAATGTTTGCCCCAACAGCATGGCTACGGTTGCAGCTATCTGTTTCTGGAAATTCTTCTGTTGCTGCTTCATTTCGCCAATGGGCACAATGCCAGGCCCCAGCAAAGCCATCCATATTTCGCCACTGCCTTTTACAAAAGTATTGTGCTGGTTCCAGGTGTTTGCCTTGCTGCCACGGCCATGGTCTGTGGTAATAATAAAAGTGGTATTGTCTTTATAAAAAGGATCGCTCTGCACCATGTACCACAATTCAGCAATCATCTTGTCTACCTTGTTGGCTGCATAGAGGTACTGGTCGTACCTGTTGCTATGGGCAAACTCATCTGTTTCGCCTAAACCGATGAATGCCACTTTGGGATGTTTCTGTTTAATGTATTCACGGGCAGATAGGTAGGTAAGTTCATCGTAACGGGTGGCCGCTTTTTCTGCTACCCCTTCTTCTATCTGGTTAATCAAACGGAAAACGGCATTGCTGTCGGCATCCTTTATGGCTTCGTAGCCACCGTTTACTTCAAACTTGCTCCTGTCTTCGTTTAATATAAAAGGCAATATGTTCCAAGATGCAAAGGCCACTACCTTTCCTTTATATGCATCCTGAGCGTTCAGGTATTCCAATATATTGGTGTTCCTGTTGGGTACGGGTTTGTTGGGCACGAATTTCAGATCGGCATAGCCTGTAAAAATCTCGTTGTAGCCGGGGTAGGAGAATTTGTAGATATTGCTTACGTTCATTTTATTGCCATAGTTCCTGTTGCCGTACAACTGCCCCTTTTTGGCAATCACGTTCCAGAAAAAAGGCATCAGTTTGTTCCTTCTCATAGCGGTGTCATCATCCCAGTAAATAGCTTTCAGCAATGCGGTGTCAGCTACATACTTTGGGTTGCCAACAATATTGCCGTCTGCCCCGTTAAACACTTCCTGCCAGCGAAAGCCATCCGTAGTAATGATAAAGATATTCTGTGGCTGTTGGGGTAACTGTGCCTTTATGAAAAGGCTTGCAAAACAGCAAAAAACAACTAGTGTGGTTTTCATTGTAATGGGTTTTGCAAAGCAACCATCATAATATAACCCCAATGCAAAGCATGCGTTAAATAACTGTTATGGGCATTGGTGTAGAAACTCATTTTGAATGATTGTAGTTGAGCCTATAAAACAGATAGGGCACAATAGAAAATCAGTTTCAATAATAATACGATAGACTCACAGGAACACTGCTTAATCTTACAGCGTATTTTGCAAACAATGTACCTTCCGGGCATTTGTACATGCTTGCTTAGTATATTTATATATGTTCAATTCAAAACCACATTCTTTCTATAAGGCAAACGCAATAGCATTTGCCATGCTATGGATGCTGTTATTGTTCATGGCTCCGTTGCAGGTAACTGCACAGGATATTACAGGGAAGTGGGTTTGTGTAGCGGCAACAGATTCAAGCAAACAACCAGGCCTTATTAGGGATTACATCATTGATATCAATAAAAAAATGAAGCTAAAAGGCGAAAGCAGTGCTCAGTACAGGAGCCATAATATACGCTCCGATGCAAGCCTTGTCGGGAAGGTTGATATGGATAAACACACCATGAATATTTCCATGACACGATCGGGCACCAAGTTGGAAGGAGGGGCCTACGTTTCCAGTAAAATTTTTGGCGAACAGACTTATGCAAAAGATACAGTGAATGGAAGGTGGTATGACATTGATTTGACCACCATGAACTACCGTTGGACCTATAATGTTGACAGTACCGGTGAGTACCTGCACCTGGTAGCCGATATAAAGCCCCCTCGGCATACAGTTGTGCCGGAGCATTTGCATACATTGGCAAAATTTATCACTTTTGCAAGGCCAATAGATATTGACAATAACGAAAAAGAAAAACCTTCAACTACTGCAAAACAACAATCAAACAAAGCCGATTCCAGTGTGCATCTCATAACCCAAAGAAGCAACAAACTGTTTAAAGAAATTATTGCAGATGCCGACTCGATACAGGTAGACCTGTATGATGTAGGCCAAATTGATGGCGACTCTGTTGCACTTTTTCTCAATGGTAAATTGATAGCAGGGCACGTGCTGCTACAATCAACTGCCACTACTTTTAAGCTGAAACTTGATAGAAGTATAACAGAAAACAGGCTGGTATTGTTTGCTGAAAATCTAGGAACTGTTCCACCCAATACCGCTTTTGTTGTAATTACCATAAACAACAAGGAATACAGGTTAAACATGCAGAGTGATGAAAACACCAATGGAGAAATTGTGTTCCGCTTTCCCAAGTAGTATCCTATAAGTGCTGTAATACAAAATATTTTCGTTCCCAATTCACATCAGCTCTGCTTCCTGTTGCAAGCCCTTGTCTGTCGGATCAGGTGTAAACATCATGTATGTAATACCCATCGGGTTTTGTTGGGATGCTGTTTGTGGATAGTGTATCAATTTGGATGATAGGTTGACTTGATGCATTAACTGCTTGTGCGAAAAATTCTGTGCTAGTTTTTTTTAACACAAAATTTTTCGCACAACTGCTTCTGGTAGTATCAATAAAAAAGTGGGCATATTAGTATGCCCACTTTTATCCGGTTATTTATGCCATTTTATTCGGGCTGTAACTGTGTACTAATGGCAATCCTGTTCCAGGCATTGATGGTTACCGCCATCATGATGATCTGTGCCACATACGTTTCATCAAACAATTGCAATGCCTGTTGATAGGTGCTTTCAGTAACACCGCCTTGCGAAATATGGGTAATTTCCTCAGTCAAAGCGAGAATGATTTTCTCTTCTTCTGAAAAAAGACCGGTTTCTTTCCACGCATTCAGCAAATAAATACGTTGCTCGGTTTCGCCATGCTGGCGTGCATCTTTGGTATGCATGTTTATGCAAAATGCACAACCGTTTATTTGCGAGGCCCTTATTTTGATCAGGTCTTTTTCGGTAATGCTCAGCTTGGATGTCTGCAGGTATTTTTCCAATCCATACATGGCTTTATACGCTTCTGGCTGCACGGTTGCAATGTTTAATCTTGTGTTCATGGTGTCTGTTTTTTATTGAGACACAAAACTATTTTGCCGCTTTTTGTTAAAACTTAAACCAGTTTAAGAAATGCACGAAAGTTATTTTTTCTTCCTGATCTCACTCAGGTATTCGGGTGTTAAACCCAAGTAAGACGCCAGCATATACTGCGGTACTCTTTGTACAAATTCGGGGAACGAACTGCTGAAATGGCGGTAGCTTTCTTCTTTCGAAAAATCGTGCAGGAACTTTGTCCGTATTTGCGAAGCAGCATAGGCTTTTTGTGCCATCATCCTGAAATAGCTCTCTATTTGGGGCAACTGTTTAAAAAGTGCGGATTGTGTTTTCAGTTCAATGCATAATATTTCCGATGTTTCAATGGCCTGTATATAAAAGGGCGTTTTCTTTTGGTTCAGCATACTAAAATAGTCTGCAATCCACCAATGCTCCAATGCAAACTGTGTTATCTGCTCAATGCCTTTATCGTTGATGAAAAACATACGCAGGCAACCCTGCTCCACAAAATAGTCGGCCTTGCAAATCTGGCCTTCTTTTAAGATAAATCCTTTCTTCTTTACTTGTAACGGTTTTATAAAATGAAAAAGCTGCATAGCTTCATCTTCGCTAAGTTCTACAAAACGGTTAATATGTGCTACTAGGTTTGGATACATGCGATGAACGTACAATAAAATATGTTTTAACAAATTTTGCAAGAAAAAAGATAATGAACCTACAAAAAATATAATTTTGGTGATGTGGCGTGATTGATGTGCCACTTGATATACCCTTAAGCTACCTACCATGAGAAAGAAACCATTGTTTACTTTGCTATTTCAGCAGGTCCTTTCCAAATGCACCTAATACAGTTGGCATTAGCAATGCCGGTGTAGCAATTACCATTGTTCGTTAGAACCATCATTATACAAAACAATTAACCAACATGAATTTCAAACAACTACTGCTTGCCATTTTGTTAATGTCTGCCATTCCAGCTTTTTCCCAAAACGTGGGCATTAATACAGATGGCTCAACACCAGACAATAGTGCCATGCTGGATGTGAAGCATACTTCAAAAGGTATATTGATACCAAGAATGACCGCTGCACAAAGGTTGGCTATTGCAAACCCAGCTACGGGTCTTTTAGTTTATCAAACAGATGGAACAGATGGTTTCTATTTCAATAAAGGCACACCCGCTGTGCCCAATTGGCAATTCATAACTGTAGGAGCTGTTGGTGCAACGGGTGCTACTGGAGCAACAGGTGCCAACGGTGCAACCGGAGCCACAGGTTCAACAGGAGCAAATGGTGTAACTGGAGCAACGGGAGCTAACGGCGTAACGGGGGCCACAGGTGCAAATGGCGTAACAGGTTCAACAGGTGCCAACGGTGCAACCGGAGCTAATGGTGTAACTGGAGCCACAGGAGCAAATGGTGTAACGGGAGCCACAGGTGCTAATGGTGTAACGGGAGCCACAGGTGCTAATGGTGTAACTGGAGCAACTGGAGCCAATGGCGTAACCGGAGCGACAGGTGCAAATGGTGTAACAGGTTCAACAGGAGCCAACGGTGCAACCGGAGCCACAGGTGCCAACGGTGCAACCGGAGCCAACGGTGTAACGGGAGCCACAGGTGCAAATGGTGTAACAGGTTCAACAGGTGCCAACGGTGCAACCGGAGCCACAGGAGCCAACGGCGTAACCGGAGCCACAGGAGCAAATGGTGTAACTGGAGCAACGGGAGCCAATGGCGTAACCGGAGCGACAGGTGCCAATGGTGTAACTGGAGCAACTGGAGCCAATGGCGTAACTGGAGCGACAGGTGCAAATGGTGTAACAGGTTCAACAGGAGCAAATGGTGCAACCGGAGCCACAGGAGCCAACGGTGTAACCGGAGCCACTGGTTCAACAGGTGCAGGTTTTGCAAATGGTTCTGCTGCTAACCAAATTTATATAACAGGCTCAACCCCATTTGCACCTACTACTCCAGTAACCACTGTTCCTAGTAGTGCAATGCCAGCATATACAGGCGGCGACATTACGTCATCCGCAGGTTCATTGGTATTGAGTATTGCCAATAATGCCACATCAGGTAACCATATAGCCGCAGCTTTGGGTTCGGCAAGCTCTGGTACCACAGGAGCTGGCAATGTTGTTTTGGCTAGTTCCCCAACATTGGTAACACCTGCTTTGGGGACACCAAGTGCATTGGTGGGCACAAATATTAGTGGTACAGCAGCAAGCTTAACCGCTGGTAAAGCAACAACACTGGCAACAGCACGTACCATTAACGGGGTTTCTTTTGATGGTAGTGCCAATATTACTATTCCTGGCAGCGCTAATTATTCAATGGGCACAAACCTTACAAATGGTAATACAATATCGGGAACGTCGGTAGTTTATACAATTACTAGTGGAGCATCAGTAACCTTGCCCCCTGCCTCAACAGTAGGTCAGCATCTTGTTATTATATGTACCAATGTAACATCTGGTAGTTTCACTATAAATAGGGCAGGCACTGATAAAATACAAGATGGGATTGCAGGAAATGCCAATTTAACCAGTTTATCCGTACTTTACATAGTAGACCTAATTTCTGATGGTGGCGGCAATTGGTATGTAGCCATAAAAACTTAATGTAAATGCTGCTTGGCGTTTAATATGATACCAAGTATGTGGACTTAGTTGGTTTTATCTCCAACAAAAGCATAAAAAAGCAGAGCATCCCAATGGATGCTCTGCTTTTTTATTAGTTAGCCATTTCTCTTATAAAATAAACTGTCCAATTAAACAAAACATGAATTTCAAAAAACTACTGCTTGCCATTTTATTAATGGCGTCTACTACAGCCTTCTCCCAAAATGTGGGCATTAACACAGATGGCTCTGCACCAGACAACAGTGCCTTGCTTGATGTAAAGGGGACCTCAAAAGGTCTCTTGGTTCCAAGAATGACTGCAGCCAAAGGCTAGCGATAAGCAACCCTGCAACAGGTTTGCTTGTTTACCAAACAGACGGAACAGATGGATTTTATTTTGACAAGGGTACACCTAGTTCTCCTAACTGGGTAATTATTCTTGTAGTAGGAGCAACTGGCTCAACGGGTTCAACTGGAGCAACTGGTGCTACTGTCCCTTTTTGCATTATGGTATTCAACAGCTATTTGCTTCTTCACAATTTTTCTTAACCGTTACCGGGAAATTTTATTGCAGCTTCACCACTACCAACGTGTCGCTAAATTTAGAAAGCTGTTTCATTTCATCATCAATGGAACTTGTCCAATCGTCAAGCGACTGTCTGGTAACTTTTACCTCGCTGTCGTACCGTTCCTGTTCTGTCCTGTATTCTTTATGAAAGGTTTTAAAAAGTTCAGGTATCTTTTGCCTATAAGTGGAATCCGTAAAAACAACAGTGCTTAAATATTTTCTTATTTTTCGTGCATACAGTTCGCACATATCAAAATGGTGCTGTTCGTGGTTAAGCGTTCTATCGCTTCCGTTACTTTTTAAAGTAGATTCTCTTACCCATGATCTTGCAGGATTAAACCATGCAGCTATAATAAAATGTATTTCGTTGTTGGCAGTTTTGTAATAACGTTGCTCCAGTCTGGAAGAGGTTACTGCCGCAGATTTTGCATGTGGACCTGTTGAGTCGGGCGTACCTTTAAAATCTCTCCATTTAAGGTGCTTCTTGCTCCATAAAATTTGGCTCGGTTGATCCTGTTCATAAAATGAAAAGATGAAAATGGATAAAACTGTAATCGCCAGAATTTTCATTTTGGTTAAGTTTTAATGGTTCAGGCCTTATTTCTATGTAAAATTGCCCCCAAATCCTTTATTTTTTTCCATTTTTCCATTTCAAATTCTCTCCATACCTTCGCCGCCTTAACAATTTTGGAGTATTGTGTCCCTTTTATTGTATGGTTTAGGTTAGACTGCAGCTTGTCTTATTGCCCCGTTTGCAATAAGAACGTACAAGTATCCAATGCAATGGAATCCCAAACAGTAGATAAAATGCGGAACAAAGGTCCAAAATCTAAAATCTTTTTAGGGTATGGCAATCAAAAGAGAATTCAACAAACCTAAGTCATCATTTTCTCAAATTACCATTAGCCTTGCTTCCCCGGATTCAATTCTGGAAAGGAGTTTTGGCGAAGTGCTGAAGCCTGAAACAATCAACTACCGTACCTACAAACCCGAACGTGACGGTTTGTTCTGCGAAAGGATTTTTGGGCCAGTAAAGGATTACGAATGTGCCTGCGGCAAATACAAACGTATCCGCTATAAAGGCATCGTGTGCGACCGTTGCGGTGTGGAAGTAACAGAAAAGAAAGTACGTCGCGAACGTATGGGCCACATTAAACTGGTGGTGCCTGTGGTTCACATCTGGTACTTTAAAAGTTTACCTAACAAAATCGGTTACTTATTAGGCGTTAGCTCCAAGAAACTGGAAAGCATTGTTTACTACGAACGTTATGTGGTAATACAAGGCGGTGTGAAGGAAAGCCTGGGTGCTGGCGATTTATTAACCGAAGAAGAATATTTGGACATACTGGATAACCTTCCAAAAGACAACCAATACCTGCCTGATGAAGATCCACAAAAATTCATTGCCAAAATGGGTGCCGAAGCAGTGCATGCTTTATTGGAAAGGTTAGACCTAGATGAATTGAGCTACCAGTTGCGTAATGCAGCTGCTACCGAAACATCACAACAACGTAAGGCAGACGCCTTGAAACGCTTGAGTGTGGTGGAAGCTTTCCGTGACTCCCAAGACCGTATTACCAACCGCCCAGAGTGGATGGTAATGCAATACATTCCGGTTATTCCACCTGAGCTGCGTCCGTTGGTTCCATTGGATGGTGGCCGTTTCGCTTCATCCGATTTGAACGATTTATACCGTCGTGTAATTATCCGTAACAACCGTTTGAAAAGGTTATTGGAGATCAAAGCTCCAGAAGTGATCCTGCGTAACGAGAAACGTATGTTGCAAGAAGCCATCGATTCATTGTTCGATAACAGCCGTAAATCAAATGCCGTAAAAGCAGAAGGTGGACGTGCTTTGAAATCTTTGAGCGATGTATTAAAAGGTAAACAAGGACGTTTCCGTCAGAACCTATTGGGTAAACGTGTGGACTATTCTGGCCGTTCAGTAATCGTTGTAGGACCAGAACTGAAAATGCATGAGTGCGGTTTGCCAAAAGATATGGCTGCGGAACTGTTCAAACCATTTATCATCCGCAAATTAATAGAAAGGGGTATCGTTAAAACTGTTAAGAGTGCCAAGAAACTGGTTGACAGGAAAGAAAACGTGATTTGGGATATCCTGGAAAATATATTGAAAGGTCACCCGGTATTGCTGAACCGTGCCCCTACGTTGCACAGGCTATCTATCCAATCCTTCCAACCTAAGTTGGTAGAAGGTAAGGCCATTCAGTTGCACCCGTTGGTAACAGCATCTTTCAACGCCGACTTTGATGGTGACCAGATGGCGGTGCACGTGCCTTTGAGCAGTGCCGCAATTTTGGAAGCCCAGTTGTTGATGCTTTCTTCTCACAACATCCTGAATCCACAAAACGGTACGCCAATCACCCTTCCTTCTCAGGACATGGTACTTGGTCTGTACTATATGACCAAGGTTAAGAAATCCACCGAAACCGAGATAGTAAAAGGTCAAGGCAAGGCATTCTATAGCATTGGCGAAGTAATCATTGCATACAACGAAGGTGCGGTTGACCTACATGCCGGTATCAAAGTAAAAACCGAGGTACGTGCAAGCAATGGGCAGTTAAGCAAGAAACTGGTAGATACTACTGTTGGCCGTGTATTGTTTAACCAACACGTTCCGGAAGGCGTGGGTTACGTAAATGCATTGTTGACCAAAAAGAACCTGAGGGAAATTATTGGCGACATCATTAAAATTACCAACGTTCCTAAAACAGCCAAGTTCCTGGACGATATCAAAACACTCGGTTTCCGTATGGCATTCCGTGGTGGCTTGAGCTTTAGTGTAAATGACCTGATTGTACCAGATACCAAACAGGACCTGTTGGACGGTGCAAAAGCAGAAGTAGAAGAAGCATGGGAAAGCTATAACATGGGTCTGATTACCAATAATGAACGTTACAACCAAGTAATTGACGTTTGGGGCCGTGTGGATATGAAAATTACCGAAGCCCTGATTCATGAAATGGCTACCGACAAACAAGGTTTCAACTCTGTTTACATGATGTTGGATTCTGGTGCCCGTGGTAGCAAGACCCAGGTTAAACAGTTGGTGGGTATTCGTGGATTGATGGCCAAACCTCGTAAGAGTGGTTCATCTGGCAGCGAGGTAATTGAAAACCCGATCCTGTCAAACTTTAAAGGCGGATTGAATGTATTGGACTACTTTATCTCAACCCACGGTGCCCGTAAAGGTCTAGCGGATACCGCCTTGAAAACTGCGGATGCCGGTTACCTGACCCGTAGGTTGGTTGACGTTGCACAAGACGTGGTGATTGCAGAAGAAGATTGCGGTACACTGCGTGGCATTGCTACTTCTGCATTGAAAGACAACGAGGATATTATTGAACAATTGGCCGATAGGATTGAAGGACGTACATCGTTACACGATGTAATCAACCCTGTAACAGATGAGTTGATCATTAAAGCAGGCGAAGAAATTTCTTCCGACGTAGCCAAACAAATAGAAGACAGCGGTATCGAAACTGTTGAAATACGTTCGGTATTGACTTGTGAAGCAAAACGTGGTGTTTGCGTAAAATGTTACGGCAAAAACCTGGCTACAGGTTATATTGCTCAACGTGGTGATGCTGTTGGTATCATTGCTGCACAGTCCATTGGTGAGCCTGGTACACAGCTTACCCTACGTACCTTCCACGTGGGTGGTGTTGCGGGTAGTGCAAACATTGAAACCGGCTTAAACGCCAAGTTCGATGGTACCATCCAGTTCGATGGTCTGCGTACCGTTTCCACAACCAACAACGAAGGCAACAAAGTAAATGTGGTAATCGGCCGTACAGGTGAGGTAAGGATCATGGACGTGAAAAACGACCGCTTACTAATCACCAACAACGTTCCTTATGGTTCTACATTGACTGTTAAAGACGGCCAACAAGTGAAAAAAGGTGATACCATCTGTACATGGGATCCGTTCAATAACGTAATCGTTGCAGAACAAAATGGTTCCATTTCATTTGAAGGTGTGTTAGAAGGTATCACTTACCGTGATGAAGCCGATGACCAAACTGGTCACCGCGAAAAAGTGGTAATTGAAACAAAAGATAAAACCAAACTCCCTACCATCATTGTATCTGGTAAGGACACCAAACAATACAACTTGCCAGTAGGTTCTCACATTTCTGTTGAAGAAAATGAAGAAGTGAAAGCAGGCCAGGTGTTGGTTAAGATACCACGTATCCTTGGTAAATTAAGGGATATCACGGGAGGTCTGCCTCGTGTAACTGAATTGTTCGAGGCAAGGAACCCTGGTAACCCAGCAGTGGTTTGTGAGATTGATGGTGTGGCAACATTTGGTAACGTGAAACGTGGTAACCGTGAAATCGTTGTGGAAAGCAAGGATGGAATGGTGAAGAAATACCTCGTTCCATTGAGCCGCCAGATATTGGTACAGGATGGTGACTTTGTAAAAGCAGGTTCTCCAATGAGTGATGGTCAAATTGCTCCTTACGATATCCTGAACATCAAAGGACCGTTTGCAGTACAAGAGTATGTGGTAAATGAGATACAGGAAGTATACCGCTTACAAGGTGTGCGTATCAACGACAAACACGTTGAAGTAATCGTTCGCCAGATGATGAAGAAAGTGGAAATTGTGGATGCAGGCGATACCAAATTCCTGGAAGAAGACCTGGAAGACAGGTTTGACTTTATTGACGAGAACGATAGGATATTTGACAAGAAAGTAGTTACAGAACCTGGTGATAGCACGAAGATGAGGGCAGGACAAATTATCACACTGCGTGAGTTGAGGGAAGAAAATTCCATCCTGCGTCGTGCCGATAAAAAGACTGTTGAAGTGCGTGATGCCAAACCAGCTACTGCAACACCGGTACTGTTGGGTATTACCAAAGCATCATTGGGCGTACAAAGCTGGATATCTGCAGCATCCTTCCAAGAAACAACCAAGGTACTAAGTACTGCGGCCATCAATGGTAAAATGGATTCCATGCTCGGATTGAAAGAAAACGTTATCACAGGTCACTTGATACCTGCAGGCTCTGGTCAACGTGATTTTGAAAACATGATCGTAGGAAGCAAAGAAGAATACGAAGTGTTGACAGCTACACGTGAAGCCATGAGTTTTGATGATGATGAATAAACAACGTAGTTAAACAATAGTAAAGTAGGGAGCGAAAGCTTCCTACTTTTTTATGAAACTGAATTGTGGGAAAAGTACTGTCAGTTTAATATTCCGATAACTGTTACTGACTGGTGTGTTGCAAACCATTAAAGCTAAACCCATGTTACAAAAGCCGGTAACAGTAGCTTTAACACTTTTCTTAGCGATATTGAAATTATTTTAGCGGCTCAAATTTTTTCTTCATGAAGAATTTTACACTTGGTTTAAATATTGTGTTGGCGATTGCTGTAGCGGTACTGTTTTACCTTCATTTTTCTTCTCCCAAAAAACCTGTTACCGTGGCCGAAAAACAGGTTGCAGCCAACGGGTTCAAGATTGCGTACTTTGAAATGGACTCCATCGAAAACCATTACGAATACCTGAAAGAAGTAAGGAAAGGCCTCCGTGAAATGGAACAGCAAAAAAGCAACGAGCTTACGGCCATGCGTAATGCAAGCAAGGCAAAGTTGGATGAATACCGCAAACGTGGCAGCAGTATGACACAGGAAGAAATGGTAAAGGCCAACGAAGAACTGCAACGTTTGGATAACGACCTGAAGAACCAGGAGCAGATAAAGATGCAGGAACTGCAAGATGAAAGCGTGCAGAAGATACAGATGGTAAAGAAGAAAATAGAAGAGTATTTGAAAGACTATAACAAAGACAAGAACTACTCTTATATACTGGCCAGCTCTGCTGACATTATGTATTATAAAGACTCTGCCTACAGCATTACCAACGATGTGCTGAAGGGGCTGAACGAAGAATACAAAAAGAATAAGAAGCAATAAAATAAATTGATTTTACTATCTTCAAATCCCGTGTCGGTTAGCTGGCACGGGATTTTTCAATTTTAACCCAACCAAAACTTATGAGCAATACCTCGTTTAAACCTACACTAAGCCTTTGGGATGCAACCATGATTGTTGCCGGTAGCATGATTGGTTCCGGAATCTTTATTGTAAGTGCCGATATTACCCGTAATGTGGGCAGTGCAGGTTGGTTGATTGCTGTATGGTTGATTACCGGTTTCATGACGCTTACCGCCGCATTGAGCTACGGCGAACTGAGTGGCATGTTTCCCAAAGCTGGTGGGCAATACGTATATTTAAAAGAATCGTACAACCCATTAATAGGCTTCTTATATGGCTGGAGTTTTTTCTCCGTGATACAAACGGGTACCATTGCTGCAGTGGGTGTGGCATTCTCCAAATTTCTTGCCTATCTGGTGCCGGAGCTTGGCAATAATTATTTGCTACACGATTTTGGCAGTATAAAAATCTACTCAGGGCAACTGGTCGCCATATTTATTATTGTATTGCTTACCTATGTAAACTCTCGTGGTGTTAAAGAAGCCAAGGTCATCCAAACAATATTCACATCGGCCAAACTATTGGCACTGCTGGGTTTAATTGTGTTTGGTTTCTTTCTGGTAAAAGAAAGTCATTGGGCCGAGAACTGGAAAACGGGCTTTATTGCTGTGCAGGACTTTGGGCAGAAAGATGCAAGCGGTGCATTAAAGCCAACCGCATGGATGGGCATTTCGGGCAGTGCCCTGTTGGGAGCAATTGCTGCCGCAATGGTAGGTTCCATTTTCAGCAGCGATGCATGGAACAATGTAACCTTTATTGCAGGCGAAATGAAGAACCCGCAACGCAATATCGGACTGAGCCTGTTTCTGGGAACATTAATCGTAACCGTAATCTATGTTTGTGCAAACCTCATGTACCTGAATGTACTTTCTTTAAACGACCTAGCATTTGCCAAAGACGATAGGGTAGCTGTTGCTGCAGCCAACAAAATATTCCCTGCATTTGGCACTACATTGATTGCACTGCTCATCATGGTATCCACCTTTGGTTGCAACAACGGGCTGATACTGGCTGGTGCCAGGGTGTATTACACCATGGCACAAGATGGGCTGTTCTTTAAAAAAGCAGGTGCACTCAATAAAAACGGCGTGCCGCAATGGGCATTATGGGCACAATGCATTGTAGCTGCCATCCTATGCCTGAGTGGCAAGTATGGAGATCTACTGGACATGATTTCATTTGTGGTGGTTATTTTTTATGTACTCACCATTGCCGGTATTTTCATACTCAGAAAAAAACAGCCCAATGCAGCAAGGCCCTACAAAGCATTTGGCTACCCTGTTTTGCCCATTATCTATATACTGATGGGGCTGGCTTTCTGTATATTGCTTGCATGCTTCAAACCCCAATACACCTGGCCGGGCTTAATTATTGTGTTAATAGGAATACCGATTTATTATATTGCGGTTTCAAATAACAAAAAGCAGGCTTGATGAATTTTGAACAACTTTTTTCCGGCTTTTCCAATATAAAAGTGGCAGTAGTGGGAGATGTGATGCTGGATACATATATGTGGGGGCATGTAGAACGTATTTCGCCCGAAGCACCTGTGCCAATCGTATCATTAAAGAAAAAAGATTACCGTATTGGCGGTGCAGGCAATGTGGCACTCAACACCGTTTCGTTAAAAGCACAGACCTATGTTATTGCAGTTATTGGTGATGATGAAGACGGGAAGCAATTGACGCAGCTATTCAATGATAACCACATCAATACTGCTTATTTAACCGCATCAACAAAAAGGATTACTACCAATAAGACTCGCATTATTAGTCACAACCAGCAGATGATGCGTCTTGATTCGGAAATTACCAAAGACCTTGACAACGAACTAGAAGATGAACTGTTGGCTAAAACAAAAGCATGTTTTGAAACAGTAAAACCCAATGTACTGATATTGGAAGACTACAATAAAGGCGTGCTGACAGAAAGGGTAATTACAGAACTGATAGCCCTTTGCAAACAATACAATGTAATAACAACGGTAGATCCGAAGCGTAAGAACTTCTTTGCTTTTAAAGGTGTTGATATTTTTAAACCGAACCTGAAAGAAGTAAAAGAAGGCCTGAACTTATTGTTGGAGGAAGTAAACCAAGACTCGTTGCAATATATACATGAGCAATTGAACAAGCAACTGCAACATAAGATTTCATTGATTACACTTTCGGAAAAAGGGGTCTTCTACCAATCGCCAATTACACATAAAATCATACCTACACATATACGCAACATAGCCGATGTAAGCGGTGCCGGCGATACGGTAATTGCTGTTGCATCGCTTGTATATGCCGCCACCCAAGACATTAACCTTGCAGCCGAAATGGCAAATATAGCCGGTGGGCTTGTTTGCGAAGAAGTAGGCACCATGGCCATTGACAAAGAAAAGTTATTGAATGAATGCGTAGCACTACTACAATCATAAGAACATGCCTGCTGGGCCTTTTCTTCGCTTGTTGCATGGCCTGCAACAACGGAAGTTTCGAAATTGACCATGCAAGATGGACAACCATAGGCAAGGATCCCTTCGTTAGTTATACCATTAAAGATTCAGTACCTGCTTCAAAAACCGGTTCGGGCAAACTACGGTTTGAATTTTATGGCTGGGAGAAAAAAGGAACCATTATTGCGGCCTACTCCAACAACGAGCTGGACAATTTTATAGAAATCGTGAACGGCCAGCTAAGCAACAACACTGCGTTGCAACAACTTGGTAAAACAAGCAAGGGCTTTGTAAGGTTTGATGTGGACAGGTACATGCAAACCACAGGTGTGCTACAAAGCGGTATCCCCATTTTTAGTTTTGTTGTTAAATAGTCCCTCCAAGAGTGTCAACTACACAAAGAAAAACACCGTTTCTCAACTTTGTGTCCTTAGTGCCTTGTGGTAAATGTTTTTCGCCTTTATAAATAAGTCTTAAACTGTAATGCTTTCCTGCACGCTGTAGTTATAGAGTATTATTCTTTAACCGACCTCCTCTTAACTGCTTCTTCCATAATTTTTTGATAATTGATCAACAGTTCAAAGAATATTTTAAACAGCACGAATACCAATATAAATACCTTGCCTTCCTTATTAAAGAGCAATGCAAAAGAACCCACAATCACTACAAACTGTTGTATAAATATCCTGGCATAAGGGGCAAACATCAATGTGCCTAGGTCAATGTTCCTATACATACCAGTCATTACAAAATCTTTCACTACCACAAGCCCATACGTAATGGTAAAATACAGCAGCAACCACATTGCATAACCGGGCAGGTAATGCTGAAAATGGAACAGCAGTTGGAATACATCACCTTGTAAGCCTTTAATGGATACAATGGACAAGAATATCTTCAATTGAACAAAGATGAAAAAACCATAATGCACCAGAAAGAACAACATGAACACATAACCCGAAACCATGCTCAAGCTTTCGCCGTTTTGCCAAACATCCTGTTTCTTCACCAACGTAACCATCCACATTTGTACAAGGTTATACAAACCAACAATCACACTTTCCAGGCAATACACCAAGAAAATCATCTTCGCATCCCATCCGTCAAACCACACGCCCCAAATAGGTACAAGATTCGCTGCTATCAAAAGAAAGTCGCTAAAGGTTAAACGCTGTTTAAGTATTGCTTTCAATTATTCAAATTTTTCAGTTGGCAAATTATCTATTTTCACACTGTACAAAATACCCTTTTACACGTAGCAGTTACGCTCTATACATCACGTCCAGGTAAGTTATGTTCATCCGTACATGGGTGCGACGCAACAGGGGTTCATGTATGCACAGTAGCTGGTAAACAAACAAGAAACAGCATGAGTCAATTTACGATTGCAATACATGGCGGGGCAGGAACCATTTTAAAGGAAGACATGACGGCCGATTTAGAACAGGCCTACCTAGAAGCATTGCAACAGGCACTCAATGCGGGTTATGCAGTGCTGGAACAGGGTGGTACCGCTGTGAATGCAGTAAAAGCATCAATCGTGGTGCTGGAAGACAATATGCTATTCAACGCCGGACGTGGTTCCGTATTCACCAAAAAAGGCGTACAGGAAATGGATGCCGCCATTATGGACGGAAGCAACCTGAACGCTGGTGCCGTTGCAGGTTTGCGTAACGTGCGTAACCCCATTGAACTGGCAATGGAAGTAATGCGTAACAGTAACCACGTTTTCCTGAGCGGCAAAGGGGCCAACGATTTTGCATTGAAGCAGGGCGTGAAACTGGAGCCCGATGAGTTTTTCTTTTCGCAGTTCCGCTACGATCAATGGAAGGCCATACGCGACAGCGACAACTACTCGTTGGACCATACACACCAGCAACTGGAAGAGCTGATGAAGGACAAAAAATTTGGAACCGTAGGTGCCACTGCCTGCGATGCACAGGGCAATATTGCCGCTGCTACAAGCACTGGTGGCATGACCAACAAAAAATATGGACGTATAGGCGATAGCCCTTTAATTGGTGCAGGCACTTATGCCAACAACAGCACCTGTGCCATTAGCTGCACTGGGCATGGCGAGCCTTTTATAAGGGCTGTTGCGGCACATGATGTAAGCTGCCTGATGGAATACAAGAACCTGTCACTAACAGAAGCAATGAATGTAGTGGTACACGATAAACTGATAAAACTGGAAGGCGAGGGCGGCATGATTGGTGTGGATGCACAAGGCAACCATGCCATGATATTTAACAGTGCCGGCATGTACCGCGGCGTAAAAAACGGAAAAGGAATAAACGAGGTTGCTATCTACGGATAGCGGTTACTGGTTATGCACAAGAGAAAATGAGAAACGTCCCATCTAATCCTAGATGGGATTTTTTATGGCCACAGAATATTTTGACCATGCATTTTCAATAACATGCAAAACATTGCCTGGCACCATGTACCAACTGGCAATGCAGCATTTAACCTGCTTTCATAATCCTTATATTTGCTATCCCAAACACAGCAATAGAAAGTACAACCGAGATACAATGAGCGAAGAAAAGAACCTGAATTTTTTGGAGGAAATTATTGAGGCCGACCTCAAAAGCGGCAAATACAAATCCATCCTCACAAGGTTTCCACCGGAACCCAATGGATATTTACATATTGGCCATGCCAAAAGCATCTGCCTCAACTTTGGCCTTGCAAAAAAATACGGTGGCAAAACCAACCTGCGTTTTGATGATACCAACCCCGTTACAGAAGATACTGAATATGTGGACAGCATACAGGAAGATGTGAAATGGCTGGGCTTTGAATGGAACAACCTATTATATGCTTCTGATTATTTTGAGCAACTATATGCTTTTGCGGTACAGTTAATTGAAAAAGGTTTGGCCTATGTTGACGACAGTACAGCCGAAGAGATAGCACAACAAAAAGGCACGCCCACGCAGGCAGGTACAAGAAATGGATTTGCCAATAGAACAATAGCAGAGAACCTTGCCTTGTTTGCAGATATGCGTGCAGGCAAATATGCCGATGGCGAAAAAGTACTGCGTGCAAAAATTGATATGGCCAGCAGCAACATGCACCTGCGTGACCCATTGCTCTACCGCATCAAACATGCACACCACCACCGTACTGGCAATGCATGGTGCATTTATCCCATGTACGATTTTGCACATGGCCAAAGCGACTCCATCGAAAACATTACGCATAGCATCTGTACACTTGAGTTTATTCCGCACCGCCCATTATACGATTGGTGCATTGAACAGTTGGGCATCTTTCCATCGCACCAATACGAGTTTGCAAGGCTTAACATGACTTACACCGTAATGAGCAAACGCAAACTGCTGCAACTGGTAAACGAAGGGCATGTAAAAAGCTGGGACGACCCCCGTATGCCCGCCATCGCTGCCATGCGTAGGCGTGGTTATACCGCAGCAAGCATACGTGAGTTCTGCGACAAGATAGGCGTGGCCAAAAGGGAAAACCTGATTGACCTTGGCTTGTTGGAATTCTGTGTACGTGAAGACCTCAACAAAACAGCTTTACGCAGGATGGTGGTCTTCGATCCCATTAAAGTCGTTATCACCAATTATACAAAAGACGAAGAAATACTCTTTAGCGAGAACAACCCCGAAGACGAAAACGGTGGCAATAGGGAAGTGCCTTTTAGCAGCGAGATCTATATAGAAAAAGAAGACTTCATGGAAGTGCCACCCAAGAAATATTTCCGGTTGGCACCGGGGCAAATGGTACGTTTAAAAAGTGCCTACATCATTAAATGCGACGAAGTGGTAAAAGACGATGCAGGCAATATAACCGAGCTACGCTGCACGTATATACCCGAAAGTAAAAGCGGTAGCGATACAAGCGGCATACATGTAAAAGGTACCCTGCACTGGGTTAGCGTTAAACATGCCATTACTGCCGAGGCAAGGTTGTACGACCGTTTGTTTACCGAAGAGAATGTTGCAGATGCAGAAGGCGATTTCAAGAACTACATCAACCCGAATTCTTTGCAGGTAATAGATGCGGTATATGCAGAGCCTTCGTTGGTGCAGGCCAAGTTCGACGAGCGTTACCAGTTCATACGCAAAGGTTATTTCTGTCTGGATAAAGACAGTAGCGGACGCATTGTATTTAACCGCACCGTTACGTTAAAAGATGGCTGGGCAAAAGAGGCAAAGAAAGCATAACCATTTAATGGCGTGTCCCGCCTGTGCGGGCCGGGCTATACGCTACTGCTCCGCATAATGCAGGCATTATTGCGGGGCAACCGCTGCTATCCCTCACGCATCCGTTCCATAACCAACAGCATTCATGAGAAATTTAAACTGGAAACTACTATCATCCCAATACGTATTCAAAGACAGATGGTTCATTGCACGGGCCGATAAATGTGCCATGCCCGATGGCAAAATAGTAGAGCCTTACTATGTGCTGGAATTTCCCAACTGGTGCAATATAATTGTGGTAACGGAAGACGAAAAAATAGTCATGGTACGCCAATACCGGCACGCCGTGCAGCAAACTTTGATTGAACTGCCCGGTGGTGTGATTGACGAAGGCGAAACGCCCGAGCAGGCCGCCATCCGCGAAACGGCAGAAGAAACAGGTTATGTGGTTGACGCTGTAGAGCTCCTTTACCAGGCTGCACCCAATCCAGCAACCAATAACAATATGGCTTTCTTCTTTCTTGCAAGGAATGCAAAGCCTTTGGCCAAACAAAAATTCGATGCGTTTGAAGACATGGATGTAGTGCTGTACACCAAGGCCGAAATAAAACAATTATTGGCCGATAATAAAATACAGCATGCCGTACAGGTAGGAGCTTTGTACGAAGCCTTCTTGAAACTGGGTTGGATAAATTGGTAAAAAATATAGTATGAATGAGCGTGAAAAAAAATCACCACATATACTCAATGCCTCATCAAACCTGCTAGGCATCTGCTTTATTGTACTCACTTCCTTAAAAGTGCTCAAGAAATCCGACACCACCATTATTGATGAAGTGGCACTGGTAGCTATTCTATTGTTCACTGCAAGCTGCATCCTTTCCTTCCTGTCCATACGTGGCATCTCCAAACGCATCAAGGTTTATGAAAGCATTGCAGACATCCTGTTTCTCGTTGGTCTTTGCTTGCTGTTTGTAACTACGGTGCTATTCACATTCAATGTAATTGCTTAACAGCTTATAGGTTTACTTCACCAACCAAAAACACGCTGCCACATACCAATACCAGGTCATCTTTATGGGCATGTGTAAGGGCTGCCTTAATGGCCATGTTCACATCGATATAGCAATTGCCTTCCAACGAATATTTTTTGGCTTCGGCCTGCAGGCTGCTTTCATCCAAAGCCCTTGGTATCTGTGCCTTGGTAAAATAATAAGTGGCATACTTGGGCAGCAATGCAAGGGCCTTGTCAATTGCTTTATCTTTTACCATACCGGTTACAATATGCAACTGATTATAGGTAGTCAATTCCAACTGTTGTACAATTTGTTTAATGCCATCTTCATTATGGCCAACATCCAAAACAATGGTCGGGTTATAATGTATCACTTCCCATCTGCCATGCAAACCTGTCAACTGTTTTACATGCTGCAAACCTTTTTCAATCTGTGCTTTTGTAATGTTCCATCCTTTCAGTTGTAACTGATGTAATGCTTCCAAAACGGCCAACAAATTTTTTGCCTGATAAATGCCCGGCAAATCCAAATGGTAAGTTTCCCGTTCATCGTTATGCTGGTGTGCTATCGTAACGGCCAATTGATGGTGTTCGTATTTCCAATCAACCACATATCTTTTTTCCTGTGCAAAATGTATTGGTGCGGTTAGTTTCTTAGCTGTCTCGGTAAAAACAACTTTTGTTTCGGGCAGGTATTCGCCAATCACTACAGGCGTATCTTGTTTAATGATGCCTGCTTTTTCAGTAGCAATCTTTTCTAAAGTATCGCCCAATAAATTCATGTGGTCATAACCAATATTGGTAATCACCGCAATTTCCGGAACAATGATATTCGTACTGTCCAACCTGCCGCCCAAACCTGTTTCAATAACCGCAATATCCACTTGCTGTTCCGCAAAATATTCAAAAGCCATTGCCACGGTTATTTCAAAAAAAGAGGGTTCAATTTCCTCTATCAATGGTTGTATGCGTTGCGTGAAATCAACCACAAATGCTTCGCTGCAAAGCTTGCCATCCACCTTTATCCTTTCCCTGAAATCTTTTAAATGTGGCGATGTGTACAGACCTGTTTTGTAACCCGCAGCCTGCAATACAGCAGCAAGCATATGGCTAATAGAACCCTTGCCATTGGTGCCTGCAATATGTATGCATTTCAATTTTTGTTGCGGGTTGCCCAATGCATTGCAAAGGCTGATGGTATTGCTTAAATCGGCTTTGTAAGCGGCTGCACCAATGCGGCTAAACATGGGCAGCTTATTAAAGATATACGTAAGTGTTTCCTGGTAATTCATGGCATTGCAAAGATGCAATGTTTTATGATTAACGCTTAAAGATGAATGTCATTTCGATCATAGACTCATGATCGGCCTTATTGAACTTGACACCCCTAAGGTATTTGATAATTTCAATTTTATAAGCAGCCAGAAACTGGCCTTGTAAAAAGTCTATAAAAACACCTGTGCCTTCTGCAGAAACCTTTACACTTACCACAACGGTACCTGGTTGCACATCTGTAATGTAAGTAGGGTAATACATCATCTTTCTGTCACCCTTTATTTTTACATTGCCATTACCATTGCCACCCGTTCCGGTATATCCTTTACCATCCACTGTGCCATTCGGTTTTCCTTTGTCTCCTTTTGTGCCATTGGCATCGTCGCCCTGGCTGGTAGATTTATTGTAGGTATCGGAATTGCCTCCGTTGCCATTGCCACCTTCGTACTTCGATTTTGACTGTACCGCCTTTGGTTTTGGTGGGGCAGGTGTTGGCATTACCACCGCCTTCTTAACAGGTGCAGGAGATGGTGTTGTTTTTGCAACCGTTGTTTTTGTAGGTGTGGTAACGGGCGGGGCTTCTGGATCATTATCAGGCTCGGTTTTATCCGGTGCCGCAGAGTTGGTACCCGATGTTTGTGGTGGTGTGTTATTGTCCGGGCTGGATGTTGGACCTGGCGTACCTTGTACCAAGGGCTGCTCATTGCCACTACCAAAATCGCTATTGCCCAGGTTCACTTCAATACCTTCCATAGGCTCGGGCTTTGGCACTTGCGGTACGGTCCAGCTTATCAAAAAGAACAACAAAAAGATACAGGCACAAACTGCAACGGTAATGGCAGACGCCTTTAGGTTCTTGTCCCTTTCAAAATGTTGTTCCATAGCAATTGTATTAACCATACAAACTTAATTTTTAAACTTAGAGTAATTGCCAATGTTGAAAATTACACCGTAAACGATGCAGCTATGCACGTTCTTGCATAAAAAAAGGTTAAGAATGCCTATTTACAAGGTAATTGATGGGCATAGAGCATACTGGAAGCAGCAAAAAACAAAGAATACGTAATAAGCCTTTATTTTGAGGCATGAATACAGTGAGCCTTTACCAGCAATACAAAACTGCCTTGCAGAAGATAGCAGATGTTAAATACGCCAATGCAGTATTGCAGTGGGATCAGGAAACCTACCTTCCACAAAAAGGTGCAGCAGCAAGGGCAAGCCAGATGGCCACTTTGAGTGAGCTAGCACATCAGCTTTCAACCGATGAAAAACTGGGTGCACTTTTATTGGAGCTGAATGCAGCAAACGGCTTGACCGAAATTGAACGGAAAAATGTGCAGTTGAGCCTGGAAGATTACCAGAAGCAACTGAAATTTTCCAGTGCCTTTGTAAGGCAGATGAGCGAAGCTGTTTCCGCATCTTTTTATGCGTGGATAGAAGCAAGAAAGCAGAACAGCTTTAAAGTATTTGAACCTGCCCTTGCAAAGCTGGTAGAGTTAAAAAAAGAAGAAGCCAGTTTGTTGGGTTATGGACAACATGCATACGATGCCTTACTGAATGAATATGAAAAAGGGGCAACGGTGCAATTGCTGGATGGTGTTTTTGCATCCTTATCGCAACTGTTAAGTGAACTGTTACAAAAAGCAAAACAATTGCCTGTTGTTGATGATAGCTTCTTGAAAAGCAATTACCCAAAACAGCAGCAGTGGGATTGGGGCATGCATTTAATAAAACAATTGGGCTTTGATTTTGAAGCGGGCAGACAGGACGTTTCCGAGCATCCTTTTACCACCAACTTCTCCGCCAAAGATGTACGCATTACCACCCGTATTGATGAACATGATTTTGCCAATATGACCTGGAGCTGCATACACGAAACAGGGCATGCATTGTACGAACAGGGCCTGCCCGATGAACAATACGGGCTGCCTTGTGGCGAATATGCATCACTGTCCATTCATGAGTCGCAATCGCGTTTATGGGAAAACTGTGTGGGTAGGAGCAAGGCTTTCTGGCAGCATCGTTACCCCGATTTACAGACCTATTTTCCCGGCCAATTAGCTGGTATTGACTTGCAGCATTTCTATCGGTCCATTAACAAAATACAGCCTTCTTTTATCAGGACGGAAGCCGATGAGCTTACTTATCACTTTCATGTGCAGATCAGGTACAATATGGAAAAGGAAATAATTGCGGGCAATTGCAGCGTTGCCGATGTGCCGGGTATCTGGAACGAACAATACGCCAAGTATTTGGGCGTTATAGTACCGGATGACAGAACAGGTTGCTTGCAGGACGTGCATTGGAGCCACGGCAGTTTTGGGTATTTTCCCACTTACAGCCTAGGCAGTTTTTATGCAGCCCAATTTTTTGAACAGGCCAAAAAGGAACTGCCCAACCTGGAACAGGAAATAAGCACAGGCAATACAAACGGGCTGCTACAGTGGCTACGCACCCATATACACCAGCATGGCAGGAGGTTTACCAGCGAAGAGCTTTGTAAAAAGATAACGGGTGAGGGCTTGAACGTAAACCATTTTATGAACTACCTTAGCGAAAAGATAGACACATTAACCTCTATATAGCATGAGAAAAATAATTGTATTGATGATAGCTGCATCACTGGTAACAGGTTTTACCGGTTGCAAGAAAGCCATACAGGCTGCAGAGGAAAAGAAAGTGGTAAATGCCATTACATCCGGCGTTTGGATCGTAACAAAGTTTACACAGGCAGGCACTGATGTTACAGCCGATTTTAGTGGCTGGGAATTTACTTACTATGACAATGGTACCTGTGTGGCCAACAAAACAGGCAATACTGCCATTAGCGGTACCTGGGGCTACAATATTGTTAATACAACCACGGTTTATTTTACCGCAGCCTTTACAGGTACTGCACCCGCACCATTGCCCAAGCTTGCATCCACCTGGCTTATAGTGGATGTGGCATCCGATTCAAAAGCTTCTTATTCAAGAACCGAAGCCGGCGTGGATTATAAACTTGAATTGAGCAAGAAATAACGCTACCCGTATAGTCGGGCTTATACTTCAACTGGGTAAGTCTCCGGTATTTTCATTTACCTATGAGCAATACAAGCACTTATGCTATTTCTGGCGGCAAAGAAGGCAAAAGCAGGTTGAATGTACTTGCCCAAGCAATGCATGTGCATACGGAAAACCTGTTACAGCAATTGGGTGTAAGCCAGGGCCTCTCTTTTTTGGATAATGGTTGTGGCGGTGGTGATGTGGCCCGGATGGCTGCCAATATGGTTGGTGCCAATGGAAGGGTTACTGCCATTGACTTTGACGCTACCATAATAGAACTTGCCAAGCAGGATGCCCAGCAACAACAGATTGATCATATTTGTTTTGAAACGGGCAATGCATTGGAAATGGGTTATAGCAATGCATTTGATTTTGCCTACGCAAGATTTTTATTGTCGCATTTAAGCAATCCGCTACAGGCCCTGCAAAAAATGAAAGATGCCGTAAAGCCAAATGGAAAGGTGGTGGTAGAAGACATCCAGTTTAGCGGCCACTTTTGTTTTCCTGAAAATAAGGCCTACAATAAATACCTGTTGCTGTACGCCGAAACCATCAAACGTAAAGGCGGCAATGCAGAGATAGGCCCTACGCTGATTGACCTGTTTGATAAAGCAGGTTTTCATGAAATTGGATTTGATATGGTACAACCTGTATTTGCAACAGGCAATGGCAAATGGATGGCCTACCTCACCATGGAAAAAATAAAGGAATCGGTTGTGCAGGAAAGCCTTGCCACCGCAAAGGAAGTGGATGAACTGTTACAGCAACTGAAAGTATTTACCGAAGCCAAAAACAGCATCATCAGTTTGCCCAGGGTGTTTAGGGTATGGGGAAGCAAATAGTTTCAAATAAAAAGGCCACAATCTTATTGTGGCCTTTTTATGGATTATTTTTTCTTCTCTATTTCTTTGTTCATCTCATCAATATCCACACTACGTTCGGTTGTATCGCCCATTAACCAACGGCTAAAATAATCGGCTGTTCTCCAGAACCAGGTTTCTGTCATGTCGCCAAAGCCATGTCGTTGTGTGGGCAGTATCAACATGTCAAAACGCTTGTTTGCTTTTATCAAGGCATTCACTACACGCATGGTATTGGCAGGATGCACATTGTTGTCAATTTCGCCATGAATCAGCATCAGCCTTCCTTTTAGGTTTTTGGCAATATCAGGGTTCTTGTCAATGGCATAGGCAAAACTGGTATCGCCTTTTTCGCTGATACTTTCTTTTACACCATGATGCTTCTCGCTCCACCAACGGTTGTAGATGCTATTGTCATGATTACCCGCATTGCTTACCGCCACTTTAAAAAAGTCAGGATAAACCAGCATGGCAGCAGTGCTCATAAAACCTCCACCGCTATGGCCATGTATGCCCACTTTGTTGATGTCTATAAACGGGTACCTGTCTGCCAACTGTTCTATGGCAGCTTTCTTGTCTGCCAAGCCATAGTCACGCAAATTGCCATAGCCATAATTGTGGTACCATTTACTTCTGCTAGGGTGACCGCCACGGTTGCTCATGGTAACCACGATAAAGCCAAGCTGTGCAAGCCTGTCAACCCTGTCCATGCCTTTGCTGAAACTTTTGTTCACGGCTTCTGTTTGTGGGCCCGGATAAACATATTCTATGATGGGGTATTTCTTGGTAGCATCAAAATCAAATGGCTTGTACAATACACCATAAATATCCGTAATGCCATCGTCTGCCTTTACTTTGAATGTTTCTGGAAACTTATAGCCTGCTGCCATCAACGAGCTTAAGTCTGCTGTTTCAAGGTCCATAATCTTCTTGCCATCGGCATTGTACAGAACAGATTGTGGCGTGGTGTTCACCCTCGAAAAATTATCTACAAAATAAGTGTTGGCATCGTTGATGCTACTGTTATGGTCGTAATTGCCTGCATTCAGCAACTGCAAACCTGAACCATCAAAATTCACTTTATACAAATGCAGGTAATAAGGGTCTTCCTTATCGGCACTTGCTTTTACTGTTTTGCCTTTTGCATCTGCATCAATGCTTTCCCTGCCGTTTGCATAAAAATACAGTACACGTTTCTTTTCATCAATGGCAGCAATGTCTTCGCAATGCCATGCACCGGTTGTTATCTGGTTCTTGAGCTTGCCATTTTCATCATACAAATAAAAATGTGCCCAGCCATCCTGCTCGCTCCATTCAATCAATTCCTTGCCACCATTTACCAGGCCCAGTTTCCTTATTTCCACATAGGTATTCAAACGCTCTTCAATTACGGCTTTCACAGTTCCAGTGTTGATGTCTACTGCACATTGGTCAATGCGTTTCAGGTCGCGACTTGTACGGGAAATATAGAACCTGTCATTGGTGCCCAACCAAAACGTTGCACGCCAATCATCATCCCTTGTATTAGCCATATTCGGCTTGCCCCATATATTGATGTCCTGATCTTTAAACAGCTCGGTATTGATTTCCTTTTGTGTTTTATTGGGCATGTCAAATACCAACAAATGATCTGTTGGACTTTCCTTTTCGCCCGGCATCCAATATTTGTAGGTTTCCAAAGTGGGGCGTGGGTCTGCAATGCTGTTAATTACCCATAAGTCCTTTACTTTCCGTACATCACTTCTTACCATGGTAAAATGCTTGGAGTCTTCGCTCCAATACAATATTGCTGCTTTGCGTTTGTTCTTGTTTTTCTCTTTGTCAACATTGGTTTCGCCACCACCGCCAAAAGCACCATCGCCATGGTACGCATAATTTTCCACGCCATCTGTTGTTAGCTGTGTCTGCACAATGGTACTGTCGTCCTCGTTCTTCAAAGCCTTTTCGTAATTGACTTTGTCCATGTACCAAAGGTTGTAATTCTTGCCAAACACAATGGTATTGCCATCGGGCGAAATGCTTGCCCAGCTTGGTTTGCGTTTGGGCTTTTTAAAATCTGTCAGCTCCACCAGTTCGTTGGTATTGATATTGTATTCAAAGAAGAAGGTTTTCTTTTCTTTCACTGTTTTGGCATCTTTTTCTTTTTTTGCAGCAGTGTCCTTCTTTTCAACTTCCTGGGTGCTTTTCACTTCAAACTGTATCCAGTTTTCATCCTTAATAAAACGCATACTGTCCAGCCCTAGGTGCTGTGCATCAAAAGGGTCTTTCACAATCCTTGTTATTTGCATGGCCAGTTTCTCGTTGTCAAAAAGCAGTTTTTTTTCTGCCTTGGCAGGATCAACGATATACCATTTCTTGCCCTCACTTGTTTCGTACGTGTACCAGAAACGGTCGCTTTTCTTTAACCAATGCGGGTCAACGTTCAGTGAAAAAATCAGCTTCTCCAGTTTCTTGGGCGAGAAGCGTGCAGCCAATTGGTAATTGGCCTTTTGCTGTGCAGTTACAACAATTGACAGTAGCATGAACAGTGACAGAAATACCTTTCGCATAGCAATGTAGTTTTAGGCTCGGAAAGTACATACAAAGATGAAAGCGGAGCAGCCATTGATGTAATTTTTTGGATTTTGTTGCATGGGCGAAGGTTTTGAACAGGTTATGGCATCCAATACACAAAGGCGTCCTTCATCATATACACATACATTAAACTGAAACAGCAATGAAAAAACTATTTTTTGTGGCAGCAGCTTTTGTTTGCGGCCATAGCATACAAGCACAGACACCACAGCCGCCAAAACCACCTACCATTGAAGAGCGGATTAAAAAAGTACATGACGGACTGAGCAAAAAGATACAATTGAACGATGCACAGGCAAAGGCTGTAGAAGCAGCATACAAGGATTTCTTTGTTAAGATGGACAAACTAAGACCCAAGGACCCACCGCCTCCACCACCCCCGCCTGTAAAAAAGGAAGATGCAGATAGGCTTTCGCAGGAAAGAGATGCAAAAATAAAAGCAGCCTTAACTGAAGAACAGTACAAACAATATATTGAAGTTGAGAAAACATTGAGGCCCAAACATCCCGAAAGAAAGGATGGCAACCAACCGCCGCCTGTACCACCCAAAGAATAAATAAAAGGTCCGCTGGTGTAACCAGCGGACCTTTTATTTATTGCATCGCAAAATCATTACACTATCCTTCCTGGGTAAATTTTCAATGCTGCTTCCAAACAGTCCATGGCACTGTTAATGGCAGTAAGGTTAAGCACATAGGCCAAACGTACTTCTTGCCTGCCAAGGCCTGCTGTTCCATAAAAGCCGGTTGCAGGTGCCAGCATTACTGTTTCGTTATTGTGGTTAAAGCTTTCCAGTAACCATTGGCAGAATTTGTCGCTATCATCAATGGGCAGTTTTGCCATGGCATAAAAGGCACCCCCAGGGTTGGGGCAATACACACCTTCCATAGCGTTCAGTCTTTGTACAATCAGGTCACGCCTGTTTTGGTATTCTGCTTTGGTCACATCAAAATAATCGGGTGGCAAGTCTATGGCAGCTTCACCGGCCAACTGCTCTAGGTAAGGGCTACACAAACGCATTTGGGCAAACTTCATGGTAGCATCCAGCAGGTCCTTGTTCTTTGTTACAAAAGCCCCAATCCTTGCCCCACATGCACTGTACCTTTTACTAATGGTATCCATCAACACCACATGGTCATCCACACCTGTTAAATGCATGGCACTAAACTGTTTGCCTTCGTAGGTAAATTCACGGTAGGCTTCGTCTGCAAAAAGATATAAGTTGTGTTTCAATATAATTGCTTTCAGTTCCTCCATTTCCTTTTCGCTATAATTATAGCCGGTAGGGTTGTTAGGATTGCAGATTACGATTGCCTTTGTTTTGGCAGTAATCTTTTTCTCAAACTCCTCTATGGGTGGCAAAGCAAAACCGCTTTCAATGGTAGAGGTTACGGCTACTACATGAATGCCAGCAGCAATGGCAAAGCCGTTATAGTTTGCATAAAAGGGTTCGGGTATAATCACTTCATCGCCTGGGTCCAGGCAAGCCATAAAACCAAACAGTATGGCCTCGCTGCCACCTGTTGTTACAATAATCTGGTTATAGTCCACATTGATGCCAACACTATGGTAATAGCCCGACAGTTTTTTGCGGTAGCTTTCCAAACCTGCACTGTGCGTGTATTCCAATATCTTAAAGTCGGCATTGTGTATGGCATCCCTTACTTCTTTGGGTGTTTCAATATCGGGCTGGCCAATATTCAGGTGATACACTTTGGTGCCTCTTTTTTTTGCAGCTTCTGCATACGGCACCAATTTTCTGATAGGGGAGGCGGGCATGTTCTCGCCACGTTTGCTTATTTGTAACATAAGGCAAAGATAGTTTTGCAACAATAGCACACAAAACAAAAAACCGCAACTGTATGGGTTGCGGTTTGTATGCTAAAGAAGATAAACTTATTCTTTTGTTGCTTCTACTTTTTGTGGGGTAGCAGGCTTGGTTTCTGTAATTACTTCGCCATCAATGGTAAGTACCACAGGCTGCTGTACACCAACAAATTTTACAGTAACATCTTTTGTAAATGTACCTGGGTTGGCTGCATTGTAAGTAACCTTAATGGTGCCGTCCTTGCCCTTAGCAATGGGTTGCTTGGGGTATTCAGGTGTTGTGCAGCCACAACCGGCCACTGCACTTTCCACTACCAATGGTTTGCCACTTACATTCTTAAAAGTAAATACATAACTGGCAGGTATGTTCTGTTTGATTTTGCCAAAGCTGTGCTTGCTTTCTTTAAATTCTGCTGAACTTTGTGCTGCTACGGATAAAGTAGCCAATGCAAAAAGTACGACCAATAAATGTTTCATAAGAAATAGTTGAATGTGATTGATTGAAATTAATTAGTACCTGCTTTCATTTTTTGAAGCGGTGCATTTGCAGGTGCAGATGTATCTGGTGTTTTGTAAGTTTCGCCTTTAAAGGTTACTTGTTTCTGCATACCATCGCTAAAGAAAATGGTAGCAAACTTGGTAAAAGCACCTTCTGAGCTACCATTGAAACCCAATGTTACTTTTATGGATTCGCCTGGACCGAATTTTTTGTTTGCATCGTATTTAGGTGTAGTGCAACCGCAACCTACTTGTACCCTGTCCAATGTTACTGAATCGCGGCTGATGTTTTTGATGGTCAATTCGTATTCAGCTTGTTTGCCGTGTGGTATCTTGCCAAAATCATAATCGGCATTCTTGAATTCAAGGGTTTTTGTTATATCCTTAGGTTCAATCTGTGCAGTAGTAGGTGTTGTAACTACTGGTGCAGAGCTGGCTGGTTTTGTTGTTTGTGTTTGAGCCTGTGCCATGTAAGTCATCAAAAAACTTGCGGCAATAAGAGTAAACTTCTTCAT
The DNA here is from genome assembly GCA_002337145.1 of Chitinophagaceae bacterium UBA1930. Classification (GTDB taxonomy): domain Bacteria; phylum Bacteroidota; class Bacteroidia; order Chitinophagales; family Chitinophagaceae; genus UBA1930. Next base: position 331,857 of record DDFK01000001.1, on the reverse strand, counting down.
GTTTAATTTTCTTTTTTAGGAAGTAAAAATATTGATAATTGCTGTTTAAACGAGTAATCAATCGGCTAAATTCATGCCATTTCCGGTTTTTAAGTGAATATTAAGACTAAAAAACCATTTATGACTTTTGAATCGGAACTTTTAGCAATTAAAATTATTGAAAGAATGGAATACAAGCCTAAAGAAATTCTTTCCACAGCTTTTTTTTCTGGAAAACAATGAAAACCTAATTGCTACATTTGTTAAATGGAACAAACGATTACCATGGAATATACCAACGATATGCTTTCATACGAAGGTTTCAGGGCTGCTGTGTTGCATGATTACCAGATTGCTGTTTTAAGCCGTGAAGTCAGTTTGCTTGGCAGGCGTGAGGTACTGACCGGAAAAGCGAAATTCGGCATTTTTGGTGATGGAAAGGAACTTGCCCAGATAGCCATTGCCAAGTTCTTTAAACCTGGGGATTTCAGGAGCGGTTATTACCGTGACCAGACTTTTATGTTTGCTAGCGGACTTGCCAGCGTGGAGCAGTTTTTTGCACAGCTTTACGCCGACCCGGTTGAAGGTAACGATCCCTTTAGCGGCGGCAGACAAATGGTTAGCCATTTTGCTACAAAGCTGGTTGATGACAATGGCAATTGGCTTGACCTTGCCAACCGTAAAAATATTTCTTCTGACATAGCCCCAACTGCGGGGCAAATGGTACGTGGCCTTGGACTGGCTTTTGCCAGTAAATGTTTCCGCAATACGCCACAATTGCAACAGTTTGATGAACTGTCGCACAACGGCAATGAGATATGCTTCTGCACCATTGGCGATGCAAGCACCAGCGAAGGCCATTTTTGGGAAACCATTAATGCGGCCGGTGTGCTACAAGTGCCGTTAGCCGTGTTTGTATATGACGATGGGTATGGCATCTCGGTGCCCAAAGAGCACCAGACCACAAAAGCATCCATTAGTGCGGCATTAAAAGGGTTTGAAAAAAATGACCACACCAATGGTATCAATATTTACCGTGTAAAAGCATGGGATTATGCAGGCATGTGCGAAGTGTTTGAAGAAGCCCTGCAAAAGATGCGTGAAACGCATGTGCCGGCTGTTTTCCATATTGAGGAAGTGACGCAGCCGCAGGGCCACTCCACTTCGGGCAGCCACGAACGTTACAAGACACCAGAACGTTTGGAATGGGAACGTGAATGGGACTGCGTAAAAAAAATGCGTGAATGGCTGGTTGCCAACAACATTGCAACCGAAGGCGAACTGGACAATATTCTGGACGAGGTAAAAGAAACCGTTAAGCAAGGCAAGAATAAGGCATGGGAAAGCTACCTGCAACCCATTAGGGAACAGGTGGCACAAACCGTGGAACTGATTAAAGGCATGATGGTAAATGACTTTGACCTTTACAACTCTTTACAGCAACTAGCCACCGAATTGGACAACAACCGTGAGCCCATGCGTAGGGATGTGTTGCGTACCCTGGCCATTGCAATGGAAGCAGCTCCTCAGTCACCATCGGCGGAGGACCTGAAATTCTATTACGACGAACTGTGCAACGAGAATAAAAAACTGTACAACTCGCACCTGTACAACCAAGGAAAGAAAAGTGCCTTGAAGGTGGAGGAAACAAAACCCTTTATACCATTTGATGCCGCTACCGTAAATGGCTACGAAGTACTCAACAAATATTTTGATACACTGTTTGCCAACGAACCCAAAGTATTTGCTTTTGGCGAAGACGTTGGATTTATTGGCGATGTGAACCAGGGCTTCTCCGGCCTGCAGGAAAAGCATGGCAAGAACAGGATTTTTGATGCAGGCATACGTGAACTGACAATTGTAGGGCAAGGCATTGGCATGGCCTTGCGTGGCCTGCGGCCCATTACCGAAATACAGTACCTGGACTATTTATTGTATGGCCTGCAACCTTTGAGCGACGATGTGGCCACCACACATTTCAGGACGAGGGGCATACAGAGCTGCCCGTTAATCATACGTACACGAGGGCACAGGCTAGAAGGTATATGGCATAGCGGCAGCCCAATGGGCATGATCGTAAATTCATTGCGTGGCATGCATGTTTGCGTGCCAAGAAACATGGTGCAGGCAGTAGGCATGTACAATACCTTACTGCAAGGCAATGACCCCGGCATTGTGATTGAATGCCTGAACGGGTACAGGCTAAAGGAAAAATTGCCGGCCAATCTATTGGAATATACCATACCATTTGGCGTTCCCGAAATTGTTAGGGAAGGAACGGATATTACCATTGTTTCTTACGGCTCCACACTACGCATCATCGGCGAAGCGGCAGAACGTTTGGAAAAAGAAAACATCAGTTGCGAAATTGTGGATGTGCAGACCTTGCTGCCTTTTGACATACACCATAAGATACTGGATTCGCTAAAGAAAACAAGCCGTATTGTTTTTGTGGATGAAGATGTGCCGGGCGGTGCAACTGCCTATATGTTTACGCATGTTATGGAACAGCAGGGCGGCTATAAGTGGTTGGATGTGGCACCACGCACCATATCGGCCAAGCCGCACAGACCAAGCTATGGCAGCGATGGCGACTACTTCAGTAAGCCAAACGCAGAAGAAATCATCAGTGTAATCAGGCAAATGGTAAACGAATAGGTTGCCTTTAGGAATATATAAAAAAAGCAGTTCAAATATTGAACTGCTTTTTTTATATATGGTTTGATGGCTCTAAATTCAAAGCCTGCTTTGGTACTTCTCCAGCTTGTTCCAGATACCATAAAATGCATCGTTGCCCGCTTTGTTATTGATGCTGGTATTGATCACCAACAGCCTTCCGGTTTTTGTTACGGGGTCAAAAAACATGATGGAACAAACGCCAGGGTCACCACCGGTATGACCAATATAGCCTGTATAGCCAAACCCAATGAATATGCCCACGTTAAACGATTCGTTATAAGGGTTGCTTTCGTTACGCTCTATAAAATGCCTGCTGTTAAGTTGCTGTTTATAAAATTCCGAATAGCTTTCTTTGGTAAGTATAGTGCCATTGCCTTCATAACCTTTAATCAGTTCGGTTAAGTACTTACTTAAATCATGAATGGATGTAATGAAATTTCCATCAGGATATGAAATCATGGAATAAAAAGGCAGTTCTGCTTTTGGGTTTTCGTACAGATGTGAATAGTTGGAAAAATCAACGTCTTCAAACCGCCAGCCTGAAGCATCCATTTGCAAAGGCTTCAATATATAAGTAGCCGTAAACTGGTTGAATGGTATGCCTGTGGCCTGTTCAATGATATAAGCTGCAAGTGTGGTGGCCGTATTGGAATATTCATACTGCTCTCCAGGCTGCTTCTGCAAAAAGCCCTCCTTCTTGTACCACTTTCCTGTTGTGGTAAGCATGTGCTGCAAGAATGTTCCCAATGGCACTATCGAATCGTACGGGTTGAAAACCTGTGTATCATCAAACACCAGTTTCAACCCCGTAAGGTCCTGATTAGGCTTCAGGTAATAATCCTTCGAAAAATAAAATTCATTGTCAACAATGGTAGAAGTGTGGGTTGCCAATTGCCGTATGGTAATGGCGGCTGTTGGGTAATACGGGTTCTCCACTTTAAACGGCAGGTATTTATTAATGGGGTCATCCAATTGCAGCTTGCCCATTTCCTGTGCTTTCAATAATGCAATGCCCACAAAAGTCTTGGATATGGAAGCAATATTCTGGATGGTGTTTTGGGTGTATGGTCTTGCTGCTTTTACATCGGCAAAACCAAAGCCTTGCTGGTACAATGTGCCATTGGCATTTACAATTGCAACGGCAAAACCATTGAACTGCCCCTGCTGATATATTCCGTTGATTTCGTTTGTTAGTGAATCTTTGATGCGTGCATTTGCCTGTGTTTGCGGGGATGAGGTGCAGGCAACAGATGCACCCAACAGAAAACCGATTGCAATTATTTTAACCATGCCCAACCTGTATTTGTTAACTGGAACGCCCAAAGCAATTAAATGTTACAATTGCATATAGTCGGTACACCATGTTGCAATCAATTTTACCCAATAGGGGCTTACATTTGCGGTAATGCAATACACACTAAAGAAATCGCTTGGGCAACATTTTTTAAAAGATGAAAGCATCTGTACCAGAATTGTGGCCGCACTGCAAGAACACTATCCCAAACAATTGGTTGAAGTTGGTCCTGGTGGTGGTGCATTGACAAAATACCTTTTGGAGCTAGACGATATTGATTTTAAGGCAGTGGAACTGGACGATGAGAAAGTGGAATACCTGAACAAAACATTCCCGGCCATCAATGGCAAAATCATCCATCAGAGTTTCCTGGATATTGATGCACCTTTTGAAGGCAGCTTTACGGTTATTGGCAATTTTCCCTACAACATTTCCTCACAGATATTGTTTAAGGTGCTTGATTGGAAACAACAGGTGCCTACCGTTATTGGCATGTTTCAGAAAGAAGTGGCAGAACGGGTTGCGGCCAGGCCCAAAAGCAAGGCCTATGGTATTATCAGTGTACTAATACAGGCCCATTACGAGGTGGAATACCTGTTTGATGTGCCGCCCGAAAGCTTTAACCCGCCACCCAAAGTAATGAGCGGCGTGATACGGCTGACAAGAAAGGAAACAGCTTATGAAATGAAGAGCGAAAAGGCATTTGTGAACCTGGTGAAGACTGCCTTTAACCAAAGACGTAAAATGCTGCGTAATGCCGTTAAGGGGCTGTTTGATGAAACTGTTTTGCAGGATGAGCTATTTACCAAACGTGCGGAGCAGTTGAGCATTGAGGACTTTGCTGCATTGACTTTTAAGATGCAAGGAGCTTAAGCAATTTATAGGCGGGATGACCTACGCTTTGGTAAAAACCCAGTAGCAGCAAAGGTGCCAAGTACATACAATTAAAAAAAAACATAGGTGAAAAAAGTAATTATTACAGGCAACGCACATACTTGTTTGATGGATGCTTTGACAGCAAAGGGATATGAAGTAGTGTACGAGCCGCATATTCTATACAACGAATTGCTTGCACAACTAACGGATGTGGAAGGCATTGTGATTACTACAAGAATAAAGGTAGACAAGCAGGTAATTGATAATGCACCACAGCTAAAATGGATAGGCAGGCTAGGTAGCGGCATGGAGCATATTGATGTGGCCTATGCCGAAAGCAAGGGCATACAATGTATTAGTACACCGGAAGGCAACCGCAATGCAGTAGCCGAACAAACTATTGGGCTGCTGCTGAACCTGATGAACAAAATAACCTGGAGCTACGAAGGATTGAAGGAAGGCAAATGGCTTAGGGAGCAGAGCAGGGGCGAGGAGATAAGCGGCAAGACCATTGGCATAATCGGGTTTGGCAATACAGGCAGTGCATTTGCGAAATTGTTGCAGCCTTTTGACGTAACGGTGCTGGCTTATGACAAATACAAGTTTGATTTTGCAAAGGATTATATACACGTGGCAAGCGTTGAACAGATAGCCCGTTATGCAGATGTGGTGAGCCTGCATTTGCCATTGACAGAAGAAACTTTTCATTATGCAAGCGATGCTTTTTTCAACTCGTTGGAAAGGCAGCCCTATTTCTTGAACCCATGCCGTGGCAAGGTAACGGATACTACTGCCCTGATAAACGCATTGCAAAACAAAAAAATAAAAGCTGCCGGTTTGGATGTATTGGAAAACGAAAAACTGGATACCTACACGCAAGAAGAAAAGGATAAGCTAAGCTGGTTGCTAAGCCAGCAAAATGTTGTGATAACGCCACATACAGCAGGTGTTACGCACGAAGGGTTTTATAAGATGAGCAAGGTACTGGTTGATAAACTGGGACTGTAACATTGACGAAGCACTACGATTATATGATTACGGGTGCGGGCTGTGCAGGGTTGAGCCTGTTGATGCGGCTGTTGCAGGAACCGGAGCTGAACAATAAATCCATACTGGTAATTGATGAAAGGCCAAAAACAGAAAATGACCGTACCTGGTGCTTTTGGGAAAAACAGCCAGGCCTGTTTGAAAGCATTGTATGCCATAGTTGGCAACAGGTAAATTTCCGGTCACCTGCTTTTACCGCAAAACTTGACTTGCAGCCGTACACTTATAAAATGATCAGGGGCATAGATTTTTACAATCACGTAATACAGTATGCCCAACAGTTTTTGAATGTTGAGTTTAGGTACGAAAAAGTGCTGGCCCTTCAAACCGCAAACACCAAGGCAGTGGCCCAACTGGCCAATGAACAAATAACTGCTGACTATATTTTTAATTCCATTGTTTTTGAAAAGCCTGTTATCAAGAAGGGTGAGTTCTATTTGTTGCAGCATTTTAAAGGCTGGGTTATTGAAACGGAAGAGCCTGCTTTTGATGCTTCGGTAGCAACCTTTATGGACTTTAGCGTAAACCAGAAACATGGTACCACATTTATGTATGTGATGCCTGTATTGCCCAACAAGGCTTTGGTGGAGTACACTTTGTTTACGGGGCAGTTATTGCAGCCAGATGATTATGAGGATGCATTGAAGCAGTACATTGCCCAAAACCTGGGTATAAGTAACTATACCATTCAGCATACAGAATTTGGTGTGATACCCATGACCAACCATGTATTTGCCCAACAGCAAGGCAATATTGTGTATATGGGCGTTGCAGGCGGGCAGGCTAAGGGCAGTAGCGGCTATGCCTTTCAGTTTATACAAAAACGTACTGCCGCCATTGTTGCATCGCTACTGCACAACAACCATCCATTTACACGGCAAACATGCAGCGATAAAAAGTTCCATTTGTATGATAGCGTATTGTTGCATGTGCTGCACCAAAAGAAAATAAATGGCGATAAAATATTTGCCGATATTTTCAAAACCAATAAGCCCTCAACCGTTTTGAAATTCCTGGACAATGAAAGCAGTATATGGGAAGACTTAAAGATTATGAACAGTGTTGATACAAAAATTTTTCTACGGGCAGCTTTTGCAGAGCTATTCAAATAGTTCCATTATTTTTGCCCGCATGGCCTCGTAGTACAATGGATAGTATAAGAGTTTCCGAAGCTCCAGATCCAAGTTCGATTCTTGGCGAGGCCACCCTACACAAATGCCGTTTGTTGTTATTGACATGATGAACACTTTCAATCGATAGTCAAAAACTCCTTTACTGCTTGTTTGTTAGCCAGGTCAATAATTGCCTTTTCATACCAATCTGCCAAAATACAAGGATGTGTTGTTGCAAGCAAAGCAAGTGCATCAAGCAGGGCTTGCGGCACGGGATGGTTTTCTGTTTCATTGTAGTGCCCAAGCCAAATATGCGTTACCAGATTGTCTTGCTGTGAAAAGAATATGGCATAGCCATTCAACCCATAACAGCCGGCAGCCTGCATTGCTTTTGTATAGAGCCCGCCATAATCTGCCTGTATGTTTTTGTGATGGAACCTGGTTAAACCAGCAGAAAGCAATGCATCAAGCCAGTTAGCAGGTATATGCAGGCTTTCTGTAAGGATGGGCTTATTGCCAATGGGCCTTGTCCTGAAATATTGCTCGCTTTGTGGCACCATTTCCCAACTGTTCCTTTCATCCTCTTCCAATTCTTCCAGATAACTGAATTGTTGACGGACAAAATCGAGGTTGCCTGCCGGCATTATTTCGTAGGCTAAGTAATGGGATTCGAAAATGTATGGAACATCGGTTGTCATCATTTATTGTAATAACATTTCTAATGGGGCTTTTGCTGCATGCAATTAGGCTCTTGAAGTTCGTTTTATCATCCCCAATGTAGCTGGAAACTGCAGGTTCGTAAACATTGCAGCAACCCGCCCGAGACTTTGCAGCAATGTATAACCACCAAAAAACAAACTTAATCAGACTACCTGCCAAAACCTACCCACTAATTAACCAATCCACTGCTTACTGCTGCTGTTCCCCATAACCTTCATCAATCAATACTTCCTTGCTATCGCTGGGCTGTGTCTGCATCTGCACTTTGTTCATTTCTTCAAACACATGACCATCTTCGTAACCAACAGATACATATACGGACAATGTTTGCCTTGCGGGGCCTTTGAATGTGCCTTTTGCAGGCGTGCAATCATTGAAATCCTTACCCACAGCAAGTTTTACATGATGGCTGGTGGCCCATACATTATTGGTTGGGTCTATGCCAGCCCAGCCGTAGCCAGGTATATAGGCTTCTACCCAGGCATGGGTTGCACCTTCGCCACGCATGCCATTTTTGTTGGGGCATATATAGCCGCTTACGTAGCGTGATGGTATTTTTAGGGTACGCAGTATCTGTAACATCAGGTGGGCAAAATCCTGGCATACGCCTGCACGTACCTCCAATATCTCGTCAACTGTGGTTTCAATATTGGTAATGCCTTTTATGTATTTGAACTGTTTGTAAATAAGTTCGCTGCAATGTTCCACTGTTGTTGCAATGCTTTTGGTGGTAGGTTGCAGGGCAGCAATGATTTCGTCAATCTTTTCTTTCGATTCGATGCTGGGGGCCATGCCCAGTTCCAACAGTTGCAACTGGCCTGCTGTTTCGCTTTCCAGCTCCTGCCACCCTGTATGGAAATTGATCCTTAATTGCGATGGCAATGTGGTACGCACTATTAGCTTGCTTTCGATTGACATGGTTTTGTGTGGTGCCAATACATTGAACAAGCCCACTTTATTGCCCCAGTAATCAGTAAAAGTCTGTATATCGGGCTGCCCACTAATGGTAACCTGGTGTTCCAGCAGTTCCTGTTCATCGCACTGGTAGGTATAAATTTTTATTTCGTTGCAACTCTCTTTAACCGGTCTGTCGTATTCGTAACGGGTTATGTGATGTATGTTAAAAACAGGCATATTTTTTTGTTAAGCGTACGAGAAGAACTGCTGTGCCAACTGTTTGCCAAATGTTACCAGTTCTTCCCTGGTGTCAAATAAAAACTCTTGCAATGTAGCTTGATTTAACGAATCAAAATCGGCGTATTGTATTTTGCTCAACAGCCTTCCCAATTGCTTACGCAAGGCTTCTGTTTCGTTGGCATCGTTGTTTTTTATGGCGTGTGTAAAATATTTGTCCAAACGTTTCAGCGTGTACAGAACACTACGTGTAAAGTTTTCATTAAATAATACCTGATGCAGGGCATTGTGGTTGTGGCTGGTGCTCCTGTACGATTTTAAATGAAGCTCATAACCGGATAATGACAGCAACAAAGGCCGCCATTGCAGTATGTCCTTTTCATCGCCCAGGTTATAGTCAATGGCCGTAAAGTATTTGTTGGACATTTCTATGGTCAGCACACAACGCTCTATGTACCTGCCAAGGTTCATGAAGCTCCAGCCCAAGCCACGGGGCATGGTTGTATCGGCCACACCGTTATAAAGGATGCAGCCCTGCTCCAGAGATTCTATGGTGGCAATGGCTTCAAAGCCTTTTAATTGAAGGTCGGGCGACAGGTTGTTTACGCTATGGTACATTTGGTTTACGTGCTCCCATACTTCTTTGGTAATGTGGTCCTGCACACCCCTTGCATTTTCACGGGCACGGCCTACCATTACTTTTAAGGAGTTGGGGTTGGTAACATCGAGCAGTAGCTTATGCAGGGCGGCTTCTGTATTGTCTTGCAGGGCAAGTATCTCTGCATCGCTACAATTTGAAAAAATCTGTAGTATGGGTTGCCATGACAGGTTCTGGTTAACACCTTTGTCCAATAGCAAAATATAATGTGTCTTGATGCCCCTCAACAAGCCATCGCTGCGTTCCATGTAACGGTTGAGCCAGAATAGGGAGTCTGCAATTCTACTAAGCATGTACAGATATATTTGAGAAGTTTACAGTTAAAAAAGTTACAGTATTAAATCTTGTTATTGCTGGTTTCAGGTTACTAGTTTCTGGTTTGATATATGCAATATTTTTGTTCCATTAAATTGCAATAACCAGTAACCTGTAACTCGCAACCTGCATCTAGTCTATCACCCAAGTGTCTTTGCTGCCACCACCTTGCGATGAGTTCACTACCAGCGAACCTTCTTTTAGGGCAACCCTTGTAAGGCCGCCGGGCACTATCTGCACTCCATCGGGGCCAACCAGTGCATAGGGCCTTAAGTCTACATGCCTTGCTTCGAACTTGCCATTGATAAAACAGGGCACGGTTGACAGTTTGATGATAGGCTGTGCAATAAAGCTTCTGGGGTCTTCTTCTACGGCCACCAAAAACTCGGCGATTGTTTTTTCGTCGGCACTGTTGCCCATGAGCATGCCATAGCCGCCGCTTTGGTTGGTACGCTTTATGACCATGTTGTGTATGTTTTCGAATACGTACTTGCGTGCATCCACATCGCTTAGCTGGTAAGTGGGCACATTGGGCAAAATGGGCTCTTCGTTCAGGTAGTATTTTATCATGGCGGGTACATAGGCGTACACGGCTTTGTCATCTGCCACGCCATTGCCCATGGCATTTACAATGGCCACATTGCCTTTGCGGTATGCACCTACCAGGCCAGGCACGCCCAGTGCACTATTGGGTTTAAATACCAAGGGGTCCAGGTAATCATCATCAACCCTGCGATAAATAACATGTACCCTTTGCAGGCCGTTGGTGGTTTTCATGTACACTTTATGGTTGTCTACCACTAGGTCCCTGCCTTCAACCAGTGGAATGCCCATTTGCCTTGCAAGAAAAGTATGTTCGTAGTAGGCGGAGTTGAAGATGCCGGGCGTAAGTATCACGGCTGTTGGGTTGGATAACTGTTGCGGTGCCAGTGCCAACAATATCTGGTGCAGTTGCAAAGGGTAGTTGCTTACCATACGCACTTTGTTTTCGTTGAGCATTTCGGGAAAGATGCGTTTGGTTACCTCCCTGTTTTCGAGCATGTAGCTTACACCGCTGGGTGTGCGTAGGTTGTCTTCCAGTATATAGAAAGTGCCGTTGTCGCCACGTATCAAATCGATGCCGCTAATGTGTACATAAATGTCGTAGGGTACCTGTATGCCAAATACCTCGCGGGTATAGTGTGGGCATGATGCAATGAGTTCGGCAGGAATGATGCCGTCCTTTATTATCTGCTGGGTATTGTAAATGTCTTTGAGGAAAAGATTGAGGGCCTTGAGGCGTTGCTTGATGCCGCTTTCCACATGGGCCCATTCGGCAGCCGTGATGATGCGTGGAATGATGTCGAAAGGAAATATGCGTTCAATGCCTTCATTGTCGCTGTACACAGTAAAGGTGATGCCCTGGTTCATGAACAGCTCGCCTGCAAGTCTATCTTTTTGTTGCAATGCGGCCACATCAAACTGTTTAAGTGCATGTATCACTTTTTGGTAGGGTATGCGTACGCCAGATGTGCTGGCCATCTCGTCCCATATAGCCGCTGATGGCAGGTTGTATTGCTGCAATAATGCTTCGGTACCCATAAGCATTTGTTTTTGGGTTTGGTTGAAATAAAAAGATTGCTAGACCATTTTTCATAAAATAGCTAGCAATCGTTTATGGGTTACAATATACTGATTAATGGAATGGAAACGGAATAATTTTAAACGGCCATACGTGCGTGTTTAGACACTTAACGTAACGCCAGTTGCAGCTTTACAGGCTTGGCCCCTTTAATGATAATGGCAGCATTGATAGCAGGCTGTTTGTTGCTGGTGGCGGTAAACCTGAACTGGTGCAGCAACTGGGCCAGTATCATGTGCATTTGCACACCGGCAAATGCGTGACCTATGCACATTCTTTTGCCTTGACCAAACGGTATGTACACAAAGCTTTTGCCTTGCAGGTTTTTCTTTTCGAAGTTCATGGGGTTGAAGTGGGCAGGATCGTCCCAATAGTCTTTGTGTTTGTGCAGGGCAAAAGGGCATATCATTACCAGGCTATTCTTTCTTACTACAAAACCGTTAATGAAATCTTCTTTCAGGCACTGCCGCATGTAGAACCAAACAGGCGGGTACAAACGCATGGATTCTTTGATGGCGAGTTTAAGGTTGGGCAAATCGGTATCGTTCCAATTGATGTTTGGGGTTAATGAAGCTGCTTTTAGTTCTTCATATACTTTTTCCTGTTCCGCTGGGTTGGTGGCCATGCAATAAAGCGTCCATGTAATGCCTGCTGCCGTTGTTTCGAAACCGGCAAACAGAAAGTTCATGATGGTGTCACGTACATCTTTGTAGCTAATTTCTTTGTTGGCGTATTTATTTAACAGTATGGTGGTTAATGCCCCTTTTTCGTATTGGTTGTTGATGAGTGCTGTAATGAGTTCGTCAACCAGTTTGTTCAATTTATTGATGTATTGCTCATGCTTCTTTGATTGGTAATTGATGCCAAAAGCGTTGATGATATTGGTTTTAATGAAGTTGATAACAGAAGTGTTGAAGCTGGAGAACTTCATGATGGACTGGAAGGTGTTGAAGATTTCGGTAAAGTTGTAGGCATTGGAGTTGACTATATACGTTTTGAAAAGAATCTTTAACATGGTAAAGTGGATGGAGGTTTCAATATCCACCACGTTGTTTGTTGGCAATTGCTGTTTCCAATTGGCCACTAAGCCAGCAAGCTCTTGTTGTATGATTGTATGTGACTTGCAGATGGCTTCGTTGTTGAATAATACTTTTATTATGCGGTGCTGTTCTTCCCAGTCGCCGCCATCACTCATAAAGATGCCGTTGCCTAAAAAGTCTTCTAGCATGGACAGGTCTTTGCGGTCCCTGAAAACCTGCCCTCTCGAATAGTTATCCAGGTTATCCTTCAACACATATTTTACATAGTCCGGGTGGTTGATGAATATAACGGGTTTGTTGGGCAGCCGGGACAGTGCATTCATGTTGCCTAGGGCAAATATGTCGCCGTAGCGTTCCGTCATCCTGCATATTTCTTTAATGGGGTTTCGTAACAGTCCAATTAAATGGCGTGGCAGTTTGTATAGTGGAACAACATAAATTTTCTGAACGGCATCTTGCATAGCTGGTAGGTACTTTAAAAACGGAGTTCATCAATTTGTTTCATGAATTCTTTGCAGAACCTTGCAAGGTCCACACCGTTGATGATTGCATGGTCGGCAGATACGGTAACACCAATGGTGCTGCGAATCTGGTTGGTTGCATCGTTTACCATTTTGCATGGACTTATGAACATGCCAATTGAGTGGAAGTGGCAGGGTATGGACTGTGCAGTGATTTTATCGGTACCCAGTGTAAGTGCGGTACTGAAGTACACGTTGCCAAATAGTTCCTTGCGTTTGATGGGTATGCCCATGAGGATGCTGTAACCGATATTACGGATTGCTTTGGGCAATGATAGGTAGAGGCGTTCGTGCCAACACATCTGTACTGTTTTTACATTGCTTAGTTGTGCTATTTCGGCTTCCAGTTGGTGGATGCTTTTGGTATTGGCTGCCCGTATGATTTTTCTGGCAATCATTTTTTGCTCGCCCACTGTTACTTCGAAGGGAAAGAAAACATCTGCCTCGTTAAATACGAATAGCCTGTTGCGGCTGCTTTTTAGGGCATGTGCCCTTTTTTGCTTGTCTAGGGTTTGTGCATAGCAATAAAACAGTGCAGTAGGCAGGGATATTTTGCTTGTGGCGTTTTTGCGGTATGTTTTTAGTTTTTGTCTTAGTTCGGTAATGTCCAGCTCAAACATGGTGTTCATCAAATATACTTTTGAACCGAGGTAAGATGCATCGTCAACCAACACCCTTTCTCTGGCGTATTTTTCTACCGTGTATAGGGTAGCTTTTTGTGTGGGATTGCCGTTGCCTGACATTTGCAGTTTAGTGGTTGAACGAAAGTTGGTGTTTCAATCAGCTCAAATATATCGTTTTTTATAGTTGTTTGTTTTGGGTAATGGCTCCCAGTTTGAAAAAACAATTTGTACAACTCAGCCTGGCAATGGCCGAAGTGAAACTATCAATAGGTTACCGTTTACTCAATAATTGCGTCATTCGTGTTGAGTGCAAATGCTGTCTTATATATTTGGACAAAATATTGTAATGAACCCTAAACCCTTAACAAAACTATTCTTGTGCCTGTTCATTTTGGCATCTATTGTTTCCTGTAAAAAAAGCAGTGATACTGATTCTTCCACAACAGTGCCTACGGGATGCGGTACCAATCCCTATAAGGTTGGCACCGTAGCCACGTACAGTACCAGCTCTGGTTCATACACGGTTACCTGCCCATCCAGCAGTACCATTAGCGGTAAGAATTATATTAAATCACAAACCTCTACTGCACCTGCCAATGCGAGTTATATTTATGTGGATACCAATGGCGATATCTGGAATTTTGTGCCAGCCGTAGCCGGTGCGGATGTAGCTGCTACAGAAATGATCGTATCGAAAGTGGGTAAGGCCGTTGGCGATACATGGTCTTATTCGTTTCCGAGTATTGCTGCCCCTAGCATGATTTCGTATAAGTACACATATACGGTTTTGGCCAACAATATCAGCTTTACCCTGGCGGGAAAAACCTATACCAATTGCATGAAAGTGAAAACTGTTTTGGAAACCTTTTTAAATGGTGCGTCCATGGGTTCAAGTGGCCAGTATAGTACTGCTACCTGGGGCTGTGGTATTGGGTTGGTAGGCTCTGAAGTAAATGGTGCCACTTACAGCACTTTGACTAGCTATGTATATTAAGCATATTGGTTCACATAAAAAAAGCCTTGCATTGTTGCAAGGCTTTTTTTATTGATAGCTATTAAGCATTATTGTTTCAGGTCTAGCTTGATCTGTAATTCATCAAACTGTTTTGCATCAATGGCACTCGGTGCATCAATCATTACATCGCGGCCACTGTTGTTTTTAGGAAAGGCAATAAAGTCGCGTATGCTTTCGCTACCGCCCAATATGGCACATAGCCTGTCAAAACCGAATGCGAGGCCACCATGTGGCGGTGCACCATACTCAAACGCACCTAACAGGAAGCCGAATTTGTGTTGCTGTTCTTCTTCGTCCATACCCAGGGCCTCAAACATTTTTTCCTGTAACTCCCTTTGGAATATACGAATGGAACCACCACCAATTTCGTTGCCATTCAGTACCATGTCGTAAGCATTGGCCTTGATGTTGGCATAGGGATGTTTCAGATATTCAGCAGCGTTTTCAATCTTCGGGTTGTTGTTGATCATCGTGTCAATATCGCTTGGTTTTGGCGATGTGAACGGATGGTGGCGTGCAACCCAGCGGTTGTCTTCTTCTGCATATTCAAACAGGGGGAAGTCGAGTACCCACAACAATTTAAAGTCATCGTCTTTACGCAGGCCCAGACGTTTGCCCATTTCCATACGCAGGTCGCTGGTGGCTTTTCTTGTTTTTTCTTCGGTACCGGCCAATATCAGAATCAGGTCGCCGGCTTTGGCATTGGTTGCTTCGGCAATGGCTTTTAGTTGGTCTTCGTTATAGAATTTATCTACGCTGCTTTTGAAACTGCCATCTGCATTGCATTTGATGAACACGAGGCCTTTCATGCCAATTTGCGGACGTTTTACCCATTCGGTCAATTCATCTGTCTGCTTGCGGGTGTATTCGCTACAACCAGGTACTGCAATGGCTATCACCGTTTCCGCATCGTTGAACACTGCAAACTCGCCTGCAATCAAGCCCCCATCCCCTAAAGGGGTGCCAGCAAGTGCAGCATGTTTGGCAGTAAACGTATGCGAAGGGAATTTGAGGTTGCATAGCTTCATACCAAAGCGTATGTCTGGTTTGTCGTTGCCGTACTGCCACATAGCTTCTTCCCAAGTCATGCGTTCTACGGTTTCGGTATAGTCAATACCTTTTACATCTTTGAAGATGCGTTTTACCAAACCTTCAAACATATTCAAGATATCTTCTTGCTCCACAAAACACATTTCGCAATCTATCTGTGTAAACTCTGGTTGGCGGTCGGCACGCAAGTCCTCGTCTCTAAAACATTTTACAATCTGGTAGTAACGGTCGTAGCCACTTACCATGAGTAATTGCTTAAATGTTTGCGGGCTTTGTGGCAATGCATAAAACTGACCTGGATTCATCCTGCTGGGCACTACAAAATCCCTTGCACCTTCGGGTGTCGATTTAATCAGGAAGGGTGTTTCTATATCCATGAAATTCTGCTCGTGCAAATAGTTGCGGGTGCTGCGGCTAACAGCATAACGCAGTTCCAGATTTTTTTTCACTGCATTCCGGCGTAGGTCAAGAAAACGGTATTTCATCCTTAAGTCATCGCCACCATCGGTATCGTCTTCTATTTTAAAAGGAGGTACGGCAGATTTGTTGAGTATCTTGAATTCGTTTACCAGCAATTCAATATCGCCAGTGGCAATGTTGGGGTTCTTGTTGCTACGTTCGTTTACCTTGCCTTTTGCCTGTAATACAAATTCACGGCCCAAAGGATTTTCATCCAGCACTTTGTTCAGTTCTTCACCAAACAACAGTTGTGTGATGCCGTAACGGTCCCTCAGGTCAACGAAAGTGATGGAACCGAATTTTCTGACTGTTTGTACCCAGCCGGCAAGGGTAACTTCTTTGTTTGCATCTGCGATTCTTAATTCGCCACAAGTTGCTGTACGGAACATTTGATAAGAGATTTCTGATTGTGTACTAAATGGTTGCTTGGCCGTGTTTTGAACGGGCTGCAAATATATACTAATTGGCCATGTGGTTTTTGGGGCTGTTTTCAACCTAATTACCTGCCAACAGTTGGTATTACGGGCAGACTTTCGTTGCCTGTTTCGTTTACGGATTGCACTGCAAAAAAGTAATTGTCTTTGCTGTAGGGCAGTTTTATTTCGGTTGCTTCTACAAAGAATTTCTTTTGCCAAACGGCACTGGTGGTTTCACGCATCAATACGTAATAACCTTTTGCAGTGCCGGTTTTTGGGGCTTTCCAGTAGAGGTAAGTGGAGTTGCCCAATTTTTTTACATCAATTTTTACGTCTTCAGGTACGGATGTGGCTTTGGCTAAACTGGCCAGATTGGCAAGGTTTATAGCGGTGTTCTTTCTTAGGTATTCAAAATCCATGAATTCGGTAAGGTCGCCATATTGAATGCCGTTTTCCTTGCGTACATCCTGGTGCTGGTGGTAAAAATTCTCGTTCATTTCTGTAAAGCGAACGGCTGCATAACCCCGTTGCACATAAGGTGAGTGGTCGCCCCCACGCAGGAAGCGGTCGTTGCGGTACACCATTACTACTTCTATGTTTTCTACATAGCGTTCGCCAATTTCTTTTACATAACGTGCCAGTTGCCTTGCCTTGCCATCGTTTTCGAGACCGAGGTTGCGGATATTGGTGGCTGCTTTGCCTGTATCGAGCACGGAGAGCCCCTCGCTAAACACGCGTATGCGGGTATTGTCTATAATATTTGTTTCGCTGCTGTTGTTGCTGCCCATGATATCGTTGTTCAATACGGCTTCAATGTTCCAGTTTTCTTTTCTTGCTTTTTCGGCCATGAAGTTGGCACCTAGCAAACCTTGTTCTTCGCCGCTAACGGTAACAAAAATGATGGTTGCAGGAAAAGCATGTTTGCTCATGATCCTGGCACATTCAACAACGGCTGCACTGCCACTGCCATCATCGTTTGCACCGGGTGCATCGTTGGTACTGTCCATAACATTGGTACGCATGTTATCCAAATGCCCACTGATGATGAAGATGCGTTTGTCTGTTGGGTCAGTGCCTTTTAAGGTAGCCACTACATTGCCCAGTATAATGTCCCTGTTCACACGTCGGCCATCGGCTTTATAAATGGTCGTATCTATAAAAGTAGTCAGCCTGCCATTGCTTTGTTTTGCAAATTCGTTGAACTTGTTCAGCACCCAAAGCCTAGCGGCACTAATGCCACGGTCGGGGTTGTTCTGTGTGCTCAATGTGTTCCTGGTACCCAATGCCACCAGTTGGGTGATATAGGATTTCAATGAGTCGGGCTGCACTTCCTTAACCATGGCATCAATTTCCTTGTCGCGGTTGATGATTGTTTGGGAGAAGCAGGAACTGGTGATAAGGAGCAGAATTATAAAAAGTGTTTTTCTGTTCATGGCATAGTTGTTGACTATTTGTGCATCCAAAATAAACCATTTAAAAATAATAACGCTATTTTGTAACTATTAGCGATTGTTCATCTAAAGCCGATTAATGCAAAACACTTGTATCCAATTTTTGAGAAAATGCCTATTGTTGTTGGGTTTGGTGCTGTTTACCACAATGGCTGCCCAGGCACAGGTACAGCAGTACATTGCTAAATATAAGCCCATTGTGGCCCAACTGTCGGAGGAGTATGGCATTCCGGTGAGCGTGGTTACTGCTATCTCGATTATAGAATCGGGGGCGGGCAAAAGCCGTAACTGCAGGTTGCTGAACAATCATTTTGGTATAACGGGTAAAAACAATTTAAAAAAAACAAAAGGCATCCGGTCCAAATTCAAGCAGTATGCAACTGCTGAAGATTCGTTCAAGGACTTTTATAAGATGGTTGCGAAGAAGAAATATTATCCCAAACTAAAAGGAAATGTTAATTACAAACCCTGGCTTGATGCCATGGCCAAAGCAGGCTATAGTACACAGCCAGAGGTATGGAAAAAATTGATGACCAATGCTATAAAAAAGTATAAATTAGATGCAGCAACAAAATAGCTACCCTTACAATGAACTACCATAAGCGGGTTCTCTGGTTTGTACTCATCATCACTTTTTCGCTTTTTATCCTATCATTTATTACCGAGGCATTGGGCATTGAATGGAAGCCGTTTAAGAATATCAGCATCCTGTCGGACATTGTACGGCATAAAGAAAAAAAGATAGATACCATTGCAGTTGCCGAACCTGAAGTAACCACTAAGGACTCTTTACATAAAAAATTTATTGCATTCGATTTGCCCAATAGGGTAACTGCTTATTATGTGGATAGCAGCAATATTGTGCTTAAGAATTTCATGAATAAGCTGGCTGAACTGAAACAGGGCAAACGTAAAAAAATACGTATCGCTTTTTTGGGCGATAGTATGATAGAGGATGATTTTATTACGGCCACTTTGCGAAGGTTGATGCAGCAGGAATTTGGTGGCTATGGTGTTGGTTACCTGCCTATGAGCAGCGAGCTGGCCGGTGCTAGGACAACTGCAAATATTTTTTCTTCGGGTAATTGGCAGGAAGCAAATTTTAGGAACAATCCAGATAAGCAGACCCTGTTTATTTCTGGCCGCTCTTTTACTGCAAGCGGTAATGCATGGACAGAAGTACAAGACAAAACCGCTATGCCTAATCAGCCATTGAATAAATATCTGTTATATGGCAAAACAGGGAATGCTTCGATCAACTGCAACAATGTAACCATCAATTTATCGGGTAAACAGGGCTTCAATAGCATTGTAATAGATAGCAGTGCCAACAACAGGGTGAAGGTGGAAATAGGGGCGGGGGTACCTGTGTTTGGTATTTCATTGGAGGCTGCCAATGGAATTACAGTTGACAATTTTTCTTTCCGCGGCAACAGTGGGCAGGAGTTTGCAAAAATGGATTCTACTTTTTTGGCAACCATTGCAAGTAACCATGCTTATGACTTGGTCATCATGCAATATGGTGTCAATCTTTTTGACAAACCGAGCGATGAAAAATTTGACTGGTATTACCTCCCCATGAAAAAATCCGTGAACAGGATCAAATCTGCTTTTGCAGATGCCGATGTTTTGTTGCTGAGTTGTGCCGATAGGTCGTTCCGTTATGGTACCGATTACAAGACTGCTATAGGCATGCCTGTTATACTTGCCATGCAGCAAAGGATTGCTTATGAAAATGGGATTGCTTTTTATAATATGTTTACCAGCATGGGTGGCGATGGCAGTATGGTTAAATGGGTGAACGATAAGCCTGCATTGGCATACAAGGATTATATGCACCCGAATGATAAAGGCTCGGAGCTAATAGGCAAGAGCCTGTTTGATGCATTGATGTTTGAATACCAGAAACTGAGCAAACCTAAAAAATAACCCTTATAACATACACCCATGTTCCCTTCATTTGATGCAGCCGCCTTTTTGCACCAGTTTGTGTACGACAAGAACAACCCGCTGCTTTTTAACAACGGTTTTTTTGTGTACCTGTTCTTTGTTTTTATGCTACTGTACTTTGCATTCAGGAACAAGGTTGCCATACGTACCAATATCTTTTGCCTGTTTTCGCTTTACTTTTTTTACAAGGCCAGCGGTTTTTTTGTGGTGCTGGTTATTGTATCAGCCATAGCAGACTTTATACTTTCCAATGCTATTTATAGACAGACAGATAAAACGAAAAGAAAGTTGTTGCTTACCATAAGTATTGTATTCAATCTTGGTTTGCTGTTCTATTTTAAATACACTAACTTTTTTGTTGAGATACTGAATCAGCATTTCTCAGCACATATCAACCCGCTGAATATTTTATTGCCAGTTGGTATTTCGTTCTACACGTTCGAGAACATCAGCTATACCATAGATGTTTACCGTGGCGAGTTTGTACCCGTTAAAAAATTCAATGAGTACCTCTTGTTCCTTTCCTTTTTTCCCAAGCTGGTAATGGGCCCTATTGTAAGGGCAAAGGATTTTATACCACAAACCACCAAGCCCTATTATATCAACCAGGAAGATTTTGCAGCAGGTTTTTTCCTCATCATTACCGGGCTGTTCAAGAAGCTGATCATTTCCGATTATATAACCCTCAATTACGTAAACTATATTTTTGACAGCCCTTCAAAATATACGGGTCTCGAATGCCTGTTTGCAGTGTATGGCTACGCTATTGTTATCTATTGCGATTTCAGTGGCTATAGCAGTGTGGCCATAGGTATAGCACGCTGGTTGGGCTATAAGATACCGCCCAACTTTTCATCGCCCTATCAAAGCAAGGATATTACCGAGTTCTGGCGGCGTTGGCATATCTCCCTTTCAAGCTGGTTAAGGGACTATCTGTATATACCGCTGGGTGGCAACCGCAAGGGCAAGTTGCGTACCTATATCAACCTGTTTATAACCATGCTGCTTGGTGGGCTATGGCACGGGGCAAGTTTCAATTTTATTGTATGGGGCGGCCTGCATGGCACGGCCTTGGCCATACATAAACTATGGAACGAGAAAACAAAATCCATTGCCAGTAAATGGAACAGTTCTGTGTTGTATAGGGGCTTTGCACTGCTGCTCACCTTTCATTTTGTGTGCTTCTGCTGGATATTTTTCAAAGCGGCCAATTTTCATATTGCAGGCGATATGCTGAACCAGATACAGTACCATTTCAGTCTGGATGTATGGGGCCGGTTCTGGGGCAATTACCACAATGTTATCTGGATGATGTTGCTGGGCTTTGCACTGCATGCCATACCGGAAAATATTTGCGATACCATATCCCTTAAACTGCAAAAGCTAAACGTGGTAAGCTATGCAGCCATTTTCTTTATTTTCTTATTGATATATGGCTACTATAAAAGCAGCGAAGCGGTGATGCCTATTTATTTGCAGTTTTAGTATGAAATAAATGCTCCATTCTCAATGCTCAACTAACCATGTTCAATATAATACAGTTGCCTAATTGAATATTGTTAATTGAGCATTGAACATTTATCTATAAAGAAAGCCACCAATTATTTGGTGGCTTTCATATTCAATCTCAAAAAACAAATCTACGCTACCACTTCAATCATTTTGGTCTTGTTCAAATTTGCATTCCTGATCGCAATGTTTCTTACTGCCAAAGAAGCAAAATCCCTGAAAGCCTGTTGCGACACAGCATCGTTGCCTACCATTGCCGGTACGCCTTCATCGCCGCCTTCGCGTATGCTTTGCACCAACGGTACTTGTCCAAGAAAACTCAAATCATATTCATTGGCCAAATGCTTACCGCCTTCCTTACCAAAAATATAGTACTTGCTATCCGGCAGTTCAGCAGGGGTAAAGTAAGCCATGTTCTCTACCAACCCAATAATCGGTACGTTTATCTGTGCCTGGGCAAACATGGCAATTCCTTTCTTCGCATCCGCCAATGCTACGTTCTGTGGTGTGGTTACAATTACCACGCCCGTTACTGGCACGGTCTGCATCAGGGTTAAATGTATATCGCCCGTGCCGGGTGGCATGTCAATAATCAAATAGTCAAGCTCGCCCCAGTCCACATCGGTCACAAACTGCCTAATGGCACTGCTGGCCATAGGGCCACGCCAAACAACGGCACTTTTTTCATCCACCAATAAACCAATGCTCATCAGCTTAATGCCGAATTTTTCCAACGGCACAATCAGTCCCTTGCCGCCATTGTCCTTCATCATGGGCCTTTCGCCACGTACCCCAAACATAATGGGCACACTTGGTCCATAAATATCGGCATCCATCAGTCCAACGCTGGCACCGCCCTCGGCCAGGGCCAGGGCAAGGTTGGCAGATACGGTGCTTTTGCCCACGCCACCTTTACCGCTCACTACCGCAATAATATTCTTTACACCGCTCAATATCTTGTCGCCTTCCAAACGTTTGGTGCTGGTATTGGCAGTAAAATCAACCTTTACCACTGCATCCTTGTTTACCAATAACTTAATTGCATTCTCACTGGCAGTACGCATCATGTCTTTCATGGGGCATGCAGGCGTGGTCAATACAATGGTAAAAGCTACCACATTACCACTGATCATGATGTTCTTTACCATGTTCAGCGTTACAAGGTCCTTTCCAAGATCGGGTTCCTGCACATTGCTAAGGGCCTTCAAAATATCTGCTTCTGTCATCACTCAAGTTTTTGTTAAAAAGTATAAGGTGGCGGCAAAGTTAAACCTTCAATGGTTTACTTTGTTTCGGTTTACTGGCGGGGGTTGTTGAATAAAGAAATTTTTTGTGTGTTACAGGCTGCAGTAACTTTATGCAACTGCGGTGGCGTCGCACCCATCAGCAAAAATGCATCATTCGGCAGGCAAATAAGGCATGGATGTTGGGGCAATACAATTGCGGAACTAAATAAAAGCACATGGTCAAAAAACTACACATACTTATTTTTTGTTTACTTGCAATGGGTTTTGTGGCAAAGGCCCAGTCCACGCAACAACCCAAAGACTCTGTTGTGCAACTGTACGGTGTTGTGATGACGGCAGACAGCCTACGTGGCGTACCCAATGCCAGTGTTATTGTAGTAGGCAGGGGGCGTGGTACCATTACCAGCTATGATGGTGTATTTTCCATTGCGGTTTTAAAAGGCGATAAAATCACTTTCTCTTCAATTGGTTTCAAGGACAGGACTATTGACATTCCGGTAAACCTTACCGAAAACCAATACAGCGTTATACAGTTATTGGTAAACGATACGGCTTATTTGCCCGCCACCATCCTTAAACCAAAACCGACTCGTGAGCAGTTCGAAAGGGATTTCCTGAATACCCAAAATGCAGATGATATGTACGAAATTGCCCGCCAGAACAATGACGAGGCAAAACGACGGATATTGATTGCCAGCCTGCCAGCCGATGGGCGTGAAGCCGTGAACTATCAGCTTCGCCAACAGGCAAACAAGTATTATTATGCCGGGCAGATACCGCCCATGAATATACTGAACCCGCTTGCATGGGCAGAGTTCATCAAGAGCTGGAAACGGGGTGATTACAAGAAAAAGAAAACCTCTTAAGCGGCCGTAAGCAAGCAACATAAACTATTTTGGAATCGGAAGGTTTTCTTCCGATTTTTTTTGCAATAAAACGAAAGCTAACAAGTGTAAGGTTTACATTTGCCATCATTTTATAAAGACTAAATTCTTAGCATGAAAAATGTTTCAGTAATTGGTGCAGGTACCATGGGCAACGGTATTGCACATGTGTTTGCACAAAGTGGTTTTGCAGTTACGTTGATAGATGTAAATGCCGCCCAGTTGGAAAAGGCCATAGCAACCATTACCAAAAACTTTGATAGGCAAATTGCAAAAGGCAGCATTACCGAAGAGCAGAAACAACAGGCCCTGGGAAATCTTGCCACAGCAACGGATATAACTGAAGGTGTAAAACATGCCGAACTGGTTGTGGAAGCCGCAACAGAAAATGTGGACCTGAAACTGAAAATATTCAAGCAGATTGACGAAGCTGCACCAGCGGGCTGTCTGTTGGCAAGCAACACTTCCTCTATTTCCATCACAAAAATTGCAGCAGCTACCAAACGTCCCGAACTAGTTATTGGCATGCATTTCATGAATCCCGTGCCTGTAATGAAGCTGGTGGAAATCATCAATGGTTATGCCACTACAAAACAGGTTACGGAAACCATTGTTGCATTGAGCAAGCAATTGGGCAAAGTGCCTTGCGTGGTAAATGACTATCCTGGCTTTATTGCCAACAAGATATTGATGCCCATGATTAATGAAGCCATCATTAGTTTATACGAAGGCATTGCCGGTGTTGAAGAAATAGATACCATTATGAAGCTGGGCATGGCACACCCAATGGGGCCATTGCAATTGGCCGACTTTATTGGCCTTGATGTTTGCCTAAGCATACTGAATGTTTTGTACAACGGTTATGGCAATACCAAATATGCACCTTGCCCGCTATTGGTAAATATGGTTACCGCTGGTAAATTGGGTGTAAAAAGTGGCGAAGGATTTTATACCTATACGGCTGGCAGCAAAGAGCTGGTAGTGAGCAGTCGTTTCAAATAGCATGGTTGTAATGGTTGGTGGGCAGTATATTATCTATATTTGGCCACCAACCATACAGTATGTTTTTTATTCTCTCCAAAATACTGCTCTTCTTAATTAGCCCAGTCAACTGGATATTGTGCTGCGTTGTAGTTGCTTTTTTTACAAAGAAATTGTTGTTGAGAAAGCGTTTGCTGATAACCGCATGCGTTTTTTTTATATTGTTCAGCAATTTCTGGCTGTTCAGTTTATGCATGAAAGCGTGGCAACCCAAAGCAGTACCCATTACTTATAACCGTACTTATACAGCCGCTATTGTTTTGTGCGGCATGACAGCAAGCGACAAAAACGGCGATTCTTTCTTTAGTAGCAATGCAGACAGGTTCCTGCAAACATGCAGGCTATACCATACAGGCGTTATCCAGAAAATATTCATTAGCGGTGGCGATGGAAGCCTTTGGCAAAACAAGCCTAAGGAAGCCGATTTTTTACGTAAGGAGTTTGTGGCCCAGCATATACCGGATTCTGTATTGATTGTGGAGCATAATTCTCGCAACACTTATGAAAGTGCAGTTGAGGCAAAGCGTTACCTGGATTCGTTGCATATTGCACCACCTTACGTGTTGGTTACTTCTGCAGAGCATATGCGGCGCTCTGTTGCCACGTTCAAAAAATGTGGGTTGGATGTAGTTGCACATCCCGCCAACTTCCGGGTGGTGAACAGCAACCTGAGTTTTGCAGATTATATAGTGCCGAATGTTGGCGTATTGAGTGACTGGAAATCTTTCTTGAAAGAAGTAGTGGGCATGGCTACTTATAAAATAACCGGAAAAGGATAAGTGTTTATTTAACTTTCACTACTTCTACATAAACCAGTTCCTTTAATTTATGCAGTACTTCTTCTAGTCTTGCCTTGGGTACCCCTATTTTTAGTGTACAGAACAGCTGCATTTCCTGGCCGATGATGGAACAGTTGCATTGCTTTACAATTGTCATTACTTCATTCATCCGGGTATAGTCAAACTGCAGCTGGTAATTTATTTCAATGGGTTTCTGTACTGCAGGTATCGTTTGCAAAGCCAATGCGGCGGCTGTTTTATAGGCGTTGATGAGACCGGGAACACCCAATAAAGTACCCCCAAAATAACGCACCACCACAACCAGTATATTGGTTAGTTGCTTGCTGTCAATCTGGTTCAGTATCGGTTTGCCTGCACTGCCACTGGGTTCACCATCATCGCTTACACGGAAATTGTTTCCATCCAGCCCCAACCTATAGGCAAAGCAATGATGTACCGCTTTGGCATGTTCTTTTTTCAATAGCTGCAACTGCTTCTTGAAATCGTCCACAGATTCTATGGGAAAAGCATAGGCAATAAACCTGCTGCCACGGTCCTTGAACTCTTCGGAAGAAGTTTGTGCAATGGTTAAATAAAAATCCTGTTCACTAATCATTCAATGGTAGGTAGTATTTAATGTTGTCGGTTGATATTTGTTGATGCCCTGTCAATTTTCCTGCAAATATGGGGGCATTTACACCATTGTCGGCAATCAATGTTGTGTTGGTGATGATGCGGGCTTCGTCCCATAGTTTTTTGTCAATGAAAGACTGTAACAGTTTAGCACCACCTTCTACCAATATGCTTTGCAGGTTCAACTGGTAACAGGCATGTAACAGTTGCTGCAAAAAATCTTCCTGCCCATTCAATTGATAAAACATGGTGCTGCCTTCTGTTTCATGTTTCAAAAAATTGAAAACAATTGTTTGTTGTTGCCCATTGAAAATAGTAAGTGTTGGTGGTAGCTGTAGCTGTTTGTCTATCACTAACCGCACCGGGTTATTGCCATACCATAACCGGTTGTTCAAAGAAGGATTATCCAGCAGTGCCGTATGGGGGCCAACTAATATTGCAGCTTCTTCGCTACGCCATTTATGTACCAGCCTGTTTGAATAACTATTGCTGATGAGCATGCGGGTATTGTTGTTGCTGCCCATTTTTTTATCCAACGTTTCTGCCCATTTCAACACAACAAAAGGCCGCTGTTTTTCATGGAAGGTGAAAAAGCGTTTATTGAGTTGCCTGCATTCCTGTTCAAGTACATTGGTAATAACTTCAATGCCTGCGGCTTTCAATTTTTCGATGCCCCTGCCGTTTACTTCTTTAAAACTGTCGCTGCAACCAATCACTACTTTCTTTATCTGCTGTTGGATGATTAAATCACTACAGGGCGGTGTCTTGCCAAAATGCGAGCATGGCTCTAACGAAACATACAAAGTGGAATCCGGGATCTGGTATTTGGAATTTTGATGGACACTATTGATGCAGTTCACTTCTGCATGTGCCTTGCCATATTGCTGATGGTAACCTTCGCCAATAACCTTATCATCATACACCAGTACCGCACCCACCATTGGATTGGGGGCCGTATTGCCAGCACCGAGTTTTGCCAACTGGATGCAACGTTGCATGTATTTTTCGTGAACCATCAAGACTGTGAAATATTGAAGTGCGTTGTAAAAATAGCCGAAATGCGTTTTACTTTGCAGCAATGACTATTGGCGAAGCGTATAAACAACTGCAACAGCAGCTTTGGGCTGTGTATGATGACAATGAAGCAGCAGTAATTGCTGACATGGTAGTGGAGCATGTAACGGGCTTTAGGCAAATGGATAGGGTTATTCATAAAGCCACAGTTTTATTGCACCAGCAAGAAATACAGTTACAAAAACACATAACGGAACTGTTGACGGACAAACCTGTTCAATATGTTATTGGCGAAGCATGGTTTGCCAACATGAAATTTTTGGTGAATGAGCATGTATTGATTCCAAGACCTGAAACAGAGGAGTTGATTGAATGGGTTGCTGGTTGCGGGTTACCTATTACCAGTTTGTTGGATATTGGTACAGGCTCGGGTTGCATACCTATTGCATTAAAGAAAAAACTGCCCGTTGCAGTAGTTACTTCAGTTGATGTAAGTGTGGGAGCTTTGCAGGTTGCCCAACAGAATGCAACCTTACTAAATGCGGATGTTGATTTTAGGTTGCTGGATTTTTTGGACGAAGCACAATGGAAAAGTTTAGGTACCTACGATATTATTGTAAGCAATCCGCCTTATATAAAAGAAAGCGAAAGCAGTACCATGCGTACAAACGTGCTGGCTTTTGAACCACATATAGCCCTGTTTGTACCTTATACTGATGCATTACTGTTTTACAAAAAGATAGCCGCTTTTGGTAAAACGCATCTAAACAAAAATGGCTGCCTTTTTATGGAGATCAATGAAGCATTGGGTAATGAAACCATTGCGATGCTTGAGTCTGCTGGATATATAGCTGAACCGAAAAAAGATATGCAAGGAAAGGATAGGATGGTTAAGGCTACGCTACGTTAAAGGCCACTCCTGTTCAATAGCTGATGGGTGCGACGCCTCAACAGTTTATATATATCCTATAGCTGGTCAAATAATCAATTCTTAACATTGGCCACTACTTTGGCCCCTGCTTTTTTTGCAGCACCCATAATTTTAAAGAAGCCGCCGGTGTGCGAAATGGTATCGGCATTGATTACCACAGAAGGGGTATCAACAGAGGCTTTTACTTTGTCCACTTCAAATTTTATGATGGAGTCGAGGTACACTTCCTGTATCTCACTTTGCCCAATGTAGATCCTGTTTTCCTTGTCAATACTTACCACTACATTCTGTTTGGCCTTGGTATCGCTTTTGCCTTTGGGGTTGTTTACCTTAACCACATTGGGGTTGGCCAGTGTGGACACAATTAAAAAGAACAGCAGCAATATGAACAAGATATCGTTCAATGCACCGTTGTGCATTTCTGGTTGGTGCCGTATTCTCTTTTTAAGATTCATTATAAGAAATTTAAAAGTTTAAGGTTTAAAGTTTGAAGTTGCATGAACATTGAACCGTCAAACTTTAAACTTGAAACTTGTTTAGCGTGTTGGTTCCTGTAAAACGTCAATGAATTCGGAGCTGGCTGCTTCCATTTTGTACACGGTCTTGTCAATTTGTGTGCTTAGGAAATTGTGACCGATATAGGCAATCAGGCCAACAATCAAACCTGTACCGCTGGTTACCATTTTTACATAGATACCACCTGCAATGGTATTCAGTTCAAAGCCTGAATTCTGAATGTTGTAAAACAACTGGATCATACCAACAATGGTCCCCAAGAAACCGAACATGGGTGCTATACCTGCAATTAGCGATAGTATAGAGAGGTTACGTTCCATTTTGTACACTTCTAGCTTGCCCACGTTTTCCATGCTTTTTTCAATGGCGTCAATAGGTTTGCCTATGCGTTGCAGCCCTTTGTCAATCATCCTGGCAACAGGGTTGTTGGTATTTTTTGCAAGGCTGCGTGCAGCAGTGATATTGCCAGTAACGATATTGTCGCGTATGATGCTCATGAAATTATCCTCAATCTTGCTCGCTTTCCTAATGGCAATCAGTCTTTCCACAAAAACAAAAATGGTCGCTGCGAACAAGAGGTACAATGGATACATGATCCAGCCACCTTTGCTCAACAGGTCCATTAACGAAAACTTTTCCTGTACGGCAGGTGCATTGGCTGCTATTTTTTTTGCTGTATCGGTAACTACATTATTGGCAACCTGCAATAAATAAAACATCTGCTTTAAGTTTTGTGATGATGGCTAAAATAGACACTTGTACAAAAGAACAGTAGGGCTGTGAATAAAATTGCACCGGTTGAGCATTTTAGGAAACCTTTTGCACAATGGTTAGGTAACCTGATTCGAAAGTTAGTTGCTTATTGGGCAAAGGCTGGAAGGGTTAACGTGTCATGGTGCGGCCATATAGCTGCACCGGTAGCCCATCTCCACAAAAGACCTTTTCTAGAACCTTTTTTTCAGTACTGTAAAAAAACAGGTAACCCTTATTGATTTTTATGGGTAGTTCATCTACAAGCACAACATGGTAATAGCCTACCCGTTTGTTTTGATTATTGAATACATATATGAAGTTAGTTGCGTGGTGACTTATTCCAGAGATGAGCGTTTGGGTCACTATTTTATAGTTGCCTTTTTTTGTTGTGAGGGTGCCGATATACTTTACAAAGTATTCCAGCTTGCCATATTCTTTGTCGGTTTTGTAAAATGTATATTCTTTACCAATTGTATTCCTTTCTAAAACAATTTCAAGTATTTTATGGTAAGGCTGCCCCGTTAAAAGCTTTGCGTAACCAATTAATATCAACACAAATAAAATGCGGTGCATAAGTTTTATTTGAAGATAAGGTGCAAAAAATAACGCTTCCGTAAAAAAGAAAGCGTTATGCTGTATTGGCAATAAGTTTAGTTTACTTATTCTCTTTCATCTTCATCATGCTCATGATCTGCTTCATGGTTTTGTCCATGCCTTCGCTGCTGCCATCCAGGAATATCACATTGCCCTTGCCATACTCGGCAAAGTTCTTAACGGCTTCTGTCCACATGCTAAACAGGATCACATTCGTATCCAGGTTTGCCTGTTTCATCTGTTCGGCGGCCTGGCTCATACCTTTTGCCACTTCTTCCCTAAACAGGGCCACACCCTGTCCACGCAAACGGGCTGCTTCTTTTTCTGCTTCGGCCGAAATCTTGATGGCATTACCTTCTGCTTCGGCAGCCTTGGTTTTGGTAATCAGCAAAGCTTGGCCTTCATTTTCGGCAGCGGCTTTCAAGTTGTTGCTGGCTACCACCTTGCTCATGCTGTCCATTACGGCTTGGTCAAAAGTGATGTCATTAATTTGAAGGTCCTGTAAATGGTAACCCCATTCTTCTAGGCTATGGTCAATCTGTTCCTTTACATAATCAACAATTTCGCGGCGTGCCGTTAATATCTCGGCCTGCTTTTTTGTTGCAACAAATGCACGGATGGAACCTTCCACAGTGCGTATCAAAGCCTGCATCAAGTCTTTATCACTAATAAATTTAAATGCTACTTTTTTTACCGTTTCTTCATCGGCATTCTGTACGGAATATAGCAACATGCTTTTAAAGTAAACATTGGCCTGGTCAACCGTCACGGCCTGAAACTCCAACTCCACGCTGCGGTTCTGTATGCTGATGCGTTTATAGATCTGCTCAAGGATGGGAATTTTGAAACGAAGTCCCGGCAATAAGATACGCCTGTACTTACCAAACATGGTAACAACAGAAATGGTTCCCTGGTTCACGGTAACCAGCCCACTGAAAACAATAAATGCAATGATTAAAAATGGAAGCAGTTTAATAAAGGAGTCCATGGTTATTAATTTTGAAGCAAGGTAGGCAATATGTATGCATAACCAATACGTGGTAACACTTATTTTGACGATAGACCGTTGACGGAAGACGATTGACAATGGACGGGCCCACCATTATGCTTATACTGCTGTTCTCTCTACTGTCATCTGTCTATTGTCAACTGTCCACCGTCATCCCCTCAGGCAGCTAACCCACTCAAATAATTGTCTTTGTAGCAAAGCCCCTGTTCCTATCAATCCTAAACCGATATTTGTATGCAGTGATTGTACACTTACCCCTTTTATTTGAAGCAAAAGCATTACATATTCCTGTTCCCTTTTCTGTTGATTGGCCTGTTTGCACATGCCCAATTCAATGCTACCTCTAACCTTCGGAAGAAAAAAATTGTAACAACAGGTTTTGTGAAACTCGATTCCTTGAACATCGTTCCGCAATCCGTTTACATAAAAGGCCTGGATACTTCTTTCTTTTTTGTGGATCCTGTAAAAAGCATCTTGCTGTGGAAAAAAAAGCCTGCGGCAGATAGTATGGAAGTAAGTTACCGGGTATTTCCTTTTAAGCTGGATGCACCCGTAAAGCGTTTCAGCTATGACAGTATCAGGAACAATTTCATTCCACAAGCTGCCATCTTTAAAAAGGGCAGCCGCGACAATGCCACTACCGGGCTGTTCGATTTTGGCAATATCAATTACAACGGCAGTTTTGGCAGAAGCCTGAGCTTTGGCAATAGCCAGGATGCGGTGTTCAATTCGCAACTGAACCTGCAGTTAAGTGGTATGGTGGGCGATAGCATACAGATTGCTGCTGCCATTACCGATAACAATATCCCCATTCAGCCAGATGGTACCACGCAGCAGTTAAATGAGTTTGACAAGATATTGTTGCAGTTTAAAAAGAAGAACTGGGAAGTGAACCTGGGCGATATTGACCTTCGGCAGAACCAGAACTATTACCTTAATTTTTATAAACGGCTGCAAGGCATTTCCTATCAACAAGAAAACAGGTTTGGTAAATATGGCTCAAACAAATTGCTGTTTAGCGGAGCCATTGCCAAAGGAAAATTTACACGGAATATATTTAATGGACTGGAAGGCAACCAGGGCCCTTACCGTTTGACCGGGGCAAACAATGAATTTTATTTTATCATATTGGCAGGAACAGAAAGGGTTTTTATTGATGGTGAACTGCTGCAGCGTGGCGAGGACCAGGACTATGTGATAAACTACAATACCGCAGAAGTTACGTTTACGCCCAAGCGTATGATCACAAAAGACAGGCGTATACAGGTGGAGTTTGAATATGCCGACCGTAATTTTTTGAATGCCATGTTCTATGCAAGCAGCGAAACAGTCTTCAACAAAAAATTGAAACTGAACATTGCTGCATACACCAACAACGATGCTAAGAATTCACCCATTAACCAACAGTTGGATACCGACCAGAAACAGTTCCTGGCCAATATAGGTGACAGCATCCAGAATGCTTTTTACCATGTGGCTTCAAAGGATTCCTTTTCGCTTTCCAAAATATTGTATGCTAAAAGACCCAACCCAATAAACCCTTTAGCAGATAGTATCTATGTGTATTCCACGCATCCGGACAGTGCCAAATACAACCTCAACTTTATTGATGTAGGCGTTGGCAAGGGCAATTACCTGCCCTTGTTCAATGGTGCCAATGGTAAAGTATATCAATGGGTAGCTCCTGTGGGTAATCTGCCGCAAGGACAATACGAACCGGCCATTTTTTTGGTCACACCCAAGAAACAGCAACTGGTAACCATTGGTACGGAATATACCATTGATGCAAAAACAATGTTGAAAACAGATGTTGCGTTAAGTAACTATGATGCCAATACTTTTTCCTCAAGAGATAAAAGCGACAATAAAGGCTATGCCGCAAAATTTGCTTTATACAGGAATGATAAATTGCGGAAACAGTACCAGCTAAACTCCATGATTGGCTATGAATGGGTAGATGAAAGGTTCAAACCATTGGAGCGTTTGCGTGGTGTTGAGTTTGCCCGTGACTGGGGGCTGAACATACTGCCCACTGCAGCTACCGAACATTTGCCCAAAGCAAGTATTGAATTGAAAGATGCACGGAACAATGTATTGCAATACACCATTGACGGCTATTTGCGTAGCGATGATTACACGGGTATAAAGCAAGTGTTGCAGAACAACCATAGTATTGGTACCTGGCAGTTCAAAAATGTACTGAGCTATGTAAACAATAACACACCTGCTGATAAAGGTTATTACTTTCGCCCAACTGTTGAAGTAAACAAGTTGCTGCCCAAACTGAACAATTACAGCATTGGTGCAAGCTATGCATTAGAAGAAAATGAGCAACGCAACAAACTGACCGATACCCTTACGCCATTGAGCTTTGCCTTTGAAACCATTACCGCCTACATGAAAAGCAATCAGCAAAAAAGCAACAAATGGGGCTTTACCTATTTTACAAGAAGCAACAAGCTGCCTGCCCAAAAGAACATGCTGCAAACCGACAGGAGCAATAACTATAATCTTTCTGCCGAGCTGCTAAGGAACCCAAGGCACCAGTTCCGTTTCAATATTACCTACCGACAGTTGTTTGTAAAGAATGCCAATCTTACCAACCTTACACCTGACAACAGTTTGTTGGGACGTGCAGAATATGCCATCAATGAATGGAACGGTTTTGTAACCGGAAATGTACTGTACGAACTGGGGGCGGGGCAGGAGCAACGCCGTGACTTCTCCTACATAGAAGTGCCTGCGGGCCGTGGCGAATATGCCTGGAACGATTACAATGCCGATGGCATACCGCAACTGAACGAATTTGAGATAGCCCTGTTTCCCGACCAGGCAAAATATATACGTGTGTACACACCAACCAATGTTTTTGTGAAATCAAACTACAACCAATTCAACTATAGCGTAAACATCAACCCACGGGCCCTGACGAATAAGATACATAATAAGAAGCTGAAAGATTTTATTACCCGTTTCACTTTGCAGTCATCTATGCAAACGGGCAAAAAAGTATTGGCACAGGGCAATCCCGAGTTCAATCCTTTTAAAGGCAATATCAACGACACTTCATTGATCAGCCTCAACAATATACTCAACAATACCATTTCCTTCAACCGCTTCAGCAGTACATGGGGTATGGATGTAAGCAATATCCGCAATTACAATAAGGCATTGCTTACCTACGGTTTCGAGAGCCGTACACAGAGCGATTGGGTACTTCGTGCTAGGGTAAACATCAACAGGCAATATACAGTTGAAGTGGCCCAGCGGTTAGGCAATAGCAATTTGATAACCCCTTCTTTTGCCAACCGTAACTATGCATTAACAACCACCAGCACCGAGCCCAAGTTTACATACACTTTCCAGACAAAATACAGGCTGCAGGTATCCTATCAATACGCGGTAAAGCAAAATGAACTGGTATATGGCGGCGAAAAAGCAACCAACAACGCATTCAACTTCGAAGGCAAGCTCAATGCACTCAACAATACCAGCTTGTTGGCAAAATTTACCTACAACAATATCGGGTACAACGGGGCCACCAATACCACGGTAAGCTATATCATGCTGGATGGTTTGCTGCCTGGCAAAAACCTGTTGTGGAATATTGAATTGACCAAACGCCTCGGCAAGAACCTTGAAGTAAGCTTCAACTACGAAGGCCGCAAACCGGGCGATACAAGGACCATCAATATTGGCAGGGCAAGTTTAAGGGCCTTGCTATAACGTGTTTATGTAACCAGCAACAGGGCATATCTCAGCTTTACCGGTCCCGATAGCTATCGGGACACCCATCAACGCTTTCATCATACTTCAACCAAAAAACAAAGCCACCCATTTGGGTGGCTTCGCTGTATCATAAAATTCAACTTACAGTTTCACATTTACTGCAAGCATAAAGTTTGTTCCTGCCATAGGGAAATAATAGTTCTCTGTGGTAAACTGCCCGCCGCTAACATAACTGAATGTGTAACCGCTTGGCTCGTATTTCCTGTTGAACACATTGTTCACCTGCCCTATAATATTCCACTCTTTAAAAATCTTGTTTTTAATGGTATAAATGGCCCTTACATCCTGTGTATAAAAATCACCCAACATACGGTTGCTGCTTTGCGTATTGTCCAGGTACTGCTTGCCAACATATTTGCCCAACAGGCTCAGTTCAATATTTTTTGTTGCAACAAAATTTAAAGATGCACCTGCAATGGTATTGGGCGATAATACAATATCGGTATTGCTATGCTGTATGGAAACCTGTCCGCCATTGTCATAGTCATCGGCAAACTCTGTAAAGGCTTTTATTTTATTGCGGCTTAATGTAAGGTTGGCATTGGCATTTAACCAGGACGAAAAGATATAGCTTCCTTGCAGCTCAATACCTGCCCTGTAGCTGTTGGGTACATTGGTCCTTGTATAGGCACCCACATCGTTTATTTTGCCTGTAAGCACCAATTGGTCCTTATACAACATATAATACAGCGTTGCACCAAAACTGTAGTTGCTGCCTCTTCTTTCAACACCCAATTCAAAATCATGCAATGTTTCTTTATTGGGTTGTGTTGTGGTGCCTGCTTCAAAGTCGTCACGGTTAGGTTCCTTTGCTGCAAGGGCATAGCTCAAATAGGCCTGCCATCCATTCTTTGTATAAGTAAGGCCCAGCTTCGGGTTCACGAAATTGAACTTCCTGTCAATTATCAAAGTGGGGTTGTCTTTAAAGCCATCCATTTTATGCTCCACAAAACGGTATTGCACATCTGCAAACAGCGATAGGTTACTGTTCAACTGGTGCTGCAACTTTGCATAAATATTGGCATCGGTTTTCTTTGCAGGCAAATCATAATACCTATACCCCGGAGTCACGCCGCCATTTTGTGCCCACATCAGTTGGCCGTAATGCTTGTTGTCAAAGCTGTTCCAGCCACCGCCAATGGTAACAATGTTATTGTCTTTTTTGTATTGGAACGACAATATCTGCCCATAGAAATAATTGTCCAGCCACTGTCTTTTTATGATATCCGTTTTGGTAATGGTTGTTGTGCCCACAACAACATTGGGCAAGCCAAAAGATGAATACTTTTTGGCAGCATTGTAATTTTCATAATAACCCGCACCCCTTGTTAAAAAGGCAGCCGTATTAAAGCTCCAGTTACTGTTCAATACAGTATTGAAAAATAACTGATAATGTGTTTGCTTGTAATTGTCGGTTTCATTGTCGTACGGTGTGCCTGGCTTTTCTGTGCCGGAAGAGTTATAGGTTCTGTCGCTGCCCAACAAATATTCCGGTACGCCGTTCCATGCTTGGTAGGTTTTTTCCTTGCCCGAAAAAACATTGAACCTGAGTGAGGTTTTCTTGTTAAGGTAAGCCGCAGAAAACGCAAATGATTGCAGGTTGCTCGATGCACGGTCAATATAGCCATCGCTTGTTACCTGGCTCAGTCTTGCATCTACGGTAAAATGTCCGTCAATCAATCCCGTACCGGCTTTTACGGTATTCTTCCAGGTATTGAACGAGCCAAAGCTATTGTTCAGCTCACCATAAGCCTTTTCATTGAACTCATTGGTTGAAAGGTTGATGGTTGCACCAAACGCACCCGTTCCGTTGGATGATGTACCAACGCCACGCTGTATCTGTATGGAGTTTACAGATGAGGAAAAATCGGGCAGGTCCACAAAATAGGTTCCTTGACTCTCCGCATCATTGTACGGAATGCCATTCAGTGTAACATTTATACGTGTGGCATCTGTGCCACGAATGCGTAGGGCCGTATAACCCACACCGTTGCCTGCATCGGCACTCACTACAACCGATGGTGTCTGGTTCAGCAGAAAAGGCAGGTCTTGACCAAGGTTCGTCTTGGCAATTTCTTCCTTGCTCAAGTTGGTTTTGGCAAAAGGTGCTTTATCATTGGCACGGGTGGCTTTTACTTCCAATGGCTGAAGGAACAATGATTGCGGTTTCAGTTTCACCACTACGGTTACTTCGTTTTTTTCTACCGTAATTTTTTCTTCATAATCCTTGTAACCAATACTGGTTACCTTTAAAACATAGCTGCCCTTTGCCGTTTTGCCAAAAGAAAATTTACCGCTGGCATCTGCTACGGTAACTTGGTTGTTCAGCAAAATGGTGGCCGCACCAATGGGCTGCTGGCTCTGTTCATCAACCACTTTACCATTAACTACTGTTTTAGATGCCTGTGCAAATGCCATTAAATTCAATAATGCAAATGCCATTGTTCCCAACAATTTTTTCATTGTCTGTTTTTTAATAATTAAAAAATGGGAACAGGAATAACGCTACAGAAAGAGGAACACATAAAGTGAAGTCGCCTTCCCTTCGCAGGAATTACCCTGTTCAGGT
This sequence comes from Chitinophagaceae bacterium UBA1930, assembly GCA_002337145.1. GTDB lineage: Bacteria > Bacteroidota > Bacteroidia > Chitinophagales > Chitinophagaceae > UBA1930. Next base: position 294,629 of record DDFK01000001.1, on the reverse strand, counting down.
TCAACGGGTTTGATCTCAGCCTTGCATGCCATTTTAACTTGTAAAAAGATGGCATGTTTCAGCACCCCGAGGAAATAATTTCACCGCAAATGTAATAGGGAATTTTTTTATTAATCTTGTAACCTTTTACGACCGCTTTCGTTTTACTGCAAAAATACACCCAAATGAAAAAGATACTAATGGCCCTATTGCTTGTTGCAACTGCATTTGCAGCCAATGCACAGCAACCCAAGAATATTGTGTACGACCCCAATGCAGAAGCCAGGACCGTAGGCGATTTTCACGGTGTGCAGGTTTCGGGGGGGGTTGCCCTATACCTTTCGCAAGGCAGTTCAAACGGTGTTGCAGTAAGTACCGATGACGCAAAAGATGTGGTTAAGGTAAAAACAGAAGTTAAGGACGGCATCCTGAAAATATTCCTGGAAAAAAACGGTGGTCTTTTGGACTGGAAAAGTAGGAGGGTTAAAGCCTATGTTACCGTGAAAAACCTTGACAGGATAGATGCATCAGGTGCATCGGCTGTTATTGTGACCGATAAAATAACAGCAGACGATTTTAAACTGGAATTAAGTGGTGCCAGTAGCTTCAAGGGCGACCTTGGTGTTGCTTCATTCAAACTCAGCCTAACAGGAGCAAGCTCCCTAAAGGGAACAATTACAGCAAGTGCGGCTGCCTATTTTGATATAAGTGGTGCATCTGCCGCCACAATTGCCGGCTCTACCGCAAAAGCCGATATACATATTAGCGGGGCAAGCACTTTAAAGGGTTTCGATTTCATTATTGAAAGCTGTAATACCGAAGCAAGTGGTGCATCTTCAGCCAACATTACCATTAGCAAAGCATTAAAGGCCGAGGCAAGCGGGGCCAGCAATATCCGTTATGGTGGCGAACCTTCTACCATAAATGTTGAATCTTCTGGAGCTTCTTCTGTAAAAAAACGCATTTTATAAAAATAAAGTTTGGGTGGTAAATAGCATACCCTTACTTTTGCCGTCCAATAAACCGCGAGGTAGAGCAGCGGTAGCTCGTCGGGCTCATAACCCGAAGGTCATAGGTTCGAACCCTATCCTCGCAACAACAAGAAACAAAGCCTCCTAGTGAGGCTTTTATTTTTTTAATCATCTCTGCAAAAACTCAGCGAAATTTGCACCATCAAAAATGAAATCAGGATTTGTAAACATATTCGGTAAGCCCAATGCTGGCAAAAGCACTTTGCTAAATGCATTGCTGGGGGAGAAGCTTGCCATTGTTTCGCCCAAAGTGCAAACCACCAGGCACCGCATCAAAGGCTTCTTGACCAAGGCGGATGAATACCAGATTATTTTTTCCGATACGCCCGGTATCATTGAAGCAAAATACAAGCTGCACGAAAAAATGATGGGTGCGGTAAAAAGTGCCCTTGAAGATGCCGATGTGGCCTTGCTGATTGTGGATGCAAATGAGAACCTCGAGGAGTGCGACCAGATTTTTCAGCAACTGAGGCTGAAAGTGCCCACCATTCTTATACTCAATAAAATTGATGAGGCTAAAAATGGCAAGATTGCCGAAGCCGAAGCATTTTTTGCCGGTAAGCCCTATGCAAAAAAAATCATCAAGATTTCTGCATTGCAACAGCACCACCTGCAAAAATTGCTGCAGGCAATTCTTGAGTTGCTACCCGAGGGCAACCCTTTTTATAGTGAGGATGACCTGAGCGATTTGCCCACCAAGTTTTTTGTTGGGGAAATGATCAGGGAAAAGATTTACCAATTGTACCAAGATGAGATTCCCTACCATGTGGCCATACTGGTAAACGAGTTCAAGGAAAAGGAATCGCTGGTTAAGATACAGGCCGATATTATTGTGCACCGCGAAACACAGAAAGCCATTATCATTGGCGATAAAGGAAGCATGATAAAGCAGATTGGTATGCTGGCCAGACAGGACATTGAAAAATTTATTGGTCAAAAAGTATTCCTGGAACTGTTTGTAAAAGTCCGCCCAAAATGGAGGGATAATGACCTACAGTTGAAGGAATACGGGTACTAAAAAATTGGAAAGCAGGTTCCGGATCCCATATTTATTTAGATCTTGGAATTTTAAAATTTGGAATTTATGAGTTACACAGTAGCAATAGTAGGAAGGCCCAATGTGGGCAAGAGCACATTCTTTAACCGTTTGCTGGAACAGCGTAAGGCAATTGTGGATGACGTGAGCGGTGTAACACGCGACCGTCAGTATGGTGTTAGCGAATGGTGCGGCAAAACATTCAACGTAATTGATACGGGTGGCTTTGTGCCGAATACCGAAGATATTTTTGAAAAGGAGATACGCAAGCAGGTAAAGATTGCCATTGACGAAGCGGATGCCATTATTTTTATGGTGGATGTTGCCGTGGGCATTACAGACTTGGATGAAGCGATGGCCGACTTGTTGCGACGTTCCAAAAAACCGGTTTACCTGACTGTAAATAAAGTAGACAATGGTCAGCGTGAATTTGAAGCCAGTGAGTTTTACAGCCTTGGATTTGATACGATCTACACCGTTAGCAGCCTTAGCGGCACTGGCAGCGGCGAGTTACTGGATGCCGTTACCGCCCCAATGAAAACAGAGGATTCGGTGCAGACCGATGGTACAGAAATTCCAAAATTTGCCATCATTGGCCAGCCAAATGTGGGCAAGTCATCCTTATTGAATGCATTGATAGGACAGGAACGTACCATTGTTAGCGATATTTCGGGAACAACAAGGGACACGATACATACCCACTACAACATGTTTCAAAAGGAATTTATATTGATTGATACAGCGGGTATAAGAAAGAAAAACAAAGAGAAGGAAGACCTTGAATTCTATTCCATTATCCGTGCAATTAAGGCAATGGACGAAGCGGATGTTTGTATGTTGGTGATTGATGCCGAAAAAGGCATTACCGCACAGGATGTGACCATTTTCAGTTTGGCCACACGTAAAGGAAAAGGCATTGTTATACTGGTAAATAAATGGGACCTTTTTGAAAAAGAAACCAACACGGCCCGTGACTACGAAAAGAAATTGAAGGAAAAAATAGCACCATTTACAGATGTGCCCATCCTGTTTATTTCTGCCAAGGACAAAACCAGGATCTTTAAAGCCATGGAAACAACTTTGGATGTATATGAATGCAAGTCACGCCGTATTGCCACATCCAAGCTCAACGAAGTGATGCTCAAAGCCATTGAAGGTTACCGTGCACCTGTTGTAAGGGGGCATATTGTAAAGATCAAATACGTTACACAATTGCCCACGCATGTGCCTTCGTTTGCGTTTTTCACAAATTTTCCAGAAGACATTAAACTGCCTTATAGAAACTACCTTGAAAATCAGCTTCGTACACATTTTAATTTTAAAGGTGTGCCCATCCGTATATTTTTCAGAAAGAAATAGCAATAAAAAAGATCTGTTAAAATTTGTTGGTTTGCTCAAGAACATTACTTTTGCGACTGAAATTTTTCAAATCAAAAAACAACTACAATGAAAAAAGTATTGGCTATCGTAGCAATCGCTGCATTTGCTGCTTGTAACAATGGTGCTAACGAAGCTCCAGCTGTTGATTCTGTAAAGTATAAAGATTCAGTTGCTAAAGCTGAAGCTGCTAAAGCTGCTGCTACAGTTGACACTGCTAAAAAAGCATTAGATACTGCTAAAGCTGCATTAGATACTGCTAAAAAAGCTATCGAAAAGAAATAATTGTAATCAATTATAACTTCTTGCAAGAAGGTCCCGCCAATACAATGGCGGGATTTTTATTTTAGACCCAAGCCTATTTACCTATACATTTGTTGTCATCACACATAAACGTTTATCCATAAAATAACTACCATGAAAATTGAAATTGGCCAAACTGCTCCGGCATTTACATTGCACGATACCGAAAGAAATGCTGTGGAGTTAAGCAGCTTTAAGGGTAAAAATGTACTGCTCCTGTTTTTCCCAATGGCATTTACAGGGGTTTGTACAAAAGAGTTGTGCAACATTAGAGACAATATTGCCAGCTATAACAACATAAATGCACAGGTATTGGGCATTTCAGTTGATAGCCCGTTTACATTGGCAAAATTTAAAGAAGAGCAGCATTTGAATTTTCCGTTGCTCAGCGATTTTAATAAAGAAACTTCCACTGCTTATGGCACTATTTACGAAGCCTTTATTGGCTGGATGAAGGGCGTAAGCAAACGCTCGGCCTTTGTTATAGACAAAGATGGTATTGTACAGTATGCCGAAGTATTGGAAAATGCAGGTGACCTGCCCAATTTTGAAGCCATTAATAACACACTTGCTTCGCTGAACTAATATTTTCAATAAAACAAAAGCTGTTTATACTAAAAACAGCTTTTGTTTCGTTTTGTTGAAAAATTGCAAATTATATTTGCCAAAAATGAATGGTTTCTTACCTTCATCACCACAAACAATGGAATGAAAAAAATTTACACCCTTTTTTTACTGATGGTTATGTTTGCTGCCACGGCTTATGCCAATGGCACGAACCCAGGTGTAGGTTTTTCTGATGGCCAGGTTAAGATTACCCGCTTTTATCCAAACCCCGCCTCTTCCTTTATAAATTTCGAGTTCCAAAAAAACCTTGAAAAGGGCTACACGCTACAGATTTACAGTTTTATTGGCAACAAGGTATCCGAAATACAGCTTAACGGCTCCAACAAAATAACCATTCCCCTGGATGGTTTCTTCCGCGGCATTTACCTTTTTCAACTACGCGACAAAAGTGGTAAAATGATTGAAAGCGGGAAGTTCCAAGTAGTAAAATAATCTTCTTCTCTTACACATCTTTGGTTGCTTCTCATTGAAGTGGCATGTTGATAAACCATTGCAGTACTGCTTTGGCAACGTTTCCGTAACTATTTTTCGGTACATTTTATAGTGGCATACATTTGGTTCATTACCGTTGAATAAAATAAATGCCATGAAGTTTTTTTTACGACTAGCGATTGCTGTTCTGATGGTTTCTTCTGTAGCTGCCCAGGAAAAAGATTTGTCAACCTATTATAAGGAAGCACCATTTAAAATGCCCGTTGCTACCGTGCCCACCTTTGCCAGCAAGACATTCAATATAAAAGATTTTGGTGCCATTGGCGATGGGCAGGTATTGAACACGCAAGCCTTTGCAAAAGCAATTGCGGCATGTAGTGCTGCAGGCGGCGGCAATGTAATTGTACCAAGTGGTTTATGGCTAACCGGCCCAATTGAATTTAAAAGCAATATCAATTTGGTGGTTGAACGTGGTGCATTGATACAGTTTACGGCCGACCATACACAATACCCCATTATAAAAGGTTCAGCAGCTTCGCCCATTTATGGGTTTGACCTGAAAAATATTGCCATTACGGGTGGCGGTATTATTGATGGTGCAGGCGACACCTGGCGGCCATTAAAAAAAGAAAAGGCAACCGAGAAGCAATGGAAAGAGGTAACTGCTACAGGCGTGGTAAGCAAGGACGGAAAGATCTGGTGGCCTACCAAAGAAGCAATGGATGGTGAAGCTTTCATAAAACAGTTAAAGACAAAAAACAGTAAGCCATCCGATGAGGAACTTTTACCAGCAAGGGATTTTTTACGTCCATACATGGTTATGTTCTCCAAATGCGACAATGTATTGATTGAGGGCGTAACCATACGCAACTCGCCCAAGTTCATTTTCTATCCAACAAAATGTACCAACCTTACTTTGCGTTATGCCAATTTTTTTAATGAATGGTGGGCACAGAACGGCGATGCCATTGATATAAGTGCATGCAAAAATGTGGTGGTATACAAATGCAATGTAAGTGCCGGCGATGATGGCATCTGCATGAAGAGCAGCGGTGGCAAGGGCGGCGAAACAGAAGAGAGTGCCCTGGAAAATATTTTGATTGCGGGCTGTAATGTGTACCATGCACACGGTGGTTTTGTAATTGGCAGCAATACCGATGGGGGCATGAAAAACATTTATGTAACGGACTGCAATTTTATTGGAACAGATATAGGCATACGTGTTAAAAGCAATGCAGGCCGTGGCGGTTATGTACGCGATATTTACATCAACAATATTTTTATGAAGGATATTGTAAACGAAGCCATTGCTTTTGATACTTTTTATGAAGATGTGCCACCGGGCAAAAACAAAGACGAAGTAAAAACTACGTTGAGGGACAAAACGCCTGTGTTCCGTAATTTCTATATCAGCAATGTGTATTGCAATGGTGCAAGCACAGCCATTGCCATAACAGGCCTGCCCGAAATGCCTGTAAGCAAAATACATTTTGAAAATGTAACCATATCTTCCAAACAGGGCTATACCTATAAAGATGCAACAGAAATAGATTTCAAGAAAGTAAAAATTATAACACCTACCGAAACAAAGGAGTTATAAAAAAGATACACCGATAAAAAAAGCAGTTCATGTATGTGAACTGCTTTTTTTATAACCTATATTTTCTAATCAGCCTATAAACCCAAGAAAGTTGCTTTCTTCAAAGTTTTCTTGCCTTCGCCAATTTTAAAGCCGTTGTTGTATATCTCAATTTTGTAATCGCCGGTTTCAAATTTGCTTCCGGGTTTCCAATCAAAGCTTACCGGTAAACGTTTGCCTTGTTCATAGTTAATGTCCACTTTGTTCGTGTACTGTTTGGTATTGCCATCCCTGTCTACAAATGAACCAGACGATACAGATAAAGACCCATCCGGATGGTAAATGCAAACCATTAAAGATTTGGTGCCACTGGGTGCAACCCTGTTCTCATCAATATCGAAACTTACTTTAAAAAAGTCTGCACGTTTGGCGGTACTGGTTTCTTTTTCCCTGCTGCCTTTTTGCTGCATCGCCGTTACATTGATGTTAGAAGCATGTAGCGTAGATGCAAGATCCTCCACTTTGGCTTTCTCTTCTTTTGTTTTGTCAAGATTGCTTTGCAGTTCGGTTTTTTCCGTGGTCAATTGTGTTTTTTCGGTAGTTAGTTGGTCATTGCTTGCAGTCAATTGCTGGTTCTCTGCTTTCAGTTTTTCCACTTCGGCAAAAAGGCCTTCTATCTTGCCCTGCAATTCGGCTATTTGTTTTTGTGCTTCTGCCAGTTGTGCCTTGCTGGCATTTTTATCGCTCAGTGTTTTTGAAATGCTTTTCTTTAAACGGTCTATATCGGCTTTCTTTTCGGCCAATGCACCTTGTAGTTGCTGGTTGTTAATGGTAATGGAATCTGCTTTGCCACTTAAAAAATCGAACTTGGCCTGTAGCAATGTCTGGTCCAATGAATCTTTTACGATCCTGTCCACATATTGTATCTTTTCTTTGTTGCCTTCGCTTTTGGAATAGATCAGGTAACCCCATGTAAGCACCAATGCACCGGCAAGCAGTGCATAAATAAGGTTGCGGTTGTCTTTTTTTTGAGGCTTGTTCGGTTGCGGTTCCGGCTGCGGTTGCGGCGTAGCCGAAGGGTATTGACTGTAGCTCATAGTGTTTGTTTGTGCTAAGATGGTAAACTTTACGCTGTTTTTTTAATGATGTTGATAAAATGCAAAATTGCCAAGCAAGCTTTAACACCTACTTGGCAATCCCTATATATTGGATTTCTAGCTAAACAAACCGCCTTTCTTTAAACTTTTGGTTGTTTCGCCAATTTTGTAACCGTTTTGATAAATTTCAATCTTGTAGTTACCTACGGTATATTTTGCATCGTTTTCTGGTTTCCAATCAAAGCTAATAGCAGAGCGTTTGCCTTGTTCGTAATCAACCGTTACTTTGCTGGTGTATTTCTTTTCGCCATCTTCCCTGGTAGCTACCACATCGCCCATGGTAATCGGGTTGCCATCTGGGCCAACTACACATACATACAAATCTTTTTTACCGCTTGGTGCAATCCTGTTTTCATCTAGGTCAAACGATACACGCATAACGTCCACCCTTTTGGCAACAGTTGTTTCTTTTTCCTTGCCACCACTTTTGATATTGATGGGCGTAATGTTGATGTTGGAAGCCTTTAAAGTAGAAGCTACGTCTTCAACATGTGCCTTTTCTTCGCTTGTTTTTTGAAGTGTGCCTTGCAACTCGGTTTTCTCTGTGGTCAACTGTGTCTTCTCTGTATTCAATTGTGTGTTGCTGGTAGTCAACTGCTCGTTCTCAGCTTTCAGTTTCTCTACTTCTGCAAACAGCGATTCAACTTTACCGTTCAGTTCGGCAATCATGGTTCTTGCCTGTGAAAGTTCAGCCGCAGTTGCATTTTTGTTCTTTAATATGGAAGCAATGTTGTTCTTTAATTTCTGTACTTCCTGGTTCCTTTCAGCAAGTGCACCCTGCATTTTAATGTTCGTTCCTGTTAGTGAATCGAGTTTTGCAGAAGTGTTATTGAACTCATTCTGTAAGGCTTCCCTGCTGTTGTCGGAAGTACTTACCTGTGCCTGCAACTGCTGTACGGTTTGCGATGACTTGCTTTTGTCATACGCCATATAACCCCAAGTTATCAGAAGCAAAGCTATTAGCGAACCGTAAATCAGTTTCCTGTTGTCTTTTTGCGGTTGCTGTGTTGGTGCTGTGTTTGTTGTTTCGTAACTCATAGTTGTATATATTTATATAGGTTAAACAATTGAAATTTTTATGATACAAGATCTTTTACTACTAGATATTGAGACTGTGCCAATGGTGGATGACTTCTCGTCGTTGGACCCTGTGTGGCAATCTCTTTGGTGGGATAAAATTTCGAAAACCGTGCCAGAAAACACAACGCCCGAAGATGCGTGGAAACGTAAGGCAGGCATTTTAGCCGAGTTTGGCAGGATAATCTGCATTAGTACCGCCTATTTTTATGAAGACGATAACAGGAATGTGTGTCTCAAAATAAAAAGTATTTCGGGCGATAATGAAGCAGAAGTGTTGAACGGATTTACCGAACTGTGCAATAAAATGTACAGGCACAACAAAAATTTCCAGTTTGGCGGGCACAATATCAAGGAGTTTGACATACCCTATATATGCCGTAGAATGCTAATAAACAGGCTTCCCCTGCCCGAATACCTATGGCTACACGACAAAAAACCGTGGGAAGTAAAAATGTTCGATACGCTGAACTGGTGGAAGTTTGGCGACAATAAAAATTATATTACCCTGCACCTGCTGGCCACTATTTTGGGCATACCCACATCCAAAACGGATATTGACGGCAGCATGGTGCAGCAAGTGTATTACAAAGACAACGACCTGCCCCGTATTGTGGAATATTGTCAACGGGATGTGGTGGTTACTGCAAATATTATTCTACGCTTCAAGGATTTGCCCCTGCTTACCGACGATAAGGTGAATGTGGTTTAAACAGTTGTCGGTTACCAGTTACTAGTAACCGGCAACCAGCAACCAATATTGTGTTCCATTTGGGTATAAGTTCATTTTTCATTCTTCCATTTTCATTCTTCTTTTGCAAGATGTCTGCGGAAAAAATTATCGGCGATTTCAAAAAAGGCAATTTCAAACCCGTATATTGGTTAGAAGGGGAGGAACCCTATTTTATTGACCAGATTGTAAATTATGCCGAACATAAAATTTTAACCGAGGCCGAAGCCGGTTTTAACCTCACCGTTTTTTATGGCCGCGATGCCAACTGGGCCGATGTGATCAATGCCTGCCGCCGCTACCCCATGTTTGCCGATAAGCAAGTGGTGCTGTTGAAAGAGGCCCAGCAAATGAAGGACATTGAAAAGCTGGAAGGTTATATAGACAATCCACTTACCTCCACCATTTTTGTGGTAAGCTACAAGGAAAAAAAAGTGGATGCCCGTACCAAGTTTGCCAAAACATTAAAGGCAAAAGGCGAAATGTTCAGCACCAAAAAACTGTACGATAGCCAATTGCCCGACTGGGCCAACAGCATGGTGCAAAATCACGGACTGACCATTGTACAAAAAGCCCTGCACTTGTTGGTTGATCATATTGGCAATGATTTGAGCCGCATTCAGAACGAAATTGAAAAGCTTGCCGTAAACCTGGGTGCAAGAAAAAACATTACCGAAGACGATATAGAAAACTACATTGGCGTAAGCAAAGAGTTCAACGTGTTTGAACTGCAGGATGCACTGGGCAAAAAAGACCTGAGCAAAGCCATACGTATTATTCAATATTTTGAAAAGAATCCCAAAGCTGCGCCTATACAGCTTATATTGCCATCGCTCTATGGCTTCTTTAGCAAAGTGTACATGATTTTTGGTGCTGGCACCAACGATGAAAAAGCCATTGCCGCATCGCTGGGCATTAACCCTTACTTCATGAAAGATTATATGCAGGCCGCAAAAAACTACAACCATGCAGGTGTAGAAAAAATACTGCTGCTACTGCACCATTACAACCTACGCAGCATTGGCGTGCACGATGGCGGTACGGCCGATGCAGGACTAATGAAGGAACTGGTGGTGAAGATGATGAATTGATTTTTTGCAACCGGCTTTGTGCATACTTCGGTACTCTCAGCGTTGCTCCCGATAGCTATCGGGACATCGGCAGTAAAGCATACTTCAACTTTTATTTAAGCGTATTAGGTATTCTAATGTAATGCAATAGCATTTGTACAAAATGCTATTAACCAAACTGTGCAAATGGAAATGTGCAATTTTATTTGCTACATAAAAATTTGCACAAATATTTGTGCAAAAAAAATTGTGCAATTTAAAATGCACAAATAAAAATTGCACAATTGGAATATATTATAAAAATGAGGGTAATTATAGTGTATGATGGTGAAGGTTGGATTGCATAAAAATATTGTCCGTTATAACAAAATAACTGCTTGTTGTTAAAAGCTGAATTACGTTATACTGCTGATGGGTGCGACGCCACTGCAGTTGATATTTATTCTATAGCTGGTAACATAAAAAATGTCTATTGCAACCCCAACCAATCCATTGCATTTTTGTACAAGAGTTTTTCTTTTATGTCAGTGGATAAATTAGTTTCCTCAATCAGCTTACCCGGGTGATGTTCGCCTAAGGGAAAAGGGTAATCGCTGCCCATGCAGATTTTTTCGTTGCCCATTAGGTTAAGCAGGTAATGCAATGCATTTTCATCATGCACCAAACTATCCAGCCAAAATTTATCGAGGTAGTTTCTTGGGTTGATGGCATTGTCTACAGCTACAAGATCGGGGCGTACATTGAAGCCATGTTCTATACGCCCAATGGTAAAGGGAAAGCTGCCACCGCCATGTGCAAAAGCCACACGCAGCTTGGGAAATTTTTGGAACACGCCACCAAAGATCATGGAGCAGATGGCACGGCTTGTTTCGGCAGGCATGCCCACCAACCAGGGCAGCCAATATTGTTGCATCTGGTCTTCGCCCATCATTTCCCAGGGATGTATAAACAGGGCACAGCCCATTTTTTCTGCGGCTTCATAAAAAGGGAAAAAGCTTTTATCGCTCAGGTTTTTTCCATTGATATTGCTGCCTATTTCAAGCCCGGGCATTTTCAGTTCGGTAATGCAACGTTCCATTTCCTGAATGCTCAAATCAATATCCTGCAAAGGCACGGTACCAATGCCTATAAAACGTTCGGGGTGCTTGGTTACACTATCGGCAATATGGTCGTTAAAAAAGCGGGATGTTTCCAGTGCGTCTTTTGGTTTTGCCCAATAGTTGAACAAAACGGGTATTGTGGAAAGCACCTGCATGGTTACTTCGGTAGCTTCCATTTCCTTTAATCGCAGGTCAACTTCAAAACAGTTTTCTTCTACTACACGAAAGAGTTTATCGCCCTTCATCATACAGGCTTTGCAGTTGCGGTGTTCCAGATGTATAAATTCACCATAGCCAAATTTTGCTACCCAGTTGGGCATTTTGTCGGGCATGATGTGGGTGTGGATGTCTATTTTCAAAATGATAGTGGTTAGTAGTTAATTAGTTGATTGGTTAATTGGGGATTGGAGCGAGGGTTATAGTTATTGGTTAATTGGTTATTGGGGCGAAGGTTATGGTTGTTGGTTAAATAGTTGATTGGTTAATTGGTTTGATTTTGGCGAAGGAAGGTTATTTGTTTGGTGGGTTGAATTTGGGTGATGTTGAAACGAATTTGATAAAGGCATTTAGCTTGAGTAAAATTTTATCTGCTTCTTGCAATAATTCTGTGCAGGTTTGTTGTTCAACAATTTTTCTTCTTTGGCATTTGGATAGCCATGCTTTTGTTTCCTGCAACGAACCCCTCGAATAAAAATAGAACTGCTTGCTTTCTTTATAAAAGAACCTGCCATAACCTTCGGCAATATTTGCTGAAACAGAATCGGCAGACCTTGTCATTTGTTTACCGATGGTATCTTTTCTGAAATAGTTCCATCCTTCTACTATTGCCCAAACCTTATCAGAAAATATTTCGGCCAAATTGTACACCTCCAGTTTTTCCAAAGTGTATTCCATAAAAAATAATTTGACTATGAAAATAGTTTACACTTTCTACATATGCAATAAAATATTGGTTTATTTTTACCCATCTCCGCTACAATCACCCATTAACCAATAAACCCATTAACCATAACCTTCGCTCCGATCACCAATTAACCAATTAACTTCTCTTCACCGGAGCCTGCATCACCGTTCCGCACTTATCACATGTTCTTTTCATGGTGTCTTCCCAAAACCTGTTCATTACGGGGGGCAGTTGCGTTACAATATCATCTACATGCAAGGTTTCTTCGTACAGTTTATTGCCACAGTTTTCGCAGAACCAGATAAAACCATCGTCTTCGGTTTCGCGTTTCTTTTCAATCACCAGTCCAACAGTGTTCGGTCCGCGTTGCGGTGAGTGCGGCGTTCTTGGCGGCAGCAGGAACATTTCGCCTTCCTTAATGGCAATATCTTTAAACACACCATCATCAATAATCTTTACCACAATATCACCTTCAATCTGGTAATACAGTTCTTCTGTTTCATTAAAATGGTAATCCTTTCTGGCGTTCGGTCCACCAACTACCATTACAATAAAGTTCTCCGCATCAGCATACACACATTTGTTGCCTACGGGTGGCTTCAGCAAATCGCGGTTGTCATCTATCCATTTCTTCAGGTTAAAAGGTGGTGTAACTGGCATGGTTTGAAGTTTATTGGTTATCCCGATAGCTATCGGGAGGTTAATTCGTTTATTAGTTAATTGCTTTTTATGGCCGGCTATGGAATGTACATCAGCTTTCTCGGCGTCGCACCCATCAGCGATTTGAATAAAGCTGATCTTTTACCTTCCTTTTTCAGCAACCCGTTCTTGATACAAAAAACCTTTTATCTAGTGCGTAACAAACTTTACATTTGAAAACTAACACTTGTTTACAAAGATGAACCTTTCTCTCCAAAATAAAACAGCAATTGTTTGCGGCAGTACCCAGGGCATTGGGCTGGCATCTGCCATTGAACTGGCGGACCTGGGTGCAACCTGTATTTTAATGGCACGCAACGAGGCTTCGCTTCAAGAAGCATTGAAACAACTAAGTACACCGTTCAACCAGCAGCATAATTATCTGGTGGCAGATTTTGATAAACCTGAAACCGTAAAAGAAGTAATTGAAAACTATGTTGCAACCAATGCGGTGCATGTTTTGGTCAACAATTCCGGTGGGCCTAACGGTGGGCCCATAGCCACAGCCAATGAAGAAGATTTCATCAACACATTCAACCGCCATTTGATCTGCAACCATATACTTACCAAAGCCGTTGTGCCAGGTATGAAGGCAGCAGGTTACGGCAGGATCATCAATATCATTTCCACATCGGTAAAAATACCTTTACCCAATCTTGGTGTATCCAATACCATACGTGGTGCGGTTGCCAGTTGGAGCAAGACCATGGCCAATGAACTGGGACAGTTCAATATTACGGTAAACAATGTACTGCCAGGGGCCACATCAACCGGCAGGTTGCAATCCATTATACAGAACAATGCAGGTAAAAAAAATACAAGCGTTGATGCGGTGGAAGAAGAAATGAAAAAGGAAATTCCCATGAAACGTTTTGCGGAACCAGGTGAGTTGGGTAACGTAGTGGCATTTCTTGCATCGCCTGCGGCATCTTATGTTAATGGGGTGAATATTCCGGTTGATGGTGGCAGAACGGGTAGTATGTAGGAAAAGGTTAATTGGTTGATTAGTTAATTAGTGTATTGGTTAACTGGTTAGCCCATTAATAAAAACCTGCTCACGAATTAACCAGTTAACCAATTAACTAGTAAACCAATGAACCTATCCATACCATATCATTTAGAAAATTTTATTGGAGGCAACCTTATTGCTCCGTTAAGTAACCAATACATCGATTGCATCAACCCCGCTACTGCCGAAGTATACGCACAGATACCCGATAGCGATGAACAGGATGTGGAAGCAGCCGTACTTGCAGCACAAAAAGCTTTTGCATCATGGAGCGTAACACCTGTTGAGGAACGCTTCAAGATACTGAACCGCATAGCCGAACTGATTGATGAACATATAGAAGCACTTGCATTGGCCGAAACAAACGATAATGGTAAACCATTGTGGCTGAGCAAACGCATGGACATACCGAGGGCATCATCCAACTTCCGTTTTTTTGCAACGGGCATCATGCATTTTGCAAGCGAGAGCCATAGCATGGAAGACAAAGCCATCAATTATACTTTGCGTCAGCCCATTGGTGTGGTGGGTTGCATATCTCCATGGAATTTGCCTTTGTACCTTTTTACCTGGAAGATTGCTCCAGCTATTGCTGCAGGCAACTGTGTAATTGCAAAGCCCAGTGAAGTAACACCTGTTACAGCTTACCTGCTGTCAAAAATTTGTAAGGAAGCAGGCTTGCCTAATGGCGTATTGAATATTGTACATGGCACCGGCCCCAATTGTGGCGAAGCCATTGTACAGCACAAGGCCATTAAAGCCATTTCGTTTACAGGCAGTACAAGGGCGGGTGAGCGTATTGCATCTATTGCTGCACCTATGTTCAAGAAACTGTCGCTGGAGCTTGGTGGTAAAAATGCCGCCATCATTTTTGCCGATTGTGAGCCGATAGCTATCGGCTGGGAAAAAATGATGAAAGAAACCATCCGCTCATCATTCACCAACCAGGGGCAGATATGTTTATGCACCAGTAGAATCTTAATTGAAGAAAGCATCTATGAAAAATTCAAAGCCGCTTTTGTTGAACAGGTAAAAGCATTGACCATTGGCGATCCTTTGCAGGATACATCCAGACAAGGGGCCATTGTAAGCAAACTGCATTTTGATAAAGTAATGGCCTGCATTGAAACCGCAAAGCAGGAAGGTGCAACTATTTTATGTGGTGGCAATGCAGTAACAGTAAAAGGCAGATGCGGCAATGGTTATTTTATACAACCCACAGTTATGGAAGGTTTGGGTGCAGGTGCCAAAACAAATATGGAAGAAATTTTTGGGCCGGTTGTTACGCTGCAATCTTTTACAACAGAAGAACAGGCTTTGCAATTGGCCAATGCCAGCAACTATGGTTTGGCCGCAACTATATGGACGCAGGATATATCCAAGGCCAACCGTATAGCAGCCAAGGTGCAAACAGGTATCACCTGGATCAACTGTTGGCTGCTACGTGATTTGCGTACACCGTTTGGCGGCGTTAAAAACAGTGGCGTTGGCAGGGAAGGCGGTTGGGATGCGTTGAAGTTTTTTACAGAGACAAAAAATGTATGTATTGAATTATAGCAACTAAAATAATTTACAGTGAATAGCCATCAACAGATATTGCCCGCAGTTGCAGCAGCAATTTTTAATAGCAAAGGCGAAATCCTTTTGCAGAAACGCAAGGATGTAAACAAGTGGTGCATCATATCGGGCCATGTTGAATTTGGTGAAACGGTTGAAGATGCCATACTAAGGGAGATCAAGGAAGAAACTGATAGCGATGCAAATATTGTACGTTTTATTGGTGTGTATTCTTCGCCCAAATCGCAGACCTATACATACGGCAGCAGAACAGTTCAATACATTACTTCCTACTTTGAAGCAAAACTGCATGGTACGATACCATTAAATTTTTCAAACGATGAAACGCAGGAACTGAAATTTTTTAACCTCAATAATATACCTGCTGACATGGCATTGATAAACCCCAATTGGTTAAGCGATGCATTGGACAAGAAGGAGCAAGTGTTTATTAGATAAGCAAACAAATAATTAATGAGCGAAATAATAAAAACCGAAACTGCTGCAAAACCTTTAGGTGCCTACCCACATGCAAGGCGTGTAGGCAACCTCTTGTTCCTGTCGGGCATTGGTCCGCGTAGTGCCAAAGACAATTCCATACCTGGCCTGCAATTGGATGAAAAAGGAAACATTGCCAGTTACGATATTGAAGCCGAATGCCATTCTGTTTTTGCCAATGTAAAAGCCGTACTGGAAGCAAGCAACAGCAGTTGGAACAACATTGTAGATGTAACTGTTTTCTTAACCAACATGAAAAAGGATTTCCCTATCTACAACAAAATTTACGGCGAATATTTTAAAGATGTACAGGCATGCAGGACCACGGTAGAAGTATTGAGCCTGCCTACACCTATTGCTATTGAGTTGAAAGTAATTGCCACGGTGGAAGGAGGTTAAATAGTTAATTGGTTAATTAGTGTTTTACGCGTAGGGCATCCTGCCAATTAACTAATAAACTAATTAACCAATGAACCAATAAACGAATAAACCCAAAAGATGAATTATCAAAACACCATCGCTTTTGCTAAAAATTTAGATGAACAGGATCCATTAAAAGACTTCCGTTCAAGATTTTTTATTCCGCAACATGAAGGAAAAGATACGGTTTACTTTACGGGAAACTCTTTAGGGCTTCAGCCAAAGTCAACTGCTGCTTATATTCAACAGGAGTTGAACGATTGGTCGCAGTATGGGGTAGAAGGACATTTTCATGCAAAGAACCCTTGGTTGAGTTACCATGAAATGTTCCCCAAATTATTGTCTCCCATTGTTGGTGCGTTAGAAGAAGAAATTGTGGTAATGAACCAGCTAACGGTTAACCTGCATTTATTGATGGTTAGTTTTTACAGGCCAACCAAGCAACGCTATAAAATTATCTGCGAAGCAAAAGCTTTTCCGTCAGACCAATATGCGTTGGAATCGCAGGTGAAGTTTCATGGATTTGATTATGCAGATGCAGTGGTTGAAGTGGAGCCAAGGGCAGGTGAACATACCATTCGATTAGAAGATATCTTGGCAACGATTGAACAACATAAAGACACTGTAGCATTGGTAATGTTTGGTGGTGTAAACTATTATACAGGTCAGTTGTTTGATATGAAAACCATTACAGCAACTGCACATAAAGTAGGAGCCTACTGTGGTTTTGATTTGGCACATGCAGCAGGAAATATAGAATTGAAATTACATGATTGGAATGTTGATTTTGCCTGCTGGTGCTCGTATAAATATTTGAATTCTGGTCCGGGTGGTGTTGCAGGTGCATTTATTCACCAACAACATATTGCCAACGAAAACATGCAACGTTTTGCTGGCTGGTGGGGCTATAAAAAAGCTACCCGCTTTAAAATGGATAAAGGTTTTGAACCCATACCCACAGCAGAAGGCTGGCAGTTAAGCAATGCACCTGTATTGAGCATGGCTGCACACAAGGCATCGCTGGATATTTTTGAAGAAGCCGGTATGGATAAATTGCATGCAAAAAGTAAACTGTTGGCCGGTTACCTGCATTTCGTGTTAAATGAAATCAATCAACAACAAAAAGAAAAATTGATTGAGGTAATAACACCAACCAATGAAACCGAACGTGGTTGCCAGGTTTCGATGCTGATGCTGAAAGATGGCAAAAAAATTTTTGATGCATTGATGCAGCAAGGTGTTATTGCAGACTGGCGTGAACCGAATGTTGTGCGTGTGGCACCTGTGCCTTTGTACAATTCATTTGAAGATGTGTGGCGGTTCGGAAATATTATTAGTGGGTTGATTGGCTAAATAGTTTACTGGTTTATTTGTTAATTAGGTAATTGGTTAAATGGTGGGCTCACTAATAAACTATTAAACCTCCCGATAGCTATCGGGATAACCAATAAACGTTTTTATAATGAAGAAAGAAATCACAATAGTTGGAGCAGGTTTGGTTGGTTCATTACTGTCTATTTATCTAGCAAAGCGTGGGCATAAAGTTTCCATATACGAACGCAGAAACGATATGCGTAAGGAACAGATGAGTGCTGGACGTTCCATCAACCTTGCATTAAGCGACAGGGGTTTGCTGGCATTGGAAAAAGTTGGCCTGGCCGATGACATAAAGGAAATATGCATACCCATGCATGGACGTTACATACACAATGCAGATGGTACACATGCTTACCAGCCTTATGGTAAAGAAGGGCAGTACATCAATTCTGTTTCAAGGGCCACGTTGAACATGAAGCTGATGGACCTTGCAGAGAAGCATGGCATCGAAATACACTTCAATCAAAAATGCACGGCTATAGATTGGAAGAAAAACGAAATCATTTTCGAAGACCCCAACTTGCAACTTCAAACTTTAAACTTTGATCTTCTATTCGGTTCCGATGGTGCTTTCTCCGCCGCACGTTTACAACAGCAACTGCATCACCAAAAATTTGACTACAACCAATACTATATTGATTGCGGTTACAAAGAACTGACCATACCGCCAACACCCGATGGCAATTTTGCATTGGAAGTAAATGCCCTGCATATATGGCCTCGCAAGGATTACATGATGATTGCTTTGCCTAATCTAGATAAGACTTTTACCTGTACTTTGTTCTTTCCCTTTGAAGGTGATCTCTCATTTTCAAAACTGGATACCAAAGAAAAAGCGGCAGCATTTTTTGAAGCCACCTTTCCCGATGCGGTGCCTTTAATGCCTGATTATGTAAATGAATTTTTCCATAACCCAACATCGTCGCTGGTTACGGTAAAATGTTTTCCCTGGGTGCGTGATGACAGGTTTGCATTGATTGGTGATGCAGCACATGCCATTGTTCCCTTCTTTGGCCAAGGTATGAATTGCGGTTTTGAAGATTGTAGAATATTGGATGAATTGATGGAAACCAATGGCGATGACTGGGCAACCATTTTGCAGCAATACCAAACGCTACGTAAACCCGATGCGGATGCCATTGCAGATTTGGCCGTGAACAATTTTACCGAAATGCGTGAACGCACTGCAGACCCCAAATTTTTGTTGCAGAAAAAAATAGAAGCCGAGCTGCATAAAAAATATCCCGAGTTGTGGATTCCTGCTTATTCGCAGGTTACTTTCTCGCCACATATCCGCTACAGCGAAGCATTGCTACGCGGGCAAAAACAGGAAGCCATTATGCAAAGCATTATGCAGTTGCCTGATATTGAAAACAAGTGGGAGAGTGAAGAAGTGGAGCGGATGATTTTGGAGCAATTAGATTAATCTATACACTAAAACCCTTTGATCTTAATTCTGCAATAAAATCAATTACATTCCCTTCCTCGTCAATTCTATCTGTTGCATATTTTTGCTCAATTTTGGGTGCTGGATATGGTAGAGTCAGCAAGTATTGAATATCAACCATTTTCCAAAGTTCATCCATGTCTTGCTTTCGAATACGCTTAAAGTTCGTAGTAAAGAATATCGTTAAAGCTTCAAACAATAATTCTATTGTTTTTAAATAATGATCTGTTGTGTTGTCTAATAATTTTAATGGAATTAAGATTTCGTATATTTTAATAGTTTCTTTGGTTAATGTTCTTGGATTTTTTGCTAAGAATAGATGTGTTGATTTATATCTTGGTCCTTCTTCTACAAAGGAAATCGAGAATAGTATTTGCCATTTTGACCTTACAATAATATTTCTTTTCTCAAGCAGGTTTAAGTAAATGAACTTTTCAAAATACTCACGTACTTTATAAGAAATAGGCGGTCTATTACTGAAAGTAGTTGAACTTAAACTAATGTTGAAATGCGGATTCATATATGAATTTTATGAAAAGTATTTACTTCTTCCTCAATACCTCCCTCACTTTCGGTGCAATCCGCTCCCCAAATATCTCAATGCTCTTCATCATCTCTTTATGGCTTGGCCCACCAACATCCATATGTGCAGAGAAACGGGTAAGGCCAAACAGTTCCTGCATCTGCAATATTTTGTCGATGGCTTCATTGGCATCGCCAATGATCAATGCACCGCTTTTTGTTCTGCCCTGGTCAAATTGGTTGCGTTGGTAAGGTGGCCATCCACGGCTTTTGCCAATGCGGTTCATTTGTGCGGCATACAAGGGGTAATAATAATCGGCTATCTCGTTGCTACTTTCTCCAAAGAAGGAATGCATGTGCACACCCACTTGAAAATTATTCATGTCATGTCCAAACTGTTCATAGGCTTCTTTGTAGTATGCAAACAATGGTTTGAAATATTCGGGGCTGCCACCAATAATAGCAAACATTACAGGCAATCCCAACCTGGCGGCTCTTATTACGGATTCAGGTGTACCGCCCACTGCCACCCATATATTCAAATGGTCATTGACTGCCCTCGGCAGTATTTCTTGTTCCTGTAGTTGTGGCCTAAACTTCCCTTTCCAGGAAATTTTGTTTTCCTTGTTTATCTGTACAAGCAGCTCTAGTTTCTCTTCAAACAGTGCGTCATAATCTTTCAGGTCGTAACCAAACAAAGGGAAAGATTCTATAAAACTTCCACGGCCGGCCATCAGTTCTGCACGGCCATTGGAAATTAAATCTACTGTAGAGAAACTTTGGTATAGCTTCACAGGGTCCGACGAACTCAATACCGAAACCGCACTGCCCAGTTTTATTTTCTTCGTGACGGTAGCAGCAGCAGCCAAAACAATTTCGGGTGCAGATACTGCATAATCTGGACGGTGATGTTCGCCAATGCCAAAAAAATCCAGGCCAAGTTCATCCATCAGTTTTATTTCTTCTATGATTTCCTGTAGCCTTTGCTGGGCAGGCAGCACTTCGCCTTTTGCATTGATGGGCAGGTCGCCAAACATTCCGATACCGAGTTCCATGAAATTTGTTTTTGATGCTAATGAATGATGTTTGCAAAATAACAACAGCCAACGATTTTTGACCGTAGTTGTCATTAAAAGCAAAAGGGATTGAAAGTTTTACTTTCAATCCCTTTTATATGAATTAACGGATATATTAATACCTGTTGTATCCACCGCCACCGCCGTTGCCACCACGGTCACGGTTGTAACCGCCGCCGCTACCGCCACGGCTTCCGCCGCCGCCGTAACCACCGCCGCTGCCGCCACGGCTTCCGCCGCCACCGCCAAAGCTTTTCTTGTAGCCACCGCCGCCGCCACCGCTGCGTCTTTCGCCTTCAGGGCGTGGTGTAGATTCGTTAACTACTATCTGGCGACCAGAAATCTCAGTATCGTGCAATGCACTGATAGCTGTACGGGCTGCCTCGTCATCGCTCATTTCAACAAAACCGAAACCTTTGCTACGGTTGTTGTTGAATTTGTCGGTAACGATTTTAGCAGAAGTTACTTCACCATAAGGGGTGAAAAGTTCCTGCAATTCTTCACTGGTCATTGTCCAGTTTAAGTTTCCTACGTAAATGTTCATTTCTAAAGAAATTAAAAAAATTAAAAAAACCAATGATGAAAACAGTAACCAAGAACCCTGAAGCATTTACGTTATAAAACCTTCTGGAAAATGGAAGAACTGGCCATTGGACTATGCGAATGTAGGAGTTTTACCAATTCAGCAAATTTTTTTTTGAAATATGACCGGAATGCAAAAAGCTATTTCAGTGGAGAGGATGCCTCACTTTGCAGTACTATCAAGGGCAATAGAAGTGCAAAAAGGCAGATTGCAGGAAAAAAGGGGAGGGCCGAAAAAATAAGGCCCGCAATTTTGCAATTGCGGGCCTTATCAAAATTATCCAACAGAAAAGGATTATTCGCCTACTACTTCAAATTCAATTTCGGTTACATTGCTGCCGCCAAAATCGATAGAAGCCTTGTAAGAACCCAGTTCTTTTACTTCATCTACAATAGAGATACGTTTGCGGTCAATTTCATAACCTTTTTGGTCACGTATTGCACGGGCAATCTGTAAAGAAGTAACGCTACCGAATATTTTACCACTGGTACCGGTTTTGGCTCCCACTTTTACAGGGCTTGCTTTCAACACTTCAATTACTTTGTTGATCTGTGCCAACATTACCGCTTCTTTCTTCGCCTGAACCTTTTGTCTCTCCTGTAATTGTTTAAGGTTTGACGGGTTGGCCTCTACGGCAAATTTTTGAGGGATCAGGTAGTTACGGGCATAACCGTTTTTAACTGTAACCAGTTCGTTACGGCCACCTAAATTATCTACGTCCTGAATTAATATTACTTGCATGGTTTGTGTTTAGTTCCCACGAGCCCAATCAAATTTATTTTGATAGACTGTCTCCCGGTTTGTCGGGATTAGGGATGGTTACTAATGGCCAACAGCTTAAAGCTATTAGCTGATTATTTATTTCAATAAATCTGTTACGTATGGTAACAAAGCCATTTGGCGTGCTTTTTTAACAGCATCGCTCACTTTGCGTTGGTATTTCAAAGAGTTTCCGCTTAAACGGCGAGGCAACATTTTACCTTGCTCGTTAATGAACTTCTTCAAAAAGTCAACGTCTTTGTAGTCAACGTATTTAATGCCATATTTCTTGAAACGGCAAAACTTCTTTTTAGGTTTCTCCTGCTTAATGGCAGTAAGGTATTTTATTTCGTTCTTAGCCATTTTATGCCTCCGCTTTTTGGTGGTTAAAACCTACGCCACTTTTCTTTACTGCATTGTACTCAACGGCGTATTTGTCGAGCTTAGTAATCATGTGTCTCATCACTTGTTCGTCACGCAGCATCTGGATCTTGAATTTCTCGTTGAAATCAGAAGGTGCAGTGTACTCCAAGATCCAGTAGATACCTGTAGTCTTTTTCTGGATTGGATAAGCTAGAGATTTTAAACCCCAAGGATTGCTGTTTACAATGGATCCGCCATTGTCTGCAATCAGGTCGCTGTATTTCTTCTGGGCAGCTTTGAAATCTTCCTCAGAAAGTACAGGGGTGAAGATGACCATCAATTCGTAATTGTTCATTACCCTTGTTTTTGTTTTTAAATTGGTTTTTCCCAATGGACAATCTTGAAATCGTATCAAGAAAGATTCTGCCAAAACAGAATTGGGGCTGCAAAAGTAGGGATTTGAACCGAAAAAATGCATTGGCCACAAAAGAAAGTTCACAAAAAAGGTGAAACCGGTAACGGTTTCACCTTTTTTATACCAAATATCATTAAAGGGCAGGGCCAAGCCAATAGTCTATTGGCTATTCAACCCTTTTCAACATAATCAAATAAGTAGGAAAGTGGTCACTGTAACCGCCGCGGTAGGTATTACCGTCCCATGTACGCATAGGATAGCCTTTGTACCTTCCTGTATTTTCGGTCATGAACTCCCTATTGAAAATAACCTGCCTGTAGAAAAAGAAACCAGACTGGGTTTTGTCCAGCCATTTATAGGATATAATGGACTGATCAAACAATCCCCATGCATCTTGGTAGGCCAAAGTGCCGATTCCTTTTTTGTACATATCCACCCAGGGATTGTACAGGCCACCCGGTTTTACTTCGCTTATTTTGGCTTTGGCATTTAAAACTTTTGTCAGGCTTGGGCTAATCGGATCGTCATTCAGGTCGCCCATAATAACTACTTTCTGTTCCCCATCAACCTTGGCAATACTGTCCGAATGCATTTTGGAAACCATTGCAGCGGCTGCCCTTGCAGGTGCACTTCTTTCTTCGCCACCCAACCTACTTGGCCAGTGGTTCACATATACATGTATGGTTTCGCCATCCAGTTTTCCCTTTACCCAAAGTACATCCCTTGTATAATACCTGCCATCGCCTTTGGATCCACTGGGCAATTTTACAAACAATGCCTTGCTGTCTTCAACAGTAAAGTATTTGGGGTTGTATATCAATGCCACGTCAACGCCACGGGCGTCCTTACTATCATAGTGAACAAACTTGTAACCACGTTTCTTTAAAAGTGGGTGGTGTATCAAATCATTCAAAACAGTATCGTTCTCAATTTCGGCCACACCCAGAATTGCAGGACCGTCGGCATTTTTGGGGTTCTCATCGGTTCCTATCTGAGATATAACGGTAGCCAGCTTGCCAACCTTGTTCCAATAAATTTCACTATTGTAGTTGTGTGCACCTTTAGGGGTAAACTCATCATCATTAACCATTGGGTTATCTGTTGTGTCGTAAAAGTTCTCACAGTTATAAAAAGCCACAATGGCCACTTTATAATTGCTTTGACCATACGAGCAATAGGATGCAATAATCAATAAAATACTTGCAAATACTTTTTTCATAATTTTAGTTGTATCTGCAAACATACACAAGTAATATGCTCCTAGCAATGGTTAATTATTAAAAAAATATTACCTACCGATTAAGAAGTATTTTGTAAAGGTTACTCGCCTACATTTGCAGTTGGAACAAAACACTCTTATGCGAAAATTGTCATTACTATTATGCCTGGCAAGCTTTACTGCGGTTACAGGCATTGCCCAGAATGGGGTAAAGAAAAAAGCAGTTAAGGTAATTAAGGATACCACCCGAAGAAGTGCAGACAGCACTGAAGTAAGCGAAGTAAAGGAGGAGGTTGCAGACAACATTCCCATTGTTACTTTGGATGAAAACGATATGGGTGACGGAAGTTCCCAGAACGTATCTTCGTTATTGACAGCAGGCAGGGATCCCTTTTATTCTGCTGCTGCATTCAATTTTGGTGCTGCCCGTTTCAAGATACGTGGTTATGACGCCGACAATTTTGGTACATACATGAACGGTGTTCCGATGGAAAACCTGGACAATGGCTTTACTCCCTTTGGCCTTTGGGGTGGCCTGAACGATGTAATGCGTAATAAGGACCTTTCGTTAGGCCTCCGTTACAATACATTTGCTTTTGGCGATATAGGTAGCACTACCAGCATCGATTCCCGTGCAAGCAAGCAACGTAAGCAAACAGAATTTGGTTATGCTTACTCCAATAGAAACTACACACACCGCTGGTCTGTTACACATAGCACCGGCATAAGTAAGAAAGGTTGGGCATTTACTTTTAGCGGTAGCCGTAGATGGGCCGACGAAGGGTATGCTGCAGGCACTTACTACGATGGCTGGAGCTATTTTGTAGGTGTGGACAAACGTTTTGGCCAGAAACACCTGCTTTCGTTGGTAGCATTTGGTGCACCTACTGAAAATGGTAAACAAGGTGCTTCCACACAAGAGTCCATGGACCTTGCAGGAACACATTACTACAACCCTTACTGGGGCTACCAGGAAGGTAAGAAAAGGAATGCGAATGTTGGTAGAACCAATCAACCTGTAATTATACTTACACACGATTTTCGTATAGACAATAAAAGCAGTCTGGTTACAGCAGCCAGCTACTCATTTGGAGAAAGGGGTGCCAGCAGTTTGGACTGGTACAATGCTGCTGATCCACGCCCGGACTATTATCGCTACCTGCCTAGCTACTATTCTAACCAAGATCCATTATACCAACAGTTGACCAATGCCTGGCAGAATGACGAGAGCGTTCGTCAGATAAACTGGAAAGGTTTATACGATGCCAACAGGGCTGCCAACGTTGAAACCGTTAATGGCGTTACTGGTCACCGCTCAAGGTATATTTTACAGGAAGCGGTAACCAATACAAAGAAGCTGAACTTCAATACAGTTTTCAATACCAGGGTAGATGATAACTTCTCATTTACTGCTGGTGCATCTTACCAGTCTTTAAGGAACAATAACTATAAGAAAATATTGGATCTTTTAGGTGGTGACTATTTTGTGGATCTTAACCAATTTGGTGAAAGAAGCTATCCTACAAACCCGAATGCTGCCCAGAATGACCTGAACCGTCCTAACAGGATTGTAGGTGTAGGTGACAGGTATGGTTATGATTATGATATTAATGTAAACAAGGTTGCTGGTTGGGCACAAGGTGTGCTTAAATACACTTGGGTTGATTTTTATGCAGCCGTTGAATTGTCGAACACTGAGTTCTGGAGAACAGGTAACGTGAAGAGCGGTTTGTTCCCCAACAACTCTTATGGTAAGTCCAACGTGTACAACTTCAACAACTACGCCATCAAAGGAGGTTTTACTTTCAAAATCAATGGTAGGAACTACTTGTATGGCAACCTGTCTAAAATGAGCAAAGCTCCTTTTTACGACAACGTATATCTATCTCCACGTACAAGGGACAATGTGCAGGACAACGTGAAGAACGAGCAGGTACAAAGCGTTGAAGGTGGTTACATTATCAATGCACCAAAAATCAAGTTCAGGTTGAGTGGTTACTATACAGAGTTCATCAATCAAATGAATGTAATGTCTTTTTACCATGACACGTACAGGAACTTTGTAAACTATGCCATCAGCAACATCAACAAAGTGCATTCCGGTATGGAAATGGGCTTTGAAGCCAAAGTGCTTCCGAATGTTACCGTTGATGGAGCAGCAGCTGTTGGACGTTACTACTACAATAGCCGTCAAAACGCCATCACCACATTGGATAACGATGCAAGTGTTTTAAGTAAGGACCTGGTTTACTCACAAGACTACCGTGTAGGCGGCACACCGCAGGAAGCATATAGCCTGGGTGTTACTTACCGCTCACCTAAATACTGGTTTGTAAGTTTAACCGGTAACTATTTCGACCAGATGTGGTTGGATATTAACCCAATACGCAGAACAGCCGCTGCTGTAAACGGTGTTACAGAAAACAGTGCCTTGTGGAACTCCATCCTTGGCCAACAACAGTTTGGTTCTCAACGTACACTGGATTTCTTTGGTGGCTACTCTTGGAGACTGCCAAAAAGCTGGGGGTTAAAGTATGGAACAACGCTGGTAATTAACTGTGGAGTAAGTAATTTGCTTAACAACAAAGACATTATTAGCGGGGGCTACGAACAATTGCGTTACGACTTTAACGAGAAGAACGTAAACAAGTTCCCTCCTAAATACTACTATGCTTACGGAATCAATTATTTCATCAGCACCACCATCAGGTTCTAACTTTAAACAAATTTTTTAAAATCAGAAATATAAACAGTATGAAAAATAAAATTCTTTTATTCGCATCAATAGTTGCAGTAGCATCAACGGCGGCTATTGTACTACCTTCTTGTAAGAAGAAATTTGATACCCCACCTGCTGCCGCAGATCCTGTGGGCCTTACTCCAACACACACCATTAAACAATTGAAGGCCATGCACACTGTTGCCGGCCAGTTGGATGTAATTACAACCGACGTAATCATTGCAGGTACAGTTGTAGCTGACGATAAAAGCGGCAACCTGTACAAGGAAATCTATATACAGGATGCAACAGGTGGTTTGGCCATTGAATTGGACGCTACCGGTTTATACACTACTTACCCAGTAGGACGTAAAATATTCATTAACTGTAAAGGCCTTTGCATAAGCGATTACCACAGGCTTCACCAATTGGGTATTAAGGCCACTATATCTGGCTCACCAACCAGTGCAGCCATTCCTAGCGACCTTATCAAAAACTACATAACTGGTGGTTCATTAAACAACCCGGTTGTTCCTAAAGTAGTAACAACTGCTTCTTTGACTACAGCTATGACTGATGACAACCTGGGTACTTTGATTCAATTGAACAACTTTGAATTTGCAAAAGGCGATACAAGCAGCACTTATTCTGATACTTCTGCTTACAAGCAATCCAAGAACCTGACTACCCGCGATTGCAGTGGTAACAGCATCATCATCAGAACAAGTGGTTATGCAAACTTTGCTGCTGCAAAACCAGCAAAAGGCAATGGTAGCATTGCTGCCATCTATACAACGTACGATGCAACACCACAGTTGATTTTGCGTGATACAACCGATGTTAAATTCACCGGTGCACGTTGCAACCTGTTTGAGGAAGATTTCAATGCTTACCCTGTTACAGGTACTGCACCATTGGTAATTCCAGGTTGGAAGAACATTATGGAAACTGGTGATGTGCCTTATACCATAGCATTTTTTAGCACTGCTCAGGGCGACTTCGCTAAAGTTTCAGCATTTTCATCTGCTGTAATGCCAACTACAAATATTTCATCTTGGTTGATTTCTCCAGATATCACATTGCCTACCGGTGTTAACCCGATGTACACTTTTACTTGTTCACGCAGGTACCCTGTAGCAACACTTAAAGCATATGTATCTACCAACTATACAGGTGGTGCACCATCATCTGCTACATGGGTATTGTTAGGAACTGTTCCTAATGGTACAGCTACAGCCTTTACACCGTTTGATTTGTTTGGACCTTATAACCTGACCGCTTATATCGGACAGAAAATAAACCTTGCATTCAGGTACGAAGCACCTGCAGGCTCTGCAGCAAGCAACGTGGCCACTTACGAAATAGACGATATCAAGATTTCAAAATAATTGGTTCCTGTTTTACGGAAAAGCCATCACAAAAAGTGATGGCTTTTTTGTTGATAGCTTGCCAACATGGCAGTAGCGGCTGTTTGGTATTTTGTTTGACTTTTGCAGCCTTGATTAATAAACTTGCGAAAACAGGCAATGGAACGGGTATATAACTGCCGTTGCGTCGCATATAACAATAACGAACAGTCAAGACCAGCGGTGATCCGGACCCTGAAAGGTGCGACGCCAGTAAAGCATCCATTGCAATACAAAAGCTGGCAAACAACAAATAAAAAAAAGAAAAATAACGATTATGCAAAAAGGACAGATCCGTGTGAATACGGAAAACATTTTCCCGATTATCAAAAAATTCCTCTACAGCGAACATGACATTTTTTTACGTGAGCTGATCAGCAATGCAACCGATGCTACACAAAAAGTGAAAACGCTTTCATCTATTGGTGAGGCAAAGGGCGAATTGGGCGAACTGAGGATTGATGTGGTATTGGATGCAAAGGAGAAGACCCTGACTTTTAGCGATAGAGGTGTGGGCATGACGAAAGAAGAAGTGGACAAATACCTGAACCAGGTAGCTTTTAGCGGTGCTGAAGAGTTTTTGGAAAAATATAAAGATGCCAGCATTATTGGGCATTTTGGATTGGGCTTTTACAGTGCATTTATGGTTGCAGAAAAAGTGGAAGTGATAACACAGAGCCACAACCTGGATGCACCAACGGTTTATTGGAGCTGTGACGGCAGCCCGGAGTTTGAACTGTACGAAGTGGAGAAAAAGGACCGTGGCACAAAAATCATCCTGCACATCAATGAAGAGAGCAAAGAGTTTCTGGATGCCTATAAAGTAAAATCCGTGTTGGACAAATTCTGTAAGTTTTTGCCCATACCCATTTACTTTACGGATGTTGCAGAAGAAAAGAAGGCCGACGATGTTGAAAAATCAATCAACAATACCAACCCTATCTGGGTACGTAAGCCCAGCGATTTGACCAAGGAAGATTATGAGAATTTCTATAAGGAGCTATATCCTTACAACGAAACGCCTTTGTTCTGGATACACTTGAATGTGGACTATCCGTTTAACCTTACTGGCATACTCTATTTTCCAAAGATCAAGCAGAGCCATGAAATACAGAAGGACAAGATTCAATTGTATAGCAACCAGGTTTTTGTAACCGATGAAGTAAAGGAAATTGTACCCGAATTTTTGATGCTACTGCAAGGGGTTATTGACAGCCCGGATATTCCGTTGAACGTGAGCAGGAGCTATTTGCAGGGCGACCCCAACGTGCGTAAGATAAATGCACATATTACCAAAAAGGTTGCGGACAAACTGGAAGAAATATTCCGTAACGAACGTACCGAGTTTGAGGCAAAATGGGAAAGCCTTGGCCTGTTTGTGAAGTATGGTATGATGACCGATGACAAGTTCCTGGAAAAGGCCAACAAGTTTTTGGTGATGGAAGACACCGCAGGCAAGTTCCATACAATAGAGGAATACAAAATGGCTACCGAAACCTTGCAGAAAAACAAGGATGGCAAACAAGTAATTATTTATACCACCAATCCTGTACAGCAGGATGCCTATATACAGGCTGCTGTAGCAAAAGGTTATTGCGTGGTTAAGATGGAAACATTGGTGGATGCTGCATTCATCAACAACATGGAGATGAAATGGGAGAATACCACATTTGTACGTGTGGATGCAGATATAGTAGATAACCTGATTGACAAGCAGGAAGGTACAGACAGCGTATTGAGCAAAGACGAAACAGAGAACCTGAAAAAACTGTTCGAATTTCCTGTGAGCGACCTGCATGTAACTATTGAAGTAAAAGGCCTGAGCGAAACGGCAGCCCCGGTTGTTGCAACACGTCCCGAGTTTATGCGTAGAATGAAGGACATGGGTGCCGTTGGTGGCGGCATGACTGCTTTTTATGCACAGATGCCAGATGAAGTAACGCTGACCGTAAACGGTAACCACCGCATTTACCAAAGCCTGTTGAAAGAAAGTGATACAGAAGCACAGGGTAAACAGATACGCAACCTTGCAGACCTAGCCTTGCTTTCGCAAGGGTTACTGAAAGGTGCTGAACTGACCAATTTTATCAATAGAAGTGTTGAGTTGATGGAAGGTGGTAAATAGTACCCACACATATTACTGAATGATAGAAAAGCCGGATAGTTAGTCCGGCTTTTTTAATGCATTTTTCTTGAGACAAAGAATGCTTACATCCAGGTATTGTAGCTGCTTGCTTTGAAAAACCTCTTCAAAATATTCTTTCAAAAAAAGGTGCTTGTACAAAGGGTTGATGTAGATAACAAATATTGTTCGGGGCCTTTGCTGCAGGCTTTGCATGATGTTGTTTACCACGGGCTGCATAATGGTACCGTTAAACGGGTTGAACAAAAAAATACAGTCAACAGTAAGTGGAACCTGGAAGCTGGTAGCATCCAATACAGCAATGGTATAGGTTATTGCAGGATACTGCTGTTGCACAAGTTGCAGGTTTTTTTCTGCTTCGGCACATAGCTTTTCAGAAATATCAATACCGGTTAACTGCTGGTAATGCATAGCGGCGGCTACACTCAATGCCCTGCCTTTGCCGCAGCCTATATCAAGCAAATGCCTGCGGTTATTGGCTGGTATAAAGTCGAGGCAATCTTCCAGTAACGGATATACAACAGGCATATAAAAAGTGGCATGGCTAATATCCATACCTTTTTTCTGCAAGGTCTTTAAATGATCAAAGCCCGTGGTGTCAATGCCATATTTCTTTTCGCCTTTTACTTCGTACTTAATAATAAACCATGCAATACGCCAGCCATAATTAAAGCCAATGAAAAAGAAGTAACGTATAAAATTCAAATTTTTCAATCTATATCATTATTGTGTTACAGCAACCGTAAACCTGGATTGAATCCATGCAACCAATGCTATTGAGCAATAAATATAGGTGAAATAAAAAAGGAGTGTTGGGGCTATGTATTCTTTGCCCTGCAATAATGCTTCTTATAGTTTTCTATAAGACGTAATGCTTAACCCATTGCCCAGTTGCAACATAAAACTGTCTTCAATAATGGGGTCTGCACTTTTATCACCATAAGCCAATAGCAACACGTTGCCAAAACTGTTTACAAGCGTTAATGTACCTGTAATGTAATGGATGGCAAAGCTATGCAGGTTCCTGTCTGTAACCGATGATTCCACTAACTCAAACTTATAGGTATCAAACAGTACGGCATCGCCCAAGGTGTTTTGCAGGTTGGGTATCTTTTTATGCAGCAAACCTATATAGCCACTAACGGAAAAACCCGTTTTGTAATGCAACGAATTGGCCCTGCCGTCGTTCTGCTTCAGCTCGGTAAAAGTATCCAGTTTGCCATCAGGGTTATAGGCTTGCGACTTTAATAAAAACTCCTGGTACGAGGCATGGAAAGCGGCTTTCTCAAAATCGTTACTGATGGAAGAGGCATCTATGGCCTGCCTGTAAACAATCTTTATCAATGCTTGCGACATGGGTACTTATTTGTGTTTTTTTAAATTAAAAGGTTGACATATACGTATATGCCAACCTCTAGCTTTCAAATAGGAATATTATAAAGCAATGCCAATGGTGTAGGTGCCACTATAACCACTGGTGGTATTGCCTGCCAATGCAACTGTTTCGTTGGCCAAATCGGTTGCGGAATTATTGAAGATGCCATCGCTTGCATTACGTGTGGTATTAATGCCATGTGCCGCATACAACGAGCTTACATGCACCGCATCCGAAATGGTTTCGGGAAAGGTTATTTGAGTTGTTTTTTTCAGTACACTGTTTATAAAAACTTCCATGTGTATATGTGTGGCCCTGCCCTGGTACCAGCCAGGGTAAATGGTGGTAAACTGTGCCTTGCCATTGGCATCGGTAAGTTGGTAGCCCCTTAGCCATGTTTCGCCAAGATAGCTTTGTGTACCAAGGCTGCCACCGGTTTGGCTACCATAACCCGAGTAATAGCCATCCTTATTACAGTGCCATATATCTACCCTTGCATTTGTCACAACTGCACAATTGTTATTGGTATTTACCACTACAAATGTTATTGCCAAAGGCAGGCCTGTTTGCCCACCTGTAACATCAACCCTTTGAAGCGGGTTGTTTATTTCGCCGCTTGCATAAGGGTACGGGCCTTCTACTTCTTCTGGTGTTACAATACAGCTACCCGAAGCGGAAGAAGTTGAAGTGGTGGTAGTGGTTGATGTACCTGCCACATCTGTTTTCTTACATGCATGCATGATGAGTGAGCCCATACCAATAAAGCCTACCGAGTTTTTTAGAAAGTCTTTGCGTTCCATGATTGACAAATTTTAAGGATGAAGAAATAAGTAAACAGACTTCATGCTTGTACTGTTTTAATAGTTGAATCGATAGGAAGTTGATACAGTTAAATTACTGCCTGTTGCTTCATGGAATGCGTTGTGCCGATAGATTGGAAATTTGTGCCGATGGATTTTTTTAAGGGAATTTTATAATGGTGACTGGTGATGCATCAACAATCGCCACTGGACAGTATCATAAAGCCAATGACTACCCATAGTATCGGGCTTAGACATAAAATAAAATGATCCAACTAATTGCTTTGGGGTGTTTCAGGTTTTTGCTTTGGGCCAAGAAAATAATGGTACCGTAAAACAGTAAGGTACTTAATAGAACAAGAAAGGAATTTCCGTAGGATCCATTATTGATACTACTGATAAATATAATCAACAGGCTGATGATGGATATGCAAATGGTAGTTTTTCTCCTAAATTTCACGATGTATTCTATAACCGGTATTAAGTGTCAGACGCTTTACAGGCGTCAGACACTTACAGTTTCCAGTCAACGATTTCATTGGCCCATTCTGTCCTGTGCGGCGTTACAATGCGTAAGTAATTATCCGTGTAACCCTCCATCATGCCGTTTTTATTGAAGCCTTCAAACAGCACTTTCCTTGTTTGCCCAGTAAACTGCTGTGTAAAATACTGCAGCTTCATATAACTCAGGTTACGCAGGGTTTTGTTGCGTTCGTTACGCACCTGCATCGGCACAATGGGCTTTATGTCCAATGCATGTGTATTGGTCCTTTCCGAATAGGTAAATACATGCAGGTAGCTTACATCCAACGCATGCAAAAAATCGAATGTCTCTTTAAACTCCTCATCGGTCTCACCCGGAAAACCAACAATCACATCCACACCAATGGCACAATGCGGCATCAATGTTTTAATCAATGCCACACGTTCTGCATACAGCTCCCGTTTGTACCTTCTACGCATCAACTTTAAAATATGGTTGCTGCCACTTTGCAGGGGTATATGAAAATGCGGCATGAACTTGTTGCTGTTGGCCACATAAGCCACAATATCATTGGTCAGCAGGTTGGGCTCAATGGATGAGATGCGGTAACGTTCAATACCATCAACCTTGTCCAATGCCTGCACCAGTTCATAAAAATTCTCTTCGCGTTGGTTCATGCCAATGGTTATGCCGGCACCATCGGGGCCCTTGCCAAAATCGCCCAGGTTTACACCGGTCAATACAATTTCCTTTACGCCCTTACTGGCAATTGCTTCGGCATTGCGTACCACGTTTGCAATACTGTCGCTCCTGCTCTTGCCACGGGCCATGGGTATGGTGCAAAAGCTGCAATTGTAATCGCAGCCATCCTGTACTTTCAAAAAGGTCCTTGTGCGGTCATTGGCCGAAAAAGAAGCCGTAAAGCCACTCACTTCTTCAATGTCGCAACTGCATATCCTTGCACTGTCGCCTTTGGAAAGTTCTGCCAAATGCTGTGCAATATTGAATTTTTCCGCTGCACCCAAAACCAGGTCCACACCGGGTATCTCCGCAATTTCCTTGGGCTTCAACTGGGCATAGCAGCCCGTAATCACCACAAGGCTTTCGGGCGATTTTTTCTGTATCTTCCTTACCAGGTACCTGCACTCCTTATCTGCATTGTCCGTAACGGAGCAGGTATTGATTACATACACATCGGCATTGTCGTCAAATTCCTTCTTCTCAAAACCTTCCACTTCCAGCATACGCGAAAGGGTAGAGGTTTCCGAAAAATTGAGTTTGCAACCTAAAGTATGAAATGCCACCGAACGCTTCTTTTCCATGGCGGCAAAGATAAGGTTTTGCTATTTCAGGCCGTAACCTGCGTGGGTATTGCTTTTTTGCAAACGGGCCCTGGTGCATGCTTCAACTGTAGTGGCGTCGCACCCATCGGCTATGGAACGGTTTTCGCCAGCCCTGTTTCCAATATGCAATAAATACTTCCGTATTTTGTGCTGCTTAATCAACCGCCCGGGTATGAATACAAAAAAGGCTTTTCCCTATATTCTATTGGTCATACTGGCCATTGTTGCCATTGCTTTGCGTAACTGCAAACAGTCGCCTAGCAAGCCCAAAACAACCACTACCGTTAGCGATCCCGACCGCAACCTGGGTGGCCGTGGACTGAACCGAAATCCTAGTAACATCAACTACAGCAAGCATGCCCGTTGCCGCATGGGCTGCCGTCATATTGATGAAAACGAAGTAAAAGACATGCTGGTGAATGGCACCATCAACTACAAGAAAAGCGAATTGCAGGGCGAGGACTGCAAAAAGAAATATGCAGTAGAAGGCACTAGCAAAGACGGGCAACGGTTACGCATCATATTTGCCCCTTGTGGCGACGAAGTGACCGTGGTAACCTGTATCGATCTTAAAGAAGAATGGGATTGCCCCGACTGCAATTGATGGCTGCATCCATTTTCTTACATAACCAAGACAATCGTATTGCGGTGGAAGAAGTATCTTCCGCCTGCTTTATAACAAACATGCATGGATATTTTTATTGATGACCTAATTTTCTCTTTGCAACAGGCCGGCGGTATTTCTGTGTATTGGAGCGAGTTGATGAAGCGGATGAATGCAGTTACCAATAAGCATGTTGTTACCTGCATCAGCACACAGGGGCATCAGAATATCCTGGCAGAAAAAATCAATTGGCAACACCCCACAATTGCCGACAATAGTTTGCCCATACAGGCAAAACGTTTTTTGCCCTTACTCAAAAAACTGCCTGCCAAAAGCATCTTCCACTCCAGTTACCTGCGTTGGTGCTGGCAGAAAGATGTGGTAAACATATTGACCATTCATGACCTTGCCCCCGAAAAGGGATTGATTAATGGCAAGGCAAAATATATACGGCAACTGCAGCAACGCATTGCCTTACAACATGCAGATGGTGTGCTATGTGTTTCGGAAACAATCAGGAAAGATTTATTGAACCATTATACTTTTTTGCAGCCCGAAAAAGTAAAGGCCGTGTACCATGGTGTAAGCGATGCTTTTTATTCAACAGGGCAAAAGGAACGTACCCAACCTTTTGTTTTGTTTGTAGGTCACCGCTCTGGTTACAAGAATTTCAGTTTGGCCGTTGATGTGGTAAGTGCAATACCCAATATGCAAATGATGGTGGTAGGTGGCAAACAACTTACTGCACAGGAGCATGACTTATTGAATAAAAAACTGGCCAACCGCTTTGTGTTCAAAGCCACTGTTGATATACAGGAACTGAACAATTTATACAACCACGCATTTTGTTTATTGTACCCCTCTGCCTACGAAGGTTTTGGACTGCCAATTGCAGAAGCCATGAAAGTTGGCTGCCCAGTAGTAACTACCAACAAAGCCGCTATTCCCGAAGTGGCAGGCAATGGTGCCTTGCAAGTAAAGGAACTGACAGTGGATGCTTTTGTGGAAGCCATTCAATCGTTGCAACATCAAGCGGTACGTAACCACTTGTTGGAGCATGGACAAAAGCAGGCCATGAATTTTTCCTGGGACAATTGCTATAACCAAACCATGGCTTTTTATCAAACCATTTGGCAGGCAAAATTCGGCTAAGCGTTGTTCAGTAATTTGTTGTATAGTAATGTATATTCATTCACGGTCCAATCTATGTCATGCTGCTTTGCCCAGGCCAGACCGTTTTGTTGCATTTGCTTAAAAGTGTTTTCGTCCTTTAAAAGTCCCAATACTTTTTCGGCCAATCCATCGGCATCCTGCAAGTCAACTGCAATGGTGGCTTTGCCTTCCAGGTCGGCAATAAGGCCCACACGGGTACCGCATACAACTGCCCCTGCTGCCATTGCTTCATTTACTACTACGGCCTGCGATTCGGATAAAGAAGTCAGTAAAAAAATGCTGGCCCTTTCATACAATGCAACCAGTTCTTCCTGCCTGAGCAGTCCATGAAAATATACGTAGCCTTCAAGTGAAAGTTCCTTCACAAGCTTTGCAATGCTTCCGTTCAATGTATCCATACCGGCAATATGCAGTTGGGCATTGATGTTTGATTGAATGATTTTAAATGCCTTTAATAAAGTTGCCTGGTCTTTTACTGCATTCAAATTGGCCACATGCAAAAACTGGTAAGGAGCTTTGGGTTTGTTTGCATGCAACTGGAACCTGTTGGTATCTATACCGCCAGGTATAACTGTTATGGCTTTGCAATGGGCAACAGCTTTTATTTTTTGTTCATGAAAATTGGACTGTGCAACAATGCAGTCTGCATGTTTGGCTACCCATTTAATTACCTGCCTGTTCCATGTTGTGCCAAACATACCATAACCAATTTGCGGTAAGTTCACCACTTCGGCACCTTTAAACACGGTCATTGTTTTTTTTCTGAACATCTTTCCCATAACCGTAGCCAAGAGCCCGCCCGGAAACCCCCATAATCCGTGGAATAGCTGGTAAGGTTTACGGATATGATCCTTGATGATAATGATGGAAAGCAGCAGCATCTTTATGGACAACCTGCCTTTGTAATGAATGCTTTTTGTGTTGTACGTTGCAGCAACAAAACTGGGATTGAATTGCTCCAACGAATAAACCGTTATGTCGTGGTTCATGGACAGTGCTTCCACCAAACGCATGGTAATAGGGGCACCCGCTGCATGTGGTCCCGTACCTATGCCACCATGTGTTATTATGGCTACCCTGGGTTTATGCATCTTTCAATTGTTGAATGGTACGGTATATGTTTTGGCTGATTGCATGTGGTGAAAGTTGTTGTGTGTACACATCAAGTGTCTGCTGTCTTGCAAGTGTTCTATCCATTGCAATTGCTTTTTTAAATGATGCTGCCAAAGCCTGTGGGTTGGCCTGCTCAAATAATAGCCCACAGCTGCCATTCAGGGTCATTTTGTTAAACGAGGCAATATTGCTTAAAATGGGTATGCAGCCGCAGCTCATGGCTTCGCATACTGCGGTACCACTGCCTTCGTAATGAGATGCGGCCACTATAAAATGGGCACTGTTGTACCAATACAGCATTTCGGCATGGTCCTTTTTGCCTATAAGTACGATGCTTTCTTTTGCGTGACTGTTTGCCTCCAGCAACAAATTGATTTCGGGCAACAGATCGGCTTTTTGGTAAATCATATATAGCCTTGCATCGGCTGTTTCTTTTAAAAACTGGATGAATGCTTTTATAACTGTTACTGGGTCCTTGTTGGCATTTAAACGGCCTACCCATAAAAAAATATGGGTTCCACTTGCCTTGGTAAATTCGAGTGCTGTTTTTTGAGGCATGCAATCAAACACGGAACTTACTTCCATTACCTCAACCACTTTTTTTGTACTGGTAATATTCTTTTGGGTTACCCATGCTTCAGCCATTTGCTTCGACACAAAAAAATAGGCATCGGTAAACCTGTGTGCCAATTGTAGCAACCTTCGCTTCATGCCAACAAAAGGTACTTCTGCATGGTGCTGTACAATTAGCTTTACCTTCTTTCCCAACAAAAGCCTTGCATACAAAACCTGTAAGGGAAAATGCAAACTGTGTATAATCAAAGCATCTGGCCTTTGGGCACGTATGTACCGGTACGTTTTAAAAAGGGGCAATAAATTGGAGGTCCTGTCAACAATGCGTTCATGGTTCACTTTGTTGTGCAAGTATGTTGCGGCGATCGTATTGTTTGCAATACTGGTTACAGTGTGCGACTCAGCAAGTTTTTCCAAGATGATATAATAGGGCTTTACATAGGCTACTTCGTCTTGTAAAGATTGCCTATCTTTTCTTTTGAAAAAAGAGATAAAAACTATCTTCATTGTACAACAATTGCAACACAAGATATTAGAAACTGTGTAGCAATAATAAAAAACATCGGTGCAAACTGTTGGGCAAACACCAGCACTATCGTTATTCCAAAGCTATAAAATCAGTGCAGTGACGTTGCAACTAAAGTTGGTTACTTCAACTGTCAACAAGTTATTACCAGTTTCTGAACTATTTATTTTCAAAGGCAACCATTTGCTTAAAGCCCCCGATTAGGCTATGTGCATCTCTCTTAATTGACTGTAACCTGCACCTGCAGAAACAAACTTGTTGTGATGTTAAAAACCAATGCCTACATACCCATCGATACATCGCCCATCATTGGTGTACATGCCCAAGCCGTGCTGGCTACGCTTATCTATTCCGATGTGTTCAGCTACCCACTTACTGCACAGGAAATTTTTGAACGCTGCACTTTGTCAAACCTTGACGAAGTGAAAAATGGCCTGGCAGAACTTTTATTGCTGGATGCCGTGTATTGTATCCATGGTTTCTATTTATTGCACAACAATGAAACCCTTGTTCAAAAAAGATTGGCTGCCAATGCCTTTGCCAACCGCTCATTGACCGTGGCCAAAAGGGTTACCCGTATTATCAAGTGCTTCCCTTTTGTAAGGGGGGTCATGCTCTCTGGTTCCATCTCTAAAAATTATATGGACAAGGATAGCGATATTGATTACTTCATTATTACTGCACCCAACCGCCTATGGGTGAGCCGCCTGTTTTTTGTACTGGTACAGAAGCTTGTTTTCTTCAACCGGTATAAATATTTCTGCTATAACTATATGGTTGATGAAGAGCATGTGGCCATAACCGACCGTAGCTTATATACTGCCATTGAAGCATCATCTTTATTGCCGGTATATAATTTTGAAGCCTATCAACATTTCAGGAACAGCAATCTGTGGATGCAGGCCTACTATCCCAATTATCCCGCTGCCAGTAAAACTTTGCTCAAAAATGGCAGGAGCATTATGCAGTACCTGTTGGAACCTTTGTTCAATAATGCTTTTGGCGAATGGCTGGATAAATGGCTGATGAAAAAGATAGAAGCCAAATGGCAACGCAGTTATTCGCCAGCCATGTTTGCCGGAACAAAGAACCTGCACCTTAAACGGCATACTGCCAAAGCCCATACCGAAGGGCATTACAACAGGATCATGGAGCTGTACAGCAACAAGAAAAAAGAATATGAAACAAGGTACAATATCATGCTCGATACAAAAACACATTTAATCGCATCTGTAAACTAAATGCCTAAAAGAATACTTTTTACACCTGCCTATTTTTATCGGCTCGATGAAAAGCAATGGCGTAACCAACAGCCCTACCCGCCGTATGCAACCATATTGGCTGCAGCTTACCTGCGTGATGCGGGCTTTGAAGTGCAGTTGTTCGATAGCAACCTGCAAACATCGCCGCAGCAGATAAAACAACAGTTGGCAGACTTTAAGCCACACTACGTGGTGGTGTTTGACGATAGTTTTAATTACCTCAGCAAAATGTGCCTGACGGTGATGCGTGCTGCTTGTTTTGAACTGATACATTACAGTAAAGAAGCTGGTTGCAAAGTGCTGGTAAACAGTTCGGATGCAACGGACCATCCAGATATGTACCTGGAATATGGGGCTGACATTGTAATAAAAGGCGAAGGTGAATTGACTCTGCATGAATTGATGGTTACAGATTGCACTGCCCTTGAAACATGCTTGGGTATTGCTTACTTGCAAGATGGCAAATTAATTACAAATGCAAAACGTACCGTATTGACTGAGCTTGACCAGCTTCCACAACCTGCATGGGACCTGGTTGATATACATGCCTACAAACAAATATGGCTACAGGCACATGGGTATTTTTCTTTAAACATAGCTACTACAAGAGGCTGCCCATTTAAATGTAACTGGTGTGCTAAGCCTATTTATGGCAACCGCTACAATTCACGTTCACCACTAGCTGTTGCTGATGAATTGAAATTATTGATGAACGAATTTGGTGCAACCCATTTTTGGGTATGCGACGATATTTTTGGTTTAAAGCCCGGTTGGGTAGAAAGCTTTGTCCTATTGCTTCGCGAAGCTGCACTTAAACCAAGGTTCAAAATTCAATGCAGGGCAGATTTGTTGCTGAAAGAAAACACCATTCAGCACCTTGTTTCGGCTGGGTTGGATGAAGTATGGATGGGTGCCGAAAGTGGTTCGCAACAAGTGCTGGATGCAATGGACAAAGGCACGAAAGTGGAACAGATTTACGAAGCAACCAGGCTGCTTAAAAAGCATGGCGTTAAGGTTTGTTTCTTTTTGCAGTACGGTTATCTTGGCGAAACATCAAATGATATCGATAAGACTTTGAACATGGTAAAAGAACTGATGCCGCATGATATCGGCATTTCTGTTTCCTATCCATTACCTGGAACAGTGTTCCATGAAAAAGTAAAAACACAGTTGCAAGCAAAGAAAAACTGGACAGATTCTGATGATCTGGCAATGCTGTATCAAGCAACCTACTCACAACAGTTTTATAAGCAATTGCACAGATACACACATACCGTTTTTAGAAAACAGAAAAGTATTTTTTATACCAAGCATATGTTTAGTAAAACCAAAATTGATAAACAACAAATCAAGTTAGCCGTTAAGCTACCATACTACTGGCTTACAGAAATATTAAGTGCATATAAATTAAAATCACTGCAATAATTGATAACCGCTTTTGACCATATTGCTGCTGGCTATGATGATAGTTTTACCAATTCACTTATTGGTAAAAGCCAACGTAAACTGGTATGGAATTACCTCGAAAAAATATTGGCTGAACAAGCAGGTATCAAAGTATTGGAACTGAATTGCGGAACGGGAGAAGATGCAAAATGGTTTGGCTTGAATGGAGCAAATGTATTGGCAACAGATATTTCAGCAGAAATGGTTAAGCTCAGTTCAGCTAAAATGAATACAGATGGGCTTAAAGAAAAAGTTGTGTGCAAGCAAATGGATATAACCAATATTGATGCAGTAATTGGTATTGAAAAATTTGATATTGTGTTCTCCAATTTTGGCGGACTGAATTGTATCGAACCAGAAAAACTAGATAATCTCTTGCAATATCAACTACCATCATTGTTGAATAAAAATGGCAAAATGATTTTTGTGGTTATGCCTACTTTCTGCTTATGGGAAAGTGTCTATCACACCATTGTGTTTAAAAGAAAAAATATTTTCAGAAGGTTTTCAGATAAGGCTTTGCAGGCATCTATTGGTAATGGAAATACTGTTCATACCTGGTACTATTCACCCAAATGGATGAGCAAACA
Source organism: Chitinophagaceae bacterium UBA1930 (assembly GCA_002337145.1). Lineage (GTDB taxonomy): Bacteria > Bacteroidota > Bacteroidia > Chitinophagales > Chitinophagaceae > UBA1930. The sequence goes on along the minus strand of DDFK01000001.1, from coordinate 252,726 downwards.
TTTGCCCGGTAACATGCAGTTGCAGTTGGTAAAGCCAATCGGTTTTTTTGTTCCGCCATCTTATCTAAACAGTTTCTTTTCAAAGCGGCCAAAGCTCTTGCACTTGTTGGAACGTTTGGAAAGAAGCGTTACAGATATCAGTTTACTGGCTTCCGCATCAGACCATTATTTAATTCACTTGCAAAAAACTGAGGAATGATTGTATTGACACATGGATATTTTTTGCAGGAAGATGAAAAGGAAAAGGCCATCATGAAGCCTTATCCACCTTTAGGCATTTTATACCTTTCTGCTTATATGGAAGAAAAGATGATTGAGCATGATGTGTTCGACACAACTTTTTCATCAAGAGAAATATTCAATAATTACCTGCTTGAAAAAAAACCTTCCATTCTTGCTATCTACATCAATTTAATGACGAAGATAAATGTGGTAAAAACCATCCAGTTTATCCGTTCGCAACCAACGTTGCAGCATACACAAATTATATTGGGTGGTCCAGATGTACGGTACAATAAAGAAAACCTTTTACATAACGGAGCCAATTTTTTAATCATTGGCGAAGGCGAAGAAACCTTTTATGAACTGGTTACTGCATTGTACACAAACCAGCATTACCAAGGGATTCCGGGCATTTCATTTAAAATGGATGATGGCACTATCATCATCAATCCCGAAAGGGGCCTAAGAAAAAATTTGGATGAACTTCCTTTTCCCAATAGAAAAAAAATTGACCTCAATGCTTATTTGCAAACTTGGAAAAAGCATCATGGGTTCAGTTCGGTTACGGTAAGCACCATGCGTGGTTGCCCTTACAGTTGCCATTGGTGCAGCAGGGGCGTTTATGGAAAAAGTTACCGCCGCCGTTCGCCACAAAGTGTGGTTGATGAAATGAAATTTATTCAACAGCAATACAACCCCGATAACATCTGGTTTGTAGATGATGTGTTTACCGTAAGCCATAAATGGTTAGAAGAATTTACTGTGTTGATGGAGGAACAACAAGTAAAAGCCAACTATGAATGCATTACCCGTGCCGACAGGCTGAACGAAACAGTGATACAGTTACTGAAACGCTCTGGCTGCTTCCGTGTATGGATAGGTGCAGAAAGCGGCAGCCAGAAAATAATTGACTTAATGGACAGGCGGGTTGATGTAAAAGTGGTACAGCAAATGATCAATGCCGCACAACGGGCGGGCATACAGGCCGGCACTTTCATCATGCTTGGCTACCCAACGGAAACGGAACAGGATATAAAAGCAACCCTGCAACATTTAAAAAATGCAAACCCTGAATGGTTCACCATTACCATTACCTATCCCATACGTGGTACCGAGCTGTTTGAAGAAGTGGAAGCGGTAAGCAATGCCAATGAAATAAACTGGGCAGAAAACACCGACCGTGATATTGACTTTAAGAGAACTTACAACAAGCGTTACTATCATCATGCAGTACAATGGATCATCAACGAAATGGCGTTCCATCAACGTAAGAACAAAAACATGGGATGGATGGTATCGTCTAAAACAAAAATAAAAGCCATACGGGCAAGGCTGGGCATGATAATGGAGAAAAGAAAAACTGCAATGGCATAAAGCACAATCATGGGTAAATGGCGTAGGAACATATTTAAACGGATAAGCTCCATCTTGTTGCTACCATTAAGCAAATGGTACATGTCAACAGAAAGAACGGCCACTGTTGAAGCCATTACAGTTACCATCAAGGCAGGCGTGTTTCACCCCACATTGTTCTTCAGTACAAAGTTCCTGTTAGGGTGGTTAAAGAAACAGGCACTGCAAAACCTGTCTGTGATTGAGTTGGGGGCTGGCTCGGGCCTGCTATCCGTTTATGCAGCAAAAAAAGGAGCTATTGTAACAGCATCGGACATAAGCGAAACTGCCTGTGCCAATGTACAAGAGAATGCATGGAAGCATGATGTTAAGATAGCCGTCATACGCTCGGACCTGTTTACGGATATACCCTGGCAATACTTTGATGTAATCATCATCAACCCGCCATACTATCCAAAAATGCCCAGTAATGAAAGCGAGTATGCTTGGTTCTGTGGCGAGGATTTTGAATATTTTCAGAAGCTGTTCTTCCAGATGAAACGTTTTATGAACGCTGCATCCAAAGCCATTATGGTGTTGAGCGAAGACTGCAACATAGCAATCATTCAGTCACTTGCAATACAGCACGGGTTCTATTGGCAGATGATTGAACAAAAAAGAATGCTGTTTGAAGAAAACTATTTGTTTGAGATAAAGCCCGGTAATGTACATGAACAATAAGGTCATCCTATTTAACCCACGCAGTGCAAAAGCAAAGCATCGCCTGCCCATCAGCATCCTGCAGGTGGGTGCGGCCATACATGGCAAATGGGAATATGTTTTTGTGGATGGCAATATGGAAGAAGACCCATGGAGCGTAATGGAAGCTTACTTAGAAACGGGTGGGTTCAAATATTTTGGGTGTACAGTAATGCCCGGACCGCAACTAAAACAGGCCATACCTTTTACTCAAAAGATAAAGGAGCAGTATCCCAATATCATTACCATTTGGGGTGGCTACTTTGCTACCAACCAACACAAAGTGGCGCTGCATTCCGGCTATGTGGATTATGTAATCAATGGTATTGGCGATATTGCTTTTCCGGCATTGTTGGATGCGTTGGACAATAACAAGCCTACCATTCCCATTATCAACAACCTTATTTATAAAGATGGTACTGCCATTGTTAAAACACCCAAAACAACATTGATAGACCTGGATACTTTGCCCAGGTTGCCTTATGATTACTTGAATGAATTTTACCCACTAAAAAAATACCTAGGCCGAACCTATTTAGGTAAACGTACGGCTAGCTACAACTCCAGCATGGGCTGCCCGTTCACCTGCTCCTTCTGTGCAGTAGTGCCCATTTTTGAAGCAAGATGGAAAGGCAAGAGTGCCACGAATATATATGGCGACATCAGGCATTTGATAGACCGTTACGGTGCGGATTCATTTGAGTTTTTTGATAACAATTTTTTTGTTTCTGAAAAAAGGACCGTCGAGTTTTCCAAACTCGTGATGAATGATGGCATAACCTGGTGGGGTGAAGGTAGGATTGATACTATTGACAAGTATGCTGATGAATCACTTGCATTGATGCGTAAGAGCGGCTGCAGGATGATTTTTTGCGGAGCAGAAAGCGGCAATGATTCCATTTTGAAACAAGTAGACAAAGGTGGTACGCAAACGGCAGAACAAATGCTGCGTTTTGCGGAACGCATGAAACGGTTTGACATTATTCCCGAATACTCTTTTGTACTGGGCTTTCCGGCAGAAACCGAAAAGCAGGTAATGGCACAGATTGATTTTGATATCAGCTTCATCAAAAAAATAAAACAGGTAAACCCGCAAACGGAAATCATTATTTATGTGTACAGCCCCGTGCCAACAGAAGGCTCGGACATGTACGAACAGGTGAAGGCAAGTGGCTTCCGTTTTCCTGAAACCTTGGATGACTGGCTGCAGGATGAATGGACAAATTTTGACCTTCGCAAGAACCCATTGACACCCTGGCTCACTGCCGAGATGATTGATAAGATACAGGACTTTGAAGTGGTGCTGAATGCACGCTACCCGACCAGCTCCGATATAAAGCTCAGCAGTTTCCAACGCAGCTCCATTGCCAATATTGCTAAGTTCCGGTACAACAACAATTTCTTTAAAGCACCTTACGAACTGAAGTTCCTGCAACGGTTCTGGTTAAAATACCGTCAGCCCGAAATTGATGGGGCAGAAGTGATATATGATTGATCAAAAATTGTCTGCATCGCCTTGCGTAAGCTGCAATTGCTGCACCTGCAATACTTCTGTAAAAGAAAAAGCACCTATTTTATAAGATGCCGTTGCCTTAAAATGCTTGCTGTAATAGGCTGCTGTATTGCTTGCTCCGGTTGTTTGAAAAACAATATACCTGATGCCCGCATAGCAGCAGGTTCTTTTTAGCTTGGCTATTGCATGCATGAAATCCTTTTCTGTTGGGGCAATCATATCGCCAATAAATAGTGTACCCTTTTTAATGGTAAACCAAATAATGTTTGCCCCTATCCGGATAATGCAATTGCCCATTTTTTCTTTATAAGTCAGGAACTGTTCATCACGAAAAATGGTTAGGTATTCCGATGAAAAGGATTGTAGCGAAGACTGTATAGGCACTTTGTACTGTGCAAACAATGTATCAACCCAAGAGCCATGCCAGCCTTCCAATTTCAACCTACCTGCAACGCTTGCAAATGGCAATGCATGTGTTGCAATGGTATAGCACAACATGGTTGATACAAAATGGTGCTGCAGTTTTGTAGTCACCAAATTAAACGTGGCTTCAATAGGCAGGCAAAAAATAAAATCTATGCCGGTTTGTTTTGCATATTGCATGCAACTACTGCATAGCACCAAGCCAAGCCCTTTATGTTGGTGCAATGGGTGCACCATGGCATCGGCCCATTGGGCACCTATAAAAATCTGCTTTTGTTGGTACAGTTTTACCGGAACCAGGCAAACACTTGCTACAATTTCACCAATTGCTGTTATTGCAACAAAGCCTATTATTGGCGGCAACAACTCGTCATAATGCTGGTACTTGTTGGTATAGAAGCCTTTTCTTGTAGTTGTATGGTAAACCTTTTCATGCAACTGTTCCATTGCCGTATAATCATCAGCAACCAGTTTTCTGATTGTATAATCCTGGTATAAAAAAGTTGCATCCATTAAGCATAATTTCCTTTGTAAATAAAATGGAGCTGGTTGTTGAACGATATATACGGGTTGATGCCAAACCTTTGCAATGGCCTGTCTGTGTGCTGTTGCACGGAATGCGGTAGTATATAGGTGTAGCCTGCTCTTCGGGCCATGTCCACCAGTTCGGCATTGCACACATCAAACGGAAATGCAAATGCATCAATGGTTTTGCCTGTAACCTGTTCCAGGAATGCTTTGCTTGCTGTTAGTTGGTGTTCCGCATCCCATAATGCAATCTTCGTAAGGTCTGTGTGGTGCATACCATGGCTGCCAATGGTTGCCAATGGGTGGCTGGCCAGTTGCTGTATTTCGGCTTCTGTCATCTGTAAAAAATAATCGGTAGCAAACTGGTTTATATCAAAGGCATAGTTTTCGGTAAGTTCCTGTATGGCTGCATTAATTACGGTAAATGGTTGTGCCTTTAAAAAATCTTTTAACGCTGTTCCATTGTCCGATGCAAAAACACCTTTCTTGTTTTTGCTGTAACGGATGCCCTGTAACACAATATTGTTGCGGTTATGCAAAAACAGGTCAATGAAATCTGTCCACAAATAATACTGCTGGTGCTGCCGTATGCCAGTTATAAAAAAACTGGCAGGTACTTGATGTTTTTCCAGTAAGGGCAATGCCTTGTAATAATTGTTGGAAAGGCCATCGTCAAATGTAAGTGTAATGGTTTGCTTGTTTTTGGGATAGTTGCCCAGGCAAAAATCCTGCAATGTGGCTATATGAAAATGCTGCTTAAAATAAGTAAGCAACGCATCAAACCTTGTGCTGCTAATGAACCTTGAGTTGTAAGCTGTGCTTCCGCAATCGTCAATGCCATGCAGCAAAAGCATGTTTGCCCCATGCCTGTTTTTATGGAAGTATTGCTTAAAGCCAATGTCCATTAAAACATCACGTACCCTGTTTCTTATTGTTGCGTGTAGCATCGTATTAAAACTAAGCAATTCTTTTTAATTTGTTCAAAACCCTTTGTGCAAAGGAATCTACCCTCAGCAATTGTTTATGCACCATGCCAATGGGCGGTAGGTAATAACCAAATGTTTCCGTTACGCCATGTAGACTTGCAGCCAATAATTGATGGTCTTTTACGGTAAGCTTATCTTCTTGTACACGATCCTTTGCAGCAATAATTTTTCCGGATGCACCTGTTTGTTTAAAGGAACTGTTGGGGCCTGTTGGTTTGCCAACTACAGTAGGCAACAACAATTCGTCTATATAGTTTATGCCAATAAATGCAGCTACTTGTTGCATGGTCAATACAGGTTTGGCACAAAGGTCTTCATAACGCACCAGCAAATGATATTTGTCTTTTCTCAGTAACTGCTTACCTGCAATATTGAAAGATGCTTTCAAGTTGCGTATAAAGCTGTACTTACTTACTGTAGATAAAGCTTCATGTGGCTTGTTGGACCGCAACACATCAATAGGATTGCGTATGGTTTGAATGATTTTTGCCTTTGGAAAATCCTGTAAAATCCTGTCCAGATGCTGCTCGTTATTGGGTGTCTTCTCCACCCAATAAAGCTGTTGCAAACTGCTGCCTGTTTGGTGTTGGCTTGTTGCAAATGCCAATTGCAAAACAACAAAGGGCCATTGTGTATTGCTGTGCCTGCATCTTTCTTTTACAATGGGCCACCAGCCTATGAATGCCCTTGCAAAATCCAGGTAAGGCGAATGTTGCACGGTGCTTTTGCCCAATAGCCAAAAAGGCGGCTGGTGCATGGATAGTACCATACGCCACAACCATTCCCTGCACAAAAACTCACAACGGTCATCTTGCGGTAAGTGCAATAATTTCTTTTCTAACTGTGTAATATAAGTGCCTTCCGATGGCAGCACCGAAAGTTGTGGATGTGCATCCAATAAGTTCCTTAGTAAAGTTGTTCCGCTTCTTTCGGACCCACAAATAAAAATGGCTCTTTCACTAAAATTGAATGCGTCTTCAATGGTCTGCTGCGAAAAGGGCAATCCACCCAAATGCTTTGCCTTTTGCCAAATGGCCTGGCTCCATTGTTTGCCTGTTTCTATCAGCAATGCATTGGTCCGCTCTTGCTGCTGGCCCAGTGGCAATAAACTATCAAACGTTTTTTCCAGTTCAAGAATCTCAGCAAGCATCGGTTACATTGTTGGGCTGTACATACAAAATATAAGTGGCCTATTGCTTCAGTAAACAGCAGTTGTTATTTGACTGCCAACTGCGGTACATCCATCAGCTTTACTGGCGTCGCACCCATGCAGGTTCTTCTCATTGCCCAACATCAACGCTCCGTATGGGCATCTCTATAATTGTTGGTTCATGTATTTGCATCATCAAACTTTTGCTATATTTAAACATGAACAGGAAACACTTCATCAGGCACGCATCGCTTGCAGCAATGGGCGTTGTTGCTTCCAGGTACACATGGGCAAACAATCGGACCACAGGCTTTCCCGTAGTGCGTATTGCCGAACAGCAACGCAGGTTCAAGAGCAAGGCAGTTGAACGGGTAATTGCCGAAATAAAGAACGGCATAGGCAACAAAGAGGTTGCCTGGATGTTTGAAAATTGTTTCCCCAACACACTTGATACAACAGTAGATTTTGAAATGATTGATGGGAAGCCGGACACCTATGTGATAACGGGAGATATAGATGCCATGTGGCTCCGCGACTCATCGGCACAGGTTTGGCCTTACCTGCCTTTGTGCAAAGAAGATCCGCAATTGCAGCAACTGATCAAAGGTGTGATTAACCGGCAGGTAAAATGTATTTTGCTGGATCCTTATGCCAATGCCTTTTATAAGGACCCTACTAAAATAAGCGAATGGAAAAGTGACTTGACGGATATGAAGCCTGGCATACACGAACGCAAATGGGAGATAGACAGTTTATGTTATCCCATACGTTTAAGTTATGGCTACTGGAAGCAAACTGGGGATGCATCCATCTTTGATGAGCAATGGGTAAAAGCCATGAAGCTGGTAGTACAGACCTTTAAAGAGCAACAACGTTTTGATGGCAAAGGCCCCTACCATTTTCAGCGTACCACGGCATGGGCTACGGACGGTGTGCCATTAGGTGGTTATGGCTATCCTGTAAAACCAAATGGTTTGATCTGCTCCATGTTTAGGCCAAGTGACGATGCCACTGTTTTCCCTTATTTGATACCGAGTAACATGTTCGCATTTTTTTCCTTAATGAAAGCAGGCGAAATATTGGAGAAGCTAAACCTGGATAACACGCTTTTGAATGAGTTGCTGAAACTGTCCAATGCCATTAAAACAGGCTTGGTTGAATGTGGGGAAGTAGAAACGAAAAAGTTCAGTAAGATATATGCATATGAAGTGAATGGCCATGGCAGTACAAACCTTATGGATGATGCAAATATTCCATCGCTATTGTCCCTGTCATATTTAATTCCCGAATACAGTAAAGATGAAACCTACTTGCATACACGCAACTTCTGTCTTTCATCTTCCAATCCCTTTTTCTTCAAAGGCAAGGCTGCCGAAGGCATTGGCGGCCCACATTGTGGTATGGACATGATCTGGCCCATGAGCATCATTATGCGTGGGCTTACCAGCAACGATGATGCGGAAATAAAATTGTGCCTGGATATGTTGCAACGCACCCATGCAGGTACAGGCTTTATGCATGAAAGCTTTCACAAAGACGATGCAACCAACTATACCCGTAAATGGTTTGCATGGGCCAATACTTTGTTTGGCGAGTTTGTCTGGAAAGTTTACCGGGAGAAACCACATTTGCTGAACTAAATTTGAGCATTATTATTTTATCATTAATCGTTTGCACCCATGGGAGCCAAGATTTTTTTTGTTGCATTGTTTATCGTTGCACTTGTGTTGATGTCGTACACCAAAGCTGGAAAGAAAAAGAAGATTGTTTTCTTTGGCGATTCCATTACGGAACTGGGTGCAAAGCGTGGCGGTTATATCACGCAAATAGATTCCATGATAAAAGCAGATGTGAACAATAGCAGCTACGATTTGATTGGTGCGGGCATCAGCGGCAACAAAGTGTACGACCTGTATCTGCGGTTAGAAGAGGATGTACTGGCCAAAAGCCCCGACATTACTGTGGTGTACATTGGTGTAAACGATGTGTGGCATAAAGCCAAACGTGGCACGGGAACCGACATAGACAAGTTTGAAAGTTTTTACCGGGCCATTATACGGAAGCTGCTTGCCATAAATAGTAAGATTGTTATATGCACACCGGCCGTAATAGGGGAGAAGAAAGACTGTACCAATGAACAGGATGGCGACCTGAATAAATACAGCAACGTGATACGTAAGCTTTCTGCCGAATACAGCTTGCCCTTAGTTGACTTACGGAAACTGTTTATGGATTACTATATGGAGCATAACCCCGACAACAAAGAAAAAGAGATACTTACTGTTGATGGCGTGCACCTGAACGCAACAGGCAATGTATTTGTGGCCGAAGCCATGTGGAATGTACTGAAGCAAATAAAATAACAGGAATACTTGCTAAAGACAATGCATTGTTTAGGCAATCAATTTTTTTAATAAGGCAGAAATTTCATTGGCCTTATCCATTACCATTAAATGTTCCCCACCTTCAATTGTATAATCTGCTGCCTTTACATAACGGTAAGGCAATAGCTTATCAGCAGTGCCGTGTATATGTGTAAGGTTTGCAGGTATGGTTTTGTTGGGCCAATACATAATGGCTTCTATGGCCCATTTGGTAAATACCGGGTCGCTATCCTGTATCAATGACTGTCTTATTTTTCTTTGCTCTGTGCCCTTAACGCCCAGGAACCAGCTCAATGTTTTATTGATTCTTTTGTTTACACTTCCGGGTACCCATTTATATGCTGGTATTATTTTACCAATTTTTAATAGCGTAGGAAACTCGGCATGTGCCTTATTGCTGGATATAATGATGGCCTGCATTTTTGGGTTGGCTTTTGCCATTTCGGTAGTAAGCATGCCGCCAAAAGACAGCCCAACAACAATGGGGTTGCTTTCGGGTATCTGTTGATACATGCGTAATGCATATTGCTGCAAGGTTTCCTTGGCCAATGGTTGTATCCAGTCTATAAAAACAGGGTTGCAAAAAGACAGGTCCAAAAAATTGAATGCCCGCTTGTCTGCCCCCAAACCCGATATGAAATATACACGCTGCATAAACAAAAAGCACTGCTTTGCAGTGCTTATAATTATATGGCCTTGATTAAATAATAGTTCCTCTTACCTTTTTGTACAAGCAGGTATTGGGTGTGCAACAATAAGCTGCTGTTAACGGTCAACTGTAAATTGTCAACCTTGTTACGGTTAATGCTTACGCCACCGCCCTGTACCATCTTCTTTGCTTCGCCTTTACTTGGAAAGATGGCTGTTTCTGCAAGAAAGGAAACAATATCGATGCCTGCATCCAATTTGCTTTTATCAAAATCAACTTTTAATACACCCTCCATATTTTCCAGGTCATCCATACTTAAACTGTCTGCAGGTGCATTTGCGTTTGCAAATAGTTTATTTGTTGTTTCAATGGCCTTGTTGTACTCGCCTTCGCCATGCACAAAAATGGTTACTTCTTTGGCCAGGGTTTTCTGCAATGTACGTGAGGCAGGGTTCAGGCTATGCTCCGCAATCAAGCCATCAATGGTTTCTTCATCCAAAAAGGTAAAAATTGGTATCCATTTTTCTGCATCTGCATCGCTGGCATTCAGCCAGAACTGGTAAAACTGATAAGGCGTTGTTCTTGCGGCATCCAACCAAACATTGCCGCCTTCCGTCTTGCCAAACTTACCACCGTCCGCTTTTGTAATCAATGGACAGGTAAACACAAAGGCCTCGCCGCTGCTTTTTCTCCTGATCAGTTCCGTACCCGTTGTCATATTGCCCCACTGGTCGCTGCCGCCAAACTGCAGTTTACAGTTCAGGTTATTGTACAACCAATAAAAATCATAACCCTGCATTAGTTGGTAGGCAAATTCTGTGTAGCTGATGCCCGTTTCGCCGTCGATACGCTTCTTCACACTGTCTTTGGCCATCATATAATTTACCGTGATATGCTTGCCAGTATCTCGCAAAAAATCGATGAAAGAAATTTTCTTGAACCAGTCATAGTTATTGGTCATGATGGCTGCATTGGGTTTCGCTGCATCGAAATCCAGGAACTGCTCCAACTGGCTCTTGATGCCTGCAATATTCTTGGCAAGGGTTTCTTCATCTAACAGGTTACGTTCCGCACTTTTTCCACTGGGATCACCCACCATACCCGTTGCACCGCCCACCAAAGCCACGGGTTTATGTCCCGCCTTCTGCATGTGCACCAACAAAATAATGGGTACCAGGCTACCAATATGTAAGCTATCGGCTGTTGGGTCAAAACCCACATAACCAGTGGTCATTTCTTTCTGCAATTGTTCCTCGGTTCCCGGCATTATATCAGCAATCATGCCCCTCCAACGTAATTCCTTGATCAGGTTCATCTCTAAAAAAATTTTCACGCAAATGTAAGCGGTTTAAGTTGTGCAAGTTTTTTCTGAAAAATGGAAGAAAAAAGTAATTCATCGGACTTTTTTTCGTTGTAGTAGGTAATTAGTGTGGTTATGAGTGATTTTTATGTCAAATTTGCCTGCAAAGGCAGCCTATTTGTTCAATAAAGCGTCTTGTAACTTAAAGTGTTGCTGATTTTATCCACCCGCCCCGCCGCCCTGATTGAATATTTATTTTATTAAAAATGAAGCGATTATTATCTTTTCTGCTTGTTTCTTTTTTTGTAGGGCAAACAGTTGCTCAATCCTTTAGGAATGAATGGATTGACTACAGTAAAACATATTTCAAGTTCAAATACTACTCCAGTGCGGGTCCCAATGTGTACTCGTCCAACAGGGGGTTGGTACGCATACCCCAGTCTGCCCTTGCGGCAGTTGGCCTGCAGGCCACACCCGCCGAATATTTTCAATTGTGGAAAGACGGCAACGAAGTGCCCCTGTACACATCTGTGGCAACGGGCCCACTAACCGCTTCGGACTATATTGAGTTTTGGGGCGAAAACAACAACGGCAAATTGGACAAGGACCTTTATCGTGACCCGGAATTTCAGTTGAACGATGTTTGGAGCCTGCAAGCGGATACGGCTTCCTATTTTATTACGGTGAATACTTCGGGCAGCAACAAAAGATTGGTGGAGACGCCCAACCTTGTTGCTGGAAATACATTGCAGCCTACCCAGTACTTTATGGCTTCGGCCCTATTTGCTGGCCGTAACGACCTGAACCCGGGTTTTGCGGCACAGGCTTCGGGGCAGCAACTGTATTCGTCTTCTTACGACAGGGGCGAGGGCTGGGTTGCTTCGCCCATCAGGCCCGATGGCAGCGATTGTGGTGGTGGCGGGCTGAGTTTTACTTTTAACGACCTGAAACCTTATGCTGCGGGGCCTTCCATGAGCCTGAAAATAAATTCTGTTGGCAATGCCCCCAATGCAAGGTCGGTGCTAGTAACCATTAATGGCAGCATGGTAAGCAATTACCAGATGGATTATTACTATGATGCCAAAGTGGAAGAAGTGGGCATACCTGTAAGCAAGATAAGCTCTGGAGCAGCCCAGTTCTATTTCAAGAATGAAAGTGTTGTGAGCTGCGACGAGTTCAGGTTGGCCACTACGGAACTGATCTATCCAAGAACACTTGACTGTAACAATAACACCAATTTCGAGTTACAGTTGCCTGTATCGGCAACCGGATATTACCTTAAGTTCTACAACTTTAACCATGGTGCCAATACCCCCATATTATATGACATTACCAACGGAAAAAGATATGTGGGCGATCTGTCAATTGCAGATACCATACAGTTTGTAACGGAAGCATTGCCAACGGCTGCTTCTTTTGTACTGGTAAACAGTGTGGCAAGCAATGCTACAAGTATCAACTCATTTGAGACACGTAATTTTATTGATTATGGTAGCGTATCCAATCAAGGCGATTACCTGATTATTTCCAACCCGCTTATCTATGGTAGTGGTTCCAATAACTATGTGGAGCAATACAAGCAATACCGCTCTTCTGCAAATGGTGGCAGCTTCAATGTAAAAGTTGTTGATATCAACGAACTGTCGGACCAGTTTGCATTGGGCGTTAAGAAACACCCTTTGGCCATCCGCAATTTTTTAAGGTATGCCAGGTCGCATTTTGCCAACTTGCCGAAATTTGTGTTCCTTATTGGTAAAGGCGTGGTGTATAACGAATACAGGGACAATTCTGGTAACCCTGAAGTAGAAACATTGAACCTTGTACCAACCTGGGGCAGCCCGGGCTCTGATAATTTATTAAGTGCCAACGACAATACCAATGCCACACCCATTACACCTATTGGTAGGCTTAGCGTGGTTACGGCAAATGAAATAGGCGATTACCTGAACAAAGTAAAACAATACGATTCTGTTCAGCGGGGATCTTTACATACCATTACCGACAAGGCCTGGATGAAAAACGTATTGCAAGTGGCAGGTACCAATGATTACAATGTTGGTACGCAACTGGACGGTTATTTGAACAGGTACAAAGCCATTATACAGGATACGGCTTTTGGTGCCAATGTAAAGAACTATGACAAGATAGACGACCCTGCGGGCTATTCTGCATCCATCAGGGATTTTAGGGCCACTTATGAACAAGGTGCTTCTATCGTTACCTATTTTGGGCACTCGTCGGCAACCAATCTTGACTTCAGTTTAGACAATCCCAATAATTACAACAACCAATACCGTTACCCGATCTTTATTGTAAACGGTTGCGATGCAGGAAACCTTTTTTCTTTTGATGAGCAAAGGTTCAACCTGAAATCCACCATATCCGAAAAGTTTATCCTGGAGCCAGAACGCGGTGCCATTGGCTACCTGGCAACCACAGGTTTTGGAGTAATCAATTACCTGGACTCCTTTACACGCAAATTCTATACGGCCATTACCAAAACCCAATACAATAAGTCTTTTGGCGAAGTAACCAAGCAGGGCATTGGTGATGTACTGAACACAACAGGCAGCACCGATTATTTTGCAAGGATGCATTCGGAACAGTTTGTTTTTCATGGCGACCCGGCACTTAAGATCAATGGTTTCGACAAACCCGATTATGCCGTTGAAGCACAACAAATGGTAGTAAGGCCTGCCTATATTTCTGTAGCAGACGATTCCTTCTATGTAAAAGTGCGTGTGTACAACCTGGGCAGGAAAACGGCGGATTCAGTGAACCTGAAACTTACCAGGCGTTACCCCAACGGTAACACGGTAACAGTATTGACGAAAAAAATTGCACCCATCAATATTGCCGATTCAGTTATGTTGGCATTGCCAATTGTGGCCAATAGGGACAAGGGCAATAGTGCATTGATAGCAACCGCAGATTACACAAACAGTATTGATGAAGTAACCAAGGTAAACAATACCGACAGTGTTACCGTGGTAATTAACGACGATGAAATAAGGCCTGTTTACCCTTACAAATACGCAATTGTAAACGATGCAGCTTTTAAACTTGCAGCATCCACTGCAAACCCATTGGCCGAAAGCAAGACCTATGTGGTGGAGGTAGATACGACCACTTTCTTCAATTCGCCCATCAAGTTTACACAAACCAAAACTTCTGTTGGCGGGGTGATAGAATTTGATAAAGGCATTACCTTACAAAACAATACCACCTATTACTGGCGTGTTGCACCGCAGGCAGTTGGTGCACATTGGAACGTATCGTCCTTTACATATGGGGATGCACCGGCAAGTACCGGTTTTGGGCAAATGCATTTTTACCAGCATACCGACAGCAAACTGGACAGGCTTATTTTGGACAGTACCTCACGCAGCTACAAGTACGCAAGCAAAATCAATAACCTCTTCATCCTGCATTCCATTTACCCAACCAGCGGCCTTACCGACCAGCAATTCAGTATACAGGTAAATGGCTCGGGCATTATAGCAAGTGCCTGCCTGGGGCAATCTGTAATCATCAACGTATTTGATACATTGACCTTTAAGCCCTGGGTGAACACGACCAATCCTTTTGGTGCCGAACCCACTTGTGATGTAAGCAGGCAATACAATTTTGAATACCATTATATTGACCAGCCAGGCCGTGACTCCGCAAAGTCCTTCTTGCAATCCATTCCCAAGGGTACCTATGTAGCCGTGCGTTTAGTGTACGATGGCGATCCTGTTTGGGCCGACCAATGGGCCAACGATACTTTGGTAACTGGCAGCAACAATAGCCTGTACCACTTCCTGAAATCGCAGGGGCTGCCAATAGACTCATTCAACAAGCCAAGAACATTTGGCTTTGTGTTCAAGAAAAACGATTCAACACATTTCTCTCCTAGGTACCAGTTTACACAAGGAGTGTACGACCGTGTGGTAATGAATGTGGACTGTAATTCCTCTGATACATTGGGTTATGTATTCTCACCGAAATTCGGCCCTGCCAAAGCATGGAAAAAAGCAAAATGGAGTGGCACTGCCAATCCCAATAACCTTGCAACAGTTGATGTGATTGGTGTAGGCAGTACGGGAACAGAAACCAAGCTATATACGCTTACAACTGGCGAGCAGGATTTTGATATCAGTGCCGTAAGTGCAACACAGTATCCGTTTATAAAACTGAAACTGAAAAACCAGGATTCAATAACAGCAATACCTTACCAGTTAAGTAACTGGTCAGTTGAATACGATGGTGTGGCCGAAGGGGCACTTGCCCCCAACCTGTACCTGAACATTCCTGATACATCGGGCACAGGCGGACTTAGTGGCGATACATTAAAAGGCGGCATTGCATTTAAGAACGTAAGCAAACTGAATTTTGATAGCCTTACCGTTAAGCTGCAGCTTACCAACCTGCGTTTGGGTACGGTGTACACTTACAACCTGCACAAGACAAAACCATTGATTGCAGGCGATACGGTAAACATCAATTACGCCATTGATGTTGCTTCTTTGTCACGCGACAACTACAACCTATATTTCGTAGTAAATGAAGGCAACGCACAACCCGAGCAATATTCATTCAACAACTTCCTGTACAAATATGTGTACTTGAAAACAGGCCAGATAGTACCTGTGCGTTTAATAAGCTTCAATGCAAAACAGTATGGCGGCATTGCAGTGGATGCAGACTGGAACGTATCTGACGAAGTGAACCTGAAAAGTTACGAGGTTGAACATAGTACCAATGCCATCAACTTCGCCAAAATAGGAACTGTAGCTGCAAAAGGTGCCACCAATGCAACTACCTATACTTACAGGCACAATAACCCGGTTATTGGCAAGAATTATTACCGTTTAAAAATGCTGAACAACGATGGTGGTTTTACCTACTCGCCAATACGCATGGTAAACTTTGGAAGAACCGTAACCGTAAACGTATATCCCAACCCGGTTTCGGACAAGCTGAATATAACCGTGAACAAACCAGATAATACTTCCAGCACGGTAAGGCTCATTAACAGCTTTGGTCAGCAGATGCTCACCAAAACATTTACGGGCACTACCGACATAGATATGAAAGGTTTTGCTGCCGGTACTTACGTTATTCAGGTAAACGATGGCACCGAAACCAAAATAATAAAGATCCAAAAGCAATGATTGTATTGAAATAAGTGTCTATTTAACTACTTAATAAAATGAAAAGTGTTTCTGTGCAAAGCAGAAGCACTTTTTCTGTATTAAAAGAACAATTGTACAAATGGAATTGCGGGAATATCTTGCAATTATTCTATTTCATATTATATTGAGCACATGAAATTTTCGGTAAAGGCTATACTAACTGTTTTGGGGATTGTTATGGGCATAACTGCTCAGGCACAGTTCCGTAAATATTCAAATGAATTTTTAAATATTGGTGCCGGAGCAAGGGGATTGGGTATGGGCGGTGCCCAGGTGGCAAGCGTTGCAGATGCAACGGGCGGCTATTGGAACCCCGCAGCATTGGTGCATGTTACAGATCACCCAAGCCTTTCCGTAATGCACGCCGAATATTTTGCAGGCATCGGCAAATATGATTACGCAGCACTTGCCATACCTACCAAAAACGGCAACCGCACTTTGGGCATCAGCTTTCTCCGCTTTGCGGTTGACGATATTCCCAATACCTTATACCTAGTAGAGCCGGATGGTTCCATCAACTACAACAACATCACCACTTTTTCTTCTGCCGATTATGCAGTGTTGCTTTCCTACGCACAGATACTCAAAAAAACAGACGATATGCAGATAAGCATTGGTGGTAATGCAAAAATCATTTACCGCAGTGTAGGCACATTTGCAAAAGCATGGGGCTTTGGTCTGGATGCAGGTCTGCAAATTAAAAAAGACAAATGGCTGTTTGGACTTGTGGCAAGGGATGTGACCACAACCTTTAACGCATGGACCTTTACTTTTAGCGAAAGGGAAAAAGAGATACTCTACCTTACCAAGAACGATATACCTGTTAAAAGTACCGAAATGACGGCACCGAGGCTGATTGCGGCGGCAGGCTACAATTTTGAAATCAGCGACAAGTTCAGCCTACTTGCGGAAGCCAACCTGCACTTCACGTTCGACGGTAAACGGAATACTTTGCTAAGTACAAGTGCCGTAAGCGTGGACCCGAATATTGGTGTTGAAGCAAACATCAACAACAGTGTTTTTTTACGTGCAGGTATCTCCAATTTTCAAAGGGCATTGGCAGATGGCGATACCACCAACCAGAAAAAAGTATGGATATACCAACCCAGTTTGGGGGCAGGTTTCAAGTTTGGTAATGTAGGCATCGACTATGCATTCACAAACCTGGCCAACCAGGCAAACCCATTGTACACCCATATATTCTCTTTACGGATCGATTTGGTAAAGAAAGAAAACAAATGATTTAGCAAGCCTCAACCTGTTGATGGCTTTTTTAATAAAAGATACTATGCGTAAGCTAATAACCCTGTTTCTTGTACTGTGCTCAACAATGGCGTTGGCACAGTCCTACAACAATGAGTGGATCGATTTCAGTAAAACCTACTACAAATTCAAAGTAGGTGCAACTGGGCTGTACCGCATTGGCCAATCGGCACTGCCGGCAGCCATTGCAACAGCACCTGCAGAAAATTTCCAGCTTTGGAGAAACGGCAAACAAGTGCCCTTATATACCAGTGCCGCAACGGGTGTATTGCCAGGAACGGGGTTCATAGAATTTTGGGGCGAAAGGAACGATGGGGTTGCCGACAAAGTAATGTACCGTGACCCAAGCTATCAACTAAGCGATAGGATCAGTTTGCAAACAGACACGGCTGCTTTCTTCCTTACAGTAAACCCATCCCCAACCACTGCCAACCCCAACCTACGCTTTGCTACAACCACCAACGATGTTTCGGGTACAAACACGCCTGAGCCTTATTTCATGTATGCACAGCGTTTCGATTTCAGGGAGCAGATAAACCGTGGTAAGGGCGTGAATGCCGGAACCAGGGTCACTTCTTCTTCTTACGACGTGGGCGAAGGTTTTACCACCAACGACATACATTATACCAAGCCGAGCAATACAGGTTACAGCTTTTCATCCAATGTTTTCTACCCCTTGACTACCGGCCCCAGTGCCACTTTAACCATGGGCGTTTCGGGCGTTTCTTACGATGATGGCGGCAGGGATGTGTTCCTGAAAATGAATGGCGACAGATGGATCAATGAATTTCTGTATGATGCCGTTAACCTAGGCCAAGCAGCCAAAATATACGCTGCCACGGTTCCTGCAAACAAGGTACTAACTACCAATAATTTCAATGTTACCATTGACTTTCTTACCAACCCCAATTATGCGGATTCCTTCAACAACAGGATTGCCGTTTCTTTTATTGAACTGAAATATGCACGCCTGTTCAACTTCACGGGCTTGTCCAATTTCCGTTTCACACTAGCTGCAAATACACAGGGCAATTATATTGAGGTACCCACTGCAAATTTTACAGGTAGCCTACCTGTACTGTACGATGTGACGAACCTGAAAAGGTATGCGGCTGTCATCAGCGGCAATGTCATAAAGTTCAAGTTGCAAGGCTCTGCTGTGGATAGGGACCTGATACTTACCAATGCAGATCCATCCACCAATATCAATGCCGTTACCGCTTTCACGCAACGCAATTTTACCAACTATGCAACAACGGCAAACCAAGGCACTTACTTAATTGTTTCCCACTCATCATTGGGCTTTCAATCGGGTGGTGCAGTAGCTGCTTTCCGCGATTACCGTGCCTCGGCCAATGGGGGTGGTTTCAATGCAAAAATTTACGATATTGATGAACTGGTGGACCAGTTTGCCTTTGGTATAAAAAAACACCCGTTAAGCATCAAGAATTTTGTGCGTTATGCAAAGGCCAATTTTTCATCGGCAAACAATCCAAGCCACATACTCCTGATAGGCAAGGGGATGACTTATGAAGATTATAGGAACCATGAAAGCGGGGCCTATATCGAACAGTTGAACCTGGTGCCAACATGGGGCTGGCCTGCATCCGATGTATTGATGGTATCGCCAGGTATAGATCCTTTGCCATCTTTGATGCTGGGCAGGCTCTCTGTAGTGAACCAGCAGGAAATAAATTTATACCTCGATAAAGTAAAGGCCTACGAGGTACAGCGTGCAAGCACTTCACAAACCATCGCCGATAAATTGTGGATGAAACAGGTAGTGCATGTGGCAGGCAGTAACGACCCAAGTATTGAGCCTTTGCTTATCTATTATTTGGGAGGCTACAAAGACATTATACAGAAGCCCCTTTTTGGTGGGCATGTAGCCGATTTCAATACAGTGGTAACAGGTGGTTCGGCAACACCCGCAGTTACGGATTATCTGAAGAGCTTGTTCAAGAGTGGTATAGGACTGCTTACTTATTTTGGGCACTCAGCTGCCACTAAGCTTGATTATGATATGGAAGATCCCTATGCCTACGACAATCAAGACAAATACCCTATGTTTTTATTGAACGGATGTAATGCAGGCAACTTTTTTGATTATGATGTAACGAGGCTGAACCTGCTATCGTCCTTCTCCGAAAAATTTGTGTTGGCACAGAACCGTGGTGCCATTGGTGTTATTGCCAGTTCGCATTTTGGGTTGACCAATTATCTCGATACCTATTCAACAGGTTTCTACAACTCGCTGATAAGCCCGGCAGGCTACAACACTTATGTAGGTAAAAACATGCTTGATGCAATACAGGAACTGAACCCAAGTGCCTTTGGCGATTTACTGAGAAGGATGCATGCGGAACAGTTCATGCTTCACGGCGACCCTGCATTGAAAGTATATGCAAGCACCAAACCCGATTTTGTGGTAGAGCCACAAACAGTAAGCATCAACCCATCTGTAATAACAGTTGCGGATAATAAGTTTACGCTCAAAGCAGTGTTCTACAATCTTGGCAGGGCATTGCCAGTTGTAACGGATTCCGTATCCGTGCTTATTAAATGGCAACATGGCAATGGTTTGGTTGATACGATTGCCAACCAGAAATTCAGGATCGTATATGCAGACTCATTGATAAAGGACCTTGCAATCGTACCCACAAGAGATGGTGGCAACAATAGGATTACCGTTATGGTGGACAGCCGTTTTGAATATGACGAGCTTAGTGAAAGCAACAACAGTGTTGACAAGGATTTTGTAATTTTTACAGACAATGCACGACCTGTTTATCCGTACAACTTTTCCATCATCAACAAACCCACTTCCAAGTTGTTTGCTTCCACTGCAAACCCATTGCCATTAACCGTAGCCAAGAACTATGAAATGCAGATGGACACAACGGAACTTTTCAATTCGTCATTCAAAATAACCAAGACTGTTAACAGTTTTGGTGGATTGTTGGAATTTGATCCCGCAATTACTTATAAAGATTCCACCGTGTATTACTGGCGTGTGGCTGCTGTGCCAACATCTGGTCCGTACATTTGGAATACAAGCAGCTTTGTTTATTTGAACGGAACAGAAACGGGCTTCAATCAGTCGCATCTTTACCAGCATTTCAAAAGCACTTTCGAACGTATAAAGCTTGACAGTTTTTCCCGTGTGTGGAACTACGATAAGATACTCAGCAATATCACTGTTACGCAGGCAGTGTATCCGTTTACCAACGAGGACTCGCATTTTTCCATTGCTGTAAACGGGCTTATTGGCCCTTCAAGTGGATGCCTTGGCAGCTCCGTAAGGTTCAGTGTGTACGATCCTGTAACACTAAAACCCTGGTACAACCAAACACCACAGCCATACACTTACCAGGCAGGTACGCCAGGAGGCTTTATGCAAAGTGCAGGTGCGTGCAAACCAGGCACTGAATGGAACTTTGAGTACAGCTACAAGACCCTTGCAGGCAGGCAGTTAATGGCCAACTTTATGGATGCCGTGCCCAATGGCTATATTGTGATAGCAAGGCTGAACATTGATGCGGACCAGCCTAACCCAGATCCGCTTAACCCAACCTACAATACGGTTCCCTATGCTGCAACATGGGCTACGGACCCTGCTGCCACATCCGTATATAACCGATTGAAAGCTGCGGGTTTTGCCGATATAGATTCCTTTAACCGGGCACGTGTATGGGCATTCATATACAAGAAGAACAATCCGGACTTTGCACCCAAGTGGGCATTTAGTGCCAGTGCATACAATGTATCCGATGTGGCAAACCTGAACGCTGTTGTGCAATCAAGCGATACATTGGGTTATATCACATCACCTGCGTTTGGCCCAGCGGCAGCTTGGAAGCAATTGAAATGGCGGGGCTCATCTTTGGAAGCCATTGCTGGCGATATACCGACTGTTGACGTGATTGGTGTGAACAATGCAGGTGTGGAAACAGTGCTATATCCTGGCCTGAACCTTACGCAGCAGGATTTTAATATAGCTGCTATCAATGCTACTACCTATCCATACATTAAACTGAAGATGCGGAATTTTGACAAGGCAAACCTTACACCTTACCAACTCCGTTACTGGCGTTTAATTGGCGATATGGTGCCCGAAGGTGCCCTTGCTGCCAATATCAAATATGTGTTCAAGGATACCGTGGAAGTAGGCGAGAAGCTGAACTTTAGCGTGGCCTTTAAAAACATAGGTGATGTGGCTTTTAGCAAGGACAGCGTTTCTGTAAAACTACAGGTAATAGACAGGAACAATGTTACCAATACCATTGCAGTGCCAAGAATCAAGAAGCCTGCAGTGGGTGATACCACAAGCTTTAATGTAAGCATCGATACAAAGAATTATTCAGGGTTGAATACAATGTTTGCCGACATCAATCCGGATAATGACCAGCCAGAGCAGTATCATTTCAATAACTTCCTGTACAAGAATTTTTATGTAAATGCAGACAAAACCAATCCGTTGGTGGATGTGACTTTTGATGGCGTGCATATTTTGAATGGCGACATTGTGTCGGCCAAACCTGCTATCCACATTAAGCTGAAAGATGAATCCAGATACTTAGCATTAACGGATACTGCTGGTGTAGCCGTTCAGTTGAGGTACCCCGATAACAGCATCCGTAAGTTTAAATACGGTACAGACACATTAAGGTTTACGCCAGCCAATTTGAGCAATGGCGATAATACGGCAGGCGTTGATTTTACGCCGACCCTTTTGGATGATGGTGAGTATGAACTGACGGTAAAAGGAAAAGATATCAGCCAGAACAATGCAGGTACACAGGACTACCGTGTTACATTCAATATCTACAACCAGCCAGCCATAACCGAAGTGTTCAATTACCCCAATCCATTTACAACTTCAACGGCATTTGTATTTACATTAACGGGTAGTCAATTGCCAAGCAATATCCGCATACAGATATTGACGGTTACTGGAAAGATTGTAAGGGAAATAAATAAAGACGAATTGGGGCCGATACGTATTGGCAGAAACATTACCGAATTTAAATGGGATGGTACGGACCAGTACGGTGCCAAGCTTGGCAACGGTGTTTACTTGTACCGTGTAATAACCAACCTGAACGGTAATTCGCTGGATAAATTCAACATCCGCGATAAAGACGGTGGCAAGTTGGATTTAGGCAAATACTTTAAAGGTGGTTATGGTAAAATGTATTTGATGCGATAGAATTAATGCATCTTATGCCACATAAAAAAAGTGGCTGTTCATGGTTATATGAACAGCCACTTTTTTTATTAAGTAAGATTATTTAAGTTGTCTATACTGCAAAACTTTCTCCGCAACCGCAGCTCCTGCTCGCATTGGGGTTGTCAAAATAGAAACCCTTTCCGTTCAGTCCGTCGCTAAAATTAAGTTCGGTATTAACCAAGTACAAAAAGCTTTTCAAATCGGTTACTACCTTAACGCCATTGTCATCAAATACTTGATCCATTGGCTTTATTTCGTTGTCAAAATCAAGCTTGTAACTTAAGCCGCTGCAGCCACCGCCCACAACACCAACCCTTAAAAAGTAGGAGGGGTCATTGGCAACACCAGCTTCTTCCATCAGTTTTACAACCTTGGCTTTTGCTTTGTCGCTAACGTATATTGAATTGTCTGTTGCTACCATTTCTTTCGCTTTTAGCCCTAAGTCTTTAACTATCAGCAAAACCTCAAGTGGTTAATGGCTAACAGCTAACTACTAACAGCTTTTATTAGTGAACACCTTTTTCTTCAAACACCAATTGTTCCAAGCCGTTTTTTACACGGTAATCGTTAATGGCCGCTTTGATGGCATCTTCTGCAAGAACAGAACAGTGGATCTTTACCGGTGGCAGGTTCAGTTCTTCCACAATATCCATATTGTCAATTGCGATTGCCTGGTCAACTGTTTTTCCTTTCAGCCATTCTGTGGCCAATGATGAAGATGCAATGGCAGAGCCACATCCAAAAGTTTTGAATTTGGCATCCTTAATAACGCCAGTAGCATCGTCCACCTCAATTTGTAAACGCATCACGTCGCCACATTCCGGGGCGCCCACTAAACCGGTACCAACGTTTTTGCTTGCTTTATCTAAAGTGCCTACATTTTTTGGATTGCTGTAGTGGTCTATTACTTTTTCTGAATATGCCATGATTAATTAGAATTTAAAATTTTAAGTACGAAGTAAGAACTTACTTTATGCATGAGGTACTTCGTACGTAAAACCTCATACTTCGTATTTGTTTAGTGGTGTGCCCACTCAATCGTGCTCAGGTCAATACCTTCTTTATACATTTCCCATAAAGGACTCATTTCCCTCAACTTCAGAACTGTTTCACTAATGGCTTTTATGGTGTAGTCAATTTCTTCTTCTGTGGTGAAACGGCTCAAACCAAAACGCAGCGAACTGTGTGCCAAATCATCACCTAGGCCCAAGGCTTTTAACACATAGCTTGGCTCCAATGATGCAGAGGTACAGGCCGAACCCGAACTCAATGCAATGTTCTTGTTAAAGCCCATCAGCAAACCTTCACCTTCCACGTGTTTAAAAGAAATATTGGTTACATGCGGCAAGCGGTGCTCGGTTGTTCCGTTGATATAGGCTTCTTCCAGTTTCATCAGTTCGGTTTCCAGTTTATCCCTTAACACCATAATGCGTTTTGCATCCTCATCCATTTCCAGGCGGCACAATTCGCAGGCCTTGCCAAAACCAACAATGCCTGGCACATTTAAGGTGCCGCTACGCATGCCTCTTTCGTGGCCACCGCCATCCATTTGTGCAGTAACTTTTACACGGGGGTTCTTACGGCGTACATACAATGCACCAATGCCTTTGGGTCCGTACATTTTATGGCCTGTAAAAGTCATTAGGTCAATGCCATCCTTTTGCACATCCACAGGTACCTTACCTACCGCCTGTGTGGCATCGGTAAAGAACAATACACCATGCTTTTTGGCTATGGCAGATATTTCCCTGATGGGTTGTATTACGCCAATTTCGTTATTGGCATACATAATGGCAATCAATATGGTGGTAGGCTTAATGGCAGCTTCCAGTTCCTTCAAATCTATCAGGCCATTCTCCTTCACTTCCAGATAGGTTACTTCACCACCTGTTTTTTCAATATGCTTGCAGGTATCCAGAACAGCTTTATGTTCGGTGGTTGCGGTAATGATATGGTTGCCTTTGCTGGCATACATTTCATATACGCCTTTAATACCAAGGTTATCGCCTTCGGTGGCACCGCTGGTAAAAATGATTTCTTTAGGATCGGCACCTACCAGTTTGGCTACCTGCTCCCTTGCATAATCAACAGCTTCCTCAGCTTCCCAACCAAAAGGATGGTTACGGCTGGCAGCATTGCCAAAATGCTGGGTAAAATAAGGTATCATGGTTTCCAGCACCCTTGGGTCCATTGGTGTGGTGGCATTATTATCCAAGTAAATCGGTAAATTCAACATAAATTGCTAATTAAATTCTTTTATTCGAGAGCAAAAATACTGTTTTTACGGCTATGATTTTTATTGTATCAATATTGTAAAGCCTTATTTTCCCCAAATCGAAATGAAAAAATAACCCAAAACAAAGAAACATGCTAAAGGTTGAACATATAGGCATTGCAGTAAAGGATTTCGCTGCAAGCATACCACTTTTTGAAAGCCTTTTAGATACCCCATGCTATAAACAGGAAACAGTGGAAAGCGAAAATGTGCAGACTGCTTTTTTTAAAACCGGCGATACCAAGATTGAGCTATTGGAAAGCAGCACTGCCGATGGTGTAATTGCCCGGTTCATAGGCAAAAAAGGGGAGGGCATACACCATATTGCTTTTGAAGTGAAAAATATTGAAGCCGAAATGAAAAGGCTTCAAGGTCAAGGCTTTGTTTTGCTGAATGAGACGCCCAAACAAGGGGCCGACAATAAGCTGGTTTGCTTCTTGCACCCTAAAAACACCAATGGGGTACTGATAGAGCTCTGCCAGGAAATTGTTCAATAAATTCAATGCATCATGAACATCAATTTGACCATTACTGCACTATTGGTCTATGCCTTAATCATTACTGCAGGCTGCAAAAACAAACCA
The DNA here is from genome assembly GCA_002337145.1 of Chitinophagaceae bacterium UBA1930. Classification (GTDB taxonomy): domain Bacteria; phylum Bacteroidota; class Bacteroidia; order Chitinophagales; family Chitinophagaceae; genus UBA1930. The sequence continues at coordinate 226,951 of DDFK01000001.1, read as the reverse complement.
GCAGCAAATAAACAGGATGCGGCTGCTATTGAAGCGATGTTCAAGAAATATAACCTGGACAGGATCAAATTGCCACCCGGTTTTTCTATTGCCGTATATGCAGAAGTGCCCGATGCAAGAAGCCTTTGTTGGGGTGATAAGGGGACTTTGTTTGTTGGCAATAATCACGAAGACAAAGTGTATGCGGTTGTTGATGAAAATAAGGATGGCAGGGCCGATATGGTGTACACTATTGCACAGGGCCTAAAAATGCCCAATGGGGTAGCATTCAGGTATGGCAGTTTATATGTTTCTGCTTTGGATAAAATTTACCGTTACGACAATATTGAGGACAAGCTGGCAACCCCACCCAAACCGGTACTGATAACGGATAAATATCCTGACAAGGAACATCATGGCTGGAAATTCATTACATTTGGACCCGATGGCAAACTGTATGTGCCTGTAGGTGCACCATGCAATGTCTGCGAAGAAAAGGATTCGGTTTTTGCAACCATTACCAGGATGAACCCCGATGGAACAGGAATGGAAATTTATGCAAAAGGCATCCGCAATACTGTTGGGTTTACTTGGCATCCCGATACAAAAGAAATGTGGTTTACTGACAATGGCAGGGATTTAATGGGCGATGACAAACCTTTTTGCGAACTGAACTATGCACCGCATAAAGGAATGCATTTCGGTTTTCCCTATGTGCATCAGGGCGATATACTGGACCCTGAATTTGGTAAAGGAAAAAAGGTGGGGGACTACACACCACCTGCCCTAAAAGTAGGCCCTCATGTGGCACCTCTGGGCCTGCGTTTCTATACTGGCAACTTGTTTCCTGCGGAATACAGGAACAGGATTTTTATATGCGAACATGGCAGTTGGAACCGCAGCAAAAAAGCCGGTTATAAAGTTGGCATGGCCACGTTGAATGGGAATAAGGTTGTGGACTACAAACCTTTTGTAGAAGGCTTTCTACAACCTGACGAAAGCGTTACTGGCCGCCCGGTGGACTGTATTGTTGCTGCCGATGGGGCTTTATTGATTAGCGATGATTATAGGGGAGCAATCTACAGGATTACGTATAAAAAATAGCCAACTGTATTGTCCAATTTTACTTCTTTGGAAATATTGCTTCAACGGAATGTTAAGCAATTTTGTGGCGTTAATCTAAGGCACAATCATTGAGTCTTATGTTGTGGATTTGATAAACAAATTAAACATAAGGTCATGAAAAAGATATCCATGCTTTGCATACCAGTATTGATGTTATTTGCTGGATGCGGAAGTAACTCTAAAGTAACCAGTAGCTGGGTTGACCCCAACACAAAAGCCCCTTTAAAAAAAGTAATGGTTGTGGCATTGCTCAATAGCAAGGACCGCCCATTGAAACAGCAAATGGAAAATCAGTTGGCACAGGAACTTACCGCACAAGGTATAGTGGCCACAACTGCCTACCACGATTTGGGTCCTAAAAGCTTTGAAGGCATGAAGGAAAAACAAGTACTGGCACAGTTGAAAAATAGCGGTGTTGATGGTGTAATGACCGTGGTGCTGCTTGACAAGAACAAGGAAAAGAATTATGTAGCAGGCAACGTGCAGTACGAGCCACAAACGGTGTATGTAAGGCGTAGCCGCTTTTACGGATATTATGCCACTTACTATAACCGTATTTACACACCAGGCTATTATGAAACCAATACCAGTTACTTTTTTGAAAGCAACCTGTACGATGTAAGCAGGAACAAACTGTTGTACTCTGCACAGTCAGAAAGTTTTGATCCTTCATCAGTTGAAAATATGGCAGACAAACAATCCAAAGCTATTGTGAAAGACATGAAGAAAAACGGTGTGCTGTAGGATCATGAGGCTGTTTGGATTTGAATGGAAATAACGTTGCATTTTTATGCAGCGTTATTTTTGCAACTACAGTTTGATATGCCTATTTAGAAACTTGGGCATCTGATTCCTTTCTCGCTTCTTTGCCCTGTGAAAATAAGCGACAGCTCAAAACTTCCGTTTTTGGGTGTATTCAATTTTACGCCGTTGGTCACAATATCATAGCTAAGCCCAATCTGCAAATCGCCCCACGACAAACCAACATAAGGTATCACTGCATCCTGCAGCCTGTACCATGCACCTGCGGTGAAATAATTTGTTTGGTAAGTATTTTCTGTTGGAATGAACCAGGAGTAGGCTGCCCCTGCAATGGCATCGTAAGAGCCCGCCTGGTACATGAAATTACTTGATACCGAAAAAGCATTCCTATTATCCAATAGCTTATTGTAACCGCCATTGATTGCATAACGCATGGCAACATTCTCCACAAAGCCGGCTTTGGTAAAACTTAATTTCTCATCCAGGAAATTGAATGCAGCAATACCAAAATATGCACGTTCTGTTTCGGTATTGCGTTGGTACATGGCACCTACATTGAAATTTGTATAGCTGTTGTTGCCCGCAAAGCTTTCGCCACTGGCAACATTGGTATTGAAGCCGCCACTCATGAACTGGCTTGCAAAAGTAAGCTTGCTATAGTCCAGCCTTTTTTGTGCATATACCGCATTAAAGCCAAGTCCCACAATATCTTCGCCATCTGCATCCAATGCCATATGGTAAGCAATGCCACCAGAAGCATACGTACTTTTCAATGCACCCGCACTACTGGCATCGGATAAAGCCATAACCGAAAATGCAAGTTTGTTCTTCTCTGGTATCTTGCTGCGTAACATGAAACCTTCCAGCGAAACGGTAGCCGTGGTAAATGGTGCACCCACGTTCCACCACTGGGTACGGTAGTTAGCTGCAACACGTAGGCTGCCATCAAATACACCCGTGTTGGCGGGGTTCAATGTTACAGGCGATGCAAAGTATTGGGAAAAATGGGGGTCCTGTGCAAACCCGTTGATGCTTGTTGATAAGCATATAAAAAACAATACACACTTTATAGCCTTCATCTTATCTAATCAAAATTGTGTTGCCACCATTACGAATTAAGTTGCCATTGTCGTCTATTGCCTCTGCCACCCAGGTATAGGTATCAGAAGGTTGCAGGTACCCTTTGTAAAGACCGTCCCAACCATATTTTTCATTGGTGGTTGAAAATACCAGATTGCCCCAGCGGTTGTACACCCTAAAGAATTTCAGTTCGCGTATGCCAACCGGAATTGGGTACAGCACATCGTTCATGCCATCGTGGTTGGGTGTAAATGCCGATGGTACCAGTACTTCACTTTTCCTGAAAATAAGTACATGCAAACTGTCGGTTGTCTGGCATCCCGAAGCCGTGGTAATATTTACGGTATAATTCCTTTCGGCAGTTGGTTTCAAGAAAGGTGTCCTTGTGTTAGGGGCAGTCAAATCAATAATCGGCTGCCAGTCAAAAGCAACACCTATGGTTCTTGCGTTCAATGTGTACACATTGTTTACCACTGCATTGATGGATGGGTAGCGTACGCCTACAGGGGGCAGCTCAATCTTGATCAATTTTTCTTTGGATACCACTTGCGATGGGCAGATGGTAGAAGTGGCCGTTAACTTAACCTTGTACTGACCCGATGTGTTGTACACTGTTTGCGGGTTTACAGTAGTAGTAAGTGGTGTGCTATTACCCAGGTCCCATACATAACTGGCATTATTGCCACTTCCGGGAACAGTGGTATTGTTGAAGGAAACGGTTTTGTAGATGCAATAGGAATCCCAGGTGAAATCCGGTTTTGGCATGGGACGTTCCGTTATGAAAACGGTATCCAATGGTGCCTGTCTGCAACCAAACTGGTTGATGGCTTCCACGGTATAAAATGCTTCTTTGGATGCGGTATAGATTGCTGCTGTTTCACCTGTAATGGCCGTTCCGTTCTTAAACCATTGGTATGAAACACCACCTGCGGCAAACAGTTGCATGGATTGGCCTTCGCAAATAAAATAGCTGCCTTTATTGGTAATGCTACCAACCGGCAACGCATTTACCGTTATCTGTTGTGTGATGTTATCAGAACAGGTCAATGAACCCGTAGCTATATTGTTTACGGTAAGCTTTACAGCAAACGTGGTTGCAGTTGCATAGGAATGTGTTACTGGTGCGTTGGAAATGCTTGTGCCACCATCGCCAAAATCCCACGCATATTGATAGTTTGTACCAGTGGGTACATTGTCAAACACAAAACTGTTGCCCGTTAAGCATTGTGCCGCTGTATTGATGGAAAAACTGGCCCCGGGGTTTTTATATACTTCCATTGTTTTGGAAGCCGTATCGGTACAGCCATTTTCTACTGTTGTTGCAACCAGTTTTACAACATAATTACCGGCAGTTGCATAGCTGGCACTGGCAGTTGTTTGTGTGGAAGTGTTGCCGTTTGCAAGGTCCCATTTATACGTTAATGCAGATGCAAATGTGCTGGCGTTGGTAAATTGGTACAGGTTGCTTTTCTCGCATTGCTGTATGCTTGGGGCAACGGTAAAGTCAGCAACAGGGTTCCTGAATATGTTTGCCGGTTTTGTAATGGTATCCCTACAGCCCTTGTCCGAAATAGCAATCAAACGTACTGGATAGCTTGCTGCATATACTGTATAGCTCTTTGATGGGTTTTGCAAAGTGCTGGTAGTGACATCGCCAAAATCCCAATCCCATGTCAATGTGCCGCTATAGGTGCTATTGTCCGTAAAAGAAAAATTGTTGTTCTTGAAACATAGGTTGTTGTTCACGATCGTGAACGCAGCAACCGGGTTGGCATTCAGGTACACAGGGTGCGTAATGGTTTCGTCGCAACCTGCAGCACCGTAAGCCGTAAGCGTTACCGTGTATGATGCAGCCATGGTTGTATAGGAATGCTCTGGCTCGGCCAGGGTAGAAGTGGTGCCATCGCCAAAATCCCATTTATACGTCAACGGCCCAACATTGGTGCTTTGGTTCTTGAACTTGAACACACCGCCTTTAAAACATTGCGTATTACTGGTATAGAAGTCGAATGCCGCAGTTGGTTTACTTTCCACTACAACCTGTTTACGGGCACTGTCCTTACAGGCTGTATTGTTGTTTTGAACCACCAATAATTTTATCTCATAATTACCCGCAGCTGCAAACGTGTGCGATTCGTTGGGCATTGTGGTGGAAGTGGCACCATCGCTAAAAAACCAGGTATAGGTTACAGGCGAGCCATAGGCTGCCGATGTATTCTGCACTGTATAATTATTGCTGATTACACATTGGTTAATGGGCGAAGTGATATTGTAACTAACCGGTGGGTTGGGCAGCACGGTTAAGGTTTGGTAAGCCGATGTATCCGAGCAGCCCGCATTGTTGAATGTTATCAGCCTTGCACTATAAGTGCCAGCTAATGCATAGGTATGTGTTGGGTCGGTTGCAGTAGAAGTGGTAGCATCGCCAAATTCCCATTTATAGGTTAGGCTGGAGCCATCGCTGATACTGGAATTGTTGGTGAAGCTGAATGCATTTGCACCAACACAAACAGCTAGTGGGTTGTTGATGGTGAACTTTGCCAACGGCTTTGGCCTTGCGGAAAGTGTTGTTGTCACTGTGTCGTCGCACCCAAAACCCGGATATGGAAATAGGGCAATGTTCAGGTTGGTGCCATTGGGTGGGGCAGGGGTTATGGTAACGGTTTGACCGGAACCCAATAAAGTTGTGAAATTGCTATTGTACCAATTATAGGTCTGATAGCCCGGAGGGCCAGTTAATGTTACGGAAGAAGCACCATCGCAATAGTTGGATCCATTCACCACACTTACAAGTCCGTCGCAATTGGGCGAAACATCAATGTAGGCATACCCAAAATGCCCGTTGGGCGTACAGTTTTGGCGTGAGAATTCGAGTATAAGTGTTTGCCCCTGATAGCCCGCTAGGTTCACAGTTACGGGCGTCCATGTTTTATACCTTACAGCGGCACTGTTTACCAATTGGTTTACACCATTTACCTGATAGGTCTGGAAACCCGGCAGGCTGGCACTGGCCGTAAAATCGTAGTTGGCGCAGGAAAGTGCCTGTTGGCCAGATGTGGCATTGTATATTTTTGCCTGGAACCTGGGCTGTTGATACGCAGGGTGCCCATTATCGTTAAATACAACCGCGTAATAATAAATGAGGCTGAAATTTGTTTGGGAAAGCGGAATGGTAAACGTGTAGCGGATGATATCTGCATAGCCACCTGTACTAAAGCCAGGAGGCACACCGATTGTTGAATTGCCCAATTTTACAGAATAGTTGCTGCCGTTGGGGCAAAGCACGGGGAATTTTCCATAAGGGTCTATGGCCGGTGTGGTGGCACTAGACATAATGGTATGCCTATTATTGACCGGATTTACAGGTGTTGTAGGCGATAAGGTAATGGTATTGACATTGCCCGGGGCTTGGGAAGCACCAGTATAACATTCCCAGCCCGTAAAATCGCCATTTTCAAAATCCATATTAACAGGGCAGTTATCCATTACACGTGCAACTGAATTGCTGCTTGAGAACAATGGGGCTATTGAATCCTTGAAGGTTGTGTTCCTACCACCTTCGGAGAAAGTAATTGTACGTGGCTTGAATTTCCAGATGGGCTTTTGTGCCTGTACCTGAACATGGGCAACCAGTACAAGCAAAAAGGGTAGAATCAACTTTTGCAAGAGGGGTCGTTTTGTATATATGCGAATCACAGTGACGGTTTTAGCTGAATTAGATAGTTAAAAATTATAACTGAAGCTTTTCAATAGCTGTTTGTGCAGCTACCTGACTAGCGTCTTTTTTATTGAACCCTTTTCCAAAGGCAATGATTTCGCCATTGAGCACAGCGTTGATGGTAAATACCCTGCGGCCACCTTCTAGTTTTTCTTCCACTAGGTCAAAAGATAGCACTTTGCCATTTTTAGATGCCCAGCCAATCAATTTATTTTTCAGGTTAATGTCCACTGCCTCCAGGTCGTCAACAAACATGTGTGGAATGAGTATCTGCTTCAGTACCCACAATTGTGTTTTTTTGTAGCCTTTGTCCAAGTAAATTGCCCCAACCACTGCTTCCAGTGTATTGCCGAATATCTGGCTGCCACGTAAGGCATTGTCGAATTTATTGAAGAGCGTAATTTTTTTCAGTCCCATTTTAATGGCAATATCGTTCAGTTGCTGGCGGTTCACCATCTTGCTCCGCATTTCCGTTAAAAAGCCTTCGCCTTTGTAAGGGTAACGTTTAAATAAGTAATCGGCTACCACGGCACTTAGTATGGCGTCGCCCAGGTATTCCAAACGCTCGTTGTTTTCGTCGGGCGTGTCCTTTATGCTTCGGTGGCTAAGTGCAGTCGTGTATAGTACAATGTTGCCGGGCTTGATGCCCAATACATTTGCTACTTGCTTCTCGAACGAAGATGGTTTTACCGAACTGAAAAAATTACTGATGATTTGCACGAAAGCAAGTTAATGTTTAATTGATTATCCTAAAATATTTGTAAGGATTACCTACAAAAAATGCAAGTCCAAGACTTGCATTTTCAATTGTTTGCTATGTTTTGTTAGCCGTTGTATTTTTTTACGATCACACAGGCATTGTGCCCACCAAAACCGAATGTATTGCTTAAGGCCGCATTCACCGTACGCTTCTGTGCCTTGTTGAAGGTGAAATTCAGCTTGGGATCAAGCTCGGGATCATCCGTAAAATGGTTGATTGTTGGCGGAACAATATCATGCACAACAGCCATGATACTTGCAATGGCCTCAATGGCACCGGCAGCACCAAGGCAATGCCCGGTCATGCTCTTGGTGGCACTGATGTTTAAATTATAGGCATGTTCACCAAAAACTGCTGTAATGGCTTTTACTTCGGCACCATCACCAATCGGGGTAGAAGTGCCATGTGTATTGATGTAATCGATTTCTTCCGGCTTCATGTTGGCATCTTCCAGTGCAGCAATCATTACATTTCTTGCACCCAAACCTTCGGGGTGGGGAGCAGTGATATGGTGTGCATCGGCAGTGGCACCGCAGCCCATGATTTCGCAATAGATCTTTGCTCCACGTGCTTTGGCATGTTCCAGTTCTTCCAATATCAAAACACCTGCAGCTTCACCCATCACAAAACCGTCGCGGTCCTTATCGTACGGGCGTGATGCAGTTTTGGGGTCGTCGTTCCTTTCGCTCATGGCCTTCATGGCATTGAAGCCACCTACACCTGCTTCGCTGATTACCGCTTCGCTACCGCCAGAAACAATAATGTCGGCCTTGTTTAAACGGATCAGGTTGAACGCATCCATAATGGCGTTGGTACTGCTTGCACAGGCACTTACCACGGCAAAGTTTGGACCACGTAAATTATGACGCATGCTGATCTGTCCGGCAGCAATATCCAGTATCATTTTTGGGATGAAGAAGGGGTTGAAACGTGGTGTGCCATCGCCCTTGGCAAAGTCAACCACTTCATGTTGAAAAGTAATCAACCCGCCGATTCCGCTTGCAAAAACAACGCCCACCCTGTCAGGGTTGATATTGTCTTTGTTCAGTCCTGCATCGGCCATTGCCTGGTCGCTGGTCACTAGGGCAAACTGCGTAAAGCGGTCAATTTTCCTGGCTTCTTTTTTATCTAAAAAATTGGTGGGTTCAAAGTTTTTAACCTCGCAGGCAAATTTTGTACGAAATTTTGCTGCATCAAACTGAGTAATCATATCAGCTCCGGAAACGCCGTTTATCAAGCCATTCCAGTAATCTTCAAGATTGTTTCCAAGGGGTGTCAATGCCCCTATACCCGTAACAACTACTCTCTTTAATTCCATATAACAAGGTTAGTTTAGCTGAATTATTGAATTTTTTCTGAACATAAATATATGTGTTTACACCTGTCCGAAAACTGACCTTTGGTTTTTTCCGGTACAAGGTATAGACGGCAATAACGCAAATATATTACAGAAAAGAAAGGTCTTTAAGTGATAATCCGCCAAACTTATGGCTTGTGGGCCTAAGAATGGCGGATAATTCCTTATTCCGATTTGGGGAGTGAACGCTTATTTAGCATGCTCTTCCAAATAAGCTACGGCTTGACCAACAGTAGTGATGGTTTCAGCTTGCTCATCAGGGATAGAGATGTTGAATTCTTTTTCAAATTCCATAATCAATTCAACGGTATCCAAAGAATCGGCACCGAGGTCGTTAGTGAAAGAAGCTTCATTGGTTACTTCTGCTTCGTCTACGCCTAACTTGTCGACAATAATTTTCTTCACTCTTGTTGCGATGTCTGACATTGTAATAAGTTTTGTTACAGCGGCAAAAATAGAGTTTTTAGATAAATAGCAAGGGGTTATCTAAATTTTGTTTCCACATATCTTTAACGCTTGATTTTTAATGATTTTGGTTAAGAAACTGGGTCTGTTTTTGGACGGTTATACAATTACGGAAATTTTATACACATCTCGGACTGCTATTTTGTGTTTTTAATCAACTGAAAATGGGCATCATTGCTGCTTGTACACCAACGAGAGGTACCTGTTCTGTATGGGCCGGTAGTAAATAAGCAGTACGATTACCGAAACAGCAGCAATACATGTACTGATTTGGTAGCTTGAATTATAAACCGTAATCAATGCCAGCAGGGCTATACGCAGCAGCTCAACTTTGATGATCCATTTTTTCTGCTCCATGATGGCTCCACAGTTAATTAAGGTAAGTATGGTAAATGCAGTAAAGGATAGTATGACCAGTGCAGATAGATATTTTTCTACCAGTATGAAAATAAAGAGACCCAATAGTAGCAGGACCATTTGCCAGATAACATAGTTGTTCAGCGGCTGTTCAATGGCTTGCTTGTTTTGTTTTACATGGAATATTTTTTCTGCTTCTTCCCTAATGGTAGGGTCCAATGTATCGGGCCTGCCAAAGAAAACCTGCCATTTTTCTTTGAACGTTTTTTTCTTTTTTATGGCAATCCATAACTCGATACAGTAGTGGAAGTGCTGCCATAAAAAACTATAGGTGTGCAAGGGTTTGGTTAGGCCATAGGAGGGTTGCTCTTCTTCTTTCTGAAAAGTGCCAAAGAGTTTGTCCCATATAATGAGCACGTCACCATAATTCTTGTCCAGGTACTTATCGTTGCTGGCATGGTGTACCCTGTGGTGCGATGGTGTTACCAACAAATATTCCAGTACACCCAATTTGCCAATGACCCTTGTATGGATGAAGAAAGGATATAATCCATGTACCAGCAATATGCTTGTAATCATTGATGCAGGAAAACCAATAATGGGCAGCACGCACCAAAAGCCTGTTCTTACAAAAGCCTGCATTACTGTGATTCTTGCAGAAACGGTGTAATTGAAATCTTCGCTTTGGTGATGCACTACATGCAGTGCCCAAAGCACATTTATTTCGTGTGCCAACCGATGGTACCAGTACCAGATAAAGTCTGTTGCAATCAGCAATAGTATCCACAAAAATACACTGGGCCTGATGTGGATGATGCCATAGTTTTTTTGCAGGGTATCGTATATGGTAAAGAACAACCCTGTTACCAGCACATCACATAAACGCTCCGCTATGCCCACACTAATATTTGCGATGGAATTGTGCAGGTTGGAGTAGCCTAGTTTCTTGCGTTTGATAACAATGTATTCAATATAGATCAGGCCAATAAAAAGTGGTATCGCAAATGCCAGCAGGTTCAGCTTCATAAAAAATCGTTACTAAATAATCGAAAGAAGAATGTACATCGTTTGAATAATAAATGGTTTGTATGCCTATGATACCAATTTCTTCAGCCTGATATTGGCATAGGTATAGGCACGCTCTATATTGGCAACGGCGGTCAACAGGTTTTCCAGTACTTCTTTGGGTAAGGATGCCTGTTTAAAGAAATCGAAATGGTAATCGATATAGCTGAACGTAATTTGCCTGTCGGGTGCAATTACATACAGGGCGGGCAAGGGTACGCTACTGTCATCAACGCCCGAAAGCCAGTTGCTAAGCGGGTTTGCAAAATCGTACAGGCCAAACAGCTCGGCTATGCCATTATCGGCATCGGTAAAAATATTGAGGTTGCTCAACTGGCTGATGTTTTTTCTAAAGCCGCCTGCTGGGCCATTGCTTAATACAATCAGGTTGCCGCCGGCCTGCTGTACCTGCAACTGCTGGTTCTTTAATTGGGCAACTGCTTTTTCATTTTTATACAGGTTGCCATGAAATGCAATAACCAATAGCTGTTGCAGGTTCAGGAAATGTTGCGTGGAAACAAATGCTTCTTTGTGCAGTTGAAAAACAGGGGCTATGTCGCCCTTTAGCAATGGGTAGTAACCATAGTTGTAGGTTTTTGTTGAAACTGCCTGTATGGGTAAGGCCGTTTGTGTTGCTGGGATAAATGATTGGCTTGCCATGATGGTATGTTTTAGTATTGATAAAGAAAAATTGGGTAGAAACTTAAAAGCGAAGAGGGGGCATGTTGGTATTAGCAGCAGCACATGCAACAACAGCAAAATGGTATGTAAGGTGTAAAGTACATATCGTGTTTGTTGGGTAAAAATAGTAGTTCGATAATAGTCTACCAAATTTATAGACTATTATTTAAAAAAATATCACTTAACAAATACACCCTTAAAAAAATGTGGTTAACCTTGAAAGTTTGCCTTTCTCTTTTCCAGGAAGGCAGCAGTGCCTTCTTTCATATCGGCCGTGCCGAAGCAATTGCCAAAGGCATCAATTTCTTGTGCAAAGCCATCTATGCTTTCGTTGTGCACCGCATTGGCTGCTTTAATGCAGGCTGCAATGGCCAATGGGGCTTTTGTATTGATGGTATTTAATATGCCGGTTGCTTTGGCCAGCAGTTCTTCTTGTGGTACCACATGGTTTACCAGCCCATACTGTAGGGCAGTGGCCGCGTCAATCATGTTTGCACTGATCAATAATTCTATTGCACGCCCCTTGCCAATCAATTGTGTTAAACGTTGCGTGCCGCCATAGCCGGGAATAAGGCCAAGGTTCACTTCGGGCTGGCCAAATTTTGCATTGTCGCTTGCAATACGGAAATGGCAGGCCATGGCCAACTCGCAGCCGCCGCCCAATGCAAACCCATTCACGCAGGCAATAATTGGTTTACGGTTGTTCTCAATCCTAAAAAAAGTGTCCTGCCCGGCTTTTGCCAATGCCTTACCCTGTTCAACAGAAAGGTTGCCGAACTCGGTAATGTCTGCACCGGCAACAAATGCCTTGCTTCCGGCACCTGTTATAATGACTGATTTTATTTCTTTATTGTTTTCAATTTCGTCTAGCACTGTATTCAGGTCGGCAAAAACATCTTTGTTCAGGGCATTCAATTTATCGGGCCTGTTAATGGTAACAGTCAGTATATTGTTTTCAAGACTGGTGAGTATTGTTTGGTAAGCCATATCGTTGGTTTTTATTGCCGCAAGATAATAACACAATAACATTTGGCTGCAACAGTTTTTCTATCTTAGTACCATGAACATTTTACAACTGATTGCCTACACCGGCATTTTTGTATTTGCCATAACCGGGGCATTGAAGGCAAGAACGCACCGCATGGATATTTTTGGTGCAGTGGTGCTTGCCTTTGCAACGGCTTATGGTGGCGGTACGGTTAGGGATCTGTTGATTGGCATTAAACCTGTGAACTGGGTAAACGATTACCTGGCACTTGGCCTGGTATTAGGAGCGGTAATCATTGTTTTTCTGTTCAATACCAATATTGACAAGTTCAGGAAAACCATTTTTTTTACCGATGCCATTGGCATTGGCATGTTTACGGCTGCGGGAATAGAAATTAGTTTGCAGGCGGGGTTAAATGACGGTTATGCAGTGATTATGGGTGTTATATCTGCAACATTTGGTGGACTTACTGCAGATATATTGAGCAATGAAGTGCCCAACCTGTTGCGTAGGGGAGAACTGTATGCCACTGCCTGTTTAATTGGGGGCATTGTGTACATTGTTTTGAAAGAGGAAATCGGCATCGAAAAAAATAGCAACCTGTTTATTTGTGTATTGATTGTGGTGGTATTGCGTATCATCAGCAAAAGGAAAAAGATTGTGCTGCCCGAAATATAAATGGCTTTATTCTTTCCTTCACAATAATTGAAGTTACTTTTGACCCATAAATTTAGTGGCTATGCGTTTAATTGTTTTATTGTTGTTAAGTATCTGCTCGCTTCAGTCGATGGCACAGTGCAAGACTTTCAGAATTTCTGCCAAAGGCGATACACTGAACTGTGTTGATAAGAATGATATGAAGCGTGGCAAGTGGACAGTACATATGGAATCCTTAAGGGGCAACCCAGGTTATGATGAGGAAGGTATTTATTTGGCAGATAGGAAAGAGGGCATTTGGCGTAGGTACAGTTTAATGGGTGACCTTGTTTTTATACAGAATTATAAATGGGGCAACCTGGACAGCATTTCTCAATACTATACCATTGCAGGTTTGGAGCATGAAGAGAGCTGGCGGGCAATGAACCCTGACAAGGCTTATGATACGTTGGAGGTGCAGGACATAAACAAGGAGAATAGCTATGTAAATGTGGTGATAAAGAATGAAGGCAAGAGCATGAAACATGGTACATGGAAATGGTACAGACCAGGCTCTATGACTATCATCAAATCGGAAGTATATGTGTTGAACAAGTTGAAGGTACCTGGCGAAAAAAGCGATATGGCTGGTGAAGCAAATGTTAGCGACAGTACAACTGCCACTACGAAGAAACCGGAGCCAAAGAAAGAAAAGCCAAAAGAAGTGCAGGAATTTGAAAAGAAAAATTCCGGTAAAAAGGCAAGCAAGGTAAGGGATGGTAGAACGGGTTAGCCTGTAAAACAAACAAAGAATAAACAAAAATGGGATGCCCTGTAAAGGCATCCCATTTTTGTTTTGAATGATATTGTATGGTTGGGTTTGCTGACTACAGTTGAAAACAACAAATGCAAAATCAGCTTTTACTATAGTTAAACAAGCCCATTATGGCAGCTTATTTTAAAGTGGGCTATCAACTTGAATGATAGACATTGTTTTTCTTGAAATACTCCCTAAAGAAAACCAGTTGGTAGCGGACCGCATTTGCCCAGTAAGGCCAATCATGTTTGCCGGGGCGTTCAATATAATCGTGTGGGATCTTCAGTTTCAGCATTTTTTCATGGGCAGCTTTACTCATGCCATAAATAAAATCGTTAGTGCCACAGTCAACAATAATTGCCAATGAATCTTTGGGATAGTTCTCCATTACTTTCATTACGCTCCAGTCGTTATAGTATTGCAAGTTGGTAACGGTATCTCCCAAACGTTTGTTGATGTCGAACCCTTTTTTAATAAGGCTCACATCCAATGCACCACTCATGCTGCCGCAGGCCCCAAAGGTTTCTGCATGTCTGAATGCAAGGAACAGTGCACCATGTCCGCCCATGCTAAGCCCTGCAATGGCCCTGGCTTTCCTGTTGGCAATGGTTCTGTAATTGGCATCAATATAGGCGGGTACTTCGGTGCCTACATGTGTTTCGTATTTATAGCTGCTGTCAACAGGACTGTCAAAATACCAACTGTTTACGGAGCCGTCTGGACAAACAATCAATAGCTGGTTTTCATCGGCCATGGACTGTAGTTCGGGCACTTTCCTGATCCAGTTGGTTGAAACGCCCATGGCACCATGTAGCAGGTACACAACAGGGTAGCGGTTGCCTTTCTTTTTATAGGAAGCCGGTTTTATGACTACTGTTTTGATGTCTTTGTGCATACTGTTGCTGGTAATAAAAACCGTATCAACAGAAGCTGTGGCCATTGTTGCAAACAACAATGCAGGCAAAAATGTCTTTAGGTATTTCATAAGGCTAATATAAAACAAGGTTGGGTTATGTGGCAGCAAATTCTGCCTGGCAGGTAACGAAACAAAAAGCCATCTCAAAAAGAGATGACTTGTAATCAGGGGGTACGGATTAAAAAAAATCCTTGTGTACCTTAAAATTATATGCTCCGTTTAATTAATTGGTTAGGCAATGCGGTAAATCTTATTATTTTATGACAATTGTCAACTTTATCATCCATGTTCAATCATGGGATAGTTATTATTTGTTTTTTAATGCAATGCTCGACCTTAAGCGGATCAAGGTTTCTAAACGCATGCCTAAAAAGGAAGCAACATATTTTAAGGGCACCATGGTCAACATTCGCCCATGCTTGCTTTGTAGTAGGTATGCATATTTTTCTTTGGCATTGGATAACTTGCTGATGAATGCCCGGTCTTCTGCATCCTGGTAATACTGCTCCAACACTATCCTTGCCAGTATATTGGCTTCGGGAAAATGCTTGTACATGTATTGCAGGTCGGTAACGCTAATGCCTTCCAGTTCGCATGCTTCCAGTGCACGTATATTTTCTTTTGCGGGTGTGCCATTAAAAAAGCTGCTGATGGAAGTAACCATTTCGTTTTCGCAGCTTACCCAGGTAGTGATTTCTTTTTTGCCTTGGTCTATATAGCCATGTACCACCCCTTTTTTAATGAAATATACTGTTGTGGAAATATCACCTTTCTTGAGCAGGTAGTCACCTTTCTTTAATTGTGTATGAAAGGACAGTTCCTGCAGCTTGTTTTTAAAGGCAATGGATATAGGGTACAACGATGCAAAAAAATCTATGGCATAAGAATATTTTGCATTAGCAGTAACCACCTTTTTTGAGGCTGCTCTTTTAGTCATTGGGTAAAACAGGGTTAACGGATGTTCCTGCAATATATTCCACTTATCATCTTATGCAAAACTTATTTGGGCAATAATCAACAATAAATGTTTGCGGCTATCCTGTTCATAAGGAGCATGACCCTTATACATAACAAACCCCTTGATATAAGTCAAGGGGTTTGTCATGTATCTATATTCAACAATTATTTTTTCTGTGCATTCTGCATTGGGTTCGGTACAGTGGATGTTGGGTTGCGGCGGTTGCCACCATTCATTTTATACAGTGCCACTTTGCTGGGTTCATCAACGGTTGGCCAACTGTTGTTGCTGGTATTGATGTCGGCTGTTTCCTTAAAAGGGTCAAGCTGTATGGATGTGGCGGGTTTGTCTGTCATGAACACTTTGGTTACATGCTTCTCGTCTTTACGCCAAACCTGTGCAGGTATCCTTTCCAGTTGCGTGGTGCCATCGGCAAAAGTAAACTGTACTATAATCGGCATTATTAAACCGCCTTTGTTGGTAAAGGATATTTCGTACAGGTGTTTGTTCATGTACTTTTCTTTTTCTTCTCCTGACAATGTTTCGGAGCTTGCATTGCTGGCTGGTACCGGGAACCTTGTAATGGAGTCGTAGGGGATGATGCCTCTGTCGTACTTCCAGTAAAAGTCGCGAAGGCTTGTATCAACATCGGTCTGGAACTTGATTTTTGCATCTTCCCTGTTCCTGATTTTTGAAACGTCATCAAATAAAGGAACCACTGGTTTTGCTACATGCAGGGGTTCGTTGCCATTGCCCAAACCGCCACGGCGTCCGCCTGCAGTAACGGTTGCATCTACATCAAACACTACATGCTTGATGCTGTCCATAGCAATATCGCAAGGTTCTATACCATAGAACCAACCACGCCAGAACCAGTCAAGGTCCTCGCCACTTGCATCTTCCATGGTACGGAAAAGGTCGGCAGGTGTGGGGTGCTTGAATGCCCAACGCCTTGCATATTCACGGAAGGCAAAATCGAACAGCTCCCTGCCAATGATGGTTTCCCTTAAAATATTCAGGCCTGTTGCAGGTTTGCTGTAAGCGTTGGGGCCAAACTGCACAATGTTTTCACTATTGGTCATAATGGGCTCCAGTTGGTCTTTGGGCAAACGCATATAGTCTGTAATGGTAAATGCAGGCCCGCGACGGGAAGGGAATTTGTTGTCCCACAACTCTTCTGTCAGGTACTCCACAAAAGTGTTCAGTCCTTCGTCCATCCATGTCCATTGACGTTCGTCGCTGTTTACAATCATGGGGAAGAAGTTGTGCCCCACTTCATGTATGATTACGCCAAGCATACCATTTTTAATGGCTTCTGTATAAGTGCCATCTTTTTCCGTTCTGCCATAGTTGAAGCAGATCATGGGGTATTCCATGCCATTGCTTGCTTCTATGCTTTGTGCAACAGGGTATGGATAGGGAATGGAAAACTTTGAATAGGTTTTGATGGTATGTGATACTGCTTTGGTTGAGAACTTCCTGTACAGGCTATAGGCTTCTTTGCCATAGGCACTCATGCACATTACTTTCTTTCCGTCTATATAGGCAGGCATTGCATCCCAAATGAACTTGCGTGATGAGCCCCATGCAAAGTCACGCACATTGCTTGCATTGAATACCCATGTTTTCTTTGCCTGGCTTTTTGTTTTCTCTGCATTCTTTGCTTCTTCCAGTGTCACTACTTCTACGGGTTCTTTTGCATTCTGTGCGTCTGCCCAGCGTTTCTGCTGTGCAGCAGAAAGTACGGAAGCATAGTTTTTACATTCGCCGGTGGCCATTACAATATGGTCGGCAGGTACAGTCATCTGTACATTGAAGTTGCCAAAGGTCAGGGCAAATTCGCCACGGCCTGTGAACTGGTGGTTCTGCCATCCCTGAAAATCGCTGTACACGCAAAGGCGTGGGTACCACTGTGTCATGGTAAACAGGTGGTTGCCGTCTTCGGGAAAGAACTCGTAGCCACCACGGCCGCCCATCACCAGACGGTCGGATATTTTATAGTTCCAATCTATATTGAACACAAATTTTTCACCGGGCTTTAATGCTGTTGGCAGGTCTACACGCATCATGGTTTTGTTGATGGTGTATTTCAGTTTTGCACCAGTGGCATCGGTAAGCTTGGTAATATTGTCGCCATAGCCATTGTCTGTTTTTGCTTCGGCCATTTCTTTCACCTGGCTAAGGCTTACACCGCGTCTTGACAGGTTCTCTGCATCCTGATAATTGGCATTGTTCAATGAGCTGTGCTCATTTTCGTCCAACTGCAGCCATAAATAAGTCAGTACATCGGGCGAGTTGTTGTAATAGGTCAATGTTTCACTACCTGTCAATTTCAGGTTTTTTTCGTCCAACTCGCATTTGATGTTGTAGTCGCAACGCTGCTGCCAGTACTTGGGGCCAGGTGCACCGCTGGCAGTACGGTATTCGTTTGGTGTGGGCAGTATGGTGCCCAATTGCTCGAACTTGTTGCCGTGGTTGGAGCCGGGGTTGTTCATAATGTTCTGTGCATGGATGCCAAAAGCTATGGGTGCCAGAATAATCAGCAGGAACAGTTTTCTCATGGTGACTTGTTTAAAGATGCAATATGGCAATATCGGTTGAAATTATTGATATGCCAAAGTGAAAATTAATGGCCACATTTGTAGCTGCAAAATATAGTAGGTGAATGGCAAATAATTTATACCAATGGTTAGTGGTGGGCATTGTGGCTGCATTGCATCCTTTTTTTGTATCGGTAATAGAGCTTAACCATAATGCCAAGGGACGGTCTTTTGAAACGAGCATCAAAGTGTTTAACGACGATTTTGAAGCAGCCTTGAGAAAGTTTGGCAACACGAAGATTGATTTGGCAAAACCTGCCGATAAAGCGGCGGTGGATAAGCTGATTGCAAAATATATTGCCCAGAAACTGCTGGTTAAAGTGGATGGCAAAACGATTGAGCTGCATTATTTAGGTTATGAGCAGAAGCAGGAGAGTACCTGGATCTATCTTGAGACAGAAAATATTGCATCGGTTAAGAAGGTAGAAGTGAACTGCAGTTTCTTGTACGATTTTCAAGACAAGCAGATCAATATCTTTAATGTGAAGGCAAACGGCATGGAGCAGAACTATAAATTGGATTACCCGAAAACAACGGCCAGTTTTGCATTCTAGCTTTCGTTGGTGCTTTGTGGGTTGTTTTTCTTTCCGTCTTCCAACAGGGCTAATTTTTCGTTGGCATACTCGCCACTTACATAGCATATATCCAATAGCACATCGTCCTGTATAACCAGGTAATTGTTGTGTATGTCCTGCATGGTTGGTATGCTGTGCACCGTTTTGAAATTGGCGGTAACATGGCTGGGCAGCATGTTGGCAAGTATGGCAATTTTGCTTTCTTCCGTTGCTAGGCTCTTGCCTACTTCCATGCAAACAAAAAAGAGCTTGTCGTTATGGAACTGTAATTGAAACAGTGTGCTTTCGTATATATAGTCCCTTCTGTAAAAAAATATGCGGATGTTGTTGCTTGTTTGCTTGTTGTTGAACATGCACCTGGGCCTACCCCATTTTTCCATCACACTTGCCGTGGTACTTCCAAATATCAGTTCGGGTGGTACTATGTCTTCTCCCGTTTTCAATACTTTGCCCTGTTGGCCTTGCTCCATTACAAATTTATACAGTACAATCAGCTTCCGGGAAAAAATCTTGCTGTAATAAAACCAGTCACCATGCGGGTTTCGTGGAGGTGGTGCCTGAAAAAGTTCTTTTATTTTCTGAAAGAAACTCAAGTTGAAATAATTGGATTAATCGTTAGTTTCGGCACTGTCAACTGTTGCCAGTACCTTATCAATTCTATGGTTGTCCATATCTATGATTTCCAAATTTATGCCTCTCCACGATAAAGTGTCGCCCGTGGTAGGGATTTCCTTCATTTCATGCAGTATGAACCCTGCGAGTGTATCAAAATTATGTTCCTCGTCATTCATCCATTCTGTCTTTTCAAACTTGCGTAAAAAGTCGTAGAAAGGTATCTGTGCATCTATCAAAAAGCTGCCATCGGCCCTTTCCAGTATCTGGTAGTCTTCCTCGTCGGGTTGTGGTATGTCGCCTACAATGGCTTCCAATATGTCATTCAATGTTATCAGTCCTTCAATGCTTCCGTATTCATTCACAATAAAGCAATGGTGAATTTTTGTTTCCCTGAATTTTGCCAGCACCTGGTAGGCTGTATTGTTTTCAGGAACATACATTGGCTGGTCTATAATGGTTTCGATACTGGTATCGTCGCTGTGCACAAAAAGCTCCTTGATGGATACAATGCCTTTGATGCTGTCGATATTGCCTTCGCAAACGGGATAAACGGAATGGGTCACTTCCTTTACTTCCTTCTTTACTTCGCCAATGGTTTTTGAAATATCCAGCCAAACAATATCGCTTCTATGGGTCATTAAAGAAGTAATGTTCCTGTCGCCCAAATGAAATACCCGTTCAATGATTTCCTGTTCTGCTTCTTCAATCGTTCCCTGTTCGGTGCCTTCGCTGATAATGGCTTTTATCTCTTCCTCCGTTACCTGGTTGTCGTTGGTACGTATCCTGAAAATACTGGTAATGATATTGGTAGATGCCGTAAGGAACTTGATGAAGGGGTACATGACCGTAATGATGAACTTTAACGGGATGCTTACCTTTTTGGCAATGCCTTCGGGGTTGCTTAAGCCGATCCTTTTGGGAACAAGCTCGCCCAGTACCAATGCCACATAGGTTACGGATACTACCACAATGGCCGTGGCCAAACCGTGGCTATATGGCTTAATGGTGGGGAATTTGCTTAACCAGGCAATGAGGTCGCCTTGCAGTTTCTCGCCCGAGAAGATACCCGTTAACAAACTGATTAATGTAATCACCAACTGTATGGTGGAAATAAATGTATCGGGTTTGTTGGCAAGTGCCAATGCCCTTTTTGCTTCTGCATCGCCTTTGTTGGCCTGGCCTTCCAAGCGGGCCTTACGGGCAGAAACAAGGGCAATCTCCGTCATGGAAAACAACCCGTTCAGGAGTATAAGCCCCAGTATTATCAGTATTTCATTCATAGTATTGAAACAAAACTAAGGATAGCAAAGTGATGTGGCTGCAGATTTTATTCAGATATGGGGAATGCGTCAGTTTGCAACTGCATGGTCAATGGGTTTGTCTCCCAGCCCCAGCCTTCTATTGAAAAAAGAAGCAGTGAGCCAGCCAATTGAACAACCCAATATGCAGCCGCCCAGAATGTCTAAAGGGTAATGCACACCTACATATACCTGCCCGTACGAGATGGTTGCCGCCCAAACAAAGAACAGGTAGCCCCATTTTTTGAATGCCGGTTTCAGTGTAAGCCATATAAACATGGCTGCGGCAAAATGGTTGGTGGCATGCGAAGAAGTAAAGCTGCCGCTGGATGGGCAACGGTTGATGAGTAGCCGCATGTGGAACTGCAGGAAGTCGTCGTTGCATGGCCTCGGCCTGCCAATCCAGTTTTTGAGGATGCCGCTGCTTATCTGGTCGCTTAAGGCAATGGTCAGGGCAAAGAATACGATCCACCAGATGGATTTCTGCTTGTAATTCATTACCGCAAATAGTATGAGGAACAGGTAGAGCGGTAGCCAGGTAGTGGCTTCCCGCCACCAGGGAAAAACATGGTCCAGGAAACTGTTGGTGAAAACAGTATTGATCTGCATGAACAGCCAGGTATCGCATTTGTCGAGCCAGTTCCAAACCCTGTCAAAAAGACCAACGAACAGAAATTGCATTGCCATACTGTAAATATACTGGTTGATGAACGGCTATATGCAGCAATTTTTAAGTGTTACATTTGCCTGCTATGAAAAAAATAAAATTACCGCGATATATATACTGGATTGCACTTACCGGGGCCTTTTTTTTATTGCTCATGAGTTTGCTGCGCTGGTTGCTGGTTTTTGTTTTCCGTACACCCGCCACCAAACAGGTTTCTTTAACTGATGCCTATATACTGGGGCTTCGGTTCGATTTACGGGTGGCCTGTATTTTAATGTTGGCACTTTTTATTGTGGGTACCATTCCTTACCTACATCCGTTGAATAAGAAATGGGGCAGGCGTGTGGCATTGTGGCTACTGGTTATTTTTATTACTGCGTTCACTTTGTTTTATGCGTTTGATTTTGCCCACTATGCCTACCTGCACCAACGCCTGAATGCAAGTGTGCTGAACTATCTGGACGATGCAAAAATTTCCTTCCGCATGATGTGGCAAACTTATCATTTAGGTTGGAGCATATTGGGACTGGTAGTTGCCATTGCATTGTTGCTGGCAATTGTAAAACTGATTTATAACCACTCGCTCAGCAGGCAGATAGCATCTACCCCAAAAAGCAGGATTACATGGAGTATTGCCTTTGTACTGTTGATGGCATTGGGTATTGTTGGTAGGCCTGTATTTAAAGGTGGCCAGTACCCTTTGCGTTGGAGCGATGCTTTTTCCAAAGGCAACGATTATGTGGCCAATATTTCTTTGAACCCGTTCCAGTCTTTCTTTAGCTCCATGAGCTTCCGTCATTCCAACTTTGATGAAAAGAAAGTACGTGAGCATTATGCATGGATGAGCAGTTTTTTGGGTGTTGACAGACCTGATGTAAACACCTTGAATTTTGAAAGGAATGTTATTGGTGATTCTACATCATCCAAACCAAACATTGTATTGGTTATTTGCGAAAGCTTTAGCATGTACAAGAGCAGCATGGTGGGCAATCCTTTAAATACCACACCTTTCTTTAACGAAATGTGCAACAAGGGAATATTCTTTGACAGGTGCTTTACGCCGGCTTATGGAACCGCAAGGGGCGTATGGGCAACGCTTACAGGCATACCCGATATTGAGATGCGGAACACATCGAGCCGTAACCCCGCAGCGGTTGACCAGCATACCATCATCAATGATTTTAAAGGGTACGAAAAATATTATTTTTTAGGTGGCAGTAGCAGTTGGGCAAACATACGTGGACTACTTACCAACAACATTGAAGGGCTGCATTTATACGAGGAAGGAAGCTATGCTGCCAAAAAGCAGGATGTATGGGGCATTAGTGACAAACAGCTTTTCCTGGAAGCAAATGCTGCATTGGCCAAGCAGGACAAACCCTTTTTTGCAGTGATACAGACTTCGGACAACCATAGGCCCTATACCATACCCGATGAAGACCTGAAAGAGTTTCAAAAGAAAAGCCCGTCCAAAGATTCGTTAAAGAATTATGGTTTTGAAAACGTAGAGGAATACAATGCTTTCCGCTACACCGACTACTCTTACCAAAAGTTCATAGAGGCTGCACAAAAAGAAAAGTATTTCAAGAACACCATTTTTGTTTTTGTGGGCGACCATGGTATTCCGGGCGATGGATCTAAAGTGTTGCCTGGAATATTTACCGGTGCCAGCCTTGTTTCTACCCATGTGCCCTTGTTGTTTTATGCACCGGGTTTGTTGCAGCCAACCAAAAGCAGCAATGTTGTTTCGCAAATTGATGTATTGCCATCTATTGCCGGACTTGCCGGTATATCGTACACCAACAAAACCATGGGCAGGGATATCATTAAAGCAGATAAGAATAATGCCGAACATTATGTATTCAACATATTGGTTGATATAAGAAAGGTAGCTACCATTGGCAATGACTATGTATATGGGTACTATTTTACAAACCCCAACCAAAAAGAATTTGCTGCGTTCAACAATACAATGTCTGCAAATACAGATAGCTTGCAGAGGCAGTACCGCTCCATCACCGATGCGTTTTATGAAACGGCACGCTACATGATTTTAAACAACAAGAAGAAAACCCCGTAACCATGTTGCTTAAATGGCGTGCACCCAAAACCATTCAATGGGTGGTTAAACTGTTCTTTATTTTCCTATTGGTGTTTACCTTGTTCAGGGTTTCTACTTTCTTGGCTTTTAGGCCCGAAAATATTTCCTTGATTGATGCGGTTCCCTCTTTTGTAATGGGCATACGCTTTGACATAAGATGGATATGCATTTTACTGATACCTATTGTACTGTTGAGTTTCATTCCCAGGCTATCGCCATACAGCAGTATTAATGCAAGAAGGGCCTGGGTTACCTATTTGGCTATCGCTACTTTTTTACTGATGTTTTTCTTTGGTGCAGACTATGGCCACTTTGCTTATGTAAGTACAAGGTTAAATGCAAGTGCATTGAACTTTGCAGAAGATGCAAAAATTTCTTTTCAGATGCTGTGGCAGTCCTATCCACTATTTTGGATTGTGTTGGCATTGATTGCTGTTGCCTATCTGTTTTATTGGTTGTATAAAAAAACGCACCAACAGGTTGAATCCATCAACAACAAGTCCGAAATCAATTACCGGAGAAGGTGGTATGCATGGGTAACTGTGTTGATGGTTTTTGGTATTTACGGTAGTGTATCATCAAAACCATTGCAATGGATGGATGCTTTTGTGTACAAGGACAATTTCAAATCGTACCTGGCCTTGAATCCTTTGCAGAATTTCTTTACAACGCTCCGTTTCCGTACACCTGAAACAGGTAACGATGCGGTAAAGAAATCATACGTTACCGTAGCCGGTTTTTTGCAACTGGACAGTGCTTCGATAAGGAAACAATCTTTTGAAAGATGGGTGTATCCCAATAGTCATGGATTGGAAAGCAAGCCCAATATTGTATTGGTTATTTGCGAAAGCTTTAGTATGTACAAAAGCAGCATGAGCGGTAACCCGTTGAATGCGACGCCTTACTTTAACCAACTGAGTAAAGAAGGTATTTTTTTCAATAGGTGTTTTACACCGCATTTTGCAACGGCAAGAGGCGTATTTGCAACGCTTACGGGCATACCCGATGTGCAACTGTCCAAATTCAGCAGCCGCAACGAAGCGTCCATTCAACAGCATACCATCATCAACAATTTTGATGGCTACAACAAAATGTATTTTATTGGTGGCAATAGCGAATTCAACAATTACAGGGGTTTGCTGAACAATATAAAAGATGTAAAAATTTATGAAGAGGGTGCCTACACATCGCCCAAAGTAAATGTATGGGGCATTAGCGATAAGGACCTGTTCCTGGAAAGCAACAAGGTATTTGCAACGCAGCAGCAACCTTTTTTTGCAGTGATCCAAACAGCAGATAACCACCGGCCATACACCATTCCAGAAACGGATAAAGATTTTGTAAAAAGGCAGATAGATAAAGATACACTGGCCAAATATGGTTTTTTGTCTGTTGAAGAATACAATGCTTTTGCCTACAGCGACTATGCGTTTAAAACATTGATAGACGCCGCAAAAAAAGAAAGGTATTTTGCCAATACCATTTTTGTTTTTGTGGGCGACCATGGTGTGGAAGGCAATGCCAAAGCCATTTACCCAGATGCATGGACGGATAACAGGTTAAGTGACGAGCATGTACCATTGTTGTTTTACGCACCATCTTTATTGCAGCCAAAACAATATGATAAAGTGGTTTCGCAAATTGATGTGTTACCTACCATTGCAGGGTTGGTACATCAGTCTTATTTGAATACAACGCTTGGCAGGGATGTGTTGAACCCTTCCATAAAAAACAATGGGGCATTTGTCATTCACCATGATGAAGGAAAGATTGGCTGGGTTACCGATTCGTTTTACTTTGTTAAAAACATCCGCTTCGATCAGGAGCAGTTGCTGCCTGTTCAATCCAATAACCGTACATGGAATGCGGCAGAAGAGCTGGCCATCAAAAAAAGGATGTCGGCCTTTACCACCGCATTTTACGAAACTGCAAAATGGATGCTGGTAAACAACAAGGAAAAGTAATTACCGCATTTTCTTCTTTGCCACAATGATCATCCGGGGCGATTTCTTTACATCGTAACTGCCCAATTGGTAATCGCCAAAAACCTCCTGCACCTGCATGTGCTGATACGAAAGCATATCTGTAAAATCGCCCAAAGAAAATTTGGCTACACGTTCGGTATATAAATGTTTCAGGGCTTTGCTGCTGGCATCGATCACCTGTATCTGTTTAAAGAAATGCTCTTCGTTGTGCCATTTGGTAATATGGAACTGGTTGCCTTCAATTTCTTTTACGATGGACCTTTCCGTAGTGTCTTCTGCATGGTGCACATTCAGGTAATCAATCACAAAAACACCTTCTTCTTTCAAGCTTTGTGCAATGGTGCGTATGGCATTGTCGTGTTCACGCCTGGTACGGAAATAACCAAAGCTGGTAAAGAAGTTGAAAGCATATTGGTAATAATTGATCCAGAAAGGCAAACGCATATCGTGTTGGTAAAAATGCAGGTGCTCCTCTTCAAACTGTTTTGCTTCTTCAATGGATGGAAAGGAAAGATCGATACCTGTAACATCAAAGCCCATTTCGGCCAAAGCCTTGCTGTGCCTGCCTTTTCCGCAAGCCACATCCAGCATGCGGCTGCCTTTTGCGGGCTGCAGGTGCTCAATCAGTTTATTGATGAATGCAAATGCTTCCGTATCGTCCCTATGTTGATAGAGCTGATGATAATAAGGTGACGAGAACCAGTCTTTGTACCAGGATTTTGTGGGCATTCCATTTTATTTATGTTGCAAACATACAGCAGCAATGATGATTAAACAGAAAACAATAACCTCGATACTAAAAAAAGAAAAGCAACCGTAACTCCAATGATGAATACTATTTTGCCATGATTTCTATACGCTTCGGTAAAGTTGTAATCAGTATTGCCATCTAGGTCTGTTGATTTCGAATAGTACACAAATGCCCCTGCAACAATTGCGATAAACCCACCAAGTAAAGCAGAAGCGTACATTAGTACTAGCAATGGCATTGAGATTGTTCCTTCTTTCTTTTTCTTATCCTGTCTAATTGAATCTTTTATTTTTTCAATTTGTTCATAATTCACAATCGCATTGTTTTCCTCTAGGATAATTTTTGCAGCAATTACATCTTGCCTGCTCCATTCATTTGTGTGAATTATTATTTCTTTCAATTCATTTAGTGATAATTGTCTTAATGGATAGTCTTCTGGTATACCTGCTTTTCTAACTTCATGCTCGATTGAGTTAACAGCAGCCTGAAATTCTTCAACAGGTAACCTCAAAATAAATTGTAGATCATTCGTATGGTTACCCAGAGCAACATTAAACTCGTCTTTGGGTTTGTCAACAAATGGATGCAGCCCGTTTTGTAAAAAAAGCTGATTGTAATATTCAGCTTGGCTTTGGTCAAAATACTTATCAAAAACAGGGTCTAGTTTCATGCTATTAAAGATGAGGTATTTCTTCCGTATTCTCAATTTTAAATCGTTATTTTCGCCCTCCGAAAAACCTTTACGATGGCATTAATAAAAAGTATATCAGGCATTAGGGGAACAATAGGAGGCAAGCCTGGTGAAACCCTTAGCCCGCTTGATGTGGTGCGTTTCACAGCTGCATTTGGCACATGGCTTTCCCAACAGTCAACCAACAAAAAAATCGTGATCGGGCGTGATGGACGGATCAGTGGCGAAATGGTGCAACGCATCGTGGTTAGCACCTTGAATGCATTGGGACTGGATGTGGTGGACCTTGGCTTAAGTACCACACCAACTGTGGAAATGGCGGTGACTTTTGAAAACGCAGCAGGAGGCATTATTTTAACAGCAAGCCATAACCCAAAGGAATGGAACGCTTTAAAACTATTGAACGGTAAAGGCGAGTTCATCAGTGGCGACGATGGTGCCAAAGTATTGGCCATTGCCGAAGCAGATGACTTCAGTTTTGTTGGGGTTGATAAATTGGGTTCGTACACTACCAATGAGAACTTATTGCAGCAGCATATAGATGCAGTGGTGAACTACCCATTGGTAGACATTGCTGCCATTAAAAAACGCAAGTTCAAAATTGTATTGGATGCCATTAACAGCACAGGTGCCATAGCAGTGCCTTTGTTGCTGAAAGCATTGGGTGTGGCCGCAAAAGACATTACCGTACTGAACGCAGAAGTGAACGGAAAGTTTGCCCATAACCCTGAACCATTACCACAGCATTTAACAGAATTGTGTACCGAAGTAAACAAGCAGAATGCCGACCTGGGCATAGCGGTTGACCCTGATGTGGACAGGCTTTGTTTTGTTTGCGAAGATGGCAGCCTGTTTGGCGAGGAATATACGTTGGTTGCCGTGGCAGATTATATTTTGCAGCACAGGAAAGGCAATACGGTTAGCAATATGTCGTCTACCCGTGCATTGAAAGATGTGACCATTAAAAATGGCGGCGAATACTTTCCAAGTGCGGTAGGCGAGGTGAACGTGGTAAACAAAATGAAAGAAGTAAATGCGGTTATTGGTGGCGAAGGAAACGGTGGCATCATTGTTCCCGACCTGCATTATGGCCGCGATGCACTGATTGGCATTGCCTTGTTCCTGACGCATCTTGCCAAAGAAAAAAAATCCATCAAGCAGTTGCGTAACACGTACCCTGACTATTTCATGAGTAAGAACAAAATTGAACTGGAAAAAGGTTTCGACATCAAGAAAATTTTTGGCGAAATCAAAAAGAAATACAAAAACAACCCCATCAATACAGAAGACGGTTTAAAGATAGAATTCGAGAAAGACTGGGTGCACCTGCGTACCAGCAACACCGAACCCATCATCCGTATTTATGCCGAAAGCAATTTTGAAACAACGGCCGACAATATTGCCAAACGCATGATGAAGGATATTAGCGAGGTCATGTAATACATTGCCTAGTTTGAGGAATTTATTCGCCATTTCAGTTACTGGAATGGCGTTTTTATTGGTGTGCAGTGTGGCACTCTATTTGGCAGTTTACCAGTATTGGTCACTACAAAATTCAGGTTATGAAAAAGCTACTCTACATATTTGCCCTGCTCTTTTTTACACATAGCGTTACCGCACAAACAACAGTTGTTGCAGACAACCTCAATGCAAGTTTCGAGAACAACCAGGCAAGGATAGACTGGACCATTTTTAATGAAACAAATGTGGATAGTTACATTCTCGAAAAAAGCAACGACGGTTTCAAGTTCACCACATTACGGACCATTGCTTCCAATGCTACTTCTACTGTTTCAAAAAATTCCTTTATTGATATAAGCCTATTTAATGGCAACAATTTTTACCGCGTAAAATCTGTGGAGAAATCCGGTAACTATACCTACTCTAACATCGCTAAGTTATTTGTTGGCAAACTGCCTTCCATCAGCATCAACCCAACAATTGTAAATACGGGTAATTTCAACTTGCAAATGAACAATGTGCCCAAAGGGCAGTACCAGATGCTGGTATTGAGCAATGCGGGTGTGCCTTTAATAAGTAAACTGATCAATACAGAAGTTGAAGGGCCCATGTCGCAAACCATTAACTTGCCCGCAGGTACAGCAAGGGGCCTGTACATTGTGCGTTTTTATGGAAACGAGTTGAACCTTAACCAGAAAATAGTTGTTCAGTAAACAGTGAATTATACAGGTTGTCTAAAAAAAGCTGTCGTTTTAAACGACAGCTTTTTATTTTATGGCAATACTCACCTGTATTTATTTATTTTTGCTACCAACTGTTAGTTACCGGTTTTTTGAAGAGGGCTACGCTAAGTGGGTGGATGCCCTTCCAAAAAACAAACCCATATAAATACCTGGCTATAAAAATTATACATGGAAAGAATCTATTTTGACAATGCGGCTACTACATCCCTAGACCCTGAAGTGTTAGAGGCAATGATGCCCTACCTTACCAACCATTTTGGCAACCCTTCCAGCATTTACAGTTACGGTAGGGAAACAAGGCTTGCCATTGAAAATGCAAGAAAGGGCGTAGCGAAAATCTTGAATGCACACCCGGCAGAAATCTTCTTTACCAGTGGCGGTACCGAAAGCAGCAATACGGCTATTGCGGCAGCGGTACGGGATCTGGGTTGCAGGCATATCATCAGTTCAAAAATAGAGCACCACGCCACTTTGCATACAGTGGAGCATTTGGGTTGTGGTGAAGATGTGCGTATCAGCTATGTAAAGCTATTGCCAACCACTGGCCATATTGATATGGACGACCTGGAAAGATTGCTGAAAGAAAGCGAGGAAAAAACACTGGTTACATTAATGCATGCCAACAATGAAACCGGTACCATGCTGGATATATATGCGGTGGGTGACCTCTGCAAAAAACACAATGCCGTTTTTCATAGCGATACGGTACAGACCGTTGGGCATTTCCCGTTTGATCTTAGGAACACACCTGTTCATTTCATAACTGGGGCGGGTCATAAATTTCACGGGCCAAAAGGTGTTGGCATTTTGTACATTAATGAAAACGTACGCATAAAACCTTTTGTACACGGTGGCAGCCAGGAGCGTAACATGCGTGCAGGTACCGAGAACCTGTATGGCATTGTGGGCTTTGCCAAAGCATTGCAGATGGCTACCGATAACCATGAGGCGGACAGCAAACACATTAAAAGCCTGCAGTTGCACATGATGGAGCAATTGAAGCAAAATATTGCAGGCATTGAGTTTAACGGCGATCCTTTAGGTAAGAGCCTGTACACGGTATTGAGTGTTAGCTTTCCCAAAACAGAAAAGAGCGAAATGATCCTGTTCAACATGGACATCAACAATATCTGTGCAAGTGGTGGCAGTGCCTGTACCAGCGGTGCCGACGCAGGTAGCCATGTGATACGTGAAATAAACAATAATCCCAACCAGGTAACGGTGCGTTTCAGTTTCAGTAAGCTGAATACAAAGGAAGAAGTGGATGCAGTAGTTGGCAAGTTGAAGGAAATGATTTAGTGCATAAATCCCGATAGTTTTAACCGATGCATAGCAACTTGAATAACGCGGTATCAAAAAAAGCAGGCTTAAGCCTATTGTTTTATTTGCTTGCCATCGCAAGTATTTGTTTACTTAATAAGGCATACCCATCTGGTCCTTGTAACCCTGGCTTGGGCATATTGGCATTGATGTTATTGCCTTTCATAAGTGCAGTATTGCTTGCAGTGAATTTTATAAAGACGTATAAAGGAAGCAAAGCAAATATGTTGTCAACAATCATTCATTTGCTGGCAATCATTGTATTTATTGTTTTTCTTAAAACCAATTGATGGTTTTATTTAAGTGCCTGATCATCTCCTTTATATTCAAACCAATCAAAATAGGCTTTGTTTGTACTGGCATTACCCAATGATGTTGCATACATGGCAAACAGGCTCCCTACAAAACCACCTGCTGTAGTTGTACTTAAAAACTTGCCATCAACATGGTCTTTCAACAGAACCCATTTGTTTTTCTGTGTAGCAAAATAGAAAGCATACTTGCTTCCATCGGCTTCTATCTTTAATTGCAATGCTTGTGTAGCAACTGTAATATGTTGTTGAGCCATCAGGTCCAAACCACCGGTATTGGTGCTTTTGAACAATTGTACAACAGGTTGGTTGTTTTCAACAGACTTGCACAGGTAGTAATAATTGTTTTCGCTTTGAAAGATGAGCAAACCTGCTTTTTCATTAATGGCTGCTGCATTGAAATGCATAGCTGTGCTTGCATAGCATTTTATATGAGCCTGTCTGAAACCAACAAAGGATGGATTGACTTTTTGGCTGCAAGTCTGTGGTTGCAATTGAATAGATAAGTTACCAGGCTTTTCTGTAAGGCTGTGCCAGTTTGTTTGTGGTATGCGTAAAAACATAAAACGGTTATCCAATGTGGGCTTGTCAAAACCATCTTTAAAAAAGTAGTTGCCGCTAAAATTGTTGCTGACTGTTTTTGTTAAAGAAGGCATGGGTACTGGGTATTTGTACTGCAACACTTCCTCTTTTTCAAGTATGGTGGGCCAGCCATCTTTCCAGGTTACGGGTGCCATAAAGGTTTCCCTGCCGGTATTGTAGTAACTGCTTTCATAAGGTCTGCAGCCTAAGAATACTGCATACCAATTGCCATCTTTTGTCTGTACAAAATCGGCATGGCCGGTTGTGGTAATCGGGTTCTTTCTTGCGGGATCCAATTGGCGTTGCGTAAGGATGGGGTTGTTGGTATACGGCACAAATGCCTCACCCAACGAGTTTGACCTGAACACCACTTCCGAATGGTTGTAGCCCGTGCCACCTTCGGCACAGATCAAATAATAGAAGCCATCTTTTTTAAATATATGCGGGCCTTCAATCCATACGGGTTTTTTGGTGATGTCTGTTCCACCATTCACCAACAGCTTTTCTTCGCCAACAATTTTTAAGTTGCTGTAATCAAACTGCAACATGCGTATGGTTCTATGACCATCGTATAAAGGGTTGTTGTTGGGTGCTATGCTGTTGAAGAGTATATAGGCTTTACCGTTGTCATCAAAAAACAGCGAAGGGTCAATGCCATCCACTTCTTTTAGCCATGTTGGATTGCTCCACGGACCAGCAGGGTCTTTTGCAGTGATTACAAAGTTGCCGCCTTTGTCAATCAATGTACAAACAATATAGAACAGGCCGTTATGGTAACTGATGGCAGGTGCAAACAGGCCCCTTGATACACCTGCATTGTCAAAGTTCACTTGGTCTGGACGATGGATGGCATTACCAACCTGCTTCCAGTTTACCAGGTCTTTGCTATGAAAAATAGGTAGGCCAGGGTAGTACACAAATGTGGAGTTGACCAGATAAAAATCATCACCTGCTTTGCAGATACTTGGGTCGGGGTAAAAGCCCGCAAGAACAGGATTGGTATATTCCTTTTGCTGGCCATAACTTTTAAGCAGACCCAAAGCAAACAAAGCAACGGTGATAATTTTTTTCATGACAAGTTTTATTTAGATGTTGTAATGCCTGGCTATGTTCTATACTTCATGGGTGCGACGCCACTACCGTTGCGTTATGTACCATAGCTGGCAACAACATCACTTGCTTAAGCTTTCAGCGAAGCAAGGTCAATTACAAAACGGTACTTCACGTCGCCCTTCAACATGCGTTCGTAGGCTTCGTTAATGTTTTGCATAGCTATCGGCTCCACATCCGAAACAATGTTGTTGGCTGCACAGTAATCAAGCATTTCCTGTGTCTCCTGCATGCCGCCAATCATAGAGCCAATAATGCTTCTGCGGTTTTTGATTAAAGAAAACGGCAGCACTTTGGGTGCTTCTGTTGGCAGGCCAACAACCAATAATTTGCCGTTGATGTCTAACAGGTCCAGGTATTTTGTGTAATCATGATTGGCCGAAATGGCATCCAGTATTACATCAAAATAACTGTCGTATGCTTTCATGGCTTCGGCATCTGTTGTCAGTAAAAATTTTGTTGCACCCAATCTTTTCGCATCGGCTTCCTTTGCAGGCGAAGTGCTTAGTACAGTGACTTCTGCACCAAAAGACGCAGCAAATTTTACACCCATATGGCCCAGTCCACCCAGCCCAACAATACCCACCTTCATGCCTTTGGTAACACCCGCATATATGAGTGGCGAGTAGGTGGTGATGCCTGCACAAAGCAATGGTGCCACGGCTTTCAGGTCAAGGTGCGGTGCAATGTTCAACACATAGCGTTCATCAACTACAATCTGTGTGGAGTAGCCACCTTGTGCAATGGTTTTACCGTCACGCTCCAATGTATTGTAGGTGCCGGTCATGCCTTCCACACAATATTGTTCCAGGCTTTTCTCACAGTTCTTACAGGTGCGGCAACTGTCAACCATTACGCCAACGCCGGCCGTATCACCTACTTTAAATTTGGTAACGCCGTTGCCAACGCTGGTTACTTTGCCCACAATTTCATGACCCGGCACCATGGGGTATATCGATCCGCCCCACTCGTCTTTGGCCTGGTGCAGGTCGCTATGGCAAACGCCACAGTATAAAATTTCTATCTGCACATCATGGGTGCCCACATCCCTTCTGGTAAAGTCATACGGTGCCAACGGAGAGGTTGCATTATACGCTGCATAAGCTTTTGCTGTTGTCATAAGTTGTTTTTTAGTTTTTTGTAATCGGCTACAATACTACTATTAAACTTTTGAGGCGTCGGACCCATCGGCAATAAAATATGCATGAACCTTTCCCAAACGTAGTGCAATTAAAACTTTGCCACTTGCCAGAAAGCTTTTTTGGGTTGCAGGTTTTTGTCAAACAATAAAGGGTAATCCTTTCTGTCCTTTACAGGAAAATTATCGAGCCAGCTATACCGTTCGCTCACGTTCCAGAAGGTTACGCCTGTAATGTGCTTGCGGTATTTGCGGAACAGTTGAAAGCACATCTTATATACTTCCAGTTGCCGTTGCTCCCTTTCGGGGGTAAAAGCGGTATTGGCATCTTCGGGTCTTCTTTCCCTTGCATCATGTTCTTTGTTGTACACCGAAATGTCCAGCTCTGTTATCTGCAATGGCAAACCTGTTTGTACAAAGCGTTGCAGCGTACTGTCCAGTTGCGGCATAGAAGGTTCGTTTACTGCCCAATGTGCCTGTAGCCCAACTGCACCAATAGGTACACCTGCTTTTTTTAAACCTGTTACCAGCTTGTAGATCTTCTCCCTTTTGATGGCACCAATTTCATTGTAATCGTTGTAAAACAGTACTGCATCAGGGTCTGCCTCGTGTGCATATTCAAATGCTTTGGCAATGTATTCTTCGCCTATGATTTGCAGCCAGGGCGAGTTGCGCAGGTACTCGTCTTTTTTGTCGGAGATGGCTTCGTTCACCACATCCCATGCATAGATGGTGCCTTTGTAACGGGTTACAACGGTAGTGATATGTTCCTTTAAACGTTTCAACAAAGTTTCTTTGCCAACGGTTGTGCCATCTGCATTTTTAAACACCCAACCGGGTACCTGGTTGTGCCAGCATAGGCAGTGCCCACGTAGCTTCATGTGGTTGCGTTGTGCAAAGGCGGCAATGGAATCTGCATCTTTAAAATTGTATACGTTTTCTTTTGGGTGTATGGCTTCCCATTTCATGCAGTTCTCGGGTGTCATGCTGTTGAACTGTTGGGTAATCAAAGCTGCTTCATCTGTTTTCAATGCATGTGGCGAAACCGCAACACCAATAGGAAAATAGTTGGCATAATAGTCTTTTAGGCCCTTTGTGCTATCTATTGCAGTTGCTGACTGTGTTGCCTGTTTGGATGAAGTGCATGCAGCAATGGCTGCAACGATAGTAATGGATGTGATCAGCTTTTTCAAGTGGTGGTGTTTATGAATATTTGATAGCGTTACTTACGCATATTGATCATTAACTATAGCCTAATTACCTGTTTCAAATGGCGAAGCAGGCAGCCCGTCTTTATTGTACAGGTTTGCACTTGCGGGGTTATCGGCCCATGCATACCTTACTGCAACAGGGTTTTTAACTGCGTCGTTCCAAACAATTACTTTGTTGCCTTTGATAATGGCATTGGCCCATACAAATTTTTTATCTGCACCTGCAATGGAAAAATAGTTCAGTTCACTCTTCGGCAAGCTCAGCGAGACAGCACCTTTTGCTATTAAACCTTTACCAATATTGCTAAAGCCGATGGTGACCTTGTTGCCATCTATTTTCATGGACTGATACAGTGGACCAGATGAAACGATGCTGGTTTCATGGTATGCCAGCTTTCTTGCTTGCAATGCCAAACGGTAGCCCACAGCTTGTTTGTTTTCGGGGTGTATATCGTTCCAGTCGCCCAGGTCAATGGCTACAGCCATAGCAGTATTGGGCACAGACAATGTATTGAATTGTGCCTGCCTCGTTGCTGCCCAACTGCTTTCTGTTGGCTGCTGTTTGGCTTCCATGAAATTGGCCAACTGTACAAACAGGAAGGGAAAGTTACCCTGCTTCCATTTTGCCCGCCAATCGGTAATCAATGTTTCCATCAGGCTCTTGTACTCGCCCGGGTTTTTTGTATTGGCTTCGCCCTGGTACCAGATAACGCCTTTGATAGCATAGTTAAGCAATGGTGCAATCATGGCATTGTATAAACCCAATGGTTTCCATCTTACAAAGGTCTGGCCCGGTGCTGTTGGCATTACGGCACCTGTTCTGTATTTCCAGTTGCCTGTTAAATCAATGGTATCTGATGCAGTGGTGATGGTATATTTTTTATCCAACACAAAGCCGCCACGGCCGCTGTTGCTAACAAGTTTCACTGCAATGATGTTGGTGCCTTGCTGCAAAATATTGGCTGCAAATTCATACCTGCGTGGCGGGTATTGATAAGTGGTATTACCAACAAATTTGCCATTGATGAAAACGGAATCGGCATCAACGATCCTTCCCAGTTCAAGCTTTGCATTTTTGCCCAGCATAGATGCAGGAACAGTAAATGTTTTACGAAGCCATACTGCACCGGCTTGCATATTATCTATGTAACCAGGCATGTTTTTTTGTTGCCAATCGCTATCGTTTATGTCAACAGATTTCCAATTGTTTTTAATGCCCTCATCTGTTGCGTTCAATTGTTTATACCATGCGTTGGAGGCGTTCCTGTCTTTTGTTTCAATTGACGTAATAAGGTTTTGGTCTTTAAATTTTTGAGCCTCTTCATAGTAAGTGGGAAATTTTTTCAAAGCATCTTCGCTTATCCATGATTCGGCTGGCGAACCACCCAATGCAGTATTGATTAAACCAATAGGTACTTTGTATTTTGCATAAATTTCTTTTGCAAAAAAATAGGCCACAGCAGAAAAATGCAGGATGTCTTTAGGGTTTACCGTAACCCATGAGCCATTATCCACATCATCCTGCGGCTGAATGAAATTGTATTTATCAGGTACCGTGAACTGGCGTATAAAAGGATTGTTGGCTTTGGCAATCTCATCAGCATACCTATACTTTACACGTTCCATTTCCAGCTCCATATTCGATTGGCCGCTGCATATCCACACATCGCCTACCAAAATGTTGTTGATGGTAATATGGTTGCTGGCATCAATATTCATCTTGTAAGGCCCACCTGCTTTCAGTGCAGCAATGGTAACAGACCATTTGCCTTGTTGGTTGGTAACGGCTTCATATTTTTTTTGAAGAAAGCTAACCGTTACTTTTTCATTATTGCCTGCCCAGCCCCAAATGGTTATGGGTGCATCCCTTTGCAGCACCATGTTATCGCTTACCAATTTGGGTAGCTTTACCTGGCACCAAGCAGGTTTGCTACATAACAGTATGGCACAACATAACAGTGCAGCAGGTATTTGTTTGTATGTAAACATTTATTTGATTTTTGTTTCTTGTGGGCCCAAGTAGCTTGGTTTCAACCCACCAAAGTCCAGTACAATTTTTTGCAATACAATACCTGCATCAACCATCCAGAACTTAACCGTATGCTTTCCTGCTTTTAAAAGTTGATGGGTAGATGTTTTAATAATGATATTGTCTGCAACCCATTGCTCCCATTGCTTTTTATCGTTTACGTCTTTGTTTAAAGAATATACTTGTGGCTGTTCATCGTCTATTGAAATGGCATACTGCAAACCTGTAGCGGTGTTGTGAAAATTTAAAGTAGGGGAGAAGTACAGATTGATTTTTGTTGTTCCTTTACTATAGGTATAAACATCATATTCCAAATGTGGCGAAGTTGCTGAAACGGTTTGTGCTGCTGCTGTTACAGGGAAAGGTGTAATGCCATCGCCATCACGGCCAATGCCTTTTATGGTTTGCCATTGAATGTTGTTAACCGTTATGGCTTTTGTATAATGGGCCGCATCCATTGAAACCCAATTGTCAAACTCATAAAAGATATTGCCCTTGCTCTTTTTAGGCACATTAGATAAAGCAGACTGTACCGTTGTATCGTATTGCGGGCCTTCTTCAACTAATGAATCTTTTGGTACGTACTTCACTTCCGGCATTTTTTGTACCAACGGTTGTTGCCAATAGGTATAACCAATATGTGTCTGGTCCATCATATGGTTCCATTTGCCATTTGCCAACTGGTGGTATTGCAGGCTGATCAATGAATCGTTGATGAACAGTTGTTTTGCTTTGTCTGCATATTCATTGGCTACGGCAAACCTTTGTGCATATGCTACTTGATTCTTTGCAACGGTTAGGTACATTTCATTCAGGTTGGCACATGCTTTTACAGGATGCAGTACCAATTGAAAAAAAGCATCCCTGTATTCAGGTGAAAGGCTGTTGTTTATTTTTTCTGCCTGTTCCCATAATGCGTTGTATTCGTCAACAATCCTGCTGGCTTCGCCATGCGTTAAATTATAGGTATTGGCAGTAAGCAGCTCTGGTTTCCTTCTTGCATTAAACTGTGTGTACTTATTTAAGATAGCACCAATTTCTTTAGCGTAAGTTGTACCAAACTGTTGTGCAGCAAAGCTTTCATGGTAACTGCCCACGTTGTCTGCGTTACACTTCTTGGGGTTCCATGCATAATCCAAAAAGAAAGACATGGGCATTTCCATCGGTTTTATATCACCAACATTTACAATCCAAATTTTATCGACTTTGTATTCATAGGCCAGGTGCATCTGTTCCCATACCCGGGCAATATTGTTTGTGTTCAGCCATTTATAGTTCCTCGGGTCACCTACATAATCAAAATGGTAATAGATACCATAACCGCCACTTCTTTGCTTTTCATTTAACTTAGGCAGCTTACGTATATTGCCCCAGTTATCGTCGCACAGCAACAATGTAACATCATCTGGAACACGCATGCCTTTATCATAATAATCCTGCACTTCTTTGTATAAAGCCCATAGCTGTGGTGTTTTATTGGCAGGTTTGCCTGTTACTTCTGTAATGATTTCCCTTTGTTTTTGTACAATTTTTTCAAGTAAAGCAGTTGCTGTTCCTTCAGTCATTGGCTCATCGCCATCTCCACGCATGCCAATGGTTACAATACTTTCATGGTTACGCATGTTTGCGATGCCTTTACGCCAAAAACTATTTAATGTGGTATCGTTATGCTCATAATTCCAGGCACCTTTGCCATAACGTTTCCATTCTTGCTGGCTGCGTAGCATAGGTTCGTGGTGAGACGTGCCCATTACAATTCCATATTCATCGGCCAATACATTGTTTAGTTTATCATCATCATTAAAAGCATTGCCCCACATGGCTGGCCATAAATAATTGGCTTTTAAACGAAGCAAGAGCTCAAATACTTTTTCATAGAATTGATGGTTAAAGCCACCAAATTTTTCCTTGCTCCAATTGCTTAATGCGGGTGCTTCATCGTTGATAAATATGCCACGGTATTTTACAACAGGTGAATCAACAATAGTTGTATTGGGTTTGATGTAGAGTTCTTTTTTCTTCTTTGCTGGAACATCGGCCCACCAGTACCAGGGCGAAACACCGATCTGTTTGGAGAGTTCAAATACGCCGTAAGCTGTACCACGTCTATCATTGCCAGCAATGACCAAAGCATTTTCTATTTCAGTAAAAGGTTTTTGAAATGTTGTTATTTGATAGGCTTCCCATTTGTTCTTAATGCTTGTTGCATTCAATTTTTTAGCTTGGATCAATTGTTTGATCATGGATGATTTTTCAATTGAGCCAATAACGATTACATTTTTATGTGGCGTAATAATTCTATGAATGATGGCAAGTTTTTTACCTGTTACCAGTTCAATGTCTTGCTGTAACAGTTCGGCAGATTTTTTTACAAGAGCATCATCGTTTTCATCTACATAAATTTCCGTACTACTTGTTGCATCAGCAATTACAAATGCATTGGCTGCTTTTGTTTCAGCAACCATATTTTGTGCAATGAGTTGCTGACAAAAGAATGTTGCAAGTATGATAAGTGTAAGTTGCTTGAACATACAATCGTTGAATTTTTATGATCATTAAAAACCGATAGAGTTGCCACCATCAACAGGCAATACAACACCCGTTACATATTTGGCTTCGCCATTGGCCAGGTACAATGCAGCACTGGCAATATCTTCAGGGCTGCCCATATGGCCCATAGGTGTGCGGCTCATTACTTTTTGTTTCCTTTCTTTATCGCTGTTCAGGGCTTTCGCACTCATGTCTGTTGCTATGAAACCCGGGGCAATGCAGTTAACGCGGATGCCTTTGGGCGATAGCTCCACGGCCATTGCCCTGGTCATGCCCTCAATAGCAGATTTGGATGCAGTATAGGCAATTACTTTTGGCAAACCGTATTGCGAAGCCATGGAGCTGATGTTGATGATGCTGCCCGATTTTTTCTTGTGCATGTATTTTACCACTTCCCTCGACAAGGCAAATACAGCGGTAACATTGGTGAGCAGTATCTGCTGAAACTCATCGTCGCTTACATCCACAAAATCTTTTTTCATATTGATGCCTGCATTGTTTACCAATATATCAATGCCGCCAAATTGTTTCACCAGGTCTTTTACCAGTTGTGGAATGGCTGCAAGGTTCTTTAAGTCGAACGAAACGGTTTCACATAAATCGCCCAGTTTCTTTTTTACAGCCTGCAATTTTTTTTCATCCCTTCCTATTACAATGGTATGGATACCCGATGAGACAAATTTTTCTGCAATGGCCAATCCAATGCCTGATGCTCCTCCTGTTACGATAGCAATTTTTTTCTTCTTTAGTTTCATAGTAGACGATTTATACAACAAGCAAATTTTGTTCTGTTATTTTTTTAGCGATGACTTGCGGACAATCAGTTCCGAACGCACCACGATGGTTTGTGTGTGTTTAATATTGGACATGCCTTTTAAATGGCTAATGAGGTTCCTTGCAGCAATTTCGCCCATATCGATACCCGGGTAATGGATGGTAGACAATTGCGGTTCCACAATCTTGCTGATGGCATCGTTGTTGAAACCAACAATGGCAATGTCTTCCGGTATGCGAATGCCATAATCTTTCAAGGTTTGCATACAGATGGCTGCAGAAAAATCGTTGGTGATGAATGCCCCGTCTGGCAAGGGTTTCATTTGTAGTATCTCTTTAGCTGCTTCAACACCGCATTGTTCACTCAGGTCTTTTATCAGTACCAGATTTTTGTTCAAGGATATATTGTTATCAAACAAAGCATCGGCATAACCTTTGTAACGTTGGGCATAAACGTTACGTTTCAAATTAGCGGTAACCAGTACAATTCTTTTGCAGCCCTGCTCTATCAAATGCTGTGTTGCTTGATAGCCGCATTTGTAGTTGTCAATAATTACTTTGGTGCTTTCGCCTTTTTCTTCCACACGGTCAAAGAAAATAACGGGTATGCCTTTCTCTTCAAAATGCTGAAAATGTTCCAGCGATTTTGT
The DNA here is from genome assembly GCA_002337145.1 of Chitinophagaceae bacterium UBA1930. Classification (GTDB taxonomy): domain Bacteria; phylum Bacteroidota; class Bacteroidia; order Chitinophagales; family Chitinophagaceae; genus UBA1930. The sequence goes on along the minus strand of DDFK01000001.1, from coordinate 186,125 downwards.
ATCAAATGCAAGCGATGCAATCAGTCCATCAACCCGTTTATGGAAAAGGTTCAATGCGTTTGCCGCTTCTTTGGTGCTGCTTTCAGACGAGTGTGCAATAATGATGTCGTACCCTGCTTCTGTTGTTACCTTTTCTATACCTGCCAATACCGATGTAATAAAGTTACTGTTCAGTTCATGCACAATCACACCAATGGTATTGGTTTTCTGTTTGCGTAAGCTGCTTGCAAATGTGTTGTGGCGGTAGCCCAGCTCTTTAGCGGCATCCTGTATTTTCTTGCGGGTATTTTTGTTGATAGCGGGATGGTCCTGCAGGCCACGGCTTACAGTAGCGGAAGAGATTTCCAGCTTCTGTGCAATATCATAAATGGTGATATCTTTTTTTTGCTTCATTTTGCAATCGGTTGCGTAAAAATCGCAAAAAAAATCAGATTACAAAGTTTTCTTTTTCAGTGAGGACTCCCTGATGATGAGATCCGAGCGTAAAACAATGCTATTGGTGTTCTTTATACTCGATACATTGTTCAGGTGGTTGATGAGCCCATTAACAGCAGATTCGCCAATGGTATAGCCAGGATAATTGACAGTAGTAAGATTGGGCTGTATGATCTTGCTGATAGGATCATTGTTGAAACCCGCAAAAGCAATATCGTCAGGAATGGTTACGCCTGCTTCCATCAGTTTGATCATGCAATGCACGGCACAGGTATCGTTGGATGCAAAGACCCCATCGGGGCGTTCTTTCATATTCAATATCAACTGGCCGGCTTTTAATCCTGCTTCTTCGCTTAGACTGCTGATGTGTACCAGCTTCTCATCAAACTTTAAATGTGCATCTTTCAGGGCCTGCTTGTACCCTTTTAAACGGTCGGCATATACGTTACGCAACACATTACCGCCCAAGTGCATGATGCGTTTGCAGCCCATATCTATCAAGTGTTTGGTAATGGTATAGGCTGCGTTGAAGTTGTCTATTACAATACTCGTTGTTTCGTTGTGCGTAAATGCACGGTCAAAAAACACCACCGGTATGCCTTTGCTGAAAAAGGGTTCAAAATGTTCGATGCTTTCCGTATCGTATGCCAATGAAACAAGCAATCCATCCACCCGTTTGTTGAACATGGTATGTGCATTGGACTTTTCTTTTTCGGAGCTTTCCAACGATTGGCTGATGATGAGGTTGTAGCCTTCCCTGCTGGCCGCATCTTCCATACCCGCCAGTACTGCCGCCATAAAATAACTGTTGAGCCTGGGTACAATTACACCAATGGTATGTGTTTTCTTGCTGCGTAGGCTGCTGGCAAACATGTTGGAGCGGTAGCCCAGTTCCTTTGCGGCATCGAATATCTTTTTGCGGGTGTTCTTGTTGATATTAGGATGGTCCTTTAAGCCACGGCTTACCGTAGTAGCAGAAATATTGAGGTGCTTGGCAATATCGTAAATGGTTATTTCTTTCTCTTCAGACATAAATCCCGCTTTCTGTAACAAATAAAACGGTTGTTTTTCAAAAAAAAAATTGCAATCGGTTGCAATTTTTGAAAACTTTCCTATATTCGGTCTGTCAAACGGTTTTTCTGCATACTTGCCATAACAATAAAACGATTGATTGATGCAGCCGATACTAACGATTAAAAGCACCATGCCTATTCGTTGCCAAAGCAATAGATACGCATACTCCAACTCATGTAAGGTTAATAGCCCCTATTGCTATATCGTATCAAATACCAGTTGATCAACTGATCAAAAAAAACATACGCTTCCCTTTAAGAAATACGCTAAAAGAACCAATTCTACAAAAACATTGCTTTATGAAAATTTATCCTCTCGGAGAAAACAATCCCCAAAACAAAAAATTAAAGCTGGTACAGCAAAAGTGGAAGATGCTTTTGTGTGCTATGCTATTGCCTTTTTGCATGTATGCACAAGACAAGATAAAAGTTACAGGTCACGTAACTGGTGAAGGTAACTTACCGGTACAAAATGTTTCTGTTGTGGAAAAGGGTTCAACAACTGGAACCTCAACAGATGAAAACGGAAACTTTACGATCAGTGTTTCAAAAACAGGCACACTTGTTTTTTCTTCATTGAATTATGTGTTGCAAGAAGTAAAAGTAAACAACAGACAAAATATTAATATAACCTTGGTATCATCTAAAAACGAACTGGATGGTGTAGTGGTGGTTGGTTATGGTACACAAAGAAAGAGAGATGTAACAGGTTCGGTAGTTACGGTAGGGGAGAAAGCTTTGCGTGAAGTACCTGTAGCAAACATACAGCAAGCTTTACAGGGCAGGGCCGCAGGGCTTGAAGTGCAACAAGTTGGCACGAGGCCAGGTGCGGGTGCCGTTATAAGGATACGTGGCGAGAGGACCATTAATGGTTCTAACGACCCTTTGATTATTTTAGATGGTGTACCATTTGAAGGTGGCAACCTAAACGACATTAACCCAGACGAAGTGGCTTCTGTAGATATTTTGAAAGATGCTTCTGCAACTGCTATTTACGGCTCTCGTGGTTCCAACGGTGTAATTCTTATAACCACCAAAAAAGGTAAGGCTGGCGAAGCAAGGCTTTCGTACAATGGCTATTATGGTATATCATCTGTACGCAACCGCTATAAAGTATTTAACGCAGATGAATATGTTGCCATGAGAGATCTGGCCAACAATGCTTCTGCACCTTACATGCCCGAAGAATTGGCTGCAAGGGCAAAAGGGCAATCCACAGACTGGCAGGACCTGATGTATAAAAATGGATTTGTTACCAATCATAACTTGTCTGTTTCTGGCGGCAGTACTGGTGGCAGCACCTATTCGTTAGGTGGTGGTTACTTTAAAGAAACAACCGTATTGCCTGGTCAGGATTTTACCCGTTACTCTTTACGTGGTACCATTGATACCAAGGTTGGTAAAAGATTAAAGATCGGTTTGAATACAATGAACACATTGAGCATAACCAATGGCTCACAGTTTAACAACCCGATGTTTCCAATAGTAACGCTTAGCCCGTTGATGCCATCTAACAACGATACTTTAGTGGCAGGTAACACTACAGATAGGGTTAGCCAATACAATCCGTTACTGTTAAAAAACAACAATGGTAGTTGGGTTGACAAAGTACGCAGGTTACGTACGTTTAATACGGTATATGCCGAATACCAGATTGTAAAGGGTTTGAAATACCGCCTGAATGCAGGTTTGGATTATAGGCAACAAGAGAACGACCAGTTCCAGAAATCTGATAAACCCTTGTCCCCAAGTTATTTCAGGGCCAAGAAGGGCAATACTGCCAGTGTAAACAATGCTGAAGGTTATGGGTACACGTTAGAGAATATTCTTACTTATGATAAAGTGATCGGTAAACATAAATTTACATTTACCGGTTTGTACAGTTACCAAGAAGACCATAGCCATAATACTTTTATCAGCAAAGATTCTATTGATGAAGACTTTATCCAGTTCTATAACCTGGGTCAGTCCAATGCCTCCAACACAAGCAAGCCAACCGTAAGTGGTTCCGAAACAACTTATGCATTGGAATCGTACATGGCTAGGCTCAATTATTCTTTCAATGATAGATACATGGCAACCCTTACCTATAGGGTAGATGGTTCATCACGTTTGGCTCCGGGCAACAAATACAAAAGTTACCCAGCCCTTTCTTTTGGATGGAACATATCCAGCGAGGAGTTCATGAAAAAAATCACTTACTTGGACAATTTGAAATTAAGGGCAGGTGTAGGTCAAACCTCTAACCAGTCTATAAGCCCTTACACTTCTTTAGGTCTTGTATCGCCTTATAATTACAATGGTTATTCATCGCCTTCTGTTCCCGGTGGTACCATCCGTTATAATTATGGACCTTCTACCATTGTTACAGGTTACAGTTTAGTTACCTTACCCAACCCCAATTTGGATTGGGAGTACACCAAAACAATCAACCTGGGCTTGGATTTCAGTTTCTTGAAAGGTCGCATTTCAGGCTCCATTGAATGGTACAAATCAACTACCAATAAAATCTTATATGGTATTTCATTGCCTGTTACTTCTGGCGTTGCTGGTAGCTATACTACCAATATAGGCGAGATGGAAAACAAAGGCTTGGAGTTTACCATCAGCACTGTGAACATTAAGAAGAAAGACTTCTCTTGGTCAACCGATCTGAACCTTTTTGGCAATAGGAACAAGCTGTTGAAATTGACAGATGGTTTTAAAAATAACATAGCCAGCCAGTTGTTCATAGGCCAACCATTAAGTGCCATTTACGATTATAATAAATTGGGCGTTTGGCAATTAAGCGAAGCTGCCGAAGCTGCAAAATATGGCAACCAACCAGGCGACATTAAATTGGAAGACGTGAACGGTGACGGAAAAATTGACCCTACCAACGATAGAAAAATATTGGGTAGCGGCCAGGCAAAAATCCAGGGAGGTATAACCAACCGCTTTACCTACAAAAATTTCGATTTCTCGTTTGTAGTGTATGCACGCTTTGGTGGCTTATTGGTAAGCCAGGTGCACCAGCCATTTGCTGCTTACACCAATTTGACGGATGGTGTAAGGAATGCCATTAAAACAAATTATTGGACACCAACCAACCCTACCAACGATTTTCCGGTTGCCAACTTCACTTCACGTGCAAGACCAATTACTACCGACTGGACAACGTTGGGCTACTATGATGCAAGTTTTATAAAAGTGCGTAGTATCAATTTCGGGTACACTTTTTCATCTAACCTGATCAATAAGCTCAAGATACAATCGTTCAGGGCCTATGTAGCGGTGCAAAATCCTTTTGTGCTTTACTCACCATACATGCGTAATGCAGGTGGTGTTGATCCCGAAGCAACGGGCACAGGTAACCAAGGTGTTCAAAACCCTGGCAACCTATCAAGCAGGGCTCTGACAATCGGCCTGAATACCCCGCCAACCCTTGCTGTTAATATTGGTTTTAATGTAACATTTTAAGTAAAAAAAATTATTGATATGAAGAAGCTATTTTTTAAAACAACATTTGTAACGCTTATTGCCTGCGTGCTGCTCTTGGCAAGTAGCTGTGCAAAAAAACTGATTGAAGAACCAAAGACCACTTTTACCATTGAATACCTTAAAACTGCCAATGGGTTACAAAGCGGTACGGTTTCCCTGTATTCTGGTATGCGTTACATATACGGGCCCAATGGTGGACTTAATACCATGAACTCTGGTACCGATGAATGGACATTGGGCGATCAAGGTGCCAGCAGTGGATTGGATTGCGGTGCATACAATTTAAACTCAAGCAATGGCGATATATTAACGCCATGGAACAGGAGCTTTAATAACATTAACTTGGCTAATGGCATTATCGGCTTTGCTCCCAATGTATCAATGGATGCAGCAGCCAAAGCTAAGATCATTGCAGAAGCCCATTTTTTTAGGGGGCTGTATTATTTTGGTTTGGTGCAGCAATTTGGTGCCGTACCAATGGATCTGGGTAGCGGCGATACCACATTCAATCAATTGCCGTTTCAAGGCTTTAACAGGTTGGTACCCGATCTGCTGAAAAAGAATTACCAGTTGATCATTAGCGACTTTATGTATGCAAGCCAGAACCTGCCTACCACAAGGCCTGCAAACGGAGGCTTTTATATTTACAAAGCCACAGCCTACCACATGTTGGCAAAAGCGTATTTGTTTAGAGGCTATAACGCTACTGCTAAGCAATCAACCGATTTTAAAAGTGCATGGGATGCAGCCAAATATGTGATAGACAATCAGGCAATGTTGGGTACGGCACTGTTAACAGACTATGGCGATGTACATAAAGAAGGCAACGACTACAACGCCGAAATTCTATATTCCGTAGAAAGGATACAAGGCGATCCGTTCGACAACGAAGTGAACGATGTGGCCAACGAATTTTCCGGTAAGGCAAATATGTCCTGCAACTGGTTCAACAGTAACTATCAAAACAATGTATCCATTAATGGTGCTTTCCCTTGCGATAGGGTAATACAATACATGAGGCCATTGCGTCAATTGGCACCCAATCCCTGGTTGATCGATTCTGCATTTGCCGATAAGAAAAACGATAGCAGGTACGATAACTCATTCAGGACGGTATGGCTAGCCACCAACAACAATGCTTCTGCATCCGGCGTTAACACAGGCGATACAGCTTATTTCTTGGCACCTAGTAAACAGTATGCCGATTCTTTAAGAACGCTTGGAACCAAAAAATATGTGATACTAGATCCAACACAATTCTATCTCGTATCAAGGCCTACTTACCAATTGTATCCTGCACTAAAAAAATATGATGACAACAAAAGAAGTGTTCCCAACGATGCTTCCGGAAGGCCATATGTAGTATCCAAATTATCTGAAGTGTATCTGGAAGCAGCAGAAGCAGCCATCTTGGACGGAAGGCCAGGAGACGCATTGACGTTGATTCTTACATTACGCCAAAGGGCTGCTTATCGCCCGGGTTTAAGTGCAATTGAATTAGCCAGCAGGCAAAGCATTATGCGGTCTAAAAATATAAGCACCACTGCTATCCCTAACTATGTTCCTTTGACTGCTACAGATATGACTGTTGATTTTATCATGACAGAAAGGTCACGTGAACTGTGTGGCGAAAGCCTGCGTTGGCCAGACCTTGCTTGTAGGAACCTATTGGTGGAATATGTGAAAAACAGGGCACGCAATTTAGTGGCAGCACCAAAACTACAGGCATTCCATGTGCTTAGGCCAATACCGCAAAGCCAATTGGATGCAAGCATTATTTCAAACCCGACGCAGTACCAAAACCTTGGCTATTAAGTTGTACACCTTTAAACTAATTACAATGAAAAAAATAATCATTAAATCAATATTGCCGGCAGCATTGTCATTCATGGCATTGAGTTCATGTACAAAAATGAAAGATGTTGGTGTGCTCACCACAGGCGGCTACACAGATACTTCTGCTGCATTGAAAGATGCGGGCAACGGTGGTTTTGTGGGTGTTGCCATTGATTATCCTGCAATGGTTAGCAATTCCACTTACGCAAGTGTGGTAAAGCGTGATTTCAACCAGGTAACTTTTGGTAACCTGATGAAACACTCCTCTATTGTTAAAGACAATGGTACCATGGATTTTACCAATACCGATGCATTGGTTGCTGCGGTAGGGACCATGGATATTTTTGGCCATACATTGGGTTGGCATTCCCAATTAAACACCACTTATCTTAAAAACTTTTCAGGGCTTGTAGTGCCTGCAGCTACTGAATTAACAAGTAATTCCGGTTTTGAATCAGGATTGACAGGCTGGTCAATCTTCAATACCAATGGTGCAACAATCACAGCAAGCACTGCAACCGGTGATGCCAGGACAGGAACGGGTTGCATGAAAGTGGTAAACCCAACTGCACAAACGGGCAACCAATGGAAAGTACAGGTATCCAGTGCTGCATTGGCAACAACACCTTCCAAACAATATGTGATTTCTTATTGGGTAAAAGCAGCTTCACCAGGCGGTTCTATCCGTTTGTCAACGGGGCCAACAGGTGCACAATATCAAGGCGACCAAACAATTGGTACCACCTACCAACAAGTAAGCTGGACCATTACCGCAAGCATATCGTCCATGACATTCTTGTTTGATATGGGTCAGGTAGCAAACACTTATTATATTGATGATGTAAGTGTAAAAGAAGTAGTTCCTGTACCTGCCGGTTCAACAATTGCAGCTAAGCTCGATATAGCATTGGGTGATTTCATTACTACGATGGTTAACCGTTACAAAACAAAAGTAAAAGCATGGGATGTTGTGAATGAATTGGTGGATGATAATGGAAATTTGAGGAACAACTCAAACACCACAGCTGCACCAGATGTATTGGTTTGGTCAAACTATCTGGGTAGGGACTATGCTCTAAAAGCCTTTAATTACGCCAGTGCTGCCGATCCATCTGCTTTGTTGTTCATTAACGATTACAACCTGGAATCAAGATCGGTTAAGCTGGATTCATTGATTGCAATGGTAGCCGAGTTGAAGGGAAGGGGTGCCAAAATTGATGGCATCGGGACACAGATGCATATTTCTCGCAACACCAGTTATGACGGAATAGATCAGATGTTTAAAAAGCTGGCTGCAACTGGTTTAAAGATACATGTTTCCGAACTTGATGTAAAGATCAATCCGGCTGCGGTATCGGGTTATATACTTACGCCTTTGGAACAAAACTACCAAGCACAGGTGTATAGCTATGTGGTAAAATCATACCTCAAATATGTTCCTAAAGCACAGCAATATGGTATCACCATTTGGGGCTTGACCGATGATTCAAGTTGGTTATACAATAACGGTAAAGATTTTCCATTAATGTACAACGCCAACTTCTCTAGGAAACAAGCCTATTCAGCTGTTTTACAAGCATTAAAAGGATTGTAACAATTTATTGCAATGGATGAAATTATAGCAGGCATACTTTATTACTGCTATAATTTCATCATCAGCAAATGAGCCATCATGACCAAACAAATACCTGATCACTGTTTCTTATATGCCAAAAGGCTTATTGCAATCATGGCTTTTGTATTGTCCTGTTTTCAACTGGCAATCGCACAGCATTCAAACACTACACAACCGCCCTATATTGCCAATGCCAACGGTAGGCCTACCTTAATGGTAAACGGCAAACCCTTTTTGGTATTGGGTGGCGAACTGGGCAACTCAACAGCATCCAATGCTGCTTACATGAGCAGTAAATGGCCGTTGCTAAAACAGATGAACCTTAACACCGTTGTATCGCCTGTTTACTGGGAACTCATGGAACCCAAAGAGGGACAGTTCGATTTTACATTGGTAGACAGTACCATTGCCATTGCAAGAAGGAACAACATGCACCTTGTGCTGCTTTGGTTCGGTACCTGGAAAAACAGCATGAGCTGCTACGTGCCATCATGGATAAAAACAAACCCATCAAGGTTTGAAAGAACCGTGGATAAAGAAGGTAAATCAATTGAGATACTATCCGCATTCGATAACAACATTTTAGCGGCAGATATTAAAGCCTTTACCGCTTTGATGAGTCATATAAAAAAAGTTGATGCAGACAAGCAAACTGTGATAATGGTGCAGGTAGAAAATGAAGTAGGTATGTTGCCAACTGCAAGGGAACATACTGCAAAAGCCAATGCTTTATTCAACGATGCTGTACCCAAACAACTAATGAATTATATAAACACTCATCGGGAAAAAACAGTTCCTGAGTTCAAAGCGGTGTTGGAAAAACAGGGCAACAAAATAAGCGGCACCTGGACAGATGTTTTTGGAAACGCATTAGCAACAGATGAAATATTCCAGGCATGGTATTATGCACAGTTTGTAGAGCAGGTTACAAAAGCTGGTAAACAAGCATACAATCTACCTATGTATGTTAATGCTGCATTGAACAGGCCCAATGTGTTGCCCGGTGATTACCCAAGTGCAGGCCCATTGCCGCATGTAATGGATGTATGGAAAGCAGCAGCACCTTCATTGGATATGCTGAGTCCCGATTTCTATAACCCTGATACCAAACACTGGTGCAACCTGTACACAAGAAACAACAATGTTTTATTTGTGCCTGAAATGCATTTTGATGAATCCTGTGCAGCAAAGGCCTTTTATATTATTGGTCATCATGCGTCACTGGGCTTCTCACCTTTTTCCATCGAAAACGGAAAAGAAAAAGAAACAGCAGCATTGCAAAAAACATATAACATTCTTTCGCAGATACAACCATTGCTCTATATAAACCCATTGGCTGTAGATGGATTCTTGTTTGATAAAAAAGATAAAAAAGAAACAACCATTTTTGGTAAATACCAGTTAACGGTAAGCCATGAATTGACCATGAACTGGAACCCCGCTGCCAAAGACTCTGTTTGGAATGCAACGGGCGGCATCATCATTCAAGTGGCCGAAGATGAGTTTATTGTGGCAGGCACAGGCATCGTGACCACTTTTCAGAGCAAGGACAATTCATTTATCACCAATATACTCAGTGTAGATGAAGGTATGTATCAAAACAACAAATGGATAGCTGGCAGAAGGATGAATGGCGATGAAGACCATCAAGGCAGGCATGTACGCATACCCTTTGGCGAATGGGGCATACAAAAGGTAAAGCTGTACAATACAAACAAATAATTAGCTCTTTTCTCATAATAAGCAGTAATCGTTGAGGTTCCACATGCAAGGCGGCGTAATAGTCGCCTTGCTCTTTACATGCAAACAATAAATAAATTTTAAAGCATCGATATAAGCACTGATATATGAAGTATAACAAGAAACCCATCACGCAAATTGTAACAGCAACTGCATTCGCAATTTTTTCTTTTGTGCAATCATCTGCACAGATTTACCCATTCCAGAATCCGAAGCTTTCCATTGATGCAAGGGTAAACGACATGGTATCACGTTTGAACTTGGAAGAAAAAGTAGGGCAGATGATGTACAATGCACCTGCTGTTCCCAAGCTGAAAATACCCGAATACAATTGGTGGAACGAAGCATTACATGGTGTTGGTAGGTCTGGCGTAGCAACCGTGTTTCCCCAGGCAATTGGCTTGGCCGCAACGTTTGATGATGCATTGGCAAAGCAAGTAGCTTCTGCCATATCAGACGAGGCAAGGGCCATGTTTAATGTAGCTGTAAAAAAAGATTACCGTTTACAATATGGCGGCTTAACATTCTGGACACCCAACATCAACATCTTTCGTGACCCACGTTGGGGCAGGGGACAAGAGACTTATGGAGAAGACCCTTTTTTAACAGGTAAAATTGGTGTAGCTTTTGTAAAAGGCTTGCAAGGCGATAATCCCAATTATTTAAAAGTGGCAGCATGTGCCAAACACTTTGCAGTACATAGCGGTCCGGAAAGGTTAAGGCATGAGTTTGATGCAAAAGCATCCATGAAAGATATGTGGGAAACCTATCTGCCTGCATTCAAGCAATTGGTGGATGCAAAGGTGGAAGCAGTAATGTGTGCCTACAACCGTACCAATAGCGAACCTTGTTGCGGCAATACGTATTTGTTGCAGGATGTGTTACGCACCAAATGGAACTTTAAAGGGCATATTGTAAGCGATTGCTGGGCTTTGAATGATTTTTATGAAGGGCATAAAGTAGTGAAGAACGATGTGGAAGCCGCAGCATTGGCATTAAAGAAAGGCGTGAACCTGAACTGTGGCAACACCTATTCACCATCGTTGGTAAAAGCGGTGCAGCAAGGTCTGGTTACCGAAAAGGAAGTGGACGAACAGTTGAAAGTATTATTGCGTACCAAATTTAAACTGGGACTTTTTGATGCAGCCGAAGCCAATCCATACAATCAAATTCCTGCATCACAGATCAATAGTGCCGAGCATAGAAGCCTTGCTAGGAAAGTTGCACAGCAATCAATTGTACTATTGAAGAACAACGGCGTACTTCCTTTGAAAAACGATTTGAAAAAATATTTTGCAACAGGGCCTTGCATGTCAAGCATTGATGCGTTGATAGGCAACTATTTTGGTGTAAGCAACAATTATGTAACCATACTGGAGGGTATCACTGGCCAGGTACAGCACGGCTCGCAAGTGGAATACCGGCCAGGTACTTTATTGGATAGGGAAAACGTGAACCCTATTGACTGGACAACACCTGCGGCAAAGGCATCGGATGTTACGATTGTTGCTTTAGGTATTAACGGTATGCTAGAAGGGGAAGAAGGTGAGTCCATTGCATCTACCACTTATGGCGATAGGTTGGATTATAATATCCCTAAAAATCAAATCGATTTTCTAAAGAAACTAAGACAGGATAATACAAAGCCAATCGTTGTTATCATAACAGGTGGCAGTCCCATGAACTTATCAGAAGTGCATGAACTGGCCGATGCTGTTTTATTGGCATGGTATCCTGGTGAAGAAGGTGGCAATGCAGTTGCAGATATATTGTTTGGTAAGGTTTCGCCATCGGGTAAGTTGCCCATCACGTTTCCGAAGTCATTGAATGATATACCTGCGTATGAAAACTATTCCATGAAAGGAAGGACTTACCGTTACATGAGCATTGAACCCATGTACCCTTTTGGTTATGGCTTGAGTTATACTTCGTTCAAATACAGTGATATCAAGGTGTCCAAAGCAACCGTTCTTAAAAATGAAAGCATTACTGTTGAAGCAACAGTAACCAACACGGGCAAAGTAAAAAGCGATGAAGTGGCACAGTTGTACGTTTCGCATGAAGGTGTTGAAGATGCCCCCATCTATTCAATGAAAGGTTTCAAAAGGGTTTCATTGGTGCCTGGCCAGTCACAGAAAATAAGTTTTACACTAACACCAGAGATGCTGCAACTCATTAATGAAAATGGTGAAAGTGTTTTCACAACAGGTAAAGTTAAAATAAGCATTGCCGGCAGCCTTCCTTCAAAGCGTAGTGAGGAACTTGGTGCGGCAAAGCAAACCGCAACTACCATCATACTGCAATAAAAGTTAAGTATATCTATTTAAACCTGATGGGTTGAAGACCCATCAGGTTTTTTATTTATAAAATTTGGAAGGTGCAATTAATGTTTTGAATAACCGGCTAAACCGTTATTTTTATCGCACTTAAACAGCACTTACTTATGATGATGCAACACACCATGCGTTGGTTCGGACCAAATGACCCCGTTGATTTATGGCATATACGCCAAGCAGGCTGTACAGGCGTTGTAACGGCTTTGCACCATGTTCCTGTTGGTGAAATATGGACAGTGGAAGAAATTGAAAAAAGGAAACATGCAGTGGAAGCTGCAGGCATGACCTGGACGGTTATTGAAAGCTTGCCCGTAAGTGAAAACATAAAAAAACAGGCAGGCAATTATTTGGAACATATAGAAAACTACAAGCAGAGCTTAAAGAACGTTGCTGCCTGTGGCTTGAAAGTAGTGACCTATAATTTCATGCCCATATTGGATTGGATGCGTACAGACATCAATTATGAAATGAAAGATAAAAGCAAGGCACTCTATTTTGAGAAAGCTGCTTTTATTGCATTTGACCTGTTTTTACTGAAACGCCCTGGTGCCGAAAACGATTATACCAGAGAAGAAATTGCAAAAGCCGAGCAAAGGTTAAGCACCATGACCGAAGAACAGAAGCAAACCTTATACAACAATGCCCTGCTTGGTTTACCCGGCAGCGAAGAGCAGTTTACACCCGAACAGATTTTAGCTGCATTGAAAACATACGAACATATTGATGCAAAAAAGTTGAAGGAACATTTGTTTTATTTTTTACGTCAAGTGATACCGGTTGCAGAAGGGCTCGGGTTGAAGATGGCCATACATCCAGACGATCCGCCCTTTCCATTACTGGGCTTGCCAAGAATTTTAAGTACCGAAAAAGATGCAAGGGAACTGATTGATGCCGCACCATCGCCAGCAAATGGTTTATGTTACTGCACAGGCTCTTTTGGTGTGCGTGCCGATAATGACCTGCCAGGAATGGTGCAGCGTTTGGGCGATCATATCCACTTCATTCACCTGCGTAGCACCAAAAGGGATGTAGATGGCAACTTTTATGAAGCCGATCATTTGGATGGCGATGTAGACATGTATGCGGTGGTAAAAGAGTTTGTATTACTGCAACGCAGAAGGAATATATCGTTGCCCATGCGTCCGGATCATGGGCACCAAATGCTAGATGACCTCAACAAAAAATGTTACCCCGGTTACAGTGCCATTGGCAGGTTAAGAGGTTTGGCAGAACTGCGTGGGCTTGAACTGGGTATCAGCAAATCATTAAACTAGTTAAATTTTCTTTGCTGAATAGAAATGCCGGAGATGAATAGCATCTCCGGCATTTTTTGTTTGCAGTGCATTCCAAACTTTCAAATGCACCATTTTATTTCATATTTGCATAGCTTGCGTTAAAAACACCTAGGGCCCTTCATGAAAAAAACGATGCTGTTTGCTGATATGTATAGGAAGTATGCGATTCAATGTATGGTTGTTGCCGTTTTAATGACTACCACTTTACATGCACAAAAGGCAGTTGTTTTAAACGAGAAAGAAAAGCAGCATATATTTTCCTACAATGAAATAGAGGCTTTTGAAGATACGGGAAGCATATACAATATCCAGCAAGTAACAGATGCATCTTTTAGCAAAAATTTTAAAGCAAGCGTAGAGTTCATTCCCAAAAACTACCATTACAAAAGCACGTATTGGTACAGGATAAAAATCAGGAACCAACAGCCAACAAAGGGTAACTGGGTATTGGAATTTTACGATCAAACCATTGACCACATTGTATTCTATACACTTGATAGGAACAATAACCTGGTAAAAAATGATTACGGTGCAAGCCTGCCTTTTGATAAAAGGCTGTTCTACCATAAAAACTTTACCATCAGTCTTGATGAAGATGTAGAAGGCGAGCATACCTATTATTTTTCGTTGCAATCGCAACAGCCATCCAACGTAATGATTGTATTGAAGCCCATGAGTTGGTTTATTCAATATGGCTTAAAAGAATATTTTTTCTCAGGTATTTTTTACGGTATGACGCTGGTGTTCTGTCTGTACAACTTGGTAATGTTCTTCGCCATACGCCAACGCAAATACCTATACTATATACTCTACAATTTAAGTATCGGTGTTTTTGAAATGAGTTCAAACGGTTTTGCGTTCCAGTACCTATGGCCCAATTCACCGGGTTGGAACGAGATTGCTTTTGGTGTTGCATTGTATGTGGCAAGCATCTGCTCTTTGTTATTTACCCGCGATTTCCTCTACCTCAAAACGAAAGCACCTTTACTCAACAGGATCGTGTTGTGGATCATTGGGCTACGTACCCTGTTCTTTATATACTGCCTGTTCATCAATCACCATTGGTTTATTTACAAGTTCATAGATGCAGTACCGCTGTTGGTGGCTTTTTATGCAGGTATCCGCATCCTGCGAAAAGGCTACTACCCCGCAAGGTTCTTTGTGGCAGGTTATTTTTTCCTGCTGCTGGGCTTTTTTATACGTGTGCTGAAAACGGTAGCTTCCTACAACCTTCCGTTAGGGCCCATCAATTTTTACAGCCTCAGTTTCTGTTTCCTGATGGAAATGCTGTTTGTATCTTTTGCCATAGGCGACCAGGTGCGATGGCTGAAAAAAAAGAAGGACCTGGTTCAGAAAAGGATGATGGAAGAAATGCAACTGAACCAGCAACTGAAAGACAATCTGAACAAGGAACTGGAAATACAGGTTGCGGAACGTACCAAAGAACTGGTAGAAAAATCGGCACTCATCGAAAACCAGAACGAGGAGCTGGTTTCCGTAAACGAATTGCTGAAACAGCAGGCAGAGGAAATTTCGCGTATGAATGCCATGCTTACCGAAGACAACCAAGAACTGCAGGTAAACATCAAAAAAGTGACACAGGCAAGGGTGATGTCTGCCGATTTGAGTTTTGACGAGTTTGCAAAAATCTATCCGGATGATCTGGCCTGCTTCAAATTCCTGGCCGACCTTAAATGGCAAAATGACTTTAAATGCCGCAAATGTGCCAATACCAATTTTTTCAATGGGCATTTACTGTATAGCCGCAGGTGCTCCAAATGTTCCTACGAAGAATCGGCCACTACCAATACCATTTTCAAAAATGCCCATATCCCGCTCAACAAGGCTTTTTATATGGTATATATTGTGTACACCACCAAGGGTAAAATCTCCTCTTACAAGCTGTCAGAAATCCTGTCTATTAGGCAAAGCACCTGTTGGTCGTACAGCAGCAAAGTGAAAAAATTAATGGAGGAACGTAAGAAGGAACTGCAGAATGCAGGCGAAAAAGGATGGAGCAAACTTGTTTTGGAATAATTTTTCAAAAAACTTTCCTGTTTACAAAGCGTATTAACCACAATAAGAAATTGTTACTTTTTAAACGGTTTGCTATTGAAAATCAATCGAAAACCTGAAAAAAACTTAGGGGGCTAAAGCGTATTAAAATTAAAATAACTAATTGAAAATCAATAATTTATGTAAAAATTAATTTGGAATTTTGCTTGTTTTGGCAATACTTTTACGTTGGTTTTAAAACTAACGACTCAAAACATTGCCTTTATGAAACGATTTGTACCCTCAAGCTTCGTGGCATTTGCAATTGCCCTTCAACTGCTTTCGCCCCAAAAAACCTCCGCACAGATTTTATGGAATTTTGATGGCGGAACCGGAACAGCCGCAGCCGTAGCTGCCAGCATCCCCGCCAACATTACCGTAAGCAGCGTAAGCGAAGGCAACGCCTCCACCGCAACACCCGTTCCCAACTTTTTGGGCAACTCGCCGGTTTCAAGTGGGTACACCGGTGCATCCGGCAGCTATGCTGCCACAATGACTGCTGTAATCAACACATCTGTTGCCAACCTTTACAGTTCCACTTACCTTGAATTTACACTTACACCCGCCAGCGGCTATCAGATAAACCTCAACAGCCTGCAATTCGGTACAAGGTCAACCGCCCAAAATGCGGGAATGTCTGGCGGGCCAACAAGCTACCATATCAGAACAAGTGCAGACAATTACGGCAACGGCCTTATGACCAATGCGGGTAGCCTGGCCAACGGGGTTATTTCAGCCAACTCGATATGGTCGCTTATTACGCCGTCATTCAACAATGGGGTAACCAGTGTTACAGCCGGTTTAAATGGGGCAGTAACCGTAAGGATATATGCCACCCAGGTGGTGAACAATACCGGGCAGGCAGGAGCCAACTGGCGTATTGATGATTTAAGCGTTACCGCAACAGCTACTATACCTACTGCAACGCCTTTTTATTATAAAGGAACCGGCAGCATAACCACCTTGGCAAACTGGGGCTCTAATACAGATGGCACAGGAGCAAAACCAGCCAGTTTTTATATTCCTGCTAGCACCTATAATATTGCCAATACAACAGGCAACGTAAACTTGGATGCTCCTTGGTTTATAGGTGGCAAACTGAATGTGGGTGCTGCCATTGCATTAAACACCACAACGTATAAACTGGCTTTGGGCAATAATGCAGCTGCCACATTTGCACCAGGCTCCATCCTGAATATTAATGATGTAGCAGGTGTGGTGGATTTTGGCGGAATGCCCATCACCCTGGAATCGGATGCTACGGGCACGGCCAGCATTGGCATCATTACCGGAACATTGAATAATGCAAGTAATGTAACCATACAAAAATATATTCCTGGCGGCGGCCTGGCATCTGCCTCGCCAAGCAAAAGGGCTTACCGCTTTTTTAGCCATCCTTTCAGCAATGCCATTGCTGTGAGCCAATTGAAGACAACCAATGGTATAGATATTACGGGTAATGGCGGCAATGGCAATGGCTTTGTAACAACGGGTTCCAACAACCCATCCGTGTTTCAATACAATACAACAGCAGGCAATGGAAATGCAACAGCAGACCCCGGATGGCTTGCTTTTACAGATGTGAATACCACTACCAATGGTAATGCCAATGCCTGGAACCAGTATCAAGGTATCAGGGCACTGGTGCGTGGCACAAGAGGGCAGGGGCTGGATGGCAGCACCAACTACATAGTTGGTAGCCCTACCATTAGTTTAACCGGTGCCATCAATACAGGTGACAAAACAGTGAACCTTGTATCTGGCGGTGCAAATTGGAACCTGATTGGCAATCCTTACCCATCGGCCGTGAACCTGAACACTGTTACGAGGGCCAATACTGGCAATTTTATCTATGTGTGGAAAGTGGATCAGGGTATTAGGGGAGCATATTCCATAGGGCAGAATATTGGCACCACGGCATATAACTTACCGGCATACAGTGCATTCTTTGTGCAGGCAACAGGGGCGAATGCCAGTATGTTGTTTCACGAAACAGACAAGACTGCAACTGAAACCACCGATGTGCTGTTCAGGACCAATAGCACCGACAACACATTAAAGCTTAAACTGCAAAGTGCCGATGGCAGCATATTTTGGGATGAGCTCTATTTCAGTTTCAACAAAACATATAAAGACAGCAAAGAAGAAAGGAATGATGGTTTGAAACTGAGCAACCCGGATGTTAGCCTGTACAGCATCAGCAGCGACAATGAGAAATTATCGGTTGACAGCAGGCCTATCAAAGACGATGCAATTATACCATTGGGCTTAAGTACTGCACAGGCAAGAAGCTTTCAATTGGTAGTTACTGAAATAAATAATACCACTTCAAATGAACAGGCAGCAATTTATCTGAAAGACAAGTTGCTGAACACATTGACCAGGCTGGAAGCAAATACCACATACGATTTTGTCACTACTGCAGATGCCCAGACCCAAGGTGAGCAAAGGTTTGAACTGGTACAGAAGATACTGTCACAGCCTGCAGCCATCAATAACAGGTTAACAGTAAAACTGTCGCCCAACCCAGTTAGGGATATGCTGAATATAAACTATGAAGGTTTAAACAGTAATGAAGTAACCACCATTCGTATTACGGATATGAATGGCAGCACAATAAAACTTATAACAGCAGGTAAGGTACAGTTGGGTAATCAAACGATCGATGTAAAGCAATTGCCTGCTGGCATGTACACAGTGCAGTTGATGAATGGGCAATACCAACAGTCCGCATCCATTATCAAGCAATAGATATGTCATGCTGTCCATTTCAATAACCAATAACGTAATAATATGAAACTTAATATATCAACTACCCAAATAATAACCTTTAGTCTGCTTTTTTTATTCTTTGTATTGCCAGCCATAACCCATGCCCAGCCTGGCTTTGGCGATGATACGGATGATGTGCCCATTGATGGTGGCCTCTCATTGCTGGTAGCAGCAGGTGTAGGCTATGGGGCAAAGAAGATTGCGACACATAGAAAAACCACAAACAATAACTAACAAACAATCATAACCAGTTAAACAACGTCATATGAAACATTTATTCACCATCCGCTTATTGGTAATTGCTTTAGCAATACTACTGACTGCCCAAATAAGTCATGCACAAATAAAATGGGATTTTGATCAGGGCACAGGCACTGCATCGCCTATTGCAGCAAGCATTCCGCCCAATGTAACCGTAAGCGATTTTTCTTTTGGCAATACGTTTGGTACCGTAACACCAATGGTTACCAATACATCTGCATCTAACTATACGGGTGCGTCTGCCAATTATAATGCAACTGTATCGGCCAATGCATTGTCGCCTTTTTCAATAGCCAATAATACTTACTTCACTTTTACATTAACACCTGCTACCGGTTACAATATCAACCTCTCTGCTATACAGTTTGGTGCAAGGTCAATCGGTGCAGGGCCCAACGCTTACCAGATCTATACCAGTGCCGATAACTATACAACAGCCATTGCTGGTAACTCTTTAACCAACAACTCTGCATGGGTACTGAAACAGCCTACCATTACTGCTGTTTCGGGTGCTGTATCAACACCGTTAACCATACGTGTTTACGGTTACTCGGGTGTAAGCCCTGTATCCGGTACGGCCAATTGGCGTATTGATGATGTTGCGGTTACTGTTTCTGTGGTAATGCCCATCAGCTTAAAATCGTTCTCTATTGCAGTTGATAACAAACAACCGGTATTGAACTGGCAAACTGCACAGGAAATAAATGCGAATTATTTTTCAATTGAAAAAAGCAGCAACGCCAAAGACTTTACAGAAGTAACAAAAATTATAGCAAGCAATAAAGCCCAAGGCAGTACTTACCAATATACCGACATTGAAAAGTTGACTGCTACCAAATACTTCCGTATTAAGATGGTTGATAAAGATGGCAGCTACAAATACAGCAATGTACTGTCGGTAACCGATAAAGAAAACATAGCCATATCAGCCTATCCAAACCCAACAACTACCAACAACATTTCATTGTCGCACCCAAAAGCACAAGAAGGAGCCTTGATAAAAATTGTAGGCATCAATGGGGCTGTGATAATGCTGCAACAAGTAAGTAAAGATGCCGTACAAAGCACGCTAAACCTACAGGGCATTGCAAAAGGCAAATATGTAATCGTGTTTGAAAACGGATCAAACAAAAATGCCATCCAGTTCGATAAACAATAACAACTACAGATTTTGCATTGTTAAACCGATATTATGCTACCACGTTTTAAATTTTTATCTGCCAAACAATCATGGTGCCTGCTAATAAGTACCTGCATTGCCGCATCTTCTTTTTCGCAAGGCAAATATGAAAAACAGATAGACGCCCTTTTGCAGAAAATGACCTTGGCAGAAAAAGTAGGGCAGATGGCACAGATAACATTGGATGTTGTTGGCAAAGGCAGGGACCGTTATTCAAGCTACGAACCATTGGCGTTAGACACGGCCGAGTTAAGGAAGGCATTGGTTACGTATAAGGTCGGCTCCATCATCAACACTGCCAACAACCGTGCAAGAACAAGGGAAGTATGGCATACCATCATCAGCCAGATACAGGAAACCGCTACTAAACAAACAAGGCTAGGCATTCCTGTTATTTATGGCATCGATGCAATACATGGCACAACCTACACCGTTGGTGCAACCATGTTTCCGCAACAGGTGGCACAGGCTGCTGCCTTTAACCGGGAATTGGTAAAAAATGCTGCAAGTATCACTGCTTACGAAACAAGGGCAAGTTCAATTCCCTGGAATTTTTCGCCTTTGTTGGATGTAGGTTCCGATCCACGCTTTCCCCGTGTATGGGAAACATTTGGTGAAGATCCTTACGTGATTACGGAGCTTGGCAAACAAATGGTAAAAGGTTACGAAGGGGATAACAACGACATCAGCAACCCTGAAAAAGTAGCTTCCTGCCTCAAACATTTTTTGGGTTACCAGGTGCCGCTTTCTGGCAAGGACAGAACGCCTGCATATATATCCGATCAGGCTTTGCGTGAATACCATCTGCCTTCATTCAAGGCTGCGATAGATGCAGGTGCATTAACGTTGATGGTCAATTCCGGCATCATCAATGGCATACCTGTACATTCCAATTACAAGATACTGACGGAACTATTGAAAGGGGAATTGAAGTTTCAGGGGCTGGTGGTAAGCGATTGGGGCGATATCGAGAACCTTTGCCACCGCGACCATATTGCAAAAGATGATAAAGAGGCAATTATGCTTGCGGTGAATGCAGGTATCGATATGTCGATGATTGCTTATAAGTACGAAGTGTTTTGCGATAACCTGATTGCGTTGGTAAAGGAAGGCAAAGTGAAACAGTCAAGAATAGATGATGCCGTGCGTAGGATACTGCGTGTGAAATATGCACTGAACCTATTCAATAAACCGGTAACCAACCACGGCGACTATCCAAACTTTGGCAGTAAGGCTTATGAATCCGTAGCATATAAAATGGCTGCAGAATCCATTACACTATTAAAGAACAACAACAATATACTTCCACTTAGTAAGTCTGGCAAAGTACTCGTAACCGGGCCCAATGCAAATTCCATGCGTACTTTAAACGGTGCATGGACCTACTCATGGCAAGGTGAAAAAGTAGAAGAGTTTGCAGGTAACTATGCCACTATTGTAAAAGCAATTGAAAACAAAATTGGTAAAGATAATGTACTGTATATGCCCGGTGTCAGTTATAAAATGAACGGGCAATATTATGAAGAAGCAGAAGACAATATAGCAGCAACAATAGATGCTGCAAAGAACGTAGATGCCATTGTGCTTTGTTTGGGCGAGAACAGCTATACAGAAACACCCGGCAACCTAAGCGACCTTTATTTATCGGACCTGCAAACAGCACTTGCACAAAAACTGGCTGCAACAGGCAAGCCTATTATATTGGTTTTAAACGAAGGCAGGCCAAGATGCATCAGCAAGTTTGAACAGCAAACCACTGCAATTGTACAGACTTATTTACCTGGAAATTTTGGTGGGCTTGCATTGGCCGATATATTGTTTGGTGATGTGAACCCATCGGGTAAACTGCCTTATACCTACCCACGTTATCCCAATGCAATTATTACCTACTACCACAAGCCATCCGAATCAAGGGATACAGTGGAAGGTGTGTACAACTATGCTGCTGCATACAACCCACAATTCAAATTTGGCGATGGCCTTAGCTACACCAGTTTTAAATACGATAACCTGCAACTAAGCAGCAATAAATTAAGGCAAGGAGAAAAATTGACCATCACCATCAATGTTACCAATACGGGCAAACGTGCAGGCAAAGAAACGGTGCAGCTATACATCAGCGACCTTGTTGCCAGTATAACACCCGATGTTAAAAGGTTGCGTGGCTTTGAAAAGATAGACCTTGAACCCGGACAAACCAAGCAAGTGAGTTTTACCATTACTGCCGATGACATTGCTTTCATCAATGCCTTCAACCAAAAAGTAACAGAACCCGGCGATTTTAAAGTATCCATTAAAGACAAGACAAGCAAGTTCAATTTTGAATAATTAACAGACAGGAAATGAAACACAGCCACCGTTTTTTAATAAAGCAGATAGCCATTGTTAGCAGCATGCTGATGCTGCATGTTGGTGTATTTGCCCAACAGGAACTGATCACCAATATTCCTTCGCGAACCACACAGAGCCTGAATGGTAAATGGCAATATATAGTTGACCAATACGAAACAGGCTTTTACGATTACCGTTACAAAGAGCGTGCAGAAGATGACCGTGAAGCTTATTGGAACAGCGATATACCCGATAACAAACTGGATCGTAAGGAGCATGGTTATATTGACAAATATTCCATCAATGTGCCGGGTGACTGGAATTCGCAGGATGCAAAATTTTTATATTACGAAGGCACAGTATGGTACAAAAAATCGTTCGACTATAGAAAAACAAAAGCATCCAATAATGTGCACCTGTATTTTGGAGCTATAAACTACAGGGCCGATGTGTACCTCAACGGCAAGAAACTGGGCATGCACAAAGGCGGGTTTACGCCATTTAATTTCCTGGTGCCCGACTCCGTACTAAAAGCAAAAGACAATTTTTTGGTAGTGCGTGTGGACAATAAAAGATATGCAGATGAAGTACCTACCCTAAACACCGATTGGTGGAATTATGGTGGAATTACACGGGATGTAAAACTTGTTGAAATGCCTGCTGCCAGTGCAATTCAGGACTACCAGATTCAGCTTAAACCCAACCATGACATAAAGAACAAAGAAGTAGAAGGTTGGATAAAACTCAACACTTCATCCAACAACGAAAAAGTAACGATTGAGATACCCGAACTAAAAATCAGGCAAAGCTTTGTTGTAAAAAACGGCATTGCAAAAGTTGCCTTTCCTTTATCAACGGTAGAGTTATGGTCGCCACGAAATCCCAAACTTTATACGGTAATTGTTGCAAGCCAGTCAGACAGGGTAGAAGAAAAAATCGGTTTCCGCACAATAGAAGTCAAAGGCAAGCAACTGCTGCTAAATGGTAATCCCATTTTCTTGCGTGGCATCAGCATGCACGAAGAGATACCGCAACAAATACGCAGGGCCTACAGCGAGCAAGATGCAATACAATTGTTTGGTTGGGCAAAAGAACTGGGCTGCAACATGGTAAGGCTTGCACATTACCCACATGATGAAAGCATGACCCGTTTGGCAGATTCATTGGGCATACTGGTATGGTCCGAAATTCCTGTTTACTGGACAATCGATTTTACCAGCAAAGCCGTACTGGCAAAGGCCCAGGGCCAATTGGATGAAATGATTGCCAGGGACCATAACCGTGCAAGCATCATTATCTGGTCTGTTGGCAACGAAACGCCTGTTAGCGAAACACGTACAGGCTTCATGAAAACTTTATTGGAAACAGCCAAGGCCAAAGATCCTACAAGACTGGTATCTGCCGCATTGGAAGTGAATTACCAATCAGAAGAAAACCTGCGTACCATAGACGATCCACTTGGCGAATATGTAGATGTGGTTGCGTTTAACGAATACCTCGGTTGGTATGGCAACGGCACACCCGAAAGTTGCCGTACTGCACACTGGGCCACCAAATACAATAAGCCGGTGTTTGTGAGCGAGACTGGGGCTGAAGGGTTGGGTGGTTTTCATGCAGACTCGCTTACACGATGGAGTGAAGAGTTCCAGGAATGGTACTACAAAGAGCAAGTGTCTATGCTGAAACGCATGCCCGATAATTTTATTGGCATTTCCCCATGGATATTGGCCGACTTTCGCTCCCCACGCCGCAACAACCCAACTTACCAGGAAGGCTGGAACAACAAAGGTTTGATCGATCAGCAAGGAAGAAAGAAGAAATCATTTTATGTATTGAAAAACTATTACAGCGAACTTCAAAATAAATACGAATAAACCTATGAAGAAAGCACGCATATATGTTTCACTCCTGTTTGCGGTAGTTGCATGCTCATTTACAGTACATGCACAATCCAATAAATTCATTACCGTAAAGGGAAAAGAAATTATTGGTACGGATGGCAAGCCTTTATTGATAAAAGGAACCAACCTCGGTAACTGGCTGGTACCCGAAGGCTACATGCTGAAGTTCAAGAACACCAACTCCCCGGCAATGATTGCCGAAACATTTGCACAGTTGGTTGGCCCAGAAGAAGCAAAGGCATTCTGGAAAAAATACCTCGATACTTACATCACGCAAAAAGACATCCACTTCCTTAAAAGCATTGGTGTAAACTCGATACGTGTGCCCTTCAACTATCGCCTGTTTACCAACGAAGACTATTTAAGCAACAATGACTCTACCAGGGGCTTTATGTTGCTGGATAGGGTTATTGACTGGTGCAAGAAAGAAAATGTATATGTGATCCTGGATATGCACTGTGCACCGGGTGGACAGACAGGCGATAACATTGATGACAGTTATGGATACCCCTTCCTGTTTCAAAGCGAAGCGTGCAAAAATCAGACAATCAAAATATGGAACGCAATAGCCAAACGCTACAGCAAAGAAACCATTGTTATTGGCTACGATTTATTGAACGAACCCGTAGCACATTACTTTGATGCCACACAACTGAACCCATTGATTGAACCTTTCTATAAAACATTGGTAACAGCCATACGCAAGGTTGACAAGAACCATATTGTTTTCTTAGGTGGTGCACAATGGAACACCAACTTCAAAATATTTGGTGAACCATTCGACCCCAAACTTGTATATACGTTCCATAAATACGGCGACCAGCCCAACCTCGGTTCCATCCAACGTTTTATCGATTTCAGGGACAAATACAATGTGCCCATCTATATTGGCGAGAGTGGCGAAAATACAGACGAATGGGTAGGCAGTTTCAGGAAGTTGTTGGAAGAACACAATATCGGTTGGCATTTTTGGCCTTACAAAAAAATGGACAGTCCAAAAAATATCATGTCCGTTGATATGCCCATGCATTACGATTCCTTGATACAGTATGCAGAAGCACCTAAAACAACTTATAAGGATATCAGGAAACTGGCACCCAAAAGCAGGGAAGAAATAAAACAGGCATTGGATGGGTTACTGAACAACTGCAAATTCGAAATGTGCAAACCCAATCTTGGCTATATACAGGCACTCGGCTTTGAAATGGACCAAAGAAAAGCCGTTGCCGAAAAATAATTCCTATTTTTTGGTAGGGTAAATAAGCGTATCCAAATTTTTACAGAAACGTTCCATACGCTTATTTATGTCTTGAAAATCAATACAAAAAACAAGGAAAGGGCATGGTGTTAAAGCGTATTGATTTAATTGTAACTTGTTGAAAATGAATATTTTATGAGAAAATAAATTTGTAAACCCGGTATTTTTTACAATAATTTTGTTTGGCCAAAAGCTAATTATAAACCCAAAGCTTGCAATATGAAAAGTAAACGAACATGTTTGTGGAAGTTTGTTATACCCTTCACTTCTTTTCTGCTTCTCCTAACCATTAACCTAACTGCACAGGAAACAAAAACCATTTCCGGAACGGTAAAAAATAAACAGGACAGCACCCTGTTACAAGGCGTTACGGTATATGTGAAGGGCAACCTATCTGTGGTTACACAAACAGACAATGCAGGAAAATTCAAGATAAAAGTTCCTGCTACGGCTACCACGCTTGTCTTCTCCAGCATTGGTATGGAAAAAGTGGAAGCATCCATTAAAACAGCTACAGAACTGAATGTGTACCTGGCACCCGAAGCACAGGCACTCAACGATGTTGTAGTGGTAGGTTACGGCGTGCAAAAGAAAAGCCTTGTTACCGGTGCCATTGCATCCATTAGCCAGAAAGACTTGGAAACACCCGGCATCATGCGTGCCGAACAGGCCATACAAGGTAGGGTAGCAGGTGTTACCGTAATGCAGAACAGTGGCCAGCCCGGCTCTGGCGTAAGCATACGCATACGTGGTGCAGGTACCAATGGCTCCAACGATCCCTTATACATTGTGGATGGCTATCCTGTTGGCGATCTTGAATCTTTGAACCCACAGGATATTGAAACCATGGAAATACTTAAAGATGCAGCATCGGCAGCCATTTACGGTTCCAGGGGTGCCAATGGGGTAGTGATTGTAACTACCAAAAAAGGGAAGGCTGGCAAAACAAAAATTGGTTATGAATACTATTATGGCATTCAAAATGCACGTAAATATTTGGACGTGCTGGATGCCACACAATATGCACGCATTGTAAACGAATCCTATTTCAACTCTGGTCTGCCCATGCCTTTCTCCGAGGAAGATGTAGAGAAGATGGGCAAAGGCACCAATTGGCAAAGGGAAATAGCCTACC
The DNA here is from genome assembly GCA_002337145.1 of Chitinophagaceae bacterium UBA1930. Taxonomy (GTDB): domain Bacteria; phylum Bacteroidota; class Bacteroidia; order Chitinophagales; family Chitinophagaceae; genus UBA1930. The sequence continues at coordinate 159,422 of DDFK01000001.1, read as the reverse complement.
TGAATGCACCCATGCAAAACCACCAGGTATCGCTTACAAGCGGCACGGACAAATCAAGCCTCAATGCATCCTTCTCCTATTACTCGCAAGACGGGACAATTGCCAAAGGCAAATCCAATTTTAAAAGATATACGGTAAGGCTCAATGCAGAACAGAAATACCTGGATGGCAATTTGATTGCTGGCCAGAACATTACCGTTACGCAGGTAAACAGGTCATCCATTGCATCCAACAGCGTTAATGCAGGGCCAATACTTGGTGCCATTAATATGGACCCCGTAACACAGGTGATGAACGATGATAAAACCTTTGCCATATCACGCTATGTGGCACAGGAAATCGTGAACCCGATAGCCAGGCTATATTATACAAACGGTGGCTCGGGCTATACACGTGTAAACGGCAATGCCTACGGCGAACTGAAACTGCTGAAAGACTTTAGGCTCAAGTCAACCATTGCCTATACCATTGAATACGACGAATCGCATAGCTACCAACCCATCTACTATTTAAACGCTACCAACTACACATTAACCTCTGGTGCGGCAAAAGCCTTTGCCTTGAACAACTGGCTCAATTTTGAAAACACGCTTACGTATAAAAAAACAATCAAAGAGCACAGCTTCACGGCATTGGTAGGCAATACGGTCAATACCGGCAACGGTACAGATGTTTCCGGAAGCAAGAACGGTTTGCTGTACGACGACCTTGCACATGCATACCTCAACCTCGCCAAAGACAATACCAGTGCATCTGCCGGTGGCGGTGCATGGCATTCCGGTCTGGTGTCTTACTTCGGAAGGCTCAACTACGATTATGCAGGCAAATATTTATTGACTGCTTCTTTCAGGGCTGATGGTTCTTACAAGTTTGGCCCGGCAAACAAATTTGGTTACTTCCCTTCGGTTTCTGTTGGTTGGAACATTTATAAGGAAGATTTCTTCCAAAACATCAAAGGCATCAACTCCTTAAAACTTAGGGCCAGTTGGGGACAAGTAGGTAGCGATAATATTGGCGAGTACAGGTATGTGTCCACCATCAGCACCACTGCCATGAACTACTATTTTGGTAGCACCAGCACACAATACATTGGTGCATCGCCCAGCAGCATTTCAAATCCTGATTTAAGATGGGAAACTTCGGAGCAGGCAGACTTTGGTATAGATGCCATCTTCCTGAAAAACTTTACTGCTACATTCGACCTCTATTCCAAAACAACCAAAGGTTTATTGGTTACTATACCCGCACCATTGCTGGTTGGTAACAGGCCACCCGATGGCAATGCAGGCAACGTAAACAACAAGGGTATAGAACTGTCATTGGGCTACCACAACAAGATCGGCAAATTGTTTTACGATGTTACCATTAACGGGGCTTACAACGTAAATAAAGTAACCTATGTAGGTAACTCACTTGGTTTTATTTCAGGTGCTTCTGCCAACAACCAAATGACCAGTGTAACAAGGATGCAGGCTGGCTTCCCATTGGGTTATTTCTGGTTATATACAACAGACGGTATCTTTCAAACGCAATACGATGTAAACAACTACAAAGGCAAAGATGGTACATTGATTCAGCCCAATGCCTCACCCGGCGATATCCGTTACAAAGACATCAACGGCGATGGCAAGATTGACAACAACGACCGATCAATGGTGGGTACACCGCATCCCAAATACAATTTCGGCTTGAACATTTCATTGAAATATAAAAATTTCGACTTCAATGTTTTTGCATACGGACTGGCAGGCAACCAAATATTCAATGCCACACGCAGGTGGGATTTGCCAACTGCTAACTACCAGACAACCGTACTGGAAAGATGGCATGGTGAAGGTACATCCAATAAATACCCACGTGTGTCCACTGGCGACCTGAACGGCAACTTCTCCAACCCGTCCACTTTCTTCCTGGAAGATGGAAGTTTCATACGTCTTAAAAATATATCGCTTGGCTATACCGTAAAAAACCTGCAAAAGATAAAGATGCTTACTAGCCTAAGGCTTTATGTAACGGCCACCAATTTATTCGTGCTTACCAAATACACGGGTCTTGACCCCGAGATTGCCGGCTCTGCACTTGGCCTTGGTATAGATAACGGTTTGTACCCGCAACCAAGAACAGTAACATTTGGAGCTTCTGTTGCATTTTAACCTTAAAACATTTCAACAATGAAAACGATAAATAATACAATAAAAGTTATTGCAATGGCTGTGGTACTGGTTGCTGTTGGCTGCAATAAAAAAATAGAACTGGACCCCATCACATCCAATGTGGAAAGTACCTTTTACCAAACACCGCAAGACTGTTTCCAGGCACTTACTGCTGCCTACGGTGTGCTGCTATGGGATGCACCGCAAAGCAATGCCAACATCTATGCACCGGGCACACCCAATGCCAGCTACCAGAACGCACCTTTCAATTTGATTAGCGAGGTACTGGGCGACCATTGCTTTGCAGGTGGTGCATCTGCAACAGATGTACCAGGTGTTATACGGATAGACAGGGGTGTTATACGTACAGATGATCCTACACCTGCAGCCTTATGGTATAAATATTATACAGGCATCAACCGCTGCAATTTGCTGTTGGAAAAAATGCCTGCGGTGAAATTTTCTGACACTACTTTAAAGAACAGGTATGCTGCAGAATGCAAATTCTTAAGGGCCTACTACTATTTTGATTTGGTTAGGTTATTTGGCAACGTGCCTTTGATTGTGCATACGCTTGCACCATCTGAATACCAACAAAAGCAAAGCAGCCCCGAAGCAGTGTACACACAGATTGCAAAGGATTTGACGGATGCAATGGCCGTACTGCCACGTTATAAAAATGTAGTGTCAACCGAGCTGGGCAGGGCCACATCCGATGCTGCAAGAGGTTTGTTGATGCGGGCATGGTTATACTATACAGGCTATTATCAAAAATCAGAGATACCCGGTGTTACCGCTCCGCAGATCATTGCCATTGCAGATGACCTGATCAACAACAGCGGGCACGATCTGCTGACCAACTTCTCCGACGTGTTCCAATCATTAACGCCTACTGCCTCCTTTGTAAACAACCACAAAGAATCCGTTTTTGAAATCCAATACTCCTCATTGGCATTTGGCGGAAGCTACAGCTACCGTGAACTGGCCAATGGCAACCTTGCTGCAATGATATGGTCTGCAAGGGTTACCAATACGGCCGTGTATGCAGCAGGCTGGTCATTTGCACCCATCGATTCAGCTTTCTACAACCAGTTTGACAATACAGACAAACGCAAGGCTGTAACATTTTTTGTACCTAAAAATCTTTCTGTTTCCTATACGGCAGGCTATCAGGATATGGGCATCTTCCCCAATAAATGGATTGCCCTGACCGCCAACAATTCCAGCAAAGGCGATCCCAAACTGAATTATCCCAACCACTTTATCGCTATCAGGTTCTCCGATATATTGCTGATGGCTGCCGAGCTCCATTTAATGAACGGTGGCAGTGCCGCCATGGCACAAGTGTATTACGACCGTGTGGCCAAACGTGCACGCCCTGCAGGCTACGCACCACCTGCGGTAACGCTGGATGTGATCTATAAAGAACGCGACCTGGAACTGGCATTGGAAGGTGTAAGGTACTGGGACTTGCTACGCCGTGGGCTGGACTATGCAAAGACAAGGATCAATGTAAACAGGGGCGAGCCATTGATCAGCAATTTCAACTATGCTGCCAAAGGACTCTTTCCCATACCTGGTTCCGAACTCATCAACACCAACAACAGTTTGGTACAAAACCCAGGTTACCAATAAAGCATTACGTCTAATAAAAATTAAAACATGTTAATATGAAAAATACTATCATCATAACAATGGGTGCTTTATGGTTGCTGTTTACGGCCTGCACCAAAACGCCAAACGGTTTGGAAACACCGATACCAAAACCCGATGTGAACATCATTGTGCAGGCAACCGATACACCCAATGTGTACAGGTTCATCAACGCACAGATTGGCCGTACGGCGAAAGCCTACTGGGACCTTGGCAACAGCGTGCAAACCACTGGCGACACAGCTTACGGCCGTTACCCTTTTGCCGGTACCTACAAAATATCCATGACCATTTTCAATGGTGTAACTGCGGTGGTTGATACCGTGAAAGTATCCTTCCCCAAAGACAATGTTGCACTCGATTCGGTGTACATCTGCTTAACAGGCGGTGCAGATTCAACCAATGGTAAAAATTGGGTAATGGATTCTACCAGGAAAAATACAGATGGCTCTTTTGATTTTCCCGTTAAGATATTGAACACGGGAAGCAATACACCAAAGGATTACAGCAATACCGGTTTGTACAACAGCTCATGGACTTTCTGGCTAACGGGCAACAAAATGGTGTATGACAACAAAGGCTATTCATTGTGCCATAGCTCACGCCTTACAGAGATCAATACTTTATGGGGAACATTCAACCAAACCGGTACAGTAGGTGGCGACCCTTATGGTACTTATGCTCCAAAAACATTGCCACAACAGTCATGGACAATGAGCATTAGGAACGGCATACATTATATACAAATGCAGGGTGGTGCCTTCGTGCTCTTTTACAGGGGATGTGTAGAAGGTATAGAATACCAGATAAGCTCCATCAACAAAAACGAAATGGTGCTTACCCACTTTGAAACATCACCTGCAGCAAGGGCATCTGCAGGCTGGTACGAAAAATATTACCTGGTTAGAAAAGGATATGTACGCTAGCACCAACCCTTACAACTCATCACTAAAAAACTTGTTTATGAAAAAAATATTCCTTGTTTCATGCATTGTTGCAGTATGGCTGTTTGCCTGTAAAAAAAGCAATGATGTGTCTGGTGTTGCCGGCCGTTTCGAAATCGTGCACAACAAATGCTCGGTGCATGGCAATATGGTAACCAATATACCTTTAACAGATTCCAACTATTATATACTTACTTACAAAAATGCCGCACCCAATACAAAAGCAAGTATCATATCCGATACAGTAAACGGTATGTACTTGCAGGCTGGTAATATAGACCTTAACGGCAATGCAGCGGCCAACATAAAAATGATGGGCAAACCTTTGGCAGACGGTACATTTATGCTAAGTGTTAAATTGACCATTGATGGAACCGTATATGTATGCAATACTGAGTTTTATGTGGATGAGCCTAACTATACGGCCATTACATTGACCATTGCAGATACGGCTTACTACAATATACTTAGCTTGACATCCATCCCTTTCAAGATCACTCCCAAAACAACCACGTTCACGCTTGCTTTGCCTGCCCACCTTACTGCGGATATCACCAATGTAGCAGGCTCCGACAGGTTACTGAATGTAACGCCAGATGCACAGTTTGTAAAAGGTGATATTGTGATTACGGCAACTTTCATGAACCTGCCTACCATTACCAAGACCCTGCACTTTACTGCTTTTGCTGCGGGTGATGGGTCTACTGCAAAACCTTTTGAGATACCCGACTCGGCACGTTTGAACCGCATACAGTATGCGTTGGACCAGTCCTATAAACTAACGGCGGATATTATACAAACCTCAAGCGTTACCACATCATCCATATTCAAAGGCACATTGGATGGTAATGGTAAAAAAGTTTCCAACTGTACCATCAATACAGCAACAACCAATCAGGTGGGTTACTTTAGCGATATAGCTGCGGGTGCAGTGGTAAAGAATATCACCTTCAACAATGCAACCATCACCGGACAGGATTATACAGGTGTTGTTGCAGCCATGAATCATGGTACCGTTACCAACGTTACAACTATTGGTACAGTTAAAGGAAGGACTTATGTAGGCGGTATTGTAGGCAACAATTTTGGTACAATATCATCCTGCGACATAACCAACATGAATGTTACGGGAACCAACAATCTTGGTAGCCTTGCAGGCAATACCAATTCGGGTTCATCCGAAGTATCAAACGTAGTACTTACAGTGCCGGCAAACTTTCTTACAGAAGTGTATAGTGTTACTGCACCGCAAACAATCAATGTTCCGTTTACACCAAGCGATGGGGTAGTGGTTGTTCAGTCTGCACCAACAAACCTTACTGCAGCAACGGTTTCAGGTCAGCAAAAAGTTACGCTTACTCCGTCAACTGGTTTCATATCAGGTAACCTGCAACTGAACCTGCAAAAGAATAAACTGGTGGCACCGCGTTCCATTGCCATCTATTATCAGGCACAAGGTGCCGTATTTGCAGGTGGCGATGGTACTGCAGGCAACCCATACCTGATTCCTACAGCAGTAGCATTGGATGCAGTGCGTAACGATCCAACCAAAAATTATAAAATCATTGCAGATATCCCATTGACTACTGCATGGACGCCCATTCCTGCATTCAGCGGCTCTATTGATGGGCAGGGCTATAAGGTTACAGGCATGACCATCAATTCAACCACGGCCAATGATGGTTTCATCAATACCAATACAGGTACATTAAAGAACATACAGTTCCTGAATGTGAACTGTACAACCAATGCAGCCTTTGGTGTAATTACTGGTAAAAACAATGGCGGCACTTTACAGAACCTTACAGTCAGCGGTACCGTAACCTCAACCAATACCGGCGATGTATTGGGTGGTGTTGCAGGCGAACTGGCAACAGCAGGAAAAGTAACGCAATGCTATGCCAAGCTGAACATGACAAGTTCCAGCGGAATGGTAGGCGGCATAGTGGGCAGGTTAACCACCGCGGCAACTGGCGTGGCCGAAATATCTTACTGTACTTCTGCAGGCAGCATTGTCATCACTGCGGCAAAAAACAGGGTTGGTGGCATACTCGGTAGGGCAGAAGGTACAGCCGTAGGTGGTGGTATCGTTAAGAATTGTTCATCGTTAATGGCCATCAGTTCTTCTGGTACCAATGCAGGTTCTGCAAACGGTATGGGCGGTATATTTGGTGCCGATCAAAATGCGGGCATCGTACCGTTGGATCAATGTTCCTTTAGTGGTTCCATTGTTACAGGCTTCTCCATTGGCGGTATAGCAGGTGTTGGTTCCACTATTACCAATTGCATAGTGGCAGGTACAACTGCAACACCTGTATTGCTGAACAGTAATGGCTCTACTCCAGCAACGGGTTCAGTAGCAGGTATTGCTGGTACCAATAAAGTAAGCCTTAACAAATGTGTGGTAAAGAACGTATCGCTTAGGGCTGCTGCTTCATTGGCTACATTGCCATTGGGTGGCATTGTAAGCACTTATCAAAATGGTGGCTACAGCACCAACTCCGTTGTTATCAATACTACTATCGAAGGAGCAACAACAGCACCCAATGCGGTGAATGTATTCCGTATAGCAGGTACTGCAGGTACGGCACCTGGCAATTCTGCCAACTATGTAGGCCCCAATGTTACTGCACAGTACAGAACGCCAACCACGCCTTTTGTGGATGATGCCACGGGCCTGGATGGTGCATTTACAAGTACCCTTACACAAACTTTCCTGCAAGGCCTGGGCTACGACTTTACCAATATCTGGAAATTGGATACCGATGGTTACCCAACCCTTAGAAATGCAGGATATAATGGAAGCTTACCAATCCCTTTATAAAAAAATCACGTTTATTCATCAACTTAAAAACAGTTTTATGAAATATACAAAAAGCCTGGTTGCCCTTGTAAGCATTACACTGCTAAGCTGTGCAAAAAGCAACGAGTATGTGCCTTCCAGTTCGCAGCCCATTACCTATACGGTAAATGGCAAACGTGGCAACGCATTCAGTACATCAACAAGTACCGGTACATGGTGGGGCAATACCATCAACCTGCAAAGCCACTGGTATTATACATGGGGCCTTTCAGTGCCATTGGAGCAGACGCCGCAGAACTGTGAGTACGAACCCATGTTCTGGGGCAAGAGCACCGTTACCGATGCCAATATCAATTACGTAAAACAATTGAAAAGCCAAGGCAGGGCAAACTATGTATTGGGCTTTAATGAGCCCGACTTGGCAGACCAATCCAATATGTCTGTACAGGATGCCTTGAACCTTTGGCCGCAACTGGAAACCATTGGCTTGCCACTGGGCAGCCCGGCAGCATCATGGCCTACCAGGCAATGGATATATGACTTTTTGGATATGGCGAAGGCACAAGGCAGGCGGGTTGATTTTATTTGCGTGCACATGTACGTAGGTACAGATGAGAATGCTTTTGTACAGGTATTGCAGGACCTGTACAACAAATACAAGCTGCCTATCTGGATCACCGAATTTGCAACCTGTGCCAACAATGCCAATACCATAGCTGATAATCCATATACACCAGCCATGGTGCTTGCCTTTATGCAAAGGCTTTTGCCCAAGCTGGAAGCATTGCCTTTTGTGGAGCGTTATTCCTGGTTTTCGGCTTCAACCACAAGTGCAAGGTTATGGTCGTCTGCATTGGTGGATACCTATGGTAACTTGACAGAACTAGGCAAATGGTACGCGGCATACAAACCCAATCCATTGGTAAAAAGATAGAAAAATTATATACAAAGCTTTAGTAGCAATCGAGCAATTTTAGAGTTAACAGGAGGGATGATTTCGACTCATCCTTCCTTTTTTGTATGCCCTATACCAGCCCTTCTTCAATGGCAATCTTTACAAGGCCAGCGGTGTTCTTGGCATCAAATTTTTGGAGCAGGTTGTTGCGGTGGTTCTCCACGGTCCTTAAACTGAGGAACAGTTTGGTGGCTATTTCTTTATTGGTAAATCCCTCTACAATAAAATGCAATATTTCCTTTTCCCTTTTGGTAACAACAGGACCATTGTCGTTGCCCGAAAAACTTTTCAATAACTGGTTGCGTATGGGCTCGTGCAGGTACTGCTCATTTTTGGATACGGCTTCAATTGCTTCAATGATGGTTTCGGCCGATGCATCTTTTAGCAGGTAGCCCATACTGCCTTGGGCAAGCATTTTTTTTACTTGCGGTACAATGTCAACATTGGTCAATGCAATGATTTTAATGGCAGGATATTTTTTATTGATGATGCCTGCAAGCTCTATGCCCGATTGGCCTGGCATCTGTATATCCAACAGCAACACATTGGGCTGGCTGGTTTGCAATGCTGCCAGTAACTCTTCGCCATTCTTGTACAGTCCGGTCACGGTAATGTTGGGCCACTGTGAAAGTATCTTTTGTAAACCCGTCAATATGATTACCTGATCGTCTGTAACAGCTACGCTTATCATTCGGGCAAGTTAATTTATTGTGATTCAAATTCAATAAAAAAGCTGGTGCCCTGGCCTGCTTCGCTGGTAATGTCCAGTTTGCCGCCCGATTCCTTCACCCTTTCCTCAATGTTCTTCAAACCCATTCCGCCGCCGGAAGAAACATGGGTAAGTTTTGTTTGGTTGATGCCCACACCATCATCCTCAACGGTAACGGTCAGTCCGCCATCATCCTGAAAATTGATCTGCACAATGGCATTCCTTGCTTCGGAATGCTTGATGATATTATGCATCAGTTCCTGGATGATCCTGTACAATGTCAGTTCAAGATGCTTATCAATACTTTTCCTATCGCCCAATGCCTGGAAGCGTATATGGGTATCGGTCCTTTGCGATACGTCGTTACAAAAAGCTTCCACCGCCTTCACCAACCCATCCTGTAGCAATACCTGTGGCATCAGGTTCCTAGCGGCCTGTCTCAGTTCAATGCCCGCATCTTCCAATAGTTTTACGCCGTTGTCAAAATCGCTCTTGTTTTCGGGCAATATGTTCTTTTTGAACAGTTCAAAATTCAGCTTGGCAGCAGTCAATAAGCCGCCGATGCCATCGTGCAGTTCGCGGGCAATACGGTTGCGTTCCTTTTCTTCCCCTGCAATGGTTGCATTCAGCCTTTCTATTTTCATTTTCTGCTGCAGGTTCTCAATGTTACGCTGCTGAAGCCTTTGTTTGTGCAGGTTCTTCCTTCGCCATACCACCAGCAACATGGCTAAAAAAAGAAAGAGCACCAGTACACCTGCAATGAAAATATTCCTTTTCTTGATCTTGTTCTGTGCCTGTGCAATGGCAAATCTTTGCTGCGACAGTTCCTGGTTCTTTTCCGATATCCTGTACCTTATTTCCAGCCGGCTGATCATGTCCATTTTTTCTTTCCTGCTAAGGCTATCGTTCAACGTGATGTACGTGTTCTTGTTGGTCAGTGCTGCGGTGTAATTGCCCAAGGCTTCGTAACAGGCAGCCATTATTTTATAAGACTCCACCACCTCGGCCCTTAAATGGCCACCCGTGGCTTTCATCTGCTCCAACGATGTATGCAATACGGTAATGGCACTTGCATATTTCTTTTGCTGGTACAGGGCCTTGCCTTCCATCAGGCCAACAAAGGCCAGGTAAAACCCAAGATGGCCGGCACGTTCCGGTGTCTTGCATAAATCCTTTACTTGGTTGATATAAGGCATCGCCTGATCGGGCTGGTTGCCCATCAGGTACGTATCAGCAATATTGGCAAGCGTGGAAATCTTGCGGGGCAGGCCAATGTTTTTCAGCTTCTCACGGGCATCCAGGAATTTGTGGTAAAAATACCTGGCACTGTCGTAATTGGTATAATGATAATAGATGCCCTGTATGAAATAGGTTTTGGAAATGGCATCCTCCGGGTCTTCAATTTGCGATGCATATTTTTTAACCTTGCCCACGTACGACTTCAGCGTTTCCGTATTCTTGGTGTCGCCATTCACGCCATTATAAGTATTCATCCAAAAAATGGCCAGCTTGGTGTAAATGTCAATCATGAAATCGGGCTTGGTAATATTGCCCGACTGTACTTCGTCGCCCAGAAGATAATAATAGTACGCAGAGGAATCCGTATGCCCCTGTTCGTCATAGGCTTCAGCAAGCAACAGGTGCATGTCGGCCTTTGTTTCGGGGGCAATAACATTGTTGTCGAACATTGCCAATGCCTTTTGTGCAAATTCAACCGATTTGTTGATGTTGCTGCCAAAGTTCCATCTACCCAGCCGGGCATAGGCAATGACTATGCCTTTCCGGTAATTGGCTGCAATGCTCCTGGCCAATGCATCGTTTACCAGTTCCTGGGCTTTTTCGGGCTGCGTGTTCCAAATTTTCGAGCCGTCATTAATCAGTTTCAGTATCGAAGCAGTATCGGCTTGCGTACCCTTTTGTGCATGGGTACCCGCCGTTATGAAAAGGAGAAACAGGGTGAATAATATTACACTTTTACAATGCTTCATGTACAGGCCCGGGCTTGCATATAAAAAAATGAGTACCGTTTGGTGGCACTCGTTGATCAATAATTAAGGTTGTAAGGCTCGTAAAGATAATAAAATTATTGAGGGCAACCCATTTGTTCTAGGTATAAATACTCAATTATCAATATGAGTATTTCATCTCTAAAAATAGCCTGGGAAGATCAATAGGTTTGTTGCCAAGGTTCTGCTTCATCAAAATTGTTTACTAATTGCTGTTTGTTACCCGCAGAATGCCTGTTTAAAAATTTTTAAAATAACCCACAATGAGAAAAAAGTTACCCCTGCAAGGGCTGCTGCATTACTGTTTAGTAGGCCTTTTTTGTATGTTAGGAGCATTTTCGCTTCATGCCCAGCTTGGCCAAACAAACTGGAAGTTCAGTAACCCAAAGCCCGTTGGTTTTACCATAACGTACATGTCTTTTTACGATGACAATAATGGTATTGCTGTTGGCGGTGCCGGTTGCATTGCCAAAACAACGGATGCGGGTCAAACGTGGAAATATGGCGTTTTCTCATACACCGATGCTGCAGGCATTGTGCAGAGGCCTTCTTTTTCGGATGTGCATTTTGTAACACCTACCGTTGCTTATGCTGCAGGCGGAACAGGTATATTGATCAAGAGCACCGATGGCGGGCTTAACTGGAACATTGTAAGTAATCCATTGTTAAATGTATCAAGGAACCTGAATGCTGTTTGGTTCCTGAATAAAGATACTGGCTATATTGGTGGGCAGTCGCTGATTGATGCTTCGTCCACCGCTGTGGGCACAGTCATTACTTCCAACATGACCGACCCTAATGCTGCCCCTAAATTGTATTTTACCAAAAATGGCGGTGCCACTTGGGATTCATTGATTGCACCTATTGGCGACCTTACCAATATGGGTTTTGTAAATGCACCTTCTGCACCTTCATTGTATCCCACTGTAAAAGTGCCCATCAGGGCTGCAGGCAAAGAAATATACCGCATAAAATTTGTGAACGATTCCATTGGGTACGTTGTGGGCAGTCTCAACAATACTTCGGAGAGATACCAGAATACAGCAACTACCACCACTACCAGCAACGGCAACTATGCTGCCCTCGTTTGGAAGTTCAGGAAAGGTATTTTATACGATTACTCGCTGAGTAAGGAAAGGTGCGGCTACTCCGGCATATTGCCTTCCGGCGGAACGCTTACTGCCACAACTGCCTACAGTTCTAACAGCACACCGGGGGGCCAGAACCTGAAAGCCTTTACGGCCATCAACGATTCTGCAATACTTATAGCCACGTTTAACAACAACATGATTGTACGGGTTAAAACAGGCATCAACGATAGTACGGCCATTTCCACACAAACGGCCAAGTCGCCGGGTATTTACGAAGTAGTGTACAATGTGCAGCCACCCAATGGTTATCCCTTGGTGCCTTCAACAGGTGCGGTGTTTAGCACTTCCAATATTGTAAGTATGGACAAGTCTGCCATTAATGGAGGTATCTTCATGAATGGCGGACAGGGTAGGGCCATCTTTACTACCGATGCCGGTACTACTTGGAAAACAACACAGGCACTGCCTGCTTCTACCAACTTTACTACTGCACAAACCTATGGGTTGGATATTACCCCTAATGGAAGGGTGATTATTGCCGGTGCCGATGGTGCCATGGCCGACTCTTTGAGCGGAGTATGGACCAGTGCCTACAAAAATGCAAAACCGGGTGTTGGATATAACCAGGTTGATTTTGCAGACTGTAACAATGGTGCTGCAATGGGTGGCAACGGAGCAATACAAATAACTACAGATGGCGGCCAGAACTGGACCGATAAAACGGTGGCCAGCTTTGCCGCAAGCCTTATCAGTATTTATGGCATGTCGTACCAGGCTACCAACAAATTATACTTCTCTAGCAGCAACGGAAATATTTATATGTCGCCAGACCAGGCCACCAGCAATAACCTTATTTTCTCCGACCCATTGGGCGGCGTAAGTTATGGTATGGCTTCTTTTGGTAGCAGGATATGGGGGCTTTCATGGAGAGGTTCACAAGCAAACGAAAAACTGGTCGTGTTCCGCTCTTTCAACAATGGGCTTACTTGGGACACAGCCAAAGGCTTCCCCACAGGTGCCAATGCACCGCTTTGCCAAACCATCAAATTCGTTTCGCAGGATACTGGCTACATTTCTGGTTATAAAGGAAAAGTGTTTAAGACCATTGATGGCGGTATCAACTGGACCGATGTATCTCCAAGTGCTGCCGTTGCAACAGCCAGTACCAATGCCATGGGGGTATATGACAGGAACACGGTGTACGTTTACCAATCTGCTTTTCCTAACAAATATCTTTTTAAAACCACCGATGGCGGTGCCACTTGGACTAACATAATGCCTACAATGACCAACTATGCATCGGCCAATATAACCGGGTTTATACTGCACGATGCCAATACTGTATTTGCCATTTATGGTGGCGGAAGGTTACTGAAAACAACTGATGGGGGCACAACATGGGCGGTGGAAGAAGTGCCTACTGCCGGGCTGCTTGCAGCAGGGGTATTTGTTCCTAAAACAGTACCTGCAGGCACACCTGCAAGCAACAGGAAAATGTTTATTGTAGGTGGCGGTACACCGGTTGCCTATTCGCAGATATTGGAGTACGGCACCCAGGCATTGATCAACACATCCAGCACCGAAAGCATTACCAATGCCAATTGTACCAATTTAACTGCAGGTGCAGTTACCGTTAATGCGGTTGGTGGCATTGCCCCTTATACGTATAGCCTAAATGGAAGTGCCTTCCAATCGGCCAATACATTTACGGGGTTGACGCAAGGTGCAAAAACATTGATTGTTAAGGATGCGGGTTGCCAAACCGTTACCAAAACGATTACCATTGGCTTTACGGATAACCTTACATTGACTACAACACCTGCTGTTGATACTTCGGTTTGTGCCGGTGCACCAGTGCCATTGGTTGCTACCAGTGCCGCATCGGCCACTTATAGCTGGACGCCGGTTTCGGGCCTAAGCAATAACAACACAGCCAATACTACTGCAACTGTAAACGCCAATGCCAGTTATACTGTTACTGCTTCTTTAAATGGTTGCGTAAGAACAAAAATCATTCCTATAAAGATCAAGGCAAACCCTGTAATCAGTGCCGGTCCTGATAAAACCATTGTGCAGGGCGATGCTGTTATACTGAATGGTTCCGGTGGTGCGGGTGTTATTACATGGACACCTTTCGGGACCCTGGTGGGTGCCAATACCTATACGCCAACTGCCACACCTACGGTGAGCACATTGTACACATTAAAGGTTGTTGACAATAACAGTTGCACTTCTACCGATGATGTATTGATAACCGTAATTCCTTACTGCCTTAAACCAATGGCTGCCTTTACACCAAACAATGATGGCATCAACGATAAATGGCTGGCCACAGTTGGCGGTGCATGTACCATTAAGGTAAGTGCCACCGTGTACAACAGGTATGGCAACGCAGTGTACAAGAACGACAATTATCAAAATGATTGGGATGGAAAGTACAAAGGGGAGCCATTGCCAGATGGTACCTACTACTATTCAATCATCTACCAATTGATTAATGGTAATAGCATTGTAATGAAAGGTGACCTAACAATATTGCGATAATTCTTTAAAACAATCATCATGAAACGTATAGCATTCATCATACTTTTTGTTGCAGCCATTGGCAAGGCCAATGCACAGCAATTGCAGGCATCTTCTTTCTACGAACTGCAGGGGCTTATCTACAACCCTTCGTTTATGGGGGTTGACAAATATTCAACTGTAGGTGCCAATTACCGTACACAGTGGAGTGGCATCAATGGTGCACCGAGAACGGCCAATGTTTTTGGATCGTTTGCCCTGCCCGAACAGAAACTGGGTATTGGCGGTTATGTGTATAGCGATAAAACAGGCCCAACTTCCCGCAATGGTATATCATTGTCAATAGCCAAGCACATTGTCTTCAATGACAAATCGAAATTCTCTTTTGGTATCGAAAACAGGATACAACAGTTCCGTATTGACCAGGCCAAACTGGCTGAAACATTGGGTACGGACCCTGCTATTGGAAATAACAACAACAGTTTTAAATACGATGCGGGTGTGGGTATTTCCTATACAAACGAAAGGTTACAGATTGGTGCATCCGTGGCACAACTGCTTCAGACAAAACAGAACAACTATACCGGTAATTTATTGAGGAGCCAGGAAGCACGTTTGTACAGGCACTACTACCTAAACGGTTCCTACAAATTGACGTTGGATGAAAGCAGTACGCTTACACCCAACTTCCTGATCGTGTACCTGCCCAATGCAACAACGGAATACAATATTGGTGCAAAGTTCAGGTACCAGGACATTTTTTCTGTTGGCGTTGCAACAAGTGCCACGCTGAATGCAAGCTTCTCTGTAGGACTGAACATTACAAAGAACATTGCTTTTGATTATGCTTTTGATTTTTACAACAACCCAAGCGATAACCAAAATGTAAACATGAATTCGCATGAGTTCATGCTGAGATATTTTTTCAAGAAATAAACCTGGAAAAACCAATGGATTATATGCCCTTCCCTTTTCTTTTTAACCATTGATGTAATGGAGATGCCTATTATGTTCTATCAACGCAGCATGTCAGGAAGAAGTGCCCTTTTGGGGTTACTTCTTCTTGTTGTATTCAGTAGTAGCCAGGCACAGGACAGATCCAATAAGGGAAAAGAGTTCTGGTTGGGCTACGGGCACAATATCCTCTTTACTGCCGATAACCCGGTAAATGCACAAACGCTGGTATTGTACCTGAGTGCCGAACAGGCAGCAACAGTAACAGTTTCGGTAAACGGAACGTCGTTCAGCCAAACCGTGAATATTCCTGCCAATACGGTAGACTTCTCCATCACCATTCCAAAAACAGGTGCCAACGATGCAAGGATACTTGCAGAAGGCCTTTCCACCAAAGGCGTACATATTGTGAGTGATGTGCCCATTGTGGCATATGCACATGAATACGGGCTATTATCATCGGGTGCAACCATGCTGATGCCTGTGGAAACATTTGGATACACCTACTATTCGCTCAACTATACACAATCATCAAACTATCCAAACTGTTTTTCCTGGTTCTATGTGGTAGCTTCCGAAAACAATACAAGGCTGTTGATTACTCCATCCGACACTACACAGGGTGGTTGGCTGCCCACACAGTCTTACACGGTAAATTTAAACAAGGGAGAAATTTATAATGTGTTTGGCAAGTCTACGGGCTCGCTTGTCGGAAAAGACATGTCTGGAAGCAAGATCGTTTCCATTGCCGGTGCCGATGGTAGCTGCCATCCGGTAGCTGTTTTTTCGGGCAGTAGCCGTAACGACTTGCTAAGTCCTAGTTGTACCTATACTTATGTTTCAGGTGGTAATATTTACAATGTGAGTGGCAACGGCGGGGAGTTCATGATGCAGCAGATTTTCCCAGCAAATGCATGGGGCACAAAATACATTACTTATCATACCATCAACAATACGGGTGGCAATATTGTGGCACCCTTCTATACCATTTACCGCGTGGCTGTACGCAACCCTTCCACTGTTGTAAAAAGGAACGGTACTGTGTTGACGGGATTGATCAATAATTTCTACTACGAATTCACCAGCAGTTCGGGCGATGTGATAGAGGCAGACCAGCCCATACTGGTAGCCCAATACACCACTTCCACCAACCAATGTGCAGGTGCCACCGATAATCCTTCTGGTGATCCAGAAATGATTTACTTAAGTCCTATTGAACAAGGGGTGAAATCCGCCATGTTTTACAACACCAGAAAGCAGGATATATCGTTGAATTTTGTAAACATTATTGTGCCTGTCGCAGGTGTTGCCTCCCTGTTGATTGATGGTACGGCACCGGATCCTGCGGAATATGTACCGCATCCTGTAAACAGCAATTACGCAGTGGTGGTAAGACGGCTATACGTTGCTGCACAGCATAGCATTACTTGCGATTCCACCTTTATTTCCACGGTGTATGGCACGGGTGTTTACGAAAGTTATGGATACAATGTTGGCACATTGGTAAACAACCTGAATGCAATTGGCATTATTAAAAACGTGTACAATACAAGTGGAAATCTGGATACTTTTACCTGCCCCAAAACGCCGCTAAGGTTATTGGTGAAACTTGCTTACAAAGCCACTTCCATCAACTGGCATTTAAGCCAGGTTACTGGTGCAGGCATCAGTCCCAATGTGGATTCTATTATCAATAACCCTGTTCCCATAGATTCCAACTTTGTATATGGAAGAAAATATTATACCTACACCCTTCAACAGGATTTTACATTTGCCAATATTGGTAGCTACTATGTTCCGGTTACCTACACCTCACCAGATATAGACAATTGTAACCAGACGGAGAATACAACCATCAAGGTGGTAGTGAAGGCAGGTCCCGATGCCAACTTTACGTTTTCTGCTGCCAATTGCTTAACGGATACTGTGCACCTTACCGGAACCACGGTTGCCAACGGGTTTAACCTGATTGGTTATATCTGGAGCTTTGATGACAACACAACAGCTTCTGGCATTGACACGGTGAAAAAGTTTGCCACACCCGGCAACCACGATGTCAAATTTCTTGTGTACGCCGATAATGGATGTGCAGGTACCACAACTAAAACCATAAGTGTACTGCCCAGCCCTGTTGCAGCATTTGGTGCAACCAATATTTGTTCTGGCGATTCCACATTGATCACAGACAATTCATCGGTAACGCAAGGAAGCATCACCAATTGGTACTGGAATTTTGGTGACAATAGCACGGCCACATTAACCAATGGCAATGCCTTTAAACATAAGTATGTAAATGCAGGCAATTATACGATTTACCTAATTGCCACGTCCAGCAATGGCTGTAAGAGTGATACGGCAAAGCAGCAGATTGTTGTATCGGCAAAACCGGTAGCAAAATTCACGTCAAGCGGAAGTGTTTGCTTAGGGCAGTCTGTTTTGTTTACAGACAACTCTTCTGCCACGCAAGGAAGCATGGTAAACTGGAAGTGGGATTTTGGCGATGGCAATACGCAGGCATATACCAATGCAGCACCATTTAACTATACGTACACTGCCGCAAGCAATTACACGGTAAGCCTTAATGTAACGGGCTCCAACGGCTGCATAAGCGATACATTTAAGTTGCCCATGACCATATTCAGCAAACCTGTTGCCACCATTACTGCCTTGGGCAAACCTTGCATCGATAGCATGTTTACCTTCACATCTTCCATTGTGCCCATTGCAGGAACACCCATTACCTGGTATTGGGATTATGGCAATATGCAGACACAGACTATCAACACTACCAATATCGCCACCAAAGCATACAATGCCACAGCATCCAACTTAATTGTCAGGCATGCAGTTGACATTAACAACGGTTGCAGAAGTGATACCGTACCCTATGCAATACCATTTATAAAAGCCAACCCTGTTACCAACTTCAGCATTGTGGGCGATACGCTTTGTGAACATAAACCACTTCAGTTTACTGCACCAAGTAATCCGCTTGCAGCCATTTGGCAATGGGATTTTGGTAACGGAACAGGAAATGATGTGCCACCCTTTTACAGGACTTACGCCACTGCAAACAACTATTCGCCTACCTTAAAAGTATTTACGGCTGAAGGTTGCGGCTCTGCACCTGTATCCAAAAACATGACCATTTATCCTGCGCCGGTAGTGAATGCCGGGACTGATAAATTTATCAATGCTGGCAGTTCTGTAACGATGGATGCTTCAATTGTCAATCCATCGGACTATACATTTTTATGGACGCCAAGCCAATATTTGAATGATGCAACATTGCTGAACCCGCTATGCACGCCGTTGAGTATGACAAATGTGTATGTTATACATGCTTACAACCAATTAAGTAAATGTGAAGCGACAGATACGGTAATGGTAACTGCACTTCAGAAGTTAATTATTCCTAATGCGTTTTCGCCCAATGGCGACCGTATAAACGATACATGGGATATACCTTCGCTGCAAACCTACCCCGATGCACTAGTAGAAGTGTATAACAGAAACGGGCAGCAGATTTTCCAGGCACCCCGCGGTTATCCCGTTGCCTGGAATGGTACCTATAATGGAAAGCAATTACCTGTAGGTGTGTATTATTATATCATCCGTATAAAAAGTGCCGACGCTGTTTTGTCTGGCAGCCTGACCATTTTACGGTAACCCATTATGCATGAAACAGCCAAAAAATAAAGTAGCCAAATTTTTAAGATTTTTTTTTTTTTGAAACTCGATGCTCCTATATTTGCAACCCCTAACGGGAACGGGAGGTAGTTCAGCCCGGTAGAATACTTGGTTTGGGACCAAGGGGTCGCAGGTTCGAATCCTGTCCTCCCGACATACAACGTTCCTCTTTAGATCGAATGCCTGTAAATAGTTAATGTTTACAGGCATTTTTGTTTCCTGCACATCAAAAAATATCAATTAATATCAGTCCTGTTGTGAGCCGATTTGTGAGTCGGACAAGGCATGGCCTTTGAAACTCATGGGATTGCCCGCAAACAGTTGGCCCATAAGGATCACGGTCATTTTTTATGACCTTTTTTGAGAGGATTCGAAATGGATTCGAACCTGCGGAGCGCGAAAAACAGTGAGTGGATTATTGAACCATTTCAGAACATGTCAAAACAAATTAGTTATGAAGACAACACACACTTTCGGCATCGACTTCATTATCAGGCGGTGCAAGGAAAACAGAGAGAAGGCATTTATCTATGCACGCATTACCGTTGATGGCGAAGCCAAAGAAATCTCCTTGAAGGAACGGATCAGTCCCACCGAATGGGACAACAAAAACGAAACAGTTACCGGTAAATCCATACAGGTAAAATCCATCAACAACTTTATCGAGGAAACACGTTTCAGGATAAAGGAACATTACCGTGCACTCCAACAGAAAGAGGAACTGGTCACTGCTGAAACTGTGAAGCAGTCCTACCTAGGAAAGCACACTTCACTGAAAGGCCACAGCCTTGCGGAACTGTTGGATTACTATAAAAAGATATGGGAAGGAAAATTAAAGCATGGCGGTTTCAAGAACTACAGGACAACTATTGAATACATCAGACTCTTCCTTGATAATAAATATACATCCGGTGATGTGTTCCTTTCGCAACTGAACATGCAGACGATAACGGAATTCGAATACTATGTCCGCATGACCCCTGTCAAAAAACATGACCCTTGTTTAGGCAACGGTCTTGCGAAGCATATACAAAGGTTCAAAAGGATCATCAATTGGGCTGTGGAGATAGAATGGATGAAAACCAATCCTTTTGAAAAATATAGTTACCCATTGAAAAGGAGCAAACGCAAGAAACTTTCCATACAGGAACTCGTTGCACTTGAAGGGAAGGAATTCCAGGATGCAAGCCTGAACTATGTAAAGGACCTGTTCCTGTACAGCTGCTTCACGGGGCTTGCCTTTGTTGATGCGATGTCACTTAAAGAAAGTGATTTTGAATGGGAACCGAACGGTACGGTATGGTGCAGGAAGTACAGGACGAAATCGGATGAGCTTTCAATGGTGCCACTATTAAAATCTGCAGCAACGATCCTTAATAAATACCGCAACGATGGCGACCAACAAAGGGAAACTGTTTTCCCTGTCGTAACGAACCAGTACATCAACAGGTGCTTAAGGGTGATCAAGGAAGCATGTGAGATAACCACGCCCATGACCTTCCATATAGCACGGCACACATTTGCCAAAACAGTTGCATTGAAAAACGGTGTGCCATTGGAAACAGTGCAGATGATGATGGGGCATACCAAGATAAGCACCACGCAGATCTATGCGGATGTGGATGAAGAAAAGATCAGCGATGACATGAACGGGCTGGAGGACAAGCTCAATATCAAAAGGCAGATCGTAACGATGGCCAACCAACTGAAAGCTGTGTAGGAGATTGCTGTATAATTCGCCAGAACTGCTTTCCGCAGGGTAGTTTTGGCGGGTTATAAAAGAAATATATCCCGCCAGAACCCCTTTCCCGAAGACGGATTTGGCTGGGGATAGAAAATTAACCGCAGCCAAATCTGTATATTTTTTACTTACTTTTGGCTGAGGATAAAAAATTAACCTCAGCCAAATCTTTTATTAAACCTTGTTTCGTATGGAAAAACTAGTAGGGAGGAAAGAAGAAAAGCAGCTATTGGAGAATGCCCTATCAAGCAACAGTGCAGAACTGATTGCGGTATTTGGCAGGCGGAGGGTCGGCAAGACCTTTCTCATAAGGTCCGTGTACGAAAAAAATATTTCCTTTGAATTCTCCGCAGTCCACAATGCAAACATGCAGGAACAACTGGAAGGTTTCAGCAAGGCCTTGAGAAAGGCAATGAACAGCCCGGTAGCCTTAGCGGTCCCATCAAGCTGGATAGAGGCCTTTGAGCAACTGGAGAACTTCCTGGCGCCAATTGTAACCAAGAAGAAGGCGGTAGTATTCTTTGACGAGTTCCCATGGATGCACACGCACAAATCAAATTTCCTTAAGGCCTTTGAGCATTTCTGGAACAGTTACGCTTCGAGGTACCCCAACCTCACCGTTGTAATCTGCGGTTCGGCAGCATCATGGATGATACAGCATGTGGTCAACAATAAAGGAGGGCTCCATAACAGGCTTACAAGACGCATAAGGGTACTGCCATTCACAGTGTTTGAAACCGAAGCATACCTTAAAAGCCGCTCCGTAAATATCGACAGGTACCAGATACTGCAACTCTATATGGTAATGGGAGGCATCCCGGAATACCTGAAAAATATAATGCCCGGAGAAAGCTGCACACAGGTAATAGACCGCCTCTGTTTCACAAAACATGGGGCCCTGAAAGACGAGTTCGAAAACCTCTATCCAGCACTGTTCGACAATGCAACAAACCACATAGCAATTATCCGTGCACTTGCAGCCATAAGCAAGGGCATGACAAGGAACGAAATAATAGCAGCATCCCATCTTACTTCGGGTGGGACAACAACAAAAACCTTGGATGAACTGGAGGAGTCGGGATTTATTTCATCATATATACCTTTCAATAAGACATCCAAAGAAACGGTCTACAGGTTAACAGATGAATACTCGCTTTTCTACCTGAAATATATGGAGAAAAAAAGGGCAAGCGGTTCCGGGACATGGATGAGGGTAAGTGAAAGCCCTTCCTGGAAAAGCTGGAGCGGTTATGCCTTTGAAGCGATCTGCATAAAGCATGTCCAACAAATAAAAGAAGGTTTGGGAATATCTGCTGTATACACAGAAGAATCGGTTTGGAGGCATGTCCCCGGCAAGAGCCAACCGGGTGCACAGATCGACCTGCTACTGGACCGGAAGGATTACTGCATCAATATCTGCGAGATGAAGCTATCCGAGGGCATGTTCAATATCACAAAGAAATATGCTGCTGAGCTTGAACAGAAGATTGCAGTATTCAAGGCAGTAGAGCAACCCAAGAAAACGATTTTCCTTACAATGGTCACAACTTATGGGGTAGCAAGGAACCAATACAGCAAAGGCCTGGTACAGAGCGAACTGACCATGGATATACTTTTTGACTAGTGCTTACCAATTGGGCAGTCACTGTCTGCCCAATTGGATGGGAAGCTAATTGGCCCATCAGCAATAAGTCAATTGCAACAAGATGTAATTGGACAGTCGCCGACTGTCCAATCAAGCAAAACGGAATGGAAGCCTTTAGGAGCATGGGTTCCACCCATCATTCATTACCCTCAGCAAATGCAAAAAGGGAAAAATGATTCCATGTCAACCATGAAGACTATGCAGCCTGAACCGAATGACCCACACAATTACTGTAACCTGCTCTCACACTTGTTTTCCCTTGCCAACGCCCCCTTACCAACCGAAGGGGCTTGACAAGGGATTGTATCTTTATGTGCTTTCATCAAGACGGAACTTTACAAGAATCCTTTAGAAATTAATTAAGGATTAGCAGCTTCTTTTTTCTTCAACAGTATTTCAATCTCTGCAGCAATCAACTGGCGTATGTCATATTTGATCTGGAAATAATTGTCCATGATTTCCTGCTGTGATACTTTGTTAACGACGGAGATATCCTTAAACAATTTCATTTCAGCATTCATCATTTCAGTCTCATTAATAATCTCGGCATGGAACATTTTCAACTTGATTTTTTCATCAGGGTTATCTGCCACCATTCCCACAAATTCACCAGATGAAAGTGAAGCGATTTTTGATGCTGGTATTGCAGCCTCCAATTGTTTCGAACGGCTGATAGAAGTGTCTGTTCTGTTGATAGAAAGGCTCTCCCTGTCCTGCATAATTTTGCCGAACCGTTCCGACAGTGTTTTTGCAGTATCGCCTGTTACCTGTCCGCTGATGATATTGCCACAGATATTGATGATGACATCTGCCTGTTCCTTGCCATAGTCTTTGCGCAACTGGCTGAAGTCCTGCATCGCCAAAGTCGTTGCAACTTTATTGCTCCTTGCAGTAGCGATCAATGAATCCATGTTGTTGAAAAAAATGGTAGGGAATTCATCAAATACCAATGAACATTTCTGCTTGCCTTTCTTGTTCACTATTTTGATCAGCCTTGAAATATATAACGATAGTACAGCACCATAAATGCTTTGCTTTTCGGGGTTGTTACCTACGCAGACAATCTTTGGTTCTTCAGGGTTATTAATATCCAATGTGAAATCATTGCCCGACAGCACCCAATACAGTTGTGGTGAAGCCAACCGTGCCATACCAATCTTGGCACTTGCGACCTGTCCTTCCAACTGTTCCATTGCATCATTTTGAAAAGCAGTAATGAAGGGATTGACGAGCACTTCTATCTCCGGTTCCGTGTTCAATACAGGAAGCAGTTTATCATACTCCGCCTGCATGAGTTCGATCACATGCGGCAAGGTGCAGTACCTGCCGTTGTCATATTTGCGCAGGAACCAGATGATGGCTGTCAAAAAATTGATGGGCGATTCAATAAAGAAGTCACCCTGCTTTTTTATCCACTCACGGTTCAATCCCATGAGAATAGTCCTTGCGGATTCTGTCGCATCAGTAATATCGTGCATGGCATCGGGGTCCAATGGATTGCAACGGTGCGAACGTGACAGGTCATCAAAATTGATTGCATAGAAGGAGGGTGGTACAGCATACTTGTCCTTGTTCTGCATGAGCCAATTGTAGGCTGCTTTGGTAAGGTCATCGTATTTGAAATCATAAATGAACATCGCATAGCCTTTTTCGATCTGCTGTTTGATCAATGGAAGGATGATGAACCATGACTTGCCTGCACCAGGGCTACCTGTTACAAGGAACCCCCTAAAAGGATTGATGATGTTGATATAACTGTTCCGTGTTTTATCCTTCAACCTGTAACGTCCTGTGAAGTGGATTGCGTATTCATTTGTTATCCATCTTTCTTCCTGTGGAAAGGATTCATTCAGGTCGTTGAAAATATCGCCTGATAAATTCTGTTTGATCAATCTTGTCAAGCGGATGCCCCCAGTCAGGACAGCTGTAAAGCCGATGCTGGAAACAAGCATATACAAACAAGCGAACAGTTCAACATTGCCGTTCATTGTTAACAGTACGATGCTTGCACTATACAACAACAAGCCGGATGTGATCCAAATAATTGCAGGTTTCCATGTTGCCTTTTCATCTTTCCTTCCCTGTGCCCCCAGCAAAGAAATTATTAAAAGAACCAATGCAAATAATTTTGATTTTATAGGCGAACTGAACAACCCTGTATGCTGAATATTGAGCAGGAAGCTGTTCGTGATTTTCCATACCAGTTTCCACTGCACAAATGCAGGGTAACAGAAATAATAGAAATGCAGTAACAGCATACAGATAGCCGCGAGCCTTGTCATATCCATTATCTTTCTCAAGTCCTGTTCGTTCTCACCTGTTGACATAACATATAATTTTAGGAGTGGTTTTTCTTCTTTCTTTTTTTCTTTTTCAGCAGGTAGGGTGTGAGTGAATTATCTGCGATAGGCATTAAAAGATCATCCAAGATTGCGACAGATAAATCATGCTGTTGCTTTATACTTGGTACCGGTTGAATGTTATTGTTTTTATTCAA
Organism: Chitinophagaceae bacterium UBA1930; assembly: GCA_002337145.1. GTDB lineage: Bacteria > Bacteroidota > Bacteroidia > Chitinophagales > Chitinophagaceae > UBA1930. Next base: position 134,058 of record DDFK01000001.1, on the reverse strand, counting down.
CGGCACAGGTGTTGAAGTATTCATTTGTTTCAGCAGGCCATTGATGCTGTATTCCTTGCCAACATCAGAACCATTGAATACAGCTTTACACTGTGTGTCCACAAACGTGATCCCGTATATCCTCCCTTCTGCATTTTGCCTTAGCACTGTTTTGATATTGCGCTTGGATAACTGAGCGATCAATTCCTGCAAGGTGTGAGGCTTTGTTAACAATGCTTCATCTACCTTGTACTTTACAAGCGGTTTCAGTTTCTCCTTTGATAGTTTGTTCTTGTCTAATTTTTGTTGAAGATTATTCAATGTTGGCTTATCTGGCAAGCTGCTTGCTTTGATGGGAACACCGACCGGATTGCCATCCTTGTCCAGCACTTTATACTGCAACCCCTTTTTACTGTAAATGAAACCGTCTTCCTTGCCACGGTCTGCTACAACATTGTACTGTTTAAGGATTGCATTTAATTCGGGCAACGAAGCATAGTTCCATGAAGGAATTACCTGCAACAAAACATTCGCAATGCTTCTTCTTGTTTCCGATTTGCCGTACTGTATTTTTTCTGCATTGATAGCAAGCGGTTGTTGCTGTAAACTTTTGTTCGCACTTGCCTGCACCAGCTTGTATTTTGCTTCGATCGCTTTCCGTGCCGGTTCAGATTGGTTGCGGCCAATGTTGTGTGTATTGATACGGGTGCCATCAGCACGGATGGTTGTTGACAGTATATGGATGTGCGGATGCCCTGCATCTTTGTGTCTGTAAATAAGATAAGGTTGGTCATTGAATCCAATACGCAACATGTAATCATCCGCAATGTTTTTTAATGTTTCATCGGTAAGGTTTTCAGACGGGTCAAAATTGAGTGACACATGCAAGGTCTTTGTCGCTGCCCTTCCGTTCAAACTGTTGCGTTGTTCAAAGCCTTCCAGCTTGTGATAGAAATTCATCTTGGAAGACGGCAACAGAAAATTTGCATCGCCTATCAATTCAGCAACGCCACGTTGCACTTTCTTTTCATTGTAGTTCAACGCATCCAACAACCTGCCTGGTATCGTTATCCTTGCGACCATTGCTGATACATTTGGTGTGCCTTTAAAGAGATGGCTTCTGTTTTGTTGGCGACTTCTTTTCTTGTCTGCTCGTACAGTTGCACCCATGCCCTGAACTCGGGTATCCTATCCAGCGTATGCAGTTTGTGAACGGACTGGTTGAGGTTGTTACCGATAGCATTGAGTTCTTTGCGTAACAAAACCATCTCTTTCAAAAAATCATCTGCACTACCATTGCGATGTATGACAGTAACAGGTTCGTGCAATGCCAATTTGCGTAAGTAATTGCCGAGATATTTTTCGGTTGTCTTCCTGCAGTTGGCATGCGCTTTTGAAAACTCGCTTTCGTTCATCCGCAAGGTGACGATCCTGTTTTTTATTTCTTTTTTATCCTTCTTCATATGCCCTCATTTTTTCTTCCCCGCACGAGTTCCGAGTGAAGGGGCAAGTGAACCAAACGTATTACGTTTGTACATCTTGCCTCGGCAACCAAAGCCGATAAGTCACTAGCTTCAAAACGGTGTTGAAGACTTGGCTTTCATTGCTGTTATAAAATTAAAAAGAGAAGCAAGGCTTTGCAAGAACTGCCCAAATTGCGTGCAGATAGATGGAAGAGCTATTGCGTATTATGCAACGGGTAAAGGCTGTGTTCGGAAGTCTTTCAAATTGAGGAAAAAGCCCCTGTAGGATACCATGCCTTCACGGAACATGGACCATAGGAGGGAAGCGCCTAAAGCAGACAGGGTAGTGTTGATAAAGAGGTCCTGTTTCACTAATGCTTCTGCCAGCGAACAACTGGGTAAATTATCTTCCTGTGTATCCTGTAAAAGGATTTTGAACTCGTTAGTTATAAGTGGCAATGTAGGGACGGTTCTGTATTTCCTGGAAGCAGGTTGTTCTATCTTATTGATTGTAGAAAGAACTACTTGGCCAGTATATTGACTATTGCCAAAATCCATCCAGTAAATAGGCCTGTCACGGTGATGTGAACGGCTTGTGTTTTTCAAGATATTGGCAATGTCAAAACGGGCTTTAACTGTATCCACGCAACTGATAGTAATGTTGCCACATAGCTCTTTACTCTCCATGGAAATTTTATATGGAACAGCTTTCCAGTTGCTGCCAAAAAAACGGTTGACACGGTTGATCAACGCAACAGCTTTTGACATCCCGATTTCGCTTGCTGCAAATAGTTGCCTTCCCATGTTTGCTTTTGTAATTACATCATCATCGAACACGCTAACAAAAAGACCGGGATGGCCCAATGCAATTAACGAATGATTGATCCTTGCGAGGGCTGTCAATACCTGGCTGCCTGTACCGCCTGCACCAATAAGATTTACCGTAACAGGGTTGGTAGGTGCAATGAGATAATTGTCCGTAAAATGGACTGATGGTTTATTCGTTTTCATGTAACATGTCTTTTATTTTTTTCGGATGCTGTATCAGCTCTTCAAATGGAAAATGTTCTTTTCCCAAAAGCCCTTGGTACAACTGGACAATATTGTTTTTGACAGGGGAGCGGCTGCCCAATAAATGGGAGAACCTGCTGTTGAAAAAATAGCTTTCCCAAAGTGCCATAAACTGTTCAAGTGTACTATTGCTTGCTACTTGTATGTCCACTGTTCCCATACACACATCACCATCGGGATGGATGTTGAAATAAGGTGCTTCATACAATAGTGTATTCATCACAGGCCGCTTGTTGTTCTTCAAAGCAAAAACGGATAGCTTTTCTTTACTCGCTTTCCATAGCAATGCCGGTACTGGATAGTCGCCATCGGAGATGGTAAGTTCCTCTTTGAACAGCAGGTCTCTCTTTTGAGCAGGCGTGTGCCAAATCACACAACCATTATCGGCCTGCCGCACATACAGAACGTTAATGGGCAACAACCCTTCACTGCGGAAACAATGGTCCTCTTTTTCAAAATCGAAGGACAGTACTTTCGCCAATGCACGGCTTTCTTCCATGGTCAAAGGATGTGCATTTATCATCTTGCCTTGTGCATTGAAATCAAAGGCTTCCACGAAACAATTGTCCCTGCTTCTTTCAGCAGTATATATGACGAGGGATTTGGTGGGCCAATATTTCCTAGTAAAACGGTCTGTAATATTTTTCATACGATGAGGTTTATGGCATCTATTAACTGACTGATAGTATCCAACAATTCCTTCTCAAAAGAAAGGTCATGATATGGGACATGTTGTGCCTGATTGAAAGCCTGCAGAGCGGTTGGCTGGTCCATTACTGAACGTTCCTGTAATTCACAGTTGATGCATTCGCAAAGATGTTCTATCATCCATCCTTCTGTTGTCCAGCAAAAAGAAAAATACTGCTCCACATACCCTCTTTCCTCTTCATCGGGATAAAGGAATTCACTATTGCAGTTTTCCATGAAGGATTTGTCTGGCCATGACCTGTAAACGGATAGCATTCTGTTTGCTGCTTCCAGCAGTTTTTCTTCCATCTCATCTACGGCTTGAAAAGACTGCACACGGTTTTCAAATTCATCTAAATGAACCTGCTTAACGATGTGCTTATTAAGTACCGGTAGGAACCTGTTAAGCGCCGAAAAATCACGCAGGTATCCCTGGTACTCTTCGGGCTCATATCCAGCTTCATTATCCTGCAGGTTTTCCTGCATCATGTCATAGCAACTATAGGTCGGGCTGTAATCCCTGCACAGGGGCATACCTGCTACTTGGTACAGGTATGCGTATACTGATAACAGCAATGTAAAAGCAGGCCTGTTCCTTTGCCTGTGCAGTTTGACCAAGGGGTCAACAGGGACATAATACAAAGTCCATCCCGTGCTCAATTCAAGTGCTGTTGAAAGGAATGGATAACCTTCCTTATCCTGTGTAATAACCAGTTCCACTTCACCTGCTTTCTGCTTCATCATTTCTTTTGCATGTGTGAAAGAAGCAAGGATGTTTTCGGGATACTTCCCATCTGTTATAATGAAGGGGTTGAACTGGTATAAAGCTGCGAGGTGACGGAGCGACTGATAAAAGTATTGCCCGGCGTTTTTTGCCAGTTTGGAAGAAGGCCTGCCGAGGTCGGTGACAGGCCCGAATGACTGCGTCAGAAAAGCATCGGAACCAGATCCTGTGGCAGCGGTTTGGGTTTTATCTTTTTTACCCTTGCTGCATCGGGCAATTGATCGATGTTTTCTACGAAACGTTGCAGGTTGTTGTATAGCTTGCATGACTCTTCAGTTTTATCCACTATCATTTGTTTGTTTTCTTTCGCTTTTTTCATGGCTATCCTTTTGTACCTAACGTGGTGACGAACTTGTATTCGACCTGATCATTTTTTATCTCAGGCCCTTCAATCTTTGCTGTCGTCAGGATGGGATAGGTCGGCGAATAAAAGTTCAGCACCGATTCGGGTGAGAAATCCTGTTGCGGATCAGTGAGGACCACTTCTGCACCCTGGTACTCGAAGCGGAATATTCTTGGTAACTGGTTTGTGATCAACATGGCTGGTTATTTTAATTGTTATCATTGTCTTTATCATCGTCATTGTCTTCATCGGGTTCAAAGGGTGGGTCGTCATCATCGTTAATGTCATCGTTATCTTCATCAAATCCATCATCTTCTTTTTCTTCCGTACTTGTATCCGATTGCGGCTCGTCTTCAAACAGTGATAAGGAACCATGTTTGGTACGCAGTTCATTCATCTTTGTTTTTATTTCATCAGCATACGCAGGATACTGTTTTGTAGTTGGCATTTGCCCAATGGCCTCACCGTATTTTTTCTTGGCTTCGAGGTCGGTTACTTTCTTCATCTGCTCATCGAACTTTCTACGGTCACCTGATTTGTTGGAACCGGCACTGCTGTTTTTTGTCATGCTGTTTTCAGTCCTTGCTTTGCTTACTGCTTTTTCATGTTCAGCCATATTCATGAAAAGTTGATGCGTGTCCTGTAAAGGTTTTGTAATAGCAATAAAGAACCCTTCATTCAGTTCTGTTGCTGTCCCACTTAATAACATAGGCGGTATGGCTTTGACAGCTTTATCTTTTACTGCATCATTGGTCAGCAGCACCGATACAATCAGTTGCCCGCTTTGTTGCGGTTGGATATTTATTTTCAGGTTGCCCGTGATGGACAGACCTGAGATCAGTTCAAAAAAATCTGTTTTCATGATCTTGTTTTTATTTGATGATATAATATGCCCCTTGCAGCCTTTTTCTTTCCAATAAAATTTCAAGTATTTCGGAATAACTGTCGTACACATTACCTTCGAAAGCCCAACTATCGCCATCCTCGTTTTCTTCAAAGAGGTCGAAGTCTTCGCTGTCAAGGCAGATGTCTTTCAGTATACCGTTGGCATAAGTGAACTCGCCATAGATCAGGTTGCCAGGTTCTTCATATTGATGCGTGAAAGAGGCGATGCCGAAATGATCAGCGATGGATTTGATAACCTCTACATTGGGACAGAACTTGGTTTGATAATATAAGGTGCCGCATTCCCAATGAGGATCGAAAATGTAACCTGTACCCGCTTTGAAAAATTCCGGAAGCTGGCCTTCTTCTGTTTGACGTTGCCTTGCTTCCATTGATATGACCAGTTGCTGTATATTGTTGATAGCATCTCCGCTTGCTGCAAAGCCTACTATGTTCGTGCACCAGTTTGCCATGACTTTTTATTTTATTGGTTATTGAAAATTGCCCGAAGCGATCTGTTCTTTGTAGTAGTCAAGGAAGAGTGCTTCGTTGTAGTGGTCAAAACGGGTGACGTCTATGTTCAGGTCCTTTACCTGTGCATAGGTCAACGTGACCATGCTGTCTGCAAGCACCAGCATGATGCCGCCATGCAGTGCCTGGTAGATATTGAACCGGCCTGAGACATAGCCATCGGCGACTTCGAAATGGAAATAATTCTGAAACCTTTTCATACGATAAGATTTAAGTAATAAAAGGGGGCATTGCCCCCTTTTATCAATTGGAAAATATTATTTGATCTTTTGCAAATGTTTCGCAGAGGCGGAAAGCTGCCTGTGAACGCTGCTGACCTGTGCCACCGTACAGCAATGACTTGACCTTTGCTTCATCGTCCTTGTATTTCCGCACGTTCTGGAAATAACCTGTGATGCCGTTGTATGCACCGAACAAAGTGCCCTTGGTTGTTTCCAGTTGCTGTGTACTGTTGCCCATGGCGTATTCAAAGGCACTGTCGCAGATATTGGTGTAGCAGGCAGAGAGTGCATCCTCTTTCCCTTCCTCCAAGTGCTTCAATGTTTCCTTGTTGGGTACGAGTGCCATGCGGATGAGCTTCTTCACTTCGTGGTCAGTGATACGCACCTTTGACCAATGGTTGAAAATGGTTTCCATCTCCTGCGAAAGTTGATTGGAGATACCCATCACTTTATGCGCCTGTTCCAACCTTTCCTTTGCATTGGCAGTGTGCCTGATCTTGACCGCATTTGAATGGTTGTGCAATGCGGCATTCAGGGTATTGTTGCAAACGATCCTTACAGGTGTGAATGCAGCGGTGATGCTGCCATACCCATCATGCGATGTAGTAAGGAAAAGGTATTTTTCAATGAGGTCATCACTGCCAACCTTGATATAGCCTGGCAATTTAGCCGTAATGAAAATACGTTCGCCTTTGCCGAGTGCACCAGCGGTTTCATACTGTATGCCGTCACCTCCTACGATCGCATCGAAGAAAGCAAAGGCATCCGTGTTCTGCACTATTTCATAATCCTTGCCGACCACCCCAAGTATGTCGCTGGTGTCCTTACGGATGGTGGCGTAATGTGTCCTTACACGTTTGTTGGAATCCATTGCCTGGCCATCGCTGTTGAATGAAGTAGTATATAAGTCTTCTTTCACTACTTCATAATCCAGACTTGCGAACTGCAATGCTTCCTTACTGGTAGGGTACTGGTCAATCACCTGTCCCAACCCATGCCAAGGCTTCTCTTTTACAGAGAAGAAACTGTACTGGTTTGTTTGCTCGTTATAATTCAATTGATGTGACATAACTTTTGATTTTAATGTTAATTAATGTGATTTAAAATGGCAGGTCTGCTAAGGGTTCGGTAATCTCTTCAGCAGATGTAGCAGGTACTGCTTCTTGTTTAACAGACTGATGCACTTTGATTTTGTCTGCTTGGCACTGCAGGCTTGCCTTTGCATCACCCTGCATATCTGTGTAGGCATTGGCATAGAGCCTACCTGATACGCTTACAAGTGTGCCCTTGGTCAGCAGCTTTGCCACACCTGTACCCATCCACCAACCAACATTGATGTACGTTACAAACTCCTTCGTCTCGTTGCTGTCCTTCGGACGGTAGCGGTCATTGATGGCCACTGAAAAGTTTACTACTTCCTTGTCTCCTTTAACTGTGCTGACCTTTGCGTTTGCTGTCAGTCTTCCTGTGAATTCCATAACATATAATTTTAAGATGAATAATAATGAGAAGGGGTTTTTATCAATCCCCTCTCAATACCAATGGAGGGGTTGATAACAAATCCCGCGAAGGGCTGGCAATAACTTGCCAGCGGTCATGGAAACAACAATGAACCGGAAGATGAATGGAGCGTCGCAACTGAAGACCCATCACAGCGATGGCGCTGGAACACATCCACCTCTTACAAAGAGCCTGTACTGTTCTTCCTGTATCAAAGAGGAGTGTGGTAGCCGGTTATGTTTTTTTGCTTTGCCTGCAAGGATGGAAGTGAATTTTTTATACTGCTCAACAGACAAGTGGATGTCAGCTTCAAAGACAAGTTTGTACTGCCAGTCATAACCGAATGTTCCGATAAAATCCTGGGCGACTCGCCGTCTTTCAGCAAGCAAATCGTAATGATCATAGCTATCAGGTTTCACTTCGATAAGTGTTGCCTCTTTTGTCTTCCAGTTGCGGATGAGGAAATCGGGAACATATTTTCTTGGGCGTTCATGTTCTTCATAATATATCTCTATACCGTCCCTTAAGTAAGCATGTGTTTCCTCTATCGACAAGAGGAACTTCAGTTCCAGTATGGAATCAAGGTACATGCCCCCGTAACATACAGGTGTTGATTTCCTATATTCAAAAAAAGTGTAGTCCATATTGCTTCTTTTGGAATGGAAAGGATGAGGCTCAGAAATTAAAAACCTGCTGGACCGTTCCGAACATGACGAACTGCACCTTCCTGTTATCCGATGTACCGTTGAACAGTGATGGCATGGAACGGTCCTGTTTCCTGCTGTACTGCTCGAACCAGTTACCCAGATCGGCTTTCGTTTTGAGTTTGCAACAGTCCTGGAAGTCTTCGAGTTGCTCTGTGCTCAAGACAATCGCATCATCAAATACGACCTTGTATTTCCAGTCATACTTTTTACAGCGTATGTAGTTCCCTGCAATTTCCTTCCGCAATGCCAACTGCGGCTGGCCCTCAAATGCACGGGGCTTGATCTCCACAAGAAATGCTTCCCTTGTCTGCCTGTGACGTATGAGGAAATCGGGTATGTAGTACCTGTAATTGCTTTTCAAGTGGTTGGTTGGCATCCTGGTAGCAGGGTCATAACAGATGACAACACGCTCCCGCAGGAACTCGTATTCATCCATTATGGAAATTGCGTATTTCAATTCGGTCAACGAATCGAACTGGCAGCCCCAGCCTGTGATTTTTGTGGATTTGCCATACCTGAATTTTGTCTTCATAGCCTGTTTTTTTGAGTGGACAATTAACGGTCAAGGTTCATCAAGGTTTCGGCTTTCACTTCGGTGACATAACGTGTATGCCCTGCTTTGTCTTCATAGGTGCGATAGACCAGTTTACCCTCTATGCGTATATGGCTGCCCTTGATATAATTGTTCTCCACCGCCTCCGCTTTCTTCTCCCATGCGACCACATCATGCCATACTGTATGCGGCGTTTTTTCATCGCCTGTCCCTTTCGTGTAGTAATGCGTTGCCACACGCAATACTGCTTTCTTTACACCTTTATCGGTAGTGGTTACTATTGGGTCCAGCCCGAGGTAACCAATCAGTTCGACCTTGTTAATCGTTTTCATAACCATCTGTTTTATTGATAGAATTTATTGACAGCACAAAGGTCAACAGCCTAAAAAAACTAATTGGTATCTTAATTGGGTATATCGGATAGCTATCGATTATAACCGATTAAAATCGGCTTGTTGTTTGCTATAAAGGATTGAATGAAATGTATTATTTATGGACAGAGAATTCGAAAATTGCTTGCAATGCAATAAGAAACTAGTAGGTAGGGATGACCAGAAATACTGTAGCCTTAAATGCAAGAACAAGCACCACCGGAAAAACAAAACGAATTCAGAAAAAGCCCAAGAACGCATTATCAAGATACTCAAGAGAAACCAACAGGTATTAAAGGATGTGCTGGGTGAGAAGAATTCAATGTCCATAGATATGCATAAACTTATTGCACAAGGGTTTGACGATGACTACCTGACACATATCAAGAAATCAAAAATGAAAGGCTATGATTACTACTATGTTTTTGATTATGGTTACAGGAAAGAGGATGATGGAACGGTGAAAGTGGTGAAAGCATTTCAATGACACAATCCATAACGTTGTTTTCCACTAATTGCGACCGATTCCATACTCAGTCGTTTCTTGTCAAAACAAAAGACTGATAGATATCGAACAAATCAAAACATAAGAACGTATGTGGATACAACCACCGGAAAGAACTGAATTCCTGCAAAGGCTTGCTGCGCTGCAACAGGAAATCGAAAATGACCCGAGGGTGAACCTGAAAGCCCCTGAGCGATTGAGTTCCCCCGACCCGCTCATTGTTGAAGCAAAGCAAGGGCTGGCCGAGAATGAAAAGTATATCCATGAAGGGCTGGTGGGCAGCAAACGCGGCCAGCTTGATGTGGCCGTCAGCCCTGCAAATGCACTTAGGGCACTACGTTTCCTAGATACGTTCGTGAAGGCATGGAAGGCACGTGGCCACAGCATCACGAACCGCAATGACGAAAGCTATGCAGCCTACGGGCAGGAGGAGATACTGATCAAGTTCCGTGAACGCTCGAAGCGTGTGCAAAAGCCTGACCGTAGCTATACCGAGAAGGAGCCGACGGGCCTGCTCTATTTCAAGGCCGGGTACTTCCGCGAGAAGGAGTGGATCGATGGGAAACAAAGCGTTGAGGAACAGTTGCCGAAGATACTTGCGTGGCTGGAACTCACGGGGCAACTGGAAGCAGCCGAACGGGCGGAGCGCGAACGCCGCCATACAGCAGAGCGGGTGGAAGCAGCAAAGGCACAGGCCATCATCCAGCAAAAAAAAGAAGAGGAGGCAGACTTCCAGGCACTGCTACAGGAAGGTGAAAGGTGGAGGCAGGCCAGGGACCTGAAAGATTACCTGCAGGCAGTTGAAGCAAAAGCAAACCAAGAAAACAAAGTAACAGAAGCATTTACCAACTGGCTTGTGTGGGCGAAGTCAAAAGCAGAGGAGCATGACCCCTTAAACAAAAAAATAAGCTGAATGGACATACCGAAACATATCCTTGGCCAAACCAAGACAGTCCTGGAGGAACTGCATGGCAGGGTGCTCACAGACGAAGAAGTGAGGGGCGTAGCAGAACTGCTATATAAACTCGCACAGATAGAATTTGATCAAGTGGTAAGGTTACGGAACCGAGACTGCACCGAACAGATCGGCCCAATTATCAAATGATTATTATACCGAATATTTTTTATGTATATGGAAAAACCTAATAACATCAACTGACTGGACCAGCTGCAATGCAGGAATGGTTGCAATGGACAAGGAGGAAGGCGAGGGAAATGATCCGATTTCTAAAAGGTAAAATGTATAGGATGCATACCTACTCCAATTTACTTAATACTGTATTTGTAAGTAGTGGTTGTAACTGTTTTTTCTAAATATTTCCTTAATGCTAAATTTATAAGTTCAGATTAATCCCACCTGTTCTGCTATATCAATCATGAATTTTGCCAGTGGCCGTTTATGCAAGTCTTTTTCCGAGGTATAGTTTCCCATTATTAACCTATTAGTGATACTTGCAGAATTCAATATTTGAGGGTACTTACTCATCAGTGTGGATTTGTATGCTTTCGTGTAAATTTCTGCTTTTAGAATTAACTCCTCTGCGATATTTTTTTGTGTATCATAAATTCCCTGGACTGCAAAAACTTCATTAAAGGTTTTAATGCTTTTTGACCTTGGTGATGGCTCCTCAAAATTATATATTATTAATTCGCTTTTCCGCTTCAGAAGATAGTCTGCTACGGAAGGCATATCTAGATTGAAGTAAAAGTCTGAACTGTTGATTTTTTTTCCATCTTTATACAAAGTGAAACTTATGTTGTTTGAGCTTTTCACATTATTACAACTTGCACAAGTTGGATAAAGATTGTAGAGTGAAATGCTAAAACAAGGATACTGAGATTTAGGAAGATGATGATCTACTTGAAATTTAGCTATAATCTTTTTTTTGTTGTTTTTGCCAACTGTTTTCTCTACTGAAACTGTCAACATTGAATTGCAGTAAACGCAAGCTTTAATTCCAACTTGCTGAAAGTACTTGGGGTAAAAGTCAGATCTTCTATCATTATATCCAAGAGCCTTTAGCAGCCTATCCCGAAAACTCTTATATGCTTTTCCTTTCATTGTTGTAGGACTAATAATTCTGTCAAACTTCTTTTTATAAGTAGTAATTGTTGAAGGCCTTGCAGTAATGATATTGTTAGAAATAAGGTGTAACTCTTTCGCATATCTTCTTTTTCTAACAGTCAATCTCTTGTCGTTAGCGATTTTCAAAAGGTTTGTTTTTATATCGTTTTTTTGCTGCTGTATCTCAGTCCCGAACATGGAAAAAGAGCCTTGCACTATTGAAAAGGGAATTGCTATCATTTTGCTCTAGCTTTTAATCTTTGAAGACGTTCAATTTCTTTATCAATATCAGGAGCTTTGTACTTAATTAGAAACATGTCCTCAAGGCTGTGCCTAATCAATGGTTCTCCGATACTTCTAATAAATTTCTCTGAAATTTCTTTAGACCAATCAATAGGTGCCTGAACTTCAATTTGTTCGCTCTCTTTTTTGGTAAGAAAGGCAATCAATGAAGAAATTAGTTTGTTGGCATAATCACCCATATACCCGTTATTCAGGAAAAAATTATTACTTAAAAGGTCATGAATATTTCCCCCGAGAGTCGTGCTTTCATTTAATTCTACATTCGGCTTTCCATCTTCGTTAAGAAACAAAATGTTCTGGCTTGGGATATCGGAAAGGATAAATGGTGAATGTGTAATAAAGCAAACGTTTAAAGCAATGATATTGTCAAGAGGAACCCTCTTTAAATACTCGAGAAAATAGTCTATAAATTTCCTCTGCATTTCAGGGTGGAAATACAATTCAACTTCATCAAAAGTAATATTGACGAATTGGTATGTAGCTAGACTGCTATCCTCTGACACTGAGTCGAGGTTATACAAATGATATATGATGGAACTAACAGTGTGTATTCTTTGCTTTTCTCCAGAGCTTAATTTTTGAAAATTACTATTGTCATTTAAAATAAGCTCGAAATCATAAAAAGAAGGTGGCAATAATTCAATGGATCTAATCTGTTTTGTCCTTGATTCTTTAGATTTAATTCCTTCGATTAGTTTAGATATTTTTTTAATGTCAACATTCTTGTTTAAGGGATACCAGCGGTATGTTTTGTATCGAAAAAAATTAATAATCTGCTTTACCTTATAAACTATGTGACTTGAGTCAGAATTAATTTTAGAAAAAATATTATCTAGTTTTCGTAAATCAACATAGGTTTTCCTTTGGTTTAGAAACTGATAATAAGGAGGATAGCTTTTGCATATTTTTTGAATTTTTAGTCCTATGTAGAGTTTTGAAAACTCAAGATGCCTTGTTGGTACTCCCTTGCTATCTAAATTAAAATATTTCAGGAATGTTTCGAATATTTTGTCATGGTTCTTATTGTAGTGCCTTTTTAACTTTTCTATTTTTCTAGAATGTTCAAAAAAAATGACTTTGGTTACACTTCTTTTATTGTCCGTTATCACCCTTAAATTATTGGGGTCCTTGTCGTCTATTGGTTGAACAATGTTTGCCAATAATCTACTTTTTACAAGTTCGTTTTCGACGTTAATATTAAAGTTTCCTTCATGCCTAAATGGGTTAATTACTAAAGGCGTTTGATATCCATCATTTTTGTGAAACAACTTGCTTATCCAATCTCCTAACTCCAATGAATTTAATCCATAGTGAGAATAATTTATCGCAATTGTATAGAATAATTCACTGAATTCTAAATGATTAATATTTCTGTTGTTGGTCGGATGTAAGATATTATTCTTCAATTCATATTCTGTAATCGAAATTTTCTTGCCTATAAGTCTAAGCCGACAAAAAGTTCCAGTTGTGAAATAGATTTCAAGGTTTACCCCAGGTTCATGAGTCAATTCCAAAATATTTTGCTTGCTTAATTGAGCCGCCAAATTGTTTATTGCAAGATATAGGAGTTCGCTTATCGTACTTTTGCCAGAACCATTTTTGCCTACAATTGCAGAGACGCTTATGGCTAAGCCGTTTGCGTTATATAAATCCATTCCTAGATCTCTATTTACATTGATGGTTCCATCTTTTTGAAACTTATACTCATTATAGAATGAATAAAGGGTTCCTATACTTAGAACCTTAGTATGTTTTTTATAACTACGAGCAAGCGGTTTTATTGCAACGATTTTGAAAGTAAAATCGCCTCCTGTATGTAATTTCGAATTGAATTTATTGTATATGTACCTGATTTTTTGGACAAAGCTTTTTACTTCATCTTTGCTAATTTTTCCTGAACTTAATTGATATCCCAACCTCGCAATATCCTGATACAATGTAGTATTTGTTTGAGGTAGCAGGCCAACATATTGATAGGAAGTTCTTGGTGACGACTTGATAATGCCCGCTTCTAACAGTAACTTTTCTGAATTTTTATCCAGGGAAAGGAAGTTTTTAGGGTCTATCCAAAACAGAAATATTGTGAAAGATGAAACATCAATACCATACCATAGTTTGACGTTGGAAAAGACCATTTCAGTTATTCCATTTTGGCCTTCTTTTTTTATATCTGAAAAGGTACGCCAAATTTCCTGCTGGGATTTTGAGTCCCTAACTGATAGTAATTTAATCGAAAAAGGGGTTGGGCATCCTGTAAAGTCAATATCATCAACTTTTCTTTTGCTTTTAAGTATTTTGAACCAAAGGTTAATTATTTTGACACGATCAAGTTGTCGCTGTTTACTTCTATTAAAAGAAGAGAAAACATGCACAGGATCTATGCCATTACTTGCCAGTCTCGTACTTATATTGAAAATCCATTCATTGTATTCTAAAAGAGCTTTGTCTGCAAAACATCTTCTAAATAATATTTTGCTACACTCACTTGTATTTAATCTATAGAATTCAAGAAGGTCTTCGGATAATTCCTTGTATATATTGTGCCACTTTTCTGTCATACCTATAGTTGTTTTCGTATTGCATTTTATTTCATGAAAGTCTTTTCAATGAGATTAATTTGATGAATATTGCCAACTTTGATTTGTCCTATGTCCTCGTTAGAAATTTTAAGAAAAGTACTTTTCTTTGTTTTGTTGTCTATTGCATAATTGCATAGTGAAATTTTGATCGAAAATATAAACATATTTTAAAATTTTAATATTCATTATTTTGACGCAAACTTTAAAGTAAACCAAAATACAATATAATGAAAGTATTTTCAAATACCCTATCGTTTAAAGCTGCAATTGATTTAGGTAATTTTAAATGTGAAAATTAATTAGTAGACTTTCTTTGTGTTACGTATTAATACTTGAATGTTCTGCGGTTACTACGCAAGGTTGAGATCAATTAAATATAAAGTACGAGAGGAGTGCCCGAAAAATTCGGAATTTGTTGTTTATAGTTGAATGATAAATTAATAACTTGGTTCTGGATTCTTCAACCCGCATAACAAACAATACAACCCATGAAAACGGCCCTGAAAATTCTCTTATTGGG
This sequence comes from Chitinophagaceae bacterium UBA1930, assembly GCA_002337145.1. Lineage (GTDB taxonomy): Bacteria > Bacteroidota > Bacteroidia > Chitinophagales > Chitinophagaceae > UBA1930. The sequence continues at coordinate 118,991 of DDFK01000001.1, read as the reverse complement.
TTTGGTAACCTTAACGTTATACTGGTTCTACCAGTTGTGGCTCAGCATAAAGAGACAACAGGAGGAGCGGGATAGAACACTTGCAGCAGAACGTGAAGAAGCAAGGCTTAAACAGGTTGACTTTTTCAAGAATAAATTAATCAGCATACAAACTGCCAATCAGGAATTGTCACATCTACTGTATATGGAGAGTGGCTATTTCACGAATTATCAATTGATGAATTGGTCAAACCTGTATACCAAGCTGTTTGCTGATATCAATGGCAAAGCCTTTCGGGATATCCAACTTCCAGATGGTGATGTGCATGCAATTGACAAATTTGTAAACTGTTTCCCCAACGCAAGTAGATTACGCAACGAGTACAATGTTCAGTTCCTAGAAGAAGAGTTGAAAATATTTGATTTGTTTTTTGACAATATCGAAGGAAGAAAACTTGACCTGCAGCAACGGACTGCAGTTATAACCGATGAAGATAACAATTTGGTTATTGCTGGTGCTGGTTCGGGAAAGACCACAACCATTGTAGGCAAGGTCAACTATGTCATTGAAAGGTACCAGGTTGATCCCAAAGATATCCTGCTTATTTCCTTTACGAATAAGTCAGCAGCAACCCTTGCTGAACGGATCAATATTGAAGGGGTGGAAGCAAAGACCTTCCACAAGTTCGGAAAGGATGTTGTTGTTCAAACGGAAGGCCGGCAACCAAGTATTTTTGACGAGACCCAATTCAAGCAATTGCTAACAAAGTTCTTTACGGACCTGGTAAGGAACGAAACCTATCTGAGGAAAGTAACAGATTATTTTACGCATTTCTTGAAGCCGCCGAAGACACAGTTCGAATTCCCAGACCAGGGCGAATACATACAGTACCTGAAAGACAAGAACTTTAGGACGTACAAAATAATAGAGGGTAAAAAGCGCGGAGGTATTACCTATAATATGGAGGTTGTCAAGAGTATTGAGGAATGCAAGATTGCCAACTTCCTACTGTTCAATGGCATCAACTACGAATATGAATCCCCCTACGAGTTTGATACCGCTACAGAAACATACAGGCAATACAAACCGGACTTCACTATTACCCAAGGTGGTACAAAGGTCTATTTGGAGCATTTTGGAATTTCACGAAATGGAGAAGTGCCCAAATGGTTCAAAAGTGATGGTGAGCGGCCTGCCAGCGAGAAATACCGTGAGGACATGGACTGGAAACGGCAAATGCATAAAAGCCACGGTACAACTTTACTTGAAACGTTCAGCTATGAAATGATTGAAGGCAAGCTGTTCGACAATCTTACACAGCAGCTTCTGTCAGCCGGGATCCAGCTCAAACCAAAATCCCCATCCGAAATTTGGAACATCATCAATGATGCAGCCAATGAAGAGGTGAAGACCTTTGTCTCACTTTTTGGTACATTCATTAGCCTGTTGAAATCCAACAACTACTCCATTGACGGTATGATTGCCAAGAACCGTTCTACAGCCTCAGACTTCTTCAAGAAACGGAACCAACTTTTTATTGAAATAGTCAAACCAATATTTGAACGTTACGAAGGTTACCTGAGCGAAAGGAACGAAATCGATTTTAACGATATGATCAATAAAGCCTCGGGCTATATATTGGACAGTAAGTTCAAGCAGCAATTCAAGTATGTGATCATAGATGAGTTCCAAGATATTTCTGTTGGACGTTACCAGTTGGTCAAGGCCATCAAGCAGGTAAATCCATCCTGCAAGTTGTTCTGTGTCGGTGATGATTGGCAATCCATATACCGATTCAGTGGCAGTGATATATCCCTCTTCAAGGATTTTGAAAAATATTTCGGCTGTACAGTCAAGTCAAAGATCGAGACAACCTACCGTTTCCATAACCCCCTGCTAACGTTGTCCAGCAATTTTATCCAAAAGAACCCCAATCAGGCCATGAAAGACCTGAAGCCTGTAGGCGAGGCAAAGCAAACCAATTATGAAATCCGCTATTCTGCTTCGGGAAGCCAAGACGATACCCTTTCATTGGCCAGTATCTTTGAAACCCTTGCATCCAGTTATGAAGATATTGAGCAGAAAGAAATCATCATATTGGGACGGTACGCGTTCGATATTGGCCGTTTAAAAAATGAAGACGGGATGCTGGATATTGACGGAAAAAGCGGTTCCATTTCCTATAGTATCACCACTGCACTTGGCACTAGGAAACAGGTCAAAGCGAATTTCATGACAGTGCATAAGGCCAAAGGTCTGGAGGCCGATATCGTTATTGTCCTCAACTGCAATGCCGGTAGGTACGGTTTCCCTTCCGAGATGTCGGATGACCATGTGCTTAACCTGTTATTGAGTGAGGCCGACCAGTTCGAAAACGGAGAGGAGCGCCGCCTGTTCTATGTGGCATTGACCCGTGCCAGGGAAGTAGTTTACCTGATTGCTGATGATGCCTTTAAATCAAAGTTCATTGCCGAACTGGAGTTGAATCAAATTACAAGTAACAGTAGCGTGAAATGTCCCAGGTGCTTGACTGCTGATGTTGTGCTTAGAAAGTCTGGTACCGCTAAGAATGGGAATACCTTCAGATTCTATGGCTGCTCCAATTATGCTTATGGTTGTGAACACACAAAGACACAGTGGATAAACCAATATTGAACAGCCGACGATGCTTTTTTCAATATCCTTCATTGCAAAACCAGTCAGAGGCAGCAAGGGCCGAATACAATGCAGATTGCCATGAATTGATATTGATTGCCATGCGGCTGTTCCTGTTCTCGAGAAGGTTATCCCTTACGGCATCCAGGCCACCTGCAGCATGGAGACTTGTGAGTGAATGGCGGATATTGAGCATCTCTTCCGCAGCATGTGAACCATATAATGAGGCCAGTTCAAGTATCTTGAAGTGATGTTTGACCCGTGCTTTAAGGGTATTGCTCCAATAAGGAGGGGCAACGACTTCAAAGATAATTGATGCAGGTGATGTCTGCATAACCGTTGCAATTAGCCAATGGTCGTTCTCAATATTGTCAAAATAGGGATGGAGTGTTTCTTCACGTTCAGATCCTGGCCTTTTGTCGAGCTTGAGTTTGTTGCAATCACCGCAGGATGGAACCAGGTTAACTGGCGTTACAACTAGGCTTGGGTAATCGGCTTTATTCAAGTGGTGGTCGAGTTGGCTGACAGTTCTTTGATTGCAAAGTGGGCAACGGCTGAATGGAGGAGCGGCCATTATTTTGTTGTACAATGCCCGTCCAGGGGAGCCTTTAGGGACCATCTTTTTGGTATAAACCCTTCCCATTTCCCTAGCCGAAACATTGCCGTTCACATTGCCTGCCAGCGGAATTGTGTGCAGTTCTGCCAAGGGGACTTTTGCTTCAAATTCTTCTGATGCGTTCAGTACAATGCCTGAACACGCTGTGAGGCGGTTTTTCAGGTCCTGCTCCATTATTGTGCTTATGCAGTGGAGGAATACCTCTTCAGCATTTTCGTCGGGTTTGGGTAGTGTCCTCATACGGCTTACTGCTTATCTTTTGTTAACATCAATGCCCTGACTATTGCTTTGGCCTCTGCCCCAAGCTCGCCATTAAAATATTCAAGTATTGAACCATAATTATCATTCCTTTCAACCGCATCCCTTAGCAATTTGTGGAAGCCTGAATGTGTGACTTCCAAGCCAAACACCTCCCTGGTCAATGCACCGACATTCTCCCCGAAGGATTCCAGTTCCAGTCTCTCGATCATAACTTCCGAGCCTGTCTTCCTTAACTTCCATACACAGCTCTTGGGGACTTCCTGCAAAACAACGGGTGAATGGGTTGCAATGATCGCTACACCATTCCTCGATATCAGCAGGTCAGACAATGACCTTATAAATGCTGATAATAAAGGTGGGTGCAGATGGGCTTCCGGTTCATCAAGCAATACAAGTGTCCGTTCTTCGACTGTTTCAATCAAACGTGTAATCGTCAGTAAAACTATTTTATGACCGGAACTCAAATCGTGGAATATGGCGGAAGCCTTTTCAATGAAATCTTCCCCTTCAAGCAGGTCCACTATTCCTGAAACATCTGCCTCGCGGAAAATAGGATCGGCTTCGAGCATTTCCAATGCCCTCCGCCATCTTGTTATTTTGCCGCTGTTCCTACAAACTTCTATGCTCTTGGCAAACTCGTTTTTCAGCAGGAGCGGGCTTTTGGGCGACAGGCTTGTTTCACCTTTTTTGTAACGTTTCAGGCCTATATAGGAATACTTGACACCTTTTGACTTATCCCTTCTTTCTGGCAGGGGTTCGGAATGATCAAAAGCACTGAAAGTGACCGATACCAAACTTGCAAAGATTTCCCCGGTATCCATACCGGAAGTAAAACGTCCGACTTTTGAAATAGATGCATTTTCATCCACCAATGAGGAAATCATATTGTTCAGCAAGAAGGTCTTCCCCACACCATTCCTTCCTATCAGTACGTGGATATTGGTAGGTGGATTTGAATCAGGCTCTACGTGGAAGGACAACATCATCCGTGGTGACCCATTCCTGCTCCCGGCTGTTGTATATGTGAAGTCGTATCTTGATAGGCTTGCTCCGCCATTTGCCAGTCGCCTGAACTGCCCTTTCACTGAAACAGGGGAGACATCCCGTAAAAGGGAAATCCTTGTTACCCTCTCTTCAAGTGCCTGTTCAAAAATGTCATTGTTCTTTGCAATATCCCGTAAAGCAACAAGGAATTCAACACGTAAATCGTCGCCAAGCAGTTTCAAATTTTCATAATAGCTGTCATCCTGTCCCAGGGAGAAAAAGGGCTGCTTTAGTTTGGTAAACCGGTTCGGGATTTTAGGAGAACCCTGCCTTTTTTCCATATCAAACTCACCAATCTTCAAAGCCCCGATTTTATGCACGATGCCTGAACTGTCGACATAAAACAGGGCGAACAATGTTGAAAATTCAAACCAGTCATCCCAGTCGTCCTTAATCAGGAAAGCTGTGTTTGCATCGCTTCTGGGAATACTTGAATAGGGATCTAGGACTTTAAATTTCATCTAATTGCCGTTATGTTATTAATTTGTTTTATAATTAAAATTAACCGTTTTTGAAACTTGATGAATAACAATAAAAAATTACGTGTCAGTAGTTTCATTCAAGGAAATGTCTTCCTTCAAAATTGTATACCGGTAAATAGTTTTCAATTCTTCAATTACACCAGGGATGTTCAATGCGAACCTTTTTTCTGTCACATCAATCTTTAAATCCGACTCATATTCAATCAAGTGTTTTGCTACCAAACTATAGGGGCTGTTGGTCCCACAATATGACAGTAGGTCTTGGGCTTCAAAATAGTCGTTTTTCCAAAGAAAGAACTTGTACATGTCTTCATCTGGCAACTTGTAATTCCATGACCCCTTAGCCATAAATGAACATAGGTCTTTTGCATGAATAACCGGGTAACCTCCGTAACGGTACCCCCAGAATTTCTTATTGGACAAAACAATGGCAGGTACAATGCTTTGTATGGATTTCCCCTCAATTGATGTTTTTTGTTCAAATGCCTTTAAGTAAACTTTATCACTAAGAGCCTTTAGCGTATAATCCAGTTGCTTCTTTGCTTTCTTTATATAGTTATAAGTGGTCCTCATTTCAAATAGGTCTGTTGGATGCGTGGTGTCCTTGCACTCCGCTATGAAAAGAATCCCATCCTTGAAAGCAAGAAAGTCTATATCGCTGCTGGTTTGTGTACCAAGCACGAAGTCCACCTTAGTTTCCTTGCAGCACAGGAAACCTTGTTTCTTGAAGTTCTTTTCAAGTATATCCTGCAAGCTGGATTGCAAACCCGTCTGCAGGTGTTTGAAGTTGTTCTGCCTTTTGTTTTCCGAAAAGAAAATACTCCGCAAGATATTTGACCTTGCCAAAATTGTGGTCTGCACCAGATAGAAATCACCCACAGCAATAATTGGATGGTACTGCAAGTCGAGAAAGGAATCTGTGCTGGCACTGTCCCAAGACACAACCTGCAGGAATTGTGCTACTGCTTCTTTTGCGGTAAACTGCTCCAATACTTGGGTAAGTTCATGTTTCCTATAGGGAACTACCAATGCGTTATTGGCTATCTTCTTTTCCTCTTCACTCAATGCAGCAAACTTTTCTGCGAAGCAGTGGTGCCGCATCACGAAGAACCTGTACAATCTAAAGAAGTCAAACAGTGACAGGCCAGGACAGATCTGATACTTGCCAAGGTTTTCGGAAGGGATCAATAAATCGGTTTCTATTTGCTTGAGAATAGGCAGGTCCTCTTGCAGCAATGCCAACCCATCCACTTTAAGGAAATACGCAAATACGGATGTATCAATCTTGAGGGCATACCTTTTGAACGGATAATTTTTTAACTGGAAACTGTCCGGGTTTTTTTGATGGTAAAATTTAGCAATTTCAGTCATAGAAAGCGTTTCCTTATGCTCCCGACCCAATTGGAGCAATACGGCATTGTCCTGTAGTGGATAGATAATGTCTGAGAGTTCCATTGCCATTGAAAGGCTTTTTTCCAACGGCTCAAGTACCAACTTGTTGCCCATATCCTTTAACCGATATGCATAGAATTCGATCAATGCTTCCACATCGAGTATCGACTTCAACTTGCATGCTTTGTGTACCAGGTCCTCTATCAATTTGCTATCAGTATAAGAGTCATCTGCAAATACCACATCGTCTTCAGTTATGCCTATAACTTTATTGTACCGGGCCACCAACATGGATATTGCTGCGGATATATCTTCATTGGAGTAATCATTCGGTATCTCGTTGATATCATGAAGTTGGCCAGTTTCCACTTCATAAAGGAAGTTTTTATCATTTGCTACCAGCAATGACCTTAACCTGCTTTTTTTATGCCTTCCACCTTCAATCATAAGATGTCCAGCATGTTTGAAGTTCCTTAATTCAGCATCTATTTCGCGGTTGAGTTTTGATAGTTGAATAAAGAGTTTTTCAAATAAAACCAGTGAATTGAAATAGCAAGCTTCCTGTTCGTTGAGTTGGAACAGGCCCATATACTTCAGGAAGTGCCTTGCTATGCCGCTAACAGGATCCTGTGAGTACAGGTACGCAGAATGCCTTAGCAGGTTTTGTGCTTTCAGTTTATGTAGAAGCAGTTCCTTATCAATCATGGTCAACAGGGAAAGCCTGTCCAAGGCCGTACCGATTCTTCCCCGTGCAATCAGGTTGCTGATTTCTGGCAATAGCTGCCCAAAAAAATCCTTTTTTTCTGAGGCTGGGATGGAGGAAAAATCTTGTGGATGCGTCAGGAAAAAATCCGCCCATTTATTTTTCGGTAAATCCAGGTGAATCATGGTTAGGGGTCGTTTTAATTTCTATCAAAAAGCTGTGCTCTTCTACAATGCAAATTGGAGATAATAGGGTAAAGTTTGACATTCAGGGCGGAAGGACCAGCGACAAATAAAATGGTTTGTTATATTCCTTAGTTTGGTCATAACTCACTGAGTTGCCGACCACCTGTATTGATGTTTGTATATACTGTCTTAGTTGACCAATAAGGCCCGGAGCAAAAAATGCATCCAGCATATCATTGATTGGAGCCTCCCTTAACCTGAATATACCTGCCCGCCCCATCAAAATGCAACCTGTAAATTCCTTGCTTACCAAGAAGGCAGACCTGAATTCTTTATGGCGTATCCTCCTTGGCAACTTTCTCAACTGCCCAATCCAATAATCCTGGAAAGCCGGATTTGATGCCAGATTTTCCAAGTCAGGAAAGATATCTGCTGAAATTGCCAATTTCCTTTTTCCCTTCCGTTTTGAAGCCTTATGAAAGGCATTGATAATCCCAAGCTTGATGCGGTAATTGTTCTTATGTTTTTCGAACTCTGCTAAAGGAAAGTAAAAGTGCCTACCTGAATGGCAAGTGTGCCCCGGAAAACGTTGTAACCGCAGTCGCTCAATGCTTGCGTGTAGCAGCACCTGTATGAATGCTAGTAAGGCATTGCAAGCTTCATCTTTGTTGATCCTGGCAATTTCTATTTTTGGTTTGTGTTCAATCGCGACACCTTTAATATTTCGCGTAAAGTGCAAATTGAGGAAGTCATCCTGCGGACGATGGGATATAGAGAAATGAGTATCTGTTGGAAGGCCTTTCCAACCGAAAGATGTTACATGCGGTTCGACCCTTATCCAGGCAATACTTTTAAGGGTAATATGGTTGATGCTCTGTTCCAAGGTCTAGCTGATAGGGTCTTGATATTTTGCAATGAATGCCGATTCGATATTGCACCTCGTTATGGCCTGTTCCGTATCACCGAAACCAAACCATGAGTCTGCCTTCAAGCTATCCATTTTATACCGACAGAAGAAATACAATTGTTGGTCCAGTTCCAATTTATTGGTGTCAGTCATAAAGGTAAAACCTATTTTCTTATTCCATAGGGTAGTCATGATAGAACAATTGTAGCGCTTGCCGTCCTTTGCAAATAGAACTTTTATTTTTTCTACATATTCTGTGAATCTATTCAAGGTTTTTGGGGAGAGATCGAGGATGCCCATGATTAAATCCTGTCTATGCATGAATGTTGAATTTTGAATGCTTTGAAGTATTCTAACAAACATGTCAGGCATTGCTAGTTTCAGCTTTGGGGGATCCGTATTTTTTAAACGGAACTTGTGGACATAATAATTGTTGATGGCATCAGTCTGATTGTCCATAAACATCATGGTAGTGTTTTCCTTTTCTGCTTCATGAAACATCCCCTCGATATAAAGGCGGTTGTTCAGGTAACAGGCCAGTAGGTCTGTCTCCTCAAAGACCTGTATTGTCTTATGCGAAAGGAACTCCTTGCGTCTCCTGATATAATGTGGCAATAAAAACGGAAATTCTAGATGGTCGGCAACTACTATCAAATCATACAGGCTGATAATCCAAGGGAAAATCCCATCCTTGAAATATCCAAGTTCATTTGTTGTCCTAATGAGCGGCGTAACATTACCCATCGGCTCCAGTACCAAGGTCAAAAGGATGATTTCGTCAAAATCCTGCTGCTTGAATCCTGTCTTTTTGCCATGCGCTGTCTTGAATTCAGCAATGGTAGTCCCTTTTATATATTCAAGTGTCCTGATACCCTGTGCGTATGAATCCTTTACAATTTCGTCCATGTGTTTTTCGGTCCTACGTATTTTGCCTTCCTTGGCTGGCTGCGAAATCCTATGTGCCTTTGCCTCCACAATAAACAATGTCCGTTCATATTTGAAGAGGCTGTCTGTTTCAAAACGTTCATTGCTTTTACCATTGATATGATAGTAAAGGTTTGCTAGTACTTCCACATCGTCACCCATCATGCGTGTTATGAATTCCCTGCCCTTTGCAAGTAGGAAATCATGCTTGATATCCTTGAAGCGGTTCTGTAGTTTCGGAACGGATTTTATATAATCCTCAATTGCGGGTTCGACACACCACACAACAAGTGACAATGATGGAATCAGTATCCGTTTCTTGTATTCGATAAAAGGCTTGTTCTTTAATAGATGTGTTGGATATACCAGTGCCTCAATATTTCTGTCCTGTGAAAACGTACAAGAAAACTGTTTCAAGAAAGAGTCTACTATTACCAGTGGTTGAGCAGAGGCAAGAGCAAGATCCTCCGCTGTAAAACAAAATACTTCAGCAAGCCGAAAGAACATTTCATTCATGCAGTGATTCAGGCATGCTTCCTTTATTTTTTTGCGTGATAGTGTATTCAGTTCCTGGAGGTTTTCCTCTGTCAAGGAAGCACCAAGTGGGACCTTTTTCGTTGTGCGGTATTGGAATACTTCCATTGCCAGCCCAATTGCTTTCTGTTCAGCTGCTTGAAATGCCTTTTCAACCTTGTTGTTGATCATGGGGCCGATAGCCTCCCTTATTTTGATGCTTTCATGTATGGAAAACCCAAAATGATTTTTTAGTTCTGCTTCAATTGGGCCATATAATTCGCTTGAGAACATAAGATGGTGTTCCGGTAAGCCTGGGTTACGTGTAATGGTTTCATCCCGCATGTTCTTGAACGCAATTCCTTCCAGTGAATGGTTGTCATCGATTTGATGCTGCCTCATCTGCAGCATGGTCATTAGGTTGAAATACTTATAGCCCAGTTCCTGAATTTCCTTAATAAGTGGGCCGCCTTCATACATATCAACCTTTGGTTGATCCACATAGTCATGTTTCAATGCAATCAGTGCAATCAGTTCGGATACCACGAACATCCTGTCGCCACGGTTATCCTCGTAGTGTTGGCTATCATGTAAACTGTTATAGTAAGAGATGTTCGAAAGCAGGTGAAAGGTTTCGAGCATTCCGACTTTTGTCTCCAGCTCTTTCAATAAACTGTCAGTTTGTTCTGTGAGCTTAGAAAACCATTCATTAATTTCCTGCTGCCCTTTTGAGACATCCTCATTGAGTTTAGGTCCGTTCATTTTAAAGCATTTAATGCTCAAGCGAGCTGGTTGGAGCGAAGCAAGTAAAATACGAATGTTATTTAATAACAATAATTTTATTGTTCATCAACAGGTAGAGGTAAATATGATCAAAGCGGGTCTGGAACAAGATGCCGTCAAGAGCAGGGAAGCTGTAGGTAGATGATTCGTGACCAAGGTTTCCAACAAGCAGCAACCAGTTTTCATCAAACGCCATTTTGTATCTATCCAGGTTGGAATCTTTTATTGAAATGCGCGATTGCAACCAACTCCTATCTACGTCATTCACCATGAATACTCCAAATGCCTGCCAGTGCCGGGACCTGTCCCTCATAATGTCAATTGTTTGGATGAAATTATAATCCATATTCCCATGGTACTTTTTGTCTGTTCCCATGCCTAAATAAATCCCTTCTATCATTTTGAAAAGCTGTGCTGTCAATATGTTTATCCCGTTTGTCTTGCACTCAATCGGGTAAGGGCTGAACGTAATCAGTACATACAAAGGTTCCTAATAAAGCAATTCAAATATTTTCTTTGCCTGCAAGACAATCTTTTCCTCCAAAGACTCCCGCTCTTTTTTTCGAGGGCTGATTACTCCGGTTATCTCAACCGAAATGATACTGTCCTCGGATTTTAGGACGCAATCAGGCGGGTCGTACTTGACATCGAGTATTTCATAATCGGTATCTGTATGACTTTTTAGGAACCTTTTCAGCCAGCCAAGTTCCTCATTTTTCTTTTCATCTTTTCTTGTATTAGACATGTTGACTGGCTTGATTTTGATTAGGCTAGCTTAGTTGAGAGCCATTGAGAAAATTGCTGGATATGCTCTTTCTTTCCAGAAAATAATTGTACATCAAAATCCTTATCTATGTCAAAATAGGTAAGGTCGAAATAGCGTGCTTTATCAGTCAGTACCACATCTGCTACTGGCAGGGCCGTGGAGAGCCTGGAAATATCCACGTAATCATTTACTGTTTCCTGCTGATGCTTCACTGCCATCATCGTTTCAATGGCCGTCCTAATGTACAAGGTAGGGATGGTATTTTTTAGTCCCTTTATTTCCAATAAGTTGGCTGCATGCTGGGCTTCGCGTTTAGTCACCCTATATTTATCCAAAAGGATTTCCATGACCTGGTCTGCCCAAAATGGTATGGTGGCCATTGAAAACTGTAAGTCCCTGTTCTTGAACGAGCCTGTCGAATGGAACTGGCGTAGTCTTGAAACAAGTTCATTTGAATACACAGAAACTGTTCGGATCAAGGCCTGAGAGTTGGCTGCCCTCTCACCATGCCCAGTACGCCTAGTGGCGGTCCGCATCATATTCAAAGATCTGGTAGCTTCTGAAGTCATTTCATTGTACAAGCTTTTCAGGTTGTGGAACTTCTGGAACATTAATTCGTTTGAATATCCTAAGCCTTCTGTATTCTTGAAGAATGAATTTCCCGTCATCTTCCTTTCACGTACAGCTGCCACCAAAAACCTTGCATTGATTTCAGGTTCAATTTCTACCATTTTTTCATTGCTCAGTGAATAAAGCAACCTTTCCTTTTTGATTGCATTTTCAGGGGTACTATACGAACATTCCAGCAGGTGTTCGTTGGAGTAGGGAACAAAACAATTTCCGTCACGAACACCTTTCTGTAATAGGTGCTTAATAAGTGTCCATTCATTGTCCAACTTGTCTTCTGATAACAAACTGATCGCAAACTGGTCCAGGTAAATGCAATATGTGTCTTTGTATATTTTTCCCACTTTCAGAGGTTTGGACTTGCCCAATATAGGGCAAGTGGTGAACAACGGTCAATTAGGACGGGCGAGGGGTTCTCATCCATCCAATTTGACCTGCTGGATGTCAAATAGTTTTCTTTGGTGTCCTCCCAAATCATGCTTTCAACCGCTATGGCAACGATAACCCGCAACTTATTTTCCGATACAAGATCAAGGATATTGTCAGGGTCATTTTCTTTCTCAGGAAAACTAATTGTAAACTTCAAACCTTTTTCCCCAACTGAGAAAGTATAGGGAAACAGTACTGGAACGCGTTTGATGAACAATACACCATCCATCTGCAGGAGTGAGTCCAAGAGGTAGTTTTCCGTATTGGGCGTGTAACGGTCAAGGTACTGCCTCTGCCTTCCAACCCATTCTGTGATGCCCTGTTCAGAATGCAGCAAAGGGAAACCCTGTTCCAGCCATTCAACCTGGTTCTGTAAATGGCCATAAGAGGAAATACGGACAATCCTGTTATTGAGAACAAATGATAATGTCAATGCTATCCTTTTGCCAAATTTCCTTTTGTCCATTGCACGGAAGAGGAGCAGGTAGGCTTCCACAGTTTTTTGCAACATGGCTGGCACATCGTTTCCATTGTGCATCAATGAAGGTATATTCCAGTATTCATCATCCAGCCTTATTAAATCAATGCCATCAGGGATTTCAAGTTCGGCACCGACCCTTTGCAAGGCGACCTTTACTTCATGGATTGTATATTCCAGACAGTAGGTACTTGTATCACCTGCAGCCATCACATCCAGGATATCGATGTACCTGCCTTCGCGGAGTTCTTCGGGCATGCCATGGTAGGATAGGAAAACCCTCAGCCCCTCCTGCTTGGATATGGTATAAGGCAATAGTTTCTGTATGGCACTTAAGGACACTGCCTGTGGTTTCAACAGGTTCCTTTCGGCAGCCAATCCGAAGTATTCATAAATCAGCGGGTTCCCCTGATAGAAATGTGTAAGCAATGATTTCCATTTGTCCAGTGCCAGCTTACCATCAATGCGAAACAACTTCTTGTACAGTGCCTTCCTTCCATATTCCAGGAAATTCTTGCTGACCCTTTCTGTCATGGATTCGAAACTGTATGAACGCATCGCACCATCAAAATGAATGAACCTTTTTTGATTGAGGTCATAAATGGAATGTGCATACCTGCAATGGAATATTTCTTCGGATGCCGGCGAGGGCGTGTCCCGGAGCTCTTCCATTTCGAATGTAACTTCAGCCTCTTCCTTTTTCCAAAGGAACTCGGTGGCGGAAATCCCATGGTACTGTCTCTCTTCATCATTGCACTCATGCCTGCAAAGCCCCACTTTCATCTGTTCCATATCATCGGTGTACTTGGGGCCCCAATGATAGTCGAGTTCACCTACTTGACGGAATGTCGGTGCATAACCTACCATATCAGCATCGAGCCTGACCTTCACCGTCACATCGCTATTGCCACGAAGCAGCAGCAGTTCATCAATGAACTGGAAATAGAAATTATTGAACCTTGACTGTGACCGCCTAAGATAGGCGTGTGCAAAAATACATAAGGCAGATGCCTTGTGCTGGAAGGCCCCTTGGCCGAGGTACCTAAAATCATCCAGTATACAGTCCAGTGGTACAAGGCCAGCTTTTTCCACGTTGCAAAAAAGGCCTGCAAATATGTTCCTTGCAATGTTTTCCTGCACCACTGCAATGCAACCGCATTCCATCTTTTGATGCGAAGGGGAGAGGTGGTCCCCCAGCAGTTCAAAGAATGCAGTTTCATGCGGTGCAAAATCTTCGTTGTAACGCTTTGCAAGATAGTTGCCCACTGCCTGGTTGATCACGACCCGCTCCTGTTTATCTGTTACCAGCATTTTCTTTGCAAGCATCCGGCCGAGACCCGGTTCGATAAAAATACCAAAAGGCACTGACCAGCCGATTGGCCTATGGAAATCATGGCCTATCAATAACGGCATACCTTTATTGTACATTTCTTTCAAGGACTTTTCCATTCCTGTAACCAGCAGGCGGAAACCATAGCGGTTGACGGCGTCGGAATTGATACAGTATAGTTGTTGAACCATGTTTTCATGAAATCAGGAATCTTCAATGCCTGACCTTTTTATTTTGGACTGTTCAAAACCTGGAAGCAGGTTATTCAAAGCGGACCTTAACACTGCATCAAAGAAACTGGAACAGAAAGGTGAAATATAAATGTTTTCAATCATCTTAATCGGGTCTATGTTGACATCCGTTCCGATATCAAATTTTGGTCGCCTCGCATTTTTTTCTCCAACATTGAACTGGTGGAATATTATTGCCCTGTATTCCTGCTCATAACCATAAGCGGGCCTTTTATTGCAAGCAACCTTGAATACGTCCACATCGCCGTGGCTGAAAGGTTCGTACAACACCTTCCCAGAGTAAACTTCAAAATCGGCCTGTGCATCCAAGCACTCCTTCAAAGTCCCGACCGTTGTTTTTATTGCAAGGCCTTCCTTTTGACCGGATAGGTAAATCTTCCACATGGCATAGCTTTCCTCTTTGTTCATTGTCCACGAGTTGGATAGTGTGTATGCTTTGTAATCTGCAATGTTTTCAAGTTGTGTTTCTAACCATTCCGTAGCTTCTGTTTCCGAGGTATATGGAAGACCTAGCCTGTACCTGTAAAGCTCCTCTTTGGTTGCATCCGGTAAGGTCCCTTCAAGATTATCAGTGTACCTGTCCAGACGTGCAAAGAACAATGATTTCGTGAGCAGGAATTGATAGAAGGAAGTAAATGTCATGTACCGCCAAATAACAGTATTGTCGTCCACAGGTACCATTCTTTTATCGTTTTTGTGCATTGTCCAGATTTCAGTTTAGGTTTTGGTTGTATATTTCTTGAATTGGATAGGTTGCCACAAGAGACCATCCTATTAGTATGTCCATCGATTAGCATTCATAATTTTCTGGCATGTCATTTTCGAAAATTTCTCTCAGCCCATAGTCGTCGATTTTACCTATGGCGAAGGTTTTTTGAGGGACAGCTTCCAGTATTTCCGCATCCTGACCGAATATCATTCTTCGATCAGTAGTATCCGTCCGTGAGATGCACAGCACCATTTTTTTATCCTCTATCAGGAATTCCGATTTGGAAAACAGTGTTCCTGAACCTTTATTGTCATAGGTGTTGTAGATGAAATGTTCCGTATCGATTTTCTCACTCATTATTTTTTCATGCCAGGCTTTTATGGTTACAAGTGTATGGGTGAACTGGATGGGAAACTCTTTCCGGTGCGTAATAACGGTTCCCTTGTCATGCACCGCAATTATTTGATAAGACGATGCTTTTTCTTTGCCAAAAGTGCCGGCCAGAGTACGGATATCTGAAAATTCGGGGGCTATCTGGTCTATAGCCTTATCAACACGTTCACTTAAGTAGGGAATGACCATTTCGTCCAGTATGCGCCCCATACCCCTTTTACAACCTTCACATTGTTCAAAGATTTTCTGCACCGCTGGTTCATCAAGCACAGAAGATTGCCCAAAAAATTTGACATCCACAATTTCGTATTGCTTACGGAAAACAAAGATCCCTTTTATGTCATCTTTGGTTGGGCTCCTTTTTGCAAGGGTCAGCAGCTGTATACCTGTAGCAGCAGCTTTTTTAATGGCACCAGCTTGATAGGAACCAGTTGTAACAAAGTATCCAATAATGGCCCTCCCTTCAATCTTCGAATAGAAATCGGTAATGTCCTTAAGTGAAATCCCTTTTTTATGGTTCTTGCATTCGAATGCGTACTGTACCTGTTTACCATTGACCAGGGTGGTAATGAACAGATCCAGTTCACGTAAGATCCCATGCTGGTCTTCCATTTTACAATTGCGCTTAAACGTTGTCCCAGGCTGATCGGATATGGAACGCTCGATTAAAAGCGTAAGCATTTCAAGAACATCACCCTTACTTTTTGTGCTCATTTATTTCCCTTTTTTGTTAGCGGTCTAAATAGTACGCATGCCAGCATTGCTTATGAAATAAAGTAGTATCAATTTCTTTTGTTAGAATATTGCTATACCATATCAGCAAGATAATACAAAACGAAAATCCTCCTTTTCTTTCTTGTTCAGTTGCATAATCACAAACTACTATGCAACTGTTTTGAAAACTGGAATAATTATATATCTTGTATCCGTACCCAAACTGTACTGCATGCGCTGGAGCACCCTTAAAAACGCCCTAACAAATAAAATAGTGCAGGTATCCTATTTGGTTGTAATAGTGTTACCAATAATCATCGAAATATCCCATGACCTAAAGTACAAGCTGCATCTTGGACAACTGGTCTTCAATGTCTATTATGGTGGGATACTCATGCTGGTTCTCTATGTCCTGTACAGCATTTTTGCTCCCCAGCAAATCAAACAGCATGATGGGGCAAAAGACTTCATTGCAAAGGAACAACCTGCCTATTTGGATTACAATCCGGACAAATGGGTCAATAATGTGGTCGCTTATTTAAACGATACAGAGAAGGATCAAAGGGATGCAATAGTGACACTGAAAATGCAACTTGAACAAGAAGAAAACCCAGCACTACAAAAGGAATTGGCTGAACAACTCCGGGCAAAAGTAGCACCTCTTTATCCGGGTTGCCTGAACAGGATGCTACAGTACCAATGGGATGACATTGACAGGTCCAAGAAAGCAACCCGCCTGGTATGTACCGTGCTATTTATACTTGCCTGTATACTTGCAACACTATCTTTTGGCGAAAGAATCTTTACCGTAATATCCCAAAACATTAAACAATGACCATTATCACAAAACTTTCTGAGGACATCCTAAGACTGTCTGCCTATTCATACCAGGAAAGTGAATTTGCCATCGTTAGGAATTTTTTCAACCAACATGATTTCAGGGCCAATGAACAGGTCATCAACCGTGACAGGGACGATAGGAAGGGCATCGAGTTCAGTATCCGTTCATTTGTAAATATCAACCGTTTTGCAAGGCTTCTTGGCCTGAGCATCTCTAACCAAAGAGGCGATACCAATGTAGATCTGACAAAAGGCCCATCTTCTCCTGGTGAACAGCCCTATTGCTGCATGCGGCTTTCTATGAACGTTTTCGATAAGGGTTGTGCGGACATCCTTGCTCCGGACAATGCGGCAGCCTTTGTCAAATGTGCTATACTAGCAGGAAAACTTCATTGGTTCGGTGCAGAGAGCATAGAGGGTAGATGCAAACGGTAGTCGATATTTAATTATTACAGTTAATTGATATAAACGAGATGAGAAACCCTTTTTTAGATGGAATGCCTTTACCTGTTTCAAGTACACAGGAAGACCTGGAAACCATATCGAAGAATAAGCTGTCCCTGTTATTCGACCCCGCTTTATTTGAAATAAGGGAGGAACTGAAAAGGGACAAGGGAGTCGATCTTGTTGTCGAGCTTAAGCATGAAGGACGGTACACCAATTTCCGTTTTATCATTCAACTTAAATCCACCAGTTCCATTGCCACCAATCGTGACGGGTCCATTTCCTACCCTGTGGAAGTAAGCAATGTCCATTACTTGGTGAATTACGGCATGCCTTCTTACTATATTTTGTATGAACATAGCAGTGGCAAATTCTATTTAGAATACGTCAACCATGTTTACAATAACCTGATGAGCAAATACGGCGAGTCAAAACAACCTAAGCAGTTCAAGGTCAGGTTTTCCAAGCCTTTTACTCCCGAACTAATGCAGGATATCTATCGCCAGACATTCGATAACGGAACATTGCTACGGAAATTGATGCCCCACCTAAAGGTTCAGGACACTGCAATAAAGCAGCAAAAGGGTATTGTTATTGATGGGGACAATGACGTTTACAGTGTGGAACAGAATATGGCTTTTATTGAACAGTTCGGTTTCGATCTCTTGAACCATGCAGCATTTTTACGTATAGTAGAAATAGAACAGCGTACACATCCACGTACTTCCGCACCTGCCATTTTCAACCTAGTTTGCGGAGTCGCTTATTACCAACGATCGAACCTATTCAAGGCAATGGAATTACTGAAGCTGGCCCAACAGGAGATAACCAGCTTTAGTCCCGATATCCAGTCCATGCTGACATACACACTGACCCATGCAAAATATTTATTGGGCATGATGGATGAGCAAAGTTTCAAGTCAGCCATTTCCAAAGTGATGGAGTTCGATAACCTCGGATCATTCCTTGAATTGGAGAAGGCCAACAAGACCTTTTTGGATAGCATAGGGAAGGACCGTGACCGTATCAATGCCTTTTATAAAACAACTGAACAGGTACTTCGTGAAGACCAGAACAACAAGAGCTCCCATGTTATGGCCTATGCCCAATTGCTCCATGCGGAATCCAAGATACTTGTCAATGATTATTCCAAAAATGTAGTTTACATAATAGGAAGGGTAAAAGATTACGGACAGACAAAACTGTACAAAGCATGGACTGCGATAGAGGCTGAATACAGTAAACGGTTAAAGACTGTATTTGACTATGCCTTCCACCAAGAGAATTTTTTGGGAATGACCAACCTCGGTATGGACAAGATGCACTGGATCTATACGAGGACATTCCTGAACCATATTTTCAGTAACTGGGATAAACATACCCGCACAGTTGACAGACCGGTAAGTGAAACCGATAAAGAAAGCCTGCTTTCGGCTGCAGCTTATATTGACAAGCTTTCAGGTGGTTATGAAGCACTCTACCATAACGAAAACCTTGTATCAGCCTTATCAACAAAATATGAACTGCTCCATCTTGCCGGGCACCTGCAAGAGGCTGCCAACACTGCTGAAAGAATCCGAGAGATTATTGAGGCCAATGATTTCAATGGCTTAAGAAACAAATACCATGAACTGGTCAATGGAGGCACTGGCTATGAAACATTCCTACAATCATTCACTGCCCACTTAGACAATATTTTCAATGCGGCCAAAGCTTGCGGTCTCGAGCAGTATATGTTGGAAGATATACCGGCAGAAAGCCTAGTGTCCATGGAGGAAGATCTTTACTGGTCAATCGAAAAATTCTACGAATTCAGCTTCCCAGAATGAATAAGTTGCTTTCATGTTATCAAATTGTAAGGCTGGCTGTTAAAGAAAAAACGTAAATTAGTAGGAAATATATTTTATATGTGGCAGTTGGCAACAAAAAACATTTGGGTCACACAAGGGAATGTTTCATCATGGATCTACCTGACTGGGGAGTCGGGTGCAATTATCTACCGCGACAAGATCGATACCTTAACAGGTGTGTGCCATCCCGGAATCATATTGGGTAATGACAGGTGGGGAACCACTTGGGTCATCCATAACCACTACAAGAACGGTTATGCAATGATCGAGACAATGCAGCAGTTTTCCATGGGAGAGGTGTGCCGGTATGATAACAAGCCCGTATTCTATAACGTGACAGACATCATAGAGCGCGCCATCGAGCATTACCATGAAAAGCAGCCCTACCACTGGCTTATCAACAACTGCCAGCATTTCGTGAACAACGTTACCCAGGACCTGCACTATTCCGAAACAGTCGACAGGCTCAGCGACCGGGCAATGGTTGCGGGAGGCATCACTGCTTTTATCGGAATGCTGACCAACAACAAATCAACGGTCAACACGGGCCTCGCCATAGTCGGCATCGGTACACTTGGCAAGGGGATAAGCCGTTATTGAGTACAGACTATTCCTCACTAGAACCCAGTCATCAATCCTGACATACTAACTAACCAATCAAAAAAACACTACTTACTGCCCAGTACCGTGTTGCTTCGATCAACATAGTCGAAGGGAGCAAAAGCAGGGAAACTATTCATGGACAACCGGTCAAATAACATAACAGATACTGCCAAAGGGTTTGCGAAGATCATCTTTGATAACTACTGGCAGCCCTTAAGGGAAGCTGTAAAGAAGCAACCCGACCTGCTGCGTACCATGCCGGGGTTCCTGGTCAACCCGGAAAAAATCGTTATCTATTTCGACAGGAAGCATGTGGCCGTTGAGTACTACGGACAGGTCAATGCATCAGAGGTACTGGAATCGGGGGCCATCCAGGTCGATTTCCATGACCTGAGCAATAAAGCGAACCTTTTCCAGGAAATCGTTGGCTTCGAATTCGAGTCTTCTGCAGGCCTGCACTTAACCCTGCCGCGCCTTCTGGAAAACCATATTGCACCGACAACCAGGGGATTCAAGAAAATGACCGAACTCAATTGGAACTTCGGGGCACAGGACAGTATCATCAGCATCAACACCGGCAACCTTGTCCTTGAGGAGGGTGCCTTTACGAGGGTCGTAAATTCCTTTTATTTCGATGAACAGAACGGCTTTTTGAAAACAAGGAATATCCGGTGGCTTGACTGCTATCCCATCGGTATCAGGGAGGTGGACGATGCCTATATCAAGGTGCTGTTCCATAACGATATCTTCACGCAGCAACTGGAAAAGGACCCCCAATACATTTTTCCCAAAGTACATGATTACAGGTTCTCGAAACTCCAGAAACTCAATAGGTTCATCGAGCTCATTTCAAGGGAAGGCATCCTGGAAACAGACATTACCCATTACCTTTCGTTGCCTGAAAACAGTTTTATATTGACCATGTCCTTTTTTGCCGTTTCCATATCGGGGCAGGTAAGCTGTGAATGGCAAAGCGACCTGAACAATGCCATCAGGCCCGACTTTTTTATCACACAGCCAAACGGCTATTCCAATATACTGGAGTTCAAATTGCCGAGCCTTAAAAACAAAACTGTCGTAGGGACAAGCAACAGGGAAAGCTTTTCTGCGGAGCTGAATTCCTATATCTCGCAAGTACGGGTGTACAAGAAATATTTTGACGACCCGAACAATAGGAGATGGCTTTTTGACAACCATCAATTAAGGGTTGAGGCACCCAAAAAAATCCTTGTCATCGGCCGCAGGTACAATTTTGAAAATACGGAATGGAAGGAAATAACTGCCGACTACAGGGACCTTGAAATACTTACTTACGATGATATCATTGATGGACTGCTTGCCCAGTTGTACAGGGAGTAGGTAGTGTCCATTCGTATATTTTATTATTCATAAAAGGACACTGAGTATGCGGTTCCTGGATGAAGCCGATTGATCTGTGTTTAACAACAAGAATTACAAAGTACCAATTACCTAAAACACAATTTTACTTCCTTTTTCTTTTCCCCAAATGACGCTTGTATAATTCATTGGCGCAAATTCCTAAAAATACCAAGAAAGCGAAAATTGCAATTGGGTTAGGGGAACCACGTTTCACAGGTTCATGATTACTGACAATTTCTGGTTCCCAATAAAGAATTTTTTTGTTCTTAACTTCCTTCAAAACGGCGTATTCAATTTCTTCAATAGGAGCAGTGGGTGCTATTTTACTCAGATCAATTTCAATGCTCCTGTATTTCCCGTCTTTAAAGAAAGACAGTTTATCAGGTTCAATAAAATGCTTCACCGCAATTTCAAAATATATTGGCAGGGCTTCATAGTCTGCAGTTACATCAGGTCTCTTTGAAATCAGTTCTTTTTCTGCGGTTGCACTGGTAAGTGTTATGCTGCCATGCTTAGGAATGACAATTACCAGATTCTCTACAATAATCTGCTTTGCCAGTTGGTGCAATGCAGTTTCTTGGCCCCCTTTGCAACTGGATGCTGACGCATGCCTAAAATAGTCCGTATAAACTTCGCCTTTGCAGGCTTCCAATCTCTCGTTACATTCTATACAAATGCACTCACATTTAAGTCCCTTTTTATCAAGAGCGATTTGTTCAATAGTAACAATTCTATTTGTTGGGACATGCAACCCTTTATTAATGACAGCAGTATTTTCAATGCCTTTTTTCATTTGCTATTTAATATTGTTCAACTCTTCTAAGATACTGTCCTTGCCCCTATGATATTGTGGAGATACCGGTTTTAAAATAAATGGCAAGGTGTCATCTTCTATTATACAGACTGTTTCATTGTCAACTATTGTGTGCTCACCTTTCTTGTAGATGGTACATTCACCAGCAGAAACAAGCTGCAAGGAATTATTAACACAGTCAGGCGATAGGGCCACGTTAAATCCTTGTGCATCAGCCCTGACACTTGGATAGAAAATACCTGCATGTCCTCTTTCTACACTTCTTTCAGAAAACAAAGCAGATATCATATAATCCAAATGGGAACCGATTTCTTTTTTGGCATATTCACTCGCCAAGAATTCGGTAATTGCAATGGACCTTTCCCTCAAATCCCCGTCCAAGGATTTTGCCCAATGATGGTACGCATTGTAGAGCTCCAATGTATGTGAATTCTTTTCGGTAAAATCCTTATGATAACAAATAGCAATCATTGGAATATCCTGGGTAACTACCCATTTACTAAATGTAATTAATTGTTCCCCTTCCTGCCCTATATCACGCAATAAATGTGATGCTTCCAATGAAGCAATCACCCTGGCATTGTCTAATTCATCCTGCTTTACGTCTTCATGTATTGATGCTGCATAAAACATGGTTTGATTTGGTGTACTGGCCCTTTGGTATGTATGATTAAACTCTTGCGGTTTAAAAGTCAATTCATCCCTAGTGCCAAATTGTTTTCCTTTTTCATTTGGCCTTGCACGTATCAATGTCTTGCCCCTATGGAATAGTTTTTGAACCAACCCAAACTTTCCAAAGTGGTTAAATAATTGAAGTACCTCCTCACGAGGGTTTTTACTTAAGTCAAGTTTTTTCAACTCTTCGATTGCTGTTTTATAATCCTGCATATCTTACTTTGTTTATACATATAATATAACATTTTATTTAATAATTTCCAAATTAACCTGTGAAGTTATTTCTAACAAATTTCAGCTCATTACACAGTACAGGTTATCCTTTTCATCTGCTAAAAATTTGCGTTGCATCTTTTTCTCTACTTTTATTGTCTGAACAATTTGAGTACCCCAATCGTGCGACCCCCGAACAACGATAGCGACAAGGACCTGCTGCGGCAGGTTGCAGAAGGCAGCGAGAGCGCCTTTAGGGTGCTGTATGACCGATACTTCAACAAGGTGGCGGCCTATGTTTTCAAGCTCTCCAAATCCGAAACGATTGCCGAAGAAATACTCCAGGAAGTCTTCCTGAAACTGTGGACGGGCAGGGACATGCTGGACAATATAGAGACACCGGAAGCCTATATCATGACGATGGCACGCAACAGGACAACCGACTACCTGCGTAGGCTGGCCAGGGAAACCAACCTGATCGATGCCCTGCAGACAGTAGTGGCCAGAGCGGACAATTCCACGGAAGAAAAACTGGATGCCGACGACCTGCAGGCCATCATTGCACATGCACTCCTCCAGCTTTCCGACCAGAAGCAAAAGGTGTTCGACCTGAACATGAACAAGGGGTTCAGCCATGACGAGATCGCAGAAGCGATGCAACTGTCGAAAAGCACGGTGAAGAACCACCTGTCCGAAACACTGAAGTACCTGCGCAAGGAAGTACAGGACAGCCCGCACAAGGAAGCACTGCTGCTGCTGCTCACCCTGCGGTCCCTGCTCTGACCCCCCCCAAAAAAAAACAAAAAATATTTTTGGGCAGGCAGTACGATGGCCATTTCCCTGCGTCTCCTATATACAGGGAAGGTCCCGATGGCCCGTGAACAAGCAAACCACCTTCATCCTATCAGCATATGGACAACCAACCATCAAGACTGCAATACCTACTGGAACAGTACGCCAACAATAGCTGCAGCCGTGCAGAGCTTGCAGAACTAATGCTGCTTATAAAGGATGGTGATAGTAATCTTCTTGACACTGAATTGGATGGAATATGGAAAAGCTTAAAGGCAGATGAAGCCGTTCCTGCATTGGACAAAGAAGCCATCTATCACCGTATCATCCCTGCAAAAAACATTGTTGCCAAACAGAGGAAGTTATGGCCAAGGATAGCCGTAGCTGCTTCGTTGATTGGCGTTCTTTTGATGGGTTACCTGCTTTATCAAACCCTAGGTAAAGGAAAGCAGAGCCCAGTCGTTCTTGCCCAAAATGATGTGAAGCCTGGTGGCGATAAAGCCATACTCACCTTAGCTAATGGAGAAAGGGTAGAGCTGGACAGTACCAAAGGAACCATTAAGCAACAAGGCGGTGTAACCATTATTAACCTTGGAGGTAAGCTAAGCTATGAAGAACATCCAAATACTGCACAAGAAGCAGTAGCCTACAACACCATTAGCACACCCAAAGGAGGACAGTACCAATTGGTGCTGGCAGACGGAACAACCGTTTGGTTGAATGCAGCGAGTTCATTGAAGTACCCAACCTCTTTTGTGGGAGATACAAGGATGGTGGAACTAACAGGGGAGGGATACTTTGAAGTGGCAAAGAATGCCAACAAGCCATTTCATGTGAAGGTATCTGGGCAGGATGTGGAAGTGCTAGGAACGCACTTTAATATTAATGCTTATGACGATGAAGCCACTATTAGGACCACGCTACTTGAAGGAAGTGTGAAGGTGACGAAAGGTATAGCCACTAAGATGCTGGAGCCAGGACAACAAGCACAACTAACGAAAGATGGCAACCTGCAACTGATTAAGGAAGCAGATACTGAAGAAGCCATGGCTTGGGTAAATGGCAACTTTATACTTAATGGCTCTGATGTGGCGGCGTTTATGCGACAGGTGAGCCGATGGTATGATGTGGATGTGCTGTATGAAGGCAAAGTGCCTGAAGGACATTTTAAAGGAAAGACCTCACGCACTATGAGTTTAACCCAGATGTTTAAAATTCTGGAATACATGGGCATTAACTACAAGATAGAAGGAAAGAAAATTATTATTAAAGCAGACTAACAACCAACCCCTTATGAGAAGGTTTCTGATAGCCATATCTATGTTCTTTTTTGCAAGCCTGCTTTGTTTTAAAGCAGGGGCCCAAACGGTTACATTGAATGAAAGCGGAGCCAGTTTGGAGAAACTGTTTAAGCAGATAGAGAAGCAAACAGGTTACAGTTTTATCTACAAGCTTGAGGCCATTAAGGATGCAAAGAAGGTGGATATTAATGTAAAAAGTGCAACACTTACTACCGCACTACAAACCATATTTCAAGGGCAGCCTTGTGTATATAATCTTGTTGGCAAAACAATTATTGTAAAAGAGAAGGAAGTAAAAAAAAGCGAGATAAGTAATACCAATGAACAAACACCAGCCAACATTAGTGCCCATGGGAGGGTTATCAATGAGAAAGGAGAACCATTAGCTGGAGTAAATGTTACTGTTAAAGGAACTAAACGGATTACTGCTACTATTGATAATGGAGAGTATTATATCAAGGATATTGACCCAAATGCTACACTCTTGTTTACTGCGGTAAGCATTGAGCCTTTTGAAATTAAGGTTAATGGTAGAAAGGAACTGTATGCTTATACAGCTAAAACGCATATAAGTGAACTTGATGAAATGCATGTAACTGCTTATGGAACCAATAGCAAGCGTTTTAGGACAGGGAATCAAGAAGGGATTACTGCAGATGATATAAAGAAACAACCAGTACTTACTATAGCAGAAGCTTTGGCAGATAGAATACCTGGTTTGATAATAACCCAAAGCAGTGGTGTGCCAGGCAGTTCCTTTACTATACAGATACGTGGACAAAACACCATCCGAACACAAACATCTACTGGTTTCCCTCCATTGGATAATCCTTTATTTATTATTGACGGGGTTCCTTTTGCACCTCAAAATACAAACATCAATCAATATAGTTCTTTGGGTGCACCATCAATTAGCTCAGGAGTTTCGCCTGACAATAGTATCTCAAATAATAATATGCAAGGTATAAGTCCTTTTGCCAGTATCAATCCAGCTGATATAGAGAGTATTGAAGTATTAAAGGATGCAGATGCAACATCGATTTATGGCTCGAGAGGTGCCAATGGTGTGATATTGATCACCACAAAAAAAGGCAGCATAGGAAAAACGACTTTCAATGCTTCGGTTAGTACTGGCGGAAGTTCAATAACACGTTCCATGCCTATGATGAATACAGAGCAATACATAAGTATGCGAAAAGAGGCTTTTAAAAATGACGGCGTAGTTCCTAATGCCTCTACCGCCCCCGATATTTTTTTTGATACCACTAAATATACAGACTGGATAAAATATTTGCTTGGAAAAACAAGCCATACTACTATCGCTAATGTTTCTTTGTCAGGGGGAACTGATAATTCACAGTTTTTTATGGGGGCTGGCTATAATCACTCTGGTAATATTTACCCTGGCAATTTTGGTATTGATGTAATCTCCATTAATAGTAATATTAAAAGTATATCCCTCAATAAGAAATTTTCAGTATCCTTCTCTGCCAATTATTCATATACAAAAAACAATTCTTCTAGTGCTGGTGCTGGTGGTGTTTCACCTTTGAAGGCATTCCAATTAAGGCCGAATTACCCAGATCTATTTAACTCAGATGGTAATTTGGTATGGCAAAATAATGGAGTTGCCTTATTAAATTATTTGGCCTATTTAAATCAACCATACATTGCCAATAGTTACAATTTGGTAAGTAACTTAAAGCTTAATTATAAATTGGCAAAAGGATTGGTAGTTAGTGCGAGCATCGGTTATAGTTCTTTTAATTCTGATGAACATACAGAAACCCCCTTGAGCTCACTTAGCCCATATACTACTACTGTCAACAATTATGTTTCTTCAGCAACTTTTGGTGCCAATAATTTCAAAACGTGGATTGTTGAGCCACAAGCCAACTATACTAAGCAAATTGGTAAGGGAGCATTAAGTATTTTAATAGCCGGTACTTATAATCAACAAAGCAATGCGTCTACCTCCATTCAAGGCAGTAATTATACTAATGACGGTTTATTAGGTTCTGTTTCTTCTGCAGGCACTATTACAGCATCAAGTAACAATTCTATATATAAATCTGCGGCTTTCTTTGGCAGAGTCGGCTACATATATAATACTAGGTATATAGTTAATATTAATGGAAGAAGAGATGGTAGTAGCCGTTTTGGACCAGGTAGTCAATACAGCAATTTTGGCTCAATAGGATGGGGATGGATATTTTCAGAAGAAAGAAGATTTAAAACCCTGTTCCCATTTGCCAGCTATGGTAAAATAAGAGGAAGTTATGGTACTGCTGGAAATGATAAGGTAGGCGATTATCAATATATATCTAGATGGGCAACTAATGGACTAACTTATGCAACTGTTCCTACTTACACACCTCAGAATCTTTTCAATCCTAATTATGAATGGTCAAGTAGTAAGAAATTAGAGTTTGGTCTTGAATTAGGTTTTTTGAAAGATGCCATTATTGCTAATATTTCATGGTACAGAAACAGGGCTAGTAATCAATTGCTTAACTACAGATTGCCAATTCAAACTGGGTTTACTACAGTAACAGCCAACTTGCCAGCAGTTGTCCAAAATACTGGATGGGAAATAAACATAAGAACGACCAATATCAAAAACAAAGAGTTTACATGGAAGACGAATTTCAATATTACACCTTCTGCAAACAACAAGTTACTATCATTCCCTAATTTGGCGAACAGCTCATATGCAAGTTCTTATGTAATTGGAAAGTCATTAAGTACTATAACACTTAAAGGAAGAAGATTTGCTGGCGTTAATGATACTACAGGTGTTTACCAATTTTACAATGCACAAGGTATTCCAGTATATACTACTGCACTTACAAATTCTGATTATGTCAGTTTAGGGAATATTGATCCTTTGTTTTATGGTGGTCTAAACAATAGTTTCAGTTATAAGGGCTTTCAATTAGATGTTTTCCTTGCTTTTCGAAAGCAGATAGGCATGAATTATCTAGCACAAATTAGTTTAGCAGGATCTAGCATAAATCAACCAATAGCTCTATTAGATCGTTGGCAAAATCCAGGTGACAAAACGGAGATTCAAAAATTTACACAAACTTCAGCTTCTTTAGCAGCCCAAGCTCAAGATGTTTTTAAATACTCTGATGGGGCTTATGGTGATGCTTCTTATATACGAATAAAAACTGTTTCATTATCCTACAACATTGGAAGCCAATTTTTAAAGAGAATGAAATTACAAGCTTGCAATATTTATATCAATGCTCAGAACATATTCACAATTACAGGTTATAAAGGTAATGACCCTGAAACACAAAATTATTATGGTTTACCGCCTTTGAAAACAATTGTTATGGGGGTACATATAAGCTTATAATAAGCATGCAGGGTAATGTAATTATTAAAGTAAAAAAATAAATATGATTAAAAAAATAAAACATGGAATCAATAAATGTACAGTTGCATTTGTTATAAGTATACCTCTTTTTTTTCAGCTATCATGTAAAAAAATAATAGACGTTCCTTTGCCATCCAATCAATTGGTAACTAATGCAGTTTTTGCAGATAGTGCAGATGCAATTGCCGCGGTATCAGGAATATACACTGCATCATATGGGACAGGAGTTTTATTCTCTATTTCGAGCGGTCATATTACTTTATTAGCAGGCATGGCTGCTGACGAATTGTATCCTGACCCTGCATATAATGGAACTACTAATAATGGTGACTATGTGCAACAAAGTCAGATTTACGCAAATACCATTGCATCTGGTGATCAAGCAAACAAATTGATTTCGTCAGTTTGGTCTCGGTCTTATCAGTCAATATACCAAACCAACGCTTGTATTGAAGGACTTGCAGGTAGTACTGGGGTGAGTGCTACTTTAAAAAGCCAATTAATAGGAGAATGCAAATTATTCAGGGCATTGTTCTATTTCAATATGGTAAACCTTTTTGGTGATGTGCCATTGGTAATTCGAACTGATTATGCTACGAACGCTGTAATTCCCAGAGCTAAAGTTGATATTGTTTATGATCAAATCATTAACGATCTGACTGATGCAAAAAATCTATTGACTTCAAGTTACCCTTCTGCAACAGCAGGTAAAGGCAGACCAAATAAATATGCAGCATTGGCTTTATTAGCTAGAGCGTATTTATATAAAAGACAATGGGCGAATGCAGAGGTAACAGCAACAGAAGTAATCAATTCAGGTCAGTACAGTTTATCTAGTTTGAATAATGTATTCTTGGCTAACAGTAGCGAAGCTATATGGCAAATCATACCAATAACTAAAGGGCTTGAAACTACAGAAGGGCAACAGTTTGTAACATTAGGTGGGGTAAGGCCTGTATACGGGGTTAATAGCTCTCTGATTAATGCTTTTGAACCTAATGATGCTCGGAAGACTAATTGGCTTAAGGCTAATACTTTAGGCCTTAATATTTATTATTTTCCTTTCAAATATAAACTGCAGGCAGATAATAATACCATTCCCAAAGAAAATTACATGGTACTGCGATTAAGTGAACAGTATTTGATAAGAGCAGAGGCGAGGGCAGAACAAGGAGCAGATTTATCTGGTGCAGCTAGTGACCTGAATGTGATACGAAATAGGGCCTCATTAAATAACACCTTAGCATCAAACCAATCAATTCTACTGGATGCGATTTGCCATGAGAGACAGGTGGAGTTATTCTGTGAATGGGGGCACCGCTGGTATGATTTAAAAAGAACCAATAGAATTGATGCGGTAATGGGAGGGGCAACAGGTGCCTGTGCTGCTAAAGGTGGCGTTTGGAATACCAATTGGCAGTTATGGCCTATCCCTTATAATGAGTTACGGTCGAACCCTTTTCTAGTACAGAACCCTGGGTACCAATAAAAACTAAAACACATAACTAGACAAACCATTCATGAAAAAAATAGCCATTACATATATACTCCTTCTTTTTTCATGTGCATTTGAGCTACATGCTCAAAAAACAATGATCAGACCATTAGAAGTTGGCGAAAAAGTGCCTGATGTAACCATTTCAAATATTTTGAATTATACCGCAAAAAAAACCAGGATTTCAGAATTCAAAAACAAACTGCTAATACTTGCTTTTTGGGGAGTAACTTGTACTGATTGTATAGGAAGCATGCCAGAAATGGAAAGGTTGCAAAAAGAGTTCGGGGATAAAATCCAAATTTTATTTATAACCAGTGATAGTAAGAAAAAGGTAGATGCCTTGCTAGATAAGTCTGCTTTTGTGAGAAATGTACACCTCCCTTTTGTTATAGGCGATACGATTCTATACAAATTATTTCCTTATAGAGCAGCCGGATTACATGTTTGGATTGATAGCAATGGAGTGGTTGTACAAAAGGTGTCAAAAAACAGCTACACGTCTAATGATATACAAAACTTCCTGAATGGGAAAAGAGTTGTTCTCTATCAACGCCAAGACGATATAAGTGTTGACACTAACGTGCCTTTATGGTTAGAAGGTGGCGGTAGGCAGTTAAAGCATATTAAGTACCATTCTTATATCGCTGAATCCATACCAGTTATGAAAGCAGGTGCTTATAGCACAACAATACAAGATTCCACGACAAAAAAGAGGGTTGGCATACGTTTTTTAAACGCCCTATTGGGCTACTTGTTTGAACAAGCTTATAGTGAAGATGATAAACGGGTTCATCAAAAAGTAATTTGGGAAGTGAATGACAGCACACCTTATTTCCGACCTGTTGATAAAGCAAAAGGGATGGAGTGGATTAAAAAATATTCCTACTGTTACGAACTGCAAGTCCCTGTTGAAAAATCAGAAGACCTATACACTTTTATGCAGCAGGATTTGGAAAGGTATTTTAATGTGAGCGGAAAAATTGAAAAAAGAAAATTCAAATGCTGGGTATTGGTTCGAGGCTCATCATTTGAAGAACTATTACATAAAGGTGTAGGAAAAAATGTTTCACATATTGATGAACACGAAGAGCAAAAAAGAGCTTTGAAGAAGGACTCAATCAATGTTCATAATAGCCCTATAAATGCGTTGTTGTACATGTTAAAGAAATACTTACCAGCAGATGTAGAATATGTTGATGATGCTACAGATTATAAGCAGTTAATAAGCATTAATATTCGTGGGTCCTACAATTATGAAGAATTGAGAAAAGAGCTTCAAAAAAACGGTCTAGACCTAGAAGAGGGGTACAAAGAGTTGAATTGTTTGGTTTTACGAGAAACAGGGTATAAAAAATTAATTAAAAAATAAGTATTTAACTACATAAATATATAGAGTGTTATTTAATGCGTAAATGCAGAAAATAGACGAATGAACAGTATTCTATATAGGGTACATAAGTTATTCAAAACATTATAATGGACTGATTTGGTCGGCTCTAAATTAATAGGCCTTGCGGATGCTGTGCCTTAAACTTAAACAATAAAAATAAAACAACAGGATATGAAAGCAATAAACTTGTATTTAACACTTTTTATTTTACTTGTTTCATCTGAAGTAATTGCTCAATCTTTTACCGCAGGTAATATAGTAGTTTGTCGTGTGGGAAATGGGGGAGCAGCCATGTCAACTGGTGGCACGATGTACCCCGTTTTTCTAGATGAATATACCCCCTCAGGTGTAAAAGTGCAAACTATATCAATTCCTTCTGTAAATGGGTCAAGCAATGCATTGGTTACTGGACCAGATCTTTATTGGGGCTATTTGACTCTATCCGCTGACAAGCAGTATCTGGCATTGACTGGGTACAATGCTAGTGCAGGGTCGGTTGTAAGTTCTGCTTCTGATGCTTCTTCTGTTCCTAGAACAATAGCACTGATTAAATACGATGGGTCTATTAATATTGCTACTTCACTAACTGATTTTAGTTCACGTGGCTATCCAACAACTGCCATTACCTCGAATGGCACTGATATATGGCTTTGCTCAAACGCTGGGGGGACAGACGGAAGTACAGGTGTTTCTACTGGAGGAGTACGCTATACAAGTGTTGGTGCAACTACTTCAGTACAACTGGCAACTACAACTCCAAATGGTTTTGCATCATTGCAAATTGCTAACGGCCAATTGTATTGTTCTGGACTTGGAGTAACAAGTGGAAATACATTAATTGGTAGCGTAGGATATCAATTGCCAATCACTAGTGGACAAGGTATTGCAAATTTACCAGGCATGACTGCCATAAGAAATTATTATCAATTTATTTTTTTTGATGAAAACCCTTCTATAGACGGACCAGATGTGTTGTATGCAGCCATGAATACTGGGGTGCAAAAGTACTCATTGAATAGCAGTGGTACATGGAAATCAAACGGTATTATTACAACAGGGGGCTTCAATACAGCCATTGGGCTTACTGGCTCTATCTCTAATGGCGTAGTAACTTTATTTGTAACAGTAGCTGGGTCGAATGCTTCTTCCTCAATCAGAGGTGGGCAAATAGTTACTCTCACAGATGCAACTGGATACACAACTACATCAAATACATTTACAGGGACACCATCAGTACTTGTGGATTTATTTGTTAATAACCCCACTGCCTTTCCTGTGAATAGCTATTCCTTCAAAGGGATAACGCTTGTGCCACAAGCTGGAGCAGTACCTGTACTGCTTAGGGATATAACAGCCAATAGGCTTAAGAATGATATTAAACTTAGTTGGAGAAGCATTACAGAAGTCAATACCAGCCGATTTGATATTGAACGTTCCTTTAATACAATTGATTTTGTTAAGACTGGCACCATAACAGCAAAAGGTAGCAACAATAACTACAGTTTTACTGATGTGGATATAGTAGACAAAGCCAGTAACCATACTGTCATTTACTATAGATTGAAAATGGTGGACAAAGATGGCAAGTTTACATTCTCTAAGATAGTCGCAGTGAAACTGAATGATAATACTATAGAATTGGTAAGTGCTTACCCTAACCCATTTGAAGATGCAGTCAATGTTAAAGTAAACATGAGTAGTGCTGGGCATGCAAACCTGAACCTTATGGATGGTACTGGAAGGGCTGTAAGAAGCTTGGAACTAAACCTAGCTGCTGGATCCAATACGATTTCGATTCCTAACCTGCAATTTTTGGATCGAGGGGTTTATTTGCTAAAGGCTGATGTGAATGGAACTGTTTCAACCATTAAGCTAGTTAAGTAAAGAGATTGCTTTTCCAAGAATTGGAGCAAGCTGTTCTTCGCTATGACAAGGTTATGAACTCCAATAAATAAATTATCAATGAAGAAACAATTCCTGATAGGCTGCCTATTACTGGTGGTGGTAAATCTATTCGCACAAACGAACTGTACCATTATCGTTCGTGTTGGTGAAATGCCTATAAGTAAGAAGGCTTACTTGAGCATTGATGGACATACAGATTCCGCAGATATTAATGATAATGTAGCCACATTTAATAAACAGTTAGATAGGGCTGTAAGTGCCAATTTGATGTTCGTGAAATTCAAAGGGGGCATGGTTTCCAATAACTCAGCAAAATGGATGTATTTACTTCCTGGTAAAGTGGATGTAGAAGTCATGGAAGTAGATTCAATATTCAAAGCAATAGTGAAAGGGCCTGAACTAACCACAGTTTATGATGAGCAGTTGAGGAGACCAGTTGACAGATACAATTTGAAAACTGCCTTGCTAGGTGCAGCATACCGAAAAGCCAAGAAAGAACAAAGGGATGATACTACTTTTCTCAAACAGCAGCAACAGAATAATATTAGAAAATGCTTTGAAGTTCCACAGATTTATATAAAGGCCAACTCGAATTCCCCATTAGCCATTGTAGCCCTAGGATTTCTTGGCAATGGTACAATGAATAACCCAGTACACATAGATGACTTAGAAAGACTGTACAATTCGCTTACTGATGAAATAAGGAACAGTGAGGACGGACTGAAGTATGCTGAGAAGTTGAAGAAATGGAAAGCAGCAGCAGGGGAGGCTAAGAAACAACAGTAGTATTATGAAGCAGTATATGAGATTTTCAATTCTATTAGTTTGCCAGTTTTGTGCATATAGTTCAATGTCACAGGTAGAGGCAATGCTTAAACGCTTGCATAATGCCAATGACAAACATATACTGGTAGCAGCACATAGAGGCGACTGGCGTAATGCACCAGAGAACTCATTACAGGCCTATAAGCTGGCCATGGAAATGGGTGTTGATGTTATAGAAGTGGATTTGAAAATGACAAAGGATAGTGTGCTTGTGATTATGCATGACCAGACTATTGATAGAACCACTGATGGAAGGGGTAAGCCTTCTGATTATACACTGGCACAACTTCAGCAATTCCACTTACGAGATGGGCTAAGAGTACCTACCAAGCACACCATTCCTACATTGGAAGAAGTGATGCTGCTGGCTAAAGGTAAAGTACTGGTGAACCTTGACCATAGCTTTCCCTTTTACAATGAAGCTTACAAAGTGCTTCAAAAAACAGGCACATTAAAGCAAGCAATTTTCAAGACAGAGGAACCATATAGTGCAGTCCGTTCAAAATACCCAACTATAATTGATAGTATCACTTTCATGGCTATTGTGGATTTGGATAGTCCGAATGCCAGGCAAATAATAGATGAATACCAAAAGGCACTAAAGCCAGTGGCGTTTGAGTTGGTTTTCTCTAAGGATAGTTCTTCAGTGTTGACTGATAATGCTTCCATAAAGCAGGCAGGTTCTAAGCTATGGATTAACTCTTTGTGGCCAAGGTTATGCGGTGGGCATGATGATAACTTGGCGATTGATGAAGGGAATATAAAGGATAGTTGGGAATGGTTGATTGAGCATGGAGCAACGATTATACAAACGGATAGGCCGTTGCAGTTGTTGAAGTGGTTAAGGGAAAAGAAGCTGCATAAATAAGTGTAGAAGGGATTATGTTGTTCTTTACTTTTTTTGTCATTGCCACAAAAAAGTAACAAAAAAAGTCTAGGCAAACCCAATTGCTCCGCATGTTTTGCCTTGCCAACGCCTCCCTATGTGTAAGAGTGTTTTGAGTTGTTGCGTAGAGGTTGAGTTTTGAGATGGGTTTAAGAAAAAGATTGTTGATTCAATAAAAACACCAACATATGAAAAGATCACTACTGTTTTTTATGTTCTTTGGATTGTGCCATGTTTATTCCCAATCACCATGCCCTGCAAATGCAGGTGGATTTACTAGGGTTGTTTGTGAGCCAGACCCTCCGGGCTATACTGGCATTACTCTAGGACCTAGTTCACCCAACCCTAGTTTGAATTATTCCTGGTCTCCCAGCACAGGGTTGAGTAATTCCAATATTGCTAATCCCACTGCAAGTCCATCCACTAGTACAGTATATACCCTCACTGTAACTGATGGTAATGGAGGATGTACCACTGCACAAGACATGACCTTTGTAAGGGTATCGACTTCAAGCCCAGTTTTTTTTGTGAATGATGGTCATCATACACAGGATACAGTAAAAGGTGACATTGAATATCATTATCAATTTGAATCTACACAACATCTAACTTTTACTTCCTGCCAAGACTATGGTTTTTTATGGTACAGAGATGGATACTTTTTATGGGATTCCATAAACCCATCTGTTACTTACAGTTTTACAGGATTGGGCCAAGTTGCTTTCAATGGTAATATGCACTTTGGATTATATACTGTGGATGAGAATGGTACAACTTGTGGGACAACTTTTATTCCAGACGTAGTAGCATACGGTTGCGATTCACCTACAGACTGGCCGTCGACTGTGGCAACAGCCACTTGCTCTACTCATTTTCCAGTAAGCATTTCACAAAAGAATTTGACCAATGGTGTATATGATTGGCAGACAGAAGCCAGCTCTTCCCCGTTTTACTTTAATAACTTTTCCAGCAATACCTGTGATTTGAATATCACTGGTTGCTCCACTGTATGTACGGAAGGCATCTACACCTTGGCAAAGGGCTTGGAAGGTTTTGGAGTGCACCAATTCTATAAACATGTTTACATGTACTATGTGACTGATGCACTTAACAGCAGCTATACAGGCTGCATGAGACCTGCAGGTCCCAAATTGGAGCAACTTAATACTGCCAGTATAGCAGAAACAATAAAGACAAAGGTTTACCCTAACCCAACAAGTAATCTGGTAACCATCTCATCAAAGGAGGCGATAGACAAAATTGAGATTTATGATATGAAAGGCATGTTGGTGAAGAAAGTAGCTGGCATGGGAGCAGCTAATATTACTGTGTCATTGCTAGGATTTGCAAAAGGCATGTACAGTTTCAGGGTGATAACAAAGAGTGGTGCCCAATACCTTAAAGTAGTAAAGCAATAAAGATGAAAAGGAATATACTGGTTGTTGTGTTTTTATTCTTAGCAACATTGGCATTGGCTCAGGACAAGGTCCATTTTACCTATAGTGTGAAGAAGCTGGAAGGGAAAAAGTATGAACTGCATATTGTGGCGAAGATGGAAGAGGGGTGGCATATTTACAGCCAGACACAGCCAAAGAGTGCCATAGCATTGCCTACCAGCATTGTTCTCAAGAAAAATCCATTGATTGCAATAGCAACAGGAAAGCCTAAGGAAATAGGTAAAAAGGAAACCTATAAGAATGAAACGATTGGCGTTAGCCAATACCAATATGGTGGAATAGTGGAGTTTGTGCAGTTAGTGGAATTAAAACAGGCAGGTGTGAAAACCAACCTGCAGGGCAGCATTACTTACCAGGTATGTGCTGAAGAAAAATGCCTGCCACCTGCGACCGTGAAGTTCAATGTGAAGATTGAATAGATGTTTTCTTCATGACCACCGTTGGGAAACGGTGACGTGAGGAGGAGGGATGTGCAGCTAACCAGCATCCCGTTTTTGAAGTTCTTACAAATGCTGTTTTCCCATCATTCAATGTTGGTTATAGGGGAGTGCTGACAGCCCCCTTTTTCAAAATCATACCATGTACCTGTATGAACATAGGACATACCTGCTGAGCCTGCCCTTTATCGTGGCAGTGGAACTGGTGCTGATGGCATGCCAGCAGTGGGAAACGAGGTACAGGTAGGCTCTGTGCGGTTGGGTCAAGTGTGTATGCTCTAACCATGAACACGGCACTTATGGCTATACAATCTATCGCAATGGATGTCAGGGCAGTGGCCAGGGTATTGGGCGATGCCATATCGATTGTCATGCGGCAGGGTGGTAGTATCCAGAGCTTTATGGTGCTGTGGTCGAAGAACGATAAACAGAAAGCCACCATCAGGATCTGGATGGAAACGGGTGAGGTAAACATTGAGACTGTTGCTGATTGGTTGAGAGAACTTGAAGGTGTATTTGAAGTAAGGATACTATAAATAAAAGCATTTGAAGAAACTGTTGTACATACTGATTGCTTGCATCTGCGTTCAAGTTGCCATTGCCCAAGAACCTGTGCAGTGGAAGGTTGCGGTGCAGGAAATCGACAGCCTGCATTACCTGGTGCAGGCTATTGCTGTACCATCAAAGGGATGGTATGTCTATGGTGCCAATGCGGCGAATGAAGTGGAAGGGGTTGCATTTAATTGGAACAATGAAAGCATTGTTGGTGATGGGAAGGTAGAGACCGACAAACAGCCTTCGCTTATTAAGGACGAAATTTTCAACACAGCGGTGTCGGCATTTGAAGGGGCAGTTATGTTTTCCCAAAGGATAAAACTGCATGCAAAAATTACCTCCTTCAATATCACTGTTACAGGCTTTGCAGGCAACGGTCAGGAATTCCTTCCCATAGACCATAGCAGCACTATTGTACTGCATCAAGAAGGGGAGACTTACGGGAGCAGCCGGGTGGTGCTTACCGGTCTTGATGCTGACCATCCTGTTACTGATTGCGGTAAAGCTGCTGCAGGGGATAAAGGAATCATGGGGACCTTCTTACTAGGGATCATTGGTGGGCTGATTGCACTGATCACACCATGTGTGTTCCCCATGGTACCGGTAACGGTTTCGTTCTTCACGAACAAGGACGAGATCAAAGGGACACGACATGCGGTACTATACGGGTTGTTTATTTTCCTTATCTATATTTTGGCCAGTGTACCCTTTCATCTAATCGGGAACATTGACCCACAGGTGTTCAATTCGATTTCCACGAGTGCCGTTGTTAACCTTATCTTCTTTGCTGTCTTCATTGCATTCGCCCTTTCGTTCTTCGGGCTCTTTGAACTGACATTGCCATCCTCCATCGCCAACAGGGCAGACACCAAAGCGGGGCTGCATGTTGGCGGTATCTTCTTTATGGCTTTGACACTTGCCATCGTATCGTTCAGTTGCACGGGGCCGATACTGGGTTCGCTGCTGGTGGGTTCCATCTCATCCGACAAGGGTGCCTGGCAACTAACTGCGGGCATGGGCGGTTTCGGTTTTGCTTTGGCTTTACCCTTTGCGCTATTTGCACTCTTTCCGCACTGGATGAACAGATTGCCGAGGAGCGGAGGATGGTTGGGTACTGTGAAGAAGACATTGGCGTTTGTGGAGCTTGGGCTGGCACTGAAATTCCTCAGCAATGCAGATCTCGTGAAGCATTGGGGGATACTGAAAAGGGAAACCTTTATCGGGCTGTGGATACTGATTGCATCGCTGTTGGCACTCTATCTATTGGGAGTTTTAAAGCTTGGCAAATACAAGGAAACTATTGGTAAGGGAAGGATGATAGCTGGAGCTTTTGTATTGCTATTTGCACTATATCTGACACATGGATTAACTCAAACAAGATATGCGAACCTGCAACTGTTGAGCGGTTTCCCGCCACCATTAAGTTACAGCATTTATGGAAAGGACAATGTAAAGAACAAGGGTTTCGAACCTGATGTCATCAATGATTACAGCAAAGCTGTTGCACTCTCGAAGCAGCAGCACAAACCCATACTGATCGACTTCACGGGATGGGCCTGCGTGAACTGCAGGAAGATGGAGGAACAGGTATGGACCAGGCCAGAGGTGGCTGGACTGATCAAGCAAAAATTCATACTCGTTTCCTTGTATGTGGATGACAGGAAGCCCTTGCCAGCAAGTGAGCAGTTCGTGTACGATGGCAAGGAAGTGAGGACAACAGGTGACCTGTATGCACTCATGGAAAGCAGGAATTTCAAACAGGTGACGCAGCCCTTGTATGCGATCATTGGTGAGAACGGGAAGCTGATGAACTGGCCTGTCGGTTATACGCCTGATGCGGTGAGGTACAGGGACTGGCTGGAGTGCGGGATCAAATAAATAAAAAACAGCAGACAAGATTGACCTGTTTTAGTTATATGAAAGAAGGGGATTTATTCAAAAGTCAACGGAGCCCGCGTATGTCCATACCGGGACCTCAAAACAGTAGATTTTTTCTCATATCGGCCTGCTGTTTCCACAGCGGGCCCTGTTCAAAGAAGCATGAATGATGGTAATATATTTTTCTTCAAAGCAGCATGGCCCCAGTATGTCGATACGGGGATTTCATAACAATGATTTACTAGATGTGCGGCCTGCCGTTTCCACGGTGGGCACTTGTAAAAAACAACGGGGGACAAGATGCCATACACATGCTTGATCATCGATGACGACTACAAAAAGGGGCAGCAGCTGAAACTGCTGCTGGAGACGCAGCCTTCCGTGCAGGAAGTGCTGAACACGGTGCATCCCTACCAGATCAATGCCTGCCTCCTAAAGAGGGGATCGATATCGTGTTCATCAGGATCGGGCTCTGGGAACATAGGCTCTTCACGGCGGTGTATGCACTCAAGAAGAGGCCGCAGGTGGTGCTGCTCACGAACAGTAACAGCAAGTACTGGGCAGATGGAAACAACAGGGCCGTGGACCTGCTGCAGGAACCCTTTGAAGGGAAGGATATACATGCTATCTTTTCCCGTATGCGGAGCGGGCAGTTGGCGGCATTTGACTGGGACGTGCTTTTTGTGAAGCATGAACGGCGTTACCATATGGTTGCGTTCAGTGAGGTGCAACTGGTGGAGAACAAACCCAACAGTTGCTATGTGATGCTGCACACGGCCAAGAGCAAGTACCTGGTCAAGGAAACAGTGGAAGGCATGCTGGACAAGCTGCCGATGGAGGACTTTATCCGCATCAGCGATGAACTGGTAATACCTGCCCGCAACAGGGGGCTGGTGCATAACGACAGTTACCTTTTCGAAGGTCATGTCCTTGCTTTGACCTACCGCTACATGAAGCAGCGGGAGAGGCAGGATGAAGTGGGGTGGGAGTAGGGGGCAGGGTTGTGTGGGTGTTGGGTCGATAGGTGCATCTGGCCTGAACGGCCAGCTGTGGGTAAACAGATAGCAATGATTTTTTCTCATATGCACAGGGTACATCGGAGGGGTAGAACGATGGTGTACCATTTAGTTTAGAACGGGTTGTATGTCCATACTGACCCACTTTTTTTGACGGGACGTGGCACAGCAAATTTTAAGATTGATTGTTGTTTGACAGGATATTTACGGAGGCCTTCTTGAGAGCAATTTCTTGCGGAAATTTTGACGGGCCTCCTTGTTACATAGGTTCAATTCAGCCAAGTCCAGTTGTTACATCAAGTCGCAGTCCTGTGCAGTACGGGTACGGGGCTGCACTTTTTGGATGCGGAAGTGGCCAACCAAGAACAGGTACAAACAAGTTGTAGCGATGGGTTATTGGGCAACCAACCAGATCCGTCCTATGGCAATCAGGGGGCAGCCTAGAGTAACTGCCCCTACTTTTTTATTGCGGCACAAGGACCCATTCATGTGCATACAAGGATGTGCTTTCCCGGTCATTCCGGAGACGGCCGTTTTCGGACGAATCCCATGACCCATGGTTATGCGGTTGCCGGAAAGCACGGGGGCAGTTTTTACTGCCCCCTTATTATTGTGGGATAATTTTGTTCCACAAATCAAGATGCCCGCTTTGTTTTAAATAACTTGCAAGTAAAACCCGCAGCCTTATGAAACTTGTAGAAGCCTTGCAGGCAGCCCAATCCAGCATATCGGAAAAAACGATCCTTGAACATAAGCACTTTTACAAACGTTACCTCTCGAAAGTAGCATCACGCCAACGTGCATCACAGGAGCTCTTCCCGTTATGTGCCAAATTCATGGGAAAAAAGCCAGTTGTGCTGCTCACGCCTGATAGGGAAACGATACGTTTAAAAGTCGAGGCAGAAAGCATACTGGAAAAACATTTCGGTGCGGAAGTGGTATCGCTGTTCAACAAGGAACTGCCCAAACCTAACCTGAAGAAAAAGTACAATGAACGCATTGAGGACTCATTCTGGTTGACACTGCTGGTCGGTTTCAATGAATCAATGGAACAGCTGCAGGAAATGCATAAACAGGAATGGAACTACAAAACCAATTTTTTGATTTTTATCAATCATTGCCTTGCCTGTTATGGACTGCATGAGAACATCCTCCGGCGTGACCCGAATACATACAAGCGGTACAACCTAATGGTCTATTATTTTCAACGGTCAAAAAAGGAAAAGGCAATCGTTTCCAAACCATTGCTGACTTACAAGGAACTTGAAAGCCAGTTCCTCAACCTGTACGTAAAACAGAAACCAATAAAATTTGGTGGCAGGCTTGTAACTTTCAAGAGTATCGATGAAATAAAGATCACCACTACTTTACTGCTCGAAGATGAAATAGAACTGTTTGGTTTGAAGAATGGCTTCCAATGGGATGAACAGGAAAAAGATACGCTGGCTTTTATTGATTGCTGCCAGGACGAAACAGAAAAGTACCACCCGAACCCTTTCGAGGAATCAAGCCATGATAGGCAGACAGATGTGCTTAATCTGCAACTGGTCGGCAACCTGCTTGCTGCTTACCCAAAGTCACATAAACTGTTTGTTTCTGCGTTGGAAAAATTTGAAAAGAAGGAGTACCAACGTAATGTACTGGATGACCTGCGCTTGTCGATGGAACTGTTGCTAAAAGCCGTTTTTAACAACAGCAAATCCCTTGAGAACCAGTTGCAGGAAATCGGCAAACTGCAGAACAAGAAAGGCGCGTCCGTGGAAATGACCAATATGTTCCTGAAACTGATTGACTACTATACCAAATACCAGAACAATTATGTGAAGCACAATGATGCTGTCAAAGAAAGTGAAATAGAATCCATCATTGACCTCACCGTGATTTTCTTCAAGATTATTATCAAGGAGTAGAAATTTTGCCATTACTTGCTGTTTAATATCTCCTAAACATATTTATTGCATGGAAACACCTGACTATATAAAACTGCAAGGGCAAATAATGGAAAAGGTTGCACCCCATTTAAAAACTTTGTCTGCACAACGGGCCTTACAAGATAAGGTTCAAGCATCCATCGGTGCTTATAATAAAATCATGGACTTTGTACCTGTTACGGAAGCTCAAAGTTCCAGCAAATACCTTGATGCGATAAAAAAAATAGCTCCTTTCACGTTGTTTTTTGATATGGGTGTACTTTCCTTGGTTGGGCAAATGCTGTCTTTTTTGAATTATGATTTCAGGGTACCGATTGAACTGGAGGAAGATGGATCAGGGAACAGTAATATCATTATTGACGAAACATCCAAGGTCAAAAGGATCATTACTGATATTTACCGTGACAATAAAACACTGCTCACTATTGAATCTAGGGAATTTGAGGAAGTGATTGCGGAACTGCTCGCAGCACAAGGTTTCAAGGTTGAACTGACCAAGCAGACAAGGGATAATGGCTTCGATATTATTGCACTAAAATACATGGATGGACATTTTCCGTTGAAATTCCTAGTGGAATGCAAACGTTACACCAAACAAAAGGTGGGCGTGGAAATAATACGCAGTTTCAAAGATGTGATCCTAACAGAAAAAGCCAATAGGGGAATCATTGTAACAACTTCTTATTTTACCAAAGAC
Organism: Chitinophagaceae bacterium UBA1930; assembly: GCA_002337145.1. GTDB lineage: Bacteria > Bacteroidota > Bacteroidia > Chitinophagales > Chitinophagaceae > UBA1930. The sequence continues at coordinate 76,077 of DDFK01000001.1, read as the reverse complement.
GCTACAAAAAAGCAGCAGGAAACGCCCTACCTCCTGGAGTACAAGGACAAGGACAGGGTGATTGAATGGGTAAATGAATATTCAAATAAATAAGTGCTGGGGTAAAAAAAATAAATATTTTTGTACGGGGATAATACGTACATTTGTAATGCTAATTCAACATCGAGTAAAGTTCTGTCACAGGTGATGGGATTTTTCTTAAAGTTATTAAAACAACGAAATTCAACAACACGAAACAATTCAACAACACGAAACAATTCAACAACACGAAACAATTCAACACACAGACTCAACGACATACCACGAAATTAAACGACACACAACGAAATTAAATATGAGTACTTTAATTAACGATAGAATAGATGTTCGAATTAGCAGAGAACAGAAAGAGTTAATTAAGTTCGCATCTGACCTGAGCGGGTTTAAAAGCTTAACGGAATTTATTGTTTTTTGTATAAATAAAGAAGCCAATAAGATTATCGTCGAGAATAATCAGATTCTTAAAAGTATAGAAGATAAAAAAGTTTTTTTAAATGCTATTTTGAACCCACCTGCACCAAATGCCAGGCTTAAGAAAGCTCAATTAAATTACAACAAATTAATTGACGCGCATGAAACTAGCAATACAGGCCCTAGAAAAAAAGCACGAGAAAAGCAATTTTGATTGTGGAAAGAGCCTCCTAGATGACTACATTAAAAAACAGGCCAGACAGGATGTAAGCAGGGACCTATCCGCATGTTTCGTCCTGGTAGATGAAGCAAATGTGGTGAAGGGTTATTATACGCTCTCTTCGAATTCGATCAGCAGGAATGATTTTCCGGAACCGTTACGGAAGAAGCTGCCGCCAAGCTATACAGATCTACCCACTATCCTGTTAGGGAGGCTGGCTGTGGACAAGACTGCTCAGGGTAAAAAATATGGGGATGTCCTATTGATTGATGCCCTGAAAAGGAGTATGGAGACGTCTGAAAACCTGGGGAGCATTGCAGTAGTGGTAGATCCGATTGATGAAGGGGCGCAAGCATTTTATGCCAAGTACGGTTTTATTTTACTGCCCACATCAGGAAAAATGTTCCTTCCGATGAAGACAATCAAAGACCTGTTTAAATAGGTGATTTATGAACCAAAGGGAGCGGTGCATTCAAACAGATGCACCGCTTTTATTTTAGACATTGCATAGCGTTACCGGAAGGGCAGGTCCTGTTAAATAAATTATATTAGCGAAAGTTCGGTTAAGAACTTGATGGATGCTTGGGTATATTTTGTTTTGTCCACTATCCCATCAAAGGATTTGTTGTTTACTACTTTATATGAATGGAGATGCTGCAAACCTGTTAGCTAAAGAATTTTAAATTGTGTATTTTGGTGATTCAACCAGCACCCATACAATATGAATGCAATCGGAAACTTACTGTGGTTACTATTCGGAGGATTCTTTTCAGCCATCGGCTACTTCATTACTGGGCTGCTATTCTGCTTTACGGTCATCGGCATACCATTCGGAATCCAGTGCATCAAGATTGGCGGATTCGTACTGTGGCCTTTTGGAAAAAAGATTATCACACATGAAAGGGCCAACGGATGCCTTTATGTCCTGTTCAATATCTTATGGATACTGACCGGTGGCTGGTACACTGCACTGGTGCATGTGTTCTTTGGGATACTTCTTTCACTGACCATTATTGGGATACCATTTGGCAGGCAACATTTTAAACTGGCATCACTTTCACTTACCCCGTTTGGTAAGGATGTGGTTCATAGATAATAATTGGAACAATACTTTTTAAAAACACAAGATGCCAAACAAAGACTATTATAAAGCAGCAGTAATTAAATGCATAAAACCGGTTAGTGTTTTAATTGTATGCGTAGCTATAGCCATTCTGTGCCATCGGCCAATTGAAAAATTGTTAGCAGTTTCTTTTGTGTCACCTGTACTATCGAAAGTTGATAGCACATGGTACAATGATATAATTGTAATAACGCTTTTAGTATTCCTTGCGATCCCAAGGATAATTAAAAGACATGTTCAACCATCTCCAATCAATACAATTTTCATCCTTGTATTTTTATGTGCCATTTACCTTCTTTACAGAATCTTTAGCCATAAATGGATTTTTACAGAATTCCATTATCTACCTGCATTGAAATATATAGATACCCTGATTGCAGTTTTGGTATTTGAGTTTAGCTTATTCATTATTGAACGAACCAAGGAACTGCCAGCCAATTCCAGGGATTCTTTCCATGAAGATGTACCATTAGATAAAAATGGAAAAGATGAATACGGTTATGCTGATTATGTAAAACAATTGTCCAAGAGGGTTTCAAACAGTTACTTCAAGCATTCATTCGCTGTCGGAATAAATGCCAAATGGGGATTCGGTAAGTCTTCTTTTATTTCCCTACTTAAAGAGTCTTTAGATGGAAGCAATGGGAATTTTATCCAAGTCAATTTTAATCCATGGAACAGCTTTACGCAACAAGCGATAATCAAGGATTTTTTTGATACTGTCCAAGAATCCATTAACCCACATAATTCAGGTTTGGCATCGTTGCTAAGAAAATATTCTGACAAGCTTGTAGAGTTAAATGACAACTCCCTAACCAAATCCATAAAATTCTCCAGCTCTATTTTTTTAGGAAACGAATCTTTGGAGACGCTTTTCAAAAACATCAATTCCTCGCTTGAAAAAATAGATAAAAAATTGATTGTTTATGTGGATGACCTGGACCGGCTTGATTCCAACGAAATAATTGAAGTGTTGAGGTTGATTAGAAATACTGCCAATTTCCACAATACATTTTTCATTGTAGCTTATGATAGGGATTATGTCATTAATGCACTGAAAAACCATAATGCATACAATAAAGAAAAATTCCTGGAAAAAATATTCCAACTTGAGGTAACACTTCCACATTTCAAAAAGGAAATTTTCCTGCAAAAGCTCTGTGAAAAACTGAAGAAAGGATTGGATGAAAAATATTCAAGTAAGATTGAATCAGCAATTCTCGGGACAACCACATCGCCGCCTCTCTATTTAAGTGATTGGCTGGAATCAATGCGTGATGTCACTAGACTATCCAATTCGGTTCTATTGAACTTGGAAAATATAGTGTCAGAGGTTGAGATAAATGACTTTGTCAAGCTAGAAGTATTAAGGTTTAAATTCCCTTCGGTTTATGAACTTCTATATCAAAAGAAAAGTATTTTCTTAACAACAAAAGAGGGTGTAAATAGTACCAACAAATACCGGTTAGCTGATAGTAAAGAAATTGAAGGCGTTTCAAAGGAAAGGGAAAATGAAAGATACCTTTTGCTTTATCTAGAGAAAAATTATTCAGATCTAGGTGTTCCTGAAAATAAAGTGAGGGACATCGTTTCATTTATTGAAGAAATATTTCCTTCAGGTGGATGGCATAGTTATAGAACCAAGGATATGCTTTCAGTGGTTTATACAAACAAGTTCGACAGGTACTTTTCTTATTCCCTATTCCCAGATGTGTTATCCGAAGCCGAATTTATCAATGCAATAGAATTGGACCAAGCTGCCCTTAATGAAGCCATTACTGATTGGGTTAATAGAGGTTTGGTTTCTGAAGCACAAAAAAGATTTCTGTTATTTAAAGACTTTGATAGTCGCGAACAATTTGAAAAAATAATTAAAGCCATTTTCCACCTTGCCAGACATGAACATGTACGTGGGGCCTACTATAATGTGCATGGATATAATAGCGATGACTTAATGGACAAATTGAACAATTCGAAAGTCAAGAAGCCCGGTAAGTTTTATAAAGATGTAAATGCTTTGATACAATTTATTAAATCCATTCTAGATGAGGCACCATTTCCTTATTCGTTCGAATCCGATTTTGTACATGCTGTTCTGGGAAGATTATTTCAGCCCGACATGTTTCCACTTACAAGTAAGGAACTTAGTGAACAGGCTGTTTCTTACTTAAAAAAATACTGTGATCAAGCAAATGATGTAGATGTAAAAGTTTATAAATTCTTTTGGAATACAGAGCTTATCAACTATTCACCAGGTAATGGGAATATTATTAATTCTGAGAAAGGATATCCACCTGAAGCTGTTGCAATTTTTAAAACCTTTGTTGAAAAACACTTGAATACTTTCATACTATGGTCGGTACAAGTAGAACACATGCATCAAAGGGTATTTGCTGTAGCCAATTCTGTTTTTAAAATTTTTGGTGGCTGGGTAGAGTTTGAAGAATTTCTCTCGGCACAGGATGAACAGAAATGGGACCGTCTGTCAGAGTTTAAACAATTCTTTTTGGAATTTAAAGAAAAGGGCTTATTGAAATTCATCCCTTTTGATTTTAAGGTTATTCCTATTAAGGAGAATATGAGGACAGGTGATGATGATTAATGCTACAACTTTTTAGTCAATCTGTTGGGTTTGTTTTTGGCACGGTTTTTAAAATAGAAAAATTGCTTTCCGCTCCACACCAACCATGGTATTGAGGATAATCCGACGGCGATTATTCATCATTAAAAATATACCATGAAAAAACATCTCTGCACGCTCCTGGCAGTGTGCCTGCTCTTTGCCTGCCGCAAGGCGGGACAGTCCCCAATCAGTTCAGATCCTTACAACGTAGTTGTGCAGCGAGCCCTGCAGGACAGCCTTTCCCCAACAGATTATGCAGGTCTTGATTTCAGCCATGCACAGGAAATACATGTGGACAGTACGCACCTTTACCTGGTACGGGTGCCCTTTAGCGGCAAGGACATGGCCACTGATTTCCTACTTGTAAAGACAGATTTAAATGGTCACCCGTTAAAAGGGACAATCGTTCATCTTGATATGGCAACAGCGTCACGTGGCAAGACTGCGTTCAGCGGCTCGATTGCTTACCGCAGTTTGCGAGGCGAACAAGGTCCTCAATATGCTATTCGGAAAGGGAAGATACAGTTGCCTTCCATTCCGATCATGTTGAACAAGGAGGCCGATCCTATTGATGATGACGGAGGCATGGATGGCGGTGAACTGCCTGAAGTGATCGTGTTCAGTTCCTATGCCGAAGGCGGTATCAGTTGGTCGCAATGGTACAACCTGCTGGCCATGCTGAATGCCTATGGCGGCGGAGGTGGTGGCAGTTATGGTGGCGGCAACTATTATTCGCCAGGCGGTGGGGGCGAAGCCCCGGCCGTGCAGGTGGACTTCGAAGCATGGGCGAACCAGGTGGCGATCGATGTAGCAAAATTTTTAAAGTGTTTCGCTAGCCTGTCAGCCACGAATGCGACCTACTCCTTAAGCATTGCAAGCGATATCCCTGTCGACAATGACCCCAGTGTTTTCTTCAATTGGGCGGACCAGTCACCCGGCCATGCTTTTGTGACCCTGACCATGAACTCGGGCGGCACGAGCATCAGCCAGATGATGGGCTTCTATCCCTCATCGCCGACCAAGGCCACGACGGGCAACTTCACGCAAGGGATCGTTTCCGATAATGGCGGGCACGAGTTCAATGCACAGTACACCATTCCCGTCACTGCTGCCCAGTTCCAGAGTGCGATGAATGCAGTGACACTTTACAGTTCCTTTCAATACATCATCAACAGTTTCAACTGTACCGATTTTGCTTTACAGGTGTTCAACCTTGGTGGTGGCAACCTCACTATTCCTACCTACCAGATACCTGGTTATGGCAGTGCGAACGGGAGCAACACGCCGCAGGGCCTGTACAATGCCATCAAGGCCTTGCAGGACGGGGGCAACCCTGCTGCAAACGCAGGTAGTGGTAAACAATATTCCGGTAGCAGCCATGGTGCATGCAATTAAAATTATATCTATGAAAATCCTATCACATCCATTGATGCAAAGCATCTCCTTCTGCCTGCTTTTTTTCAGCGGCGATGTTGTGGCGTTCCCCTACGCCATCTATCTCTGGCATGCCGTACCCCTGTTCATGGGGTACGGTATTACTGGGGCTATTGGTATTGCCTGCTGCTTGATTGCACTAATGCCTTCATTACGTTTTCTGCAATTGACAGGGTTGTTGGCGATGTTGGTGTCCATTGCGTGGTTCTTGATCAACAGCATTGGCAATTTACAGCCTACGTTCATGAATGTGCTTTCGTGGTTGACGTTCCTGCTGTTCGCTGTTGTGTGCTATAGTGTTGTAGTACGATTCGTGAAAATTCAAAAATGAGATTATGCTGGCGTTACTTGCTTACCTGCAGTCCATCCATCCAATTGCTCCCGAGGCACAGGCCATGCTTGGCACGATGCTGAAGGAGTATACCATTCCCAAAGGCAAGCACTGGTTGAAGGAAGGTGCTGTCTGTGAAAGGATTGCTTTCATACAAACAGGATTGGTGCGTGTGTATTTCGAAAGTGGATCGAAGGAAGTCTGTCTCTGGTACAACAAGGAAGATGAAGTGATGATTTCCGTGCACAGTTTCTTTTCGCAGGCAGCTTCCTCCTTTGCGATACAGGCCGTGGTGGATACCCGCGTGTTCTATATCACGTATGCACAACTGCAGCAGGTGTTCGACAGGCACTTAGGTTTCAATGTCAATGCTAGGAGGATACTGGAGCACTACTACAGCCTGTCGGAAATGCATGTGCGGTTGCTGCTCCTGCCAATTGATGAACGGCTACGGATGCTGGGGCAGTTGTATCCATGGATGCTCAGTGATGAAAGGATTACCGCGAAGATGCTGGCTGCTTATATTGGGGTAAGCCCGGAGCATTTGAGTAGGTACAGGAGCAGGAAGTAATAATGCTGTTTTGCGAGTTTGAATAACTTTGGTTGTTTGTTTTTACAATTATTTAGTGATCTTAATCTGAAAATAACTTATGCATTTCATTTTTGGATGTAGCATAACAATATCCAGACTCCATTATTGTATTGATTCATGTACCTGCACAAAAGTTTACCAATTAAATAAAATATACTATATTAGCATTGTAAGTTCCCCAATGAGTAACCAGCTGTTTTGATTTTGCTGGATATATTTTATAACCCTAAATCGTCACCCATGGGAGAACGAAAAAATATTTTATTGCACTATACTGGTTACACATTTTCGGATTGTGAACCATCAATTTCCCCGACCATAGGTCATTAAGATCATCTCTTTCAAGAAGTATATTGAAGCAATTGAATATTGGAATTTAAACGTAATTCTTTGTTGAAAGAGTTTTATATGTCCTTCTTTGATTTTGGAAGCAGGGTATAAACTAAACGAACTTTATAATAATGAGGAAGGCAAAATCCATCTTTATTAGTCATTTTCAAACTGAGTTTTCTAAATATGGAGAAGTTCTTTTGCATGCGCTTGAAGCAACAAAGTATTCGGAAGATGGGTTTGGATTCAATGGAGTAAGCATCGATGGGGAATCAATCAGTGGGGTACTAATAAACCGAACATCCACTTATATTTATGAATATGAACCCAGTGCTAACGAGTTTGTGAAAAAGATAATTTATCTTTTTCACGAAATCCCATTTTCAATTGATTATGGCAATGACATGTTATATGTATTCGGCACTTCTGCATATTTATCACAGTTTAAATTGGTCTTAAAAAAAATAATCTCATTTGAACATTTTCTTCGCCCAATCGAACTAACTCCATATAAGCTATACGGTATTCTGAAAAAGAAAAAATTGAATTTTTTGGTGGAGGAAATTGCCATTGAAAAATTCAATCATAAAGGAGTTGTTGGCAAATTCTCAGGAAATGTATTTCAACACAACACAGTTCATGATTTAGTGAGTAAGTATCAAAACGACATTACAAAAATCCTATTTCAAATTGAAATCAGTGAGGAAGACAGCTTTGGTCTATTGGTAAGTTCGAATTCCTCAATCAAGATAATTTCAGAAGCAGAAAATTTTGAATACTATTTTACTTTTTTTAAAAAACTAATACTTTAAAATATGGCAGAGGATCAAGGTGTAAACGGGGATTTATGGAATGATGAAGCGTCCAGGTTACTGTTTTTATTTAAATGGACCCAGATTGGAGATAAAAATGTTGATGTATATAATGAGGATAACAAACCTCACGGTATTGATACAATGCTTGCATACCATGATGTCAGAGGAAATATTGATCAAGGGTTCTTTCTGGAGGCTAAACGATATAAAACTACAAGTTATAATCCTTCCCTATTGCAAGGATGGATAAAGTCATTGGACGACAAAATTTTAAAAATACGGTTCTCTCAAAACTTCGTAGAAACCTATCCGAAGTTTAAGAAAGTAATACTGCAGAACGGTTTCATTGTTATTTGGTTTTCTGATACAGATAAGTACAATGATGAATACAGGAAAAAATTCAAGGATAGTTTAGTAAATGTTAAGCTTCCGGCAAGGACTAAAAGTCACACACTCAATAAGATTTATGTATTGGAGAATGATGGGATATTGAGATTGTGTTCAATGTTTGATTCAATATCTAAGCTTACTACAGCGGGATCTTCGAATATTAAATTTTATTACCCTTCAGAAGAACGTTATAAAAACCCAATTGATAGATCAGAGGTATTAATTGTTGATTACATGTTTTCTAAAATAGTTTTGGCTGAAACATATACAAAAAAAGGGGCATTGAAAGAGAGGGTAGTTTTTTATTTTGGCTCTCTTTCATTCCAGAGCTTTCAGCGACTGAATAGTTTCTTGCTGAATAGGGGGTTTGTAGATAAAAAGGTTGAACTTGTTATCTATATATATAATAGGGATGATGAATTTAGGAAAATCAGGCCCGATGTTGAGGGCCTTTTTGATAAGACAAAAGTTAAATTTCGTGATATGGAAATCTTTTCTCAATTACCAACTTTCTTAAAACAAAACAATGAAAAATAACTTTGAATACCCATCAGCCTACGAACTAGAAGAAATTTTCGCAGATATAGCTGATACCAAGTTTCTTAATGAATTTGCTCAACGAAAAGGCCTTTTTGTCACTAATAAACGTCAGGCAGATTTGGCTCGTGAGCTATCAAGTTTATATTATGATGAAGAAGATTTGGAATTGATAAGAAAAGAAGCTTACCAAATTAATTCACGGCACTCCTTAACTGGTTTTGTAATAAAATCATCAGAAAAAGATTTCAGTTTATTTGATTCCTATAATTGGATGATCGGAAGGGGGAACTTTGAAAAAGGAAAAATACTTAACAGCCTTGTTAAAGTACCAACTGCGGATAGCAAAGAAGTGTATCGAGGTTCCTTAGAGTATACCAAATCAAAAACAGGAAGAATACAATTTCTACAGAACGAAGTTGGATATTTTGATTTCTATATGTCGGAGCAAAGAAAGGGAGTGTGGAAGGTAGAAATTGATGGGAATAAGTCCACTGATTTAAAGGATCTAAAAGATATATTAATAAAGAATACTCATAACCAAGTTTCTGTCGAATCAATAGATTTGGATTTATTAAGAACAGAAAGCACAATTATTTTTTTTGATGAATTGGCAAAAAAAGGACTTGGTTCAGAATGGGAATTTGTTGACACAAAAAATTTGAACATAAAACTCCTTTTAAATTCCAAGGAAAGTGAAGATAATGAGAATAATGAGGAAACAATAGCCACTGAAGCTGAATTGGAAGGGATAACAGAAGCTATTTTGCATGGAAAGAATTTGCGTACAGAACCATTTGTAGAGGATTTGATAAAGAAAGGGTTTGGATTCACAGCTATGACATATGAGTTTCGACATAAAAAACGTCCCAACATTATAGAAGTTCGTGCTGAATTTAAAGGACGCCCGAAAGTCTTTGAGGTGATGGTGCCTAGTTACTATGAAATAACCGGTCTAAGCGAGAACAGGGAAGAAATCATTTTAAACAATTCGGAAAATAGAGGGTATAGGTCTTTACTCTGGAACCATGCAAAAGAAATTTTTGACAAGCACTGTATCAAAGTGTAACTAGTCAACCAATTACTTTCTATTGAAAATATTATGCTTTATTAGCATCCTGCGTGCTAGCAAATCCAGAGCTAGGTATTCGAATTATTCAACGTACTTCAGTAAATTGAATTCGTGAAGGATTTTATTGTATAGTTTATAATAAACTGCATAACTGGGCGTATATTCAGGGAAGCTACTATTTATCTTTTCAAACCTGCGTATTGTCATTCCGGCAAAGTCGTCCCAGTCTTCGTTGATATTTATCCTGAACTCGTGCCCATCAAACCTCCATGTATACTCTCCGTTTGATGTTTCCGAAAAGTTGTTCCACAATTCAAAGTTGACCAGGAGCTTGAAATGCTGTTCGTGGTTGCTGATCTGGGTATTGTTGCTTGCCAATATTTCTATGGCTTTGGTCAATTCATGATAACCTCCAACCAGTTTTGCCAAAACCATCATTTCGAGCAAGGGTGTATTGTACAACTGACGCTCTCCATTTCCTTTTTTGGATACCACTATCAATTCTGGCAGGTCCCGTTCAGATGCACAAAAATTCAACATCTGCCTTAATGAGACGAGGTTCTGCATTATCATAGCAGTAACCAAATAGAATAAGCCAAAATCTGTTCCCAATTGGTTGAGCCCCTTCTTGTTTTCCTGCTCGTCAATGAAACTCAATTGCCTCAAGATATTATGATGTGCCTTTCTCAAAGGTTCATAGTTCTGGAAATAGAAAATTTCACTTGAGTAAAATTTGTCAATGTAGCCACTAAAGTCAACGTTGGTACCATACCTGTTCGCATAAATGTTTCGGACATTGTGGATGTCACATACGACAATCACTTTGTCGAAATTGAACTTGTCCATTTTTGTTTGCCAGAGACTGTAGTCCATCTGAACGGAAAATATATTCAATATCCTGAATATGTGTTCTGGATCAATACGGTCAAGGTTGTCAATGACCAGCACATTCTGTTTACCATTGTTCTGTAATAGCAACTTCCTTATCAGCTCTGTTATGACATCATTTTCATAAATAGAATATGGCTGCTCCTGTAGCAACTGTAAGAAATTACTGGCCTTGTTATCTTCAGTTACAGCTTCGGTATCTTTCTTTAATGCAAGTATTTTTTCATGCAATTTTTCTAGACCAGGTTTTACTTCGTCAATCAACATTCCGATTTTAGGTATATAACTAAGTAAACCACCAATTGCCTTAAATGGATGGGATGCCAAATAGTATTGTGCTGCCTCTTGAAATGTGAATTGAATGTTTTCCAATTCTACTTTGCGTTGCATCAATAAGTGCAATAGAATGTCATACTTGATATACTTGAAAATATCTTCATTTGAAGAAACGGTATAATTGACTGGGTCCAGAAAAATTGTATCATACAGTTCACCGCCTGCATACTGCTCCTGTTGATTGAAGAATTCTGTTAAGAAGGTTGTTTTGCCTTTTCCGAATTTACCCGAGAAAAGAATCCTTTCATTGCTATCCAGGTTCAAATGGTTCTTGAAGTGAAACGCCGCTTCTTCTATCAGCTCGGGTATTATTTCTGTTGCCATGCTTTGTGTTATTGGGTTGGTTATTGTTGCATTGTGAAATAGGGTTATCCCAGATGTAATATAATAAACCCATTGACAGCAATTGACATATATCAACTACTAGTTTCATTTGGTTGACAGAGATCAATCAAGTACACTGATTTGCTATTCTATTTTTACACTATCAAACCAAACTGCTTAAGGAACAAGTTTCTTAATCTTTAAATAAGCAGTTATGTTATCCTCCATTTCCTGGCAACAGTTTGCCACTTATCTCTTACTCGCATTGGTAGTCTATTATGCAGTAGTTGTTTTTCTTTTCTACCGCAACGACATCAAAGCCATCTTGAACATACAAACCTTACAGCCAGCTACGGTGGTTGGGGCTGCTAAGCCGCTGCCGCCACATGAAGACCCCAATCATTTTCTCGCACGATCTTATACCGATGCAGTGCAGGCATATTTCTTACAGGCAGCAACAGAGGAGTTAGGGAAAGAAGAAATACTGCCTGCATTGCACCGGTTATCCAAACAATATAGTGGGTTGCAGGACGCAGCTTTACAAGATGTGCTACTTGCATTGATCGTTGATGAAGCGCTCACGAAATGCAACATCACAATTACAAAAAAGGAACTGCAAGGGTTGTGGAATGATTAATACAACAACTCCATCACCCGGCAGGAAACCCAATTGCGTGAAAGGAATGATGGAGTTGTTTTTAAAATATAAAAAAAGTGATATGAAAAAGATAGAACTCAAATTCTGGTTGTCCGTTGCTGCAATAGTATTAGCCGTGTTTGCACATGCACAGACAGCAGATGGCAATGCAGGTATCAACCAGGCAACGACACAGGTGAAAAGCTATTTCGCAACGGGAACCAATCTCATGTATGCCATCGGTGCGATACTGGGGCTGATCGGTGGCATTAAGGTATATGCGAAATGGAACCACGGTGACCATGACACGGGCAAGGTGGCGGCTGCATGGTTCGGTTCCTGTGTTTTCCTTGTGATCGTGGCAACGGTACTCAAATCATTCTTTGGTATATGAGCAGTGTGTACCATATCAACAAGGGCATCAACAAGCCCATTGAATTCAAAGGCTTGAAGGCACAGTATATCTGGTGGCTCGGTGGTGGGTTGGTCGTACTGTTGATCGTGTTTGCAATCTTCTATTTGTGCGGCGTGAACATGTACCTGTGTTTGGTTGTGATTGCTGTCCTTGGTACAGGTCTGTTTATGAAAGTGTATGCGATGAGCAACAAGTACGGTGAGTACGGTCTGTTGAAGAAGGCGGCAAAGAAAGGCCTGCCGGATTATATCAGGATCCATTCAAAAAAAATATTCCAATGGTTGAAATAGAAAACATATTACCGGTGTACAAAGTGGAGGGCAACTGTATCCTTTCCAAGCAAGGGGACATCACCGTTGGCTTTGCGGTGATGCTGCCTGAACTCTTTGCTCTATCGAACGAAGAATATGAAGCCTTCCACCAGGCATGGATCAAAGCCATCAAGGTACTCCCCAAACATTCCATCTTCCACAAACAGGACTGGTTCACGCAGGAAGGGTACAAAGCGGATTTTGTTGCGAAAGAGCAGAGCTATTTATCAAGGTCAAGTGAACGCTTCTTCAATGAACGGCCTTACCTGCACCACCGCTGCTATATCTTTTTAACTAAGAAACCAAAGGGCAGAAAACAGAGCAGTTCACTGTTCTCTACATTGATAAGAAAGAACCTCGTTCCCAGTGAAAGCTTGAATGCACAGTTTGTCAATGATTTTCTGGACAGTGTGGGGCAGTTCCAACGGATACTGAGCGATAGCCGTTTCGTACAGTTGCAGCCATTAAGCAATGATGAACTGCTACAATCCATCGAACAGTATTGTCTGCTCGGTGGCAATGATCTAAAGGATATCCATCTCAAAGACGGGCTGCGTATCGGGGACAACCATTGCCAGTTGTATTCTTTGTCGGATGTGAATGACCTGCCTGCATTATGTGGTTCGCGTATCAACTATGATAAATACAGTACTGATAAAACAAAGTTCTCCATCGGCTTTGCCGCACCATTGGGACTGTTGCTTCCCTGCAACCATATCTACAACCAGTACCTTTTTATTGATGATGCAGGTAAGACTATCAAGCAACTGGAAAGCAAGAAGCTGAGGCTGCAATCATTGTCAGCTTATAGCAGGGAAAATGCCATTAGCCGTGATGCAGTCAATGATTTTTTGAACGAAGCCATCGGCACACAGAAGCAACCCATCAAGGCACATTACAATGTGGTGGCTTGGACGGATAACAAAGACGAGTTAAAGGATATACGCAATTTGGTTTCTTCTTCACTCGCACAAATGGATGCAGTGCCCAAACAGGAAACAGATGGTGTGGCACAAATATGGTGGGCAGGCTTACCTGGTAACGAAGCTGATTTTCCCATAAATGACTCCTTTGATACGTTCATTGAACAGGCAGTCTGTTTTTTGAATTTGGAAACCAACTACCAGTCTTCCTTATCACCGATTGGTATACGCTTAGGTGACCGGTTGACAGGCAAACCCGTGCAGGTAGACATATCCGATGAGCCGATGCAGAAAGGCATCATTACCAACCGTAACAAGTTCATCCTTGGCCCTTCGGGAAGTGGAAAGTCGTTTTTCACGAACCACATGATAAGGAGCTATTACGAACAGGGAACGCATATCGTATTGGTGGATGTGGGGCATAGCTACAAAGGATTGTGCGATTTGGTGGGTGGTTATTATTTTACTTATTCAGAAACCAAGCCGATCACCTTCAATCCATTTTATATAGGAGAGGGGGATACACTCGACACAGAGAAAAAAGAAAGTATCAAGACATTGCTGCTTGCATTGTGGAAGAAGGATGATGAAAGTTTCACAAGAAGTGAATACGTTGCTTTGTCGAATGCTTTGCAACTCTATTACGATACCAATACATCCTTTGCCTGCTTTGATTCCTTCTATGAATTTTTACAGACAGATTTTGTTGCGGTACTGCAAACGGATAAGGTAAAGGACAAGGATTTTGATGTAAGCAATTTCCTTTATGTGTTGAGGCCGTACTATAAAGGTGGTGAGTTCGATTATTTGCTGAATGCTTCTGAAAATTTGAATTTGCTGCAACAGCGCTTTATTGTTTTCGAGTTAGATAATATCAAGGACCACCCGATACTGTTTCCTGTTGTTACGATCATCATCATGGAAGTGTTCATCTCAAAGATGCGTAAGCTGAAAGGCATCCGTAAGATGATACTCATTGAAGAAGCATGGAAAGCCATTGCAAGGGAAGGTATGGCAGAGTATATCAAGTATCTCTTTAAAACAGTGCGCAAGTTCTTTGGTGAAGCCATTGTTGTTACACAGGAAGTGGAAGACATTATTTCTTCGCCTGTGGTGAAGCAGGCGATCATCAATAACAGTGATTGTAAAATATTACTCGACCAGTCGAAGTACCAGAACAAGTTCGACCAGGTGCAGGAACTGTTGGGCCTGACGGATAAGGAAAAGGCACAGGTGCTTTCCATCAATAAGGCGAATGACCCAACAAAGAAATACAAGGAAGTGTTTATCTCGCTTGGAGGTGTATTGAGTAAGGTATACAGGACAGAAGTTTCCCCACAGGAATACCTCGCCTACACAACAGAAGAAAAAGAAAAGATGAAAGTGCAGGAAGCGGCGAAGAAATTTGGCAGCATAGAGAAAGGTATTACTGCATTGACTACCTGTTTGCTTTTTTGTTTTTTGTTTGTTGGTTGCATGAGAAGCAACTCATCGATTGAAGGGATATATGTGAACCGTTCGGAAGGGGATTATAGCATTGCGGAAGACACTTTATTTATCTCTGCTGATAACAACACTTACAAGATCAAAAGGACAACGGGCATTACGAAGAAGCAGTTCCCAAAACAAATCAAAATATCGCTGTTAAGCGGCGACTACGATGCAGCAACCTATGTACTGCATGAGAAACGTTTTGGTTGGGAAATGAAGATGGGCGAGGGTGGGTTGTCTATTGGTACTAATTACTATCAAAAAATAAAACCATGAAAAAGATCATTGTCATACTCGTTGCTATGTTTTGTGTGCATACACAAAGCCACGCACAACTAGGGATCATTACAGGTCTTATCAAAAAAGTGATCAGGGCCATTGACCTGCAGGTGCAAAGGTTGCAGACACAGACCATCTGGCTGCAGGATGCACAGCGTGTAGTGGAGAATACGATGCACCAACTCAAACTGACGGATATAGCCAACTGGTCGGATAAACAGAAATCGCTCTATGAGAATTACTACAATGAACTGTGGACAGTTAAGAACCTGATTGGCGGTTACCAGAAAGTAAAGGACATCATTACCAAGCAGACGCAAATGGTAGCTGCTTATAAACAGGCAAGCAACCTGTTCCACCAGGACAGCCATTTCAATGCAAGCGAACTGGACTATATGGAGCATGTGTACTCGGGCATCATCGACGAAAGCCTGAAAAATTTGGAACAGGTGTACCTGGTCGTCAGTTCATTTAGTACACAGATGAGCGATGCGAAACGGTTGGAACTGATCGAAGCTGCTTCCAAAAAGATAGATGGCAACTACAATGACATCAAGCAGTTCAACAACCAGAACATCAAACTGAGCCTGCAAAGGGCGAAGGACTTGAATGATGTGAACACGATAAAACAGTTGTATGGGATAGCCCCCTAACCCCTAAAGGGGCGTTACTAAACAGGATACCATGAAAGCAATAATTATTATGTCGCTGTTAATGATTGGTGAAGCAAAAGCACAATCAACGAAGAAAACGATGCAGGAACAGATTGCTGCATTGCAAGGGTATATACAAACAGCAGAGAAGGGATACAGGATCGTCAGTGATGGGGTACATGCAATCAATGGTATCAAGAACGGGGAATTCAATTTGCATAGTGCCTTCTTTAACTCCATGCAAAAAGTGAACCCGGCTATCAAGCATACTGCGATGGTTGCCGAGATCATAACCTTACAAATTGCCATCGTAAACCAATGCAAAAGGATCGTGGCACAAAGCAGTTACACGCATAGTGTCTGCAACAATTTAATCAACGAAAGTTTAAAGGATATAGATGCACTCATGCTAGTTATCACGGATGGTAAAGTGCAGATGTCGGATGATGAAAGGATCGTGTGCATCGCCAAGATACATGCGGATATGCAAGATAAATACATGTTCTCGCAGTCCTTTGTCAACAGGGCGAACAGCTTGAACGTCCAACAGCAACAGGCACTCAACGATATCACTGTACTTAAACAATTGAACAAATGAAAAAGATAGCTATGATATTTTGTTTGTGCTGTGCAATGAATGCACGTGCACAGTCCGATGAGATACAGCAGCTCACGCTGGACCTGCAAAAGCTGGCACAGATGAGAAGCATTTTGAAAGATATGCAACAGGGCTACGAGATCATCTCCAAAGGATACAATGCCGTCAGCGATATTGCCAAAGGCAATTTCAATTTGCATGAAATCTTTATTGATGGGTTGCTGGCGGTTAGCCCAACAGTGCGGAACTATTATAAAGTAGCCGAGGTTGTTTCCAATCAATCATCCATTGTGAAGGAATACAAGGCAGCGTATAACCGGTTTGTATCCAGCGGCCATTTCAACACCGATGAACTCAACTATTTAAACAAGGTGTACAGTAACCTGTTCAATGCAAGCATGAAGAATTTAGATGCCCTGCTCATGGTGGTCACCACCAGTGATCTACGGATGGATGATGCGGAACGGCTGAAAGCAATAGACAAAATACATACCGATACTAAGGACCAATTGAATTTTTTAAGAAGGTTCAACAATAGCACCAACCTCCTTGCCCTTGCAAAAACAAAAGAAGTGAATGATGCAAAAACAATGAGCGGCCTCTATGGCATAACACATTAATCAAACGATATGAAAAGAGTTTTCAAAACCATGCCCGTCATGGTTGCTGTGATACTATTGCCTTTACTATCGAACGCACAGGGCATTGCGGACAGCCTGCACGGGATGCAGTCGGTGCTCGATCAACTGTATGACCAGATGCTGCCGCTGTGCAGCCAGTTGATTGGTGTGGGTCGAGGTATCGCAGGCTTTGCAGCGACCTGGTATATCGGCAGCCGTGTTTGGAAACATATTGCAAATGCCGAGCCCGTGGACTTCTACCCGTTGCTCCGTCCTTTTGCATTGGGGTTTGCCGTGCTGATATTCCCTGCGGTGATTGGTCTCATCAACGGTATCATGAAACCAACAGTGACCGCTACTGCTTCGATGGTGCAGAACTCCGATGCAGCGATTGCTACACTCCTGCAACAAAAAGAGGAAGCGGTAAAGAAGACTTCAGCATGGCAGATGTATGTAGGAGAGGACGGGAGCGGTGACAGGGACAAGTGGTACGCATACTCACACCCCGATGACCCCAATGACCAGGATGAAAGCTGGTTCGGTTCCATTGGCAACGATGTGAAATTCGCGATGGCGAAGGCAAGCTATAATTTGCGCAACACCATCAAGCAATGGATGAGTGAAGTTTTGGAAGTGCTGTATGAAGCCGCTTCGCTTTGCATCAACACCATCCGTACTTTTTATTTGATTGTCCTTGCAATACTTGGACCGTTGGTTTTTGGTATCGCTGTCTTTGATGGGTTCCAACATACGCTTACTGTTTGGATCGCACGGTACATCAATATCTTTCTTTGGTTGCCTGTTGCCAACATCTTCGGTAGCATCATCGGTAAGATACAGCAGCTCATGCTGCAACTGGATATACAGCAGGTGCAGAACAACGGTGACACCTTCTTCAGTTCAACGGATGTGGCGTATCTCATCTTCTTGATCATTGGCATCATCGGTTATTTCACGGTGCCTTCTGTTGCCAACTATATCGTCAATGCAGGTGGCGGCAATACACTCCTGTACAAAACAACTTCGCTGTTCAGTTCCTCTTCAAAGGCTGTTATGAATACTGCTGCTTCGGGCACTGGTATGGCGGCAGATGCTTTTGGCAACCAGCGGCAGGACACTTCAAGGAGCATGGCTTCCAATAGCGTGACCGAAGGTTATTTCAAGGATAAAATATCAGGTAAAACAAAATAATATGTTCCAGCAATTGAAGAATATAGACAGGGCCTTTAGGCATGTCAAGACATTTTCGCTCCTGTTCCTGGTAGTATGTGCCGCTGTGTGCTGTTTCTCGGTGTACAAAAGTTATGAGCTTGCGAAGCAGACACAGCAGCATATATACATCCTTGCAAATGGCAAGGCAATGGAAGCATTCAGTGCGGACAGGAAGGACAATATCCCCGTAGAGGCAAAGGACCATGTGAAGATGTTCCATGATTATTTTTTCACATTGGACCCGGACGATAAAGTCATCAACACGAATATCACGAAGGCACTGTATCTCGCGGATGCTTCTGTAAAAACGGAGTACAGGAACCTGAAAGAGAGCGGTTACTATTCCAACATTATCAGTGGCAATATCAGCCAGCAAATTTCCATTGATAGCATCGCCATCAACACGAACCAGTACCCGTATTATTTCCGCTGCTATGCGGAGGAGAAATTGATACGTGCCACTACCATTGTTACACGCAGTCTGGTCACCGAAGGTTTCCTACGGAACGTATCAAGGAGCGACAACAACCCACATGGTTTCCTGATCGAGAAATGGAACACGATTGAAAACAAGGATGTCAAAACAGAAGTAAGGCCATGAAAATAAAAACAGCCATAGCAAACAAGTTGCTGGGTATTCAAAGAAACATTGCTGATTATTTGAATGGCAAGGTTAAGCTGTTAAGCAGGCAGCAGTTGAAGGTTTGCCTGGTTGTGTTCGTGGTGCTGTTTGTTGCTGCGAGTGTATTGGCAATCATTGATTCGTTTCAACACAGCATGACCAAACCTGTTGCTATTAAAACAATCATCACTGAACCTACCGACCCGACACTAAAACGCATACACCACTTCCGCTTATACATGGATAGTTTGAAGGTTCACAATGCCATAAAGTATGATAGTATCATCCGTCTAAGGCCGAAGCTGATGGATAGCATACTCACCATAGAAAGAATCAATCACTATTAAAATAAATCACATGTCACATTCACAAAAATTCCTGCGGCAAAGAAAGTTCCTGGTGGTACTCCCGTTGATCGTTGTTCCTTTTCTCAGCCTGTTCTTCTGGGCACTTGGCGGTGGCAAAGGGGAGGAGGCCGTGGCACAAACAAACATTACAAAAGGACTTAACCTGAAACTGCCGGATGCACAGATCAAAGAAGAAAAAGGCACCGACAAGATGAGCCTCTATTCACAGGCGGACAAGGATTCCATGCTGCTCAAACAGGAGATGCAACTAGACCCTTACTACAAGGACAATGTTGCTGTCCCTGCTAAAACAAGTCCTGCCTTCCCTATGAACAGTAATGAACAAAGGGTCAATGAAAAACTGCAGCAGTTGCAGGCAGTGATCAACCAGCCGCAAGAACAAAAATATGCTGCTGTTAGTCCGGCTCCCGATATAGACCGTTTGCAGAAAATGATGCAGGTAATGCAGCACGAGAGCGAAAGCAATGGCGAGATGAAACAGTTGAACGGGATGATGGACAAGCTACTCGACCTGCAGCACCCTGAAAGGGTGAAGGAGCAGTCGCTCAAAAACAGGGAACAGGCTTTTGTTGTTTCGCTTACCGACACGACGAAGCGGATGAAAGGATTCTATGCATTGAATGATAATTTGTCAAAGGGAATACAGAATTCAATTGCAGCAATCATCCCCGAAACACAGACCCTGACAGCAGGTGCCACCGTGAAACTTTTACTGCTGAACGATATATTCATCAATGGCATACTGGTACCGCACAACAGTTTTGTTTTCGGTACCGCTTCACTGAGCAACGAAAGGTTGAAGGTTACCATTGCTTCGCTCCGTTACCTCAACAATATCCTGCCCGTATCGCTTGAAGTATATGATATGGATGGGCTGGCAGGTATCTATGTACCCGGTTCCATCAACCGTGATGTTGCCAAAGAGTCTTCAGATAACACCATCAATTCATTGGGCCTTACCACGCTAGACCCTTCGCTCGGTGCACAGGCTGCGGGTGCAGGGATACAGACCGCGAAAACATTGTTGAGCAAAAAAGTAAGGCTTGTCAAAGTAACCATCAAGGCAGGCTATCTGGTCCTATTAAAAGATAACAATAAAAATTAAACTATGAAAAAGCTATTAATTGTTCTTCTATTTTTTGTTGCTGCGCATTCAATGGCACAGACAACAAACGCATTTATCGAACCTTACCGTTTGGCTGTTGCTTCCAACAAAACGACCAACCTTGTTTTCCCTTTTGCCATACAGAGTGTTGACCGTGGCAGTGGTGAAGTGCTGGTGCAGAAAGCGGACGGTGCGGAAAACATCCTGCATATCAAAGCAGCGAGGGACAGTTTTACAGAAACCAATCTCACTGTCATTACTACGGATGGTAAACTGTATTCCTTCCTCGTGGGTTACGATCCTGCTCCTGCACACCTGAATATCACCTTCAATAGGGAAGGGGCTTCCGAGGCAAATGCTTGGTTTAAAATTTCAGGAAAAGTAGTTGGCAAAAAGAAAATATTCCATCATGTCAAGGCGGAACATGCGGATATGCAGTTGCGGTTAAGGGGGCTGTACATCAACAATGATGTGTTCTATTTCCAGTTTGTTTTGAGTAACCGTTCCAATGTCAGTTACGATATTGATGCTATCCGTTTTACTATCAAAGACAAACAGAAATCGAAGCGGACCGCTTCACAGGAAAGCGAATTGCAGAGCCTTTATCAATATGGTAATGCAAAGGCTGTGAAAGGGAAAGCTGTCAATTCGTTCGTGGTTGCCGTACCCAAGTTCACGTTGCCTGATAACAAATACTTACACATTCATCTATTAGAAAAGAATGGGGGAAGAGATTTGGAACTGCGGTTGAAGAATGGCAAACTGATGGATGCAAAGGTTATTTTATGAACACGAACCACGTCATATCGGATGAAGTACTGGAGCAGGTGGAAACAGCATTGCTTAAAGGTGAACACTATATGGTGTACAATGGCTCTTTGTATTTCGTTGATGTGAATGATGTGAACTTTTTTAAAGACAAAGAAGCAGCACAAGAGTTTGTAGAGAATAATATTTCTGACCATGACAGCTTTACTACGATACGCATCGATTCCATTCCAGATGTGTTGAAACAGGTTAGTTACAGTGATTCACTCCATGAAGACAGGGCTATTTATCAAGCCAATAAAATAGAGGTTATGGCTAAAACAGAACCAATCGAAAAACAGCTTGCGCAATTGGGTTTCCCCGAAGATTGGGAGGCTGCTATTGTTCATGATTTTTATAAAGCTGCCAATAATTGCCTATTGAAATACAAGATGCAATATGGAAGCGATACGATGAAATATTATGTTCAAATCAGGGGTTCCGAAAAAAGCCCTGTGATTACTTCATATGAAGCAATCCTGGTAAAACCAATTGAGATACCGGAGAGAACCATTGATGGTATCAATACTACTGACTTGGAAAACCGAATGAGAAAGATTGATTGGGAAAACGAGCCTTGCGAAATACTATGGACCCAATTACGGATACGAGATGATTTTAAAGAATATTATCCTATCGAAGCTATTGTGTCTGATATTTTCCAATTGGAAAGAGCGAATGATGAAGGCAAAGACCTGTCAGAGCGGTTACAATACAAATACTGGAGCGAAGGTGAATCAGAAGAACTCGTATTAAACCTGTATTCCATTCAGGACAGGTTTGAGACTTGGAAAGAATTTCATATTGGTAAAGAGCTTGATTTTACTGCGAAAGAGACCTATCTACTATTGACTAACCAACCTGTATATAAAGCTGCACAATGGCATTGCCTGAATCCTTTGAAAAAAGACGAACGCAATTGTAGCGTCTTGGAAAAAATATCGGTTGAACAAGCAAACGGAATTTTATCATCATTAAAAAATACAACTATGAACACAGAAAATTTTGATTACCTGAAGGACCAGGTGAAATACCTGGGCTTCGGGGAAGGCTTACAGAGCCAGTTGGAAAGAAAGATGAAGGAAGGGATGCCGGACTTCCAGTTGACGGCGAGCCATGAGTTCGGCAAGGACAAGATGGAAGCGGTACTGTATTTCAAGAAGTCCGAGAAGCAGGACAGCGACCGTTACTTCTTTAACAAGTACGATGCAACACTACGGAACGAAGACAAGAAACTCAGCCAGACCTTCTGGATCAACAACAAGGGGCAGAGTATCACGTTCAAGGAATCCTGCAACCTGCTCAATGCCCGCAGCGTGTTCAAGGAACTTGTACCAAAGGAAGGTGCACCGTACAAGGCCTGGGTCAAACTGGACTTTGCCAACAAGGACGAAAACGATAACGCCAAGCTGAAACCTTACAACAGCAACTATGGCTTTGATGTTGTTGAAGCAGTGAACCGAATACCATTAAAGGAACTGTCCTTCCCTGACCAGACACAGACACTGATCGCTTCACTAGAGAAGGGCAACCGTGCGGATGCCACACTGATGAAGGATGGCAAGGAGCAGAAGGTGAGCATCGAAGCAAACCCACAGTTCAAGACACTCAACCTGTACGACAAGGAAGGGAAGAAACTGTTCATGCCTGCCGCCAAACAGGAAGTGAAATACGGACAGGCACCGGTCGATCAAAAAAAAACGGAAAGGAACGAACTGCTGACAAAGAAGACACAGACCAACGGGTTGATTGAAAAGAAGACCACGAAGAAAACAAAGGGACAGGCCCTTGCATAAAACATCACTGTTATGAATGAAAAGAATATAGAGATGCTTAAAGCCCGGCTGGGATCGCTGGGCTTTGTTGAAGACACCGAAGCGATGCTACGGTGTGCTATTTGTTTTTTGCCGCAGCAATTTCAATTGAGTTTTTTACTGGCTAGTGGTAAAGACTCCTGCCATTTCACTGTTCATTTTTTGAAAGGAGAAAAAGACTTATATGATTGTTTGTACTACCAAGCGACTTTATGCAAAGCGGTTGCTGTACCTGAAGAAATGAAGGAGATGGATGAAAAGATGGATGCGATTGATTGGAAGAAACTGGCAGCCTGTAGGGAAGGGGATATAATAGATGTTGCAGTTGGAAAGGATGCCCTGCAGGCTGCTTTGTTGTTGGAGGAACTGTCTTCGTTTACGCAGGGGAATTTATTGCAATACAAATACTGGGCAGGCACTGCATTGGAGAGTATCATAGAGGGTGCAGGTCTTTTGAAAAACCGGTTCGAGATCAGTCAGCGCTTTTATTTCGTGGAGGACCAGCCGCCCATCTCGGCAGATGAGGCCATGCGTTTTTTGCAGAGCCGTTGGGCGGAAAAGAAAGTACAGGCAAATCAAAAATTGCTGGCGAAAAAAAGCAGTGGCAGCCAAACGAGTGCCCCCAAGTTATTGATGAAGCGGCCACGCAAACTGCTGAAACAAAAAACGGAACGGTCTTAATTTTTATATATGTGCCTTGCTGCATTTTATGAAACCATTGCTGATGACCCGCGTATCACTGTAACGCATGTAAGCTTGTACTTTGCTCTGTTGAACGAGTGGCAAATCAAGCACGAGCCTGTACTGTTTGAACTGGACAGGCCTGCTATCATGAAGGCTGCGAAGATAAATTCAAGGACCACCTACGACAAAGCAATGCACGCCCTTCATGATTTTGGCTACATACAGTATGAACCTTTCTACGGGTGCGGAAAAAGTAGCATGGTGTTCAGGAAATTGGAATGAGCATGCTGGATATATTTTTTATATTTAAAAGATAAGGTATGAGTATAGAGATAGTGACAAAGGATGACCTGCAACTGTTCCGGAAACTGTTACTGGGTGACCTGCGGCAACTGTTGGGTGAAGCAATGGGCAACCAGCCGGAACCTGTTGAAGGTTACAAGACCAAACATGTGCGCAACATACTGGGATGCTCGGTGAACAAGCTTGTTTCCTTACGGATAACCAGGAAGATCAGGGCCAAGAAAGTAGGCGGCACTTTGTATTACAATAAAGAGGATGTCAAAAAATTATTGCAGGAAGGGTATTGATTAATTGAGGTTTTGGGTCGTGATATTTTGCGTTCAGGATATATAAGCGGATAGCAATTGCAAGGATTTTCGTAACTTCGTTTTACAAAAGTTCTTTCACTGTTATCCGCTTTCGTGTGTTGGTCCACGAAGATCAATTCAGCAAGCTGTTAATAATTGATATATCGTACATATAGGCATTCCTGTTCATGGATGAGTGGCTCTGTGAGTGGGAAATGGTTTAAAGATACAATGCAGTTGTGGCAAGGGTTTCAGGAGGTGAACGAATCCTGTCCTCCCGACTACTTTACAATACAAGGCAGCATTATTGCTGCCTTTGTTATTTGTCCTATCTTCTATACCATAACATAAAACATATCATAAGGATCTTATTGAACAGGAGAACAATAAGTGTCATGGCACTGGTGCTTATGGTAACATTGCCTGCCATCGGTTAGGATGGCTTTGGCGACCCTGCATCAGATGTGCCAATAGATGGTGGCCTGTCACTGCTTGTTGCGGCAGGTGTGGGTTACGGTATCCAACAGATAGGCAAGCACTGCAAAACATAGCAGCAGGCTTTGAAAAGCGGAATGACGAATTATCAGAATTCTAACGCTTGACTAAATGAAGCAGCTGTACTGTTTACCATTCAACTTGGTTTGAATAATCAATATTATATAATCGGGTTATCAATCATCCCAATCATTGCCCCAAAGATTAATTAAAAGAGTCTTGCAACTGCAAGGCTCTTTTAATTCCTATCACTTTCATCGTATCAACAACCTTCTACGTACTACTGGGTATTTTACCGTAAAAGCTATTTTGACTTATGTAAAAAACACACTGTAGATTATCTTTTTGGAAAACAGGGTAAGCAGGCAGAGCAAGTAAATACCCAACACTAGGTATAATGCAAATGGAAGCATACCTGTTACTTTGAACATGAATGGACACCATCAATTGTACACACTTAAACAACAGTTATGAAATCAGTTAAATTAGGACTTGCACTATTGTCGCTAGTGCTTGTGTCAAATACATCCTTTGGCCAGAAAACAGTGCCCACACAGAAATATGGTTGCAGTACAGAAATGCCATCCAACAAGGTGATGATTGAAGATACTGCGGGGCCTACAAGAGGGCTGGCAGACAATTATTATCTCTGGGACAATGGAAAGACCTTGTACGTTAAATTTTTAAGCGGCAGCCCACAGTTACAGGAAAAAATAAAGTCCATTGTAAAGGAATGGGAACAATATGCAAACCTGCATTTTGAATTTGTAACAGTTGGTGCATCCAACATACGCATTAACCTGGATGATAAAGGAGGACATAACTCATTGATAGGTTCGCTGGCCAATATGGCTGGACAAAATGAAAAGACCGTGAATTTTGATACCACCGATTTTAGGACTTACACAGCTATGCACAGAACGGTACTGCATGAATTTGGTCACGCCATTGGTTTGTTGCATGAACATTATAGCCCTATTGCCGGCATTCCCTGGAACAAGGAAGCTGTATATGCAGACCTGAGAAAAACACAGGGCTGGGATAAGGAGACCGTTGACGTGAACCTTTTTCAACAATACAATTTGACCTATACCAATGGTACCAAGTACGACCGTGCATCTATCATGCATTATCCCGTGTTTGCAAAATGGACAACCAATGGTTATAGCGTTGATTGGAACAACCAGCTTTCAGAAGGTGATATTGCTTTGGTAAAAATGCTCTATCCAAAAGATGGGGAAAGGACAAATGAAGTACCCAGGTTTACAGTTGAGAACTATACCAAAATGGATGTGGTTAAGAACACTGCCAAGCAAGGCTTCTCCTTGTTTCCGTCTTTCAATATGGTTACAAAAGGTAGGCAGGCTACGGTTTATTTCATTGCGTTCTTTTATGACAAAGATGGCAATTCCATCAAAAAAGAAACCAATACATACAGCATCAACAATAGTGCTGCAACCTTTAAGACATTCACGCTTGCCCCTGGCAAAAACCTGTCTGCAAACAAACAGACAGCCAAGGATTTTGAATTGTTCATACCTTATTCCGAACTGCCCGTACCTACTGGAAGCAATAATATACAGGTGGAATTCAGGGTTTATTTGATGGACAAAAAACCGGACGGCACATCCGAACTGAAGATGCTGTATGCATCTAAAAGGGTGAACTCCAGTTTCATTAAACAGTAAAGTTTGAGTTTTATATACAGTTACATGGTAAAGGGCTGCCTGTCTAGGCGGCCCTTTTTTTGAATGCATAAATACCCAGCATAAGGTATTGCAACAGACAGCTTATTTAGTAATATTACAAAAAGATAAAACCTACTAACATGAAACAATTACGTTACCGTTCTATTGCAGTTGGTTCGTTGATGACCCTTTCTGCAATTGCACTAAATGCCCATGCACAAAAAAGCTCCGGTACATCTTCTGGCAAGCCTTTGAAATATTTTCAGGGGCTGAGCTGCTCCACAGTTGATCCCAGAAGCATTGGCATGTCCAAAGATGGAACCGTTACCAATGCAATCAGTGATCCAAGGGCAATCGGTCTCCCTAAAGACACATCAAAGACGAGGGCATTGGCAGATGATTATTTTTTATGGGATGTAGGTAAGGTAATCAGCGTAAAGTTTATAGATAATGGAGGCTCGTACACGTTAAGACAAAAGGTTAAGGCCGCAGCAAAAGAATGGGAACGTTATGCCAACCTTACATTCGATTTTGTGGAAAGCGGCGATGCCAATGTACGTGTGCTGCTTACTGACAAAGGTGGCTGTAATTCTGTTGTGGGAAGCTATGCAACAGGTGTTCCGGCAGATAAGAAAACAATGAATATAGATACCAACTTTTTTTACTTGAAAGGTGTTTGTTATGATAATTACCTAAGGCAAACCATTCAGCATGAGTTTGGCCATGCCATTGGCCTGTTGCACGAACACTCTTACAAGAACAAGATACAGTGGAACAAAGAAGTGGTGTATAAAGATGCTTTGGAAACCAATGGTTGGGATAAGACCATGGTGGACTTTCAGATTTTTACACAGTACTCATCCTTGTACACAAACGGTTTTATGTACGATCCCAAATCCATTATGCATTATGGCTTTCCTGCAAAATGGACCATGAACAATATTGAAATCAAGCCCAATTTCTATATCTCCCAAGGCGATATAGAAACGGTTGGCTTCCTGTATCCAAAGAATGGGGCAGCAAGGCCAGACATGCTGCCCAAATTCAACCTGAGCAATTTAACCACTACCAAAGTGGTGAAGGACAATGCCAAGAAGGGGCTGGTTATTTACCCGTCTTTCAATTTATCAACCTCTGGCAGAACAGGAAAAATATTGATTATTGCATACCTATTGGATTCGAAAGGTGGTACTGTATTAAGCAAGGCAAATCCAAACAACTTGGTAGGTGTTGTTAAGGGTGGCGATCTGAAACCTGGAACAAAATTGAATATCAATAAAGGCGAAACGAATTTTGAATTGGTTATACCATTTTCTGAAGTGCCGGACAATTTATTGAATTATAAAATATTTGTATCCATTAAAATGATAGATGAGGTAAATGACGAAACCAAATACCTTGCTTCCGATGAAATTCCGTACAGTGCAATCAAGTAACCATTGCCTATAAACCCTGCTAAATGCAAACTGCCAACTTATACAAGTTGGCAGTTTTTTTATGCACCATGATGTTTTATGCAATTACTTTTTAATCGTGAACCCTGTACTTACGATGCCTACATCATCCATATTGATGATGCCACGAACCCTGGTATTGTTCTCGTTTTTGAACAGGTCGTCCATCACCCGTTCAAAAGACCTTGCAACCCCTTTCCTTAGTTGACTCTTGTTGAATGCGAGTCTTAGGTCAATCGGTTCGGGCGATACGATTAACTTAAACATTTCCTTCCCATTGGGCGAATCGGCATCAACAATAATCGTGTCCGATACGCTTTTGCCAATGCCTAA
Source organism: Chitinophagaceae bacterium UBA1930 (assembly GCA_002337145.1). GTDB lineage: Bacteria > Bacteroidota > Bacteroidia > Chitinophagales > Chitinophagaceae > UBA1930. The sequence continues at coordinate 47,513 of DDFK01000001.1, read as the reverse complement.
GTAAAAATCTGCTGGCTGGTTTAGTTGCCCCGGTATCAATACTTTTACTTGATTATTTGGCAACAGGTCCAACAGGGTATAGTAAAAATCGGTAAAGCCGATATTGGTTATCTTCAATAGGAATTCATCTTTGGGTTTAAACACATTTTCGTTGCTCTGTACCAAGGTGTCAAGCCGTATAATTTCAATTTTTACATTCTTGCTCAGTTCGCCACCATCAGCAATTTTGCGTAAGTACTTTATTCTTATCGACTGCTTTATGTAACCCAACATTTCAGTCAAGTCACGTTGTGCCAACGTATCGTTTTTGGGGATCTCTTTTTTATAATAAATGCTGTCCTCAGATTCTATCAAACTTAGAACCGTGTTATTGTTCCTGTTTTCAATGGCCACAGTAAAGTCGGGATTGCTGTTCCTGGATAGATAAGGAACCGAGCCGAGGAACCTGTTCAACTGTTTCTCCGTATTGGATATGCCAGTAGCCTTATCGTTACGTACGGCAAACGATGCAGCAAAGCCACCATAGTTTACCTCTTCCACTTTTACTTCATAAGGCACACCTTTTGGTAATGCCCGGTCTGCAACACAGATGCTTTTAAAACTATTCGCGTCGGTAATGATGGCCCTGGCAAACACGTCTTTCTCACCAAGTTTATATACACTCAACAAGGTCCCTTTGTTCAGGTTGTACAATTGGCCCCGGTTAATGTAGAAAGTGGTATCATCTTTTTTATAGTCGGCATTGTCAATGCCCCTTTCCACAACAATGGTTTCGTTCAAGGGAACATAACCGCCACCCATTACTTCCAGTTTCTCATCGCCTTCAATCATGGGTATCTGTGTTGGGTGCTCATTCTGGATAGTAGCTTTTATTTTTTCGAACAATAAAAAATAACTGCTGCCTGCGGGCAAGCTTGTGATTGCTTTTGAAAATGCATAAGACAGCGAACCTACGCTTAAACCCTTGCTGTCATTCAGTTCCCTGTTTATCTGGTTGGGGCTGCAGGCACTAATGGCTATTAGCGAGCTCTTGCTGCCGCCCATATTCTCAAACATGGTTTGTTCTACTCTTTGCTCGCCGCCCAGCTTCATCTTTAATTCCTTGGGGTAGCTGGCAGACTGGCAAGGTTTGTCAGAGCCACGTACTATGCCACTGCTTCTGGTAATGGTTCCCGAATGGCAGGCATCAATCACTACAAGAACGCTTCCATTGGCACCAACTTTTGCTCTTAGCTTGTTCAGCTTTTCTTCCAACAGGTCATCACGAAAATGATTCTCGCCATGATAGTCCCTGTCGTCCCAGGTGCCTTTTGCATCATAAGGTACCAATGCCTCATCATAGCCATCTGCTTCATCATCATTGTCATCCTGTATCTGTTGCCCATGTCCTGAAAAATGGAAATAAATAATGTCGCCAGTCTGGGCCTTATTGCATAGGGCATCCAATGCATCTACCATGCCTTTTTTGGTGGCATATTGATTCACCAATGTATCGATATTGTTTCTTGTAAACCCGTTTTGCAACAATGCTTCCTTTACATACTGCAAGTCCCTAAGGCTGCTTAGCCTAGGCCAGCGTGTGGTGGTAGGGTAGGTGCCAACAGCTATAATCAATGCCCTTTTTTGTTGTGCACCTGCCTGCAAAATGCTGTTGAAGGCAACGAGCAAAAAAAATAACCTGAGCAGTTTCATACATTATTTTTTTAAGGTGATGAAGTGTTGATTTGGTGTACTAAAAAATATGTTTTTATGAAAAGAAATTGTATGCAATTTTTATGCTGCTACCATCTGTATATCTGTAAACGATGCAGCGGTAAATGAGCAATAAGGTTTGATAAATATACTTCAAACATTCTGCAAATAACAGGTATCCAGGCAAGTAAAAATACCCCGCAGAAGGTATTTCGCAGTTTGCCGATTGCATTTACTATTACAAAATATTTAAAACAGTTGAAACATGAAAAAGCTACGTTATTATTTAGTTGCCGCAACCATGCTGTTGGGTGCTGCACAGATAAACGCACAGGTAAAAAAAGCACCCGATTATAAGAAGATGGGCTGTGCCACCATAGAGCCAACCACCACATTTGCTTTTGATACAACCGGGAAGGGCAGGGGGCTTGCGGATAATTATTATTTATGGGACAATGGCAAAACAATCATTGTACGCATAATGAATACAGGAAACAGCAAGTACAAAGAACTGGTAAAAAAATATGCCAAGGAATGGGAGAAATATGCCAATATAAAATTCCAGTTTGTTGAAACCGGCAACTCGCATGTGCGTGTGATACTTACGGGCAATGATGGTGGCGGCAACTATTCAAGATTGGGTACGCAGGCATTGAATGTTCCGCAGAATGAGCATACACTGCATTTGGACACGACTTCATTTGTATCTCCGGAGTACACGTACACTGCCATTGTACATGAGTTTGGCCATGCCATTGGTTTGATGCATGAACACATGAGCCCTACTTCGGGCATTAAATGGGACAAGAACCGTGTATATGCTTCTTATAAATTATTACAAGGTTGGGATAAGGAAATGGTAGATGCACAACTGTTCAGGAAATTCAATGTTTCCTACACCAACGGAAGTAAATACGATAAGCTCTCCATCATGCATTACCCAATATCGCGTTGGGAAACATTGGATGGTTATTCTGTTGATTGGAACTATAGCATCTCCCAAGGTGATAAGGATTTAATAGGGAGCTTATATCCTAAAAAAGGAAACAGGATCAACGAAGTGCCACGCTTTACCGTAAGTGATTTCTCTAAAATGGATGTAGAAAACAGCGTGGTTAAAAAGGGTGTTTCTTTCTATCCTTCCTTCACCATCAACACCGCAGGCAAGGAAGGCAGGGTTTATTACCTGGCCATTTTTACAGACGAAAACGGCAATATGTTTGAAACCAAAAGCGAGAACTATAAAGTATTTGGTGCAGCCGGCACATCCAAAACAACAGTATTGGCACCTGGGCAAAAAATTGAGTTCAACAAAGGGAAACATGATATGGAACTCTTTATTCCAACTTCAGATATTCCCGAAAATATTCGCAACAAGAATGTAAAGGCCATATTCTATGTATTCCTTTACGATAACGACGAACTGAAAATTGTGTACTCATCAACAGCGGTCAACTGCAATATGGCAAGATAGTTTTTCATATAGGATGTACAATGTAAAGGCCCTGCAAGTAATTGCAGGGCCTTTATTTTTTCGATGTTACAATAATAGCCACACGTTTTGCGTTATCATAGTCCAGTGGTATAACCAACTGTGCCCTTAAAACGGTTTTAATCTCCATTATCCGCCCCCTTATCCTATTTCTTACCGCCTTATTGATTTGATTAAACAAGTTGCTGGACATGCCCTGTTCATCAACAGCGAGATTATATAAATGTAAAAAATACCGTTATGCGTATCCGTACCCTACTATTCCCAATCATCTGTTGCATGATGCTGGCAACAGTGCATGCCCAAAAAATTGAAATGCCTTCAAAAGGAAACAACATTATATACGATGGCATGGTAAAAATGGACCACAATTTCAATGGGGATTTTGTTTGCAGCAAGGTCAAGAGTTGGGTCATCAATTCTACCCGCGACTATAGCCTTAGCGTGAACAAAATGTATGATGAAGGCTGTACCATTGGCATAAACGCAAGCACAGTTATGGATAAGGAAGGCAGCTTTTCCGATGTTCAATGTAGCTTTAACATTACGATTAATATAACAGAAGAGGGCCTCAACTATCAATTGACCGACCTGGTTTTTAGCAAGGCAGGCCACCAGTACAGTGTAAACGAAGTGTATGCACGCTACCTAAAAGATGACCCTTATACCAAAACAGCCTACGAGAAAAAGCAGGCGGCACTAAGGCGTCATGAGCTACTACTGTCCATACTAAACAAAAGGATCGTGGCATTGACCGAATCGCTTAAAGCCTTTATGCAACAGGCAGGCGTTACCAACAAGTAAAAGGTTAGGTAAGTAAATATAAAAAGGTATGTTTTTACATACCTTTTTTAATTATTGCACCAAACTAAATAAGGTTACTGCTCTTTCTTTTTTGAAATCAAATAGCCATCCTTTATCAATGTATTCTTTTGGTACGATTCTGTTTCGGCTTTCAGCCTTTCTGTCTCCGCTTGGGTAAGACTGGTGTTGAAAACCTTGTCCATATTGGGTTTGCCGCCATCAACCCAACAGGTGTACCAAAAATCGGCTATCATGTTCGATGTGTTCACCAGTTGCTCATTAATGGTATTGTGCAGGCTGGCAGCATAGGCTTTGGCAAACTCGGTTGTATAGTATTTCACTTCTTTGCCTTTACGCATCTGTATGCGGAACTTTTGGGCTTCGGTAAACTGTTTGGATACCTCCAATTCTTTTGCAAATACATCGGGCACCAATGCATAGCTTCTTCGTATGGCCTTCCATACTGCTGCTGTTGGGTTGGCCAAATAGGTTGCCGTATGGTTACCGTATAGATTGAACTGTTCAATCTCAATTTCAGGAATCATGCTTTCCCATAAAGCGTGCAGGCCCTTCTGGTTGCTAAGCTGCCCATCGTAATTGATGGATGTATGCAAGGGTACGTTGGCATCGCCTATATAATGGCCAAGGTCGGCAGCATAAAACAAGATACTGTCTTCATTGGCTGTTGCAAATGCATGGGTAAGTTTTGCCTTCATGTCAACAATCACATACGGCAAGTGACCATATTTCAGCAAACTGTCCTTGGTGTATTTGGCCACGGCTGCATCCCATGTAGCGGGCATGGTATTTTCGGCATCCTTGCCGTAATATTCAATGTCAATAAAATGCTTGGTGGCTTCTGTGCTGTCCTCGTTCCTGCGGGTATCGGGCCTGGGTGCATTCTTTACCAGGTAATCAAGGTGCCTGTAAAAAAATCCCTGTACTTCATTGGGCAGTTCGTACACTGCCAACTGATGTGTGGTCCTATGTACAAGGAATCCCCAGCTAGAGCCCATTACAAGCAATAGCAATAATGTGCAGGCAATGCCTGCTTGCTTCAATTTCTTCATTAGGTGGTGGTTTTACTAAAAGGGGCTGAAAGTAAAGGAAAACTGGATGCAACCTGTAACAATTACACCAATGTTGCTACATATTGCTAAATGGTTTGTAGCTGCCCAACAAAATCAATTATGCTACATTTGAACAATAAAACTGTCTTATATGAGTAACATGCTCGAACTGCACAATCTCAAAAAATATTTTGCCACACAAAAAGCGGTTGACGATATCAGCTTCAACCTTGCCAAGGGAAGCATCTTTGGACTGCTTGGCCCCAACGGTGCCGGCAAAACCACTTTAATAAGAATGATAACGGGCATCTTTTATCCCGATGCTGGCGATATAACATTTGACGGACAAAAATTCAGTCCATTAAACGATGCCATTAAAATTGGCTACATGCCCGAAGAGCGTGGCCTGTACAAAAAAATGAAAATAGGCGACCAGGCCCTGTACCTGGCACAGTTAAAGGGTTTGAGCAGGGCAGAAGCCATGGAAAAAATAAAATTCTGGTTCAAGCGGCTGGAGATGGAAAGCTGGTGGAACAAGAAAGTGGAAGACCTGAGCAAGGGCATGAGCCAGAAACTGCAGTTTGTGATTACCGTGCTGCATGAACCCAAACTGATTATACTGGATGAACCCTTCAGTGGGCTTGACCCAGTAAATGCCAATCTTATTAAAGATGAAATCTACGGCCTGGCACAACGGGGCAGCACCATCATTTTCAGTACCCACCGTATGGAGCAGGTAGAAGAGATATGCGACCATATTGTATTGGTGAACCTGGGCAAGAAAATACTGGATGGCACCGTGCAAGAAGTAAAGCAACAGTTCAAGGAAAACAAGTTCAGGATAAAGTTGAAACAAATGCCTGCGAATATTGCCAGTCCTTCTTTTGTGGTAGACGACCAACAGGCCAATGCCCTTACCGTAAGGATAAACGAAGGCTTTGGTAGCAACGATGTATTGCAGCATTTCCTGCAGCAGCAGGTAACCATTGAGGCATTCAATGAAATACTGCCATCACTCAACGAAATTTTCATTAGCCTGGTAGAAGGTACAAAAGCAAAAACAAGGGCCTTTCAACCAGTGGAATAAAACAATGAATGGGTAAGCAATTACCAGCAACCAGTTGTCTCAACTTTAAACTTCAAACTCGTCATGAATAAGATTTTATTAATAGCCAGAAGGGAATTTTTAAGCCGTGTACAAAAGAAGACATTCCTATTGACCACTATTGGTCTGCCATTGCTCATTTTCGTTTTCTATGCAATGATCATCTACTTCTCTGTAAAGGGTGGCGACGATTTCAAGATTGCCATTGCCGATGAAGCCAACCTGTTTAATGGCAGGCTGGATACCAAGGACAACGATATCAAATTCCAGTTTGTGCAAAATGAAACTGCAGCTTCGCTAACGGCACAGGTAGAAAATAAAAAGATCGATGCCTTTGTACTGGTTCCAAAAGCTTTTGATGTAATGGGCAGCAAAGATTCCCTGCAAGTGGTGTCGGGCAAAAGCATTGGTATACTTACCCGTGAAAAGATACAGCACAGGTTAAAAAATGCAATAGAAGAAAAGAAATTGCTGGCCAGCTCCGGTTTTACCAAGGCCCAATTGGATAGCGTGCAGAAAACCAATGAAGTGGTCTTTGCATCCACACATGGCAAAGACGATTCCGAAAACAAGGCCGGTGCCAGTTATGCAGTGGGCTTTATATCCGGGTTCCTCATCTACATCATCCTGTTTATTTATGGCACCATGGTCATGCGTGGTGTAATGGAAGAAAAGACCAACCGCATTGCCGAAGTAATTGTAAGCAGCGTAAAACCCTTCCAACTAATGATGGGCAAAATCATAGGTATCGGTACCGTTGGCCTGGTACAGTTCCTTATCTGGATAGTATTAACGGTAGGGCTTAGGCTTGGTTTGGCCATGCTTATGCCAAGCCTTGCCAGTCAGGTACAGGGTGGGCAGCAATCGGCCATCGCTGGCATGCTCAGTGTATTGGCACATGTAAACTGGCCATTGATACTGGGCTGTTTCATCTTCTACTTTTTGGGTGGCTATTTCCTGTACTCCTCTTTGTTTGCAGCCGTTGGCAGTACCGTAAACGAAGACCCGCAAGATGCACAGAGCCTTATATTACCCATATCCATGCCCATTGTTTTTGCCATGGTCATTATGACCAAAGCCGTAAACGATCCCAACAGTAGCCTCGCTGTTTTTGGTAGTCTCTTTCCATTGACATCGCCCATTGTTATGATGGCAAGAATTGCACATGGCATACCCGATGGCGTTACTGTTTTTCAGTTAGTACTCAGCATGGCATTATTGGTAGCCGGCTTTTTGGGCACCACATGGCTTGCAGGAAAGATTTACCGTACAGGCATTTTGATGTATGGCAAAAAAGCAACATGGAAAACCATGATGAAATGGGCATTCAGGAAAGATTAATGTATTGGTGTTGTGCCAGCTAATGGAACACGATTGACCTTTCTCGGCGTCGCACCCATCAACTGGCGGAATAGTTGTTCAGCTTTTATAATGAATGCTTGTTAGGTAGGGCTTATTGAAACCAAGTGAAGACACAATGCATAGACAGCTTCAACGAATCCTTTGGCAAGCTACTCTTGAGAGTTACTATTTGGACTTTATTTCATCAAAGTATATAAATAAAAAAGGTCCGTTTTAAAACGGACCTTTTTTATTTTAGAAGTCAAATTTCATTAACCATTTCCTCCGGTCTTCCACATCCTCATCTTTATAATTTACGATTTCGATATTTACCTTGGTAGTGCTTTCCTGTTTTACATTCACGTTTGCTTTCTCTGCTGCCTTGTAATTGTCTTTCTCGAATTTGAACTTGTAAGTACCAACTGGCAATTGCGGTATCTTGAAATCGCCATTGGCATCCGTAGTAATCACATGCTCCTTTTTGGAAACAGTATGCACAGCAGTAACGGTTACTTCGGCAAGGGGTTTTTTTGTAGTGGCATCTGTAACATTGCCAGAAACCATCGGGTCTCCTTTCTTATCGGCACCGGTACTTGCAAATGCAAAATGCGATGCTGCAACCATTACAAGAGACAGTATGAGTTTTCTCATAACAAAGGCATTAAATGAAGCACTAAACTAAGTACTTTTTTCAATATAGAAAATTTTTCGTAGTTCTTTTAATTGCCGTAAAGGCATTGTTGGGGTTGCAGCCATAAATTAGGCCGCAAAGGTTCATCCTAATGGGTTTTGCAATGCTGCCGAAAATTCGTTCCATATTTCCTTTACAACTTCGGCAGCAGGCTGTATCTGTTTTATTAAGCTGCTTACCTGTCCAATTTCAAGTTCGCCCTCTTCCATATCACCTTCAAACATGCCCTTTTTGGCCCTTGCCCTGCCAAGCAACTGTTTCAGTTCATCTTCGCTGGCACCCCGCAACTCAGCTGCTTTAATATCATTGGCAAACTTGTTTTTCAATAAACGCACGGGTACCGTTTTCTTCATCTGCAACAAAGTGTCGCCTTCACCCGCCTGTAGTATGGCTTCCTTGAAACTGTAGTGCGACGATGCTTCGGGCGTGCAAACAAACCTGCTTCCAACCTGTACGCCATCTGCACCCAAAACCATTGCAGCAAGCATCTGCTTGCCTGTTGCAATACCGCCTGCCGCAATCAACGGAATGCTGATGCATTCTTTAACTGCCGGAATCAAAACCAGTGTAGTGGTTTCTTCCCTTCCATTATGGCCACCTGCTTCAAAACCTTCTGCCACAACAGCATCGCAACCCGCATCTTCTACCTTCTTGGCAAATTTGCTGCTGCTTACCACATGCACCACCACAATACCTGCTGCTTTTAATATTGGTGTAAATGTTTTAGGGTTGCCCGCACTGGTAAAAACAATGGGTACTTTTTCTTCGATGATAATGGCAATATGTTGGTCAATGTCGGGGTAGAGTAGGGGAAGGTTCACTGCAAAAGGTTTATCCGTAGCCGCTTTGCATTGCTGTATATGCTGCCTCAAAACATCGGGGTACATGCTACCTGCACCAATGATACCCAGGCCACCGGCATTGCTTACGGCCGATGCAAGTTTCCAGCCACTTGCCCAAATCATGCCCGCCTGTATAATAGGGTATTGAATATTGAAAAGTTGCGTAATGCGGTTTGCAGGTAATTGGTTCATGGCAAATGGTTCATGGTAAAAACTTCGCTAAGATAAGGCTATGAACTATTACCTATAAACCATCAACTGGTTTACCCAAAGTCAATCTCTGTATTGTCGCCAATATTCAAGCTGCGGCTTAAACCTTTCACACTGGCATCGCTACCAATTAATGAATTGTCCAGCACTACTTCGTGCAGGTTGGTATAAGAGCCAATAATGCTGTCGCGTACAATGGAGTGAGATATGGTGGTGTTGGCACCAATGGCCACATGCGGACCAATAATAGAGCTTTTGATTTCGCAGCCTGGGGCTATGCTTACAGGAGGAATGATAATGGTATCCTGAAAATCGTGACCATCTGTTACATTGCCGCCAAATTTTTTGAGCAAAGTGGCATTGCTTTCTAGCAGTGTTTCTTTTTTACCGCAGTCGAACCAGTTCTTTACTTTAAATGACTGGAATTTTGCACCACGTTTAATCATGCAGTCCAATGCATCGGTCAGGTTATATTCACCCTGCGTTTTAATGTCCTGTATAAAAATATGGTGCAGGCACTCAAACAAAAATTCGGTTTCTTTTATCTTGTACAAACCAACCAAAGCCATATTGCTTTTGGGTATGGCAGGTTTTTCAACCACCGCTTCTATAAAGCCGTCCTCGCCAATGGTAGCCACACCAAAATTGCGTGGGTCGTCCACTTTTTTGATGCCCAACATACTATGCTGGCTATTGACCACTTCTTGTACATCATACTCGCAAATGGTATCGCCCAATACAACAAATACCTCATCATTGCCCACAATGTTGCGGGTAAGTTCAATGGCATGCCCTGTGCCCTGCCGCTCGTTCTGAAAAACAAAATGTGTGGTCAGTTGCGGGTACGACTGTTTAACATAGTCCTGTATCTTTTCGCCCAAGTAGCCAACAATAAAAATAAACTCGTTAATGCCTGCTTCATGCAGTTGGTCCACAATAAAACTGAGGATTGTTTTACCTGCAATAGGTATCAGTGCCTTGGGTTGTGTATAAGTATGTGGCCTTAGCTTTGCTCCAGCTCCGGCAACAGGTATGATTGCTTTCATTGTATGGTTGCTTTTCACCCAATATACTGCCGCACAAAAAATAGTGTAAATAGTACACTTACATCACATTGGGGCCGTGAAAATAGGAAAATCTATTTGTTTGGCAATTTGTACCGAAATTCTTGTGTTGGCACGGGCGGTATAGGCAATTGATAAACAAATTGAGCCAGTGCCTATCAATATTGACCTATGCACTTTATTTGGTTGAATCTGTGCAAAACAAACCCAACAAAAGGTTGGCTGCAAGCCAGTATCGGTTATTTTTGCCGCAAATACGGATTGCCATTATCAAAACATTTGTAAACAAAACTTATCATGCAAAGGGACACACAGGTTTTTGATTTGATTAACCAGGAACTTCAAAGACAAAGAAGGGGAATTGAGTTAATAGCATCGGAAAATTTTACCAGCTTGCAGGTAATGCAGGCAATGGGTGGCGTAATGACCAATAAATATGCGGAAGGCTACCCAGGCAGAAGGTATTATGGAGGTTGTGAGATTGTTGACCAGACGGAGCAACTGGCAATTGACAGGCTGAAACAGATTTTTGGAATTGAATATGCCAATGTGCAGCCGCATAGCGGTGCCCAGGCCAATGCGGCTTTGATGCTGGCCATATTGCAACCTGGCGATGCCATTTTGGGGTTGGACCTAAGCATGGGTGGTCACCTTACACATGGCAGTGCTGTGAATTTTAGCGGTAAACTGTACAAGCCACATTTTTATGGGGTAACCAAAGAAGAAGGTTTGATTGACTACGAAATGTTAGAGGCAAAAGCCCGTGAAGTAAAACCTAAACTGATTATCTGTGGTGCAAGTGCCTATAGCCGTGATATTGATTATGCACGTATTAGAAAAGTGGCCGATGAAGTAGGTGCATTTGTATTTGCCGATATAGCACACCCTGCCGGATTGATTGCAAAGGGTTTGCTTTCATCGCCGTTTAACCATTGCCATTTTGTTACTTCAACCACACATAAAACCTTGCGTGGACCACGTGGCGGCGTAATTATGATGGGTAAGGATTTTGAGAACCCGTTTGGTTTGAAAGATGTGAAAGGCAACATACGCATGATGAGCAACCTGATTGATATGGCTGTTTTTCCAGGTACGCAAGGCGGTCCATTGGAGCATGTGATTGCAGCAAAAGCAATTGCCTTTGGCGAAATACTGAGCGATGAATTTACTGTATATGCCAAGCAGGTGCAAAGCAATGCACAGGCCATGGCCAAAGCGTTTGTAAACAAGGGCTATAAAATCATCAGCGATGGTACTGACAATCATTTAATGCTGATTGACCTTCGCAATAAAGATATCAGTGGCAAAAAAGCAGAGCTTGTTTTGGGGCATGCAGATATTACTGCAAATAAAAATATGGTACCTTACGACGACAAGAGTGCATTTGTGACTTCTGGCATACGCTTTGGCGTTGCTGCGGTAACAACAAGGGGCATGAAAGAAGAGCACATGAACTTTATTGTGGACTCGATTGATACAGTGCTAATGAATGCCGATGATGAAGCAATATTGGCCAAAACAAAAACACAGGTAAATGAGTTTATGGGACAATTTGTTTTGTACCCTGAACTTGGTTAAAAAGGTCTGAGGTTTAAAGTTTAAGGTTATTCCGATTTCAAAGAAAGACCTGCTTGTTACTTTAAACTTTCGACTTCAAACTTTAAATTTTTTACAATGATTCAACGTATTCAATCTCTTTGGTTACTGGCTGCATCTATTGCGGCTTTTGCCACTTTGAAACTGTCTTTTTATAGCGGTAACAAATTAGATGCTACTGGTTTAAAACAGTTTAGTTCGTTGGTGGCCACTACCAATATCTTTTTAATGATATTGACTGTTGCAGTGGCAGTGGCATCTTTAGTGGTTGTTTTTTTATATAGGGACCGCAAAAGGCAATTGCTTATAACCCTTGCTACTGCTGTGGTTTCGGTTATAAGCATCTTGCTTGATTTTTCTGAAACGAAAAAATTTGTGGAAGGAAAAATAGACCTCACTTCTGTTGTTTCATTTGTAATTCCTGTATTGTTGCTATTGGCAGCAAAGGGAATTTGGAAGGATGAAAAACTGATTAAAAGCGTTGATAGGCTTCGATAAAATCATTTCAAATAAATAACCGATACCACTTTATCAATTTTAAAAAACACACATGGAACAACAGCCAAACAATAACCAGTTAAACATAGAAATTTCTGAAGAAGTTGCAGAAGGCACTTATGCCAACCTTGCCATTATAACACATAGCCATGCAGAGTTTGTGATTGATTTTGTAAACGTAATGCCGGGCACACCAAAAAGCAAGGTAAAATCGAGGATCATTTTTACACCCATGCATGCCAAACGTTTCATGAAGGCTCTAGCAGAAAATGTAGAGCGTTACGAAGCTGCACATGGTTCTATACAAGATTTGGAGCAGGTTGAGATACCCATGAATTTTGGCGGGCCAACTGCACAGGCATAATTGAGTAGATGTTACGAAGCTATTGCCCTTAAAGGTTGCAAACCTTTAAGGGCTTTTTGTTGAAGTATATACAATGGTTGATGGGTGCGACGCCACGAAAGATGAATAAAGTGCCACAGTTGATTACACCAATAAAAAATGCCCCAATTTGCATTGAGGCATTAAATATTCGGAAGCTGTTTATAGCTTATAGTGCAATTTGTTTTTCCAACATTACTTTGCGTAAGTTGATCAAACCGTAACGCATACGGCCTAAAGCAGTGTTGATGCTGCAGTTGGTAATCTGTGCAATGTCCTTAAAACTCATGTCAGCATAATGACGTAATACAATTACTTCACGTTGCTCTTCAGGCAGCATGTCCAGCATACGGCGTACACGGTCATGGCTTTGTACCTGCATCATTTTGGTTTCAGGACTGTCTTCCACTACATTGATTACTTCGAAAATGTCCCTATCATCGCTGGTTTTGATAGCTGGGGAGCGTTTCACTTTACGGAAGTAGTCAACACATAGGTTGTGGGAGATCCTCAAGGCCCAAGGCAAAAATTTTCCTTCTTCTGTGTAACGGTTGTTTCTTAAAGTGTCAATTACTTTAATGAACACATCCTGAAAAAGGTCTTCAGCCAGGTACTTGTCTTTTACTAAAAAAAGAATGGAGGAGAAAATCTTGTCCTTATAACGGTTGATAAGGATTTCAAGAGCTTGTGCATTGCCTTCTTGGAACGCACGGATTAATTGCGTGTCAGACGCTTGGTTAAACAACGTTTTCATAAAATTTTTGGTTTTTGGGTTCTGGATAAAATAGGATACTTGGATTATGAAGTTTGAAATACGATTTTAAATAACTGTTGGTTTGCTTAAAACCGTGTTTCTTACTTTCTGATGTAAAAATAATGGTGATTTTATTATTTCCAAATTTCGGAGCAACTTTTTTTGAAATTTTTTTTCTGAAACCCTTGCTGCACAAGCGTTTTATAGAATTTATACTACGCCTCATAGGGATTTTACGATGCCCGAATTAGTCATTTTTCTATAATTGGGAAATTTATTGCATCAACTGTTAACAGGGTGTTGGAAAATATTTGTACGCTGCTGCACAATATTTTATTCCCCAATTTCATAAACCATGCTGCTGCATTTTGTGTTTACTTTGTTAAGTATGGCAACAGCAACAAGAAAAAAGCAAACGGCAGCACCGGTACAGAAAACAGCAGATAGTATAAGCATACACGGTGCAAGAACACATAACCTGAAGAATGTAAGCATCGATTTTCCCAGAAACAAATTCATTGTGGTAACCGGCGTTAGCGGTAGTGGCAAATCGTCGCTAACCATTGATACTTTATTTGCCGAAGGGCAAAGACGGTATGCAGAAAGCCTAAGTGCCTACGCCAGGCAATTTATGGCACGTATGGTAAAACCGGATGTGGACTATATAAAAGGCCTATGCCCGGCAATTGCCATTGAACAGAAAGTAATAACCAGAACGCCCCGTAGCACAGTGGGCAGTATGACGGAAATTTATGATTACCTGCGGCTGCTGTATGCAAGGGCAGGCAAAACCATATCGCCCATTAGTGGCAAAGAAGTGCAAAAAGATGATGTTGCCGACGTTATAAAAGCCATCACACAATTAAAGGAAGACAGCAAAGTGGTGATTGTTGTGCCTTTTAAACAGCATGCCAAACGCGATGCCAGGGAAGAACTGAATATTTTGATGCAGAAAGGCTTTAGCAGGATGTATGTGCGGATGACGGATGGAGGTAAACAAGTGTCGGAGTTGTTGCGTATTGAAGACCTGCTAGAGATGGATGCAAAGCAATTAAGTAAGGCCCTGCCAACTGTCAACAATCAACTGTCAACTTTTGTGCTTATTGACCGTATCGTAACCAAAGCATTCGATGAAGATGACCTGCACCGTTTGAGCGATTCCATTGGTACCGCCTTTTATGAAGGCGAAGGCGAAATGTATATGGAAGTAAACGGAAAAGACCTGCATCACTGTAGCAACAAATTTGAACTGGACGGTATACAGTTTGAAGAGCCGGTACCCAACCTGTTCTCATTCAACAACCCTTTTGGTGCCTGCCCAACCTGCGAAGGCTTTAGCCAGGTGCTGGGCATTGATGCCGATTTGGTAATTCCCGATAAAAGGTTGAGCATTTACGAAAATGCAGTTGCACCCTGGCGTGGCGAAAAGCTGGGTGAATGGAAAAATCAGTTCATCAAATATGCAAAAGGCTTTCCTATCCACAAACCCATTGCAGACCTTACCAAAGAACAATATGAGCAATTATGGGATGGTGTGGGCAATGCACTGGGCATTCACGCTTTTTTTAAAGAAGTAGAAGCCAATTTATATAAAGTGCAATACCGTGTATTGCTGAGCAGGTACAGGGGTAGGACCACCTGTCCCGATTGCAAAGGCTACCGCTTGCGTAAAGAAGCATTGTATGTAAAGATTGGTGGAAAACATATTGGCGAGTTGTGCGAAATGCAGACCCGCGACCTGAAAACATGGTTCAATGGTTTGCAATTAAGCGAACACGACGCACAAATAGCCAAACGTATTTTAATTGAAGTGCACCAACGTTTGCAGACATTGATTGATGTGGGCCTGGGTTACCTTACCCTAAACAGGCTGGCCAATAGTTTAAGTGGTGGCGAAAGCCAGCGTATACAATTAACCAGGAGCTTGGGATCTAACCTCACCAATTCGTTGTACATATTGGACGAGCCAAGCATTGGCCTGCACAGCAGGGATACTGAACGCCTCATCCATGTATTGAAAGACCTGCGAGACCTGGGCAATACCGTTGTAGTAGTAGAGCATGATGAAATGATGATGCGTGAAGCAGATTATATTGTAGACATGGGGCCACTGGCCTCGCACCTTGGCGGCGAAGTGGTGGCAGCAGGCAATTATGATGAGTTGGTTGCAAACCCCAAAAGCCTTACCGGGCAATACCTCTCGGGTAAGATGCGTATAGAACCACCCAAGCAGGTCCGCAAATGGAACAGGAGCATTAAAGTGGAAGGGGCAAGGCAAAACAATTTAAAAAACATCACGGTAGAATTTCCGTTGAACCTGCTATGTGTGGTAAGTGGCGTAAGCGGTAGCGGTAAAACAACGCTGGTAAAACAGATACTGTACCCTGCATTGCAGAAGATGAAAGGCGAGTTCAGCGACAAGGTCGGTTTTCACAAAGCCATTACGGGCGATGTGGACTATATCAACCAGGTAGAACTGATAGACCAGAACCCGATTGGCAAATCGTCGCGAAGCAACCCAATTACCTACATAAAAGCTTACGACGAAATAAGGGACCTCTACGCTAAACTTCCGTTAAGCAAATTGCGTGGTTTTATGCCCAAGCATTTTTCGTTTAATGTGGATGGTGGCAGATGCGATACCTGTAAGGGCGAAGGCGAACAGGTAGTGGAAATGCAGTTTCTGGCCGATGTGCATTTGACCTGCGAAGTATGCGGCGGCAAACGCTTTAAGGAGGAAGTGCTGGAAGTACAGTTCAAGAACAAAAGCATTCACGACGTATTGGAAATGAGCGTGGATGACGCAGTTGCTTTCTTCTCCTCGGAAAAGGAAACCGCCCATATTGGCAAAGCCATACAGCCCTTGCAGGATGTGGGTTTGGGTTACATTAAATTGGGGCAGTCGTCCGACACCTTATCGGGTGGCGAAGCACAACGCGTAAAACTGGCTTCCTTTCTTGGCAAAGGCAAAGGCCATGGCCATATCTTGTTCATTTTTGATGAACCTACAACGGGGCTCCATTTTCATGACATTAAGAAACTATTGGCCTCCTTCAATGCTTTGATAGAACAAGGACATTCATTGATTGTAATAGAGCACAATGCAGATGTATTAAAATCAGCAGATTGGTTAATAGACCTTGGTGCCGAAGCAGGTGATGCTGGTGGCAACCTTGTATTTGCAGGTATACCAAAGGATTTAAAGAAAGTGAAGGAAAGTTGGACTGGAAGGTTCTTATGAGGATAAAATTTTTCCTATTATTTTTCTTTACATAAACTTAATATACTATTTTGCCGCTATCTCTTTGCTACTTATACATTTGCCCGCCCTTAAAAACTAATTAATCATTTTATTAACATAAATTAACCACTATGAGGAAATTGTTACTCTTTGCTCTGGCTTTACATGTTTTAAGTGCTTTTGGGCAGAATACAATTGTAAATTACGATTTTAACGCAGGTACTACGTATGCTACGTTTACACCAACATTAGCAGGTAATATTACTTCTACAGCAACAAGCACCGAAGCTTTTCAAACTTATAGTGGAACAGCTTCAGGGGCAGGTGCATTTACTAGTAACAATACAGCTGGCAATGCACTAGGAATGGCAAATTCTAGCGGAACCAATACAAGATATTTTCAATTTCAACTAGGAGGTAGTGCGTTAAATACTTACTCAAGTTTCAAAATATATTTCCAGGCACAACGTTCTGGAACAGGAGCGACAACAGCAACCATTGCATACAGTACAAATGGTTCAAGCTATACAAATTTTGCAACAACTCAATCGCCTGGCAATGGTTCATTTAGCGAATGTATTTTTGATTTGTCTGCTATAACTGCTATTAACTTCCAATCAGCAGTTTATTTTAGGGTATTGACAAGTGGTGCTTCTGGTACAGGTACGCTTAGAATGGACAATTTTCAAATAAGAGCAACAGCTTCATCTTTCGCAACCGATTATTTCCGTTCCAAAACATCTGGTAACTGGACAGCTATTTCAACTTGGGAATCATCTACCGATGGCTCTACCAACTGGATGGATGCAACATTGGCTCCAACTTCAGTTGCAAACACAGTTTCCGTATTGGCAACACATACAGTAACAATGGATGCAAATACAACTGTTGGTAATGTAAATGTTTCTGGTACCTTGGCAATAGCTCCGAATATTTACATAACAGTTGCTTCTACCAAAACGGTTGCCAACAGTGGCACATTTGTTTTAAAGTCTGATGTTAATGGCACAGGCGGTATCGGCAACTCTGCAGGTTCCATAACTGGAAATGTAACAGTAGAGCGTTATTTAACTGCCCAACGAGCCTACCGTTTACTGGGGCACCCGTTCAGCAGCAATGTTGCATTGAGCAGTTTGCAGCCTTATGTTGATGTTACCGGAAGTGGTACAGGATTGACACCGGGCAGTGCTTCTGCATTTAATTATCTTACAGGTGTATGGTCGGCTTATACAAGCAATACCCAGACATGGAACAAAAACCAGGGCCTGCTTCTTTTTGTAAGAGGCATAGCGGGTGAAGGTATCGGTGTCACCAATGGTAGCTACACTCCAACTGCACCTATTATTTCATTGACAGGTACAGTAAATACAGGCAATGTCAACTACACAGTCAATGCCGCTTCTTCTTTCTCCAATGGAGCAGCAGTGGGCTGGAACGCAATCGGCAATCCTTACCCGGCACCTATAGATGTGAACAGTGTAGCAGGTATCACGGCCCCAGGCGGCAGCGGTGCATCCATTTATGTTTGGAATGCTACAAAGGGTAGTACTGGATCGGGAACTGCCAGTGGCGGTTATGATTTCTATACTTTGGGCAGCAGCATTGTGATACCTACTTATGGAGCTTTCTTTATCAAGAATACTAGTGGATTGGATCAGCCTATTACATTTAACGAAAGCAACAAGAACACAGGCACAACGCCTCTCTCTTTAATGCGTGTTGCCGGGGCAAAAGAAGGGTTTGATTTAGTGATAGCTGACAATGCTACTTATTGGGACAGGTTAAGGATAAACCTTGACAACAGTGCCCTTACAGCTTCGACTGACAAGACAGACTTGGACAAGTTCAGCAATACCAATCTTGATTTCTATAGCATTGGTTCAGATAAAAATAAACTGGCAGTTAACAGCCGTCCACAATTCCAATCTGAAACAGATGCAATAACGCTAGGGTTGAAAACCAATCAGACAAGAACCTTTACTGTAAGTGCAGATAATGTGAACCTTACATCATCAGATTACGAGTTGTACCTGAATGATAAATATGCAAACAAGTCTGTAAAAATAGTATCGGGTATGGGTTACAGTTTTGACGTAACTGCTGATGCTGCTACACAAGGGGAAAACAGGTTTGAGATTATAGCTAAAAAAGTAGCTGTACCTATAGTTTTGGCTACCACAAAAATAACCATCAGCCCTAATCCTGTAGTTAGTCAACTTAATATCAGCAGCACAGGTAATACAACGGTAAGAATAATGACTGCTTTGGGTCAAGTGGTAAAAACAGTAAAGAGTACCGATCAAACTATACAGATACCTGTAAACAATCTAACTAAAGGGTTGTATATAGTAGAAGTAAAAACTGATAAGGAAACTGTAACTACACAAATAGTAAAACAATAGTAGAACCAGCAGTTCAAGAGAGAAAACATTACTTTACCTGGTTACAGACAATGTAACAATTTAACAAACAAAAAGAGCTATGAAAAAATATATCAAACAAATCAACTTTCAACAATTGCAAAAAATAGTTTGCTTATTAGTAGTACTGTTCTTTATCAGCAACCTTGCACATGCGGATGATCCGGGGTTGCCAGGTGGCACCGATCCTGATGTACCCATCGATGGTGGCCTGTCGCTTCTTGTAGCTGCCGGTGTAGGTTACGGTGCCAAGAAACTGAAAGAAAGAAGAAAGAAATAATTACAGTCAATTTTCTTATAAAGCCCATCTGCATTTTTGTAGATGGGTTTTATATTTTGTATAGGCACTAACATCTGTTCGCATTTTTTCTTGCAAACATTTATTCATTTTAATAATGTGGGCAATACATTTGCAGCGTTCTATCCGTTCATTTACTCAAAAAACATTCATGGCATCCAACAGTATATTGCCTGTATTGCATGCAGTGCATCCTACACAGTACACAAACTTTACCACACAGCAGCTACGTGATTTTTTTCTGTTGACAGGCTTAAACAAGACAGACAATCTTAACTTAACCTATACGCATTACGACAGGTTGATTGCAGGTACCGTTATACCAACACAAACTACCATTGCATTGCCTACTTACGAAAACCTAAAGAGCAGTTACTTTTTAGAAAGAAGGGAACTGGGTGTTATTAATGTGGGTGGTAAAGGAACCGTAACGGTTGACGGAACCGTTTATGTATTGGAAAAATATGATTGTGTGTATATAGGCATGGGTTCAAAAGAAATAAGTTTTGAAAGCATGGATAGCAATGCCCCTGCATTGTTCTACCTGCTGTCGTCACCGGCCCATGCAACTTATCCAACAAGGTTAATGAAAGCGGCAGAGGCAACACCAACCGAATTGGGACTGGTAGCCACGTCCAACGAAAGGACCGTGTATAAATATATTTACCTGGATGGTATCCAGAGCTGCCAATTGGTAATGGGGCTAACCGTTTTAAAAACGGGCAGCGTATGGAACACCATGCCAAGCCATGTGCACGACAGAAGAAGCGAGATATACTTTTATTTCGACGTTGCCGAAGACCAACGCATCATGCACTTTATGGGCGAACCGCAACAAACAAAGAATATTGTAATAGCCAACCACCAGGCCGTAGCATCCCCATCGTGGAGCATACACTCTGGCTGCGGTACAGCAAGCTATAGTTTTATATGGGGCATGGCAGGGGAGAACAAAGACTATGCAGATATGGACGCTGCCGGCACTGCAACATTATTATAACAAGCAACATCATTCAATAAACCCAAACACATAACAACATGAAAATTTTAGAACAATACAGTCTTGAAGGAAAAGTAATTGTAGTTACAGGTGGCACCGGCATACTTGGAAATTCTTTTATTGAAGCCATAGTTGAAGCAGGTGGTGCAGTAGGCATTTTGGGCAGGAAAAAAGAAGTGGCCGAAGAACGTGCAGCAGCCATCAACAGCAATGGCGGTAAAGCAATTGCTTTGGGAGCCGATGTGTTGGACGAAGCACAACTGCAAATTGCCAAGCAACAGGTACTGGATAAGTTTGGCAAAATAGATGGCCTTGTAAATGCAGCAGGCGGTAACATGCCCGAAGGTGTGCTGCAGCCAAACGAAAGTGTGTTTGCCCTGAACATTGAAGGCATGAAAAAAACAATGGACATCAACCTTTGGGGCACCATTATACCTACACAGATTTTTGGCGAAGCCATTGCCCAAACAGGCAACGGAAGCATTGTAAATATATCGTCCATGAACTCCAAAAGGGCAATCACCAAAGTATTGGGCTACAATATGGGCAAGGCCGCAGTGGATTGCTACAACCAATGGTTTGCGGTAGAAATGGCCAACCGCTACGGAGACAAATTAAGGATGAATGCCTTGGCACCTGGTTTCTTCCTGACCGAACAGAACCGCTACCTGCTAACCAAAAAAGAAGGTGGCTATACAGAAAGGGGCGAATCCGTTATCAAGCAAACGCCTTTCAAACGCTTTGGCAACCCAGATGAGCTAAAAGGTGCATTGGTTTGGCTATTAAGCGATGCAAGCAAATTTGTAACCGGCTCCATGATTTGTGTGGATGGCGGCTTCAGCATTTTTGGAGGGGTATAGTAAGAAGAAAGTAAATAAGGTTTATAAAGTATAAAATGAGCAGCTACAAGCAAATGGCTAACAGCTATTGGCTTGTAGCTTTTTTATTTCCATATCCATTGTACCTGTTGCTTGGCATTGGCTTCATTGTTGAACATACCGAGCAGCATCTTCTTTCTTACATCAATTTCTGCAGTGGTAAAAGGCTGGTGGTACAATTGCTCAATAATATTTCGCATGGCACCTGCATCATTGGCAATATGGCAAAGTTCATCCAGTCTGCTACCTGATACTGTATCATTGTTCACTACACAATGTCTTCCATTATACAATGCATTCAACAATTTTAGTTTAATACCGCTACTGCTAAAAGAAGGCAGTATATGTATATGTGCTTTGGCTACCATGTCCTGCATTTCGGCAGCGGCAGGGTTTGCCAACAAACAAACCTGCGGGTTTCTGTCCGCCAACTGCTGCAACTGCTTCGATGGGTTCTTACCTGCAATCACAAAAGGTATATCCAGCTTGTTGAACACTTTCTCCAGTAACCAAGTGGCCGCTTTTTCATTGGCAGGCACACTCAGGTCGCCCTGATACAAACAGAATGTACCGTTGCCTTCTTTACAGTTCACGGTCCAGTTACTGGGTAGGTACAAGGGTAAATATTCAATGTGCTTACAGCCAAATTGATTTCTGTACACTTCCACATCTTTTGTCGTCACGCCCCAAAATGCAGTGGCCTTATTTGCAATGGCATGCTCATACTTTTTCAATAAGCTACTCTCCCTCAGAAAATAGATTTTCTGTACAAACGATGTAGCCGATTGAAACAAATGATGGTAATACTCAAACTCCACATTATGCACCCGTACAAACTTTTTCCTATTGGCAAAACGTGCATCATTCAACAGGTACGTACAATGTATGCCCTCCATAAAAATGGGATAATCATCCTGCAACAGGTTCTGCAAAAGTTGCTCATTCCTCCTGGTAGCAACTATGTACGGCAACTTCATCGAAAAACCTTCTATGCCATGCAGCCTTTCATAATACGCAACGCTTGCACAATACTTGTCCAGTTCCACCTGCCTTCCACGGCCATAATCAAAACAATGCAAATGAATTTGCACACCTTGCTGCTGCAATGCCGGCAGTTTCCAAAACAGGTCTATCACCCCGCCATAATCAGCAGGGTAGGGAACCGTAAAATCAATAATGTGCAAATGTTTTTCCATTAACTATTGTCAATACAAATATTATGTTACCGGCAATACAATACCATTCAACGTTCTCGGCGTCGCACCCATCAGCAATAGGCCAAACCCAAACACCTAACATACTATTTAACAACCTCAATAAATCCATATTCTGCAATGGCAGTATCAATCAGTGGGTATCCGTTAAACCCTTTTCATCCGTGTGCCCCTACATTATTTTCTGTCTCAACTCAGTTCAACACCCTTTGCCAAATACCAACCAATTTCTTTTCTTCACCACCCCAGTTCAAAACAGTCCTTGCTTTCAGGCAATTCTGCTTCAGCCTTTCATACAAAACAGTATCGGCCATCAATTTGTTCAAAGCTGTGGCAATGGTTTCAATATTGGTATCGTCAATCAATAAAGCAATTTCATACGCATCATTAATGGTCCGGTACTCCGGGTAGCCTACACAAACCTGTGGTATGCCCGCCATTATATAGTCAAAAAACCTGTTCGACAGCGAATAATACTGGTTCAACCCGGTTGCTTCAAAAAGCGTCAGCCCAAATTTTGCTTGGGGTGTCAACTGCTTCAACGCTTGCGGGGCCACAAAACCTTTCAATTCCACCTTTGTTTCCACATGATTGGCCGCTACCAATGCCTTCGTTTGTTCAAAAAAGTTACCCAT
The DNA here is from genome assembly GCA_002337145.1 of Chitinophagaceae bacterium UBA1930. Lineage (GTDB taxonomy): Bacteria > Bacteroidota > Bacteroidia > Chitinophagales > Chitinophagaceae > UBA1930. The sequence continues at coordinate 24,286 of DDFK01000001.1, read as the reverse complement.
GCCTACAATAACCAGTTTTGCATCCACTTGTTTCATGGCAGGTATCAATGTCTCAAAGCTCCGGCCTTCATTAACTGCACCTTGGTAAATAATGAAACTTCCATTGCTATGTGGAGTTTGGAATTCGCTATCTGGAATTTGGGTGGTAACAGGAATATTTCTAACAATTCCATAATCAACACCATACCTTCTTTTCAGCTCATCCCCGATAAATATATTCACTGTATAGCCGTGCTTGAATTTCGGTACGGCAAACCGCTCAACCATCAGCCAAACTTGATGTACAAATGGGCGTGTCACAATTTCTTTTTGCTCCGTAAACAGCTCATGGGCATCGTATAGCCGCTTTTTACGCCTGATTGCCGAAACAAAATAATTGGGTAAAATCGTATCCAGGTCTATGGCACAAAATGCGTCCGCCCTAACAAACAACAAAAAGAAAAATAGCCGAATGTTGTACTCTGCATAAAAAGCAAAGCCGTTTGTAAATAGGCAACGGATCCTTTTTTGTCCAAATGGCTGTTCCCCTAATAAAGCCGAGCCTCTCAATTTTCTGCCCACCAATAAAACCTCATACCCATTCAAGGCAAGCGAGCCACAAATGCGTTGCATCCGTTGGTCATACGTAAGGTCATTGGTAACCGTAAAAATAAGTCTGGGCAAATTGGGTAAATTAGGTTTGGGCAAATATAATCGGATAGCTTTGCTAAAAATGCTGCCATACTTGGTATATGTATACAATCCACGGGCTTTATCTAGGGCACCGCTTACTGGCCAGTCAATAAAAATAATTTCCACGGCCCTTTTATTTCAATCATTTTCCCTACTTTTGCCGCCATAATAAAAAAGAAGAAATTTAGCAAACGCTATTTAAAAGAAACTCAGATGTCAATTACAAAAGAAAAAAAGGCAACAATTTTTGCAGAATTCGGTGGTGCATCCACTAACACAGGTTCTATAGAAGGCCAGGTGGCTTTACTTACAGAACGCATCTTGGACATAAGCAAGCACTTGCAGGCAAACAAGAAAGATTTTTCTACACAACGTGGTTTAATGAAAATGGTTGGTCAACGCAAGCGTTTACTTTCTTACATGCAAAAGCACAATCTTTCTGGCTACCGTGCATTAATTGAAAAATTAGGCCTCAGGAAATAATTTTATACAATGATGATACTACTATTCCCAACTATTGTTTATACGGTTGGGAATAGTTTTTTGTGCTTGTACCATTTCCGTAATCATTAACCCAGTTTTACCGCAGTTTTTGGCTGTTCAATGGCCCTCAATTTTGGCAAAACCAACAAAATCTAATTATGTTATCACAACCAATACAATCAAGCTTCACGCTGCCTAACGGTGCGGAAGTAATTATCGAAACCGGCAAGTTGGCCCGCCAGGCCGATGGAGCCGTTACAGTTCGCCAAGGCAACTGTATTATTTTGGCAACTGTTGTTGCAAATAAAGATCCTAAAGAAGGGCAGGATTTCTTCCCTTTAAGTGTGGACTACCAAGAAAAATTTGCTTCTGCAGGTAGGATTCCCGGATCCTTCTTTAAAAGAGAGGCAAGGCTGAACGATTATGAAATATTGACCAGCCGTTTAATTGATAGGGCTTTACGTCCATTGTTCCCTGAAGATTATTTCTGCGATGTACAGGTGCTGATCAGCCTTGTTTCCAGCGATGCAGAAGTAATGCCAGATGCGTTGGCCTGTTTGGCTGCATCGGCTGCTTTGGCTGTTTCCGATATTCCTGTTATGGAAATCATCAGCGAAGTAAGGATTGCACGTGTGGAAGGTAAACTGGTGGTTAACCCAACCCGTAGCGAACTGGAAAAAGCCGATTTTGAATTCATCATTGCTGCAACCGAGAAAAACCTGATGATGGTGGAAGGTGAAGCAAAAGAATGTTCGGAACAGGACCTGATTGATGCCCTGCAATTGGCACACGATGCAATCCGTGTACAAATTAAGGCTCAGGCCGAGTTGAGGGACAAAAAAGGCATCACTACAAAAAGGGATTACAAAAAACCTGCAACCAGCGACGAGATCAACGAAAAAGTAAAAGCTTTTGCAAAAGAAAAAGTATATGCAATTGCTAAGAGTGCCTCTGCAAAAAATGAACGCAGCGAAGCTTTCAGCGTACTGAAAGACGAACTGATTGCCAGCTTTGGCGAGGAACTGACCGATGGCGACAAGAAACTTGTTAAGAAATACTACGAAGACCTTAAGTGGGAAGAAGTAAGGAATATGATGCTGGAAGACCGCATACGTTTGGATGGCCGTAAGCTGGACGAAGTACGTGGCCTTGCCATGGAAGTGGATGTATTGCCTGGCCCACACGGTTCTGCCTTGTTTACAAGGGGCGAAACTCAATCACTAACAACAGTTACACTGGGTACAACATTGGACCAGTTACTGGTTGAAAGTGCAGCAAAATCAGAATACTCCAAATTCATATTGCACTATAATTTCCCTCCGTTCTCAACTGGTGAAGTAAAAATGATGCGAGGCGTTGGCCGTAGGGAAGTAGGCCATGGCAACCTGGCCATGCGTAGCTTGAAACAAATGATGCCCGGTGGCGAATATGCTTACACTACAAGGGTGGTGAGCGATATTTTGGAATCCAATGGTTCCTCTTCAATGGCTACGGTTTGTGCCGGTAGCTTGGCCTTGATGGATGCAGGTGTGCCTGTTCCGAAACACGTTAGCGGTGTTGCTATGGGATTGGTAACCCGTGCCGATGGTAAATACGCCATCCTTACGGATATTTTGGGCGATGAAGACCATTTGGGTGATATGGACTTTAAAGTAACCGGTACCCGCGATGGTATTTGCGGTGTGCAAATGGATATTAAAGTTGATGGTTTAAGCATGCAGGTAATGATGGAAGCATTGGCTCAGGCCCGTGCTGGCCGTTTGCACATTCTGGATGCAATGTACGAGGCAATGCCTGCTGCACGTCCGGAAGTGAAACCACACACACCAAGAATGGAGAAACTGATCATTGACAAAGAATTTATTGGTGCGGTAATCGGGCCAGGTGGTAAAGTGATACAGGAAATACAACGCGAAACTGGTGCTACCATCAATATAGAAGAAGTAGGCAATGTTGGCGAAGTAAGCATTTTTGCAGTAGAGAAGACAAGCCTTGACAAAGCAATGGCATGGGTGCGTAGCCTTACTGCACAGCCTGAAGTAAACAGCGTTTACGAAGGAACCGTAAAGAGCATTAAAGAGTTTGGTGCTTTTGTTGAGTTCCTCCCTAAAAAAGAAGGCCTGTTGCATATTAGCGAAATAAGCTGGAAACGTCTGGAAACAATGGACGGTATCTTTAAGGAAGGCGACAAGGTAAAGGTGAAACTGGTAGGTATCGATCCACGTACCGGTAAATTTAAACTAAGCCGCAAAGCTTTGATGCCAAAACCAGAAGGTGGTCCGCAAGTAGAAAACAACAACTAGTTTTTATAATAACCCCCGAATTAGTTCGGGGGTTTTATTTTTTAAGTATGAATTATATTGAGATAGCCATAGCTGCAAATACTGAACTGCAGGAAACTTTAATAGCTTTGTTGGCTGATATTGATTATGACGGATTTGAAGAAAATGAGGAAAATCTAAAAGCTTTTATTGAAGAAGAGAAGTTCAATGAAACTGATCTTGCTTCAATATTGCAACCTTACGATTTGAGCTATTCAAAATCAGTTATTCAAAAACAGAACTGGAACGAATTATGGGAATCGAATTTTGAGCCTGTAATAGTGGATGATTTTGTAGGCGTAAGGGCAGATTTTCACCAGCCAATAACAGGCGTGGAGCATGAAATACACATTACGCCTAAAATGAGTTTTGGTACAGGGCACCATGCCACTACTTTTTCGGTTATGCGTTTAATGAAGCAGGTTGATTTTGTAAATAAAACCGTATTCGATTTTGGCACCGGCACCGGCATACTGGCAATACTGGCCGCAAAGCTCGGGGCTAAAGAAGTGTTGGCAGTAGACAATGATGACTGGTGCGTGGAAAATGCACTGGAAAACGTAAGCAAGAACAATTGCCCGAATATTGAAATAGCCAAGGTTGACAATGCTTTTTCTACAAAACGCTTTGATGTGGTAATTGCCAACATCAACAAGAACATTATCCTGGACAACCTGTCGTTTTTGGCAGACGATATTGTTAAAGATGGGGATATCATCCTAAGCGGATTGCTGAAAGAAGACGAGGCTGATATAATTGCAGCAACTGCATCTATTGGTTGGCAACATGTTTGTACGTTGGAAAAAGGGGCATGGATAGCAATGCTATTGAAGCACTAAGTTTTACCCACACCATGTTACCGAATTATGAATTGTGGGCACAGGTGCTTATATTTGTTTTTCTCAAACTTCAACTACCCAATGAACGAATTGTTACTAATCGTTTTGGCTTACCTTATTGGATCGATACCAACATCCATTTGGGTAAGTAAAAGGTTCTTCGGAATTGATATCCGTGAATACGGCAGCGGCAACGCTGGTGCCACCAACACTTTCCGTGTGCTTGGCAAAAACTGGGGCACATTTGTAATGATCATAGATATTTTAAAAGGTGTTATTGCTACTTCATTATACATCATCCTTCCATCAACTTATATAGGTAGTGGTAGCGATTTCGAACTCCACAGAACCAATTTCATGATTGCCCTTGGCCTGTCATCAGTACTGGGGCATATATTTCCCATTTGGGCAAACTTTAAAGGTGGTAAGGGCGTGGCTACTTTATTCGGAATGGCCATTGCAATTCAGCCACTGGTTGCGGTTTGTTGCATTGGGGTATTTCTTTTTGTACTTTACCTTACCAGGTTCGTTTCGCTCAGTTCCATTTTGGCCGGCGTGGCATTTATGGTGTTTATCCTGTTCATCTTCAACGAAAGGGAAACCCTGTACCGGATATTTGCAGTAATGGTGGCCTTGATGGTAGTGCTTACACACCAAAAAAATATTGGCAGAATTTTAAAGGGAACCGAAGGCAAAGTGCCTATCCTCAAGTTCCGCGACAGCCGCAAAAGAAGGAAACGCTGAGTTCCAATTTTATTAACTTTTTTTTCAATCGGTTTGTACTTGGTACAAAAATTGGATTGGGGCATTCAGCTTATTCAATAAGCCTTATCGCTAACTGGAATCACTAAATTATTATTCATTTGTGGTCGTACAGGATTATTTGTATTGCCGTAAAACAATTTGATACAATGAAAAGAAAATTCTTCGTAACGGCAATGGGTTTTGCGTTTGTAACAGTAACAGCATGCCACCGCAACGCCATTACCGGCCGTAGCCAACTAAGCCTCGTATCCGAAACGGAAGTACAGTCCATGGCAAAAACTGAATACAAACAGTTCTTGACCGAAAACAAAGTAGTAAGCAGCACCGGCAACAAAGATGCTGAAATGGTGCGTAGGGTAGGAAGCCGTATTGCAACTGCCATTACCAAATACTATACAGAGCAAGGATTAAGCAAAGAACTGGATGGCTACCAATGGGAGTACAACCTGGTTGATAGCAAAGAAGTAAATGCCTGGTGCATGCCCGGCGGCAAAATAGTGGTTTACACAGGACTGTTGCCCATTTCGCAAAACGAAGCGGCTTTGGCAGTAGTAATGGGACACGAAATTGCCCACGCACTTGCACGCCATGGCAACGAAAGAATGAGCGAGGGCCTGGCCACACAATTGGGCGGAGCTGCATTGTCTGTGGCCCTTTCAAGCAAGCCTGCCGAAACGCAGAACCTATTTTTGAATGCCTATGGTGTGGGCAGCCAAATTGGTATTGCTCTGCCCCATAGCCGCAAACAGGAATCCGAAGCCGATAAATTCGGTTTGCGTTACGCTGCATTGGCCGGGTACAATGTAAGGGAAGCCATTCCATTATGGCAACGCATGAAAGCTGCCGGCGGCGGACAGAAACCACCCGAATTTTTAAGCACCCACCCGGCAGAAGACAAAAGAATTGCCGATTTGAATGCAATTATGGAAGAAACCATTAGGGATTATTACCGCCCAATGAAATAAAAGTACTTGATAATCAAAGTTAAAAATTGTCAAATCGGCTCATTTTACCAAAATGGGCCGATTTTCTTTTTTAACTACGGTTACAATTTGGTAACTTTGCACTCCTTAAATTAAGTCACCTGAAAAATTACTTTTAGGCATGTCAAATCTGAGTTTGTTTGAGAAGTTAGAATTAAAAGAAGAAAAGAATTTACTGATCCAGGGCCTTCCTTCATCCATAGAAAAACAGTTTGCAAAGTTGAGTTACGCCAAAAATGTGACCCCCTTGCTGAAAAACAAAAAGGTTGATTTTGCATTGGTATTCGCAGTGAACCAGAATCAGTTGAACAATGTGTTGAAAGATGTGTTCTGTGCCCTGCACGACAATACGAAACTATGGGTTGCCTACCCAAAACAGACCAGTAAGATTGTGAGCGACCTTAAAATGGATTCAACCTGCAATATATTGGGCGAAAACTGTTACGAAACACTTACCGAAGAACCTATTACACTGGATCATTGTTGGAGTGCAATGCGTTTCAATAAAAACACATTGCTTACGCCAACCAAAAAAGTGAAAGTACAGGAATTTGAAAAAAGCCTGCTTGCTCCCGTGGTTGATGAAAAAGTAATCAAGATACGCAAAGCTGCTGCCCGTAAAAAAGCTGCTGCAGCAAGATAATTTCAAAAAAATAGTGGATCAATAAAAAAGCCTTTACATAATGTGTAAAGGCTTTTTCATTTGTGGTAAAACTTGTCCAATCAATTTTAATTCGCTGCCAAAGCCAACTCTTGTTGAATAATGCTCGCAACGGATTTTACCCAGCCCTGCATTTCTTTTGCTGCATAATGCAACTGGTCGCCAGTAAGCAGGCTTGTGTCATCCTTTGCTTTTCTGGTGCTGGCTGTAATATCTACATAATGTGTTTCATGTTTTGCTGCAAGCGATTCACAAGTAGCATTAAATGCATCAATTGCATCATGTATCTCAACTGCATTCCTGTCTTTTGCAAACGGCGTAACACCCCAATCAGGAATGGACAACACAATCACTCTTTCCGTATGGTTATTGGCCAAATGGATGGCCTTCTTCAATAAAAATTCAAATTCATTGGCAAACTCATCCATTCCTAAACCCCTGTACTGGTTATTTACACCAACCAACAGCGTCACAAAATCGTACTGCTCATTTAGCTTATGGTGCAATATATGCTCGGCAAGCTCAAATGTGGTCCAACTGGTTTTTGCAACAATCTCTGGTGCATGAAAATGAAACCCTTTATCCCTTAACAACTGAACGGTTTGGTAAGGGAAACTTTCATGCAATGCAACACCCTCACCAATGGTGTACGAATCGCCAAGGCAAAGAAGCGTATAAATATGTTTGCTCACGGTAAACTGGTTTTGGTAAAAATTATATAAAGCTACCTGCCATTCAGTTTTTTCAGTATTTCATCCGAAGCATTGTTATCGGCCGAAATGCCATAACCCGTAACCAACACACCCTTCAATCCCTCTTTCGATTGTATGGCATAAACTGTTGCTTCATCGCCCGGGTCCGAATCGCCTTCATACCTATACACATCCACAATTTCAAACTCATCGTGATGTATTTTTTGTTCCCGTGCTATTAAATGGTTGCCATTAATATTGAAATCAATGGTAAAACCCTGCTGCTTTAATTTTTCTAAAGCTTCCGAAACTGTTGCATAATGAAGTTTGCGTTCCATGTGTTGTTTGTTTACTTGTTACTAAATTACTAATCGCTGCTTATTCAAAGCCAACTATCTGTCACTCACCTCCACAATTAAAAATTTCAGGTAATTCGTATTCTCCAGTCCCCATACAATCGGGTGGTCCGCAGCCTGTGCATTAAACACCACCTGCTTAATTTTTTTGCGGGCATCCTTCGCTGCATTTTGTATAGTATGCAAAAACAGGTCGGGCTGTACCAAATTGGTGCAACTGCTGGTAACAAGAAAGCCGCCATTCCTAACCAGCTTCATTCCACGCAGATTGATTTCTTTATACCCTGTTACTGCTTTTTGTATGTTTTCACGGCTCTTGGTAAATGCTGGCGGATCAAGCATCACCACATCATACATCCTGCCATCTTTTGCCCAGTTTTTCAGTACATCAAACGCATTCATGGTCTCAAATTTCACCACGTCCTGCAAGTTGTTCAATGTCGCATTCTTATTTGCCTGCTCAACCGCATTGGCACTAATATCAATACCCAAAACGCTTTTGGCCCCATAATGTGCAGCATGAATTTCAAATGCACCCGTATAGGTAAATGCACCCAACACATCTGCACCACGCACAATATTCCTAATGGCACGGCAATTATCCTGTTGGTCCAAAAAATATCCTGTCTTCTGGCCATTCTCCACATCCACATTAAACTTCAAACCGTTTTCGTTAATGATGATCTTTGTATCAAACGGCTTGCTTAAAAAACCTTTCTGCTGCTGCAGGCCTTCCAGTTCACGCACGGGCACATCGTTGCGTTCATAAATACCCTTTGGAGCAAATATTTTTTGCAATGCATCCACAATGGCCGGCTTCCAAACATCCATGCCCAGGGCCAAAGTCTGTATCACCAAATAATCGTTGAACTTATCAATAATCAATGCCGGCATTTCATCGGCCTCGCCAAATATCAAACGGCAGTTCTCGGTATAGCCAATTTTTTGACGATAGTTCCAGGCCTGTAAAATGCGGTTATAAAAAAACTGCTCATGAATGTCCTCCTTCTTCCTCGTCAGCAACCGCACCAATATCTGCGATTTCGGGTTAATATAGCCCTTGCCGCAAAATTTGCCATCACCATAATACACTTCCACTATTTCGCCGGCGTTTACATCGCCTTCCACTTTTTCCACTTCATTGCCAAAAATCCACGGATGGCCATTGGCAACACGCTGGGCTATCTTTTTTCTAAGGTAAACTTTAGTCATGCGGCAAAGATAAGCGGCGGGGAGGCTTGGCAGGAAGTAATGAAATTGCAAAGAAACCCAATTCCAAATCCTAAAACCCAAATTCCGGGGTTGCCAATGAATAACTTATCTGTACAGATCAAAAATCCTGCATCAAAAATCATAAATCCCGGCCTGCCAATTTTTCCCTTTTCTTTGCGTGGCAAAAAAATTGACTTGTTAAGGAAACTATTTAAAAAGATGATGAACGATAAAGAAACGATAGCTCCTGAAGCTAATGACAGCGATATGAACATTAATGCTGACGAAAATGCAGCCGGTACCACCCATTTGAATGACAATGTGGAAGAAAGCGGAACCGATAAACTGGAAGCCGAGCTGGCAGAACAAAAAGACAAATACCTGCGTTTGATGGCCGAATTTGACAATTTTCGCCGCCGTACCTCCAAAGAACGCCTGGAACTGATACAGACTGCAGGCAAGGATGTGATTGTATCCCTACTGGAAGTATTGGACGATGTGGACCGTGCCGAGAAGCAACTTGCAGCCAGCGAAGACATTTCGGTACAAAAAGAAGGCATACAGCTCGTGTTCAACAAAATACGCAGCAGCCTGCAGGCCAAAGGTGTAAAGGCACTGGAAAGCATCAACACAGAATTTGATGTGGAAAAACACGAAGCCATTACCGAGATACCTGCACCTACCGAGGACCTGAAGGGCAAAGTGCTGGATGAAGTACAAAAAGGTTATTACCTAAACGATAAATTGATACGCTTTGCAAAAGTGGTAGTAGGAAATTAAAAAGTTAACTGGCTAATTAGTAAGCTACCAATAAACCAGTTAACCAATAAACGAAAAACATTCATGAAAAGGGATTATTACGAAATATTAGGCGTGTCAAAATCTTCATCGGCAGATGAAATAAAGAAAGCGTACCGCAAAGTGGCCATGCAGTTTCACCCGGACAGAAACCCTGGTGACGCAGCAGCCGAAGAAAAATTCAAGGAAGCAGCCGAGGCGTATGAAGTATTGAGCGACGATCAGAAAAAAGCCAAGTACGACAGGTACGGGCACCAGGCATTTGCACCGGGCAGCGGTGGTTTTGGCAGCGGGCATGCCACCAATATGGAAGATATTTTTAGCCAGTTTGGTGATGTGTTTGGCGACGATATGTTTGGTAGCTTTTTTGGCGGCGGACGTAGAAGCAGCGGCGGTGGACGCACAAGAGGCATACGTGGCAGCAACCTGCGTATAAAAATGAAATTGACTTACGAGGAAATTGCAAAAGGCGTAACCAAAAATGTAAAGGTCAAAAAATATGTATCCTGCAACACCTGTAATGGCAGCGGTGCAAAAGATAAGAACAGCGTGCAAACCTGTAGCACCTGTCATGGTAGCGGACAGGTAAAGCGTGTACAGAATACTTTTCTTGGCCAGATGCAAACGGTAACAACCTGTCCAACCTGTAATGGCGAAGGCACTACCGTTACTGCAAAATGTGGTGCATGTAAAGGCGAGGGCAGGGTATATGGTGAGGAAACCATTTCTATAGACATACCTGCAGGCGTACAGGAAGGTATGCAACTAAGCATGGGCGGCAAGGGAAATGCTGGCGAACGTGGCGGTGCCAATGGCGATTTGATTATACAGATAGAAGAGGAGCAACATGCAGAGCTGCAACGCGATGGTTTGAATGTTGCTTACGATTTGCATATTTCCTTCCCCGATGCGGCTTTTGGTACAAGTGTGGAAGTGCCGACCATTGACGGACGTGCAAAAATAAAGATACCCGCAGGCACGCAGAGTGGAAAGATATTCAAGCTAAAAGGGAAGGGCTTTCCCGAAGTGCAGGGCTATGGCCGAGGCGACCAGTTGGTGTATGTAAATGTGTGGACGCCGCAACAGCTTTCGTCCGAAGAAAAGGCCATGCTGGAAAAACTGAACGACAGCGGCAACTTTAAACCCCAACCAACAAAAAGCGACAAAAGCTTTTTCGACCGTGTAAAGGAAGCGTTTAATTAAAACGTTTAAAAAGATAGATAAAAGAAGATCCCGCTGATGAAGCGGGATTTTTTATGACCATTATTTCAACCTATTCATTGCTTCCCTCGCTTCAAACTCCAGCAGATCAATTTCCAATTGCAAACTTGTTTGTGCATCTGGCCCGCAACTGCCCAATTTGCTAAGGGCATTCATTTCCAATAATTCCAGCCACAACCGGTCGCCCTTATATTCTTTGGTTGCAGGCAGGTTGGGCAATAAAGCATGTACCGCCTGCAATGCATTGCAGCACTGGTTGTACTGCAATTGCAATACTTGCAATTTGTTTCGTGCCACGCTAGCCAGATAGGTACACTCCTTACTGCGGTCCTGTAATTTTTTATGCAAGGCCTTTGTTTGCTTGGCAATTTCTGCCGCCAATTTTTCGGGCTTCTTCTTGCCCTGCATGGCAAGCAGCAACTTGCTGCTCTTGACCGATGCAATGGTGGGCAAAAAACGTTGGTCCATTTCAACCAGCGAAAGCTGGCTACGGGTAACGCCCAAATAATCTGCCAACTGCTGCTGCGTTATACCCAATCCGTTGCGTACATCTTTCATATATCTTTTGTAGCAAAATTTTTAAAAATAAATTACCTGCTACAAAGTTGTAGCAAAAATCTTGTAGCAAAATATTTTGCTACAGAAAATTTGCTACAAAAATAAAAAACGGCCTGATTTCTTTAGTCCAGCCAATTATTGCGTATTTCTACTGATTGTACAGCAAATGCAAAGAATTGCACAAGAAATACTTTATTTTACATGCCCTACAACCGGCAGCAATATGCTGGCCAATGGGCACCAAAACCACTAATTGCAGTTAGCTATATGTTCAGCAAAACCAGGTTCATCAAATCCGTTTCCTACCGGGTTTACTCCTCCTTTATCACGTTTGTCATTTCTTTTGTGCTAACGCAGAATTTTGTGGCCTCGGTTTCCATTGGCATACTCGACTCGCTGGTCAAGATACTGTCCTACTATGTTTTTGAAGGTGTCTGGAACAGGGTTGTGGGCATCAGGGCAAGGCCCGCAGTAATCTGGTTAACGGGTTTAAGCGGTGCCGGTAAAACAACCATTGCCCATGCATTGATACAGGCGTTCAAAAACAAATCCATCACTCCCGTGCTGTTGGATGGCGACGAAATAAGGCATGCCATTAAACAAACGGGTTTTGACGAGGAATCCAGAAAGAAACACAACCTCAATGTGGGTTTTATCGCTTCCCTGTTCGAGAAGCAGGGCAACGTGGTGATTGTGTCGCTTATTTCGCCCTACGATGATATACGCAACGAGATAAGACAGATGTGCAGCAATTTTATTGAAGTATATGTGGCCACCGATTTGGAAGTATGCATACAGCGTGACCCCAAAGGGCTTTACAAAAAGGCACAAGCTGGCGAAATAAAAGATTTTACGGGCATTTCTGCACCGTACTATCCACCACAGAAACCCGAACTAACCATCGATACTTTTAAGGTTACCGTACAACAGGCCGTAAATAATATATTACGGTTTTACAAACGCTAACTACACAATGGCAAAACGGCTTACCTTGTTTGCGTTTCATTTACTAAAATAGATTACCGATAATTGATTGTATGATTTCTTACGCTAAACTGAACATGCCTTTTGATACGGTTGCCATGCAACAGCAGGTACAGCAGGCACTGGCCCAAAAATGGCAGGCACACTTTAATACATTGCATTATGAAGGAGAATGGACGGTGTTGCCACTAAAGGCACCGGGTGGCGATACCACAAATATTTTTGCCGATGCCATGCAGAACAATGGTTATGCCAACACCCAATTGATGGAAGCTTTTCCGGCAGTAAAGCAACTGCTTACCCAACTGCAATGCGAAACCATGAGTGTGCGTTTGTTGAACCTGAAGGCTGGTGCCATTATTAAGGAGCACCGCGACCATGAACTGCATTTTGAAAAAGGTGAAGCGAGACTACACTTTCCTGTGTTTACCAACGAAGGGGTAGCATTTTACCTTGACAATGATTTGCTACGGATGCAGGAAGGGGAGGCCTGGTATATTAATGCAAACCTGCCCCATAGGGTAAACAATTTTGGCAGTACAGACAGGATACATTTAGTGGTTGACTGTGTAGTGAACGACTGGCTGAAAGAACTATTTGAACAGGCAGAAAAGAAAACCAAAGCAGTTACTGTGGATGTGGCAGAAACAGAGAGAATGATTGCCGAACTGCGAAAAATGAATACGCCCATATCCATACAAATGGCCAACGACCTGGCAGATAAATTATTGACTGCGGTTACGGATAATGGCAATGATGCCGATGGTGTGAAGGCATTGAAGAACTGGTTGCCCTACCATTTGTTTTTTGATGGCGGCAATGCTTTGTGCAAATGGTTGTATGTGGCGGATAAAAGATTTACGGAACCTTTCTTTGACGAAACCATAAGTGTTTGTAAACAGTTGGACAATAATGGGCACCGTATAAAAGCGGTGAGTAGTATAGATATTTTACCAGAATGGTTGGATGGCGTTGATACCGTACAGCCAACCGCATTCATATTCCATGTGTCAAGATGCGGGTCTACCTTAGCAGCCCAATTGCTATCATTAAACGAAGCAAATATTGTACTATCAGAAGTACCTTTTATAGACCAGGTGCTGCGTTGGCGTAACCTGATGCCCGATGCGGATGAAACGGTTACTTTACAGTTGTTACAGGCATCCATTGCTAGCTATGCACAAAAAAGAAGAGGCAACGAAAACCGTTTAATCATTAAAACAGATAGCTGGCATGTTTTGTTTTATAGGCAGTTACGTAAACTGTACCCCCAAACACCTTTTATTTTGCTGTACCGCAAACCGGATGAAGTTATAAAAAGCCATCAAAAACTGAGGGGCATGCAAGCCGTGCAGGGTGTAATTGAGCCAGAAATTTTTGGCTTTGATGCAGAAGCCATTAACTTGGTTTCGTTGGACGCGTATATGGCAATGGTGCTGGAAAAATATTATGCATCTTTTCTTGAAATAATGGAACAGGATGCTTTGGCCACGTTGATTAATTATAATGAAGGTGCCGTTGGCATGATGGAAAAAATTGGGCAGGCGGCATCCATCCGTTTTACTGAGCAGGAACTGTACAGTATGCAGCAGCGTGCAGGCTACCATGCAAAATATCCAAAGCAGAAATTTGATGAAGAAGCAACCGTTGCGGACATACCTGCTTACCAACAGAAAGCTTTTGACCTGTATAACCAACTTGAAGCAAAAAGAAATGCCACTGGTTGATAGCAGCCATAATAGTGAAATAATTTTTCTATCGACTTTCATAAATATGCAACTATAACATTTGAAATCTACCTACTGGTATAATAATCAAAATAATAATTTATTAAGTGTGTTTATTAAAATGTAGTACACAGTAATCTAATCTTAAACAATGAAAAAACTGAACATAGGGTTAATGCTGCCTTATTCAACCATATTGCCTTTGGCAAGAAATTTTGAAGATGGCTTAAATGATGGGTTGATTGGGCTTAGTGCTTGTGGACTAGAATATATTTTATCAAAAGAGTTTATAGCACAAGGTGGCATAAAAGATACTGAAACTGCCTGCAGTAAATTGTTCAATTACCACAATGTGGATATGGTTACAGGTATCCTGTCTTCAAAAATTGTTGGTTTTATTTCGGATAGGTTCAAAAATACCAAGAAGGTACTAATTGCAAATAATGTTGGTGCACATGTACCAGAATTGGGCAAAATGAACGAATATGTTTTTATTAATTCACTGAACCTTTGGCAACATGCTTGGGCTGCAGGGAGCGGTGGCGTTAAAGTATGGGGTAATAAAGGAATGTTTGTTGCATCGGTGTACGATGCAGGGTATGCTTTTTCGCATATGTTTCATGAAGGAATGAAATATGCCGATGCCAATAGTAGTTGGTCGTTTTCGGTAACACAAATGCCGCCTAATGGCGAACTGTCCAATATGGAAACTATTTTTCCTTACTTGGAAACTTATCAACCAGATTTTGTTTTTGGCTGTTTTTGTGGTACAGAAGCAACCAAGTTTTTAAATGAATTTATAGATAGGGGATGGGCTGAAAGAACAAAACTTATTGGTTTGCCTTATCTACTGAACCCTTTTCAGCCATTGAATGGAAATGCTACTATTTATACAACAAATCCCTTTGTAAAAAATTCAGAAATAAATGCTGAAAATGTGTTTTACCATCTTGGCTTACAAACTGGCATGGCAATTACTGAGGCGTTAGGGAAAGGGGGTATTGGTAGCCTTCAACAAGGTATGGCTAATAATAAAACAATGCTATCGGTAAATAATAACAATATATCTATTGAATCAATTGAGTTGCTAAGTAATCAGGTAAAAGCAAATGACGTTGCTTTTGTAACTGAAATTTTTGAAAAGGTTACTTTGCCGGCACCCCTTCAACAATACATGTTTGCAGCCGAAAAGGACAGCCCTGTTTTTAGTTGGTTAAACCCTTATTTGTGTATCTAAATGAGAATAATTATTCTTTGTAATTCTGACCAACTAGCATTACCTGTAATAATGCATTTGCAACGGCAAGGTACATTAGTTGCCATAGCTATACCCAAAAGATCAAATAAAATACTATTTCCTTTATTATTATCTGTTGGTATTCCTGCTACAGCAATACATTTAATACATAAAGAGAATCTTGAGCTGCAATTGCAAAATTTGATTCTTGAAGAAAAAGCAGCAGCAGCTTTTACGCTAACTTTTCCTTGGAAAATTCCAGCAACAATATTGGCATTGCCAACTTTTGGTTTTATCAATTTCCATTTTGGAAAATTGCCTAATTATAAGGGAGGCGACCCCATTTTTTGGCAAATCAAAAACAGGCAACAGTACGGTGCAATCAGTATTCATCAAATGACCGATACCTTGGATGAAGGAACATTGTTCATCAGACAAGAAATATCTATTATTCCTGGTGAAACATATGGATTGCATTGCCAGAGATTGGGCACATTGGCTATTGAACTTGCAAATAAACTAATCACCCAACTACAAAACAATACATTATTTGCAATAGACATATCTACCGAACAAGATGCCATGTACGATAGCCCTACTGAAGATGAGCTTACCATTAAATGGGAAATACAGACTGCCGATGAGATCGAATATTTGGTTAATGCCACTAATCCTAAATATGGTGGGGCTATAACATCTATTAAAGAAAATTCTTTACGGTTACTGGAAGTATCACCTGCTGATGTAAATACTACCGAACAGTTTGTGCCAGGAACAATTGTATATGCAGATGTAGTATATGGATTAATTGTAGCCTGCATAAATGGAGAATTTCTAAAAATCAATATTGCATCTACTCAACATGGATTTGTTTCAGGCATAAAGCTCTTTCAATTGGGGCTTTCGTTAGGAGAAAAATTTGTTTAATGCTTAGTTGATTTTATAGACTATAATTATTAAAGCGGGTATTTTTAATGATATTATTATATTAATAATAACTATACATGAAAATATTTGTGTATTTGCACAAATGACCTAATTTTAAAGAATAATACATTAAAGTTAACTCCATGAATACATACTTTGCAGAAGTACAAATGTTTGCTGGTGATTTTGCACCTCGTGGATGGCGGCTTTGTAATGGTGCAACAATGTCCGTAGCAACCGATACCGCTCTTTTTGCATTGATAGGAACAGCCTTTGGTGGTGATGGTGAGACCACATTTAAACTTCCCGATTTTAGGGGCAGGGTCGCTGTCGGCACCGGACAAGGGCCCAGTTTAACAAATAGAAACAGGGGAGATATAGGTGGTGCAGAATCTCAGACTTTATCAACAGCACAGTTACCTGTACACAATCATACTGCTACTGTAACAGTTGGTACTGGTGCATCTTCTGCAACAGCTACTTTACATGCTATTAATTCTCCTGGAAACATACAAAACCCTACTGGTAATTATATTGGAGGCAGTCGCTCTGCTACTGTAGCAATTTTTGTGGATGGCACTGTTGGCACAGTTGCTGCTATGAATGCTGCTTCTATTACAGTTACCAGTGTAACTGCTCCATTACCAACAGTAGCATTGGGTACCAATGGTAGTGGGGGGGCGGTTTCTATTATGCAGCCTTATTTAGGTGTCAATTTTATTATAGCAGTTGAAGGTGTTTTTCCAAGCAGAAGTTGATAAGATTTAAACAATTTATTATTAAAGATACATTTATGGAAGGGAACATTGGTGAGATACGCATGTTTGCAGGTAATTTCAACCCCAAATACTGGGCTTATTGTCAGGGGCAGCTTTTAACTATTGCTGATAACACGGCTCTTTTTTCAATACTCAGCAATACTTATGGTGGTGATGGTACCACCAATTTTTCTTTGCCTGATTTTAGGGGCAGGGTAGCTGTAGGGGTGGGGCAAGGTACAGGATTGTCTAACAATATAACCTTAGGTCAGGCTGGTGGGGCAGAAGATCATGCCCTGTCAACTTCTGAAATGCCTGCACATACCCATACCGTAACAGTGACAGCAGGCACAGGCACATCTTCTGCCACGGCTACTTTAAATGCATTTAATACACCTAGTACCAAAATGGACCCTACTGGAAATTATAT
Source organism: Chitinophagaceae bacterium UBA1930 (assembly GCA_002337145.1). Lineage (GTDB taxonomy): Bacteria > Bacteroidota > Bacteroidia > Chitinophagales > Chitinophagaceae > UBA1930. Next base: position 6,662 of record DDFK01000001.1, on the reverse strand, counting down.
TGGAGCCAGTCGAACTGCTACTGCTGCTGCTTTTGTTGATGGCACTGTTGGTACAATTGCTGCAATGAATGCAGGTTCCATTACAATTGATAATATATCTGCGGCGTTGCCAAATGTTGCCATTAATAATGCCGGCTCCGGTACCGCTTTTTCTTTAATGCAGCCTTTCTTAGGAATGAATTATATTATTTGTGTAAATGGAGTATTTCCAACTAGAAACTAATATAAAGCTTTTTTAAGGTATAAGAGTAATATATTAGATTCTAACCTTTGCAGAATAAAGTTCGAAGGCAAAGTAAAAGTAGAATAAAAGAAATGCCACTACTTGTTAGTGGCATTTCTTTTATTCTAACTTCATCGAAAATGACTTATTTATAATAGGCCCTTATATTTCTCTTTAAAAAGTTTTCATCAAATTCAATATCTATTCTGCCCACAGCTGAGCCAGCATGTGTAGTAGCATGTACAAAAACTTCTGCCTTGTTTGCATTTCTGTAAATGCGGTTAATAGGCCTGCTTACCGTATTATTGCCACTAATAATAACGTCAACAAAGTTAGACAGGCTCGCCATTTCAATATCGTTCTGAACAGGTGAATCACTATCTCCACCTATATTGCCTGTAGATAAACAGATTACAATATGGCAACCTTGTTTTTCTTTCAGGTATTGGGCTGTATTGCTTAACGCTGTTGCTTTTTCCTCAATGGAGAAATTATTCTTTACTGCATTGGTAATAACACCTGCTTTAATATTCCCTTTCCTAACAACGCGGTAAGGCAGTTTCTGGCTAAGGTTAAATAAGGCAGCATTGTCCAATGAATCAACCAATATCGGCATTACTTTATTGGTTATAGCCACAGGTAACTTGTCATAACGGTCTTCTTTACCTTCAACTACTGCGTCATAACCTGTTTGCTGCATTAAACGCAAGTACTGCGTTTGTGCTTCTTCAGTTGTATGGCTTGCACCGAAAATGTTGCCATTGTGTAAAAGCACAATATTGGGATTAGTGTCCCTAATTTCTTTTACTTTATTGCTTATGGACAAAAGGTTTGCTGAAATGGTTTCTGCAGTAGAAACACCGATAGTTGGTGTGGCGGCTATGTGTAAATCACTTGTATGCAAAATGGTCAACGTCTCATGGCTTTTTACACCTGTATATGAAAGTACTTTCGAAAAACCCTCCAATGGTTTTAATAATGCTGCGGCACCTGCGGCCAATGAACCCTGTATCAAGAATTTTCTACGGTTTTGCATCAGTGTTAGTTTGTGGTTAGTTGTTTGGGTAAGGACATTTTAAGGGCATGAAGATAGTGTTTTACACCAAATAAAATCCATCTACTGGCCAATGTGCAAATAAATTAATTATAGCAGTTACCATAATATTAATTGACTTATTTCTTGTGTATATAATAGCAAGTGAGTTATATTTACGGCTGTTCGACTAACTACTGCGATACCAGCCACAATACTAATATTGTACTATGTATATACCTGTACCTAACCTGCTTAACACTGCCGAACTGGCCCAAATTGACAATATACTTTCCATCGGAAAATTTACCAGCGGTAAAATAACCGCTACTGGTGCAGCCAAAGAAGTAAAAAACAACGAACAACTTGCCAGGGAAGACCAGCAGACAGCTTTTATTAACCAGATTATTGAACAGGCTTTAATGCAAAGCCCCATATTCAGGGAAGCCACGCAAACAAAAGCAGTGCTGCCTTTTCTCATAAGCCGTTATTTGCCGGGCATGGAATACGGTTGGCATGTAGATAGCCCCTTATCTGGTGCCAACAATATGATGATCAGGGCAGACATGAGCATTACCATTTTTTTAACCGGTCCCGATGAATACGAAGGCGGAGAACTTGAAATTGAAACCGAATCGGAAACCAGGTTATTTAAAATGAATAAAGGCGACGCCATTATTTATCCAACCACAAAAATACACCGCGTAAAGCCCGTAACCCAAGGTACAAGGGTGGTTGCGGTTAGCTGGATACAAAGCCTCATTAAAAATACGGAGCAAAGGGACCTGTTATTTCAAATGAAATCGCTGGAGCAAATGTTAAGTCAGCAGCAACAGGGTTCACCCATACATTTATTGGCACAACAAATAAATAGTAATCTACTAAGAATGTTTATTGAAATGTAGTACACTGCATTTTTAATTTTACTCGATGAAAAAACTAAATATAGGGGTCATGTTGCCCCATTCTAGCATACTACCCGTGGCAAAAGATTTTGAAAGCGGCTTAACGGATGGGCTTGCACCACTTGGCCAACATGAGATAACATATACCGTAATAAAAGAATTTATAGCTGAGGGTGGTTTGCCCAAAGTTGAATCTGCAATGAACAAACTGGTAAGTTTTGATGATGTGGATATCATAACAGGCATTGTATCCAATAGGGTGATAGAAGGGTTGAAAGATAAAACTGCCGTTGCCCAAAAACCTTTCCTGTTCAGCAATGTTGGGGGGTTTATGCCCAACCTGAATAACATGAATGAATACATGATGCTGAATTCTTTTCACTTATGGCAACATGCATGGGCACTGGGCAATTGGGGCGTAAACAATATTGGCAAAAGGGGGCTTTACGTATCGGCTGTATATGATGCGGGTTATAGTTTCTCGCACATGTTTTACGAAGGAATGAAAGCCGCAGGTGCCGAAAAGGAATGGGCATTTGCTGTAGCCCCCTTAGCCGGTGCAACCGGTTTCTCCGATATGGATATTTTAATCAATATCATTCAACAGCACAAACCCGATTTTATTTTTGCTACTTTCTGTGGCGAAGAGACAACGCTTTTTCTTGATGCATTTATTAAGGCGGGCTTGCACAAAACGGTGAAATTGATGGGGCTGCCCTTTTTATTGGCACCTTTTAAACCTGTGGCAGACGATCTATCCATTATTACAACAGTAATCCGTTCAAACAAAGGCACTGTAATTGAAACAGTAAAATCCTTTTATCATCTAGGTTATACCGCAGGTACTGCCATAGCTGATGCTGCAATTGCGGCAAATGGGAATGAGTGGTTGGCAGAATTTTCCAAAAATCCTCAATTGGTTTCCCTGCAAAATCTTGCAAGTGAAAATAGTAGGATATATGAACAGAACCCGGTTGATATAATGCAAGTGCAGTTGCTGGCAGGCAATGAAAACATCCAGCAAACAAAAATCGGTACAAACACTACCTTATCCTTAAAGGACGAAGTACTTAAAAGCATGCTTGCCGATATAGTTGCCAGTTGGCAAAACCCGTATTTGTGTATCTAAAAAGCGTTTGATTATTTTATGATTAAAAAAAATTTAGAGAACAAATTCTTCTTAAATAATGATATATTTATGCCCTTATAGCATTTAACATTAGCTAACCAAACTAACTATGCCATGGATCCATTTGTAGGCTCGATATTTATCTTCGCAGGAAACTTTCCACCAAGGGGCTGGGCCCAATGTAATGGCCAGTTGCTTCCTATATCACAAAACACTGCACTCTTTTCCATTATAGGAACTTATTATGGTGGCAATGGTACAAGCACTTTTGCGTTGCCAAATTTACAGGGCCGTGCTGCAGTTGGGCAAGGTCAGAGTGCGGGCACATCTAATTATGTTGTAGGTCAAGCTTCTGGTTCGGAAACTGTTACGCTAACGCAGAACCAAATGCCAACACATACGCATGGTGCAGGTAGCCTAAGTGTAGCGTCTGTATCAATACCTGGCAATACTACCGTACCTACTGGCAATTATTTAGCAGCAAGCCGTAGTCTTACTAATGCGGGTTATGCAGCTGCAGCTGTGGCACCAGGTACAGTTGTGGCCCTGAATAGCAGTTCAATTAGTGGTACTATAGGCCTTACAGGTAGTGGCCTGCCCACCTCTATTGTTCAACCGGTATTGGCACTAACTTATATTATTGCCTTGTCGGGGGTTTTCCCTTCAAGAAATTAGTAATATAGAAAGGCCAGCTTTTAATAGTAAGTACGTACATAAACATTAACTTAAACAAATCATTATGGATTCGCCATTATTAGGTACAATATTCGCCTTCGGTTTCGATTTCGCTCCTAGGGGCTGGGCTAATTGTAATGGGCAACTCTTATCTATTGCCCAAAATACTGCACTTTTTTCAATATTGGGTACCACTTATGGTGGTAATGGTGTAACTACTTTTGCCCTGCCCGATTTACGTGGACGTGCGGTAGTAGGCTGGGGAAATGGTTTGTCTATTTATGCACTTGGTGAAACAAGGGGTGCAGAAAATGTTTATATCAGCAGTAATCAACTGCCTTCGCATACCCATTCCAGCAGCGGGTTCACTTTAAATGCGGTTTCCAATCCGGGCACTACGATGGCACCTGCTGGTAACTATTTGGCAGCTAGTCGTTCTCTTACTACTGCTGGTTACATCGATTCAATTGTTGCACCAGCTACTTTAACCGCCATGGCATCCGGGGCAATTACAGGATCAATAGGTATTGCTGGTAGCGGTTTACCGGTTTCTATGGTGCAACCTATTTTGGTAATAAACTATTCAATAGCATTGCAGGGAGTTTTTCCTTCAAGAAACTAAATAAATAGGTAGTACATATTTAGGCACATAAAAAATATTTTACTTAAATAAATAAATGTTATGAATAATCCATATATAGGTGTAATCATTCCTTTTGCTGGCAGTTTTGCACCATATGGCTGGGCCTTTTGTAACGGCCAGTTACAATCTATCGCTAATAATTCAGCTCTTTATGCTTTAATTGGTACAACCTATGGCGGTGATGGGCAAACAACTTTTGCGTTGCCTAATTTAAAAGGTCGTATACCAATAGGCCAAGGCACAGGCTTAGGTTTGTCAAGTTATACAATAGGGCAGACTGTTGGGGTAGAGTCTGTTACACTTACAATAGGTCAAATGCCGGCACACGTACACCCGGTATCTTCTTTATCCCTAAATGCAGTAACGGGTGCTGGCAATACAATGGCACCTGCCGGTAATTATCTGGCAACTAGCCGAACTCTTACTGCGGCTGCTTATGCACCCAATGCAGGTACGGGTACTACCAATAATCTAAATAGCGGTACTGTTACTGCTAATGGCAGTTTTGGCACTGCTGGTGGTTCTCAACCTTTTTCTATTCTACAGCCAACTTTAGCTATTACTTATATTATTGCCCTTTACGGAATTTTCCCTTCAAGGAACTAGGAAGTAGTAATACAATAGAAAGTCCAGTAATTTTTTTATTACTGGACTTTTTTTTCTTTAACCCAATTTGTATAAGATGTAAAATATAGTTTGAACCTCTACCTCTCGTAACAATAATTATTTTGGTATTCTAACGGGATAGGTTAGATCTCTTTATTTTTAGAATATTCTACTTATTAGAAAATAAAAAAACGCAGTTATTAAAACTGCGTTTTTTATTAGAAAAGTTATTAAGTAAACAGTAAGTTGTTAGATAAATAAGATATACCAGTTAGTGCCGTCTGTAGAAATTATACAATAACCAAATCCACTCGATATTGAGGAAGTATTAGAAACACCGGCAGCAACTCCAAATCCATATATTTTTTCACTTCCGCCAACTTTCACTACCCCGCCACCTAAATCAGTACAAGACAGATAAAATATTTTACCAGACAAGCCTGCAGGAGACGGCAAGGTAAATGTGGTAGCACCGGCAAAGGTTGAAGTTATTGCATTATCGGTAGATAAAATGGTAACAGCTGTTGTAGTTGACACCCTGAAAGAAGAAACAGATGAGGCTCCTGTTGCACCCGTAACACCTGTTGCACCCGTAGCACCTGTTGCACCAACATTTCCTGCTACTGCAAAATTCCATGATGCGAATGTTCCAGAACCTACGGTAACATCAACGTTAATGGTCAAAGAAGTAGTAGTGTAAGCGGTAATGGTACCTTCCATATAAGTGGTAGCTGTATTTACAGCCCTAACCCTTTCGCCAACTATATACGCCAATCCTGCCTGGGTGGTAAACACTTTAGAACCTGCTCCTATAGTAAAAGATGTGGTAGATGTTCCTTTATAATCAGAACCAGTTGCACCTGTTGCTCCATTAGCACCTGTTGACCCAGTAACACCAGTTGCACCTGTCGCACCCACTGCACCAGTAACACCAGTTGCACCCACTGCACCAGTAACACCAGTTGCACCCACTGCACCAGTAACACCAGTTGCACCCACTGCACCAGTTAATCCGGTCGCACCAGTAACACCTTGTGCACCTGTAGCTCCGGTCGCACCCACTGCACCGGTAACACCAGTTGCACCCACTGCACCAGTTAATCCGGTCGCACCTGTAACACCTTGTGCACCGTTGGCACCTGTAGCTCCAGTAACACCTTGTGCACCTGTAGCACCAGTAACACCTTGTGCACCAGTAGAACCTGTAACACCTTGTGCACCTGTAGAACCTGTAACACCTTGTGCACCTGTAGCTCCAGTAACACCTTGTGCACCAGTAGAACCTGTAACACCTTGTGCACCTGTAGCTCCAGTAACACCTTGTGCACCGGTAGAACCTGTAGCACCGTTGGCACCAGTAGAACCTGTAACACCTTGTGCACCTGTCGCACCGGTTACACCTTGTGCACCAGTAGAACCTGTAACACCTTGTGCACCTGTAGAACCTG